>NZ_CP013254.1:0-2400000 GCF_001482365.1 Kocuria flava | reverse complement strand
GTGCGCTGCGGTGCGGCGCGGGCGCGGGCGCCCGGACGGAGGCGGCGGTGCGGGCCCGGACGGGCCCTGCCAGCCTATCGCCCCGCCGGCGCGACACGCGTCCGCCCTGGTCATGTCACGATTCGGCAACTATGTGTGTCAGCATCTGATGGCACCAGCACCCAGGGCGTCTTCCCCAGCCCAGCGGGCCCCTTCCCCGGCCCTCCTCTGTCCCGCCGGCCACCCGGCCGGCGCAAGCCCCCCGGCGCGCGGTTCCCCCCCTCCGTCCGCGCGTGCCGACAGACCAGGAAGCAGAACACCCATGGCGAAGCACCGCTGCGCTCCCGCGCGCCGTCCCGGCCGGCTCACGGCCCTTGCCCTCTCCACCGGCCTCGGCCTCGCGGGCCTCGCGACCGCCTCCCTCGCCGCCGCCCCGCCCGCCCGGGCCGCGGCCCGGGACATCGTCGAGGTCGGCCCCGCCCAGCGCCAGGCCGACGCGCAGGTGATGCTCGAGGAGATCAACCGGTACCGGGCCGCCCACGGCGCCCCGCCGGTGCGCTACTCCGCGACCCTGTCGCGGATCGTCCAGCAGGAGTCCGACCGCCAGGTCGCCGCCGAGCAGTTCTCCCACGGCACGGCCTTCCTCACCGACCCGCGCACCGGCCCCTACACGAAGGCCAACGAGGTCATCGCCCTCGAGCACCACCGCGACGTGCGCGCGCTCGTGACGTGGTGGACCACCTCCGCCGCCCACGACAAGGCCATCAAGGACCCCCGCCACCAGGTCATCGGCATCGGGCTGACCTACGCCGACGGCCGCCTCGAGAGCACCGGCAAGCCCTGGCAGGTGCTGGCCACCGTCAACCTCTACGAGTACGCCCGCGGCGGGGCCCCGGCCGACGCCGCCGACCGCGTCGGGGCGGCCCCCGCCGCCCTGGCCCCGACCTCCGGCGGGCACGCCGTGGGCGGGGCGATCGGCGAGCACTGGGCCCGCCTCGGCGGGCGCACCGCGCTGGGCGAGCCGATCACCCCGGAGCGCTGCGGCCTGGCCGGCGGCGGGTGCTACCAGGAGTTCGCGCTCGCGGGCCGCATCACGACCGTCTACTGGGCCCCCGGCCTGGGCTCGCACGCGGTGGCCAACCACGGGGCGATCGGCCAGGCCTGGATCGCCGCCGGGCGCGAGCACGGCTACGGCTACCCCGTCACCGACGAGGTGCGGGTGGGCGCGGAGGTCCAGCAGCGCTTCGCCTCCGGCCACGTCCTGCACTGGTCCCCGGCCACCGGGGCCACCTGGGCGACCCGCTGAGCCCTCCGCCCGGGCCCCGCCGGGGCCCGGGCGCTCACAGCTCGACGACGATCTTGCCGAAGTGCGCCCCGGACTCCTGGTGGCGGAAGGCCTCGGCGGTCTCCGCCAGCCCGAAGCTGCGGTCCAGCACCGGGCGCAGCCCCGTCGTCTCGAGGGCGCGCACGAAGTCGGCCTGGTGCCGGCGGCTGCCCACGATCAGCCCCTGCAGGCGGGCCTGCTTGGCCATCAGCAGGGCCGTGGGCACCTCCCCGGCGGCGCCGGTGAGCACCCCGATGAGGGCGATGTGCCCGCCGATGCGCACCGCGCGCACCGACTGGGGCAGCGTGCCCGGCCCGCCGACCTCCACGACGTGGTCGGCCCCGCGCCCGCCGGTCAGCTCCAGGACGGTGCGCCCCCACGAGGGGTCCTCCCGGTAGTTGATCGTGTGGTCCGCCCCGAGGGCCCGGATCCGCTCGAGCTTGGCGTCCGAGGACGAGGTCGCGATGACGGTGGCCCCCAGCCGCTTGGCCAGCTGCGCGGCGTAGACCGAGACCCCGCCGGTGCCCAGGGTCAGCACCACGTCCCCGGCCCGCAGCCCGCCGTCCACCACGAGCGCGCGCCAGGCGGTGAGCCCGGCCGTGGTGATGGTCGCGGCCTCGGCGGCGCTCCACCCGGCGGGGGCGCGGGTGAACCACGTGGCGGGACGCACGACCACCTCGCGGGCGTAGCCGTCGAGGCCGTCGCCGGGCACGCGGCGGAAGTCGCCGTCCACCGGCGGGCCGTCCTGCCAGTGCGGGAAGAAGCAGGAGACCACGGTCTCGCCCACCGCGAACTCCTCGACCCCCTCCCCGACGGCCTCGACGACGCCGGCGCCGTCGGCCAGCGGGATCCGCCCGTCGGCGGCCGGGCTCGCCCCCGTGACGACCACGTAGTCGTGGTAGTTCAGGGAGCTCGCCCGCACGCGCACCCGCACCTGCCCGGGACCGGGGGCGCCGGGGTCGGGGGCGTCCTGGAGGGCGAGGCGGTCGAGGCCGCCGGGGGCGGCGAGGGCGAGCTGCTGCACGGGTGCTCCTGGAGGGGTGGGGATCGAAACCGGAGGCAGGGCGCCGGGGGCGCCGGGTGCTCCGCCGTGCCCAGCGTAGCCGTTGCACCACGATCCGTCAGCACCCTTCCCTTCGCCACGGGCCGCGGTTAGGGTGGCCTCACCTGCGCCGGACCGGGCCCGCGCCCGGTGCGGCAGGGCCCCACGGCGACGACACGGAGGAGACGCATGTTCACGCACAGTCAGACCCTGCAGTACCGGGCGACCCCGGAGGCCCCCGACGCGGTCTACGCCCGCAAGCTCCAGGAGGTGATCGGCGGGCAGTACGGGGAGATCACCGTGGCGATGCAGTACAGCTTCCAGGCGTGGAACGCCCACATCCCCGGCAAGTACCGGGACCTGCTCTTCGGCACCGCCGCCGAGGAGTTCGGCCACATCGAGATGCTGGCGACCATGGTCGCCCAGCTGCTGGAGAAGGCCCCGCTGGGCATCACCGAGGACGCCGTCCAGGGTGATCCGGCGGTCGCGGCGGTGATCGGCGGCACCGACCTCCAGCACGCGATCGTCGCCGGGGCGGGGGCCCGGCCGGTGGACTCGATGGGCAACCCCTGGTCCGGGTCCTACGTCACCGCCTCCGGGAACCTGCTCGCCGACATGACCGCCAACGTCAACGCCGAGATGCAGGGCCGCACCCAGGTTGCCCGGCTCTACCACATGACCGACGACAAGGGCGTGCGGGACATGCTCTCCTTCCTGCTGGCCCGCGACACCATGCACCAGAACCAGTGGATGGCCGCGGTGCGCGAGCTGCAGGCCGACGGGCTGGAGCAGATGCCGGTGCCCTCCAACTTCCCGCAGGCCAAGGAGGCCACCGACTTCTCCTACGACTACTACAACTTCTCCGACGGCACCGCCGCCGCCGAGGGCTCCTGGGCCTCCGGGCCGAGCCCGGACGGCAAGGGCGAGTTCGGCTACCGGGACCGGCCCATGGCCGGGGTGCCGATGCCCCCGCCCACCCACCCGGACGCCCGGTTCTACGGCACCACCGAGCAGTCCAACCTCAAGGAGAAGGCCGCCGGGGCGATCCAGGACACGCTCAGGAAGGAGTAGCCCGCACGGTGCGCTCCCCCGCAGGCCTCCCGCCCCCGGCGGGGGGCCTGCCCCCGTGCGCACGGCCTCCGTGCCCGGGACCCCCTCACCCGGGACTCCCCGTCACCCCGGGATTCCGGTCCCAGGGCTCCCCTGCTCGGGGCCGGCGGGACCGGCGCCCGCCCGCAGCCGCCGCCGCAGCCGGGCCGTGGAGTGCCCGGCGGTGCGCAGGCGGGCACCGGCGTAGGGCACCCCGCCGCGGCAGCGGGCGAGCACGGCCGCCCACACGCACACGGAGCGCTCCAGCACCCACAGCGGCGCCCACGCCGCGGACGTGGCCGGATAGACGGCCCGTCCCCCGGCCCGCCGCCGGCCGGCCTCGGCCAGGGCGCACACGGTCCCCGCCCCCGCCGCCAGGCGCACCGGCCGCCGCGCCGCCCAGCACAGCACGGGCAGCAGGGACAGCTCCGCGAGCAGCCGGACCGGCTGGGCGAGGTCGTCGTAGGCCTGGCGCACCCGCTGGCCGCGGAAGTGGGCCACGTCCGGGGGGACCCGGCCCACCAGCACGTCCAGGGCCACCCGCTCCCGCCCGCCGGCGGCGCGCACGGTGCGGATCAGCTCGAGGTTCTCGAACAGGACGTCGCCGTCGTAGCCCCCGGCGCCCAGCAGCACCGAGCGGCGCACCCCCAGGGTGCCCGGGTGGTCCCCGCCGAGGGCGCGGGCGAGCAGCGTGCGCCCGGTGTCCCAGCGGGCCTGCCAGGGCAGCTCGAGGTAGTAGTTCTGCGGTCGCACGACCTCCGCCTCCTCCAGCAGGGCCGCGATCCGCTCCAGGCTCGCCCGGGTGTGGCGCACGTCGTCGTCGGCGAGCACGATCCGCTCCTCGCGCGCCCGGCGGACCCCGGTCATCACCCCGGCGACCTTCCCGTTGCGCCCCGGCCACGGGTCGGGCACCACGTGCTCGACCGCCGCCGGGAACGCCCGGCGGTGGGCGGCCCGCCGCTCCGGGGCGGAGCCGTCGACCACCGTGACCGGCAGCCACTGCACGACCTGCTCCAGGTAGGCGGCCAGCTCCGCCAGCCCCGCGTCCTGCGACCACCGCAGGGGCAGCACGTACCGCACCCCGCGCAGCATCCCGGGCGCCGCCGGGTCCGGTCGACGGACAGCGGCGGTGCGGGGCGGGGCCGGGCGGCCGGGGTCCGCCGGCGCGGTGACGGGCTGGTCCACGGGGCGGCTCCTCCGGCGGCGGGGCGACGGGGCCGGGTGCCCGGTCCCTCCCCGGGTCTACCCCGCGCCCGGGCCCGGCCGCGGCGCCGCAGGCCGGGGTGCGCACCCCCGGTGCGCCCGGCGGCGGACCGGCAGCGGCCGGAGGACCGCCGGCTCAGTGCGCGCCGACGGCCCGGGCGTGGCGGGCGGCCGCCTCGGCCCCCTGGGTCCAGCGCTCGCCGTGGCCGGGCAGCACGGTCCCGGCGCCGGTGGCGGCCACGGCGTCGAGGGAGGCGAGCGCGGTGGCGGTGTCCTTGGTGGCGGCCGAGGCGACGATCTGGGGGCCGCGGCGGCCGGTGTAGGGGGCGAGGGTGACGAGGGCGTCGCCGCTGAGCACGGTGGAGCGCCCGGGCAGGTCGAGGACGACGTGGCCGTCGGTGTGGCCGGGAGTGTGCACGACGACGGGGCCTCCGGGCACGGGCACCGGCCCGCCGGTGCCGAGGGGCCGCAGCCGGCGCACGCCCCTGACGGTGAGGGCCCCGGCGCCGGCCATGCGGGCGAGCAGGGGCAGGGACCGCGGGTGGGTCAGGGGGTAGAGGAAGCGGTTGCGCTCGGGCCGGTAGCGGTAGGGGTGGGCGGCCAGGCGGGCGTCGGCGGGGTGGCCGTGGACGGGCAGGTCCCACTCGTCCTCGGCGCGGCGGGCGAAGCCGACGTGGTCGAAGTGGGCGTGGGTGAGCAGCAGGGCCTTCACGTCGGCGGGGGTGCGGCCGAGCTCGTCCAGGGCGTCCTGGAGCAGGGGCCACATGCTGGGCAGTCCGGCGTCGACCAGCGTCAGGCCGTCGTCGTCCTCGACCAGGTAGCAGTTGACGTGGGCGCGGGTGAGGCGGTGGACGCCGTCGGCGACTGCTCGGGTGAACATGGTGCTCCTCGTGGTCGGCTCCGGTGCGTGGGGCCGAGCCTACCCGCCCGCCCGGCGGGGGCCGGGCGGGCGGGCGGCGGGGCTACTCGGCGAGGGCCTCGGCGACGACCTCGGCCACGGCCTGGCTGGACTGGGGGTTCTGGCCGGTGACGAGGTTGGCGTCGCGGATCACGTGCGGGGTCCAGGCGGGGCCGATCTCGACCACGGCGCCCTTCTCGCGCAGGACGGTCTCGACGAACCAGGGGGTGTTCTCCCCGGTGCCGCCGCCGAGCTCCTCCTCGTTGCTGAACACGGTCATCCGGCGGGTGGCGAAGAGGAAGGCGCCGTCGTCCTGGGCGGCCAGCAGGCCCGCGGGGCCGTGGCAGAAGGGGGCGATGAGGGTGCCGGCGCGGTCGGCGGCGGCGAGCAGCCGGCCGAGGGAGGGGTCGTGGGCGAGGTCGGCCATGGGGCCGTGGCCGCCGGGGAGCACGAGGGCGTCGTAGTCGGCGGCGTCGAGCTCGGAGAGCACCAGCGGCGCGGAGAGCTCGGCGTCGATCCCGGCGAGGTAGTCCCGGAACTGCTGGGCGCGCTCCGCTCCCCCGGCCGCGTCGGGCTCGAGGGAGACGCGGTCGACGGTCGGGCGCCGCCCGCCGGGGGTGGCGACGTCGACGTCGTGGCCGGCCTCGCGCAGGACGCGGTGGGCGATAACGAGCTCCTCGGCCCAGAAGCCGGTCGGGTGCTCGGTGCCGTCGCGCATGGTCAGGGAGTCGGCGGCGGAGACGATCATCAGCACGCGTGCCACGGGGGTGCTCCTTACGGGGAGGTCGGGACCGCCGCGGCGGTCGCCGCGGCGGGGCCCGTCCGGCGGTGGGACCGGGCGGGCCCGTTCGTGTCCGCCGCAACCAGGGACGCGGGCGGGATATTCCGGGGCGGCGGGCTCAGCCCCCGGCGACGAGGGCGTCGATGCGCGCGTGCAGCTGCTCAACGGTGCCGTCGTTGACCACGGTGGCCGCGATCCACCGAGGGTCGATCCCGGCCTCCGAGGGGTGAGGGTCGGCCGGTCCCCCGGCGCCGGGGCGCACGATGTGCACCACCCGGCCGCCGGCGGCCACGATGGCCTCGGCCTCGACGTCGAAGCGGACGTCGGTGAAGACCACGGGCCCGCCGGCGCGGCGGGCGGCGGCCAGGCCCGTGTCGGCCCAGACGGTCTCGCCGAGGACCGTCTTGCCGGCCTCGCTGCCCAGGCGCTGGAGCAGCACCCGGATCTCCCGGTGCACGGGGTCGTGGGCCTCGTCCTTGAGCCGGTCCCACCGCCCCTGCGCGGCGGCGAGCACCTCGGACAGGCGCAGCCCGGCGCCGTCGCGGCAGCCCACGAGGGGGTCCAGGCGCTCGAGGAACAGGCGCAGGGGGTCGGCGAAGGCGACCCGCGTGTAGCCGTGGGCGGCGACCAGCCGTGCCCCCGCGGTGTCCTTGCCGGCCTGCTTGCGCCCGTGCAGCCCGAGCAGCCCGGGCAGCTGCGCCCGCCCGCGGCCCCCGGCCGGCGCGGGCGGGTCCTCCCCGTGCTGCGCGTTCCCCACGGCGTCTCCTCCCTCCGGCGGCCGGTGCCCCCAGCCTAGGAGCCCGCGGGCGCCGGTGCACGGGCCCCGGGACGGCGGCGGAACACGCCGCAGGTCACGGGGCCGTCACATCCGGCGCCGGAGTTTGCTAATGCAATACAGTGGGCGCGTCGCCGGACGGGCTGTCCGGCGGACGTCCCCCCTGCCCTCTTTCCCCCCAGAGGTCCCCATGACACTGCTGTCCTCCGCCCTGCCCTCGCGCGCCCTGCGCTCCGCCCTGGTCGCCGGTGCGCTGGCCGCCACCCTGGCCGTGGGCACCACCGCCCCGGCCGCCGCCGACTCGGCCAACACCTCCTTCTCCGCCGCCGGGATCACCTCCTCGTACCACGTCTACGACGCCGGGGTCGACCGCTCGAAGGCCGTCGGCGTCGTCTTCTACTTCGACGGCGACGGCCAGTACTACGCCCAGCGCCCCACCACCACGATGCTGCGCACCATGGCCGCCCGCGCGGCGGCGCGCAACATGGTGCTCGTGGTGCCCGTGGCGCCGGCGAACCGGTCGTGGACCGCCAACAGCGAGGCCGTCGGCGACTGGTTCCGCGCACTCGCCGCCGAGGTCATGGCCGACCAGCGCGCCGACGCGACCCGGGTGCACCTGGCCGGCTACTCCGGCGGGGCCGAGTTCATCGCCACCGAGGCGCTCTCGGACCGGGCCGGCTGGATCCGCGGCGGCGGGGCGACCCTCATCGGCGGCGGCGGCGTCTACCGGGGCGGGCTCGAGTCGGCCCCCGACGCCGCCCTGAGGACCACCGACCCCACGTGGTACGTCGGATCCGAGGACGGCTACGGGGCCACCCAGCCGGCGAACTGGTCGGCGTTCGAGGCCGCCGGCAAGGGCGCCGCGGCCTACCGGGCCGCCGGCTTCGCCCTGGCCGACCGGGTCGTGCTGCCCGGGCTGCACCACACCAACTACGACCTGCCCGACCTCGTGGGCGACGACCTCGACCGCCTCTACCGCGGCACGGCCCCGGGCACCGTGGCGCCGAGCACCGAGGACGCCGTGGACGGGTGGCCGGTGGCCGGGGCCATCGGCGCCCGGTGGCGGGCGCTGGGCGGAACCTCCTGGGCGCGCCCGGTCAGTGCCGAGCACGTCTCCGCGCACGGGTCCGTCTACCAGCGCTTCACGGGCACCGACGGCCGCGACAAGGCGATCTACTGGTCGGGCAGCACCGGGGCCCGCGTGGTGGACTACGGCGGGGCCATCGGCCAGCGCTTCGGCCACGGCGGCTACGCGGAGGCCTTCGGCGTCCCGGCCGGCGACGAGCAGCGCGCGGCCGGCGGGGCCTCCCAGGTCTTCGACGCGGCCGGCCGGCGCACCCGCATCCTGTGGTCCGCCGGCACCGGGGCCCGCGCCGTGAAGGAGTTCGGGGCGATCGGCCGGGCCTGGGCCGGCCTGGGCGCCGAGCGCGGCCTGGGCTACCCCACCACCGACGAGTACGCCACGGCCGGCGGGGTCGCCCAGCAGTTCACCGGCGGGCGCATCGAGTGGCGCGCCGGCGGCGGCACCACCGTCGTGCGCCGCTGAGCCCGTCCCCGCCCGCAGGGCCCCGGCCGCACCCGCGGCCGGGGCCCTGCGGCTCAGCGGACCCGCCCGCGGCGGGCGATCGCGCGCACCGACAGGGTCGTGCCCAGCAGGTAGGCGGCCGTGGCCGCCAGCACGACGAGCAGCGCCGCCGTCCAGGACCCGGTGCGGGCCTGGACGGCACCCACCACGGTCGGGGCCAGCGCCCCGAAGCCGTAGCCGACGCTCTGGACGACCGCGGAGATGCGCCCGGCCGAGGCGTTGTCCCGGGCCAGCTGCATGATCGCCACGAAGATCACGGTGATCCCCCCGCCCTGGGCGACCCCGCCCAGGGCCGTCCAGGCCCACCACTGGGCCGGGGCCAGCAGCAGCCCGACCGGCAGGCTCAGCCACAGCACCCCGATCGCGGCCGCCACCCGGGCCGTGCTGAACCGGCGGGCGGCCAGGGGCACCCCGAGCCCGCCGGCGATCGCGAAGACCTGGAAGAACGACGACGCCGCCCCGGCCCCGACCACCGTCATCCCCACGGTGTCGCCCAGCAGCGAGGGCAGCCACGCCGTGACCCCGTAGTAGGCGAAGGCCTGCCCGGAGAAGCCCGCCGCGAGCCCCGCCGCGGCCCACCGCCCGCCGGCCGGTGCCCGTCCCGCCGGCGCCGGCCGGGACACGGCCCCCGGCACGACGGCCCGGCGCCCGGCGGTCAGCCACCACACCACGACCCCGGCGAGCACGGCCGAGGCCGAGGCCGCCAGGGCGAGCCGCCACCCGGCGGCCTCGGCCAGCGGCGCGGTGAGCAGGGCCGCGAGCGTCGAGCCGATGTTCAGCGCCGCGGTGTAGAGCCCGGTGGCCGCGCTGTGCCGGTGCGGCGGGAAGTCGCGGCGGATGAGCAGGGGCACGGCGATGTTGCCGACGGTGATCGCCAGGCCGATCACCACGGTCCCGGCCATCGCCGCCCCCACCCCGCCCGCGGAGCGCACGAGCACGCCGGCGAGCACGCCCACGAGCGTGGCGGTGATCGCGAACTCCACGCCCAGGCGCCGGATCGCCACGGAGGCCAGCGGGGAGGCCACGGCGAAGCACAGCACGGGGACGGTCGTCAGGAGCCCGGCCTGCGCGGCCGTGATCCCGAGCTCGTCCCGCAGCTGCCCCAGCACCGGCGCCACGGCGACGATGGGGGTGCGCAGCACGAGGGCGACCAGGCCGATGCACACCAGCAGCAGCCCGGCGCGCGGGACCGGGCGCCGGGGGCGCGGAGCGGGGGGCGGGACGTCGGGCATGCGGGGACCTTCCGGGAGGCGGGCGGGCCGGTGCCCGGTCCGGCCGGCGGGCCGGGCACCGGCCCGCCGTCCATCCTCGCCCATCCCGGGACCGGCCGTGGCCCGCGCCCCGCACCCGGGCCCGGAGAGGCGTCCTCGGGACGGGCCCCGGCCGGTCAGGTCACACGAGGTCATCCGGGCAGGTCGGCGTCCCGGCCGCGCCCGGACGGGCGCGGCCCTGCGTAGGATCGTCGGTGGCCGCCGGTGCGGCCGCCCCCGTCTTCTCCGACTCTCCCCCCGCGTCGCGCAGAAAGTCCGCCATGCCCGCTCGCCCGCTGACCGCCCCGCCTCCCGCCGCCGCCCTGGCGCTGGCCGGCCTGCTCCTGCTCGCCCCGTCCCCCGCCCCGGCCGCCGAGACCGCCGGCCCCGCGACTGCCCCGACGGGCGAGGCCCCCGCCCCGGAGCCCGCCCCCTCCCCGGAGACGGACGAGGACCCCGCGCCCGTCCCGGAGCCGCTGCCGGAGGACGAGCCGGTCCCCGGGGACGGGTCCACCGCCGCCCCCGAGCACCCGCAGGCCCCCGCCGAGCCCCGGGACCGCGTCGCCGCCGACCCGCAGCCCGCGGCCGGCACCGGGGACCGGGACGCGAGCCCACCGCCCGCGGTCGCCGGCGCGCCGGAGCAGCGGCGGGAGAACCCGGAGGACGCCGCGACCGCCCGGGCCACGGCGACCCCCGCCCCGCCCACCGGGCAGGAACCCGCCCCCGCGGCCGGGCGGACGTCCCCGCAGCACTCCGCGCCCGTCCTCGCGGCGCCGGCCGCCGGCGAGCCCGTCTTCATCCCCGGGCGTGCGCCCGTGCCGCCCGGCACGGTCCTCTACGTCCCCGGCGACCCGTGGGCCGGGGCGGAGACCGCCGCGCGCACCCCGTGGACGGCGCATCTGGCCTCGGCGCTGCTGGCCGCGGGCGCGGCCTGGTCGGCACTGGCCGCGCTGCGCGGGGCCCGGCGGGCTCAGCCGGCCGGGGACGCGGGCACCGCGTCCTCGCCCAGCCGCCCGCCGGAGCGCTCGAGGTAGCAGCGGGCGCACAGCGACTCGTAGCCGGCGTCGACCCCGTCGATGGCCACCTGCTCGCCCTCGAAGACGAACTCGCCCCCGGCCGTGCGCGCGTTGAACATCGCCTTGGACCCGCACCGGCAGATCGTGCGCAGCTCCTCCACCGTGTGCGCCACGGCCAGCAGCCGGGCCGCGCCCGGGAACGGCCGGGTCCGGAAGTCGGTGCGCAGCCCGTAGGCGAGCACGGGGACGTCGTCGAGCACCGCGATGCGCAGCAGGTCGTCGACCTGGGCCGGGGCCAGGAACTGGGCCTCGTCCACGAGCAGGCAGTGCACCGGGCCCCGGGCCCGGGCCGCGTCCCGGAACCGGGCGCGGACCGGGTCCTGCGGGGCCAGCAGCAGGTCCACCGGCCGGGACTCCCCGAGCCGGGAGACGACGGTTCCCGCGCCCTTCGCGTCGACGGCGGGCTTGGCCACGAGCACCCGCTGGTCGCGCTCCTCGTAGTTGTGGGCGGCCTGGATGAGGACCGTGGACTTGCCCGAGTTCATCGCCCCGTGGCGGAAGTAGAGCTTGGCCATCAGCGCACCGGGTGGGGGCGGCCTGCAGCGGACGCGGTCATGAGGGGCTCCTTCCTCCGGGGCGGCGGGGGCGGGCCACCGACCGGTGGGATCCGCCCGGAGCATCCTACGCGGGCCGGTGCCGGGGGCGTACGGGCGGCGGGCAGTACAGCGGCCAGGGGTCGGCGTCGAGCTCGTCCTCGGCCGCGGCGACCACCAGCCCCAGCTCGAGCACCGGTGCGCCCGGCGCCGCGCCGGGCCGGGCCCGGCGCAGCAGCGCCCGCAGCACCAGGCCGGCGGTCGCCGCCGCCAGGAGCCCCAGCACGGTCAGCAGCGCCGGGAGGAGCAGGTGCAGGAGCGCGGCGGCGTGGGCGGGCGCCCCGCCGGCGAGCGCGGTGCCGAGGTGGGCGGCGGTGTCCATGGGCCAGTATGGTCCCGTCGCGGGGGCCGGGCGCGTGAGCCCTTCGGCCCACATCGCGGCCCGCACCGGGCCCCGTGCCCGGCCCGGGCCGCCGGGGGCGGGCTCAGCCGCGGCGCAACGGCATCCAGTGGGTCCCGTCGGCGGGGTCGTGGCGCAGCAGCTCCTCCAGCGGCCCGTCGTGGACCTCGAGCGCCCGCAGCACCAGGTCGCGGGCGTCGTGGACGGCGACGGTCACGGGGCCCCCGAGGGCGTCGTCGGCGGTCTCGCGCACGACGACGACGCGGCCGGGGTCGCCCCACACGTACTCGCCGCGGGCGTCGTGCAGCGCGTCGGCGAGGTGCTCGCGCCCGTCCACGACCGTGCGCACGTCCAGGCGCACGGCCTCGGGGTGGCGCTCGGCCAGGGCGTCGGCGACCAGGCCCAGCAGCCGGCGCGCGTAGGTGCGCCGGGCCCGGCGCAGGGCCTGCTCGGCGGCGTGCAGGGCGGTCTCGGCGTCGGCGGTGCGGGAACGGGGGGTCGCGGAGCTCATCGGCACGGATCCTATGCGCCCGCGCGCCCGTCCCGGCGCAGGCGTGCCGGGACGCCGTCGTCCGCGCCCGGGGACGCGCTCCCGGGGCCGCCCGGGACTCGTGCCGGGGTGGCGCCCGCTGCTAGGTTGCCGTGCATGAGCCCCACCGCCGTCCTGACCGCCGCGCAGCCCGTGGAGCCGGGTTCCCCGGCCGCCGTGGCCCTGCTCGTGCTCGTCGCCCTCGCCGTGGTCGGGGCGGTCCTGACCGTCTGGGTGCGCACCCGGCGCACCCGCCGCCAGGACCCGCCCGGCCGGGAGCCGGACTGCGGTCCCGGCGGCGCCTGACCCGGGGCGTCCCGCCCCCCTGCCCGGGTCCGTGCGGCGCCCGGGGACGGGGACCGCCCCCGGGCCGTGCACCCCCTCCTCCCCGAACGACAGGAGCGCCCATGCGCCGCACGACCACCACCGCCCTGCTGAGCCTCGCCGCCCTGGCCCTGACCGGCTGCGGTCCGTCCACCCTGGCGGTCGAGAGCATGATCCCCGCCGGGGGCGTGCGCTTCGACGACGCCGGGGCGCTGCGCCGGGCCGTCGTCGAGGCCGGGGCGCGCTGTCCCGGCGAGCAGGTCGTGCGCGACACCGGCGGCGGCACGGACAGCACCGTGCTGGCCTGCGACCAGGACCTGCTGCTCGGGGTGGCCGACAGCGAGCGGATGGAGCAGCAGATGATCGAGGGGCTGGAGGGGATCGACGGCATCCACTACCTGGTCCAGGGCAACTGGGTCGCCGCCTCCCAGGACCGGGCCCGCCTCGAGGAGATCCGGGAGGACCTCGGCGGGGAGATCACCTCGACCTCCCGCTGAGGAGCCGAACGCCCAGCCCGGATCCGGGCGGCGTCCAGGAACGGCTGTCAGGCTCGGGCCATGCCCCGGCACTGTGACGCGCCCCACACCGTGGACGCCCCCGTCTCCCCCGCCCCTCCGCCCGCTCCCCGCCCCGCCGCGCCCCGTTCTGCGACCACGGAGTCCGGCCGCCCGCCGGGCCGCGACGCGGACCATGCCCCGCGCGCGCAGCCGGCCGTCCCGTCGACCCCGCTGGCCCGCTACCGGCTGCGCTGCGACCGGCCCGGACTGGCCCTGCGGGCCGGGGAGACGGTGCTGGCCGCCGTCTACGAGCCCGCCGCGCTCGGGCTGGTCGTCCTCGTGCGCTGCGAGGCCGACGGCCACGCCCCGGGCGCGCTGCTGCCGGCGCGCGACCTCGAGCTGCTCGAGCACACCGACCACCCGGCCCGCCCCGGGGCGTGGTCGGTGCCCGGGCTCCGGGCCTGACCGGGACCCCGGGCACCGCACCCGCCGGGGCTCCTGCCCGGGGCGCCCGCGCCGGCGGTGCCCGCCCCGGCCGGCCCCCGGGCCGCACTGCGGGCTCCTCCCCCGCCCGCCAGGACACCGCGGCGCCCCGGTGGCACGGCTGCGCGGCGCGCTCCCGGTGCGGCACGGCGCGCGCCGCACCGCCGGCGCCCCGCCGCCCGGCCATAATGAGTGCAGGCGGCTCCCCCCGCCGCCGCACCGCATGCTTCGCTTCTTCCCCCCGGAGGTCCTCGTGCACGCCGCGCTCCCCCGCACTCCCGCCCGCCCCGGCGGTGCCCGGTGACCCCCGAGCAGCTGGCTCCCGTGCTGCTGGCCGTGGCCGGGAGCATCCTCGCCGCCGCCGGGCTGCTGATCGTCGCCGGGCACCGCCGCCGGTCCTACACCGCCCTGGGCGTGCTCGTGCTGCTCGCCGGGGTCGTGACCGTCTCCCCCTCCACCGCCTCCGCGACGGCGCGCACCGCCGTGGCCGCGACCACGCAGGTCCTCGGCGGGCTCACCGGCGGCCCGCCCGCGGCCCCGGGCGAGGTGATCGCCGTGGAGACCCCCGAGGCCGGCTGAGCACGACCGGGCCGCGGCCCGCCCGCGCACGGGAATGCGTTGAACGGACGGGGACTTCCGGCCCGCCGCCCGAGCGTCTATCGTGTGCGCCCGTGACATCACCGCAGGCCGCACCGGCGTTCGTCGTCGTCCCCATGCTCCCGGCCCCCGACGGGCGCCCGCGCGCGGGCGTGGTCTCCACCACCGTCGTGCCCACGGCGGCCGCCGCCCGCGAGCTGCGCGACGCCCTGGGCGCCGCGGCCCGGCCGGGCACCCAGGTGCTGCCGCTGACCGTGGAGGCCGTCATGGCCGAGGGCCCGACCCGCACGCTGTCCGGGATCGCCGGCTACCGCCTCGTCTCCCGCGGGGCCCGCCCCGTGCGCCTGGTCGAGCGCCAGGTCCAGGAGCTCAACGCCGCTGCCGCGGCACGGTGGGCGGCCGGGGACGAGCAGGCCACCGCCTGAGCGCCGCCCCGGAGCGGGCCGGGGCGCCTGCCGGTCCCGCACGGGGACCGGGACCAAGCACATGCTCAGCCTGCATCCCTACACTGCCCGCCATGACCAGCAGGGCGAGACCGGAACCGCGGGCGGCGACCTCCTCGTGGCCGCAGGAGATCTGCCGTGACCCCGTCTCCGAGCGGGCACGGCTGTTCGTGCTCAACCTCCGGCGGGCCCTGGCCGGCGCCACGCTGCGCGAGGCCGCCGCGGCGACCGGGGTCGACCACACCACCCTCTCGCGCATCCTCGACGGCCACGTCTGGCCCGACGGCTACACGGTCGCGCGCCTCGAGGTCCGGCTCGAGCGCAGCCTGTGGCCCGCCTGGACGGGCTGAGCCCCCGGCCCGGCACGGCGCCGCAGCGCGCACGGCCGTCCGCCGGACGCGCTCGCCACTGCGCCCCCGGAGCGGGGACCCACGGGTAGGTTCACGGAGAAGAACACCTGTTCGCGGCGCCCGCCGGCGCCCCCGCCGCACCGAACGGAGGACCCGTGGCCGACGCCAGCGTCCTCGCCCTCGAAGCCCTGATCCTCGCCCTGCCGCTGCTGGGCTACCCGGCGCTGATCGTCGTCCAGCTGGTCGTGGTCCTGCCCGTGCTGCGCCGCGAGGCCGTGACCGAGGCCCGGCGGACGGCCGCCGTCGTCCTGGCGGTCCTCAGCCTGCCCGCCGCCGCCCCGCTGCTGCTCACCGTCTGGGCCCTGGGCCTGTTCGGGCTGACGCTGCTGACCGGGCTCGCGGTGCCGGCGGTCCCGACCCTCGTGCGCCTGCGCCGGTCCGGACCGCCCGTGGACCGCGCGAGGCGGGCGGGCTGACCCGCACCACCCGCGCCGCGGAGCGGACGCCCGTGCCCGCGACCGGGCCGGTGTCCCCCGCCCCCGGGACGACGGCGGGACGCGGCCGCCCGGCCCGGCCCCGGGCCCGCGGACGTCGCCGCAGGTGGGCCCGTCGCCGGGACCCCGCACGACCGGCGGGCACCGCGCCGATGGCACCCCGAAGCCGATGATCGTGCATGATCGCAGTCCGGCGGCGCACAGGGGGTGCGCCCGCCGCTGCCACCGGCGCCGGTCCCGGGGCGAGGCCCATGACTCGAAGGAAGACCGCCCGTGCGCACCCACCGCCTGCTCCCGCTGCTGACCTGCCTGTCCCTGCTGCTCGCCCCCGCGGCCCCGGCCGCCGCCACGGACCCCGCCGCGCCCGCCGGGTCCACGTCCTCCGCCGGGTCCACGCCGACCGCCGGGTCGGCGGCGCCGCGGCCGGCGAGCGCCGCGCCGCAGGTCACCGACCGCCTGGTGGTGCGGTTCGCCCCGGAGGCCTCCGCCGCCGAGCGGCGCCGGGCGCTGGGCGAGGCCGCGGCCGCGACGGGGCTCGCCGGGGCCGCCTCGGCCGCGGTCGTGGCCGGGGACGCGGCGCGGGGGCAGGTCCTCGAGCTGCCGGAGGCGGCGCCGGTCGGCGAGCTCGCGGAGCTGGCCGCCGAGCTCACCGGCTCACCGGCGGTCGAGAGCGCCGCCCCGGACCGGCTGCTCGCCGGCCAGTGGCGGCCCGACGACCTCGACCCGGGCGCCCAGTGGGCCGCCGGGGCCCTGGGGCTGCCGCAGGCCTGGGACGCCTCGACCGGCGCCGGGACGGTCATCGGCGTGGTGGACTCGGGGCTGGCCGCCCACAGCGACGTGAGCCCGAAGGCGATCGGCGGCTACGACTTCGTCTCCTCGCTGTCGCTGGCCAACGACGGCGACCCCCGCGACGGCCGCTGGGCGGACCCGGGCAGCCACGCCGCCGCCGGTCAGTGCTGGGTCGACCCGGCCACCGGGGCCGGCAACGCGGCCGCGCGCTCGAGCTGGCACGGCACCCACGTGGCCGGGGTCGCGGCGGCCGTGACCGGCAACGGCCGGGGCGTCGCGGGGGTCGCCCCCGACGCGCGGCTGCTGGTCGCCCGGGCGATCGGGGCCTGCGACCTCGGCTACACCTCCGACGTCGCCGACGCCATCCGCTGGCTGGCCGGGGAGCCTGTGACCGGCGCCCCGGCCCCGCCGCGGGCGGCCGACGTCATCAGCATCTCCCTGGGGGCGCTGAGCACCTGTGACCCGGTGCTGCAGTCGGCCGTGGACGCGGCCGTGGGCCGCGGCGTGCCCGTGGTGGTCGCCGCGGGCAACGACGGCCTGGACGCCTCCGCCTCCATGCCGGCGAACTGCCGGGGCGTGATCGCCGTGGGCGCGGTCGACCAGCGGCACGAGCCGGCCTGGTTCAGCAACCACGGGCCCACGGTGGACGTCTGGGCCCCCGGCACGGCGATCCGCTCCACGCTCGACGCCGGCCGGACCGGCCCGGCCGGCGATTCCTACGGCGAGCTCTCCGGCACCTCCCAGGCCGCCCCGCACGTGGCGGGCCTCGTGGCGCTGCTCGAGCAGCAGGACCCGGCCGCGACCCCGGCCCAGCTCGAGGCCCGGCTGAGGGCCACCGCCGCCGGGGCCGTGCCGGTCGCCGACGCCTCCGCCGCCCTCGGGCTGGCCCCGGCCGCGGAGCCCGACTTCCCCGTGGCCGGCGCGATCGGGCGCTACTGGCTCTCGGCGCGCCCCGCCCTGGGCCAGCCGCTGGGCGAGGAGGTCCCCGTGCCCGGCGGCGCACGCCAGGAGTTCGAGCGCGGCACCGTCCACTGGTCCCCGGCCACGGGGGCGCGCACGACCCGCGGCGCCGTCCGCGCCGCCCACAGGGGCGCGGCCGGCGACCCTGCCGCCCTCGGCTTCCCGACCACCGAGGAGCGTGCCGACGGGACCGGCGGGGTCGTCCAGTCCTTCCAGCACGGGCGGATCGTGTGGTCGCCCCCGACCGGCGCCCGGATCCTGCGCGGGGCGATCGGGGCCGCCTGGGCCCGCACCGGCCACCAGGCCGGGGTCCTGGGCTATCCCGTGGGCGCCGAGCGCCCCAACGGCCTCGGCGGGGCCTACCAGGTCTTCCAGCGCGGCAAGCTCCTCTGGTCGCCCGCGACCGGCGCCCAGGTCCTGCGCGGGGCGGTCGCCGCCCGCTACGCGGAGCTCGGCGACGAGCACGGCGCGCTCGGCTACCCCCGCACCGGCGAGCGGCCCGACGGCGCCGGCGGGGTCGCCCAGCGCTTCGAGCACGGCAGGATCCTGTGGTCCGCGGCCACCGGGGCCCATCCCGTGCAGGGGGCGATCGCCGCCCGCCACGCCCGGCTCGGCGGCGAGCACGGCGTCCTGGGCCGGCCCGTGTCCGGCGAGCAGCGCGCCGCCGGCGGCACCGTCCAGGCCTTCGAGGGCGGCACGATCACCTGGACCCCCGGCGCCGGCACCCGCGTGCGCCTGTCCTGACCGGGCCCACCCCGCGCCCCTCCCCGGCCCGCACGGACGGGCCCTCGTCCGTACCACGGCGTAACAGTCGGCGTGCCGCCTTGCCGCCCCACTATTTGCGAATGCTATTGTCCGGCGTGGACAGCGGGCTCCTTCCCCCTGGTGCGGTCGCCCCCCGGCGCACCGCGCACCTGTGCTCGTTCCGCCGGCCGTGGGACACCTGGGCGTTCCACGGCTCCCCCCTCCCCCCTTGCCAGGAGCCTGATCCGTGCGTCCTACCGCCTTCCTGTCCGCGCTCACCGCGGCCACCGTCCTGCTGACCACCACACCACCCGCGCTCGCCACCGAGACCTCCCCCGGGGCCGCGGCCGCCGCGGCCGCCTCCTCCGGCGCCGGCTCGGCCCGCACCACCGACCTGCCCGAGGCCACCGACCGCATCGTCGTGAAGTACGAGACCCCCGTCGACGACGCCGCCAAGGAGCGGCTGCTCGACGAGGCCGCCGCCGAGAGCGGTCTCGGCGAGGCCGAGCGGACCACGCCGGTGCGCACCACCACCGACGGCGCCGAGGTCCTCGAGCTCGCCGACGACGCCCCCGTGGCCGACGTCGAGAAGCTCGCCGCCGAGCTCGCCGAGGACCCGGCCGTGGCCTGGGCCGAGCCCGACCGCATGGTCGCCGTCGCCGAGATCCCCGGGATGGACGACGAGGAGGAGGACCGGCTGGCGACCACCGCGGCCGCCGCCTACGACCCGGGGGTGCCGTCCCTGTGGGCGCTGACGAACCTGCGGGCCTTCGAGGCCTGGGACACCGCCACCGGCAAGGGCGCCACGATCGGCGTCGTCGACACCGGGATCGCCGCCCACCCCGACCTGGACTCCAAGATCATCGGCGGCTACGACTTCGTCTCCTCCACCGCCCTGTCCAACGACGGCAACGGCCGCGACGCCGACGCCCGCGACCCCGGCACCTGGTCCACCGCGGGGCAGTGCTACAGCGGGTCCCCGGCGTCGAACTCCATCTGGCACGGCACCCACGTGGCCGGCTCGGCCGCCGCCCGGCGCGACACCTACGGCACCGTGGGCGTCGCCCCCGACGCCACGATCCTCAACGCCCGCGCCCTGGGCGCCTGCGGCACCGGCTACGTCTCCGACATGGCCGACGCCGTGCGCTGGCTGGCCGGGGACACCGTCGGCGCCGCCCGCGCCCCCGGCAAGCGCGCCGACGTGATCAACATGTCCCTGTCGATGCCCGGCGGCTGCCCGCCGCTGCTGCAGAGCGCCATCAACACCGCCTGGTCCCGCAACATCCCCGTGGTCGTGGCCGCGGGCAACTGGGACCAGCCGGCGATCGACTGGGCCCCGGGCAACTGCTACAACGTCATCACCGTCGGGGCCACCGGTTCGGACCACTACAAGGCCCCCTACTCCAACCACGGGTGGGCCGTGGACATCTACGCCCCCGGCCACCACATCCTCTCCTCCGCCAACACCGGCACCCGCGGCCCCGTGGCGCCGTCGACGAAGTTCGACTACGGCACCTCCATGGCCGCCCCGCACGTGGCCGGCACCGTGGCGCTGCTCAAGCAGAAGAACCCGACGCTGAGCGCCGAGCAGTACAAGGCGAAGATCCTCGACTCCGGCGACCCGCGCACCCAGCTCTCCGGGGCCAAGACGCTCAACTCCCACGACGCCCTGTGGATCACCCCCGCCTCGACGATCGCCCCGGCCACCCCGACGCCGAGCACGCCGACCTACACCACCAAGGGCGCGATCGACACCTTCTACCGCAACCACCGGAGCGCCCTCGGCACCCCGACCTCGCACGAGGTCCGGCACGGCGCCGGGGTGTACCAGGAGTTCCAGAAGGGCACCGTGTACTGGTCCTCGGCCTCGGGCACGCAGATGGTCGCCGGCGGCGTGCGCTCCGCCTTCCACCGCACCGGCCGCGCCACCGGCGCCCTCGGCTTCCCGACCGCCCCGGAGCGCTCCAACGGCATCGGCGGGGCCTACCAGCTCTTCCAGCGCGGCAAGGTGATCTGGGGCCCGTCCACCGGCGGCTACGCCGTGGTCAACGGCATCAACTCCGCCTACACCCGCGCCGGCTCCGAGAAGGGCGCCCTGGGCTACCCGACCTCCGACGAGCGCTCCGACGGGAAGGGCGGGGCCTACCAGCTCTTCCAGCGCGGCCGGATCGTGTGGTCGGCGGGCACCGGCTCGATCGCCGTCCGCAACGCGATCGACGCCGCCTACGACCGCGCCGGGGCCACCACGGGCAAGCTCGGCTACCCGACGGCCGCCGAGGGGCCCGACGGCCACGGCGGTGCGGTCCAGCCCTTCCAGGGCGGGCAGATCGTCTGGTCCGCCGCCACCGCCGCCCACCCGCTGCTGGGCGCCGTCGGCGCCCGCTTCACCTCCCTGGGCGGGGTCACCGGCAAGCTCGGCTACCCGGCCACCGACGAGACCCCCTCCGTCAACGGCGGCGTGGTCCAGGGCTTCCAGCGCGGCAACGTCTACTGGGCCCCCGGCGCCGGCACCCGCGCCACCTACGGGGCGATCGGCGTCGCCTACGCCGACCTCGGCGGCCCGGCCGGGCGTCTGGGCTACCCCACCTCCGAGGAGTACCGCTCCGGGACCACCACCGTCCAGAACTTCCAGGGCGGGCAGATCAGCTGGGCCTCGGGGCGCGGGGTGCGCATCGACTACCGCTGAGCCGTCCCGGCACGGCCGCGGCCCCGTCCCCGCACCGCGGGGGCGGGGCCGCGGCCGTCGCCGCTACGATCAGGGCATGAGCAGCGCCGGCCACGAGATCCGCCCCGCACGGGCGAGCGACCACGCCGCCGCCGTCGCGCTCCACGCCCAGGTCGTGCCCGGGCGGGAGCTGACCCGCGAGCGCTTCACCGCGTGGCTGGAGACCACCACCGTGGCCACGGTCGGCGGGGAGGTCGTCGGGCTGTGCCACGGCAACCACGCCTCCGCGACGTGGCAGAGCGTCGTGGTGGAGCCGGAGCCGGACCCGCAGTGGCGCTGCAGCTACCTCGACACCCTCGTCGTCGCCCGCGCCCACCGCGGCCGCGGCATCGGGGCGGACCTGCTGGAGCGGTTCCTGGACGCCGCCCGCGCCGCCGGCAGCACCTGGGCCGTGCTGCGCCCGGAACCGGCGACCCCGCGGCCGGGCGCCGAGCAGGTGCTGGCCTTCTACGGCGGGGCCGGGTTCGTCCCGCTGCAGCACCGGCTGGCGCACGGGCTCTCGAACGCCCTGGTGCTGGGCCGGCCGCTGGTCGCCCACCCCGAGCACGTGCTGCAGCCGCTGCAGGTGGCCCCGCCCCGCCCCGGCGGCCGGCGCGCGGACTGAGCGCGGCGTCCCGCCGGCCACCGCGTGCGGGCGCGGCGGCCGGGGGTGCTACCCGGCGGCGTCCTCGCCGGCCCAGGCCCGGGCGTAGAACAGCGGCGAGCGCGAGGCCAGGAGCTCCTCGTAGGCGCCCGGCTCCAGGGCCTGGGCCGAGCCCGGCGGGACCTGCCCGGACCGGGCCGAGATGCCGAGCCCGGCCGCGCCGTCCTGCAGGCTCAGGCCGGCGGCCTCCAGGAGCGTGGGGTACATGCTCAGCTGGTCCACGCGCGGGCGCAGCGCGCCGTCCTCGCCCGGGACCCGGATCCGGTTGAAGATGGTCCGGTCCTCGTGGTCGTCGAGCTGCTCGTGGAAGGCGTCGCCGGCGCTCATGTGCTTGAGGTGGTCGCCCATGATCACCACGGCGGTGTCCTCGAGGTAGCCCTGCTGCTCCAGGTGCTCCACGAACCCGGCGACCTGGGCCATGGAGCACTCGAAGACGGAGGTGACCTCGCTGTCCGTGTCCACGTCGCAGTAGTCGTAGACGTGGACCGGCTCGTGGGTGTCGAGGGTCAGCACGGTGAGGCTGAACGGGCGGCCGGTGCGCCGGGACTCGGCGTGCAGCGCGTCGACCTCCTCCTCGGCGTGGGCCATGAGGCGGCCGTCGCTGAGCCCCCAGTCCGGGCGGAAGTTCTTCTCCGGCTCACCGGCGGCGCGCCAGTCGGCGAGGTCCTTGACCTCGTCGTAGCCGTGGGTGCGCAGGAACGCGTCCTTCGCGGCGAAGGAGGCGTTGGCCCCGCCCATGAAGACGTTGGTGTAGCCGTGCTCCCCCAGGACGTCCCCCAGGCAGGTGATCCCGCCCAGGTAGGTGTCGACGCTGCCGCCGAGCGAGTTGAGGGCGCCGCTACCCGCGGCGGAGCCGATGCCCTTCAGGGGCACGCCGCACTGGGTGGAGGCGATGCCGGCCATGGTCCAGCCCCCGCCGCTGTACTGCTGGAGGCCCTCCACGCTCTGCCAGCCGTCCTCGGCCCGGGTGGCCTCCTCGAGCGGGACGAACGCGTCCTTCTCGAAGAGCTCGTCGTCGGCGAGGGTGGCCTCCCCGGACTCGAGGTAGATCAGCACGAGGTTGCGCCGCCCCGCGTCGCCGGTGACGACCGGCTCGACGTAGTAGTCGCCGAGGAGGTAGGAGGAGTTGCCGGCCCGGAGGTAGTCCCCCACGCCCACGGTGGTGGCGAAGGCGGTGGTGCCGCCGAGGACCACCGCGGCCACCAGGGCGGTGGGGACGACACGGGCGATCCGGAGCCGGCCGTGCGCACGCCCGTCCCCGCCGGGGCGGGTCCGCCCGCGGCGCCGGGCGCGCAGCCACAGCCCGATCCCGACGGTCAGGAGCAGGGGCACGACGCCGACCCCCAGGATGCCCATCCACACGATGGGCCCGCCCCCGCCGTCGAGCTCGACGGAGACGAGGTTGAGCATCATCTGCCCCACCGAGATCTCGCCCCAGAAGTACCGGATCCCGGCGGCGGCGACGAGCAGGGCCAGTCCCGCCCAGATCAGCACGAGGACCCCGAGGCGGCCGACGACGACGCCGGCCCGCCGCAGCACGGGCAGGACTCGGTCGGACATGGCAACACCTCGCGTTCCGGATGCGCGTGCGTGCACCGGACATCCTCGACGGCCGACCCGCTCTCGGGCCCGTGGGAACCGCGTACCGATACATTACCCGTTCACCCGCGGTTCACCCGCCGGACAGGCGCCGCGGACCGGCCGGAAAGGTCCCCTCCCGCCGGGACGGCGCGGCGCCGCGTGCGAGCGTCCGCACCTCCTGGGCCGCCGTGCTCGCCCGGGGCCCACCGCTGGAAATATGCTTGACGCTTCAAACACCTCCCGGTACGGTTTTACTTGTAGCGTCAAGTAAACGATCCCCGCAGCACGGAGCACGTCCACGGTCCGCACCAGCCTCCTCGGCACCGGCTCCACGGGCCGGGCCGTCCTCGCCGCGGCCGCCGGGCGGACCTCCTGGTCCGCCGGTTCCGCCCGCGTTGCCCGACCCGCCGGCGCCGGACGGGACGGACCCGTCCGGTCCGCCCGGCGGGGCCGCGCCCCGCTGCCCACCCCGACCCTCCGGAGGACCCATGCCCATCGACCCGGTCCGGCTCAACCACGCCGTGCTCTTCGTCGCCGACCTCGACCGCGCCCTGGACTTCTACACCGAGGTCTTCGGCATGACCGTCGTCGCCCGCGAACCCCGTGCCCACGCGGCGTTCCTGCGCCTGCCGCGCTCGGGCAACCACCACGACCTCGGCCTCTTCGGGGTCGGCCCCGACGCCCCGGCCCGTGCCCGCGGGGGCATCGGGCTCTACCACCTCGCCTGGCAGGTCGACACCGTCGAGGAGCTCGCCGCCGCCCGGGAGCTCCTCCTGACGGCCGGGGCCTACGCCGGGGAGTCCAGCCACGGCGCCACCAAGAGCGTCTACGGCGCGGACCCCGACGGCCACGAGTTCGAGATCATGTGGATGCTGCCCCGGCAGGACTGGGGCCGCTGGGAGCACGAGGCCCCGGTCGAGGCCCTCGACCTGGCGGCCGAGCTGCACCGCTGGCCGGGCACCCCCACCGCCGGGACCCTCGTGCAGGACAGCGCCCCGGCGGAGCGGGCATGAGCGCCGCCGCCCTCCCCGCCCCCGTGGTGGCCACGGCCGGCAGCACCGACCCGGACGCACCCCTGGTGGTGCTGCTGCACGGGCGCGGCTCGCACGAGCGCGAGATCCTCGGCGTGGCCGACCACCTGCCCACCGGGCCCGCCTACGCCGCCGTGCGCGCCCCGATCCCCGAGGGCGCAGGCTTCGCCTGGTTCGCCAACCGCGGCATCGGCCGGCCCGTGGCCGCGTCCCTGGCCGCCACCACCGCCTGGTTCCGCTCCTGGCTGGACGGGGCGGCCCCGGCGGGCCGGCCGGTGGTCCTCATCGGCTTCAGCGGCGGCGCGGCCTTCGCCGGGGCCCTGCTGCTGAGCGAGCCCGCCCGCTTCGCCGGGGCGGCGATCCTCCACGGCACCCTGCCCTTCGACGCGGGGATCCCCGTGGAGCCCGCCCGGCTGGCCGGCACCCCGGTGTTCGTCACCCAGGGCGAGGCGGACACGGTCATCCCCCGCGAGCTGCTCGAGCGCACCTGGTCCTACCTGCACACCGGCTCCGGCGCCGAGGTCCTGGGCCGCCGCGACCCCGGCGGCCACGGCCTCGGTCCCCGCACCGTCGCCGCGCTGCGGAACTGGGTCCAGGAGCTGGTGACCGCCGGCTGAGCCCCGGCACGGACGTGCTCGGCGGCCTCCGTGCCGGGCACGCCGCCGCACCTCGGGCGCAACGGCTCAGCCGCCGGGGGCGCGTGCCCCCGCGCCCCGCGGCGCCAGGGCCGCGTCGTAGACGGCCAGCGTGCCGGCCAGCATGGCCTCGACGGTGAAGCGCTCCAGATACCGCCGGCGCCCGGCGGTGCCGTACCGGCCGCGGACGCAGTCGTCGTCGAGCAGCGCCCCCAGCGCCGCGGCCAGCTCCCCGGGGTCCCCGGGAGGCACGAGCAGGCCCGTCCGGCCGTGGACCACGGCCTCCTCCGAGCCCGTGCCCCGGGTGGCGACGACCGGCAGTCCGGCCTCCATCGCCTCGAGCACGGTCAGCGGCATGCCCTCGGCCCGCGACGGCAGCACGAAGACGTCCGCGGCGTCCAGCAGCGCCCGCGCGTCCGCCCGGTGGCCCGGCAGGTGCACGACGCCGCCCAGGCCCAGCGCGGCCACGAGGCCCTCCAGCTCCGCCCGCAGCTCGCCCTCCCCCAGGACCACCACCTGCAGGTCCGGGTGCTCCGGTGCGAGCAGCGCGGCGGCCCCGATTAGGGACCGATGGTCCTTGACCGCGGTCAGCCGCCCGGTCGAGAGCACGACCGGAACCTGCGCGGGCAGCCGCAGCGCCGCCCTGGCGGCCGCCCTCCCGGGGGCCTGCCGGCGCGGGCCGATGCCGTTGGGGACCGTGACGAAGCGCTCCGGGCTGACGCCGCGGGCGAGGTAGGACTCCCGGAGCGTGTCGGACACGGCGATCCGCCAGTGGGCCCAGGAGGTGTTGCGCACCAGCCGCTGGGCCTTGCCGGGATGGCGCAGCAGGTAGGACAGGTGGTGGGTGATGACCACCGCCGGCACGCCGGCGGCCGCGGCCAGGCGCAGGCCGTGCGGGTCCTCCCACCTCCACCCGGCGTGGCAGTGGAAGACGTCCACCGGGTGCGAGGCGAGGTGCGCGCCCAGGACCTCGGGATAGGCCGGATCGTGCGGCCCCGGCAGCGCCACCGCGCGCGCCCCGCACGCGGAGGCCGCCTCGAAGAGCCAGCGCACGCGCTCGCCGGTGCGGCACAGCACCGTGACGTCCATGCGGCCGGCCAGTCCGCCGGCCAGCTCCAGCAGGTGCGCCCCCATCCCGGAGGGGTCGGCGGAGCGGGTGTACAGGCACAGCGACCGGCGTGCACCGCCGGGCCCGTCGTCGCCGGGGACCGTCACGGTCGCCGGGGCGCGAGCGGGAAGCGCTGCTCGTAGGCGGGCACGAGGGCCGGGTGGTAGTCGCGCCCGAAGTCGACGGCCGCGACGTCCCCGCCCGTCTCGGCCGCCACGAGCCGGTCCAGGTAGTAGTCCCAGCCGGGCCCGATGCTGTGCGCCCACGCCGCCTCCGGCAGGAACTGGGCGAGGTGCAGCGCCGTCCCGCCACCGTCCTCGGCCAGCCGGATCTCCAGCCGCCAGTCGTGGTCCTGCCCGTCGAGGCCCTCGCCGCGGGCGCGCGTGCGCAGCAGCCGCGGGGGCTCGCAGGCCTCGATGTGGTGCACCTCCTCCGGCATGCCCTCCTCGGCGGTCATCCGGAAGGCGACGCTGCCGGAGGCCGGGTCCCCGGTCCAGGTGCCGATCCAGCGCTCCAGGCGCCGGGGGTCCGTGACGGCCGCCCACGCCTGCTCGACGGGGGCGTCGAGGTGGCGGACGAACACGATCCACGTCCCGTCCCGGCGGATCTCGGGCCGGCCGGTGGCCCGTGGTGGTGTCATCGTGCGTCCTTCCTCCGGGCCGGCAGGTGCCGACGGGACCATTGTGGGCGACCGGGGCGGCCGATGTCCCAAGATGTCCGCGGTGCGGGCTCGCGCCTTCGGCGCGGGACGAGGAGGGCGCGGCGCCGGCGGTCGCTGCCGGTGTGGCCGGCGGCGGGGCTCAGCCGGCGGTCGGCAGCCAGAGCAGGTTGCCGAGGCCCCACAGCACCAGGCACACGAGCACGAACGGCAGCGTCCTGGCGACCAGGGCCCCGCGGGTGAGGGCGGGCCCGGGGGTGTCCCGGCGCTGGTGCGGGCCGGCCATGCGGTAGGCGAGCTCGATGCGCGCCGGGCTGGCCAGGCAGGCCAGCCCGGCGGCCACGTTCTGGGAGGCCATCATCCACAGGGGGTCGATCCCGAGGGCCTGCGCGGCGGCGTCCTGGGTGCCGCCGAACATGGCGTTGGCCCCGGTGCCCGATGCGGTGATGTAGCCGCCCAGGCCGCCGAGCAGCGGCACGAGGAACAGGTAGGCCGGCCCCAGCCCCGTCAGGGCGGCGGCCAGCGCCTCGGCCAGCCCGCCCCCGGAGACCGCGGTGCCCAGGACCAGGTACAGGCCCGTCGGCACCGCCACCTGCAGCCACATCCGCAGGGTCTCCCGGGGGAGCCGCCGCCGGTGGCTCCTGTCGAGGCCGAGCACGACGACGCCGGCCAGGGCACCGGTGCTCGACCACAGGGCCGGGGAGCCCAGCACCGCACCGAACCCGCCCAGCGGCAGCGCCCGCTCGAGGAGCTGCCCGGCGGTGGTGCCCGCCAGCAGGACCGCGTACGGCACCAGCGCGCGGACCGGGACGGGGCCCAGCCGGCCCCGGCTGATCACGGCGGCCCAGCCCGCGGACATCACCAGGGTCGCCACCGCGCCGGCCACGGCCGTGCCGAGGGCTAGGTTGGCGGCCAGGACCAGGACGGAGAGCACCGCGCCCGAGGCCAGCCCCGCGCCGATCCAGCGGGCGTGGACGGCGGCCCGGAACCGGGCCTCGGGGGCGGGCAGGCCGCGGCCGGCGACGACCGCGGCCACGGCGCCGGAGCCGAGGAAGGCGAGGACGTTGAGGACCCCCGAGGCCACCCCGAGCTCGTCCAGGGGGACCCCGGCGATCTGGGCGCCCAGCAGCGTGCCCGGGCCCATCGAGCCCCACGGCCCCACCATCAGGGCGATCAGCGACAGCGTGGCGGCCCGCAGCGGCGTGAACCCCAGGGACAGCAGCAGCGGCAGCCCGATGATCACCGAGACCCCGAAGCCGGTGACCGTCTCCATGAAGGGCACGACACCGTGGGCCATCAGCAGCGCCGAGGCCACCGTGGGCCCGCCGCCGGCCGAGAGCCACCGGGCCAGTCCCCGCTGGGCGCCGCTGCGGTCCATGACGCGGGCGAGCAGGATCCCCCCGGCGATGATCGCCAGCACCTCGACCAGCGTCCAGGCGCTGTCGCCGAACGCCGCGACCACGTCGGCGGCGGGGGTGCCGAACCAGGCCAGGCCGACCGCCACGGCCGCGAGCAGTCCGGCCCCGGGGGCCACCCACGCCGGCGCGGGCACGAGCAGCAGGCCCAGGGTCAGCACGATGGGCAGGGCCGCCATGACCACGTCCACCGGCGGCCCACCTCCGTGTTTGTCCTGTCATTCTCCCGTTCCCGGGGAATGCTACGCCCCGTCGGTGCCGGGGCTCCCCTCGACGCGGTGGCGGAGTCTCACTGCTCGGACGGGTGGGCTGGTTCTTCCCCGGGCTCGGCCTCGAGGTGCTCGGGGCCGGCGGCGACGTCGCGCACGGCGTGCCCGCCGAACTGGTTGCGCATCGCCGCGATCATCTTTATCGCCGGGGCCTCGTCCTGGCGGGAGGTGAAGCGGGCGAACAGGGCGTTGGCGATGGCCGGGACGGGCACCGCCAGGTCGAGGGCGGACTCCACCGTCCACCGGCCCTCCCCGGAGTCCTCGGCGTAGCCGGCCAGCCGCTCCAGGTGCTCGTCCTCGTCGAGAGCGTTCACGGCCAGGTCCAGCAGCCACGACTTGATCACCGAGCCCTCGCGCCAGGAGTTGAAGGTCTCCCGCACGGAGGTCACGTGCCCGGCCGCCTCCATCAGCTCCCAGCCCTCGGCGTAGGCCTGCATGATCGCGTACTCGATGCCGTTGTGCACCATCTTCGCAAAGTGGCCGGCGCCGTGCTCCCCGGCGTGGACGAAGCCGAACTCCCCGGCGGGCTTGAGCGAGTCGAAGATCGGCTGCACCTTCGCCACGGTCGTCCCGTTGCCGCCGACCATCAGGGCGTAGCCCTGGGTGATGCCCCAGACACCACCGGAGACCCCGCAGTCCAGGTACTCGATGCCCCGCTCGGCCAGCCGCCGCGCCCGCGGGGCGTCGTGGACCCACCGGGAGTTGCCGCCGTCGATGATGACGTCACCCTCCCCGAGCAGCCCGGCCAGCTCCTCGATCACCGGGTCGACGACGGTGTCCGGGACCATCACCCACACCACCTGCAGCTCACTGTCGATGCGCTCGACCATCGCCGCCAGGCTGTCGGCGTCGGACAGCTGCGGGTCGGTGTCGTAGCCGATGACGGTGTGCCCGGCCCGGCGCAGGCGCTCGCGCATGTTCCCGCCCATCTTCCCCAGGCCTACCAGTCCCATCTGCATGATGTCTCCTTGCTCGTCGGTCGTGGTGCGGTGCGGTCGTTCCTCGAGGATCCCACGGGACCTGCGGACCGGCCGGACGCGTCAGTGCCGCGAGGGTCCGGCGTGGGCCTCGAGCACGGACGGCAGCCTGCGGACGGGGGTGATGGTCACGTCGCGGACCTTCCAGTCCAGGTCGAACAGCCCCCGCTGGGCTGCCTGGATGCGGTCGGGGGTGGGGAGCTCCGCCGCCCGGGGGACGACGAACCCTTCGACGTGGAAGACCTGTCCCTCGTCGCGGACACGGGCCCCGGCGGTGTGCACCCAGTCCAGACCGCGCAGGTAGGCGTCGATGTCCCCCAGCAGGGGGTGCGGGTCCTTGTTGTCCACGCTGGTGGGACGGGCGTCGATGAGCCCGGCCACGGCCGCCTTCAGGTTCGTGATCCCGTCCTTGAGGATGGAGGTCGCGATGACGATCGCCGCGGCCGAGTCCGCCCACCACCAGCCCAGCCCGATGCCCGCGACCCCCACGGTGGCGGCCAGGGAGGTCATCCAGTCGGCCTTGTTCATGTCCGCGTCCGCGTAGAGGACCTTGTTGTGCAGCGGCGGGGCCAGCTTCAGCTTCATCCGCCCCAGGATCACCGGCGGGATCGCGGTGACCACCATGGCGGCCATCATCAGCCAGCCCAGCCAGAGCGTGGTGCCGAACAACTGGATGCCGCCGATCGTGGGGTGGTCCACGGTGATCAGTTTCAGCGCCGAGTCCACGACGAGGTAGCCGCCCATCACCAGCAGCGCCGTGGCCGCCACGACGTGGGCGATGCCGATGGCCCGGTGGTAGCCGTAGGGCCGCTCCGCGGTGGCCGGCCTGCGGGTCATGTGCACCCCGATCAGGAACGCGATCGGCGGGACGAAGGAGAGCATGTCCTCGATCCAGGCCGTCTTCATCGCCTGGGAGTTGCCCATCACGGCATAGACCAGCCCCACGATGAGCACGAGGCAGACGATGGTGGCCCACTCCAGCCGCACCGCCCGGCGGAGATCGGCTGCCACCTCCTCGGGCAGCGGTTCGTTCTCGATGTTGTGGTGCGCGGCCATCACGACTGCCCTCCCTGCGACTGCAGGAACTCGTCGAGGTCGAGCAGGAATGCGTTCTCGCCCTTGCGCACCGCCATCACGTGCTTCTCCTGCTGCCCGAACTCGTCGGTCGTCTCCGTGTAGGGGCGGGTTAGCCCGACCTTCTGTTCCCAGGGGGTCCGGTTCGTCAGGCCCCCGATCATCAGGTCCAGCTGCCCGTGCTCGAGCTGGTCCACCAGCTCCTCCTCCCCGTCGGCGGTCCAGGCGATCTCCGCGTCGAGGGTCCGCGCGTAGTCCTCCACCAGCTCCACCTCGCGCCCGGACGGGACGGGTCCCCGGACGGAGACGAAGGGCTCGTTGTGCGAGACCCCCACCCGCAGCACCCCGCCGGTGACCTCGGACAGCGTCCCGTGCGGATCGGCCGGGTAGAGCCCGGCGCACCCGGCCGATGCCAGGATCACCCCCAGCCCGACGAGCAGTGCGCTGACCAGTCTCTTCATGCCCCGAGCATAGCTTCCCTCCACCCTGCCGTGACCGCTCCGCAGGATCGGCGGTGCGTTCGGAGGACCCGCGGACGGCCCGGCCCGAGCGCATGGATCCCGCCGGCGCCGCCGGTCGGGGCGTGACCACCGCGGGAGGCCTCCGGCAGGCCGGGAGAGGACGTGGCCGGGCTGAGCCGTCCGGCGACGGAGGACCGGTCCTCCGTCGCCGGCGGCCGGTCCCCCAGTCGCCGGCTCCGCGACGGCCGACGACGGTCGAGACGCTCCCGCCGCCCTCGTCGGCACCCTTGTCGTCGGGGGGCGCCGTGCGTAGAGTGCGGGGCAGTCCGGGCGCGGGCACCGTGCCGACGCAGGCCTCAGCCCGCCGAGGGAACACCGGAGGGGTTCCGATGACGAGCAAGGACCGGATCGCCGAACCGTGGGGCACCCGCACCCCCTACGCCGCCGGGCAGGACTGGCCGGTGCGGGTGGACACCCACCTGGCCGAGGGACTGAGCCCCGAGGACGTGGACCGGTGGGTGCAGACCGCCTCGATCCTGCACTCCAACGGCGATGCGCTGGACATCGCGGTCAAGGACGGGCGGATCGCCGGGGTCCGGGGCCGGGCGGTGGACCGCGTCAACCACGGCCGGCTGGGCCCGAAGGACCTCTACGGGTGGCAGGCCAACGCCTCCCCGGACCGGCTCACGAAACCGCTGGTCCGCGAGAACGGGCAGCTGGTGGAAACGGACTGGGACACCGCCATGGACCGGGTCGTCGCCCGCACGCAGGAGCTGATGGCGGAGCAGGGGCCCAGCGCGATCGGCTTCTACACCACCGGCCAGCTCTTCGCCGAGGAGTACTACACCCTGGGGCTGATCGCCCACGGGGGGCTGGGCACCAACCACGTGGACGGCAACACCCGGCTGTGCACCGCCACCGCCGCCGCCGCGCTCAAGGAGTCCTTCGCCTGCGACGGGCAGCCGGGCTCCTACACCGACATCGACCACGCAGACGTGATCGCCCTGTACGGGCACAACATGGCCGAGACCCAGACCGTGCTGTGGACCCGGATCCTGGACCGGCTGGCCGGGCAGGACCCGCCGCAGATCGTCTGCGTGGATCCCCGCCCCACCCCGGTCGCCCGGCACGCGACCGTGCACCTGGCCCCGCGTCCCGGCACCAACGTGGCGCTGATGAACGGACTGCTGCACGAGCTCATCGCCCACGACCGGGTCGACCACGACTACATCAGCGCCCACGCGGTCGGTTACGCCGAGCTGGAGAAACGGGTGCAGGAGTACACCCCGGAGGCCGTCTCCACGATCTGCGACGTGCCCGCCGAGCAGATCCGGGAGGCCGCGCGGATCATCGGCGGTGCGCAACGGTTGCTGTCCACGGTGCTGCAGGGCTTCTACCAGTCCAACCAGGCCACCGCCGCGGCCGTGCAGGTGAACAACATCCACATCGTCCGCGGCATGCTCGGCGCCCCCGGGCGCGGGATCCTGCAGATGAACGGCCAGCCCACCGCCCAGAACACCCGGGAGTGCGGCGGCGACGGGGACCTCCCGGGCTTCCGGAACTGGTCCAACGAGGAGCACGTGAAGGACCTGGCGAGGGTCTGGAACATCGAACCGTTCCAGATCCCGCACTACTCCCCGCCCACCCACGTGATGCAGATGATGCGCTACGTCGAGGACGGCTCCATCCGCCTGCTGTGGGTCAGCGGGACCAACCCGGCCGTGTCCCTGCCGGAGCTGGCCCGGATCCGCTCGATCCTCGAGCAGGACCGGCTCTTCCTGGTGGTCCAGGACATCTTCCTCTCCGAGACCGCCCGGCTGGCCGACGTCGTGCTGCCGGCGGCCACCTGGGGGGAGAAGACGGGCACGTTCACCAACGTGGACCGCACCGTGCACCTGTCCGAGAAGGCCGTCGACCCGCCCGGGGAGGCGAAGCCGGACCTGGACATCTTCATCGACTACGCCCGCCGGCTGGACCTGCGCGACAAGGACGGGAACCCGCTGGTGACGTGGGACGACGCGGAGTCGGCGTTCGAAGGGTGGAAGGAGTGCACCGCCGGGCGCCCCTGCGACTACACGGGCATGAGCTACGAGAAGCTGCGCGGGGGCTCCGGGATCCAGTGGCCGTGCAACGAGGAGCACCCCGACGGCACCGAGCGCATCTACGTCGACGGCGCGTTCTGGTCCGATCCCGCCTACTGCGAGAGCTACGGCCGGGACCTCGTCACGGGCGCCCCCCTGGAGCCGGCCGAGTACAAGGCGCTGAACCCCTCCGGCAAGGCCGTCATCAAGGCCGCCGAGTACCTGCCCCCGCACGAGGTCCCCAGCGAGCAGTTCCCGCTGCAGCTGATCACCGGGCGGACCCTGTACCACTTCCACACCCGCACCAAGACCGCCCGCGCCCCGCAGCTGCAGGAGGCGGCCCCGGAGGTGTGGGTGGAGGTCTCCCCCGCCGAGGCCGCCGCCCAGGGCGTGAGCGAGGGCGACCTCGTGCGGGTCACCACCCCCAGGGGTTCGGTGCAGGCCCAGGCGCGCATCACCGGCATCCGTCCCGGGGTGGTGTTCCTGCCCTTCCACTTCGGGTACTGGGACACCCCGGGCGGGCACGAGCCCGACGCGACGGGACGGGCGGCCAACGAGCTGACCATCACCGACTGGGACGCCGCCTCCAAGCAGCCGATCTTCAAGACCGCCGCCGCCCGCCTGGAACGCCTCGGCGCCGGTCCCGGGGCCGCACCCGCCCCGACCACCACCGCCTCGGCACCCGAGACCGACACCGGCCGGCCCACCCGCGGGGACGCCACGGCCGCGGTGGACGAGAACGTCCATGCCACCACGGAGGGGGAACGATGAAGATCGGCCTGGTCCTGCACGAGCTGCACCGCTCCGAGAACGACCTGGCGCGGAAGCTGCTGCACGTCTCCGAACGCCACAAGGTCGACCACGAGATCTACCACCTGGCCCGCGACCTCGCCCGCTGGTCCCAGCACCACGTCCGGGCGATCGCCGGGATCGGCACCACCTACGGCCAGGACCTCGACCCGGAGCCCGCCGACGAGTCCGGTCTGCTGGAGACGGTGCGGGAGAAGAGCAGCGAGCTCATCGGCCGCCGGGGCAAGGCGGAGCTGCTCATGCTCCTCGACCTGCGGGAGGTCTACACGATGGCCTCCGGGGTCTCGGCCGACTGGGAGATGCTCGCCCAGGCCGCCCAGGGCATCAAGCACCACGACCTCCTCGACGTCACCCAGCGCTGCCACCCCGAGACCCTGCGCCAGATGCGCTGGGCCAATGCGAAGCTGAAGGAGACCTCCACCCAGATCCTCGTCAGCTGAGCCCGGCGCGGAGGAGCCCTGTGGACGCGCCCCGCCGCGGGTGTTGCCGGGCCCCGCCCCCGGCGTCGGACACCGCCGGGTCGACTCCGCTCACGGGAGGTAGTCCGGGGCCGGCTCCAGGCCGAAGAACTCCTCCATGGTGTCGACCTCCGGGTCCACCAGAGCCGCGTCCTCCATGTCCCGGACCAGGTCGTGACCGACGTAGCGGATGTGCCAGGGCTCGTAGGCGTAACCGGTGACGGCCTGATTGTCCGCACCATCGGGATAGCGGATGATGAACCCGTAGGCTCCGGCGTGCTCGGCGACCCACGCCCCGACTGGGGTGTCCGCGAAGCAGTCCTGCAGCGCGCACACCCCGGAGGCGTTGCCCACGTCCATGGCCAGCCCGGTCTGGTGCTCGCTGTGGCCCGGCCGGGCCGCGATGGTGTCGGCGGTCTCCTGGCCGTACTGCTGAACGTAGCTGTCGTAGAGGCCGGCCTGCGCGCCGTAGGAGCGATACCCGCTCACGGCCACGATGTTCACCCCGTCGGCCTTGGCCGCCCGGGCCATCTTCTGGTACGCCTCCGCCGCATCGGAGCGCATCCGTTCGGCCTGGATGCGGCTGAGCGGCTTCGGCACGTAGGTCCGGGGGGCCAGGGGGCGGTGCTTGTTCACCACCACCGTCGGGCTGGAGGCCGAGTCGATGTCGTAGGTCGTTCCTGTCGCGACCGCCGCCGAGGGCGCCACGAGCCCCGTCACCAGGCTCAGTGCTGCCGCACCGCCGAGAACTCCACCGATGGTCTTCATCATGTTCACGCCCCCACGTGTCCGGGAGAGATCCGCCTCAGCGTAACGGCACGGCCCCCGCAAGACGTGCTGTGTGACACTGTGAACGAGGAGTGGTCCGTCGCTTCCCCACTGCCTCAACCGTGCCGTGCACGCGTCATCCCGTTGAGCGCTGCCGTGCGCGGTCCTGCCGTAGCTTCCACGCCGTCGGCGCCGCGGCGGAGCAGGAGGAGACCGTGCTGGAGACCACGGTGCAGCCCGGCACCAACATCGTCACGCTCGACGCCCACGGAGGGATCACCGCCGAGGAGATGCTGCACGTGCGCGCGGTCCTCGACGAGGCGCTCCGCGACCACGACAGCGTGCGGATGGTCGCGACCCGCGGTGAGCTCGATGTCGGCGACGTCTCCCCGAAGGCGCCGTGGCTGGCCCGGACGTCCGCCGGCTGCGTCAAGAAGCTCGCCCGGCTGACCGTGGTCACCGACGTGGACCGGGAGGCGAAGGCCTCCGAGTGGACCTCCGAGCTCCTGCACATCCCCACCCGCCGGCTCCGTCTCGACGAACGCGCCGCGGCCCGGGCCTGGACCAGCCGGCCGCAGCTGCTCCCGCCGCCGCCAGCCCACCCCACAGCGGAGGCCGGCCGCGGGCGGCCGGGAACAGATCGACCGTGTTCGGCGCCGGGGGCCGCTACGACCACCCAGGTGCCGGCGCTCGACCTCGAGTCACCGTTCTGCTGAGGGTCGCTTCTGGCATGCGGCAGCCAGGTACGGCGCTGTCCGGCTCCTGTCGGAACCGGCAACCACGGCGGGTGTTCCGGCGGCGACGATCCGGCCCCCGGCGTCGCCACCGGCGGGTCCCAGGTCGATCACCCAGTCGGCGCCGGCCACCACGTCCATCTCGTGCTCGACGACGATCACCGTGTTGCCGGCGTCGACGAGCCGGTGCAGCTGGGCCATCAGGAGCTGGACGTCGGCGGGGTGCAGTCCTGTGGTGGGTTCATCCAGCAGGTAGAGGGTGTGGCCTCGGGCAGCGCGCTGCAGTTCGGTGGCGAGCTTGATGCGCTGGGCCTCTCCGCCGGAGAGCTCGGTGGCCGGCCGGCCCAGTCCCAGGTAGCCCAGGCCCACCTCCCGCAGCGCCTGGAGGCTGCGAGCGGCGGCGGGAACGTCGGCCAGGAACTCGGCGGCGGTGTCCACGGTCATGGCCAGGACCTCGGCGATGTTCCGGCCGCGGTAGGTGACCTCCAGCGTGTCGGGGTTGTACCGTGCGCCGTGGCACTGGGGGCAGGGCCCGTAGCTGCCGGGCAGGAACAGCAGCTCCACAGCCACGAATCCCTCCCCCTCGCAGGTCTCGCAGCGACCTCCGGCCACGTTGAAGGAGAACCGTCCAGCGCCGAAGCCCCGGGCACGGGCCGCGTCCGTGGCGGCGAACTCCTTCCGGACGGCATCGAAGAGCCCCGTGTAGGTCGCCAGGTTGGAGCGTGGGGTGCGGCCGATGGGCTTCTGGTCGACCGTCACCAGCCGGTCCAGCTGCTCCAGTCCGCAGACGGCTCCCCAGCTCCGGGCCCCGACGGAGTCACCGGCGCCGTCGCCGCGGTTCCCCGGTTCCGGTTCTTCCGCAGCCTCGGCTCCCGGGTGCAGCCCGGCGCCGACCGCCTCGGCGAGTACCTGACTGACCAGGGTCGTCTTGCCCGAACCGGACACACCGGTGACCGCTGTCAGCACCCCCAGCGGGAAGCCGGCGTCGAGCTCGCGCAGGTTGTGCCTGCTGATGTCCTGCAGTTCCAGCCAGCCCGTCGCGTTCCGGCGGACGCCGGAGGCGGTCGTTCCGTCGGAACCGTGCGTGAACAAGAACGGCCGGGTCACGGACTCGTGGACTTCGGCGAGGCCGGCCACCGGTCCGCTGTAGAGCACCTCACCTCCTCCGGCACCAGCTCCCGGTCCCACGTCCACCAGCCAGTCCGCGCGGCGCACCACGTCCATGTTGTGCTCCACCACGAACACCGAGTTGCCGGAGGACTTGAGCTGCTCCAGCACCGCGAGCAGCGGCTCGGCATCGGCAGGATGCAGCCCGGCTGAGGGCTCGTCGAGCACGTAGACCACCCCGAACAGCCCGGAGCGGAGCTGGGTGGCGATCCGCAGGCGCTGCATCTCCCCCGGGGACAGGGTGGGAGTGGAACGGCCCAGGGCGAGGTAGCCCAGCCCCAGGTCCAGCAGCACGGTGATCCGCACCAGCAGGTCTCGGGCAATGGTCACGGCCACCTCGTTGTCCTCACCCGAGGCCTGCGTGCGCGAGGCGGTTCCGGCTGCTGTGCGTTCTGCGGTGGGGCGGATCACCTCGGCAAGTTCGGTCATCGGCAGGATGTTGAGCTCGGCGATGCTCTTTCCCGCGAAGGTCACCGCCAGAGCCTCTGCCCTGAGTCCGCTGCCGCCGCACCGCGGACACGGCCCGGTCTGCATGAAGCCCAGGACACGCTCGCGCATGGTGGCACTCTTGGACTCGGCCAGGGTGTGCAGCACATGGCTGCGGGCGCTCCAGAACCGGCCCCTGTACGGCTTGGCGACGCGATCACGCTGCGGCGTGACCTCCACGACCGGTTGCTCCCCGGTGAAGAGGATCCAGTCCCGGTCCTTCCGGGGCAGCTCCTGCCACGGGGTGTCGATGTCGTGCCCGAGGTGCGTGAGGATGTCACGCAGGTTCTTGCCCTGCCAGCCGCCGGGCCAGGCGGCGATGGCCCCGTCGCGGATGCTGAGAGACGGATCGGGGACCAGGGACGTCTCGCTGACGGTGTGCGCAGTGCCCAAGCCGTGGCATTCCGGGCAGGCCCCTGCAGCGGTGTTCGGGGAAAAAGCATCCGAGTCCAGCTGAGCGGCCCCGCCCGGATAGGTGCCGGCACGCGAGAAGAGCATGCGCAGCGAGTTCGACAGCGTGGTGAGGGTGCCGACGGTGGAGCGGGCCGTGGCCGTGCCGCGACGCTGCTGCAGCGCCACGGCCGGGGGCAGACCCGTGATCTGCTCCACCTTGGGATGGTGTCCCTGCTGGATGAGCCGGCGGGCGTACGGGGCGACGGACTCGAAGTACCGACGCTGGGCTTCGGCGTAGATGGTGCCGAAGGCCAAGGACGACTTGCCTGAGCCGGAGACACCGGTGAACGCCACGATCGCATCGCGCGGCACATCGACATCCACAGTGTGCAGGTTGTTCTCCCGGGCGCCACGGACCCGGACGAGACCGTCCGTGGAGTGCTCGGGGGCCGGCGCGGACAGCGTCGACGCCGTTCGATCGAGAACATCGTGTTCATGTCGCATCCGTCCGACTCTATCGAGGCCCGCGAACCCGACCCGGCGCCGGCAGCGGCGCCGGGTTCCGAGGCGCCCGGAGACAGGACCGGCCGCTGCCCGGTGGCACGCTCGCCCACAGCCTCGGCACGACCCCGCGAAGACGGCCTCGACCGCCGGGCGCCGCCCGGCGAGCCCACGGCCGCGGCAGCGCGAGGACGGCCGAGCTCGGGCCCGCAGCGAAGGCCGGCTGCACAGCCGCATCCTTGGACCTCGGCCGTGCCCACCCTGAGGGCGAGCCGGATCGAGATTTCACCCGATCGCGCGGAAGCCCCGGTGCGGTCGATGCGAGCAACCGTGGCATCCGGCACGGGGACCGCACGGCTGATCCCGTGACCGGCCCCCGGCGGCAGATCGCTCACCGGCCGGTCGGCGGACCGTCGACGGTTGTTCAATTCCGGGTCAGCCGGGGGGCGGAGGATCGGGCCATGGCTACCTTCTCCCGCCGCGGCCTGCTCCAGGGCTCCCTCGCGGCCTCCGCTCTGACCGTGGCCGGCGCAGCCCCGGCCTCCGCCGCCCGCCCCGTGATGCCGGCCGGCCCGTCGTCCCCGGCCCTGGTGCGGCGGCGCCTGCACCTGCCCAGCGGCATCGCCACCGGCGACGTGACGTCCTCCTCGGCGATCCTGTGGTCCCGCACGGACGGCACCGGTCGCATGGTGGCGCACTTGCGGGCCGTGGACGCCGACGGCGCGCCCCTCCGCGGCCGCGGCGGCTTCGAGCGGACCCTGACCTCCGGGTGGGTGGGCGAGGCGACCGACCACACCGTCAAGATCGGGGCCACGGACCTGCCCGCCGGCACGCGCTTCGCCCTGGAGGTGCGCTTCGAGGACGAGGAGGGCGTGCTCTCCGACGTCCACCACGGCACCTTCCGGACAGCACCGGGCGTCCGCGGACGGGGCCGATCCGGGGGGCACGGGCACGGCCCCGGCCGCCGCAGCCAGTCCTTCGTGTGGACGGGTGACACGGCCGGACAGGGCTGGGGCATCAACCCGGATCTGGGCGGGATGTACACCTACCGGGCGATGCACGACCTGGACCCGGACTTCTTCATCCACTCCGGGGACACGATCTACGCCGACGGCCCCATCCAGGCGGAGGTCGTCGAGGCGGACGGCCGCATCTGGCGCAACCTGGTCACCGAAGGCGTCACCAAGGTCGCCGAGACCCAGGAGGAGTACCGGGCCCGTCACCGGTACAACCTCATGGACACCAACGTGCGGGCGATGTACGCCGACGTACCCGTCGTGGCCCAGTGGGACGACCACGAGACGACCAACAACTGGTGGCCCGGGGAGATCCTCGAGGACGAGCGCTACACCGTGCGCGACGTCAACACCCTGGCCGCCCGCGGACGGCGGGCCTGGCAGGAGTACCAGCCCATCGGCGAAGCACGTGCCCTGCGTCCGGGCACCACCGGGTTCGAGGGCCGGCGGATCTACCGCCGGATCGAGCGCGGCCCGCAGCTGGACGTCTTCTGCCTCGACATGCGCACCTTCAAGGGCAGGAACACGGCCGGTCTGGAGCCCCACGCCACGCCCCTGCTCGGCGAGGAGCAGGTGCGGTGGCTCATCGACGGCGTGCGCTCGTCGCGCGCCACCTGGAAAGTGATCGCCGCGGACCTCCCCCTGGGGGTGATCGTCCCGGACGGGAAGGCCCAGGAGTCGATCAGCAACGCCGACGACGGGGCCCCGCTGGGCCGGGAGCTCGAGCTGGCCCGGGTGCTCAAGGCCTTCAAGGACGCCGGGGTGCGCAACGTCGTGTGGGTGACCGCGGACGTGCACTACTGTGCGGCGCACCACTACTCGCCCGAACGGGCAGCGTTCACCGACTTCGACGAGTTCTGGGAGTTCGTGGCCGGCCCCATCAACGCCGGCACCTTCGGCCCCAACGAGCTGGACGGCACTTTCGGCCCGGAGCAGGTCTTCGCCAAGGCAGGACCCACCGCCGGCTCCCCTCGCGACGGCCGCTTCCAGTTCTTCGGCCACGTGCAGCTGGACGAGGACGACGTGCTGACCGTGAGCCTGCGCGACGGCCACGGCGGCACGGTCTTCACCAAGGAGCTCGTCCCCCACCGTTGAGCCGGTGCGGGCCGGTGCTCGTCCAACGGGTGGAGGCCCCGAGCGAAGCGGCGTTCGGATGATGCTCGCCCAGTGGTCCTGCGGTCGGTCCGGGCGGACGGATCGGGGAAGAAGACATCATGCACGCCCACCAGCCGATGACGGCGGCTGCTGTCATGCCGTGCTCCCTCCGGTCATGGGACGGACCGGTCGTTGCGGCACGGAACGTGGCACCGGGGACACCTCCCCGATGGTGGGGCAGGCGGTGACCACCCGCGGCGTCGTCACCGCCGTCTACGCCACCGGCGGGCTCAACGGCTACCACGTCCAGACCCCGGGGACCGGCGGGGAGCTCGACCCGGGCGCCCATGACGCCTCCGAGGCGATCGTCGTGCACTCCCCCGACACCGTGGGCACCGTCCGGCCGGGACAGCACGTGGAGGTCACCGGCGCGGTCGTGGAGTACCACGGCCAGACCCGGATCAGCGTGCGCGCCGACGGCCTGCGGGTCCTGGACGAGCCCGCGGAGGCCGTCAAGCCCGCCGTCGTCGGGTGTCCCGCCGAGGAGGCCGAACGCGAGGACCTCGAAGGCATGCTCCTGGACCCGGCCGGTGAGTTCGTGATCACCGACAACTACGACCTCAACCGCTACGGGGAGATCGGGCTGGCCGCAGGGACCACGCCCCTGGTCCAGCCCACCGCCGTCGGCGCGCCCGGCTCCCCCGAGGCGGCCGCGCAGGCCGCCGAGAACGAGGCTCGTGGGGTGCTGCTCGACGACGGGGCGACGACCGACTACGGCAACGTCGCCAACGCCGCGATCCCGTTGCCCTACCTCTCCCGCGAGACCCCGATGCGGATCGGCGCGCCCGTGGACTTCGTGGCGCCGGTGGTGCTCTCCTACTCCTTCGACGCGTGGCGCCTCCAGCCCACCTGACCGGTGAGAACCTCGAGGACGCCCCCGTGGTCGCCGAGAACACCCGCACCGCCGCTCCCGAGCCGGTCGGCGGGGACGTGCAGCTGGCCACGTTCAACGTCCTGAACTACTTCACCACCACCGGCGACGAGCTGGCCGGCTGCACCTACTACTCGGACCGCGCCGGGGACCCGGTCTCGGTGCGCGGGGGCTGCGACGCCCGCGGGGCCGCCGAACAGGAGGACCTGGAACGCCAGCAGGCCAAGATCGTCGCCGCGATCGATGCCCTGGACGCCGAGGTCGTCTCCCTGGAGGAGATCGAGAACTCCGCGAAGTTCGGCAAGGACCGCGACCAGGCGCTGTCCGAGCTGGTGGACGCCCTCAACACCGCGGCGGGCTCCGAGGTCTGGGCCTACGTGCCGTCCCCGGCCGAACGGCCGGCCCCCGAGGCCGAGGACGTCATCCGGACCGCGTTCATCTACAAGCCGGCCGCACTCGAAACGGTGGGCGGGTCCGTGATCCTGCAGGACGACGAGAACTTCGACAACGCCCGTGAGCCGTTGGCCCAGACCTTCCGCCCTGTCGGCAGGACCGGGGCCGAGGACTTCACCGTCGTCGTGAACCACTTCAAGTCCAAGGGCTCCGCGCCGGATTCCGGGCCCAACGCCGATACCGGGAACGGCGCCGGGGCGTGGAACGCCGATCGCACTACCCAGGCCCAGGCACCGGTGACCCTCACGGAGCAGGTGAAGAGGACCCGGGGCACCGACCGGATCCTCCTGACCGGCGACTTCAACGCCTACGACCAGGAGGACCCGATGCGAGTCCTGCACGAGGCCGGCTACGTGAACCTGGCTCCGGCGGGCGAGCACTCCTATGCCTTCAACGGCATGGTCGGCTCCCTGGACCACGTCCTCGCCCGCCGCGGCCGGGACCGTGACCGGCTCGGACGTCTGGGAGATCAACGCCCACGAGTCCGCAGGCCTGGAGTACAGCCGGCACAACCACAACGTGACCGACCTCTACACGGCCGACCCCTACCGCGCCTCCGACCACAACCCGGAGATCGTGGGCCTGCGCCTCGGCGCCGCTGAGGACACCGTCCCCAGCCGTCCGCAGAAGCCCGGCCGGGGCAGTGCCGCGCAGCACCCGGGCCAGGGCGCGCCCGGCCAGGGTGTCCGGGAACGCGGCAGCGACCGCGTCCACCACGTCCTGGAGCGGCTCTTCGGCCGACCGTCCGGACCGGTCGCCACGCCGGCACCGGGCCGGCTGCCCCACGGACCCTGAACCGGCGGAACGGACACCTGTGCACAGGGCGAGCGGTTCCCGTGCCTGGTCCCGGTCGAAGCTTCTGGACCGGATCTTCTCGCTCCCCCCACGCGGTGCACGGAGTGACAGCACACGGCGTCGACCTGGCTCGAGACCATCGAGAACAGCGCAGAAGGGGTGCAACCCGTGATGGACTGCACCTCTTCGCTGTTGCGCTCCGTCGAACGGTCCCCACGCGATCAGCCGGGACCCACAGCGGGCCATGTCCGAAGCGGTGGCGCGCTGCCCCGACCGGGTGTCTGCCACGGTGTGCCCATGGCCGCCTCCACCCGCCCCGGCGTCCCGGCGGATGCCCGCTCGATGGCCGCCGCCGACCCCGCCGGGCAGGGCACCACTGTCGTCGCCCTGGCCGTCACGTCGAGGGCGCCGCTCCGGAGAGTTCCGCTCGGATGATCTCCGCTCCCGCGGCGAGAGCGGTCATCTTGTCCCGCGCAACCTGTCGAGCCAGTGGCGCCATGCCGCAGTTGGTGCTCGGATACAGCTTGTCCGCATCGACGAAGCGGAGCACCTGCCGGAGGGTGCCGGCCACGTCCTCCGGGGTCTCGATCGCGCCGTCGGCGACGTCGATGGCCCCGACCATCACCTTCTTGCCTCGGAGCAGCTCGATGAGCTCGACCGGGACGCGGGAGTTGTGGCATTCCAGGGAGACCATGTCGATCGTCGACTGCTGGAGCAGCGGGAACGACATCTCGTACTGGCGCCACTCCGACCCGAGCGTCGCCTTCCACTCGGTATTGGCCTTGATGCCGTAGCCGTAGCAGATGTGCACGGCCGTCGTGCTGCGCAGTCCCTCGGCCGCTCGCTCCAGTGCGGCCACGCCCCACTCCTTGAGGTCGTCGAAGAACACGTTGAAGGCAGGCTCATCGAACTGGATGATGTCGACGCCCGCCGCCTCCAGCTCCTTGGCCTCCTGGTTGAGGATCTTCGCGAACTCCCAGGCGAGCTCTTCGCGACTCCTGTAGTGCTCGTCGTAGAGGGTGTCGATCATGGTCATGGGACCGGGGAGCGTCCACTTGATGGGCTGGCTGGTCCGCGCACGGAGGGCCCTCGCGTCGTCGAGGAAGACCGACCGCTCACGGCCCACCGCGCCGACGACCGTCGGGACGCTCGCGTCGTAGCGGTCACGGATCCGCACGGTCCTCCGGTGTTCGAAGTCGACGCCGCTGAGGTGTTCGATGAACGTGGTGACGAAGTGCTGACGGGTCTGTTCGCCGTCGCTGATGATGTCGATGCCCGCCTGGTGCTGCTCGTCCACGGCCAGGCTCAGCGCATCCCGCTTGCCCTCGCGCAGTTCCTCGCCGTCCAGCTTCCAGGGGGACCACAGCGTCTCGCTTTCCGCGAGCCAGGAGGGCTTGGGCAGGCTGCCGACGACGGTGGTGGGCAACAGGGTGTTCATCGGTGCGTCTCCTTCTCTCGTCCGGAGTGGGCCGCGGCCCACTGCTCCAGGAGGGTCCGGTGCGGCTTCACGAAGTGCTCCTCCGCGAACTTCCCCTGCATGAGGGCCAGCTGACTGCGCTCCTCGCGGTCGTAGCCGATCTGCGTCACCGAGTGGTCCCGACTTCCCAGGCTCGGCCGGTAGATGCGGCCGGCCGCCGCATTGGCGTTGTAGATCTCCGGGCGATAGATCTTCTGGAACGTTTCCATCGTGCTGATGAGACCGATGAGTGCCAGGCTGGAGTAGTCATTGAGGAGATCGCCCCGGAAATAGAACGCCAGGGGTGCGACCGCGCCGCGGGGCATGAAGTAGCGGACCCGCAGTCCCATCTTCTCGAAGTATCGATCCGTCAAGGAGGATTCGTCCTGCCGGTACTCGACCCCGAGGATCGGATGGTGGTTCTCGAGCCGACGATACGTCTTGGTGCTCGAGACGCTGATGCAGATCACGGGCGGCTGGGCGAACCGCTCGCGGTAGGCAGCGGAGTCCAGGAAGTGCGTGAAGAGCTTCCCGTGCAATGCGCCGAAGTCATCGGGGATGCTGGACCGGGACACCTTCGCGTGGTGTTCCGGCAGCACCACGCTGAAGTCGTAGTCCCGGAGGTAGGACGAGAAGTTGTTCCCCACGATCCCGTCGATGCGCACACCGGACAGCGTGTCGAGGATCTGCACGTCGAGGACCTCGATCAGGGGGAACACCGCGTCGTCGCCGTCGGCGGCGACGTGCAGGTCCACGGAGACGATCTCGATCTCCACGGCATAGCGATCCCGGCTGGGATTGTCCCAGTCGGCCAGGTCGTTGAAGCGATTGTTGATCATTGTCAGGGTGTTTCGGAGGTTCTGCCGACGGTTCTCGCCGCGGGCCAGGTTCGCGAAGTTCGTCGTACCCCGGGAACTGGACGACGGGCAGTAGTCCTCATCGAAGCGGGTCGTGCTGATACCGAACGTGAAGTCGTTCGTCCTGATGGTCTGCTGCATCGATTCCTCACTGTGGACCGGGGGCCTGCCGTCCAGGTCCGCACTCGTCTCGAACGTCGTTGCCTGCTGCTCGTGCACTGCCCTCCCGAAGGCCGCCTCAGTCATGCTCCTGGCACCCCCGGCGCTGCCCGGACGACGTCGGTCCGGGCCTGCGGGCTGCCGGTTCTCCGGGCCGCGGCGGTGACGCGGTGCTGACCGGTCCGGGGCGCGCGGGGATCGCCGGGTGGTGGACGCGCCCGACGGTGGGGTGCCGGGCCAGGTGCTCGGCGACCGTTCGCGCGGTTCGCCCCGTGGCGGTGCCGATGGCCCCGATCCCGCCCTCCAGGGCCGCCAGTCGGTTCTCGAACACGGCAACCGTGGGGTTGCCCGTGCGGCTGTCGGTGAACCCGGGAGTCTCCAGCCGGAACACCGAGGCGGCCGTGGCGTGATCGGGAACGCGGTAGGCCGCCGTCCGGTGGATGGGCACGGCCACCGGCCGGCAGGGGACCTCGGGCTCGTAACCGGCGTGGACCTGTTGGGTGGCGTGGTGAGTCATTCGATCCTCCATCGGTCCTGGCGGTAGCACCGTGTCCGCCGGTCCCGGTGTCCCGGGGTCGGCCGACTGGTTGCTGCGGCGTCGTCGAGCCAGATCTCTCGGCCGCTCTGGATGGTGTGGTGCGCTCATCCCACTCGATGGACGGCTCTGCAGTCCAACGGACGGTGGGGCGGCTGTCACAAAACCACACGTCGCGAAATCTTCGGGCCGGGCGGTCGCGCTCGGCCGATGTCGGGCCGTGTTTGTGACAGGTTGTGACGGCCGGCCGCCCGGCCCTCATCGTGGGCTCGGCGATGTTCCGGCGGAAGACCAGGGCGTCGTCGACGACGTGGTGAACGGCGTCAACCGGATCCCGGGAGCTGGGCACGGAGCCATCGGATTCGTCCTCCGGCACCACAGGAGGGCTCTCCCCGGCCGCGCTCCTCAACCGTGGCAACCTGCGGCGTGTGACCGAGCTCGACCGCACCGGCCTGGGCGAGGTGCTCGTGCAGGAACTGGGCAGGGTCGACACTGGAAGGAGCGGTCATCGTGATGGTCCTCTTCGAGAGTGCTGTGGAAGGTTCACTCGAAGGATCACGCGGTGACCGCCCTCGTCTATGACGACGCGCTCACCGGGCTACCCGTACACAGAGATGATGGACGCAGGTTCCGGCGGTGGTGTGGCTCGCCCTTACACCGACGCCCGCAGGTGTTGTCTTCCAGTGGATCTGTCCGCCCCCACCGGGGCCGTGAACCGTATGGCCAGACGGAGCATGACTTGATAGGAGCCTGACCGGGAAGTCGCCCCACCTCTGTGCTGTCTGCCCCATCTGACCGACGGTGACCAGTTGCTCTTCCATCACGGAAAGGATCACCGGTCATGACGATCATGACAGTGCCACCGGCGGCGGCCAACCCTTCTGGGAACACGAACCCGGGACGGTATGCCGGGGTCGACACACACCGCGACACCCACCACGTGGCGGTCGTCGACGAGCTGGGCCGGACCGTGGCCGACCGGCAGTTCGTAGCCACCAACACCGGGTATCGGCAGATCGTGGACTTCCTGCACGACCACGGGCCCGTCCTTGCCGTCGGCGTGGAGGGCACCGGCTCCTACGGAGCCGAACTGGCCCGGATCCTGGCGGCCGCGGGGGTGACCGTGATCGAGGTGATGCGCGCCAACCGCCAGCACCGGCGCCTCAAGGGCAAGTCCGACCCGCTGGACGCCGAGCAGGCCGCGCTCACCGTGGCCGCCGGCCGGGCCACGGTGGTCCCGAAGCAACGCGACGGGCTCGTGGAGTCCTTGCGGATCCTGCTGGCCGAGCGCACCTCGGCGACCAAGGCCCGCACCGCGGTCCTCAACCAGATCCACGCCCTGCTGATCACCGCTCCCGGCGACGTGCGCACCGACTTCCACCGCTATCACGGTCAGAAGCTGATGGACGTGCTCGCTCGCACCCGCCCCGGACCCGGCGATGACCCCGACCAGCTCGCCCGTGCGTCGCTGAAACGCCTGGCGGGCCGCCACCGGGTCCTCACCGAGGAGATCACCGTTCTGGACGACCAGCTCGCGCAGATCGCGGCCCGACTCAACCCCGCCCTGCTGGCCACCCACGGGGTCGGGCCCGTGGTGGCCGCGACCTTGCTGGCCACCGTCGGGGACAACCCGGACCGGATCGCCACCCAGGCGCAGTTCGCCGGCCTGTGCGGGGTCGCCCCGATCCCGGCCTCCTCCGGACGGACCCACCGGCACCGGCTCTCCCGGGGCGGGAACCGCCAAGCCAACCATGCCCTGCACCGGATCGTGCTGATCCGCATGCGCTTCCGCGAGCCCCGCACCATGGCCTACTTCGCCCGCCGCCGAGCCGAAGGACTGGCCGACCGCGACATCATCCGGTGCCTGAAGCGCCACATCGCCAACGAAGTCTTCGCCCTGCTCACCCATCCGCCTGCCGATCCCCTCCCGGGGCCGCTGCTGCGCCGGCAACGCCAGGCGCTGGGCATCCGCCTCACCGACGCCGCCCGCACCCTGGAGGTGCCCTACCAGCGGCTACGGCGCCTGGAGCCGGGCACCCGCACCGATCCCGACCTCGTCCACCGCTGTCAGCACTGGCTCGAGGAGACCGACCAGCAACGCCTCAAAACCGCTTGACGCCAATAGGAGCATCCACTATCAGGGGCTCAACTGGCCCACCTGCCGGGTCAGCAACTCGTTGACAGTCTCGGAGGCCATGTCGGTTCCGCTCGAAGTTTGAGCTGTTTGTCCGTGTGAAAAGTGAGCACCTCTTGGGGTTGTTCTAGTCTGCCGGTCCGGTCTCGGTGACGGAAGGCAGGGTCTCGATGCTGGTGTGCCGGATGCGGTAGCTGGTGCCCTTGGTGGTGATGATCTCGGCGTGGTGGACGATGCGGTCGATCATCGCCGCGGCGATCGTGGTGTCGCCGAAGACCTCGCCCCATCTCGAGAAGGGCAGGTTCGAGGTGATGATCAGCGAGGCCTTCTCGTAGCGGGTCGAGACCAGCTGGAAGAACAGATTCGCGACCTCGGCCTCGATCGGAACGTAGCCCAGCTCGTCGATGATGACCAGCGGGATCCGGGCGATCTTGGCCAGTTCCGCTTCCAGGCGCCCGGTGGCGTGGGCGGTGTGCAGGCGGGTGATCCAGCCGGTGGCGGAGTTGAACGCGACTCGGTGCCCGGTCTGGGCCGCGGCGATCCCCAACCCGGTGGCCACATGGGTCTTGCCGGTGCCCGGGGGCCCGAGCAGCACCACATTGCCGGCCTGCACCAGGTACGCCCCGGCTTCCAGGCGCGCGATCACACCGCGGTCCAGGGAGGGCTGGGCGGTGAAGTCGAAGTCGGTGAGCGTCTTGATCGCCTCGAATCCGGCGGCCTTGATCCGCAGTGCGGCCCCCGAGGCGGCCCTCGCGGCGGCCTCGGTCCCCAGTACCGCGGCGAGGTACTCCTCCAAACTCCACTGCTGGGCCCGGGCGGTGTCAGCGATCCGGGCGTAGTCGGCAGCGATCCTGGGGGCCTTGAGTTGACGGGCGTGGTGGAGGATCTGCTTGTCCGCATCCGTCAGCGTCCGCCCAGCGGGCTCGGTGGCCGGTCGCATCAGGCGACCTCGATCCCGAAGAGCCGGTCGTAGACCCCGAGATCGGCGACCTCGACCTGCCCGCCGGCAGCGCCCTCGGTACGGGGCTGCTGGTGAGTCCGGCGCATGAGGGCCGCGGCGGCCACGTGGACCGGGTCCGTGACGGTGGCCCCGGATCCCCAGGCCCGCTGGTGGGTGGCCACCGTGCGCCCAGCACAGGTCACGGTGACGGTGTGCAGGTCCACGACCACCTCGACCAGGCGCCCGATCACGCCCGGGTGCACGGAGTAGGCGGCCCCGGCGGCGGTGACGTAGTAGTCCCGGGGCAGGCGCGTGGTGAAGCGGTGCCCGATCACCGGGTCCACCGGCGGCAGGGGCCCCATCGCCTCCCGCTCGGTGGTCATGGCCTCAACCGGGCGGGTGCGGGTGGTGCGGTGGGTGCGCTGGTTGGCGGTGATCAGCCAGTCGGTGAGCTGGGCCTGGAAGTCGACCGGGGCGGTGAAGGTGCGCCCGGGCAGGAACGAGGTGGCCAGGTACCCGTTGAACCGCTCGACCACACCCTTGGTCTCGGGATCGTAGGGGCGGGCCTGCACCAGGCGCACCCCGAGTGCCCCGCAGAAGGCGGCCACGCCCTCGGCGAGCTTGCCGCCGCGGCCGATGCCGGCCTCGTTGTCCCACAACAGCTGCCGCGGTACCGCCCCGAAACCCTCGGCCACACACCACCACATCCCCGCCAGCAGGTCCCCGGTCCTCCGGCTGGGCAGCACCGCGGCCACCGCGTAGCGGGAGTGAGAGGCGACCATCACCAGCACCGGGAAGTCCCGCACCACCCCGGCATGATCCGGGATCAGCCGGCCCGGGAACCACAGATCGCACTGGATCTGCTCCCCGGCATGATGCACCAGCCGGTCCGCCGGATCCGCCACCCGGTAGCCCGGGCGCAACCGGGCCACGTTGGCGTAGAACCACGACCTCGACCCCTCCCAGCCGACCCGCTCGGCGAGCACCGCGGTGGGCATCGACGGGAACCGGCCCAGCAGATCCCGCACCGCGGCCTCGACCTCGCTGAACGCCCCCTCCACCGGCGGACGCGGTGAATAGGACGGCGGGTCCGTGGAACGGAGCGCCTTCGCCACCGTGTTCCGCGACAGCGACAACCTCCTGGCAATCGCCGCCTGCGACAAGCCCTCCACCCGATGCAGCTGACGGATCAGCGCCCAATCCTCCACAGTGATCACTCTCCAATCGTTGGACGAGCTGCTCACTTTTCGACCGGAACTTCAGCTACCTATTCGACCGGAACCGACATGTGGTGGCCGCGGCGCACAACGCATGTGAGGTACTGCCTTGCCCGGAGAACCATACAAAGTCGCCGCGACCGTTCCGTCACCCGTTATGGACGGCTGAAACTCAGCGATGGATGACCGCATGTCCCGCAAGGGGAGGCCATTCTGCAGCGTCGTGCTCCTAGAAAATGTCCGGTAGCCGGCCATATGTAAAGCGACAGGGGCCGGAGCCGCTCCTGGCTCGGACTGTTTGGAAACGGTGCGTGAGGGTCCTTCGGCAGGTCGGTCTCTATCTGCCGAATTCCATGGGCGGCTGCTTCCCGCAGGTCAGTGCCACTTTCGGTCACAGTTCCCGACCGCTTCGTTCCAGTGATGAGGATGGACCATGAGCTGGCATGAAGCCGCAGAGGGCGGCGAGGGCACAGGAGACGCGGTGGCAGAGCGCCAGGCCGACGACGCGCCCAGCAATATCGGCGCGACGGGGGAACAGCTGCTCCCGGGCCAGCGGGTGCAGGCGCAGATGCACGGGGTGGTGCATTGGATGGGGACGGTGGAGACGGTCGCGATCCCGTTGGGTATGGTGTGGATCCGCGAGGACGGACTGGGAGAACGCAAGCTCCTGGACCTGCGGGAATACCAGGTACACCCCCAGGATTCCGCCGATGGGTGACCTAGAGCGATCCACCCCGAAGACCTCCGCGCTCAGATACGCCAGGCCCATCCACACCGCCCTTCGAGGCACCAGCCGGCCTCTGCACGGCTTTTCCGACCGCACCCGGGAGGATTTTGCCGAACTCACCATCCCCGTCCCGCACGATCGGGGCTTGCTTGCGAAAGTAGGACACCGTACGCGCCCGGCCACGTGTTGAGCTCCAGCCGGCCCAGCACCGGTGCCGTCATCTGGTGATCAAGAAGGGCAGTCTGCAGGTCAGTGGTCGTTGGGGCGCCGCGCGGCTCAGTTGCTGACGGCCGGGGCCTCCGTGACGTGGCGGGCATCGAGGAGCTGGGTGACGGTGAAAGCGGCGATGTCGCCGGCGGCCGCGCTGCAGCCGATGTCATCGTGGCCGAAGTATCCGACGTACTTCAGCCCTCGACCTCGACCGGGCGTGTGGCGCAGGAACCGCACGATCGTCCAGTCCAGATCGGCGCCGGTGACCGTGGCCATCATCTGCCGCATCTGGCCGTGGACACGCGGATGCAGGGCTCTCAGAAGAACCCGGTGGGCTTTCACCACCGGGGTGGGTTGTTCCTTCGGGCACAGCCCGACGGCGGGGCTGCCCAGGCCGATGTAGCGGGGCACTCCGTGGTCCTGCATCGCGGCCACCATGCGCGCGGTGCCTTCCACCAGGTGCGCACCGGGACGGTCCAGGCGCGGATCGAGCGCGTTGACCACGGCCTCGGTCCGCGCCAGGACCGCGGCCAGGGCCACCGGGTCGGTGAGCTGCCCGCTCACTACCTGCACCCGGTGCCCCCAGGTGCCGGTCACCGTGCTGGGGTCCGATACGAAGACCAGGGCCTCATAACCACGCCAGATCAGCTCCTGAACAACCTTACGGCCGATGTCGTTGTCAGCACCGAAGACCGTCACGCGCATGGGGTCCCCCGATCCCTCGAAATATGCACACGCTGTGCTTCAAGCCTAGGCACCCCGAGGCTGCGCCGACGGGAATCGAACGGCTCCCCACGTGACCAGGCACGATGCCGGACCGCAACGCATCCCATTCGCACACCGACACCCGTTCGACGGATGGCCCGGATTCCGGCGTCCCCGAACCGGAGGGCAGCCAACGTCAGAGCAGGACCCGCACACCCACCACAGACACGGCGGCGCTACGCAGGCCTGATCCCCGACCGCAAAGCCCAAAAGGAACCCTTACTGCACCGTATAGGTCATGGAGCGTGTGTGGGGTCCTGCTTGTCACCTTGGGATGGCTGTTCTCGTCAGAGCGGAGTTGTCGGGCGCCGTTGTGCGTTCAAGTCAGGCTCATGCCCCCGTCGGTAGTGATGACTTGACCGGCGACCCACACACCATGGTCGGTGGCCAGCCACCCGATCAGCCGCGCCGGATCCGTGGGCCGTCCCCAGCGGCCGAACGGGGTGGCCCGTCGCCACGCCTCGAGCTCCTCCAAGGACCGATCGGTGGTCCCGGGGTCCAGGTAGCCGGTGTTGACCGGCCCCGGATTGATCGTGTTCAGGACGATGCCGAGCTCGAGCAGCTCCGCGGCCACCGTGGGAGTCACCCCGGCCAGCGCGGCCTTGCTGGTGGCGTAGGCGACCTCGCCCCGCATCGGCCGCTGGCCCTGGCCCGAGGTCATCCAGAACACCCGGCCCGCCGCCGAGCGGGCGGCGGGCCGGGTCCTCCCGATCCGGTCGCCGGGCCGGACGGGTGCGGACCGGGACGTCGTCGTGGCGTGCCGGTGGGCGAAGTGCCGGGTCAGCAGCAGGGTGGAGCGGGTGTTGGTGTCCCAGAACGCGTCCAGGGTCTCGGCGGTCATGTCTAGGACGGACCCGTCCCCGCCGCTGCGGGCGTGGTTGCAGACCAGGATGTCCAGGCGCCCGGTCAGGGCGTGGGCCTGCTCGACGAGGTCTTCGGCGGCGTCCGGGTCCCTCAAGTCCGCGGAGGCATCGCCGGTAAGGGCACCATCGTGCAGAGCGGCGCGGATGCCGGCGCGTACCGCATCGAGGTCGTCGGCGCCCCAGGGCTGGTCCGTGTCATGGGCGCTGTAATGGTGGAAAAACACGCTCGCCCCCAGGGCGGCGAGCTCTACGGCCACCGCGTACCCGATGCCGCGGCGGCGGGAGACCCCGGTGACCAGGGCGGTTCTGCCCTGCAGCGGACGTGCGAAAGAGGGATGAGGCATGGTGGTGCTCCTGACGTACTCGGGGATTCGTCGTTCACAGGGCAGGCGCTCACACCGTCTTCATGGTGGGGAACCTATCAGTGACCACCGCTCCAGGCGGTGCGTCACCAGCAAGAGGGTCAACCGGTGGCCAGCACCCGGTCACGATCGCGGCGGTACATCGCGGCGTGCTCGGCGAAGTCGTCCCGGCCGGTCTCGGCGGCTCGTGCGTCCGTGAACACCGCGAGCTCTTCCAGCCGTGCCGCCACCGCGGCCACCAGGTCCACGGGCTCATACAGCGCCCCGTAGGAGTCGATCAGCAGCCGGAGGCGAGCCGCACGGTCGGGTGCGGGCGGGCCGCCGTCGTGCGCGTCATCGGTCAACGGCACCAACCGGTAGGCCAGGTGGGCCAGGTCCCAGATTCTGGGGCCCGGGGAGGCCGTGTCGAAGTCGATCACCCCGCGCAGCCGACCGTTGCGGAACACCAGATTGTACGGGCGAAGTCGTTGTGACAGATCACCTCAACCGGGTGGTGGGTGGGCAGCTGCCAGACCAGATCTTCCCCCACGAGCGCGGTGGACGCGTCGTGGATCCGGCGCAGCAGTTGCGCTGCCGCCACCAGGACCGTTTCCGCCCACACCCACTCGGGCAACGGATAGCCGGGCACCACCCCGACGATGTAGGACAGGACCTCCCGGCCGTCTTCGTCCCCCCCGCGAGGCTCCGGGACCTCGGTGATCCCTTCCGCCCGCAACCGGCTCAACAGTGCATGCACCGCCGGGGTCAAGGGTCCGACAGTGCGACGGACACTGTCGTCGACCCGTACGACGGTGGTGGAGTTGCCGCCGGTCAACATCTCCTCGCCCATGGCACGGCCCTATCCGGAGGGCCTCAGCCGAACCGGCGGTCCAGCTCCCGGGTGACGTGGGCAGCCGCGAGAGCGTACATATCCCGCTCCGAGCCGGTCATATCCAGGCGGCCGGCCAGGAGACTGCGGTGATGCAGGGACGTGAGGAACCGTTCGTAGACCTCCCAGGCGTCGCGGCGGACCAGCACTTCTTCCACGGTGCCCGTGGCCGCCCGGTGCTCACTGGCCGCCAGGTAGACCTCGATCAGGTCCCGGGTCCGGGCCCGGGTCATGGGCAGGTGCCATGGGTCCACGGTGATCAGCCCACCGAGGTATGCGAGGTCTTGGGCGGGGTCCCCGATCTCCGACCACTCCCAGTCGATGTAGCGCACCGTGGTGTCCCCGTCGACGAGGATGTTGGGCAGCATCAGATCCCCGTGGATCAGGGCGAAGGACTCCAACCGGTCGAAGGTCTTCTGCGCGTCGCGCAGATACGCCCCCACGGCCCGCGCCAGTCGTGTCACGTCGGGCTCGGCCAGCACGGCCGGGTGGTTGTCCGCCCACCAGTCCAGCCCGGCGGAGAACTGGCCGGCGATGTCCACCCTCTCCCGGCGTTCCTCCACCGGGGCGGTGATGTCTCCACAACGGTCAAAGCGCTGGGCATGCAGACCAGCCATCTGCTGGGCGTGGGCCCGGACCAGCGCCGGAGTCCACTCCCCCGGTGGCAGGATGCGGCCGGGCACGAAGCTGACCACCATGTACGGAGCGCCCAACGGATTGTCCGCCGACTCCTCCAGCACCAGCGCCTGCGGGCCAATGCCGGCCGACACCAGGCTCAGCCCGTGGAACTCCTCCCCCATCGGCCGCGGCAGCTCCGCCACGGGCCGCCGGGCGATTCGCACCACCACCCGTTGCCCGCCGGCCTCCAGCAACCAGGCCGCGAAGCTCTCCCCCTGCCCGAGCAGACGTACCTCGTCTCCGTCTCCGGGCGATGAGCCCAGGCCGACCGCAGCCGGGGCCTGACCGGCCAGACAAACCAGTCGATCGGCCATGGACGGATGCTCAGGACGGGTAGGATGCATGGCCCCAGTCTGCCCGCAACCACACCTGATCCGAACGCCACCGTCACGACCCTGACGTACCGAAGAGACGTCTCCAGCGCTCACACTAAACTCCCTATTGCAAGGGACTATCGCAGTAACGGTGTAAGAGGCCCAATCACCCCGTTCGGGGTTGGAGGGTCGACATGAGCGAGAAGATCGAGACACTGGTGGACGTGAGCCCACCGAAGCCCGGTGACGAGCCGGAAGACAACGCGCAGCTGAGCGCGGCCGAACAAGACACCGTCCGGGAGCTGGTCCGCGCCGCCCGCGCCAGCGGGGCGGCGTTGACCGGCCCGGGCGGGTTGTTGAAGCAGCTGACCAAGATGGTCGTCGAGGCCGCTCTGGACGAGGAGATGAACGAACACCTCGGCTATGAGCCCGGCGACGCCGCAGGGGCGCAACCGGGGCAACTCCCGCAACGGGAAACGGGCCAAGACGGTCATCACCGACAACGCCGGCCCCGTGCAGATCGAGGTGCCCCGCGACCGAGAGGCGACCTTCGAGCCGGTGATCGTCAAGAAGCGCCAGCGCCGCTTGTCGGACCTGGACCAGGTCGTCCTGTCCCTGTCGGCCAAGGGGCTGACCACCGGGGAGATCAGCGCGCATCTGGGCGAGGTCTACGGGGCCGAGGTCAGCAAGGACACCGTCACGAGGATCACCGACCGGGTGATCGAGGAGATGCAGGCGTGGTGGGCCCGGCCCCTGGAGCAGGTCTACGCGGCGATCTTCATCGACGCCATCATGGTCAAGGTCCGCGACGGGCAGGTCCGCAACCGGCCGGTGTACGCCGCGATCGGGGTGGACCTGGCCGGGCACAAGGACATCCTGGGCATGTGGGCCGGGGACGGCGACGGGGAGTCGGCGAAGTTCTGGTACGCGGTCCTGAACGATCTGAAGTCCCGCGGGGTCAAGGACGTCTTCTTCGTGGTCTGCGACGGGCTGAAAGGCCTGCCCGACTCCGTGAACGCGGTGTTCCCGGCCGCGATCGTCCAGACCTGCATCATCCACCTGATCCGCGGGACCTTCCGCTACGCCTCGCGGCAGTACTGGGACGAGCTCGCCCGGGACCTGAAACCGGTCTACACCGCCCCGACCGCGGCTGCGGCCGAGGCCGCCCTGGAGGAGGTGGAAGAGAAGTGGGGCGCCCGCTACCCGGCGATCAGCCGGCTGTGGCGCAATGCCTGGACCGAGTTCGTGCCGTTCCTGGACTACGGAGCCTGTTGCAGAATCGGCCTGCAGGAGCCGGTCCAAAGCTGGCCTGAGCCGATGATGACGAGGGGCCGGCCCAGAACCGCGCCGAGGACAGGGGTCCAGGACCCCTGCCTTCAGGCGGTGGGGGTTGCTCGGTGGATTTTGAGGATGTTGAACGCTGTGGCGGCCAGGTGTAGCTCGCTGGTGGCGTGATCGAGGCCGCGGCAGGAGAACCGGTCGATGATCTTCTTCAGGTTGCCGATGCCGGGTTCCACCGTCGCTGCTCGCCGCTTGTAGAGATCGCGGCCTTCACGGGTGCGTAGCCGGTGGGCGTTGGCCTCACGCGGGGTCGCCTCCGCTGGCGGCGGCCCGTGTGCTGGTTCCTGGGCTGCGGCGCGCTGGTCGTCGCGCCGCTTGCCCAGAGCGATCAATCGGTCCGGTCCTGCGGCTGTGAGGTTGGCGTCGCTGTTGTACCCGGCGTCGGCCAGCACGGTGCCCACCAGGTGATCGGGGTTGCCGGTGTGGGCGTGCATCCGCGTCGCGGCGTCCTGGGCGGCGTCCATCATCGGGGTGAAGCAGGCTTGATCGTTCGGTGTCTGTCCCACCTGCACCGCGACGATGAGCTGATCGCTGGTGACCGCGACCTGGGCGTTGTATCCCTGCAGGAACCCTCGACGGGTCGGCATGATCCGCGATTGCGGGTCGGTGGTGTTCGCCACGACCTTCGGCAGCTCCTTCCCGGCCGGGACCGGCTCCACGGCGGCTGCGGCGGCCTCGGCGTTGGCCACGACGCGGCGCGCCCGCGCCACCCTGGTGCTCTCGGCCATCGGCACCGGTGGTCGCCCCATCGGTTTCCTGCCGGCCGCGACCAGGGCGGCGTACCGGTCCAGTTTCGCCTGATGGGAGGTGATCTCCCGGGCCAGGTGCGCCCGTGCCTCAGCCAGCCGGTGCGGCCCGTTCGGGATCCGGCCCACCACCGGCTGTCCTTGCTCCGAGCGGCGGCGCCGGGCCAATGCGGCGGCCTCGTGCTCGGCCTGTTCCCGGGTCCGTCGTTGCCGCTGGGCCTTGAGCTCTTCGGAGGCCTGCTGGATCCTCTCCAGCCGCCGGGTGCGATCCCGCAAGGCGGCGGGCACCCGATCCGGGCGGTCGTCGCCATCACTCTCATGTGCTGCAGCATCCTCGGCCCGGTCTGTCTCCTCGGCCTCGGCGACCACGCCGGCGACGTGGCGGTCGAACCAGTCCTGGCCACGGTTGGCGTCGATCGAGGCGTTGGCTGCGATCTTGGTGCCGTCGATGGCGACCGTACCGAACCGGCCCAGCCCGGCCCGGGCGGCAATCATCAAGACCTGCGCGAACAACTCCGTGAACGCGTCCTGGGAATCGGCGCGGAACCGGGCGATCGTGGTGTGGTCCGGGCCGTCCTGGGCGCACAACACCCTAAACGCCACGTCGGTGAGACACATCCGTTCGATCGCCCGCGAGGACCGCACCCCTTGGCAGTAGGCGTAGACCAACAGTCCCAGCAGCATCTGCGGGTCGTAGCCGGCCGCGCCGGCCCCACCGCGACGCCGGGTGCGTTCCAGAGCAGTGGTGTCGAGAGCCTCGACGGTCTCCAGCACGAACCAGACCAGGTGATTCTGCGGAAGCCACTCCCGCAGATCCACCGGCAACAGCATCGGCTGGTTCCGGAGCACCGGGCGATACGACTTGGCCATGTCACATCATCCCCTGCCCGCCACCGACAAACCACGCCTGGGCAACACCCGATTCTGCAACAGGCTCTACGACGTGGAGATCCGCCGGGTGATCTGCTCGACGAATGCCATCGAGTCCCTCAACGCCCGGTTCCGGAGGGCGGTGCGGGCCCGTGGGCACTTCCCGAACGAGCAGTCCGCGATGAAGACCCTGTACCTGGTCGTGCGATCCCTGGACCCGAAGGGCACCGGGCAGACACGATGGGTCACACGGTGGAAGCCGGCGCTGAACGCCTTTGCCATCACCTTCGCCGACCGGATGCCGGCGGCGGAGAACCACTAACCATGGAAACGCCTCTTACACCGTTAGAGCGACAGTCCCGGGCATAGGGCGTGTCCCTTGGATCGGTATGTACGTAGCTACGTCTTGCACGATTGGAACGAGGCTCAGGCAGGCAACACTGGTTTTCCTGGTTTTCGAGTGCAAAGGTGGTGGGCGACGCAGGTTTACCCACGAATGGGGGCGTGAGCATGGGGAACCACGACAGCGGAAAGATGATCATTGGGGATCCCCCCAACTATCCGACGATGATGCGCGTGGCCACGATCGCGGGGGTACTGGGAGCCCTGGGGCTCGGTTTTGTATCGGCGTTCTTGGGTGGACCGGAGTGGTTGGGTTTTGCGGTCTTGGGCTTTTACATCGTGGGTGGTCTGCCTTCGTACATGTACCTGGCAGCACTGGTGAAGGAGAACAGGCGCAAAGGCGTGTAGGACAGCACCCCCTCCTGCAACGCTGACGATGGACAGCTGGTGGGCGGGTTCGGGACCTTTCCAGTGTGCGGACCTCTCCGCTCAGGAGCCGGCGCCCGCGTCATGCGTGCGGCGTCCCTTCGGTTGCTCCGTGGCTCTGGCGTCGGCCACGCCCGTGGCGGTCACGATGCCCCGGGTGTCGTCGGCCGCGGCGATGACTACCTGGCCGCCGAGGATGTCGCCGGCCTGGCGGGTGGTGTGCTTGTCCACCCGCAGGGCGAGCCCGCCCGCGAGCTCGGGTTGCGCGGCGACGACGTTGTCCGGCAGCTCCGTGGGCGTCAGCGGCACGGTACCGGTCCCGCCGGTGACGGTCTCGGCGTCGAGCGCCAGCTGCCCCTCGCGGCCCCAGGTCAAGGCCCAGTCGAGCAGTGCCGGGTCGGTGCCCTCCGGAACGACTCCGGCGGGGACCGCGATGAGGTCAGTGGTGACCCAGGAGGCCCGGGTGGTGCTCAGGTCCGGGCCGGCCGCCTGCTGCTCGGGCTCGTTGGTGCTGGTGTGGATCTCGTGGGTGGCGGCGTCGTACTCGATGGTGGTCACAAGCCCGTCCTCGGGCACCGAGAGGGTGACCTCGGGTCCGTCGACGGCGCCGTCCTGTCCGTACGCGGCGCCCGTGCCGAGGTCCTCCACGACGCGGAAGGTGTACTGTCCGGCGGGGATGAGGGTCGTCGACCATGCCCAGGTGCCGTCCCGGTCCGGGTCCTGCAGCCAGGGCCGCAGGCACTCCGGTGACCGGTCCGCGGTGCAGCCGAGCTCGTCCTGGAACGTGCCCGAGGCGGTGAGCAGGGGTCCGTCGGCGTCGGTGGTGACCCAGTGGGTGGCCGGGTCGTAGTAGAACGTGACCGGCCCGCCGGGTGCGGTGTAGCTGATGTTCGTCCCGTTGAGGACGCCACCGGTACCGTAGTTCTCGTCCCAGGTGCCGTCGATCGCGGCCTTGTAGGAATGGTCCCCGGCTGGGAGGTCGAACGTGCCCTTCCAGATCCCGTCCTCCTCGTCCAGGGTCAGTTGCCCTTCTGCGCAGCCCGGCGCCCAGTCGTCGGCGCAGCCCATTTCTGTGTTGTGCGTGCCGGCCACGGAGACCGACGACGGCTGCACGATTTCACCGACGATCGGGGTCCCGCCGCCGGCCGGGGCCGGGACGTCCCCGACGATCCCGGAGGCGGAGGATGCGGAGAGGTTGCCGGAGGAGTCTTTCAGCACCACCCGGTACTCGAGCATCGTGCCCTCGGCGTGGCCGGAGACGTCGTGGAAGATCCGGTACGGGGCGTTGTCGTCGGTGCCCAGCGCGGTCCACTCCTGCGTGCCCACGGGACGTACGGCGAAGCTCACCTGCGCGAATCCGTCGCCGGGCACGGCCGCGCGGATCTCCGCCCGTTCCTCGAGGATCCCGGCCGCACCGGGCGCCTGCAGGCGGACCTGCGGGGCCTCCTGCTCCGGGGACAGGGCGCGCCCGGCGCGGTAGACCTCGGTGGAGAGCGGGGCGACATCGACCGTGAGCCGCCCGTCCTTGGCGGCCTTGAGCTTGGCGTCGTCACCGTAGAGGGCGGTGAACTGGGTGTTGTCCGAGGACGTCGGCAGCGTCACGGTGCGGGTCTGTTCGGAGTTGTTGGTGACCACCACGTACTCGAGCTTTTCCTGGGCGTCGATGCGGCTGAACGCGTAGACGCCGTCCTGCTCCGAGGAGTAGCGATGGATCTGCGCGCCGTCGGCCAGAGCCGGGTGCGCTTCGCGTAGTGCGGAGAGCTCCGCGATCTGCTCGTAGAGCGGGTGGTCGGTGCCGTAGCGGTCGGCCGCGCCGGGCTCGGCGGCGATCATGGGCTCGGCCAGGTACTGCGGGACCTGGGTGGCGAACATGTCCTGGCGGGCGAGCTGGTCCCCTCCGGAGCCGATGAAGCCCTGCTCATCGCCGTAGTAGACCACCGGCTGGCCGCGAGTGAGGAACATCAGCTCGTTGGAGAGCTCCACCCGCTGCTGCAGCTCCGCGTCGCGGAAGCCTGCGTCGAACAGCAACCAGGAAGCCCGGCCCATGTCGTGGTTGCCGGTGAAGGTCGGCAACTGGTAGGCGTTGGAGTCGGTGTCGGTGTAGTGGTCGTCGGCGGCGTAGAACTCCCGCAGCGACGTGGTGCTCCCGCCCCGGGCGAACTCGATCGAGCGGGCCTGGAAGCCGAAGTCGATCACGGCCTGTAGATTGCCCGCCGTGGTGAAAGACGACAGGTACTCGGGGGAGGCGTCGTAGACCTCGCCGAACATGAAGAAGTCCTCGTTGCCCGCCCGGGCGGCGTCGAGAACCCGAGGGCTGAACTCCTGCCAGAACTCGAGGTTGACGTGCTTGACCGTGTCGATCCGGAACCCGTCGATGCCCATCTCCGCCCAGGTCGAGTAGATGTCGACCATGCCGTCGACGACTTCGCGACGCTCGGTGAACAGGTCGTCCAGGCCCACGAAGTCCCCGTAGGTGACCGACTCCCCGGACCAGGTGGAGTCCCCGCGATTGTGGTAGAGGTTCGGGTCGTTGAGCCACTCCGGGACCTTGACGGACGCGTCCTCCGGGGAGCGGAAGGCCGGGGTGTACGGAAAGGAGATCTCCGGGTCGGTCTCGGGGAAGTCCTCCGAGCCGGCGAACGCGGCGTCGTCGAAGGGCTGGCCTGCGGCGTCGCGGTAGGGTTCCTCGGACTTCGGGATGTAGGCGGTGGAGCCCTCCTCGTAGGTGATCACGTCCGCGGTGTGGTTGGTGATGATGTCGAAGTAGACCTTCATGCCGCGGGCGTGGGCGGCGTCGACGAGTTCCTGCATGTCCTCGTTGGTGCCCAGGTGCGGGTCAATCTGGGTGAAGTCGGTGATCCAGTAGCCGTGGTACCCGGAGCTTGCCGCCTCGCCCTGGCCCTGGACGGGCTGGTTCTTGAAGGACGGGGTGAGCCAGATCGCGGTTGTACCGAGGTCCTCGATGTAGTCGAGCTTGTCGTGGATGCCCTGCAGGTCGCCGCCGTGGTAGAACGCCTTGTCCGTGGGGTCGTAGCCGTGGTCGAGGCGGTCGCCCTGGAGGCCGCCGGTGTCATTGGACGGGTCGCCGTTGGCGAAGCGGTCGGCCATCACGAAGTAGAACTGCTCGGAGGTGACCGGTGCGCGCAGGCTGTCCCCGGCCAGTGCCCGGTCCTGCTCAGTGACCTCGTCCCCCGTCACTGCGGCAGGCCGCACGGAGACCGTGTCGGTGGTGTCGTCAAAGCTGAACTCGAGGGTCGCGGGGCCATCGAGCACCACGGGCCGGTTATCGGCGGGGTGGGACTCGCCCCACGAGCCGTTCAGGGCGACCTTGTACTCCCAGGTGCCGGCAGGAACCTCGAAGACGCCTTCATAGGTGCCGTCCCCGGTGGGTGCCAGCACCGTCTCGGAGCAGGACGGTTGCCAGTCGGAGGCGCAGCCGAGCTCATCCTGCAGGCTGCCGACGAGGGTCACGACTGGGTCGGCCGCGGCGGCAGAGGAGGCGGTGACGATTCCTATCGGGACGGGACCGACAGCAGCGACGGACAGCAGGGCCGTGAGGACGGAAGATGGACGACGTTTCATGGGAGTCTCCAGGTGGGTCGGAGGTGGAGCAGAAAGCGGGGCCGGGGCGGGACCGGTCGTGCACGGCCGACCGGTGCCGCCCCGGCCGGACGTCAGCCCTTCACGGCGCCGCCAGTGAGTCCGGAGACGATGTAGCGCTGGAGGAACAGGAACAGCGCGACCACCGGGATCGCCGCCAGGATGGCCCCTGCGGTGAAGACCCCCCAGTTCTCGCCGAACTGCACGGAGACGAACTGGTAGAGCCCCACGGCCAGGGTGTACTTGTCGGGGTCCTGCAGCACGATCTGGGCGAGCAGGAAGTCGGAGAAGGACGCGATGAAGGACAGCATGCCGACCACAACGAGGATGGGGGTGACCAGGGGCAGGATCATGGTCCAGTAGATCTGGGCGTGCGAGGCGCCGTCGAGGGTGGCCGCTTCGTCGAGGTCCTTGGGGATGGTGTTGAAGAAGCCGTACATGAGGAACGTGTTCGCCCCTAGTGCTCCTCCCAGGTACACGGCGACCAGTCCCAGCCGGGAGTTCAGGCCCAGGAACGGGTAGACCTCGGAGATGGCGAAGAGCAGCAGGAAGATCGCCACGAACGCCAGCAGCTGCGGGAACATCTGGATGATCAGCAGGGCCAGCAGCCCGCCCTTGCGGGAGCGGAACTTGAACCGGGAGAAGGCGTAGGCCGCGGCCGCACCCATGAGCACGGTGCCCACGGCCGTGGTGACCGAGACGAACATCGAGTTGGCGAACCAGGTGAGGTACGGGTTCTGCGGATCGGTGAGCAGGTTCGTGTAGTTGGCGCCGGTCACGTCGGAGAACAGCCGGTTGGACCCCAGCAGCGACCCCGAAGCGGACAGGGACGCCGAAAACGCGTAGACCAGCGGGAAGAGGGCGAAGACGCAGGCGGCGATCGCGGCCAGGTGCTTCCACCCGCCGCGGGCGAAACGCTGCCCGGCGCTGCGGCGGGGGCGCCCCGGACCGGTGGACCCTCCGGTCCGGGGTCCCACCGGGGCCAGAGAGTCGGTGGGCTGGATCATGTTCGATGTGCCGGTGGACGGAGCGGCCGTGGCCGCGGCCCAGGGGGCGCGGTCCGAGCCGTTGGTGCCGTCGTGGCCGGGGCGGTCGCCCGGGGTGGGCGTGGTGGGAGTGGACATGTCAGCTGATCTCCTCGAGAGCCTTGCTGCGGCGGAACGTCAGCGCGGAGATGACGGCCACCATGATGAAGATGAGGATGGACAGGGCCGAGGCCAGTCCGTAGTCGTTGGTGCCTCCGGCGAAGGCGATCTTGTAGACGAACGAGATGAGGATGTCGGTGGCGCCCACTCCGGTGGTGGACTCCACGTCCTGGGGCCCGCCGCCGGTGAGCAGGTAGATCACGTTGAAGTTGTTGAAGTTCATGGCGAAGGACGCGATGAGCATCGGGCCGACCGCCACCATGAGCATGGGCAGGGTGATCGACCCGAACTGACGGACCGGTCCGGCCCCGTCCATCTCGGAGGACTCGTAGATCTCGCTCGGGATCGACTGCAGGGCGCCGGTGGTCACGAGGAACATGTACGGGAAGCCCAGCCAGAGGTTGACCAGCAGCAGCGAGATCCTGGCCAGCCAGGGGTTGTCCAGCCAGGGAACTCCGGCGCCGCCCAGCAGGATCTCGTTGACGAAGCCGTAGTCGGTGTTGAGCAGACCTGCCCAGATCAGGATGGACAGGAACGCGGGGAAGGCGTACGGCAGGAAGATGATGGCCCGGTAGACGTTCCGGAACCTCAGCTTCTCGTCGTTGAACAGGATCGCCAGGAGCAGGCCCAGGAAGAAGGTCAGTACCACGGACATGATGGCGAAGGTGAAGGTCCACAGGGTCACCGAGACGAACGGGCCGCCCAGGACGGCCGGGTCGAAGATCGCCGCGAAGTTGTCCAGGCCCACGAAGACCCGCCAGCCCGGCCGCAGGGCCTCGCCCTCGGGTCCGACGAAGGCGCCCTCCCCGTTGTTCGCGTACACGGTGCCGTCGTCGGCGACCATCGCGTCGGCCGCCTCGTCGTGGACGAGCGTGGACTCGTACACGTAGGCGGTCCGGCCGTCGTCGGTGCGCAGTGCGGCGTCGTCGGCCTCCTGTCCGCTCACGGGCACCCGGAGGTCGGTCAGCTCGTCGGCGGCCGCCACGACGCCGCCGTAGTCGAGCACCTCGTAGCCGGGCGCCTCGACGACGCGGTCGTCCGTGACCGTGGCGTCCTCGAGCGGGGCCAGCGGCTGATCGGCGGCGCCCACGAGCACCTGGTCGTCCTGCACGGTGGCCAGCGCAAGTCCGTCATCGCCCTCGAGGACCGTGACGGGGTACGCCTGGGAGCCCTCGACCCGCTGCTCGTAGGTGGTGGTGAGCTGGCTGATCGCCGCCGTCTTGGTGGCGTTGTGTCCGTCACCGTAGTTGGTGAACGCCGTGGCGGCGGTGTAGAGCACCACGAAGATCTGGAAGATCAGCAGGAAGATCAGCCCCGGGTAGAGGTACTTGGCGGGCAGGATCTTCCGGCCGGGCAGGAAGTAGACGAGGTCGGCCACGATCAGGGCCAACGCCAGGAAGGCCAGGATGCCCCAGCTGCCGGCGGCCCAGGCCGCGAGGATGCCGTAGAGGCCGAACGCGTTGATCAGCGCCATCAGGACCAGCTTGACCACGAAGCCCAGGCCGAATCCCCGGGAGTGCGAGTTGCGCAGGTCCAGGGGCGCGCCGAGCCCGGCACCGCCCCCCGCCTCGCCGGGGGCGGCGGTGGTGCCCCGTGCGGTGATGTGCGTGCTCATCAGATCTGTCCTTCGATGTTGTCGATCATGCGGTCCCACAGCTCCACGGGGTTTCCGCGGCCGTTGATGATGGCGTTCTCCGTGGTGCCCCAGAAGCTCCACACCGCGCCCATCTCGGGGATGGCCGGCATGGGCAGGCCGGTCTCGGCGATCTCGGCGTAGGCGGCGCGCAGCGGGTCGCCCTGCATGCGGTCGATCGCCACCTGGCTGGCCGGGGGCCGGCCCGTGCTCTCATACATGGCCGTCTGCGACTCCGGGCGGGTCAGGTAGTTGGCGGCGAAGTCCTGGGCCGCGACCGGGTTGGGGGCGTTGGCATTGACGAAGAACGCCCGGACGCCCACGAACGGGCGTGCTTCCTCGTCCCCGGCCGGCGGCACGGGCAGGACGCTCACGTCCATCCCGGCGGCCTCGACGTCGGTGAGCTCCCACGGCCCGCCCAGGTGGAAGGCGGACTCGCCGTTGAGGAAGGACTCCTTGGCGATGTCCGGGGTCATGGAGGTCTGCAGGTCCCCGGTCTGTCCGAGGTCCTGCAGGTAGCGGGCGAACTCGTGGCCGTCCTCGCCCCCCATGGTGAGGTTGCTGGTGTACTCCCCTTCCGCGGTGCGCTCGAAGACCTCGGCCCCGAAGGAGGTCTGCAGGGCGTAGAGGTGGTAGGGGTCGCCGGCCTCGGGCGACTGGCTCACCGTGAAGGGGTACTCGATCCCCCGCTCCTCCATGAGCCGGTGCCCGATCGCGCGCAGCTCGTCGAACGTGGCGGGGTCCTGGGCGGTGAGGTCGTTGTTGCGCAGCAGCGCCACGTTCTCGATCGCGTACGGCACCCCGTAGCTCACCCCGTTGTAGACGACGGCCTCACGGGCGTTCTCGGTGAAATCCTCCGCCCGGTCTCCCATCTCCACGGGGGCCACCACCCCGTTGGCGGCGAGCTGGCCGAGGTTGTCGTGCGGGGAGACGATGATGTCCGGGGCCTGCCCCGTGGGGGACTGGGAGATGAAGTTGGAGATCGCCTGCGCGTTGATCTCCCGCTGGACGAACTCCACCTCCACCCCGGTGTCGGCGGTGAAGCTGTCAGCGACCTGCTCCAAGGCCGGGATCTCGTCCTCGCCCGCCTGGATCTTGATGCTGCCCGGTCCGCCGGCCAGGCCGGCCGTGGGTGCCGACGCGCAGCCGGCGAGCAGGATCGCGGCACCGACGGCTCCGGCCGCCCGGTGAGTCTGTTTCATGGTGGGGTTCCTCATCATTGTCCGTAGTCAGTCGGCGGCGTGAGCGTGGGATCCGGAGTCAGTCGGGCAGGCGTCGGCCGGTGGCGGCGTCGAAGAGGTGCACGTGCTCCAGGTCCGGGGCGACCCAGATGGTGGTCCCGGCCCGCGGCGGAGTGCGGCCCTCGACCCGGACGATGAACTCGTGGGTGGTGGGGTCGTCGGCGGTTCCGGTGGTGGCGTCCACGGGCACGATCGTGTTGGCGGCGGTGACCGGGGCCAGGTGGCCGTAGACGAAGGCGTCCGCTCCCAGTTCCTCGACGACGTCGGCGACGATCGGCAGCCCGGTGCCCTCACTGGCCCGGTGCAGGTCCTCGGGGCGGATCCCCACTGACACCTGGGACCCGGTCACGGCCGACCGCTGGGCGCCTGTCAGCGGAATCCGCACCGTGCCCAACTGGGCCCCGGCCTCGGTGACCGGCACCCGGAAGAGGTTCATCGCAGGCGACCCGATGAACCCGGCCACGAACTCCGTGGCCGGCCGGTCGTAAAGCCTGCGCGGGGTGTCGACCTGCATCAGCAGCCCGTCCTTGAGCACCGCCACCCGATCGCCCATCGTCATCGCCTCGACCTGGTCGTGGGTGACGTACACCGTGGTGACCCCCAGCCGGCGGGTCAGCGAGGCGATCTGGGTGCGGGTCTGCACCCGCAGCTTCGCGTCCAGGTTCGACAGCGGCTCGTCCATCAGGAACACCTGCGGGGACCGCACGATCGCCCGGCCCATCGCCACCCGCTGGCGCTGCCCGCCGGACAGGGCCTTGGGCTTGCGGTCCAGGTAGTCGGTGAGGTCCAGGATCTTGGCGGCCTCCTCGACCCGGGCTCGACGTTCGGCGGCGTCGATCTTGGCGATCTTCAGGGCGAAGCCCATGTTCTCGGCCACGGTCATGTGCGGGTACAGGGCGTAGTTCTGGAAGACCATCGCGATGTCGCGGTCCCGGGAGGGAACGTCGGTGACATCGCGGTCCCCGATAAGGATCCGCCCTCCGGTCACCTCCTCCAGTCCGGCCAGCATCCGCAAGGTGGTGGACTTCCCACACCCCGACGGGCCGACCAGGACGAGGAACTCCCCCTCGGCGATCTGAAGGTTCAGGTCGGACACCGAGGGGCGCTCGGCCCCGGGGTACTGGCACGTGACATGGTCGTAGGTGACGGCAGACATGATGGCGATTCCTTTCGAAGGCTCCCCGACTCTGGGAGTCCGCGGTGGTACGATCTCAGATCGGCCCCGGTGATTCGTCGACGACTCTGGCACCCACGCTCATGAGCAGAAACACGGCACGGAGCAGGAAACCGGGAACGTCTGACTGCAAGGCGTGGAGATTAGTAGTGAGTCAGATCACCACCGTAAGCGATTACACATCGGCCGTCTAGACCTGCGGTGATAGTTGTTAAATCAGTACCGACGATGTGACAGCGCTTCCAGATTCGGCCCTTGCACTCTACGATGGAGTTCATGTCCACGACCTCCCCCGCGCTGCAGTCCCTGCGCCTCACACCCGTCCACGCCCGCGACCAGGAGCCGAAGTGGTGGCGCTCCTCGGTGATCTACCAGGTGTATCCCCGCTCGTTCCGGGACCTCGACGGGGACGGCGTCGGTGACCTCGCCGGCATCACTGCCGAGCTGGGACAGCTGGCGGAGCTGGACATCGACGCGATCTGGCTCTCCCCCTTCTACCCCTCCCCGCAGCGCGACGGCGGCTACGACGTGAGCGACTACTGCGACGTCGACCCCTCCTTCGGCACCCTCGCGGACTTCGACGCGCTGGTCTCGGCCGCGGACGCGCTGTCGATCCGGGTGATCATCGACCTGGTGCCCAACCACTGCTCGCAGGAGCATCTCCTGTTCCGGCAGGCCCTCGCGGCGGGTCCCGGCGCCCCGGAGCGCGACCTGTTCGTCTTCCGGGACGGCCGCGGCGCGTCCGGGCAGCTGCCCCCCAACAACTGGCAGTCCCACTTCGGGGGCCCGGCCTGGACCCGGGTGACCGAGCCCGACGGGCAGCCCGGCCAGTGGTACCTGCACCTGTTCGACTCGTCGCAGCCCGACTTCAACTGGGACAACGAGCTGGTCCGCCAGGAGTTCGAGCGCGTGCTGCGCTTCTGGCTCGACCGCGGCGTCGCCGGCTTCCGGGTGGACGTGGCGCACGCCCTGATCAAAGCCGAGGGCCTGCCCGACTGGGGAGGACGCGCCGACGGCGGGAGCATTCCGGGCTACCCCTTCACCGACGCACCGATGTTCGGCCAGCCGCAGATCCACGACATCTACCGCCGCTGGCGCGAGGTGCTCGCGGAGTACGACGGCGAGCGGATCCTGTGTGCCGAGGCCAGCGTGGAGCCGCTCACGCGCCTGGCCGACTGGGTGCGCCCGGACCAGATGCACCAGACCTTCAACTTCTCCTACCTGGCGGCGCCGTGGGACGCCGCGGAGCTGCGCCGGATCATCACCACCTCCCTGGAGGCCTTCGACGCGGTCGGAGCACCCACCACCTGGGTACTGTCCAACCACGACGTCGTACGGCACACCACCCGTCTGGGGCTGCCCGAGAACGTGTCCCGCCCGGGCGACGGCCTCGGGCCTGAGGACGCGCAGCCGGACCACATCCTGGGCACACGTCGGGCGCGCGCGGCGTCGCTGCTCATGCTGGGCCTGCCGGGCGGGGTGTACCTGTACCAGGGGGAGGAACTCGGGCTACCCGACCACACGACCCTGCCCCACGGCTTCCGGCAGGATCCCACGTATCACCGCACCGGTGACGACCGGATCGGGCGCGACGGCTGCCGGGTACCACTGCCGTGGACCACCACCGGGGGCTCCCTCGGATTCAGCGCCACCGGCGAGTCCTGGTTGCCGCAGCCCGCCGACTGGTCGGAGCTCTCGCGCGAAGCACAGCGGGAGGACCCGGCCTCCACACTGTCCCTCTACCGTGCCGCCCTGGCGTTGCGACGAGCCCATGGGCTCGGTGCCGGCTCGCTGGCTTGGGCCGAGGATTTCACCGGGCAGGGCTGCCTCGGGTTCGTCAACAACGACGTGCTGGTGCTGCTCAACATGGGCACCACCGCGGTGGAACTGCCGGAGCTGCCGATCCTGCTCCGCAGCGACTCCGGGACGGCTGCGCCCCGTATTCTGAGCCCGGAGGAGTGCATATGGCTGAGCCTGGACGACCCCGGGATCACGGGGCCTTGAACCCCCCGCGGCTCCAAGACGTCGCCGACCGGGCCGGGGTGTCTACGGCCACCGTCTCCCGCGCGCTCAGCGGCAGAGGGCATGTGTCCTCCCGGGCCCGGGCGAAAGTGCAACAGGCCGCGCACGAGCTGGGTTTCGTCGTCTCCTACCACGCCTCGAGCCTGGCCAGCGGTCGCAGCCGCAACATCGGGGTGGTGCTGCCCTACGTCGACCGGTGGTACTTCTCCACGGTCCTGGAAGGAGCGGCCGGAGCTCTCATGGACGCCGGATACGACCTGTCCCTCTACAACTTCGAGGGCGACCGCTACCGAGAGACCGTCCTGACCGACTTCCTGCTGCGCAAGCGGCTCGACGCCGCCGTGGCGGTCTCCTTGTACCTGGACCCGACCGAGACGGCCCAACTGCTTGCTGCCGGCATCCCCCTCGTCGGGGTCGGAGGCCCGCTGGAGGGTGTGCCCACCATCAGCATCGACGACCTCGACGTTGGGCGCCGCGCGACCGAGCACCTCATCGGGCTGGGCCACCGGCGGATCGCCCACATCGGCGGCGTCAATGAGCACGGTCGTTACTTCGCGATGTCCAGAGGACGACGCGCCGGCTATGAGCACGCACTGGCAGGGGCGGGTCTGCCCGTCGATCCTGCGTGGTCGCTCGTGTCCGACTACACGTTCACCGATGCCTACCAGCGCGCCAAGAACTTTCTGGCGGACCCCACCAGCCGCCCCACGGCGATCTTCGCCGCCTCCGACGAGATGGCCGCCGGAGCGATCTTGGCCGCCAGGGACCTGGGCCTCACCGTGCCCGGGGACCTGTCGGTCATCGGCGTTGACGCCCACCCCATCGGGGAGGCCTTCGGCCTGACGACCATCGACCAGCACGCCCGGCAACAGGGCACCCGCGCTGTCGACCGGCTCCTCGAACACCTGGCTGGAAAGAACAACGAGCCCACGAACGAGGTCCTCCCGGCCCACTTCGTCGTGCGTTCCTCCACGGGACCGGCCACCGACCCGGCAAACGCCTGACCCACCCGGCTCACGCCGGCTGCCGCCCGGTGCCACTCATCACGACACAGGACTTTGGAGACCCATGCCCCTGCTGAGCACCGACGAGACCACCACGTCTTCTTCAACTACCTGGTCGACCCTGCACCGCCACCACATCGGCGTCGATATCGGCGGTACCGCCATCAAGTACGCCGTCATAGACATGGCCGACGGCCGGCCCACCACCCCCGTCCAGCAGCTACCCACCCCCCTGGGCGCCTCACCCGAAGACGTCGCGGAGGTGCTCGGTGTGCTCCTCGAGCGGCTGCAGTCCCGCCCGCATGCCCCTGACCCGGCGGCCAGTGTCGGAGTAACCCTGCCCGCCATCGTCCGCCGCGGCGTGGCCCGGTCCGCCGCGAACATCGACAGCGCCTGGATCGGCCTGGATGCTGAGCAATTCCTCACCGACCGGCTCGGCCGCACCGTGCACGTGCTCAACGATGCCGACGCGGCCGGGCTGGCCGAAGTCCGCTACGGTGCCGGGCGAGGAACCGATGGACGCCCCACCCCCGGCACGGTGCTGATCCTGACCTTGGGCACAGGGATCGGCTCGGCCCTGTTCGTCAACGGGCAGCTGGTGCCGAACCTGGAACTGGGCCACCTGGAGCTCGACGGCACCAAGGCGGAGACCCGAGCCTCAGCCGTGGCCCGCGAACGCGAAGTCCTGGACTGGCCCGAATACGCCCGGCGCCTCCAGCGCTACCTCTCCCACCTGGAGTTCCTCTTCTCCCCCGACCTCCTCATCGTGGGTGGCGGGATCTCGGCCCGGCACGAGGACTTCCTCCCACACCTGCACCTGGAGACTCCGATCGTCCCCGCGCAGCTGCGCAACGCTGCTGGCATCATCGGCGCCGCCCGCCACGCCTACATCGCGGCACCGTCCCGGCACTAGCGGGAGCACCGACCGCGCTTTGCTCCCCTCCGCAGGCGTCCGAGGCCCACTGCCTCTCCCTCTCTTTCATGCCCACAACCACATCCGCTAAACGCTGACAGGCGGCGGGTCCTCACGCCTACGCCCCCTCACCTTGCAAGGAGACTGAATGAAGATCGGACTGTTGACCAGTGGCGGGGACTGCCCCGGGCTCAACGCGGTGATCCGCGCCGCGGTGCTGCACGGGATCAAAACCTACGGCCACGAGTTCGTGGGCTTCCGTCACGGCTGGCGCGGGGTGCTCGAGGGCAACATCATGGATCTACCCCGCACGAGGGTGAAGGGTCTGGCCGGGGAGGGCGGCACCATCCTGGGGACCTCCCGCACCAACCCTTACGACGGCCCCGGGGGCGGGCCCGAGCGCATCGCCGTGATGCTCGAGCGCCACCACATCGACGCGATCGTGGCCATCGGCGGGGAGGGCACCCTGGCCGGGGCCGCCCGGCTGGCCGAGGCCGGGCTGCCGGTGGTGGGGGTCCCCAAGACCATCGACAACGACCTGGCCGCCACCGACTACACCTTCGGCTTCGACACCGCCGTGGCCATCGCCACCGACGCCATGGACCGGCTGCGCACCACCGGGGAGTCCCACCACCGGTGCATGGTCGCCGAGGTCATGGGCCGCCACGTCGGGTGGATCGCCCTGCATTCGGGGATGTCCGCCGGCGCCCACGCCGTGCTGATCCCCGAACAGTCCGTGTCCATGGACCAGGTCTGCACCTGGGTCTCCGAGGTGCACGAGCGCGGCCGCTCCCCCCTGGTCGTGGTCGCCGAGGGCTTCATCCCCGAGGGCCACGACGAGGTCCTGGCCGCCCACGGTGCCGAGCAGAACGGCCGCCCGCGCCTGGGCGGGGTCGGGGAGTACATCACCGAGCAGATCGAGGCGGCCACCGGGATCGAGACCCGCAACACCACCCTGGGCCACATCCAGCGCGGCGGGGCACCGACCGGCTTCGACCGGGTCCTGGCCACCCGCTTCGGCCTGGCCGCCGTGGACCTCGTCTCGGACAAGGGCTGGGGGCAGATGGTCGCCATCCGCGGCACCGACATGATCCGGGTCCCCTTCGCCGAGGCCCTCGACGGGCTCAAGACCGTCCCCCAGTACCGCTGGGACGAGGCCAAAGTTCTCTTCGGCCGCTGAGAACAACTGTGGATTTCCACCGCGGAGCAACAGCGCCGAGCTACCGACTGAGCACAGTCCGACTCCGCACCTGGAGGAATCCGGAACAAATAGCGGCTCCACCGGCGCCCCCGCACAGCCAACCCGTCGGGCACCAAGCACGAGTATCCCGGCCACACAGGTGGTGGTCTGTCCCCTTCTCTGTATCCCTCTCCCCTCAATACTGACGACAGGAAGTCCCCCCTATGCGACGAGCGAAGATCGTGGCCACGATCGGCCCGGCCATCTCCTCGTACGAGAACCTCTCCCAGGCGATCCGGTCCGGCATGAACGTGGCCCGGCTCAACATGAGCCACGGCGACCACTCCGTGCACGACTCCTCCTACGAGAACCTGCGGCGCGCCTCGGCGGACGCCGGGCAGACGGTCGCGATCCTCGCGGACCTGCAGGGACCGAAGATCCGGCTCGGCCGCTTCGCGGACGGCCCGCACGAGCTGCTCCCCGGCGACGTGTTCTCCATCACCGTCGAGGACGTCGAGGGCACGCCGAGCCTGTGCTCCACCACGCACAAGGCCCTGCCGGGCGACGTCAACGTGGGCGACCCGCTGCTCATCGACGACGGCCGGGTGGCGCTGCGCGCCACCGCCGTCTCCGACACCACCGTCACCACCGAGGTGGTCGTGGGCGGGGCGGTGTCCAACAACAAGGGCATCAACCTCCCCGGGGTGGCCGTGAACGTCCCGGCCCTGTCCGACAAGGACGAGGACGACCTGCGCTGGGCCCTGCGCCGCGGCGTGGACCTGATCGCCCTGTCCTTCGTGCGCGACGCCAAGGACATCGTCCGGGTGCACGAGATCATGGACGAGGAGGGCCGGCGGCTGCCGGTGATCGCCAAGATCGAGAAGCCCCAGGCGGTGGACTCCCTGCACGAGATCATCGACGCCTTCGACGGCATCATGGTCGCCCGCGGGGACCTGGGCGTGGAACTGCCGCTGGAGCAGGTCCCGATCGTGCAGAAGCGCGCCATCGAGCTCGCCCGGCGCTGGGCCAAGCCCGTGATCGTCGCCACCCAGGTGCTCGAGTCGATGATCGACAGCCCCCGCCCCACCCGGGCCGAGGCCTCCGACTGCGCCAACGCCGTGCTCGACGGCGCCGACGCGGTCATGCTCTCCGGGGAGACCTCGGTCGGCAAGTACCCGATCGAGACGATCGAGACGATGGCCCGCATCATCGAGGCCACCGAGTCCCAGGCCCTCGAGCGCGTCCCGGCCCTGGGCACGGAACCGCGCACCCGCGGCGGTGCGGTGACCCGCGCCGCGGTGACCATCGCCCGGCAGCTCGACGTCAGCTACCTCTGCACGTTCACCCAGTCCGGGGACTCCGCCCGCCGGCTGTCCCGGCTGCGCCCGGCCCACCCGATCCTGGCGTTCACCCCGGAGCCCCTCGTCACCGCACTCATGTCCCTGCTGTGGGGGGTGCAGCCCATCCAGGTCGCGAAGGTCGACCACACCGACGAGATGACCCGGCAGGTCGACCTGCACCTGCAGGAACAGGGCCTCGCGGGCAAGGACGACCTCGTGGTGATCTGCGCCGGCTCGCCCCCCGGGGTCGCCGGCACCACCAACCTCGTCAAGGTCCACCGCGTGGGCGACGTCGCAGACGCCGGAGAGCTGCTGGGCAGCGGGCAGCGGCGCGAACGGGTCGGCCCCTGGCGGGAAGCCTGAGCCGGCACGGGCAAGGAGGCGCCACCCATGCCGAAGACACCCACCACACCACCCGATACGGATGCCCGCTGAAGGCACCTCTACCGCAGCACGGTCCGCCGCTAACAAGCCATATGTAAAGCGAGTAATCTGCGCCTGAACGCCTAAACGGTGAGGTCCTGAGCAACCACGGAGAGGCATGGTTGTTCAGGCCGTCGCGGGGCGGCAAGTGCAAGCAGGGTCAGACGGTGGTTCCGGCCCGGACCTAGACCGCCCGCCCGAGGGATTCCTCGGCGGCGACCCAGCCGAGCATGGCGCACTTGACCCGGGCCGCGAAGCGGGAGACCCCGGCGAAGGCCGCGGCGTCGCCGAGCAGTTCCTCGTCCGGCTCCACGGTGCCCCGCGACCGCAGCAGCTCCCGGAACGCCCCGATCAGCCCGAGCAGCTCGGCCCGGGTCAGGCCCGGTGCCGTCTCGGCCAGCACGGAGGCCGCGGCCATGGAGATCGAGCAGCCCTCGCCCTCCCAGCTGAGCCGCTCCACCGGCTCCCCGTTCTCGGGGCCGGTCGCGAGCTCGACGCGCACGGTGATCTCGTCGCCGCACGTGGGGTTGTACTGGTGCGACTCGCCCACGGCGTGACCGGGGGCCGGGGCGGCCAGGCCCTCCCCGGTCCGGCGTTTGGCGTGGTCGAGGATGACCTCCTGGTAGAGCGCGTCCAGGCCGCTCACCGGGCGCTCCCCACCCCGAAGTAGGGGCGGACCCCGGCCAACTCGTCCAGGAACCGGTCCACCTCGGCGGTGGTGGTGTAGAGGTAACCGCTGGCCCGGGTCGAGGCCGTCAGTCCCAGGGACCGGTGCAGCGGCTGAGCGCAGTGGTGGCCCACCCGCACGGCCACCCCGGCGGAGTCCAGCACCTGCCCGACGTCGTGGGCGTGCACCCCCGCCACGTCCACCGCGGCCAGACCCACCCGTTCCGCACCCGGGGGCGGGCCGATCAACCGGACCCCCTCCAGTTCGGCGAGACCGGCCGCGAGCCGCTGCCCCAGCTCGTGCTCGTGAGCCGCGACCCGCTCCATCCCGATGCCCTGCAGGTAGCGCACCGCCTCGGCCAGGCCCACGGCCTGGGCGACCCGCTGGGTGCCGGCCTCGAAGCGGGTCGGAGCCGGCAGGTAACGGGCGGACTCCATCGTGACCTTCGTGATCATGGACCCGCCGGTGAGGAACGGCGGCATCGTGTCCAGCAGCTCGGACCGCCCCCACAGCGCCCCGATGCCGGTGGGCCCGAGCATCTTGTGCCCGGAGAACACCGCGAAGTCGACCCCCAGGGCGGGCAGGTCCACGGGCAGGTGCGGCACCGACTGGCAGGCGTCCAGCACCGTGAGCGCCCCAGCCTCCCGGGCCAGGCCCACGAGGGCCGCGACGTCGGTGATCGCCCCGGTGACGTTGGAGACGTGGCTGAAGGCGACCACCTTCGTCCGGGCCCCGATCACCTGACCGGCGGCCTCGTAGTCCAGCAGCCCCTCCTCGTCCACGGGGATCCAGCGCAGGCTCGCCCCGGTGCGGGCGGCCAGCTCCTGCCACGGGATGAGGTTGGCGTGGTGCTCGGCCTCCGTGGTGACGATCTCATCACCCGGGCCCAGCCCGAAGCGGGCGGCCTCCTGGCCCCCGCGTCCGGCCGAGGCGTTGGAGAAGGAGTAGGTGATCAGGTTGATCGCCTCGGTGGCGTTGGAGGTCCACACCAGCTCCCGCTCGGTGGCCCCCACGAAGCCGGCCACCACCCGGCGGGCCTCCTCGTAGGCGTCGGTGGCCTCCACGGCCAGGGCGTGGGCGCCGCGGTGGACCGCGGCGTTGCGGTGCAGGTAGAAGTCCCGCTCGGCGTCCAGGACGGCCAGGGGCTTCTGCGAGGTCGCCCCCGAGTCCAGGTAGACCGACGGGCTGCCGGCCAGCAGCGGGAAGTCCTCCCGCAGCGCACGCACCTCGGGATCGGTCAGGGGCGCCACGGTGGGGGCGGTCGACGAAGTCACTGGGGGTTCTCCGGGGAGGCTGCCGGGCCGTCCTCGGGGCGGCGGGGACGTAGATAGGTGCGGCCGGAGGCGTCCTTCTCCGTGACGTATTCCTGCTGCAGGTTCTGGTACCACTGTTTGGTCTGCTCGCTGGGCTGGTCCTGGCCCCGCAGGTCGCGGGGGCTGCGCACGGCGGGGCCGTAGAAGCGCATGGCGAAGTCGTCGAAGCGGCGGAAGAGGCTGCGCTTGGGCTGGTTGGACTCTTCGCCGTTGGGGCGGGGACTCTTGCTCATGGTGTTCCTCAGGGTGGGTGCTCGTGGGGTGCTTCGGGTGGGCGCACGGAGCGGGCACGGGGTTTCCGCCGGCCGGTGCCGCGCTGGGCCCGCAGTGGTGGTGGGCAGATGGCTAGAGACAGATGTCAGGCCCGGTTCTGTCCGTTCGCCGGGATGAGGGTGCTCTCGGTGCGGACGGGGGCACGGGAGGTTGCGTCCACGGTCAGGGTGAAGACGTCCGGGCGGGCGTAGTGGCCGACCGTGTCCAGGTCGAACTTCGCCCGGGGCAGCTCGTCGAGGTTCAGATCGGCGACCAGCACACCATCGGTGCCGCGCAGCGGCCCGGCCAACACCTCCCCCAGGGGGGAGACGATGGTGGAGCCCCCGCCGATGAGAACCGTCTCCTGGTCGTCGCCCTGGACGGGGTGTACGTCGGAGGGTAGATCCGCCCGGGTCAGATACTGGTTGGCGCTGAGCACGAAACACCGCCCCTCCAGGGCGATGTGGGTCATGCTGGCCTGCCACTGGTCCCGATCGTCCACGGTGGGTGCGCACCAGATCTGCACGCCTTTGGCGTACATCGCCTGACGGAACAGCGGCATGTAGTTCTCCCAGCAGATCGCCGCCCCCAGCACCCCCACCTCGGTGGCCACCGCGGGCATCGTGGAGCCATCGCCGACACCCCACAGATAGCGTTCGGCGGCGGTGGGCATGAGCTTGCGGTGGGTGGCCACCAGCCCCTGGGCCGGGGTGAAGAACAACGCGGTGCAGTACAGGGTGGACCCGTCACGCTCGATCGCCCCGACCACCAAATGGGTGCCCAGCTCGGCGGCCAACCCGGCCAGGTGCTCGGTCTCGGGCCCGGGCACCTGCACGGCAGCGGCGAAGTAGCGACCGAACAGCTCCCGGCCTTCGGGGGCCCGGGTTCCGACGGTGATCCCGAAGTCCAAGCCCTTGGGGTAGCCGCCCAGGAAGGCCTCCGGGAGCACGATCAGTTCGGCCCCCTGGTCGGCGGCTTCCCGGATGTACCGTTCGGCCCGCTGAAGGGTGGCCGCGGTGTCGAACAGGACGGACCCGGCCTGCACGACGGCCGCTCGCACGGTTGTCATACCCAAAAGTGTCCTCCGCCCCCCATCAGAAGGGAAACTAATATGGGCGATGATGAACATCGACGAACGTGATTTCCGCAAGGTGGACCTCAACCTGCTGGTGACCTTCGAGGTCCTCATGCGCGAACGCCACGTCACCCACACCGCCCACGCACTGGGGATCAGTCAGGCCGCCGCCAGTGCCGCCCTGGCCCGGCTGCGCCGGCTCTTCGGGGATGAACTGTTCGTGCGCACCAAGGACGGGATGGCCCCGACCCCCAAGGCCCAAGAGATCGCCCCGCGCATCCGGTGGGCGCTGCGGGAACTGTCCGGGGTGCTCTTCGAAGAGGCCGTCTTCGACCCGGCCGACAGCGACCGGGTGTTCGTGCTGGCGATGTCCGACGATGTGGAGGCGCACCTGTTGCCGCGGGTCCTGCAGCGGCTGCAGGCCGAGCGGCTGGGCGTGTCCGTGCTGGTGCGCCAGTCCAACCGCTACACCGTCGAGTCCCTGCTGGCGGAGGGATCCGTGGACCTGGCGATCGGGGCTCTGCCCGGGCTGCCCGCAAGCTTCCACCGGGAGGAGCTGTTCACTTCCGGCTACGCCTGCCTTTACGACGGTGCCCGGCTGGGTCTGGGCGCCCCGCTGCCCCTTCAGGACTACCTGGCACTGCCGCACCTGCTGGTTTCCTACGACGGGCGCCGCGGGATCGTCGATGAGCTGCTCGAGGCCCGAGGGCTGCGCCGGCGGATCATCGGCTCCACGACCCACTTCGCCGGGGCCCTCACCCCGCTGCGCACCGCCGACGTGGTCGTCACCCTCCCCCACCACGCCGCCGCCGCCTTCGCCGCGGCCACCGCACTGACCCTGTCGGAGCCCCCCATCCCCACACCGCGGTTCCCGGTCTCGATGACCTGGACCCCTCAGCGCGAGAACGACCCCGCCCAGCAGTGGCTGCGCACCTTCGTACGTGGGTGCCTCACACCCGTCAGTCAAGAAATACCGTTGCAACGCTGAACTCTTAGGCGACCGGTAGCGAGACGTGTTGAGGCAGGACGAGTAACTTCCTGCCACGCCGGCAGATCAGTCGCTGGGGCGGCCGTGCGTGCACCTCCAGCGCCCGAGTCTCAACCCACAACCATGCGACGCCTTCGCCGACGAAGAGCCCCGGTGCACGACCCCGCGCCGTTCCATACCTCAGCTGTACGCGCGAATCTCTCATTAAACGAGAGTTCTCCATGCTGTCCTGCGTGAACGATGCCGGCGTCACGAGCTCGCCGATCCCACCGGTCCGCCGCGCACCCTGTTGCCACCTGGGCAGACGCCCGTAGGCAGAGTGGGACGAGTTCTCGCACCTGTTTCTACTCGTCCTACTTAGTGACCAGTAACCGGCCATATGTAAAGCGATAATGCGTCCCCGTTGATTCCTGCCACGGTTCTGCGATTGAACCGTCACGGCTTCTCTGCCGTCTTCATACGGGCTGCGCCGCCGGCTGGGGCGCAGTGATCTGATCGTAGTGGGCGGCCTCGAACTCGGCAGGCGGGACGTTGCCGAGGCTGGAGTGCAGCCGGCGGCTGTTGTACCAGTCCACCCAGGCCAGCGTGGCGTACTCGACGTCGCTGACGGTCTTCAGTGGTGCCCTCACGAACGGGCCCGGGCGGATGCACTCGGTCTTGTACAGACCGATGATCGACTCCATGAGGCAGTTGTCGTAGGCGTCCCCGACCGAACCGATCGACGGGGCCATCCCCTCCAGGGCCAGGTGCTCGGTGAAGCGCAGCGCCGTGTACTGGGACCCGGCGTCGTGGTGATGGATCAACCCCTCCGGCAGCACCAGGCCCTGACGGGTCCGGTCCCACCGGCCCATTCGCAGGCAGGTGAGCACCAGATCCGTCGTGCGGGTCGTGGCCACGTTCCAGGACACGATGCGCTCTCGCGAAGACATCGACGATGAAGGCGACGTAGACGAATCCGGCCCACGTGCGCACGTACGTGAAGTCGGCGACCCACACGGTGTTCGGGGCCGCGGCGGTGAAGTTGCGGTTGAGCAGATCCGACGCCCGCGTCCCATCCTTGGCCGGGATCGTGGTACGCACCCGCCGCCCTCGGACCACCCCGGCCAGCCCGAGGGAGCGCATCAGTCGATCCACCGTGCAGTGGGCCACCACCAGCCCACACCGGCGCAGGTACGCGGTCATCTTCCGCCGGCCGTAGAGCCCTTCCGGGGTGCCCACGGTGGCCAGCAGCGCATCCATGACGATCGCGTCGCTGACCGTGCGCGAGGCAGGCTGCCGACCGGGCTGCTTCCAGGATCGATAGGTTCTCGCGGCGACCGGCACGCCCTGCTCGCGCAGGACCGCGCAGATCGACTCGACCGCATAGCCTTCGGCCCTCATCTGGTCGATGAACCCGGCGATCAACGATTGCGGGGGTCGAGCTCCCCGATGCTCCTATGTCAAGCAGCAACCTCGAAAACTGGTTCCGGACCAGGGCGATTCCTGAGGTCGATTGGTGACTCCTTGGCTTTCTCATCGGCGCGCAGAGCGGCAAAGACTCGGTCCGAGATCCTCCGTCGTAGCAGTCGCATCGCTTCGGTGTGGGTCTTGCCGCGGGCCAATTGCTTGGCCACGTAGTCCGCTCCTTCGTAGCCCAGCCTCTGCTGAGTCACGGCAGCCATGTGCAGGGCGGTGTTGATCGTACGATTGCCGCCACGGTTGAGACGGAACCGCTCGTGGTTGCCGGACCATACCGGGATCGGGGCGGTGCCGTTGAACCGGGCGAAGGCGTCCTTTGAGTGGAAGCGCACAGCCCCGGCAGTCTCTCCGACAATCGTCGCCGCACCGAGCACCCCGAGACCGTCCACGGCCAACAGGTGCGGGTACTCGGTGCGCACCAGTCGCCCCAGCCGCGCCTCGAGCTCGTTGATCCGCCGGGTCAGGCTGACGATCTCGGCGATCATGTCCCCGGCGATCTCGACGACCACCCCGTCCCTGCCGGCCAGCTGCTCTTGCAGGGAGTCCAGGACGCAGTAGCGGCGCAAAGCCCGGGAAGGGACCTCGATGGCCGGATCAATCTCGTGCAGGAACCACCGCAGTTTCGACTGCAGGGCCGAGCGCCGGACGACCATGGACCGACGGTGGTCGGCCAGCAGCTTCAGATCGCGTTCCGGACCGGCCAGCACCGCGGTCGGCAGATCCTCCTCGCGCAGAGCGACGCGGGCGACGGCCTCAGCGTCGATCGGATCGGACTTGCCGCGTTCCCTGGCCCCGCGGCGCATGCCGGCCATCAACCGGGTGTGCACCCGCACGACCTGGTGGCCGGCCAGCAACAAGTCGACCTCCAAGGCGCGTGAGAGATGCCGGCAGTCCTCCACCGCTACCTTCACCGCGCCCTGGGAGCTCAACCATGCCAGGACCTTCTCGTGGCCGCTGGGCCGGGCCTCGACGGTGAGCTCCTGGAGTCTTCGCCCGAGCCCGTCCACGGCGACCAGGGTGTGGGTGTTCTTGTGGGTGTCGATCCCCACGACGGTGACCATGGCTACCTCTGCGTGCTCCTCGTGCCTGATCGAAAGGCAGGACGAGCCCCCGGCGGGCACGCCTCAATCGGACGCCGAACAGCGCACGCTCCTATCAGGCCACACCCGGACCTCGCCCGGCCGGACCGGCGGGGCGGCACATCGCGGACAAGCCCACCAGAATCGAGGGCAGCGAATAAACGAGCCAACCCCGCCGGCACTTCCTACGATGACATTGACGCGAAGAAAATCGAGGCCTTGCGCAGGATCTCGTTGGCCTCGCGCAACCGTTTGTTCTCGGCCTTGAGCCGCTTGATCTCCTCGGCCTCGGCCGTGGTGACTCCATCCCGGTCCCCGGAGTCGATCTCGGCCTGACGGACCCAGTTGCGCAACGTCTCCCGCCCCAGATCCAAGTTGAGCCCCCGATAGTGGTGTAGCGCGGTGGCCCTGCTCGTCGTCCCGGACGAGAGCGCGGCCACCGTGAGATCTTTCGAGTTCACCTCTCACAGCACCCTCGAAAGGACATCATCACGATGACCGCTCCTCATATTGTCGACCCTGCCGGCCTGCTCGGCGAAGCCCTGACCGAAGCCTCCCCGGACTTGATGCGGACCCTGCTGCAGACAGTGATCAACGCGCTGCTCTCCGCCGACGCGGACGCGGTGGTCGGCGCCGAGTGGGGCAGACCCGCTCCCGAGCGGGTGACCCAGCGCAACGGGTACCGGCACCGCGACCTCGACACCCGGATGGGTACGATCGACGTGGCCGTCCCGAAGCTGCGCGCTGGCACCTACTTCCCGGAATGGCTGCTCGAGCGCCGCAAGCGGGCCGAATCCGCCCTGATCACCGTGGTCGCCGACTGCTACCTCGCCGGGGTCTCGACCCGCCGGATGGACAAGCTGGTGAAGACCCTGGGCATCAACTCCCTGTCGAAGTCCCAGGTCTCCCGAATGGCCACCGACCTCGACGAGCACGTGGAGTCCTTCCGCCACCGGCCCCTGGGCGAGGCCGGGCCGTTCACCTTCGTGGCCGCCGACGCACTGACCATGAAGGTCCGCGAGGGCGGGCGGGTGGTCAACGCGGTCGTGCTGCTGGCCACCGGGGTCAACGGCGACGGCCACCGGGAGGTCCTCGGGATGCGGGTGGCCACGGCCGAGACCGGGGCGGCCTGGAACGAGTTCTTCGCCGACCTCGTCGCCCGGGGACTGGGCGGGGTCCGGCTGGTCACCTCTGATGCCCATGCCGGGCTCAAGGACGCGATCGCCGCGAACCTGCCCGGTGCCGCCTGGCAACGGTGCCGCACCCACTACGCGGCCAATCTCATGTCGATCTGCCCGAAGAGCATGTGGCCGGCCGTCAAAGCCATGCTGCACAGCGTCTACGACCAGCCCGACGCCACCGCCGTGAACGCCCAGTTCGACCGCCTCATCGACTACGTCACCGAGAAGCTCCCGGCGGTGGCCGAGCACCTGGCCAATGCCCGGGAGGACATCCTCGCCTTCACGAGCTTCCCCAAGGACGTCTGGGCGCAGATCTGGTCCAACAACCCTGCCGAGAGGTTGAACAAGGAGATCCGGCGCCGCACCGACGCGGTCGGGATCTTCCCCAACCGCGCAGCCATCGTCCGCCTCGTCGGCGCGGTGCTGGCCGAGCAGACCGACGAATGGGCCGAGGGCCGCCGCTACCTCGGCCTGGAGGTCCTCACCCGCTGCCGGCTCACCACCGTCGCCGACACCGGAAGCGAGGTGAGCCCCGACCCCCTGACCGCCCTCACCGCCTGATCCCCGCACGAAGGATCGCTACACCACTCCCGGGGGCTTGACCCAGATCCAGCTGCTGACCGATCTGCTGACAGGCCACCGTCAGCGACGGATAGTCCTGCTGGTGCTCGCGCACCATGCGCACCGCTCGAGCCTTGAACTCGGCGTCGTACTTCTTGGGCATGTCCTCATCCTTCATCGAAAGGAAGCGGCATCAAACCCGTGACGGTTCATCGTGGGAAGTGGCCGGTAGTTCGCCTTAGACCTGGTCTCAAAACCTGATCGGTCGTTGCCCACCTGCCTGGGAACGGTCCACAGTGCCTGCATGACGACGAGGACGCAGTCGTGGATGGTCGATGACCGTCTGTGGGAGCTGATCGCCCCGCTGATCCCACCCCAGCCACCACCTCGAGGGCCCGGGGGGCGACCCCGGATCGAGGACCGGGCGGCACTGGAGGGGATCCTGTTCGTGCTGCACACCGGGTGCCGTTGGCGGGACCTGCCCCCGGCCCTGGGCTGCGGGTCCGGGCACACCGCCTGGCGCCGGCTCAGGCAGTGGCAGGGGGCCGGGGTGTGGGAGAAGCTGCACCGGGCAGTGCTCGAGGAGCTCTCCGAGCAGGAGATCCTCGACTGGTCGCGGGCCAGTATCGACGCGGTGTCCGTACGTGCCAAAAGGGGGGCGAGCTGACCGGCCCGAACCCCACCGACCGCGGGAAACCGGGGACGAAGTACCACCTGCTCACCGACGCGGCCGGGCTGCCCCTGCATGTGCTGGCCTCAGCCGCAAACGTCCACGACAGCAAACTCTTCGAGCCGTTGCTGGAGACCAACCCGAGTGTGCGTGGCCGGCGAAGGCGTCCGGGGCGGCCCCGCCGCCGGCCGGAGAAGCTGCACGCGGACAAGGGCTACGACTACCCGAGGTGCCGCCGCTACCTGCACCGGCGAGGCATCAAGGTCCGGATCGCCCGGCGCGGAATCGAGGCCAAGACCCACCTGGGCCGGCACCGCTGGGTCGTGGAGCGCACCATCTCCTGGGTCCTGCGGTTCAAGCGTCTCGGGATCCGTTACGACCGCACTGCAGCCACGCTGCTCCCGCTGCTCTTGCTCGCCGTCACGCTCATCAACTTCCGCCGACTGCGTCAGGTAGAAGAGTTATGAGACCAGGTCTTATGCAAAGTAGAGGACCGCCAGGTTTGCTTGCCCCTTCCTCGGTGTTCCGCATGGGGCCGTCCCGCCAGGCTCGGCCAGGAAGGCTTAATGACCTTGCAGTGGATTGAAGTCCCCAAACTCTCTATAACTGTGGGAGTGCCGTAACTCACACATCCATCAGAGGGGGTGATGCCGTGACGGAGCCGCAGGAGGCTTCTTCGTCCTCGGGCTTGGTCCATTTCACTACAGCCCAGATTCCGGCCGGTCACCGTATCGAGTACTGGGAGTCCCACAACGCCAAGGCGCTCATCGGACTGGACATCCGCACCCTGGAAAACACGCCCCTGGCGGCCGAGGAGGTCAACCTCTACTTCCCCGCCCTGCGGTTCGCCGGGGTGAAGGGCTCGTCCCAGATCGTGGAGCGATCCGCTCGGATCATTGCTGAGCATCCCACCGGGGATGTGGCGATGTTCTTCGCGTTGAGTGGGGAGGCCTTCTTCTACCACTCCGCGGGAATGATCATGCTCAAGCCCGGCCAGGCGGTGCTCTACGACGCTGATCGGCCGTTCGTGCGCGGCTTCGCCCGGGGCCTTCGTGAGCTGGTGCTCACAATCCCTCGGGAAGAATATGTGCGCTTGACGCGCGGGAAGCCCCTGAAGGAGCCAGTGGTCTTCGACTTCGCCACCGGCTCCGGCTCCCCGGGTAAGGACCCGGCTGCCACGAGCCTGGCTTCCCTGATCAACTCCGCCTTGCGCCGGCCGCAAGATGACCCGCATCGGGTGGAACAGGAGGCCTTCAGCCTGATGGAACGGCTGCTGGCCCGCGCGGTCGGCAACGACAGGGACTCGGCGTATCGACGGGCCATGCAGGAGATCGAACGCCGCTACGCCGACATCTCACTGGGTCGGGCGCAAGTGGCACTAGCGGCGGGGGTGAGTGAACGTCAACTCTCCCGTCTGTTCGCTGCGCAGGGTGAGACCTTCGCCGAGCATTTGCAGACCCACCGGTTGCAGGCGGCGGAGGCGTTGCTGGTTTCCGAGCCCCGCACACCGGTCGCCGAGATCGCCCGGCGCTGCGGGTTCACCTCACCCTCGCACTTCTCCCGATCCTTCAAGGCCCGCACCGGGGTGACTCCGCTGGAGTTGCAGCGCGCCACCGAGGCGTAGAGCACGTACCGATTCCCTCACCGTCTCAATGCGGTGGCCGGAGATATCGCGATTGTCTGCACGGGACATCGCCTGTCCCGTGCGGGACAGACCCTGGGCCCTTTTCACGTGACGCAGAACACTCTTGGGTACGACCTGATTGCACCGCTTTCGGGTGCACACCCCAGGAGGAGGACGCTTCCATGACTGAAACCGCAGCCACCGAACGACCGGCGCCGGCCATCGATTCCCGGCAGCTGCGCACGGCGTTCGGCAAGTTCGCCACCGGGGTCACCGTGGTGACCTGCCGCACCCCCGACGGCACCCCACACGGGGCGACCGTCAACGCTTTCACCGCGGTATCCCTGGATCCGCCGCTGGCCCAGGTCACCCTTATCCGCGGCAACAAGGCCTCCCAGTACCTGGAGGACGCCCCGTTCGCGATCAACATCATGGCCGCCGACCAGCTGAGGACCTGCCTGCACTTCGCCGGCAAGCCCATGAAGGACGCCCCGCGGTGGCGCTCCGAGGAGGGCATCCCGGTCCTGGAGGGCAACGCCGCGACCATCGAGTGCAAGCCCTGGAAAATCTACGACGGCGGCGACCACCTCATCGTCATCGGCGAGGTCACCGCCCTGGAGATCAACGACGTCGAACCCCTGCTGTTCGTCTCCGGGAAGTTCCGGGAGGTCGGCGGCTTCTCCGGCGGCAGCCCCTGGGAGGGCTGCGGCGACAGCCTGGCCACCGGCTGGTTCGAGGGATCCACCTCGTTCCGGTCCTTCTGACCCCTTGCCCACATCCCGCTCCGGGTCCTACCCGCCCGTTCCGGCACCACCCTCGAAGGAGAGAACCCATGACCGCCACGCCCGACACCGACCGCCAGCCCCGTTCCGGCGACATGTCCGAGCGCACCACCCCGGCCGACCCGAAGCTGCCGATGACCGGGGACGAGTACATCGAGTCCATCAAGGACGGCCGGGAGGTCTACCTGCACGGGGAGCGCGTCGAGGACGTCACCACCCACCCGGCCTTCCGCAACTCCGTGCGCATGGTCGCCCGCCTCTACGACGGCTTCCACGACCCCGCCACCTCCGAGAAGCTGCTCTCCGACACCGACACCGGTTCCGGGGGCAGGACCCACCCCTTCTTCAAGGTGCCGAAGTCCGTGGAGGATCTCAAGGAGTCGAGGACCGCGATCGAGACCTGGGCGCGGATGACCTACGGCTGGCTGGGCCGCTCCCCCGACTACAAGGCGGCGTTCCTGGGCACCCTCGGGGCCATGCCGGAGTTCTACGCCCCGTACCAGGAGAACGCCCAGCGCTGGTACAAGGAGTCCCAGGAGAGCGTCTCCTACTGGAACCACGCGATCATCAACCCCCCGGTGGACCGCCACCTGCCGCCGGACCAGGTCGAGGACGTCTTCATGAAGGTGGAGAAGGAGACCGACAACGGCGTGGTCGTCTCCGGGGCCAAGGTTGTGGCCACCGGCTCGGCCATCACCAACTTCAACTTCATCTCCCACTACGGGCTGCCGATCAAGAAGCCGGAGTTCGCCCTGATCTGCACGGTGCCCATGGACGCCCCGGGCATCAAGCTGATCTCGCGGACCTCCTACGCCCAGAACGCCGCCGTCACCGGCACCCCGTTCGACTACCCGCTGTCCTCGCGCATGGACGAGAACGACGCGGTGTTCGTCTTCGACAAGGTGCTGGTGCCGTGGGAGAACATCTTCGCCTACGGCGATCCCGACCAGATCAACGGCTTCATGCCCCAGACCGGGTTCATCCAGCGCTTCACCTTTCAGGGCTGCATTCGCCTGGCCGTGAAGCTGGACTTCATCGCGGGGCTGCTGCTGAAGGCCCTCGAGATCGGCGGCACCCAGGACTTCCGCGGCGTGCAGGCCCGCGCCGGGGAGGTCATCGGCTGGCGCAACCTGTTCTGGGGCCTGGTCGACGCGATGATGCTCAACCCGGATCCCGGGCCGAACGGGTCCGTGCTGCCGAAGATGGACTACGGGCTGGCCTACCGGATGTTCATGGCCCAGGGCTACCCGCGGATCAAGGAGATCATCGAGCAGGACGTCGCCTCCGGGCTGATCTACCTGCCCTCGGGATCCCTGGACTTCAAGAACGCCGAGATCCGCCCCTACCTCGACAAGTACGTGCGCGGGTCCAACGGCATCCAGGCCGTGGACCGGGTCAAGCTCATGAAGCTGCTGTGGGACGCGATCGGCTCCGAGTTCGGCGGCCGCCACGAGCTCTACGAGCGCAACTACTCGGGCAACCACGAGAACGTGCGCGTGGAGATGCTCATGCACGCCAAGAACAGCGGCGCGACCGACACGATGCACGGCATGGTCGAGGACTGCATGGCCGAGTACGACCTCGACGGCTGGACCGTCCCGGACCTCTTCGACGGCTCCGACGTCAACGCCTACCTCCAGCGCGACCGCGACCGCACCGGACTCGGCGGCGCCCTCCGCGACCGCTGACCCGTCGCACCCTGACTGCCCGCGGCCCCAGGATGTCGTCTGCCTGGGGCCGCGGGCCACCACCCACCGTCACGGCGGGCCCCGCTGGAGGCGCGCCCGTCGCGACAACAACACCTCATGTCCAACGACAGACCACAAGGAGCGTGGAGACCATGACCAACCCCCAAACCGAGGCCGTTTCGACAGATGCCCGCCGAGAGAACGAGGGCACGGCGGTCGAGGCCGGCTCCAAGGCCACCGAGCGCTTCGCGGCCTCGGGCAAGCTGGCCAGGCTCGACGTCCCCAAGGAGCGCGTGTCGCTGCTGGCGGGCGCGGCGATCAAGGCGATCAACGACATCGCCGTGGAGCACCAGGTCACCTACGAGGAGTACAACGCGCTCAAGGCGTGGCTGATCAAGGTCGGCACCGACGGGGAGTGGCCGCTGTTCCTGGACGTGTGGCTGGAGCACACCATCGAGGACGTCAACTCCGCCGAGCGTCCCGGCGCGGTGGGCACCATCGAGGGCCCCTACTACGTCCCGGACTCCCCGGTGCTGCCCACCCCGGCCACGCTGGAGATGCGCGAGGACGAGGAGGGCACCCCGCTGCTGTTCAAGGGCCACTTCACCGACACCGAGGGCAACCCGATCAAGGACGCCCAGGTGGAGATCTGGCACGCCGACGCGGCCGGGTTCTACTCCCAGTACGCCCCGGGGCTGCCGGAGTGGCTGTTCCGCGGGACCGTGAAGGCCGACGAGAACGGCTACTTCGAGATCAACACGATGCGCCCGGCCCCCTACCAGATCCCCACCGACGGGGCCTGCGGGCAGCTGATCGCCGCGGCCGGGTGGCACGCCTGGCGCCCGGCGCACATCCACATCAAGGTCTCGGCCCCGGGCTACCAGCTGGTCACCCAGCAGCTGTACTTCCCGGGCGACCCGCACAACGAGGACGACATCGCCTCGGCGGTCAAGCCCGAGCTGATGCTCGACCCGGCCCCGCGCACCGACGGCAGGGTCGGCGAGGAGGTCGTCTACGACTACGTCCTCGCCAAGGAAGGGCAGGTCAAATAAACCGGGGCGCTGCTTACAGACCTGCTGCCCTTCGTCGGCATCCTCGGGGCAGGTGCTCCGAGGATGCCGCCGGCCTCTAGCCAAGGCGCGCCGGTCCCCGCATCGACATCACCAACATTGACGTCAACCGCCCGCCCAGGAAAGGGTCCGCCCGCCCATGAAGATCGCAGCCATCGAGGCGATCCCCTACTCGATCCCCTACCTCCACCCGCTGCACTTCGCCTCCGGAGCCGTCCACGAGGCCGACCACGTCCTGGTGCGCATCACCACCGACGACGGGATCGTCGGCACCGCCGACACCCCGCCGCGGCCCTACACCTACGGAGAGACCCAGAAGTCCATCGTGGCCGTCGTCGAGGACCTCTTCGCCCCCCAGCTGGTGGGCCTGGACGTCCTCGACCGCGAGAAGGCCCAGGCGGTGATGGCCCGCACGGTCCACAACGAGACCGCCAAGGGCGCGGTGGACATCGCCCTGTGGGACGTCATCGGCCAGGCCCTGGGGCAGCCGGTGTCGAAGCTGCTGGGCGGGTACACCGACTCGATGCGCGTCTCCCACATGCTCGGCTTCCAGCCCGCCGCCGAGCTGCTGGACCTGGCCCTCGAGTTCCGCGAGACCTACGGGATCACCACCTTCAAGCTCAAGACCGGCCGCCGCCCGCTGTCCCTGGACGTCGAGGCCGCCCGGGTGCTGCGCGAGGGCCTGGGCGAGGACGCCGAGATCTACATGGACGCCAACCGCGGCTGGTCCGCCAACGAGGCCGCCGAGGTGCTGCGGCGCACCGCCGACCTCGGCCTGCAGTTCCTCGAGGAGCCCGACGACGCCCGCGAGGTCCTCGGCCGCCGCCGGCTGGTGGAGCACTCGACGATCCCCATCGCCGCCGACGAGTCCGCCCCGAACCTGGGGGAGGCCGCCCGGGAGATCCTCACCGGCGGGGCGAACCTGCTGGCGGTGAAGACCGCCCGCTCCGGCTTCACCGAGGCCGCGAAGATCGTGGGCCTGGCCGAGGGCATGGGCGTGGACGTCTACGTGGGCAACCAGATCGACACCCAGGTCGGCACGGTCGCCTCCGTGGTCTTCGGCGCCGCCCTGGTCCACACCTCGAAGCGGGCCGGGGAGCTGTCCAACTTCCTGGACATGTCCGACGACCTCCTCGCCGAGCCCGTGGTCATCGCCGAGGGGCGGATCCGCGTCCCGGACGTGCCCGGGGTGGGCACCGCCGTGGACGAGGACAAGCTCGCCCGCTACCGCACCGACCGGTAGACCCGGCCCGCGCACCCGGCCCGGGAACCGATCCCGGACACCGGTCCCGAACACCCATCCCGACGGAAGGACGCACCGTGAAGTACCTGGTCCACATGGACATCCACCTGCCCACCGACATGCCCGCCGAGGAGGCCGCGGAGATCAAGGCCACCGAGAAGGCCTACTCGCAGGAGCTGCAGCGCTCCGGGAAGTGGCCGGAGATCTGGCGCGTGGTGGGCGAGTACGCCAACTACTCGCTCTTCGACGTCGACTCCCACGACGAGCTGCACGACATCCTGCAGAACCTGCCGCTGTTCCCCTACATGGACATCACCGTGGTGCCCCTGGCCAAGCACCCCTCCGACGTGAAGTAGCGGCGCGCAGCAGTCTGCGTGAAGCAGGGCGGATCGCCCGCGCGGAGCGGCGACCGACGGTAGGTCGGCCACCAGGTGTCGCTGGAAGCGTTGGCACGATAGGAGCGCTCACCCACCCAGACCTTGGGCGCCTGCGCCCCAGCCGTGTCGGTGACTTCGGCCGAGGGGAGTCGTCTTAACCGTTGGGCGCGGCAGTCCCGGACGCGGTGGTCATCTGGATGGTGACCGATTTCCCGGGGGTGTTAGGGTCGGTGTCATCCACACGGGAGCCCTATTGCAGGGGCTGAGATCGGGCTGAGGCAGCCTGCGACCGTCGAACCTGTCCGGGTAATGCCGGCGAAGGAAGAGGAACCCCATCATGAGCGCATCTGCTCAGTCTGCTCTGACGCATGTCCACGATCCGGAGCACGACCTCCGCGTGCCGGTCACCGAGATCACCATGGGGGACAGCCCCGGTAACACCCCGAATCCCCCACTGCAGGTCTATCGCACGGCCGGTCCCGGCAGTGACCCGGTCGTGGGGTTACCACCGCTGCGGGAGTCCTGGATCGCCGGCCGAGGTGACGTGCAGGCCTACGCGGGCCGGGTGCGGAACTTGCTCGACGACGGTCGCACCGCGATCCGCCGAGGGGCCGCCTCCCAGGAGTGGAAAGGCGCCCGCCCGGTCCCGCTGCGAGCCCGGGACGGCCGAACCGTCACACAGATGCACTACGCCCGCGCCGGGATCATCACCCAGGAGATGCGGTTCGTGGCGCTGCGGGAGAACTGCGCGGTGGAACTGGTCCGCTCCGAGCTGGCAGCGGGGCGGGCGATCATCCCCGCCAACATCAACCACCCCGAGGCCGAGCCGATGATCATCGGGCGGGCGTTCTTGGTGAAGATCAACGCCAATATCGGCAACTCCGCCGTCACCAGCTCGATCGCCGAGGAGGTGGACAAGATGCAGTGGGCCACGCGGTGGGGCGCGGACACCGTGATGGACCTGTCCACCGGTGAGGACATCCACACAACCCGGGAGTGGATCATCCGCAACTCCCCGGTGCCCATCGGGACCGTGCCGATCTACCAGGCCCTGGAGAAGGTCAACGGGGAAGCCGACGCGTTGACCTGGGAGATCTTCCGCGACACGGTGATCGAGCAGTGCGAACAGGGCGTGGACTACATGACCATCCACGCCGGGGTGTTGCTGCGCTATGTGCCGCTGACCGCCGAGCGGGTCACCGGCATCGTTTCCCGCGGGGGTTCGATCATGGCCGGGTGGTGCCTGGCCCACCACCGGGAGAACTTCCTCTACACCCACTTCGAGGAGCTCTGCGAGATCTTCGCCCGCTACGACGTCGCCTTCTCCCTCGGCGACGGCCTGCGCCCGGGGTCGATCGCTGATGCCAACGACGCCGCGCAGTTCGCCGAGCTGGACACCCTGGCCGAACTCACCGCCCGGGCCTGGAAGCACGACGTGCAGGTCATGGTCGAAGGCCCCGGGCACGTGCCCCTGCACCTGGTGCGGGAGAACGTGGAACGCCAGCAGCGGTTGTGCCACGGCGCCCCCTTCTACACCCTGGGCCCGCTGGTCACCGACATCGCCCCGGGCTATGACCACATCACCTCCGCGATCGGGGCCACCGAGATCGCCCGCTACGGCACGGCCATGCTCTGCTACGTCACCCCGAAGGAGCACCTGGGGCTGCCGAACAAGGACGATGTGAAGACCGGGGTGATCACCTACAAGATCGCCGCCCACGCCGCCGATCTGGCCAAGGGCCACCCCGGAGCCGCGGAACGTGACGACGCGCTGTCGAAGGCCCGCTTCGAGTTCCGCTGGCGCGATCAGTTCGCCCTGTCCCTGGACCCGGACACCGCCGAGGCCTTCCACGACGAGACGCTGCCGGCCGAACCGGCCAAGACCGCCCACTTCTGCTCAATGTGCGGGCCGAAGTTCTGCTCCATGCGCATCTCCCAGGACATCCGCGACCGCTTCGGCGGCCCACAGGAGCAAGCGGCCCGAGCCGGTATGCAAGCCAAGTCCGCCCAGTTCCGGGCGTCCGGGAACAAGGTCTATCTCGAGGTGCCGACGACCCCCACCATGTGAGGGATTCACCCACCGCATGCGCTGACCCATGAGGCGGCAGACGTTGCGCTGCTCGGGCCAAGGGGCACGAGCAGCGCAATGCCTGCCATGCACCCCCGATCGCCCCCACACACGACGACACACCGGGAGCCGGTTCCGCACCCAGCCCCTCTTCGAGGTCCCAGCGCGGAGACAACCCCGAGACCCCCTATTCAGGAAGAAACGATCCACTTGATGCCGAACGACACGCCCACAGACCACGACGACACGTGCTTGGACGAGGCCGACGCTCTTCGACGGCGCATCAACGACCTCACCGACCGGATCCACACGCTCATCATGGACCGTGGCGCGGCGGTGCAAGAACGCAACCACGCCATGTACACCCTGCACCGGAAAGGGGCGAGCATCGAAGAGTTGGCGGAACTGACCGGGATTCACCACGACGACGTCGCCGACTTCGTGCACAGGGCGCCCCCCCTCGACGGGCCCATGATGTCGTAGACGTCACGCCGCCCGGACCCGTTGTGCGCAGGTGGCACCCCGGCGAGAAAGCACGGCGTTAAGCGCACCCGGCACCGCGGCACCCCGGACGGGATGTGACGTACAAGCATCCAATGTCGGGCAGCGCGCCGGCCCTACCGCTGCGTCCAGGATCGGAACGAGGCCTCCGCCGCCCGAGGTGACGGCCGCCGCCTACGGGCCCGCATCATTCTGGGACCCCGTGCTTTCAAGCCTGCGCGATGTCATGCCCCAGTGCTTGGCTGGCTCGCGTGGCTGCCCGGCGGACGACGGGCCCCAGGCGGGGGACGTCATCGGGTCCGACGCGCTGCGTGGGGAAGCCCAGGCCCAGGACCCCGGCGAGGTCCCCGGCGTGGTCGAAGACGGGGGCGCTGATGGACCCGACGTCGGCGTGGCGCTCACCGAACGCGGCGTAGAAACCCTGCTCCCGGGCCGCTGCGGTCTGTTGTTGCAGGAGCTCGAGGCTGTCCGGGGTGGCGGGTGCGAACTTGGTCAGCGGCGCCTGCTCCAGGGCTTGCCAGGCTTCCGGGTCGTAGGCGAGAAAGATCTTGCCCGGGGCCCCGGCGTGGATGGGCATGACCTGGCCGACCATGAACGGGCGCATCACCACATGGCGGGTCTGGGCGACCGCGACCACGGTGCGGAACGCCCCGTCGCGGGTGTAGAAGCAGGCGCTCTCCCCGGTCTCATCGCGCAGTTCCTGCAGGATCGGCTTGATGAGACGCACGACATCGAGGCCGACCGTTCCCGGGGTGGCCCAGCGGACGAGCCCGATGCCGATCCGGTAGCGATCCCCGTCGCGGTCCAGGAATCCTTCTCGCACCATGTTCTGCACCAGCCGCTGGCACGTGCTGGAGGGCAGGCCGGTTTTCCGGATCAGCTGCTGCAGGGTCGGCTCGGGCTCCTCGACGGAGAAGCAGTCCAAGACCTGGGCCACTTTGTGCAGCACCAGGATCGGTGCCGCCGCAGAGCCCTGCTTCGCGTCCATCGTCTCCCACCCAATCTTCCTGCCCGCTGAGCCGTCCCAGTGGGCGTCCTCATGGTAGCCAACACCGCCTCCAGGGGAGTCGAGCTGGTGACGTGACCCGGGTCATGGAGTGTGACGCAGTTTACACCCTCACGCCAAGATCCACATACTGGGTTCGCAACCCACGAAGTGGGCTAGAGCACATCCCATCACTCTCGACTTCCTGGAGGATCCGTGAGCCTGTCTGACATCACCTGCGAGACCGCCCCCGAACCGAAGGGTGCGAAGACGTCGCGGATCGGTCTGATCGTCCCGAGCTCGAACACCACCATGGAGACCGAGCTGCCGGAGCTGTTCCGCCGCCAGTCCGAGGTCACCGGCCAGCGCTACACCTTCCACTCGGCTCGGGCCGGGCTGAAGAACGTCAACCGTGAAGAGCTGCTGGCCATGGTGGACAAGGCCGGGGACTGCGCCCGGGCGGTCTCCGACGCCGCGGTGGACGTGATCGCCTATGCCTGCCTGGTGGCAGTGATGGCTCAGGGACCGAACGCCCATGAGATCTCCGAGAAGGTCATCGCCGAGGCCGCTGAGGACAACGGCCACCCGGCCGCGGTGGCCAGCAGCGCCGGGGCGCTGGTGCGCACCCTGCAGGACATGGGGGCCCGGAGGATCGCCATGGTGGCCCCGTACAAGCTGCCGCTGACTCAGATGGTGCGCGAGTACATCGAGGGAGCCGGCATCGAGGTCGTGGACGCCATCAGCCTGGAGGTCGACGACAACCTCGCCGTGGGCGCCCTGGATCCGCAGAACCTGCCGGAGATCGCCCGGGGACTCAAGCGCGACGACGTCGACGCGGTCATCCTCTCGGCCTGTGTGCAGATGCCCTCCCTGCCGGCGGTGCAGCAGGCCGAGGACGAGCTGGGCGTGCCGGTCATCACCGCCGCCACGGCCACCACTTACGAGATCCTCAAGGCCCTGGGCCACAAGCCGGCGATTACCGGCGCCGGCGGGCTGCTGTCCGGGGCCCACACCACGGCCGCCGCCCGGCGCGGCTGACCAGGAGGAACCATGTCCCTGTCACTGATCGCGTTCCTCGTCCTCATCGCAGCGTTCGCCCTGGGGTCTTTCACCCGGATCAACGCCGGCCTGGTGGCCACGGTGGCCGCCTTCGGGGTCGGTGCCCTGGTCGCTGGCATGCCCGTCAAGGACGTGATCGCCCAGTTCCCGTCCGGCCTGTTCTTCATCCTCGTCGGCGCCACCTTGCTGTTCGGCATCGTGCGCGTCACCGGCACCATCGATCTGATGGCCTACTGGGCCGAACGCCTCGCCGGGCGCCGGCGGCTGCTGGTGCCGGCGCTGATGTTCCTGCTCACCGCCGTGCTCGCCTCGGCCGGGGCCTTCACCCCGGCGGCCATCGCCATCGTCGCCCCGGTCGCCCTCGCCCTGGGCACCCGCTTCGGGATCAGCACCCTGGCCATGGGCCTGGTGATCGTCCAGGGCGCCAACGCCGGGGCCTTCTCCCCGGTCAACCCCTTCGGCGTGCTGGCCAACGTCATGCTCGACGAGGCCGGCGGCAGCGGCCAGGACACCCTGAAGCTGTACATCTACTGCTTCGTCTTCAACGCGATCCTGGCCGTGCTCGCCTACGCCGCCGTGCAGACGATCATGAACCGCCGCCACGCCCGAGCCGTAGAACCGACCCCCGGGACCACCGAGGGACCCGGCGCCACCGAGGCCGTGGCCGAGACCGCCTGGCAGGATCCCCGGGAGGAGGCCGAGGCCGCCGGCACCCAAGGTGGCGTCCTCACCGCCGCCCCGCAGACGAAGGTGGCCCCGAAGCCCACCGTGGAGGGGCCCGTCAAGGTGGACGTGACCCCGATGCGCGTGTTGACCCTGGCTGGGCTGGTGGCCCTGCTGGTGCTCACCACCGCCTTCGGCCTGGACGTCGGTGTCGCCTCCCTGGTCATCGCCCTGGTGCTGATCTGCGTCAAGCCCGCCGTGCAGAAGCCGGCCGTGGAAGACATACCCTGGTCGGCGATCATCCTGGTCACCGGCATCGTCACCTACGTCGGGATGCTCGAGGCCATGGGCGCGTTGGAAGAGCTCCAGGCCGGTATCGCCAGCCTGGGCAACAGCTCCGTGGCCGCGCTCATCACCAGCTACGTGGTCGGCATCGTCTCGGCCTTCGCCTCCACCACCGGAACCCTCGGAGTGATCAGCCCGATCGTCACCCCGATCGCCACCGACCCGCTGCTGAGCCCGATCGGCGTCGTCACCGCCATCGCCATCAGCTCCTCCGTCGTCGACGTCAGCCCCATGTCCACCAGCGGGGCGCTGCTCATGGCCAGCGCCCAGCCCAAGGACGAGCGGCTGTTCTTCCGCGCGCTGCTGCTGTGGGCCATCGCCATGATCGGTGTGGTCCCGCTGCTGGTGTGGTTCATCTTCGTCCAGCTCGGCCTCGGGTAAACACCCGGTCCACAACCGTCAGGGCGCCCCCGGGACCACCTCGGGGGCGCCCTGCGCGTCACTGCACGGTCAGTCCCGCTGCTCGTCCTGCGCACTGAAGTGACCTGGCCAGTCCCGGGCCCGGATCCGCTTGATCTCCTGCACCGGCCCCAAGGTTCCCCACTCATCGCGGCCCAGCCGGGACAAGGGCTCCAGCAGATCGATCCGCGGATGCGCCCCCTCCAGCACCTCCGAAGACACCGCGGCATGGACCACCTCCCCGAACACCAACGTGCAATCGCCCATCGGCAACGTACGGTGCAGCCGGCACTCCAAAGCCACCGGCGACTCCTGCACCCGCGGCGGCCGGACCCTCTCACTCGGCTCCCGGGTCAGCCCGACCGCGTCGAACTCACTGACCTCCGGGCCGAAATCCGTGCCCGTGGCATTGGTCTCCTCGAACAACCACGCCGGGGTGAGATTCACGACGAACTCCCCCATCGCCTCGATATTGCGCAGCGAGTCCTTCTCCCCCACCGAAGTGAACTGCACAATCGGCGGACGCACCGACGCCACCGTATAGAACGAGTGCGGCGCCAGATTGTCCACACCCTCCGCCGAAGTGCTGGACACCCACGCGATCGGCCGCGGCACCACCACCGCGGTCAACAACCGGTAGAAATCCCGCGACGACAACTCACCCGGATCGAAAATCGTACGCACCTATGCCCGCTTTCCGCAGTCGTCCTCAGCGTCCAGAACCGGCGCCGCATCGGTCTCCAACAGCAACCAGGCACCGTCTCCGACCGTACCCCACGGCCTAGCCTCCGTAACGGCGCCCTCAGGGGAACTGTCCACCTCGAAGGACGCTTATGTCGGGACTGTCCGATAAACGGTGTGTGGGGCCCGGCGGTTTTCATCAGTGAGCGGTTCCCTCGAACCGTCCGGCGAAGGTGATCGCGAACGCGTTCAGCGCCGGCTTCCACCTCATCACCCACCGTGCTCTTCCTCCGCCGGTGGGGTCAAGGGAGCGAGTGACCAGGTACAGGCACTTCAGCGCGGCCTGCTCGTGCGGGAAGTGTCCGCGGGCCCGCACCGCCCTGCGGTAGCGGGCGTTGATCGACTCGATCGCGTTCGTCGTGCAGATCACCGAAGCGGATCTCCACGTCGTACTCCGTCGAAGGGCACGAACTGAAGCCCAGGAGGACTCCCACAGCTGCACGATCGCCGGATACCGCTGGCCCCACTCGGCCTTGAACTCGGCGAACCGGTCCTTCGCCGCGGCCTCGCTGGAGGCGGTGCAGACGGGCTTGAGCGCCTTGACGATGCCGTCGCGGTGCCGGCGGCCGGCGTAGCGGAAGCTGTTGCGGATCAGGTGCACGATGCACTGCTGCACGACCGTGCGATCCCAGGTGGTCGTGATCGCCTCCGGTAGGCCCTTGAGCCCGTCGCAGACTTCCGATGAGCACGTCTTCGACGCCCCGATTCCTGAGCTCAGAGAAGACCTGCAGCCAGAACCGGGCGCCTTCGGCGCCGTCACCGGCCCAGATCCCGAGGATCTCGCGTTCCCCGTGCACGGTCACGCCCATCACGACGTAGAACGGCGTGTTGCGTACCTGCCCGTCGCGCACCTTGACCACTATCGCGTCGACGAAGAGCACCGGGTAGAGCGGGTCCAGCGGGCGGGAAGACCACTCGGCCAGTTCTCCGGCGACTTTCTCGGTGATTCCTGGCTGATGGTGCCCTTGGAGACCTTCGCCCCGTAGACCTCCTCAAAATGCACGGCGATCTCCCCGGTGGTCAGCCCGCGGGCCGACAGGGAGAGCACGATCTGGTCGATCCCGTCCAGGCGCCGCTTCCGTTTGGGCACGATCACCGGCTCGAAGGACCCCTCCCGGTCCCGGGGCACCTCGATCTCGACGGGGCCGATCTCGGTCAGCACGGTCTTCGACCTCGTGCCGTTGCACATGTTGGCCGCGATCGGGGTCTGCCCGTGGTCGTGACCGAGGTGCTCGGTCAGTTCGGCTTCCAGGGCGGTCTCGAGGACGTTCTTCATCAGCTGGTTCAGCAGACCGCCCGGGCCGACCAGGCTCACGCCTTGCTCCTTGGCCTGGGCGAGCAGCCGCTCGGCGAGGTCCTTCTGATCGATGATCTCTCCGGTCACGGGATCGATCATCGTGCCTGTCATCTCGGTCGTGGACTCTGACACGGCCGTCTCCTTTCGGATCAGGCCGGACCCTCACACACCATTGTTCTTACAGTCCCCTTATGTCGGGATCCAGTGCATCAATCCTGCGCCGAAGCCATCGGTAGCTGGAGTTCTTGAACGCTGCGTGGGGGGTCATGGCTGATCAGCCGTTGGAAGGTGGCCGGGTTGAACAGTTCGTCGAGGGCCAGGTGGGCGGCCCCCACGACCCCGCCTTCCCGGCGGCTGTCCAAGTGGGACGTGCTCATGACCAGGTCCCGGGTGGCCAGGGGCAAGGACCGCTGATAGACGGCTTCCCGGATGCTGGCCAGGAGTTGCCCGCTGCCGGAGACTACTGCTCCGCCCATCAGGATCATGGCCGGGTTGAAGAAGTTGACGAAGGACGCCAGAAGCGAGCCGATGGTCCTGCCGCTGGCAGAAATGGCCTCGACGGCGAAGTGATCGCCGTGTCGGGCTGCCGTGGCGACGTCTTCGGCCGTGATGGTGCCCGACTCGGCATAGCGCTTTTCCAGGAAGGGGCTCCGACCGTCCTTTGCCGCCCGCAGCCCTTGGGCACTGAGGGCTCCGCCGCCGGCGACGGCCTCAAGGCACCCATATTTGCCGCAGCGGCAGGGCACGTGTTCGGCCCCGACCACGGCGACATGGCCGATGTCCCCGGCGCTGCCCTGGGCCCCACGATGCAACCGCCCGCCCGAGACCAGCCCCGCGCCGATGCCCGTACCGACCTTGACGTAGAAGAAGTCCTGGTTTCGCAGCTCTGGCCGGGAGCGGAGTTCTCCGAGGGCCAGGGTGTTGACCTCGTTGTCGACCCATACGGGGGCTTGGAACGCTGTGGTGAGCCGCTCCCGCACGGGGTAACCGTCCCATCCGGGCATGATGGGCGGGGCGCTGGGGCGTCCGGTGGCGTATTCGACAGGACCGGGCAGCCCGACGCCCACACCCCACAGGCGCGCCCCCTGCGAGGCTTGTTCTGCGAGCAGCGTTTGGGCCAGTTGCTCGGCGCGCGACAGGGCCGGCTCGGGGCCTTCTGCGATGTCCTGGGGGGCGCTGGTGAGGGCCTGGATCTCACCGGCGAGATCTGTGAGGCCGACCGTGACGGAGGTGGCCCCGAACTCCACTGCCAGGACCTGCCCGGCGGAGGCATTGAAGCGCAGCAGGCGGGGATGGCGCCCCCCGGTGGATTCTCCGTACTCCCCCTCACTGAGCAACCCTGCCTCCTGCAGCAGGGTGAGTCGCTGGGTCAGCGCCGTCCGGCCCAGGCCGGTTTCGGTGGCCAGATCCGGGCGGGTCTGGGGCCCGTTGCGGCGGAGGATCTCCAAGACCAAGGCGGCGCTGTGCGCCAGGTTGGCGTCGGTACCGGTGAGCAGAGCGGTGGTGGGCATGGCACCATCCAACACCTTTTCGCCCCTGAATGTGACATAGGCGGTTGACTTCGGTTCATAGACGGCAATAGCCTGCACGTGAAGCACATCACCAGTGAGCTCGCTCACAGCGCAAGGAGCACACCATGAAGTTGGCCTATCACTCGATCACCTGGGGCGGAGTTGTCGGGGACCCCACGGGGGTCACGAGCATCAAGGACCTCTACTACCGGTCCGCAGGGAATGTGACGGAGTCGTTCGGCCCCATTCAGCAGGCCGGCTACGCCGGGGTGGAGATGTTCGAGGGCAACCTCCACGACTTCGCCTCTGACCTCGGTGGCCTGCAGTCGTCCCTGTCCGACCACGAGCTCGAGCTCGTCAGCGTCTACACCGGCGGAAGCTTCATCTACGCCGATGCGCTGGCCGATGAGCTGCACAAGGTCCGGTCCACTGCCGAGTTGGCTGCGGCCGCCGGGGCCGGTCACCTCGTGCTGGGTGGGGGTGCCATCCGGGCGACCGGCATCCAGGACGACGACTACAAGCGACTGGGCGGGGCGCTGGACAGCGTGGCGCAGATCGCCCAGAGCAACGGGCTGCGGGCCTGCTTCCATCCGCACCTGGGCACGATCGTGCAGTCACCGGAGCAGCTGGAGACCGTCTTCGCCGAGACCGGCATCGGCTTCTGCCCCGACACCGCGCACCTGGCCGCTGGAGGCGGAAACCCCGCGGAGGCGATCCGCAAATACGCCGACCGCCTGACCCTGGTTCATCTGAAGGACTACGAGGCCGCCACCGGTCGTTTTCTGCCGCTGGGTGATGGGGAACTGGACTTTCCCGGCATCCTCGAGGAGGTCCGGGGCGCCGGTTACGACGACTGGCTGGTCGTCGAACTGGACTACTACGACGGTGATCCCGCCGAGGCCGCCCAGCGCAGCCGCCAGTACCTGACGGGGCTGGGACTGTGACCCGCCGCCTGCGCCTGACTGCGGTGGCCGGTGTCCTGGCCGTGTCGGTGTTGACGACCGCGTGCGCGCCCACCACCGCCAACAGCACCTGCCTGTTGCCCGACTACGCCCCTGCCGAGGAAGCCTTGCAGGAGATGGAGGGCCAGGTTCTGAGCCAGGGCCCCCAGGGCGAGGACCCGGTCTCCGCCGACTCCGTGCAGTTGAGCGAGGGCGAGATCGAGCAGGTGAAGGCCAAGAAGGCCACCGCGGCGATTGTCATGCACTACACCGGCGACGACTGGACCGCGGCCCAGCTCAACGGGCTGGAGACCCGCTTCGAGGAGCTGGGTGTCGAGATCATCGCGGTCACCGATGCCGGCCAGGACCCGAGCAAGCAGGTCTCCGACATCGAGAACATGATCGCCCGCAAACCCGACATCATCATCTCGATCCCCACCGACGCCGTGGCCACCGCCCAGGCCTACCGCAAGGCCGCCCAGGCGGGGATCCACCTGGTGTTCATGGACAACGTCCCGGCCGGTTTCACCCCGGGGGAGGACTACATCTCCGCGGTCTCCGCCGACAACTACGGCAACGGCGTCGTCTCCGCCCACCTCATGGCCCAGGCGCTTCAGGGCAAGGGGAACATCGGGGTGATCAAGTTCGGGGTGGACTTCTTCGTGACCAATCAGCGGCACCAGGGGTTCGTCGACACGATCAAGAAGGACTACCCCGACATCCACATCATCGCCGAGCGGGGGATCTCGGGCGATGACCTGGCCGGTCAGGCCCAGAACACCGCCAACGCGATGCTGCTGCGGTACCAGGACGACATCAACGGCATCTGGGGCGTGTGGGACGTGCCCACCGAAGGGATCATGGCCGCCGTCCGCTCGGCCGAGCGGGAGGACATCAAGATCGCCACGGAAGATCTCGGCACCAACGTGGCCATCGCCATGGCCAAGAACTCGATGGTGGCCGGCCTGGGAGCCCAACGACCCTACGACCAGGGTGTGGCGGAGGCGACCCTGGCCGCCTACGGGCTGCTCGGCAAGGACGCCCCTCCCTACGTCGCCCTGGGCGCCCTACCGGTCCACCACGACAACCTCCTGGAGTCCTGGGAGGACGTCTATCACCAGCCGGCCCCCGAAACCGTCCAGCAGTCCTTCAGCGAATGCACCGCTCCGACGAGCTGACCGCTCCACCACACCTACGAAAGGGACGACCCATCATGCAGGAATTCAAGATCGCCATCATCGGGGCCGGCTTCATGGCCAAGGCCCACTCCATGGCCTACGCCACCATGCCGATGTTCTTCTGGCCGGCCCCGGCACAGCCGGTGCGGGAGCTGCTGATCGACGTGAACGAGGACTCCGCCGCCGAGGCCGCCGCGCGGTTCGGGTGGAACCGCTCCGGCACCAACTGGCGTGATGCAGTGGCGGACCCGAGCATCGACGTCATCGACATCGCCACCCCGAACCACCTGCACGCGGAGATCGCCATCGCCGCTCTGCAGGCCGGTAAGCACGTGATCTCGGAAAAGCCCCTGGCCCGCGGGGCCGAAGAGGCCAAGGCCGTGTACGAGGCGGCACAGCAGACCAACTGCACCACCATGGTGGCCTTCAACTACCGCCGCACCCCGGCGATCACCTACGCCAAGAAGCTCATCGACGAGGGGCGCCTGGGGAAGATCCTCAGCTTCCGCGGCACCTACCTGCAGGACTGGTCGGCCAGCCCCGACTCCCCGTTGTCCTGGCGTTTCCGCAAGGACCTCGCCGGCAGCGGCGCCCTGGGCGACATCGGCACCCACGTCGTGGACATCGCCCGCTACCTCGTGGGAGAGATCTCCTCGGTCAGCGCCCAGGCCCGCACCTGGATCCCGGAGCGCCCCGTGCCCAGCGGCACCGTCGACAAGCTCGGCGCCGGCGGGGACGCCAACGCCCCGAAGGAGCCCGTCGACGTCGACGACGAAGTGATGACCATGCTGCGCTTCGACAACGGCGCCATCGGCAGCCTCGAGGCCACCCGCAACGGCTGGGGGCGCAACAACTTCCTGACCTTCGAAATCCACGGCACCGAAGGCTCCGTCACCTTCGACTACGAGAAGCGCGATCAGCTGCAGGTGGTCTTCGCCTCCGACGACCCGGCCGAGCGGGGCTTCCGCACCATCTACACCGGACCGGCCCACCCCAACGGGGAAGCGCTGTGGCCCATCCCGGCTCTGGGCATCGGCTACGGGGAGACCAAGATCATCGAGGCCCACGACCTCTTCGAAGCCATCGTCAACGGCACCCAAGCCAGCCCAAACTTCGCCGACGGGTACCAGATCGAAAAGATCGCCGACGCGATCCTGGCCTCGGCCGACAACGGCCAGTGGGTCGATGTGGCAGGACTGGAGTAGCCATGGCCCACGCAACCGCAACGCCACCGCCGAAGACCGGCACCACCGCCGTGTCCATGCGCGGGATCGAGAAGGCCTTCGGCGTCAACCGTGTACTGAAGGGCGTGGACTTCGAAGTCCTCGCCGGTGAGGTGCACACCCTGGCCGGTGAGAACGGGGCCGGCAAGTCCACGCTGATGAAGATCCTCCAAGGCGTCTACAGCGCCGACGCCGGGGAGATCTTCGTGGGCGGGAACCCCGTCACCATCGACTCCCCGATCACCGCCCGGGAGGCCGGGGTGGGCATGGTGTTCCAGGAATTCAGCCTGGTCCCGACCCTCAGCGTCGCCCAGAACGTCTTCCTCAACCGGGAGCCCCGCAACGCCATGGGCCTGATCGACGAGGACACCATGGTCGAGCAGACGCGGGCGATCTTCGAGACCTTCGAGGTGCCCGTCGACCCACGCACCCCGGTGGAACGGCTGAGCACGGCGTACTGGCAGCTGACCGAAATCGCCAAAGCGGTTTCGCAGAACGCCCGGGTGCTGATCCTGGACGAGCCCACCGCCAGCTTGTCGAAGAAGGAATCCGAGATCCTCTTCGACCTGATCAAGCGGCTCACCTCCCAGGGCATCGGGATCGTCTACATCTCCCACCGCATGGAGGAGATCTATCAGGTTACCGACCGGATCACCGTCATGCGCGACGGCGCCGTGGTGCTCACCGACCACGCCACCAGCATCACCCCGGAAGACCTGGTCGAGGCCATCATCGGGCGCCGGCTCGAGAACGCCCTGGCCTACGAGACCCACGTCGTGGATCGCTCCGGCACCCCACGCCTGGAGGTCAAGAGGCTGTCCACCGACCACGGCCTGGAGGACGTGTCCTTCACGGTGCATCCCGGGGAGGTCCTCGGGCTGGCCGGGCTCATGGGCTCGGGGCGCACCGAGCTGGCCCGAGCCCTGTTCGGCATCGACAAGCACCGCGACGGGGAGATCCTCATCGACGGGCGCCCCGTCACCGTCACCGATCCGGTCTCGGCCATGGAGGCCGGCTTCGGCCTGGTGCCTGAGGACCGCCGGGAACAGGGGCTGGTGCTCTCCCACAGTGTGCGCGACAACCTGCTGCTGCCGTTGCTGTCCCGATTCCGGAAGGGCCCGCTCATGGACGAGGGGCGATCGCGGCGGTTCGTGCAGGACGTGCTGACGAAGTTCGAGGTCAAGGGTGCCAGCCCCGGCCTCGAGATCCGGCTCCTGTCCGGGGGCAACCAGCAGAAGGTCGTGCTGGGCCGGTGGGTGTCCACCGAGCCGAAGGTCCTCATCCTGGACGAGCCCACGGCCGGCATCGACATCGGCACCAAAGGCGAAGTCATCGAACTCATCCGGGACCTGGCCCGCTCGGGCACCGCCGTCATCCTCATCTCCTCGGAACTTGCCGAGCTCCTGGCGGTCAGCGACCGCGTGCTGGTGCTGCGCAAGGGCCGGCTCCACAAGACCCTGGACCGCTCCGAAATCCACGACGAAGAGTCGCTCCAGTTGACCATTCAGGGAGTCTGAACATGTCCACCACCACCTCGACCCCATCCCCGGCCCCGGTGCAAGAAGGCACCGCTGCACGCAAAGCCCCGCTGGACTGGCGCAACTACATCATCTACATCGGCATCGTGCTGGTGTACGGGATCTGCGTGCTCTTCCTGCACGACTCCGGCTTCGCCACCACCGAGAACCTGCTCAACATCTTCCGGCAGACCGCCATGATCGCTCTCATGGCGGTGGCCGTGACCTTCGTGATCGCCGCCGCCGAGATCGACCTGTCCGTCGGCGCCGTCGCCGGCCTCGCCAGCGTCACCGCCGCCATGGGCGTGGCCGCCGGCGGACCTGTCGTCGGCGCTCTGGCCGGGATCGGCACCGGGGTGCTGGTCGGCCTGGTCAACGGCAGCCTGGTGGCCTTCGCCAAGATCCCCTCGTTCCTGGTGACGCTGGGCATGATGGGCATCGCCATGGGCGTGGCCATGTGGATCACCGGATCCGCGCCGCAGCCCATCCTCTCCCCCGGCTTCAACGCCTTCTTCGGCGGGGGATCCCTGGGCCCGATCCCGGCCCTGCTGATCTGGGTCATCATCGCCACGGTCATCGGGGCGATCGTGATGCACCGCACCGCCTACGGACGTCGGGTCCTGGCCACCGGCGGCAACGAGCAGGCCGCCATCTACAGCGGGGTGCGCACCCGCCGGATCATCTTCAGTGTTCTGCTCACCTCCGCGGTCGCGGCCTCGCTTGCCGGCATGCTCTACGCCGGTCGCCTCGAGTCCGGCCGCTACCAGTGGGGCAGCGGGGACGAGCTGTCGGTCATCGCCGCCGTCATCCTCGGCGGCACCAGCCTCTTCGGCGGCCGCGGAGCCGTGGTCGGCTCGGTGGTCGGGGCGCTGCTCATCGGCGTGATCAACAACGCCCTGGTCCTGGCGGGACTGGAAACCAGCCAGCAGAACATCGTCCGCGGCATCATCATCATCCTCGCCGTGGCCCTGGCACGGAGGAAGTAGTCCAATGCGAGCAGGAATCATCGGCGGAGGCATGATCGCCCGGGTCCACGCCCACGCCGTCCGAGCGGCCGGCCACGAGGTGCTCACCGCGGCCGGCCGGGACGCGGCCTCGGGTCAGCGTGCAGCCCAGCAGACCGGGGCCCGCGAGTCCCACCCCAGCCCCCTGGAGCTGATCCAGGACCCCCGCGTGGAGGTCGTGCACATCTGCTCCCCCAACGACACGCACCCCGGCCTGGTGCGCGCCGCTCTCGAGGCCGGCAAGCATGTGATCTGCGAGAAACCCCTGGCCACCACCCGGGCCGATGCTCAAGCCATGGTGGATTATTGGCGGTCGACCGACCTGGTGGCCACCGTCCCGTTCGGCTACCGCTTCTACTCCTCGGTGCGCGAGTTGCGAGCACGGCTGCTCTCCGGGGCCGAAAGGCCACATTTGGTGAGAGGCTGCTACCTCCAGGACTGGCTGTCACGCCCCACGGACACCAACTGGCGGGTGGACCCCACCGAGGGCGGTCAGTCCCGGGCCTTCGCCGATATCGGGGTGCACTGGTGCGACCTGCTGGAGTTCGTCACCGGGCAACGCATCACCTCGCTGATGGCGGACCTGTCCACCGTCTACGACACCCGCGGACCCGAGGCGGTGCCGGTGGCCACCGAGGACGCCGCCCTGCTGGTCTTCCGCCTCAACAGTGGAACCGTGGGCAGCGCTGCGATCTCCCAGGCCGCCCCGGGGCACAAGAACGACCTGCGCATCGCGATCGACACGCCGGTCCACTCCTATGAGTTCCGCCAAGAGGAACCGAACACCCTGTGGATCGGTGGACGGGAACAAACCCGGATCTGGAACCGGGCCGACGACGATGCCTCACCGTTGTCCACCGCCTACGACCAGTCACCCGGCGGACACCCCCAGGGGTGGCGCGATGCCTTCACGTCTTTCGTGGCAGACACCTACCGGGCCGCCCGCGGTGACGACGTGGACGGATTGCCCACCCTCGATGACGGCCTCCGAGCGGCGTGCCTCACCGAGGCGGTGCTGAGCTCGGCAACCTCGGGTCAGTGGGTGGACGTCACCGGAGCCCCTAGCAATCCTGGGCACCGGTCTTCTGCGCCCACCACGGTTGTTGTGCCGGACTGAGCCGATATCCACGACGAGAAGGATGCGACCATGACTCCTCAAAACACACACCCCGTCACCCTGTTCACCGGCCAGTGGGCCGACCTGCCGCTCGAGGAGGTCGCTCGCCTGGCCGCCGCATGGGGCTACGACGGACTGGAGATCGCCTGCTCCGGAGAACACCTCAACGTGTGGCGGGCCGCCGAGGACGACGCCTACCTGGCTGAGCGCATGGCCATCCTCGATCGTCACGGGCTGGGGGTATGGGCGATCTCCAACCACCTCACCGGCCAGGCCGTGTGCGATGACCCCATCGACTTCCGCCACGAAGCCATCGTCGGCTCCCGGGTCTGGGGCGACGGTGAGGCCGAAGGCGTGCGGGCCCGCGCGGCCGAAGAGCTCAAACTCACCGCGAAGGTCGCCCGCAAACTCGGGGTCGAGACCGTCGTGGGCTTCACCGGATCCTCCATCTGGCAGTACATGGCGATGTTCCCACCGGTGCCCGCCGCCGTGATCGAAGCCGGCTACGAGGACTTCGCCGCGCGGTGGAACCCTATCTTCGACGTCTTCGACGGCGAAGGGGTGCGCTTCGCCCACGAGGTCCACCCCTCCGAGATCGCCTACGACTACTGGACCAGCGTCCAAGCCCTGGAGGCGATCGACCGGCGGCCAGCCTTCGGGTTCAACTGGGACCCCAGCCACATGATGTGGCAGGGCATCGACCCGGTCGGGTTCATCACCGACTTCGCCGACCGGATCTACCACGTGGACTGCAAGGACACCCGCCTGCGCCCGGCCACCGGGCGATCCGGAATCCTGGGTTCCCACCTGCCCTGGGGCGACCCCCGCCGGGGCTGGGACTTCGTCTCCACCGGGCACGGGGACGTGCCCTGGGAGGACGCCTTCCGGGCCCTGCGCGCCATCGGCTACACCGGGCCGATTTCCATCGAATGGGAGGACGCCGGCATGGATCGCCTCCACGGCGCCGCCGAAGCCGTCCGCTTCGTCCGATCCCTGCTCTGGAAGACCCCTGAGGCCTCCTTCGACGCCGCCTTCAGCCACCAACACTGACCCTGGCCGGCCGACGCCGGTCGCCACCACGCAACACAGGAGGAAAAAGCATGGAGATCATCCAGGACCACAACGGCCGCCCGGCCCAGCACGGACGGGCATTCGTCAATGGCGTGCGCTTGCACTACGCCATCGCCGGCCAGGGAGAACCGCTGTTTCTGCTGCACGGAGTGCCGAAGACGTCATACCACTGGCGCCGCGTCGTTCCCCTGCTGACGCCGTACTACACGGTCATCACCCCGGACCTCCGCGGGCTGGGCGACTCGGAGCACCCTGAGAACGGCTTCGACATGAAGAACATGGCCGAGGACATCGCCCAGCTGGCCACTCACCTCGGATACGAGACCTTCAACCTCGTCGGAGAGGACTGGGGAGCCTCGACCGCCTACCAGGTCGCAGCCCAGTACCCCGATCGCGTGAAAAAGCTCGTGTACCAGGAGATGATCCTCCCCGGCTTCGGCCTGGAGGATTACTCGTTCCTCACCCGTGAAAACGTCAGCACCTACGTGTGGCTCTGGCACATCAACTTCTACAGCGTCCCCCACTTCCCCGAATTCCTCATCAGCGGCAAAGAGCGAGAGTACTTCAACTACTTCATCAAGCACGAGACCCACAACCCACAGGCCATCACCCCCGACGCCCTGGACGAGTACGTCCGCTGCTATTCCTCACCGGGCGGGCTGCGCAGCATGCTCGAGATCTACCGTGCGACCCTCGACGACGCCGACCAGAACCGTGAGGCAGCGAAGAAGAAGCTCACGATGCCTGTCCTCGCGGTAGGCAGCGAGTACTTCATCGGGGCCGACAACGAGCGCCAGATGCGCGAGGTCGCCGAGGACGTGCGCGGAGTCATTCTCCCGTGGGGCCACCAGTTGGCGGAGGAGGACCCCGAAGCGCTGGCATCCGCCTACCTGGACTTCTTCGGCCGGGAATAGCAACATGCCGGGACCCGGGCGACCGAGCGCCCCGGGCCTCGGGTGCACCGCTTCCGGATACGGGACCCGGTCAGCAGAGACCATCAACAACGCCAGGACTGAAAGGATCGACTAACGATGTCTTCAACCACAGGCACTTCCGGTGCATTCTTCCGCGTGGCCCAAAGCGAGAGCGGCTCCTGGAGCTTCATCGACCCGGACGACAAACCGTTCATCTCCCTGGCCCTCAACCACCTCGATGACACCGACCTCCGCTATCCACACAACGTGGAGGTCTTCGAACGCAAGTACGGCTCACGCCAAGCATGGACCAAGGGAGTCGTCCGCGACCTCCAGGATCTGAATTTCAACACCATCGGATGGACATCCCAGTACGTCAGCGGAGGATGGGGCGAGGCGCTGGACTGGTTCGGCGACCCTGTCGACCTCGGCCACTCCCATCCCTGGCCCGATCAGCACCTTCTCGACGCCGGAATGCCCTATGTGGTGCAGATCCGAGTGCAGGAGATCGAGGACTGGAACGGTCACCCGGCGTACCGAGACGTGTACGGCGAGGACTTCCACAAGTACGCGGACTGGCTCGCCCGGCGCATGGTGTCGGATCACAAAGGCAGCCCGAACCTGGTCGGCTACTTCCTCGTCGACATCCCGGGGTGGTTGCCACATGCCTCCGGACGGTTCTGGCCCGGATTCGAAGGACTGAGCCAAGCCGAGCACGACCAGAAGTTGTTCGACGTGGCTACTCAGTATTACCGGACGATTACCGAGGCAATTCGGCGCTATGATCCGGACCACTTGATCCTCGGGGACCGGTACAACGGCAACAAGGGCATTCCCGAAGCGGTCCTGCGCGCCATGGTGCCGTTCGTCGACGTCCTCTCCGTCCAGTACTTCACCGGGAAATCCGACGAAGAATACGCGACCATGATCGAAGACCTCCGTGGGTGGCACGAGCTGACGGGCAAGCCAGTGGTCATCGCAGACATCGGCAACTGGGTCCCCACGGACATGAACCCCCACCGCACGAGCGACATGGACACCCAAGCCGAACGCGGCGCGGACTACGCCAGTGGCCTGGCGCGGGCCGTTGCAGAGCCCTGGATCATCGGTTGGCATTGGTGCGGCTACATCGAGAACCTCGGCCGCGGGTGGGGCATCAAAACTCCCCAGGACGAGTTCTACACCGACATGACCGACCAGATCCGCGAAGCGAATGCGAAGGGCCAAGCAACCGCGACTCAACGCATTTGATCATTACTGCCACAGGCCCCTGCCTCCGGAGCTGATCGCCAAACTGGTTCTTCAACGGGGCCTCCGTGCAGGGGCTCGCCGCGGGCCTCTGCGGTCAAATCCATACCGGGCACCGTCCGCGTGGGAATCCCCACTGCAACGTCGTTCCCGTGGGGCTAACGGCTGATAACTGGCCATATGTAAAGCAGATGGTGCCTCTGCAGTCCCCCGGGCAGGACACGCGGTGGCTGCTGGGATTCGCTGGGGCTTGGGCACGGAAAATCCTTGAGGCCCCACCGTCATGGTGGGGCCTCAAGGATCCGTTCTCCGGCGAGTTCGCGACCGTCTGGCGCCGCTCTCGCAAATGGAGGGTGTGTTATCCACCGATGCCGACGAGGGCGATCATCACCGGGACGATGCTGACGATCAAAGCCACGCCGAGGATGTCGAAGACGATGCCGGTGCGGATCATGCGGGTGATGGGCACCGCCCCGGTGCCATAGACGATGGCGTTCTGCGGCGTGGAGACGGGGAGCATGAACCCGAAGGAGGCGGCGAAGGTCGCGGCCATCGCGGGCACGAACGGGTCCACGCCCATGGCCTGGCACAGCGGGATGACGATCGGCACGATCACCGCCGCCGAGGCGGTGTTGGAGGTGGTCTCCGAGATGAGGACCGCAAGCACGGCCGAGAAGACGGTGATCGCCACGACGTTGGTGATGTTGAGGTTCTCGGAGGCCCCGGTGCCGATGGTCTCGGCCAGGCCGGTATCGGCCAGCAGGGAGCCGAAGATGATGCCGGTGCCGAAAAGGATGATGGTGCCCCAGTCGATCTTGGCGGCATCGGACCAGGTCAGCGTGGCTTCACGCTTCTTCCAGTTGGTGGGGAGGATGAACAACAGGGAGGCGCCAAGCACGGCGACGATACCCTCGTCGAGGCGATCGTCGAGGAAGATGTAGGCGGCCGACTCGGTGCCGGCGAACAGGCTGACGAAAGCCGGCAGCAGCCACAGGGTGACGGTCAGGCCGAAGGCGACCAGGGTGTTCTTCTCCGCCCGGGACATCGGCCCCTGGGCCGCACGGTGCTCGCGGATGTAGTCCTCCACACCTTCGATCCGGCGGATCTCGGGCTTGTTGAGCAGGAACATCACGACGGCCAGGACCACGAACATGGCCGCGCAAATGGGGAAGGCCACGGCCATCCACTGGGCGAAGGAGATGCGGGTGCCGGTGGCCTCCTCGATCAGGCCGCGGCCGATGAGGTTGGGCGGGGAGCCCACCGGAGTCAGCAGACCGCCGACGGACGCACCGTAGGCGAGCATGAGCAGCAGGGCCGCACCCACGCGCAGGCGCAGGGGATCGAAGTCGGCCTTCACGACGCCGCGGTCCTGCATCAATTGGGCGATGACTGCGAGGATGCCCAGGGCGGTGGGCATCAGCATCGCCACCGTGGCGGTGTTGGAGACGAAGGCCGAGAGCATGCAGGTGATCACGCCGAAGGCGATGATGATGCGGTAGGTGGACTTCCCCACCCCGGGCAGGGACAGGACCGCGAAGGCCAAGCGCTGGGCGATGCCGTGCTTGAGCATGGCTGCGGCGAGGATGAAGGCGCCGATGAAGGTAAAGATCGTGGTGGAGCCGAAGGGCGCCAGCACGTCCCCGGCCGGGGCGACGCCGAGGATCACCACGGCGGCCACGCCGATGAGGCCGCCGACCGGGATGGGCACCGGCTCGCAGATCCACAGGACGATCACGCCCAGGAGCACCGCGGCCAGGGTCTGCTGGGTCGCGTCCAGGTTCAGCGGCAGCAGCGCGAAGAGGATCGCCACCGCTGGGGCCAGGAACAGCCCGGTGGTCTGGCGGGCGCGTTCGAACTTCTCCTCCCGCGGCGAGAGGGTCTGCTCGCTGAGGCTGCGGAAGGTCTTGCCGCCCAGCAGGGCGGTACGCACATCCGTGCGGGGCGGAGCACTCGTGGGGCCGGCAGAGACGGGTTGCTGGGTTTGCACGGTCCTGGTCCTTTCCATCGGTGGGATGGACTCACCATGCGCCCGTGACTTGCATCACGTCCAAGGCCTGTTATCTACTACGCCGATAGGAAGAACCAATGGGTTCAGTGGTTGAGACGGCTTCGGGCCTCTGATCGACCCGCGACCCTTCGCCACCTCCGGCCGCGCCCCGGGCACGATCCGACACCTTGGATCACTGCACGCGCCAGAGCGCCGATGCGGTGGCGACCAGCCTGCGTCGTCGCCGGTCGCAGAACCGGCCCCGGGACCCAGGGGTGCACGAGAAGTGAAAGGCAGACATGGACGTTCGGCAGCTCAAGTATTTCCTGGCGGTGGTGGATCACGGCGGCTTCACCCGGGCTGCGGAGCAGCTGATCATTGCCCAGCCCTCGTTGTCGCAGACGATCAAGGGTCTGGAGCGGGAACTGGGGGTCTCGCTGTTCCACCGAATCGGGCGGCGGGTGGTGCTCAGCGAGGCCGGTCAGGAGCTGGTGGGTCCGGCCCGGGTGGTGGTCCGTGATCTCGACGCGGCCCGGGCGGCCATCGATGATCTGCGCGGGGTGCGCAGCGGCCGCCTAGACGTGATCGCCATGCCTTCCCCGGGCATCGAGCCGCTGACGTCGATGATCGCCGCCTACGCGCAGTCCCACCCAGCGGTGACCCTCAATGTCGCCGCCGCCTTCACCCCCGACGAGGTGACCGAGGCGGTGCGCACCGGCAGCGCGGAGATCGGGATCCTGGGCTCGGACCGGCCCTTCCGTTCCGCGGAGGTCGAGGTGATGCACCTGGAGCAGCAGCCGCTGGTGCTGATCGTCAACCCCAACGCCGACGACTTCGGCGAGGGTGAGGCCATCGGCCGGCAGGACCTGGCCGGCCACCGGGTGGTCGCCTCCCAGCGGGGCTCGCTGATGCGCTGGCTCGTCGACGACGCCCTGGCAGGGGGTGTGCAGGTGCAGATCGCCGCCGAGGTCGCCCACCGCACTTCGGTGCTGCCGATGGTGCTGGCTGGCGTCGGGCACGCGGTGATGCCCTCGTCCTGGACCCCATTGGCACGCCAGGCGGGGCTGCGGGTACTGGGAATCGAGCCGACCACGGTCCTGCACGTGGCCGTGCTCAGTCGCCCGTCAGACCTGACGCCGGCCGCCCGAGCCTTCCTGGAGGTCGCCGCCCGGCACACGGCAGCCCACTCCTCCGCATCATAGAACTTCCCTATGTAGGGGATGCGAATTGAGTCTTGGACCTTATGTGTTCCGGGGCGCTCTACTGGTATCTGACACCGCGATGTGATGCGGGCAACATCAGATAGACCTCGACAAGGAGAGCACCACCATGGCTGAGCACCAGGTTTTCAAGATCGCCTCGATCCCCGCCGACGGGGTGGGCAAGGAGGTCGTCGCCGCCGGCCGCAAGGTCCTCGACGCCCTCGCCGAGCAGTCCAACGGGAAGTTCTCCTTCGAGTGGACCGAGTTCCCCTGGGGCAGCGAGTACTACGCCGAGCACGGGGTGATGATGGACCCCAACGGTCTGGAGGAACTGAAGAACTTCGACGCGATCCTCTTCGGGGCGGTGGGGTGGGAGAACGTCCCCGACCACGTGTCCCTGTGGGGGCTGCGGCTGAACATCACCCAGAACTTCGACCAGTGGGCCAACATCCGTCCCGTGCGCTTCCTCCCTGGTGTGGTGTCCCCGCTGCGCACGGCCGATGACACCGAGCTGGACTGGGTCGTGGTGCGGGAGAACAGCGAGGGCGAGTACGCCGGGCTGGGCGGGCGCAATCTCTCCGGCCGGGGTCCCGGCAATGAGGTCGCGATTCAGTCCTCCCTGTTCACCGAGAAGGGCTGTGAGCGGATCATCCGCTTTGCCTTCGATCTGGCCCGCACCCGGGCGGTGCGGAAGGTCTCCAGCGTCACCAAGTCCAACGCCCAGCAGTACGGCATGGTGCTGTGGGACGAGGTCTTCGCCCGCGTGGCCGCCGACTATCCCGATGTGGCCACCGAGTCGGTGCTGGTGGACGCGATGAGCGCGAAGTTCATCCTCCACCCCGAGGAGCTCTCGGTCGTGGTGGCCTCCAACCTCAACGCCGACATCCTCTCCGACCTCGGCTCCGCCCTGGCCGGCAGCCTGGGCCTGGCCGCCAGCGCGAACCTCAACCCGGAGCGGCGGTTCCCCTCGATGTTCGAGCCCGTCCACGGCTCGGCCCCGGACATCGCCGGGAAGGGGATCTCCAACCCCATCGGCACCGTTGCCAGCGCGGCCCTGATGCTCGACCACTTCGGCCTGCACGCCGAGGCCCGCCGGGTGGAGGCCGCGATCGAGGCCACCACCGCCGCCGGGCACCTCACCCGCGACATCGGCGGCACCGCCGACACGAACGAGATCACCGAGGCGATCGTCGAGGCCCTGGCCAAGTCGTTGACTTCCGCCTGAGGCATTAGCCGTTCAGGGCAGTCCCACCCACCCCGGGGCGCTTTCAGGGGCCGGCCGGCATCGTGCCGGTCGGCCCCTGCCTATTCGGGGCCTGCGACAGGCTCACCCACGCTTTCACTCAGGGCTCAGCGCCCCGCCGCAGAGCATTCCTTTTCGAGACTGAGGACACCACGCATGGACCACACCATGGCCGAGAACATCTACCGGACGCCCGCCCGCACGTCCTGGCGACGCGACGACGAGCTGGTGGGCGAGGCCCTCCGATGAGCGCCACCACCACGACCACGCCGCGCATCCTGATCGCCCCGGACAAGTTCAAAGGGTCGCTGACCGCCGCCCAGGTCGCCGAGGCCCTGGCCACCGGTCTGCGCCACGAGACCCCAGGCATCGACGTGCGCACCCTGCCCCTGGCCGACGGCGGGGACGGCAGCGTTGAGGCCGCTCTGGGTGCCGGGTTCCAGGCAATGACCGTGCCGATCACCGGCCCCACCGGTGAGCCGGCCACCACCACCGTGGCCTTCGACGGCACCACCGCCGTGGTCGAGGTCGCCACCACCGCCGGATTGCAGATGCTGGCCCCCGGACAACCGGCCCCGCTCACCAGCAGCAGCGTCGGGTTCGGCCAGGCCATCCGGGCCGTGCTGGCCCACCGCCCGGCCCGGATCGTGCTGGCCCTGGGCGGCAGCGCCACCACCGACGGCGGCGCCGGAATGCTCAGCGCCCTCGGAGTGGTCTTCCGCGATGCCCTCGGGCACCCCTTCGTGCCCACCGGTGGCACCCTGGGGACGATCGCCGACGTCGACCTTACCGGCCTCGTCGATCTGGGGGGCGTGGAGCTCATCGCGGCCAACGACGTGCAGAATCCCCTGCTGGGCCCCCACGGGGCGGCGGCTGTTTATGGCCCGCAGAAGGGCGCCACCCCGGACGACCTCGAGGTGCTGGAGGAGGGGTTGGGGGCGCTGATCCGGCGCCTGTGGGAGGCCGGCTGGCCCGCCGAGGAGGCCGCCGGTGTCCCCGGGGCCGGAGCCGCCGGGGGGTTGGGTTGGGCCGCGATGCTGCTGGGCGCGAGGATGGCCTCCGGGGCGGACTTCTTCCTGGACCTGCTTGGCTTCGACACCCAAGTGGCCGGATGCGATCTGGTGATCACCGGGGAGGGGAAGCTGGACACCCAGACCCTCTCGGGCAAGCTGCCCGTGGTCGTGGCGCACCGCGCGGCCCCGGTGCCGGTGATCGCGGTGGTGGGTCACAACGCCCTGGGCGCCGACCGGCTGCCTGCTCACGGCATCAATCAGGTCTACGCCCTCAGCGCCATGACCGAAGCCGACAGCGCCACCGACCCGGAGCTCTCCGCGGCCCTGCTACGCGAAACTGGTCAACGCATCGCCCGACGGCTGACACCAGCCTCGAGCACCACCGAACCCGCAGATGCTCTCTAGCGACCCATAGGAACGGGCGGCCTGACAGCTCAGGCATCAGGCCGCCCGACGCCAGTGCACTTCCCAGCGACTCCAGGAGGTCATTCCCTGGACATTTCCACCGCCGCGCAGTCCGCCCCTAATCCGTCATACGTAAACCGGGAGGCGGCGGGACCGTCGTCGTCTGCGGAGCTCAACCGCCCCTGCGGGTGCGGTTGAGCTTCCCGTTCGCTCAGGAGCATCGGCCCCTTGTCGACGCCGCCGTCATTGCAGCGGTGCTGGGGCGGCCTCGGCCTGCCTTCCCTGGGTGGCTGGGCTCGTGCCGGCTGGCATGCTCTCGCTGGAAGCGTCGCCGGCGGCGGCCGCTGGTCGGGGTCCGGTGGTGTTGGTCGGTGCCAGCGCGAGCACGATGAGCGCGGCGGCGAGGATCGACAGCCCGATCCAGCCGAGCACCGCCAGTTGTTCGCCGACCACGAGGACCGCGAGCAGTGCCGCCACGGCCGGTTCGGTCAGGGTCAGGGTGGTCGCCGTGCTCGGGCGCAGCCGGGTGAGTCCGATCCCGAAGAGGTAGTAGCCCAGGAACATCGGCACCAGGGCCATGTAGGCGGCCACGGCGAACGACTGGCTCGAGGCCAGCAGGGGCGCCCCCGTGGCGGCCAGCACGGGCAGCAGGAGAACCCCGCCGGTCCCGAAGACCGCGCCCATCGCCGCCGCCCGCTCCACCTGGTGGCCCATCAGCCGGTGGACCACCCAGGAGTACAGGGCGTAGGTCGCTCCGGCCACCAGGCCCAGCCCGATCCCGGTGACGGTGTCGATGGCTGACCCGCTCGTCTGACCGGTCTTGGACAGGCACAGCAGGGCACTGCCGGTGATGCCCAGCAACGCCGCCAGCACCCACCACCGGCTCAACGGCTCGCGCTCCAGGACCAGCTCCAGCACCCCCGAGGCCAGCGGGGCCGAGGCCAAGGAGACGACCGTGCCGATGGCCACCCCGGCCAGATGCATCGAGGAGTAGAACGCCAGCGGGTAGACCGCCACCGCGCCGGCCCCGACGGCCACCAGCCCCGCGTGGGCCCACAGCATCGGGCGCCCCCGGCGCAGGGCGGGCACCGCGATCCCCGCTTGCAGCAAACCGCCCACCCCCAGCGCGGCGGCACCGATCGCCAGCGGGCCGGCCTCCGGGGCGAAGGTCGCCGCCGTACCGGTCGTGCCCCACAGGAACGCGGTCACCAGGATCGCGAAGATCCCGCCCGTCGTACCCTTCACCGGGCCGCCCCCAGTCCGGCCAGCAGGCCTCCGGCGATCGTCCGGGCATGGATCAGGCGGGCCGGATCGCCCTCCAGACCGGCCCGGGCCATCGCCCCCTCCAGCAGGAAGCTGAAGTGCTCCGCGAGCCGGCGGGCCTCGGTCGGATCGGTGAGCGTGTTCAGGTGCTCGACCAGCAGGTCCTCGACCTGCTCCTTGTGCCGGCGCACCACCACCCGCCCCGGGTCACCGGCAGGCAGCTCGGCCGCGGCGTTGAGCAGCCCGCAGCCGCGGAAGCCGTGGTCATAGGCGAGACCGGCGTGATCGAGGTAGGCGTCGAACACCGCCAGCACCCGCTCCTGGGGTGTGGGCGCCTCTGCCAGGCGGGCCCCGTACAGAGCCAGCCATTCCTCGTGCCGGTCCTGCAGATAGGCCTCCACCAGGGCGGCCTTGGAGGCGAAGTTGTTGTACAAGCTCATCTTCGCCACCCCCGCCTCGGCGGTGATCGCGTCGATGCCCGTGGCCGTGATGCCCTCGGCGTAGAACCGGCCCGCGGCCGCTTCCAACAGCCGTTCCCGGGCCGATCCACGGCGCCGCTCGGCGTTGTGCGGAGATGTCGTCATAATCGCCCCCTTCTTAGGTAGACCAGTCTACCCAAAAAGGGGGCGGCGGCAACCCTGGTGGAGCCCGGCACGGCCTCGGGGTAACGCGTGCGCCTGGCCATGGGCGTGCTGGTCCTGCCAGGAGTTCGCGCGGCTAACCCGACAGGCTGCGCCACTCCGGTAGTCAAGTACAGGATCTGGGACCTAAGGCTGGTTTTCAGTCGCGGCGGTGCCAGGAAGCCGGAGGGGATGTGGGAGTAGATGCAGTAACTGCCGTGGGACCGGCAGCTGACCCTATGTAAAGCGGATGGAACAGAGCTGTTCTGGCAGTCACTGCCCCTGGACCGGCCCGCAATGGTTCGGCCCGCCACAGGACTCAGGTTCGGGTGGCCTCAGTGCGCAAGACGCCGGCACGGGAATTGATGTCGCCCCGTCTTCATCTCAGGACCAGATCTGACAACGGGTGATCAGGCGGCCCACAGGGTGCCGGGACGACGGCCCCGAAGACGATCGCTACCGGTGACGCGGATAACACACCGGGGTTGACAGTGTGAGCTAACTCATCTTTGATCGTGATCAATCGATTGCTCACGACTGAGGAGCCACTGTGACCACTTCTTCCCTGCACCCCTCACCCGCCACCGCACCGACAGGCGCCGCAGCAGCGTCACCGCAGATTTTCGATCTGCTGCTGCACAACTACGGGGACGCGCGGATGAGCGCGGTCTTCAGCCCGGAGTCGATGGTCGCCTCCTGGTTGCGCACCGAAGCCGCCCTGGCCACCGCCCAGGGGGACCGGGGGGTGATCACCGGAGCCGAGGCCCAGGCGGTGGCCCAGGCCTGTGAGGACCTGGAGGTCGACTACGAGGCGCTGTGGGCTTCGGCGCGCAATGTGGGGTACCCGATCCTGGGGCTGGTGCGTCAGATCGCCGCGTCCCTGCCGGCCGGTCCGGACGGTCGGGTCCACTACGGGGCCACGACCCAGGACATCATGGACACCGGCCTGGTGCTGCAGCTGACCGAGGCCAGCACCGTGATCACCGACCACCTGAACAACATCGGGGACGCGGTGGCCCGGCTGGTGGACGAGCACGCCGGAACCCTGATGCCCGGGCGCACCCACGGCCAGCAGGCCGTGCCCACGACCTTCGGGGCGCAGCTGGCCCCGCTGCTGGCCGAGCTCACCCGGCAGCGGGCCCGCTGGGCGGCCGCGGCCGAGGGGGTGCGGGTGGTCTCGCTGTTCGGGGCCGGGGGCACCAACGCCGCCCAGGGCCCGCGCAGCCGCGAGGTGCGGGCAGTGGTGGCCGAGATCCTGAGGCTGTCCACCACGGACGTGTCCTGGCACCCGTCCCGGGACGGGCTGGCGGACTTCGCCCAGACCGCCGCGGCCCTGACCGCCACGTGCGCGCGGATGGCCCGCAACGTCATCGATCTCTCCCGCACCGAGATCGGTGAGATCGGCGAGGCCGCCGGCAAACACCGCGGGGCGTCCTCGACGATGCCGCAGAAGGCCAACCCGATCCTGGCCGAGGGCATCATCGGGCTCTCCGGAGTCGCCGGGCCGCTGTCGGCCGGAATGTTCCGGGCGATGGAGGTCCCCCAGGAGCGCGCCGCCGGGGAGTGGCAGATCGAGTGGTACGTCCTGCCGCACCTGATGGGGCTGACCGCCGCCGCGCTGAAGGCCACCGCCGAACTGGTGGAGGGGCTGCGCGTGGATGCCGCCCGGATGCGGGCCAACCTCGACCACGACGGCGGGCTGATCATGGCCGAGGCCTACATGATCTCCCTCGCCCCGGTGCTCGGGCGCGAGAGATCCCACGACGTCGTCTACTCCGCCGTCGGACAGGTCCGCGCCGGGCGCGCCACCTTGAGCGAGGCCGTCACCGCCGCCGTGGCAGCCGCCGGCGCCGACCTGACCACCACCCCGACCCGCATCGATCCTGCCGACTACCTCGGGGAGGCCACCGCCATGTGCGCGGCCGCCGTCGGGGCCTGGACCCGGCGCTAAACGACCCTCGTGCCCGCCCGAAGGAGATCACCGATGACCACCACGCCCACCGCCCCGCCCGTGCCCGCCCCACCCGTTCTCGACGCCGATATCGAGGACCACGACGCCGGCGGCAACCGGTTCGACCGCATCCGCAAGACCATCGGCCTGTTCGCCGGCCCGGCCGCCTTCGTGCTGATGCTGCTGCTGCCCCTGCCCTTGGAGGCCAATCAGCAGGCCTTGGCCGCGGTGATGGTGTTCGTCATCATCATGTGGGTCACCGAGGCGCTGCCGATCCCGATCACCTCCCTGTTGGCCATGGCCCTGTGCGTGGTGCTGCAGATCCCGACCCTGGAACCGGACAGCACCCAGGACGCCACCGCTTTCGTCTTCGGGGCGTTCTCCAGCTCCACCTTGTTCCTGGTCATCGGCGGATTTATCATCGCCCGGGCCATGTCCGTGCACGGGCTGGACCGCCGCTTCGCGATCAGCGTGTTGGCCTTGCCTGGGGTCGCCAAGTCCACCACCCGGGTGGCGTGTGCCTTCGGCGGGGTCGCCGCGATCGTCTCGGCCTTCGTGTCCAACTCGGCCGCCGCGGCGATGCTGCTGCCCATCGGCCTGGGCATTGTCCGGGCCTTGGGCCCGGAGGTCGCCCACGCGGCCGGGATCAAGGACTTCAAGCACACCCGCTTCGCCACCCTGGTCATGCTCATGATCGCCTACGGCGCCAGCGTGGGCGGGTTGCTGACCCCGATCGGGTCCACCGCCAACATCGTCGGGCGCGGCTTCCTCGAAGAGCAGGTCGGGGTCAGCCTCAACTTCGTCACCTGGGGGCAGCTGACCTGGCCGCTGGTCGTGGTGATGTTCGCCGCGATGTGCCTGACCCTGTGGCTGTTCAACCGCCCCGAGATCAACAAGATCGAAGGCGCCACCGAGTACATCCGCACCGAACGCCACGCCATGGGCACGATGAGCCGCGGGGAGATCAACACGCTGATCTGCTTCCTGGTCGCCGTGGTGCTGTGGGTGGGCCCCAGCCTGGTGGAGCTCATCGCCGCCCCCGAGACCGGGTTCTTGGCCGCCTTCGCCGCCATCGACGAGGGCACCGCCGCCTTGATCGGGGCGTCCCTGCTGTTCTTCCTGCCCCTGAACTGGGCGCAGCGGAAGTTCACCCTCTCCTGGGCCGATGCCGGGCGCATCGACTGGGGCACCGTGGTGCTGGTCGGGGCCGGACTGGTGCTGGGCCGGCTGATGGCCAATACCGGTCTGGCCGAGGTCATCGGCACCGGGGTCGCCGGTGGGCTCGGCCTCACCAGCGGCGTGGCCGTGACCGTGCTCGCCGTGGTGCTGGCCATCGTGATCTCCGAGACCACCAGCAACACCGCCGCCGTCGGCGTGGTCGTCCCGGTCGTGATCCCCATCGCGGTGGCTGTGGGCATGGATCCCACCGTCCCCACCCTGGCGGCAGTGTTTGGGGCCTCCTGCGGGTTCATGCTCCCGGTCTCCACTCCGCCCAACGCCATCGTCTACGGCTCCGGGATGGTGCCCATTACCCGCATGTTCCGCACCGGGCTGGTCTTCGACCTGCTGGCCATCGTGATCATCTCCGTGGGCGTTCTGGCCGTCACCTCCATGGTTACTGTGGGAGGGTGAACAAACGAATCACCATCGCTGATGTGGCCGCCAGGGCAGGTGTCGATCGTTCCCTCGTTTCACGAGTGCTCAACGACGACCCTGCCCTGCGGGCACGTGAGGAGACCCGCCAACGGGTCCGCCAGGCCGTGAAAGAGCTGGGGTACCAGCCCAATCGCATCGCCCGCAGCCTGCGCACCGCCACCTCCAACACCCTCGGACTGGTGATCCCCAACTTCGAGAACCCCATCTGGGCCGTGGTCGTCGACGGCGCCGAGACCGAAGCCGACGCCCGCGGCAAGACCCTCATCGTCGCCAGTGCCGCCCGCACCCCCGGACGCGTCCAACAGTTCCTGGACCTCGGCGCCCACGGCGGTCTCGACGGGATCCTCATCGCCACCGCCGGCCAGACCGACACCCCACCGGCCGACGCCCCCGTGCCCTGGCTGCTGCTCAACCGCCGGGCCGAAGGCAGCCGCCGCTACCTGCTGCTCGACGACGAGGCCGCCGCCCACCGGGCCACCACCGCCCTGATCGACCTCGGCCACACCCGCATCGCCCACCTCTCCGGGCCCGCCCACGCCGAATCCGCCGGCCGCCGCACCAGCGGCTACCGCAAAGCCATGGCCGACCACGGCCTGGCCCCCGGGCCGATCCTGGAAGCCGACTACTCCTTCACCGGCGGCAACACCGCCACCGACGCGCTGCTCGCCGCCGGGGCAGAGACCACCGGGGTGGTCGTGGCCAACATCGCCTCCGCCTCCGGGCTGCTCGTGGGCCTGCGCGCCCACGGCAAACACGTCCCGGATGACATCTCGGTGATCGCCATCCACGACCACCCCCTGGCCGGTGCCTTCGACCCACCCCTGACCACCGTGAGCATGCCCCTGTTCGAGATGGGTCGCCGCGCCGTGGCCCTGCTCCTTGACACCGACCCCCAGGACGCGATCGAAGAAACCATCCCCGACGGCATCGAACTCATCCCCCGAGCCTCCACCGCACCCCCCAAAGCCTGAACCATTTCCCGGCCGCCCCTGCGCCATCCCCGGGGAGGTCCAGATCGGAGCCCTCAGCCCCGCTCCAATACGAACCCGTAGGCACGGAAGTTGAGGAGGCGGGAGTTAGCTACTTTCTCGGGGCTACCGACGCCCTCCGCCTGCCTAGCATTGCCTCGAACACCCGCTCCTCGGCGCGGAACAAACCCACACCGATGTCGGCCAAGACGACAGGAACCTGACCGGGCGCAGTGTCCATCCGAATCCCACGTCATCGTGGAATCGTGCATCTGATGCAGGAAATCCACGCTGGCCAGCGCAGCCGCAACACCCGGGCGAGCAACTCGGTGCCCAGTGCCGTCGGGCCGGCCGCAGCACGCCGCGGAACCGCAGCGAAATGGGCCGGACGGGAGTTGCACCAGATGCGAGAACTCCCGTGGGTTACATGCCTCTAACCGGGCCATATGTAAAGCAGGAGTGGGAGGCGACGTTGACCTCTCACTTGATGGTGCGGCGGTCTCAAGACCGCTGCACCGGAAGTACTCGTGCTGGGTCCGGGGTGCTGCCAGAGCCTGGCGCACGAAGGGCTGGTTCATGGGGGCGCCCTCCTGTCGCCCCCGTAGTGGCCGGCCCGACGATGGTGCGCAGGGCCCCTGCGCCTGGTAGGCGCAGGGGCTCTGCGGGAAAGCCGGGTGATCAGTAGGCGACGGTGAACCGACGGCGGGAGTGGGTCGGGGTCTCGATCTCGTCCACGACGGCGGTGGCCAGGTCCGCCCCGGAGATGAACGAGTTGCCCTCCTCATCGATCAGCAGTACGTCGCCGCCAATCCGGAAGCGCCCGGTGGCCTCCCCGGGCGCCCAGGCGCCGAAGCCACCGGCGGGGCTGACGTAGAACCAGTCCAGGTCTTCCTCGGTGCCGCGCAAGGTCTCCAGCAGCGCCTCACCGGTCCGGACCTCGGACAGGATCTCGGCCGGAAAGCCCTCGGTGTCCATCAGCTTCGGCCCACCCTCGGCCACCCTCAGAGACCCGGCACCACCGATCACCCCCAACCGCACTCCGGCAGCCCGGACCCGGTCGATGAGCCGGTCCATCACGCCCTCGAGCTTGCCCTCCAGCTCCCCACGGGGCGAGAGCGTTTCGATGACCACCTCAGCCTCCGCCACGACCTGGGCCAGGAAGGCATCATCGAACACCGAGCCGGTGACGTAGGCGACTCCGTCGACCGGCTCCGCCGGGGTGGTGCGGCTGTAGGACGTCACCTCGTGGCCGCGTCGGGCCGCCTCGGCCACGATGTGCGAGCCGGCGTAACCGGTGCCGCCCAGAACTGCGATGCGCGTCATGTGCTGTCTCTCCTCTGCCATGGGGTCAAAGGTTCCCTCTGGAACCACTCTTGGTTACTCTAAGTAACTGACAATCGGCGCGGAAGTAGGCACTTCTGAGTAAGTGGCCCACCCCGGAGTAACCCAGGAGCGCATTCATGGACCGACCACCAGCCGACCCCTACCAACGCGACTGCCCCTCCCGCCAGGTGCTGGACCGGATCGGGGACCGGTGGACCGTCCTGGTCGTCGGCGCCCTCAGCGATGGTCCCTTGCGGTTCTCCCAGCTGGCGGCGCGCATCGACGGAGTGTCGCAGAAGATGCTGACCCAAACACTGCGGGCCCTGGAACGCGACGGACTCGTGACCCGCACGATCTACCCCCAGGTCCCCCCCAGAGTCGAATACGAGCTCACCGAAGCCGGAGTCACGCTGCAGGAACCCCTGCAGGCCCTGGAGAACTGGGCGAAGACGCACATGCCCACGATCCTGACGGCACGGCAGCAATACGATGCCGCCCTGCCTGCCGTGAACACGCCCTGAGCATCACCACACTTGACCACCACTCTGCCGGGCACACTTGCCACCTGCGATGACTGGCCCCGGGCACCGGAGCCACAGCGACATCAACTGCCGGACCACACCCCTCAGGTGATCAGCATGGGCAGCCCTCGGACCCGCCGAGAGGTGGGCCCCGAATATGCCCGAGTAGCGGGCGACATGGGTGGCCAACTCCCCGCCTTCAAGGAGTCCGACGATGTTGCGTACTGGGGAGCCGATGAATTTTTGGCGGCGTTCATCGAAGTCCTTGCCGGCAGCCCGGCCCTCGGCCACCGGGCCGGGGATGCGTTCGCGCTTGATCTTCAACCCTATCGGGACCAGGACGCCCATGGCAGTGAAACCATGGACCCCCTCGGGGTGGCGGGGTCCACACGTCTCCGCCAGCGAGGCTCAGCACCCGCAACCCCGCCCCAGTCCCGCAAATGCTCTAGTAAAGCGCCAGCATGGGCTGTATTGACTGACGATGCTGGCAGGGGTGAGCTGTCCCCGACCGGATGTCTTCTCAGGTGTGGCCATGGCCAAGCCCACTCACGTCCCAGTGTCCTAGAAGATGCCCGCGCGATCGCCGCCGCCCTGTGCGTCAGGCTGAGGTGAGACACCTGCACTGAGTTCTTTCCCTGCGCACGGGGACAGCCGAGATGGAATCAGATGGTCGTCGCCTGCGGCAGCTCCCGCACCCGCCGATACAGCGTCGCCCGCGACATCCCGAGATCCTTAGCCACTTGGGTGGCCGGCTCCCCGCCCTCGATCAGCCGCAGCGCGTTGCGGATCTGGGAGTCGGTGAACGTCGGGCGGCGCCCGCCGAGGTCCTTGCCAGCGGCCCGGCGCTTGGCCACCGAGTCGGTGATCCGTTCCCGTTTGATCTCCAGCTCCATCTGCGCCAGGGCGGCCATGACGGTAAAGACCATCGAGCCCATCGGGGTGGCGGTGTCCACGTCTCCCCCACCAAGATTTAGCACCCGCAGACCGGCGCCTCTGCCCCGCAGCGCCTCGGCGAAGGCCAGCATGTTCTGCGTCGACCGCCCCAGACGGTCCAGCGTGGTGATCACCAGCGTGTCGCCCTCCTGGAGAGCGGCCACCGCTTGGTCGAAGGCTGGACGGGACGCACGGCCTCCAGACACTCCACTGTCGACGTACACGTCATCACGCCGCACGCCAGCGGCCAAGAGATCAGACACTTGACGGTGTGCATCCTGCTGGCGCGTCGACACCCTGGCGTACCCGATCAGCTTCCCCATGTCCACCTCACCTGTCTCGCAACCAACGTTGAGTATCCAATTCTAGGGCCATGGATAAAGCACAAAGATGCGAGACAGGTCGAACCCCGGAATCATGCGGGCGCAAATTTCTCGGACGAGACGTCTCGTATCCCATGCTTTGCGTGAACCCCGCAGTCACGCTGATCGTCGAGGTACTGCTGTTCCCTGTGCCGGGGCTACCATGGACCATCACCCTCGGGCCGTGTTCTCGTCCGCTGTGGGGCCCAGTCCCCCGCCGCCTTCTTGCGACGTGATTGTTCGTCTGCACAGAGGAAGTCGGCATGGACGCCTCCGCCCCCAAGGTTCTCGCTGTGGAGCTGTCTCCGCACTCCCCCACCCACTGGGTGGCGACCTTCTATCCCATGGTCAACACTCCTGCCGGCCGGTGGGCCGATGTCACGTGGGTGTTGCACCAGTGCCTTCTGCCGCCCGCTCCGTACCCGTTGGCTTCGGCACGGTGGCTGGAGGCGTGCAGTCCCGATCCGCACCACCCCTGGTACGACCACTGCCCGGCCTGGGGTGCAGCCTTGGCCACCGGCTACGCCACGGCGCGCCTCGTGCACATCGTCGGGACCGCCGGCGACGCCGGGGTCCGTCTCAGCCCTGAAGAGGCCAGGCAGGTGCAGGAGGCCACGGTCGTGGTGCCCCCCGGACAGCTGGCGGAATGGTTGCTCGACGATCTCCAGGATGCAGAGCCGTAAGCTCCGCCCCAGAGGTGCGGCGCCTTGCCCTGCGGGGGTGAGGACGCCGGGGTTCCGGCCACGGTGACCTCAGGACGGCGACGCCGTGGCGTGGTCGCTGCATGAAGGAGGAGGCTCCACACCCGGGGCACCGAGGCTCTGGAGGAGTGCGCCGCCGCACGCTCTGGTACGTTCGCGAAAGAGAATGCACGGTCCGCCGGGGCCGGCGGACCGACGACCCTGAACGGAGCACCCCGCGGTGCCGGACCCGATCCTCACCGACGGCTCGATCGCCGTGCCCATCGGCCTCATCGCCTGTCTGGTCGCGCTCACCTCCACCACGTGGCCGCTGCTGGTCGGCGAGTCCGTGGGCGTGCGCCGACGACGGCGTGCCGTTCTCGGCTCGTGGTGCTGCCTGGCCGCGGTGGCGGCCGTGGCGGTCGCGGGCTTCGTCCCGGGGCTCCACGGCTTCATCGCGCTGGCCGCCGTCATCGTGGTGGCCACCACGACCCTGCTGCACGCCCGCTCCCGCCCGGCCTGAGCCGTGGTGGTCCCCGGGGTGCCCGCCGGACGGCTCATCGTGCGCGGCGCAGTGCTGGGCGCGTGCGCCGGCGCGGTGCTGATGGTGTTCACCCACCGCGCCTCCTCGCTCGAGCTCGGCCTGCTCGTCGGCGTGGTCCTGGAGGTGCTCAGGGCGTGGGTGCGCGGGGACCTGCTCGAGGAGCGGCCTCCAGGAGGGACCGTGGCGGGGCGCCTGCAAACACCGGCGCGGGACGGCCGGGGCCGGGCCGTCCGCGGAACGCACCGGCGCCTTCGACGCGCCGAGCGCCCGACGACGGAGGCCGGCGGGGTTAGGGTCGGTGCCATGGGGGACGTGCCGTACGAGCTGATGACCGCCGCCCAGGCCGCCGACGCCCTCGACGCGTTCCTCCGCGAGCGCGCCACCGCGCTCGGTGCGCTGCGGGCGACGGTCTCCGCTGCGGCGGGCGACGTCGTCGTCCTCGACGGGACGCTCGACTCGGTCCGACCGCTGTGGGCCTGGATCACCGACCGGGTGGCGGAGCTCGGCGTGACGGCGGCCGCGCTGGAGGAGGACCCGACGCGGCCGTCCTGGCCCAGCTGGGCCCGCCAAGGCCGGCTGGTCGACCCGCACCCGCCGGCGGAGTCGCTGGCGCTCGTCGACGGCTTCGTCTCCTACCTCGCCGAGGTGATCACCGACCTGGTGCCGCAGTCGCGGTGGTGGGTCGGGGAGCACCAGATCGCCGACCACCCGCTGCTGAACTATCCCGTGCTGGCCTCGGACCACCACCAGCTCTTCCTCCCGGGCATCCCGCTGTTCAGCGCCTACCAGTCCGCCCACGGCCGCACGCCGATGACCGGGGACGAGATGCGCGTCCACGTCGCCCGCACCGTCGAGGCCCTGCACGGGCGCGGCCCGGAGGCCGCGGCGATCGAGGAGCCGCTGGTGACGGTGGTCGCCGAGGTCGACTGCTTCGACGTCGGCCTGCGCGAGGACATCCCCGCGGTCCACCCGCAGGTCGTGGAGGAGCTGATCGCCGAGCTCGCCGACCGGGACGGCGTCGCATCGGTGCACCGCTACGGCCCCGCCGCCCTGGTCGTGGACGTCCCCGACTGGGACGAGATGCGCCTGAAGCTGTGGCTGACCCTGTGGCTGCAGCGGCACCTGCCGCGGTAGCACTGCGCACCATCCGGACGCGGGCCGCCGCCGCGGCTACGGTGTGGAGCTGGTCCACCCGTCCCGCCCGGCGGGGCGGTCCCCGACGTCCCCAGGATCCTGCCGTGCCGTTCACCCCCTACCGGCTGATGACCGCCGAGCAGGCCCGGGCCGCCCTCGAGGAGTTCCTCGCAGAGCGTCCCCGGGCGTGGTCGCGCCTGCGCGCCGAGCTCGCCGCCCACGGGTTCGCCCCGGACGCCCTGCTCGACGGCTCGCCCGCCTCCCTGACGCCGCTGTGGCAGTGGATCGAGAGCCGGCGCACCGAGCTGGCCGCCGACCCGGCGGCGGGCTCCGCCGTGCTGCCCCGCCGGCAGTGGCCGTCGTGGGCCCGCCACACCCTGATGGGGGTCAGGGTCCCGTCCTCGACGATGGACGTCCTGCTGGACGGGCTGGTCTCCTACCTCGCCATCGTGGTCATCACCGGGGCACCCACCGTCCGGTGGGGCCTGGGCTCACCGGAGGACCCGGCCCACCACCTGCACCACCACCCGGTGCTGCTCGGCAACGGCCACCAGGTCTACGTCCCCACCCTGCCGCTGGGCGGGGTGCTGCGGCTCAAGCGCGGGGAGCGCTCCCTGCACGCCACCGAGCTGGAGCGCTACGCGGAAGGGGTCATCGCCGACCTGCGCACGGGCCGGCCGCCGCTGCCGGTGCCGGGCGGGTCCCCCGTCGTCGTCGTGGCCGAGCCGGAGGGCTTCGACGTCGGCGTGCACGCCGCCGTCGCCGCGCGCGGGGCCGCCCTGGTGGACCTCATGGCGCTCGAGCTCGCCCGCCGGCCCGGCGTCGACACGGTGCACCGGCGCGCCGCCGACGCGCTGCTGGTCCACGCCCCGGCGTGGGACGCCGACGCGCTGGAGCGGTGGCTGAACGACTGGATGAAGGCCCACGGCCCGTTCGTCCGCTGAGCACCCAGGCCCCCGAACGCCGACCACGGCGGCCGGTCCGCTACGGGCGGACCCGTACCCGCGCGAGCCGGGCGGTCAGCCGCACGTCGACCGCGATCCCGGCCACGGCCACGAGCATCGCGGCGGTGAGCAGCTCGAGCTCGGCGAAGTGCACGGCGCCGGCGACGAGCGCGGCGGTCACCAGCGCCGTGAGGGCGCGGAGGGCCGTGCGCGCGGTCGGGGTGCTCTCGTGGTGGCGGCCGGTCGGCGAGGTGCTCATGGTGCCCGAGCCTGCCACCGGTTCCTGTGCCCGGCCTGAGATGCTCCACGGAGTCCCAGCGCCCCCCGAGGACGCCGTCCACCGCCCTGCGGTGGTACCGGGGCCGACCCGAGGACCGGTGGACGGCCCGGAGGAACTACCGTGGAGCGCATGGCCGGCCGCACCACCCCCGCTCCCCCACGGATCCGCGCCCTCGAGCTGCCCGATCTCGGGGCCGGCTCCGGCACCCCGCCGCGCCCCTTCGCCACGTACGAGGCCCTGGCGTTCACGGGCGACGACCTCACCGGCACGGAGCTGACGGACGTCGGCTTCAGCGCGTGCTCCTTCGCCGAGCTGAACGCCCACGAGCTCGAGCTGACGGGCACCCGGCTCACCGACTGCCGCCTCTCGCGCCTCGACGTCCCCACGGTCACCGCCGCCTGCGCCGCGCTGCGCCACAGCCTGCTCGAGCGCTCCCGGCTCGGCGTGCTGCAGTGCGTCGAGGGCACGTGGGACGCCGTGCACGTGCGCGGGTGCAAGGTCGGCTACCTGAGCCTCCGGGGGGCCGACGCGCGGGACGTGGTGTTCGAGGACTGCGTCATCGGGGAGCTCGACCTCGCCGGGGCCCGCGTGGAGCGGATGGCGTTCCCCGACTCGGAGGTGGGCGCCCTGGACGTCACCGGGGCCGCACTGGCCGACGTCGACCTGCGCGGGGTCGACCTGCCCGAGATCACCGGCCCGGGCGACCTGCGCGGCACGACCGTCGACGCCCTCCAGCTGCAGCTGCTCGCTCCGCAGCTCGCCGCGCACCTGGGCATCGACGTCGAGGCCTGAGCGGCCGAGGGCGACTCCCCGTCCTTCGCGGTCTTCGAGGCCGACCTCCCCGACGCCGAGGCCATGGGCAGGGCGCTGTCCTCGGCCGCCGGGGCGGCCCTGCAGGCGGACATGCCCCACTGCGCCACCGGCGGGGCGTTGGCCCTGCACCACCCCGTGGTCGAGCCCTCGCGGGCCTGACCGGCCCGGCGCGGCGCCCACGGGGCGAGGGCCCGGGAGCGACGGGCCCCCGTCGTCGTCGGCACGCGGTGTGCCGACGGCGACGGGGTTCCCGTTCCGCCGCGGGAGATGTGTCAGGCGGGGCCGCGGTCGGCCCTGCGCCGGTGGCGCAGGTCGGCGACGCCCACGGCCAGGGCGCAGGAGATGATGACGGCGATCATCGCGAACCCGGCGGTGATCGCCTGGGCCCAGCCCGCGGCGGGCAGCACGGTGAAGGACACCGCGGTGACGACGGCGATGCCGATCGAGGTCCCGATGCGCTGACCGGTCTGCATGATCCCCCCGGAGCTGCCGGCGTACTCCAGCGGGACCTCCGCCAGGGACAGGGTCTGGTTGGGGCTGACCACGGCGCCCTGCCCCAGCCCGACGAGGACGAGGGTGGCCAGCAGCCACCACTCGCTGCCGATCCCGCGGTCCTCGAGCTGGATGACGAGCACGCTGAGGGCCAGGCCGAGCAGCACGCTGAGCATCCCGCCCACCACGACCGCCCTGCCGAGGCGCAGCACGTGGCGGCCGGCCCAGTTCGCGGCGAGGGCGCTGGCCAGGGCGTTGGGCAGGCCGATCAGTCCGCTCTCCAGCGCGGTGTGCCCGAGGCCCTGCTGCATGTAGAGGGCGAGCAGCACCCACACACTGGTGACGCCGAGGAAGTAGAGACCGATGAGGGCCGAGCCGTAGGAGAAGCTGCGGACCCGGAAGATCGCCAGGTCGACCATCGGGCTGCGGCCGGCGGCCCTGTACCGGCGCTCCCACAGCAGCCAGGCCGACAGCAGTGCCGCCCCGGCGGGCAGCAGCGCCCACCACCAGGCCGAGGTCGCGGCCCTCGCCTCGATGAACGGCAGCAGCAGCGCCAGGACCGCCGTCCCCAGCAGGAGGGCACCGACGGGGTCCAGCTCGGACAGGACCTTCCCCGCCGTCCGCCCGTGCCCGCGTCTCAGCAGCGGCCGCGGGAACCACGCGAGCGCCAGCGCCACGGCGAGCAGACCCACCGGCACGTTGACGAAGAACATCCAGCGCCACCCCTCGGCGGCGCCGCCCAGGTGGATGAGCAGCCCGCCGAGCAGCGGGCCGACGCCCACGGAGATGCCCACCACGCTGCCGAACAGCCCGAAGGCACGACCCCGTTCGGCCCCGCGGAAGTACTGCTGGATCATGCCCACCCCCTGCGGGTTGAGCAGTCCCGAGCCCAGGCCCTGGACGAACCGGGCGGCGGTGAGCACCGCCGGGTCGGAGGCGAAGCCCGCCGCCAGCGAGGCGAGGGTGAAGACGGCGGCCCCGAGCACGAACAGGAAGCCGCGGCCGAAGATGTCCCCCGCCCGCCCGGCCGCCACCAGCACCACGCCGAAGGTCAACGCGTACCCGGAGAGCACCCACTGGATCTGGGTCCGGCTGGCCCCCAGCCCCTCCTGGATCGACGGGAGACCGACGTTGACGATGCTCACCCCCACCAGCGACATGAAGATCGCCACGAGCAGCACCGCCAGGATCCGCCACCGGTCGGCGTCGGGCTCGGCCGCCGTCCGCGGCTCCCGTCCCGGGGGGACGTGCTGAGCGGCTGCGCCACCGGCCGTCGTCGCCGGTGGCCTCCCGCCGGCGTCCCGGCGTGCGCCGGCCGCAGCGTCCGTGTCGGGGCACGAGGAGTCCATGCCGCAACCACCGTCCTTCCGGGAACGTTCCACTGATCAGGGGGGCACGACCGGGGTAGACCTGCCCCCGGACCTGCCGGCCGTGGTCCGCCCTGCCACGGCGGGACGAGTCCGTCGGGGCAGCGGCGCCCGCGCGGACCCGGGGCGGGGCGTACCGGACGGGGCGCCCGTGCGGACGACCGGCCTCAGGCGGCCGGGCTGAGCCTGATCCGCAGCGCCTGGGCCTCGGCGACGACCTTCGCCCTGGACTCGGTGGGCACCACGATCACGCGGTCGCCCTCGAACGGGATGCGCACGCTGTAGGTGCCGTCCGGGTTCGGGGTGGCCAGCTCCTCGAAGGCGTGGTCGAGGCCGACCCTGTACCGCGGGGTCTTCTGCGCCATCGGGTTCACTCCCCTGGTCTGCTCCAGGGCAGCCGGCGCGCCCGGGGCGCGGCCGGAGCCTCCTGGCTCGTGGTGCCATCGTAGGCCCGGTCCCGGGTGCCCTCGATGACGGCGTCCAGGATCCCGCGGATCAGCACGACGTCCTCGTCGGTGGCCAGCTCGGAGACGAGCAGGTGGTCCGGGGCGCGGCTGCCGATCCGGGTCCGCTCGTCGTCGCGGTCGGCGACGTAGTCGATGGCCCACTGGGCCCGGCGCCACCACTCCGCACGGTCGTCGGCCTCCTTGCGCCGGCGCAGCGCCAGATCGTCGGCGGCCCTGCGCCGGTGACAGGTCATCCAGGCGACGAGCGCGGCGATCGCCGCCGTGAGGAAGAGCAGGACCGGGCCGATCCCGGCGCCCAGGGCCCGGACGACCTCCAGCCAGTACGGCAGAGCGCTTGCGGTCATGCCCGCCGGTCTCCCAGCTCCGCTGGCCCGGCCGGTCCGCGGGCACGCGGAGACCGAGCGGCGCGACCGAGCGGACCGGGGCGCCGGCCGTCCCCCGGGCGATCCCGCACGAGCGGTTCGGGCCGTCGGGAACGACCGGCGGGTGCGCGGGAGCCGCGGAGGACCGCGACGGCCCCCGCACCCGGGGGCGCGGAGGCCGTCACGACGGGTGCCGGCGCGGACGACCGGACTCAGATCCGGGTCTCGCGGTCGGTGACCGACTCGTGGCCGGCCGCGTCCACGTGGCGGGTCTGGGCGCGGGTGCGCCGCGGGATCAGCGAGAGCACCAGCAGCACGGCGCCGGAGACGGTGAGGATCCACCCCAGGACACCCAGGTCGATGGAGAAGCTCCCCAGCGACAGGCTCTGCGCGGAGACGGCGAACAGCAGGATCAGGCCGAGGACGAGAGTGACGGCGGCGCCGGCGGAGAAGGAGCGGTTCACGGTGACCTCCAGGGGTGAGGATGGAGCAGGTCGTTCGCTTTCGTAACTCCTCTATTGTGGCACGCCGCCCGGCGCCCGCTCGTTCGTGCAGCGACGCCGGGCGGTGTCCGCGGAGGGCTTCCGGGGCCTGCCGTGCGATCGGTTCCGGGTGCCGGCCAGCCCGACGACGACGAGGGCCGCGAACCACAGCCCCGGGAACCACCACTGCCAGCCGCCCAGTGCCGCCCACAGCACGGCCGTCAGCACCACCGCCGGTCCCAGCGTCGCCCACTGCGTCCTCGGGTTGACCATGACCTCTCCTCTCCGACCGTCGTGCTCACCGCATCCTCCCACGAGCCGCCGGGCCGCCCCGGCGTGCATCCACCGCCCGGGCGTGGGCCGTCTCCGGCGTCCTGCACCTGCCTGCCGATAGGCTCCGAGAGCCTGGGACGCCCCACCCGGCCGCAGCCACCACGTGACGAGAGCGAGCACCCCGACGTGACGCCGGACCCCAGCCCCGCGCCCGAGACCTCCGTGACCGGGAGCCCGGTCGTCCACGTCCTCCGGGAGCAGCCGGAGGACCTGTTCTGGCGCGGAGCCGCGGTGGTCGGACTGTTCTTCCTGGCGGTTCTCGCCGGGCTCTTCATCGGCGTGCCGGCCTGGCTGATGATCGCGTTCGGGAACCCGTGGCTGCTGTTCACGCTGATTCCCGTCGCGGCCGGAGTCCTGCTCCTGGTCAAAACGGTGGACCTGCTGCGGCGAGGCGCCTGGCACGCCCGCCACCGCTCGACCTGCACCCTGCACGAGGCCGGCATCGAGACCACCGAGTGGAGCACCGTCGGTGCCGACGCCCCGGTCCGCCGGAGCATCCCCTGGGCGGACGTGGCCTCCGTCGTGGCCTCCTACCGGATCGTGCGCCGCATCGTCCTGGTCCAGAACGGCGGCGGGGCGCTCACCGAGTCGGCCCCGGTCCTGCACGTCCTGTTCGACCAGGACGGGCGCCGGCAGATCACCAGCGTGCCCTTCTCCTCGCACCAGGATCCCGCGGTCGACACCTGGATCACCGAGCTGCGCAAGCACGGCGTCGAGCTGGGCTACACCGCCCGCGCACTGTCCTGGAGGGGCGAGACCTGCCTCAGCACCGAGGCCCAGCTCGGGTACTTCGCGACCACCGAGGAGGTCGTCCCCTTCCCGGTCACAGGCGGCTGGCTGGAGAACGCAGTCCGGCTGGAGAACCGCTGGCACCAGCACGCCGAGCAGCTCCGGGACCAGCCGCCGGCCGAGGGGTCGCCGCGAACACGCTGATGCGGCAGCCCTTCCTGCACGCAACGGCGCAGGCGGACGTCGCGCCGGAGGGGACGCCTCCGGGCCGTCAGGGTGCGCCGGGCGCCCGGGCCTCACCGCGCTCGTGCTGCTCGTCCCGCAGGGCCGCCTCGGCGTCGTGCAGCCGCTCCTCGGCGTCCCGCAGCTGCCGGTAGGCCGGGTCCGTGTGCGGATCGGCGTCCGTCCGGTGCCGGCAGAGCTCCTCGAGCATGGCGGTCTGGTAGCGGGCGTGGGCGGTCTGCACGGCGTCGTGGGCCTGGCCGTGGCGCTGCTCCGCGTCGGTGAACAGGTGGGGTTCGGGGATGACGTTCTTGATCAGCAGCGTCGCCACGACGAGGTTCAGCAACCAGGAGGAGGCGATCGCGTAGATGGTCAGCACGGTCGCGGCCGTGCTCTGCGGCAGGACGTCGCCGTAGCCGGTGGTGGAGCCGGTGACCACCGACCAGTACAGGCCGCGGAACCAGTCGTCGTCGGACTCCAGGGCGGCGAACGCCAGGCCGCAGGCGACGAGGTTGACCCAGAAGACCAGCAGCGCCGGCAGCACCTCCCGGCGGATCCCCGGCCAGGCGCGGCGGGCGTGGGTCAGCAGCGTTTCCCCCGTCCGGCTCAGCCGGGCGGCCGGCCTCGGGCGCGGGGGAACGCGGGGTGTGCTCATCGGCGATCCCCTCTCTGCTCGTGCGGCGCCGGTGCCGTGGCGCAGCCAGCAGGAAGACCTCTCCCCGCGCTGCACCACCGACTGGACCAGCTGCGCACCGTCTCCCGAGCGGACATCAGCTGTAGTGCACGACCCGGAACGACCATCCGCCGCCGTTGGGCTGGCACGTGGAGACGCTGGTCCAGCCGGACTTGTAGGCCGGCTGCTTCGCCTCGCAACGGGCTTTCGTGGCGAAGTAGTACACGGTGGCGCTGTAGGCCGAGGCCGGGGCGATCCCGGTGATCGCCATGGTGGTGGCCAGAGCGGTGGCGGCCAGGCCGCGGGTGATCAGGGTGCGGGGGGACATCCTGGGTTCCTCTCGTCCCGGGCCGCTGGGGGGCGCGGCCCCTGTTCGCCACCGTACACAGGCACGATCGGGAGCACGCGATTGCGCCGACGGGCCGGCACGGCGCCGCGTCGCCCGCCGTCGCACCTGCCCCTGGGTCCTGTTGTCTGCCGCCTCCTCGTTCTCCCGTCCCTGGCCGTCCGCACGCCGACCGGCTGCGCCACGGCCTCCGGCGTGGGATCCAGGGCGTCCACGACCTCCGGGCTCCGCCGGTCCCGCACGGCCGATAGCCTGGGCCGATGCCGCGCACATCCCACCACGAGCAGCCCCCGCCCGCCCCGGTCCTCTACCTCGTCGCCCCGACCGGGCACCCGAACTTCGGGGACGAGTTCATCGCCGCCGCCTGGCTGCGCCACCTGGCCGCCGTCCACCCCGAGGCCGAGGTGTGGCTGGACTGCACCAACCCCGGCCAGGCCGCCCACCTCGTCGGCTCGCTGCACCCGCGGGTGCGGTTCACCGACACGCTGTGGCGACTGGTCGTCGACACGGCCGCCATGGACCCGGTGGCCGCCGGCGCCCACATCGACCGGCTGATCACCGACCTCGGCTCCCCGCGCTACGACCTCGGGCTGCTGGCCCTGCGCCGGGCGGACTCCGTGCACCTGCTCGGCGGCGGCTACCTCAACGCGATCTGGCCCCACCACGCCGGGCTGCTGCGTGCGGCGTGCCGGCTCAAGGAGCTCACCGGGGCCAGACTGTACGCCACCGGCCTGGGCCTGTACCCCGCCGCCGACGCGACCGCGGTGCGCGAGGCGCTGGCGGTCTTCGACCACGCGACCGTCCGCGACGCCCCCAGCGCCGAGCTGGCCGGGGTGGCCCACGGCCCCGACGACGCCTTCCTGGGGCTGGAGGCCGTCCCCGGCTTCACCGGAGACCCGGTGCAGGACGGGGAGCCGGACGGGGACGTGTGGGTGTGCCTGCAGTCCGACACCTCCTCCCCCGGAGCGGCGGAGGCCGCGGTCGCCGCGGTGCGCGCCGCCCTGGAGGGCCCCCTGGCCGGGCGGACGGTGCGCTACCTGGAGGCCATCCCCGGGGCGGACCGGACGGGCTTCGAGCAGCTGGCCGATCTGATCCCCGCAGAGCACTTCGTGCCGTTCACCCAGGTGTGGCTCGAGGGGTTCCCGGCACGCCCGGGCCAGACGTGGCTGACGACCCGGTTCCACTTCCACCTGCTCGCCGCCGCCTGCGGGGCCGCCGGCACCGCCCTGGAGGTCAGCGACGACTACTACCGGACCAAGCACCGGTCGCTGCTGGAGGCCGGCACCGGGTGGTCGGTCACCGCCGCGGGCGACGCCCGACTCGCCACCCCGACCGCCGCGGCGTCGTTCCCGGCGACCGCGGCAGCGCTGCGGGAGGAGAAGCTGGCCGAGGCGCGGACCCTCTATCCCGGCGGCCGGCACCACGGCGACGGCACGCACCGGGCCGCACCGGAGAGCCGGCACCGCGGCTGGTTCCACCGCCGCTGAGGCCGGCTCGGCGACCGCGGGGATCGCACGGCTCCGGGCCGGGTGTGCGCGTCCGTCGCAACTGCGGCGGGCCCCTCGATCGCCGGCGTCGGCGTCCGCACGAACACGTCGGACAGGCGCTCTGTCGGAGTGACGACGACGCACTGTCGGGGGGTTTCCGGGCACGTGCCCGGACGTCGTGCGAAACGCCCTGCACATCCGAGCTGCCCATGAACACCCGTCCCGTCGCCGGGAGCGTCCGCCATGAGCCGGCCGTGGTGGAGCGGCCCGGTCGTCCCCCGCACCGCGGTCGTCGCTCCGGACACGGCCGCGGTCCGGTGCACTTCCGGGGCCACGGTGACGATCCCCTGTGACGCCGACCGGGACCGCATCCCGCAGCTGCTCTCGGCCGGCCGTCCCGCACCGCCGGCCGGGTCGGACCCGCAGACCTACCCCGAGGCCCCGGACGCGCACCGGGTGTGGGCCGAGATCCTCGACGACCTCGGCGCCTGCCTGCCGGACCTCTCCCGCGCCGACCCGGACCTCCGTCCGGTGTCGGGCCGGCGAGAGGAGGCCGTGGCCGGGATCGAGGTCACCGACGGGCTCCACGGCTTCAGCGTCCTGGCCGGGCAGGGGGTCGTCGCTGGGCTCCCGCTGTGGCGGCTGCGCTACCGCGCCCCCACCGGCTGAGCCTCTCCGGTTGGGCCTGCTGGTCGGTGCGGAGCTGATCTACCATCTGGTGCCATAGACCCCGTGGTGGAGCCGAAGGAGGAGCCCATGCCTGACCACGACGCCCTGCTGGCCTTCCTGCGCGAGCACCTGGAGCAGGAGTGCGGCGGGGACATCCATGTGCTGCGCAGCAGCGTGCGGCGCGCGATCGAGGAGCTGGAGGAGGGCACCGACACGCTCTACGCGCTGGTGGTGGAGTGGGGCGAGGACGCCGGGCCCGGGTTCACCGGCCCGACCCGGTGGAAGGTCGTGGAGTCCGAGACGGGCTCCGGGCCGATCTTCGCCGCGGGCACCGTCACCGGCTTCACCGGCGCCGACGAGGGCCAGGTCGAGATCGCCCGGGCTGTCCGGGAGCACGGCTTCGAGACGGTCGGGGCGTTCCTGTACGGCATCGTCCCCGGCAGCAGCGTGGCCATGGTCCGACGGTTCCCCGCCGCCGGCTGAGGCGCATCGAACGCAGGTCCTGGACCGTCACCCACCGCGTCCTCGAGCCTGCGCCGTTGAACGCCCACCCGGTGATGATCCGGGCCGCCGCTGACGGACAGTCCGCCCCAGACGTTGCGGTAGTCCGATCACCGGTCCGGCGTGCGCCGAGCGATCTCGGTCAGGGCCTCCTGGTTCGGAGTGGCCTCCCCGAGGTCCTGCGGCCACTGCCCCGCCTCCTCGGCCGCCCATCGAGCCCACCGCCCCGTCATGTCGGCGAAGTCGGACAGGATCCTCCCCGCCAGCACCAGATGGGCGCTCCGTTCGGGGAACTGGCCGTCGCCGGTGAGGCAGCGGTCCGCGGTCCGTACGTCCTCCGCCAGCTGCTGAGCGGCCCAGTCCTGCACGGCGGCGAGAGTGGCCAGCAGGTCGGCCTTCGTGCCGTGCTCGGCGAAGAAGACCTTCAGCAGCGCCTCGAACTCCAGCACCGGCGCCCCACCCGGCTCGGTCAGCCACCGGCCCGGCTGAGCCCGGCCCGCGGTGGTGACCGAGTACAGGGTCCGCTTCCGCTTGCCGACCCGGCCGCTCTCGGCGGCAGCCGGCCAGCGGGACAGGTGACGGCTCCCCTCTCGGTCGTCGCTGCGTCCTGCGCGCCTGCGGAAGATCCCCGCCATGCCTGCCACCACCGTCACCGCCGTGGCGCTGCTCGGCTTCGGGGCGAACCTCGCGCTGCTGACCTCCCTGGGAGCGCAGCACACCTTCCTCATCCGCCAGGGCCCGGCCCACCGTCACGTCGGACTCGTCGTCGGCATCTGCATCGTCTCCGACGCGCTGCTGATCAGCTCCGGGATCACCGGGATGAGCCAGATCCTCACCACCCACCTCTGGGTCCCTACCGCCCTGGCGATCACCGCGATCACCTGGCTGAACGCCCACGTGCTCCTGGAGACCGGGCTGGTGCTCGGCGCCGCCGCCACTTCCTGCGGGCCGGGGAACAAGTGGTGGTTCGGCGCCGGGGCGATCACCGCCAGCGCGGTGTGGTTCCTGGCAGCGGGATTCGGCATCGGGGTGCTGCGGCCGGCCTCCACCCGCCCGATCACCTGGCAGGTCCTGGACGGGGCCACCGCGCTGATGATGCCGGCGCCGGCCACCACCGTGCTCCTCACCGCCCTCTGAACCGGGTGAACGATGAGGGTGCGACTCCGCACGCATGAGGTGCACCCGCCCGGCGAGCACGCCGAGCCCAGCTCCTCCGAGAAGGAGCCCCGCCATGAAGGCAAGCACCGAGTACGCCGTCCTGACCGGAGGCGCGTGCGCCACCGTCACCGCGCCCGTCCGCGACCCCGCAACAGAAGGCGCTGTGCAGAGTTCCATCCGCCCCGTTCGCCGTGTCGCCGCCGCGACGCTGACCGCTCTCGCGCTCACCGGTCGCTCGCCCTCCGAGGCCGGTCTGGCCAGCCCGCTGGCCCCGGAGCACGCCGCCCGGGAGATGACCGGGGACCCGGTGCGCGACGAGCTGGTGGCCGCGGCGACGAAGCACCCGGACCTCTCCCGCCTGCCGGGCCCCGAGGACGGGTGCATGGAGGCGGTGCAGCAGCTGCATGCCGCGGTCGGGGACGTCCTCTTCGCCTCCACCGCCATGCTCGCCGACACGATGGCCCACTCCGCGAAGGTGCACCGGGTGGCCGGGCACTAGGTGTACCCGGTCATGAGGTTGGTCGCAGGCGGCTGACCGGTGGGTGTCCGCCGAGTGCGCTGTGGCGTCTTTCAGTGTTGTAGTGCTCGATCCAGGGGGCAAGGGCGGCGGTGCGTTCGTCGTTGCTGATGAAGACCTGCCGGTAGGCCCACTCGGTGGCCAGGGTGCGGTTGAGGCGCTCCACCTTGCCGTTCTGCCACGGGCAGTGCGGGCGGATGAAGATCTGCTTGGCACCCAGGGCCGCGACCACCTCCCGCACGGCCGCGGAATGACGGTAGGCGAAGGCGTTGTCGGTCATCACCCGCTCGATCCTCGGGATCCCGTGGCCGGCGAAGTAGACGGCCGCCCGGGCCAGGAACTCCGCGCAGGTGGCGCCCTTCTCATCGGCGTGGATCTCCGAGTACGCCAGCCTCGAGTGGTCGTCGACCACCGAGTGCACGTAGTCGAAGCCGGGCCCATGGCGTCGATCTCTGACCGCGTTCGCACGCCCCAAGGCACGCCAGCCGCCACCATCAGGGATCCGCCCGAGCTTCTTCACGTCCATGTGCACCAGCTCCCCGGGGTGCTCGCGTTCGTAGCGCACCGCGGTGGTCTTCGAGGACCGGATCACCGCACCGGTGAGCGGGTCCAGCTCCCGCAGGTACGGGACCTGGTGGCGGGCCAGGATCCGCCCCACCGTGCGTGCCGGGATGCCCAGCTCACCTGCGATCCAGTCCTGGCCCCGCCGGGTCCTGGCGCGCAGCGCCAGGACCCGCTGCTCCGTGCTCGGGCAGGTGCGGGTCGGGGTGGTGTGCGGGCGGGAGGACCGGTCCTGCAGACCGGTCTCGCCCTCGGTGTCGTAGCGGGCGATCCAGTGAGACACACACTTGCGCGAGATCCCCATGGCTTTGGCGATGTGGGACTTCGGCATCCCGGAACGGTGCCGGGAGACGATGAGCAGCCTGCCGTGGACGGTGGTGCGGGCATTACGGTGGGACACGGGAGCCTCCGTGGTGGATGTGGGCCTTAGACAAGCCACACCCCACCCGGAGGCTCTCCTCACGTCAACACCCTCCTGCTACCAACGTCCTGACCGGGTACAACTAGGGCTACACGACTGGCACGACGAGCTCGTGCTCGCCCACGACAACACCACGCTGCGCGGGGCCGTGCTGGTGGACGACGAGGACAAGAGCACCGGGCGGACGACCCCGATGTGGCAGCACGTCGTCTTCGACCGCAGCTACGACCAGGACACTCCCGGCCCGCGGATCCACGACCGGTCCGCGGCGGCCCCGGACACCATCGCCGCCGCGGTCGAGTCGCGGATGCACCAGCCGGCCGCCGGCTGACCGGCCAGTCTCGGCGCCCGTCGGTCCGGGTGCCGCGGCCCGCTCAGTTGCACACGACCTCGGAGCTGCCGTTGCGCGCCTGCCCGTCGACCTGCACGAACGTCTGGCTGATGACGCAGACGTCTCCGTTCTCGAAGCTCAGCGTGGTGGTCGCATCCACCCGGGTGACCTGGTCGTCCCACTCCCACGGCGAGGTGTACTGCTCGTAGACCGTGAAGGAGTGATGGGTGCCGGCCTCGCGGTAGTACAACCCGTCCCAGGTGTACCCCTCGGAGGTGTGCGTGCCCCGGTCCCGGTTCAGCTGCCGGCCGTTGGGCAGCACCACCTGCAGGGCCCGGCCCTCCAGCGTGGTGCACAGCCTGTTGCCCAGCATGTCGTCGTAGCAGGTCTGCACCTCGTACGGCTGGTTCCCTGCGGTGACCGCTCCCTGCCCCGCCGCCTGCGCGGGCGTCCCGCCGGCCAGGACCAGAAGTCCTGCTGCGGCACCGCCCCAGACCGCTCGTCCTCGTCCACCCATGTCAGCCTCCCGTGGCGCCGTAGTGCGGGTCTGTCGTCCTCACGACCGCCTCCTGCGTTGTGCGGACGCCATCAGCGTGCGACCCGGTGTTCGCACTCGCAACGAAACGGTGGGAGAAGCGACGCAACCGTGACCGTCCGTCGTTTCATGACGGCCCTCAGCCGGTCGTGCGGCTCGCCTCGACCGAGGTCGGCTCCACCAGCCGGCCGGTGTGCGTGATGTGCAGCCCGTCGGTCAGCGCGGCGTCCGGGGCGCGCAGGGCGGTGACGACCGTCCTCACCCCGCGTTCCCAGGCGGCTTCGACGAGCTCCTCGGTGATCGTCACGCCCAGCCCGGTCGGAAGGCTCGGAGATCATCTCGGAGTGAGTGCCACGTAGCTGTTGAACGCTGACGGGGTCCCCGGCGACCCTGGTGGGCGTGATGGGGGGATCTCGTGCCGGACTCGTTGTGGGAGCGAGTCGAACCCCTGCTGCCAGCACGATCACCTCGGCGCTACCAGCACCCCGGGCGCAAGCCGGCCCACGACTGGGCCGTTCTGGGCGGGATTGTGTTCGTGCCAGAGACCGGGCTCGGCTGGAACCGGCTGCCCCGGGATCAGTCCAGGGTCTTTGGGGTGACGTGCTGGCGGCACGTGAGGGACCGGACGGAGGCTGGAGTGTGGCCGGCGGCGCACGAGATGCCGTTGGCCGAGCTGCACGCAGCCGGGGCACCGGACCTGGACCGGTGCGCGGTGGACAGCTCGCACGTGCTGCCCCTGGTCGACTCCACGCCACCGATCCGCGGACTCAGCGGTCGGCCCCGGCGACAACCCCGGGAACTGGTGACCGACCGTGGCTACGGCCACGGCGAGGACCGGCGACTGCTGCACGCCCACGGGATCACCCCGCGCATCGCCCGCCGCGGAGTCGCTCACGGCTCCGGGCAGGGCCAGCGCCGCTGGGTGGTCCAGCGCGGCTTCGCCCGGCTGCTCTCCTGCGAGCGACTCCGGACTCGCGGGAGCGTCGGGCCGACCTCCACCTCGGACTCCTGGAACCGGCCTGCGTACTGATCTGCCATCGACGGCTCACCGCACTGTGGAATGTCTTCTCAGACCATTCGGCGGACATCGACCCGGAGCACAAGGATCGACAGATCCTGTTGCCAGGAGACAGGCGGTCCGCGCGGGAGTCCGCTGAGGACCACGAGCACTTCCACCGCGCAACGGCCCAGGACCGGTCTACCGGCCCGGCACTCGGGCGCCGGCAGGCGGGCTCGTGCGGCAAGGCCACTGCACGCAGCGGACCTACCCCCACGATCGGGCACCGGCCGATGCGGTGTTCGCTGCCATACCCGTCACCACCGAGGAGACGACCGATGACCGCTTGCACCTCGACCGTGATCCGGGCCCGGTCCCCCGACGGCGTGATCAGCGCCGAGAACTCGCTCCCCCGACGGATGCCGGAGGACCGAGGTGGAGCTCGCCGGGCTCGAAGCCCAGAAGGCCCGATCGTCCAGCCGAGCCGACGGACACCCCGGTAGTCCAGCACGGAGACCGGGGTGAGCGCTGGTTCGCCCGCTCACGCGAGTCCGAGCTGCCGGGCCATGTCGGCCAGGTCCAGGTAGCGGTGCTCCACCGAGGTCAGCCCGTTCTCGTCGTTCCGGTTGAACACGGCCATGGGGACCGACACCGCCTTCCCGGTGGGGGGGGCACCTCACCGTCAGGGGTGGTCAGGGGTCCGGTGTGGGTGCCGGTGAACAGCAGCCGCATCGCCACGGTGGCGCCGTCCACGACCAGGTCTTCGATCTCGATCGCCATGTCCGGCATTGCGGTGTTCCAGTGCTCGGTGTCCTGCTCGATGGCCTCCCGCCCACGCACCGGCTCCGGATTGGCGGAGGTGTGGACGACGGCATCCGGGCTGTAGGTCGCGGCGAACGCCGCGGTGTCGTGGGCGTTGAGCGCTGCGATGGCCCGCTCGACCAGCTGCCGGCGATCTCCGGTCGCTGCGCCGCCGGGACCGGCGCCACTGCTGGTGTGGGTGTCGTTCATGACGGGTTCCTCTCCTGGTCGGGGTGGCCCCGCCCCTGATGGCGAGGCCGGTGCGGGTGGTCGGCTACGGGGCAGGTGCGGCCTCCGGAGCGGCTTGGTCGAGCAGGTCGCAGAGGTCGACGACGTACTCCGCGGTGTTCTCGGTGATCTCCACCGAGACCGCAGGCGGTGGCTGCTGGCCGGGCACCGGTGCCGACTCCAGGGTGATGGTGCTCGAGAGGCGTCCGGAGAGGTAGATGAACGCCTGCGGCAGCCCGGCCTCCTCCATGGCCTGGACGTCCATCTCGTCGACGGCGATCACCAGCGACGGTCCGGTGTAGTCGAAGGTGGCGGTCACACCGTCGGCGTCGTAGGTCTCGATCGCCCGCCCGTCCAGAAGCACGTCCTCCAGCGTCGCCCCGTCGGAGGCCCGGGTGATGTCCACGGTGAGGTCCCCGCGGTACTCGACCACGGTGTCCCCCTCGTCCGTCACCAGGGCGCGGTACCGGCCGGTGCCGGCGTCGTCGGCGGCGATGGTGACCTCCGAACCGCACAGCGGAACGGTGTCGGTCGCGAAGAACTCCTCGGGCAGCGGCACGAACTTCCCGTGCGTGCTCGCCGGCGGGAACTGATTCTCGGCCGGTGGCTCAGGTGGCGGCGTGGGCTCGGCGGCGGTGGCCGGTGCGGCCACGGCCAGCAGAAGTGCGGCGGTCGCGGCGATGACGCGGTGGGTGGTGTCCATGATCGGTCCTGGGAGTCGGGCGCCGAGGACGGAGCCGGACTGCGGTCCCCGGCGGGTGCAGCGGATGGAAGCGGTGCCGCGGGCGTCACCGGACGGCGCCCGGGGCTCCAGTGTGACCGGCCCGCCCGGTCCAGGACGCGGGCAGCAGGCGGCTGGCCGCGTGATCGTTATCGTCACCCCCGGCGGACCCGTCACACTCGGGCCCGAGTCGGTGCCATGGCGAACGCCTGCGGACCGGTGGCCGTGCCACGCTCGGCACCGGCACCGGCCGCGGAGCCGATGTGGCGCAGCGGAGGATGCGGTGAACCCGGCCGACGTCGAGAGGTTCTACGCCCACGTGCTCAAGGGCCCGACCGAGCAGTCGTGCTGGTCATTGGACGGGAGCGATCAGCGACGACGGGTACGGGCGGTTCTGGTTCGCCACGGATACCGGCCAGAAGGTGGTCTCCGCCCACCGGTTCGCCCTGGCCACCGACCACGGCGGGCTGGAGGCGGTCGCCGACCGGACGTCCCTGCACTGGTGCGACGTGCCGCTGTGCGTGCACGCCGTTCCGACCCCGGTGCCCGCAACGACCGCCGCCGGCAGGTCTTGCACATCAGCAATGACGTCCGACCGCTCCCCGCACCGCAAGGGCACCGTCGTGCTGGTGCGGGCCACGTTCGATCTGCGCGACGCCGCCTGCGCCTGCTGCTCCGAGGACGAGATCGAGACCCAGGACGCCTGACCGCCCACCCGCGAGGATGAACGCCCCGGAGCTCCACGACGGAACCCGGGGCGTTCGGCACACCGGAACCGGCCGGAGCTGAGCGCTGCTCCTCGTCGCGGCGGTCTCGCTCGTGGGTCCGGATCCGCCACTCCAGCCAGTCCAGCACCGGACGACCGATGAGGAACGCGAATCCCAGCAGCAGGATCCAGATCGGGAACACCCCGCGGAAGACCCGGATGATCCACATGCCCAGGGCTACCACCGCCACGCCGGCGCAGACCCCGAGCACCTCGCCACGCACGATGCCCCCCTCCTGCACGGTCATGCTGCTGCCCGCATCGTGGCACGAGCCGGTGGCGAGCGGCGTCATCTCATCGGCGACGCCGTGGTTCGCGAGTCAGTCGAGGTACCCGGTCTCCGGGTTGATCTCGGCCAGGAAGGAGATGATGTCGCGCTCCATTCCCTCGCGGCTCACCGGGTCGGCGGGGTTGCCGGCGGAGGTGAAGCCGTAGCCCTCGGGGTGGTTGGTCCAGAAGTGGTCGCAGACCCCCGGCTCGCCGGCCCGGGCCCGGACGGTGAACTCCTGGCCCTGCACCGTGAACCGGACCGGGTCGGTCTCCTCCTGCATGATGTCTCCTCGACCGTTCAGCGACGCCGGGGGTCGCCTGCGTCGGGTGTCCGCGGCCCGGAGAGCGAGCGGGTACGGGCCGCGGACACGCCGACGACGACCCGCGCGACGAACCACGCCCCCCGGGAACCACCACTGCCGGCCGGTCCACGACGTCGACCCGGCCCCTCCCACGCTCTTCTGAGCCCGCGCCCGCCACAGCCCCCGCCGGCAGGTCTTGGACATCAGCGATGACGCCCGGCCAGCTCCTCACGTGCGGGCCGCAGCGGCCGGCGGCATCCCGCGCCGGGCGTCCATCGTCCGGGCGTGGGCGCTCTCCATCCGGGCGCCCAGGATGAAGGCCGTACCGATGACCGGCCCGAGCACCCAGGCCGAGCCGAACCCGGCGAGGGCGACCAGCAGCACGGTCACCCCCCAGGCCCCCACCCCGACCAGCCAGCACAGCACCACCAGGGGCCGGGCCGTGGTGACGTAGTCGGTGGTCACCGGCAGCGGCTCCGGATCCCCTTGCGTCTCCAGCTGCCGGTGCCGGACCCGGGTGCGGATGAGGACCACGAAACAGATCGACAAGGCGATCAGACCGGACACGGCGTTCGTCAGTCCGTACCCGCCGACGGCGATCAGCCGGCTCCACACCGCCTCGAGGAGCTCGTCGCCGAGGAAGGTCCACAGGAACCACGCGGCGACCCACCACAGCCACCTGAAGCGGTGCTCCGGCGCACCGACAGGCTCGGCACCGTTCCCGGACTGCACTCGTTCCCCCCCCTGCCATCGCTCGGTGGGCTTCAGCGCAGGCACGGGCCGCGACGACCGGCCACGATCCCTCGACCAGCACCCGGAGACAGAAAAACACCCCGGACCACAGGTCCGGGGTGTCTCCGATGTCCTGGGACATCGCATCGTGCGCGAGGGGGGACTTGAACCCCCACCCTCTAATACGAGGACTAGCACCTCAAGCTAGCGCGTCTGCCTATTCCGCCACCCGCGCGAGTGGATCCAGGACCTCGTCCGGCCCCTTCCGGGGCCGTCCGTCCTGAACGCAACGAGGAATAATCTACCACACCGTGCGGGCGGTTTCATCCGGGCGGGGACGCTCACAGCACCGAGCGGTAGACCTCCAGGGTGCGCTCGGCGATCGACTCCCACGCGAAGTGCTCCTCGGCCCGGCGGCGCCCGGCCTCGCCCATCGCGGCGGCGCGGGCCGGGTCGGCGGCGACCTCGGTGAGGGCGGCGGCGAAGTCGGCGACGAAGCGCTCCGGGTCCAGCGGCGTGCCCGTGCCGTCCTGGACCTGCTCGAGGGGCACGAGCCGGCCCGTGACGCCGTCGTCGACGACCTCGGGGATCCCGCCGGTCGCGGAGGCGACCACGGCGGTGCCGCAGGCCATCGCCTCGAGGTTGACGATGCCCAGCGGCTCGTAGACCGATGGGCAGGCGAAGACCGTGGCGTGGGAGAGGATCTGGGCGATCTCCCGGCGCGGCAGCATCTTCTCGATGAGCACCACCCCGGAGCGGGTGGCCTGCAGGTCGGCGATCAGGGCGTTGACCTCGGCGCCGAGCTCGGGGGTGTCGGCGGCCCCGGCGCACAGCACGAGCTGGACGTCCTCGGGCAGGCGGGCGGCGGCGCGCAGGAGGAAGGGCACGCCCTTCTGGCGGGTCACCCGGCCGACGAAGACCACGGAGGGCCGCTGCGGGTCGATCCCGTAGGACTCCAGGACGTCGGTGTCCGGGTCCGGGGACCACTGCGCGACGTCGATGCCGTTGTGCACGGTGCGCACCCGCGCCGGGTCCACCGCCGGGTAGGAGCGCAGGATGTCCTCGCGCATCCCGTCGGAGACGGCGATGATCGCGGCCGCCGACTCGTAGGCGGTGCGCTCCACGAACGAGGAGACCGCGTAGCCGCCGCCGAGCTGCTCGGCCTTCCACGGCCGCAGCGGCTCGAGGGAGTGGGCGGAGAGCACGTGCGGGATCCCGTGCATCAGCGCGGAGAGGTGCCCGGCCATGTTGGCGTACCAGGTGTGGGAGTGCACGAGGTCGGCCCCGGCGACGTCCCCGACCATGGCGAGGTCCACGCCGAGGGTCTGGATCGCCGCGTTGGCCCCGGACAGCTCGGCCGGGACCGGGTAGGCCTGCACCTTCGCGCCGGCGACCTCCGGCTCGCGGGGCGCGCCGAAGCAGCGCACCCGCAGGTCGACCAGCGGGGCCAGCACCCGCGAGAGCTCGGACACGTGGACTCCGGCGCCGCCGTAGATCTCGGGCGGGAACTCCTTGGACAAGATATCGACTCGCACGCCCCCGAGCGTACTGCAGGGGCCCCGCCCGCAGGGGCGGGCGGGCGGGCGCGGCGCGGGAGTGACGCCCCACGACGCAACCCGTGTGCCGCCGCTCGCCCGCGCGGGCGTCCCTTAAGACACAATGAGGCCAGCACCGACCGGTCCGGCCGGACCCGTTGCCGACGACGTCAGAGAGGTTCCCATGCCCCACCGTAAGAAGGTACTCGCGATCGTCCTGGCCGGAGGGGAGGGCAAGCGCCTCATGCCGCTGACCGAGGACCGCGCCAAGCCGGCCGTCCCGTTCGGCGGCAGCTACCGGCTGATCGACTTCGCGCTGTCGAACATCGTGAACTCCGGCTACCTGCAGGTCGTGGTCCTCACCCAGTACAAGTCGCACTCCCTGGACCGCCACGTCTCGGAGACCTGGCGGCTGTCCACCCAGCTGGGCAACTACGTCACCACGGTCCCGGCCCAGCAGCGCCGCGGCAAGGACTGGTTCCTGGGCTCGGCCAACGCCATCTACCAGTCGATGAACCTCATCGACGACGCCAAGCCGGACATCGTCGTCGTCGTGGGCGCGGACCACGTCTACCGGATGGACTTCTCGGCGATGGTCGACTTCCACATCTCCTCCGGGGCGCGGGCGACCGTGGCCGGGGTGCGCCAGCCGATGGAGATGGTCACCTCCTTCGGCGTCATCGAGACGGACCCCGAGGACGTCACCCGCATCACCCGCTTCGTGGAGAAGCCGTCCTCGACCGCGCCGCTGCCGGACGACCCCGACGCGTTCCTCGCCTCGATGGGCAACTACGTCTTCGACACCGACGCCCTCGTGGAGGCCCTGCGCGCCGACGAGGCCCGCGAGGACACGGCCCACGACATGGGCGGGGACATCATGCCCTGGTTCGCCGACCGGGGCGAGGCGGCCGTCTACGACTTCACGCACAACGACGTGCCCGGTTCCACGGAGCGGGACCGCCAGTACTGGCGCGACGTCGGGACCCTGGACTCCTACTACGACTCGCACATGGACCTGATCCGGCCGCTGCCGGTGTTCAACCTCTACAACTACTCCTGGCCGATCTACACCTACGGCGTCCAGGCCCCGCCGGCGAAGCTCGTGCGCGGCCCGCACGGCGAGGGCGGGGTCGCGACCGACTCGATGCTCTCCGCGGGGGTGCTCATCACCGGCGGGCGGGTGCGCGAGTCGGTGCTCTCCCCCAAGGTCTACGTCGAGAACGACGCCACCGTGGGCCAGTCGGTGCTCATGGACAACGTGCGCATCGGCGAGGGCGCCGTCGTCGAGCGCTGCATCCTCGACAAGAACGTCGTGGTGCCCCCGGGCGTGCGCGTCGGGGTCGACCACGAGGAGGACCGGGCGCGCGGGCTGACCGTCACCCCCTCCGGGCTGACGGTCGCCCCGAAGAACTACCGCTTCGGCCGCTGAGCCCCTGCCCCGTCCTGCTGGGGCGGGACGACGACGGCGGGCCGCTCCCTCCTCCCGGGAGGACGGCCCGCCGTCGGCGTGCGAGGGGGCCGGTCACGCCCGGCGCGTGACCTCGACGGTCACGGCCAGCTCCGTGGCCCCGCCGCCGCCGGTGAGCATGCCCTTGAGCGGGGTGACGTCGGTGTAGTCCCGCCCGCGCGCCACGGTGACGTGGAAGTCGGTCAGCGCCGTGTGGTTGGTCGGGTCGTAGGCCCACCAGCCGTCGTTCCACGACTCGACCCAGGCGTGGGACTCCCCCTGCACCGTGGCCCCCACCTCGGCCCCGGCGTCGGGGTGGAGGTAGCCGGAGACGTAGCGGGCCGGCACCCCGAGGTGGCGCAGCATCCCGATCGCCACGTGGGCCAGGTCCTGGCAGACCCCCCTGCCCTCGCGCCAGGCGGCCTCGGCGTCGGTGTGCACCCCGGTCACCCCGGGGGCGTAGCGCATGTGCCCGGCGATCCGGGCGTAGACGGCCGCGACCGCCGCGGCGGGGTCGGCCGCGCCCGCGCGCACGTCCTCGGCGACGGCCTCCAGCTCCGGGCCCAGCCGGGTGAGCGCGGTCTGCGGCACGTGGTCGGAGACCGCGTCGAGGACCTCCGGCACGGCGAGCTCCTCCCACGAGAGCCCGTCCGGGGCGCGCCCGGGCGGCGGGCGGTGCACCTCGACGGTCGCCGCGGAGCGGACCTCCAGGTGGTGGTGGCGGCCCTGGATGTCGAAGGCCGTCACCCGGGTGCCCCAGTAGTCGCGGTAGTGGCTGACCGTGGCGGTGCCGGGGCTCAGCGTCAGCTCCGCCTCGAGCACCACCTGCTCGTCGTCGGTCACCGGCGTCATCCGCGCCTCGTTGTAGGACGTCGAGACGGAGCGCCCGTAGTCGTAGCGGGTGACGTGGTCGATCGTGAGACGGGTCACAGGATCCCTCCGAACCATGAGTCCTCGACGGCGTGGGAGAAGTACTTCGCGCCCACGGCCTCCGAGGCGCGGGCGCAGGCGGCCTGCACGTTGTTGAGGTGCCCGGGCAGCACCGCCATGAGGTCCTCGGCGTGGTGGAACTCCAGGGCGGTGCGGGCCTCGCCGACGATCCGCCGGGCGTCGTCCTTGAAGCCGACCCGCTGCAGCCCCGGCTCCATCTGCACGAGGATCTCCTCGGCGGTGGTCAGCGCGTGCAGGATCGAGCGGGGGAAGAGCCGGTCCAGGAGCAGGAACTGGGTGGCCGACTCGTCGCTGAAGGTCCCGTAGCGGGTGCGCAGGAACGCCTCGTAGGCCCCGGCGCAGTGCAGGATCGAGACCCAGGACATGCCCTCGGTCGCGGTCGTGGACCGGGTCCACAGCAGCCGGGAGGTCATGTCGGCCCGCTCCAGGGCCGCACCCAGGCCCAGGAACAGCCACGACTCGTCGTGGGACATCGTCATCTGGATCTGCCCGCGCACGGTCGCCATCCGCTCGATCGCCCAGTGGCAGACGCGGAAGGTGCCCACGACGTCGCGGCGGTGCCCGCCCAGCCCGTAGTGGGTCGAGTTCAGGGCCTCCCACATGGCCGAGGAGACGGTCTCCCGGGCCCGGCGGGCGTTCTCGCGGGCCGCGTGCAGCGACCCCGAGATGGAGGTGGGCGAGTCCCGGTTCCAGGCCAGCTCGTGGATCAGCGAGTCCACGCCGTAGTCCCCGTGCTCGGGGGCCACGCCCATGACGGCCATGATCCGGCGGACCTCCGCCTCCTGCTCCGCGGCGGGCAGCTGGGTGATCCGCTCCAGGTGGACGTCGAGGATGCGCGCCACGCCGTCGGCGCGCTCCACGTGGCGCCCGATCCAGAACAGCGACTCGGCGATCCGGCTCAGCACGGCGCCCCCTTCCCCGTCCCCGCGGCGCGGGCCTGCTGCTGCTGCTGCTCCTGCCCGGTGTCCCCCTCGTCCTGCCAGGACGCGGAGACCGGCCAGGTGTGCACGGTGCCGTCGACGTCGGCCGGCGGCACCCGGCCGGGGTCGAGGTCCTGGGTCTGCGGCTGCCCGAGCACCCACGTGTCCTTCGAGCCCCCGCCCTGGGAGGAGTTGACGATCAGCGAGCCCTTCTGCATGGCCACCCGGGTCAGCCCGCCGGGCAGGACGTAGACCCCGTCGCCGCTGTTGACCGCGAAGGGACGCAGGTCCACGTGCCTCGGGCCGAAGCCGCCGTCGGCGAACGTGGGCACGGTCGACAGCTGCAGCACCGGCTGGGCGATCCACCCGCGCGGGTCGGCCAGCACCTTCGCCCGCAGCTCCGCCAGCTCGGCGGCCGTGGCCGTGGAGCCGATCACCAGGCCCTTGCCGCCGGAGCCGTCGACCGGCTTGACCACGAGCTCCTCGAGGTGCTCGAGCACCCAGGCGCGGGCCTCGGGCTCCTCGAGCCGGTAGGTGTCCACGTTGGGCAGCACCGGCTCCTCGTCGAGGTAGTAGCGGATGAGGTCGGGCACGTAGGAGTAGGTGAGCTTGTCGTCGGCCACACCGTTGCCCACCGCGTTGGCGATCGTCACGTTGCCGGCGCGGGCGGCGTTGACCAGCCCGGAGCAGCCCAGCACGGAGTCGGGGCGGAAGTGCAGCGGGTCCAGGAACTCGTCGTCGATGCGCTTGTAGATCACGTCCACCCGCTGCTCGCCGTCGGTGGTGCGCATGTAGACCCTGTCCCCGCGCACCACGAGGTCGCGGCCCTCCACGAGCTCCACGCCCATCAGCCCCGCGAGCAGGGCGTGCTCGAAGTAGGCGGAGTTGAACACCCCGGGGGTGAGGACCACGACCACGGGGTCCTCGGCGGCCTCGGGGGCGGTGGCGCGCAGCGCCCGGTAGAGGTGGCGGGGATAGGCCTCGACGGCGCGGATGGACCGGGACATGAAGGCCTCCGGCAGGCCCTTGGTCATCGCCCGGCGGTTCTCGATGACGTAGGAGACCCCGGAGGGCACCCGCACGTTGTCCTCGAGGACCCGGAACACGCCCTGCTGGTCGCGGATCACGTCGATGCCGGCCACGTGGATGCGCACCCCGCCGGCGGGCCGGAAGCCCCAGACCGCCCGGTGGAAGTGGGCGGAGGAGGTGATCAGCGAGCGCGGGACGATCCCGTCGGCCACGACGCGCTGGTCGCCGTGGACGTCGTCGAGGAAGCACTCGAGGGCGCGCACCCGCTGGACGACCCCGCGCTCGATCACGGCCCACTCCTCGGCGGGGATCACCCGGGGGACGATGTCGAGGGGGAAGGGCCGCTCCTCCCCCGCGACGTCGAAGGTGACCCCGCGGTCGAGGAAGGAGCGGGCCATCGAGTCGGCGCGCGCGTGGACGTCGCCCAGCGAGAGACCGTCGAGCACCTGCCCGATCTGCTCGTAGGCCGGGCGCAGCCGCTGCTCGGGGGTGAACATCTCGTCGTAGGCCGCCGCGCCGGCCATCTCGGCGGCGTAGTGGTCGAACAGGTCGGACATCGCGGGCGGTCACGCGCCTTTCCGGGCTCGTCCCCGGCGGGGAGCGGGGGCACGCGCCGTGGTCCACGGCGGTGCCCCGATTCTGTCACGGGGCACGTCCCGGGAACCCGCAGGACGTGCCCATACGATGGAGGCGACCGACCGACCCGCCGCCTGGAGGACCATGCCCACCGAGCACGCCCGCACCCGCTCGAAGGACGCCACCCGCGACCTGCTGCGCGACGGCTACACCTGGGCCGACGCCGCCCGCGCCCGCGCCGCCGACCCCGCCGCCCGGGCGCTGCCGGTGCGGCTGCTCGGGCGCCCGGCGCTGCTGGTGCGCGGGGCCGAGGCCGTGCGCTTCTTCTACGACGGGACGCTGCTGCGCCGCGAGGGCGCGGTGCCGCTGGCCGTGCGGCTGCCGCTGTTCGGCCGCGGCGCCGTGCACGGGCTCGACGACGGGCCCCACCACCGGCGCAAGGAGCTGTTCCTGCGCGCCACCGAGCCCCGGCGCCGGGCGGACCTCGTGGCCGCCGCCGACGCCGGTTGGGCGCGGGCCGTGGCCGCCGGGGGCCCGCTCGACGTGCACGCCACGGCGGTGCGCGTGCACGGGCGCGCGGTCCAGCGCTGGGCCGGGATCGAGCTGCCCGAGGCGGAGCTGGACCGGCGCGCGGCCGGGCTCGCGCAGGTCGTGGACGGCTTCGGCGTGCCCGGCCCGGCCTGGGTGCAGGCCCTGCGCGCCCGCCGGGAGAGCGAGTCCTGGGCCCTGGAGCTGATCGGGCGCACCCGGCTGGACGCCGTGCGCGCCGGGCGGGCGCCCGACGAGCTGAGCGTGCTCGAGCTCGTGGCCGGCCACCGGGGCGAGGACGGGCAGCTGCTGCCGGGGCACACCGCCGCGGTGGAGCTGCTGAACCTGCTGCGCCCGACCGTGGCGGTGAGCTGGTTCGCCGCCTTCGCCGCCCTGGCCCTGCACGAGCACCCCGGGTGGGCCCGGCGCCTGCGCGAGGAGGCGGCCGGGCGGGCCACGGCCGTGGGCGGGCCCGAGGCCACGGCCTTCGCCCACGAGGTCCGCCGGCTCTTCCCCTTCGTGCCCCTGCTCGCCGCCCGGGCCCGGCGCCCCCTGGAGTGGGGCGGGCACCGGCTGGAGGCCGGGCAGCGCGTGGTCCTGGACGTGCACGGGACCAACACGGATCCCTGGGAGTGGGAGCGGGCCGGGGAGTTCGACCCCGCCCGCTTCCTGGGGACCGGGGCGGCCGCGGCCGCGAACCTCGTCCCGCAGGGCGGCGGGGAGGTCGCGGGGGGCCACCGCTGCCCCGGCGAGGACGTGACGGTCGCGGTCCTCGCCGTGGCCGCCGCGCACCTGGCCTCCCGGCCGTGGCGCACCGACCCGGCCGGGCTGCGCTACGACCTGCACCGGATGCCCACGCGCCCGCAGGGCGGGCCCGTCCTGGAGCCGCTGGCATGAGCCCCGCGCACGAGGGCGCCGCGCGGGTGACCGTGGTCGTGGCCACCCGCAACCGCCGCGAGGAGCTGCTCGCCCACCTGCACCACCACGAGGGCCCCGTCGTCGTCGTCGACAACGCCTCGGAGGACGGCACGGCCGAGGCCGTGCGTGCCGCCCGCCCGGACGTGCAGGTCGTGGCGCTGCCGCGCAACGCGGGGGCCGTGGCCCGCACCGTCGGGGTCCGCGCGGCCCGCACCCCGTACGTGGCCTTCGCCGACGACGACTCGTGGTGGGCCCCCGGCGCCCTGGCCCGCGCCGCCGCGGTGCTCGACGCCCACCCTCGGGTGGGCCTGATCGCCGGCTCGATCGCCGTGGGCCCGCAGGAGCGCCCCGACCCGCTCAACGCCGTGCTCGCCGCCTCCCCGCTGGGCATCCCGGCCGGGTGCCCCGGCCCGGCCCTGCTGGGCTTCGTGGGCTGCGGGGCGATCGTGCGCCGCTCGGCGTTCCTGGCCGTGGGCGGCTTCGACGACGTCGTGCGCTTCCCCGGGGAGGAGGAGCGGGTGGCCCTCGACCTCTTCGACGCGGGCTGGCGGCTGGCCTACGTCCCCGAGGTCCGCGCCCACCACCACCCCTCCCCCCGGCGCGAGAGCGGCGACCGGCGCCAGGCCGAGCTCGTGCGCAGCCGGCTGCTCACCGCCCTGATGCGCCGCCCGTGGCGGGCCGTGGCCCGCGAGGCCGCCGGCGCCCTGCGGGCCGGCTCGCGCGGGCGGCGCGGGCTGGTCTCCGCGCTGCCGCGCGTGCCCGCCGCCCTGCGCGCCCGCCGCCGGGTCTCGCCCACGACCGAGGCCGCCCTGGCCCGGCTGCATGGGCAGGACGCCCCCGCACCCCGCACCGCCGACCTCGAGGAGAGCCCGTGACCGATCCCGCCGCACGCCCCGACGACCGGGTGGCCGTCGTGATGATCACCCACAACCGCCGCGAGGAGGCGCTGCTGGCGCTGGCGCGGCTGCGGGAGCTGCCCGAGGCCCCGCACGTGGTGGTCGTGGACAACGGCTCCGCCGACGGCACGGCCGAGGCGATCCGCGCGCAGCACCCGTGGGCGCAGCTCGTGGCCAGCCCCGTGAACCTCGGGGCGGTCGGGCGCAACGTCGCGATGGAGCGGGTGGACACGCCCTACGTCGCCTTCTGCGACGACGACACGTGGTGGGAGCCCGGGTCGCTGCGCCGGGCCGCCGACGCGCTCGAGGCCCACCCCCGCCTGGGGGTGGTCACGGGCCGGATCCTCGTGGAGCCGGGGGGCCGGGAGGACGCGATCAACGCCGAGTTGCTGCACTCCCCCGTGGAGGGCCCCGACTGGCTGCCGGGACCGGCCCTGGGCAGCTTCCTCGCGGGCGCCTCCGTGGTGCGCGCGGAGGCCTTCCGGGAGGTCGGCGGCTTCAGCGAGCGGCTGTGGCTGGGCGGCGAGGAGGAGCTGCTGGCGGCCGACCTCGCCACCGCCGGGTGGGAGCTCGTGCACCTGCCCGAGGTGGTCGTCCACCACCAGGCCTCGACCGTGCGCGACCCGCACCTGCGCCGCCGGCACGGGCTGCGCAACACGCTGTGGTTCATCTGGCTGCGCCGGCCCCTGCGGGCGGCGCTGCGCCGCAGCCGCGACGTGCTGGCCGGGGCCCCGCGCGACCGGGTGACCGCGCTGGCGGTCCTCGACGCCGTGCGCGGGGCGCCGTGGGTGCTGCGGGAGCGGCGCCCCCTGCCCGAGCGGGTCGAGCGCCGCTTCCTCGCCCTCGAGGACTCCCAGCGCACCAGCGCAGCCCGGCGCTACGTCAGCTGAGGACCGCGCCCGCGCACGGCGGGCCCGCCCCCCGCGGCGCGGACCCGCGCGTCCCGCACCGCACCCCACGAACCCGACCCCGACGGGACGGACCACGAACGACTGCACCAGGAGGACGACGATGGCACGCTACGGCCGGCGCCGGGATTCCATCAGCGGCTGGTCCACGCTGCACCGGCTCCACATCGGCGTGGACGTGGGCGGGGCGGAGGTGGCCGCCGCGGTGGTCGACCCGGTCCCGGGCTCGCTGCTGACCCCGGTGCGGCGGGTGCCGGCGCCGGTGCCCGCGACCCCGGAGGCGGTCGCGGCCGTGGTGGCCGAGGCGGTGGCCGAGCTGGCCGCCGGCCCGCACGCCCCGGACGAGGAGGCCAGCGTGGGCGTGGCCCTGCCGGCGATCGTGCGGCAGGGCACCACGCGCTCGGCCGCGCACATCGACCCGGGGTGGGTCGGGCTGGCCGCCGACCGGTTCCTGGCCGAGCGGGTGGGCCGGCCGGTGCACGTGATCAACGACGCCGACGCCGCGGGGATCGCCGAGGCCCACCACGGCGCCGGCCGGGACCCGGACGGGCGGCCGGTGGTCGGGACGGTGCTGCTGGTGACCCTGGGCACCGGCATCGGCTCGGCGATGATCGTCGACGGGCGGCTCGTGCCCAACCTGGAGCTGGGCCACCTCGAGGTGGGCGGGGTCCCGGCCGAGCAGCTCGCCTCGGCGGAGGCGAAGGAGCGCGAGGGCCTGGACTGGCCCGCCTACGCGCAGCGGCTGCAGCGCTACCTCGCCCACCTGGAGTTCGTCGCCTCCCCCGACCTGATCGTCGTGGGCGGGACGCTGTCCGAGCAGCACGAGCGGTTCCTGCCGCTGCTGCGGCTGTCCACCCCGGTGGTCCCGGCGGCGCTGCGGGCGGCCGCCGGCGTGGTCGGCGCCGCCCGCACCGCCTACCTCTCCGTGCCGACGCTGGACTGACCGGCACCGGGTCCCGCCGGGGCGCGGGGCGGGTCAGCCGGCGCGGTGCGCGGCGGGTGCGGCGCTGGCCTCGAGGGCGGTGCGGAACCACTCGACGGTGCGCCGCAGCCCCTCCTCCCAGGCGACCTCCGGGGCCCAACCCAGGACCTCGGCGGCCAGCGTCGTGTCCGGGCGGCGGACCTGCGGGTCGTCGACCGGGCGGCCGACGAACTCGAGGGACGAGGCCGAGCCGGTCGCGGCGAGCACGTCCTCGGCGATGCGCAGCACGGACAGCTCGTGCGGGTTGCCGATGTTCATGGGCCCGCTGTGCCCGCTGTCGGCCAGCGCCAGGATCCCGCGCACGAGGTCGGAGACGTAGCACACGGACCGGGTCTGAGAGCCGTCCCCGGCCACCGTCAGCGGCTCCCCCGCCAGCGCCTGGCGGATGAAGGTCGGGATCGCCCGCCCGTCGAAGGGCCGCATGCGCGGCCCGAAGGTGTTGAAGATCCGCACGATCGCGGTGTCCACCCCGTGCTCGGCCCGGTAGGCGACCGTGAGCGCCTCGGCGTAGCGCTTGGCCTCGTCGTAGACCCCGCGCGGGCCCACCGGGTTGACGTGGCCCCAGTAGCTCTCCGGCTGGGGGTGGACCTGCGGGTCGCCGTAGACCTCGGAGGTCGAGGCCAGCACGAACCGGGCGCCCTTGTCCTTGGCCAGGCCCAGGGCGTGGTTGGTGCCGATCGAGCCGACCTTGAGGGTGTGGATGGGCAGCTTGAGGTAGTCGATCGGCGAGGCCGGGGAGGCGAAGTGCAGCACGAGGTCCACGTCCCCGGGCACGTGCACGTAGTCGGTCATGTCGCACTGGACGAGCCGGAAGCCGGGGTCGCCCACCAGGTGCTCGATGTTGGCGGCCGAGCCGGTGAGGAAGTTGTCCAGGCACACGACCTCCACCTCGCGCCGGCGCAGCTCGGTGCACAGGTGGCTGCCCAGGAAGCCGGCGCCGCCGGTGACGACGGCCCGGCGGACGGTGCGGGCGGGGATCGGGGCGTCGGTGGTGCTCACGGGGCTCCTCGGGTCGGTGGGACGGGATGCGGGACGTGCGGGGGGCGGCTCAGTCGGGGTGTGCCGGGCGCGGGACCGGGCCGGTCAGGGCCGGGCGGCGGCCGGGCCCACGGGGACGGGGCGGTTCCGGGCCGGGGCGGTCCGGACCGGTGCGCTCGAGCAGGGCGCGGACGGCGGCGAGCACCTCGTCGGCGGTCACCGCGGCGAGGCGCTCGTCGAGCACGTCCGCGTGCGGGTCGCCCCAGGCCCCGGCGTGCGGGTCGCCGTGCCACAGCACGGTGTGCAGGCCGGGGTCCACCGCCGGGCCCCACCAGGCGGGCGGGGTCGGGCCGAACAGGACCACGGAGGGCACCGCCAGGGCGGTGGCCAGGTGCGCCACGCCGGTGTCGGCGCTGAGCACCGCGGCGGCCGATCCGACCGTGGCGGTCAGCTGCTCGAGGGACAGGTCCCCGCAGCGGTCCTGGACCCCGGCCAGGCCCTCGGCGACGGCCGCGGCCAGGGGGGCCTCGGCGGCGGAGCCGGTGACCACCACGGTGCGGCCCCCGGCGGTGAGCTCCGCGGCGACGCGGCGCCAGCGCCGGGCCGGCCAGCGGCGGGCGGCCGAGGCCGCCCCGGGGTGGATCACCACGGGCGCGTGCGCGGGCGCCGGGACGGGGGCGCGCAGCCGGAGGTCCTCCGGGCCGCACGGGCCCCCGGCGGCGCCGACCAGCCGGCACCACCGGTGCACCTCGTGCTCGTCGGCGCGCCAGGCGGGCCCGTCGTGGCCGTCCGCGGCGAAGGCGACGAGGCGCCGGGGGTTCCCGGCCCGCAGCAGCTCGTGGCTGCGGGGCCCGCGCCCGTGGAGGTTGACGGCCACGTGCCCGCCGGGCAGCGGCGGCAGGGGTTCGAGCCCGGTCGTGGGCAGGACGGCGTCGACCACGCCGAGCCCGGCCAGCCACGTCCCGATCGCCTCCGGGGCGGCGAGCACGAGCCGGTGGCCGGGCAGCATCCGGCGCACCCCGCGCAGCGGGGCCACCCCGGTGAGGGCGTCGCCGAGGCCGAGGGCGCGCAGGACCAGGACGTCGCCGGGCCCGATGCCGTCGGGCTCAGCCCTCACGGCCGGCCCGCTGCAGGATCGCGGTCGTCGAGCGCCCGGAGAGGTAGGGCAGGACGCTGACCTGCCCGCCCCAGCCCCGGACGTCGGCGGCCTCGGGCAGCTGCTCGGGGGTGTAGTCCCCGCCCTTGACCCACACGTCGGGGCGCAGGACGTTGAGGGCGGCGCGGGGGTCGTCCTCGTCGAAGACGACCACGGCGTCGACGCTGCGCAGGGCCGCGAGCACGCGCGCGCGGTCCTCCTGGCCGACCACGGGGCGTCCGGGCCCCTTGAGCCGGCGCACGGACCGGTCGGAGTTCAGCAGGACCACGAGGGCGTCGCCCAGGCGCCGGGCGGCGTCGAGGGAGGCGATGTGCCCGGCGTGGAGCACGTCGAAGCACCCGCCGGTGGCCACCACCGTCCCGCCGCGGCCGCGGACCTCCACGAGCAGGTCCTGGACCTCCCGCGGCAGCGCCGCGGCGCCGGGGGGCAGCTCCGGCGCCGCGCCGGTGCCGGCCGCACGGCGGGTGCGGAAGGTCGCGGCCCCGCCGTCGGCGACCCACTGACCGGCGGCCTCCACCGCGGTCGAGACCGCCGCGGTGACGTCGGCGCCCCCGCCCAGGGCCAGGGCCGCGGCCGAGGCGAAGCGGTCCCCCGCCCCGCACGGGTCCGTGTCGCGCACGGGGGCGGCGGGGACGTGCTCGGTGCCGGCGGCGGTGGCCAGCACGGCGCCCCGGGGACCGGCCGTGACGGCGACCGCGCGGGCCGCCCAGCGCTCGCGCAGCACGGGCGCGAGCTCGCGCGGGCCGGCGCCGGGGCGCTCGGCGGCGGCCGCGGCCTCGGCGGCGTTGGGGGTCACGAGCGCGCACCCGGGCACGGGCTCGCCGCCGCGCGGGTGCGGGTCCCACACGACCGTGCCGGTGCGGGCGTGGTCGGTCAGCGCCCGGCGCACGGCCGGGTCCCGGGTGACCCCGCCCCCGTAGTCGGAGACGAGCACGGCGTCGGCGCCGGCCAGGACGCGGGCGACGGCCTCGGCGGTGACGCCCACGGGGGTGCCCGGCCCGCCCTCGTCCACGCGCACGAGGGTCTGGCCGGAGCTGCGGATGCGGGTCTTGGTGCGGGTCCCGCCCTCGTGGCCCAGCCGCTCGAGGGCGACCTCGCCGAGGGCGGCGGCCAGCTCGGCCCCGGCGGCGTCCGCGGCGACGGGGGCGAGCAGGGTCACCTGCGCCCGGGCGGGCACGGAGCCCACGGCCGGGGGCTCGGCGCACAGCAGGGCCGCGAGCCCGGCCCCGCCGGGGCTGGCGAAGACGGCGTCGGCGTCCACGACGGGCACGGGCGCGTCGGGGCTCAGGCGGGTGGAGGTGCCGGTGACGTCCCGGTCGAGCAGGGCGTCGCCGACCACGACGATGCGGGCGGCGCTCATGCCACCCCCGCCCGCAGGGCCGTCCGCGGTGCGGGGGCCTCCTGCTCCTCGGGGGCCGGGGCGGGTGGGACCAGCCGGGCGTCGACGGCGGCGCACACGGCGTGCAGCAGCATCAGGTGGACCTCCTGGATCACCGAGGTGGACGGGGCGGCCACGGTCAGCGCCTCGTCGGCGAGCTCGGCCAGCGGGTTGGGGCCCGGACCGGTGAGGGCCCAGACGGTCAGGCCGTGCTCGCGGGCCCGCTCGGCGGCGGCGAGCACGTTGGGGCTGCGCCCGGAGGTGGACAGCAGCACGAGCACGTCCCCGGGCCGGCCGTGGGCGGCGACCTGGCGGGCGAAGAGCTCCTCGGCGCCGTAGTCGTTGACGATCGCGGTCAGGCTCGAGGTCTCGGCGGACAGGCACACGGCGGCCAGGGCCCGGCGCTCCTCGACGAAGCGGCCCACGAGCTCGGCGGTGAAGTGCTGGGCCTCGGCGGCGGAGCCGCCGTTGCCGGCGGCCAGGACGCGCCCGCCAGCGCCGAGCAGCCCGGCCAGGCGGGCGCCCCACCGGTCGACCGTGCCGGCGTGCTGGGCGGCGTCGCGGGCGGCCACGGCGAGCTCGTCGAGGTGGGCACCCAGCCACGCCTCGGTGCGCTCGCGCAGCGGCGGGTGCTCCCGGCGGTGGCGCTCGAGCACCCGCTCGTAGGAGCGCTCGGTCTGCTCGGCGACCCGCCCCCAGCCGAAGCACCGCTCGACGCGCTCGCGGCCGGCCCGGCCCATGCGGGCCGCCCGCTGCGGGTCCTCGAGCAGGGCGCGCAGGGCGGTCGCGGCCCCGGCGGGGTCGCGCGGCGGCACGAGCAGGCCCGTGACCCCGTCCTCGACGCTGTCCAGCAGCCCGCCGACCGCGGAGCCGACCACGGGCCGGGCGCAGGCCATGGCCTCGAGCGGGACCATCCCGAAGGGCTCGTACCAGGGCAGGCAGGCGACCACGTCGGCCCCGGCCAGCAGCTCGGCGGTGTCCCGGTGGTCCACCCGGCCGAGCAGCTCCACCCGGTCGGCCACCCCGAGCTCCCGGGCCAGGGCGCGCAGGCGCAGCGCCTCGGGGTCCCGGTCGAGCTCGGCGCGCTCGGGTCCGCCGGCGACCACGAGCTCGGCGCCGGGCAGCTCGGCGAGCGCGCGCACGGCGACGTCGACGCCCTTGCGCTCGACCAGCCGGCCCAGGGCCAGGATCCGCCGGCGGGCCCCGGCCGGGCGCGGCGGGGCGGGGGCGAAGGCCCCGAGGTCGACCCCGCAGGGGACGACGTCGATGCGGGAGGGGTCCCCGCCGAGGGCGAGCAGCTCGGCGCGCTCGTCGCGGCACGTGGCCAGGACGAGGTCGGCGCCGGTGATCAGCCCGTGCTCGGCGGCGAGGCGCCCGGCGGGGCTGGTGTCGGCGGCGCCCTGGTGGCGGCGCTTGACGGCCCCGAGCGCGTGGAAGGTCTGCACCACGGGGATCCGGTGGGCCTCGGCGGCCCGGCGGGCGGCCAGCCCGGACATCCAGAAGTGGGCGTGGACGAGGTCGGGGGCGCCGGTGCGGGCCCAGTCGCGGGCGAGCCAGCGGCCGAACTCGTCCATGTAGGGGGCGAGCTCGTCCTTGGGCAGCGGCCCGGCGGGCCCGGCGGGCACGTGCACGACGCGCACGCCGGGGGCCTGCTCGACGACCTCGGGCAGGGCCGGGTCGTCGCGGCGGGTGTAGACGCTGACGTCGTGACCGCGGCGGGCCAGGCCCTCGGCCAGGGCGGCGACGTAGACGTTCTGCCCCCCGGCGTCGACCCCGCCGAGCGCGGCCAGGGGGCTGGCGTGCTCGGAGACCATTGCGATTCTCATGCTGTCACCTTCTCCAGGATGCGGTCCCAGTCCGCGTGGAAGCGGTCCGTACCGTAGTGTGCCAGGGCGTGCTCGCGGGCGGCGCTGCCCGCGGCGGCCGCCGCGTCGGGATCGGCCAGCCAGGCCCGCGCCTGCGCGGCGAGGGCCCGGGGGTCGTTGGAGAGCAGCCCCGCCTCCGGCGGGACCGCCCGGGGGGCCTCGGTCGTGACGAGCCCGAGCACCGGCATCCCCAGGGTCATGGCCTCGAGCAGCGCCAGGCCCAGGCTCGTCCACCGGTAGGGGTGGAAGTAGGCCCGGTGGGCGCCCAGGGCCGCGTGCAGCCGGTGCTGGGGGTAGTTCTCGTGCAGGCCCCCGGCCAGGTGCGGGGCGGCGGCCGCGAGCTCGGCCATGCCCATGCCGTAGACCTCGACCGGCAGCTGCCGGCCCAGGTCGACGACGAGGTCGGTGCCGGCGATCCGGGACCGGCGCACGGGCTCGTTGACGACCACGGCGAGGCTCCCGCGCTCCCCCGTGTAGAGGTGGCCGGGGTCGAGCACGCCGTGCTCGACGACCTCGGTGGGGGCCTCGCCGTTGTCCCACATCATGCGGTTGAAGTGGGTGACGTGCACGACGGGCACGTCCGTGCGCCCGGCCATGGGGTGGCGGGTGGTCGCGGCCGGCCCGCGGGGGGTGTCGTGCTCGACGTAGACGGCCGGCACGTCGCGGCCGGGGCGGCGACCGGTCCAGCGCTCGAGCAGCCCGGCCTCGTGCGGGCGCTGGAGCACGACCGCGTCGAAGTCCTCGCCGGCCAGCTGCTCGGGGGTCAGCTCGCGGGCGGCGGCGGGCCAGTCCCAGGTCTGCGCGCGGCCGCGGCCGTCGGGGCCGCGGTCCGGGAGCACGGGCAGGAGGTAGTCGTGGGGCCCGTGGACGAACGAGGTGGTCCAGGAGCCGTGGACGTGCCAGATCAGGATGCGCACGCGCGTCCTCCTTCGGGGTCGGGGGCGGGGTCCCCGGCCAGCCGCTCGACGGCTCCGACCACGGCGTCGGGGCCGACCCCGGACAGGCAGGGGTGGCCGGGGACCGGGCAGTCCCGGGCGCGGGAGTCCCGGCAGGGGGCCTGCTGGTCCCCGAGCAGGACCACGGGCACGCCCCAGGGCGCCCACCGCTCGGGCGGGACCACCGGGGAGAAGAGGGAGACGACCGGGGTGCCCACGGCCGCGGCCAGGTGGGCGGGGCCGGTGTTGCCGACGACGGTGCACCGGGCGGCGTCCAGCACCGCGGCCAGGCCGGGCAGGTCGGTGCGCCCGGCGAGGTCGAGCACGGTCGCGCCGGGGACGGCGGCGCGGGCGGCGGCCGCGGTGGCGGCGGCGAGCTCCCTCTCCCCCGGCCCGCCGGTGACGACGACGGCGTGGCCGGCGGCGGCCAGTCCCGCCGCCAGGGACCCGGCGTGGCCGGGGGTCAGCCCGCGCGAGGGCACGGAGGCCCCCGGGTGCAGGACCACGAAGTCCCCGTCCAGGGCGGCGACCTCGGCCGGCGGGTCCGGCAGCGGGCGGCGCACGGCCAGGCGCAGCCCGGCCCCGGCCGGCGCGGGAGCGCCGGCGGCGACGGCCAGCTCCACGGCGGCCTCCACCTCGTGGCCGCCGCCGGGCGGGTCGGCCCGGCGGTGGCGGACGTCGAGCAGCGACCCGGGGTAGTCCTCGCTCGTGCCCACGACCCGGCCGATGCCGGCCAGGCGGGCGAGCAGGGCCATCGGCAGCGGGGACTGGTGGTAGGAGGTGAACACCACGGCGAGGTCGTAGCCGCGCCCGGCGAGCTCCTCGACGAGCGCGAGGGTGGCCTCCCGGTCCACGGCCGGCGGGCGGAACCCGGACCACGGCGCGGCGTGGACCAGCACCTCGGCCACGTCCGGCAGCAGCCGGGCCGCGGCGGCCCCGGCCGGGGAGGCCAGCAGGTCCACCGGGCCGAGGCGGGCCAGGGCCCGCACGGCGGGGCCGGTCAGCAGGACGTCCCCGTCCGAGTCGAGGCGGACGGCGAGGATGCGGCCCACGCTCAGCCCCGGCCCGCCGGGGCGGGGACCTCGAGGCCCGGCGCGGCCGCGCCGTGGGCACCGGGGGCGGGCCCGCCCAGGGCGGCGGCCACGGCCTCGGTCAGGGTCGCGGCGACCTCGGGGGCGGCGGCGACCTCCTCGGGGCGGGTGACCGGGGTGGGCACCAGCACGGAGCGGGCGCCGGCGGCCCGGGCCGCCTCGACGTCGGCGCCGATGTCGCCGATCAGCACGCACTCGGCGGGGTCCACGCCCAGCTCGGCGGCGGCGGCGCGGACCATGCCGGGGGCCGGCTTGCGGCACGCGCACCGGTCCTCCGGGGCGTGGGGGCAGACCTGCCAGGTGTCGAAGGGGCCCAGCAGCTCGGCGACGCGGGCGTTGACGGCGTCGACCTGGGCGCGGGTGAGCAGCCCCCGGCCGATCCCGGACTGGTTGGAGACCACCCCGACCCGGCACCCGGCGGCGCGGGCGGCGGCCACGGCCTCCCGGGCCCCGGGCACGAGCGCCACGAGCTCCGGGTCGCCGTTGTAGGGCACGTCGTGGACGAGCGTGCCGTCCCGGTCGAAGAGCACCGCGCGCACCGGCACGGGCCACGGCCCGGTGCGGCGGTGGCGCCACCAGCCGCTCACCCGGTGGCGCACGGCGGCCGGCGGGATCGCCGCGCTCGTGCGCGCCATGCGGGAGAGCTCGGGCAGGAACCCGTCGTCCCCGGGGCGGGGCCCGGGCGCGGTGCGCAGCAGCAGGAACCGGCCGGTGAGCCACCCCCACGCGGCCGCGCCGGCCGCGGCGGCCGTCAGGGCCGGGCGCACCGCGCCCCGCCGGCCCGCGGCCGCGGCGGCGAGGGCGGTGCCGGCCCCGGCGGCGGCCGTGCCCAGGGCGGCGACGGTCGCGACGTGCCACCGGAAGCCCCCGGGGGGCGCCTGGGCGGCGGTGCGCCAGTCCGGCCCGTGCAGCCGGCGCATGAGGGCGTCGTCGGCGTTGCCGGCCTGCACGCGCAGGGACACGAGGTCGTCGGCCGGGCGCACGGGGTGGGTGATCCGCCGCTGCCCGCGCACGAGCTCCCAGCCGGCCCGGCGCACGCGCAGGGCGAGGTCGGCGTCCTCCCGGTAGGCGCGCGGGAAGCGCTCGTCGAAGCCGTCGACCGCCTCGAGGGTGGCGACCCGGTAGGCCATGTCGGCGGTGGCCCAGTCGGCGCGCTCGAGGGAGGCGGTGTTGCGCTCCCAGTCGGTGGGCCGGCGGGTGCCCGGCAGCGGGACGTCGATCCGGCCCTGGGTCGCCCCGACCCGGGGCCCGCACGCGGCGAGGTCCTCGGCGAGCGCCCGGGCCCAGCCGGCGGGCAGCTCGACGTCGTCGTCGAGGAACGCGATCCACTCGGCGCCCGAGCGGCGGGCGGCACGCCAGCCGCGGTTGCGGGCGGCGGCGGGCCCGCGGCCGTGGCCGCGCACGGTGCGCACGCTCCAGGCGACGGTCTCCGGGACGGCCGGGGTCAGCGGTGCCACGTCCCCGGGCCGGTCGTCGACGACGACGACCTCCAGCGGGCCGGGGTGGGCGGCGTCGACGTCCTGGGCGGAGAGGGTGTCCAGCAGCCACTGCAGCGTGGGCCGGCCGACCGAGGGGATGACGACGGCGTAGGAGGCGGGTGCGGGGGTGCCGCCGGCGGCCGCGGTCATCGGGCCTCCTGGAAGAACGCGGCGCGGCGCACGAGGTGCGGGCCGAGCACGAGGGCGGCGACCGGGGCGGAGCCGAAGAGCTCGAGGGCGTCGCGGGGGTCGTCGACCATGGGCCGGCCGGCGGTGTTCAGGGAGGTGTTGACGACGACGGGAACGCCGGTGCGCTCGTCGAAGGCCCGCAGCAGGGCCGCGATCCCGGCGTTGTCCGCGTCCGTGACGGTCTGGATGCGGGCGGTGCCGTCCACGTGGGTGACGGTGGGGATCCGCTCCCGCCACTCGGGGGCGACGTCGTGGACGAAGAGCATGAAGGGGCTGGGCATCGGCCCGCCGCTGAAGATCTCCTCGGCGCGCTCGGCGAGGACCATGGGGGCCACGGGCCGGAACTGCTCGCGGCCCTTGACGTCGTTGAGCCGCTCGAGGTTCTCGGCGTGCATCGGGTTGGCGATCAGGGACCGGCGGCCCAGGGCCCGGGGGCCGAACTCGCTGCGGCCGTCGAACCAGGCGACCACGCCGTTGTCGGCCAGGACGTCGGCGACCTCCCCGGCGAGGTCCTCGGGGGTGGTGAAGGGCACCTGGGCGGTGGTCAGCCACCGCGCCAGCTCGTCGTCGGACCAGCTGCGCCCGAGGGCGGCGGTGGGCTGCGGGGCGCCGAGCTCCCCGGCCTCCTGGGCCAGGTGCAGGGCGGCGCCCAGGGCGGTGCCGGAGTCGCCGGAGGCCGGCTGGACCCAGACCTCCTCGAAGGGGGTCTCGCGCCAGATGCGGGAGTTGGCCACGCAGTTCAGGGCGGTGCCGCCGGCCATGGTCAGCACCCGGTCCCCGGTCCGCCCGTGCAGCCAGGTGGCGAGGTCCACGAGGACCTCCTCCACGACGGCCTGCACGGAGGCGGCGAGGTCGGCGTGGTCCCCGCCCCAGGTGCCGTCGTCGACCCGGCGCGGGGCGAAGCGGGTCCAGTCCGGGGCCTGGGCGCGGAAGCCGCCGTCGCCGGTGGCGCGCACGAGCTCGCGCAGCTCGGGCAGGAAGCGCGGTTCGCCGTAGGAGGCCAGGGCCATGACCTTGAACTCGTCGGAGGAGCGCAGGAAGCCGAGGTGGTCGGTGAGGGACTCGTAGAGCAGGCCCAGGGACTCGGGCAGGGCCTGGCGGTGGAGGACCTCCAGCCGCCCGTCGCGGTAGCGCCCGGCCAGGTGGGAGTGGGCCTCCCCGCGGCCGTCGACGACCAGCACGGAGCTGGTGCGCGAGGGGGCGGCCAGCCCGGCCGAGGCCGCGTGGGCGACGTGGTGCTCCACGAACCGGACCTTTCCCCGGTCCAGCCCGGGCAGCGCCTCGGCGAGGAATCCGGGGGCCCGGCGGGCGTAGTCCACGCGCACGGGGTCGTAGGGGTCGTCCGGGATCTCGGCCGCGATCGAGGGATCGAAGGAGTAGCCCACGGCGTCGAGGTCCTCCGGGGTCAGCCCGGCCTCGTCCAGGCACCAGCGCATCGCCTGCTCCGGCAGCTCCCAGGCCGAGAACGGCACGGGCCGCTTGCCGTGCTTGCGCCGCGAGAAGCGCTCCTCCTCCGCGGCCGCCACCACCTCGCCGTCCACGACGAGCGCCGCCGCGGGGTCATGAAAAATCGCGTTGATGCCCAGGAAGTTCATGATCCGGAGTATGGCACACGGTGATCAGGCGGCTGACATTGCCGGTGCGCATCCCGGGCGGCGCGTCCGGCGGGCCTCAGCGCCCGGGCACCGCGGGGGCCGGGGCCAGGGCGGCCAGCAGCTGTTCGAGCTGCTCGGCCCCGGCCGGGGCGAGGGCGGCGCGCTCGGCGGCGGCCGCGCGGCCGGGCCCGGACAGGCACCAGTCCAGCAGCGCGTCGAAGTGCTCGCCCGCCTCGGCCCCGGCGGCCTCCTCGGCGCCGACCACGGCCGGCCAGTCCCAGGCCCGGGCCTGGGCGGTGACCTTCCCGCCCCCGGCCACCGGGTCCACCGCCAGCACCGGCACCCCGGCGCGCAGGGCCAGGACCAGCCCGTGCAGGCGCATGCTCACCACGGCGTCGCAGCGGGCGGCCACGGACCCGGCCTGCGCCGGGGTCGCCGGCAGCCGCCAGTCGCGCGGGTCCAGCCGGGTCTCCAGGGGCAGGCGGGCCGCGTCGAGGCCCCCGAGCCACTGCTCGAGGCCGGCCCGCACCGCGTCGTGGCGCCGCAGCGCCCCGTACTCCCGCTGCCCGCCCGTGAGGTAGACGCCCAGCACCGGCACGAGCGCCGGCTCCGGGCCGGCGGCCAGGTCGCGGTGGGCGCCCGCGCCGGGGCGGTCCCGGGCGATCACCCGGTGGAAGCCGGCCGTTGCCGGGTCGGCGGGGTCGAGCACGCTCACCCCCACGGCGAGGCGCTCGCAGTGGGCGAAGCGCTCGTGCAGCTCCGCCACGGGGGCCCCCGTGGCCGGGCCGCAGACGAAGACGAGGTGGGTGTAGTCCTCCGGGCGGGCGTCGTCCAGGCGCAGCCCGCCGGGCGGGCACATCACGGCGCTCCAGGCGGTGTCGAAGGGCAGCCCGGCCCCGGCGAGGGCGCCGGCGACCGCCTCGGTCGCGAGGACGTCGCCCGCCGTCGCCTCGCCGTGCAGGACACTGGACCACCCGGCCACGAGAATGCGCATGGCCCCGACGCTATCGTGCCGTCACGGTCGGTCACGACACCGCCGGGCCCTGGCGGGTGCGCCGGTGCGCGCCTACCCTCGGAGGCACCGGTCCCGCACCGGCCGCCGCGTGCCGCCCGACCGCGGCGGCGCGGCACCTCGCGGAAGGACCCGCCCCATGGACCACAAGCTCTCCGTCGTCGTGCAGGTCGACGTGGACGGCCGCTACGTCCACCTCCTCGTCACGGGCTGCCTCACCGAGCGCAACCACGCCGGTCTGCCCCCGCTCGTGGAGCGGGCCCGCGCCCTGGCGCCGGGGGCGGCGGTCGACGTGGACCTCACCCGCGCCCACCACGTGGACCCCGGTGGGCTCGAGCGGCTGCGCCGCTGCCTCGACCCGGACGACGGCCCGGGCCCCGGCGGCCCCGTGCGCCTGCTGACCCGCCCGGCGCCCTTCGGGCTGCCCGTGCCGGGCGAGCCCTTCCTGCCGGCCGGGCCCTGGTCCGACGGCGGCCGCGACGGCGTCGCGGCCTGAGGCCGCGCCCGCCGGGGCGCCCGCCTCAGGCCGGGCGGGCGGGCACCGGGCGGGACCGGGCGGCCCGGTACCAGCCGGCGAGCAGGAGCACCATCAGGGCGACGTCGACGACGTCGCCGCCGTAGTACATCAGCTGCGCGCCCGTCCGCGCCTCGGCCGCCCCGACCCCTGCCGGCGGGTGCGCCCACAGCCACTTGGCGAGCACGGAGTGGGCCGCGACGAAGACCACGAGCACCGCCGCCCGCACCCGCAGGGACGCCCGGTGCGGGTCGGGGTCCACCCCCACCAGCGACGCGGTGAGCACGCACCCGGCCAGCACGACGTGGGCGTGCACCAGCGCGTGGACGGGCACGGAGGCGTGCATCAGCCGGTAGAGCTCCGTGGTGTAGAGCAGCCACAGCCCGCCGAGGTTCAGCGCCGCCGCGACCACCGGGTGCGTGAGCACCCGCACGGGCGGGGTGCGCAGCACGCGCACCAGCGCCCGCGCCCGGCCGGCGGGCAGCGCCCGCAGCACCAGGGTGACCGGGGCGGCCCGGACCAGCAGCAGCGGGGCGAGCATGCCCGCGAGCAGGTGCGCGCCCATGTGGGCGGGGAACCCGGTGCGGGCGGCGGCGGCCAGCGGCCCGGCCAGCCCGGCGCCGGCGCAGACCAGCCCGGCCGCCCACAGCACCGTGCGGTGCACCGGCCACGGGCCGCGGTCCCGGGCCGCCCGCAGCGCGAGCGCCCACCCGGCGGCGGCGGCGAGCAGGAGCAGCAGCACGGCGCCGTCGAGCAGGACCCAGGGCGGCGCCCCGGCTCCCGCCCCGTGGCCGGCGTGGTCCACGCTCAGCGGGCCGGGCGGGTGGCGCGCAGCACGGCCAGCCCGGCCAGCAGCGCCAGGGCCGCGGAGCCGATCCAGGTGGCGTCGTAGACGAGCAGGTCCACGTCGTAGCGGATCTGGTGGATCCGCAGCACCTTGTGCAGGACCACGCCGTCGACCAGCTGGAAGAGGCCCACGCCGGCGAGCACCGCCCCGCCCCAGCGGGCCCACCGCACCTCGGCGCGGCGGCGGGCGTCGGCGAGCAGGAACAGGCCCCACACGGTGAGGAACCACCCGGCGGCGTGGAAGAGGCCGTCGGCGGCCAGGGCGACCGCCGTGGTGGAGAGGTCGTAGAAGTGGTGCCACTGCAGGAGCAGGTGGAAGACGAACAGGTCGATCAGCGACGCGGCGATCCCGCAGCCGAACAGGACACCGGAGAGCACGGTCCGCCGTTCCGGGGCCCCCGTGCGGCGGGGCCCGGGGGCCGGGACGTCGGCAGGTGTCACGGGGGCCTCCTCCGGGTCGGGCCGCCGGGTCCGGTGCCCGCGGCGGCGCGGGCGCTGTCCTCCAGCGTAGGCGCGCACGGCGCGGTGTCCAGGCCCGCGCCCGCCGCCGGGCCCGGGTGGTTCAATGGCAGGCGTGCGCAACGAGAACCTTTCCCGCCGCGAGGCCGCCGACCGCTCCGCGCTGATCGCCGTGGAGGACTACGAGGTGCTGCTGGACCTCTCCGCGGCCCCGGACCCGGCCGTGGGCACCTTCCCGACGACGACCACGGTGCGCTTCCGCGCCGAGGAGGGCGCCCAGAGCTTCCTGGACCTCGTCGCCGCGACCGTGGAGTCCGTGGTCGTCAACGGCACCGAGCTGAACCCCGACGACGTCGTCGAGGGCGCCCGGGTCCGGCTGCCCTCGCTGGCCGCCCACAACGAGGTCACGGTGGTGGCCCGGGGGCGGTACTCCCGCTCGGGCGAGGGGCTGCACCGGTTCACGGACCCGGCCGACGGCGCCGTGTACCTCTACACCCAGTACGAGCCGGCCGACGCCCGCCGGGTGTTCGCCTGCTTCGACCAGCCCGACCTCAAGGCCTCCTTCCGCTTCGCCGTCGTGGCCCCGCACGGCTGGGAGGTCTCCTCGAACGGGGTGCGCATGGCCGCGGCGCCCGAGCCGGCCGCGGAGCGGGCGGGGGCGGTGCGCCACGCGTTCTCGGCCACCGAGCGGATCTCCACCTACATCACGGCGGTCCTCGCCGGGCCCTACGCCCGCGTGACCGGGGAGTGGCGCCACGCCTTCGAGGACGGCTCCCGGATGAGCGTGCCGCTGGCCCTGTACTGCCGGGCCTCCCTCGCGGAGCACCTGGACGCCCGGGAGCTGTTCGACCTCACCCGGCAGGGGCTGACGTTCTTCACGGAGCTCTTCGGCCGGCCCTACCCGTTCGGCAAGTACGAGCAGGCCTTCGTGCCCGAGTACAACCTGGGGGCCATGGAGAACCCCGGGCTGGTGACCTTCACGGAGGAGTACCTCTTCCCCGACGGCGCGACCCGCGCCCAGCTGCAGGGCCGGGCCAACACCCTGATGCACGAGATGTCCCACATGTGGTTCGGCGACCTCGTGACCATGCCGTGGTGGGACGACCTGTGGCTGAAGGAGTCCTTCGCCGAGTTCATGGGCGCCCACGCCTCCGTGCGCGCCACCGACTTCGAGGAGGCCTGGATCGCCTTCGCCGACCGCCGCAAGGCGTGGGCCTACCGCCAGGACCAGCTGCCGACCACCCACCCCGTCGTCGCCGACGTGCCCGACCTCGAGGCCGCGAAGCAGAACTTCGACGGCATCACCTACGCCAAGGGCGCGGCCGTGCTCAAGCAGCTCGTGGCCTTCGTGGGCTACGGCCCGTTCGTGGCGGCCTGCCGGGAGCTGTTCCGCCGCCACGCCTGGGGGTGCGCGGGCCTCGAGGACTTCCTGGCGGTGCTCGCCGAGGCCTCCGGGCGGGACGTGCGCGGCTGGGCCGACGCCTGGCTGGGCACCGCGGGGGTCGCCACCCTCTCCCTGGACCTGGCCCGCGACGACGACGGCGCCGTCGGCTTCGCCGCGCTGCTCCAGGAGCCCGGGTCCGGGGTGCTGCGCCCCCACCGGCTGCTGCTGGGCAGCTACGAGCGCGGCCCGGGGGACCTGCTGGTGCGCACGGGCACGGTCGAGGTGGACCTGCCGGCCGCCGCCTCGGTGGAGATCCCGGAGCTCGTGGGCTCGACCGCTCCCCTGATGCTCGTCAACGAGGAGGACCTCACCTACGCGAAGGTGCGCCTGGACCCGGTCTCCCTGGCCACGGCCCTGAGCTCCCTGTCCTCGGTCGAGGACGGGATGGCGCGCGCGCAGCTGTGGTCCGCGCTGTGGAACGCCGCCCGGGACGCCGAGCTCGACCCCTCCGACTTCGTCGGCGCGGTGCTCGACCACGGCTTCGACGAGCCCCTGGCCGGGGTGTTCGCCACCGCCGGGGACCGGGCCGTGGAGGCCGTCGAGCGGCTGGCCCCCCGCGCGGCCCGGGCGCGGCTGCGCGGGCGGCTGCTGGACGCCGTGGTCCGCGAGCTGCGCGCCGCCGACCCGGGCGGGGACCGGCAGCTGGCCCTGGCCCGGCTGGCCGCCCGGCTGGCCCGCCGCGACGGCGGCCACGCCGCATGGCTGCGGGACCTGCTCGAGGGCCGGGCCGCGCTGCCGGGCCTGCCCCTGGGGCCGGAGCTGCGCTGGGCGCTGTGGACGGCCCTGGCCGCGACCGCCGCCGGCGAGGACCCGGCGCTCACGGCGGCCCTGGAGCGGGAGCAGGCCGCCGACCGCACGCGCACCGGGCGGCTCGGCGCCGCGCGGACCCGCGCCGCCGTGCCCACCCCGCAGGCCAAGGCCGCCGCCTGGGCGGCGATCACCGGGGAGGAGCTGTCCAACGACCTGCTCACCGCGACGATCACCGGCTTCCGCCTCGGGCCCCCGGAGCTGCTCGAGCCCTACCGCGAGCGCTACTTCGCGATGCTCGAGGAGGTCTGGGCGCAGCGCTCGATCGGGATGGCCACGCGGCTGGTGGAGGGCCTCTACCCCTCGGACGCCGACCTCGAGCCCGGCCACGACTCGGCCCGCCACCCCGTGGTGGCGCGCACGGAGCTGTGGCTGACCAACCACGCCGGGGCGCCCGCGGCGCTGCGGCGGATCCTCGTGGAGGAGCGCGACCACCTGCTGCGGGCCCTGCGCGCCCAGGCGTCCGCGCGCGGCTGAGCCCCCGACCCCGGGCGCGGGGGCGTCGGCGCAGGTCGACGGCGTCTGCGGCCTCCGCCGGGCGCCGCCGGAATCGTGAGAAGCTATGGACGACTCGAACACCCCCCAGCTCCGCCGAGGGAGACCATGACCGACTACGCGCTGAACGACCGCGGCTCTCTGGAGATCGTCACGGAGAACTTCTACGACACCGAGATCATGCGGGTGTTCGGCGGGCTGTCCTTCGGGAAGCTGCGCACGTGGGAGGGCCCCGCCGCGCTGGTCCCGGAGCCGGACAACCCCTTCGACCCCACCACGGTCTCGGTGCGGATCGGGCGCAACAAGATCGGCCACCTCGCCCAGCAGGACGCCCAGCGCTACTGGCCCTACCTGGCCCGGGTGGTCGCCTCGGGGTACACGCCCGTGGCACCGCTGAAGCTGGAGGCGACCGTGCTGCGCCAGGACGGGCAGGCCGAGGTGGACGCCACCGCCCGGCTGTCCATCGCGGCCCCGGACCTGCTGTTCCCGCTCAACACCCCGCCCGCACAGGCGGCGGTGCTCCCCCAGGGTCCCTCGATCAAGGTCCTCGACGAGCAGGAGTTCGCGGAGTACCTGCACGGGATCGTCCCGCCCTCGGGCGAGGGGCGGGTGATGCTCACCCTCGAGGTCAACAAGGTGCGCAACGCCCACGGGCAGACCGTGGACACCGTCGACGTCCTCTACGAGCGCCGCCAGGTGGGGCGGCTGGCGACCCAGATGTCGCGGCAGTTCATCCCGATCATCGACCACGCCTTCCAGCACGAGCTGCTCACCGCGGTGTGGGGCACGGTGCGCGGCTCCGCCTACGAGGTGTCGATGACGGTCCAGGCGGCGCGGCCCGACGAGATCCCCGCGTCCTGGTTCGAGGAGCTGCCCAACGACGTCCCCGAGCTGCTGCCGCCCGCCGAGAGCTACCCCGTGCCCGACGCCTACGTCCCCGCCGAGGCCGACCGCTCCCGCAACGCCCGCAAGTGGCGCAAGGGCTTCGCGGTCGCCGCCCCGGCCGAGGCCCCGGCGGGCCCCGAGGCGGGCCCGTCGGCCCAGCGCTCCGCCGGCGGGTCCGGGCCCACGTCCTTCGGGCAGGTCTCGGTGGCGGTGTGGGCGCTGCTGGCGATGACCCTGGTGCTCGGGGTGGTCGGCGTCGTCTTCCTCGGCATCGAGCCGCTGGTCAGCGCCCTGTGCTTCATCGTGGCCGTGGCCACCGGCTTCATGTCCTTCTACCTGGCGCGGATGAGCGTGGCCGGGCGATGATCAGCCGGCGGGAACGGTTCCTCCAGATCCTGGAGGTGCTCTCCAAGCACGGGTTCGGCTTCGCCCTGGGCGGGATCAAGGAGCAGTGGCGGGCGCCGCTGGCGCGGGTGCGGCTGATCGACCCGGAGAAGCTCTACAGCCAGCCCGTGCACCTGCGCCAGGCCCTCGAGGAGCTCGGCCCCACGTTCGTGAAGCTCGGCCAGCTGGTCTCCACCCGCCCCGACCTGCTGCCCCCGCGCTACGTGCAGGAGCTGGCGCGCCTGCAGGACAGCTCCCCGCCGGTGCCCCCCGAGCGGATCCGGGAGATGATCGAGTCCGAGCCCGACTCCGCCGCGGAGGAGATCCTCGCCCGGATCGACCCGGTGCCGCTGGCCACCGGCTCGATCGGGCAGGCGCACGCGGCCGTCTACCAGGGCGTCGAGGTCGTCGTGAAGGTGCGCCGGCCCGGGGTGGTCGAGGAGGTCAACCGCGACCTCGAGATCCTCGCGGAGCTCGCGAAGCTGCTGGGCACCTACTGGCCCGCCGTCGAGCACTTCGACCTCGAGGGCCTGGCCGACGAGTTCGCCCAGTCCCTGCGCGAGGAGCTGGACTACCTCACCGAGGCCCGCAACGCCCAGCGGATGGCGGAGAACTTCACCGGGGACCCCACGATCCACGTGCCCCGGATCTTCTGGGAGGCCACGACCTCCCGGATCCTCACGATGGAGCGGGTCCGCGGGATCAAGATCAACGACTACCCCGCCCTCGAGGCCGCCGGGCTGGACCGCCACCAGCTGGCCGTGGACTCCACCGAGGCGATCTGCCGGATGATCTTCGAGCACGGGTTCTTCCACGCCGACCCGCACCCGGGCAACCTCTTCGTGGAGGCCGGCGGGCGGATCGGGATCATCGACTTCGGCATGATGGGCACGCTCTCCGACGAGTTCCGCGACCACCTGGTGACCGTCATGCTCGGGGTCGTGCAGCAGAACCCGCGGCGGGCCGCCGCGGGGCTGCTCGGGGTGACCTGGCAGGAGCAGGACGTCAACAAGAAGGAGCTCGAGCGCGACGTCGCCCTGCTGCTGCGCCGCTACGCCAACCGGCCCCTGCAGGAGGTGCGCATCGGGCACTTGATGGGCGACCTGATCCGGCTGCTGCGGCGGTACCGGATGCACCTGCCCCGGGAGTCCGCCCTGTTCCTGCGGATGCTGGTGACGGCCGAGTCCGTGGGCACGGGCCTGGACCCCGGCTTCGACCTCGTCTCGGTGCTCACCCCCTACGCCCAGCGCTTCGTGCTCCACCGACTCTCCCCCGAGGTGCTGCTCAAGCGCCTGCGCGAGGTCGTCGAGGACGCCGTGCAGATGGGCGTGGAGGCCCCCGAGTACCTGCGCCGGCTGATCGTGGTGCTCGAGCGCGGCGGCTTCGACGTCCACCTGCGCGGCGACGAGCTCGAGCCGCTGCTGCAGCGCGGGGAGAAGATCGGCCACCAGGTCGTGGCCGGCGCCGTGATCGCCGCGTCCATCAACGGCATGGCCCACATCCTCGCCTCGGACCCCGAGCGGTGGCGGAGGTTCCACACCCCGCTGATCGCCGGCGGGGCGACCACCGTGGGCACCCTGGCCGGCTACCTGGTGCTCTCCACCAACGTGCCCCGGGTTCGGCGGCTGGTCTCGGCGCTGCGCGGACGCCGCCGCTTCTGAGGGCCTCCCGCGGCGCGTCACGGACCGCCGCGCACGGGCGTTCCCGTTGACTTCCCGCACCCCCGGGCCGAGCATGGCCGTGGGCGCCCGGACGGGCGTCGTGCCTGGTCAGCGAGGGGTTCGGGATCATGGACGACGACGGTGCGATCGAGCTGGAGCTGCTGGGCCGGTGGCGGGCGGGCACGGGCGGGCACGCCGTGGCGGTCGGCCCGCGCCAGCAGCGGCTGCTGGCGGCGCTGGCGGTGCACGGCGAGCGCTCCCGCCGGTTCCTCGAGGGCCTGCTGTGGCCGGAGGACGACGAGGCCCACGCCCGGGGCAGCCTGCGGGCGGCCGTCTTCGCCCTCACCCGCCGCCTGCCCGGGGCCCTCGAGTGCCGGGGCGCCGGGCTGGCCCTGGGACCGCGCGTGGTGGTGGACCTGCACGGGCTGCGCCGGGAGCTGGAGGAGCCCGCGCCCGAGGGCCCGGACGCCGGGCGGCGGGCCGCCGCGGCGGACCGGCGGCTGCTGGCGGGCTGCCGGGCCGGGCTGCTGCCGGGGTGGTACGACGACTGGGTGCTCGAGGAGCAGGAGCGGCTGGGGCAGCAGTGCGTCGTCGTCCTCGAGCGGCGCGCCGGGCAGGCGCTGGCCCTGGACGACCCCTACCGGGCGCTGCTGCTGGCCTCCGCGGCCCGGGACCTGGACCCGCTGCGGGAGAGCGCGGTGCGCGCGCTCGTGCGCGCCCACCTGGCGCTGGGCAACGAGGCCGCCGCCGAGCGGGCCTGCCGCGAGCACGCGGACGCCCTGGCCCGCGAGCTGGGCGCGGCCCCCTCGCCGCGGCTGACGGGACTGGTGCGCACGGCCCGCGGCGCCTGAGCCGCGGGCCGTGCGCCCGGGCTCAGGAGCCGGCGGGCGGCATCTCGACGTGCACGACCTTGACCTGGGTCATCTCGTCGAGCAGCTCGGGGCCGTAGCCGAACCCGGCGCCGCTGGCCCGGCGCGGCTGGGCGGCCCCGCCGGGGGCGCCGCCGAAGACGTTGTTGACCTTCAGCGTGCCCACGGGCAGCTCCGCCACGGCCTGCTGGGCGTGGGCGATCCGGCCGGTGAGCACGGTCGCCGCGAGCCCGTAGCGGTCGGCCGCGGCCAGGCGCAGGCCCTCCGCGAAGGAGTCGACGACCTGCACGGGGGCCACGGGGCCGAAGGTCTCCTCCTGCATCACGGGCATCGAGCCGGTGCACTCCCGCAGCACGGTCGCGGGGTAGAACGCCCCGGGGCCCTCGGGCACCCGCCCGCCCTCGAGCACGACGGCGCCCCGGGCGGCGCTCTCGGCCACCTGCCGGTGGACCTCCTCGCGCAGCCGCTCGTCGACCAGCGGGGCGATGCCCCCGGCGTTGCGGCGGCGGGCCTGCTCGGTGAGCGCCGCCAGGAACGGCTCGGCGACGGCGCGGTGGACGTAGATCCGCTCGACGGCCACGCAGATCTGCCCGGAGTTGGCGAACGCGCCGGTCGCGGCCTGCTCTGCGGCCCAGGCCGGGTCGACGTCGTCGTCGACGACGAGCGCGTCGTTGCCGCCGTTCTCGCGCACCACGTGGGCGCCGGTCGCCGCCGCCGCGCGGGCCACGGCCTCCCCGGTCGCGGTCGAGCCGACGTGGGCGAGGACGTCCACGCCGGGGTGGGCCGTGAGCCGCGCGCCGACGGCGGCGCCGCCGTCGACGGTCGTGAGCACGCCCGGCGGCAGGGCGGCCGCGAGCACCTCCCCGAGCCGGGCGCCCGTGTGGGGGCAGCGCTCGCTGGGCTTGTGCACCACGGTGTTGCCGGTGACGACCGCGGCCCCGAGCAGGCCGGCGGCCACGGCCACGGGGTCGTTCCAGGGGGTCAGGGCCACGACGACGCCGCGGGGCTCCGCGACCGTCCAGTCGGCGGCGAGGACGGACCCGCGCAGGCTGTGGCCGCGGTGGACGGGGCCGAGCTCGGCGTACTGGTGGAGGGTGCCGACCCCGGCCATGACCCCGCCCAGGGACTCCTCCACGGGCTTGCCCGTCTCGCGGGCGTTGAGCTCCGCCAGCTCCTGGGCGTGCTCGGCGAGGCGGTCGGCGGCCGCGCGCAGCAGGCTGCCCCGCTCGGCGGGGTCGGTGCGCGCCCACCCGGGGGCCGCGGCGCGGGCGGTCTCCACCGCGGCGCGGACCTGCTCCTCGGTGGCGGCGGGCAGGACGCCGACCAGCGTGCCGTCGCGGGGGTCCCGCACGGTCAGCTCGGTCGCGGCGGTGGTGGTGACGGATGTCATGGAGCTCCTTCGTCGGTCCGGCGGCCGCGGCCCGGGTGCTCCGGGGCGCGGCGGGGCTGTCCTGGTGAAGCATACTTACCGACCCCGCCGGAGCGGCTACGGTAGCTGTGACCAGGCCGGCGCACCCGCGGCGGCCTGAGCGCTGTCCCGGACCGGGACGGCCCCGCCGCGCCCCGGCCCCCGCCGCGGCGCGGCAGCGCACAGCAGAGAGGACATTGCATGACTTCCCAGCCCACCACCCCCGGCCGCGTCCTGATCACCGGGGGGGCCTCGGGCCTCGGCGCCGCCCTGGTCGAGGCCGTCCGTGCCGCCGGCGGCACCCCCATCGTCCTGGACCGGGACATCAGCGCGCTCGAGGGCGTGACCGCCTACGAGGTCGACGTCGCGGACACCGCAGCCGTCACCGCGACGGTCCGGGAGGCGGTCGAGGCCGCCGGCGGGCTGGAGGCGGTCGTCACGGCCGCGGGCATCGACCGGTGCGGGCGGCTCGAGGACGTCGCGGTCGAGGACTGGGAGAAGGTCGTGGCCGTCAACCTCTTCGGCACCGTCTCCGTGGTCCGCGCCGCCCTGCCGGCCCTGCGCGCCTCGCGCGGGCGCGTGGTGACGGTCGCCTCGACCCTGGCCCTGAAGGGCGTCTCGGACGCCACCGCCTACTGCGCCTCCAAGTTCGGCGTCCTGGGCTTCACCCAGGCCCTGGCCGCCGAGCTCAAGGGCGAGGTCGGCGTCACCCAGCTGATCCCCGGCGGGATGAAGACCCGGTTCTTCGACGACCGCGACGAGCAGTACAGGCCCCAGGACGACTCCCAGCTCAACGACCCGGAGAACGTGGCCGCGGCCGTGCTGTTCGCCCTGAACCAGCCGGCCGGGTGCGAGGTGCGCGAGCTGTTCATCGCCCACGCCGAGGAGGGCTCCTGGCCCTGAGCCGGCCCGGAGGGCCCCGCCCGAGGCCGCCGGCGGCCGCGGGCGGGGCCCTCGCCCCACCCCCTGCGACGACGACCGGGACGGGGCGGCATCGCCGCAGGTGAGCGCGCAGTCTGTCCCCAAAAGCAGGGACTTCCGCGCTCCCCCCTTCTCATGCACGCGCATCTAGACTGGGGGGACCCCCCGTCCCGACGTCCCGGAAGGCCCGAACCAGCGTGGAGACCAGACCCCGGCCGGCGACGGCCCGCGTGCCCCTCACGGTCCGGTGCCTGGACGCGCAGGGCCGGCCCGTGCGCCTGTCCGCCCGCTCCCTGGGGCGCGGCTCCAACGACCTGCAGGCGCTGCTGCGCAGCGCCTACGGCGCCGTGCGCGGGGTCCCGGCCGCGGAGCCTGTGACGGTCTCGTTCATCGAGGGCCAGCACGGGCAGCTGCGGCTGGAGTACCTGGCCCTGGGCACGCCGCCGTGCCGGCGCCGGCTCGGCCTGCGGGGCCGGCGCACCCGGCGGGACGGCTGCGAGGAGGTCGCCACGGCCCTCGCCCACGCGGCCCTGGTGGTCGGCGAGGCCGTGGAGAGCATCGGCGTCCTCACCACCGCGGGCAGCGCCCGCTGGGCCGCGGCGGACACCCCCGAGTTCGTGGACCTGGTGCGCGACGACGGGCTGGTGCGCCGGGTTCCCGCGGCCGTGCGCACCCTCGTGGAGGACCCGCAGACCCTCGACCTCTTCCGCGGGGCCCTGACCCTGTTCGTGGCCGACGACGTCGAGCGGCTGATCATCGGGCGCGACCCGGAGACCCCCGGCCGCTACCACGAGGTGGTGCTCACCCGCTCCCCCGAGCTGCTGCGCTTCCTCGGCGGGGAGCCCCTGAGCTCCCTCGCCGGCGCCGACCCCGCCCCCTGAGCGCCCAGCGGTCGGCCGTCCCCTAGACTGGGGCGGCCGACCGCCCCCGCACCCGGGGAACGGGTCCGGCGCCCGCGCGATCGCCGACCCCGGAGGGACGATGACGGACACGACCACCGCCCCGGGGGCGCCCCCGGCCGACCGCGACGGCACCGCCGTGGCCGCGGGCGTGCGCCGCGCCGCCCGCCGCTCCCGCGGCCGGCGCCTGGTCCTGCAGGCCGCGGTCCTGGTCGCGGTGCTCGCCCTGTGGTGGCTGGTCACGGCCCTGCAGCTGGTGCCCGCCCTGTACCTGCCGTCCCCGGGGGCGGTGCTGCACTCCTTCGTGCAGGCCAACACCTGCCGGCCCGTGGCCGAGGGACTGTCCCGCACCGTGTGCGGGGAGCAGAACTACTACCTGTGGGAGCACCTGGTCGCCTCCCTGCAGCGGATCGCCGCCGGCCTCGGCACGGCGGTCCTCGCCGGCCTGGCCGTGGGCTTCCTCATGGGCTCCTCGAGGTGGCTGTCCGTCGCGTTCGAGCCCTACCTGAACTTCCTGCGGGCGCTGCCCCCGCTGGGCTACATCGGCCTGCTCATCGTGTGGCTGGGCATCGGCGACGCCTCGAAGAACGTCCTGCTGTTCCTCGCCGCCTTCCCCCCGATCGTCATCGCCACCGTGCAGGGGGTGCGGGGCGTGTCCGCGGACCGCACCAACGCCGCCCTGTCCCTGGGCGCGTCCCGGATGCAGGTGGCGACCCAGGTCGTGCTGCCCTCCTCGCTGCCGAGCATCCTCTCGGGCGTGCGGCTGGCCGCCGGCTTCGCCTGGACCACGGTCGTGGCCGCGGAGCTCAACAACGGCATCCCCGGCATCGGCGGGCTGGCCTACCTCTCCGGCACCCAGCTCAACACGCCCCTCACCATCGCCTGCATCATCACGATCGGCCTCGTGGCCGTGGCCCTGGACGCCCTCATCGTCCGGCTCGGGCACGTCCTGGTCCCGTGGCAGGGAAAGGCCTGACCATGACGAGATCCCGCACGCGGGCGCTGGCCCTGGCCGCCGCCGTGGCCGTGCTCGCCGCCGGCTGCGTCGAGTCCGGGCGCACCGTCCACCCCGACGCCGTGCAGCCGGAGGCGCGCTGCCCCGTCGAGCCCGACCCGTCGATCACCACCACCGCCCGCATCGCCTGGCAGGCGATCCCCAACGGCGACCTGGTCGTCAAGGACCGGCGCGTGCTCGAGGCCTGCATGCCCAACGCCGAGATCACGTGGTCGAAGTTCGACTCCGGCGGGGACGTGGTCCAGGCCTTCGGCGCCGGCTCCGTGGACCTGGGGCTGATCGGCTCCAGCCCGGCGGTCAAGGCGGTCTCCCCGCCGCTGGACATCGACCTGCGCGTGCTGTGGCTGACCGACGTCATCGGCTCCGCGGAGTCCCTGGTGGTCCGCGACGCGGACGTGCGCTCGGTGCGCGAGCTCGCCGGCCGGCGGATCGCCACACCGTTCGGCTCCACCGCCCACTACTCGACGCTCTCCGCGCTGCGGGAGGCCGGGATCGAGGACGAGGTCGAGCTGGTCAACCTCTCCCCGGACAAGATGGCCGCCGCCTGGCAGCGCGGGGAGATCGACGCCGCGTGGGTGTGGGCCCCGACCCTCCCGGAGCTGCGCCGCACCGGGACGGTCGTGCTCACCAGCGCCGAGACCGCCGAGGCCGGGCACCCGACCTTCGACATGGCCGCCGCCACCGCCGGGTTCGTCGAGGACAACGAGGACTTCGTGCGGATGTGGACCGTGGCCCAGGACGAGGCGGCCCGGGCGCTGGCCGCCGGCGAGTCCGGGGCCGTGGAGTCCGTGGCGGTGCAGCTGGGCGTCTCCCCCGACGCCGCCCGGGAGCAGATCCGGGGCCTGCGCTACCCCGACGCGCGGGAGCAGGCCGGTCCGGAGTTCTTCGGCGGGGCCCTCGGGGACGTGCTGGTGGACACCGCCGCCTTCCTCGTCGAGGCCCGCGAGACGGACGGCACCGCGCCCCCGGCCACCTACCGGCAGATGCCCTACGCCGAGGCGATCGAGGAGGTGGCCGCCCGATGAGCCGCGCCGAGGAGCCCGGGGCCGCCCTCCGGTCCGGCACCCGCGACCTCGTCCTCGACGGGGTCGGCCACCACTACGTCACGGACGCCGGGGACGTCGTCCACGCGGTCGCACCGACCAGCCTGCGCATCCCCGGCGGGCAGTTCGTGTGCGTGGTCGGCCCGTCCGGCTGCGGCAAGACCACGCTCCTGCGGGTGCTCGCGGGCTTCCTGCGCCCCTCGGCCGGCACCGCCCGCTACGGCGAAGAGGCGATCACCGGGCCCTCCCACCACCGCGGGGTGGTCTTCCAGCAGCCCAGCCTCTACCCGTGGCTGACGGTGCGCGGCAACGTCGAGCTGGGGCCCCGGTTCCGGGGCGTGTCCCGGCCGCGGCGGCGCGAGCGGGCCGAGGAGCTGCTGGGGATGGTGGGCCTCGAGCGCTTCGGGGACGCGAAGCCCTACGAGCTCTCCGGGGGCATGCAGCAGCGGGCCCAGATCGCCCGGGTGCTGGCCAACCAGCCCGAGGTCGTGCTCATGGACGAGCCGTTCGGGGCCCTCGACGCCCTGACCCGCGAGCGCCTGCAGGCCGACCTGCTGCGCATCCAGCGCCGCCGGCGCCAGACGGTGTTCTTCATCACCCACAGCGTCGAGGAGGCCGTGTTCCTGGGCGACCGGGTGCTGGTGATGAGCCCGCGCCCGGGCCGGGTGGTCCTGGACGAGCCGGTGGACCTCGCCTCCGTCCTGGGCCCGGACGTGGGTGCGGAGATGAAGTCGGCCCCGGAGTTCATCGCGATCCGCGACCGGGTGGCCGCCGCGATCGAGCTCTCCTGAGCCGTCGGGGGCTCAGGCCGTCGCCCCGCGGGCGGGGGCCGGGGCGGCGAGCTCGTCCCAGGCCGCGGTGAGCGCCGCGGCCACGGCGGCGGGCCCGCGCTCGGCGAGCGCCCGGCGGCGGGCCTCGTCCCCGAGGCAGCGCCGCACGGCCGGGGACCCCAGCAGCATCCCCAGCACCGTGGCCAGGGTCGCGGGGTCCCCCGCGGGGGTGAGCATCCCGGTGATCCCGTCGGCGACCAGCTCGGCCAGCGCGGACAGGCGCGAGGCGACCACCGGGGTGCCGGCCGCGAGGGCCTCGGCGACGCCGGGCGGCTCCGGGCCGGTGGCCGGGGCCCGCAGGGGCGCGACGAGCACGTCGACGGCCCGCAGCACCAGCAGCCGGCGCTCCGGTGCGGCCCCCGCGACCACGCGCAGCCGGTCGAGCACGCCGTGCGCGGCGGCCCGGGCCTCCAGGCGGGCCCGCTCGCCGGGTCCGTCCGCGAGGACGACGACGAGCAGCTGCGGGGCGCCGGCGGCCACGAGCGCCGCCGCGCGCAGGAGGTCCCCGACCCCGTCGGACTCCCCCGGCCCGGCCACGGCGCCCAGGACCGGGACGGCCGCGGGCAGCCCCACCGCCCGGCGGGCCTCGGCCGCCGGGCGCGGGGCCCCCAGGCTCGCCGGGTCCAGGGGCACGGGCACGGTCCGCACGGCCGGGCCGGGGCGCAGCTCCTCCAGGCGCCGGGCCGCCGCCCGGTCGGCCACGAGGGCCCGGTCGGCGGCGAGCAGGGACTCGGTCTGCCGGGCGGCCAGCAGCCGGTGCACCTCGCTGCCGGCGGCCGCCGCGGGGCGCCGCGCCGCCCAGCGGGCCGCGGGGCAGCCGATCTGCTGGTGCACCCACGGCAGGCCGAGGGCCTCGGCGACGGCCCGCACCACGAGCGCGTCCGCGTGGCCGCCCTCCGCGTGGAGCACGGCCGGGCGCACGTCCAGGGCCAGGTCGAGCAGGGCCTGCGCCTGCTGCTGGAGCCGCCCGGAGGCGGTCGGCGCCGGGCGGGAGGGGCCCAGCCGGTGGTGGGCCACGCCGTCGGCGAGCTCGGGGCCGGACCCGCGCCGCCCCCCGGTGGCGCGCACCACGCGCCGGCCCTGTGCGGCGGCCTCGGCGAGCACCGCGTGGGTGCGGTCGGAGGTCGCCGGCGGGGCCGGTGCGGCCGCGGCCCGCACGTGCAGCACGGTGCCCGGCTCGGGCCGAGGGCCCACGGCGGCGGGCAGGACCGGGCGCAGCCCGGAGAGCAGCCGCAGCTCGTCCTCGTGCCGGTGCAGCTGCCGGCGCTCGGCCGCGCCGGCGCGCCCGGAGGCCACCGCCCGGCGCAGCCCGACCACGGACTCGGTGAGCCGGCCCAGCTCGCGGTCGTGGCGGGCCTTCGTGCCGGCCAGCCCGGGCAGCCCGGGCGGCAGCAGCGCCAGCAGGTGCCCGGCGTCCTCGGGCCGGCCCCGGTCCAGGGCCTCCTCGGCCAGGCGCCGCGCGCGGCGGGGGTCGGTGCGGCCGGCGAGGGCGCGGGCCAGCCGGGCCTCGTAGCGGGCGGCGGGCCGCCGGGGCAGGTGCGGCATGGCTCTCCCTGGGGGGGGTCACGAGGCGCCGTCCCGGGCGGGGGCCGGGACGGGCGGTCGAGGAGGTGCCGGTCCCGCGTGGGGGGGGCGCGGGCGGCCTAGGGGGCTTCGTCCTCCAGCGTAGCAACAAGGTCCCCGAGCTCCCCGGCGGCCACGGCGTCCCCGATCCGCGCGGTGGCCGCGAGGTCCGGCAGCACCACCGACTGCCCGTCGGGGGACGTGCCGATGCCCAGCGTGGGGGCGGTGAACATCCGCACGTCCTGCCCGGAGACGCCCACGAGCTCCGGGGCGAGGCCGGCGAGCATCCCGGCGTCGAGGCCCTCGGAGACCAGCAGGTACGGGGAGAAGTCGTGGACGACCGCGTGCAGGCGCAGCGGGTTGAGCAGCACCGCGGGGCTGGTCAGCCGGTCCAGCAGCGCCGCCACGTAGGTGCGCTGGTTGACCACGCGCGCGTAGTCGCCCTCGGCGAAGGCCTTGCGCTCGCGCACGAACTCCAGGGCCCGCCGCCCGTCCATGTGCTCGGGGCCCTGCTCGAAGACCATCCCCTCGTTGGAGACGAAGTCCTGGGGCACGTCCACGGTCACCCCGCCCACGGCGTCGGTGAGGGCGGCGAAGCCCTCGAAGTCGACCTCCGCGACCTCGTCCACGCGCACGCCCACGAGGTCCTCGACCGTGCGCACCACCAGCGGCAGCCCGCCGGCGTCCAGGGCCGCGTTGAGCTTCGCCTCCCCGACCCCCGGCACGCTCACCCACGTGTCGCGCAGCAGGGACATCACGAAGACCTCCCCGCCCTCCTCGGGCACGTGCAGCAGCATGATCGAGTCCGCCCGCTCCCCCGTCACCCCGGGGTCCTCCTGGCCCGCCGGGCGCTGGTCCGCGCCCAGCACCAGCACGGTGGTGCCCCGGTCCCGGGCCGAGCCGGCGGCCGGGCGCACCGACTCCGCGGGGAAGGCGGCGTCCGTGGTCTGCCGCCGCTCGTCGAAGGTCCGGCCCAGCAGCCACGCGAAGGCCCCGGCGGCGAGGGCGAGCACGAGCACCAGCGCGAGCAGGACGAGCAGCGCCCGGCGCAGCCCGCCGCCGCGGGGCGCGGGGGCCGGCTCGTGCGGGCGGGGACGGTCCGGTCGCACGGGGAGGCCGCCGGCGGGTCCGGGCGGGGCGCCGGCGGGGCCGTCCGCTGGCGCACGGTCCGCGGCGCCCGGGGAGCGGTGCGCGTCGCGGGGGTCGGGGACGGTCATGGCGGGCCTCCGGGTCTCGGCACGGGCAACGGGCGACGGCCCATGCTAGCCCGCCGCCCCGGGAACGCCCCCGGACCCGCGGGCCCCGGCACCGCGGCGGCGGCGCGGCGCGCGGCCGCTTCACCGGGGTCCGCGCGGCGGGAGCGGGCTCAGGGCACGCGGGCGGTCCACTCCGGGGTGGCGAACTTGGCGGCCACCAGCTCCCGGGCCGCGGCCAGCTCGGCCTCGCTCACCGCACCGGGCACGGCCGCGTGCCGGGCGGTGAAGACCTCCACGAGCTTGGCGACGACGTCGGCGCGGGCCATTCCGGTCTGGCGCCGCAGCGGGTCCACCCGCTTGCGGGCGGAGCGGTGGCCCTTGTCGGAGAGCTTCTCGCGGCCGATTCGCAGCACCTCGGTCATCTTCTCGGCGTCGATGTCGTAGCTCATGGTCACGTGGTGGACCATCCCGCCGCCGGCGAAGCGCTTCTGCGCGGCGCCGCCGATCTTGCCGTGCTCGGTGGCGATGTCGTTGAGCGGGACGTAGAACGCCTCGAGGCCCATCTCCTGGAAGGCCTGCATGACCCACCGGTCGAGGAACGGGTAGGAGTCCGCGTAGCTGAGCCCGTCCACGAGCGTCTGCGGCAGGTACAGGGAGTAGGTGATGCAGTTGCCCGCCTCCATGAACATCGCCCCGCCGCCGGAGACGCGGCGGACCACGGAGATCCCGTGGCGGGCGGCGCCCTCCGGATCCACCTCGTTGCGCAGCGACTGGAACGAGCCGATCACCACGGACGGCTCCGTCCAGTCCCACAGGCGCAGGGCGGGCCGGCGCCGGCCGGCGCCGACCTCGCGGGCCAGCACCTCGTCGAGGGCGAGGTTCTCGAGGGTGGGGCGCACCACCGGCGGGATCACCTCCCACTCGTGGTCCTCCCACGTGGTGGCCCGGGCCAGGGCGCGCCGGACGGCGGTGGCGACGGCCTCCGGGGAGAACCCGAGCAGCACCACGGACGGGTCCAGCCCCTCGCGCACCGCCGCCGCGATCTGCGCGTGGGCGGCGTCCTCGGGCAGTCCGGTCAGGGCGGCGTTGATGTCCTCGAGCGCCTCGTCGGGCTCGAGGAAGAAGTCGCCGTTGACGGAGACCTCCGCCAGCCGCCCGTCCACCACGGACAGGTCCGCGACCACGAGCTTGCCGCCCGTGACCTTGTACTCGCCGTGCCGCCGCTGCTGCACCATCCGTGCTCCTCCTGCTCCGCCGCCGGGGTCCCGGACCAGCCTACGCCCGGCCGGACCGGGTCCGCCGTGCGGCCCCGCGGGAACGGCGGTCCCGCACGGCGGGCCGGGGCGGGGGGCTGCCGGGAACGGGTCCCGGGGACGCGTCGGGCCCGGACCGATCCGGTCCGGGCTCGACGGAGTGCGGCGGCTGCTCAGCCGTTCGACTTGCCGAAGTTCTTGAAGCGGGCGTTGAAGCGCTCCACGCGGCCGGCGGAGTCCATGATGCGCTGCTTGCCGGTGTAGAACGGGTGGGACTCCGAGGAGATCTCCACCTCGATGATCGGGTACTCGTTGCCGTCCTCCCAGGTCTCGGTCTTCTCCGAGGTGGCGGTGGAACGGGTGAGGATGACCTTGCCGGAGGCGAGGTCGCGGAAGAGCACCGGGTGGTAGTCCGGGTGGATGTCGGTCTTCATGGGTTTCGTACCTTCTGTCGGTGCCTGGATTTTGCCAGGCACGGCTTCGCTCGGTGGGTGGCGCGTCGTCGTGCGGTCCCGCGGTCCGGGGAGGAGGGCGGGGGCGTCGGGCACCAGCGCTCCAGCGTACCGGAGAACGGGCCGCAGGTCACGTGCGCCCCGCCGCCGCAGGGCCCGGCGTCCGCCGGGCCCTGCGGGACCGTGCCGCCGGCCGTCCCGGACCGTCCGCCCGCGTCCCCGCCCGGGTCACCAGCGGTGGGCGACGTCGACGACGAGGCGGGAGCCCTCGCCCGGGCCGTCGAGCAGGAACGCGCGGAACGGCAGCCGGGCGCGCACGCCCAGGCCCAGGCTCGTGCGGGCCTCGAAGCTGCCGCCCCAGGCGACCTGCCGGAAGGTCCGGAAGCCCGTGACGTCCACGAGCTCCTGCGGGTCGTCGAACGCGTAGGTGCCCCGGATCCCGCCGTGGCCGTCCTCCTCGTAGGCCGCGGCGAAGGCGACGACCGACAGGTCCGCGCCCCCGCGCAGGACGATCGGGTGCGCCCCGGCGACGCCCGTGTACTCGTCGACGTAGCGCACGACGTACCCGTCCGAGGGTGCGTCCATGTCCACGACCAGGCGGTCGAAGCACGCGTGCCGGCCCGCCCTGACGTTCGTGACGTGGGTGTCCCCGCCCGGGCCCTCCACCGCGAGCTTCGGGCCGGAGCCCCACCGGATGCCGCAGTAGGGAGCCGCGGCGTTCGCGCCGGCCGGGACGACCAGTCCCAGGCCCGTGGCCAGCACCAGTGCCGCCAGCCACGAGATCAGCTTCTTCATGACGCACCTTCCCGCTCGTCCGCGCCCGGCCGCCCGGCGGGTGCCGCGGTCCTCGGACCGGGACGTGCGGACACCCCGATCCTACCGTTCGCGAGCGGGAAGATCCCTGGTGGGGGCGGGATCGACGCCCGGATCGTTACGACCGCGGGCGGGTCTCCCAGAAGGCCACCGCCGAGGCGGCCGCGACGTTGAGGGAGTCCACGCCGTGGGACATCGGGATGCGCACCACGAGGTCGGCGTGGTGGACGGCCGCCGCGCTCAGCCCGTCCCCCTCGGTGCCCAGGACCAGGGCGAGCTTCTCGTCGCGGCGCGCGGCGAGCTCGTCGAGCGGGACGGAGTCCTCGCTCAGCGCCAGCGCCGCGGTGGTGAAGCCGGCGTCCTTGACCCGCTGGAGGTCGCCCGTCCAGTGCTCGAGCCGGGCCCACGGCACCTGGAAGACGGTGCCCATCGACACGCGGACGGCCCGGCGGTAGAGGGGGTCGGCGCAGCGGGGGGTGACGAGCACGGCGTCCACCCCGAGGGCGGCGGCGGAGCGGAAGACCGCCCCCACGTTGGTGTGGTCCACGACGTCCTCGAGGATCGCCACCCGCCGCGCGCCGGCCAGCAGCCGGTCGAGGTCCACCGGCTCGGGCCGTTGCATGGCCGCGAGCGCCCCGCGGTGGAGGTGGAAGCCGGTGATCTGCTCCAGGACGGCGTCCGGGCCCACGTACAGGGGCACGTCCGGGTGGGCGGCCAGCACGTCGGCCATCTCGGCCAGCCACTTCTCGGCCATGAAGAAGGAGCGGGGGCGGTGCCCGGCGGCCAGGGCCCGGCGCAGGACCTTGGAGGACTCGGCGATGTACATCCCCCGCTCCGGCTCGATCCGCCGGCGCAGCCGCACGTCGGTGAGCCGGGCGTAGTCGTCCACGCGGGGGTCCTCGGCGGTGTCGAGGCGCACGGGCTGGGGCAGATCGGTCACGGGGGCTCCGGGGGTCGGGGACTCGGGTCGGGCGGTCACAGCAGGCGGGCGACGAGGGCCACCAGGGCCACGAGGCCCAGCAGCACGATGACGGTGCGCAGCGCCACCGGGGAGAGCCGGCGCCCGATCTTGGCCCCGGCCCAGGACCCGGCGGAGGAGCTGAGCGCGATCAGGGCCACGACCCACCAGTCGATGCGCTCGGGGGCGAAGAGGATGTAGGAGACGGCGGCGACGATGTTGACCACCGCCACGAGCACGACCTTCACGGCGTTGGCCGCCTGCAGGGACGCGAGGAGGAAGACCCCGAGGATCCCGAGCAGCAGCACGCCCTGGGCCGCCACGAAGTACCCGCCGTAGACCCCGGCCAGGGTGACGAGGACGTAGAGGGCCGCGGGCTGGGCGGAGCGGTCCGGGTCCAGCGGGCGGGGGGTCTCGCCGCGGGCGCGGGCGGCCTCCGCGGCCGCCTGCGCCTGGGCGTCCTTGCGCCGGCGCACGACCGCCTGCAGGCGCGGCTGGAACACCACGAACAGGAGGGCGACGACGACGAGCACCGGCGCGGCGTAGCCGAAGACGGACTCGGGCAGGTGCAGCAGCAGCGCGGCACCGACCACGCCGCCGGCGACCGAGCAGGGCAGCAGCTTGAGCAGCGTGCGCTCCACCCCGCGCAGCTCGGCGCGGTAGTGCCAGGCGCCGGTGAGGTTGCCGGCGATCAGGCCCATGGCGTTGGACATCGTCGCCGTCACGGGAGGGACGCCCATGGCCACGAGCACGGGGAAGGTCACCAGGGTGCCGGAGCCCACGATGGTGTTGATCAGCCCCGCCCACACCCCGGCGACCAGGATGAGCGCGGCCTGCCACCACTCGAACGGGAAGGCCGCGGCGAGCTCGCCGAGGCCACCGGCCGTCTGCGTCAGCACGGCCGTCAGGTCCGGGCGAAGGCGGCGTAGCGGTTGCCGACGCGCACGAGCTTCAGCGCCACCCCGAAGGTCTCGGAGAGGTTGCGCTGGGTGATCACCTGCTCGACCGGCCCGGCGGCGACCACGCGGCCCTCCCGCAGCAGCAGGGCGTGGGTGAACGCGTCGGGGACCTCCTCGAGGTGGTGGGTGACCATGACCACCGCCGGGGCGCTCCCGTCCCGGGCGAGCTCGTCCAGGCGGGCCACGAGGTCCTCGCGGCCGCCGACGTCCAGGCCCGCGGCCGGCTCGTCGAGCAGCAGCAGCTCCGGGTCGGTCATCAGCGCCCGGGCGACCAGCACGCGCTTGCGCTCGCCCTCGGAGAGGGTGCCGAAGCGGCGCTCCGCCAGGTGGTCGATGCCCCAGGCGGCCATGAGCTCCTGCGCCCGGGCGTCGTCGTCGGCGTCGTAGCGCTCCGTCCAGCGCCCGGTCACCCCGTAGGCGGCGGTGACCACGCAGTCGCGCACGGTCTCCGACGCGGGGATCTGGGCGGCCAGCACCGTCGAGCTCAGCCCGATCCGGGGGCGCAGCTCGAAGACGTCGACGGCGCCGAGGATCTCGTCGAGGATGTCCACCATCCCGCGGGTGGGGTGCAGCCGGGCCGCCGCGATCGACAGCAGCGTCGTCTTGCCGGCGCCGTTGGGGCCGAGCACGACCCACCGCTCCCCCTCGCGGACCACCCAGTCCACCGCGTCCAGCAGCGTCTTGCGCCCGCGGACCACGCTGACGTCCGCCATCTCCACCACAGCACTCATACCCGCCACTCTAGGACACGCCCCGGGCCCTCCCGGGGCGTGGCGTCCCGGGCGGGCCCGGGGCGCGCGGTGGATACACTGGGGCCCATGACCACCGACCTCGCCGTGATCGCGTTCGCCCAGCATCCGGACCCGGAGGCGCGGGAGCGCATCCTCGCGATGGTGCAGGACGCCGGGGCCGAGGTCGAGCGGTTCTCGGCCGTGCGCGTCACCGGCTCCGGCTCCGCCGGCCCGGACGCGCAGGTGCCCGGCTACAACGCGTTCACCGCCCTGCTGCGCGGCGGGGACGCCCGCGGCCTGCTCGCCGCGCTGCGCCCCGACCCCCTCGCCCAGCTCATGCCCGGGGTGGACGTCAACGTCGTCCCCACCCGCCTGTTCGACCCCGACCGGCGCAAGCTGCTGGTCCTCGACGTCGACTCGACGCTGATCCAGCAGGAGGTGATCGAGCTGCTCGCCGCCCACGCCGGCCGGGAGGCGGAGGTCGCCGAGGTCACCGAGGCGGCCATGCGCGGGGAGCTCGACTTCGCCGAGTCCCTGCACGCCCGGGTGCGCGCGCTCGAGGGGCTGCCGGTCTCGGTGCTGGAGGACGTCGCCGCCGCGGTGCGCCTCTCCCCCGGGGCGGCGGTGCTCGTGAAGGCGTTCCTGCGGGAGGGCCACGGCGTGGCCGCGGTCTCCGGCGGGTTCCTGGAGGTCCTCGACCCGCTGGCCCGGCAGCTGGAGCTGACCCGGCACACGGCCAACACCCTCGAGGTCTCCGGCGGGCGGCTGACCGGCCGCGTGGTCGGTGAGGTCGTGGACCGCGCCGCCAAGGAGCGCTCCCTGCGCCGGTGGGCCGAGGAGCTGGACGTGGAGCCCGCCGACGTCGTGGCCGTGGGCGACGGCGCCAACGACCTCGACATGCTCGCCGCCGCGGGACTGGGCGTGGCCTACAACGCGAAGCCGGCCCTGCGCGCCGCCGCCGACGCGCAGCTGAACATCCCCAACCTCGACGCGGTGCGCTTCTTCGCCGACCTGTGAGCGGCCCCGGCCGTCCCGGCGCGCCGGATCACTCCGGCCAGACCTGCCGGCCCGGCTGCAGGGCGTAGCGCAGCTCCACGGCCCCGCCCTCGAAGTGCGTGGTGCGCTGCAGCCGCAGGTCCTTGTGCCGGGCGGTGGGCAGCACGGGGTGGCCGGCGCCGAGCACGATCGGCATCGCCGTCAGCCACAGCTCGTCGAGCAGGTCGGTGTCGGCGAACTGGGCCGCCAGCCGGCCCCCGCCCACGACCCAGAGGTTGCGCCCGCCGGCGGAGTCGAGCATCGCCCCCAGCTGCACGGCGACGTCCCCGGCCGTGAAGCGCAGGTCCGCCCCGGGCACGCGCGGGAGCTCCCGGTGGGTGAACACCCACGTGGGCAGGTCCCCGTAGGCCCACGCCTCCTCCTGGCCGAGGACGAACTCGTAGGTGCTCGCCCCCATGGCCAGGGCGCCGACCTCGGCGAGGAACGCGTCGTAGTGGTCCTGGTAGGCCTCGAAGCCGTACTGCAGCAGCCAGTCGAGGTGGTTCTCCCGGTCGGCGATGTACCCGTCGGCGCTGGCCGCCACGTAGTACTGCACTCTGCTCATGGGCCCAGCGTACGCCGCGGGGCCCCGCCCGGCACGGCCCCGGGACGGGCTGCCGGCCCCTCCGTCACGGACCGGCCGGCGCCCCGCGCGGGCTTCCCCGGAGCCCGCCGCGGTACCAGGATGGGAGGGGCGAGGACCGGACGAGACGGAGGACCCGACGTGGCCGTGCAGCTGAACCCCTACCTCACCTTCCGCGACACCGCCGAGGAGGCGATGACGTACTACCGCTCCGTGTTCGGCGGGGAGCTGACGATCAGCCGCTTCGCCGAGTACGGCGCGAGCGAGGACCCCGCCGAGGCGCAGAAGGTCATGCACGCGTCGCTGACCACCGAGCACGGCCTCGTGCTCATGGCCTCCGACACCCCGGGGGCCGTGGACCTCACCCCCGGGGACAACGTCTCCCTCTCGGTGGGCGGCGACGACGAGGCGCTGCTGCGCGGCTGGTGGGAGCGGCTCAGCGACGGCGGGGCGGTGACCATGCCGCTGGAGCGGCCCCCGTGGGGCGGGCTGTTCGGGATGTGCACCGACCGGTTCGGGATGCACTGGATGGTCAGCATCGAGGACGCCGGCGCGCCCGGCGGCTGAGCCCCGGGCGCGCCGTTCCGGCCCCGGCGGCGTGGGTGCTAGCGGCCGCCGGCCTGGGCGAGGAAGTCCTCGGCCCCGCCCACGAGCTCGACGTGCCCCGTGGGGACGTCGGCGGTGACCATCCGCGCGATCTCCTCGGCGAACTCGTGCACGGAGTAGAGCCTGCCGGCGGCCTCGCGGCGCTGCTCGAGGGCGCCGGGGCGGGCACGGTTGAGCAGGGTCGCGGTGACGGTGCCCTCGATCATGTCCCCGGAGACCACCACGAAGGTGATGCCCTTCGCGGACAGCTCGGGGATGCGGGCCGTGAGGGTGTCCTCGCCCGCGCGCTTGGACCTCGCGACCTCCACGTACTCCGGCATGGTCTCGACGTCGTTGATGAAGTGCGCCTGGTGGCTGGTCACGAAGACCACGCGCCCGCCCTCGGGCAGGTGCTCCAGGGCGGCGGTGAGGGTGTCGTCCTGGGCGTCGCGGTTGAGCTTCAGGGCGTAGTCCTCCCCCAGGTCGGTCTCCATCCCGCCGGAGGCGTTGAGGACGAGGACGTCGACCCCGCCGAAGGCCTCGACGGCCTCGGCGAACAGGCGGCGGACGTCGGAGGGCTCGGTCATGTCGGCCTGCACGGCGATCGCGTGCCCGCCGGCGGCCTCGATCTCCTTGACGACCTTGGTGGCGCGCGGGGCCTTCTGCCGGTAGTTGACGACGACGTTGGCGCCCTGGGCGGCCAGCAGCCTGGCGGTGTCGGCGCCGACGCCGCGCGAGGACCCGGTGACGACCGCGGTCTTGCCTGCGAGTGAACTCATGGTGCTCCTTCGGTGGAACGTGCGGGGATCGTGGGGGCCGGGCTCAGTGGCCCATGCCGAGGCCGCCGTCGACGGGGATGACGGCCCCGGAGATGTACTTCGCCTCGTCCGAGGCGATCCAGCGCACGACCGCGGCGACCTCCTCGGGCTCGGCGAAGCGGCCGGCCGGGATGGACGCGAGGTAGTCCCTCTGGGTGTCCTCCGGCAGGGCCGCCGTCATCTCGGTGTTGATGAACCCGGGGGCGACGACGTTGGCGGTCACGTTGCGCCCGCCCAGCTCGCGGGTGATGGAGCGGGCCATGCCGACGAGCCCGGCCTTCGAGGCGGCGTAGTTGACCTGGCCGGGCGAGCCGTAGAGGCCGACCACCGAGGAGATCAGCACCACGCGGCCGCGCTTCAGGCGCATGAAGCCCTTGGCCGCGCGCTGGACGACGCGGAACGCACCGGTGAGGTTGGTGTCCACGACGTCCTGGAAGTCCTGCTCCTTCATCCGCAGCAGCAGGGTGTCGCGGGTGATGCCCGCGTTGGCCACGACGACCTCGACCGGGCCGAACTCGGCCTCGACGGCCTTGAAGGCGGCGTCGATCGACGCGGCGTCGGTGACGTCGGCCTGCACGGCGAGGAAGCCCTCGGGGGCCTCGCCGGAGCGGTGGGTGACGGCCACGTTGTCCCCGGCGTCCTTGAAGGCCTGCGCGATGGCCCGTCCGATGCCCCGGTTGCCGCCGGTGACGAGGACGGTGCGCGGGGACGGGCCGGTCTGCTGGTCTGCCATGGGAGGTGGGGCCTTTCGGTCGGGAGGCGCGGGTGCTGCCCGCGGCACGGGCGCGCCGGCGGGCGGGAACGGGTCCCATCGTATCGGCAGGCCCGGGAACCGGCCGGTAGCGTGCGCGGGGCACCGTCCGGCGCCGGGACCGGTCCGGTCCGGGGGCCCGGCGGGGAGCGCGATGTCGGTGCCGGGTGCGAGAATGGGGCGTCTGATTCGGGAGGGCCATGAGCAAGCGCTATCTGACCACCGGCGAGGCCGGGGGCGAGGACGTCCACTCCATCACGACGACCGCGGCACCGCACACCCAGGACATGGGCCACCGGATGAAGGTCTACGGCATCCAGATGGGGCTGCGCGTCGTGTGCCTGATCGTGTTCGTGCTCGTCGACAACCTGTGGGTGCGGGGCGTGGCGATCGCCGGGGTGGCGGTCCTGCCCTGGATGGCGGTGCTGCTGGCCAACCGCGGCGCCGACCGCTCCGCGCGCACCAGCCACTACTACGAGCCGCCCGCGGCCCCCGCGCTCACCGCCGCCCCGGAGGCGCCGCGCCCGGCACCGGCGGCGGTCGAGCAGGTCATCGAGGGCGAGTTCGTCGCCGGGCACGGCGACCCGAAGGAGCCCGCGGAGCCCGCCGCCGGAGGACCCGGCCCGGGCCGCTCCGGGCCCGGGCCGGCTCCCAGCGGGGGCCAGGGTTCCTCGGCTACTGTCGGGGACGACCGTTCCCGCGGCGCCGCCTGAGCCGCCCGCCGCGCCCGCCGCACTGTTGAGGAGCACGACCGCCGTGGAGTTCGACCTGCTGGGATCGCTGACGCCGCGGGACCGGGAGAACACCCCCGCGGGACCCGACGCCCCGCAGTGCTCGCGCAAGGGCTGCCGGGAGGCGGCCGCGTGGCGGATCCGCTGGAACAACCCGCGCGTGCACACCCCCGAGCGGCGCAAGACCTGGCTGGCCTGCCCCGACCACCGCGAGCACCTCGAGCAGTTCCTGCGCGCCCGCGGCTTCTGGAAGGACACCGTGCCCATGACCGGCCCGGACGCGGCCGGCGGGGCACCGGCGGAGAACGCCTGAGATGGGCCGCTACCGCTTCCTGCTCAGCGGCCGCTGGATCGGGTGGTTCCTGCTCGCCTGCGCCGCCGCGGCCGTCTCGGTCCACCTCGCCGGCTGGCAGATGGACCGCAACGACCACCTCACCGGCGAGAACGCCAAGATCGAGCGCAACTACGACGCCGAGCCGCTCGAGGGGTCGGCGGCCGCGGCCCCGTTCGCGCGCGCCGACCCGTCCCTGACCTGGCACCCCGTGCGGCTGACCGGACGCTACCTGCCCGAGGACCAGGTGCTCGTGCGCAACCGCCCCCAGGACGGGCGCGTGGGCTACGAGGTGCTCGTGCCCTTCCGCACCACCGGCGGCGCGACGGTCGTGCTGGACCGCGGCTGGGTGCCCACGGGCGAGGCCGCCAACGGGATGCCGGACGAGGTGCCCGCCCCGCCCGCCGGCGAGGTCGTCGTCGAGGCCCGGCTCCAGCCGGGCGAGCCCGCCGTGGACCGCGGGGCCCCGGAGGGCCAGATCGCCTCCGTGGACCTGGACGAGCTCCGGGACCGGTGGGGGTACGCGATCGGCACCGCCGCCTACGGCGAGGTCCGCTCCGAGCAGCCGTCCCCCGCCACGGCACCGGCCCCGGCCCCGGCCCCGGAGGTCGACTCGGGGCCGCACCTGTCCTACTCCCTGCAGTGGTACGCGTTCGCCGCCCTGTTCTTCGTCGCCTACGGCTGGGCGGCCCGCCAGCAGGTCCGCAACGACGAGTGGGACCGGCAGTACGCGGCCGAGGTGGAGCGACGGCTCGCGCGCTTCTACGACGAGGACGGGACCTACATCGGCGAGGGGGACGAGGAGCTGGTCCTGCGCGAGCTGGAGATGGCCGACGACATGCCCCCGCACCTCAAGCAGCTCATGCGGCCCCGGCCGCAGCGCCGGCGCTCCCGGCCCACGGCCGAGGACGAGGAGGACGCGCTGCTGGACGCGCTCGAGCGCCGGGCCGCCGGCGACTGAGCCCTGCCGCCCCGCCCGGCCGTCCCCGCCCGGGGACCCGGTCGCGGGCCTGTCGGCCGGGGGCGGCGGCCGCCGGCCTGTGCGCCGCCGCGGGGCCGGTGGTCCTGCGGGACCCGCGCTGAGCGGCCCCCGCCCGCCCGGCGGTCCCGTGCCGTGCGGGCGGGGGCGGGGCTCACAGGCCGAGCACCGCGGCGGCGACGAGGAAGTAGACGACCAGCCCGGAGGCGTCGACGAAGGTCGTGATGAACGGGTTGGAGAACACGGCGGGGTCCACCCGCAGCGCCCGCGCCAGGACGGGCATGAGCCCGCCGACGGTCGCCGCGAGCGAGCAGACCACGAGCAGGGTCAGGCCGATGACCAGTCCCACGTCCCAGCCGTAGAGCAGCCCCACGCCCACCAGCCCGGCCGTGCCCAGGCTGGCGCCCAGCAGGGCCCCGGTGCGCAGCTCGCGCAGCGCCACGCGGGCGCCGTCGCGCACCCGCACGTCGCCCAGGGCCAGGGCGCGGGTGACGGTGGTGGCGGCCTGGTTGCCGGTGTTGCCGCCGGTGCCGATGAGCAGGGGGATGAACACGCTGAGCACGACCATCTGCTCGAGGGTCGCCTCGAAGGCCTCGAGCACGCGCACCGTCAGGGTCGCCCCGACCCCCAGCACGAGCAGCCACACGATGCGGGCCCGGTAGACGGCGCGCACGGGCGTGGACAGGTAGGGCCGGCCCAGCGGCTCGGCGCCGCCGGAGCGGGCGACGTCCTCGTCCTCGGCCGCCTCCAGGACGTCGAGCGCGTCGTCGAAGGTGAAGACCCCCACGGGCCGCCGGTCCCCGTCCACGACCGGCAGGGCCACGAGCTTCTCCCGGGCGCACAGCCGGGCGGCCTCCTCCGCCGGCACGCGGGCGTCGACGGCCACGGGCTCGCGGGCGAGGGCGGCCACGGGCACGTCGTCGTCGGCGGCCAGCAGCCGGCGCAGCCCCACCACGCCGGTGAGCCGGCCGGCGGTCACGACCGGGAGCATGTAGACGGTCTCGGCCGTCTCCAGCCGCGAGCGCACCGTGTCCCGGGCCTGCGCCGCGGTCGCCGCCGCGTCGAGCACCACGAGCTCCGGGCTCATCAGCCGCCCGACGGAGCCGGAGGGGTAGCCCATGACGAGACCCGTGGCGTCCTGCTCCTGGGGCGTCAGCCCGGCCAGCAGCCGGCGGGCGACCGTGGCGGGCAGCTCGTCGAGCAGCCGGACGCGGTCGTCGGGGTCGAGGTCGTCGACGACGCCGCGGACCTCTTCCTCCTGCAGCGCCTCGAGCAGCTCCCGCTGCAGCGGGGCGTCGAGCCGGGTGAAGACCTCGAAGGCGCGCCCGCGCGGGAGCAGGCGGTAGACCACGGCCCGGTCGGCGGGCGCCAGCCGCTCCAGCAGCGCGACCTGCTCCGGCAGGGACCGGGCCAGCAGCCGGTCCCGGACCTCGTCGAGGTCCCCGCGGCGCAGCCCGGCCCGGATCCGGTCCTCCGGGGAGGCCTCCACGCGCCGCTCCTTCGCCCGACCGGGCCGCCGGGTCCTCACGCCAGCGAGATCAGGTCCTGGTACTCCTGGCTCCACAGGTCCTCCGTGCCGTCGGGCAGGATGACCACGCGCTCGGGGTCCAGGGCCTCGACCGCGCCCTCGTCGTGGGAGACGAGCACGACCGCGCCCTCGTAGGTGCGCAGCGCGTTGAGGATCTCCTGGCGGGAGGCCGGGTCCAGGTTGTTGGTGGGCTCGTCCAGGAGCAGGACGTTGGCCGAGGAGGCCACGAGGGTCGCCAGGGCCAGGCGCGTCTTCTCCCCGCCGGAGAGGACGCCGGCGGGCTTGGCGACGTCGTCGCCCTGGAAGAGGAAGGACCCGAGGATGTTGCGCACCTCGGTGTCCGCGAGGTCCGGGGCGGCGCTGCGCATGTTCTCGAGCACCGTGCGGTCGTGGTCGAGGGTGTCGTGCTCCTGGGCGAAGTAGCCGAGCTTGAGCCCGTGGCCGGGGCGGACCTCGCCGGTGTCCGGGGCGGCCTCCCCTGCGAGCATGCGCAGCAGCGTGGTCTTGCCCGCGCCGTTGAAGCCGAGGATCACCACGCGCGAGCCCTTGTCGATCGCCAGGTCGACGTCGGTGAAGATCTCCAGCGAGCCGTAGGACTTCGACAGCCCGCGGGCGGTGAGCGGGGTCTTGCCGCAGTCGGCGGGCTTGGGGAAGCGGATGGCCGCGACCCGGTCCTGCACGCGCTCGCCCTCGAGGCCCTGCATGAGCCGCTCCGCGCGCTTGATCATCTGCTGGGCCGCGACCGCCTTGGTGGCCTTGGCGCGCATCTTGTTGGCCTGCTCCATGAGGGCGGAGGCCTTCTTCTCGGCGTTGGCGTACTCGCGCTTGCGCCGGTGGGCGTCCTGCTCGCGCTGGAGCAGGTAGTTCTTCCAGCCCATGTTGTACAGGTCGATCACGCACCGGTTGGCGTCGAGGTAGAGGACCTTGTTGACGACCATCTCCATGAGCTCCACGTCGTGGGAGATCACGAGCAGCCCGCCCTGGAAGTTCTTCAGGAACTCCCGCAGCCACACCACCGAGTCGGCGTCGAGGTGGTTGGTGGGCTCGTCCAGGAGCATGATGTCGGCGTCGGAGAACAGGATCCGCGCCAGCTCCACGCGCCGGCGCTGTCCGCCGGAGAGCGTGCGCAGCGGCTGGCCGAGGATCCGCTCGGGCAGGTCGAGGTTGGAGGTGATGGTGGCGGCCTCGGACTCCGCCGCGTAGCCGCCGCCGGCGAGGAACTCGGCCTCGAGCCGGTCGTAGCGGCGCATCGCCTTCGCGCGCACGGCCTCGTCCTCGGAGGCCATGTCCTGCTCGGCCTGGCGCAGGCGGGCCACGACCCCGGCGAGGTTGCGCGCGGAGAGGATCCGGTCCCGGGCCAGCTGGTCCATGTCCTCGACCTTGGGGTCCTGCGGGAGGTAGCCGATGGTGCCGGTGCGGGTCACGGACCCGGCGGCCGGGAGGGTCTCCCCCGCCAGGACCTTGGTCATCGTGGTCTTCCCGGCGCCGTTGCGGCCGACGAGGCCGATCTTGTCCCCCCTGTCCACGCGGAAGTTCACCTCGTCCATCAGCAGCCGGGCACCGGCGCGCAGCTCGAGGTTCTGGACAGTGATCACGGTGATGAGGTCCTTCCGGACGACGGCGGGGAGGCGGGAGCCCGGGCGGGCAACCCATCCATGCTAGCCGAGGCCCGCGGATCCGCCCATGACGCGGACCACGCCCGCGAGCTGCGGCAGGGCCGCGCCGCGGCCGGTGGACACCCCTCCGACAGCCGCCTTAGGGTTGGGGCGAACGCCGTCGTGCCCGCACGCGCGCCCCCGACCGCCCTCCCCGAGGAGACCCCATGCCCACGTCCTCCCGGCCGGACCGGCCGGCCGCCCGCTCCGGCGGATCCTCCGCCGCCCCGCTGCACGCCGAGGCGGTCCTCGGGGGGCGGGCCGACCCCGGTCAGGCGGTCCCCGCCTCCAACGCGGCCGACGAGCCCGCCGGACTCCAGGAGGCCACCCGGTCGCTGGCCCCGGCCGTGAGCCCCTGGGCCGACTCCCTCGGGCGGGCCGGCTCCCGCGCCGCCCAGACCCTGCTGATCGCCGCCGTCGTGGCCGGCCTCGTGTGGGTCCTGCTGCGGATCAAGGTCGTGGTCATCGCCGCGATGGTCGCCCTGATCCTCGCCTCCGCGGTGGGGCCGGTCGTGAAGTGGCTCGAGCGCCGCGGCTGGTCCAACCTGCTGGCCACCCTCACCGCGTTCCTCGGCATCCTCCTGCTGCTGGGCGGGGTGATCACCGGGATCGTGCTCACCGTGCGCAACCAGTGGGACACCCTGGCCGCCCAGGCCGGCGAGGGCTGGTCGGAGCTGCAGCGGCTGCTGCAGTCCAGCCCCCTGCCGGTGGACACCGCGAGCGTCGACGCCGCGCTGCGCCGGGCCGGTGAGTTCGTCTCCAGCGGCAGCTTCGCGGGCAGCGCCCTCAGCGGGCTCTCCGCCGCCGCGACCTTCCTCACCGGCCTCGTGCTGATGGTCGTGATCCTGTTCTTCTTCCTCAAGGACGGGGAGAAGATGTGGAACTTCACGCTGCGCTGGTTCCGCGGCGAGCGCCGGGCCCGCCTGGCGGAGTCGGTGGACCGCGGCAGCCAGGTCCTCGGCGGCTACGTGCGCGGCACCGCGCTGGTCGCCCTGATCGACGCCGTGTTCATCGGCGCTTTCCTGATGATCGTCGGCGTGCCCCTGGCCCTGCCCCTGGCCGTGCTCGTGTTCGTCACCGCCTTCATCCCCGTCGTCGGCGCGACGGTGGCCGGGATCATCGCCGCCCTCGTCGCCCTGGTCACCAACGGCCCGGTCATCGCCCTCGCGGTGGTCGGGTGGATCATCGTGGTCAACCAGATCGAGGGCAACATCCTCCAGCCCGTCATCATGGGGCGCACGCTCAGCCTGCACGCCCTGATGGTGCTGCTGGCCCTGACCGTGGGCACCCTCGTCGGCGGGATCTTCGGGGCGATCCTCGCCGTCCCCTACACCGCCGTGGCCTGGGCCGTGATCCAGGTGTGGACGGACAGCTACCAGGTCGGCGACGACCCCGTGCTGGGCCCCGACCCCGTCAACCCCAAGGACCGGGTCGAGGCGAAGGCCACGATGGCCGAGCGCTGGAAGTACCAGCGGATGCGCTATCAGCAGGCCCTCGGCGGCCGCTTCGGGGCCACCGAGAAGGACGCCGCCCGCCAGGAGGACCCCGGGCAGGAGGCCTCCGGGGATCCCGCCGGCGGGCGGGACGCGGACACGGACGCGCGCAGGTCCTAGGCTGGGGCCATGAGCACCGACCAGCGCCGTTCCGTGACCGCCGAGGACCTCGTGAACATCGCGGTGTTCGCAGCCCTCACCGCCGCCGTCTCCGTGCTGCCCGGCCTGCCCTTCGGGGACGCCGGCGTGCCCCTGACCCTCCAGAGCCTGGCCGTGCTGCTCACCGGCCTGGTGCTGGGCGGCACCCGCGCCCTGGCCGCCGTGGGCCTCTACGTGCTCGCGGGCCTCGCCGGCGCCCCCGTCTTCGAGGGCTTCCGCGGCGGGCCCGACGTGCTCGACGGGCCGTCCGCGGGCTACGTGCTCGCGTTCCCGTTCGCCGCGGCCGCGGCCGGGTACACGGCCCAGTGGCTGATCCCCGCCCGGCGCCACGACGACGGCGGGGCCACGAGCGCGCGCTACGAGCGCACCGGCGCCTACCTGCTGCGGCTGCTGGCGGGCGCGCTCGTCGGCCTCGTGGTGCTGCACCTCGGCGGGGTCCTGGGGCTGCTGACCGCGGGCGGGCTCTCGCTGGGCGAGGCGGTCGCCGCCGACCTCGTGTTCTGGCCGGGCGACCTGCTCAAGGGCGTGCTCGCGGCGGCACTGGCCGTGGCGGTGCACAAGGTCTTCCCCCGCATCGCCGGCACCCGCTGAGCCCTCCCCGACCGTTCGTCAGACGGCTTATGCTCTCCCCATGACGTTCAGCAACGACTCCCAGCTCGACCCGGGCCGCGCGAGCGGTGGAGGAGGCCGCGGGCTCGCCGTCGGCGGCGGCCTGGGCGGCACCCTGCTCCTGCTCGTCGTCGGCCTGCTCTTCGGCCCGGACGCGGTCGAGCAGCTCACGGGCGGCACCGGGCAGGGCTCGACCACCCAGGGCTCGCCGGAGGAGGAGTTCGCGCACTGCCGCACGGGGGAGGACGCCAACCGGTACACCGACTGCCGGATGATCGCCACCGCCCAGAGCCTCGACCAGTTCTGGGAGGAGTACCTGCCCTCCACCACCGGCGAGCAGTACGTCCAGCCCGGGCTGCGGCTCTTCCAGGGCCGCACCGACACCGGTTGCGGCGCCGCGTCCTCGGCCGTGGGGCCCTTCTACTGCCCCGCCGACGAGACCGCCTACCTGGACGTCGGGTTCTTCGAGCAGCTGCAGGCGCAGTTCGGCGCCGAGGGCGGTCCGCTGGCCGAGGAGTACGTGCTGGCCCACGAGTTCGGCCACCACATCCAACACCAGATCGGCACCCTCGGCTACGCCCAGCAGGACCCGCAGGGCCCCGAGTCCGGGGCGGTGCGGGTCGAGCTGCAGGCGGACTGCCTCGCCGGCCTGTGGGCCGGGCACGCCGCCGGGGACACCTCGGGGGCGGTGGACCTGGAGGCGATCACCCCGGCCCAGCTGGGTCAGGCCCTGGACGCCGCCGAGGTGATCGGCGACGACCGGATCCAGCAGACCACCCAGGGGCGGGTCACCCCCGAGGCCTTCACCCACGGCACCTCCCGCCAGCGCCAGGTGTGGTTCTACACCGGCTACGAGACCGGCGACCTCAACCGCTGCGACACCTTCCGTGCCGCGGACCTGGACAACCCGGCTGCGGCCTTCTGACCCCGCCGGCCCCGCCCGGCGACGCCGACTCCCCACCGAGCCCACCGGCGACGTCGAGTCCCCACATCAGCCGCGCCGCCCACGCCGAGTCCCCACATCAGCCACGCCGCCCACGCCGAGTCCCCACATCAGCCACGCCGCCCACGCCGAGTCCCCCACCCCGCACCACCACAAACGTCGAGTCCCCTCTGTCGCGGCATTTCCCCCGTTGCGCAACGGGGGAAATGCCGCGACAGAGGGGACTCGGCGGACGGTCAGGCGTGCCGGGGCCGCGCAGGTCGGGGTGGCCGTGGTGGTTGCGCCCCATTCGCGTGCGCCTCGGGCCGGGCGTGCGCCGGCCGCCACCGCGAGGTCGTCCCGTGGCGGCCGGCAGGTGAACGAGCAGGGCGTCAGGTGCGCGGACGGTCGGCGCCGCCCGGCCCGCCGTTCTCCTCCCAGGGAGCGGCGTCCCCGCCCCCGGCGTGGTCGTCGGTGCGCTCCCGGAGCCCGTCCACCGGCCCGCGGGAGTCGTCGGCGCGGTCCCCGGCCGTGCGGTCGGAGCCGTCCCGCAACCGGTCCGCGGGGCCGTCCTGGTCCGCGGCGCTGCCGTGGCGGTCGTTCTCCGTTCCCGCCCGCCCGGCGAAGGCGGCCCCGGCGGTCGCGGCGCCCCGGCCGCCCGCGCCGTCGCGGTCGTGGTGGTCCGGTGCGAGCTCGTCGGCCTCGCGCCGGTGGGACTCGGCCCGGCCGCGCACCTGCTGGGCCTCCTCGGCGCGGCGCCGGGCGTCCTGGGCCAGCCGGTCGGCCTCGACCCGGGCCTTCTCCGCCTCCGCCTGGGCCGCCGAGGCGTCGGCCTCCTGCTCGCGGGCGCGCAGCTCCTCCTCCTCGCCGCGGCGGCGCAGCTCGGCGGCGCGCTGCTGGTTCTCCCGCTCCCGGGCGCGCTCGCGCTCCTTGCGCTTGCGGCCGGAGGCGAGCGCCAGTCCGACCACGATCGCCAGCACGACGACCGCCAGCACGATCCACATCCACGGTTCCATCTCGGGACTCCTCCTCGGTCGAGCCGCTCCGGCGCCGCCGGACGGTGCTCCGTCCGGTCCGGGCGCCTGCACCCTGGGGACTCCGGTGCTGGTGCCGAGTCTAGGGCCCGGTGTGTGCCCGAGCACAGGATGCCGGCGGCCGGGGGCGGCGGAGCGGGTGTGCGACGGACCGGCCGGGGACCGGGGGGGGAGCCCCGCCCCGCGACAAGCCCGCGCCGGAGGTACTCCGAAACCCGGCCCGGAGCGGAGGCCGGCGGCGCTCAGCTGCGGCGGGGGTCGCGCACCTGCACGGCCACGTTGTCCCGGCGGACCTCGAAGAGCCCGGTGGCCTCGATGAGGTCGCTGAGCTTGCGGTAGCCGTAGTTGCGGGAGTCGAAGGAGGCCTGGTTGCCGATCTGCTGGCCCACGGCGCCGAGGTGGGCCCAGCCGTCGTCGCCGCTGGCGGCGTCGACCGCGCTGCGCAGCATCCGGACCAGCCGGGAGTCCCGGCGCAGCGTCTGCTGCGGGGTGGGGCCCGTCGTCTCGCCCGGGGACTCCTCGGCGGGCTCGCCGAGGCTCTCGACGTAGGTGAACTGCGAGCACGCGTTGATGAACGGCTCCGGGGTCTGGCGCTGGCCGAAGCCGTAGACCTTGTGCCCGTCGGTGAGGATCCGCATGACCAGCGGGGTGAAGTCGGCGTCGCTGGAGACGATCGCGAAGCCGTCCACCGAGCCGGCGTAGAGCAGGTCCATCGCGTCGATGACCATGGCCATGTCGGAGGCATTCTTGCCGGTGCTGTAGGCGAACTGCTGGATGGGCCGGATCGCGTAGGCGTGCAGCACCGCCTCCCACTGCTGCAGGTGGGGGCTCTTCCAGTTGCCGTAGGCCCGCCGGACGTTCGCCGCGCCGTGGCGGGCGACCTCCGCGAGGATGACGTCGATCTTCGAGGCCGGGGCGTTGTCGGCGTCGATGAGCAGGGCGATGCGCTTCTCGTCGGTGTTCACTTCCCGAGCATGCCGCCCCGACGGGCGGGACGCAACCGGGGACGGAGGGCTCAGGCCAGGGACAGGGCGAAGGAGAGCACGAAGCCGGCGGCGGTGCTCAGCGCGACCGCCGGCCCGCCGTGCTCGTAGGCCTCGGGCATCAGGGTGTCGGCCAGGGACGCGATGACCGCGCCGGCGGCGAAGGCCAGCGGCAGGGAGATCGTCTCGGGGGCGCTGCCGGCGAGCGGCCCGGCGCCCAGCAGCACGGCGCCGACGAGCAGGACCCCGCAGACGGCCCACAGTCCCACCGCCCTGCCGGCGGACATCCCCTGCTCGCGCATCGAGGAGGCCCCCACGAGGGACTCGGGCAGGTTGGAGACGAAGATCGCCGCGAGCAGCGCCAGCCCGCCGGTGCCCTCGCTGAGGGCGACGCCCAGGGCCACGTTCTCCGGCACGCCGTCCAGGGTCACCGCGGCGAGCAGGGCCGGGCCCGCCGCTCCCCCGGTGGACGCCGCCGTGGGGCTCGTCCCCTCCGCCGCGGCGTCGGTGTCCAGCTTCACGCTGCCCTGCTCCTTCTCGACCTCCCTCGACCGGGACCCCGGAGCGGCCCAGCGGTCCAGGAGCGCGCTGAGCGCGGTGAAGACCACGGCCCCCGCGAAGAGGCCGAGCACGGCCGGCCGGATCCCGCCCTTCTCGTAGGCGTCCTCGAACAGCTCGAAGGTCAGGGCCGTGATGAGCGCACCGGCGGCGAACGAGAGCAGGATCGCCAGGACCCGCTTGGGAAGGGTGAAGCGCACGCCGATCAGGGCGCCGACCACCAGGGGGCTGGAGGCGACGAGCCCGAAGATCAGGGCACTTCCCATGCCGGGAGTGTAGGACCTGCGGCAGCCGGCGCGCACGGATGACGCCGTCGGACCCGGACGGACGCGCCGGGACCGGCGCGGGCGGGAGGACGACGACGGCGCCCGCCCCCACCGCTGCGGGTGGGCACGGGCGCCGTCGGCGCGGGAGGGGACTCAGATGTTGAAGCCCAGGGCCCGCATCTGGTCGCGGCCGTCCTCGGTGATCCGCTCGGGACCCCACGGCGGCATCCAGACCCAGTTCACGCGCCACTCGTCCACCAGCGGGTCGAGGTTCTGCGCGCACTGCTCCTCGATGACGTCCTGCAGCGGGCAGGCGGCGGTGGTGAGGGTCATGTCCAGGACCAGGGCGCCGTCCTCGGCCCACTCGTGGCCGTAGAGCAGCCCGAGGTCCACGATGTTCACGCCGAGCTCGGGGTCGATGACGTTCTTGAGCGCCTCCTCGACCTCCTCCGCGGGGAGCTGGCCGGCGGGCGCCTGGACGGCGTTCTCGGCAGGGGTGTCGGCCATGGCTGGCCTCCTTTCGGGCGGGTGCGGGTGAGGACTACTGGGCGGCGGCCAGGTAGCGGTCGTAGCCCTCGTCCTCGAGCCGGTCGGCGAGCTCGGGCCCGCCCTCGTCGACCACGCGGCCGTCGGCGAACACGTGCACGAACTGCGGCTTGATGTAGCGCAGGATGCGGGTGTAGTGGGTGATCAGCATGATGCCCGTGTCGTTGGTCTCGAGGGCGCGGTTGACGCCCTCGGAGACGACCTTGAGGGCGTCGACGTCGAGACCGGAGTCGGTCTCGTCCAGCAGCGCGATCTTCGGCTTGAGCAGCTCGAGCTGGAGGATCTCGTGGCGCTTCTTCTCACCGCCGGAGAAGCCCTCGTTGACGTTGCGCTGGATCATCTCGGGGGCGATCTTCAGCTGCTCCATGGCCGCCTTGACGTCCTTGGTCCAGGTGCGCAGCGAGGGGGCCTCGCCGTCGATCGCGGTCTTGGCGGTGCGCAGGAAGTTGGAGGTCGTCACGCCGGGGATCTCCACCGGGTACTGCATGGCGAGGAAGAGCCCGGCGCGGGCCCGCTCGTCCACGGACATCTCCAGGACGTCCTCGCCGTCCAGGAGGACCTGGCCGGAGTCGACGACGAACTTGGGGTGCCCGGCGATGGTGGAGGCCAGGGTGGACTTGCCGGAGCCGTTGGGTCCCATGATCGCGTGGACCTCACCGGACTTGATGGTCAGGTTCACGCCCTTGAGGATCGGCTTGGTGGTCTCGTCGTCGAGCACGACGGACGCGTGCAGGTCCTTGATCTCGAGAGTTGCCATGGATGGTTCTCCTGTGGTCGAAAAAGTCTGGGGTGGGAGGGGTCAGTGGTCGGCGGCGGCGAGCTCGTCCTCGACGGCCCCGCGCAGCCGCTCCTCGATGTCCTCCACGCCGATCTGCTGGAGGATCTCGAAGAGGAAGCCGCGGACCACGAGCCGGCGCGCCTCGTCCTCGGGGATGCCCCGGGACATGAGGTAGTACAGGTGCTCGTCGTCCAGCTGCCCCGTGGTGGAGGCGTGGCCGGCGCCGGCGATCAGGCCGGTCTCGATCTCGAGGTTGGGCACCGAGTCCATGCGGGGCCCGTCGCCGAGGATGAGGTTGCGGTTGAGCTCGTAGGTGTCGGTGCCCTCCGCGGCCGCGCGGATGAGGACGTCGCCGACCCACACGCCGTGGGCGTTCTCGCCCTGCAGCGCGGACTTGTAGGTCACCCGCGAGGTGCAGTGCGGCTGTGCGTGGTCCACGAGCAGCCGGGACTCGAGGTGCTGGCCGGCGTCCACGAAGGTCAGCCCGTACATCTCCACCGAGGCGCCGGGGGCGTCGAAGCGGGTGGACGGGGTGACGCGCACGAGGTCGCCGCCGAGGGAGACGAGCACGTGCTTGAAGTGGGCGCCGCGGCCCAGGCGGGCGTGCTGCGCGGAGGCGTGCACGGCGTCGTCGTCCCACTCCTGGAGGGTCACGACGGTGAGGTTCGCGGAGTCGGCGACCCGGAACTCGACGTTCTGCGAGAGCACGGCGGAGCCGTGGTGGCGCAGGACCACGAGGGCCTTGGAGAAGGGCTGGGCGTCGATGACGAGGTGCTGGGCGGCGGCGCCGTCCCCGGCCCCCTCGACGTCGACGAGCACGGGGCCCTCCAGCTCGGCCTCGCGGGGCACGGTCACGACCGTGGCCTCGCGGAAGCTGCTCCAGGCGTTGGCGGCCAGCCGGTCCTCGGGGATGCCCGCGGAGCCGATGCGGGCGTCGTCGCGGCCGACGGTCTCCGTGCGCACGGCCGCGGGGGCCTCGACGCGCACGGCCGGGGCGGGCCCGGTCAGCTCGTCGGTGTGCAGCCCGCGCAGGCGCTTGAGCGGGGTGAACCGGAAGTCCTCCTCCTTGCCGGTCAGCGGTGCGAAGTCGGCGACGGCGTAGGACGCGAAGCGCTCGCCGCGGGAGGCCGCGGGGGCCTCGCGCCTGGTCTGGCCCGTGCGCTCGTCCTGGTCGGCGAGCTTCTCGCCCTCCTGGTCCATCCCGGGGATGGCCACGCGGCGGTCGCCGGTGGGCACCCCGCCCACGCTCTCGCCCAGGGCGTCCTTGGCCTTCTCGGTCACGGTCCCGGCGAGGCCGGCGGCCTTCTCGGCGACCGCGGTCGCCGCGGAGGTCGCGGCCTCGGCCGCGTCGCGCATCGTTTCGTTCAGCTTCGACATGTCAGCCAACGGATCCTTCCATCTGCAGTTCGATGAGGCGGTTCAGTTCCAGCGCGTACTCCATGGGCAGCTCGCGGGCGATCGGCTCGACGAAGCCGCGCACGATCATCGCCATCGCCTCGTCCTCGGCCAGGCCGCGCTGCATGAGGTAGAACAGCTGCTCCTCGGACACGCGCGAGACGGTCGCCTCGTGGCCCATCGACACGTCGTCCTCGCGGATGTCGACGTAGGGGTAGGTGTCGGAGCGGGAGATCGTGTCCACCAGCAGGGCGTCGCAGACCACGTTGGACTTCGCGTTCTTCGCGCCCTCGCGCACCTGCACGAGACCGCGGTACGCGGAGCGCCCGCCGTTGCGGGCCACGGACTTCGAGACGATCGACGACGACGTGTTCGGCGCGATGTGCACCATCTTCGAGCCGGTGTCCTGGTGCTGGCCCTCGCCGGCGAAGGCGATCGAGAGGGTCTCGCCGCGGGCGTGCTCGCCGGTCATGTAGACGGCCGGGTACTTCTGGGTGACCTTCGAGCCGATGTTGCCGTCGATCCACTCCATGGTGGCGCCCTCGTGGGCGATCGCGCGCTTGGTGACGAGGTTGTACACGTTGTTCGACCAGTTCTGGATGGTCGTGTAGCGCACGCGGGCGTTCTTCTTGACGATGATCTCGACGACGGCGGAGTGCAGCGAGTCGGTCTTGTAGATCGGCGCGGTGCAGCCCTCGATGTAGTGGACGTAGGAGTCCTCGTCGGCGATGATCAGCGTCCGCTCGAACTGGCCCATGTTCTCGGTGTTGATCCGGAAGTAGGCCTGCAGCGGGATCTCGACGTGCACGCCCTTGGGGACGTAGACGAAGGAGCCACCGGACCACACGGCGGTGTTCAGCGCGGCGAACTTGTTGTCGCCCACGGGGATGACCGTGCCGAAGTACTCCTCGAAGAACTCCGGGTGCTCCTTGAGGGCGGTGTCGGTGTCCATGAAGATCACGCCCTGGGCCTCGAGGTCCTCGCGGATCTGGTGGTAGACGACCTCGGACTCGTACTGGGCGGCGACGCCGGCGACCAGGCGGCCGCGCTCGGCCTCGGGGATGCCGAGCTTCTCGTAGGTGTTGCGGATGTCCTCCGGCAGGTCCTCCCAGGTCTGGGCCTGCTTCTCGGTGGAGCGCACGAAGTACTTGATGTTGTCGAAGTCGATCCCGGACAGGTCCGCGCCCCAGGTGGGCATGGGCTTGCGCTCGAAGAACTTCAGGGCCTTCAGGCGCAGCTTCGTCATCCACTCCGGCTCGCTCTTCTTCGCGGAGATGTCCTTGACGACGTCCTCGTTGATGCCGCGGCGGGCGGTGGCGCCGGCGGTGTCGGTGTCGGCCCAGCCGTACTCGTAGGTGCCGATGCCCTCGAGCTCCGGGTTCTTCTCCAGGATGTCGGTGATGACGGTGTCGTTGCCGCGGGCGATCTGTTCAGTCATGACGGCCTTCCTTGCTGGTGTGGTCCGTGGTCTGGTCTGCGGGTGTCGGGGGCGCCGCCCCGGCGGCGGGCCGGGGAGCGGGCCGGGCGAGGGGCACGTGGGTCGTGCACACGTGCGCGCCGGCGGCCTGGGTGGAGAGCCGGCGCACGTCGGTGCCGAGCAGCCGGGCGATCAGGTCGGTCTCGAGCTCGCAGAACTGCGGGTAGCGGGCGGCGAGCTCGCGGACCGGGCAGTGGCCCTGGCACAGCTGGGCGGAGACGATGGTGCGCCGCTCCCCCTGCCCCACGGCCACCTCGTTGGTGGAGGCGGCGAAGCCGTCCTCGCTCAGCAGCTGCACGAGCACGGGCAGGCGCTCGGCGACCTCGTCCCCGGCGGCCTCCACGCGGGGCCGGTAGGCGGCCTCGAGCCGGTCCACGCGCTCCTGGACGAAGGCGCGCACGGCCTCGGGCCCGGCGACGCGGCGGATCGACTCGAGGGCGTCGGTGGCGATCTCGAGGTAGTCGTCGCCCAGCTTCGCGTGGCCCTCGGGGGCGACGACGTAGCGGCGGGCGGGCCGGCCGGCGCCGCCGGTGCGGCGGCGGACCATGGTCACCTCGATGTAGTGCTGCTGCTCGAGGGCGTCCAGGTGCCGGCGGACCGCGGCGGGGGTCAGCTCGAGCATCTCCCCGAGGTCGGCCGCCGAGACCGGCCCGTGCTCCAGCACCGCGCCGAGCACGCGCGAGCGGGTGTTCTCCTCCTCCGCGCGGGGCCCGGAGCGGCCGGGGCTCCGGACGTCCGTGGAGTGGGTCATGGTCGAACCGTGTCTTCCTTGCTCGGGGGTGGTCGCGGGGCCGCGGGCGGCCGGCGACGGTGCGGCACCACAGGGTGCTCAATACACAACCAGATCATGTCGTAATTTCTTCCGGCCCCGCCAGTAAGCCGCACCTAAGCGGTCCCGGGGCGGAAATTCCGACCTATTCATAATAACGGGTGGGAGCGCCGGGGCCAAGGGCAGGGCCCGGCGCGCCGCCACTACACTGGTCCGGTGCCCGTCCAGAACTCCCCCGCGCCCCCGGCCGCCCCCGCCCTGTCGATCGAGCGGCTCGTCAAGCACTTCCCCGCCCGCCGCCGTGGGAGCGGCGCGGCCGCGGGCGACGCGGTGCGCGCCGTGGACGGGCTCTCCCTCACGGCCCGCCACGGCGAGGTCACGGCGCTGCTGGGACCCAACGGCGCGGGCAAGACCACGACCCTCGAGTGCGCCCAGGGCCTGCAGCGCCCCGACGCGGGGACCGTGCGGCTGCTCGGCCAGGACCCGTGGCGGGCCTCCCCCGCGCTGCGCGCCCGCGTGGGCGTGATGCTCCAGGACGGCGGCCTGCCGCAGGCCGTGCGCCCCCTCGAGCTGCTGCGCCACGTCTGCGCCCTCCACCGCAGCCCCCGCGACATGGACGAGCTGGTCGAGCGGCTGGGCATCGCCGCCTTCGACCGCACCGTGGTGCGGCGGCTCTCCGGCGGGCAGCGCCAGCGCCTGGCGCTCGCGGCCGCCCTGGCCGGGGACCCGGAGGTCGTCTTCCTCGACGAGCCCTCCGCCGGGCTGGACCCGCAGTCGCGCCACATCGTCTTCGACCTGATCGGCCAGCTGCGCCGCGAGGGCCGCTGCATCATCCTCACCACCCACCTGCTCGACGACGCCCAGCGCCTGGCCGACCGGGTCTGCATCGTCGACCATGGCCGGGTCATGGCCGAGGGCTCCGTGGCCGAGCTCGTCGCCCCCGGCGCGGACGCCCCCTCCGTCCTGGAGCTCGTCCTGGCCCCCGCCCAGCTCGAGGCGCGCCCGTTCCCGTGGGAGGCCCCCGAGTTCGCCGCCGTGCGCGTGGGCCGCGCCGAGCGCACCGTGACGCTCTCCGGTCCGCTCACCCCTCCCCTGCTCGAGGCCGTGACCCGGTGGATCGGCACCACCGGGACGATGCCCGAGGCCCTGTCCCTCCAGCCCCGCACCCTCGAGGACGTGTTCCTCGAGATCTCCGGACGGGAGATCCGATGACGACGACGACCGCCTCCGCCCCCGCCCCGCTGCTGCGCCGCGTGGCCGCCCAGGCCCGCTTCGAGACCGTCGCGATGCTGCGCAACGGCGAGCAGCTGCTGCTGCTGGTCGTGCTGCCGCTGATGGGCCTCGCCGGGCTGAGCCTGACCGGCATGCTCGACGCCGTGGTTCCGCCCGGGGCCGAGCGCGTGGACGTGGCCGTGCCCGGCGTGCTCGCGCTGTGCGTGCTCTCCAACGCCTTCTCCGGCCAGGGCATCCAGACCGGCTTCGACCGCCGCTACGGGGTGCTGCGCCTGCTCTCCACCACCCCGCTGGGCCGCGGCGGGCTGATCGCCGGGAAGCTGCTGGCCGTGCTGGCCGTGCTCGCGGTGCAGTACGTGCTCGTGGCGGCCGTGGGCGCCGCGCTCGGGTGGCGGCCCGGGGTGCTCGCCGTGCTCGTCTCGGTGCCGGTGCTGCTGCTGGGCGCGGCGGCGTTCACCGGGCTCGGGCTGCTGCTCGCCGGCACCGTGCGCGCCGAGGCCACGCTGGCCGTGACCAACCTCGTGTGGGTGCTGCTCGCGGCGGTCGGCGGCACCCTGTTCCCGGCCGGCACGCTGCCGGAGGGCCCCGCCTGGCTCGTGGGCCTGCTCCCCTCGGGCGCCCTGGGCCAGGCCCTGCGCGAGACGTTCCTCACCGGCGCCCCGCACCCGCTGCCGCTGCTCGTGCTGGCCGTGTGGGCCGCGGGGGCGTGGGCGGGGGCCGTGCGCTGGTTCCGCTGGAGCTGAGCCGCGCACCGGCGGCACCCGGGCGCCGGGGGCCCGGATAAACTGGCCCCGAGCCCACCCGCCGTTCCGCCCGGAAGTGAGACCATGACCGCCGCCCCCACCGCCACCGGCCCCCGAGCCCTCGGAGGGGTGCTGCTGCCCCTCCGGATCACCCCGTGGGTGCGGGCGCTGGCGCTGGCCTCCCTGCTGGCCAACGCCCTGCTCATCCTCACCGGCGGGCTCGTGCGCCTGACGGGCTCGGGCCTGGGCTGCCCCACGTGGCCGCGCTGCACCGACGAGTCGTGGACGAACACCGCCGAGATGGGCGTGCACGGGATCATCGAGTTCGGCAACCGGCTGCTGACGTTCCTGCTGGCGGCGATCGCCGTGCTGACGTTCCTGGCGGTGTGGCGGCTGCGGGAGCGCCACCGCGACCTCTTCCGGCTGGCGCTGGTGCTGGGTCTGGGCATCCCCCTGCAGGCGGTGGTCGGCGGGATCACCGTGCTCACCGGCCTGAACCCCTGGATCGTGGGGGTGCACTACCTGATCTCGTCGGCGATGATCGCCCTGGCCACCGTGCTGGTCAACCGCACCCGCCGGTACTCCCTGCCCGCCGTGGGCGAGGCCGAACGTCCGGGGCAGGTCCACGCGCACCGGTCCGCGCTGCGCCGGCTGCTGGGCGCGATCGGCCTGCTGACCCTGCTGGTGCTCTACCTGGGCACCCTCGTCACGGGCACCGGCCCACACGCCGGGGACGACTCCAGCGCCCGGCACGCCTTCGACGCCTACCTGATCACCCGGGCCCACGCCGTGCCCGTGTACCTGCTCGTCGCCGCGACCGTCGCCGGGCTGGTCCTGGCCCGGCGGCACCGCTGGCCCGTGGCCGTGGCCTCCGGGCTCAACGTGGTGCTCGCGGCGCTGGTGCTCCAGGCGCTGATCGGCTACTACCAGTACTTCAACGGCGTCCCCATCGTGGCCGTGGCCCTGCACCTCGTCGGCTCCGCCGTGCTCGTGTGGGCCGTGGCCCGGGTCGTGGAGAAGGGATTCGCCGTCACGGCCGTCCCGGCGCCGGTCCTCGGCGCCGCCCGGCCCGCCGGCGCCTCCCAGGACTGAGGGCGACAGCGTCCGGCCCGGCCACGGGTCCGTTCGGCCGGTCCCGGCCACGGTGTCGTACGGCCGGTCCTGTGGCCGTGCGCCCCGCGGGGTGCTCAGAACCGCTCGTCGGGCGCCTCGTCCAGGAGCACCTCGACGGCCTCGGCCAGGCGCTGCCGGCCCGCGGAGGGCACCGGCAGCAGCGGCCGCCGCGGCGGGGCGGTGCTGACCCCGCAGACCTCCGCGAGGGCGTAGAGGGAGCTCAGCGGGCGCTCCTGGCGCAGGATCTCCAGGAGCGGGGCCAGGGCCGCCTGCCACGTGCGCGCGGCCTCCTCGTCCCCGGCCAGCACGGCCGCCCGGAACGCCGCGTACTGGCGTGGCAGCACGGCCGCGATGCCCGAGTGCCAGGCCTGGGCGTCCGGGGCGGCCTCGTGCAGCAGCCGCTCCCCGCTGACCCCGTGGACCGTTCCCGGCTCGGCGAGCCGGGCGAAGCGGCGGCGCCGCTCGGCCAGGACCGCGGGGCCGGTCGCGGTGTCCTTGAACGCCGTGACGTTCTCCAGCCAGGACAGTTCGGCGGCGAGCTCGACCGGGTAGTCGAACCCGGTCGTGGTGGGGTTGTTGTACAGGCACAGCGGCAGCGCCACGGAGGCCGAGACCGTCTCGACCTGGTCGGCGATCTCCTGGGCCACGAGCGGGATGTAGGACAGCGGGTTGAGCACGAGCCCGTCCGCCCCGGCGTTCTCGGCGGCATGGGCGGTCTCGAGGACCTCCCGGGTGGTCATCGCGGAGATGCCCGCGCCGACCGGCACGCCGGAGTGCCGGGCGGCGGAGACGGCCACGCGCACCACCTCGGTGCGCTCGTGGAGGCTGAGGTAGGCGAAGCTTCCCGCGGTGCCGAGGACGACGACCTCGTCCACCCCGGCGCGCACGAGCCGGCCCACGTAGCGCTCGAGGGAGCCCAGGTCCAGGTCACCGCCGGGGGCGAAGGGGGTCACGGGGTACGCGACGAGGCCCCGGAAGGTCATGGTCAGCATGGATCCATCCTAGGACCGGACGTGGCGGGTCCCGGTCCGCGCCGCCCCCGGAGCGGCGGGTGTGCTCAGAGGACGGGGCCGCCGACGAACGGGTCCAGGGCGAGCGCCAGGAAGACCACGGTGATGTAGGCGATCGAACCGTGGAAGACGTACATGGCCTGCTTGTCGGTGGGCCGCCCGGCCACGGCCAGGGCGTGCAGCCTGTGGCTGTGGCCGGTGAACCAGACGCCGGCGGCGAGGGCCGTGACGGCGTAGACCCAGCCGGCACCGCCCACTGGGACGAGCAGCAGCGAGCAGATCACCGTGGCCCACGCGTAGAGCACCACCTGGCTGCCGACCGTGCGGGCGCTCGAGACCGCGCCGAGCATCGGCACGCCGGCCCGGGAGTAGTCCTCGGCGTACTTCATGGACAGCGGCCAGTAGTGCGGCGGGGTCCACAGGAAGATGAACAGGAACAGGATCAGCGCGGGCCAGTCGAGCCCGCCGGTGACCGCCGCCCAGCCGATGAGCACGGGCATGCACCCGGCGACCCCGCCCCAGACGATGTTCTGGGCGGTGCGCCGCTTGAGGACGATCGAGTAGAAGACCGCGTAGAGGAAGATCGCCACCGCACCCAGCGCGGCGGCGAGCGCGTTGACCCCGACGGCCAGCCACACTACGGAGACCGCGGAGAGCACCCACGCGAAGACCAGCGCCTCGCGGTCGGTGACCTCCCCGGTGACCAGCGGCCGCCGGGCGGTCCGCTTCATCACGCGGTCCTCCTCGCGGTCGATGAAGCAGTTGAACGCCCCGGCCGCGCCGGCGGCGAGGGTGCCGCCCACGAGGGTGTTGAGCACGAGCAGGAAGTCGGGCATGCCCTGCTCGGCGAAGATCATGGTGGGGACCGTGGCCACCAGCAGCAGTTCGATGATCCGCGGCTTCATCAGCGCCACGTAGGCCCGCAGCTTCCGGGAGACCGTCATCCGCCCCTCGTACCGCGGGCCCGGGGCGGTGCCCGTGGTCCCGGCGCCCGGGGTCGCTGGCCCCGCGGGTCCCGACGTCTCGAGGAAGTTCACAGAATCATTGCTCCCGGTTGCGGTGGTTCCTCCCGGCGCCGTGCAGGTGCTCCGGGGCGGGCGGGTCGGCACGGCGGGGGCCGGCGCGCGGTGCGGCGCGGAGGGCGGCGCGGTGGCCGGCCACGGGCGTGCGGGAAAGGTCCCATACAGCATAGCGCGTGCCGGGGGCGACCCGGGCCCCGGCGGCTCCCGCCCCGGGCCCGGCGGCGGCGCGGGGGCAACCGGCCGCAATCGGCGCCGGGGCCCCGGGGCCGTGACCTAAGCTGGACCACGGACCGCCGGCCCGTGCCGGCAGGTGCTGCGCACGGCAGCCGATCCCAGCAGAAAGGGCCTGATGCACGTGACCGACCTTCCTGAGAAGCTGATCTGGACCGAGCGGGACCAGCGCGCGGTGGACACCGTCCGCGTGCTGGCCGCGGACGCCGTGGAGAAGGTGGGCAACGGCCACCCGGGCACGGCGATGTCGCTGGCCCCGGCGGCCTACCTGCTGTTCCAGAAGGTGATGGTCCACGATCCGGCCGATGACCGGTGGACCGGCCGGGACCGGTTCATCCTCTCCCCCGGGCACACCTCCCTGACCCTGTACCTGCAGCTGTTCCTCTCCGGCTACGGCATGGAGCTCGAGGACATCAAGTCCCTGCGGACCTGGGGCTCGAAGACCCCGGGCCACCCCGAGTACCGGCACACCACCGGGGTGGAGATCACCACCGGCCCGCTGGGCCAGGGCCTGGCCTCGGCCGTGGGGTTCGCCTACGCCCAGCGCTACACCCGCGGGCTGTTCGACCCGGACGCCGCCCCCGGCACCTCCGTGTTCGACCACACGGTCTACGTGATCGCCTCCGACGGGGACCTGCAGGAGGGGGTGACCTCCGAGGCGTCCTCGCTGGCCGGGGTGCAGGAGCTGGGCAACCTCGTGGTGATCTACGACGACAACCACATCTCGATCGAGGACGACACCGACGTGGCCTTCACCGAGGACGTCCTGGCCCGCTACGCCGCCTACGGGTGGGACGTGGCCCGGGTGGACTGGACGAAGTCCGGGGACTACGTCGAGGACGTCGAGGAGCTCCACGCGGCGATCCTGGCCGCCAAGGCCGAGACCAGCAAGCCCTCGCTGATCGCCCTGCGCACGATCATCGGCTGGCCGGCCCCGGGAAAGCAGAACACCGGGGCCATCCACGGCTCCAAGCTCGGGGCCGAGGAGGTCGCCGCCACCAAGGAGATCCTCGGCTTCGACCCCGAGAAGTCCTTCCAGGTGGAGGAGGAGATCCTGGCCCACACGCGCTCCATCCAGGACCGCATGAAGCAGGTCCGCGAGGAGTGGGAGCAGGACTTCGCCGCGTGGCGGGAGGCCAACCCGGAGCGGGCGCGCCTCTACGACCGGATCCGTGCCGAGGAGCTGCCGGAGAACTACCGTGACGCGTTCCCCGTCTTCGAGGCCGGTAAGGACGTGGCCACCCGCTCGGCCTCCGGCAAGGTGATCAACGCGATCGCCGACACGTTCCCCGAGCTGTGGGGCGGATCGGCCGACCTGGCCGGCTCCAACAACACCACCATCGAGTCCGCGCCCTCCTTCATTCCCGAGGCCCGCTCCACCGCGAAGTGGACCGGCAACCCCTACGGGCGGGTGCTGCACTTCGGCATCCGCGAGCACGCCGCGGCGGCGATCGTCAACGGCATCACCATGTCCTCCCAGACCCGGGCGTTCTCCGGGACGTTCCTGATCTTCTCCGACTACCAGCGCCCGGCCGTGCGCCTGGGCGCGCTGATGAAGGTCCCCTCGATCTACGTGTGGACCCACGACTCCATCGGCCTCGGCGAGGACGGACCCACCCACCAGCCCGTGGAGCAGCTCTCGGCGCTGCGCGCGATCCCGGGCCTGGACGTGGTCCGGCCCGCCGACGCCAACGAGACCGCGATCGCGTGGCGGACGATGCTGGAGAACCGGCACGGCCCGGCCGGGATCGCCCTGACCCGCCAGAACGTGCCCACCTTCGCCCGCGTCGACCTGCACCCGGAGGCCGAGACCGAGAAGTTCGCCTCGGCCGAAGGGGTGGCCCGCGGCGGCTACGTCCTCGCCGACGCTCCCGAGGGCGAGGACCCGGACGTGGTGCTCATCGGCACCGGCTCCGAGGTCGCCCTGGCCCTGGAGGCCCGGACGCAGCTCGCCGCCCAGGGGGTGGCCGCCCGGGTCGTGTCCATGCCCTGCCGGGAGTGGTTCGACGCCCAGGACCAGGACTACCGCGACTCCGTGCTCCCCCCGGCCGTGCGCGCCCGGGTGAGCGTCGAGGCCGGGATCGCCATGTCCTGGCGCGACCTGCTCGGCGACGCCGGGCGGGCGGTGTCCCTGGAGCACTTCGGGGAGTCGGCCGACTACGAGACCCTCTACCGCGAGTTCGGCATCACCGCCGAGGCCGTGGCCGCCGCCGCCCAGGAGTCCATCGCCGCCGCCGGTCGCTGAGGCCCGCACCGGTCCCGGGGCGCCCGCGCGGCGTCCCGGGACCGCGGCCGCACCGGCCCCGCGGGGACGTCCGCCCGCAGCACCCGCCCCCAGCACCCGAAGAACCCCGAGGAACCGAGGCACCCATGACCACCCCCACCCAGAAGCTCTCCGACGCCGGCGTCTCCATCTGGCTCGACGACCTCTCCCGCCAGCGGCTGGCCTCGGGCGGGCTGCAGGCCCTGATCGAGGAGAAGAACGTGGTCGGCGTGACCACCAACCCCACGATCTTCGCCGCCGCCCTGGCCGCCCACGACGCCTACGAGGAGCAGGTCCAGGAGCTGGCAGCCGCCGGCACCGACGTCGACGAGGCCGTGCTGACCATCACCACCGACGACGTGCGCGCCGCCTGCGACCTCTTCGCCCCGATCGCCGAGGCCACCCAGGGTGTGGACGGGCGGGTCTCGATCGAGGTCGACCCCCGCCTGGCCCAGGACGCCGAGGCCACCGCGGCCATGGCCGCCCGCCTCTCGGCCACGATCGACCGGCCCAACGCCCTGATCAAGATCCCCGCCACCGAGGCCGGGCTGCCCTCGATCACCGCCACCATCGCCGAGGGCATCTCCGTCAACGTCACCCTCATCTTCTCCCTCGAGCGCTACCGGGCGGTCGTCAACGCCTACCTGCTGGGCCTGGAGCAGGCCCTGGAGAACGGCAAGGACCTGTCCGGGATCCACTCCGTGGCCTCCTTCTTCGTCTCCCGCGTGGACACCGAGATCGACAAGCGCCTGGAGGCCATCGGCACCGACGAGGCCGCCGCGCTCAAGGGCCGGGCCGGGCTGGCCAACGCCCGCCTGGCCTACCAGGTCTTCGAGGAGTCCCTCGACACCGAGCGCTGGCGGCGCCTGGCCGCCGCCGGGGCCAACCCCCAGCGCCCGCTGTGGGCCTCCACCGGGGTGAAGGACCCGTCCCTGCCCGACACCCTCTACGTCACCGGCCTGGTCGCCCCGCACACGGTGAACACCATGCCGGAGAAGACCCTCGAGGCCGCCTACGACCACGCCGAGGTCACCGGGGACACCATCACCGGCACCTACGCCCAGTCCAACGCCGTGCTCGACGAGATCGCCGGCGTGGGCATCTCCTACGACGAGGTCGTCGCCCAGCTCGAGACCGAGGGCCTGACCAAGTTCGAGGACTCCTGGGCGGAGCTGCTCCAGACCGTGCGCACCGCCCTCGACAACGCCCGCTGACCCGCACCGGCCGGCGGCGCGCCGGCACCCGGCCCCGTCCCGGCCCGGGACGGGGCCGCACCGACCCCGAGGAGAGCCCATGAGTTCCCTGACCGTCCAGACCTCCGGCGCGGCCCGCGAGGCCGTCGACCGCCACGTGCCCGCCCTCGTCGCCGACGGCTTCGCGGGCAAGCTCTTCGCCCAGGACCCCACCCTGTGGGGGGCCGCCGCGGAGGAGGAGTCCGCCAAGCGCCTCGGCTGGGTCGAGGCCGCCGAGGTCTCGCGCCCGCTGGTGCCCGAGATCACCGCCCTGCGCGACGAGCTCGCCGCCGAGGGCGTGGACCGCTTCGTGCTCGCGGGCATGGGCGGGTCCTCGCTGGCCCCCGAGGTGATCACCCGCACCGCGGGCGCGGAGCTGTTCGTGCTCGACTCCACCGACCCGGAGATGGTCGCCGCCGCCCTGGCCGACCGGCTGGAGCGGACCGCGATCGTGGTCTCCTCCAAGTCCGGCTCCACGGTGGAGACCGACTCGGCCCGGCGCGCCTTCGCCCGCGCCTTCGAGCAGGCCGGCATCGACGCCGCCTCCCGGATCGTCGTCGTCACCGACCCCGGCTCCCCCATGGAGGCCTCGGCCCGGGAGGCCGGCTACCGCCGCGTCTTCACCGCCGACCCGACCGTGGGCGGGCGCTTCTCGGCGCTGACCGCGTTCGGGCTGGTCCCCGCGGGCCTGGCCGGCGTGGACGTCGCCGCCCTGCTCGACGACGCCGACGAGGCGGCGGAGGTCCTGCGCGAGGACGCCGAGGACAACCCCGGCCTGCACCTGGGCGCCGCCCTGGGCGGGACCGAGCCGCTGCGCAACAAGCTCGTGCTGCGCGACCTCGGCTCGGGCATCGCCGGCTTCGCCGACTGGGCCGAGCAGCTGATCGCCGAGTCCACCGGCAAGGAGGGCACCGGGCTGCTGCCCGTCGTCGTCGGCGCGGGCGAGGCCCCGGAGGCCGGGGCCCCGGACGTGCTCGTGGTCGACCTCGTCGCCGCCGACGCCGAGGACGCCCCGGAGGGCGACGCCGTGCGCGTGGGCGGGTCCCTGGGCGCCCAGCTGCTGTTGTGGGAGGTCGCCACCGCGGTCGCCGGCCGGCTGCTCGGGATCAACCCCTACGACCAGCCCGACGTCGAGTCCGCCAAGACCGCCACCCGCGCCCTGCTCGAGGCGAAGCCGGAGCCCACGGCGCCCGAGGCGGTCGACGGCGCGGTGGAGATCCGCGGCGACGCGCAGCTGCTGCGCGGGGCCACGACCGTCGAGCAGGCCCTGCGCCACCTGCTGGAGGCCCTGCCCGACTCCGGCTACGTGGCGGTGCAGGCCTACTTCGACCGGCTCTCCTGGGCCGAGCTGGAGCAGGTGCGCCCGCTGCTGGCCCGCGCCACGGGCCGGCCCACGACCTTCGGGTGGGGTCCCCGGTTCCTGCACTCCACCGGCCAGTACCACAAGGGCGGGCCCGCCGAGGGCGTGTACCTGCAGGTCACCGCCGCCTCGGACACCGACCTGGAGATCCCCGACAGCCCGTTCAGCTTCGGCGAGCTGATCTCCGCGCAGGCCGACGGCGACGCCCAGGTGCTCGCCGACCACGGCCGCCCGGTCCTGCGCCTGCGCCTGACCGACCGGGCCGAGGGCGTGCGTCAGTTGGTGCGCGCCGTGGAGGCCCTCGCGGGCTGAGCCCACCCGGCTGGGAGGAGCGCCCCGTGCTCCCCTAGACTGGGGGGACGCCACGGTCGGCGCGGGCTCGCCCGCGCCGACCGTTCCCGCGTGCAGGCCCCCGGCCCCGGTCCCCGGGACGCGCCGGGACGGAAAGGAGATCCGTTGCCAGACAAGTTCGCCCGCAACCCCCTGCGGGACCGGAGGGACCGGCGGCTCGTGCGCGTCGCCGCGCCGTCGGCGCTCGTGCTCTTCGGCGTCACCGGCGACCTCGCCAAGAAGAAGCTGCTGCCGGCGATGTACGACCTCGCCAACCGCGGCCTGCTCCCGCCCTCGTTCGCCGTCGTCGGCTTCGGCCGGCGGGAGTGGACCCACGACGACTTCCGCGCCGTGGTGCGCGAGTCCGTCGAGGCCCACGCCCGCACCCCGTTCCGGGAGGACGTCTGGCGCCAGTTCGCGACCGGGATCCGGTTCGTGCGCGGGGAGTTCGACGACGACCGCGCCTACGAGTCCCTGAAGGCGACGCTCAAGGAGCTCGACGTCCACTACGGGACCCGCGGCAACCACGCCTTCTACCTCTCGATCCCGCCCAAGGCCTTCGAGACCGTGTGCCAGCAGCTGGCCGACCACGGCCTCGCCGACCACGAGAACGCCTCCGGCTGGCGGCGGGTGGTGATCGAGAAGCCCTTCGGCCACGACCTCGAGTCCGCCGCCGAGCTCAACGCCATCGTCGAACGGGTCTTCCCCGCGGACTGCGTGTTCCGCATCGACCACTACCTGGGCAAGGAGACGGTGCAGAACATCCTGGCGCTGCGCTTCGCCAACCAGATGTTCGAGCCGCTGTGGAACAACAGGTTCGTGGACCACGTGCAGATCACCATGGCCGAGGACATCGGCATCGGCTCCCGGGCCGGCTACTACGACGGCGTGGGCGCGGCCCGCGACGTGATCCAGAACCACCTGCTGCAGCTGCTGGCGCTCACTGCGATGGAGGAGCCGCTGTCCTTCGAGGCCCACCACATGCGCGCCGAGAAGGCGAAGGTGCTGGCCTCCGTCGTCGTCCCCGAGGACCTCGCCGCGTACTCCGCGCTCGGCCAGTACGCGGCCGGGCTGCAGGGCGGCCAGCAGGTGCGCGGCTTCCACGAGGAGCAGGACATCCCGGCCGACTCCCGCACCGAGACCTACGCCGCGCTGCGCCTGGACATCAACAACCGGCGCTGGGCCGGGGTGCCGTTCTACCTGCGGGCCGGCAAGCGCCTGGGCCGGCGGGTGACCGAGGTCGCGGTCCAGCTCAAGCGCTCCCCCAACCTGCTCTTCGGCGACAACGGGCACGAGGACCTCGGGCGCAACGTGATCGTGGTCCGGATCCAGCCCGACGAGGGGGTGACGATCCGGCTGGGCTCCAAGGTCCCCGGCACCCAGTCCGAGATCCGCGACGTGACCATGGACTTCGGCTACGGGCACTCGTTCACCGAGTCCAGCCCCGAGGCGTACGAGCGGCTGATCCTCGACGTGCTCCTGGGGGAGCCGCCCCTGTTCCCGGACCACGAGGAGGTCGAGCTGTCCTGGCGGATCCTCGACCCCTTCGAGCAGTGCTGGCAGGAGCAGGGGATCGTGCCGGAGTCCTACGCCCCCGGCTCGTGGGGGCCCGCCGGGGCGGACGCGCTCCTGGCCCGCGACGGACGCGTCTGGAGGCGACCGTGATCGTATCGATGGAGAACACCACCACCTCCGCCATCGACAAGAAGCTGCACCAGCTGCGCGACCAGCACGGGGTGGTGACCCTCGGGCGCGTGCTGACGCTGGTGGTGCTCGCCCAGGCGGGCCACTCCGAGGCGGCCCTCGAGGCGGCGAACTTCGCCAGCCACGAGCACCCGTGCCGGATCATCGTGCACGTGGCCCACGCCTCCTCGGAAGACACCCGCCTCGACGCGCAGCTGCGCATGGGCGGGGACGCCGGGGCCTCGGAGGTGATCGTCCTGCACGGCTACGGCGCGCTCGCCGAGCCCACCGAGACGCTGTTCTCGGCGCTGCTGCTGCCTGACGCCCCGATCGTGGTGTGGTGGGCCCACCGGGTCCCCGACACCTCCCCGACGACGTCCTCGATCGCGGGCATCGCCCACCGCCGGATCACCGACGCCGCCCGCCACGAGGACGCCTGGGCGGCCCTGCACGACCTCGGCTCCCGCTACGTGCCCGGCGACACCGACCTGTCCTGGACCCGGATCACCAACTGGCGGATCCAGCTCGCGGCGGTCCTCGACCAGGCGGGCCCGGCCCCCGTGCGCGAGGTCGTCGTCGAGGGCTCCGGGCGCTCCCCCAGCGTCGTGCTCCTCGGGGCGTGGCTGGGCACCCGCCTGGACGCCGAGGTCTCGTTCATCGACTCCCCCGGCAACCGGCGGCTGCACCGGGTGGTGCTGGTGCGCGACGACGGCGAGATCGCGCTCGAGCGCCCGGGCCGCAGTGTCGCCGTGCTGCGCCAGCCGGGCCAGCCGGACCAGCAGGTCGCGATGCCGGTGCGCGACCTCAACGCGTGCCTGGCCGAGGAGCTGCGCCGCCTGGACCCGGACGAGGTCTACGGCGAGGTGCTCACCACGGGGCTGCGCGACGTGCGCGTGGCGCGCGTGGTGGACCACTCCGGGGAGCTCTCCCCCGGCGCGGCGGCCTTCCTGGCCGCCCACGGCGGGGGCCGCGAGCAGCCGGCGGCCGTGCCCGCCGCCGCCCCCGGCGACGCCGGGTCGGGCGCCCCCGCCGCCGGCACCCCCCAGACCGGGACCCGAGGAGGAACACCGTGAGCGAGCTCCGGACCGCCGTCCACCCCGACGCCCGGACCCTGGCCGAGGCCACGGCCGGGCGGGTGCTCGACGTGCTGACCGCGGCCCAGGACGAACGCGGCGAGGCCTCCGTCGTGCTGACCGGCGGGGGCATGGGCACGGCGGTGCTCGCCGCCGTGGCCACCTCCCCGGACCGCTCCGCCGTGGACTGGTCCCGGGTCGACGTCTGGTGGTCCGACGAGCGCTTCACCGAGGGCGCCAGCGCGGAGCGCAACTGCGTCCAGGCCGCCGAGGCCGTGGGCGGGGCGCTCGCCCTGGACCCGGACCGGGTCCACTGCATGGGCTCCGCCGACGAGTTCACGTCCCCGGAGGAGGCCGCCGAGGACTACCTGCGGGAGCTGGCGGCGGCCGCGGCGCGCGAGGGCCGCGACGGGCCCCTCCCCCGCTTCGACCTCTCCCTGCTGGGCCTGGGCCCGGACGGGCACGTGGCCTCCCTGTTCTCGGGCCGCCCGCACGTGCACGAGGAGCGGGCCACGGTGCTGGGGGTGCGGGACTCGCCCAAGCCGCCGCCGCAGCGGGTGAGCATGACGCTGCCGCTGATCAACGCGGCCGAGCGGGTGTGGCTGCTCGTGGCGGGGGCGGAGAAGGCGCAGGCCGTCGCCGCGGTGCGCGCCGGGGCACCGGTCGGGCGCACGCCCGGGGCCGGGGTCCGGGGCGCGCAGGAGACCCTCCTGCTCCTCGCCCGGGACGCCGCCGGGGCCTGAGCGGCGCCCGCCCGCCGCGGTGCCGGACGTGCACGGGCCCCCGGGACGGCGTCCCGGGGGCCCGTGCACGGGTGCCGCGTCAGGCGCCCGGCGTGGTGAAGCGCATCGTCAGCGCGTAGGCCGCCACGGCCAGCGCCCACGCGACCGCCACGATCGTGGTCAGCCGCACGAGGTTCTTCTGCGCCACGCCGGAGGTGTTGAGCGACTGCGTCATGCCGCCGCCGAACATGTCGGACAGGCCGCCGCCCTTGCCCTTGTTCAGCAGGACGAGCAGGACGGCCAGGAGGCTGGTGACCACGATGATCACCAGGAGCACGGTCTGCAGGATTTCCACGGAGGCCCTTCCCGGGGGTCGGTGCCGAGCGGGCGCCCGGGGCGGGCGCCGTCGGTCAGGGGGTCGTGATCAGTCGGTCACGAGGTGCTGCTCGAACCTGGCAATGCTAGCAAACTCCTCGGCGTCGAGGCTGGCCCCGCCGACCAGCAGGCCGTCCACGTCCCTGCCCTTCAGCAGCGCCGCGGCGTTGGCGGCCTTCGCCGAGCCGCCGTAGAGGATGCGGGTGCGGGCGGCGGTGCGCGCGTCGTGGAGGTCGGCCAGCTCGGCGCGGATCGCGGCAGCCATCTCCTGGGCGTCCTCGGGTCCGGCGACCTCGCCGGTGCCGATGGCCCACACGGGCTCGTAGGCGACCACGAGTTCCGCCACGCGCTCGGCGTCGAGCCCGGCGACGGCCCCGCGCAGCTGCTCGAGGGTGTGGCCGACGTGCTCGCCGGCCTGGCGGACCTCCAGGCCCTCGCCCACGCACAGCACCGGCACGAGGCCGTGGCGGTGGGCCGCGGCGATCTTGGCGGCGCACAGGGCGTCCGTCTCGCCGTGGAGGGTGCGCCGCTCGGAGTGGCCCACGAGCACGTAGGTGCACCCGAGGCGGGCGAGGAACTGCCCGGAGACGTCCCCGGTGTAGGCCCCGGAGTCCTTGTCGGAGAGGTCCTGGGCGCCGTAGCGCACCCGCAGCCCGTCGGCCTCCACGAGGGACTGCACGGAGCGCAGGTCGGTGAACGGCGGGAACACGGCGACCTCGACGCGGTCGTGGTCGTGCTTGGCGTCGTCGAGGGTCCACGCCAGCTTCTGCAGCAGGGCGATGCCCTGGACGTGGTCCATGTTCATCTTCCAGTTGCCGGCGATCAGCGGCGTGCGGTCGAAGCTCCCGTTGGTCTGCGAGGTCATCTGCTGGTCCTGTCCGCGGCGCTCTCGCCGCTGCTCGTGCGGGGTGCGGGAAGGGCACCCCGGGCGCGTGTCCCGGGATGCCCTTCCGCCGTGGTGGTGGTCAGGCGCCGAGGGCGACGACGCCGGGCAGCTCCTTGCCCTCGATGAACTCCAGCGACGCGCCGCCGCCGGTGGAGATGTGGCCGAACTGCTCGTCGGTGAAGCCGAGGTTGCGCACGGCGGAGGCGGAGTCGCCGCCGCCGATCACGCTCATGGCCTCCGAGGCGACGATGGCCTCGGCGACCGCCCGGGTCCCGGCGGCGAAGGCGTCCATCTCGAACACGCCCATGGGCCCGTTCCAGAACACCGTGCGGGCGGCCTTGATCCGGTCGGCGAACAGCGCCGCGGAGGCGGGGCCGATGTCCAGGCCGAGGCCGGAGGCGCCGATCTGCCCGCCGACGATGTCCTCGACGGGGCGGGTCTCGTGCGGGGCGTCGGCCGCGAAGCGCTCCGCGTAGACGACGTCGACGGGCAGGACGATCTCGGTGCCGGCGTCGGCCGCCCGCTCGAGGTAGCCCTTGACCGTCTCGAGCTGGTCCTCCTCGAGCAGGGACCCGCCGACGCGGTGGCCCTGGGCCGCGAGGAAGGTGAAGACCATGCCGCCGCCGATGAGCAGGGCGTCGGCCCGGCCGATGAGGTTGTCGATCACGGCGAGCTTGTCCGAGACCTTCGACCCGCCCATCACGACGACGAAGGGCCGCTCCGGGTCCTGGACGACCTTGGTGAGGACCTCGAGCTCGCGCCTGACGAGGTCGCCCTGGTAGGCGGGCAGCCGGTGGGCGATGTCGTAGACGGAGGCGTGCTTGCGGTGCACCGCCCCGAAGGCGTCGCCCACGTAGGCGCCGTTCTCGCCGGTCAGGGCGGCCAGCTCGTCGGCGAGGGCGCCGCGCTCGGCGTCGTCCTTCGAGGTCTCGCGCGGGTCGAAGCGCACGTTCTCGAGCACCAGCACCTCGCCGTCGGCCAGGGCCGCGGCCTTGTCCCGGGCGTCCTGGCCGACGACGTCGGTGGCGATCCGCACCGGGACGTCGGCCAGCTCGGCCAGGCGCTGCCCGGCAGGGGCGATCGAGTACTTCGGGTCCACCTGGCCCTTGGGCCGGCCGAGGTGGGCCATCACGATCACGCGGGCCCCGGCGTGGGCGAGCTTCTCGATGACCGGCAGGGACGCGCGGACGCGGCCGTCGTCGGTCACCGTGACGCCGTCCAGGGGGACGTTGAGGTCCGAGCGGACGAGGACGCGGCGCCCGGCGACGCCGTCGGCGATCAGTTCGTCAAGTGCATGTGCCATGACGCTCACCCTACCGGGGTGCCGGGCCTCAGAGCTGCGACGCGACGTGGGAGACGACGTTGACGAGGCGCACGGTGTAGCCCCACTCGTTGTCGTACCACGCGATGACCTTGACCTGGCCGTCGATGACCTTGGTCAGCGGCGCGTCGAAGATCGTGGAGATGTCGTCGCCCTGGATGTCCGAGGAGACGATCGGGTCCTCGGTGTACTTGACGATCCCCTTCATGGGGCCCTCGGCGGCGGCCTTCATGGCGGCGTTGACCTCCTCGACGGTGACGTCCTTCGACGCCTCGAAGGTGAGGTCCACGAGCGAGCCGGTCGGGACGGGCACGCGCACCGCGAAGCCGTCGAGCTTGCCCTTGAGCTCCGGGAGCACGAGCCCCACGGCGGCGGCGGCCCCGGTGGTGGTGGGGACCATGTTCAGGGCGGCGGCGCGGGCGCGGCGGAGGTCCTTGTGCGGGCCGTCCTGGAGGTTCTGGTCCGCGGTGTAGGCGTGGATGGTGGTCATCAGGCCGCGCTCGATGCCGAACGCGTCGTTGAGGACCTTCGCCATGGGTGCGAGGCAGTTGGTGGTGCAGGAGGCGGCCGAGACGATGTCCATCGACGCGGCGTCGTAGGCGTCCAGGTTCACGCCCGGCACGAAGGTGCCGTCGATCTCCTTGCCCGGGGCGGAGAGGACGACCTTCTTCGCCCCGCCGTCCAGGTGCGCCTTCGCCTTGGTGCCGTTGGTGAAGCGCCCGGTGGACTCCACGACCACGTCCACGCCCAGCTCGCCCCACGGCAGCTTGGCGGGGTCGGGCTCGGCCAGGAAGCGGACCTGCTGCCCGTCCACGGTCATGACGTCGTCCTCGAGGGTGACCTCGCCCGGGTAGCGGCCCAGGACGGAGTCGTAGCGGAAGAGGTGGACCAGGGTCTTGGGGTCCGTGAGGTCGTTGACGGCCACGACCTCGACGTTCTGGCCGTGCTCGCGCACCGCCCGGAGGAAGTTGCGGCCGATGCGTCCGAAGCCGTTGATGCCCACTCGAATGGTCACTGCGTTCTCCTGTGCTGTGGTCGGTGTGGAGTTCGGTGCTGTTGTGCTCCAGTCTACGTGGTATTCGATTGGTTGTCTTGGGGTCGTGAAAGTTTTTTCGGCTCCTCAGCCCAGAACCCACACAAACCCACATTCCCGGACGGGTCCGGGAGCGAACCCACGGAAGCGCAGGCGGGCCCGCCCGGGAGCGGTCCCGCCGTGCTCAGCGGCCGCCGGCGGGCGGCCCGGCGGCGGGCTCACCGGCCGCGGCGGGGGCGGGCCCGGCTCCCTCGGCCGCGGTCCCGGCGGCGGTCTCGGCCGCCGCGTCCGTGCCCGGCACGCCGAGCTCCTCGGCCCGGCGGTCGGCCATCGCGAGCAGCCGCCGGATCCGCCCGGCGACGGCGTCCTTGGTCAGCGGCGGGTCGGCCAGCCGGCCCAGCTCGTCGAGGCTGGCCTGCTTGTTGGACAGCCGCAGCTCCCCGGCCTGGCGCAGGTGCTCGGGGACCTCGTCGCCCAGGATCTCGAGGGCGCGCTCGACGCGGGCCCCGGCGGCCACCGCGGCCTGGGCGGAGCGGCGCAGGTTGGCGTCGTCGAAGTTGGCGAGGCGGTTGGCCGTGGCCCGGACCTCCTTGCGCATCCGGCGGTCCTCCCACTGCAGCAGCGTGCGGTGGGCGCCCATCCGGGTCAGCAGCGCCGCGATCGCGTCGCCGTCGCGCACGACCACGCGGTCGGCCCCGCGCACCTCCCGTGCCTTGGCGAGCACCCCGAGCCGGCGGGCGGCGCCCACGAGGGCGAGCGCGGCCTCCGGGCCCGGGCAGGTGAACTCCATGGCGGCCGAGCGCCCGGGCTCGGTCAGCGAGCCGTGGGCGAGGAAGGCCCCGCGCAGCACGGCCGCGGCGTCGGCCACCGCCCCGTTGACGACCGCCGGCGGCAGGCCGCGCACGGGCCGGCCGCGGCCGTCGAGCAGACCGGTCTGGCGGGCGAGGGCCTCGCCGTCGCGGCCCACGCGCACCACGTAGGAGCTGCCGCGGCGCAGGCCGCCGCCGGAGACCACCACGAGCTCGCTGTCGTGGCCGAAGACCTCGGCGATGGTGCGGCGCACCCGCCGGGCCGTGGCCCCGGAGTCGACCTCCGCCTCGACCTCGATCCGGCCGGCGACGATGTGCAGCCCCCCGGCGAAGCGCAGCAGCGCCGAGAGCTCGGCCCGCCGCTCCGAGGACTTCTTGACCTCGAGGCGGGACAGTTCTTCCTTGACCGATGACGTCAGGGCCACGCGGTTCCTTTCCGGTGTGGGGGTGGGGGGGCCGGGCCGCGGCGGTGCCGGCGGGCCGGTGCTCAGCGGTGGTGCTCAGCGGTGGCGCTCGAGGATCTCCTGGTAGGCGGCCGCGAGCTTGAGGGAGTTGTGCACGCCGGTGCCGGGGCTCGCCCGGACGTCGGCGTAGTGGACCGCCGCGCCGAGGCCGGCGGCGACCCGCTCGAGGTCGCCGCGGTCCTCGGTCGCCGACGGGTCGGCGAGGATCACGTCGAGGGTCAGCTCGGGGCAGTAGGCCTGGAGCACCCGCAGGTGGTCGGCGGCGGTCTTGCCGCGGGTCTCGGTGTCCGGGGAGAGGTTGAGGGTCACGCACCGCCGGCCGGGGGCCGTGCAGATCGCCTCCCGCAGCCCGGGCAGCAGCAGGTGGGGCAGCACGGAGGTGTGCCAGGAGCCGGGCCCGAGCACGACCCAGTCGGCCGCGCCCACGGCCCCGACGGCCTCGGGGCAGGCGGGGGCGTCGGCGGGCACGAGCCGGACGTTGCACACGTCGGCCTGCTTGGCCAGGTGGGCCTGCCCGGTGATCGTGCGCAGGGTCGGGGCGGGGCCACCGCCGGGGGCGGGCTCCGGGACGTCGCCCTCGATGACCAGCGGCACGGTGGACATGGGCAGGACCCGCCCGCGGGCCCCCAGCAGGGCCCCGGCCCACTCGAGCCCGGCCACCGGGTCCCCCAGCAGCTCCCACAGGCCGACGATGAGCAGGTTGCCCAAGGCGTGGTGGTCCAGGCCCGTGGGCCGCTCGGCGGTGGAGGAGAAGCGGTGCTGCATGACGTCGCGCCAGGTCCGGCCCCACTCGGAGTCGTCGCACAGGGCGGCCAGGGCCATCCGCAGGTCCCCCGGGGGCAGGACCCCGAGCTCGTCGCGCAGGCGGCCGGAGGAGCCGCCGTCGTCGGCCACGGTCACCACGGCGGTGACCGCCGGGGTGATGCGGCGCAGCGCCGCGAGGTTCGCCGAGAGCCCGTGCCCGCCGCCGAGGGCCACCACGGAGGGGCGCCCGCCCCCGGGGCGGCGGGCGGCGGCGTCGGGCGAGTGGTGGGGGTCGGCGTCGGCGCCGCTGCCGAGGGGCAGCCGGGGGAACGCGCCGGTGGGGGAAGCGGTCATCGAGGGTCCAATGCGGGTGGGGGTCCGCCGGTCACTCCCGGCCCATGTCCCGGTGCTGGATGTTGACCGTCACGAGCGGCAGCTTGGCGAGCCTGCGGGCCACCTCCTCGCTGACGGCCACCGAGCGGTGCTTCCCGCCCGTGCAGCCGATCGCGACGGTGGCGTAGTGCTTGTTCTCGGTACGGTACCCCGCGAACACGGGCTCGAGCATCGCGACGAAGCGCTCGACGAACTGTTGCGGGCCCTCCTCGCGGAACACGTAGTCGCGCACCTCGGCGTCCTGCCCGGTTCGCGGGCGCAGCGCCGGGACCCAGTGCGGGTTGGGGATGAAGCGCACGTCCGCGACGAAGTTGGCGTCGGCGGGCACCCCGTACTTGAAGCCGAAGCTGAGCACGGTCAGGCGCAGCACCACGGGCCCGTCGGTGGCGAACAGGTCGGCGACGGCCCGCGAGAGGGCGTGGACGTTGAAGCCGGAGGTGTCGAGCACGACGTCGGCGGACTCGCGCAGGTCCTTGAGCAGGGCGCGCTCGGCGCGGATGCCGTCGAGGATCCGCCCGCCGGCCTGCAGCGGGTGGGGACGCCGCTGGTGCTCGTAGCGGGAGACGAGCACCTCGTCGGAGGCGTCGAGGAAGAGCACGGAGAAGTCGACGTCGGAGGCCTCGAGCGCGGCGAGGGTCTCCTTCATGTCGTTGAACAGGGCCTTGCCCCGCACGTCGATGACCACCGCCAGCCGCGGCAGCGCCTGCGGGGTGCGGGCGACGAGGTCGGCGAGGGTGTGCAGCATCTGCGGGGGCAGGTTGTCCACCACGTACCAGCCGAGGTCCTCCAGGGCGTTGGCGGCGGTGCTGCGGCCGGCCCCGGACATGCCCGTGACCACGAGCAGCTCGGAGCCGGCCGGCGGCGCGGCCGCCGGCACCGCGTCGGTGCCGCCGTCCGGGCCGGTCGTTGCCTCGATCATCGCCTCTCCGTCCCCCGGGAAGCCGTCCCGGGCCCGTCTCGTCCGTTCCCGCCCGCGGCCGCCGGCGCTCCCCGGCCAGCCTATCGGGCCGGGACCCCGCTCAGGAGAGCACCTCGCCGGTGGTCGTGTTGACCGCGGGGGCGGTGTCCCGGCCCTGGTCCCGGAGGGCGGCGGCGACCTTCTCGGCGAGGGTGCGCCCGAAGCCGGGGACCTCCTCGATCTCCTCCACGCGCGCCGCCCGCAGCCTGCGCACCGAGCCGAAGTGCTTCAGCAGCGCCTTCTGCTTGGCGGGGCCCACCCCCGGCAGGCCGTCGAGCGCGGAGACGGTCATCGCCGCGGAGCGCTTCCGGCGGTGGAAGGTGATCGCGAAGCGGTGGGCCTCGTCCCGGATCCGCTGGAGCAGGTACAGCCCCTGGCTCGCGCGCGGCAGGATCACCGGGAAGTCGTCGCCGGGCACCCACACCTCCTCGAGGCGCTTGGCCAGGCCCACGACGTGGACGTCGTCGACCCCGAGGTCGGCCAGGGCGCGGGCGGCGGCGGCCACCTGCGGCGGCCCGCCGTCGACGACGACGAGGCTGGGCGGATAGGCAAACGGGGCCCGCTCGGGGACCTCCGCCGCGGCGTCGACCGCGCCGGTGCGGGGGCCCCCGGCCTCCCGCTCGGCCTTCTCCGCCAGGTGGCGGCGGAACCGGCGGGAGATGACGTCGTACATGGAGGCGGTGTCGTCGCGGGCGGCCTCGCCGGTGACGGAGAACTTCCGGTACTCGGCCTTGCGGGGCAGCCCGTCCTCGAAGACGACCATCGAGGCGACGACGTTGGTGCCCTGGACGTGGGAGATGTCGTAGCACTCGATCCGCATCAGGGGCACGGGGATGCCGAGGGCCTCCTGCAGCTCCTGCAGGGAGGCCGAGCGGGTGGTGAGGTCCCCCGCCCGCCGGGACTTGTGCAGCTTCAGCGCCTGCCGGGCGTTCTCCCGGACGGTCTCCATCAGGTGGGCCTTCTCCCCCCGCTGGGGCACGGCCAGGTGGACGCGGGAGCCGCGCAGCTCCGAGAGCCACTCCTCGAGCCGGTCCGCGTTGTCGGCGGGCTCGGAGAGCAGCACGGTGCGCGGGATCGCGTCCTCGCGATAGGCCAGCTCGGCGGCCGGCCGGTGCTTGGAGCCGCGCTCCGGGGGTGCGGCGGCGGCCGCGAGGGCGGTGGACTCCGCGGCCTCGGCGGCGGTCTCGCCGTAGACCTGCTCGAGCAGCTGCTCGAGCAGCCGCCCGCCGTCGGCCTCCTCGACCTTCTCGGTCACCCACCCGCGCTGGCCGCGGATGCGCCCGCCGCGCACGTGGAAGACCTGCACCGCGGCCTCGAGCTCGTCCTCGGCCAGGGCGAAGAAGTCGGCGTCCGTGGAGTCGGAGAGCACCACGGCGTTGCGCTCGAACGCCTTCTCGAGCGCGGCGATGTCGTCCCGGCGCGCGGCGGCGGTCTCGAAGTCCGTGGCCGCGGCAGCCTCCTGCATCTGCCGCTGCAGCTCCTTGAGGAACGGCGTGGCCTGCCCGGCCATGAACCGGCACAGGTCCTCGGCCAGGGCGTAGTGGTCCTCGGCGGAGATCCGGCCCACGCACGGGGCGGAGCACTTGTCGATGTAGCCGAGCAGGCACGGGCGCCCGGACTGCTCCGCGCGCCGGTAGACGCCCTTCGAGCAGGTGCGCACGGGGAACACGCGCAGCAGGGCGTCGAGGGTCTCGCGGATCGCCCAGGCCTGGGAGTAGGGGCCGAAGTAGCGGTGGCCCTTCTTCTTCTCCCCGCGCACCACCTGCGCCCGGGGGACCTTCTCCCCCATCGTCACGGCGAGGTAGGGGTAGGACTTGTCGTCGCGGTAGGCGATGTTGAACCGGGGCCGGAACTGCTTGATCCAGGTGTACTCGAGCTGCAGGGACTCCAGCTCGCTGCCGACCACGGTCCACTCCACGCCCGCGGCGGTGGTGACCATGGCGCGGGTCTTGGGGCTGAGGGCGTGCAGGGGCGCGAAGTAGGAGCTGAGCCGGTTGCGCAGGTTCTTCGCCTTGCCCACGTAGATCACCCGCCCGTGCTCGTCGCGGAAGCGGTAGACCCCCGGGTCGGTGGGGATGTCCTGGCGGGCGGGTCGGTAGGTCGCCGGATCGGCCACGGTCCGGTCCCCCCTCAGCGGCCCGCGGGGGCCGGGCTCGTGTAGCCGGCGAGCAGACCCGCCAGCTCGGCGGCGTCGCGGGCCACGGCGGCGAAACAGGCACCGAGCTCGTCCTCGTCGGCGAAGCCCCAGGCCACGCCGAGGCAGTCGAGGCCGTGGGCGGCGGCGCCCTCGGCGTCGTAGCGGCGGTCCCCGACCATCACCGTGCGGGCCGGGTCCGGGGCGTGCACGCCGAGCCGGCGCAGGGCCTCGCCGATGATCGCGGGCTTGTCGTGGGCCAGGCCCCCGCGCGGGACGGCCGCGGCGTCGTCGGCGGCCCCGGAGACGGTCTCGACCCAGCGGTCGAGGCCGAAGCGGGCCACGAGCAGCTCGGCCGTGGGCTCGGGCTTCTGGGTGGCCACGGCCATGCGGACCCCGGCGCCGTGGAGGCTCCCGAGCAGCTCGGCCACGCCGGGGTAGACCCGGGTCTGCTCGATCCCCTCCGTGCGGTACCGGGCCCGGTAGGTGGCCACGACCTCGGGGATCCGCTCCTCCGGGACGTCGGTGAAGGCCCGCAGGGACACGCCCACGGGCGGGCCCACGAACCGGCGCAGGTCCTCGGGCACGGCGTGGCCGTGCTCGGCCAGGGCCCGGGCGATCCCGCCGGTGATCGCCCCGGCCGGGTCCAGCAGCGTGCCGTCGAGGTCCCACAGGACCACCGGGGCGCTCACCGGGCGCTCCCGGCGGGGGCCGTGCCCAGGATCTCGGCCAGGAAGCGGCCGGTGTGGCTGTCCGGGTGGGCGGCGACCTGCTCCGGGGTGCCCTCGGCCACGACCTGCCCGCCGCCCGAGCCGCCGTCGGGGCCGAGGTCCACGATCCAGTCGGCGGACTTGATGACGTCCAGGTTGTGCTCGATGGTCATCACGGTGTTGCCCTTGTCCACGAGGCCCTGCAGCACGAGCAGCAGCTTGCGGATGTCCTCGAAGTGCAGGCCCGTGGTCGGCTCGTCCAGCACGTAGATCGACCGCCCGTTGGAGCGCTTCTGCAGCTCCGCGGCCAGCTTCACCCGCTGGGCCTCGCCGCCGGAGAGCGTCGTGGCCGGCTGGCCCAGCCGCACGTAGCCCAGGCCGACGTCCACGAGGGTGTTCAGGTGGCGGGCGATCGGGCCGAAGGCCTTGAAGAACTCCGCGGCCTCCTCGATCGGCATGTCCAGGACCTCGGCGATCGTGCGGCCCTTGTAGTGGACCTCGAGGGTCTCCCGGTTGTACCGGGCGCCCTTGCACACCTCGCACGGGACGTAGACGTCGGGGAGGAAGTTCATCTCGATCTTGATCGTGCCGTCGCCGGTGCACGCCTCGCAGCGCCCGCCCTTGACGTTGAAGGAGAAGCGGCCGGGCTGGTAGCCGCGCACCTTCGCCTCGGGGGTCTCCGCGAAGAGCTTTCGGATGTGGTCGAAGACCCCGGTGTAGGTGGCGGGGTTGGACCGCGGGGTGCGCCCGATGGGGCTCTGGTCCACGTGCACGACCTTGTCGAGCTGGTCCACGCCGTCGATGCGCTTGTGCCGGCCGGGGACCTGCTTGGCGCCGTTGAGCTTGTTGGCCAGGGCGGTGTAGAGGATGTCGTTGACCAGCGTGGACTTCCCCGACCCGGAGACCCCGGTGACGGCGGTGAGCACGCCCAGGGGGAACGAGACGTCGAGGTTGCGCAGGTTGTTCTCGCGCGCGCCCACGACCTTGAGCATCCGCTTGCGGTCCACCGGCCGGCGCGCGGCCGGCACGGCGATGGAGCGCCGTCCCGAGAGGTAGTCGGCGGTCAGCGAGGTCTCGTTGGCCAGCAGCTGCTCGTAGGTGCCCGAGTGGACGATCCGCCCGCCGTGCTCGCCGGCGCCGGGACCGACGTCGACGACCCAGTCGGCCTCGCGGATGGTGTCCTCGTCGTGCTCGACGACGATGAGGGTGTTGCCCATGTCCCGCAGCTTGGTCAGGGTCTCGATCAGCCGGCGGTTGTCCCGCTGGTGCAGGCCGATGGAGGGCTCGTCGAGGACGTAGAGCACCCCGACCAGGCCGGCGCCGATCTGGGTGGCCAGGCGGATGCGCTGGGCCTCGCCGCCGGAGAGCGTCGCGGCGGCGCGCTCGAGGTTGAGGTAGTCCAGGCCCACGTCCACGAGGAACGTCAGGCGCGCCTGGATCTCCCGCAGCACCTGGTCGCCGATCTGCGCGTCGCGGGCGCTCAGGCGCAGGTCGCGGAAGAACTCCTGGGCCTCGCGCATGGGCATGCGCGTGGTCTCGGCGATGTTCTTCCCGCCCACGGTCACGGCGAGCATGGTCGGGTTCAGCCGGGCGCCGTCGCAGGCGGGGCAGGGCACCTGGCGCATGTACTGCTCGTAGCGGTCCTTGGCGGAGTCCGACTCGGTCTCGGCGTGCTTGCGCTTGATGTAGCCCACCACGCCCTCGAAGCCCTGGGTGTAGCGGCGCTCGCGGCCGAAGCGGTTGCGGTAGGCGACGGTGACCTCGTAGTCCTTGCCGTCGAGGATCGCCTTGCGCGCCTTGGCCGGCAGCCTGTGCCACGGGGTGACGAGGTCGAAGCCGAGCTCCTCGCCCAGACCGGCCAGCAGCCGGTTCCAGTAGTCGCTGGTGGCCTTGCCCAGCGACCACGGGGCGATCGCGCCCTCCACGAGGCTCAGGTCCGGGTCGGGCACCACGAGCTGCTCGTCGACCTCGAGCCGGGAGCCGATGCCGTCGCACTCGGGGCACGCGCCGAAGGGGGCGTTGAAGGAGAAGGAGCGGGGCTCGATCTCGTCGGCCTGCAGGGGGTGCTCGTTGGGGCAGGCCAGGTTCTCGGAGAAGGGCCGGCGCAGCTCGAGCGGGTGGGCGATCTCCTCGTCCGTGCGCGGGACGAGCTCGACGACGACGCGGCCCTCGGCCAGGCCCAGTGCGGTCTCGACCGAGTCGGTCAGGCGCTGGCGGATGCCGTCCTTGACCACGAGGCGGTCCACGACGACCTCGATGGTGTGCTTGTACTGCTTCTTCAGCTTCGGCGGGTCGGCGAGCTGGACGGTCTCCCCGTCCACGGTGGCCCGGGAGAAGCCCTTGGCGGAGAGCTCCTGGAAGAGGTCGGCGAACTCGCCCTTGCGCTCGCGCACGACCGGGGCGAGGACCTGGAAGCGGGTGCGCTCCGGCATCTCCAGCAGCTGGTCGACGATCTGCTGCGGGGTCTGGCGCTCGATGGGCTCCCCGCACTCGGGGCAGTGGGGCCGGCCGATGCGCGCCCACAGCAGGCGCATGTAGTCGTAGATCTCGGTGATCGTCCCGACGGTCGAGCGGGGGTTGCGGGAGGTCGACTTCTGGTCGATGGACACCGCCGGGGACAGGCCCTCGATGAAGTCGACGTCGGGCTTGTCCACCCGGCCCAGGAACATCCGGGCGTAGGAGGACAGGGACTCGACGTAGCGGCGCTGGCCCTCGGCGAAGATGGTGTCGAAGGCCAGGGAGGACTTCCCGGACCCGGACAGGCCCGTGAACACGACCATGGCGTCGCGCGGGACGGTCAACGAGACGTCGTGCAGGTTGTGCTCGCGGGCGCCCTGCACGACGATCTCGGTCAGGTCGGACCGGCCGCCGGCGCGCGGGGCCGGGGACGGCACGGCCGGCGGCTCGTCGGCGGCGGCGCGCTCCTCGGGGGACGAGTCGTTCAGGACCAGGGTGGACGCGGGGATGGGTTCGGACACGCGTTCCACTGTAGTACCGGGCCCGGACATCCGGGCCTGCCGGGTGGGCGGCTTCACAGGCGGTCCAGGGGCCCGGTCGAGGTGTCCTCGCGCTCCCGGGCGGGGTGTCCGCCGGGCCCGCCGGCCGGGGCGTCGCCGTCGCCGGCCGGGGGGCCGTCCCCGGCCGCCGCGGACCGGCGCCGGCGCACCTCCCGGGCGTCGAGGCTGCGGGTGACCACGCGCACCTGGCCGGTGTGCGGGTCGACCTCCACGATGTCGACCGTGCGCCGCAGGGGCACCTCCTTGATGAGCAGCACGGCGGCCAGCGTGAACAGGGACGCGACGGCGGCCACGAGGAAGATCAGCGCGGTGCCCGAGCCGTAGGCCTCCTGCACGACCTGCGCGACCGACGGGGGCAGGGCGGCGAGGTCCATCTCCGAGGCGTCGGCCGAGGCGGCGGCGGCGCTGCCGGCGCGGGCCTCGGCCGCGAGGGCGCCGGAGAGGTGAGAGCTCAGCAGCGCCCCGAACGCGGAGACGGCCACGGCCCCGCCCATCGTGCGGAAGAACGCGACCGAGGACGACGCCGCGCCCATGTCCTTCAGCCCCACGGTGTTCTGCACGGCCAGCACGAGGTTCTGGTTCAGCGCGCCGATGCCGGTGCCGATGAGCAGGATGTAGGCGCCGACGAGCGCCACGGGGGTGTCGTGGCCGATGGTCGCGGCCAGGAACAGCCCGGCGGACATCAGCACCGCGGCCACCACGAGCACGATCTTCCAGCGCCCGTAGCGGGTGATCAGCTGCCCGGCCACGGTCGCGCCCACGAGCGAGCCGAGGACCTGCGGGAGCATGAGCACCCCCGCCATGGTGGGCGTGTAGCCCTGGCCGAGCTGGAAGTACTGGCCCAGGTAGGTGGTCGAGGCGAACATCGCCCCGCCGGTGGCCACGGCGGCGACGATCGCGAGCGCGGTGGTGCGCTCGGTGACCACGCGGATGGGCACGACCGGCTCGGCCGCCCGCCGCTCGACGAGCACGAAGGCCACGGTGGCGGCCAGGCCGGTGCCCACGAGGGCGGCCGAGGTCGCCGAGGCCCAGGCGAACGTGCCGGGCTTGCCGGCCAGGGAGACCCACAGCAGCAGGGAGGTCGAGGCCAGCAGCAGCAGGACGATGCCCGGCCAGTCGATGCGCGGGCGGCGCTTCTGCTGCGGGGGCAGCTGCAGGGTGCGCTGGACGAGCACGGCGGCCAGCACGGCCAGGGGCGCGGGGATGAGGAAGACCCAGCGCCAGCCGAAGAGGTCCACGATGAGCCCGCCCAGCAGGGGGCCCGCGGAGGTGGCCACGGCCATCACGGCGCCCATGTACCCGGCGTAGCGGCCGCGCTCGCGCGGCGGGATGATCGTGCCCATGATCGTCATGGCCAGGGCCATGATCCCGCCCATGGCCACGCCCTGGACCACGCGGGCCAGGACGAGGAACTCGACGTTCGGGGCCAGCCCGGCCATGCCGGAGCCGAGCACGAAGATCACGATGGCCAGCTGCAGCAGGCGCTTCTTGTCGAACAGGTCGGCGAACTTGCCCCAGATCGGCGTGGTCGCGGCGTTGGCGAGCAGGGTGCCGGTGACCGTCCAGGCCAGGGAGGTCTGGTCGCCGTCGAGGTCGGCCATGATCACGGGCAGGGCCGTGCCGATGATCGTGAGGGTGACCATCGCCATGAAGAACACGGACAGGATCGCCGTCAGGGCGCGCAGGACGTCCCGGTGCGAGGCGCCGGTGCCCCCGCCCGGGGCGGTGGTCGGGTGCTGGGACGTCATCGTGCGGTCTGCTCCTCGTGCTCGGCGTGCTGCGGTCGGTCCTCGGGGGCCCCGGCGGGGCCCGCCCCGTCCGGCGGCTCGTGGCCGCCGCGGCAGGAGGTGGTGCGCTCGACGCCGAGGGAGTCGAGGAACACGGTGGTGATCTCGTTGATGGCGCCGCGGCTGGACCGGGCGCGGTCCTCGTCCCAGCCGGCCAGGCGCTCGGCCAGGCGCTGGGCGTCGAGCTCGACGGCGGCGCGCACCTCGTCGCGGCCGTGGTCCGTGACGGCGACCAGGGCGGCGCGCCCGTCCTCGGGGTCGGGGGTGCGCTCGACGAGCCCGGCCTCCTCGAGCCCGGCCAGCTGCCGGCTCAGCCCGGAGGGGCCCAGGCCGGTCTCGGCGGCCATGACGGTCGCGCGCCGGGGGCCGGTGCTGGTCAGGTAGGACAGCAGCCCGACCGAGGTAGGGCTCAGCCGGCGGCGGCCGGGCTCGACCTTGGTGACGCGGCGCATCACGCGCTGCAGCTCCAGCAGGTCGCGCACCAGCTCGACGGCGGTCTCGTGCGAGACGGGCACGGGGTTCCTCCTCGGGACGGCGGCGGGGACGACGACGGGCACCCGGACCGCACGTCCCCGCGCTGCGGGGCCCGCGTCGGCGCCGACGCGGCGGGGTGGGTCCGGGTGCCCGGATGTTTCGTTGCTGCACGCAACTTTACGGTCCGGGTCCGGCGGGCACAAGGCCGCGGCGGCCCTGCGGGGCCGGGTGTGAGGGATCCCACCGCGGCGCGCACGGCCCCCTCCCGGCGCGCCGCGGCGGGGCGGGACCGCCCGACTGGCTCGCTGGGAGGACCCTGAGTAGCCTGGGGCGCATGATCGCAACCAAGACGGAGGTCATCGACCTCGCGGAGGTCACCGTCCGCAGGATCTCGGTCGGGGAGATGGACAACAACGTCTACCTGCTCACCTCCAAGAAGGAGGGCACCCAGGTCCTCATCGACGCCGCCGACGACGCCCGCGCCATCGCCGGTCTGGTCGGCGCCGGCTGCGGTGACTGCTCGGCGTCCTACGGCAACCTCCAGCTCATCGTCACGACCCACTCGCACTGGGACCACGTGCGCGCCCTCGAGGAGGTCCGCTCCCGGTCCGAGGCGATGACCGCCTGCGGCGCCGACGACGAGGCCGACATCGCCGTGCCCATGGACGTCACCTTCGAGGACGGCGACACCGCCGAGCTCGACGGCTTCGACCTCGAGGTGATCGGGCTGCGGGGCCATACCCCAGGGTCCATCGCCCTGGTCTACCGGGACCCCGAGGGTCCGGCCCACATCTTCTCCGGCGACTCCCTGTTCCCGGGCGGGGTCGGGAAGACGAACAGCCCCGAGGACTTCCGGCAGCTGATCACCGACGTCAGCGAGCGGATCTTCGACCGCTTCGACGACGACACCGTGGTCCACCCCGGGCACGGCCGGCCCACGACGCTGGGCGCCGAGCGCCCGCACCTGGACGAGTGGCGCGCCCGCGGGTGGTGACCGGACGGGGATCCGCGACCGCGGCGGCGCCCGAGCGGGGCGCCTACGCCGCGGTCCTGCTCTTCCCGGTGCTCGTGCTCGCCGGCGGGCTGGCGGGCTTCCTCGCCCCCGGGGCCGCCGGGCTCTCGGGATGGGTCAACCCGCTGCTCGGGCTCGTGATGTTCGGCATGGGCCTGACCCTGCGCCCGGCCGACCTCGCCCTCGTGGCCCGGCGCCCCCTGCCCGTGGCCCTGGGCGTGGCCGCCCAGTACGGCCTCATGCCGCTGCTCGCCCTGGCCGTGGCCCTCGCCCTGCGGCTGCCGCCGGAGCTGGCGGCGGGCGTGATCCTGGTCGGGGCGGCCCCCGGGGGCGCGGCCTCCAACGTGGTCGCCTACCTGGCCCGCGGGGACGTGGCGCTGTCGGTGGCGATGACCACGGTCTCCACGCTGCTGGCCCCGGTGCTCACTCCCCTGCTGACGCTGTGGCTGGCCGGGCAGTACCTCCCCGTCGACGGCGCCGCGATGGCCGGGTCGATCACCCGGATCGTGCTGCTGCCCGTCGTCGTCGGCCTGGCCGTGCGGCTGCTGCTGCCCCGGCTCGTCGCCCGGGCGCTGCCCGCCCTGCCCTGGGTCTCGGTCGCCGCGATCGCGGTGATCGTGGCGGTCGTGGTCGCCGGCAGCGCCGACCGGATCGCCGGGGCGGGACTGCTCGTGCTGGCCGCCGTGGCCCTGCACAACGTCCTCGGCACGGCCCTCGGCCACCTCGTGGGCGTGCTCACCCGCCGGTCCGTGCCCGTGCGGCGCACCCTGGCCGTGGAGGTCGGGATGCAGAACTCGGGGCTCGCCGCCGGCCTGGCCGCCCAGTACCTGAACCCGCTCGCGGCCCTGCCCGGGGCGGTCTTCTCGGTGTGGCACAACCTCTCCGGCGCCGTCTTCGCCCTGCTGTGCCGCCGCGCCGACGCCCGCCGCGGCTGACCGGGCCGTGACCGACCCGCGGACGCCGGTGCCCCGGCTGAGCGTCGTGCCCGCGGGCCGGTCCCTCGCCGAGGCCGTCGCCGGCCGCCCGGCGGCGACGGGCCGGACGCTGCGCGTGGCCCTGGCCCTGCGCGGCGGGGTCAGCCTCGCCGTGTGGATCGGCGGGGCCCTCGCCGAGCTCGACGTCCTGCGGCGGCTGCGGCTGCACCGCGACCCGGACGGGCAGGTGCACGCGTTCCTGCTGCACCCGGGCCCGGACCCGGACCCGTCGCTGACCCGGCGGGCGGGCGTCTACGCGCGGCTGCTGGCGGGGGCCGGCTACGACCGGGTGGAGTTCGACGTCCTGGCCGGGGCCAGCGCCGGCGGGCTCAACGCCGTGGTGCACGCGGTCGCCCAGCGCTCCGGGGCCGGCCTCGACGCCCTCGCCGGGCTGTGGGAGCGGGGCGCGGGCCTCTCCCGGCTGCTGCGGCCCCTGGGCCGCGGGCCCGTGGACTCGCTGCTGCGCGGCGACGAGCACCTGTGGCCGGAGCTGGAGTCCGTCCTGCACGCGGTGCACACGGGGCCCGGCCACCCCGACCTGGTCGCCGAGCACGTCACGGTCGAGCTCTCGGCCACGGTCCTCGACGGCGACCCGGCCGCCCCCGGGGCGGCCGCCGAGGGCCGGGCCGGCTTCCGCTTCACCACCCCCACCCCCGGGGCCCCCGCTCCCCCGCCCGGGAGCACCGTCCCGGCCCGCCCGGGGACCGCGCCCGACGCCGCCGCGCCCGCCGCGGCCCTGTCCCGCCTGGCCTACGCCGCCCGCGCCACGGCGTCCTTCCCGGGGGCCTTCGAGCCGGCCGCGGTGTGGTCGGCGCCGACGCCGGGCCCGCTGCGCCCGCTGCCCCGCCCCGACCTCACCCACGCGTTCTCCGCCCACCGCGACCCCCGGCTGGGGCCCTACCGGGTGATCGACGGCGGGGTCTTCGACAACGTCCCCGTCGACCGGGCCCTCGAGGCCGCCCGCACCCGCCGGTCCCTGCGCCACGCCGACCGCTGCCTGCTCTACCTCGACCCGGACCCGCCGGCCCGGCCGGCCCCGCCCGCCCGCGACCTCGACCTGCCGCGGCTCGCCCGCACCCTCGCCGCGACCCTGACCCGGCTGCGGCGGCGCGAGACCGGCCAGGACGAGGTCCTCGCCCTGGCCGACTGGCTCGCCGGCCAGCGGGTGGCCCGCAGCCGCCTGCACCAGCTGGCCCCGCTGCTGGAGCGCTGGGACCCCGCCGCGCTCGAGGAGCGGGCCCGGGCGCACCTGCGCCACCGGGCCCGCACGGACGCGCGGCTGCTGGTGCGGGTCCTGACCCGCCCGGCGCAGTGGCAGCTGCGCTCGAGCCTGCCGGAGCGCTCGGCGGTGCGCGCCCGCACCCCCGCCGAGCTGGAGCCGCTGGGCACGGCACTGGTGCAGCGGGCGGAGGAGCTCGCGCGCGGGCCCCTGGACGACCCCGCGGCCCGGGCCGTGCTCGAGGGACCGGCCGCCCTGGCCGACGCCGCCGCGGCCGTCCTCGCCTGGGTGCGCGCCCTCGAGGACGTGGCCCTGGATCCCCGGGACCCGCCGCCGGTGCCCGCCGGGCTCGATCTGGAGGCCGTGCGCGCGGACGCCTACGCGGTCCTGGCCGGGGCGGGCCACGCCCAGGACCGGCTGCTGCGCGACGTCCTGGCCGCCACCGCCGCCCCCGGCGCCCCGGTGACCGATGCCGTGGCGGCGTGGTGGCGCCCGGACGGTCCCGCCGAGGGGTGGGACGTGCTCGACGCCGCCGTCGCCGCCCTGCGCACCTGGCGCCCCGCCCCGCCCGACGCGGACCGGCCCGCGTGGGCGCAGACCTGGGCGGGCGCGCCGTGGAGCCGCCTGCCCGCCCCGCCGGCGCCGCTGGGCGCCCGGGACCTGCCCCCGGCCCTGGCCGCGGCCGGGGTGCCGGGGGCCGTCTCCCGCATCGCCTACGGGGAGGTTCGCGGCGACCAGCCGCCCGCCCCGGGCCCCGCCGCCGCGGGCCTCGAGCGCGCCGCCGGGCGCGTGCGCCTGCAGCAGGCCCTGCACGCCCCCGAGCCCACCGACGAGGAGCTGGACCGGCTGCTCTCCCCCGTCCCCGGCCGCGTGCCCGCCGCGGCGAAGCTCGCCGGCACGGGGCTGCTGAACTTCCAGGGCTTCCTCGCCGCCGCCTGGCGGGTCGACGACTGGTGGTGGGGCCGCCTCGACGCGGCCGCCGGGGCCGCGGGGTTCCTGGCCCGCCTCAGCGCCCGGGGCCCGGACGGCGCCGAGGGACCCGTGCTCGGCCCGCCCGCCGCGGACGCCGCGGCCGTGCGCGACCGGCGGGACCTGCAGGAGGCCCTGGTCGCCGCCCGGGACGGCGGCCCGGGCGGGGCGGGCGGCCTCCCCGCCGGCGGGGCCGACGGCCTCGGGCGGCTCGCCCCCGGCTACCGGATCGGCCTGGCCTCGCGCGGGCTGCGGGTGCTCGGGCGCGCCCTCGCCGGCACCCCGGACCTGCCCCGGGCCGTGTGGGAGGCGGGACTGTTCGTGCTGGGCCCGCTGCTCGTGCTCGCCCCGCTGGTGCTGACCCCCGTGCGGGCCGCCGCGGCCCTGGTGGCCGGTGCCGCCGGGCTCGTGCTCGCGGCCGCCCCCGGGGGCGGGCCCGCCCCGGGGTGGACCGGGCTCGTCGCGGCCGCCGCCGCCGTGCTCGCGGTCTCGCTGGTGCGCTCGGCGCGCCGGGGCCGGCACCGGTGGTCCCGGGTCTGCGCCCGCACCCGGGTCCTCACCGCCGGGGCCCGCCCCCGGCGGCCCGTGCCCGGGACGGCGCCCCCGGCCGGGAGCCTGCCCCGGACTGCGGCCGGCACGGCGACCACCCCCGGGGCCGCCGGCGCTCCCGCCGCTCCGGGGACCCACGGGCCCGCGGACCCCGGCCCGGTGCCCGGCCCCGTGCCCCCGGCCGTCGTGGCCGCGGCCCGGTCGCGCGCCGCCCGCCGGGCCGGGGTCCTCGCGGCGGCCGCGGTGGCGCTGCTGCTGCCGGCCGCCGCCGCCGCGGTCCACGGCCACGGGCCGCTCGTGCTCGTGCTGCTGGGCGGGGCCGTGGCGGCCGAGCGCGCCGCGGCGGCCCTGCTGCTGCGGCTGCCGCCGGAGGGTGCCCGGGACGAGCCGGTGCGGGCCGGCGTCGTCGTCCTCGCCGCCGTGGCCCTGTGGGTCCCCGCCGCCCTCGGTCCCGTGCCGCCGCCCGCCCTGCCGCCCGGGGCGCCCGCGGCCCTGGCGCTGACCGCGGTCGGGCTGCTCGTGCTCACCGGGTTCCTGCGCCCGGCCCCGGCCGCGGCGCTGGCCGCCGGCGCCGCGCTCGCCGGCGCCGCGTGGGCCTGGGCGCCCCTGCCGGGGCCGGCGGCGACGGCCGCCGGCGCGCTGACCTGGGCCGCGCTGCTGTGGTGGGTTCCCACGGAGCGGATGCTGCGCCCCTGGGCAGCGGAGGAGGAGCTGCGGCCCGGCCCCGCGGGGACCGGCGGCGGATAGGCTGGGGGCGATGACACTCCTCGAAGCCCTCTCCCCCGAGCTCGGCACCCCCGGCCACCCGTACGACCGCGGCGACTTCGTCACCAACCCCCTCTCCGACGACGAGGTCTACGAGGGCTTCCTCGGCTGGATCGCCTCCCGGGACATGGAGCTCTACCCGGCCCAGGACGAGGCCGTCCTGGAGTTCTCCGGCGGCGCCAACGTGATCCTGGCAACCCCCACCGGCTCCGGGAAGTCCACGGTGGCCATCGCCGCGCACGTCGCCGGCCTGGCCGCCGGGCAGCGCTCCTACTACACCGCGCCCATCAAGGCCCTGGTCTCCGAGAAGTTCTTCGCGCTCCTGGAGATCTTCGGTGCGGAGAACGTCGGGATGGTCACCGGCGACTCCGCCGTCAACGCGGGGGCGCCCATCATCTGCTGCACCGCCGAGATCCTCGCCAACGTGGCGCTGCGCGAGGGCCGCGACGCCGACCTCGGGCCCGTGGTCATGGACGAGTTCCACTTCTACGCCGACCCCCAGCGCGGCTGGGCGTGGCAGGTGCCGCTGCTCGAGCTGCCCCAGGCGCAGTTCCTGCTGATGAGCGCCACCCTGGGCGACGTCAGCCGCTTCGATGAGGGCCTCACCGAGCTCACCGGACGCCCGACCGCCACGGTCGCCTCCGCCGAGCGGCCCATCCCCCTGCACCACTACTGGTCCGAGGACCCCATCCACGAGACCCTCGAGGAGCTGCTGAGCACGAACCAGGCCCCGGTCTACGTGGTGCACTTCTCGCAGCTGCAGGCCATGGACCAGGCGCAGTCCCTGATGTCCGTCAACGTCCTGTCCAAGGAGGAGAAGGAGCGGATCGGGGAGCTGATCGGCGGCTTCCGCTTCGCCGCGGGCTTCGGCAAGACCCTCAACCGGCTGGTCCGCCACGGCATCGGCGTCCACCACGCCGGGATGCTGCCCAAGTACCGCCGCCTCGTCGAGCAGCTCGCCCAGACCGGGCTGCTGAAGGTCATCTGCGGCACCGACACCCTCGGGGTGGGCATCAACGTGCCCATCCGCACCGTGGTCATCACCGCCCTGTCCAAGTTCGACGGCGAGCGCACCCGCCGGCTCAACGCCCGCGAGTTCCACCAGATCGCCGGCCGCGCCGGCCGGGCCGGCTACGACACCGCCGGCACCGTGGTCGTCCAGGCCCCCGAGCACGTCATCGAGAACACCAAGGCGCTGAAGAAGGCCCAGGCCAAGTTCGGCGACGACCAGAAGAAGCTGCGCCAGGTCCCGCGGAAGAAGCCCCCGCAGGGCTTCGTCTCCTGGGGGAAGCCGACCTTCGAGACCCTCGTGGCCGCCGAGCCGGAACCGCTGAGCTCCTCCTTCACGGTCACCCACTCGATGCTGCTGAACATCCTCCAGCGCCCCGGCGACCCCGTTCTGGCGGCCTGGCACCTGCTGACGCACAACCACGAGACCCCGCAGCGGCAGCGGGCCCTGGTCAAGCAGGCCATCGGGATCCTCAAGGAGCTGCGCGCCGCCGGCGTCGTCGAGCGGCTGCCCGAGCCCGACGAGGAGGGCCGCACCTGGCGGCTGACCGTGGAGCTGCAGGAGAACTTCGCCCTGAACCAGCCGCTGTCCCCCTTCGCGCTCGCGGCCCTGACCCTGCTCGACCGGGAGGGCCCCTCGTACGCCCTGGACGTCGTCTCGGTGATCGAGGCGACCCTCGAGAAGCCGCGGCAGGTGCTGAACCTGCAGGAGAAGAAGGCCCGCGGCGAGGCGGTCGCGGCGATGAAGGCGGAGGGCCTGGACTACGAGGAGCGGATGAAGGAGCTCGAGGAGGTCTCCTACCCGAAGCCCCTCGAGGAGCTGCTCGGCCAGGCCTTCGAGACCTACCGCGCCTCCGCCCCGTGGGTCGCCCAGTTCGAGCTGACCCCGAAGTCGGTGGTCCGGGACATGTACGAGCGGGCGATGACCTTCGGCGACTACGTGCAGTTCTACGGGCTGGCCCGCTCCGAGGGGATCCTGCTGCGCTACCTCTCCGACGCCTACAAGGCGCTGCGCCAGACCGTGCCCCTGGAGCTGCTGCGCGAGGACCTCTCGGACCTGATCGAGTGGCTCGGGGAGCTCGTGCGCCAGACCGACAACTCGCTGCTCGACGAGTGGGAGAAGCTCGCCGCCGGGGAGGAGTCGCCCATGGGCACCACCGCCGACTCCCTCGAGGAGCTCATCGACGAGCAGCCCCCCGCCATCACCGCCAACCCCCGGGCGTTCCGGGTGATGGTGCGCAACGCGCTGTTCCAGCGGGTGGAGCTGTTCGCCGACGAGAAGGACAAGGTCCTGGGCGCCCTCGACGGCGAGCACGGGTGGGACCGCGACCGGTGGGCGGAGGCGATGGACGCCTACTTCGACGAGCACGAGGACATCTACACCGACCCGCAGTCGCGCGGGCCCGGGCTGGTGCGCATCGACGAGCACCCCGAGGGCATGCCGGGGTACTGGACGGTCCTGCAGGTCTTCGACGACCCGGAGGGCCACCACGACTGGGGGATCAACGCCCGCATCGACCTGCGGGCCTCCGACGAGGACGGCTTCCCGGCCGTGCTCGTCGACAACGTGGGGCCGGTGACCGAGACCGGCCGCTGACCGGACCCCGGCACCGGGGCGAGCGGACGCCCGACGACGGCGCAGCCCCCGGTGCGCACCTGTTCGGTGCGCACCGGGGGCTGCGCCGCTGCGGGGGCGGGGTGCCCCCGGCCGGGTCAGACCGCCGAGCTGCCGCCGCGGGGGCCGTCCGGGGTGGTGGTCCCGGCGGCCTGCTGGGTGTCCGCGTGGGCGCCCTCGACCGACTCCGCCTCGGGGTCCGGGACCGGGTCGGGCTCGGGGGCCACGCCGGTGGCCTCGAACTCGCGGTGCTTGCCGCGGGCCCGGTCCAGCAGGTCGTGGAAGTGCTTCTCGGACTCGATGAGCTCCTCCCGGTGCTTCGGGGAGACCTTGGCCATCTGCTCCTGGAGCCGGCCGGCCTTGGTGGCCAGGGCCCGCCGGCGCTCCTCCGGGGCGTCCTGCGGCAGGGTCACGTACTGCTCGGCGACCTGCTGCAGGCCGCTGATGGTGCGCAGGGCCCGGCCCTTGGGGCTGTACAGGGAGGCGAGGATCGTCACGGTGAGCACCCCGATGATCACGGTCAGGGACAGCCCGATGGAGACCTCGACGACCTCCACGTGCTCGCCGTTGTTGATGAAGCCCAGGGTGTTCTCGTGCAGGGCGTGCAGGATGAGCTTGATCCCGATGAAGCCCAGGATGATCGCCAGGCCCCACGAGAGGTAGATGAGCCGGTCCAGCAGCCCGTCGATGAGGAAGTAGAGCTGGCGCAGGCCCATCAGGGAGAACGCCACGGCCGTGAACACCAGGTAGGGCTGCTGGGTGAGGCCGAAGATCGCGGGGATCGAGTCGAGGGCGAAGAGCACGTCGGTGCCGCCGATCGCGACCATCACCAGCAGCATCGGGGTCATGGCCCGCTTGCCGTTGTGGATCGTGAACAGCTTGTCGCCGTCGTAGTAGTCGGTGGTGTGGATGAAGCGCTTGGCCAGGCGCACCACGAAGTTGTCGGCCTCGTCGTGGTCGCCCTCGGAGAGCTCGCCCTTGATCAGCGACCCGGCCGTCAGCAGCAGGATCAGGCCGAAGAGGTAGAAGACCCAGGCGAACTGGTTGATCAGCCCGGCGCCCACGAAGATCAGGGCGGTGCGGGCGACCAGGGCGAAGGTGATGCCGAACAGGAGGACCTTCTGCTGGTCGGCGCGCGGGACCTTGAACGAGGCCATGATGATCAGGAACACGAAGAGGTTGTCGACCGACAGCGCCTTCTCGGTGATGTAGCCCGCGTAGTACTCGCCGGCGTAGACCCCGCCCCACTCCCACAGGACGAACAGGCCGAACAGGAGGGCGATGCCGACGTAGATCGCCGACCAGATCGCCGCCTCCTTCAGCTGCGGCTCGTGGGCCTTGCGGACGTGGAACACGTAGTCGAACAGCAGGAGGCCGACGATCGCGACGATCGTCAGCACCCACACGGTGGTCGAGACTTCCATGGTTTCGCTTTCGGGGTCGGGGACGGGACAGCCGTAAGTCTCTCCGCCGCCCGCGGCACCTGTGGCTCGCCGGGACCGGCCGCTGCGTCCGGCCGGGCCCGTTGGCTCCCGGCGTGCTGACGTCCGCAGCGCTGAAGGGATACTCCCCTACGCTGCGGCCAGTCTAGCCGTGCGGCGGGACGGGCCCCGGGGGTTCCGGTGCGGCAGGGGCTCAGCGCCCGGCCGGCTGCTCCGGGCGGTGCGCCGCGCTCTCGGTGCGGTGCTCGTCCAGGGTCTTGCCCGTGTGCTCGTGCACGTCCGGCAGCACGACGGGCGCCCGGCGGGCCGCCGTCTCGGCGGTGCCGTGGGTGCGCACCAGCTCGGCCTGGACCCGGCGGATCTGCCCGGTCGCGGCGTCCTCCCCGAGGGAGCGGTAGCTGTCGATGGCCCGCTGCAGCTCGGCGGCGGCGTGGGCGGAGCGGCCGCGGGGGCTGAGCAGCGAGGCGATCGTCGCCACGGCGATGATCGCCACGATCACGCCCAGGGAGACGAACGTGGGGATCTCGGGGGCCCAGCCGATGTGCTCGCCGCCGTTGATGAACGGCACCTCGTTCTCGTGCATGGCGTGCAGCAGCAGCTTCACGCCGATGAACGCGAGGATCAGGGACAGGCCGTGCTTGAGGTAGATCAGCCGCTCCATGAGCCCGCCCAGCAGGAAGTAGAGCTGGCGCAGGCCCATGAGGGCGAAGATGTTCGCCGTGAAGACGATGAACGGGCTCTGGGTGAGGCCGAAGATCGCGGGGATCGAGTCGAAGGCGAACATCAGGTCGGTCACGCCGATGGTGACGAAGACCACGAGCATGGGGGTGAACACCCGCTTGCCGTCCACGGTGGTGCGCAGCCGGTTGCCGTCGTAGTGATCGGTCATGGGCACCACGGTGCGCAGGCGGCGGATGAGGCCGTTCTCCTCGGCCTCGTCCTCGCCGTCGTCCTTGGCCTGCTGCCAGGCGGTCCACAGCAGGAACGCACCGAAGAGGTAGAAGACCCAGGAGAAGTTGGCGATGATCGTGGCGCCCAGCAGGATGAACACCCCGCGCAGGACGAGCGCGATGATGATGCCCACCATCAGCACCTCCTGCTGGTACTTCCGGGGCACGGAGAAGCGGGCCATGATCACGATGAACACGAAGAGGTTGTCGATGCTCAGGCTGTACTCGGTGATCCAGCCGGCGACGAACTGGGTGCCGGGCTCGACGCCGGCGAAGACGAACATGAGCCCGGCGAAGACGAGGGCGAGCGCCACGTAGACGCCCACCCAGGTGCCGGCCTCCTTCATGGAGGGCTCGTGGGGGCGCTTGGCGACCAGGACCAGGTCGAAGAGCAGGATGCAGCCGAGGACGACGAAGGAGCCGATCTCGAACCACGCAGGCAGTTGTGTGGGCACGCGAGTTCTTTCGCTCGGGGACGGGTGTGCCCTCGGTCGGGCGTCGTCCGTGGGGCGGGGCCGGCCGGGGCATCACGATGGGCCGCAAGTATCTCCGCCGGTCCCGGGCGGACGGGGCCCGTGCCGGGGTGCGACCGCTGCGACCGGCCCGGCTCCGTTGCCCGGCGTGCTGACGACCGCAGCGCTGAGGGATACTCCCCTGCGCGGGGAGCACTCTACCCCAGTCCGGGGCGGGCACCGTGCGCGGGCGGCCGCCCGGAGGACCAGCCGCCGGGTGCGGGCTCGGGCGGGTCCTCCCCCGGGCGCGGGCTCAGGCGTGGCCGGCCTGCTGCATCTGCCGCAGCTCCTTCTTCAGGTCCCCGAGCTCGTCGCGGATCCGGGCGGCGAGCTCGAACTGCAGCTCCTCGGCGGCGGCCTGCATCTGCTGGGTCAGCTGGGCGATGAGGTCGGTGAGGTCCTCGGCGGGGGCCGCGGCCAGGCCGTCGTGGCGCAGCTTGTCCTCGGCGGCGGCCGCGGCGTCCCGGCCCCCGGTGGCGGCGGTCTTCTTCCCGGCCGCGGCGCGCTGGGCGAGCAGCTCCCGGGTGTCCTCCTCCTCCCGGGCCAGCTGGTCGGTGATGTCGGCGATCCGCTTGCGCAGCGGCTGCGGGTCGATGCCGTGCTCCTCGTTGTAGGCGACCTGGATCGCCCGGCGCCGGTTCGTCTCGTCGATCGCCGTGGCCATCGAGTCGGTGATCCGGTCGGCGTACATGTGCACCTGCCCGGAGACGTTGCGGGCCGCGCGCCCGATGGTCTGGATCAGGGAGGTCGTGGAGCGCAGGAAGCCCTCCTTGTCGGCGTCGAGGATCGCCACCAGGGAGACCTCGGGCAGGTCCAGGCCCTCGCGCAGGAGGTTGATGCCCACGAGGACGTCGAAGCTGCCCATCCGCAGCTCGCGCAGCAGCTCGACGCGGCGCAGGGTGTCGACGTCCGAGTGCAGGTACTGGACCTTGACCCCGTGCTCCATGAGGTACTCGGTGAGGTCCTCGGCCATCCGCTTGGTCAGCGTGGTCACGAGCACGCGCTCGTCGCGCTCGACCCGCAGGTTGATCTCCTCGAGGAGGTCGTCGATCTGGCCCTTCGTGGGCTTGACGATCACCTCGGGATCCACCAGGCCGGTGGGGCGGATGATCTGCTCGACGTAGCCGTCGGCCTGGGAGAGCTCGTACTTGCCCGGGGTCGCGGAGAGGTAGACGGTCTGGCCGATCCGCTCGAGGAACTCGTCCCACTTCAGCGGCCGGTTGTCCATCGCCGAGGGCAGCCGGAAGCCGTGCTCCACCAGGGTGCGCTTGCGGGACATGTCGCCCTCGTACATGCCGCCGATCTGGGGGATCGTCACGTGGGACTCGTCGACCACGAGCAGGAAGTCGTCCGGGAAGTAGTCGAGCAGGCAGTGCGGGGCGGACCCGCGGGGGCGGCCGTCGATGTGCAGCGAGTAGTTCTCGATGCCGTTGCAGTAGCCCATCTGCTCCATCATCTCGAGGTCGTAGGTGGTGCGCATGCGCAGCCGCTGGGCCTCGACGAGCTTGTTCTGGGACTCGAGCTCCTCGAGCCGCGCGGCGAGCTCCGCCTCGATGGTCTTCACGGCCCGGGCCATCCGGTCGGCCCCGGCGACGTAGTGGGAGGCGGGGAAGACGTACATCTCGGTCTCCTCCCGGATGATCTCCCCGGTGAGCGGGTGGAGGGTGTAGATCGACTCGATCTCGTCGCCGAAGAACTCGACCCGCACCGCGTGCTCCTCGTACATCGGGATGATCTCGACGGTGTCCCCGCGCACCCGGAAGGTGCCGCGGTGGAAGTCGACGTCGTTGCGGGCGTACTGCATGTTCACGAACTTCCGCAGCAGCTCGTCGCGGTCCATCTCCTCCCCCCGGCGCAGGGTCACCATCTGGGCGACGTACTCCTCGGGGGTGCCCAGGCCGTAGATGCACGAGACGGTGGCGACGACGACGACGTCGCGGCGGGTCAGCAGCGCGTTGGTCGCGGAGTGGCGCAGCCGCTCGACCTCCTCGTTGATCGAGGAGTCCTTCTCGATGAAGGTGTCCGTCTGCGGGACGTAGGCCTCCGGCTGGTAGTAGTCGTAGTAGGAGACGAAGTACTCGACGGCGTTGTTGGGCAGCAGCTCGCGCAGCTCGTTGGCCAGCTGGGCGGCCAGCGTCTTGTTCTGCACCATCACCAGGGTGGGCCGCTGGACGCGCTCGATCAGCCACGCGGCGGTGGCGGACTTGCCGGTGCCGGTGGCGCCCAGGAGCACGACGTCCTTCTCGCCCGCCTCGATGCGGGTGGCCAGCTCCTCGATCGCCTTCGGCTGGTCGCCGGCGGGACGGTAGTCGGAGATCACCTCGAAGGGGGCGACGACGCGGTTGATCTTCTGCGCGAGGCTCATGGTCCCCAGGCTACGCGCCGCCCCCGACACCCGGGGCGGGTTCCTCCGGAGGCGATCGGGCCCCGGTGCTGGACAACCCGCCCCGCCTGCCGTAGGACAGGAGCACCACCGCGCGCAGGTGCGCGGGCCGGCTCGGGAAGGACCGCCATGACCATCGCCATCACCGGCGCGACCGGCCAGCTGGGCCGGCTCGTGCTCAGCGCCCTGCTGCGCCTGGACGTCCCGCGCGAGCAGCTCGTGGCCGCCGGCCGCAGCCGGGAGAAGCTGCGCTCCCTGCGGGAGCTGGAGCTGACCACCGCCCGGATCGACTACGGCGACCCGGCGAGCCTGGACGCCGCGTTCGACGGCGCCGACACCGTCCTGCTGATCTCCTCGAGCGAGGTCGGCAGCCGGGTGGACCAGCACCGCAACGCGGTCGAGGCCGCCGTGCGCGCCGGGGCCGGGCGCCTCGTCTACACCAGCGCCCTCGGCGCCGACCGGGGGAAGCTGCTGCTGGCCGACGAGCACCTGGCGACCGAGGAGCTCGTCACCGGTTCCGGGCTGCCGTGGACGATCGTGCGCAACGGCTGGTACACGGAGAACTTCGAGCCCGCCGTGCACTACGCGGCCGAGACCGGGTTCGTGCTCTCCAACGCGGGCGGCGGGAGGGTGGCCAGCGCCACCCGCGAGGACTACGCCGAGGGCATCGCCGCCGTGCTCGCCCAGGACGGGCACGCGTGGCAGACCTACGAGCTCTCCGGGGACACCGCGTGGGACCACGACGAGCTCGCCGCGACCCTCACCCGGGTGCTGGGGCGCGAGGTGGTCCACCGCCGGCTGAGCCCGGAGCAGCACCTCGCGGCGCTCGAGGAGTCGGGGGTCGACGAGGCCACCGCGCGCTTCCTCGTGGCCCTCGACGCGAACATCGAGGACGGCGCCCTGGACCTGGTCACCGGGGACCTGTCCCGGCTGATCGGGCGGCCCACCACCGCCCTGGAGCAGGCCCTGCGCACCATCGCCGGCGACAGCTACGTGTAGGCCCGCCGTCGTCGTGGGCCGGGAGGCCGCGGCGGGTGTAGGTTGTGCGCATGCCGTTGGAAGAGGCACTGCTGCGGGCCCGCGTCCGCCGCCTCACCCGCCGGGCCGGGCCCCGCGCCCGGACCCCCCGTCCCCGCCGCACCACCGACCCGCGCGAGGTCACGCCCAAGCGCACGGCCCAGCTGCTCGTCGGCGCCTTCGCCGCCGCGCTGGCCGTGGGCACGGTCCTGCTCCTGCTCCCCGCCGCCCGCACCGGCCCCGGGGCGGCCACGCCGCTGGAGGCCTTCTTCACGGCGGCCTCCGCGATCTGCGTGACCGGGCTGGTCGTGGTCGACACCCCCGTCTACTGGACCCCGTTCGGCCAGGCCGTGATCCTGGCCCTGATCCAGCTCGGCGGCTTCGGCGTGATGTCCTTCGCCACGGTGCTGGGGATCCTGCTGTTCCGGCGCCTGGGGCTCTCGGCCCGGATCACCAGCGCCACGGAGACGAAGAGCCCCGGCTACGGGGACATGCGCGGGGTGCTGCTGCGGATCCTCGCCACGACCGTGGTGATCGAGGCCGCCGTGGCCGCCGCCCTGGGGCTGCGCTTCGGCCTCGGCTACGGCTACGAACCGGCCCGCGCCCTGTGGCACGGGGTCTTCCACGCGGTCTCGGCGTTCAACAACGCCGGCTTCGCCCTCTACTCCCTGTCGATCACGGACTTCGCCGCCGACCCGTGGATCACCCTGCCGCTCATGGTCGCGGTCGTCCTGGGCGGCCTCGGCTTCCCCGTCCTCCAGCAGCTGCGCCGGGAGTGGCGCCGGCCGCTGCGGTGGAGCATGAACACCCGGCTCGTGCTCATGGCCACCGCGGTCCTGCTCGGGGCCGGCACCGTCTTCCTGTGCGCGGTCGAGTGGTCGAACCCCGCCACGCTCGGGCCGATGCGGACGGACGAGAAGCTGCTCGCCGGGCTCTTCCAGTCCGTGATCGCCCGCACCGCCGGCTTCAACAGCATCGACGTCGCCGCCATGCACCCCGTCTCCTGGCTGGGCCTGGACCTGCTCATGCTCATCGGCGGCGGGCCCGCCGGCACCGCCGGCGGGCTGAAGGTCACCACGGTCGCCGTGCTGGGCTTCGTCGCCTGGGCCGAGATCACCGGGCAGGGTGCCGTCACCGTCCTGGGCAAGCGGCTCTCCCGGTCGGTCCAGCGCCAGGCCACCACCGTGGTCGTGCTCGCCCTGGGCGCGGTGGCCACGGCCACGACGGTGCTGATGCTCCTGCACGAGGACCTGGGCCTGGACCGGATCCTCTTCGAGGTGGTCTCGGCCTTCGCCACGGTGGGGCTGTCCACGGGCATCACCGCCCAGCTCTCCCCCGCGGCGCAGCTCGTGCTCGTCGCCCTGATGTTCCTGGGCCGGCTGGGGCCCATCACGGTGGCCACGGCCCTGGCCGCCCGCACCCGCCGCACGCTCTACGAGCTGCCGAAGGAACGACCCCTGATCGGCTGAGGCACCCCGACCCGTTCGCTCCGCGGCCGCACCCGGCCGCCCGAGACTCCCCGGAGGCTCCCCGCATGTTCCCCGCCCGCGGCGGCTCCGCCGCCCACCGCTCCCCGCGCCGCCGCCGCGAGCCCGCCACCGTGGCCGTGATCGGCCTGGGCCGCTTCGGCGCCGCGCTCGCCCTCGAGCTGATGCGCAACGGGGCCGAGGTCCTCGGCATCGACACGGCCGAGGAGGTCGTGCAGGAGCTCAACGGCCGGCTCACCTCCGTGGTGCGCGCCGACGCCACCCAGGAGCAGGTCCTGCGCCAGCTGGGCGTGGACGAGTTCGACAAGGTCGTCGTGGGCATCGGCTCCGACGTCCAGGCCAGCATCCTGGTCGCCTCCCGGCTGCTGAAGTTCGGCCACCCGGAGATCTGGGCGAAGGCCATCACCACCCCGCACGCCGAGATCCTCGACCAGCTCGGGGTCCACCACGTGATCAGCCCCGAGCACGACATGGGGGTGCGCGCCGCCCACCTCATCCAGGGGCGGGTGCTGGACTTCCTCTCGATCGACGAGGGGTTCGCGCTGATCCGCTGCCCCGCGCCGGAGGCGGTGCAGCAGCACCCGCTCGACGCGCTCGACGTCCGCCGCGCCCACGGGGTCGCCGTCGTCGCCGTGCGCCGCCCCGGCCAGGGCTGGGAGGCGACCGAGCCGGGCACCGTGCTCTACGAGGACGACCAGATCCTCGTCACGGGCCCCACCCGGGCGGTGGAGGCCTTCGGCGAGCTGGTCTGAGGCCGGCTCAGTCCAGCAGGCGGCGCATCGCCTCCACCGCGGCGTCCCCGTAGCCGCCGCCGAAGCGGTAGGCGTGGCGCAGCAGCGGCGGCAGCTGGTACCACGGCACCCGCTCCCGCCAGCCCGCCGCCGGCGGGTGCTGCGCCGCGTAGGCGGCGAAGCAGGCCTCGCCGAAGCCGCCGAAGAGCAGCATCATCGCCAGGTCGATCTCGCGGTGGCCCCAGTACGACGACGGGTCGATCAGCCAGTTGCGGCCGTGGACGTCCACGAGCCGGTTGCCGGCCCACAGGTCGCCGTGCACCAGCGTGGGCGGCTCGGCCGGGCCCGCCAGCTCCCGGGCCCGCGGGGCGAGCTCCGCCAGCAGGTCCTCGGCCACCGGGTCGATCCGCCCGGCCGCGAGCGCGTCGTGCAGCAGCGGCCGGATGCGCCGCTCGAGCAGGAACTGCGCCCAGTCCCCGGCCGGTGACATGTCCGGGCGCGAGGACCCGATCCAGCCGGGCAGGTCCGGGTCCAGGACCCCGTAGTGCGGACCGCGGGTGCGGTGCAGCTGCGCGAGCCCGCGCCCGAGCTCCTCCTCGGTGGCCCTCCCCCGCCTGCCGCCCTCCTCGATCCACTCGAGCACGATGCCCCCGGCGCTCCAGCGCACGACCTCGGGCACGCCCAGGGAGGTCGGGGCGTGCTCGCGCAGCGCCTCGAGGCCGGCGACCTCGGTGGCCATCATCCCCTCGGGGGCGCCCGCCACGGTCTTGGCGAACAGCGGGCCCCGGGCGGTCTCCAGGCGGTAGGCCGCGGCGGTGTCGCCGCCGCCGACGGGCACGGCCCGCTCGACGTCGAGGCCGGCGGTCAGGTCGGAGGGCAGGTCCGGGGAGCTCATGCCCCCGTTCTACCGCACCCGTCCCGCCCGCACACGGCGCCCGGGACTACTGGAGGCGCTCGTAGTACTCGCTCCACTTGGCCTCGCCGCGGTCGTAGACGGCCTGCCAGTCCTGCTGGAGCCGGTCGTCGGCCGCGTTCCAGTTGGCCAGGTGGGTCCGGTCGCCCCAGTCCCAGATCGTCCTGCCGCGCTCGTCGAAGAAGTCCCAGACCTCCTGGCGGACCTGCTCGTCCACGTCCTGGCCGAGCATGTTGGCCACGCGCTTGCCGCGGTTGCCCTCCTCGTTGGAGGTGCGCTTGGACCTGGTCTCAAAACCTGATCGGTCGTTGCCCACCTGCCTGGGAACGGTCCACAGTGCCTGCATGACGACGAGGACACAGTCGTGGATGGTCGATGACCGTCTGTGGGAGCTGATCGCCCCGCTGATCCCACCCCAGCCACCACCTCGAGGGCCCGGGGGGCGACCCCGGATCGAGGACCGGGCGGCACTGGAGGGGATCCTGTTCGTGCTGCACACCGGGTGCCGTTGGCGGGACCTGCCCCCGGCCCTGGGCTGCGGGTCCGGGCACACCGCCTGGCGCCGGCTCAGGCAGTGGCAGGGGGCCGGGGTGTGGGAGAAGCTGCACCGGGCAGTGCTCGAGGAGCTCTCCGAGCAGGAGATCCTCGACTGGTCGCGGGCCAGTATCGACGCGGTGTCCGTACGTGCCAAAAGGGGGGCGAGCTGACCGGCCCGAACCCCACCGACCGCGGGAAACCGGGGACGAAGTACCACCTGCTCACCGACGCGGCCGGGCTGCCCCTGCATGTGCTGGCCTCAGCCGCAAACGTCCACGACAGCAAACTCTTCGAGCCGTTGCTGGAGACCAACCCGAGTGTGCGTGGCCGGCGAAGGCGTCCGGGGCGGCCCCGCCGCCGGCCGGAGAAGCTGCACGCGGACAAGGGCTACGACTACCCGAGGTGCCGCCGCTACCTGCACCGGCGAGGCATCAAGGTCCGGATCGCCCGGCGCGGAATCGAGGCCAAGACCCACCTGGGCCGGCACCGCTGGGTCGTGGAGCGCACCATCTCCTGGGTCCTGCGGTTCAAGCGTCTCGGGATCCGTTACGACCGCACTGCAGCCACGCTGCTCCCGCTGCTCTTGCTCGCCGTCACGCTCATCAACTTCCGCCGACTGCGTCAGGTAGAAGAGTTATGAGACCAGGTCTTGATGCGGTTGCCGACCTCGTTGGCCAGGCGCTTGTTGGCGTTGCCGGCCTCGTTGATCTCGCGCAGCTCGGTGTTGCGCCACTCGTTCCAGGCCCGGGCCATCGCCGCGTTCTGGTCCCGCCAGTAGGCCTCGAGCTCCGCGCGCGAGCCCGCGCGGGTGTACTGCCCGCGGCCGGCCTCGGCGATGGCCGCCAGCGCCTGCTGGTCGGCGTCGCCGGTCTGGAAGCCCAGGACGTTGACGACCGGCTCGATCCCCGAGGCGCTCAGCCGCTCGGCGGCCGCCACGGGGTCCCCGCCGCAGGTCTCCACGCCGTCGGTGACGACGTAGACGATGCCGTCCGTGGCGTCCTCGGGGAAGTCCCCGGCGGCCGCCTCGATGCCGCGCGCCAGCGGGGTGAAGCCGGTCGGGCGGACCTCGTCGAGGGCCGCCCCGAGCTCCTCGGCGTCCGCGGGCCCGGAGTGGACGACCTCGGTCGTCGTGCACGACTGCTGCTTGCCGGACTCGGTGGCGTCACCCGCGTGCCCGTACAGGCGCAGGCTCACCGTGCTGCCCTCCGGCAGCTCCTCGACGAACCCGGTCAGTGCCGCGCGCGCGGCGTCCATGCGCGTGCCGCCGCCCGCGTCCCGGGCCATGGAGTCGCTGGCGTCGAGCACGAGCGCGAAGTGGTTGGTGCCCACGCTGCGCGCCCCGGCCGGTCCGGTGGCGGTCGCGGTGGGCTCGGCGCCGCGCTCTCCGGTGCCCGGGTCGAAGCGCACGGTCGTGCGCACGTCCTCGGCGTAGTCGCCGTGGATCTGGGCGAGGATCGCCGCGCTCCACTCCTCGGCGGTGCGCGGGTCCCGCTCGCGGGCCGCGGCGAGGACCTCCTCGTCGGTGCCCTCCTCGGCGTGGGGCCCGGGCTCGACCAGCAGGGACCGCTCCAGCGGGGTCGGTTCCCGCGGGGCGTCCTCGAGGGGGACCTCGGCCAGCCCGTGGTCCGCCGTCCAGGGCGTGGCGCCGGGCTCCGCGGTCGACGACGACGGGGCGGCCGCCGTCGCCGGGGCCCCGGTGCTCTCCGGGGCGGTGGCCGTCCCGGCACCGCCCGCGCAGCCGGTCAGCAGCGCGGCCGCGCAGACGACGGTCAGGGGGAACTGCAGGCTGCTGCGCACGGCGGGCCTCTCCTCGGTCCTCGGGTGTTTGCTTTCGACCACTCTAGGTCGTGCCCGGGCGCATCCGTCCTCCGAGCTCCTGCGCCGCGCCTGGCTACTCGGTCAGGACGGGGCCCGTTGCGAGGCATCTCGTGGCGGGCGGTCCTCGTCCGGGGGGACAACGCCGCGGCCCCGGATCGGGGCACACACCCGCACCGGCTCACGCTCGTCCGTCGTCGTCCCGGTCCCCGGGCACCCCGGGCCCGGCATCGGCGGGCGTCGGTGCCTGGTCGCGTGCCTGCGCCCGCTGGCGCAGCAGCCCGGAGACCACGAAGCCCAGGGCCACCGAGCAGACCAGGGCCACCACGGAACTGTCGACCAGCCGGGAGAGCACGGGGTAGAGAGCGCCCAGGAGCAGGGCGGTCAGGAACGGCTCCCTGCCCGGCCCTCCGGCCTTGCCCTGCGGTGCGGTGCTCATCCTCCGACCCTACGGGGCGCGGGCGGCGCCCCGGGCGACCGACGCCCGCCGGGGCGAGGTGGCCCGGCACGGCGGGCGTCGTCGGGCCCGTCCCGCCGTCGGGTCGGGACGCGGTCACATCCGCTGGTAGCGGGCGCGCACTCCCATGAAGACGCCGTAGCAGATCAGGCCCACGGCCACGGCCCCGAGCAGCCACATGCCGTAGGGCTGGGCGGCGAGGGTCTTGAGGGCGCCGTCGAGACCGCTGGAGTCCTCGGGGTCGTGACGGGCGGTGGCGAGCACGACGATGCCGCCGAGCACGGCCAGGGCGACGCCCTTGGCCGCGTACCCGACGGTGCCGAGCCACGTGACGGCCTTCCCGGCGCGTCCCGGGGGCAGGTCGCCGAAGTGCTCGAGGAACCCGCGGGTCACCCCGCGGTGGACGAACCAGATCCCGGCCACGGCGATGCCGGCGCCGACGAGGTAGAGCAGCACCGTGCCGGCCGGGTGGGCCATGAGCCGGGCGCTCCAGGTCTGGCTCGCGGCGCTGGAGTCACCGCCCCCGCCGAGCGCGGCGGCGCCGAAGGTCGCCCCGACCGCCCCGTAGACCACGGCCTGGCCGAGGTGCTTGAGCAGGTGCTGGGCGCGCTCCCTGCCGTCGAGCCGGCGGGCGCCGACGATCGCCTCGCTGAGCAGGAACACCGCGAGCGCCACCGCGCCGAGGAAGCACACCCACAGCAGCACGGCCCCGCCGGGGCTCCCGGCGAGCTGGGCGACGGCGCCGCTCTGGTCCGCGGAGCCGGAGCCGCCGCCGGCCACGCGCAGGGCGATGACGCCGATCATCAGGTGCAGCAGCCCCGAGGCCGCGTAGCCCACGCGCGCGGCCAGCCGCAGCCCGCGAGAATCCCCCGCGTCCTCGGCGGCGCCCGCCGCCCTCCGGACCTGCCGACCGACCTCGCCCATGACGCCCCCGCTCTCGTGTGGTGTCCCATCCTCCCACCCCGGAGGGTCCCCGTCACGACGCCGTTGTGGGGCGCAGGAGGTGCCTCGGGGGGCTCGCACGGCGGCGGCCCGGACGGAGCCTGCTGTGGGGCCCGGGGACGACGACGGGGCGCCGCCCGTGCGGGCGGCGCCCCGTGCCGGCGCCCGGCAGCGGCGGCCGGGGCGGGTGCTCAGTTGCGCTCGGAACCGGTCCGGGGCTGCTCGGCGGAGTCGTCCCGGTGGAAGAGGTACTCGTTGCCGTGCTCGTCCCGCTCGATCTGGAAGTGCTCGCAGACCTCGCGGTACCACTGCTCGGCGGCGGGGCTGATCGGGGCGCCGGCGGCGTCCTGGGGCGCCCGGTCCCCCGGCCCGTACACGCGCATCGCGATCCGGTTGAGGCGGTCGAGGAGGGAGGAGCGCGGCACCTCCGGCCCGCCGGTTCCCTCGTGCTGTCTCTTCATGGCGTCCCCCTCGAGGCCGCGGGTGCAGGTGCGACCAGTGTAGACCCGCACCCGCGGCCGGGGTCAGGGCCGGATCCGCTGCTCCTCGGGGCGGACCGTGCGCATCGAGCTCGTGTGGTACTCCTGCACGTAGTCCGGCTGCGCGGGGTGCTCGATCGGCGGGGCGTTGTCCGGCTCGGAGCCCTCGACGTAGTCGGGGGCGACGACGACGCCCTCGTCGAGCTGACCGGTCGTGGTCCGGCGCTGGAACTCCTCCGGGGGCAGCACGCGGCGCCAGCGGCGGGTGGGCAGGACGCCGACCTCGCCGGCGTCCTCGCGCAGGGCGCGCAGCAGCGAGTAGATCATCACGTAGCCGAGCACGAAGAACGGCAGGCCGATGAGGATCGCGACGTTCTGCAGGGCGGTGAGGCCCTCGGCGCCGGTGGCGGTGAGCAGGATCGCGGCGATCACGCCGATGGCCACGACCCAGAACACCCGCTGGAGCACCGGGGACTCCTCCTCGTGGCCGCTGCCCATGGTGTCCATGACCAGGGCTGCGGAGTCGATGGAGGTGATGAAGAAGAACACCACGATGAGCACGCCCACCGCCGAGGTGACCGTGGACAGCGGGAAGTTCTCGAGGAAGACGAACATCGCCCCGGGGATGTCGCCCTCGGTGACCACGGCCTCCACCAGCCCGCCGTCGCCGTTGCGCTCGATGTCGAACACGCCCATCCCGAAGATGCCGAACCAGATGATCGTGAACAGCGTGGGGAGGGCGAGCACGCCGGAGACGAACTGGCGGATGGTGCGCCCGCGGGAGATGCGGGCGATGAAGATCCCCACGAACGGCGACCAGGTGATCGTCCAGGCCCAGTAGAAGACCGTCCACCCGCTCTGCCAGCCGGTGTCGGCGAGGGTGTCGTTCCAGAAGGCGAGGGCGGGCAGCATCGACAGGTACGTGCCGGCGGACTCGACCGTGCCCTTGAGCATCATCACCGTGGGCCCGGAGACCAGGATGAACACCAGCAGGGCGATCGCGATGAGGATGTTGGCGTTGGACAGCCGCTTGATGCCGCGGTCCAGGCCCAGGGCCACGGAGACCGCGGCGACGATGCTCACGGCGGTGATGATGAGGATCTGCGACAGCGCCGACTCGGAGATCCCGAACAGGCGGGCCAGGCCGCTGTTGATCTGCATCGTGCCCAGGCCGATCGAGACGGCCACGCCGAAGAGGGTGCCGACGATCGCGAGGATGTCGATGACCCGGCCCACGGGACCGTGGATGCGCTCCCCCAGCAGCGGCTGGAACATCGAGGACACGCGCGGGGGCAGGTTGCGCTTGTACATGAAGTAGCCGAAGGCCAGGGCCGGGAGGGTGAAGATCGTCCAGGTGTGCAGCCCGAAGTGGTAGAGCGTGAAGCCCATCGCCTCGGTCGCCGCCTCCGTGGACTCGGGGACCACGCCCTGGCGGGGCGGGTTCGCGTAGTGGTTCACCGGCTCGGCCACGGCCCAGAACATCAGGATCGTGCCGATGCCGGCGGCGAAGAGCATCGCGAACCAGGACATGTTGCTGTGCTGGGGCCGTTCGTCGTCGGCGCCCAGGCGGACCTGCCCGAACCGGCTGATCATCAGGTAGACCAGGAAGAGCAGGAAGACGGTCACGCCGAGGATGTAGAACCAGCCCAGCTGTTCGATGACCCAGGCGGAGCCCTGGGCGAAGACCGCGTCCATCGTGTCGGTGAACACGAGGGTCAGCACGACGAAGACGAGGATCACCGCCGCCGAGCCGAAGAAGATGGTGGGGCTCGTCCGCAGGCGGAGAGCGTCGTGGAGTCTGTCGAGCATCGCAGGGAACTTCCCCGGTCGCCGGCTGCTCCTTCGAACGGCCGGCGGCCGTGTCTCGGGGTGTTGCTTCGGTTGCACAGCACCTTATCGCGAGCTGGGAACCGCCCCGCTCCCCCGTGGCCGTCCCGGGCGGGTCAGGCGGGGGTCCGCCGCCGCGGGGCGACCTCGGCGTCCCACCAGGCGTCGACCCGCTCGCGCAGCCGCTGCGGGGTGCCGTCGTTGACGAGCACGGCCGTGGCCACCGCCGCCCGCTCGGCGTCGGTGGCCTGCGCGGCGATCCGGGCCCGGGCGTCCCCGGCCGTCATCCCCCGGTCCTCGACCATCCGCCGCACCCGCTCCTCCTCGGGGGCCTGGACGACGAGGACGAGGTCGAAGCGGTCGTGCCGTCCGGTCTCCACGAGCAGGGGAATGTCCTCCACGAGCACCGCGTCCTCCCCCGCCGCCGCGGCCAGGCGCTCGGCCTCGGCCCGGACCAGCGGGTGGATCACGGCGTTGAGGCGGGCGCGCGCCGCCGGGTCGGCGAAGACGAGCGCCCCGAGGGCGGGCCGGTCCAGGCGCCCCTCGGGGGTCAGCACCCCGGGGCCGAACTCGGCGACGATCCCCTCGAGCCCGGGCTCGCCGGGCTCCTGGAGGGCGCGGGCGATGGCGTCGGCGTCGACGACGGTGGCCCCGCGCTCGGCGAGGCGGCGGGCGACCGTGGACTTGCCGGAGGCGATCCCGCCCGTGAGTCCGATGGTGAGCACGCCCCCATGCTAGCCGGGCCCTAGGCTGTCGGGCATGGACCCCGACCCCGCCCTCAGCCGCGCCACCCGCTACACGACCCTGGCCGCGGGCACGGAGGCGGTGTCCGAGCTGGAGATCAAGCGCTCGCGCTTCCTGGCGGTGCTGGGCCGCGCCGGGACCGAGGCCGAGGCGCGGGCGCTGACCGAGCGGCTGCGCCGGGAGCACCACGACGCCCGCCACCACTGCTCGGCCTTCGTGCTGGGCCCCGACCGGGACGTCCAGCGCTCCTCCGACGACGGAGAGCCCGCCGGGACCGCGGGGATCCCCATGCTCGAGGCCCTCGTGCAGCGCCGCACCGGCGCCGACGCGCAGGGCCGGGACCGCACCGACCTCTCCGACGTCACCGCCGTGGTCGTGCGCTGGTTCGGCGGGACGCTGCTGGGCGCCGGCGGGCTCGTGCGCGCCTACTCCGAGGCGGTCTCGCGGGCCCTCGACGCCGCGGCGCTCGTGGACCGGGAGCGGCTGCGCCGGTGGTCCCTGCCGGCCGGGCACGCCGAGGCCGGGCGGCTGGAGAACGAGCTGCGCGCCGCGGGGACCCCCGTGCTGGGGACCGCCTACGGGCCCGCCGGGGCCGAGCTGCTGCTGGCCGTGCCCGACGACGGGGACGCCGCCGCGGGCCTGGCCGCCCGGGTCGCGTCCCTCACCGCCGGCACGGGCGTGCTCCGCCCGGCCGGCACCGACTGGGTCGACCTGCCCCGCTGAGGACCCCGGGACGCACGAACGGCCCCCGCCCTGGGGGCGGGGGCCGTTCGTGGCGGTCAGGCGCGGTGCGGGCACCGCTGCCGGGACGTCGCTACCGGGTCACTGACCGGTGAGCTTCTCGCGCAGCGCGGCCAGGGCCTCGTCGGAGGCCAGCGTGCCGGAGTCGGACGCCGGAGCCTCGGAGGAGTAGCTGGTCGGGGCCGGCGCGGAGGACGACGACGAGGACGAGGAGGAGGACGAGGTCGTGCCGCCGGCGGCCGCCTCGGCGTCCTCGGCGATCGACTTGCGGACCTGCTCCTTGTGGGCCTCCCAGCGGGCCTGGGCGTCGGCGTACTGCTGCTCCCAGGCGGCGCGCTGCTCCTCGTAGCCCTCGATCCACTCGTTGGTCTCGGGATCGAAGCCCTCGGGGTACTTGTAGTTGCCCTGCTCGTCGTACTCGGCGGCCATGCCGTACTGGGCCGGGTCGAACTCGGTGGAGTCCGGGTCCACGCCCTCGTTGGCCTGCTTGAGCGACAGCGAGATGCGGCGGCGGTCCAGGTCGATGTCGATGACCTTCACGAACAGCTCCTCGCCCACGGAGACGACCTGCTCGGCCATGTCCACGTGGCGCTGGGCCAGCTCGGAGATGTGCACCAGGCCCTCGATGCCGTCCTCGACGCGCACGAACGCACCGAAGGGGACGAGCTTGGTGACCTTGCCCGGCACGACCTGCCCGAGGGCGTGGGTGCGGGCGAACAGCTGCCAGGGGTCCTCCTGGGTCGCCTTGAGCGACAGGGAGACGCGCTCGCGGTCCATGTCGACGTCCAGGACCTCGACCGTGACCTCCTGGCCGACCTCGACGACCTCGGAGGGGTGGTCGATGTGCTTCCAGGACAGCTCGGAGACGTGCACGAGGCCGTCCACGCCGCCCAGGTCGACGAACGCGCCGAAGTTGACGATCGAGGAGACCGTGCCCGTGCGGACCTGGCCCTTCTCGAGCTTGTGCAGGAAGTTGGAGCGGACCTCGGACTGGGTCTGCTCGAGCCAGGCGCGGCGGGACAGGACCACGTTGTTGCGGTTCTTGTCCAGCTCGATGATCTTCGCCTCGATCTGCTGGCCGATGTAGGGCGCGAGGTCGCGCACGCGGCGCATCTCCACGAGGGAGGCGGGCAGGAAGCCGCGCAGGCCGATGTCGAGGATGAGGCCGCCCTTGACGACCTCGATGACGGTGCCGGTGACGACGCCGTCGTCCTCCTTGATCTTCTCGATGTCGCCCCAGGCGCGCTCGTACTGAGCCCGCTTCTTGGACAGGATCAGGCGGCCTTCCTTGTCCTCCTTGGTGAGGACCAGAGCCTCGACCTCGTCACCCACGGTCACGACCTCGTCGGGGTCGACATCGTGCTTGATGGACAGCTCGCGGGACGGGATGACGCCCTCGGTCTTGTAGCCGATGTCGAGAAGGACCTCGTCGCGGTCGACCTTGACGACGGTGCCCTCGACGAGGTCGCCGTCGTTGAAGTACTTGATGGTCGCGTCGACGGCCGCGAGGAAGTCCTCCTCGGTTCCGATGTCGTTGACGGCGACCTGCGGGGTGGTGGTGGTCATGTAGTAGGGGCTCCGATGGGGATAGGTTCTGATCAGCCGGAACGGTGCCGCCCGGGCGGGCGGCGGTCCGGTCCGGAGGACTTGTGGACAGGGCACGTGCAGAGCACGCACCGGGTCAGTCTACGGTCGGGCCAAAACGCGGTCAACACGCCCCGGGCACGGTGGCGGGCCCCCGCTCAGAACTGGGTGACGCCGTAGGGGGCCGTGGGGGTCTCCATGAGGTCCTGCAGCGCCCGCAGCGCGTCCTCGTCCCGGGCCACGACCAGCCCCGCCCGCGCCAGCGTGCTCGCCTTGACCGCCCCGAGGTACAGCGACCCGAGCGCGTCCACGCGCATCGCGGCGTCCGCCCCCGGCGGCAGCTCCACCGCCGGCAGCGAGGCCCCGGCGTCGTCGTCGGCGGTGCGGGGCCGGTCCCCGACGCGCTCCACCACGGGCGCCCCGCCCGTGGTGTCGAGGGCGAAGAGCCCGTCGGCGTGGCCCATCGGGTCCACGACCGAGAGCACGACGCGGCGGCGGGCCGTGTAGGAGCGCGCCGCGAGGGCCGCGACGGGGTCGAGCACCCGCAGCCAGATCCGGTCCGACTCCCCCGTCACCCGGTAGTCGCCGCGGTCGGCCAGCGCCCACGCGAGCGGGTCCTCCACCGGGGCGCGGCCGAAGCGGACCCGGTCCACGAGGTCCAGGGAGGTGACGAACTCCCACAGGGCGATCGAGACGTCCGGGCTGGCGCCCACGAGGTCGACCACCGTCAGCGTCAGCGGGTAGCCGGTCGTCGGCTCGAACCGGTAGGTCACCCACCCGTCCGGGCGGCCGTGCTCGTCGTGGTGGACCGCGCAGCGCACCGCCGGGTCCGGCTCCTGGGCCGTGAGCCCGTACTCCCCCGTGTACTCGCGCCAGTGGTAGGACACGCGGCTGACCGAGCCGTGCGAGCTCTCGTGGAAGCGGCGGAACAGCCGCGGGGCCAGCTCCCGCAGCGCCTCGGGGTCGGCCAGCTCCACGGTGCCGGAGGTCGGGGCCTTCAGCCGCAGCCGCGTCGTGGCGCTGACCTCGACCGTGCGGTCGAAGGTCGCCGCCCCGAAGCCGAAGCGGCCGTAGATCGTGGCCTCGGTGACGGTCAGCAGCGCCACCGCGTGCCCGGCCGTGCGCGCCGCGGCCAGCTCCGTGCCCATGAGCGTGCGCAGCAGCCCGCGGCGGCTGTGGGTGGGGCGCACGGTCACCTCGGAGATCAGCCGGGCCGGCAGCAGGGCCGGGCCGCCCACGTTGAGCGTGCCCTCCCAGGACGCGAACGTCGCCGCGGGTCGGCGCGGGGGCAGCGCCGCCTCGGGGACCTCCCGCGGGTGGGCGGCGCACAGCAGCACCCGGTCCTCGTGCAGCCACGCGAGGGTCCGCTCGAGGGTCTCCGGGGTCGGCTCGGTCTGGTGGAAGCCCTGGCGCACGGCGCGCACCCACTCGACCGCCTCCGGGTTGGCGGAGGGCCCACCGGGGTCCACGCGGAAGCGCGTGACCGTGTACTCGTGCCCGCCCGCCGCGTACTCCTGGACGGCGGGGGGCTCGGTGGGCTGCTGCGCTCGGTCCGCCACGGCGGCCTCCTTCGTCTCGGCCGGCCGCGGGGGCCGGCCCCGGGTCAGTGGGCGGCCTCGTGCCAGGTGCGCCCGAAGCCCACGTTGACCTCGAGCGGCACGGACAGCTGCGCGGCCCCGCCCATCTCCTCGCGCAGCACCGTCTCGACGGCCTCGTGCTCGCCGGCGGCGACCTCCACGACGAGCTCGTCGTGGACCTGCAGCAGCATCCGCGAGCGCAGCCCCTCGGCGCCCAGGCGCCGGTCGACGCCGAGCATGGCCTTCTTGATGATGTCCGCGGCGGAGCCCTGGATCGGGGCGTTGAGGGCGGCCCGCTCGGCCATGGCCCGCACCTGGCGGTTGTCGCTGGAGAGCTCGGGCAGGTAGCGGCGGCGGCCGTCGATGGTCGCGGTGTAGCCGTCCTCCCGGGCCTGCTCCACGACCCCGCGCAGGTAGTCGCGCACGGCCCCGAAGCGGGTGAAGTAGTCGCTCATCAGCGTGCGGGCCTCGTCGACGGGGATGCGCAGCTGCTTGGACAGCCCGAAGGAGCTCAGCCCGTAGACCAGCCCGTAGCTCATCGCCTTGACCTTCGAGCGCATCTCGGCGCTGACCTCGGCGGGCTCCACGCCGAAGATCTTGGCGCCCACGAAGCGGTGCAGGTCCTCGCCCTGGCGGAAGGCCGCGATGAGGGCCTCGTCGCCGGAGAGGTGGGCCATGATGCGCATCTCGATCTGGGAGTAGTCGGCGGTCAGTAGCGCCTCGTGCTCGGGGCCGACCACGAACAGCGCCCGGATCCGCCGGCCGGCCTCGGTGCGCACGGGGATGTTCTGCAGGTTCGGGTTCGTGGAGGACAGCCGCCCGGTCGCGGCGACGTTCTGCACGTAGGTGGTGTGCACCCGCCCGTCGTCGGCGACCGCCTTCTGCAGCCCCTCCACGGTCTGGCGCAGCTTGTTGGCGTCGCGGTAGGCCAGCAGGGCCGCGAGGAAGCGGTGGCCCTTCGAGTCCGGGTCGGTGCGGGTGAGCAGCTCCGCGACCGCGTCGGCGTCGGTGGTGTAGCCGGACTTGATCTTCTTGGTCCTCGGCAGGCCCAGCTCCTCGAACATCACCTGCTGCAGCTGCTTGGTCGAGCCGAGGTTGACGGGCTCGGCGATCTGGGCGTGGGCCTCGGCGCGGGCCTGCTCGATCACGCCCGCGAAGTCGTCCAGCAGCACCTGCACGCCGTCGGGCTCCACAGCGATGCCGGCCAGCTCCATGTCCCCGAGCACGCGCGCCAGCGGCAGCTCGAGCTCGCGCAGCAGCCGGTCGGCCCCGCGCTCGGCCAGCAGCGGCGCGAGGTGCTCGCTCAGGCGCAGGGTGCCGGCGGCGAGGGCGGCCTCGCGGGCGAGCTCGGCCGCCTCGGCGGCGCCGGGGTCGAGCTCGAGCTCCGTCTGCCCGGCCGCGGCCGCGGCGGGTCCGGGCACGCTCAGCTGCAGGTGCTGCTCGAGCATGTCGGCCAGGGCGTAGGAGCGCCGCTCCGGCTGGATGAGGTAGCCGGAGAGGGAGGGGTCGTCGGTCACGCCGTCGAGCACGAGGCCCCGGGCGCGCAGGGACTTGTAGGAGTCCTTGAAGTCCATCACGACCTTGGGGCGGGCGGGGTCGGCCAGCCACCGCCCGAGCGCCTGCTCGAGCGCGGGCTCCGCCTCGCCGAGGTCCGCCCACGCGGCCTCGCTCCCCCGGGCCAGCACGAGCCGGGAGGTCTCGTGCGCGCCGGGCAGGACGGCGTCGCCGGGGCGGGCCACGGGGCGCACGGCCACCGGGTCCTCGCCGTCGCCCAGCCAGTCGGCCAGGGCCGCGGCCTCCTCGAGCCGCACGGGCTCGCCCACCTCGACGTGGACCGCCTCGGGCTCCTCGGCCGGGGCGCCGAAGGCCTCGAAGAGGCGGTTGCGCAGCCCCTCCCCGAACTCGAGGTCGTCGAAGACCTCCCCGACGGCGGCGGGGTCCGGGACGGGCAGGGCCGCGGCGCCCAGCTCGACGTCGAGCTCGAGGTCGTCCACGAGCCGGTTCAGCCGACGGTTGCGCTCGACGTCGGCGCGGTGGGCGCGCAGGGCCTCGCCCTTCTTGCCCTTGATCCGGTCGGCGTGCTCGAGCAGGGTCTCCACCCCGCCGTAGGCGAGGATCCACTTGGCCGCGAACCCCGCGCCGACCCCGGGCACGCCGGGCAGGTTGTCGGCCTGCTCGCCGGTGAGGGCGGCGAGGTCCGGGTAGTGCTGCGGCGGGACCTTGTACTTCTCGACGACCGCGGCGGCGTCCATGTGCTTGAGGTCGGAGGGGGTCCGGCCCGGGTAGACCACCGTGACGTGGTCGTCGATCATCTGGAACGCGTCCCGGTCCCCGGAGAAGACGAGCACCTCGTAGTCGGCCTCGGCGCCGCGGCGGGCCAGGGTCGCGAGGACGTCGTCGGCCTCGTGGCCCTCGGCCGTGACGACCGGCACGCCCAGGGCCTCGAGGAGGCGCTGGATCTGCGGGACCTGGCCGTGGAACTCCTCGGGGGTCTCGTCGCGCCCGCCCTTGTAGTGCTCGTACTGCTCGGAGCGCAGCGTCGGCCCGTCCAGGTCGAAGGAGACGACCAGGTGCGTGGGCCGCTGCTCGCGCACGAGCTTCACGAGGGTGTTCACGAAGCCGTAGACGGCCTCGGTGTGCCGCCCGTCGGAGGTCACGAACGCCGGGCCGCCGCCGTACTCCGCGGCGCGCGAGAGCGCGAAGAACGCGCGGAAGGCCAGGGAGTGCCCGTCGACGAGCAGCAGCCTGCGGTCCGGGCGCGAGACGGGCCGCGGGATCGCCACCTCGACCGGGTGGTCGGTCTCCGCGCCGACGGTCACGGTGCGGACGGCGGTCTCGGGGGTCTCGGCGGTCGGTGTCGGCTGCGTCTCTGTGCTCACGGTCCCCATCCTAGGGCCCGGCCGGGGCCGCCCCGCGGCGGGGCGGGCGGGCCTAGGAGACCTGGTTGATGATGGCCTCGGCGACCTCGCGCATCGACAGCCGGCGGTCCATGGAGGTCTTCTGGATCCAGCGGAACGCCTCGGGCTCGCTCAGGCCCATCTTCGTGGTGAGCAGGGACTTGGCCCGCTCCACGAGCTTGCGGGTCGCGAACTGCTCCTTCATGTCCGAGACCTCCCGCTCGAGCGCGGCGATCTCCTCGAACCGGGAGATCGCGATCTCGATGGCGGGCACGACGTCGTCGACCGTGAACGGCTTGACCACGTAGGCCATGGCCCCGGCCTCCCGGGCCCGCTCCACGAGCTCGCGCTGGCTGAAGGCGGTGAGCAGCACGACCGGGGCGATGCGGTCGGCGGCGATCTGCTCCGCGGCGGTGATGCCGTCCAGCACGGGCATCTTCACGTCCATGAGCACGAGGTCGGGGCGGTGCTCGCGGGCGAGCTCGACCGCGAGCCGGCCGTTGTCCGCCTCCGCGACGACGTCGTAGCCGGCCTCGCGCAGCATCTCGACGATGTCGAGGCGGATCAGCGCCTCGTCCTCGGCGACCACCACGCGGCGGGCCGGGCGGGCGCCCTCGGCGGTGCCCGGCGCGGGCTCCGTGCCCTCCGGTGCGCCGGGTTCGGCCGGCGGGGTGGGGTTCGGCTGCTCGGTCACGCTGACTCCTTGCCTTCTCGTGCCGCGGGCGCCCCGGCGGGGTGGGCGCGGCGATGACCTCCGGGTCCGTGCGGGCCGTCCCGGTTCTCGCGCCCAGCCTACAGCGGCCCGCTCCCCCGCCCGCCCCGCGGCCGGCTCCTGCCCCGCCCCGCGGGACCCCGGGCCCCGGCCCGCGCGGGTCCGGGGGCGGGCCCGTGCGGGCGGGCCCGTGCTGGAGCGGGCCCGGGGCGTCGAGTAGAGTGGGCGAGCGCCGCGGCCCCCGTCGGCGGCGCCCGGACGAGGGCCCAAGTGGCGGAACTGGCAGACGCGCCGCACTCAAAATGCGGTTCTCCGGAGTGTGGGTTCGAGTCCCACCTTGGGCACGGACGACCCCGGACCGCACGGTCCGGGGTCGTTGCCGTCGCGGGCCCGCGCCGCTCAGGCGCCGGCGGGCCGGTCCCGCAGCAGGTTCGTCACCCGGGCGGTGGAGAGCCGCCGGCCCTGCTCGTCGGTCACCACGACCTCGTGCACGGTCAGGGTCGAGCCCAGGTGCAGGGCGGTGCACGTGGCCGTCACGGTGCCGCGGGCCGCCGAGCGCTGGTGGGTGGCGTTGACGTCCACCCCCACGGCGTAGCGCCCGGGACCGGCGTGCACGGTCGCGGCGGTCGAGGCCAGGGTCTCGGCCAGCACGCAGTGGGCTCCCCCGTGGAGGATCCCCGCCGGCTGGGTGTTGGGCTCCACCGGCATCGTCGCGACCGCGTGCTCGGGGCCCAGCTCCGTGAAGCGGATGCCCATCGCCCGGGCCAGCCCGCCGACCCCGTGGCCGGGGAAGCTGCCGTGCAGCTCCGCCGGGACCCCGTGCGCGACCAGATCCCGGGTGTGCTCCTCCGGCCCGAGACCGGCGGACCCGCTCAGGACTCCCGCCACGGGCCGACCCGCTCGCGCCGGGCGGGGCGGTTGAGCAGCTCCCCGGCGTCGGCGACGTCCCCGACCCGGTGGACCTTCACGAGGTTGGTGGTGCCGGCGACCCCGGGGGGCGAGCCGGCGCAGATCACCACGAGGTCGTCGCGGCCGGCGAGGTTCTGCTCCTGCAGGTGGCGGTCGACCTGCTTGGTCATCTCGTCGGTGTGGTCCACGGCCGCCACGCGGATCGGCTGCACGCCCCACAGCAGGGACATCAGGGCCTCGGCCACGGGCTCGGGGGTGAAGGCGAGGATCGGGTGCGGCGGGCGCAGCCGGGACAGGCGGCGTGCGGAGTCCCCGGACTGGGTGAACGCGCAGATGTAGTTGACGTCGAGCTGGCGGGCGATCGTCACGGCCGCGCGGGTGACCGCACCACCGCGGGTGCGCGGCTCGGTGCCCAGCCCCGGCACGCGCTCGAGCGCCTGGGACTCGGTGGCCTCGATGATCCGCGCCATCGTCTCGACGGTCTCGATCGGGTACTTGCCCACCGAGGTCTCCCCGGAGAGCATCACGGCGTCGGCGCCGTCGAGCACGGCGTTGGCGCAGTCGGAGGCCTCGGCGCGGGTGGGGCGGGGGCTGTCGATCATCGACTCGAGCACCTGGGTGGCCACGATCACCGGCTTGGCCCAGCGGCGGGCCAGCTCCACGGCGCGCTTCTGCACGATCGGGACCTGCTCCAGGGGCAGCTCCACGCCGAGGTCGCCGCGGGCGACCATGATGCCGTCGAAGGCGTCGATGATCTCGTGCAGGGAGTCCACGGCCTGGGGCTTCTCGATCTTGGCGATCACCGGCAGCCGCTTGCCCTCCTCGTCCATGATCTCGTGGACCCGGTCGATGTCGGCGGCGTCGCGCACGAAGGACAGGGCGATGATGTCGACCCCGCGGCGCAGGGCCCAGCGCAGGTCGTCCTCGTCCTTGTCCGACAGCGCCGGGACGTTGACGGCCACCCCGGGCAGGTTGATGCCCTTGTTGTTGGAGACCGGCCCGCCGACCACGACCTCGGTGGTGACGTCAGTGTCGGTGACGGCGGTCGCGCGCAGGGCGACCCGGCCGTCGTCGATGAGCAGGGGGTCCCCCACGCTGACGTCGCCGGGCAGGCCCTTGTGGGTGGTCGAGCAGATCTCCGCGGTGCCCTCGACGTCGCGGACCGTGATGGTGAAGACGTCGCCCGGCAGCAGCTCGTGGGGCCCGTCGGCGAAGCGGCCCAGGCGGATCTTGGGGCCCTGGAGGTCGGCGAGGATGGCCACGGTGCGGCCGAGGTCCGCCGCGGCGCGGCGGACGTTCTCGCAGGAGGCGTCGTGGACGGAGTGGTCGCCGTGGCTCATGTTCAGCCGGGCGACGTCCACCCCGGCGTCGATCGCCCGGGCGAGGTTCTCGTAGGAGGAGATGGCCGGGCCGATCGTGGCCACGATTTTCGCTCGTCGCATGTGTGCCGCCTTGGGTTGGTCGGGTGCCGCGGGCAGGACGCGCACCAGAAAGCGGCCGGGCCGCCGCGCGGGGCGCGGCGGAGCTCCCGGCCGCTCTGCCTGGTCCGTCCGCCCCGCGAACGGGGAGGTCGGCTCCAGCCTACCAACGCCTCCCGCGCTGTCGAGGAACCCCGACCCGGGGGTCCCGGGGACGCGGGCGGGGACGACCACGGCGCGGGGCGCGGCCCCCTCGGGGCGCGCCCCGCGCCGTGCGGGCGGTGGACCGGGACTACAGGCTGAGGTCGATCGCCCGGTCGGTGGGCGCCACCGGCTCGGGCAGCCGGGTGGAGCCCATGAGGAAGCGCTCGACCGCGGCCGCGCAGGCCCGGCCCTCGGCGATCGCCCACACGACCAGGGACTGGCCGCGGCCGGCGTCGCCGCAGGAGAACACGCCGTCGACGCTGGTCATGTACCGGTCGTCGCGGGCCACGTTCGTGCGCCCGTCCAGCTCGGCGCCCAGCTGCGCGGTGATCCCCTCCGACTCGTTGCCGGTGAAGCCCAGGGCCAGGAGCACGAGGTCGGCCGGCAGGACCCGCTCGGTGCCGCCGCGGGGCGCGCGCCGGCCGTCGGGCAGGTACTCGGTCTCGGCGACCTTCAGGCCCGTGAGCCGGCCGTCCTCGCCCGTGAACTCGACGGTGGAGGCCAGGTAGGTCCGCTCCCCGCCCTCCTCGTGGGAGGTGGAGACCTCGAAGACCTTCGGCATCATGGGCCAGGGGTCGGCGTCGGAGCGGTCGGCCGGGGGCTTGCGCCCGATCGCCAGGGACGTCACGGAGGCCGCGCCCTGGCGGTGGGCGGTGCCGATGCAGTCGGAGCCGGTGTCGCCGCCGCCGAGCACGATCACGTGCTTGCCCTTCGCGTCGATCTGCCCGGGCACCTCGTCGCCGGCGACCACGCGGTTGGCCTGGACGAGGTAGTCCATCGCGAAGTGCACGCCCTCGAGCTCGCGCCCGGGGATCGTCAGGTCCCGCGGGCGGGTCGCGCCCGTGGCGACGACGACGGCGTCGTAGCGCCGCTTGAGCTGGTCCCAGGGGATGTCCTTGCCGATCTCGACCCCGGCCCGGAAGCGGGTGCCCTCGGCGCGCATCACCTCGAGGCGGCGGTCGAGGACGTCCTTCTCCATCTTGAAGTCGGGGATCCCGTAGCGCAGCAGCCCGCCGATGCGGTCGTCGCGCTCGTAGACGGCCACGGTGAACCCCGCCTGGGTCAGCTGCTGGGCCGCGGCGAGCCCGGCCGGCCCGGAGCCGACCACGGCCACGGTCCTGCCGACGAGCCGCTGCGGCACGAAGGGCTTGACGATGCCCTCGTCGAAGGCCATCTCCCCGATCTCGTACTCGACCTGCTTGATCGTCACGGGCGGCTGGTTGATCCCCAGCACGCAGGAGGACTCGCAGGGGGCCGGGCAGACCCGGCCGGTGAACTCGGGGAAGTTGTTCGTCGCGTGCAGGCGCTCGACCGCCTCGGCGTCGAGGCCGCGCCAGACGAGGTCGTTCCACTCGGGGATGAGGTTGCCCAGCGGGCAGCCCTCGTGGCAGAACGGGATGCCGCAGTCCATGCACCGCCCGGCCTGCTCCTGCAGGGTCCCCCGGGCCTGGCGCTCCTGGACCTCGGCCCAGTCCATGATCCGCACGGGGACCGGCCGCTTGGGCCGGTCGACGCGCTCGGTCACCTTCAGAAATCCGCGCGGGTCAGCCACGGGTCGTCACCTCCAGGATCTTGTGCCAGGTCTCGTCGCCGTCCGGGTCCCCGCCGGCGGTGAGGACCTCCTCGCGGATGCCCTGCACGGCGGCGTACTCCCGGGGGAGCACCTTCGTGAAACGGCCGAGGGTGGCCACGGGGTCGGCCAGCAGCCGGTCGGCCAGGGCCGAGCCCGTCTCCTCGGCGTGGCGGGTGATGAGACCGACCACGGTCTCGGCGTCGGCCTCGTCGAGGGGCAGCAGCTGCAGCTCCCCGGACTCGCGGGCCTGCTTGTTCACCGACGTCTCCGCCAGGTCGATCACGTAGGCCACGCCGCCGGACATGCCGGCGCCGAAGTTGCGCCCGGTCCGGCCCAGCACCAGGGCGGTGCCGCCGGTCATGTACTCGCAGCCGTGGTCGCCGATGCCCTCGACCACCGCGGTGGCCCCCGAGTTGCGGACCAGGAAGCGCTCCCCCACGGTCCCGCGCAGGAAGATCTCCCCGCTCGTGGCGCCGTAGCCGATGACGTTGCCGGCCACCACGTTCTCGGAGGCCTCGAACACGGCGTCGCGCTCGGGGCGCACGATGATCCGCCCCCCGGACAGGCCCTTGCCGGTGTAGTCGTTGGCGTCGCCCTCGAGCCGCAGCGTGATGCCCTGGGGCAGGAACGCCCCCAGCGACTGCCCGGCCTGGCCGGTGAGGGTGATGTCGATGGTGTCGTGGGCGAGCACGTCGACGCCGAAGGTGCGGGTCACCACGTGGCCCAGCATCGTGCCCACGGAGCGGTCGGTGTTGATCACCCGCTGCTGGATCCGCACCGGCTCCCGCTTCTCCAGGGCCGCCGCCGAGAGGCGGATCAGCTCGTTGTCGAAGTGCTTCTCGAGCTCGTGGTCCTGGCCCCGCAGGCTGCGCACGGCGGCGCCGCGGCCCTCGAGCACCGAGGAGTGCAGGATCGGGGCGAGGTCCAGGCCCTGGGCCTTCCAGTGCTCGATCGCCGCGCGGGTCTCGAGCACCTCGGCGTGGCCGACCGCCTCCTCGACGGAGCGGAAGCCGAGCTGGGCCAGGTACTCGCGGACCTCCTCGGCGATGAACTCGAAGAAGTTGATCACGTGCTCGGCGCGCCCGGTGAAGCGCTTGCGCAGCTCGGGGTTCTGGGTGGCCACCCCCACCGGGCAGGTGTCCAGGTGGCACTTGCGCATCATGATGCAGCCCTCGACGATCAGCGGCGCGGTGGCGAAGCCGAACTCCTCGGCGCCCAGCAGCGCGGCGATCACGACGTCGCGGCCGGTCTTCATCTGCCCGTCCGCCTGCACGACCACGCGGTCGCGCAGCCCGTTGAGCATCAGCGTCTGCTGGGTCTCGGCGAGGCCGAGCTCCCACGGGGCGCCGGTGTGCTTGAGGGAGTTCAACGGCGCCGCACCGGTGCCGCCGTCGTGGCCGGAGACGAGCACGACGTCGGCCTTGGCCTTGGTCACGCCCGAGGCCACGGTCCCGATGCCGATCTCGGAGACCAGCTTCACGTGGACCCGGGCGCGCGGGTTGGCGCGCTTGAGGTCGTGGATGAGCTGGGCGAGGTCCTCGATCGAGTAGATGTCGTGGTGCGGCGGCGGGGAGATCAGCGAGACCCCCGGGGTGGAGTGCCGGGTGCGGGCGACCCACGGGTACATCTTCTGGGCCATGAGCTGGCCGCCCTCGCCGGGCTTCGCGCCCTGGGCCATCTTGATCTGGATGTCGTCGGCGTTGGTGAGGTAGAGGCTGGTCACCCCGAACCGGCCGGAGGCGACCTGCTTGATCGCCGAGCGCCGCTCGGGGTCGAGCAGCCGGTCGACGTCCTCGCCGCCCTCGCCGGTGTTGGACTTCGCGCCCAGCCGGTTCATGGCGATCGCCAGGGTCTCGTGGGCTTCCTTCGAGATGGAGCCGTAGCTCATGGCCCCGGTCGAGAAGCGCTTGACGATCGCGCTGACGGGCTCGACCTCCTCCAGCGGCACGGGCCGGCGGTCGGAGCGGAAGCCCAGCAGCCCGCGCAGGGTCATCAGGTGCTTCGACTGGTCGTCCACGAGCTTCGTGTACGAGCGGAAGATGTCGTAGCGGCCCGTGCGGGTGGCGTGCTGGAGCCGGAAGACGGTCTGCGGGTTGAACAGGTGCGGGGCCCCGTCCCGGCGCCAGTCGTACTCCCCGCCGGTCTCGAGCTCCCGGTGCGGCTCGGTGACGCCGTCCGAGGGGTAGGCCCGGCGGTGGTGGTGGGCGGTCTCCTCGGCGATCACGTCGAGGCCCACGCCGCCGATCTGGGTGTGGGTGCCGGTGAAGTAGTCGTCGACCAGCTCCTTGGACAGCCCCAGCGCCTCGAAGACCTGGGCCCCGCAGTAGGAGGAGACCGTGGAGATGCCCATCTTGGACATGATCTTCTGCACGCCCTTGCCGAGGGCCTTGATGAGGTTCTGCACGGCCTGCTCCGGGGTGACCCCGGTCAGCTCCCCGGAGCGCACGAGCTCCTCGGCGGACTCCATGGCCAGGTACGGGTTCACGGCGGAGGCGCCGTAGCCGATCAGCAGCGCCACGTGGTGGACCTCGCGCACGTCCCCGGCCTCGACGACCAGGGCGACCTTGGTGCGGGTGGCCGAGCGCAGCAGGTGGTGGTGGACCGCCGAGGTCAGCAGCAGCGACGGGATGGGCGCCCAGGCGCCGTTGGAGTCGCGGTCGGAGACGATGACGTACTCGACCCCGCGGGCCACGGCCGCCGAGACCTTCTCGCAGATCTCCGCGATCCGGGCGCGCAGGGAGTCCGCGCCGCCGTCGGGGCGGTAGAGCCCGCGGATCTTCAGCGCCGCCGGCATCCCGTCCTCGTTCTCGAGGTGCAGGAACTGGTCCAGCTGGTCGTTGTCGATCACCGGGAAGTCCATGGCGATCTGGCGGGTGCGCACCCGGTCCGTGGTCAGCAGGTTCCCGGAGGGTCCGACCGACCCGCGCAGACTCGTCACGAGCTCCTCGCGGATGGCGTCCAGCGGCGGGTTGGTGACCTGCGCGAAGGACTGGACGAAGTAGTCGAACAGGGTGCGGGAGCGCTCGGAGAGCACGGCGATCGGGGTGTCGGTGCCCATCGCGTAGATCGGCTCGGCGCCCTTGGCGGCCATGGGGCCGACGATGAGCTTGAGCTCCTCCTGCGTGTACCCGAAGGTCTTCTGCCGCAGGGTCACCGAGGCGCGCGGGTGGACCATGTGCTCGCGCTCGGGCAGGTCCTGGATGTCGACGATGTTCGCCTCGGCCCACTCGTGCCAGGGGGCGGCGGAGGCGACCTCGGCCTTGATCTCGGCGTCCTCGACGATGCGCCCGGCGGCGGTGTCCACGAGGAACATCGTGCCCGGGGAGACCCGGCCCTTGCGCACGATCTTGCGGTCGCCGACGTCGACGACGCCGACCTCCGAGGCGAGGACCACGAGCCCGTCGTCGGTGACCCAGAACCGGCCGGGGCGCAGCCCGTTGCGGTCGAGCAGGGACCCGACCCGCACGCCGTCGGTGAAGGCCACGGCGGCGGGCCCGTCCCACGGCTCCATGAAGGAGGCGTGGTAGCGGTAGAAGCCCTTGAGGGCCGGGTCCATGGTCTCGTGGTTCTCCCAGGCCTCGGGGATCATCATCATCATGGCCTGGGTGACGGGCCGGCCCGAGAGCACGAGCAGCTCGGCGACCTCGTCGAGGGACTGGGAGTCGGAGGCGCCCTCCGAGCAGATCGGGAACAGCTCCTCGGGGCTGCGCCCGAGCAGCGGGGACTTCAGCTGGGACTGGCGGGCGCGCATCCAGTTGCGGTTGCCCTTGACCGTGTTGATCTCGCCGTTGTGGGCGAGGGTGCGCATGGGCTGGGCCAGCGGCCAGGACGGGAAGGTGTTGGTCGAGAAGCGCGAGTGGACGATCGCGAGCTCGGTGCGGAAGCGCTCGTCGGAGAGGTCCGGGTAGAAGGGCTCGAGCTGCTGGGTGGTGAGCATGCCCTTGTAGACGATCGTGCGGGAGGACAGCGAGGGGAAGTAGATCCCCAGCCGGTTCTGGGCGCGCTTGCGCAGCCGGAACGCCTTCTGGTCCAGCCGGCGGCGGGCGTCCTCGTCCCCGGGGGCGGGGTCGGTCTCGGCCACGAAGACCTGGACGAACCACGGCATCACCGCGCGCGCGGAGGCGCCGACGACGTCCTCGGCCACGGGCACGACGCGGCGGCCCAGGACCTGCAGGTCCTCCGAGGCGGCGAGCTCCTCGAGCGCGCCCAGCAGCCGGTCCGCGCCCTCGCCGCCGGTGGGCAGGAACGCCGTGCCCACGGCGTAGCCGCCGAGGGCGGGCAGCTCGACGTCGACGACCGCGCGGAAGAACGCGTCGGGGACCTGGGTGAGCAGGCCCGCGCCGTCGCCGGTGCCCTCGTCGCCGCCCACGGCGCCGCGGTGCTCGAGGTTGCGCAGGGCGGTCAGGGCCGCCTCGACGATGCCGTGCTCGGGGGTGCCGTTGAGGGTCGCCACGACGGCCAGGCCGCAGGCGTCCTTCTCCTCGTCCGGGTGGTAGAGGCCCTGCTCCTCCGGGGCGTCGGAGAACTGCTCGAACGGGGACCGCACGGTCCCCTCGGCGGCCTCGGCCGGGCGGGTCGCGGCGTCGTCCTGGTCGGGCTGGTCACCGGGGGTGCCGGCGGGGGTAGAGGTCATGGCAGACGTCTCCTCACCTGGAGTGCGGTCAACGGGAGCGGCCCGGCGCGGCAGGGCTCCGGTGGGAGGTGCCGCCGGATCGCGGGCCGGTGGGCCCCTGGCGGTGCTCGGGGACCGCCCGCGGGCGGTCCGGGCCGGGGCGGTCCGCTCGCGGCGGGCCCCGGTGCGCGTGCCCGGTCGAGGGGCACGGATCGGCCGCCCCTCGGGTGCGGCGCCGCACAAACCTAACAGCGGGATGTTACAGCAGTGCTACATCCGTGTAACGCGCACCTGCGGGCTCACCGGGGAACCGCCCGGAGGGCGGCCCCGGCGGCACCCGGCAGCGGGCCTCAGCCGCGGGCCGCGGCGGGAGCCCCGGCGTCCCCGCGGGCACGCCGCCGGGTGAGGACGGCGAACAGCACCCCCCCGAGCAGCACGAGCCCCAGCGAGGTCCACACGTGCACCCGCTGCCCGAGGACGATGAGGGAGGGGTCGATGCGCAGGAGAAGCTCGATGAGCATCCGCCCCAGCCCGTAGTGGACGAGGTAGAGGGCGAACAGGCGCCCGCCGTCGAGGCGGAAGCGGCGGTCCAGGGCCAGCAGCAGCACGACCCCGGCGAGGTTCCACAGCGACTCGTAGAGGAAGGTCGGGTGGAAGAGGGTCCCCGCGGGCAGCCCGTCGGGGAAGTTCGGGCTCGCGGGGTCGATCCGCAGGCCCCAGGGCAGGTCGGTGGGGCGGCCGAAGAGCTCCTGGTTGAACCAGTTGCCCCAGCGCCCGATCGCCTGGGCCAGCAGCAGGCCGGGGGCGACCGCGTCGGCGAAGACGGACAGGCGGATCCCGTGGCGGCGGCAGACCCACCAGGCGGCGGCGGCCCCGAAGGCGACCGCGCCCATGATCCCGAGCCCGCCCTCCCAGATCCGCAGGGCGTCGAGCGGGTCGGCGCCGGGGCCGAAGTACCCGGCGGGGTCGGTGATCAGCACGTGGTAGGCGCGGGCGCCGACGATCCCGGCGGGCACCGCCCACATCGCGACGTCCCACACGACGTCGGGGTCCAGCCCGCGGGCGGCCCACCGCCGGGTGGTCAGCCACAGCCCGGCCGCGATCCCGGCGAGGATGCACAGCGCGTAGGCGTGCACCGTGAGGGGCCCGAGTGAGAACCCGGACCAGTCGGGGGACGGGAGACCGCGGTGGACGGGCACGGAGAGCAGGACGGGGGGCAGCGTCATTCGGGGTCCTCGCGGGGTCGGGCACGGCGGCGGGCGGGCGCCCGTCGGCGCCCGCCCGTCACGGTATCAGGGCCCTGCCGGGCCCCCGGCGGTCACGACGGGTCGCGTCCGGCGAGCTCCCGGGTGAGGGCGGCCACGGCCTCGGGGCCGCCGTCGCCGAGGGCCTTCACGAGGGCGGTGCCCACGATCACGCCGTCGGCGTAGGCGCCGATCTCCTCGACGTGCTCGCGGCGGGAGACGCCCAGCCCCACGCACACGTGCTCCGCACCGGCCGCGCGGGTGTCGGCGACCAGCTGCTCGGCGGCGTCGGAGACCCGCTCGCGCGCCCCGGTGACGCCCATGACGGAGACGGCGTAGACGAAGCCGCTGGAGGCCTTGGCCACGAGGTCCAGCCGCTCCCGCGAAGAGGAGGGAGCGACCAGGAAGATCCGGTCCAGGCCGTGGCGCTGGGAGGCCTCGAACCACTCGCCGGCCTCGTCCGGGACGAGGTCGGGGGTGATGATCCCCGCTCCCCCGGCCTCGGCCAGGCGCTCGGCGAAGGTGTCCACGCCCATCTGCAGCACGGGGTTCCAGTAGGTCATCACCACCGGGACGGCGTCGGTGCGCTCGGCCACCGCCCGCACGACCCGGAAGACGTCGGCCACGCGGAAGCCGTGGGCGAGCGCCGTCGTCGTCGCCTGCTGGATGACGGGCCCGTCCATGACGGGGTCCGAGTACGGGATGCCGATCTCGACGACGTCGGCGCCGTTGGCGCCGAGGGCCACGGCGGCCTCGATCGACTCCTCCACGGTGGGGAAGCCCGCGGGCAGGTAGCCCACGAGCGCCGGCCGGCCCTGGGCCCGGCACTCGGCCAGGCGGGCGGACAGGCGCGAGTCCCGGGCGGGGCGCAGCCCGGGGGGCAGCAGGCGGGAGGCGAGGTCCGCGCCCCCGGTCTGGTGGCGGGTGGTCGTCACAGCTGTTCCCCCTTCTCGCCCAGCTCCTCCTCGGAGCTGCCGTTCGGGAGCATCCCGAACCATTCCGCGGCCGTGGCCACGTCCTTGTCGCCGCGCCCGGACAGGGAGACGACGATCATCCGCTCGGCCGCGGCCTCCGGGCCGAGCTCCTCGGTCCAGCGCCGGCCCAGGCGCAGCGCCCCGGCCAGGGCGTGGGCGGTCTCGATGGCCGGGATGATGCCCTCCGTGCGGCACAGCAGCCGGAAGGCCTCCATCGCCTCGGTGTCGGTGACCGCCTCGTAGCGGGCCCGGCCGATGTCGTGCAGGTAGGAGTGCTCCGGGCCCACGCCCGGGTAGTCCAGGCCGGCGGAGATCGAGTGGGACTCGACGGTCTGGCCGTCCTCGTCCTGCATGAGGTAGGTGCGGGCCCCGTGCAGGACCCCGGGCCGGCCCAGGGAGATGGTCGCGGCGTGGCGGCCGGTCTCCACGCCGTCGCCGCCGGCCTCGAAGCCGTAGAGCTCCACGGCCGGGTCGTCGAGGAAGCCGTGGAAGATCCCGATGGCGTTCGAGCCCCCGCCCACGCACGCGGCCACGGCGTCGGGCAGCCGCCCGGTCTGCCCGAGGACCTGGGCGCGGGCCTCCTCGCCGATCTGCTCGTGGAAGAACCGGACCATGGCGGGGAACGGGGCGGCGCCGGCGGCGGTGCCGAGCAGGTAGTGGGTGGTGTCCACGGAGGCGACCCAGTCGCGCAGCGCCTCGTTGATGGCGTCCTTGAGGGTGCGCGAGCCGTTGGTGACGGGCACGACGGTCGCGCCGAGCAGCTCCATGCGGGCGACGTTGAGCGCCTGGCGGCGGGTGTCCTCCTCCCCCATGTAGACCGTGCACTCCATGCCGAACAGCGCGGCCGCGGTCGCGGAGGCGACCCCGTGCTGGCCGGCGCCGGTCTCGGCGATCAGCCGGGTCTTGCCCATCCGGCGGGCGAGCAGGGCCTGGCCTAGGACGTTGTTGATCTTGTGGGAGCCCGTGTGGTTGAGGTCCTCGCGCTTGAGGAGGACCCGGCACCCGGCCTCCGCGCCGAAGCGGTGGGCCTCGGTGAGCAGGGAGGGCCGGCCCGAGTAGTCCCGGGAGAGCCGCTCGAACTCGGCGGTGAACTCGGGGTCGGCCTTGGCCTTCTCGAAGGTCTCGGTGAGCTCGTCGAGGGCGGCGATGAGGGACTCGGGCATCCACCGCCCGCCGAACTCCCCGAAGTAGGGGCCGGCGGCGTGGCGCAGGGACGCCGCCGCGGCGGCGGCGCGCTCGGCCTCCTCGGCCGGGGCGTGGCGGGGGGCGGGGGCGGCGGCCCCCGCCGCCCGGAAGGCCTCGATCGTGGCGGCGGGGTCGGCGCTGCGCACGAGGGCCTCGCCGACCAGCACGGCCTTGGCGCCGTCGGCGGCGTAGCGGGCGACCTGCTCGGGGCCCTCGACCCCGGACTCGGCGACCACGACGGCGTCGCGCGGGAGCAGCCCGGACAGCCGCCCGAAGGTCTCGACGTCGACGTCGAGGGTCTTGAGGTTGCGCACGTTGACCCCGATGATGCGGGCGCCGGCGGCGGCGGCGCGCGCGATCTCCTCGGGGGTGTGGGCCTCCACGAGCGCGTGCATGCCGAGCTCGTGGGTCAGGTCCAGGAAGCGGCGCAGCTCGTCGTCGTCGAGGGCGGCGACGATCAGCAGCACGAGGTCGGCCCCGTGGGCGCGGGCCTCCCAGATCTGGTACTCGTCGACGGTGAAGTCCTTGCGCAGCACGGGCACGGAGACGGCGGCCCGCACGGCGTCGAGGTCCTCGAGGGAGCCGCCGAAGCGGCGGCGCTCGGTGAGCACGGAGATCACCGAGGCCCCGCCGTCCTCGTAGGCGGCGGCGAGGCGGGCGGGGTCGCCGATCTCGGCGAGCGCGCCCTTGGAGGGGCTGGAGCGCTTGACCTCCGCGATCACCTGCACGGCGTCGGCCGCGGGCCCGCGCAGGGCGGACTCGGCGTCCAGGGCCGGGGGCCGGGCGGCGGCCAGGGCCCTGAGCTCCTCCAGGCCGACCTGCTCGCGGCGGGCCGCCATGTCCTCGCGGACGCCCTCGACGATGGCGTCCAGGACGGTCCCGGTGCTCTTGTGCGACATGCTTTCCTGTCCTCTCGGCGGCTGCGGCCGCCTCGTGCGTGGGGAGGGTCCCGGTGCCGGTCGGCGCGCGGGCCGGCCCCCGGTCGCCGGGGGCCGGCCCGCGCGGCGTGCGCCGGGACCGGACGGGGGGACCGTGCGACCGGTCCCCGCGTCAGCCGTGCTGGTGGCGCTCCTCGTGCTTGCGCTGCTCCGACCCGGCGCCGTGGCCCATGGCGCGCAGCACCGCGCCGGCGATGAGGCCGACGACGAGCAGGCCGATGCCGACGATCGTGACGGGGGTGGCGCCGATCGTGAACCCGACCGTGGCCACGATGAAGGCCACCGACATGATGCCGACGGTCGTCCAGGCCGCGAGGGTGTTGCCGTGGCCCACGAAGCCCGTGTGGTCGAGGACGGTCTGGTTGCCGTTGGTCATCTTCTGCACTCCCGATCTCCGGCCGGGACCGTGCGGTCCCGGTCCCGCGGCCCCCTGCGGGGGCGCGGCACTTGCTGACAGTGTGTTCTCCCCCATTGTGCCACCTGGACGGGGGCCCCCGCGCCTCCGGCGCGGGCCCGTTCAGGCGGTGGGGTCGCGTCCCTCCGTGAGGGCGTCCCACGAGTCGATCTCGTCCCCGCGGGGGCGCTCCCCGGGAGCGGTGCCGGGGCGCTCGTAGCGGCGGGCCGCGCTCCAGCCGCGCCCGGCGACGAGGGCCCACACCCCGCAGGCGGTCACGAGCAGGGCCGCGACGGCGGCCAGCCACGGCCAGACGGTGAGCACGTGCTCGCCGCCGGCGCCGACCATCCCGGTGGTCTCGCCCACGACCGGGCGGGCCGCCCCGGCCGGGTCGGCCAGCACGGCGGCGGTCGCCACCAGGGCGCCGACCCCGGCCAGCGCCACGACCGCGGCCACGACGGTGCGCAGGGCCCGGCCCGTGACGGCGAGGGCCAGGGCGCCCGCGGCGGCGACCAGGCCCAGGGCCGTGACCGCCGGTGCGGCGTCGGATCCGGCGACGTCCACGGCCACCGGCTGCAGCGTGGTCTCCGCGGTGGCGGCGACCCACGTGGCCGCCGAGCAGGCGAACAGCGCGAGGGCGGCGACCAGGCCGGCCAGGACCACGACCGGCTTGCGGGACAGGGTGCGCGCGGGGGCGGGCTCAGCCACGGGCGCTCCCCGTGCCGGGCACGGCGGTGCGCCCGAGGTCGAGGGGGCGCAGCCGCTGGGCGAGCAGCACGGCCCGCAGCGGGGCGGTGGCCTTGTTCAGCGACTCCTGGGCCTCGGTCTCGGGGTCGGAGTCGGCGACGATCCCGCCGCCGGCCTGGACGTAGGCGCGCCCGTCCACGAGCAGGGCGGTGCGGATGGCGATGGCCATGTCCATGTCCCCGGCGAAGTCGAGGTAGCCGACCACCCCGCCGTAGACGGCCCGGCGCAGCGGCTCGTATTCGTCGAGCAGGCGCAGCGCCCGCGGCTTGGGCGCCCCGGAGAGCGTGCCCGCGGGGAAGGTCGCGGCCAGGACGTCGTAGGCGGTGGCGCCGGGACGGATCCGTCCGACGACGTTGGAGCACAGGTGCATGATGTGGCTGAAGCGCTCGACCTCCATGAACTCGGTGACGTCCACGGAGCCGGGCACGGCGATCTTCGACAGGTCGTTGCGGGCGAGGTCCACGAGCATCAGGTGCTCGGAGCGCTCCTTCTCGTCCTGGAGCAGGTCCCGCTCGAGGGCGAGGTCCTCCTCGACGGTGCGCCCGCGCGGGCGGGAGCCGGCGATGGGGTGGGTGACGGCCTGGTCGCCCGTGACGGTCACCAGCGCCTCCGGGGAGGAGCCGACGACCGCGTAGGGGCGGGCCTCGGCGTCCTCGAAGCTGTAGAGGTACATGTAGGGACTGGGGTTGATGGCCCGCAGCATCCGGTAGACGTCCAGGGGGTCGGCCGAGCAGGCGGTCTCGAAGCGGCGGGAGACGACGACCTGGAAGACCTCGCCGTCGACGATGGCCTTCTTGCCCTCGACGATGGAGTTCAGGAACAGGGTGCGGTCCCAGCTCTGGGCGACCTCGGACTCGAGGTCGGCCTCGACCCTGCCGGAGTCCTCGAGGGTCGAGACGGCGGCGCCGGCCGGGGGCCCGGCGAGCTTCGCCAGCATCGCCCGGACGCGGGCCACGGCGTCGGCCCAGGCCTCGTCGACGCGCTCGTCGGTGGCGTCGAAGTTGACGGCGTTGGCCACGAGCAGCACGGTGCCGTCGGTGTTGTCGTGGATCGCGATGTCCGAGACGAGGTTCATGGCCAGCTCGGGGATCCCGAGGTCGTCCTCGGGCGGGTGCGGCAGCCGCTCCCAGCGGCGCACGGCCTCCCAGCCGACGAAGCCCACGAGCCCGGAGGTCAGCGGGGGGACGTCCTCGAAGCGCTCGGTGTGCAGCAGGGCCATCGTGTCGCGCAGGGCCTCGACGGGGCTCCCGCCGGTGGGCGCGCCGGCGGGGGCCTGCCCGAGCCAGTGCGCCTGTCCGTCCTTGGCGGTCAGCGTCGCCCGGGAGTTGGCGCCCACGAAGGAGTAGCGCGACCACACCCCGCCCTCGGCCGCGGACTCCATGAGGAAGGTCCCGGGGCGGGCGGCGCCGTCCTCGTCGAGGGCCAGGGCCCGGTAGAGGCCGATGGGGGTGAGGGCGTCGGCGAGGATCCGCAGGCGCACCGGGACGACGCGGCGCTCGGCCGCGAGCTCCCGGAACTCCTCGAGGGTGGGGCTGATGGTGCCCAGGTCCTGCATGGGTGGAACCTGTCTTCCTGGTGGTCTCCCGGGGCGGCCCGGGACGGGCGTGCGGGGGGGGGGGCGGAGGGGCTCAGCCGGCGACGACGGCGCCGAGGTCGCGGCCGTCGAAGCACGTGCGGGTGCCGGTGTGGCAGGCGGGCCCGGTCTGGTCGACCTGCACGAGCAGGGCGTCGCCGTCGCAGTCGAGGCTGACGGCGCGCACGTGCTGGACGTGCCCGGAGGTGTCGCCCTTGCGCCAGTACTCCTGCCGGGAGCGGGACCAGAAGGTCACCCGTCCCTCCGTGAGGGTCCGGCGCAGGGCCTCGTCGTCCATCCAGCCCAGCATCAGCACCTCCTTGGTGTCGTGCTGCTGCACGACGGCGGCCACGAGGCCGGCGGGGTCGCGCTTGAGGCGCGCGGCCACCGCGGGGTCCAGGACGGCGGTTCCGGTGTCGGGGCTGTGCTCGTTCATCGGACCCATCCTATCGACCCGGGCCGCCGGTCACTCCCGCCCGCGGCGGTCCGGCGTCCCGCCCGGCCCGCGTCCCGCCCGACGGGCGTCCCCGGCGCGGGACCGGGGCGCACGCCGGAGCGCGCGCCGGAGCCGGGCACCCCGGGGCCGGGGCGCCCGGCCCCGGCGCGCGGGTCAGCGGCGGCCGAGCAGGCCCCGCAGCATGCCCCCGAGGCCGCGGCCCCCGCTGCGGCGGGCGCCGGCCTGGCCGGCGGCGTTGACCCCGCGGGCTCCGCGGCGGCCTCCGGCCGCACGCCCGGCGCCCCATCCGGTGACGCTCCTGATGATGCTGTTCAGTCCCACGGTGGACTCCTCCGGTCGGTCTTCCGAGCGACGTCCGTCAGCTCACTGCCGACTGTACGCCCGGTGCCCGCCCGCGGTCACGGGGATCTCAGCGGACCTCGTGGCCGGCCGCGCGCAGCGCCGCCTTGACCTCCGCGATGGCGTCGACGGGACCGAAGTGGAAGATCGAGGCGGCGAGCACGGCGTCGGCGCCGGCGGCGACCGCGGGCGGGAAGTGTGCGGGGGCCCCGGCCCCGCCGGAGGCGATGAGGGGCACGTGCACCCGCTCGCGCACGGCGCGGATCATCTCGAGGTCGAAGCCCTCCCGGGTGCCGTCGGCGTCCATGGAGTTGAGCAGGATCTCCCCGACCCCGCGCTCCTGGGCCTCGTGCGCCCACGCGAGGGCGTCGAGGCCGGTGAGGGTGCGCCCGCCGTGGGTGGTGACCTCGAACCCGGAGGCGGTCCTGCCGGTGCGCCGGGCGTCGAGGGAGAGCACGAGGACCTGGCTGCCGAAGTGGGCGGTGATCTCGTCGATCACCGCCGGGCGGGCGACGGCGGCGGTGTTGATCGAGGCCTTGTCCGCCCCGCAGCGCAGCAGCCGGTCGACGTCGGCGACCTCGCGCACCCCGCCGCCGACGGTCAGGGGGATGAACACCTGCTCGGCGGTGCGGGTGACGACGTCGTAGGTCGTGGCCCGGGCGGCCGAGGACGCGGTGACGTCGAGGAACGTCAGCTCGTCGGCGCCGGCCTCGTTGTAGCGCTTGGCCAGCTCCACCGGGTCCCCGGCGTCGCGCAGGTTCTCGAAGTTCACGCCCTTGACGACGCGCCCGGCGTCGACGTCCAGGCACGGGATGACTCGTACGGCTACGCCCACGGGCGGGACCTCCTCGGCTGGTGTGCGGTCGGGCTCAGATGCGGGCGGCCTGGATGGGCGAGACGAGGATCGCGCGCGCGCCGACCTCGTAGAGCGCGTCCATGACCTTGTTGGTGTCGGCCTTGGGGACCATGGCCCGCACGGCCCAGGCGTTGCCGCGGCCCAGCGGGGAGATGGTGGGGCCCTCCATGCCGGGGGTGATCTGCGTGGCGGCGTCGATGAGCTCCTCGGCGATGTCGTAGTCCATCATCACGTACCGTCGGGCCACGAGCACGCCCTGCAGGCGCCGGCGCAGCACGGCCAGGCCCTCGGGCTCCTCGTCGCGGCGGCTGCGGATCAGCAGCGCCTCGGAGGTCATGATGGGGTCGCCGAAGACCTGCAGCCCGGCGGCGCGCAGGGTGTTGCCGGTCTCGACGACGTCGGCGATGGCGTCGGCCACGCCCAGGCGGATGGAGGACTCCACGGCGCCGTCCAGGCGCACCACGGAGGCCTCGACGCCGCGGTCGGCGAGGTAGTCGCGCAGCAGCCCGTCGTAGCTGGTCGCGATCCGCCGGCCCGCGAGCTGCTCGAGGGCGGAGAACTCCCCGGCGGGCCCGGCGAAGCGGAAGGTCGAGCGGGCGAAGTCCAGGGCGAGGTCCTCGTCGGCGTGGGCCCCGGAGTCGAGCAGCAGGTCCCGGCCGGTGATCCCGACGTCGAGGGTCCCCCCGCCCACGTAGACCGCGATGTCGCGCGGGCGCAGGTAGAAGAACTCGATCCGGTGCTCGGGGTCCACGAGGACCAGCTCGCGGGAGTCCCGGCGCTGGCGGTACCCGGCCTCCTTGAGCATCGTGACGGCGGCTTCGGACAGGGCGCCCTTGTTGGGCACGGCGACTCGCAGCATGGGGATCCTTCTCGGCTTCGGTGGGGGCTGCCGGGCACGCCCGGCGGGCGGGCGGCTCAGAGGTGGGTGTAGACGTCCTCGAGCGACAGGCCCTTGGCGACCATCATCACCTGGACGTGGTAGAGCAGCTGCGAGATCTCCTCGGCGGCCTCCTCGAGGCTCTCGTGCTCGCAGGCCATCCACACCTCGGCGGCCTCCTCGACGATCTTCTTGCCGATGCCGTGCACCCCGGTGTCCAGCTCGCGGACGGTGCCCGAGCCCTCCGGACGGGTGACGGCTTTGTCGCTGATCTCGGCGAAGAGGGTCTCGAAGGTTTTCACGCCTCCAGGGTAGTCGCTCCGGGGACCTGCCCCGGACCGGGCGCGGCGCGGGCCGCTCCCCGTCCGGGTCCGGGCCTCAGGCGCCGAGGGAGCGCAGCAGGGCGGCGGTGCGCACCGCGGCGGCGGCGGCCTCGTAGCCCTTGTCCTCCTGGGAGCCGGGCAGCCCGGCCCGGTCGAGGCCCTGCTGCTCGGTGTCGCAGGTGAGCACCCCGAAGCCCACCGGCACCCCGGTGCGCACGGCCACGTCGGTGAGCCCCTGGGTGGCGGCGGAGCACACGTAGTCGAAGTGCGGGGTGCCGCCGCGGACCACGACGCCGAGGGCGACCACGGCGTCGGCCGTCGGCGCGAGGCGGGCCGCGGCCACGGGCAGCTCGAAGCTGCCGGGCACCTGCACGACGCGGGGCGCCTCCACGCCGGCGTCGGCCAGGGCGCGGCGGGCGCCGTCGAGCAGCCCGTCCATGATCACCGTGTGCCAGCTGGAGGCGATCACGGCCACGCGCAGGCCGCTGGCGTCCGTGCCGGCGAGGTCGATGTCGGGGGCTCCGTGTCCGCTCATGGGGTGCTCTCTCCTTCGGGGGCCGGGTCCGCGGCGGGGACGGTCCCCGCCGCGGCGGTCGGGGACCGCCCGGCGTCGCTGTTGAAACTGTCGCTGTCGGTGATCGCGGCGTCGTCGACGTGGTGGAGGCGGTGGCGCATCCGGTCGCGCTTGGTCGCGAGGTAGTCGTGGTTCTCGGGCCGGGCGGGGACCTCGTTGGGGACCATCTCCACGACCTCCACGCCCAGGTCGGCCAGGTGCTCGGCCTTGGCGGGGTTGTTGGACAGCAGCCGCACCCGGGTCAGCCCGAGCCGGTGCAGGATCGCGGCGGCGGCGGTGTAGTCGCGGGCGTCGGCGGGCAGGCCCAGCAGCTCGTTGGCCTCGACGGTGTCCGCTCCCCCGTCCTGCAGCTTGTAGGCCCGCAGCTTGTTGACCAGCCCGATGCCGCGGCCCTCGTGGTTGCGCAGGTAGAGCAGCGTGCCGCCGTCGGCGGCGATCCGGCGCAGCGCCAGGTGCAGCTGGGGCCCGCAGTCGCAGCGGAACGACCCGAAGACGTCGCCCGTGAGGCACTCGGAGTGCAGCCGCACCAGCGGCGGCTCCCCCGCCGCGGCGCCCGCCGGAGGCGGGGCCGTGAGGCTCAGGTGCTCGGCGACGGGCTCGCCCGCGCCGCCGGGCAGCTGCCAGCCGACGACCTCGAAGGGACCCTCTGGGGTCGGCACGACGACCGGCTCCGAGGCCACCAGCGGCACGGCACCGGTCATCGGGAGCCCTCCCGCAGGTGCACCACCAGGTCCTCGATGCTGACCAGGAGCAGCCCGTGCCGGTCGGCGAACTCGCGCAGGGCGGGCAGGCGCATCATGGACCCGTCGTCGTGGACGAGCTCGGCGATCACGCCCACGGGCTGCAGCCCGGCCAGCGTGCACAGGTCCACGGCGGCCTCGGTGTGCCCCCGGCGCACGGCCACCCCGCCCGCCACAGCGCGCAGGGGCAGCATGTGCCCGGGCCGGGTGAGGTCGGCGGGGGCGGCCTGCGGGTCGGCCAGCACGCGGGCGGTGAGGGCGCGGTCGGCGGCGCTGATGCCGGTGCTCACGCCGGTGCGGGCGTCGCAGGTGACGGTGTAGGCGGTGCCCTTGGCGTCCTCGTTGACGGCGACCATGGGCGGCAGCTGCAGCGCGTCGGCCCGGTCGGCGGGAAGGGGCACGCACACCACGCCCGAGGTGTGGCGGACGGTGAAGCCCATGAGCCGCTCGGTGGCGTGCTCGGCGGCGAAGACGAGGTCCCCCTCGTTCTCGCGGTCGGCGTCGTCGACGACGACGACGGCCGCGCCCCGGGCCACGGCCGCCACGGCCTCGGCGACGGGGTCGAGCCGGACCGGCGCGCCGGCCCCGGTCTGCGGGTGGGTGCTGCTGGTGGGCATCATGCTCCTTCTCCTGCCGCCGGGCCGGCGGGGCCCGCGGCGTCCGTGGCGGGCGCGGGAGCGGCCGCCGGGGTGCCGGTCCCGGCGAAGGCCAGCAGCCGCTGGGCGTACTTCGCGAGGACATCGACCTCGAGGTTGACGGCCGAGCCCGCGGGCCGGGCCCCGAGCGTGGTCTCGGCCAGGGTGGCGGGGATCAGCCCCACCTCGAACCAGGGCTCGGGGTCGGCGGGATCGCTGACGGCGGTGACGGTCAGGGACACGCCGTCGATCGCCACCGAGCCCTTCTCCGCGAGGAACGGGGCCAGGCGGGCCGGCACGCGCACGCGCACCCGCTCCCAGTCCCCCAGGTCCTCGCGTTCGGCCACCGTCCCGGTGCCGTCCACGTGGCCCTGGACCACGTGCCCGTCGAGCCGCCCGCCCGCGGGCACGCAGCGCTCGAGGTTCACGGCGTCCCCCGGCGCGAGCGCCCCCAGGGTCGTGCGGTGCAGGGTCTCGCCGATGACGTCGGCGTGGAACTGGCCCTCGGCCAGCTCCGCGGTGCGGGTGGCGGTGAGGCACACGCCGTTGACGGCGAGCGAGCCGCCGTGCGGCAGGTCCGCGACCAGCGGGCCGGCGTCGACGAGCAGCCGGGCGCTCGCGCCGTCCGGGCGCAGCTCGACCGAGCGGACGGTGCCCTGCCCGGCGACGATTCCTGTGAACATCGGTTCCTCCTCGGTGTGGCTGCTGCTCCGCGTCTGCTCCCCCGCGCGTGTCCCCGCCGGCCCGGGCCCGGGGAGCCGTGGCGTGCTCAGCACGCCGGGGCCGGCCGCAGGTGCAGCCACAGGTCGGGGCCCAGGCGGCGCACGGGTCCTCCCCCGGCCGGGTCCAGGCGCCAGCGGGAGGCGTCGGCGAGCGTGCCGACGCCGAGGTCCTCGAAGGCCGGGCGGCCGGCGCCCAGCAGCAGCGGGGCCTGGTAGAGGGCGAGCTCGTCGACGAGGTCGGCGCGCAGGAACGCCGCGGCGACCCCGGCCCCGCCCTCGACCAGCACGTGGCGGACACCGGCGTCGTAGAGCTCCGCCAGCGCGGCGTGCGGGTCGTGGGTGAGCACCTGGCGGAAGAGCCCGTCGTCGCCCCGGACGCGCGCCCGCTCGGGCACGGGGCGCAGGCCCATGGCCACGCGCAGCGGCTGGCGGGCGGGCACGGCGCCCTCGCCCGTGCGGGCGGTCAGGCGGGGGTCGTCGGCCAGGACGGTGCCGGTGCCCACGAGCACGGCGTCGGCCAGGGCGCGCAGGTCGTGGCCGTGCTCGCGGGCCGAGGACGAGGTGATCCACTGGCTGGTGCCGTCGGCGGCGGCGATCCGGGCGTCGAGGGACTGGGCGACCTTGAGGGTCACGAAGGGGCGCTGGGCGCGCATCGTCTCGGCCCACCGGTCGTTGAGGGCCTCGGCCTCGTCGGCCAGCGGGCCGGGCCGGACCTCGACCCCGGCGGCGCGCATGGTGCGCGCCCCGCCGGCGGCGGCGGTGGTGCGGTCGGGGGCGCCGTAGACGACGCGGGGCACCCCGGCGGCCACGATCGCCCGGGAGCACGGGCCGGTCCGGCCCCAGTGGTCGCAGGGCTCCAGGGAGACGTACATGGTGGTGCCGCGCAGGTCCGTGCCGGCGGCGGCGGCGCGCTGCAGGACGTCGACCTCGGCGTGGGGGGTGCCGGCGCCGCGGTGGTGGCCCTCGTGCAGGATCCGGCCGGAGGCGTCCACGAGGACCGCGCCCACGAGCGGGTTCGCGCCGCGCGGGCCGCGGGCGGCCGCGTGCAGCGCGGCGCGCATGGCCGCGCGCTCGGCGTCGCCGCCGTGGTCGCGCTGGGGGTGCATCTCCCGCCGTCCTTCCCCGGGTCTCCGACCGGGGGGCAGGACGACGGCGCCGGGCTCCCGGGCGTCCGCGTGGGCGCGCCGGCAGGGGGCGTCGAACGTGCTGCCTTCCATCCAGACTGTGACTGTCGGTACCGGAGTTCCACCGGTTCGGCCGGGCACCGCTCCCGGCGGGCGGCGGGCGCCTGCCGGTGCACGGTGTCCGGTTCGCGGACTGTGACCGCCGGTTCGGACTTGCACCGACCCCGGAACACGTTGTTGCCCCCGATTATGGCACAGCCCACGCGGGACCGGCGCCGCCCGCCCCGCGGGGTGGCGCCGGACGCTCAGCCCCGGGCCGAGCGGGCGGCCCCGCGCAGGGCGGCGATCGCCGCCTCGGGGTCCCCCGTGCCGTAGACGGCCGAGCCGGCCACGAAGGTGTCCGCGCCGGCCTCGGCGGCGCGCACGATGGTCTCCTCGGTGATCCCGCCGTCGACCTGCAGCGCGACCTGCCCGCCCCCGGCGCGGATCGCCTCGGCGGCCCGGCGGATCTTCGGGAGCGTCACCTCGAGGAACGCCTGTCCGCCGAAGCCCGGCTCGACCGTCATGACCAGCAGCATGTCCAGCTCCGGGAGCAGGTCGAGGTAGGGCTCCACGGGCGTGGCCGGGCGCAGGGCCATCCCCGCGCGGGCGCCGTGGGCGCGCAGGTCGCGGGCGAGCTTCAGCGGGGCCCGGGCGGCCTCGGCGTGGAAGGTCACCGACTCGCAGCCGAGCTCGGCGTAGGCGGGGGCCCACCGGTCGGCGTCCTCGATCATGAGGTGGATGTCCAGCGGGACCGCGCTGACGGCCTGGATCCGCTCCACCACCGGCAGCCCCAGGGTGAGGTTGGGGACGAAGTGGTTGTCCATGACGTCCACGTGCACGGCGTCGGCGGTGCCGATCCGGCGCAGCTCCGCCTCGAGGTTGGCGAAGTCGGCGGAGAGCAGGGAGGGGTGGATGCAGGTCCGGGGCACGGGAGCTCCTGGGATTCGGTCGGTCGGGGTGCGGTCAGCGCCTGCGCAGCAGGGCCAGGAACATGGCGTCGGTGCCGTGGACGTGGGGCCACAGCTGGACGGTGGCGGGACCGCCGTCCCGGGACAGGCCCGGGTCCCGCTCGCCCTCGAGGGACCCGGGCAGGGCCGCCTCCCGGACGGGGCCGAGGGCGTCGACCGCCTCGAGGTCCCGGCGCTCGCGCAGGACGTCCTCGACCACGGCCAGGGTCTCGGCCGCGTGCGGGGAGCAGGTGACGTAGGCGATCAGCCCGCCGGGGCGGGTGACGTCGGCCGCGGCCCGCAGCAGCTGCCGCTGCAGCGGCCCCAGCTCGGCGAGGTCGCGGGGGGTGCGCCGCCAGCGCGATTCGGGGCGGCGGCGCAGGGCGCCCAGCCCGGTGCACGGGGCGTCGACGAGCACCCGGTCGAAGCCGGCCTCGGCGGCGGGGCGCCCGCCCAGCAGCGCCGCGGCCTCCCGGCCGTCGCCCGTGCGCACCTCCCATGCCCGCGCGGGCACGGGGCGCAGGGCCCGGCGCACGAGCTCCGCCCGGTGCGGGGCGACCTCGTTGGCGGTCAGCCGGGCGCCGTGGGCGTCGGCGAGCGCGGCCAGCAGGGCGGCCTTCCCGCCGGGCCCGGCGCACAGGTCCAGCCAGCGCTCGCCGGCGGCGACGTCCCCGCCGGCGGCCACGAGGGCGCGGGCGACCAGCTGCGAGCCAGCGTCCTGGACGCGGACGCCGCCGGCGCGCACGGAGGCGAGCCGGTGCAGGTCCCCGCCGCTGCTGAGCGCCGAGCCGGGCACGAGCTCCCCGGCCCGGGCCCCGGCCCTGAGGGCCTCGTCCAGCTCGCCCAGCCCGGGCAGCGCCACGAGGTTGACCACGGGGGGCGCGTTGTCGGCCTCGAGCAGCGCCTCGAGCTCGCCGGCGTCGCGGCCGTGGGCCACGAGCGCCTGGCGCAGGGCACGCACCTGCCACGCCGGGTGGGCGTGGCGCAGGCCCAGGCGCGCGGTCTCGTCGGGGGCCCCGGCCTCGAGCTCCGCCGTCCAGGCCGCCAGGTCCTTGGCCGCGACCTTGCGCAGGACGGCGTTGACCAGGCCGCCGGGCCCGGCCCCGATCTCGGCGCGCACGAGGCCCACGGTGCGGTCCAGGGCGGCGTGGTCGGGCACGCGCATCGCGAGCAGCTGGTGGACGCCCAGGCGCAGGGCGTCGAGGACCGCGCCGTCGAGGCGGTCGAGGGGACGGTCCACGCACCGGGCGAGGACCGCGTCCCAGGTGCCCTGGCGGCGCAGCGCCCCGTAGGCCAGCTCGGTGGCGAAGGCGGCGTCCCGCCGGTCGAGCCGGTGGGCGCGCACCAGCCCGGGGAGCACGAGGTTGCCGTAGGCGCCCTCGGCGCTCACGGCCCGCAGCGTCTCGAACGCGGCCAGCCGGGCCGGGTCCGCGCCGCGGGTGCGGCGGGAGGGGGCCGCGGCGGAGCGCTGCCGCTCGGCGAGCCCGCGCCGGTTGCGCTCGTGGCCGCGGGCGTTGCGGCGGGAGCCGTCGCCGTGCCCGGGCCGCTGCCCGCGGCGGTCGTTCCCGCCGGGTCCCGACTCGCGGGGGCTCATCCGAGCACCACCCCGGCCGTGCCCGTGCCGCGCATCCAGGCGGCGGCGTCCATGGCCTTCTTCCCGGCCGGCTGCACCTCGGTCAGGCGCACGGCGCCGGCGCCGGTGCCCACGAGCACCGACCCGTCGCGCAGGGCGCACTCGCCGGGGGCCAGGCCGTGCTCGTCCGGGCGGGACTCGACGCGCCCGAGCTTGAGCCGGCGCCCGTCCAGGAGGGTCCAGGCACCCGGTTCGGGGCTCACCCCGCGCACCCGGGCGGCCACGGCCGCGGCGGGCTCCTCCCAGCGCACGCGGGCGTCCTCCCCGGTGAGCTTGGGGGCGAGGGTGACCTCCCCGCGCTGGGGCTCGGGGCGGGCGGTGCCGTCGACCACGGCCCGCAGCGAGTCCGCGAGCAGGGGCGCCGCGGTCCGGGAGAGCCGGTCCAGGACGGTGCCGGCGGTGTCCTCCGGGCGCACCGGGTCGGTCGTGGTGGCGATCACGGGCCCGGTGTCGAGCCCGGTCTCGAGCAGGAACGTGCTCGCGCCCGCGACCGCCTCCCCCGCCATGAGGGCCCGCTGGACGGGGGCCGCCCCGCGCCAGCGCGGCAGGAGGGAGAAGTGCAGGTTCACCCACCCGTGCGGCAGCGCCTCGAGGGCCTCCTGCGGCACCAGCGCCCCGTAGGCGACCACCGCGGCGACGTCGGCGCCGAGCTCCCGGAGCCGTCCGGTCAGCGCGGCGTCCACGCGGTTGGCCTTCAGCACGGGCAGGCCGCGCCGCTCGGCCTCCTGGGCCACGGGCGAGGGCGTGAGCACCCGGCGCCGGCCCACGGGGGCGTCCGTGCGGGTGAGCACGCCGACGATCTCGGCGTCGGGGCGCTCGGCGAGGTGGACGAGGGGCGGCACGGCCACGGCGGGCGTGCCGGCGTAGAGGATCTTCACGGGTCTCCTGGGGTCTGCACGGGGGGGCGGGGCCGGGGTCAGGCGCCGAAGGAGGAGCCGACGGAACCGGCCCGCTCCTCCGCGACCTCGCCCACGACCCGGCCGTAGTCGGCGGCGCGCAGGGCGCGCATCGCCTCCCGCCGGGCGGGGCCCTCGAGGCGGTCGACGTAGAGGCGCCCGTCCAGGTGGTCGGTCTCGTGCTGGAGCAGCCGGGCGAGCAGCCCGGTGCCCTCGACGACCAGGGGCTCGCCGTGGACGTCCGTGCCCGTGACGCGGGCCCAGTTCCGGCGCGGGGTCTCGAAGCCGAGCCCGGGCACGGACAGGCAGCCCTCCCCGCCCTCCTGGGGTTCCTCGCCGACCTCCAGCACCGGGTTGACGACGTGGCCGCTCGAGCCCTCGACCGCCCACGTGAACACGCGCAGGCTCACCCCGACCTGGGGCGCGGCCAGGCCGACGCCGCCGACGTCGAGCATCGTCTCGTGCATGTCCGCCACGAGGCGGCGCAGGGCGTCGTCGTGCACCGTGACCTCCTGCGCGCGGGTGCGCAGGACGGGGTCGCCGATGGTGCGGACGGGCAGGATGGGCATGGAGGGACCTCGCTTCCGACCCTCCCGAGTCTACGGGGCGCCCGGCGCCCGGGCACGCCGGGGCCTCAGTCGGCGGCCGGGGCGGGCGCGGGCGGGGCGGTCACGGGCGGGGGCGGGACGGGGCGCAGGGCCGGCCCCGCGGCGGCCAGGGCGGTCTCGTGCGTCCAGACCCGGTGCAGGGCGCAGAACTTGTACCAGTGGGCCTCGAGCACCGCCGGCACCGCCTGCACGGGCACGACCTCGGTCTCCCCGATCGCGACGCCCAGCAGCAGGTCGGCGTCCCCGTGGGCCCAGGGCTCCCACCGGCCGGTCTCGGCGTCGACGAGCTGCTCCTCGGCCTTGAGGCCGGCGACGAGCTGGGTGACGACCTTGGGGTCCAGGGCCTTGACCCGCCCGTCCCGGTCGGTGCCCTTGGTCTTGTAGTCGATCAGGCAGGTGCGCCCGGCGATGCGGGCCACGAGGTCGAGGGTGCCGGCGTAGCCGACGGTGGAGTTCCACACGGTGACCTCGACCGCGAGCGGCTCGGGGGCGTAGAGGTCCCACCACTCGTCGAAGCGGGAGGCGAAGCGCTCCTCGCCGTGCTCGGCGAGGGTCGCGCGGGCCTCGGCGGCCCGGTGCGGGCGGCCCATGGCGCGCAGGGCGATCTGCTCGGCGTAGGAGTGCACCCGGTCGCCGCGGGCCGCGGCGGCGTCCCGGTGGCGCTCGGCGGCCTTCGCGGCGTCGCGGACCACGGCGCGCAGCTGCGCGGGCGAGCCGAGGGCCTGGCGCAGCCGGTCGTCGCGCACGGCGGCCTGGGCGGCGGTGTAGCCGTACCAGCCGCCGAGGTCGTGGGCGGCGCGGGAGATGACCGTGGTGATGGACGGGACGGTGGCCTGCTCCGAGGTGGAGCGCGCGTACATCCTGCCGTACTCGGTCTGCTCCGCCAGCCTGGGCTGTGTCACGCCGCTCGCCGCCTTCCCCGCTCTCGCCGCCCCGGTCCCCCGGGCTCCGTCCGGCACGCTACCGGGCGCCTCGGACAAGGACGCACCCCGGGCACAGCGAAGGCCCCGACTCGCCGAGCCGGGGCCTTCGCCCTCGTGCGCGATACTGGGATCGAACCAGTGACCTCTTCCGTGTCAGGGAAGCGCGCTACCGCTGCGCCAATCGCGCCTGTCCGCCGGGACCCTCGCGGGAACCGCCGGTGCGTGGTGGGTGTGCACCGAGGTGGAGACGGGATTCGAACCCGCGTTGACGGCTTTGCAGGCCGCTGCCTAACCACTCGGCCACCCCACCGGGGACCTCGTCCTCGCGGACGGGGCCGCCGGTCACGGCACGGGGTGCCGTGACCTGAGCGAGCGGACGACGGGAGTCGAACCCGCGACATCCACCATGGCAAGGTGGTGCTCTACCAGCTGAGCTACGTCCGCATGTCTGTCCGGGCGATCGGCGATCGTCCGGTTCGGAACTCTAGCACAGCTGCTCCTCCCGGTCGCCCGGTGGTCGGCCCTGCGCGGCACCCGGTGGTCCCGCCTCGCGGCGGTCCCGGTGGGAACCCGTGTTCCTGACAGGGAAAGACTGTACGGGACCGCTCGCCGGAACGCCAAATCGCCCCGGCGCGGGCCGCCGGGGGCCACCGGCGCCGGGCCGGGTCACCCCCTGCCGGAGCCGCCCCAGCCCCCATCGGGGCCGGCGCGTGCGCCCGGGCGGGCCCGCAGACGGCCGCTCCGGGGGTCACGGAACGGCCCCCGGCGCGCGCCCCGGTCCCGTTTGGCCACCGCGACGGATGTGCGTTATGGTTCTGGAGCAGCAAGCGCGATTGGCGCAGTGGTAGCGCGCTTCGTTCACACCGAAGAGGTCACTGGTTCGAACCCAGTATCGCGCACGGCAGGTAGGGACAAGGCCCCGGCTCCTCGTGAGCCGGGGCCTTCGTCGTGCCCGGGGCGGGCTCCCCGCGCCCCGGTGCCGCTGCGGCCGCACCGGGGACCGCGTGCTCGCGAGGGTCCCCCGGTGCCCGCGGACGGCCCTCCCGCGCGGCACGCCCCGCCCCCCCGCCGGGGCGGGGCCTCACACGGCCGAGACGTCGCCCAGGATCCCCTCGCGGGCGAGGGCGGTGAGCCGGGAGACGGCCCGGTGGTACTTCTTCTGGTAGCCGCCGGCCATCATCTCCGGGGTGAAGACCTGGTCGAAGGGCCGGCCCGAGGCGATGATCGGCAGGTTCTTGTCGTAGAGACGGTCGGCGAGCACCACGAAGCGCAGCGCCACGGCCTGCTGCTCGATGGTGCGCACCTCGCGCCAGACCACCGCGTCGACGCCCTCGATGAGCTTGCGGTAGCGGGAGGGGTGGACGTGCGAGAGGTGCTCGACGAGGTCCGCGAACGCGTCGGCGGCCACGACCCGGCCCCCGAAGCGCTGCTCGACCACCGCCGCGAGCTCCACGTCCGCGAGCGGGGCCGGGGCCTGCGGCAGCCCGCGGTGGCGGAAGTCCTCGCCGTCGATGCGCAGCACCTCGAACTGGTCGGCGAGGACCTGGATCTCGCGCTGGAAGTCCTGGGCGGCGAAGCGGCCCTCGCCCAGGGAGCCCGGCAGGGTGTTGGAGGTGGCCGCGATCCGCACCCCGGCGTCGGAGAGCTCCCGCATCAGCCGGGACATCAGCACGGTGTCCCCCGGGTCGTCGAGCTCGAACTCGTCGATGCACACGAGCGTGTAGGAGCTCAGCGCGTCGACGGCCTTGCGGAAGGTCAGGGCGCCCACGAGGTTGGTGTACTCCACGAACGTGCCGAAGGCCTTGGGCCCGGGCACGGCGTGCCACAGGGAGGCGAGCAGGTGGGTCTTGCCCACGCCGAAGCCGCCGTCGAGGTAGATGCCCTGGCGCACGTCCGTCCGGGACCCGCCGCCGAAGAGACGGGCGAGGAAGCCGCCGCCCCCGCCCCGGCCCACCGAGTCCGCGAACCGGCGCAGCTCCTCCACGGCCCGCGCCTGCGAGGGCTGCTGCGGGTCGGGCCGGTAGGTGTCGAAGGAGACCTCCCCGAAGCGCTCCGACGGCCGGAAGCCCGCCAGCAGTTCATCCGCCGACACGTGCGGGCGGCGGTCGGTGAGGTGGACGGTCTCGGTGCTCACGGGGCGACCTCTCTGTCCGCCGGGAGCGGCGGTTCGGTGGGCGGTCCGCGCGCCGGCGGGCGCACGGCGGTGCTCCCGCGATCCTATCCGCCGCGTCCCGGCCGCGGCGGGCCCGGACGGGGCCGGGGCGCGGGGCCCGGACGGGAGCCCGCGCCCGGGCGGGGCGCGCCGCCCGGTCCCGGCCCCTAAGCTGGGGGCAGACCTGGCCCGCGAGGGTCCCCCGCTCCCGACCCGGAAGGAACCACCATGGGCGTTGCCGTGGAGAACAACGACGAGTTCGCGCAGTACGCGCACCCCGAGAAGCTGGTGTCGACCCAGTGGGTCGCCGACCACCTGGACGACCCCGGCGTGGTCGTCGTCGAGTCCGACGAGGACGTGCTGCTCTACGAGACCGGCCACGTGCCCGGTGCCGTCAAGGTCGACTGGCACACCGACCTCAACCGCCCCGACACCCGCGACTACGTGGACGGCGCCGGCTTCGCGGAGCTGATGTCGCGCAAGGGCATCTCCCGCGACACGACCGTGGTGGTCTACGGCGACAAGTCCAACTGGTGGGCCGCCTATGCGCTGTGGGTCTTCGAGCTCTTCGGCCACCCCGACGTGCGCCTGATGAACGGCGGGCGCGACAAGTGGGTCGCCGAGGGCCGCGAGCTGTCCACGGCGAAGGTCGAGCGCCCGCGCGCCGACTACCCCGTCGTCGAGCGCGAGGACGCCCGGGGCCGGGCCTACCAGGAGGACGTGCTCGCCCACCTCGGGCGGGGCCCGCTGATCGACGTGCGCTCGCTGCCCGAGTACACGGGCGAGCGCACCCACATGCCCGACTACCCGCAGGAGGGCACCCTGCGCGGCGGGCACATCCCCACCGCCGCGTCCGTGCCGTGGGCCCGGGCGGCGGCCGAGGACGGGCGGTTCCGCCCGCGGGCCGAGCTCGAGGCCGTCTACCGCGACGAGGCGGGGCTCAGCGACGACGACGACGTCATCGCCTACTGCCGCATCGGCGAGCGCTCCTCGCACACGTGGTTCGTGCTCAAGTACCTGCTGGGCTTCGAGAAGGTCCGCAACTACGACGGGTCCTGGACGGAGTGGGGCAACTCGGTGCGCGTGCCGATCGTGCTGGGCGAGGAGCGCGGCGAGGCCCCGGGGGCCGGGGCGTGAGCGCGGGGCTGCCGGCCCAGCTCGAGGAGCTGGTCGAGGACTTCACGGCCGTGCCGCAGGAGGACAAGCTGCAGTTGCTGCTCGAGTTCTCCCGGTCGCTGCCGGCGCTGCCGGAGCGGCTGGGCGAGCACCCCGAGGAGCTCGAGCAGGTCGTGGAGTGCCAGTCCCCCCTGTTCCTGGCCGTCGAGTGGGCCGAGGACGCCGCCCCGGGCCCGGAGACCCCCGTGCGGCTGTTCTTCTCCGCGCCCGCGGAGGCCCCGACGACCCGCGGCTTCGCCTCGATCCTGCACGAGGGCCTCGACGGTCTGCCCGCCCGGGAGGTCCTGGCGGTCCCCGACGACCTGCCGGAGCGCTTCGGGCTCACCCAGCTCGTCTCGCCCCTGCGGATGCGGGGGATGTCGGCCATGCTCGCCCGGATCAAGCGCCGGGTCCGCGAGCTCCAGGAGGGCTGAGCGCCGTGGCCGGGCGCGGCCGGACGGGACCCACCGCCGCGGTGGCCGTGCTCGAGGACGCCGGGGTGGCCCACGTGCTGCACCCCTACGACCACGACCCGGGCGCGGCGTCCTTCGGCGCGGAGGCCGCCGCCGCCCTGGGCCGCGACCCGGGCCAGGTGCTCAAGACGCTGATGGTCGTCCACGACCGGGACTGGGCGGTCGCGGTCGTGCCCGTCTCCGCCCGGCTGTCCCTGCGGGCGGCCGCGGCGGCACTGGGGTGGAAGCGCGCGGCACTGGCCGAGCCGCGGGCGGCGGAGCGGCGCACCGGCTACGTGGTCGGCGGGATCTCGCCGCTGGGCCAGCGCACGCCCGCACCGCTGCTGCTCGACGACTCGGCGCTCGCGTGGGGGACCGTGCTGGTCTCCGGCGGCCGGCGGGGCCTCGACGTCGAGCTCGCCCCCGCCGACCTGCTGCGGCTGACCGGCGGCCGGACGGCGGCGCTTCAGGCCTGAGCGCCCGCCGCGCCCTCGGCCGCGGTGCTGCCCGCACCGGCGGCGGTGCCGGGCACGGGCCCGGTCGTGCGGGCGTGCTCGGCCAGCCGCTGCGGCAGCCAGGAGCGCACGGCGTCCTCCCACCGGCGCGGGTCCACGTTCCACTCCTTGGTGTGCCGGGCCCGGGTGAAGGGCACGAAGTCGACCAGCGGGCTGAGCTCGGCGAGCCGGCGGGAGCCGGCCGCGGGCACGAACTCGTCGTCGACCGAGTGCAGCACGAGGGTGCGGGTGCGCAGGTGATCGGCGCGGGAGAGCCAGTCCAGGGCCTTGAGGTCCACCGGGGCCGCCAGCCCGGTGAGCATCCGGCCCGCGGGGTGGGAGATCAGGTTCGTGGCCAGCCGCCCGATCCCGGAGGGGATCCGGCGGGTGCGGGAGTGGTGGGCGATGAGCTCGAACCAGTCCACGACCGGGCCGGTGAGCACGAGCGCGGCGATGTCGTCCCGGTAGAACGTCAGGTCCGCCGTCTGCAGCGCGATCGCCCCGCCCATCGACCAGCCGAAGAGCACGATCTGGGTCGCCCCCCGGGACTTCGCGTAGCTGATCGCCGTCTGGACGTCCTTCCACTCGGTGAACCCGAGGCCGTAGCGGAAGTCGTGGGTGGGCGGGGCCTCCCGGTCGTTGCGGTAGGAGATCAGCAACGAGGTCAGCCCGAGGGCGCGGGCCGTGGGCACGGCCCGGATCGTCTCCATGCGGCTGGCGCCGCGGCCGTGGACCATGATCGCCCACGGGCCGGGCAGCATCCGGGGCCGCTCCCCCGCCGGGGTGGGACCGCCGTGGGCGGGCACGACCCAGCACGGGGCCGGGCCGACCTCGATGGGGATCTCGACCTCCTCGTACGGCAGGCCGGCGGCCCCCGGATCGGGGTAGACGGTCCCGGACCAGAAGCCCCGGCTCGCCCGGGACAGGTCGCCCGAGTAGACCTCCTCGACGACGCGGGTGACCGTGCCCTCCGCGGGCGACCAGGAGCGGATGGCCCCGATCCGGGCGTGGCCGCGCCCGGCGTCGAAGCGCAGGCTGTAGGTGCCCTCCACGGTCGTGTCCACGGTGGCCGGCAGCCGCACGACCGTCTCGGCGCCGGGCTCGCCCTCCTCCCCCGTGCGGGACGTGCCCAGCACGGGCAGGTCCTCGGAGCGGTAGCGCGGGGGCACCACGACCTGCCGGGCGAAGTAGGCCGCGGCGGCGCTGGAGAGCCCGAACGTCAGCGAGGCCGCGCCGACGGTCGCCGCGGCGCCGACCACCGCGCCCCGGGCCCACTGCGCGGCCGGCTCGGGCTCGGGGGCGGCGGGCGGCAGGAGTCGACGGAGCATGTCCCCAGTCTTCCACGGGCGCCCGCGGGGGCCCGGGCATAACCCCGCCCGGCACGTCGTTGTCCCTGCGGACGGCCCGGCCCGCCGGCCGCGGAGCCCCGGGGACCGGACCGGGAGCCAGCACCCGACCCAGGAGGACGCCATGACCGAGACCACCCGCCCCGGCGAGGCCGCCGGGGAAGCCCCCCGCACCGAGCAGGACTGGCGCGCGGTCCTGACCCCCGAGGAGTTCCACGTCCTCCGGGAGGCCGGGACGGAGCGGCCCTTCACCGGCGAGTACTGGAACACCACGACCGAGGGCGTCTACGGCTGCCGGGCCTGCGGGGCCGAGCTGTTCCGCTCGGACACGAAGTTCGACGCCCACTGCGGCTGGCCCTCGTTCTGGGCCCCGCTCGCGGAGGACAGGGTGCGCTACCTCAAGGACACGAGCCTGGGCGCCGAGCGCGTCGAGGTCCGGTGCGCGGCCTGCGACTCCCACCTCGGGCACGTCTTCGGCGGCGAGGGCTTCCCCACGCCCACCGACCTGCGCTACTGCATCAACTCGGTCTCCGTCCGCCTCGTGCCCGCGCAGTCCTGACCGCCCCGCCGCCGGCCGGACCCGCCGCGCCGCGGGGCGGGCGGCGTGGCACGGCCCGCGCGGACGGGCCAGCGCCTACCCTGCCAGTGTGAGTGCGGACAACGGCCTGTCGCAGGTGCCCCAGGACTTCCGGGCCGCCCTCGCCCATCTGCGCCGGGCGCACCCGCGGGACGGCATCGAGCTCACCGAGATCCCCGCCCCCGGCCACCTCGCCCCGTTCGCGGTGGCCGTGCGGGCCGACGTCCGCCGGGTCGCGGGCGTCGTCGCCGCGCCGGCCGCGGGCCGCCGCTCCGGTCCGGCCGCGGACGTCCTCGTGGCCGGTGGCCGCTCGGGCGGTGCGGCCGGCGACGAGCTGGCCACCGGGCGCTTCGTGCTGCTCCACGACCCCGCCGAGCCCCCGGCCTGGGGCGGGGCCTTCCGGGTCGTGACCTGGGCCCGCGCGGCGGTCGCCCGGGAGGTCGGCCGGGACGCGGGCACGGGCGCGCTCGCGTGGGCCTGGCTGCTCGAGGCGCTCGAGCGGCACCGGGCCGGATATTCTCGGGAGGGCGGCACCGCGTCCCGGGTCCTCGCGGAGGGCTTCGGGGTGCTGGGCGACCAGGAGGAGGGCGCCGACGTCGAGCTGCGCGCGGCGTGGACGCCCGACGGCCCCGACGTGGAGCCCCACCTGGCGGCCTGGGCGGACACGGTCTGCACCTTCGCCGGCCTGCCGCCCTACCCGCAGGGCGTGACCGTGCTGCACCCGCGCCGCTGAGGACCACCCCGACCGACCGCGCCCCGCCCCGGGGCCGAGACAGAATCGAAGACGACCCCGTGACCGAGCCAGCCGCCCGATCCGCCGCGACCGAGAACCCCGCGACCCCCGTGGTCGCCGGCTTCGAGGACTACGCGATCCCCGACAGCGTGCACCTGTCCGCGCCGTTCGACGGCATCCCGCCCGTGATCGGGACCGCCGCCGGGCTCGAGCGGGCCGCGGCCGCGGTCGCCGCGGGCACCGGCCCGGCCGCCATCGACACCGAGCGGGCCTCCGGGTTCCGCTACGGCCAGCGGGCCTTCCTCGTGCAGCTGCGCCGCGAGGGCGTCGGGACGCTGCTGATCGACCCGGAGGCCACCGGCTCGCTGGCCGTGCTCGGGGAGGCGCTCTCCGGCGTGGAGTGGGTCCTGCACGCGGCCACCCAGGACCTGCCCTCCCTGCGGGCGCTGGACATGCACCCGGACGCGCTGTTCGACACCGAGCTGGGCGGGCGGATCGCCGGGCTGCGCCGGGTCGGGCTCGCGGCGATGACCGAGGAGCTGCTGGGCTACACCCTCGCCAAGGAGCACTCCGCGGTGGACTGGTCGCGGCGGCCGCTGCCGACGGACTGGCTCAACTACGCCGCGCTCGACGTGGAGATGCTCATCCAGCTGCGCTGGGCCCTCGAGGACGTGCTGCGGGAGGGCGGCAAGCTCGAGTGGGCGCTGCAGGAGTTCGAGGCGGTGCGCACCGCGCCGCCGGCGCCCCCGCGCAAGGACCCGTGGCGGCGGACCTCCGGGATCACGAAGGTCAAGGGCCGCCGCCAGCTCACCGCGCTGCGCAACCTGTGGGAGGAGCGCGAGAAGCTCGCCCAGCACAAGGACCTCTCCCCCGGCCGGCTGCTGCCCGATGCGGCGCTCGTGGCCGCCGCGCAGGCGATGCCGCGCACGGTCCCGCAGCTGCTGGCGACCCCCGGCTTCCACGGGCGGCTGGCCGCCCGTGAGGGCCCCCGCTGGGTGCGCGCGGTCGACGAGGCGCGGCGGGCCACCGAGCTCGTGCCCTTCACCGTCCGCTCGGAGGCCCTGCCGCCGGTGAAGGCCTGGGAGGCCAAGCGGCCCGAGGCGGCCGCCCGGCTGAAGGCCCTCAAGCCGATCGTGGCGCGGCTGGCCGAGGAGCACGGGCTGCCCACGGAGAACCTCCTGACCCCGGAGCACCTGCGGCGACTGTGCTGGCAGCCGCCGCGCAGCACCTCCGACCAGGCCGTCGCGGACCGGCTCACCGCCCTCGGGGCCCGGCCGTGGCAGGTCGAGCTCACCGCGCCCGCGCTGGCCGCGGCCTGGCGGGAGCTGCGGGCCCGCAAGCGCGCCGAGCGGGAGACCGCCGCCCACCACCCGGAGCACGCGGACCCCGGGCACGGCGGCGCGGACGCCGGCGGGACCGCCGACGCCGCTCCCGGGCACGGGCCGGAGGGCCATCCCGGCCGGTCCGGGGAGGACCGGAGCGCCGGCTGAGCCGGCGCGGACCGCTCCCGCGGACGGGCGCACGAGGGCCCCGGCCGTGCGGCCGGGGCCCTCGTGCGCGGCGGGCCGGGCCCGTCGCCGGACCGGTCAGTTCCCGGGCTCGCCCTCGGCGGGACGGGGCTCGGCCGGGGACATCGGGGACTCGGGGGTCACCGGCTCCGCCGCGCGCAGGTCGGCGTAGTCGCTCGTGGCGGCGGTGCCGCCGGCCGGGGTCCCGCCACCCTCGCCCGAGCCCCCGGTGACCTTGTCCTTGACGGTCGCCGAGGCGTCGGAGGCCTTCGCGCCGACCGTGCCGGCGGCCTTCTTGGCCCCGTCGGCCAGCTTCTCGCCGACGACGGGGACCTCGGCCTTGACCCAGTCGGTGCCCTCGGAGACCTTCTCCTGGACCTTGGGGTCCTGCCACGTGCGCAGCGCGTTGGCCTTGAGGGTCTCGTAGCTCTTGCGGCCCGAGGCCGAGCCGACCACGAAGCCGACGCCGAAGCCCGTCGCGAAGATGAGGCGCTTGATCATGGTGGTGTCCTTCCGTCCGTCCGGGCGGGTCCCGGACCGTGTGCTGTGGTCGTCATCCTACTGACGACCTCCCGCGTCCCGACACCGCCCCGGCGGGTGCTCCGCTGTGAGCGATCACCGCCGCGGACGCGGGCAGCCCGGGCGGGCGGGGGCCGACCGGGCTACCGGCCCGCCTAGACTGGCGCCGGACCCGTCCCCTCGCCCAGGAGATCACCGTGCACCAGCAGCCCGCGCCCCCGCCGAGCACCCCGACCGCGCTGCCGCCCGAGGCCGCGCCGCACCCCGCACCGCCGGGCGCACCGCCGGGCGCGGGCTCCGGGCCGTCGCGGCGCCTCGTGCTCGGGGCGACCGGGCTGGCCGCCGGTGCGGCGCTGACCGCGTGCGGCAGCGGGGACGAGCCGCAGGGCGCGGCCGGCACGGTCGACGCCGGGGCGCTGGAGGACCTGCCCGTCGGCTCGGGCCTGAGGGTGGACCGGGACGGGGTGCAGGCCGTCGTCGGGCGCCCGGCGGAGGGGACCGTGGTGGCCTACTCCCCCGTGTGCCCGCATCAGGGGTGTACGGTCGCCCCGCGCGACGGCGCCTACGTCTGCCCGTGCCACGACTCGCGCTTCGACCTGGCCACCGGGGAGGTCCTCGCCGGGCCCGCCGGGACCGGGCTCGAGCCCCGCGCCGTCCGCGTGGAGGGCGGCCGGATCCTCCTGGAGGGGTGAGCCGGGCCCGGTCGCCGTCGTCCGGGGCCGGAAGCGCGCCCGAGGGGACCCGCCACGGGCAGGGGGCGCCCCGGTGTCCGGGCGGGGGGCCGTGCGCTCAGCCGCGGTGGCGCAGGCGGGCGTCGTCGGCCACGTCCTGCCGGCCGGGCACGACCGGCCCGGCCCCGGTGTCCGGGCCGGCGGAGCGGGCGTACGGCACCCGGGTGCCGAGCACGGAGGCGAGCGTGTCCTGGGCGACGCGCCGGGCGGTGAGCCCCACGCGCTCGAGGACCTGGGCGCGGGAGCCGTGGGCGAGGAACTCGGTGGGCAGGCCCACCTCGTTGAGGGCGGTGTCCACGCCCGCCGCGCGCATCTCCTGGCGGATCCGGGAGCCGATTCCCCCGGCGCGCACGCCGTCCTCGACGACGACGACGATCCGGTGCTGCGCGGCGAGCTCGAGCACGGAGCCCGGCACGGGCAGCACCCACCGGGGGTCGACCACGGTCGAGGAGACGCCGTGGGCCTCGAGCCGGTCGGCGACGTCGAGGACCAGCGCGCTCATCGCCCCGACCGACACCAGCAGGACGTCGCGGCGGGCGCCGGGCGCGGTGCTCTCGGCCCCGCGCCGGGCGAGCACGTCCACGCCGTCCTCGAGGCGCTCGAGGGCGGGGACGGGGGCGCCGACGGAACCCTTCGGGTAGCGCACCACCGTGGGGGCGTCGCCGACGGCCACGGCCTCGCGCAGCTCCTCCACGAGGGTGGGCTCGTCGCGCGGGGCGGCCAGGTGCAGCCCGGGCACGATCTGCAGCAGCGCCAGGTCCCACATCCCGTGGTGGCTGGGGCCGTCGGGACCGGTGACCCCGGCCCGGTCGAGGACCACGGTGACCCCTGCCCGGTGCAGGGCGACGTCCATCAGCAGCTGGTCGAAACCGCGGTTGAGGAAGGTCGCGTAGAGGGCCACGACCGGGTGCAGGCCGCCGTAGGCCATCCCGGCGGCCATGGCGATCGCATGCTGCTCGGCGATCCCGACGTCGACCACCCGCTCCGGGTGGGCGGCCTGCATCTTCTGCAGCCCCACGGGGATGAGCATCGCGCCGGTGATGCCCACGACGTCCTCGCGCTCGTCGGCGATGCGGGCGATCTCGTCGCGGAACACGGCCGTCCAGCTGCGCTCGGAGCTGGTGGCGGTCGAGCGCCCGGTCACCGGGTCGATCACGCCCACCGCGTGGAACTGGTCGTCAACGTGGGCGGTCGCCGGGCCGTAGCCGTGGCCCTTCTCGGTGATGGCGTGCACGATCACGGGCCCACCGAAGTTCTTCGCGTTGGACAGCGCCTGCTCGAGGGCCTCGAGGTCGTGGCCGTCGACCGGGCCCACGTACTTCATGCCGAGATCCTCGAAGATGCCCTGGGGCACCACGACGTCCTTGATGCCCTGCTTCATCCCGTGCAGCCCGCGGTAGACCATCTCGCCCAGGGGCCCGGAGGAGGCGAGCAGCCGCTTGACCGACTCGAGGGTCTGCTCGTAGCGGCGGTCGGTGCGCACCGCGTCCACCCCCTGCTGGACGCTGGCCTGCAGCTCGGCGAGGTGGTTGGCGAAGCCGCCGACGGTCGGCGCGTAGGAGCGGCCGTTGTCGTTGACGACGATCACGACCTTCCGGCGCCGGTCGGAGGCGATGTTGTTCACGGCCTCCCAGGCCATGCCGCCCGTCAGGGCGCCGTCGCCGACGACGACCACGGTGTGGCGGTCGTCCTGACCCGTCATGGCGTAGCCGCGCGAGATCCCGTCGGCCCAGGACAGGGAGGAGGACGCGTGGGAGGACTCCACGATGTCGTGCACGGACTCCCCGCGGTCGGGGTAGCCGGCGAGCCCGCCCTGCTGGCGCAGGGTGGAGAAGTCCTTCCGGCCCGTGAGCAGCTTGTGCACGTAGGACTGGTGGCCGGTGTCGAAGACGATCGAGTCGCGCGGCGAGTCGAAGACCCGGTGCACCGCGACGGTCAGCTCGACCACGCCGAGGTTCGGGCCCAGGTGCCCGCCCGTGGCGGAGACGTGGGTGACGAGGAAGTCGCGGATCTCCGCCGCGAGCTCCGTCAGCTCGGCACGGCTCAGCCCCGCGAGGTCCTCCGGTCCGGAGACCCGCTCCAGCACGCTCATGCTTCCTCCGCTCTGCTCGGCGCTCGTTGCCCGCCCCCCGGGGTCCTCCGGGGCGGCGCGTCCCCCGATCCTACTCGCTCGCCCCGACGGGCCCGGGCAGGCCGGAGGGCCCGGTCCGTGCGGACCGGGCCCTCCGGGCGCTGCTCACCGGCGGTGGCCGGCAGGGATCACTTCGCGATCTGGCGCAGCACGTACTGCAGGATGCCGCCGTTGCGGTAGTAGTCCGCCTCGCCCGGCGTGTCGATGCGCAGGACCGCGTCGAACTCGACCGTGGCGCCGTCCTCCTTGGTGGCGACGACCTTCAGGGTCTTCGGCGTGGTGCCCTCGTTGAGCGCGGTCACGCCCTGGACGTCGAAGCTCTCCGTGCCGTCGAGGCCCAGGGACTCCGCCGACTCGCCGGCCGGGAACTGCAGCGGCAGCACCCCCATGCCGATGAGGTTGGAGCGGTGGATGCGCTCGTAGCTCTGGGCGATGACGGCCTTGACGCCCAGCAGGGAGGTGCCCTTGGCCGCCCAGTCGCGCGAGGACCCGGAGCCGTACTCCTTGCCGCCCAGCACGACCAGCGGGACGCCGGCCTCCTTGTAGTTCATCGCGGCGTCGTAGACGGTCTCCTGCGGGCCGCCGTCGCGGGTGAAGTCGCGGGTGAAGCCGCCCTCCACGCCGTCCAGCAGCTGGTTCTTGATCCGGATGTTGGCGAAGGTGCCGCGGATCATGACCTCGTGGTTGCCGCGGCGGGAGCCGTAGGAGTTGAAGTCCTTGCGCTCCACGCCGTGCTCGATGAGGTACTTGCCGGCCGGGGTGTCGGACTTGAAGGAGCCCGCCGGGGAGATGTGGTCGGTGGTGACCGAGTCGCCCAGCTTCAGCAGCACCCGGGCGCCCGTGATGTCCTCCACCGGGGTGGTCTCCATCGTCATGCCCTCGAAGTACGGGGGCTTGCGGACGTAGGTGGACTGCTCGTTCCACTCGAAGGTCTTGCCGGTCGGGGTGTCCAGGTTCTGCCACCGCTCGTCGCCGTCGAAGATGGTCCCGTACTCGCGGGTGAACATCTCCGTGTCGATCGAGGAGTCGATGATCCGCTGCACCTCGGCCGGGTCGGGCCAGATGTCCTTGAGGTAGACGTCGTTGCCCTCCGCGTCCTGGCCCAGGGGCTCGGTCTCGAAGTCGAAGTCCATGTTCCCGGCCAGGGCGTAGGCGATGACCAGCGGCGGGGACGCCAGGTAGTTCATCTTCACGTCCGGGTTGATCCGGCCCTCGAAGTTGCGGTTGCCCGAGAGCACCGAGGTCACGGCGAGGTCGTTGTCCTGGATCGCCTGGGAGATCTCCTCCTCCAGCGGCCCGGAGTTGCCGATGCAGGTGGTGCAGCCGTAGCCGACGATGTAGAAGCCGAGCTCCTCGAGCGCCGGGACGAGCCCGGACTTCTCGTAGTAGTTGGTGACGACCTTCGAGCCCGGGGCGATCGAGGTCTTCACCCACGGCTTGGCCTTGAGGCCCTTCTCGACGGCGTTGCGGGCCAGCACGGCCGCGGCCATCATCACCGAGGGGTTCGAGGTGTTGGTGCACGAGGTGATCGAGGCGATCGACACGGCGCCGTGGTCGAGCTCGAACTCGCGGCCGTCGGGCATGGTCACGGGGACCTGCTTGGTCGGCCGGCCGTTCTCGGCGTGGGCGTGGTGCTCGCGCGGGCGGTCCGCCTCGGACTGGTGGTCGTCCGCGGTGTAGCCCGGGGCGTCGGAGGCCGGGAAGGACTGCGCCGCGACGTCGTCCACGGTGTCGCCGGAGGCGGCGTCGTCGACGTGGGTGGCGTAGTTCTTGATGTCCTCGTGGAACTGCGCCTTGGCCTCGGTCAGGGCGATGCGGTCCTGCGGGCGCTTGGGCCCGGAGATCGAGGGGACCACGGTGGAGAGGTCCAGCTCGAGGTACTCCGAGAAGGTGATCTCCTCGGAGGGGTCGTGCCACATCCCCTGCTCCTTGACGTACGCCTCGACGAGCGCGACCTGCTCGTCGGAGCGCCCGGTCAGGCGCAGGTACTCGAGGGTGACGTCGTCGATCGGGAAGATCGCGGCGGTGGAGCCGAACTCGGGGCTCATGTTGCCGATGGTCGCGCGGTTGGCCAGCGGCACCGCGCCCACGCCCTCGCCGTAGAACTCGACGAACTTGCCGACCACGCCGTGCTCGCGCAGCATCTCGGTGATCGTCAGCACCACGTCGGTGGCCGTGGCGCCGGCGGGGATCTCGCCGGTGAGCTTGAAGCCCACCACCCGCGGGATGAGCATCGAGATGGGCTGGCCCAGCATCGCGGCCTCGGCCTCGATGCCGCCCACGCCCCAGCCCAGCACGCCCAGGCCGTTCTCCATGGTCGTGTGGGAGTCGGTGCCCACGCAGGTGTCGGGGTAGGCGCGCAGCGCGCCGTCGACCTCGCGGGTCATCACGACGCGGGCGAGGTTCTCGATGTTGACCTGGTGGACGATGCCCATGCCCGGGGGCACGACCTTGAAGTCGTCGAACGCGGTCTGGCCCCAGCGCAGGAACTGGTAGCGCTCGCCGTTGCGCTGGTACTCGATGTCCATGTTGCGCTCGATCGCGTCGGCGGTGCCGAAGGCGTCGATCTGCACGGAGTGGTCGATGACCAGCTCGGCGGGGGCGAGCGGGTTCACGCGCGAGGGGTCGCCGCCGAGGTCCGCGACCGCCTCGCGCATGGTGGCGAGGTCGACGATGCAGGGCACGCCGGTGAAGTCCTGCATGATCACGCGACCGGGCGTGAACTGGATCTCGATGCTCGGCTCGGCCTCGGCGTCCCACTCCGCCAGGGCCCGGATGTGCTCGGAGGTGATGTTGGCGCCGTCCTCGGTGCGCAACAGGTTCTCGAGCAGAACCTTCAGGCTGTACGGGAGCTTCGCGGCCCCCTCCAGCGCGTTCAGTCGGAAAATCTCGTACTCGGTGCCGTCGACGTCGAGGACGCCTTTGGCTCCGAAGCTGTCCACCGTGCTCATGTGCGTGGAACTCCTCTCGCCACCGTCTTGGAAACGCCCACGGGAGGGACCCGGCACACCGCCGTGCGTTCTCCCGTGAACAGTCACTGGCCAGTGTAGCCCGTGTGCGACGGGCGCCACGGAGCGCCCCTCCGGGCGGGCGTCACGGAGGCGCCGCCCGGAGGGCTCAGGGCTCGAGGACGGCGAGGGTCTCGACGTGGTGGGTGTTGGGGTACATGTCGAAGGCGCGCACCTGCCGCACGCGCCAGCCTGCCCGCCGGAACCGCCCGAGGTCCCGGGCGAGGGTCGCGGGGTCGCACGCGAGGTAGGCGACCCGGCGGGGGGCGAGGGCGATCAGCCGGTCCACGACCTCGCGGCCGGCGCCGGCGCGGGGCGGGTCCAGGACCACGGCCCCCGGACGGGGGATCCCCGCGCCGCGGGGGGCGCGGCGGCGGCCGCGCGGCGCCGGGCCCGCGTCGGGCCACAGGCGGGCGAGCACGCGGTCCACGCTGCCGCGCTCGACGCGCACGGCGGGACGGCCGGCGAAGGTGCGCCGGGCGTCGGCGCTCGTGACGGGCGAGCCCTCGACCGCCACGACCGCGCCCGTCTCCCCCACGGCGTCGGCGAGCGCCGCGGTGAACAGCCCGGCCCCGGCGTAGAGGTCCAGGGCGGTGCCGCCGGGCTGCGGGGCGGCGGCGGCGGGCACGAGCCGGTGCAGCAGGTCCGGGGCGGCCCGGTGGATCTGCCAGAAGCCCCCGGCGGAGACCTCCCACCGGTGGTCGCCGGCGTGCTCGACGACGGCGGGCCGGCCCGCCCAGGGGGCCGGCCGGGCCGCGCCGTGCGGGCGGGCGGCCACGGAGGTGCCGGCGGGCAGCCGGGCCGTCTCGCGGCGCAGCCGGTCCTCGTCCGCCCCGGCGGCCAGCTCGAGGTGGACCAGCGGGGCGCCGCCGTCGGCGGGGGCGGCCACGTCCACCCGCTCGACCCCGCGCAGGTCCAGCCCGGCGAGCCCGAGGGCCCCGATCCCCGGCAGCGCGAGCGGGAAGCCGGCCACCGGCACGACGGCGGTGCTGCGGTGGGGGTGCATGCCGATCCGCCCGGCGGCGTCGACGGCGAAGTGGACCCGGGTGCGCCAGCCGAGCCCCTCGGGGTCCTCCCCGGGCATCGGCTCGACCTCCACGGGTCCGTCGAGGCCCGCGAGCCGGCGCAGCTGCTCGGCGACCACGGCGGCCTTGAGCGCCCGCTGGGCGGGCAGCGCGGCGTGGCCGAGCTCGGCGCCGCCCACGGGCGGGCGGCCCTCCGCCCACGTGCGCAGGGAGTCCGCGGGGGCCCAGACGTGCCGCTCGCGCCGGGCGGGGTCGGCCTCGAGGACGGCGACCACGTCGGCGCGCCAGTAGCGGGCGGTCTGCCCGGCGTCGGTCAGGCGCACGCGCACGCGCTCCCCCGGGAGCCCGTGGCGGACGAAGACGACGCGCCCCTCGGGGGTGCGGGCGACGGTGTGCCCGCCGTGGGCGATCGGCCCGAGGCGCAGCTCGAGCTCGGCGGGCGGGGTGCCGGCGGGGTCGGCGGGGGCGGGAGGGGTCACGGGCGGTCTTCCTGCTCGGGGGCGCGGCGGGGGCCGGCGGCGGCGGACTCGGGGCCGACGTCGCGGCCCTGGGCGGTGGACAGGTGCCACGGCACGGAGGCGGTCATCACGCCGCGCTCCTGGTGCAGGCGGGCGCGCAGGGGCCGGATGGCCTGGTTGTGGAGCAGCCGCTCCCAGCGCCGGCGCACCACGTACTCGGGCAGGTAGACGACCACGAGGTCCCGGGGGGACTTCCGCCGCACCCCGCGCACGTGGTCGACCACGGGGCCGATGGTGTCCCGGTAGGGCGAGTGCAGCACGGTCACGGGCACGGGGATCTCCAGGCGCTGCCACTCGTCGAGGATCCGGCGGGTGGCGGCGGCGTTGGTGTCGACCACGACGGCCTCGAGGGTGGAGGGCCGGGAGGCGCGGGCGTAGGCGAGGGCGCGCATGAGCGGCTTGCGCACCGAGGAGACGTAGATGACGGCGTGCACGCGGGAGGGCAGGGCCCGCACCGGGGAGTCGGGCTCGAGGGCGAGCTCGGCGTCCACGGCGTCGTAGTGGCGGCGGATCCCGGCCATCACGGCCCCGAGGGCGGCGATGGCCACGAGGGTGATCCACGCGCCCTGGGTCAGCTTGGTCACGAGCACCACGACGAGCACGGCCGCGCACAGCACGAAGGCCACGAGCGCCACGGCCCGGCGCGGCAGCAGCGCCCGCCGGGCCTCGGGGCTGCGGCGGGCGCGGCGCACCCGGGACCAGTGGCGCAGCATCCCGGCCTGGGTGAGGGTGAAGGAGAAGAACACCCCGACGATGTAGAGCTGGATCAGCCGGTTGACGCTGGCCTCGAACGCCACGGTGAGCACCACGGCCACGAGCAGCAGCACCACGATGCCGTTGGTGAAGGCGTAGCGGTCCCCGCGGGCCTGCAGCTGGCGGGGCAGGAAGGCGTCGCGGGCCAGCCGGGAGGCGAGCGTGGGGAAGCCGGAGAAGGCGGTGCTGGCGGCGAGCACGAGCACGGCGACGGTCGCGGCCGCGAGGACGTAGAACCACACCGAGTCGGTGCCGAACACGGTGCGGGCCAGCTGCCCCAGCACCGGGTACTGGTAGAAGTCGGCGGGCGGGTGGCTGCCGTCGATGAGCAGCTGCTGGTCCGGGTCGGCGACGACGACCGCGTCGGTGCGGTCGGCGAGGTAGAGCACCCCGGCCAGCAGGGCGGCCGAGAGCGCCCCGAGCACCCCGAGGGTCGCGGCGGCGTTGGCGGCGCGGGGCTTGCGGAAGTAGGGCACGGAGTTGGTGATGGTCTCCACGCCCGTGAGGGCCACCGCCCCGGAGGAGAAGGCCCGGAGCACGACGAGGGCCCCGGCCAGCCCGGCCAGCCCGGCGTCGTGGCCGGCGGCCGGGAGCACCTCGTACCCGGCGCTGGGGGCCGGGCCCAGCCCGCCGGTGAGGTCCAGGACGAGGCCCGTGAGGATCAGCGCGGCGAGCACGGCGAGGAAGAAGTAGGTGGGCACCGCGGAGGCCCGGCCCACGAAGGCGAGGCCCCGCAGGTTCAGCAGGCCCACGAGCAGGATCCCGGCCACGGCCAGCTCGACCCGCCGGTCGGCGAGCCCGGGCAGCGCGGCGGTGACGTACTGGGCGCCCGTGGCCATGGACACGGCGACGACGAGCGCGTAGTCGGCCATCAGCGCCGCGCCCACGCCCACGCCGGCGGTGCGGCCGAGGTTCTTCGAGACGATCTCGTAGTCGCCCCCGCCGGAGGGGTAGGCGTGCACGTTCTGCCGGTAGGCCGTGATGACGACCGCCAGCACCACGAGCACCGCCAGGCCCACCCAGGGCGAGACCGCGATCGCGGTGGTGCCCGCCAGGGCGAGGGTGAGGATGATCTCGTCGGGGGCGTAGGCCACCGAGGAGAGGGCGTCGGCGGAGAACACGGGCAGCGCCGTGCGCTTGGGCAGCACCGCCTCACCGGCCCGCTCGCTGTGGATGGGCTTGCCGACGAGTGCACGCCTCAGCGCCCGGGGAATGCTCTGCACGGCACCCCACGGTAGCCCCTCCCGCCCCGCTTGTCCGCCGGCCCCTCCGCCGGGCGGCACCGGGCCCGTCCTGTTCGGGCCGGAACCGCTGCGCCGCGGGCCCGCGCGCGCCGGCACGGCCCGGCGGCCGGGCCGGACACGCGCCCGGCCCGCAGAGCCGGGCGCCCGGGCGGCGCCGGCTCCTCACCCGCACGGGTCCCGCACGGGCGGACCGGCGGCGCCGGGGGTCCCCGGCGGTGGCCTAGGCTGGGGCCCATGGCGCACTTCGTAGTCATGGGAGTCGGGCGGGTCGGCGTGATGGTCGCCCACGCCCTCGAGGACTCCGGGCACACCGTGGCGGTGATCGACCAGGACGACCGCGCCTTCCGGCGGCTGCGCCGCGACTTCGGCGGGAAGAAGGTCACCGGTGTGGGCTTCGACCGGGACGTGCTGCGCCGGGCCGGGATCGAGGAGGCCTACGCCTTCGCCGCGGTCTCCAGCGGGGACAACTCCAACATCATCGCCGCGCGCGTGGCGCGCGAGACGTTCAAGGTCCGCCGCGTGGTGGCGCGCATCTACGACCCCAACCGCGCGGAGTTCTACCAGCGCCTGGGCATCCCCACGGTCGCGGCCGTGCGCTGGAGCGCCGACCAGGCGCTGCGCCGGATCCTGCCGGAGCAGACCATCACGGGCGACTACCGGGAGGCCTCCGGGCGGCTGCAGCTCGGGGAGCTCTCCCTCGACGACTCGTGGTCGGGACTGCACCTCGAGGCGATCGAGGAGGCCGCCGGGGTGCGGGTCGCGTTCGTGACCCGCTTCGGGGAGGGCGTCCTGCCGGGCCCCGACACCAGCTACCAGCGCGGCGACGTGGTGCACGCGATGATGCGCACCGACGAGGTCGAGGCCGTCTCCCGGATCCTGTCCCGGCCGCCCTCCCCCGACGTGCTGGACCTCGCCAACTCCCTGCGGCGCGACGCCGACGGGGCGGCCGAGGACGACGGGAGGCAGGGCTGATGCGGGTGGTCGTGGTGGGCGCGGGCGCCGTGGGCGCCTCGATCGCCCGGGAGCTGCTGTCCCACGGCCACGAGGTCGTGATCTTCGACGAGAAGCCCGAGGTGATCGGGCGCTCGGACCTGCGCGGGGCCCAGTGGATCATCGGCGACGCCTGCGAGCTCTCGACGCTGCGCGAGGGCGGGCTGGAGGACACCGACGTCGTCGTGGCCGCCACCGGGGACGACAAGGCGAACCTCGTGGTGTCCCTGCTGGCGCGCAGCGAGTTCGGGGTGCCGCGCACCGTCGGGCGGGTGAACAACCCCAAGAACGAATGGCTCTTCGACGACGCCTGGGGCGTGGACGTCGCCGTGTCGACGCCGCGGCTGATGACCGCGCTCGTCGAGGAGGCCGTCGAGGTCGGCGACGTCGTGCGGCTGCTGACCCTGCAGACGGGCGGGGCCTCGCTGTCGGCCTACACGGTCCCCCACGAGCACCCGGTGATCGCCACGATGGTCTCCCAGGTGCCGTGGCCCCCGGACGTCTCGCTCGTGGCGATCCTGCGCGACGGCGTGCCCGTCACCCCCTCGGGCGACGACGTCCTCGAGGGCGCCGACCAGCTGTTCTTCGTCTCCAGCGCCGAGGGCGAGGCGCAGCTGCGGGCGATGTTCACGACCGCCGACCGGCGCCCCCACGAGGACCCGGCCCCGCAGGGGTGAGCCGCGCGGGTCAGATCCCGTCCTGCTCCTCGGCGGCGATCTGCTCCGGCGGCCGCGAGACCAGCCACGCGAGCCACAGGGTGAGCGCGTACAGCGGCACGCCCATTCCGATCCGGGCCACGCCCAGCCCGGTGAGGTTCTCGGCGAGGTAGAGCGGGACCTGCACGAGCAGCCGCGCCGCGAACATGCCCATGAGCATGAGCGTGGCCACCCGGTAGGCGCGCCGGCGCACCGGCACGGCCCGCCACTCGGTGCCCTCCCCGCGCACGAACCCGTAGAAGACCCCCAGCAGCGGCCACCCCACCGCCAGGGAGACCCCGAGGCCGAGGAACCAGGCGGCGTTGATCCAGAAGCCGGGCACGTAGTAGTCGAGGGCCTCGCCCGTGGCGCGGGCGAACAGGGCGCACACGGCCACCCCCACGAACCCCGACAGCGCCTGCACCAGGCTCTGCCGCTGGAGCAGGCGCAGGACCGTGAACACCCCGGCGGCCCCCAGGGAGGCGGTGAGCGCCGGACCCAGGGCGCCGCCGACCAGGAGCACGACGAGGAAGACGAGCCCCGGCAGGACGGTCTCGGCCAGCCCCCGCCAGCCGCCCACGGCGTGCAGGACGTCGAGCTGGCCGTCGTCGCGGCGGCGCATGCCGGAGCGGGCCGCGTAGGCCGCGACCGAGCGCTCGACGTCGTCGCGCCCGGGGCGCTCCGGCCCGGGGGCCCGCTCGCCGCTCACCGGGGGACCCGGTCCGTCGGCTCGTCGGTGGGCGCGGGGAGGGTCTGCCGCATGGGGCACCTGCCTATCTGCTGACCTGCTTGGCGATGATCTCGTAGCGGGGGTTGAAGATCGTGGGCCGGCCGTCGCGGAAGCTCACCACGCCCACGCAGCGCAGCCGGGTGCCGGCCCCCACGCCGGGGACCTGCCGCTGACCCTGCCAGACCAGCCGCAGGGGGCGGGCCCGGCCGGGGCCCTCGCCCGGGGCGCACTCGGGCACGAGCAGCGCGGTGTAGTTCTGCGCGCCCGAGGCGGGGGGCACGGTGACCTCCTGGACGAGGCCGCTGGCCATCACGCGGCGGCGCCGGGCGCGCCCTGCCACGGCGGGGTCGAGGTCGGCGGCGCACACCGGCGCCTCGGTGACGACGTCGATCGCGCCGGTCCCGCCCGTCGTCGCGGGCAGGTCGGCGGTGCGGTGCAGGACGGTCACGGCTCAGCCGATCTCCGTGATCTCGGGCCCGCGCCGGGGCGGTGCCGCCGGGGGCTCCTCCCCGGCCGGGCGGCGCACCGCGCCCTCGGGGACGGTGAGCGGGATGAGGTCGCGCGGGGGCATGGGGTCCTCGCCGCGCACGACCACGAGCTCGCGCACGACCTCCTCGAGCTCCGCGGCCTCGTCGGCCACCGCGGCAGTGCCCGTGAACACGGCGCGCACGAACCAGCGCGGTCCGTCCACGCCCACGAAGCGGGCCAGGCGGTAGCCGCGCGTGCCGTCCGAGGCGGTCGCGGGGAAGCGGGTGAGCACCTGGAGGCCGAAGGGGCCCTCCTCCACCGTGGGCTCGCCCTCGCCCTCGCGCAGGGACTGGACGAGCTCGCGGCGCACCTCGTCCCACAGCCCCTCGGAGCGGGGCGCGGCGAAGGCCTGGACCTGCACGGAGCCGCCGCCGAGGTCGAGGGCGACGGCCCGCGGGCGCTGGCTGCGCTCGTCGATCTCCAGGCGCACGCCCAGTCCCGGGCGCGGCTTCACGAGCAGCGCCCCGAGGTCGAGGTAGCCCTCGCGGTCCGGCACCCGGGCGACGTCGCGCGGGCCCTGCGGGTCCTCGCGCCCGTCCGCGGGCTCGGGCGCGGCGGGGGCCGGGTCGGCGGCGCCGGTGACCGGCTGCTTCTTCTTGCGACCGAACATGTTCTTCGTTGCTCCTCCGCCGGCAGCGGGTGCCGGCTCCTGGGCCGGTCCGCCGCGCCCTCGCGGGGCGCCGGCGGGACCGGGTGCGGGGGGTGTCCTCAGGCGGTGCCGCTGGAGCCGAAGCCCGCGGCGCCGCGCGCGGAGACCGGCAGGTCGGCGACCACCTCGAACTGCGCCTGCTCCACGCGCTGCACCACCAGCTGGGCGATGCGGTCGCCGCGGCGCACCTCGAAGGGCTGCTCCGCGTCGGTGTTGAGCAGGGTGACCATGATCTCGCCCCGGTAGCCGGCGTCCACCGTCCCCGGGGCGTTGACCACGGTGATGCCGTGGCGGGCGGCCAGGCCCGAGCGTGGGTGGACGAAGCCGGCGTAGCCCTCCGGCAGGGCCACGGCGATCCCGGTCGGCACGAGGGCGCGCCGGCCCGGGGCCAGGACCAGGTCCACGCGCGAGCGCAGGTCCGCACCCGCGTCGCCGGGCCGGGCGTAGGCGGGCGGGGGCAGGTCGGGGTCGAGGGCCTGCAGCGCCACGCGGAGGGGGCTCCGGGTGGCCGGCGGCCGGTGGGCTGTCGACTGGTCGTTCACAGTGCCCCACTCTAGCCCGCTCCCTCCCCGCCCCGGCGCGGGCGGCGGAAGAGGTCGTGCGGTGCTCGTGAGAGAATCGGGGCATGTCCCGCCCCGCACCCTCCGGCCCCGGTCCCGCCGACGCCCCGCGCACCCGCCCGTCCTCCGCCGGACGCGTGCTCTACGAGGAGCGCCTCACCCCCGCGTGGTGGATGTGGCTGCTCGTGCTCTTCGCCGGGGTCGTCGTGCTCGTCTCGCTGGCCCCCATCGACATGGTCGTCGCCGTCGTGGCCGCGGTCGTCGCCGCCGGCGGCGCCGGTGTCCTGCTCGTCACCTCGAGCCGCTCGATCGTCGTCACGGACGAGCACCTCCAGGTGGGGCGGGCCCGCATCGAGCGCCGCTTCGTCGGCGAGGCGGAGGCCTTCCGCGGCGACGACGTGCGCCGGGTGCGCGGCCCGGAGCTCGACGGGCGCGCCTACATGAACTTCCGCGCCTCCGTGGGACCGCTGGTGCGGATCCGCATCACCGACCCCGTCGACCCGACCCCCTACTGGCTGACCTCCACCCGCCACCCCGAGCGGCTCGTCGAGGTCCTCACCGGCCCCTGAGCGACCGGGCCCAGGGCGGCCGGGCCGGCCCGGACGGCCCCCCGTGCAGGCCCCGTGCAGGACGAGACCCCCGCCGCGACGTCCGTCGCGGCGGGGTTCTCGTGGCGCACCGGCCCGCGGAGGGCCGCCCGGGGAGCGCGTCGGGGTCTCAGCCCACGCACTCGACGCAGTACTTCACGCCGTTCTTCTCCTCGGCGATCTGCGAGCGGTGGCGCACCAGGAAGCAGGAGCCGCAGGTGAACTCGTCCTCCTGCGCGGGCAGGACGACCACGGAGAGCTCCTCGTTGGACAGGTCGGCCCCCGGCAGCTCGAAGCTCTCGGCCGCGGCCGCCTCGTCCTCGTCGACGCTGCCCGACTGCGAGTCGCTGCGGCGCGTCTGCAGCTCCTCGATCGAGTCCTCCTTGAGCTCGTCGTCCTGCTTGCGCGGCGCGTCGTAATCTGTGGCCATGGTGAGGTCTTTGCTCCAATGGGTCCGGGGATGGGCTCCGGCGGGGCGTCGGAGAGGCCCGCCCGGCCCTGTATCGCGTAGATTGTTCACCAAACGGGGTCAAAAATCCAACCGTGGCGACCGCCCCGGAGCACGCCCCGGAACGGCTCCCGGACCGTGCCGCACGGCCCCTTCCGGCCCGCGCTCCGGCCAGTAGGATGGGGGCGCCGCGCGGGGAGCACGCCGTCGGCCCGTTGCCGCCCCGCCGACCGCCGCGGCGCACCCCACAGACCCACCGGAGGATGAACAGCATGGAGCAGCTGCGCCTGGCAGGCGTGCACGACGACGGCGAGCACCTCGTCCTCGAGGACGGGACGGGCACGCGCCGCCTCCTGCGGATCGACCAGGAGCTGCGCCTCGCGGTGCAGCGCGCCCGCCGGCTGCCGGGGGGCCGGCCCCGCGGCGCAGGACAGTTCGGTCCCCGCGAGATCCAGGCCCGGTTCCGCGCCGGGGCCACCGTGGAGGAGATCGTCGCCGAGAGCGGGTGGGAGGCCGCCCGGGTCCGCCGCTACGAGTGGCCCATCCTCGCCGAGCGCGCCCACGTGGCCACCGAGGCCCAGAAGGTGGAGATCGACGACCCCACCGCCCACCGCGGATACCACTCCGTCTTCGAGGGCGAGCCCCTGACCCTGGGCCGGGCCGTCGCCCACCGCGCGGGCCAGCTCGGGGTGGACCCCGGGAGCCTGGAGTGGGACTCGTGGCAGCGCGAGGACCAGCTGTGGACGGTCGTGGCCCGCTTCGCCGTCGACGACCCCGCGGCCGGGCCCGGCGAGGAGCCCCCCGCGGAGTGGCTGTACAACCCGGCCAACCAGAGCGTCCGCCCGGCCAACGCGTGGGCCGAGGCGCTCACGGAGCCCCCGCGCCCGGACACCCCCGTCGCGGCCGCACTCGGCGTGCTGCCCGGCGGCGCGGACACCGCCCCGGCGCCGCTGCGCCGCCCCGCCGTGGAGGCGGACGAGCTGCTCGACGTCCTGCAGTCCCGCCGCGGGCAGCGCATCGGCGAGGACGAGGAGGGCGACGACGCCCTCGCCGAGCTGCTCGGCCGCGGGATGGGCCGCTCCGAGCGCCGGCCGCGCCCGCTGGCCGCCCCGGAGGACCTGCCGGTCTTCGACCGCCCCTACCAGCCGGCCACCGAGTTCCCGGCCCCGGCCGGCCCCGCGGCCCCGCCCCGCCCCGCCGAGCCCGGGGCCGCACCCGGGGCGCAGCCCTCCGTCCCCGGGCCGGAGGAGTCCTCCGCGGCCGGGACCGGGGCGGACGGTGCCGGCCAGGCGCCGGAGGCCGAGGACGCGCCCACGCCCGCCGGTCCGCGGCCCGGCGGCGAGGACGGACCGGCCGACGGCGGCACGGGCACGGACCCCGGGGACGACGGCTCCCCCGCGCGGCCGCGCCCGCGCAACCGCACCGGCAAGTCCCGCCGCTCCGCCCGCTCCTCCGTCCCCAGCTGGGACGAGATCGTCTTCGGGAGCTCCTCGGACCAGTAGCCCCGGCAGCTTCCCGGGCGGTCCGCTCCGACCCCGCCCGCGGCCCGGCCCCGCCGGGCACCGGGCCCCGCGGGCACCGCCCGGCAGCGCGCGCCCTGCCGGGTCCCGGGCCGACGGCGCGCTACAGTGCACCCAGCAGGGGACCGCGCCGCGGCCCCGCACCCGCGCGCTCCCCCACCTGGCGCGCCCGGCACAGGACGAGACCGCGTCAGGGGCTGCACGGCATGGCCAATTCCATCCAGGACGATCTCTTCGGGGAGGACGACTTCGACGCCTCGCCGGGACCGGCCGCACCCGGGCGGGCGGCGGGCGCCGCCGACGCCGACCAGGGCCTGGACCTGCTCGGCGGGCTGGGCGCGGTCGACGAGGACGCCGACCGGTCCCCCGCCGCCGCGCCGCCGTCCTCCGGTCCCGCGGCCGCGGCCCCGCACGCGGGGACACCGGAGGCCCCCGTCCCCGGAGGGCTCGTCGCCGGGCTGGTGGCCGGAGCGGTCGTGCTCGTGCTGCTGGCCGGGCTCGGGGCACTGTACCTCGGCGGCGTCGGCCGCGACCTCTTCGGCGCCGGGCGGGAGGCGGAGTTCGTCCCCGCCCCGGAGGTGACCACCGCGCCGTCCCCCACGCCCTCGCCGACGCCTGCGCGCACGCGCACGGCCACCCCGACCCCCACGCCGAGCCCGACCCCGGAGCCGGTCGCCCCCGCGCCGTACGTGCCGCCGCAGCCGGCCCCGGCGCCGCCGCCCGTGCCCGAGCCGGCGCCCGTGGTGCCGGCACCGGCGCCCCCGCCGGCACCCGCCCCGGTGCCCGCGCCCGCGCCGCCCGCCCCGGCGCCGCCGCCCCCGGCGCCGGAGGAGCCGACGGCCCCGCCGGCGACGTCCCCGGCCGGGGGCGCCGAGGAGGAGCCCCCCGGGGCGGGCGGCGAGGACGCCCCGGACGCGGACGAACAGGACGCGGACGCACAGGACCCCGCCCGGCAGGCCGGCGAGGACGGGCCCGGCATAAACGCCCGGGACTGAGCCCGGCTCAGGCCAGGCGCAGCAGGGGGACCTCGCGCTCGGCCCGGGTCAGCGAGCCGTGCTGGCCGACCATCGCCAGGACACTGGCCGGCTGGCGCCGGAGGTCGAACAGCGCCAGCGGCTCCCGTGCCAGGACCAGCAGGTCCCCGATCCGCCCGCGCACCTCGTCGCGGACCTGCGCCGGCGGGCCGAAGTAGCCGGCGGCCAGCGCCGCCTCCCGGGTCACGAGCCAGGTCCGCGACCCGAAGTGCTCGCGCCAGGCGGCGACCAGGTCCCCGGCCTCGCGGGCCGAGAGGCCGGGCTCGAGGTGCAGCTGGACCGCGCGCGGCTCGCCCGCGGTGTGCCGGACCCCGTCGAGCAGCCCCGGCAGCGCGGAGTAGTCGGCCCGGGCGGCGGACGGGACGTCGAGCATGCCGTGGTCGCCGGTGACCAGCACGGTCGTGTCCTTGGGGACGCGGGCCACGAACCGGCGCAGCGCCCCGTCGAGCTCCTCGAGCTGCTCGGTCCACTCGGTGGACTCCCAGCCGCGGGCGTGGCCGGTGCGGTCCAGCTCGTCCCAGTAGAAGTAGACGAGGCTCTCCCGCCCGGGGGCGAGCTGGTCGAGCGCGGTGCTCACCCGGGCGGCGGGCCCGTCCGCGGGCACGAAGCGGCCCCCGCGCAGCGCCGCGCCCGTCAGGCCCGAGCCGGCGAACCGGTGCCGGCTGACCGTGACGACGTCGACGTGCTCGGCGGCGCGCTCCAGGACGGTGGGCACCGGCTGCCAGCGGGCCGGGTCCACCTCGGGGTCCCAGCCGCCGAGCTGGTTGACGACCGTGTCCCGGGCCGGGTCCAGCACGTCGTAGCCGACGAGCCCGTGGCGGCCCGGGGGCGTGCCCGTGCCCAGGGAGGCCAGCGACGCCGCCGTCGTCGTCGGGAACGCCGCGTCGAGGGTGCCGAGGGCCTGCGCCCCGGACAGCAGCGGGGCGTGGCCCGCCCGGGCGCGCAGCTGGGCGCGGCCGAGCCCGTCCACGAGCACGACGACGACGCGGCGCGCCGCCGGCAGCCCCAGCGCGTCGGTGAACCCGGGCACGCCGATCGAGGCGGCGGCGGAGCCGAGGACCTCGGCGACCGAGCGGGTGCCGTAGCGCGGCGGGGCGGGCAGGCCCTCGGGCAGACCGGGCAGGTGCTCCTCGAGGACCCTCATCGGGCGGCGCCGCCGTCCCGGCCGGTGAACCGGTCGGTGAAGCGGGTCCGCGGGGTGGCCGTGGGGCCCCGGCGGGGCGCGGGCGTGCGGGCGTGGACGGGCTGGGCGATCTGGGCGCCGTTGGTCAGCGGGGCCAGGTTCGCCCGGCGCAGCGTGCGGGCGAACTCGCGGGCGCCCTCGACCGCGGCCGGGCCGTCGGCCTCCGCGCTGATCCGCAGGACGATGTCCTCGCGGGCGGCGGTGCCCGTGTAGCCGTGGTCGGCCTGGCACTGCGGGTCGTCGCACACCGCGGGGGTCAGGTCCACGTGCAGGGTGCCCGTCCACGCGATGGCGAGCGTCACCTCGGAGATCGGGCTGTCGGGGCGGTAGTTGGCCGGCTGGTAGTAGGAGTAGCTGAGGGTCACCGAGCGGATCTGCGAGATGCCCACCGTCTCGGTGGACACGCGCGCCACCACGTCGCGGCCGTTCTCGTCGAACTCCTCGTCGTCCACGTGGGTGACGTGCAGGACGTCCTCGGCGAGCACGAGCGCCGTGATGTGGCGGTGCACCTCGGTGCGGTCGAGGTGGGTCTCGAGCTGCACGAGGTGGGAGACCGGGGACCGCCCGTCGAGGGAGTCCTGCACCACGTCGATCACCAGCTGGGGGTAGAACCCGGCCTTGTTGATGTCGTCGACCAGCCGCTGGCCGCGCTCACCTGAATACGTCATGGGGGCCATTTTCCCCCACCGGCCCGCCCTGGCCCAACACGGGCCCTCACCGGGCGCGGAAGGAGCACTCCTCCACGCCGCCGCCGCGGTCCTCGCACACCCGCTCCAGGACGTAGGGGTCCTCCTCCCCCGGCGTCTCCGGCGCGGCCGGAGTGGGGGCCGGCGCCGTCGGGTCCGGGGCCGCCGGCCGCCCGGACCCGCCCTGCTCGACGAGCAGCCACGCGCCCAGCAGCAGGGTGAGGGTGATCAGCGCCAGCAGCACTCCCCCCGCCGCGCCGCGGCGGGGGGCCCTGCGGGGACGGGCGGGGGGCTCCCGCTCGAGGGTCGCGGTGGCCGCCACGGCCGCGGGGGTGACGGGCCCCTCCGGGACCGGGCCGGTGCGGGCCGGGGGGCCGCCGGGGCGCCCGGGACCGTCGGGGGCCCGTCCGGTCCCGGCGGGCCCCGCGGAGCTCCCGGTCACGGGGCCCTCCCCCGTCGCGGGCCCCGCCCCGGGCTGCGGCGCGCCGGTCGGTGCCGCGCCGGCCTGCCCGGTGTCGGGCCCGTCCCCGGGGGCGGGATCCCGGCCGGCCGGGGCCCCGGGCGGCTCCTCCGCCCGGGGTTCCTCCGCGGCCGGTTCGGGCAGCGGTGTGCCGGCCGCGGCGGCCGCGACGCGCCGCGCCCACGGGACGGGCAGCGGCTCGAGGACGTCGAAGACCTCGAAGGGCTCCCCGTCGCGGGTGCGGGCGGGGTCGAAGCGGCGCCGGGCGGCGGCGTCCGTCAGCGCGTGCAGCACGCTCACGGCCGCGCGCCGGCGCTGGGCGGGGTCCGGGGTCAGCAGCGCCGCCAGGTGCTCGGCGAGGTCTCCGGGCCGGCCCACGACCCGCCGGGCGTCGGCCGGCCCGAGTTCCTCCGGCGGCTCGAGCGAGGGGTCGAGCATGCGCAGGGCGGTGACCCCGGCCGCGTAGAGGTCCTGGGCGGGATCCGGGTCCGCGAGCTCGTAGGCCTCCGGCGGGAGGTAGCCGGGGGTGCCCACGAGCGTGCCGGTGCGGGTGAGCCGGGCGTCCTCGACCCGCACGGCGATGCCGAAGTCGGACAGCAGCACGTGCGGTCGTCCCGTGCCGGTGCTCTCGAGCATGAGGTTGGCGGGCTTCACGTCCCGGTGGACCCACCCCTGGGCGTGCACGAACTGCAGCGCCTGCAGCAGCTGGGCGAGGACCTCCTCGACGAGCTCGGGCGAGGCGGCGCCGTTGTCCTGCAGCGCGGACTCGAGGGTGCCCCCGTGCACCAGGGGCATGGCCAGCACCACGTGGGCGTCCTCGGCGGCCCACCCGTAGGGGGCGAGCACGTGCGGGTGGTCGAGCTTCACCGACTGCTCCCGGGCGAAGCGCAGCAGGTCGGCGGAGTCGCGCTGGCGCAGCACCTTCGCGGCGCACAGCTGGTGCAGCCGCCCGTCCCAGGCGCGCCACACGGACCCGCTGCCCCCGCGGGCGATGGGGTCGATGAGCGTGTACCGCCCGGCGATGGTGTCGGCCACGTCCCGGCCGGCCTAGCTGCGCATGGCCCGGCGCGCGCTGTCCGTCCGCTGCTGGGGGTTGCCGAGCCCGACCGACGCGCCGAGCACGGTCAGCGACCCGGTAGACAGCAGCACCGGGTTCAGCTGTACCCGCGCGATCTCGGGGTGCCGGTCCTTGAGCAGGGCCACGCGGCTGATGAGGTCCTCGAGCCGGTTCACGTCCACGGCGGGCACGCCCTGGAGGCCGAAGAGCTTGCGCGCGGCCTTGGGCTCGCGCACCATGCGGGTGATGTCCTGGTCGGTCAGCGGGGGCACCCGGTGGGCCCAGTCCTCGAGCAGGTTCACGGCGTCCCCGGCCATCCCGAAGGAGACGACCGGGCCGATCAGCGGGTCCTCGATCGCGCGCAGCACCACCGCCTGCCCGGGCGGGGCCATCCGCTGGACCTCGAGGTCGAAGGAGCCGTAGGCGGCGAGCGCCGCGCGCATCGTGGCCACCGCCGCGCGCAGCTGCGCGGCGTCCTGGATGTTCAGCTGCACCCCGCCGAGGTCCAGGCGGTGGCGCAGGTTGGGGTCGGTGGTCTTGAGCACCACGGGCCAGCCGATCCGCTCGGCGGCGGCCACGGCCTCGTCCGTGTCGGTGAAGCGCACGCTGGGCAGGACCTCGATGCCGTAGGTGCCCAGCAGCCGCGCGGCCTGCCCGGGGTCGAGCTCCAGCAGCCCGTCACCGGGCACCCGGGGTGCCAGCTCCTCGACGAAGGTCTCGGCGGCCTCGCGGTCCACGCCCTCCGGGCCGGCGTGCACGCCCTGGTCCTGGGCCCGCCAGCGGGCGTAGTCCACGGCCTTGGCCAGCGCGCGCAGGGCCGCCCCCGGGGAGTCGAAGCAGGGCACGGTCAGCCCGTCGGGGCCGTGGTGGACCGCGGAGATCGCCCCCGGCTCGGTGCTGCCGGTGAACACGACGACGGCGGGGCGCCCGTGCTCCCGGGCGACCCGCCCGACGGTCCCGGCGATCTCCTCCCGGGTCGCGCCCGGCACGGGCATCAGCGTCACCACGAGGGCGTCGGCCCCGCGCAGGACCCGGTCGGCGGTGGCGCGCAGGGCCTCGAGGGCCTCGGGCCCGCCGGCGCCGGTCACGACCCCCGCCTCGACCGCGGCGACCTCCAGGCCCAGCTGCATGCAGCGGTCCTCCATGAGCTGGCCCAGGGCCAGGGCGTTGGAGACCAGGCCCGTGCGCCCCCCGGCGGGCAGCGGCTGGCCGGTGACGATCCCGGCCACGTCCATCAGCTGCTCGCTGCTCTCGGCGCGGATCACCCCGGCCTGGCGGAACATCGCGTCGAGCGCGCCGGGGGGCGCCTGGGTGGTGCGCCCGGTGTGGCCGGGCGGCAGGCGCAGGCCGGTGACCTCGCTCTTGGCCACGATCACCGGCTTGTGCAGCGACAGCCGCCGGGCGATGCGCGAGAACTTGCGCGGGTTGCCGACCGACTGCAGGTAGAGCCCGCAGGCGTGGGTGGCGTCGTCGTCCTCCCAGTACTGCATCATGTCGTTGCCCGAGACGTCCGCCCGGTTGCCCGCGGACAGGTGGGTGGACACGCCCACCCCGTGGCGCACGGCCGCCGCGTGCAGCATCGTGCCCACCGCCCCGGACTGGCTGAACAGCCCCAGGGTGCCGTCGGGCGGGAGGACGGGCAGCACCGAGGCGTTGAAGCGGTGGGCGGGACCGGTGCGGTACAGGCCCAGGCTGGCGGGCCCGACCACGCGCATCCCGTGGGAGCGGGCCCGGCGCACGAGCTCCCGCTGCCGGGCCCGGCCCTCGGCCCCGGCCTCGGCGTAGCCGCCCGTGACGACGACGACGGCGTGCACCCCGGCGGCCCCGCACTGGTCGACGACGTCGGCGACCTGGTCCACGGGCACGGCCACCACGGCCAGGTCGACCCGCTCGGGGACCTCGGCGATGGCCGTGGCGTGCACCATCCCCTCCCGCTCGAAGGGCGTGGGGCTGATTCCGAACAGCCGGCCGGTGAAGCCGGAGCCGATCAGGTGCTCCACGACCATCCGCCCGGCCTGGCCGGGGTCGCGGGACGCGCCGATCACCGCGATCGAGGAGGGGCTGACGAGGTCGGCGATCGAGCGGGCCTCGGCCCGGTGCTCGCGGGCGGCCATCACGGCCAGGGACTTCTCGGTGGGGTCGATGTCGAAGCCGACCACGACCACGCCGTCGTCGAAGCGGCGGGTCAGCTCGTAGCCGGCCTCCGCGAAGACGTGGAGCATCTTGCGGTTCTCGGGCAGCACCTCGGCGGAGAAGTGGTCGATGCCGTTCTCCCGGGCCGCCGCGGCCAGGTGCTCGAGGAGGATGGAGCCGATCCCGCGCCCCTGGTGGGCGTCGGAGATCATGAACGCGACCTCGGCGTCGTGCGGGTCGTGGGTGCGGTCGTAGCGGCCCACCCCGATGATCCGCTCCCCCAGCAGCAGCACGAAGCACACCCGGTCGCGGTGGTCGACCACCGTGAACCGGTCCAGCTCCCGGGCGCTGAGGGTCGGCTTGTAGGAGAAGAAGCGCAGGTAGATGCTGTTCTCGGACTGCGACTCGTGGAAGCGGCGGAGGGCGTCCCTGTCCGCCGGCGAGATGGGGCGCAGGTGCGCCGTGGCGCCGTCGCGCAGGATCACGTCGGCCTCCCAGTACTCGGGGTACCGGCCGGTGGTCTCCGTGTCCGCGGTCTCTGGAACCATAGGATTCAGGCTAGTAGACAAACCCGCACCGTCAACGGTGCGCCCCGGTGCGTCCCGGCGCGCTCTCCCGAGCCCGCCGGCCCGCCGGGGCCGACCCCCGACCCGAAGGACCCCCCTGCTGTGATGGCCCGCCGCCGTGCGTCCACCCGCCCGTCCCCCGCGGACGAGCTGCCCGCCGACTTCCGGGAGAACATCGTCGACATCGACGTGACCTCCGAGATGCGCACGAGCTTCCTCGAGTACTCGTACTCGGTGATCTACTCCCGCGCCCTGCCCGACGCCCGCGACGGGCTCAAGCCCGTGCAGCGGCGCATCCTGTTCATGATGGACCGGATGGGCCTGCGTCCGGACCGCGGCCACGTCAAGAGCGCGCGCGTGGTGGGCGAGGTGATGGGCAAGCTGCACCCGCACGGGGACTCCGCGATCTACGACGCCATGGTCCGCCTCGCCCAGCCGTTCGCGATGCGCCTGCCCCTCGTGGACGGGCACGGCAACTTCGGCTCGGTCGACGACGGCCCCGCCGCGTCCCGGTACACCGAGGCGCGCATGGCCCCGGCCGCGCTGGCGCTCACGGCCGACCTCGACGAGGACGTCGTGGACTTCGTGCCCAACTACGACAACCAGTTCTCCCAGCCGGGGGTGCTGCCGGCCGCCTACCCGAACCTGCTCGTCAACGGCTCCTCCGGGATCGCCGTGGGCATGGCCACGAACATGGCCCCGCACAACCTGCGGGAAGTCGTCGCCGCGGCCCGCCACCTCGTGGAGCACCCCGAGGCCACGCTCGAGGAGCTCATCCGCTTCGTCCCGGGCCCGGACCTGCCCTCGGGCGGGCGGATCGTGGGCCTCGACGGGATCAAGGACGCCTACCGCACCGGCCGGGGCTCGTTCAGGACGCGGGCGAAGGTCTCGATCGAGCAGGTCACCCCGCGCAAGCAGGGCATCGTGGTCACCGAGCTGCCCTACATGGTGGGTCCCGAGAAGGTGACGGAGAAGATCAAGGAGGCCGTGCAGGCGAAGAAGCTGCAGGGCGTCTCCGACGTCGTGGACCTCACCGACCGTCGCAACGGGCTGCGGCTCGTAATCGAGCTCAAGAACGGCTTCAACCCCCAGGCCGTGCTCCAGCAGCTGTACAAGCACACCCCCATGGAGGACTCCTTCGGGATCAACAACGTGGCGCTGGTCGACGGCCAGCCGCGCACCATGGGTCTGCTGGAGCTGCTGCAGGTCTACGTCGAGCACCGCCTGTCCGTGGTGCGCCGGCGCACCGGCTTCCGCCTCGGGAAGAAGCGCGACCGCCTCCACCTCGTCGAGGGGCTGCTCGTCGCGATCCTGGACATCGACGAGGTGATCCGGATCGTGCGGGACTCCGACGAGACCGCCGTGGCCCGCGACCGGCTCGTCGAGGCCTTCGGGCTGAGCCGGACCCAGGCCGAGCACATCCTCGAGCTGCGGCTGCGGCAGCTCACGAAGTTCTCCCGCGTCGAGCTCGAGCAGGAGCAGGAGCGGCTGCGCCGGGAGATCGGCGAGCTCGAGGAGGTCCTCGCCTCCGACGCCCGGCTGCGCGCGCTGGTCTCCGCCGAGCTCGCCGAGGTCGCCGCGGCCCACGGCGACGACCGGCGCACCGAGCTGCTGGAGGCCGAGGCCCTGCCCGGTCCGGCCGCGGCCGTCCTGCCGGAGCCGGGCCGGCGCGCCGGCGCGGGCCTGGCCCTGGAGATCGCCGACGACCCGTGCTGGGTGCTGCTGTCCACCTCCGGGCAGCTGGCCCGGACCTCCGTGCAGGTCCCGCTCGTGGACCCCCCGCGGCGGGTCAAGCACGACGCCCTGACCTCCGCGGTGCGCGCCACCGCCCGCGGCGAGATCGGGGCGCTGACCTCGGCCGGGCGGATGGTGCGCGTGCAGGTGATGGACGTGCCCGTGCTGACGGCCTTCGAGGGGACCCCGAAGCTCGGCGACGGCGTGCCCGTCAAGGACTTCCTCACCCTGGCCCGGGGCGAGCGGCTCGTGGGCCTGGCCCCGCTGGGCGCGGTCCTGGCCCTGGGCACCCGCCGCGGCGTCGTGAAGCGGGTCAACCCCGACCACCCGCTCAACCGGGAGGACTGGGAGGTCATCGGCCTCAAGGACGGCGACGAGGTCGTGGGCCTGGCCGAGTCCGCCGCCGACGACGACGCGCTGGTGCTGATCAGCCGGGAGGGCAAGCTGCTGCACTTCCCGGCGGGCTCGGTGCGCCCGCAGGGCCGCACCGCGGGCGGGGTCGCGGGGATGAAGCTCTCCCCCGGCGACGAGGTCGTGTTCTTCGGCGTCGTGCGCGCCGCGGACGAGACGCCCGTGGTCGTGACGGTCGCCCGCGCCGGCGAGGTGCTGCCCGGGATGTCGCCGTACTCCGTGAAGGTCACCCCGTTCGCGGAGTACCCGCCCAAGGGCCGGGCCACCGGCGGGGTGCGGGCCCACCGCTTCCTCAAGGGTGAGACCGGCCTCGTGCTGGCCTGGGCCGGCCACGGCCCGGCCAAGGCCGTCTCCGCCACCGGGGTGGCGCGGGCGCTGCCCGTCGAGCACGGGCGCCGGGACGGCTCCGGCGTGCCGCTGGAGCAGGTGATCGACGCCGTCGGCCCGGCCTACGGCTGAGCCGGCGGGCCGGCCCCCGGGCTCAGCCGCGCGGGCCCAGCAGCCCCAGGGCGGCGACGGCCGCGCGCTCCTCGGCGAGCTCCTGCACGGAGCGCTCCACCCGCTCGCGGGAGAACGCGTCCAGCTCCAGCCCCGGCACCACGGTGGCCGCCCCGTTCCGGCAGGTCACCGGGAAGGAGCTGACCAGCTCCTCGGGCACCCCGTAGGAGCCGTCGGAGGCCACGGCCATGGACGTCCAGGAGCCCTGGGGGGTGCCGAGCACCCAGTCCCGGACGTGGCACAGGGTCGCGTGGGCGGCGGAGGCGACCGAGGAGCCCCCGCGCACCTCGATGATCTCGGCGCCCCGGCGGGCCACCCGCGGGATGAACGTGCCCGCGACCCAGTCCCGGTCGTGGCCCGCCGCGGCGAGGACCTCGAGGGCGGGCCGGCCCCCGACCGTGGCGTGGGTGAGGTCGGGGTACTGGGTGGCCGAGTGGTTGCCCCAGATCGCCACGCCGTCGACCTCGGCCGTGCGCGCCCCGGTCGCGGCGGCCAGCTGGGCGACCGCCCGGTGGTGGTCCAGGCGGGTGAGGGCCGTGAAGCGCTCGCGCGGCACGTCCGGGGCGTGGGACGCGGCGATGAGCGCGTTGGTGTTCGCCGGGTTGCCGACCACCACCGCGCGGAAGTCCTCGGCCGCGCCGGCGTTGATCGCCCGCCCCTGGACGGAGAAGATCCCGGCGTTGGCCTCGAGCAGGTCCGCCCGCTCCATGCCCGGCCCGCGCGGGCGGGAGCCGATGAGCAGCCCCACGGAGGCCCCCTCGAAGGCCGCCGCCGGGTCGTCGAAGACCTCCACGCCCTCCAGGAGCGGGAACGCGCCGTCCTGCAGCTCGAGGGCCGTGCCCTCGGCCGCGCGGCGGGCCTGCGGCAGCTCCAGCAGGTGCAGGCGCACGGGGGTGCCGGGGCCGAGCAGGTCCCCGGCGGCGGCTCGGAAGACGGTGGCGTAGCCGATCTGCCCGGCGGCGCCGGTCACGGTCACGGTCACGGGGCGGGCGGGCGAGGAGGTGCTCATGCGGGGTCCTTCCGGGGACGCGCGGACGCGGACGGTGTCGTCGCGCCCAGCCTAGCCCCGGCCGCCCCGCCCGGGACGCGGGTCAGGCGTCGATGCGGTCCTGGTCCAGCTGCGCGGCGCCCTCGATGATGAAGTCCTTGCGCGGGGCCACCTCGGAGCCCATGAGCAGCGCGAAGGCGTGCTCGGCGGCCTCGGCGTCCTCGACCCGGATCCGGCGCAGCATGCGGTGGCGCACGTCCATCGTCGTCTCGGCGAGCTGGTCGGCGTCCATCTCGCCCAGGCCCTTGTAGCGCTGGATGGGCTCCCTGTAGCGGCGGCCCTCCCGCTCCAGGCGCGCCAGCAGCCCGTCGAGCTCGCGCTCCGAGTAGGTGTAGACCATCTCGTTGGCCTTCCCGCCGGGGTTGACCACCTCGACCCGGTGCAGGGGCGGGACCGCCGCGTAGACCCGGCCGGCCTCCACGAGCGGGCGCATGTACCGGTAGAACAGGGTCAGGAGGAGGGTGCGGATGTGGGCGCCGTCGACGTCGGCGTCGGTCATCATGATGACCTTGCCGTAGCGGGCGGCGGAGAGGTCGAAGGTGCGCCCGGAGCCCGCGCCGATGACCTGGATCAGCGCGGCGCACTCGGTGTTGGCGAGCATGTCGGTGATCGAGGCCTTCTGCACGTTGAGGATCTTGCCGCGGATCGGCAGCAGCGCCTGGTGGTTCGAGGACCGGGCCAGCCGGGCCGTGCCGAGCGCGGAGTCGCCCTCGACGATGAACAGCTCGGAGCGCTCGACGTCGGTCGAGCGGCACTCCACGAGCTTGGCGGGCATCGAAGAGGTCTCCAGCGCGTTCTTGCGCCGCTGGGTCTCCTTGTGCACGCGCGCGGAGATGCGCGACTTCATCTCGGCCACGACCTTCTCCAGCAGCGCCCCCGCCTGCTGCTTGCCGTGCCGGGAGGTGGCGGTGAGCCGGGCCGTGAGCTCCTTCTCCACCACGCGCGCCACGATCTGGCGCACCGCCGGGGTGCCGAGGACCTCCTTGGTCTGGCCCTCGAACTGCGGCTCCGCCAGGCGCACGGTGAGCACCGCGGTGAGCCCGGCCAGGACGTCGTCCTTCTCGACCTTGTCGGTGCCCGCCTTCAGCCGCCGGGCGTTGGCCTCGACCTGCTTGCGGAACGTCTTCAGCAGCGCGGCCTCGAAGCCGGCCTGGTGGGTGCCGCCCTTGGGGGTCGCGATGATGTTCACGAAGGAGCGCACCGTGGTGTCGTAGCCGATGCCCCAGCGCACGGCGAGGTCCACCTCGCAGGTGCGCTCGACCTCCGTGAGCCGGGACCGGCCGGTGTCGTCGAGGACGGGCACGGTCTCCTTGAACCGGCCCTCCCCGTGCAGGCGCCAGACGTCGGTGACGGGGCTGTCCACGGCGAGGTGGTCGACGAACTCGGCGATCCCGCCGTCGTGCTGGAAGACCTCCTCGTGCACGCCGAACTCCCCCGGGGTGCCCGGCAGCCCGCGCTGGTCCCGGACGGTGATGCGCAGCCCCGGGATCAGGAAGGAGGTCTGGCGGGCGCGCCGGGCGAGGTCCTCGTAGCTGAACCGGGCGTCCGCGGTGAAGATCTGCTCGTCCGCCCAGTAGCGGATGCGGGTGCCCGTGACCCCGCGCTTGGCCCGGCCGACGACGTCGAGCTCGGAGCCCTCCGTGAACGGCGCGAACTCCGCGTGCGGGGAGGGCCGGCCCTTGTCGAGGAAGCGGCCCGGCTCGCCGTGGCGGAAGGACATCTGGTAGGTCTTCCCGCCGCGGTCGACCTGGACGTCGAGGCGGGCCGAGAGGGCGTTGACCACCGAGGCGCCCACGCCGTGCAGGCCGCCGGAGGCGCTGTAGGAGCCGCCGCCGAACTTCCCGCCCGCGTGCAGCTTCGTGAACACGACCTCGACGCCGGGCAGCCCGGTGCGGGGCTCGACGTCGATGGGGATGCCGCGTCCGTCGTCGTGGACCTCGACCGCGCCGTCCGCGTGGAGGACCACGGTGATCTCCTGGCCGTAGCCCGCGAGGGCCTCGTCGACGGAGTTGTCGATGATCTCCCACAGGCAGTGCATCAGCCCCCGGGAGTCGGTGGAGCCGATGTACATGCCCGGTCGCTTGCGGACGGCCTCGAGGCCCTCCAGGACCGAGAGGTGGCGGGCGTTGTATTCGGAACGGGACGGTGTCACGGGGGTACGGCTCCTGGGGGACGGCGGGGTTCTCCCCCACTGTAGTCGCGGCCCCCGACACGGCCGCCCCGGGCCCCGCCCGGCGGCCCGGGGCCCGCCGCGGGCGTCCCCGGGCCGGCGGGCACCTACGCCCGGGGCGAAAATCCGCTCCGGACGGGATCGGATGTCCGACCGTCGTGGTTGTATGTAGCAGTACCCCGATGCGTCCACGAGACCCCGGGTACCGGCACCGGGGGGAGCACGAGCACCCCGCGTGCGACGCGTACGACACAGGAGGAGGATCCCGTGAACGCCACACTGGAAAGCCGAGAGCTGAACGCGACCGACCGCTGCGACGCGTGCGGCGCCCAGGCCTACGTCCGAGTGATCCTCGAGTCCACGGGCGGCGAGCTGCTCTTCTGCGCCCACCACGCGCGCAAGAACGAGGAGAAGCTGCGCCCGCTCGCGGCCACGTGGCAGGACGAGACGGAGCGCATCGGCTCCTGACGGCCGTTCGGCCCCCACGACCCCGACGGACAGCGGGCCCCGGCACCTCGTGCCGGGGCCCGCTGTCCGTCGTGCCGCCCGCCCCGTCCGGGGCGGGCGGCACGGGTGCTCAGTCCAGGTAGTCGCGCAGCACCTGGGAGCGGGAGGGGTGGCGCAGCTTCGACATCGTCTTCGACTCGATCTGGCGGATCCGCTCGCGGGTCACGCCGTAGACCTTGCCGATCTCGTCGAGCGTCTTGGGCTGGCCGTCGGTGAGCCCGAAGCGCATGGCCACGACCCCCGCCTCGCGCTCGGAGAGCGTGTCCAGCACGGAGTGCAGCTGCTCCTGGAGCAGGGTGAAGCTCACCGCGTCGGCCGGGACCACGGCCTCGGAGTCCTCGATGAGGTCGCCGAACTCGGAGTCCCCGTCCTCGCCCAGGGGCGTGTGCAGCGAGATCGGCTCACGGCCGTACTTCTGCACCTCGACGACCTTCTCGGGGGTCATGTCGAGCTCGTTGGCCAGCTCCTCCGGGGTCGGCTCCCGGCCGAGGTCCTGCAGCATCTGCCGCTGGACGCGCGCGAGCTTGTTGATCACCTCGACCATGTGCACGGGGATGCGGATGGTGCGGGCCTGGTCGGCCATGGCGCGGGTGATCGCCTGCCGGATCCACCACGTGGCGTAGGTCGAGAACTTGAAGCCCTTGGTGTAGTCGAACTTCTCCACCGCGCGGATCAGGCCGAGGTTGCCCTCCTGGATCAGGTCCAGGAACAGCATCCCGCGCCCGGTGTAGCGCTTGGCCAGGGAGACGACCAGGCGCAGGTTCGCCTCGAGCAGGTGGTTCTTCGCCCGCTTGCCGTCGTGGATGACCCAGCGCAGCTCCTTGCGGGTCTGCGGGTCCAGGCTGTCCTTCTGCTCGGCGAGCTTGTGCTCGGCGTAGAGGCCGGCCTCGATGCGCAGGGCCAGGTCCACCTCCTGCTCGGCGTTCAGCAGGGCGACCTTGCCGATCTGCTTCAGGTAGTCCTTGACCGGGTCGGCGGTCGCGCCGGCGGAGACGACCTGCTGCGCGGGGGCGTCGTCGTCGTCGTTGTTGGTGATCACGAACCCGGACTTCTTCTCGTCGCGGGGCGCGGCGGCGGGGGCCTGCTCCTCGGCCTCCTCGGCGGTGTCCTCCTCGGCGGCGGCCTCCTCCTCGGCGGTGGTCTCATCCTCGTCGGTGAGGTCCACCTCGAGGTCGTCGTCGGCCGCGGTCCCGTCCTCGGCCGGGGCGGCCTTCGCCTGCTTGCCGGCGCCCTTGCCCCCGGCGGTCTTGCGCCGCGCGGCGGGCCGGGCGGGCGCCTGCTCCTGGGCGGTCCCGTCCGCGAGGACCTCCTCGGCGGCGGGCTCGGCGGTCTTCGGGGCCGCCGCACGCTTCGCGGCGGTGCGCGAGGCCGGGGCGGCGGAGCGGGACGCGCTCGAGCGCGCCGCCGTGGGCTTGGCGGCGGTGGACTTCGCCGCCGTCGTCTTCTTGGCGGCCACGGTCTTCTTGGCCGCGGTGGACTTCGCCGCGGCGCTCCTGGCCCGGGCGGGGGCGCCGGTCGCCCCCGAGGCCTGGGCCTCGGCCGTGGTGTCAGTCGTCTTGTTGCTGGCGGCAGGTGACACAGAGAGCCTTTCGTTGAGCGGTTTCCGGCGCCCGCCCTCGGGGCAACACGCCTATGACCCTGTCAAGTCCGTGCGCCGGGCATCGCCCGCCGCGGTGGCCTTGAAGGGTCCTAGGAGGCGGAACCACCCCCGCCCGGATTTTGTTCCCGCTCCTCCCCGACGTTCTCGCGCCCTGCTGCCCCACCCTCCCCCGGGCCGCGCGCACCCCCTGCCGGCCGGGCACCGGCCTGCAGGGGCCGGCGCCCGGTCGCGGCACCCGGTCGCGGCACCCGGCGGGGCCGCGGCCGGGGCTCAGCCGTGCCACGCGGTGCGCCGGTCCCGGGCCCACCGCGGCACCGGGCGGGTCTCGGCCAGGCGCAGCACGCGCAGGGCCCCGGGGTGGCCCGGCACCAGGGCCGTGGCCCGCCGGACGAAGTGGGCGGTGTGGGAGCCGCGTGCCCGCAGCCGGTTCAGCTGCGCGAGCCCGACGAGCACGCCGGCGAGCGCGGTGGGGTCCGGCCCGCCCTCCGGGTCCGCCGCGGCGGTCCCCTCGTCGGGCTCGAGCAGCCAGCTCAGGGCCAGGAGCACGCGGTACAGCGCGTCCAGGCGCTCCCAGTCCGGGCGTCGCTCCCACTCCCCGGCGAGCACGCGGGTGAGCAGGATCAGGGCCCCGGCGTCCGGGCCGGGTTCCCCCGGCCCCGGGCGGGGGTCGGCGCCGGGGGTGTCCGGACCGGCGGGCAGGGCGGGAGCCGGGCCGGCGGGGGCGCGGCGGGTCGGCCCGGCCGCGGCGGCCGGGCCCGTCCCGGGGGGCTCCCCGTCCGGGGTGCCGTGCGCCCCGGAGGGCGGGACCGGTTCCTCGTGGGGGAGCTCGTCGCACAGCTGCGCCCACAGGGCCGCGGCCGCCCCGACGGTGCGGGGCCGCCCGGTGGCGCACGACGCCAGGAGCAGGTCGGCGAGCACGGGGTCGGTCCAGCCGGCGGCCAGGCAGCCGAGCAGGTCGTCGTCGAGGGCCAGCAGCCGCGGGAGCCAGTCCTCCCCGGCGCCCCCGACCTGGGCCAGCACCCGGTCCCAGAGCCGCAGGAGCTCGTGGACGCGGGTCAGGCGGTGCCAGGTGCCGCGGCCCTCGCGGACCCAGCGCCGGGCCGCGGCGGCGGCGGACCGGTCGGTGCCGGCGGGCAGGGCGCCGTACTCGTGGTCCATCGCCCGGCGCGGTGCGGCGGCCCAGGAGCTGCCGGAGGCCACGAGGGCGGCGTTGACGGCGCTGTCGAGGATGCCGGCCACGGCCTGCACGTCCCCGGGGTCCTCGGCCGGCCACCAGTGCTCGCCCGCGACGACCCACCGGGCGGCGACCTCCCGCCCGGCCCTGGCGGCCGCCTCCTCGGCGAGCGTCAGCACGGCCGCGGCGCGCTCCGCCGGTCCGGCCGGGCCCGCGCCGGCGGAGGTGTAGACGACCACGAAGACGCGGTCGCTCAGGGTGTCGTGGCCGACGAGCTCGGCCAGCTCGCGCACGAAGTGCTCCGCCGCCGCGGCCGGCGCCGCCTCGGCGGGCAGGTCGACGCGCACGCAGGCGCCGGCGGTGCCCCCGCCGGCGGCGAGCAGCACGAGCGAGTCCGCCGGCCAGTAGCCGAGGGTGTGGGGCACCACGGCCAGCAGGTCGGCGGCGCAGCGGACGACGGGGGCGAACGGGTTCGGGGCGGGGTGCTCTCTCATGCCCGCCACGGTGGACCGCGCCGGCCGCGCCCCGCCGGCGGGGAGCAGGGCCTGGGGACGGCGGCAGCGGCGGGCCCCGGACCCGCGGGCCGGTGCAGGGCGGACCCCGGGAGGCCTCAGACCCGGCCGGGGCCGTGCCGGTGCCGGACCCGCCGCGCGGTGGCCAGCACGCCGGCCGCGCCGGCGGCGGCCACGAGGTACTGGGCGGCGACGGCCAGCCGGAACGCGTCGGGGTCGTAGCGGTCGGGGCGGAAGCCGGCGGCGTGCAGGGCGTCCAGGACCAGGCCCGTGAGCAGGACGGCGAGGACGGTCGCCGTGAACCCGCCCACGTTGACGATGCCCGTGGCCGTGCCCGAGCGGTGGGGCGGGTTGAAGCTGCGCGCGACGTCGAAGGCGATCAGGGACGCGGGCATGCTGATCGCGATGGTGCACACTGCCACGAGCACGACCGGGGCCGGGGCCGCCCCCGGCCACAGCAGCAGCACGCCCCAGGCGGCGAAGATCACGCCGGTGACCGTCAGGGCGAGCCGCACGCGGCGGCCCGGGCGACGGGCGGTGAGCCGGCCCAGCACCAGGCCCACGGCCACGTTGGTGAGCACGAAGGACGTCATCACGACCGAGACGGCGCGGTCGGGCAGGCCCTGGGCGTACTCGAGGTAGGGGTAGCCCCACATGAGCACGAAGGTGTTGCCGGCGAACTGGGTCGTGAAGTGCACCCAGAACCCCAGCCGGGTGCCCGGCTCCGCCAGGCTCTCCCGGACCACCCGGCCCGTGCGCCGCAGGCCCGGCTCGCGGCGGCGGACGTCGGTCCCGGGAGGGGCGTCGCGCAGCACGGCCGCGGCCAGCACTGCCGCCAGGGCGGCCAGCCCGGCCAGGGACAGCAGCGACGGTGACCACCCCGCCCGCTCGAGGGCCCCGGCGAAGGGGACGACGGAGACGAGCTGGCCGAGGTTGCCGACCACGCCCAGGAACTGCGTGAGCATCGGCACGCGCAGCGGGGAGAACCAGGCGGGGATCAGGCGCATCACCGACACGAAGGTCGCGGCGTCCCCGGCGCCGACCAGGACGCGGGCGGTCACGCCCTCCAGGACCGTGTCCGCCGCCGCGAGCAGCACCTGACCGACCACCATGAGCGCCGCACCGGCGGCGACCAGCACGCGGGAGCCGTAGCGGTCCACGAGCACGCCCACCGGGACCTGGAGCGCGGCGTAGACGAGGACCTGCATCAGGGAGAACAGCGACAGCACCGACGCGGCGGCCCCGAAGCGCTCGGCGGCGTCGACGGAGGCGACCCCGAAACTGGTGCGCTGGGCGACGGCGCTGAAGTAGGCGAAGGTGCCGATGCCGAGGACCAGGTACGCGCGCGCGGAGTCCCTGCCGGGCTCGCGGGGACGGGACCGGTGGAAACTCATGCGCTCCGCTCTTCGGGACGGCGGGCCGGGCCCGGGGTGGACGGCACCGCCCCGGGCGCGCCGGACCGCGCCACCCGGCGGGCGGGCTCAGTCCTGGTCGTCCTCCTGGGCGGCGAGGAACGCCTCGACCGCGGCGCCGATCTCGTCGGCGTCCGGCAGCTCGGACTCGTCCCCGACCAGCAGGGAGCGGGGGGCCGAGGCGTCGACGACGTCATCGTAGCGCTGCTCCAGGCCCGCCACGACGGCCTGGACCTCCGGCGAGGCGCCGACCTGGTGGTCGATCTGGCGCTCGATCTCCCGAGCGGCCTCGCGCAGCTCGTCGGAGGGCAGCGTCAGGGACGTCACCGCGCTGACGTGCTCGAGGGCGGCCACCGCGGCGTGCGGCAGGTGCGCCTCGGCGAGGTACTGGGGGACGTGGACGGTGAAGCCGATGTTGTCGATCCCGGCCTCGGTGAGGCGGATCTCCAGCAGCTGGGCCGCGGAGGAGCTCATCTCGACCACCGGTTTCCAGGCGTGCTCGGTGGGCAGCAGGTCGGCCCGGCTGCCGTGGACGGACACCAGCACCGGGCGGGTGTGCGGCACGGGCATGGGGATGCCGGCCACCAGCGCCACGAGGGAGACGTCGAGGCGGCGGGCGAGCCCGACCACGGCCTCGACGAACCGGTTCCACTGCAGGTCCGGCTCCGGGCCGGTGAGCAGGGCGAAGCTGCGGCCCAGGGGATCGGTGACCAGGCGCAGGGACAGCTCCGGATTGCGGAACTGCTCGAAGTGGTCCTCGACGAAGCGCACGTGCGGGCGCCGGGCCCGGTAGTCGTAGAGCTGGTCGAGGTCGAAGCGCGCCACGACCTCGTGCGGCAGGGCGTCGGTGATGGCGTTCTCCAGCTGGTCGGCCACGTGACCGGCCTCCGCGTAGCCCGACAGGGCGACGATCAGCGGCAGGCCTCGGACCCGCGCGTCCTCGAGCAGCGCGGGGTTGCTCAGGTACAGCGAGGTGGGGTCCAGCACGGTGAGTCCTCCTGGGATGCGGGTCGGTCGGCGCGGCACGGCCGGCGGTCGTGCCTCGGTGGGTTCCAACGGCGGGGCCCCGCCCGGTATTCCCGCACGCCGCCGCGCCGCGGGTGCCGGCCGGCGGGCCGCCCGGGGCTAGGATCGGGGGACGCCCGCGGGTCGGGCCCGGCGCGGCCGGGACCCCCGCGCCGGCTCCGGCGACCGCCAGCGAAAGGACGACCCATGCCCGACGTACAGGACCTGCTCGAGCCCCGGGGCATCGAGCTCACCGCCACCCACAAGTCCCTCGCCCGCACCCCGGCGCAGGCCCTCGTGCTGGCCGTGCAGCGCGACGGGGACGCCCCCGGCGCCGCGGCCCGCGTGCTGCTGCCCGCCGGTGAGCAGCGCCGGCTCGCCGGTGTGGTCGAGGCCGCCGAGGCGGTCGCCGCCGGCGGGGGCGCGGACGAGGTCGCGGTGCTGCCGGCGCCTCCGGGGCTGCCCTGGTCCGTCGTCGTGCTCACCGGCCTCGGCACCCCCGCCGGGGACCCCGACGCCCGTGCCGAGGCGCTGCGGCGGGCCGCCGGAGCGGCCGTGCGCCGGCTCGCCGGCCGCGACTCCGCCGTGCTCGCCCTGCCGGCCGGGACCCCCGAGGAGGCCGCCGCCGTGGCCGAGGGCGCCGCGCTCGGGGCCTTCGCGTTCGCCCACCAGCGCGCCGCGACCGCCGGGGCGGTCAAGGCGCCGCTGGCCTCCGCCGTCGTCCACGCGCCCGAGGTCCCGAAGGCGGCCCTGGGCCGGGCGCTCGAGCGCGCCGCGGCCCTCGGGCGCGGGGTGCGGGCCGCGCGCACCCTCGTGGACCTCTCCCCCAACGTGACCTCACCCGAGGCCGTCGCCGAGTACGCCCGCCGGGCCGCCCGGGGCACGAAGGTCACCGTGCGGGTGCTCGGCGAGCAGGAGCTCGCCGAGGGCGGCTACGGCGGCCTGGTCGGCGTGGGCCAGGGCTCCGTGAACGGCCCGCGCCTGGTCAGGCTCGAGTACGCCCCCGCCCGCGCCTCCCGGCACGTGGCGTACGTGGGCAAGGGCATCACTTTCGACTCCGGCGGGCTCTCGCTCAAGCCGGCCGCCTCGATGATGACCATGAAGTCCGACATGGCCGGCGCGGCCGCCGTCCTGGCCACGGTCCTCACCGCCGCGGAGCTGCGCCTGCCCGTGCGCGTCACCGGCTGGCTGTGCCTGGCCGAGAACCTCCCCTCCGCCACCGCCACCCGCCCCGGCGACGTCATCACGATCCGGGGCGGACGCACCGTCGAGGTCCTCAACACCGACGCCGAGGGCCGGCTCGTCCTCGCGGACGGGCTCGTGGCCGCGTGCGAGGAGGGCCCCGACGCCGTCGTCGACATCGCCACCCTCACCGGCGCCCAGATGGTCGCCCTGGGCACCCGCACCGCGGGCGTCATGGGCGACGACGACCTGCGCTCCGCCGTCGTCGACGCCGCGCGGGCGGCCGGGGAGGACGCGTGGCCGATGCCGCTGCCGGAGCACCTGCGCGCCTCGCTGGACTCCAAGGTCGCCGATCTGAAGAACATCGGGGACAAGCACGGGGGCATGCTCGTGGCCGGACTGTTCCTGCGCGAGTTCGCGGGCGGGACCGGGGACACCCGGATCCCGTGGGCCCACATCGACATCGCCGGCCCCTCCTTCAACGAGTCCTCCCCGTGGGGCTACACCCCCGCGGAGGGCACCGGCGCGGGCGTGCGCACCCTCGTGCGCCTGCTCGAGGACACCGCCGCGCGCCGCGGCTGAGGCCGCCCGCACCCCGCCGTCCGGCGCGCTCCGCCTTCCTGGAGACTCGCTGGACGGTGAGGATAAGGTAAGCACGACAGACACCGTGTCACCGGACGGTGCGCCACCCGCCCGTCCCCCGACGCCAACCGACGAGGAGCCAAACACGTGGCCGACAACGAATTCGACATCCTGATCCTGGGCGGCGGCAGCGCGGGCTACGCCGCCGCGCTCCGGGCCGTGCAGCTCGGCTTCACGGTGGGTCTGGTCGAGAAGAACAAGCTCGGGGGCACCTGCCTGCACTGGGGCTGCATCCCCACGAAGGCGTACCTGCACTCCGCCGAGCTCGCCGAGGACGCCCGCGAGAGCGCCAAGTACGGCGTGCACACCACGCTCGAGTCCATCGACATGGCCGCGGTGCGCGAGTACAAGGACAAGATCGTCGCCGGCAAGTTCAAGGGCCTGTCCGGGCTGATGAAGATGCGCAAGGTCACGGTGATCGACGGCGTCGGCAGGCTCACCGGCCAGAACACGATCGAGGTCGACGGCACGACCTACACCGGCAAGCACATCGTGCTGGCCTCCGGCTCGGTGTCCAAGACCCTGGGTGTGGAGATCGGCGGCCGGATCATGACCTCCACCGAGGCCCTGGAGATCGACTTCGTGCCCAAGAGCGCGATCGTGCTCGGCGGCGGCGTGATCGGCTGCGAGTTCGCCTCCATGTGGAAGTCCTTCGGCGTGGACGTCACCGTCATCGAGGGCCTGCCCCACCTCGTGGCCAACGAGGACCCCTCGATCGTGAAGACCCTCGAGCGCGAGTTCAAGAAGCGCGGGATCAAGTCGAACCTGGGCACCTTCTTCGAGAAGGTCGAGCAGGACGACGACGTCGCGCGCGTGACCCTCGCCGACGGCAAGGTCTTCGAGGCCGACATCGTGCTCGTCGCGGTCGGCCGCGGCCCGAACACCGCGGACATGGGCTACGAGGAGCAGGGGATCCCCATGGACCGCGGCTTCGTGACCCCCAACGAGCGGCTGCACACCGGCGTCGGCAACATCTACGCGATCGGCGACATCGTCCCGGGCGTCCAGCTGGCCCACCGCGGCTACCAGCAGGGCCGCTTCGTCGCGGAGGAGATCGCCGGGCTCGACCCCGCGATCGTCGAGGACGTCAACATCCCCAAGGTCACCTTCACCGAGCCGGAGATCGCCTCCGTGGGCTACTCCGAGCCGAAGGCCAAGGAGAAGTTCGGGGAGGACAACGTCGAGGTCGCCGAGTACAACCTCGCCGGCAACGGCAAGAGCTCCATCCTGGGCACCGGCGGCATCATCAAGCTCGTGCGCGAGAAGGACGGCCCCATCGTCGGCTTCCACGCCATCGGCAAGCGCATCAGCGAGCAGATCGGCGAGGGCCAGCTCATCGTGAACTGGGAGGCCTACCCGGAGGACGTCGCCGCGTTCGTGCACGCCCACCCCACGCAGAACGAGGCCATCGGCGAGGCCGCCATGGCGCTCGCGGGCATGCCGCTGCACGGCTGACCGCACCGAGGCCCCGCCCCCGCGGGCGGGCCTCGCCCCCGCACCCCGGCCCCGGGCACCGCACCCGGAGCGCACCACAGTAGGCACCGAAAGAGAGACGGTCGGACGATGTCAGAAACCGTGAACCTGCCCGCACTGGGCGAATCCGTGACCGAGGGCACCGTGACCCGGTGGCTCAAACAGGTCGGCGACGAGGTCGCCGTCGACGAGCCCCTGGTCGAGGTCTCCACCGACAAGGTCGACACCGAGATCCCCTCCCCCGTGGCCGGGGTGATCGAGAAGATCCTGGTCGAGGAGGACGAGGACGTCGAGGTCGGCGCCCCCCTCGTCGTCATCGGGGACGGCTCCGGCGGCGGTGGCGGGGACGACCAGCCCGCCGCCGAGCAGGCCGAGGACGCCGCGACCGAGGCCTCCGCCCCCGAGGACACCGGGGAGGCGGCCGAGGAGGCGGAGCAGGCCCCGGCCGAGAAGCCCACGGCCGACACCCGGCAGTCGGGCGAGGGCACCGAGATCACCCTCCCCGCCCTGGGCGAGTCCGTGACCGAGGGCACCGTGACCCGCTGGCTCAAGCAGGTCGGCGACGAGGTCGCCGTCGACGAGCCGCTGCTGGAGGTCTCCACCGACAAGGTCGACACCGAGGTCCCCTCCCCCGTGGCCGGCACCCTGCTGGAGATCCGCGTGCAGGAGGACGAGGACGCCGAGGTCGGCCAGGTCCTGGCCGTGATCGGCTCCGGGCAGGCCCCGGCCCGGGAGGAGAAGCCCTCCGAGCAGCCCGCCGCCGAGCAGGCCGAGGACGCCGCGACCGAGGCCTCCGCCCCCGAGGACACCGGGGAGGCGGCCGAGGAGGCGGAGCAGGCCCCGGCCGAGAAGCCCACGGCCGACACCCGGCAGTCGGGCGAGGGCACCGAGATCACCCTCCCCGCCCTGGGCGAGTCCGTGACCGAGGGCACCGTGACCCGCTGGCTCAAGCAGGTCGGCGACGAGGTCGCCGTCGACGAGCCGCTGCTGGAGGTCTCCACCGACAAGGTCGACACCGAGGTCCCCTCCCCCGTGGCCGGCACCCTGCTGGAGATCCGCGTGCAGGAGGACGAGGACGCCGAGGTCGGCCAGGTCCTGGCCGTGATCGGCTCCGGGCAGGCCCCGGCCCGGGAGGAGAAGCCCTCCGAGCAGCCCGCCGCCGAGCAGGCCGAGGACGCCGCGACCGAGGCCTCCGCCCCCGAGGACACCGGGGAGGCGGCCGAGGAGGCGGAGCAGGCCCCGGCCGAGAAGCCCACGGCCGACACCCGGCAGTCGGGCGAGGGCACCGAGATCACCCTCCCCGCCCTGGGCGAGTCCGTGACCGAGGGCACCGTGACCCGCTGGCTCAAGCAGGTCGGCGACGAGGTCGCCGTCGACGAGCCGCTGCTGGAGGTCTCCACCGACAAGGTCGACACCGAGGTCCCCTCCCCCGTGGCCGGCACCCTGCTGGAGATCCGCGTGCAGGAGGACGAGGACGCCGAGGTCGGCCAGGTCCTGGCCGTGATCGGCTCCGGGCAGGCCCCGGCCCGGGAGGAGAAGCCCTCCGAGCAGCCCGCCGCCGAGCAGGCCGGGACCTCCCCGGCCGGCGCCGAGGGCGGTGCCGAGGGCGGTGCCGAGGGCTACGAGGGCAGTGCCGCCGGCGCGCCCGAGCCCGCCCCGTCCCGCGACGAGGCGCTCGTGCGCACCGAGGAGCCCGCGGTCGCCGAGACCGGCGACGAGGAGCAGCGCCCGGCCGGCGAGCGCGACGGCGCCCGCACCGACGCCGCCGGTTCCGGCGACGGCTCGCCCTACGTCACCCCGCTCGTGCGCAAGCTGGCCAAGAAGGAGGGCATCGACCTCTCGACGCTCACCGGCACCGGCGTGGGCGGACGGATCCGCAAGCAGGACGTGCTGGCCGCCGCCGAGGAGAAGAAGAAGGGCGCGGCCCCGGCCGCCGAGGAGCAGCAGGCCGCGCCGTCGGCCCCGTCCGCCCCCCGGGCGGCGCCGCAGCCGGACGCCAAGCGCGGCACCACGGAGAAGGCACCGCGCATCCGGCTCACCATCGCCCAGCGCATGCGCGAGTCCCTGCAGGAGTCGGCGCAGCTGACCCAGGTCACGGAGGTCGACATGACCCGCGTGGCCGTGCTGCGCGACCGGGCGAAGACGAGATTCCAGGAGCGCGAGGGCGCGAAGCTGACCTACCTGCCGTTCTTCGCGAAGGCGGTGGCGGAGGCGCTGCAGGCGCACCCGAAGCTCAACGCCACCTTCCGCGAGGCCGAGAAGGAGATCGTCTACAACGCCTCCGAGAACATCGCGATCGCCGTGGACACGCCCAAGGGCCTGCTCGTGCCGGTGATCAAGGACGCGGGCGACCTCAACCTCGGCGGCCTGGCCAAGCAGATCGCCGACCTGGGCTCGCGGGCCAAGGAGGGCAACATCACGCCGGACGACCTGACCGGCGGGACCTTCACGATCACGAACCTGGGCTCCTTCGGCGCCCTGTTCGACACCCCGATCATCAACCAGCCGCAGGTCGCGATCCTCGGCACGGGCTCGATCGTGAAGCGGCCCATGGTGGTCTCCGACGCCGACGGCAACGACACCATCGCCATCCGCCGGATGTGCTACCTGTCGCTGACCTACGACCACCGCCTGGTCGACGGCGCCGACGCCGGCCGCTTCCTCCAGGCGCTGAAGGCGCGCCTGGAGGAGGGCCGCTTCGAGTCGGAGGTCGGGCTCTGACGGCCGTGCGCACCCCCGCGCGCTGAGCGCACACCGCCGGAGGGCGTGTTCCTGATCACAGGGGCACGCCCTCCGGGCGTCCCCGGGAGGGGGCTCCGATAGGCTCGGTGCATGACTTTCGTGACCGGTCTCCTCGTCCTCCTGCACCTCGTCGGCGCCGCCATCATCGTGGGCACGTGGATCTACACCATGAAGCGCCCCACCGTCTCGCCGGGCCAGTTCCACGCGTCGCTGCTGAGCCTGATCACGGGGCTGCTCCTGGTCGGCATCCACGAGATGGGCGAGGACCCGGTCAACCACGCCAAGGTCGCGGTGAAGCTGCTGATCGCCCTCGCCGTCGCGATCGCCGCGTTCGTCGGCCAGCGCCGGACGAAGCGCGGGCAGCCCGTCTCCACGGGCCTGGCCCACGCCGTGGGCGGATCGGCACTGATCAACATGGCGGTGGCCACCCTCTGGTAGACCCTCCCGCCCCCGTCCCGGCCCCCGGTGCTGTCCGTCAGCGCCGGGGGCCGGCGTCGTCCCGGTCCGCGGGGTGCACGGGGGCGACCTCCGCGAGCCGCCAGCCGGCGCCGTCGTCCACCAGCCGCACCTCGACGTCCTGGGCCCAGCCGTCCCCGGCGGGCACGACCGCGGAACCGGGATCCCGCGGGGCGCGCCAGCCCTCCGCGCGCACCCGGGCCCGGAAGGCGGCCGTGCCCGGGCCGCCGGTCCCGGGCAGGGGACGGATCCGCTCCGCCGTGAGCTCGAGGGCGGCGAACGGGTCCGTGCCGCGGCGGGCCAGCTCCTCGACGAGCCGCCGGTCGGCCGCGAGGCCTGGGCCCCCGGCGGCGTGGACGCGCTCGAGAAGGGCCGCGTCCCCGGTGCGCAGCGCCCGTCCCCGCAGCCGCACCAGGTCGGCCAGGGCCTCGGCCGGGTCCCCGGTGGCCTCCGCCGCCGGTGCCGGGGCGGCCGGGCCCCCGGCCGCCCCGGCACCGCCCATGAGCCGCAGCGGTCCGGCCGCCGGCACGGGCTCCGCCGCGGGCCCGGAGTCTCCCGGCGGCGCCGGCACCAGCGCCCCGAACAGCAGCCAGCCGGTCAGCAGCGCCGCCGCCGGGGCGAGCAGGTGCGTCGCCACCCGTGCCGGGACCGGCCGGTTCCCGTCCCGTCCCGGCCCGGGCCGCCGCACCCGGCTCCCGGGGCGTTCCGCCGGGCGCCGGCGCATCGGCCGGGAGCCCGCGGCGCCGCCCGCCCGGCGCCGCCCGGACGCGCCGTCGTGGTCACCGGGTCCGGGGACCGGCGCGGACCCGTCCGCCGGAGCCCTGCCGGCGGCCGGCTCGGGACCGTCGACGGGGGCGATCCCGGGGACCGGCGGCGCGCCGGTCGCCCGTGCGGCCCTCCCGTCGGAGACGGGTCCCTCGGCGCCGCCCGACCCCGACGGAACGGCCGTCCGCTCCGCCAGCTCGGCGGCCGTGGGGCGCCGTCCGGCGTCCTCGGCGAGCGCCGCCTCGACCGCGGCGGCCAGCTCCGGCCCGGACCCGGGGCAGAGCAGCCCCAGCGGCGGACGGCCGGCCCCCTGCCGGGGCCACCGACCGGTCATGGCCCACCACACGAGCGCGCCGAGGGCGCGCACGTCCTCGGCCGGGCCCGGTCCCTCGGTACCGGGCGGGAGCCCGGCCCCGGTGAGGACCGCCCCCTCCGCGCCGGGCCCGCGCAGCAGCACCCGCGCCGGGGTGAGGCGCCCGTGCCGCCAGCCCAGCCCGTGCAGGGCGGCGAGCCCGGCCGCCGCCCCGCGGAGCAGCGCGGCGGCCGCACCGGGGTCGAGCGGGCCGTCCGCGCGCACGCGCTGCTCGAGGGAACCACCGGCCACGTGCTCCTCGACGAGACCCGCGGGACGGCCGGCCGGGCCCGCCAGGGCGTGCAGGCGGACCAGGCCGGGCAGCTCCCGCCGCGCCAGCTGCACGGCGGCCGCCCGGGCCGCGGCCGCGCCGTCCGCACCGGCGCACCGGCGCAGCACGAACGGCTCGCCGGCGCGGGTCTCCCGGACCAGCCAGGTCCGGGCGCCGAGGGCGCGCACGGGCATCAGGCCCTCCTCCGGGGCCAGCACCGGGGGCGGGAGCGCGCCGCCGTCCTCCGGGGGGTCCCCGGCCGCTGCACCCCCGTGCCCGTGCCCCGGGCCCGGCACGCCTCCCCCGGCGGCGGGCCCGCCGGGGCCGGAGGTGCCCGGCCGGTCGGCGGGCCGTGGCCGGGCCTGCCGGCCGGGCGGGGCCACGGGCTCCCCCGCGGTCGCGGCCGCGAGCCGGGCCCGCGGCGTGGCCCCGCCGGTCCCGCCGGCCCCCGTGGACCGGCCGCGCTGGGCCGCGGGCCGGCGCCCCCCGTCCGTCCGCCCGCCCTCCGCCCGGCGGGCCGGGCCCGCGACCAGGCCCGGGTCCTGCTGCTCGTCCTGTCCCCTGCTCCGCTGCACGGGACCACCATGCCCCGCCGCCGGGTCGGCGCGGGGGCGCTGTCCACAGCCGTCACGGGGTCCGGGCCCGTCGGTGCACCGCGATAGGCTGGGCCCATGTCCCTCACCTTCCACCGCGTCGGGTTCGCCCCCGACCTCGTCGACTACCGGGCGGCCCTGGAGCTGCAGCAGGAGGTCCACCGCCGGGTCGTGGCCGGCGAGCGGGACAACACCCTGCTGCTGCTGGAGCACCCGCCGGTCTACACGGCGGGCCGCCGCACCGAGCCGCACGAGTACCCCTACGACGGCACCGAGGTCGTCCCGATCGGCCGCGGCGGCAAGCTGACCTACCACGGGCCCGGGATGCTGATCGGCTACCCGATCGTGCGGCTGCCCGTCCCGATCGATGTCGTGCGCTTCGTGCGTCAGCTGGAGCAGGTACTCGTGGCCGTGCTCGCCGACCTGGGCGTGGCCGCCACCACCGTGGAGGGCCGCTCCGGCGCGTGGGTGCTCGCCGACGAGCGCGGCCCCGACCGGAAGATCGCCGCGATCGGCGTGCAGGTCTCCCGCCGGGCGACCATGCACGGCTTCGCGCTCAACTGCTCCAACGACCTGCGCCCGTTCGGCAAGATCATCCCGTGCGGGATCACGGACGCCTCGGTCACCAGCATCTCGGCCGAGACCGGCCGGCTCGTGACCCCCGCGGACGTGGTCGGGCGCGTCGAGCAGGAATTTTCCGCCCGCGCCGCCGAGTTGTGCGAACAGTTCACCCCCGCGGGCGCACCCGCCCCGCTGCCGCGGCCCACCGCCGTCGGCTGATCCGCACCGGGCCCCGCAGAGAGGGGTCCGGGTGCCCGCCGTCGAGACCCCGACCTAGGAGACCGACCATGACCGTTGCCCCCGAGGGCCGCCGCCTGCTGCGCGTCGAGGCGCGCAACGCCCAGACGCCGATCGAGAAGAAGCCCTCCTGGCTGAAGAACACCGCCCGCATGGGCCCGGAGTTCCAGGAGCTGAAGTCGCTCGCCCGCGGCAAGGGCCTGCACACGGTCTGCGAGGAGGCGGGCTGTCCCAACATCTACGAGTGCTGGGAGGACCGCGAGGCGACGTTCCTGATCGGCGGCTCCAAGTGCACGCGCCGCTGCGACTTCTGCGACATCGCCACCGGCAAGCCGGACCTGCTCGACGTCACGGAGCCCCGCAAGGTCGCGGAGTCCGTCAAGGAGCTGGGGCTGCGCTACGCGACCGTCACGGGCGTGGCCCGCGACGACCTCGACGACGGCGGCGCCTGGCTCTACGCCGAGACGATCCGGGCGATCCACACGCTGAACCCGAACACCGGGGTGGAGATCCTCATCCCCGACTTCCAGGGCAAGCCGGACCGGCTGCAGCAGATCGTCGACGCCGGGCCCGAGGTCTACGCGCACAACGTCGAGACGGTCCCGCGGATCTTCCGCCAGATCCGCCCCGCGTTCACCTACGAGCGCTCCCTCGACGTCATCACCCAGGGCAAGGAGGCGGGGATGATCACCAAGTCGAACCTGATCCTCGGCATGGGCGAGACCAACGAGGAGATCCACGAGGCGCTGTGCGACCTGCACGACGCCGGGTGCGACATCATCACCCTCACCCAGTACCTGCGGCCCTCCCCGCTCTTCCACCCGATCGACCGGTGGGTGAAGCCGGAGGAGTTCGTGGAGCTCTCGCAGGTGGCCGAGGAGATCGGGTTCCTCGGCGTGATGGCCGGGCCCATGGTCCGCTCCTCCTACCGCGCCGGCCGGCTGTGGGCCCGCGCCATGGAGAAGTCCGGCCGGGAGATCCCCACCCACCTCGCGCACATCGAGGACACCGGCAGCGCCTCGCAGGAGGCGTCCTCCCTCGTCGAGCGCCTGGGCTGAGCGGGCCGGGGGCCGCGCCACCGGCTAGACTGGACGCCGGACCGCCGCTGCGGACGTGCCCCCGGCACCTCCCCCGGCGTCCCGGATGTCCCGCCCGCACCACACAGACGAGGTCCCACCGTGTCACCCTCCACCGCCAAGTCGCGCGCCGCCTCCGCCGGGAGACCGGGCGGTCAGCCCGCCGGGAAGCCGTCCCGGGAGCAGCGCCGCGAGGAGAAGCAGCGGCGCCGGGCCGCCAAGGGCCCGGGGTTCCTCGGCCAGATCAAGCAGGTCTTCCGGATGACCAGGGAGACCGAGCCGAACATCGGCTGGTGGATGCTGCTCATCGGCCTCGCCGTGCTGGCCGTGTTCCTGCTGATCGGCCTGCTCACCGGCAACTGGATCACGTGGCTGCTGATCGGCCTGCCCTTCGCCGTGCTCTCCGCGTCCTTCTTCCTCTCCCGCCGGGCCGAGCGCGCCGCGTTCGCCCGGATCGAGGACCAGCCCGGGGCGGCCGGCGCGGCCCTGTCCTCCCTGCGCCGCGGGTGGATCGTCGAGGACCAGCCCGCCGCCATGGACCCGCGCACCCGCGACCTGGTCTTCCGCGCCGTGGGCCGCCCGGGGGTCGTGCTCGTCACCGAGGGCCCGTCGGGCCGGGTCGACAAGCTCGTGACCAAGGAGCGGCGCCGGATCGGTCCCGTCATCCAGAACGTGCCGATCCACGTCCTGAAGACCGGCAAGGGCGAGGGCCAGGTGCCCCTGCGTGAGCTGTCCAAGCGGATGAACAAGCTCGAGACGAAGCTCACCAAGCAGGAGGTGCAGACCGTGCACCGGCGGATCAGCACCCTGGGCAACCGCCTGCCCATCCCCAAGGGGGTCGACCCCATGCGCGCCCGCCCCGACCGGCGGGCCATGCGCGGCCGCTGACCCGGTCCGCGACGACGGACGGAGGCGCTCCTCGCCGAGGGGCGCCTCCGTCCGTCGTCGCCGGCCCCGCGACCGGCGTGCGCGCGGCGCGGACGCGGGCGGCGTCCCCGGTGCCGGCTCAGCGCACCCGCACCAGCAGGGTCCCGGCGGCGCGGTCGTGCAGGCCCCGCTGGTCGGCGTCGAAGACCACTGCGGGGATCACGAGGCACAGCAGCACCGCGCGCACCACGGCCCGGGCGAAGCCCGCCGGGCGTCCCTCGAGGGTCTGCACCTGCAGCCCCGTGAGCAGGTGCCCCGGGGTGTGACCGGTGGCCCCCACGGCCAGGACGTTGAGCACCAGCAGCACCCCGACCGTGACGAGGCCGTGGTCGTTCCACCCGGGCAGCAGCCACTGGGCCAGCGCCCAGCACAGGTACCAGTCCACGACCAGTGCCACGAGCCGGCGTCCCGGCCGCCCCACCGAGCCCGGGCCCTGCGCGGGCCGTCCGAGGCGCTCCCCGGGATGCCCGCCGCGGGTGCGCGGGCCCTCGAGCCAGGAGCCCAGGTCACGTCTGTCGATCATGGACCCCAGCGTATCGCCCGCCCGGCGCGCGGCCGGCCTCGCCTAGACTGGTCGGAGCCGGCGCTCCTCCCCGCTGGGCGTAACACCGCGGAAACACCAGGGACACGGTCGCTTAATGGCCCCTCCGTAGCGTGGACAGCGGAAGAGGACGCCGCACGACGCTGCGGCACGGCCGTCCCGCCCACCTACCAAGGAGAACAGCAGATGTTCCAGACACCCGAGGAAGTCCTCGCGTTCATCAAGGACGAGGAGATCGTCTTCGTCGACATCCGGTTCACGGACCTGCCCGGCGTGCAGCAGCACTTCAACCTCCCGGCCAAGTCGGTGGACGGCGACTTCTTCGAGCACGGCCAGCTGTTCGACGGCTCCTCCATCCGCGGCTTCCAGGGCATCGCCGAGTCCGACATGCAGCTCATCCCGGACCCGTCCTCCGCGTTCGTGGACCCCTTCCGCGTCGAGAAGACCCTCGTGGTCACCTGCTCGATCGTCAACCCGCGCACCGGGGAGCCCTACCACCGCGACCCGCGCGGGGTCGCCGAGCGGGCCGAGGCCTACATGGCCTCCACCGGCATCGCCGACGTGGCGAACTTCGCCTCCGAGGCGGAGTTCTTCATCTTCGAGGACGTCCGCTACGACGTCCAGCCGCAGGGCTCCTTCTACGCCATCGACTCCGACGAGGCGCCGTGGAACACCGGCCGCACGGAGGAGGGCGGCAACCTCGGCAACAAGACCGCCACCAAGGGCGGCTACTTCCCCGTCTCCCCGGTGGACAAGCAGGCGGACCTGCGCGACGCGATGTGCGTGGCCATGGACGAGGTCGGCCTCGAGGTCGAGCGCTCCCACCACGAGGTCGGCGCCCCGGGCCAGGCGGAGATCAACTACCGCTTCAACACCCTCACCAGGGCCGCCGACGACCTGCTGAAGTTCAAGTACGTCATCAAGAACACCGCCGACGCCTTCGGCAAGTCCGCGACCTTCATGCCCAAGCCGGTGTTCAACGACAACGGCTCCGGCATGCACTGCCACCAGTCGCTGTGGAAGGGCGGCGAGCCGCTGTTCTACGACGAGAAGGGCTACGCCGGGCTCTCGGACCTGGCCCGCTGGTACATCGGCGGGCTGCTGGAGCACTCCTCGGCGGTGCTCGCGTTCACCAACCCGACCGTGAACTCCTACCGCCGCCTCGTGAAGGGCTTCGAGGCGCCGGTCAACATGGTCTACTCCCAGGGCAACCGCTCGGCCGGGATCCGCATCCCGATCACCGGCACGAACCCGAAGGCCAAGCGCCTCGAGTTCCGCGCCCCGGACCCCTCGTGCAACCCCTACCTCGCCTTCGCCGCGCAGCTGATGGCGGGCCTGGACGGGATCCGCAACCGCATCGAGCCGGCCGACCCGATCGACAAGGACCTCTACGAGCTGCCGTGGGAGGAGGCCAAGGACATCAAGAAGGCCCCGGGCACGCTCGAGGAGGCCCTGCAGGCGCTCGAGGAGGACCACGAGTTCCTGCTCGCCGGTGACGTCTTCACCGAGGACCTGATCGAGACGTGGATCGCGTACAAGCGCGAGAACGAGCTGCTGCCGCTGGCCGTGGTCCCGCACCCGCTGGAGTTCTCGATGTACTACGGCGTCTGATCGCCGCACGCGCAGGGCCCCGGATCCGTGCGGATCCGGGGCCCTGCGCGTGCGGCGACACCGGCGGGCCGGTGCGGGCTCAGGTCCCGTAGAAGAGCCGCTCGAACACGGCCCGCGCGTGGCGGGTCGTGCGCAGGTAGTCCTCCTCGAAGCGCCCGGCCGCGCCGTGGGGATAGCCGCACCAGCGCGAGACCGCCTCGAGGTCCCCGCGCTTGGCGGGCAGCACGTCCGAGCGGCGCCCGGTGCGCAGCACGGTCCCGTTGCGCACGGCCGTGGCCAGCCGCCAGGCGGCCTCGAGCGCCGCGGCGTCCTCGGGGCGCAGCAGCCCCTCCTGCTCGGCCGCGCGCAGGGCACCGAGGGTGCTCGTGGTGCGCAGCCCCTCGACCTCGTGGCCGTGCTGCAGCTGCAGCAGCTGCACGAGCCACTCCACGTCCGAGAGGCCGCCGCGGCCCAGCTTCACGTGCCGGGCCGGGTCGGCACCGCGGGGCATGCGCTCGTTCTCCACCCGGGCCTTCATCCGGCGGATCTCCAGCACCTGCCGCTCCGTGAACGCGCTCGGGTAGCGGTGGGGGTCGATCACCCGGCGGAAGGCCTCCGCGAGCGCGTCGCTGCCGGCCACGGGCAGGGCGCGGGTGAGGGCCTGGAACTCCCACGTCTCCGCCCACCGGGCGTAGTACTCGGCGTAGGAGCTCACCGAGCGCACCATCGGCCCCTGGCGGCCCTCGGGGCGCAGGTCGTTGTCGATCTCCAGGACGCGCTCGGCGACGATCGGCGGCGAGCACGGGGCCTTGAGCAGCTGCACCATGCGCTGCAGCAGCGTCTCGGCCTGCCGGCGGGCCGCGTCGTCGTCGGCGCCGTCGACCGGGCCGTACACGTAGACGACGTCCGCGTCGGAGCCGTAGCCGGTCTCGCGCCCGCCCTGGCGGCCCATGGCGACGACGAGGACCTCGGCGAGGCGGCCCTCCCGCCCGTGGACCTCGCGCTCGGCGACGTGCAGGGCGCCGAGGATGCAGGCGTGGTCGACGGCGGACAGCGCCGCCACAACCTCCTCGACGTCGAGCAGGCCCGAGGTGTCGGCGAGGGCGATCCGCAGCTCTTCGCGCCGGCGCAGCAGCCGGACCATGCGCACCGCCTCCGCGGACTCGGGGTGGCGGGACATCTGGGCCCGGATCTCCGCCCACAGCGCCTCGAAGGACGGCGGGCGCAGGTCGTCGTCGTGGCCCAGCCACGCCGTGGCCTCGGGGGAGTTCTCCAGCAGGTCGGTGACGTAGCGGGAGCTGGAGAGGATGTGGCACAGCCGCTCGGCGGCGGCGTTGGAGTCGCGCAGCAGGCGCAGGAACCACGGCGAGGTGCCCAGGGACTCCGCGAGCCGGCGGAAGCCCAGCAGCCCGGCGTCGGCGTCGACCCCGTCCGCGAACCAGCCCAGGAGCACGGGCAGCAGCGTGCGCAGGATCTCGGCGCGGCGGCTGACCCCGCGGGTGAGGGCCTCGATGTGGCGCACGGCGGCGCGGGGGTCGCGGTAGCCGAGGGCGGCGAGGCGGTCGCGCACCGACTCGGGCGAGAGCGTGGTCCCCGCCTCGGGCAGGTGGGCGAGGGCGGCGAGCAGCGGCCGGTAGAAGATCCGCTCGTGCATCCCCCGCACCGCGCGCTTGACCCGCCGCCACTGCTCGAGCAGCGCCTCCCCCGTGGGCAGGGACGTGTCCCCCGCCCCCCGCACCGAGCGGGCGAGCACGGTCAGCTCCTCCTCGTCCCGGGGCACGAGGTGGGTGCGGCGCAGCCGGAAGAGCTGGATGCGGTGCTCGAGCAGCCGCAGCCACCGGTAGTCGGCGCCGAACTGCTCGCTGTCGCGGCGGCTGATGTAGCCACCCTCGGACAGCAGCGCGAGCGCCTCGGTGGTGGCGCGGGTGCGCACCCGCTCGTCCGTGCGCCCGTGCACGAGCTGCAGGAGCTGGACGGTGAACTCGACGTCGCGCAGCCCCCCGGGCCCGAGCTTGAGCTGGCGGTCCCGCTCGGCGTCGGGGATGTTCTCCGTCACCCGCCGGCGCATCGCCTGGACGGACTCGACGAAGTTCTCCCGTGCCGAGCTGCGCCACACGAACGGGTCGATCGCCTCCCGGTAGGCCCGGCCCAGGTCGGGGTCCCCGGCCACGGGGCGGGCCTTGAGCAGCGCCTGGAACTCCCAGGACTGCGCCCAGCGCTCGTAGTAGCGCACGTGCGAGTCGAGGGTGCGCACGAGCGGGCCGTCCCTGCCCTCGGGGCGCAGGTTCGCGTCGACCTCCCACAGCGGCGGCTCCTCGCCGCGGGCCATGACGGCCCGGGCGGTGCCGCTGGCCAGGGCCGTGGCCACCGCGGTCGCCTCCGCGGGGTCCAGCGGCGGGGCGCCGTCCGGGTCGGCCACGTCCATCACGTGCACGACGTCGACGTCGGAGACGTAGTTCAGCTCCCGGGCCCCGCACTTGCCCATCCCGATCACGGCGAGCCGGACCCGCTCGACGGTGCCCGGATCCCACGTCTCGGCGGCCTCCGCCCGGGCCACGGCGAGCCCGGCCTCCAGGGCCGCGGCGGCGAGGTCGGCCAGCTGGCGCCCGACGGCGGGCATGTGCTCGACCGGGCGGGCGGCGCCCAGGTCCCGGACCGCCACGCGGGCCAGCCCCCTCCGGTAGGCGGTGCGCAGGGCGGTGCGCGCGGTCTCGCCGGTGTCCGCCGCCACGGGGGTGGCGGCCCCGGGGTCGGCGCCGACGGCCTCCAGCAGCGCCGTGCGGAACTGCTCGGCCGGGATCTCCTCCGGCTCCGCGGCGGCGGGCTCGTCGAGCACGTCGAGGTGCTCCGGGCGGCGCAGCAGGAACTCCCCGAGCGCCTCGGAGGCGCCCAGCAGGCGGAACATCGTGGCGGAGGCCTCCGGCCCGGCGTCGACGCGCCGCGCCAGGTCCGGGACCCGCTCGAGCAGGCGCACGGTCTGGCGCAGGGCGGTGTCCGGGGAGGCCGCGAGCGCCAGGCCCTCGAGGAGGCGCTCGCGGTCCACGTCCGCGAGCTCGCGGAAGCCCAGCCAGCGCTGGGCCTTCTCCAGGTTCGCGAAGCCCACGCGGATGAGCCGGCTCGCGGGGACGGGTGCGGCCGTGCCGCGGGACTGGGGGGACTGCGTCATGGCCCGCTCCGTCCGCGGCTCAGAGGATGCCGAGGTTGTTCTTGAGCTCGAAGTGCGTCACGACCCGCCGGTAGTCGTTCCAGTCGCGGCGCTTGTTGCGCAGGAAGTGCTCGAAGACCCGCTCGCCCAGCAGCTCCGCCATGAACTCGGAGTCCTCGGTCTCGCGGATCGCGTCGTAGAGGCTCGAGGGCAGCGGGTTGTGGCCCAGCGCGCGGCGCTCCGCGGAGCTCATGGCGGCGATGTCGTCCAGCTCGGCCGGCGGCAGCTCGTACTCGTTCTCGATGCCCTTGAGCCCGGCGGCGAGCAGCACCGCGTAGGAGAGGTAGGGGTTGGTGGCGGAGTCGATCCCGCGGTACTCCACGCGCGCCGCCTGGACCTTGTCGGGCTTCGACAGCGGCACCCGCACCAGCGCGGAGCGGTTGTTGTGCCCCCAGGACAGGTAGGAGGGGGCCTCCCCGCCGCCCCAGAGCCGCTTGTAGGAGTTCACGAACTGGTTGGTGATCGAGGTGAACTCCGGGGCGTGGCGCAGCAGCCCCGCGATGAAGTGCCGGGCCGTGCGGGAGAGCCGGAACTCCGCGCCCGCCTCGAAGAACGCGTTGGTGTCGCCCTCGAACAGCGAGAAGTGGGTGTGCATCCCCGAGCCGGGGTGCTCCGTGAAGGGCTTGGGCATGAAGGTCGCGTAGAGGCCCTGGGAGAGCGCGACCTCCTTCACGACCGTGCGGAAGGTCATGATGTTGTCGGCCGTCTGCAGGGCGTCGGCGTAGCGCAGGTCGATCTCGTTCTGCCCGGGACCGGCCTCGTGGTGGGAGAACTCCACGGAGATCCCCACGGCCTCGAGCATCGCGACGGCCTTGCGGCGGAAGTCCTGGACCACCCCGCCGGGGACGTGGTCGAAGTAGCCCTCGTGGTCCACCGGCACGGGCTCGCCCTCGGCGTCGAGCTGGTCGGACTTCAGCAGATAGAACTCGATCTCGGGGGCCGTGTAGCAGGTGAAGCCCATGTCCGAGGCCTTCTCCAGCACCCGGCCCAGCACGCCGCGCGGGTCCGAGGAGGACGGCTCGCCGTCGGGGGTGAGGATGTTGCAGAACATTCGGGCCGTCGGCTCCGTCTCCCCGCGCCACGGCAGGATCTGGAACGTGGAGGGGTCCGGCTGCAGGAGCATGTCGGACTCCGACACGCGGGAGAGCCCCTCGATGGAGGAGCCGTCGAAGCCCAGGCCCTCCTCGAAGGCGGCCTCCACCTCGGCGGGCGCGAGCGCGACGGACTTCAGGGCGCCCACGACGTCGGTGAACCACATGCGGACGAAGCGGACGTCGCGCTCCTCGATGGTCCTGAGCACGAACTCCTGCTGACGGTCCATGGTCCTCTTCCCTCGTCGTCTCCCCCGGCCCGCCCCGGCCGCTCGCGGGGGCCGGGGAACCGGGGACATGGCTGTCCCGCCCACTCTAACGCGCCGCCGGGACGGGCCCGGGGGCACGGGCGCGCCCGATAGGCTGGGCGCATGACCCAGCAGCCCCAGGACGGCCCCCGCCCGGCGACCGGCGCGCTCGACGTGCGCCGGGTCCGCACCCACCACCTGCGCGAGGCGAAGCGGCGCGGGCAGCGGTTCGCCATGCTCACGTGCTACGACGCGCTCACCGCCGCGGTCTTCGACGCCGCCGGCGTCGACGTGCTGCTCGTGGGGGACTCGGCGGGCAACACCGTGCTGGGCCACGCGACGACCCTGCCGGTGACGGTCGGGGAGCTGCTGCCCCTGTGCCGGGCGGTCGCCGGGGCGGCGCAGCGGGCGCTCGTCGTCGTCGACCTGCCCTTCGGCTCCTACGAGGCCTCCCCGGAGCAGGCGGTCGGCACCGCCGTGCGGTTCCTGAAGGAGGGCGGCGCGCACGCCGTCAAGGTCGAGGGCGGGGCGTGGTTCGCCCCGCACGTGCGGGCGATGACGCAGGCGGGGGCCCCGGTCGTGGCGCACATCGGCTTCACCCCGCAGAGCGAGCACGCCCTGGGCGGCTACCGGGTGCAGGGCCGCGGCGAGGCCGGGCGGGCGCTCGTCGAGGACGCCCTGGCCCTGCAGGAGGCCGGGGCCTTCGCCGTGCTGATGGAGATGGTCCCGGCCGAGGCGGCCGCGGCCGTGGACGCCGCCGTGCACGTGCCGACCGTGGGCATCGGCGCGGGGGCGACGACGACGGGCCAGGTGCTGGTGTGGCAGGACATGCTGGGCCTGCGCCAGGGGCGGATGCCGCGCTTCGTGCGCCGCTACGCGGACCTGCACGGGGTCGTCACCGAGGCCGTGGGCCGCTACGTCGAGGACGTGCGCGAGGGCCGCTTCCCGGCCCCCGAGCACGGCTTCTGAGCCGGGAGGCTCACCCCTCGCGGTAGGCCTCGTCCTCCTCGTCCCAGCGGCGGGTGCGCTCGGCGGCCAGCCGCAGCGCGTTCTCGGCCTCCTGCCGGGTCGCGTAGGGCCCCAGGAGCTTGCGGTAGTCGGACTGCGGGCCCTCCTCCACCTGCTTGGTGTAGAGGTTGAACCAGTACTCGCTCATGCCGCCTCCTCGTCTCGGGCGCCCGGGCTGCTCGGCGCCCCGGCGCGTTAGGGTAGATCCTAGGCCCGGACCCGCACCGACGGGGCCGGGCGGTCCCGATCCAGGAGGTCCAGTCCCCCGTGCCCTCGCACAACAGCCCCGCTCCCGCCGCCGGCGCCGCACCGCTCGGCACCCTCGCCCCCGGCACCGTGGGCCCCGCCCGCCCCGTGCCGCCCGCCATCCCCCGCCCCGAGTACGTCGGGCGCGCGGAGCCGGACGAGGGACGGTCCGGGGACGTCTACTCCCCCGAGGACGTCGAGCGGATCCGGGCCGCCGGGCGGATCGCCGCCCGCGCGCTGCAGGAGGCCGGGCGCGCCGCCGTGCCCGGGACCACCACGGACGAGCTCGACCGGATCGCCCACGAGTACCTCTGCGACCACGGCGCCTACCCCTCGCCCCTGGGCTACCGCGGGTTCCCGAAGTCGATCTGCACCTCCCTCAACGAGGTCATCTGCCACGGCATCCCGGACTCGACGGTCCTCGAGGACGGCGACATCGTCAACCTCGACGTGACCGCGTACAAGGACGGCTTCCACGGCGACACGAACCGCACGCTGCTGGTGGGCGAGGTCGACGAGCAGTCCCGGCTGCTCGTGGAGCGCACCGAGGAGGCGCTGCAGCGGGCCGTCCGGGCCGTGCGCCCCGGCCGGGAGATCAACGTCGTGGGCCGCGTGATCGAGAAGTACGCCCAGCGCTTCGGCTACGGGGTGGTGCGCGACTTCACCGGCCACGGGGTCGGCCGCGAGTTCCACTCCGGGCTGATCGTCCCGCACTACGACGCCGCGCCCTCCTACGCGACGGTCATGGTCCCCGGCATGGTCTTCACCATCGAGCCCATGCTGACCCTGGGCACCGTGCAGTGGGAGCAGTGGGACGACGACTGGACGGTCACCACCCGGGACCGCCGCCGCACCGCCCAGTTCGAGCACACGCTCGCGGTCACCGAGGACGGCGCCGACGTCCTGACCCTGCCGTAGACTGCCGTCCTGAATTCCCGCCCCCGAGAGGACCGCTCCATGACCACGCCAGACACCACCGTCGTCCCCGTGCCCAGCCGCCGGGTGATCGGCATCGACTTCGGGGGCACCGGGACCAAGGGCGGCATCGTCGACCTGGACACCGGTGAGCTCGTGGGCGAGCGCTTCCGCATCGCCACGCCGCGGCCGGCGACCCCCGAGGCCGTGGCGGAGGTCGTGGCGCAGATCGTGGCCGAGCTCCAGTCCCGCCCGGAGGCGCCCGAGCCGGACTCCCCGGTCGGCATCGTCTTCCCGGCGATCATCAAGGACGGGGTCGCGCTCTCGGCGGCGAACATCGACAAGTCCTGGATCGGCACCGACGTCGACGCCCTGATGACCGAGCGCCTGGGCCGGCCCGTCGAGGCCCTCAACGACGCCGACGCGGCCGGGCTCGCCGAGGCGGTCTACGGGGCCGGGCGTGGCGTGAAGGGCCTGGTGATCGTCATCACCCTCGGCACCGGGATCGGCTCGGCGCTCGTGATGGACGGCAAGCTCGTGCCCAACGCGGAGCTCGGCCACCTCGAGATCGACGGCCACGACGCCGAGACCCGCGCCTCCGCCGCGGCCCGCGAGCGGGAGGACCTGCCGTGGAAGAAGTGGGCGACCACGCGCCTGCAGCGCTACTTCAGCCACGTGGAGTTCCTCTTCACCCCGAGCCTGTTCATCGTGGGCGGGGGCGTGTCGAAGAAGGCCGAGAAGTTCCTCCCCCACCTCTCCCTGCGCACGCCCGTGGAGGTGGCCCGGCTGCGCAACAACGCGGGCATCGTGGGCTCGGCCCTGTGGGCCTTCGTGCCGCACGACGCCGCGGGCTGAGCGCCCGGCCGCACCCGCGCACCGGGACGCCCGGGGTCCGACCGCTGCTGCGGTGGGACCCCGGGCGTCCGTCGTGCGGGAGCACCTCCGGCGGGCGCGGCGCCCCGTGCCGGCCCGGGAGGGCGCCGGGGCAGAAATAACCCCGCCGGGGCCGCGGCTTCCCCTCCGCGGCCCCGGCGGGAGCCTGTTGTGAGCACCACTCTACGACCGGTCCCCGCGTCGGGCAAGAGACACGCCGGAATTCTTCACCTCGTCCTCAGGTCGAGACCTCGAGGGGCGAAAAACCTTCAACCTCCAGCCGAGGACGAGGCCCGCTCAGAGCAGGCGGGGCTGCGTGAGGCCCTCGCCGTTGCGGGCCCGGGGCCGTCGCCCGGAGCGCTTCTTCGCCCCGCCGCCCGGGGGCTCGACGGTCGCGGGGATGGTCTGCTGGCCGCTGTGCTCGGCCTGCTGGGCGCGCAGCAGCTCGATGGCGTCCTCGAAGTCCTCCAGTCCGCCGAAGGCCTGGTAGACGCTCGCGAAGCGCAGGTAGGCGACCACGTCGAGGCGGCGCAGCGGCGCGAGGATCGCCAGGCCCACCTCGTGGGCCTCGATCTCGGCGGCGCCCGCCGCGCGGATCGTCTCCTCGACCTCCTGGGCGAGCATCGCGAGGTCGTCCTCGCTGACCGGGCGCCCCTGGCAGGCCTTGCGCACGCCGTTGACGATCTTCTGCCGGTCGAACGGCTCGGTCACCCCCGAGCGCTTGATCACGGAGATGGTCGTGGTCTCCAGCGTCGTGAAGCGCCGCCCGCACTCGGCGCACTGGCGGCGGCGGCGGATGGAGGTGCCGTCGTCCGTGGTGCGGCTGTCCACGACGCGCGAGTCGGTGTGCCGGCAGAAGGGGCAGTGCACGCGGGATCAGTCCCCGGTGCGGATCGTGACGGCCCGGCCGTGGGCGGGCAGGTCCTCGCACTCGGCCACGGCCACGATGTCCTCGCCGATCTCCGCCAGCGCGTCCCGGGTGTACTCCACGACCTGCACGGCCTTGAGGAACGAGGTGGTGGACAGCCCCTGGGTGTGCACCGCGGTGCCGCCGGTGGGCAGCACGTGGTTGGACCCGGCGGCGTAGTCGCCCAGCGGGACGGGGCTGTACGGGCCCACGAAGATCGCCCCGGCGTTGCGGACCCGGGCCGCGACCTCCCGGGCGTCGGCGGTGTGGACCTCCAGGTGCTCGGCGGCGTAGGCGTCGGCCACGGCCACCGAGGCGTCGAGGTCGTCGGTGAGCACGACCCCCGACTGCGGCCCGGTCAGGGCGGTCGTGATCCGCTCGCGGTGCTTCGCGGCGGGGACCTGGCGCTCGAGCTCGGCGGCGACCCGCCGTGCGAGCTCCGGCGAGTCGGTGATGAGCACGGACCCGGCGGCGGGGTCGTGCTCGGCCTGGGAGATGAGGTCGGCGGCCACGTAGGCGGGGTCGGCGGTGCCGTCGGCGAGCACGGCGATCTCGGTCGTCCCGGCCTCGGCGTCCACGCCCACCACCGAGCGCAGCAGCCGCTTGGCGGTGGCGACGTAGACGTTGCCCGGGCCCGTGACGGTGTCGACCGGCTCGAGGACGTCCTCGCCGTCGCGCACGCCGTAGGCCATCGCGGCCAGGGACTGCGCCCCGCCGATCGCCCACACCTCCTCGACGCCCAGCAGCCCGGCGGCGGCCAGGATCGTGGGGTGGGGCAGCCCGCCGAACTCGCGCTGCGGCGGGGAGCACAGCACCACGGAGTCCACGCCGGCGGCCTGGGCGGGCACGACGTTCATCACCACCGAGGAGGGGTAGACCGCCAGGCCGCCGGGCACGTAGAGCCCGGCGCGGCGCACGGGGGTCCACCGCTGCACGAGCACGGCGCCGGGGGCGACCTCGAGCCGGGCGTCGGCCGGGCGCTGGGCCTCGGCGAAGGCCCGGGTGCGCGCGATCGCGGTCTCCAGGCCGCGGCGCACCGCGGGGTCGAGGGCGTCGACGGCGCGGCGGATCTCCGCCGGGTCCACGCGCAGGCGCTCCTGCTCCACGCCGTCGAAGCGGCGGGCGTAGCCGCGCAGGGCGGCCGCGCCCTCGGTGCGCACGGCCGCGAGGATCTGCTCGACGGCCTCCTCGGCGGAGGCCCGCGAGCCGGCGCTCTGCCGCGGGACGACCGCGCGCAGCTCCGACCAGGACAGGTGGCGTCCGCGCAGGTCGATGGTCCGCAGGGCCGGGGTCGTGGTCGTCTCAGCTGTCGTCACGGCATCCATGGTATTCCACCGGGGCGGCCCGCCGCTGGCCGGGCCGCGGCCGCCCGGTCCCGCCGGCGGCCGCGGCCCGGGCTCAGACCTCCAGGCAGGTGGGTCCGAGCAGGACCTTGAGGTCGCCGAACAGCGCCGGCGACGGGTTGACCCGCAGGTCCGGTCCCAGGCGCAGCACCTGCACCTTCTGCCGGGTCTCGAGGTGGATGCGCACCTCGGAGTCGCCGCGGTGGTTGCGCAGGACCGCGCCGATCTCCTTGACGGTCGCCTCGGTGGCCCGGAACTCCGGCAGCGCGATGAGCACCGGCCCGCTGTGCCCGTCGGCGCTGAGCTCGGGCACGGTGAGCTCCTGGGCGGAGATGGTCACCGAGCCGTCGTCGCGGCGCTGCAGCCGGCCCTTGATCACGCAGATCAGGTCCTCGGCGAGCACGCCGGCGATGGGCGCGTAGGCCTTGCCGAAGAACATCACCTCGATCGAGCCCGTGCGGTCCTCGAGCTCCACGCGGGCGTAGGCGTTGCCGGAGGTCTTCGCGATCCGCCGCGACAGGGAGGTGATCATCCCCGCGACCGTCACGACGGCGCCGTCGGGGCGCCCGTCCTCCCCCAGCAGCGGCTGGACCGCGGTGTCCGCGTACTGGCCCAGCGCCTCGTCGAGCCCGCGCAGCGGGTGGTCGGAGACGTAGAGCCCCAGCATCTCCCGCTCGAAGGCGAGCAGGTCCTTGCGCTCCCACTCGGGCACCTCCGGGACCGCGACGGTCAGGGACGCCGTCGGGTCGTCCTCGTCCAGGCCCATGCCGCCGAACAGGTCGAACTGGCCGGCGGCCTCCTGGCGCTTGACGGCCACGGTCGCGTCGACCGCCTCCTCGTGGCACATCACCAGCCCCCGGCGGGTGTGGCCGAGGCGGTCGAAGGCCCCGGCCTTTACGAGCGACTCGATGGTGCGCTTGTTGCACACGACGGCCGGGACCTTCGCCAGGAAGTCGTTGAAGGAGGTGAACTCCCCCTTCTCCTCGCGGGCCTCGACCATCGCGGTGACCACGTTCGCGCCGACGTTGCGCACCGCGCCCATGCCGAAGCGGATGTCCGTGCCGACGGGGGTGAAGTTCAGGGCCGACTCGTTGACGTCCGGGGGCAGGACGGTGATGCCCATCCGCCGGCACTCGTTGAGGTAGAGCGCGAGCTTGTCCTTGTCGTCGCCCACCGAGGTCAGCAGCGCGGCCATGTACTCGGCCGGGTAGTGGGCCTTGAGGTAGGCCGTCCAGTAGGAGACGAGCCCGTAGGCGGCGGTGTGGGCCTTGTTGAACGCGTAGTCGGAGAAGGACTCCAGGACGTTCCACAGCGTCTGGCAGGCGTCCAGGGAGTAGCCGTTGGCCTGCATCCCCTCGAAGAAGACCGCCTGCTGCTTGTCCAGCTCGGACTTCTTCTTCTTGCCCATCGCCCGGCGCAGCAGGTCCGCCTGGCCCAGGGAGTAGTTGGCCAGCTTCTGCGCCGCGGCCATGACCTGCTCCTGGTAGACGATCAGCCCGTAGGTGGTGTCGAGGATCTCCGCGAGCGGCTCCTCGAGCTCCGGGTGGATCGGGGTGATCTCCTGCTGGCCGTTCTTGCGCAGCGCGTAGTTGGTGTGCGAGTTCACGCCCATGGGCCCGGGCCGGTACAGGGCGAGCACCGCCGAGATGTCCTCGAAGTTGTCCGGGCGCATGAGCTTGAGCAGCTGGCGCATCGGCCCGCCGTCGAGCTGGAACACCCCGAGGGTGTCGCCGCGCCCCAGCAGCTCGTAGGAGGCGGCGTCGTCGAGGGCGAGGGTCTCGAGGTCGAGCTCGAAGCCGTCCCGGTTGAACGCGATGTTCTCCAGGGCGTCGGAGATGATCGTGAGGTTGCGCAGGCCCAGGAAGTCCATCTTGATCAGCCCGAGCCCCTCGCACGTGGGGTAGTCGAACTGCGTGATGACCTGGCCGTCCTGCTCGCGGCGCATGATCGGGATGACGTCGATGAGCGGGTGCGAGGACATGATCACGCCGGCGGCGTGCACGCCCCACTGGCGCTTGAGGCCTTCGAGGCCCTGGGCGGTCTCGAAGATCTTCTTCGCCTCGGGGTCCTCGGCCAGGATCTCGCGCAGCTCCTCGGCCTCCCCGTGGCGCTTGGCGGAGGAGTCGTAGACGTCCTTGAGGGAGATGCCCTTGCCCATGACGTCCGGCGGCATGGCCTTGGTGAGCCGCTCGCCCATGGAGAACGGGTAGCCGAGCACGCGGGAGGAGTCCTTCAGGGCCTGCTTGGCCTTGATCGTGCCGTAGGTGACGATCATCGCCACCCGCTCGTCGCCGTACTTCTCGGTGACGTAGCGGATCACCTCGGAGCGGCGGCGGTCGTCGAAGTCGACGTCGAAGTCGGGCATGGACACGCGCTCGGGGTTGAGGAAGCGCTCGAAGATCAGCCCGTGGTCGAGCGGGTTCAGCTCCGTGATGCGCATCGCGTACGCGACCATGGAGCCGGCCCCCGACCCGCGGCCCGGGCCCACGCGGATGCCGTTGTTCTTGGCCCAGTTGATGAAGTCGGCCACGACGAGGAAGTAGCCGGGGAAGCCCATCTGGACGATGATGCCGATCTCGTAGTCGGCCTGGCGCTGGCACTCCTCCGGGATCCCGCCCGGGAACCGGTGGTGCATGCCCTTCTGCACCTCCTTGACGAACCAGGACTCCTCGTCCTCGCCCTCGGGCACCGGGAAGCGCGGCATGTAGTTCGCGGAGGTGTCGAACTCGACGTTGCAGCGCTCGGCGATCTCGAGGGTGTTGTCGCAGGCCTCGGGGAAGTCGCGGAAGAGCTCGCGCATCTCCGCCGGGGACTTCAGGTAGAACTCGTCGGCGTCGAACTTGAACCGCTTGGGGTCGGCCAGCGTCGAGCCCGACTGCACGCACAGCAGCGCCGCGTGGGACTTCGCGTCCTCGGCGTGGGTGTAGTGCAGGTCGTTGGTCGCCACGAGCGGCAGCTGCAGGTCCTTGGCGAGCCTGAGCAGGTCCGAGGTGACCTGCTTCTCGATCCCGAGCCCGTGGTCCATGAGCTCGCAGTAGAAGTTCTCGGCCCCGAAGATGTCGCGGAACTCGGCCGCGGCGGCCCGGGCCTCCTGGTACTGGCCCAGGCGCAGCCGGGTCTGGACCTCCCCGGAGGGGCAGCCGGTCGTGGCGATCAGGCCCTTGCCGTAGGTGCTGAGCAGCTCCCGGTCCATGCGGGGCTTGTACAGCTGGCCCTCGAGGGAGGCCAGGGAGGAGGCGCGGAAGAGGTTCTGCATGCCCTCGGTGGTCTCCGCGAGCAGGGTCATGTGGGTGTAGGCGCCGCCGCCGGAGACGTCGTCGCGCCCGCCGTCGGCGAACTTCACGCGCGTGCGGTCGCCGCGGGCGGTGCCCGGGGTCAGGTACGCCTCGACGCCGATGATGGGCTTGATCCCGGCGTTGCGGGCCTTGTCCCAGAAGTCGAAGGCGCCGAACACGTAGCCGTGGTCGGTGCTCGCCAGGGACGTCATGCCGAGCTCGTGGCAGGCCTCGAAGAGGTCGTCGAGGCGGGCCGCGCCGTCGAGCATCGAGTACTCGGTGTGCACGTGCAGGTGGGTGAAGCTGTTCTTGCCGGTCGCCGTCGTCACCCGACCAGTGTAGTGGCCCGCGCCGGCCGCGCCGTCGCCGCCCGGGGCCCGCACGGGCGGGCCCCGGGCCCCGCCGGGTCAGGCGGGGCCGCCGTCCCGGAGGGTCTCCAGGGCGAAGGCGAGGTCCGGCGGGTACGGGCTCTCGTACTCGACCGGCTCGCCCGTGCCGGGGTGCTCGAAGCCCAGCCGGCGGGCGTGCAGCCACTGGCGGGTCAGGCCCAGCCCGGCGGACAGCGCCGGGTCGGCGCCGTAGGTCAGGTCCCCGCAGCAGGGGTGGCGCAGGGCCGCGAAGTGGACGCGGATCTGGTGGGTGCGCCCGGTCTCGAGGTGGACCTCCACGAGGGCGGCGCGCCCGAAGGCCTCCAGCACCTCGTAGTGGGTCACCGCACGCCGGCCGTCCTCGACGACCGCGAAGCGCCACTCGTAGCCGGGGTGCCGGCCCACGGGGGCGTCGACGGTGCCGCGCAGGGGGTCGGGCAGGCCCTGGACCACGGTGTGGTAGACCTTCGTGACCGTCCGCTCCTTGAACGCCCGCTTGAGCAGGGTGTAGGCGCGCTCGGTGCGGGCCACGACCATCAGCCCGGAGGTCCCGACGTCGAGCCGGTGCACGATGCCCTGCCGCTCGGGCGCGCCCGAGGTGGTGATCGCGATCCCGGCCCCGGCCAGGGCGCCGACGACGGTCGGGCCCCGCCACCCGGGCGAGGGGTGGGCCGCGACGCCCGGGGGCTTGTCCACCACGACGATGTCGTCGTCGAGGTGGACCACCCGGAAGTCCTCCACGAGCTGCGGGACGACCGCTCCGGGGTCCTCCGGGACGGGCACGTGCACGACGAGGGTCTGCGAGGCCTCCACGCGCGCGGACTTGGTCAGGGCCCGGCCCCGGTGCAGCACCCGGCCCTGGGCGCACAGCTCCGCGGCGACGGTGCGCGACAGGCCGGTGAGGGCGGCCACGGCGGCGTCCGCCCGGGCGCCCTCGAGCTCGGCCGGGACGGTGAAGCGCTCCTCGGTGTGCGCGGGCTCAGCCACGGGCCTGCTCCTCCGGCCCGGGCGCGCCGGCGGGCTGCCCGCCCCCGGGCGCCGCGGTCCCCCCGGCGCCGCGCCCGGTCCTCGTGCCGTCGAGCTCGCGGCCCAGCAGGGTGAGCAGGACGACCAGGCCCACGCCCACGACCACGCCGCAGTCGGCGACGTTGAAGATGGCGAAGCGGGGCACGGCGATGAAGTCCACCACGTGCCCGACGCCGAAGCCGGGCTCGCGCAGCAGCCGGTCGGTGAGGTTGCCCAGGGCCCCGCCGAGGACGAGCCCCAGGGCGAGGGCCCAGGCGCGGGAGCGCACCCTGCGCAGCGTGACGGCGACGGCGACGGAGACGACCGCCATCACGAGGGTGAACACCCAGGTGATGTCCTCCCCGAGGGAGAACGCCGCCCCGGGGTTGCGGATGAACTGCCACCACAGCAGCCCGTCGACGACGGGCACGCGCACGCCTGGCACGAGCTGGGCGACGGCCCACCACTTGGTGAGCTGGTCCAGGGCGTAGACCAGCAGGGCGGCCCCGACAGCGAGGGGCAGCACGGCGCGGCGGGCGGCGGGCGCGGGGCGGGCCGCGGGGTCCCGGGGGCGGTCGGTCATGGTCTCCTCGGCCGGGTCCGGCTCAGGCGCGGTCCGCGGGGACCTCCGCGGACGGCTCGGGCTCGAGGGACGGGGTGGCGTCGAGGTCGCGCAGCTGGTCCTGGATGTAGTCCTTCAGTCCCGTGCGGTAGCGCTGCTCGAACTCGCGCAGCCCGGCGACCCGGGTCTCGAGCTCGCTCTGCTCCTGCTCCAGCACCGACAGCGTCTGCTCGCGGGTGCGGCGGGCGTCCTCGACGAGCTCCTCGGCCTGGGCGCGGCCCTCCGCGACGAGGCGGTCGCGCTCGGCGGTGCCCTCGGCGACGTAGTCGTCGTGCAGCTTCTGGGCCATGGCGAGCACGCCGGCGGCGGACTGGGCGGCGTCCGGAGCCGCGGTGGCCGGCTCGGCCGCCGGCTCCGCGGCGGCCGCGGCGCCGGAGGACTCCTCGGCATCGGCCGCCGGGGCGGCGGGGGTGCCCGCGGCCGGGCGGGGCTGCTCCTCGGCGGGCGCGGCGGCGGGGGCCGCCTCCTTCGGGGCGACGGGGTGGCCCGCGGCCTCGAGCTGCTTCTTGAGGTCGGCGTTCTCCTGGTTCAGCCGGCGCAGCTCCACGACGATCTCGTCGAGGAAGTCGTCGACCTCGTCCTGGTCGTAGCCCTCGCGGAACTTGGTGGGCTGGAACCGCTTGTTGATGACGTCTTCGGGGCTCAGGGCCATGGGGCTCTCCTCCTCGGGAAGGGCGGGCGCGGCGACGGGCGCGCCCGGTGGCGGCGGGGGTCCGCCCGGTCCCCAGGCTACCGGGGCCGGGCCGGCGGGTCAGACGAGCAGGGAGCCGACGATGCTCTGCACGATGCTGACCGCGAAGATCAGGATGAGGAAGCCGAGGTCCAGGGCCACGCCGCCGAAGCGCAGCGGCGGCACGAGGCGGCGGAGCAGGCGCATCGGGGGGTCCGTGAGCGTGTAGACGGCCGAGGCCACCACGAGGGCGGCACCGCGGGGCCGCCAGTTCCGGGCGAACATCTGCACCCAGTCCAGGACCAGGCGGCCCAGCAGCGCCACGTAGACGAGGTGCAGGGCCAGGTACAGCACGGACAGCAGCAGGCTCATGGGGTGTCCCGGTCCTCGCGGTCGTCGTCGGTCCCCTCCGCGTCCTCGGCGGGGCCGGCCTGGCCCACGACCTCGACGTAGGACGGGGTGAGCAGGAACACCTTGCCGGTGACCCGCTCGATGGACCCGTGCAGCGCGAACACCAGTCCGGCGGAGAAGTCGACGAGCCGCTTGGCCTCGGCCTCCCCCATGTCGGAGACGTTCATGATGACGGGCGTGCCCTCGCGGAAGGCCTCGCCGATGGACTTCGCGTCGTTGTAGGACCGGGGGTGGACCGTGGTGATCGTGCGCAAGGTCGAGCTGTCCTCTCGGGAACGGGCGCCGGCCCGCTTGATGGGGGTGACCGGGGCCCGGTACTCCGCGGGGCGCCGCGTCGCGACGGCGGCGGCCGGCTCGGGGGTGCGGGCCTCCCGCGGCTCCTCGCGGACCGCGACCGCGGACGAGTGCTCCTCACGGGCCGGTGCGTCGTCGTAGTCCTCGTCCGTCTCGGCCAGGCCGAGATAGATCATGGTGCGGCGCAGGGCTCCGGCCATGGTGCTCTCCTTGGGGAAGGTCTGTCGGTGCGGATGTCGGCGGTGGGGGAAGGACCGTGATCCTGGGCGGCGCCGTGCCCGTCGGGGGACCGGGTGCGGGCCGTCCTCCAAGCTATCCTACGGGCGGCCGGGGACCGAGAATATCCGAGCCGACGCGCACGTGCGTGGCCCCCCGGGCGACCGCCTCCTCGAGGTCCTGGCTCATGCCCGCGGAGACCGCACTGGCCCCCGGCAGGGCCTCCTGCAGCCGCTGCGAGACCTCCCGGAGCCGGTCGAAGGCGGGCCCGGGCTCGGCCCCGAGCGGGGCCACCGCCATGACGCCGCCCGCGCGCAGTCCCTCGGTGTCCTCGATCCGGCGGGCGAGCTCGACGACGTCCTCGGGGCGGGCTCCCCCGCGGTGCTCCTCGGCGTCGAGGGAGACCTGCACCAGGCACACGAGGTCCGCGGTGGCGCACGGGCCCGGCTCCTGCTCCCCCGCCGCGGCCGCCTCGCGGTGACGGGCCACGGCCCGGCCGAGGGCGTCGACGAGCGAGGCGCGGTCCACGGAGTGCACCCACGAGGCGTAGCGCACGACCGACCTGGCCTTGTTCGACTGCAGCTGCCCCACGAAGTGCCAGGCGGGCGGGTCCTCGACCAGCGCGCGGACCTCCCGGGCCTTGGCGGCGGCCTCCTGGTCGCGGTTCTCCCCGACGTCGCGCACGCCCAGTCCGTGCAGGCGCACGACGTCCGCGGCGGGGAAGAACTTGGTCACGGCCACGAGCACGGGCTCGGCGGTCCCGGCCGCCGCGGCGGCCGTGCGCACGCGCCGGCGGACGCGCTCGAGGGCGGCGGCCAGCTCGCGGGTGCGGGCGTCGTCGGGGGCGGCGCTCACGCGGCACGCTCCCCGGCGGCGGACCGCCACACGAGGCCGGCGATCCGCCCGGAGGCGGGGTCGCGGCGGTGGGAGGAGAGCCCCTCGTTCTCGAGGGTGCACGCCGGGCCGGGCCCGCCCTGCGGGGTGCGCACGGCCACGCCCAGGCGTCCGAGGACGTCACGGGCGCCGGCGGGCAGGTCGAGGGCCGGGGTGCCGTGGCGCGTCGTGGCCGCCGCGGCCGGCAGGTGCCGCAGCGCGTCGGCCTGCATGGCCGCGGGGACCTCGTAGCAGGCCCCGCACACGGCGGGCCCGATCCAGGCCCGCAGCCGCTCCGCCCCGCGCGCGCGCAGCCGGTCCACGGTGCGCTCGAGCACGCCCTCCAGCAGGCCCCGTCGTCCGGCGTGGGCCACCCCCGTCACCGGCCCGGCGGGGGACGTCCCGGCGAGCAGCACGGGCACGCAGTCGGCGACCATCACCGCCAGCGGCGTCGCGCCGGCGCTGACCGCGGCGTCCGCCCGCGGGACCTGCGGGCGGTCCGGGGCGTCGGCGTCGACGACGTCGGTGCCGTGCACCTGGTCGAGGAACAGCAGCGTGCCGCGGGGCACGCCCATCTCCCGCTCGAGGACCGCGCGCCGGGCCCGCACCGACTGCGGGTCGTCGCCCGTGTGCAGCGCGAGGTTGCCCGCCGCGCGGTCCGTGAACGCCACCCGGACGCCGTCCCCGGCGTCCTCCTGCCACCAGAACACCTGGCTCCTCCTGCTCCTGCTGCCTGACGTGCCGTTGCGCGGACGGCCGGGGGCCGGGCGCGCGGTGCGCGCCCGGCCCCCGGCCGGTGCTCACTTCAGGAAGTCGGGGAAGTCCAGGGAGTCCTTGCGGGCCGGGCCCGCACCGGTCTCGGCCTCCGCCGGGAGGTCGACGTCGAACCCGGCGTCGTCGGGCACGTCGTCGTTGGCGGCCGGCTGGGCCCACTTCTGCGGGGCCGGCTGCTGGGCGTAGGAGGGCGAGCCGCCGCGCTGCGGGGCACGGCCGACGCCGGCGGGCTGCGCCGCGCCGGAGCCGAAGGCCGCCCGGGTGCTCGCGGCCTGCTGCGCCGCGGGGCTGGTGTTGTTGGCGTTGGTCTCGGGGCTCACCGAGTCGAAGCCGGCCGCGATGACGGTGACGCGGGCCTGGTCGCCCAGGGCGTCGTCGATGACGGCGCCGAAGATGATGTTGGCCTCGGGGTGGGCGACCTCCTGGACCAGGCGGGCGGCCTCGTTGATCTCGAACAGCCCGAGGTCGGACCCGCCCTGGATGGACAGCAGCACGCCGTGGGCGCCGTCGATGGAGGCCTCCAGCAGCGGCGAGGCGATGGCCAGCTCGGCGGCCTTGACCGCACGGTCCTCGCCCTGGGCGGAGCCGATGCCCATCAGCGCGGACCCGGCCCCCTGCATCACCGACTTCACGTCGGCGAAGTCGAGGTTGATCAGCCCCGGGGTGGTGATCAGGTCGGTGATGCCCTGGACGCCGGAGAGCAGGACCTGGTCGGCGGACTTGAACGCGTCGAGCATGGAGACGTTGCGGTCGGAGATCGACAGGAGCCGGTCGTTGGGGATGACGATGAGGGTGTCGACCTCGTCGCGCAGGGTCTCGATGCCGTTCTCGGCCTGGTTGGAGCGGCGGCGGCCCTCGAAGGTGAACGGGCGGGTGACCACGCCGATGGTCAGGGCCCCCAGGGAGCGGGCGATGCGCGCGACGACGGGGGCGCCGCCGGTGCCGGTGCCGCCGCCCTCGCCGGCGGTCACGAAGACCATGTCGGCCCCCTTGAGGACCTCCTCGATCTCCTCGTGGTGGTCCTCCGCCGCCTGCCGCCCGACGTCCGGGTTCGCGCCGGCGCCGAGGCCGCGGGTGAGCTCCCGGCCGACGTCGAGCTTGACGTCGGCGTCGCTCATCAGCAGGGCCTGCGCGTCGGTGTTGATCGCGATGAACTCGACGCCGCGCAGCCCCTCCTCGATCATCCGGTTGACGGCGTTGACGCCGCCGCCACCGATTCCGACGACCTTGATGACGGCCAAGTAGTTCTGGGGGGTGGAGGAGTCCATGGGTACCTAACTCGAGAGGATGGCGGGTCCGGGTTCGCGAACCGATCCTCAACCTTCGATCGAAGGTCGAATCTTGCATCGTTCGGCGGCTCCCCGGGGAGTGTCGATGTCGGCCCAAGCCTAACAACCCCCGGGTGCCCCTGCACGACAACGCGTCCCGATGCCGACACTTTTCGCCGAAACCGCAGGCGGCGCCGGGTTCGCGCCCAACTCTCAGGCTCGTGCGGAGGGTCAGGCCCTGCTCAGCGCACCACGGGGCGGGTGGGGCTGGAGACGTCGTAGGTCTCGACCCCGCTCGCGGTGCCGCGGGCCTCGACGAGCTCGCGGAGCACCTGCGCCTTGAGCTCGCTGTCCTCGGCCGTGCCCCACACCACCGTGCGGCCGTCGGCGAAGTCCAGCTCCACGGAGGACAGCGACTCGGCGGAGGCCGCGCTGAGCTGACCCAGCACGGACTCGGGCAGGGCGGCCAGCACCCCGGCGATCGCCTCGAAGCGCTCGGTGCCCAGGACCTCGGGCCCGCCCTCCACGACGGGGACGCCGGCCTCCTGCGCGGTCGCGGCCGTGCGCAGCTCGACCCCCTCCGAGTCGACGACCGAGAACTCCCCGCCGTCCGCGACGGCGGCGACCGGCACCCGCTCCTGCAGCTCGACGACGAGGCGGTGCGGCGGCTCGAGGACGACCTCGATGGAGCGGACCTGGGGCACGGCGTCGACGGCGTCGCGGACCTCGTCCTCGGAGACCCGCGGCAGCGGCACCCCGTGGTAGCCCGCCAGGGCCTCCTCGACGCGGGCCGGGTCCGTGAGCTCGGCCCCGCGGACCTGGACCTCGCGCACCGCGAGCAGCGGGGTGAGGAACAGGACGCCGGCGAGCACGGCGATCAGCACGAGGGCGGTGAGGACCCCGGCGAGGCGGCGGCGCCGCCGGCGGGACGCGGACGGGCCGGGGAAGGCGACGACGGTGGAGCCGCCCGGTCCGGCGGTCCGCTCCGCCGCACCGGCGGGCGGGACGGGTGCCGGCGCCGGGGGCAGGTCGTCGGCGCGGCGGGAGGCGGTGAGGGTGCGGGCGGCCGCCCGCTCCTGCCGGGTCCGGCGCCAGGCGCTGAACCGGCCGCCGGCGTCGGGCACCTCCTGCAGCGCCTCGTCCTCGGCCAGGGGGGTGACCTTGGCGTCGTCGTTGACGCGGATCCGTGCCGCCGGCGGGCCCGCCTCCTCCGGCACCTGCGGGGTCCGCGCCTGCGGGGCCTGCCCTGCGGGGGTGTGCTCCGCCGGGGCGTCGCCCCGGGGCGCGCCGGCCCCGGGGACCCCGTCCTCGCTCCCCCGCGGGTCCTCGGCCCGCGCGGCGTCGGGGGCCTCCTGCCCCGCGGCCTCCGGGCGGGGGTCCTCCGGGTCGCCGCCCAGGTGCGGCTGGTGGGGCCGGCCGTGCCGGCTCATCAGCGCTCCCGCGCGCGGTCCGCGAGCTGCTCCAGGAGCCGCGGGCCCAGGGCCGTGACGTCGCCGGCGCCGACCGTCAGGACGAGGTCCCCGGGGCGGGCTGCCGCGGCGGCGCGGGCCACGGCCTCGTCGGCGCCCGGGACGTAGTGCACGTGGCCGGGGGCGCGGGAGGTGATGACCTCGCTCGTGAGCCCGGGCACGGGCTGCTCGCGGGCGGCGAAGACGTCGAGGACGAACGCCTCGTCGGCCAGGGCGAGGGCGGCGGCGAACTCGGCGGCGAACTCCCGGGTGCGGGAGAACAGGTGCGGCTGGAAGACGACGAGCACGCGGTTGTCCCCGGCCACCTCCCGGGCCGCGGTCAGCGCCGCGACGACCTCGGTCGGGTGGTGGGCGTAGTCGTCGACGACCCGCACGCCCCCGGCCTCGCCGCGCAGGTCGAAGCGGCGGGCGGAGCCGGTGAAGCCGGCGAGCCCGCGGGCGGCGTCCTCGGGCGGGGCGCCGGCCTCGACGGCGGCGCACAGGGCCGCGGCGGCGTTGAGGACGTTGTGCCGCCCCGGCACGCCCAGCTCCAGGGGCAGCTGCCGGCGCTCCGGGCCCGTGCCGAGCACGAGGGTGCTGCGGGTGGCCAGGCCCTCGGCCGTCCCGGGCAGCACGCGCACGTCCGCGCCGGGGTCGGTGCCGTAGGTCACGACCCGCCCGCCGGCGGCGCGGTGGCGCTCGGCCAGGGCGCGCGACCCGGCGTCGTCGGCGCAGGCCACGAGCAGCCCGCCGGGGGCCAGGGTCGCGGCGAAGTCGTCGAAGGCGCGCTGGAAGGCCTCGGCCGAGCCGTAGAAGTCGAGGTGGTCCGGCTCGATGTTCGTCACGACCGCGATGCGGGGGCCGTACCTGAGGAACGAGCCGTCGGACTCGTCGGCCTCGGCCACGAACCACCGGCCCGCGCCCAGCGCCGCGTTGGAGCCCAGGTCCGCCACGTGGGCGCCGATGGCCCACGAGGGCTCCAGGCCCGCGGCACGCAGGGCGACGGCGGCCATCGAGCTCGTCGTGGTCTTGCCGTGGGTGCCGGCGACGGCGACGACGTCGCGGCCCTGCATCGCCGCGGCGAGGCCGTCCGAGCGGTGCAGCACCCGGGTGCCGGCGGCGCGGGCCGCGGCGTACTCGGGGTTGTCGGCGGCGATGGCCGTGGAGACGACCACGGTGTCCGCCCCGGCCACGTTCTCGGCCCGCTGGCCCACGTGCACCGTGGCGCCGAGGGCGGCCAGCTCGCGCAGGGCCGGGGAGTCCTGCCGGTCGGAGCCGCTGACCGCGGCGCCGCGGGCGAGCAGGAGCTTGGCGACCGCCGACATCCCGGCCCCGCCCATGCCGACGAGGTGGATCCGGCCCAGCCGCCCGGGGTCGAGGACCTGCTCAGCGCTCACGGGGGACCTCCTGGAGGATCAGACGGGCCAGCACGGCGTCGGCGTCGCGCACGCCGTGGGCGCGGCTCGCCGCGGCCATCGCGGCGAGGCGCTCGCGGTCGGCGGGCAGGGGGTGGACGTTCGCGCGCCACCACTCGGGGGTGAAGGCGTCGTCGGCCACGACGCGGGCGGCGCCGGCCTCGACGAGCGAGCGGGCGTTGAGGGCCTGCTCGCCGTTGCCGACGGGCAGGGGCACGAACACGGCGGGCAGCCCGACGGCGGCGACCTCGGAGACGGTCGCGGCCCCGGCCCGGGCCACGAGCAGGTCGGCGGCCGCGTAGACCCGCTCCATGCCGTCGACGTAGTCGACCTGCACGTAGCCGGGCGCGGCGAGGGGTGCGCCGTCGGCGCCGGTGAGCTGCTTGCCGCGGCCGGTGACGTGCAGCAGCTGGTAGCCGTGGCCGGCGACCTCCCCGGCGACCTGCGCCACCGTGCGGTTCATCGCCAGCGCGCCGGAGGACCCGCCCGTGACCACGACGGTCGGCAGGTCCGGGTCGAGGCCGAAGGAGGCGCGGGCGCCGGCGCGCAGTGCGGCCCGGTCGAGGCCGGAGACCTCCCGGCGCATGGGCATGCCCACGGTCACGGCCCCGCGCAGGGGCGTGCCGGGGAACGCGGTGGCCACGGTGCGCGCCCACCGGGCGCCCACCCGGTTGGCCAGCCCCGGGCGGGCGTTGGCCTCGTGGACGACCAGGGGCAGGCCGCGGCGGGCGGCGGCGAGGTAGACGGGGGTGCACACGTAGCCGCCGACGCCCACGACCACGTCGGGGCGGATCCGGTCGAGGATCGCGCCGGCCTGGCGCACGGCCCGGGCGAGCCGGGCGGGCAGGCGCAGCAGGTCCGCGGAGGGCCGTCGCGGGAGGGGCACGCGGTCCACGAGCTCCAGCTCGAGGCCGGCGGCGGGCACGAGCCGGGTCTCCATCCCGGAGGCGGTGCCCACGGCGGTGAGCCGCACGCCGGGGGCCTGCTCGCGCAGCGCGGCGGCGACGGCCAGCAGCGGGCTCACGTGCCCGGCGGTGCCGCCGCCGGCGAGCAGGACGGAGGGCTCGCGGGGAGCCGGGTCGGTGGGGGTCATGGGCGTTCCTTGCTGGGGGTGCGGGGGCGGGGTGACCCGGAGGGGACGGGGATCCGGCGCGGCAGGCGGGTGAAGGACATCACCACGCCCACGGCCGCGAGGCTCATCATCAGCGACGACCCACCGTAGCTGATGAACGGCAGGGGGACGCCGATGACCGGCAGCACCCCGGTGACCATCCCGATGTTGATGAACGCCTGGCCCACGAGCCAGGTCACGACCCCGGCCGTGGCCAGGCGCACGAAGGGGTCGCGGGCGCGCAGGATGACCCGGGCCATGGCCAGGGCCATGAGCGCGAACAGGGCCAGGATCAGCACCGTGCCCAGCAGGCCGAGCTCCTCGCCGATGATCGAGAAGATGTAGTCGTTGTGCGCCTCGGGCACGTAGTTGTACTTCAGCCGCGACTGGCCCAGGCCCACGCCCCACCAGCCGCCGGAGGCGAGCGCGTTGAGCCCCTGCTGGGCCTGCCAGCAGGCGTCGGTGGCCCCGCACTCCCCGAAGAGCCACCCGGTGATCCGGTCCACGCGGTGGGGGGCCGTGGCCACGGCCAGCGCCCCGAGCACGGCGGCGCCGGCGGCGGCGATGCCGAACAGGCGCAGGGGCGCCCCGGCGAAAAACAGGGCGGCGGCGTAGATGAGCACGAACACCAGGACGGTGCCCATGTCCTGCCCGAGCGCGACCATGAGCACGGGCACGCCGAAGCCCGCCGCCGAGGGCCACAGCGCCCGGCGCCAGTCGCGCACGGCGCTGCCCTGCCGGGCGAGCACGGCGGCCAGCCACACGCACAGGGCGAGCTTGGCGGCCTCGGAGGGCTGGAAGCTCTGCCCGCCGACCACGATCCAGTTGCGGTTGCCGTTGACGGTGCTGCCCAGCCCGGTGAACACGAGCCCCAGCAGGGCCACGGCCAGCCCGAGCAGCCAGGTGGCCCCGCGCCGGTACCAGGCGGTGGGCACGAAGGAGAGCGCGAACATCAGCGCCACCCCCAGGCCCGCGTAGACCGCCTGCTTCAGGAAGTAGGAGTAGGCGGAGCGCTCGGCGGAGATCGACTCCACCGCGGAGGCGGAGAGGACCATCATGATGCCGATGGCGGTCAGGAGCAGGACGGACCCGGCCAGGGCGTAGTAGGAGTGGATCAGCGGCCCCTCCACGACGGCCCGCCAGAACCGGCGGACCCCGCGGGCCGAGCCGCGGGCGGCCTGCTGCACGCCGGGGCGGTCCTGGAGGGCGGTCACGTCAGCCGCTCCACGAGCTCGGCGACCTCCCGGACGAACGCGTCCCCCCGGTGGGCGTAGGAGCCGAACTGGTCCATGGAGGCGGCGGCCGGGGCCATCAGCACCGTGTCGCCCCGGCGGGCCTGCTCGTGGGCCAGGCGCACGGCCTCGGCCATGACGGCGTCGCCGGCGGTGCTGCCGGGCTCCCCGGCGTGCAGCACCGGGACCTCCGGGGCGTGCTCGGCGAGGGCGGCGAGCAGGGCGTCGTTGTCGGTGCCGATGAGCACGACCGTGCGCAGGCGCCCGGCGTGGCGGGCGACGAGCTCGTCGTAGCGCACCCCCTTGGACAGGCCCCCGGCGATCCACACGACGGTCTCGAACGCGGACAGGGAGGCGTCGGCGGCGTGCGGGTTGGTGGCCTTGGAGTCGTTGACCCACACGACCCCGTGGGTCGTGGCCACGGGCTGGATGCGGTGCGGGCCGGGCTCGTGGGTGATCAGCCCCTCGCGCACGGCCTCGGGGGCGACGCCGGCGGCGCGGGCGAGCGCGGCGGCGGCGAGCGCGTTGGCCACGCCGTGGCGGGTGGGGAACGGGCCGGTGTCGGCGACCGAGGCCAGTTCCAGGGCGGCGGTGCGCCGGTCCTCGAGGAAGGCCCGGTCGACGAGGAGGTCCTCGACCACGCCGAGCATGCTCACGTCCGGGGTGTCGAGGGTGAAGCCCACCGCCCGGCAGCCCTCGACGACGTCGGCCTCCTCGACCATCCGCAGGGTCTCGGGCTGCTGGGCGTTGTAGACGCACGCGACCCGGGTGTTCTCGTAGACCCGGGACTTGTCCGCGGCGTAGTTGGCGTAGCCGCCGTGCCAGTCGACGTGGTCCTCGGCGATGTTGAGCACCACGGAGGCCAGCGGGGAGACCGAGTGCGTCCAGTGCAGCTGGAAGCTGGAGAGCTCCACGGCGAGGACGTCGTACTCGACGGGCTCGCGCAGGGCGTCGAGGACCGGGGTGCCGACGTTGCCCACGGCGGCCGCCCGCAGCCCGCCCGCGCGCAGCATGGCGGCGGTCAGGCCCACGGTGGTGGTCTTGCCGTTGGTGCCGGTCAGGCACACCCACTCGGCGGTGCGCCGCCCGGCGCGCTCGCGCACGCGCCAGGCCAGTTCGACGTCGCCCCAGACCTGCACGCCCGCCGTGACGGCGGCCCGCAGCAGCGGGTGGTCGGGGCGGAACCCCGGGGAGGTGACCACCAGCTCGGGGCGGGCCCCGTCCACCTGGGGGAGGGCGTCGTAGGCGCCCTCCCCCAGGTGGACGTCGGCGGCGCCGACGATGCGCAGGGTCTCGGCCTTCGCGCGGGTGGCCGGGGTGTCCGCGCCGTCGACGACGACGACGCGCGCACCCAGCTCCACGAGCGTGTCGGCGGCGGCGAAGCCGGAGACGCCGATCCCGGCCACGACCACGCGCAGCCCGGACCAGTCGGCGTCCCAGCTGGTGAGCCCCGCCAGGCGGGGGTCGTCGAGGACGGGGTTGTCGTTGTCCGCGTGGATCACTGGACCATACCTCCGTGGGAGAGCAGCCAGTCGCCGTAGAAGACGCCGAGCGCGGCTGCCACGAACAGCCCGGCGATGATCCAGAACCGGACCACGATGGTGACCTCGTTCCAGCCCTTGAGCTCGAAGTGGTGCTGCAGCGGGGCCATCTTGAAGATGCGCTTGCCGCCCGAGAGCTTGAAGTAGCCGACCTGGAGGATCACCGAGACGGTGATGACCACGAACAGCCCGGCGATGAGCACGAGCAGCAGCTCGGTGCGGGTCAGCACGGCGAAGGCGGCGAGCGCGCCGCCGAGGCCGAGGGAGCCGGTGTCGCCCATGAAGATCTTCGCCGGGGAGGTGTTCCACCACAGGAAGCCCACGAGGGCGCCGACCAGGGCGGCGGCGGTCAAGGCGAGGTCGGCGGCGTCGCGCACCTCGTAGCACACGCCCTGTGCACCGGTGGCGCACAGGTGGGTGTTCTGCCACATGGCGATGAGCATGTACCCGCTGAACACGAGGATCGAGGCGCCGGTGGCCAGCCCGTCCAGGCCGTCGGTGAGGTTGACGGCGTTCGTGGTGGCGGTGGCGATGAGGTTGACCCACACGACGAACAGCACGGCGCCCACCGCGGGGCCCGCGAAGGCGAGGTCGAGGGCCGTGTCGCGGGTGATCGAGATGGCGGAGGAGGCGGGGGTGGACCCGTCCGGGCCGGGCACGAGCAGCACGAGCAGGGCGAAGGCGACGCCGATCAGCCCCTGGAGCACGATCTTCCCGGCGGCGGAGAGGCCGAGGTTCTGCTTCTTGGCGATCTTCTTGTAGTCGTCGACGAAGCCGACCGCCCCCATGCCCAGCATCAGCAGCAGCGCGCTCAGGCCCGAGAGGGTGACGCCCCCGTAGGAGGGCCACAGCAGCCCGGAGACGAGGTGGGTGAGCCCGTAGGCGACCACCACGGAGCCGAGGATCGCCACACCGCCCATCGTGGGGGTGCCCCGCTTGGTGTGGTGGCTGGTGGGCCCGTCGTCGCGGATGAACTGGCCGTAGCCGCGACGGGCGAGGAACCGGATGAAGGCGGGGGTGCCGAACAGGGACAGCAGCAGCGCGAGGCCGGCGGCCATGAGGATCTGGATCACGGACGCTCCTCCCCCGCGGCCAGGGGGGCGTTGACGAACGGGCCGGCGGAGCGCCAGTGGTCCCCGCGGGCGGGGGCGTCGTTGGGCGGGGCCGGGTCCTGGTGCGCGGGCCCGCCGGCCGCGGCGACGCGGTCGCCGAGCAGGCGCAGGCCCGCGGCGTTGGAGGACTTGAACAGGACGATGTCGCCGGGGGCGAGCTCGTGGCGCAGGATCTCCTCGGCCTCCTCGGCGCTCGCGACCCAGGTCGCCTCGTTGCCCCACGAGCCCTCGAGCTGGGCGGCGTCGTAGACCGGGCGGGCGAGCTCGCCCACGGCGACGAGCTTGGAGATGTTCAGGCGCACGACCATCCGCCCCAGGGCGTCGTGGTCCTCGACGGTGGTCTCCCCGAGCTCGTGCATGCCGCCGAGCACGGCCCAGGTGCGGCGGGCCGGGGCGCCGGCGGTGCCGCGGCCCAGCTGCGCGAGGGTCTGCAGGGCGGCCCGCATCGACTGGGGGTTGGCGTTGTAGGCGTCGTTGACGACCGTCACGCCGTCGGCGCGCTCCGTGCGCTCCATCCGCCACCGGCTGGCGGGGCCCTGGGCGCTGAGGGACGCGGCGATGCGCTCGGGGGCGACCCCGGCGACGAAGGCCGCCGCCGCGGCCGCGAGCAGGTTGCTCACGTGGTGCTCCCCGATCAGCCGGGAGCGCACCGGGTGGGCGGAGCCGTCGGGCAGGTGCAGGGTGAACTCGGGGCTGCCGCCGGGGCCCAGGCGCACCCCGGAGGCGTGCACGCGGGCGGCGGGCACCTCGGGCTGGGTGTTCTCGGGGGACTCCCCGAAGAACACCACGGGGGCCGCGGTGCGGGCGTGCATGAGACGCACGGCCGGGTCGTCGTCGTTGAGCACGGCCACGCCGTCGGCCCCGAGGGCCTCGACGAGCTCGCCCTTGGCGCGGGCGATGTTCGCGACCCCGCCGAACTCCCCGGCGTGGGCCGAGCCCACGCACAGCACGATGCCGATGTCGGGGCGGACCATGCGGCAGAGGTAGTCGATGTTGCCGATGCGGGTGGCGCCCATCTCGACCACGAGGTAGCGCGTCCGCGCGTCGGCCTCGAAGACGGTCAGCGGCACGCCCACCTCGCCGTTGTAGGACCCGCGCGGGGCGACCGTGGGGCCCTCGGCCCCGAGGACGCCCTTGAGCAGGTCCTTGGTGGTGGTCTTGCCGACGGAGCCGGTCACGGCCACGACGGTGAGCCCGTGCTCGGCGCGCAGCTGCGCGACCGTCCACGCGGCGAGCCGGCCCATGGCCTCGACGACGTCGGGCACGAGGACCGCGGGGTACACGGCGCCGGCGGCGTCGCGGACCTCCCGCTCGGCCAGCGCCAGCACGGCCCCGGCCGCGAGCGCGGCGCCGACGTACTCGTGGCCGTCGGTGACCTCGCCCGGCTTCGCGACGAACAGGGTGCCCGGGCGGGCCTCCCGCGAGTCGGTGGTGACGTGCTCGACGGCGGGGCGCTCCTCGGCCCCGCCGACCGTGCGCCCGCCCGTGACCTGCGCGATCTGCGCGGCGGTCATCTCGATCATCGGTCCTCCCAACGGCCCTGCTGCGCGTCGGCCAGTGCGGCCCGCAGCTCGTCCCTGTCGTCCAGCGGATGGTCCACGCCCAGGATCTCCTGGACGGTCTCGTGGCCGCGCCCGGCCACGAGCACGGAATCCTCCGGCCCGGCCATCGCGACGGCGGCCCGGATGGCCACGGCCCGCGGCGCGAGCACGAGCACCTCGGCGGCCCGGGCCCCGGCGGCCGCGCGGGCGCCGGCGGCGACCTCCTCGCGGATCCCGGCGGGCTCCTCGTCGTGCGGGTCGTCGTCGGTGACGATCACGACGTCGGCGTGCCGGGCGGCGACCTCGCCCATCACGGGGCGCTTGGAGCGGTCGCGCTCGCCGGTGGCGCCGAAGACCACGATGACCCGGCCCCGCCCGTCCGGGGGCTCGACCGCCGTCAGGGCCCGGCGCAGGGCGTCGGGGTTGTGGGCGAAGTCGACGACGGCGGTGGGCCCGGTGCCGATCAGCTGCATCCGGCCGGGCACGTCCGTGGTCAGGGGGTCGAGCTCGTCGAGGGCCCGCTGCAGGCGCTCCGGGTCGGCCCCGCCGGCCAGGACCATCAGCACGGCGAGGGCGGCGTTGGCGACGTTGAAGTCCCCGGGCAGCCCGGTGGCGGCCCGCACGAGACGCCCGTCGCGGTGGCGCAGCTCGAAGGCGTGGCCGATGCCGCGGCGGTCGAGGGCGCCCAGCGTCCAGTCGGCGCCGCGGCGGGCGGGCCCGGCGTCGTCGTCGGCGGGCAGGCCGCCGCGCAGGGCGAGGACGTCGACGTGCTCGGCGCCGAGTTCGGCCCGGGCGTGCTCGGCCATGCGCAGGCCCCAGTGGTCGTCCTCGTCCTGGACGACGACCACGGCCCGGCGGGTGCGCGCGGGGGTGAACAGGCGGGCCTTGACCGCGAAGTACTCCTCCATGGACCCGTGCAGGTCGAGGTGGTCCTGGGTGAGGTTGGTGAAGCCGGCGACGTCGTAGCGCACCCCGTCCACGCGGGAGAACTCCAGGGCGTGGGAGGAGACCTCCATGGAGGCGGCGGTGATCCCGCGCTCGCGCATGACGGCGAGCAGGGCGTGCACGTGGGGGGCCTCCGGGGTCGTGAGCCGGGAGGGCACGGGCTCGTCGCCGGCGAGGATCTCGATCGTGCCGATCAGGCCGGTGCGGTGGCCGAGGGCGCGCAGCAGCGCGTTGGCGAAGTACGTGGTGGTCGTCTTGCCGTTGGTGCCGGTGACGGCCAGCAGCAGCGGGGCCGTCCCGTCGGCGGGCTGCGAGTCGTAGACGTGCGCGGCGAGGGCGCCCACGGCGCGGCGGGGCTCGGCGGCGACGACGGCGGGCAGGCCGGTGCCGGCCCGCTCCAGCAGCCGCAGCCCCTCGGGGTCGGTGAGCACGGCGGCGGCCCCGGAGCGCTCGGCCGCGGCGGCGAAGGCGGCGCCGTGGGTGCGGGCCCCGGGCAGCGCCGCCCACAGGTCCCCGGGGCGCAGGCCGCGGGAGTCCAGGGAGATCCCCGTGACCTCGGTGGCCGCGGCGCCGGTCGCGAGCTCCCCGCCGGCGAGCCGGGCGACCTCGTCCAGGCGCAGGGGCCGGGGGCGGGTGGGTCGCAGGGTCTGCGCGTCGGGTCCCGGAGGGGCTGTCGCGTCCATCAACGTCCTTCGTGGTCGGTCGGGCGGCGGGGGTCGTTCCGCCCTGGGGGGTGCGGCGGGGCCGGGGTCGGCCGGGCACGGCGCTACGGAAGTCTAGCCGTCCTCGTCGACGGGCCTGGACGCCGAGCGGTCGGCGGCGCCCGCCGGGGCGGGGTCGGCGCCGGGCTGCTGCCCGGCCGGGTCGTCGTCCCCGGCGGGCTCCTGCGCCCCGGCCGCGGCGTCCTCGCCGGTCTCCGGGTCGTCCTCGTCGACATCCGTGCGCAGCGGGATCTCCACCGGCTCGGTCGTCGAGGGCGGCACGCCGTAGTGGCGCAGGACCTGGCCCATGATCGTGCTGAACGTCGCGGTGGTGCCGATGGTGCGCACGTCGCCCTCGGGGCGCTGCATCGTGACGGCCACCAGGTACTGGGGGTCCTCGATCGGGGCCACCCCCACGAAGGAGGTGGTGTAGCCGTCGTAGCCGCCCTCGGCGCTCGGCGCCTCGGCGGTGCCGGTCTTCCCGCCGACCCGGTAGCCCTCGACGGCGGCCTCCTTGGCCCCGCCCTGGGTGACGGTGACCTCCATCATGTCGAGGACCTGCTGGGCGGTCTCCTCGGAGACGATCCGCTCCCCCTCGGGCCGCTCGACGGCGTTCTCGGTGCCGTCGGGGCCGATCACCGCGTCCACGATGCGCGGCTCGACCTGCACCCCGCCGTTGCCGATGGCCTGGAAGATCGTGGCCGTGCGCAGCGGGGTCTGGGCCACGCCCTGGCCGAAGAGCACCGTGTACTGCTGGCGGGGGTCCCACTGGTCGGCGGGGGCGAGGATGCCCGGGGACTCCCCCGGCAGCTCGATGCCGGTGGCCTCCCCGACCCCGAAGCGGGCCATCCAGTCGTGGCGCTGCTGGGGGGTGAGCTTGCTCCCGACCATCACGGTGCCCGTGTTCATCGAGTCCGCGATGATCCCCGCGAAGGTGCGGTCCTGCTCGCCGTGGTCGAAGGCGTCGGTGATCTTCTCCCCGTCGATCTCCAGGAACGGCGGGACGGTGATCTCGGTGTGCGGGGTCACGAGGCCCTCCTCGACCGCGGCGGCCGCGGTGAGGATCTTCTGGGTGGAGCCGGGCTCCACGGCCTGGGTGACGGAGCGGGCGGCCAGGTCCTCGGCCTCGGCGGCGCCCGGGTCGTTGGGGTCCACGGTCGAGGAGTCGGCCAGGGCGAGCACCGCGCCGTCGGAGATGCGCATCACCACGGCGCTGCCCCACTCGGCGTCGAGCTCCTGGGCCCGGGCCGTGACGGCCTCCTGGGCGAAGAACTGGACCTCGCTGTCCAGGGACAGCCGCACGGAGGAGCCGTCCTCCACGGGCGTCTCCTCGGTCGGGGCGACCGGGATGCGCACGCCGTCGGCGCTGATCTCGTAGGTGCGCCGCCCGTCGGTGCCGGAGAGGACCTCGTCCATGGACTGCTCGATGCCGCCGAGGGCCTCCTGGTCCCCGCCCATGAACCCGACCACGCTGCCGGCGAGCGGGCCGTCCGGGTAGATGCGGTCGGAGGTGGGCTGGCCGTAGACGTAGGGCAGGCCGATCTCCCGCACGGCGTTCCACTGCTCGGGGGTGACCCCGCGGGCCACGTAGGCGAACTTCTCCTCTCCGTCGAGGGCGTCCTTGACCTCGGTGTCCGGCAGGTCGAGGGCGTCGGCGAGGCGGTAGACGGCCTGGGTGGGGGTGACGGTCTCGCTCGTGCCGTCGGCCCGCGGGCGCTGGAACTCCCGCACCAGGGTCTGGTCGACCGTCACGTCGTAGCGCTGGAGGGTGCGGGCGAGGACGTTGCCGTCGGCGTCGCGGATCTCCCCGCGCAGGGCCGGGACGGTCTCCGTGCGGGAGCGCTCGGCGGCGGCGGACTCGGCGCGGCCGCCGACGTCGAGGCCCTGGACCCACACCAGCCGCACGCCCAGCACGAGGAGCAGGGTCAGCACGAGCGCGAGGCCGACGTGGCTGCGGCCGATCCCCCGGTCCGCGAGGGCGCGTCCGGTGCTCGAGCGTGCGCGTGCCACGTGGGTGCCTCGTTTCCTGGTGCGTTCGGGGGCGTGCGGACGGTCCCGCGGGCGGTGGCCGCGCGGGTGCGGGACGGGGTCCCGGCTCAGCTGCCGGGGGCGCGCTGCTGCGGGGCCTCGAGGGCTCCGCCGCCGGCCTCCGCGCGGGCGGCGGCGCGGGCCTTCTCGGCCTCGGCGCGGTCCTGCTCCGCCTTCTCCCGGGCCCGTTCCTCGGCCCGCTCGGCCGCCCGGTCGGCGGCCTCGGACCCGGTCTGGTGCGGGTGCTCCACGAGCACCTCGTGGTCCTCCTGCGGCTGCGCCGGCAGGGGGTCGCCCTCGACGCTGCCGTCGGTGAGGTCGACCGTGCCGGAGCCCTCGGCGGGGACCATCCCCAGGTCCGCGGCCATCACGGCGAGGTTCTGCGGTGCGCTGTAGAACTCGAGGTCCTGGGTCAGGGCCTCGTTGCGCTGGCTCAGTGCCTGCTCCTCGGCCCGCAGCTCCACGAGCCGGTACTGCCCGCCGGAGATCTGCACGTTGAGCACCAGGATCGTGGCCAGGGCGACCACGAGGGCCAGCAGGCTCACGGCCACGGTGGACACCCGTCGGCGCCGGGCCCGGGCCGGCACGACCGTCAGCGGCGCCCGGTCGGGGCCGGAGCGCTCCGGCACCCCGGGGGTGCGGGGGGCGGGGGCCTCCAGCCGGCGCGCCGCGCTGCCGTCCGTGGGCGGGCGGTGGGTGCGGCGGGCCGCCCAGGCGCCGACGCCGGGGCGCCGCTCGCCCCGCAGGGCCGGTCGTCGCTGCAGTCCGGTTGCGCTCATGCCCTGGTCCTCTGTGCCTTCTGTGCTGCGTGCTGGGGGGTGTCCTCCCGGATGCGCTCGACGGCCCGCAGCCGCGCCGACGCGGCGCGGGGGTTCTCGGCGATCTCCTCCGGGGTGGGGGTCTCGGCCCCGCGGGTGAGCACCCGCAGGGTGGGCCGGTGCTCCTCGAGCTCCACGGGGAAGCCCTTGGGCGCCGAGGAGGCCGCACCGCGGGCGAAGGCCTGCTTCACGATGCGGTCCTCGAGGGAGTGGTAGCTGAGCACGACGACGCGCCCGCCGGTGGGCACGGCGCCGAGGGCGGCGGGCACGGCCCGGCGCAGGACGTCGAGCTCCTCGTTGACCTCGATCCGCAGGGCCTGGAAGGTCTGCTTGGCGGGGTGGCCCTTGCGGTGCTGGGCCGCCTGGGGCACGGCCGCGCGCACGACGTCGACGAGCTCGCCGGTGGTGCGCAGCGGTGCCTGGGCCCGGCGCTCGACGAGGGCGCGGGCGATGCGGGCCGCGAACCGCTCCTCGCCCCAGTCCCGCAGGATCCGGCGCAGCTCGGCCTCGGGGTAGTCGTTGACGACGTCGCGGGCGGTGCGGGTCGCTGAGCCGTCCATGCGCATGTCGAGCGGGGCGTCGTAGGAGTAGGCGAAGCCGCGCTCCCGCTCGTCGAGCTGGAGGGAGGAGACGCCGAGGTCGAACAGGACGGCGTCCGCGCGGGCGAAGCCGTGCTCGGCGAGTGCCTCGGGGATGCGGTCGTAGGTGGCGTGCACGGGGTGGAACCGGTCGCCGAAGCCGGCCAGGCGCGCACCCGCCAGGGCGTGGGCCTGGGGATCGCGGTCGATGCCGACGAGGTGCAGGCCGGGGAAGCGCCGGAGCAGGGCCTCGGAGTGCCCGCCCATGCCGAGGGTCGCGTCGACCGCGACGGCCCCGTCCTCCTGGAGCGCCGGCGCCATCAGGTCCAGGCAGCGCTGGAGCAGCACGGGGACGTGCCGCTGCTCGGCGGGGCGTTGCGCCATGGGCTCTCTCTTCGGCGGTCGGTCGGGTCGGCCGGCGCCGGGCGACGCCGTGGGACGGGGGTGGGCGGTCCAGGATCAGAACCCCATCCGCTGGCCGACCCTCGAACCCGGCCTGGCTCAGGGGAAGGTGAGCCAGGACGGTGACGGCTGTGCGGCTGGAGATCTCATCCGGGACGCGGTCCCGGGGTGCGTGCTCCGCGGCGCGCGGCTCAGAAGAGCCCCGGCACCACTTCCTCCTCGGTGTCGGAGAAGACGGCCTCCTTCTCGTTCAGGTAGTCGTTCCAGGCCGTGGCGTCCCAGATCTCGGCGCGGGTGCCGGCCCCGATGAAGGCCAGCTCCCGGCCGAGTCCCGCGTACTCCCGCAGCGGCGGCGGGATGGTCACTCGGCCCTGCTTGTCCGGGACCTCGTCCGAGGCACCGGAGAGGAAGACGCGGATGTAGTCCCGGGCCTGCTTCGAGGACAGCGGTGCCGCCCGGAGCTGCTCGTGGACCCGCTCGAACTCCCGGTGGCTGAAGACGTAGAGGCACCGCTCCTGACCGCGGGTCAGGACGAGCCCGTCGGCCAGCTCCTCGCGGAACTTGGCCGGCAGGATCACGCGGTTCTTCTCGTCGAGGCGGGGTGAGTACGTTCCGAGGAACATGCCCACCGCCTCTCCAGCCCGAGGGTTCTCCCGGTCCTCTTCTGGGCCCCACTTTACTCCACTTCACTCCCCGGTCAACGAACGCGCGGTCCGAGGAGGCGGTGCGGCGCGGCGGACCGGCCGTGGTCGCCCGGGCGTCGCGAAGGCCGCTCCCCCGGCGCCGCCGGGGCGTCGCCGCAGGTGGGAGCCGCCGCCGCGGATCGCACGGCCGCTCCCGCGGTGCTGCGGCGGCGGCCGGGCACCGGGCGGGGAGCGGTGTGGGGGCACGGCGCGGCGGGCGGGGCGCGGTGCGGGCAGGACCCGGCCGGAGCACGGCGGCACGCCCGTCCGGGGCCCGGTGGAGCACCGCGGGGAGGGAGGTGGGGTGGGAAGTGGAGGACCCCGGGACGGAACACGGGGTGGGAAGTGGAGGACCCCGGGGAAGAACGGTGGAGGGGGACGCGGAGGCGGGGCGGGAACCGGGGTCGGAGGGGCCCCGGCAGCACGGTGGCGGACGGGTGCCGGGCACACGGGGCCCGGGTCGCGGAGGAGCACCCGGATCCCGGAGGGCCGACCGGCTCCGCACGAGGACCCTGTTCCGCACGGGCGGCGGAGCGGACGTCGCGTCCAACAGAAGAGCTCCCCGGCGCGGTGCCGGGGAGCTGCTCGTGCGGTCCCGTCCGCGGCGTCGCGGACGGGAGCGGGGAGGTCTAGGGCTGGTCGCCGGAGTTGCGCTGGTCCCAGCGCTGCTCCAGGTTCTGCAGGAACGGCGAGCTGCGCCGCGGCTTGCGCTCCCCGCCGCCGGAGGCCTTGCCGGAGCGCAGGGTGGCGAAGTAGACGCCGGCGCCCATCACGATGAAGCCCAGGACGCCGACCAGCACGGACTTCAGGGCGACCCCGCCCAGCAGGACCAGCAGACCGACGACCGCGATCACGATGCCGAGGACGATGTTGCGGGTGGAGGCGCCCTTCAGGGCACGGGAGCCCATGCTCGTGGCGAACCGGGGGTCGTCCGCGTGGAGCTGCTTCTCCAGCTGGGCCAGGAGCTGTTGCTCGTGCTCGGACAGTGGCACGTCATGCCTCCTCATCCTTCGGTTGCGGGCTGCCCGGCTGATCCGGCACCGCAGTGCTACCAGGATAGACCGTCGGGTGGGGAATTGGCATCGCGGACGCGGCTGTCAACACCCTGCGAGTTCGGACCGGGGCGGCCGGGCGACGCCCCCGGCGCGGGTACCGCCGGCCCGGCCCCGGGGGCACCGCGGGTCCCGGCGGGCCGCAGCAGGCGGGCCGGACCGAGCCGGCCCGGGCCGAAGCGCGCGTGCACCCGGTCCATGGCCTCCTCCGCCGCGCGCCACTCCTCCTCCCGCCCGTCGAGACTCAGCTGCAGGGCGTCCCCCGCGGGCTCGAGGCGCTCGGCGCGGATGCCGATGAGCCGGACCGCCTGGGGGCGGCGGCCCAGCTCGGTGAGCAGCGCCGTGCCGTGCTCGTGCAGGTCGTGCGCGGAGGTGAAGGGCTGGGCGAGGGTGCGGGAACGGGTGATGGTGCTGAAGTCCGCCCAGCGCAGCTTCAGGCCCACGCGCCGGGCCCGCAGCCCCTGCCGGCGCAGCCGCGAGGCGGTGCGGTGGCTCAGCCGCAGGAGCGTCTCGTGCAGGACCCGGGTGTCGGCGACGTCCTGGGCGAAGGTCTCCTCGGCGCCGAGGCTCTTCTCCTCCCGCACGGGCACGACCGGGCGGGGGTCGCGCCCGGAGGCGAGCTCGTGCAGGTGGTGCCCCGCGGCGGGACCCACGAGCCGGACCAGGCGGGGCACGGGCACCGCGGCGAGGTCGCCCACCGTGCGCAGGCCCGCCCCGTTGAGCACCTCGGCGGTGCGGGCGCCGACGCCCCACAGCGCGGAGACGGGCAGCTCCGCGAGGAAGGCCACGGTGTCCTCGGGCTGCACGAGCAGCAGCCCGTCGGGCTTGGCCCGGGTCGAGGCGATCTTGGCGACGGTCTTGGTCGCGCCGATGCCGACCGAGGCGGTCAGGCCCAGCTCCTCCCGGATCCGGGCGCGCAGCCCGCGGGCGATGCCCACCGGGGGGCCGAGCCGGCGCACGGCCCCCGAGACGTCGAGGAAGGCCTCGTCCACGCTGATCTGCTCGACGAGGTCGGTCAGCTCGGCGAAGGTGGCCATGACCCGGCGGGAGACCTGCTCGTAGGCCTGCCGGTGCGGCTCGAGCAGGACGGCGGCGGGGCACAGCGCCCGCGCCCGGGCCAGGGGCATCCCGGAGCGCACCCCGTAGGCGCGGGCCTCGTACGAGGCCGAGAGGACGACCGAGCGGTGCCCGGCGGCGGCGACCACCACCGGCCGGCCCCGCAGGTGCGGGGCGGTGAGCAGCTCGACGCCCACGTAGAACATGTCCATGTCCACGTGCAGGACCGCGCACGAGCGCCAGCGGGCGAGGCGCTGCTCGCGCGCCCGGGCGTCCTGCTCGGTCATGGCTGCTCCGTCCTCCTCCGGGGCGCGGTCCGCCGGCCGGGTGCACCGGTGCGGTCGGGTGCCGGCACGCCCCGCCCCGGGCCGGTCCCGGGGCGAGGACAGCATAGCCAGCGCCCCGGACATCCCCGGCGCGGGTCCCGGGTCCTTGGTTAGGCTGGGGCGGATCCCCGGGGCCCGCCCCGCCGCCGCACCGAGATGAGGTCGACCCGCCCATGACGTCCCCCTCGCACCCCCGCGACACCGTCGACCCGGAAGCCGCCGTCCCGCCCGCCCCCGCGGCGGAGCACCGGGAGGCCTTCCGCGCGGAGGACGCCGCGCACCGGGAGCTGCTGCACGGGGAGCTCGAGGCCTTCCTGGACCGCCAGCGCGGGGTCCTGGCCGGGATCTCCCCCGACGCGCTGCCGCTGCTGGAGTCGGTGGCGCAGCTGTCCTCCGGCGGCAAGCGGCTGCGGGCCCGGCTGTGCTACTGGGGGTGGCGGGCCGCCGGCGGAGCGGCCGGGGAGCCGGCGGTCGCCCGCGCGGGCGCCGCGCTCGAGCTCTTCCAGTCGGCGGCGCTGATCCACGACGACGTCATCGACCGCTCCGACACCCGGCGCGGGGCCCCCAGCGTCCACCGCCGCTTCGAGGCGCTGCACGCCGAGCAGGGCTGGGCCCTCGACGGCTCGGCCTTCGGCACGGCCGCGGCGATCCTCGCGGGCGACCTGTGCCTGTCCTGGAGCGAGCAGCTGTTCACCGCGGCCGCGGGGGCGCTGCCCGGCGGCACGCGCGCGCGGCAGGTCTTCGACCTGATGCGCTCCGAGGTGATGGCCGGACAGTACCTGGACGTCCAGGGCGAGGTGGCCGGCGCGGCCCAGGACCGGGCGGGTGCGGTCGCCCGGGCCCTGGACGTGGTGCGCTACAAGTCCGCCAAGTACTCCGTGGAGCACCCCGTGGCCCTGGGCGCGGCCCTCGCCGGGGCGGACGAGGAGCTGCTGGCCCGCTGCTCGGCCTTCGCCCTGCCGCTGGGCGAGGCCTTCCAGCTGCGCGACGACGTGCTGGGGGTGTTCGGTGACCCCGCCACGACCGGCAAGCCCGCCGGCGACGACCTGCGCGAGGGCAAGCGCACGGTGCTCGTGGGGTTCGTGCGCCGGCTCGGCGGCGAGGAGCAGATCGCCCGCCTCGAGCAGGCGCTGGGCCGGCCCGACCTGGACGCGGAGGAGGTTGGGCGGCTGCGCGGGATCATCGAGGACTGCGGGGCGCTGGGCGCCACGGAGGAGCTGATCGACGACCTCAGCCGCCGGGCCGCCGCCGGCCTCGACCGGCTGGGCGCCGACCCGGTGGCGGAGGCCGCCCTGCGGGCGCTGGCCGAGGCCGCGGTCCGCCGGGCGGCCTGAGGCACCCGCCGCAGGGCCCGTCCGGGGACGCGTCACCCCACGGTGTCAGGGTCGTGGCGCCCCCGGCGCCGGGCGCGCGCGGGCGGCGCTCACCAGGCGAGGGCCTGGGCGCGGCGGCGGACCTCGGTCTTGCGCCCGGCGCGCAGGGCGTCGACGGGGCGCCCGGGCAGGGAGTCGTCCTCCGCGAACAGCCAGCCGATCGCCTCGACGTCGGTGTAGCCGGCGTCGCGCAGCACGGCGATCGTGCCCCGCAGCGGGTCCAGGACCCCGTCGTCGACGAGGAACGCCGCGGGCACGCGGCGGATCCCGTCGTGCGGGTTCCGCACGGCGAGCAGGGTCCCGTCGTCCACGAGGCCGTGGACGCGGGTGACGACGAGCCCGAGCCGCTCGGCGACGTCGGGCAGGGGCAACCACTCCTGGACGAGCCCGTCCAGTCGGTCGAACTCCTCGGTGCTGATTCCGGCTGTGCGCTTCACCCCCTCAGGGTGCCACGTCCGGCGCCGGGCGCGCACGCGCGTGCCGCCCCGGCCCCCGCGGCGTGCCACGCTATGCTCGTCGGGCGGAGATCGCCGAGCCTTCCGCGCCGTCCCCGATCAGCGTCAGAGAGCCCTCCATGCCGTTCCCCCCCGACAGCGACACGACCGCCCCCGACGACGCCCCGCAGCACCCCGCCCCCCGCGCCCCCGAGCCGGCCTGGGGCCGCCGCACCCGCGCCGCCACCGCCGTCGCGGCCCTGGCCGCCCTCGGCGGCGGGACGGCCGCGCACGCCGCCCCGCCGGCACCCGTCGCCCACGTGGCCGCGGCGCCCGACCCGGCCGGTGCCGCCGACGAGGACGGGCCCGTCCACGTGGTCTCCCCCGGCGACTCGCTCTGGTCCGTCGCCCGGCGCCACGACGTCGAGGTGGCCGAGCTCATGCGCTGGAACGACCTGTCGGGGGCCGCGCTGCTGCACCCGGGCCAGCGCCTCCGGCTCGCCGCCGAGCCCGCCCCGGCCACCGGGGACGCCCCCGCCCGCCCCGCGGAGCGAGCCGCGGCCCCCGCGCCGGCCGAGGACTACACGGTCCGGGCCGGGGACTCCCTGTGGAGCATCTCCCAGGCCCACGGCGTGGCCGTGCAGCAGCTGCTGGAGGACAACGACCTCACCGTCGGCTCGCTGCTGCGGCCCGGCCAGCGCCTCGCCCTCGGCGGCGCCCTCACGCCTCAGCAGGCCCCGGAGCCGGCCGCGGCCCAGCCCCCGGCCGCCCAGCCCCCGGCCGCCCAGCGCCCGGACCCCGAGCGGGCCGTGGGCAGGACCTTCCTGGGCCGCACCTACGACGACCCCGTCGTCGACGCGGCCAACCGCCACCACGCCGAGCTCGCCGCCCGTCCCGCGCCCTCGCGCGAGCAGGTGCGGGCGATGGTGCACGAGACCGCCGAGCGGATGGGCGTGGACCCCGCCCTGGCCCTCGCCCACGCCTACCAGGAGTCCGGCTTCGACCACCGGTCGGTCTCCCCCGCCGACGCGGTCGGGACCATGCAGGTCACCCCCTCCGCCGGCGAGTGGGCCTCCGGGATGGTGGGGCGGGAGCTGGACCTGCTGGACCCGCAGGACAACATCACCGCCGGAGTGGCGATCATCCGCCAGCTCGGGCGCAGCGCCCCCTCCCGCGACGTCGCGATCGCCGCGTACTACCAGGGTCTGCACGGGGTGCAGAAGTACGGGATGTACAAGGACACCAAGCAGTACGTGCGGGCGGTCAAGGGCCACGCCCGGGACTTCGCCCGGTGAGCCTCCCGCCAGGGCCCCAGCGATCCTCCAGCGCCGCGGCCTAGGCTGGTCGCGTGCAGCATCCCGTTCCCGACCGCCTCAGCGGCACCGTCCTCGAGGGCCGCTACGAGCTCGGCCCGCGGCTGGCCCGCGGCGGCACGGCCACCGTCTACCGCGCCCGCGACCGCCGGCTGGACCGTCCCGTGGCGGTCAAGCTGCTGCACCCCCACCTCGCCGAGGACGCCGGGGCCGCCGAGCGCTTCGCCCGGGAGGCCCGCGCGGCCGCGCGGCTGTCCCACCCGCACGTCGTCTCCGTGCTCGACCAGGGCCGCTCCCCCGACGGCACGCCCTACCTGGTCATGGAGCTCGTGGAGGGCCCGACCCTGCGCCGGGTGCTGCGCGAGCGCGGCGCCCTGCCCGTGCCCGAGGCCCTGGACGTGCTCGAGGCGCTGCTGGACGGCCTCGCCGCCGCCCACCGCGCCGGGCTCGTGCACCGGGACGTGAAGCCCGAGAACGTGCTGCTCGACGCCGGGGGACGGATCACGGTGGCCGACTTCGGCCTGACCCGGGCGGCCGACCAGCACACCGGCACCGGCACTGTGCTCGGGACGGTCGGCTACGCGGCCCCCGAGCTGGTCATGGGCCGGAGGGTCGACGCCCGCTCCGACGTCTACGCCACGGGGGTGGTGCTGTTCGAGCTGCTCGCCGGGCGGCGGCCCTTCGACGGCCCGCCCCTGGTCGTGGCCCGCGCCCACGCCGACGGGCCCGTCCCCGACGTGCGCTCCGCGGCCCCCGGTGTCCCGGCGCCCGTCGCGCACCTCGTCGCCCGGGCCACGGCGCACGACCCGCAGGACCGCCCGGCCGACGCCGGCCGCATGCTCGAGCAGCTGCGCGCCGTGCGGGCCGCCCTCGGCCGCGAGCACCCCACGCAGGTGCTCGGCGCCCGTCCGCCCGCCGGGAACGACCCCACCGAGGTGCTCGGCGCCCGTCCGCCCGGCGGGAACGACCGCACCCAGGTGCTGGGCACCCGTCCGCCCGGCGACGGCGGGAGCACCCGCGTCCTCGGTGCCCGGCACGTCCCGGGAGGCAGCACCGCCACCGAGGTGCTGCGCCCCGGCGACCCCACCCGGGCGCTGGGCACCCGCCGCCCGGAGCGGCAGGAGCGGGGCGCCTCCGGCTCCACGGACCCGTGGCGGCCGGCGGTCGAGCTGCGCCCGGCCCGGCCCCTGCGCACCGCCGGCGTGCTCGCGGTCGCGGCGCTCGCGGTGGCCGCGGCCGCCTTCCTGGGCTGGCTGCTCGGCTCCGGCCCCGGCGCCCCGGTGGCCGTCCCGGACGTGCGCGGCACGGGCACGGAGCTGGCCGAGCAGTACCTCGCCGGCGCGGGCCTGCGCAACGTCGTCGTCCGCGAGTCCCCCGACCCGACGGCCCCCGAGGGCACGGTCGTGGGCACGGACCCCGCGCAGGGCTCGGCGGTGCGTCCCCTCGAGCAGGTGGTGCTGATCGTCTCGACCGGACCCGAGCAGGTGGTCGCCCCGGACGTCGTGGGAATGGGCGTGGAGGAGGCCGGGGACCGGCTGGCCGACGCCGGTCTGGAGCCGGGCGAGCGGACGGAGGTGCCCTCGGCCGCGACCGCCGGGACGGTCGTGGGCCAGGAGCCCGCGGCGGGCACCGCCGTGGCGCGCGGGGAGTCCGTGCTGCTCGCCGTCTCCGCCGGGCCCCGCGCGCAGGAGGCCCCCGGGGTGCTCGGCGCCCCGGTCGCCGACGCGGTGCGCGAGCTCGAGGCCGCCGGGTGGCCCGTGGTCGTGGAGGAGCCCCTGGGCGTGTCCCTGGGCGTGGTCGTGGCCCAGGAGACGACCGCGGACGGGGTCGTGCTCACCGTCCTGTGAGGGAGCGGCGGGCCCGGCCCCGTCCGGGCGGCGCTCAGCGGCGGGAGAGGTAGCCCGCCACGAGGAACGCGATCTCCAGCGACTGCATGTGGTTCAGGCGCGGGTCGCACAGGGACTCGTAGCGGTCCCCGAAGGAGGACTCGTCCACGGGGTCGGCGCCGCCGAGGCACTCCGCGACGTCGTCGCCGGTCATCTCGACGTGGATGCCGCCCGGGAAGGAGCCGATCGCCTCGTGCACCTCGAAGAAGCCGCGCACCTCGTCGACGACGTCGTCGAAGTTGCGGGTCTTGTAGCCCGAGGGCAGGGAGACCGTGTTGCCGTGCATCGGGTCGGTGACCCACACGACCTTCGCCCCGGAGCGCTCGACGGCCTCGACCAGCGGGGGCAGCTTCTCCCGGATGTTCTTCGCGCCCATGCGGGTGATGAACGTCAGGCGGCCCGGCTCGCGCTCGGGGTCCAGCTTGTCGATCAGCGCCAGCGCGTCCTCGCCCGTGGTCTTCGGGCCGAGCTTCACGCCGATGGGGTTGCGCAGCCGGGAGAGCAGGTCGACGTGGGCGCCGTCGAGCTCGCGGGTGCGCTCGCCGATCCACAGGAAGTGCCCGGAGGTGCCGTAGGGCAGGTGGGTGCGGGAGTCGATGCGGGCCAGGGCGCGCTCGTAGTCCAGCAGCAGCGCCTCGTGCCCGGCGTAGAACTCCGTGGTCCGCAGCGCGTCGAAGTCGGCCCCGCAGGCGTCCATGAACTTCACGGCACGGTCGATCTCGCGGGCCAGCGACTCGTAGCGGGCGTGAGCCGGGTTGGTGGTGAAGCCCATGTTCCAGGCGTGCACCCGGCGCAGATCGGCGAAGCCGCCGGTGGTGAACGCCCGGATCAGGTTCAGGGTGGAGGCGGAGGTGTGGTAGCCGCGCACCATGCGGCGGGGATCGTGGGCGCGCGACTCCGGGGTGAAGTCGAAGCCGTTGACCATCTCCCCGCGGAAGGAGGGCAGGGTGGTCCCGTCGCGGGTCTCCTCGCCGGAGGAGCGGGGCTTGGAGAACTGCCCGGCCATGCGCCCCATCTTCACGACGGGCATGGACGCGCCGTAGGTCAGGACCACGGCCATCTGCAGCAGCGTCTTCACGCGGGCGCTGATCCGGTCGGCGGTGGCGCCCTCGAAGGTCTCGGCGCAGTCGCCGCCCTGGAGGAAGAAGGCCCGGCCGTGGGCGACCTCCGCGAGCCGGGCGCGCAGCTGGTCCACCTCGCCGGCGAACACGAGCGGCGGCACGGAGCTGAGCTCCTCGATCGCGGCGGGGAACTCCGGGTGGTCGTGCCAGGTCGGCTGCTGGTCGGCGGCCAGGTCCCGCCACGCGTCGAGCCCGGGGTAGTCGGCCGCGGAGGGCACGGGGGCGGCGGACCGGCTGAGGGCGTCGGGAACGGTGAAGTCGAGCATCGTGTCTTCCTATGTCTCGTCCGGCCGGGGCCGGACGGGGGATCAGGGTTCGGTGGTCCGGGCCGCGTCCTCGCCCGGCACGGCCGGGGAGTCGCGGTGGGTGAGGGAGTCCGCCACGTGCCGGGCGGACTGGGCGGCGGTGTGCGCCGCGCTGCGGGCCTTGTCCTTGGCGGTGCCGAGCATCTCGGCGGCGGCCTGCTTGGCCTCCTGGCGCTTCTGCTCCGCGAGCCGGCGCTTGTGCTCGGCCGCGTAGACGTCGACGTAGACCTGGCCGGAGAGCGCCTGGATGGCCCGCATGATCTCGTCGGTGACCTCGCGCAGGACCGCGTGCTCGCCCTGGCGCCCGCGATATCGGGAGAAGTCGAGGGGCTCGCCGAAGATCGTGGTCACGCGGGTGCCGCGCCGGGGCAGCGGCAGCCGGGACCCGATGGGCTGGACCTTGTCGGTGCCGACCATCGCGATCGGCACCACGGGCGCCCCGCTCTCGAGGGCCAGGCGGGCCACGCCGATCTTGCCCTTGTACAGCCGCCCGTCCGGGGAGCGCGTGCCCTCGGGGTAGATCCCGAGCAGCCGGCCCTCCTGCAGCGTGCGCCCGCCCGCGCTCAGCGAGCGCGCCGAGGCCCGCCCGCCGGAGCGGTCCATCGGGATCTGGTTGATCGCGCGCATGAACGCCGCCACGACCCGGCCCTTGGCCCCGGGGCCGTTGAAGTAGTCCGCCTTGGCCAGGAAGAACACCTGCCGCGGCACCGCCACGGGCATGAACACCGAGTCGGAGACGGACAGATGGTTGCTCGCCAGGATCGCCGGCCCCTCGGTGGGGACGTGCTCCAGCCCCCGGACCTCGGGCCGGAAGGCGAGGGCCACCAGGGGGCGGACGACGTAGCTCCTGAGGAACATGTAGACCATGGGCAGAGGGCTCCTTCGTGCGGGGCGGCCGGCCGCGGGGGCTCCTGCCGCGCGGACGGTCTCCGGGCTGGGCACATTCTCTCACGTCCGCGCGGGGCCCGTGCGACGCCGGCCGCCGGGCCCGGTCCGGGCACGGCCGGACCGGCGGGCGCCGGGCCCTCTCGCGTGCGCACGGGCCACCGCGGAGATGCCGCCCCGCGCGCCGTCCGGGCGCTCCCCCGCCCGGACGGCGCGGGAGCCGGGCGGGGCGCCCCCACCGGACCCGGCGGCCTGTCATCATGGAGCCATGACGCCTCCCGTCGCGGACCACCTCCTCCCCCCGGACCCCGCCGGGGAGCCCGGGGCGCTCTCCCCCGCCGAGCCCTTCGAGCTGCCGGCCGCGGGGCCGGCGGCCGCGCTCGTGCTGCACGGCTTCACGGGGGTGCCCCACAGCGTCCGCCCGTGGGGGCGGGCCCTGCACGGTGCGGGGGTGCACGTGAGCGGGCCCCTGCTGCCGGGGCACGGCACCCGCTGGGAGGACCTGGCCGGGACCCGCTGGGAGCAGTGGCGCGACCACGCGGCGGCGCACGTGCGCCGGCTGCGCGCCGAGCACGACGTCGTCGTGGTGTGCGGGTTGTCCATGGGCGGGGCCCTGGCCCTGCACCTGGCGGCGCTGCTGCCGGTGGACGGGGTGGTGGCGCTCAACCCGGCCCTGTCGGTGGTCAGCCGCACGGCCCGCCTCGCCCCCGCCCTGCACCGGCTGGTGCCCTCGGTCCCCGCCGTGGGCGACGACATCTCCCTGCCCGGGGTCACCGAGCACGCCTATCCGCGCACCCCGGTGGCCGGCGTGGCCCAGCTGGGGCGGTTCATGGTCCGCACCCGGCGCCTGCTGCCGTCCGTGACGGTGCCCGTGCTGGTGCTGCGCTCCCGCGCCGACGGCGTGGTCTCCGACCGCTCGCACGAGCACGTGCTCCGGTCGGTGGGCGGCAGCGTGGAGCTGGTCCGGCTGGACGGCAGCCGTCACGTGGCCACCCTGGACCGGGACGCGGACGTGGTCCACGCCCGGTCGGAGCGGTTCGTGGCGGACCTCGTGGCGGGGACCGACCCGGTGACGGGGCGCCCGCTGTCCGGGGCCGGCCCGGTGGACCGGGCCGGCCCCGTCGCCGGGGGCGCCCGGTGAGCGGGACGACGGGCCGCGGGCCCGACCCCGACGACGAGTGGGCCCGGATCGTGGCGGAGCTCCAGGACGTGCGCCGGGCCGGGGACCGGCACCTGGACGGGGCCCGGGACCGCTCCCCCGAGCAGGCCGTCTTCGGGGACGCCCCCGGGGACCCGGTCCCGGAACGGCCGGTCGGGGACGGCCGGGGCGCCGGGGCCGTCCAGGGCGCGCCGGCGGCGGACGAGGACGACGAGGACGCCCCCTACTCCCCCGACCCGGGCCCGGTGGTGCGGGGCATGCGCCGCGGGGCGCTGCTGGCGTGGACGGTGCTCGTGGGCGTGCCCGTGCTGCTGGTGGTCCTGACCCTGCTCCCCGGGCCCCTGCCCGGGTGGGTCACGGGCACCGGGCTGACGGCCGTGCTGGTCGCGATCGGGCACCTGCTGCGGTCCCTGCCCGAGGACCGCGACGACCTCGACGACGGCGCCCGGGTCTGAGCCGGCCGCCGCGGGCGCGCTCACTAGACTGGCGGCAGCACCGCCCCGTCCCAGTGCCCGCAGCCGAGGAGAGCCCCCCCATGCACCACGTCGTCACGGACGCGTTCGTGGACCCGCCCGTGCACCGCTCCGTCACGGACTTCCTGCTCGCGCAGGCCGCCCGCCCGGAGGACCCGCAGCTCTACGCGGTCCTCGCCCCGGACGGCACCTCGCGGCCCGTGCACGCGCAGGAGGTCCACGCCGCGGTGCGGGGCCTGGCCCGGGGGCTCGTCGCCGCCGGCATCGAGCCCGGCGACCGCGTGGCGATCCTCGCGCGCACCTGCTACGAGTGGACGCTCGCGGACCTGGCGATCTGGTACGCCGGGGCGGTCCCGGTGCCCGTGTACGACTCCTCCTCCCTCGAGCAGATCGCCTGGATCCTCGCCGACTCCGGGGCCCGGGCCGTGTTCGCCGGGACGGAGGAGCTCGCCCGCCGCGTGCACGCCGCCGGGGGAGACACCGGGACGGCCCGGCGGGTCTGGCGCCTGGACGGCGCCGACCTCGACGAGCTGACCCGCACCGGCGCCACGGTCGACGACGACGAGCTGGAGGCGCGGCGGGCCTCCCGCGGCCTCGACGACGTCGCGACCCTCATCTACACCTCCGGGACCACCGGCCCGCCCAAGGGCTGCGAGCTCACGCACGGCAACTTCGTGCGGCTGTGCGAGGACACCGCCCTGCTGGTGCCCGGGATCGTCCACCCGGGGGCGCGCACGCTGCTGTTCCTGCCCCTGGCCCACGTCTTCGCCCGGTTCGTGGAGGTCATCGCGCTGCACACCGGCACGGTGCTGGCCCACACCCCGGACGTGAAGCACCTCATGGCGGACCTCGAGGCCTTCCGGCCGACCTTCGTGCTCGCCGTCCCGCGGGTGTTCGAGAAGATCTACCAGGGGGCGCGGCTGCGCGCCGAGCAGGGCGGGCCGCTGCGGCGGCTGGTCTTCGCGCGGGCCGCCGCGACCGCCGTCGCCTTCTCCCGGGCCCGGCAGGCCGGGCGCCCCGGGCCCCTCCTGCGCGCCCGGCACCGGCTCTACGACCGGCTGGTCTACGCCCGGCTGCGCGCGGCGATGGGCGGGGAGGTCACCCACGCCGTCTCCGGCGGGGCGGCCCTCGGGTCCCGGCTGGGGCACTTCTTCGACGGCATCGGGATCTACGTCGTCGAGGGCTACGGGCTGACCGAGACCACGGCCCCGATCACGGCCAACACCCCGGAGGTCGGCCGGATCGGGACCGTGGGCCTGCCCCTGCCGGGCAACGAGGTCCGGCTCGCCGAGGACGGCGAGATCCTCGTGCGCGGCGCCCACGTGATGCGCGGCTACCACGGGCGCCCGGACCTCACCGCCGCGGCCTTCGAGGACGGGTGGTTCCGCACCGGCGACCTCGGCTCCCTCGACGACGACGGGGTGCTGACGATCACCGGGCGCAAGAAGGAGATCATCGTCACCGCGGGCGGCAAGAACGTGGTGCCCAACGTGCTCGAGGACCCCGTCCGCGCCTCCGCCCTGGTCTCCCAGGTGATGGTGGTGGGCGACGACCGGCCGTTCGTGGCGGCGCTGATCACCCTCGACCGGGAGGTGCTGCCGGCCCGGCTCGAGCTGATGGGCCTGGACCCGGCCATGCCGGCGGCCGAGGCGGCCCGGCACCCGGAGGTGCTGGCGCACGTCCAGGACATCGTCGACCACGCCAACCGGGCGGTCTCCCGGGCCGAGGGGATCCGCGCCTTCGAGGTCCTCGGCACCGACTGGACCGAGGCCTCCGGGCACCTGACCCCCTCGCTGAAGATCCGGCGGGCGGAGATCGCGCGGGACTTCGCCGCCGAGATCGAGGAGATCTACTCCCGGCCCGCCCCGGTCCCCGGCACCGGGGAGCGGCTGCGGGAGCGGCTCTCGGGCGTCCACCTGCCGGGCCGGGCCTGACCCGACCCGCCGGGCCCGACCCGGGCGGGTCGGGCCCGGCGGGTCAGCGGCGGCCGGCGAGGGCCGCGGCGTCGAGGGGACTGTGCTCGGGGACCTCGAGGCCGAGCAGGGCGTTCTCCACGACCTCGCTCAGCGCCGGGTGGATCCAGTACTGCCCGCGGGCCATGCTCCCGGCGTCGAGGCCGAAGGACATCGCCTGCACGAGCGGCTGGATGAGCACGGAGGCCTCCTCCCCGATCAGGTGCGCGCCGAGCAGCCGGCCGGTGCCCTTCTCCGCGATGACCTTGCACAGCCCCGTCCGGTCCTCCATGGCCCAGCCGTAGGCGGTGGCCCCGTACTCCTGGACCTTCACGGTGACCTCGGTGCCGTGCTCGAGCGCCCAGTCCTCGGCCTCCTCCTGGGTCATCCCGACGGAGGCGATCTGCGGGCTGGTGAACACGGCCGAGGGCACGAAGCGGTGGTCGGTGGCCCGCAGGTCCTCGGGGTGCAGGAGGTTGTGCTGGACGGTGCGCGCCTCGGCGTTGGCCACGTGCTTGAGCTGGTACGGGGAGCTGATGTCGCCCAGCGCCCACACGCCCTCGGCGGGACGGCCGCCGGAGAGCGCCCGCTGCTGCTCGTCGACCGCCAGCAGCCCGTCCTCCCGCACGTCCAGCCCGCCCGCGGCGGCGTCGAGCACGTCCGTGTTGGGGCGCCGCCCCGTGGCCACGAGCACGACGTCGGCGGGCAGGCGCATCGTCTGCTCCGGGTCCTCCGGGTCGCAGAACGTGGCCGAGACGGCGGCCTCGCCGTCCGCGGCCGGCTCGACGCCGGTGAGCGTCCAGCCCATCTCGAGCTTCCACTGCCGGGACGCCTCCCGGGCGAAGCGCTCGGCGATCTCGGGGTCGTGGTAGCGCAGGATGCGGTGCGAGCGGTTGACCTGGGTGACCTTCGCGCCGAGGCTCGAGAACACGTGGGCGAACTCCGCGCCGATGTACCCGCCGCCCACGACGACGACGCGCCGCGGCAGCTCCTCCAGGCGCATGACCGTGTCCGAGGTGTGGACCTGCGGCAGGTCGATGCCGGGCACCTCCGGCAGGACGGGGCGGGAGCCGGCCGCGACCACGACCTGCCGGGCCGTGAGCTCGTCCCCCGAGGCCGTGCGCAGCGTCCGCGGACCGGTGAAGCGCACCCGCTCCTCGACGACGGTGACGTTCGGCAGCGACTTCCGGTACTCGAGGCCGCCGTGGGAGATGGCGTCGATCCGCCCGAAGATGCGGTCGCGCATCCCCCGCCAGTCGACCCCCGCCAGCTGCGCGTCGACCCCGAGGCGGCCGGCCTCCACCGCGTGGCGGGCCAGCGTGGCCGGATAGGCGTACATCTTGGTGGGGATGCAGCCGACGTTCAGGCACGTGCCGCCGAAGGTCCCGCCGTCCACGATCGCCACGTCCAGGCCCTCGTAGTCCTCGGTGAGGATGGAGTTCCCGGAGCCGGAGCCGATGATGATGAGGTCGAATGTCCGCATGCGGCCCATCCTATGCGCGCGGCCCCGCCCGGCCCGCCCGGGACGGGGCGGGCCGGGCGGGGCCGGCGGTGCGGTGCTCAGCCGTCGGTGCGCAGCACCAGCAGCAGGTCGCCGCCGGCGACCTGGGTGACGCCCTGCAGGGCCACCCGCTCGACCGTTCCGCCGGTGGGGGCGGTGATGGAGGCCTCCATCTTCATGGCCTCGATGGTGGCCACCTGCCCGCCGGCCTCGACGGTCTCGCCCTCGGCCACGGTCACGGTCACGGCCCCGGCGAAGGGGGCGGCCACGTGCCCGGGGTTCGACGCGTCGGCCTTCTCCGTCTCCGGCACGGCCGAGGCCACGGAGGTGTCGCGGACCTCGACCATGCGCGGCTGGCCGTTGAGGGTGACCATCACGGTGCGCATGCCCTTCTCGTCGGGCTCCGAGATGGCCTGCAGGGTCACGAGCAGGCGCACCCCCTTGCCCAGCGAGATGATGTGCTCGTGGTCGGTGGTCAGCCCGTAGAGGAAGTCGCGGGTGTGCAGCACGGAGACGTCCCCGTACTTCTCGCGGCCGGCCTCGTACTCGCGGGTCGGGCCGGGGAACAGCAGCCGGTTGAGCGTGGCCCGCCGGGTCGCGGAGTCCCCGGCCAGACCCTGCTGCTCGTCCTCGCTCAGCTCGGTCACCCCGACCTTCACGGTGCGGCCCTCCAGAGCCTTGGCGCGGAACGGCTCGGGCCAGCCCCCGGGAGGGGTCCCCAGCTCCCCGGCGAGGAAGCCGATCACGGAGTCCGGGATGTCGAACTTCTGGGGGTTCGCCTCGAACTCGGCCGGGTCCACGCCCATCCCCACCAGCTGCAGGGCGAGGTCGCCCACGACCTTGGAGGAGGGGGTGACCTTCACCAGCCGGCCGAGGATCGCGTTGGCGGCGGTGTACATGTCCTCGATCGCCTCGAAGCGCTCCCCCAGGCCCAGCGCGATGGCCTGCTGGCGGAGGTTGGACAGCTGCCCGCCGGGGATCTCGTGCCGGTAGACGCGCCCGGTCGGGGCGGTGAGCCCGGACTCGAACGGGGCGTACATCCGGCGGATGACCTCCCAGTAGGGCTCCATCGCGGAGATCGCCTCCAGCGGGATGCCGGTGTCCCGCTCGGTGTGCTCGAGCGCCGCGACCAGGGCGGAGGCCGGGACCTGCGAGGTGGTGCCGGCCATCGAGGCGTCGGCGACGTCCACGGCGTCGACCCCGGCGTCGATCGCGGCCATGAGGGTGGCCAGCTGCCCGCCGGCGGTGTCGTGGGTGTGCAGGTGCACGGGCAGGTCGAAGCGCTCCCGCAGCGCGCTCACCAGCTTCGCGGCCGCGGCCGGGCGCAGCAGCCCGGCCATGTCCTTGATCGCCAGCACGTGCGCCCCGGCCTCGACGCACCGGTCGGCGAGGTCGAGGTAGTAGTCCAGGGTGTAGAGCTGCTCGTCCGGATCGTTGAGGTCCCCGGTGTAGCACAGGGCGACCTCGGCGACCGCGGTCCCGGTCCGGCGCACCGCCTCGATCGCCGGGGCCATCTGGGAGACGTCGTTGAGCGCGTCGAAGATGCGGAAGATGTCCACGCCGGTGGCCGCGGCCTCGGCCACGAACGCGTCGGTGACCTCGGTGGGGTACGGGGTGTAGCCGACCGTGTTGCGCCCGCGCAGCAGCATCTGGATCGGGATGTTCGGCATCGCCTCGCGCAGCAGCCGCAGCCGCTCCCACGGGTCCTCGCCCAGGAAGCGCAGGGCGACGTCGTAGGTCGCCCCGCCCCAGGCCTCGACCGAGAGCAGCTGCGGGAGGGTGTGGGCGTAGGCCGGGGCGGCGGCGAGCAGGTCGCGGGTGCGCACCCGGGTGGCCAGCAGCGACTGGTGGGCGTCGCGGAAGGTCGTGGAGGTCACGGCCACGGCCTGCTGGGCCCGCAGGGCCTTCGCGAAGCCCTCCGGGCCCAGCTCCTGGAGCCGCTGCCGCCACCCGTCCGGCGGGGTGTGCGCCGAGGGCCCGTCGAAGGGCGAACGGTCCGGCTCCTCGCTCTTGTCCCCCGGGTGGGCGGGCAGCTTGGTGCGCGGGTCGATGCCCTCCACGCGCTCACCGTTGGGCTTGTTGACCGTCACCTCCGCGAGCCAGGTCAGCGCCTTGGTGGCCCGGTCCGCGGAGACCCGCGCCCGCAGCAGCTCGGGGCGCTTCTCGATGAAGTCGGTGGCGACGTCCCCGGCGAGGAACTCGGGGTCCCCGAGCACCGCCTGCAGGAACTGGATGTTGGTGGCCACCCCGCGGATCCGGAACTCCGCGAGAGCCCGCTGGGCGCGGTGCACGGCCGTGGCGTAGTCGCGCCCGCGGCAGGTGAGCTTCACGAGCATCGAGTCGAAGTGCGGGGAGATCTCGGCACCCGCGTAGATCGTCCCGCCGTCCAGGCGCACCCCGGCGCCGCCGGCGGAGCGATAGGCGGAGATCTTCCCGACGTCGGGGCGGAACCCGTTGGCCGGGTCCTCCGTGGTGATCCGGCACTGCACGGCCGTGCCGCGCACCGCGAGCCGGTCCTGGGCGATCCCGAGGTCGGCCAGGCTCTCCCCCGCGGCGATGCGCAGCTGGGACTGGACGAGATCGACGTCGGTGACCTCCTCCGTGACCGTGTGCTCGACCTGGATCCGCGGGTTCATCTCGATGAACACGTGCTGGCCGGCCCGCTCGCCGGCGGTGTCCACGAGGAACTCCACGGTTCCGGCGTTGACGTAGCCCAGCTCCTTCGCGAACCGCACGGCATCGGTGTGGAGGGCCTGCCGGATGCCCTCGTCGAGGTTCGGGGCCGGGGCGATCTCCACGACCTTCTGGTGGCGGCGCTGCAGGGAGCAGTCGCGCTCGAAGAGGTGGACGATCCCGCCCTCGTCGTCGGCGAGGATCTGCACCTCGATGTGGCGCGGGCGCAGCACGGCCTGCTCGAGGAAGACCGTGGGGTCCCCGAACGCCGTGTCGGCCTCGCGCATCGCGGCGGCCAGCGCCTCGGGCAGCTCCTGCGGGGTCTCCACCCGGCGCATGCCGCGGCCCCCGCCGCCGGCGACCGCCTTGACGAAGATCGGGAAGCCGATCCGCTCGGCCTCGGCCAGCAGCGCGTCGGGATCGGCGGACGGCTCCGAGGACTCCAGGGTGGGGATCCCGGCCCGCTTCGCGGCCCGCAGGGCCTCGACCTTGTTCCCGGCCAGCTCCAGGATCTCGGCCCGCGGGCCCACGAAGGTGATCCCGGCGGCCTCGGCCGCCCGGGCCAGGTCCGGGTTCTCGGAGAGGAACCCGTAACCCGGGTAGATCGCATCGGCCCCCGACTCCTTCGCCACGCGCACGATCTCGTCCACGTCGAGGTAGGCCCGGACGGGGTGGCCCTCCTCGCCGATGCGGTAGGCCTCATCGGCCTTCTGCCGGTGGATCGAGTTGCGGTCCTCGTGGGCGTAGACGGCCACGGTCTTGGCACCGAGCTCGTAGGCGGCCCGGAAGGCCCGGATGGCGATCTCGCCGCGGTTGGCGACCAGGATCTTGGAGAACATTGACACCCGTCCCGCGCCCGCCGCGTCGCAGGCGCTTGTTCGCTGGATTTCGTGCAGAGCGAGGACCGCGGCCGGGGTGGCCGGCCGGGGTCCGTGGCACACAGTCAACCACGCCGGGGACGGGACGGCGTGTGTCGGCTGTCACACGCGCCGGTCTGGCCGGGGCGCAGGCCGGGCCGGCCGTGCCGCGCCGCGGGTCCGGGGAGGGCTCCCGGCTAGGATGGTCCGGGACCGCCGCGGGCGACCGGGCGGTCCCCGCCGCCCCGTCCGAGCCCCCCGACCGAAGGATGTCCCCCGGTGCAGATCGTCAGCGTCAGCAGCCTCAAGGGCGGGGTCGGCAAGTCCTCGGTGACCCTGGGCCTCGCCTCGGCGGCGCTGCAGGAGGGCGTGCCGACCCTCGTGGTCGACCTCGACCCGCACGCCGACGCGACCACGGGTCTGGGCGTGCGCGCCCGGCACGGGCACGACGTCGGCGAGGTCCTCGCGCGCCCGCGCCGCGGCGCCCTCGAGAAGGTGCTCATGGCCTCGTCGTGGGCCGTCCAGGAGGGCCGCGACAGCAAGGCCCTCGACGTCGCCCCCGGCTCGGCCCGCTCCTCGCGCTTCGACCGCTCCGACTACCGGGACAAGGACCTCGGCCGGCTCGAGCGGGCCCTCGCGGGCACGGCCGGCTACGAGCTCGTGCTCGTCGACTGCCCGCCCACGCTCAGCGCCCTCACGCGCACGGCCTGGGCGGCCAGCGACAAGGTGCTCTCGGTCGCCGAGCCGTCCCTGTTCTCCGTGGCGGGCACCAAGCGCACGATGACGGCGATCGCCCAGTTCGAGCAGAGCCGCACGTGGGCGGTGCCGGCGGCGGGGGTGGTCGTCAACAAGGTGCGCCACTCCTCCGCGGAGCACCGGCACCGCCTGGACGAGCTGGCGGAGCTGTTCGGCCCGCTGCTGGTGGACCCGGTGCTCCCGGACCTGCCGGTGTGGCAGCAGGCGCAGGGCGCCGCCTGGCCGATCCACCGCTGGCCGGGCGGGGAGGCCCGGGACCTGGCGGGCCGCTACACGGCGCTGCTGCGGGGACTGCTGGGGCGCTCCGCCTGAACCGGGACCGCGGGGCTCAGCCCGCGCCCTGCCGGCGGGCCCGCCGCGCGGAGAGCTCGTCCGGCGGGGCGGTGGACTGTCCCGCGGCGCGGTCGGCGTGCTCGCCGGGCAGTGCGGCCAGGGTGCCCTCGACCTCCCGCCACACGCGCCCGACGGCGATGCCGAACACGCCCTGGCCGCCCTGGACGAGGTCGATCACCTCGTGGGGCGACGTGCAGGCGTAGACGCTGGCGCCGTCGCTCATCATGGTCAGCTGCGCGAGGTCCTCGATCCCGCGGGCCCGCAGGGCGCCGACGGCGGTGCGGATCTGCTGCAGGGACACCCCGGTGTCCAGCAGGCGCTTGACGATCTTGAGCACGAGGATGTCGCGGAAGCTGTAGAGCCGGTGCGTGCCCGACCCCGACGCCCCGCGCACGGTGGGCTCGACCAGGCCGGTGCGGGCCCAGTAGTCGAGCTGGCGGTAGGAGATCCCCGCGGCCTTGCACGCGGTGGGCCCGCGGTAGCCGATGGACTCGTCGCGGACGGCGGCGTCGTCGAAGAGCACGCCCTGGGTGCCCTGCGCGAGCGGGGCACCCGGGGCGGGCGTGCCGCCGGGGTTCTCGCCGTTGCTCACGCGGCCTCCTCGGTCGTGGGACCGGCCCCGGCGGCGCCGGTCCGGTGTCCGCGCGCGGTCCCCGGATCCCGGCGGGGGTGCGCGCACTACGGTCGACGTTAGACCTCCCCCGCGGCCGGGTCAAAGACGGCGGGACCGGCCGGCGGCCGTGTCGGCGGCCGCCGCCCGGTCGGGCTCAGAAGTCCTCGGGGTCGACGTTGTCCAGGAAGTCGCGGAACTGCTGGACCTGGGTCTCCGGGGGGACCTGCTCCCCGCCCCCACCGTCGCGGTGCTCGGGCTCGCGCAGCTCGCCGTCGGCGCTCATCACGAGCCCCGCCTCGTCCAGGACGGTCTCGGTGCACAGGATCGGGCAGTCGGTGCGGGCGGCCAGGGCGATGGCGTCCGAGGCCCGGGAGTCCACGACCGTGCCGTCGGAGAACTCCAGGGCCGCGTGGAAGACGCCTTCGTCGACCGTGTGGATGCGCACCCGGGTCAGCGTGCGCCCGAACGCGGTGGCCACCGACAGCACGAGGTCGTGGGTGAGCGGGCGGGGCGGGTCGATGCCCTGGACGGCGAAGACGATCGACGTCGCCTCGTTGGTGCCGATCCAGATCGGCAGGTGGCGCCCGCCCTCGACCTCGCGCAGCACGACCACCGGCTGCGCCGAGGGGACGTCCATGCGCACGCCGGCGATCTCCATGAGGACCTGGTGCACGGCCATCTCAGCCCTCCAGTCCCGCGCGCTCCTGCAGCGCCGCGATCTCGGAGCGGACCAGCGAGGTGTGGATCGTCAGGCACAGCCCGGAGATCTCCTGGGCCCGCTCCGCGGCCCGGGCCCGGGAGGCGGGGTCGCGCCGGGAGGCCAGCGGGGCCACGGCCTGCTCGACGAGGCCGAGCTCGCGGTCCGCGGCGGCCTTGAAGGGGCGCAGGTGGCGCGGCTCGAGCCCGTGGGCGGTCAGGGCCAGCGCTGCACGGGTGATCTCGAGGGCGTGGTCGTCGAAGGCCCCGCCCTGCTCGCGGATCAGGCCGTAGCTCACGAGCTCGCGCACGAGCGGGACCCCGGCCCCTGTCCGGGCGGCCAGTTCCCGCAGCGAGTAGGCGCGCGCCGGGGGCACGACCGGCAGCGGTGCCGTGACGGGCGCGGCGGCCTCCCCCGGGGCGGGGCGGCGCTCGTCGTCGTGGTCCGCGGCCCCGGGGACGGGTTCGCGCTCCTCGGCGTCGAGGCGGTCGCGGATGACCCTCAGCGGCAGATAGCGGTCGCGCTGCAGCTCCAGGACCCGCCGGATCCGGGCGATGTCCGCGCGGGAGAACTTGCGGTAGCCCGAGGCCGTGCGGGCGGGGTGCACGAGGCCCTGGTCCTCGAGGAAGCGCAGCTTCGAGGCCGTGATGCCGGGGTGGTCCTCCCCGAGCTCCTTGAGCACGGCGCTGATGCCCACCCGGGGAACCGGCGCCGGTTCGTCCCGGGCGGAGGCGGCGTGCGCGTGGTCGGTCATGACTCCCTTCTACTGCTCCGGCTGCTGACGCAGGGAACGGTAGAACGTGAACCGGAACTTCCCGATCTGCACCTCGTCGCCGTTGTCGAGCACGACGTGGTCGACGCGGTCGCCGTTGACGTAGGTGCCGTTGAGGGAGCCGGCGTCGAAGAGCTCGAAGGTCTCACCGCGGCGCACGAAGCGGGCGTGGCGTCGCGAGACGGTGACGTCGTCGAGGAAGATCTCCGAGGACGGGTGCCGCCCGGCGGGGACCTCGTCCCGGTCCAGCAGGAAGCGCGAGCCGGCGCCGGCGCCGTCGTGGGCCACGAGCAGCGCGGAGCGCGGGGGCAGCGCCGCGACGGCGGCGTTCTCCTCCGGGGAGAGCTTGTGCGAGGCCGCGCGGGAGAGGACCTCGCCCACGATCTGGATCGACGTGGTGTCCGGCTCCCCCTGGGGGACCTTCGGGCCGTGGCGCTGTGTGGACATCTGTTCCCTCGACTCGTGGTGGTGGACGACTGGTCCGTGCCGGACCCCGGCCGCACAACCGCCTTCCCGGCGGTGTCCCGGGCGGCGGCCGGAGCCGCCCGGATGGTGCTCAGTGTACCGGGTGGGTGCGACGGGGCGCGGCGCGGGGGCCGCTGCCGGGGAGGGCCGGGTCAGCCGATCTGGGCGGTGTAGCCCTCGGCGTCCAGCAGCCCGGCCCGGTGGTCCTCGGCGGAGGGGCGGACCGCGAAGAGCCAGCCGTCCCCGTAGGGCGAGGAGTTGACGACGCCGGGCTCGTCCTGCAGCCGCTCGTTGACGGCCACGACCTCGCCGGCGACGGGGGCGAAGATGTCGCTGACCGACTTCGTGGACTCGATCTCCCCGACGGCCGCACCCGCCTCGACGGCCTCGCCGACCTCGGGCAGCTGGACGAAGACGACGTCGCCCAGCTCGCTCTGCGCGTGGTCGGTGATGCCGATCCGCACCGCGCCCTCGGCGTCGGGCGCGGCGATCCACTCGTGCTCGGCCGTGTAGGACAGGTCGGCGGGAACGGTGCTCATGGGTCACTCCTGGTCCGTCGGGTGCGGTCGGCTCGATTATGGCACACGGCGCCCCGGCGTCCGGGGCGCGCCGCGGGGCTCAGCCGGCGGCCCACGCGTTGATCTCGGCGTGCAGCTCCCGGCGGCGGCCGGGACCGGCGAACGAGGCGTCGACGGCGTGGCGGGCCAGGGTCTCGGCCTGGGCGTCGGTCAGCCCCAGCGCCTCCCGCAGGCCCCGGAAGTTGTCCCCCACGTAGCCGCCGAAGTACGCCGGGTCGTCGGAGTTGACGGTGACCACGAGCCCCGCCTCGAGCATCCGCAGCACCGGGTGGTCGGCGAGCTCGCCGACCACCCGCAGGCGCACGTTCGAGAACGGGCAGACGGTCAGCGGCATCCGCTCCCGCACGAGCCGCTCGACGAGGGCGGGGTCGCGCAGGCACTGGATGCCGTGGTCCACCCGCTCGACGCCCAGCACGTCGAGGGCCTCCCGGACGTACTCGGGACCGGCCTCCTCCCCGGCGTGGGCGACGACGTGCAGCCCCGCGGCCCGGGCCCGGGCGAAGACCTCCTCGAACAGCCCCGGCGGGTGGCCCACCTCGGCGGAGTCCAGGCCGACGCCGTCGACCAGGCCCGGCTGCGCCACCGCGGCGTCGACCAGCTCGAGGGCCTCGGCCACGGGCCGGTCGCGCAGGAAGCACATGATCAGGGTGCTCGTGATCCCCCGCTCCTCCCGGGCCGCGTCCAGGCCGGCGCGGACGCCCTCCACGACCGCCGTCAGCGGCACGCCCCGGACGGTGTGGGCCTGGGGGTCGAAGAACAGGTCGACGTGGCGCAGCCCCTGCGCGGCGGCGCGGTCGAGGTAGGCGCTCGTGAGGGCCTCGAAGTCGGCGGACCCGCGCAGGACGGCCGTGGTCGCGTAGTAGAGCTCCAGGAAGGAGGAGAGGTCCTCGAAGTCGTACTGCCGTCTCAGCTCCTCGACCGAGGCGTACGGGAGGTCCACCCCGTTGCGCTCGGCCAGCTCGAACGCGAGCTCCGGCTCCAGGGTGCCCTCGACGTGCAGGTGCAGCTCCGCCTTGGGCAGGGCGTCCAGGTCCTTCCGCGCGTCCGCCACCGTCTTCTCCTCCTGCGCTCCGGCGCGCCCGGGCGGGCGCGCTCCCCGCATCCTACGCACCGGCGCCCGGCGTGCGGCGGGCGGCTCGCCTAGGCTCGCCCCGGGGGCCGTCCCGGCAGCGGGCGGCGCCCCGGGCAGCGACGGGACGGCACGGAGCAGGAGGACGGCATGGGCGGGATCGTGGTGGTCGGGCAGGTCGGGCGGGACCTGGTCCTGGAGGTGGACGGGGTCCCCCCGGAGGGCGGGGCCGCGCCGGTGCGCCGGCGCCGGGAGCTGCTCGGGGGCAAGGGCGCCAACCAGGCCGTGGGCTGCCGCCAGCTCGGGGCGCGGGCCGCGCTGGTGGCCGTCGTGGGCGCCGACGCCGCGGGCGCGGACGCCCTGGCCGCGGCGGCCGCCGACGGCATCGACGTGACCGGCGTGGTCCGCCGGGACGGGGCGGCCACCGCGCTGCTGGTCGACGTGGTCGGCCCGCCGGGGGTCCGCCGGCTGCTCGAGGACGTCCCGGAGGAGGTCCTGCTGCGCCCGGACGACGTGCGGGCGGCCGCCGCGCTCCTCGGCGGCGCCGACGCCGTGCTCCTGCAGCTCCAGCAGCCCGGCCCGTCCGTGGCCGAGGCGCTGCGCGCCGTCGCCCCCGGGTCGCTGGTCGTCGCCGACGGCGCCCCGGACGACGAGCGGGTCCGGGAGCTGGTCCTGGACCGCGCCGACGCGGTCCGCGCGGACACCGCCGAGACCGCGGCGCTGACCGGCCGGGCCCCCGGGGACACGGCCGGGACGGTCCGGGCGGCGCGGGAGCTGCTGGGGCGGGGCCCGCGCGTCGTCGCCCTGGCGAGCCCCGAGGGCGCGGACGTCGTGGCCTGGCCCGGCGGGCACGTGGTCCTCCCCCACCTCGAGCCGGACCCGGTGGACCCCACGGGCGGGGGCGACGCGTTCGTCGCGGCGCTGGCGGTCGGGCTGCTGCACGGCGAGGAGCCCGGCACCGCCGCCCGGTGGGCGGCGGTCGCCTCCGCGCAGGTCGCCGGCACGGCGGGCGGGCGCCCGGGGCTGTCCCCCGAGCTCGTGCGGCGGCAGGCCCCGCGCGGCTGAGGGTCCCGGCCCCTCGCCCGGGGACCGTGCCGGGGCCCGGGCACGGGAAGAGGCCGGTGGTCCGCGTTCCCGCGGTCCACCGGCCTCGAATTCGTCGGGCTGACAGGATTTGAACCTGCGACCCCTTGACCCCCAGTCAAGTGCGCTACCAAGCTGCGCCACAGCCCGAATTCCTCAGTGCGTTCCCGCCCTGAGCACTCGCAACACCATACAGCAACCCCGGGCGGAATTCATCTCGGCGCCCGGGCGGGTCAGCGCCGGCGCGCCCGCTTCTCGCGCACCCGCATCGAGACCTCGATCGGGGTGCCCCGGAAGCCGAAGGTCTCGCGCAGCCGGCGGGTGATGAAGCGCCGGTAGCCCGGCTCGAGGAACCCGCTGGTGAACAGCACGAACTTGGGGGGCCGGGAGGAGGCCTGGGTGCCGAAGAGGATGCGGGGCTGCTTGCCGCCGCGCACCGGGTGCGGGTGGGCGGCGACGATCTCGCCGAGGAACGCGTTGAGCCGGCCGGTGGGGATGCGGGTGTCCCACGACTCGAGCGCCGTCTCGAGGGCGGGCACCAGCTTGTCCTTGTGCCAGCCGGTGCGCGCGGAGACGTTCACGCGCGGGGCCCACGCCACGTGGGCGAGGTCGCGGTCGATCTCCTTCTCGAGGTAGTAGCGGCGGTCCTCGTCCACGAGGTCCCACTTGTTGAACGCGAGCACGAGCGCGCGCCCGGAGTCCACGGCCATCTGCAGGATCCGCACGTCCTGCTCGGAGAGCACCTCGTCGGCGGCCAGCAGCACCACCGCGACCTCGGCGCGCTCGAGCGCGGCCTGGGTGCGCAGGGAGGCGTAGAAGTCGGCGCCCTGCTGCATGTGCACGCGGCGGCGGATGCCGGCGGTGTCGATGAACCGCCACGGCTTCCCGCCCAGCTCGACGATCTCGTCGACGGGGTCGCGGGTCGTGCCGGCCAGGGGGTCGACGACGACGCGCTCCGTGCCGGCGAGCCGGTTCAGCAGCGAGGACTTGCCCACGTTGGGCCGGCCGATGAGCGCCACGCGGCGGGGCCCGCCCGTGATCTCGGTCCCGCCCACGGCGGAGAACTCGGGCAGGGCGGCCACGGCCGCGTCCAGGGCGTCGGCGGCGCCGCGCCCGTGCAGCGCGGAGACGGGGTGGGGCTCGCCCATGCCGAGGGACCACAGGTAGGTGGCCTCGACCTCGAGGGCCGGGGAGTCGACCTTGTTGGCCACGAGCACGACCGGCTTCTTCACCCGGCGGAGCATCTTCACGATGGCCTCGTCGGCGGCGGTGACCCCCACGGTGGTGTCGAGGACCAGCAGCACGGCGTCGGCGCGCTCCACGGCGAGCTCGGCCTGCTCGGCGACGCGGGCGTTGATGCCCTTGGCGTCGTACTCCCACCCGCCGGTGTCCACGAGGGTGAAGTTGCGCCCGTTCCAGGTGGCCCGGTAGGAGACGCGGTCGCGGGTCACCCCGGGGACGTCCTCCACGACCGCCTCGCGGCGGCCGAGGATGCGGTTGACCAGGGTGGACTTGCCGACGTTGGGCCGGCCCACGACGGCCAGCACCGGCGCGGGCCGTCGGGCCGGGGCCTCCTCCTCCGCCCCGCTCCAGTCCTCGAGCAGGGCGGCGTCCTCGTCGTCGAGCTCGTAGTCCTCCAGCCCGGCGCGCAGCACGCGGGCCCGCTGCTCGGCCTCGTCGTCGTCGAGGGCCGCGAGCCGCTCGGCGACGTCGTCGGTCGCGGGCCCGTAGGTCTCGTCGTCGTGGGCGTGCTCGGGGGTCTCGGGGGTGCCGGTCATGGCTGTCCTTCGCTGGGCCGGTACGGCCGGTTCGGGTGCGGGTGGCGGAGCGGGGCGGTCCCCGGCGCCAGTCTAGGCGGGGCGCCCGGCGGCGCGGACGACGACGTCGATCACGGCCTGGACGGTCTGCTCGACCGTCAGCTCGGAGGAGTCGACGGTCACGACGCCGTCCGCGGCGCGGGTGAAGTCGACGACCGTGGCGTCCTTGGCGTCGCGGCCCACGACCTGGCGGTGCAGGCGCTCGGCGTCCTGCTCCCCGCCCAGCTGCAGGCCGCGGCGGGCCATCCGGGCCCGCTCGTCCGCGGTGAGCAGGATCCGGGCGTCGGCGTCGGGGGCCACGACCGTGGTGATGTCGCGGCCCTCGGCCACGATCCGCCGGCCGCTGGCGGCGACGACCTGCTGCTGGCGGGCCACGAGCACGGCCCGGGCCGCGGGGTGGGTGGCGACCGCGCTGACGGCGTCGGTCACGCGCGAGCCGCGGATCGCGGCGGCGACGTCGGTGCCGCCGACGACCACCACCTCGCGGTCGGGGTCGGTGCCCTGCTCGAGGGGCAGCGCGGCCGCGGCCCCGGCCACGGCGGCGGCGTCGGTCAGGTCCACGCCCTGCTCGAGGCACCACCAGGTCAGGGCGCGGTACATCGCCCCGGTGTCCAGGTAGGCGAGGCCGAAGCGGCGGGCCACCTCCTTGGCGACGCTCGACTTCCCGGAGCCCGAGGGGCCGTCGATGGCGACGACCAGGGGCTCCTCCCCCGCCCCGGCGGGCGCCCCGCCGGGGAACGCGACGACTGCTTCGGTGGGACCCGTGTTCACTGCACGACCTTCCATCCGCGCTCCTGGAGCGCCTCGATCAGTTCCTTGCGGCGGTGGGGCAGCACCGAGACCTCGGCGAGGCCCACGGGCTGTCCCGGGGAGTGCTCGAGGCGCAGGTCCTCGAGGTTGACGCCGATCTCCCCGATCTCGGCCAGCAGGCGGGCCAGCTGGCCGGGCACGTCGCCGACGAGGACCGTGACGGTCTCGAAGGCCCGGGGCGCGCCGCCGTGCTTGCCGGGGATCCGCGCCCGCCCGGCGTTGCCCTCGGCCATCAGCTGGGCGATGTCTAGGCGCGCGCCGGGGGCCCGGGGGGCCTCGAGCGTGGCGATCAGGCGGTCGAGGTCCTCCCGGACCCCGTGCAGGGCGGCCACGACGGGCCCGGCGTTGGCGGCGAGGATCTGCACCCACAGCCCCGGGTCGGAGGCGGCGATGCGGGTGGTGTCCCGCAGCCCCTGCCCGGCCAGCGACAGGTGGTGCAGCGGGGTCTCCTGCAGCCGGGAGGCCAGCAGCGAGGACATCACCTGCGGCAGGTGGGAGATCAGCGCGACCGTGGCGTCGTGCTCGCGGGCGTCCATGAACGTCACGGTCGCCCCGAGGTCCACGGCCAGGTGCCGGGCGGCCGCCAGCGCGGCGGGCGAGGAGCTGCCGGAGTCGCACACGACCCACGGCATGGACGTGAACAGCTCCCCGCGGGCGGCCACCGGCCCGGAGCGCTCGCGCCCGGCCATCGGGTGGGTGCCCACGTAGCGGGTGAGGTCGGCCCCGCGGGCGCGCACGCCCTCGAGCACGGCCTCCTTGACGGAGGCGACGTCGAGGACGACGGCCGCGGGGTGCTCCTCCAGCGCCCGGGCGACCGTCTCGGCGGCGACGTCGGGCGGGACGGCGACGACGACGAGGCCCGGCTCCGGGACCCGGTCCTCCGCCGCGGCGCGGCAGGAGCGGCCGGCGCCGATGTCCTCGGCGACGGCCTCGGCGGTCGGGGAGGCGTCCTGGAGCCAGACCTCCACCCCGAGGTGGCGCAGCCCGAGGCCGATGCTCGCCCCGAGCAGCCCGGCGCCGACCACGAGGACGGGGCCCTCGGTCGCGGCGGGGGGCGTCGCGGGCTCAGCCCCGGGGGTGCGCGCTGCCACCGCCGTTCCTCACATCCCGACCGAGGCGAGCAGGTGCCCGACCTCGGTCTTCGACAGGCGGCGGACGGTGCCCTGGCGCTGGTCGCCGATGCGGATCGGGCCGACCTGGGTGCGCACCAGCTTCTCCACGGGGTGGCCCACCGCGTCGAAGAGCCGGCGCACGATCCGGTTGCGCCCGGAGTGCAGGACGACCTCCACGAGCAGGTGGCCGGGGGTCGAGTCGACGAGGCGGAACGAGTCGACCCTCGCCGGGCCGTCCTCGAGCTCGATGCCGGCCTTCATGGCGGCGCCGATGCCCTTGTCCATGGGCCCGCGGACCTGCACGAGGTAGGTCTTGGGGACCTCGTAGGAGGGGTGGGTGAGGCGGTTGGCGAGCTCGCCGTCGTTGGTCAGCAGCAGCAGGCCCTCGGTCTCCACGTCGAGGCGGCCGACGTGGAAGACGCGCTCGTTGCGGCGGTGGTCCAGGAAGTCGGCGACGCACGGCCGTCCCTCGGGGTCCTCCATGGTCGAGAGCACGCCCTCGGGCTTGTTGAAGGCGTAGTAGACGAGGTTCTCGTCGAGCTGGACGCGGATGCCGTCCACGTGGATCTCCGCCGTGGCGGGGTCCACGCGCAGACCGAGCTCGGTGACGGTCTCCCCGTTGACCTGCACGCGGCCGGCCTCGATCATCTCCTCGCACACGCGCCGGGAGGCGACGCCGGCCTGGGCCATGAGCTTCTGCAGGCGCACGCCGGCGGGGTCGTGCTGGTCCAGGCGGTCCACGGGCGGGTTCTTGGGCCGCCGCTTGCGGTGCGGGCCCTTGGGCGGGACCGCCGGCATCCGGCGCGCCCCCCGCTCGGAGGCGGCGAAGGGCCGGGGGCCGCCAGGACCGGCCGAGCGGGCCGGGCCGCCCTGGCGGCCGGTGCGCTCCGGCCCGGCGCCGCGCGCGGCGCCCTTCGCGCCGGCGCGCCCTCCGGCCGCGGGGCCGGTCCGGGGACCGCCCTGGGCCGCACCGCGCGAACCGCCCTGGGCGCCACCGCGGGAACCGCCCTGGGCGCCACCGCGGGGGCCGCCCTGGGCCGCACCGCGCGAACCGCCGGCGGCGCCGCGGTCGGAGGTCCGGTCCCGGGCCCCGCCCGCGCCGGAGCCCTTGCCCCGGCCGGAGCCGCCCACGGCCCTGCCGGCCGAGCCGCGGCCCTGCGCGGGACGCCCGCCGGGGGTGCCGCGCCGGTCGCCGGGGCGGCCGGATGATGATCGTGAAGCAGCCATGGTGGTGTCTCAGTCCTCGTAGTCGTCGATCTGGTCGATGCCGGGCAGGTGGGGGGCGAGGTTGGGCAGCTCGTCGAGGGAGCCGATGCCCAACTTCTCCAGCAGGAGCGCGGTGGTGCCGTAGAGCACGGCGCCGGACGCGGCGTCCCGCTCGACCTCCCGCACGAGCCCGCGCTGCAGGAGCGTGCGCACCACGCCGTCGACGTTCACCCCGCGGATCGCGGAGATCCGCCCGCGGCTCACGGGCTGGCGGTAGGCCACCACGGCCAGGGTCTCCAGGGCCGCCTGGGACAGCCGGGCCGTCTGCCCCTCGGCGACGAACGCGGAGACCACCGGGGCGAACTCGCTGCGGGAGTAGATCCGCCAGCCGGCGCCGGTGCTGCGCAGCTCGAAGCCGCGCGGCTCCAGCTGACCATCATACCCCGGATCCGCCGAGCGGCCGTCGTACTCGGCGCGCAGCCGGTCGAGGACCCGCTGCACCGCGGCGACGGGCACCACGAGCGCGGCCGCGATCGCGTACTCGCTCACCGGCTCGTCGGCGACCATGAGGATCGCCTCGACGGCCGCGCGCAGCCCGCCGGGCAGCGCCTCGAGGTCGGGGCCGGCACGCTCCCCGGGCGGCGGCGCGGGGGCGCTCACGCGGGCACCTCCGCCCGGCCCCCGACGACGGGGCCCTCCGGGGCCGGGGCGCCGGCCGGGTCCGCCGCCCCGGCCCCGTCCGTGTCCTCGGCCAGCCGGTCGGCGCTCCAGCCGGGCCCTCCGGTCCAGCGCACGGTCAGCTCCCCGAGGGGGCCGTCCTGGACCAGGTCGACGACGGCGTCGCGGAACATCTCCAGCAGGGCGAGGAAGCGCACGACCACCACGAGGACCGAGGCGGCGTCGGCCACGAGGGCGCGGAAGCCGTGCGGGCGGCCGTCGGCGAGCAGCCCGGCGAGCACCTCGGCCTCGTCGCGCACGGTCACGGCGGCGCCGTGCAGGTGCTCCGTCCCGACCTCGGCGGGGGCCCCCGGGCGGGAGCTCAGGACGGCGAGCGCGAGGGCGGCGAACTGCTCGGGAGTGGTCCGCCAGTCCAGCTCGGGCAGGGCGGCGGCGGCCTGCGGCTCCAGGGGCGCGGACCGGGGCAGGCGCGCCGACTCGGCCCGCAGCCGCTCGTCGAGCAGTCCGGCCACCTCCTTGAACGCCTTGTACTGCAGCAGCCGGGCGAAGAGCAGGTCCCGGGCCTCGAGCAGCGCCAGGTCCTCCTCGTCCTCGACCTCCCCGCGCGGCAGCAGCCGGGCGGCCTTGAGGTCGAGCAGCGTGGCGGCCACGACGAGGAACTCGCTGGCCTCGTCGAGGGCCCGGGCGGAGCCCTCCTCCTGCAGGGCGCGCACGTACCGGAGGAACTCGTCGGTGACGGTGGCCAGCGCCACCGTGGTGATGTCGAGCTCGTGCTGGGCGATCAGGGAGAGCAGGACGTCGAAGGGCCCGGCGAAGTTCTCCAGGCGCACGGCGAAGCCCCCGGGACCCTCCTGCGGGACCGGGGGCTCGTCGGGGCTCATCAGGGCGCGCCCCCGCGGCTGATCAGTTCCCGGGCCAGCTGCCGGTAGGACTCGGCGCCCTGGTGGGCGGTCGCGAAGGAGAGGATCGGCTCGGCGGCCACGGTGGCGTCGGGGAACTTCACGGTGCGCTTGATCACGGTGTCGAAGACCTTCTCCCCGAAGGCGTCCACGATCCGGGCCATCACCTCGCGGGAGTGCAGGGTGCGGGAGTCGAACATCGTGGCGAGCACCCCGTCGATCTGCAGCCGCGGGTTCAGCCGGTCCTGGACCTTCTCGATGGAGTCCACGAGCAGGGCCACGGCCCGCAGGGCGAAGAACTCGGCGATCAGCGGGATGATCACCCCGTGGGCGGCGGTGAGGGCGTTGACCGTCAGCAGCCCCAGGGAGGGCTGGCAGTCGATGATGATGACGTCGTAGTGCTCCTCGACCTTGCGCAGCGCGCTGGCCAGGACCTGCTCGCGGGCGACCTCGGTCACGAGCTGGACCTCCGCGGCGGAGAGGTCGATGTTGGCCGGCAGCAGGTCCACGCCCTCGACCTCGGTCTCCTGCACGACGTCCCACACGTCCACGGAGCGGTCCATCATCACGTTGTAGACGGTCAGCTCGAGCTCGTGCGGGTTCGCCCCGAGGCCTGCGGAGAGCGCGCCCTGCGGGTCGAAGTCCACGAGCAGCACCTTCCGGCCCAGCTCGGCCAGCGCGGCCCCGAGGTTGATCGTGGAGGTGGTCTTGCCGACCCCGCCCTTCTGGTTGACCATCGCGATGATGCGCGCGGGCCCGTGCTCGGTCAGCTCGGGGGGCTCGGGGAAGTCCCGGACGGGGCGGCCGGTGGGGCCGACGGCCCCCGCCGTGTCCCGGCCCGTCCCGGGGATCCGCTCGTCGCTGCGCTGGCTCACTCGTGGCACCGTTCTTCCGTGTCGGGTTCTGGGGGCGGCTCCGGCGGCCGGCGGGGCCGACCTGGGGCGTCGTCGGCGCCGGATCAGCCTCCAGGGTACCGCCGCCGCGGGCGGGGCCCGCAAACCGTCCCCCGGCACCGGCCGTGCCCGCCGTCCCGGAGGGGACGACGGGCGCGGCCGGTGCGGGCGGGCCGGTCAGCGCCCGGCCGCGGCCTCGGCGACCTGGGCCGGGGCCTCCCGGCGGGCCGGTGCGGCGTGCACGCCAGCGTCCATGGTGGCCTCGTCGAAGGGGTCCAGCCCGGAGAGCACCCGCTCGACCTGCACGAGGTCGATCTCCCGGGTCCACTTGCCCACGAGCAGGGTGGCCACCGCGTTGCCGGTGAAGTTGGTCAGCGCGCGGGCCTCGGACATGAACCGGTCGATGCCCACGATGATCCCCACCCCGTCGACCAGGTCCGGCCGGTGGGACTGCAGGCCCCCGGCGAGGGTCGCGAGACCGGCGCCGGTGACGCCGGCGGCGCCCTTGGAGGCGATGATCATGAACACCAGCAGGGAGATCTGCTCGCCCAGGGCCAGCGGGGAGCCCATGGCCGAGGCGACGAACAGGGCGGCCATGGTCAGGTAGATCGCGGTGCCGTCCAGGTTGAAGGAGTAGCCGGTGGGCACGGTCACGCCCACGACCGGCTTGGAGACCCCGGCGTGCTCCATCTTGGCGATCAGCCGCGGCAGGGCGGCCTCGGAGGAGGAGGTGGAGAAGATGAGCAGGTACTCCCGGGCCAGGTACTTCATCAGCCGGAAGATGTTCACGCCGGTGACGAGCTTCAGCAGGGTGCCCAGCACGAGGACGATGAACAGCACGCAGGTGAGGTAGAAGGCGAGCATCAGGGTGGCCATGGAGACGATCGCCTGCACCCCGGTCTCGCCGACCACGCCGGCGATCGCGCCGAAGGCGCCGATGGGGGCGACCCACATGACCATCACGAGGATCCGGAAGACGAGGGCCTGGAGGTGGGCGACCGCCTTGAGGACGGGCTTGCCGGCCTCGCCCATCTGCTGCAGGGCGAAGCCCACGATCAGGGCGACGAAGAGGGTCTGCAGGATGTTGCCCTCGGTCAGGGACGAGACCAGGGTGGTGGGGATGATGCCCAGCAGGAACCCGACCGTGCCCTCGTCCTCGCCGTGGGAGCTCGCCGGCACCTCGTAGGCGCTGCCCTGGATGTCGAGACCCTCGCCCGGGTGGACGAAGTTGCCCACGAGCAGGCCGATGGCCAGCGCGAGGGTGGACATGGCCATGAAGTAGCCCAGGGCCAGGCCGCCGACCTTGCCGACCGTCGCCGCCCGGGCGATCGAGCCGACGCCCAGGACGATGGTGCAGAAGATCACCGGGGCGATCATCATCTTGATCAGCGCGATGAAGGCGGTGCCCACCGGCTTGAGGGTGGTCGCGAACTCGGGGGCGGCCAGGCCCAGGACCGCGCCGGCGACGACGGCGACGATCACGAGGATGTAGAGGTAGTGGGTCCGGTCCTTCTTCTTCGGGGCGGACCGCTTCGGGTCGACGGGCTCCGTGGTCACGGCGGCCATGGTTCTCCTTGTGCCGGGGGTGCTCTGGGACGGGTCCCGCCCGGCGGACCGGGCGGCTGTGACGAGTCTCACCGGCGCCCGGGGCGGTGTCGCGTTGTGGTCATAATGGTCGTGACCCCCACCACAGGGGCGGGACGGCGGGAGGAGGAGCACGCGGATGTCCCTGGCCGGGCGGTTCCTGCGCCTCCAGCTCGCGGTCGTCGTGCTCGTCGTCGTCGCGGTGTCCCTGGTGCTCTACGACCAGGCCCGCGAGTCCGTCGAGGAGCGGGCCGTGGGCGTCACCCGTGCCGTGACCACCACGCTGGTGGACGACCCCTTCGTGCAGGAGGCGGTGCGCTCCCCCGACCCGCACGCGGCGCTGCAGCCCCTGACGGACCGGCTGCTGGCCGACACGGAGCTGGACTTCGTGACGATCATGGCCCCGGACGGGACCCGCTTCACCCACCCGGACCCGGACGAGGTGGGCCGGACGTACCAGGGCGACCGCACGCACGCGCTGGCCGGGCAGTCCTGGACGTCCACGGAGCGCGGCGACCTGGGCCCGTCGGTGCGCACGATCGCCCCGGTGCGCGACGACGACGGCGAGATCGTCGCGCTGGTCTCGACGGGCGTGCTGCTGGACGCGCTGGCCGAGCGGGCGCTGCGGCAGCTGCCGGCGGTGCTGCTGGTCGGGGCGCTGCTGCTCGCGGCCTCCTCCGCCGTGGCCGCGCTGATGGCCCGCTACCTCGACCGGGCCACCCACGGGTGGGGGCCCGAGGAGCTCGCGCAGGTGCACGCCCTGCACGACGCCGTGCTCAACGAGGCCACCGAGGGCCTGCTGCTCGTCCACGACGGCGCGGTGGAGGTCGCCAACGCCCGGGCCCGGGAGCTGCTCGGCCTGCCGGGCCCGCCGGGGGACGCGGGCGGGCACGCCGCCGTGCCCGTCGCCGGGCTGGGGCTGCCGGAGGCTCTCGAGCAGCTGCTGCTGGCCGGGACGGCCGTGCAGGAGCAGTGGTTCGTCGTCGGCGAGCGCACCCTGATCGTCTCGGCCCTGCCCGCCCGCGGTGCGCTGTCCGCGCGCGGGACGGTGGTCGTGCTGCGCGACCACACCGAGATCTCGCGGCTGTCCGGGCAGCTGCGCGCGGCCACGACGATGGCTGCGGCGCTGCGCGCGCAGACCCACGAGCACGCGAACAGGATGCACACGGTGGTCTCGCTGCTCGAGCTGGGCCGGGCCGGGGAGGCCCTCGAGTTCGCCTCGGCCGACCGTGCCCGGGCCCTGGAGCTCTCCCACGACCTCGTGGACCGGCTCGAGGACCCGTTCCTCGCCGCGCTGCTCGTCGGCAAGACCGCCGCCGCCCACGAGCGCGGGGTCGAGCTGGTCGTCGACGTCGAGGCCGGCCTGCCCGCGGTCCCCGTCCCGCCCGCGGACCTCGTCACGCTCGTGGGCAACCTCGTGGACAACGCCGTCGAGGCCGCCGCCGAGAACGCCGCCCGGGCCCGGCCCGTGGTCGAGGTCGCCCTGACCCACGGGTGGGCCGCCGAGGAGGAGCGGCCGGCCGTGGTCGTGACGGTCGCCGACTCCGGGATGGGCGCGGCCACCCGCCTGGGCGAGGCGATGTGGGAGGCCGGCAGCACGACCAAGCCCGCGGGCCCGGAAGGCCGCGGGGTGGGCCTGCACCTGGTGCGCGAGGTGGTCCGGCGCTGGGGCGGGCGGATCGAGCACGTCGACGACGGCGGCGCGGTGTTCACGGTGACGTTCCCGCTGCCGCGGACCGCGGGGGCCGCCGCGCCGGGGGGCACGGCGTGAGCGCGCCGGTGCGCGTGCTCGTGGTCGACGACGAGCCGCTCACCGCGGCCGCGCACGCCGAGTACGTCCGGCGCACCCCCGGCTTCGAGCTGGCGGGCACGGCCGTGTCGGGGCGCACCGCGGTGCAGGCCGTGCGCGCCGCCCGGGGCGCAGGCCGGCCCGTGGACCTCGTGCTGCTCGACGTGAACCTCCCGGACGTCTCCGGGCTGGACGTGGCCCGCGGACTGAGGGCGGCGGGCGAGTCCGTGGACCTGCTCGTGGTCACGGCCCACCGGGACGTCGCCACCGTGCGCCGGGCCGGCACCCTGGGCGTGGTCGGCTACCTCATCAAGCCCTTCACCTACGCCGCGCTCGAGGAGAAGCTCGCCGCCTACCGCCGCTACCGCGGGCTGCTGGGCCGCGGGGGGTCCGTGGACCAGGCCGAGGTCGACCGGGCCTTCGCCGCGCTCGGCGAGTCCACCCCGGCGCCGGCGCCGAAGGGGCTGTCCCCGCAGACGCTCGCGGCCGTGACGGAGCTGGTGCGCGGCGGCGCCTGGCTCTCGGCCGGGGAGGTCGCCGAGCGCAGCGCCCTGTCCCGGGTCACGGCCCGCCGCTACCTCGAGCACCTCGCCGAGCGCGGGCTCGTGGAGCGCCGGGCGCGCTACGGGACGCCCGGGCGCCCGGAGCAGGAGTACGGCTGGGCCGGCGGGCGCGGCCCGTCCCGCCCCTGAGCGCCCGCCGGGAGCGGAGCGCCCCGGAGGGTCCGTCCGCTCCCGGCGGGCGCCGCCGCCCGGGACACGACCGGGGACGCACGCTCCGGAGCGGGCCCGGCCGGGTCCGCTCAGCGGGGCGGGCGGAGCACCTCGGCCAGGGCGTCGAGCACCGAGGAGTCCTCGATCGTGGAGGGCACGGTCCACTCCTGGCCGTCGGCCATCTGCCGCATGGTCTTGCGCAGGATCTTGCCCGAGCGGGTCTTCGGCAGGGCCTCGACCACGAAGACGTCCTTGAAGTCGGCCACGGCCCCGATCTGCTCCCGGACCGTGGCCACGAGCTCGGTGCGCAGCTGCTCCTCGGGGATCCGCGCCCCGGCCTTGAGCACCACGTACCCGGCCGGGCGCTGGCCCTTGAGCGGGTCGGCCACGCCGATGACGGCGCACTCGGCCACCGCCGGGTGCGCCGCCAGGACCTGTTCCATCGCGCCCGTGGACAGCCGGTGGCCGGAGACGTTGATGACGTCGTCGGTGCGGCCCATGACGTAGACGTAGCCGTCCTCGTCCACGTGCCCGGAGTCGCCGGTCGCGTAGTAGCCGGGGAAGGCCGTGAGGTAGGACTCCACGAACCGCCGGTCGTCGCCCCACAGCGTCGTCAGCGTGCCCGGCGGCAGCGGCAGGCGCAGGGCGATGTTGCCGTCCTCCCCCGGCGCCACGGGCTGCCCCAGCGGGTCGAGGATCTCCACCCGGTACCCGGGCACCGGCACGGACGGCGACCCGGCCTTCAGCGGCAGCCGCTCGATGCCGTAGGGGTTCGCGCAGATCGCCCACCCGGTCTCCGTCTGCCACCAGTGGTCGACGACGGGCACCCCCAGCACCCGCCCGGCCCAGCTCCAGGTCTCCGGGTCGAGCCGCTCCCCCGCCACGAACAGCGTCTCGAGGGACCCGGTGTCGTGCCGGCGCACGAGCTCCCCCTCCGGGTCCGCCCGGCGGATCGCGCGCAGGGCCGTGGGCGCGGTGAACAGCACCTTGACGCGGTGCTCCTCCACCCGCTGCCAGAACGCCCCGGCGTCCGGGGTGCCCACGGGCTTGCCCTCGTAGAGGACCGTGGTCGCCCCGGCGAGCAGCGGGCCGTAGACGATGTAGGAGTGCCCGACGACCCAGCCGACGTCGGAGGCCGTCCACATCACGTCCCCCGGCCGGACGTCGTAGACGTGGCGCATCGACCACGTCAGGGCCACCGCGTGCCCGCCGTTGTCCCGGACCACGCCCTTGGGCGCCCCGGTGGTGCCGGAGGTGTAGAGGACGTAGAGCGGATCGGTGGCCGCCACCGGCACGGGGGCGGCCGGCTCGGCACCCTCGAGCGCCTCGTCCCAGCTCAGCCACTGCACCGCGGGCTGACCGTCGCGACCGGCGCGCCCCCGGGCGCCCTCGACGTCGTGCTCGAAGCCCGCCCGCTCGTGCACCACCACGGCCTCCGGGTCGTGCTCGGCCAGCCGCAGCGCCTCCTCCACGGCGGGAATGTACTCGATCCGCCGCTTGGGCTCCACCCCTCCGGTCGTGGTCACGACCAGCCGCGGCCGGGAGTCGTCGATGCGGGCGGCCAGCTCCTTGGGGGCGAAGCCGCCGAAGACGACCGAGTGCACGGCGCCCAGGCGGGCGCACGCGAGCATCGCCACCGGCGCCTGCGGGATCATCGGCAGGTAGATGAGCACGCGGTCGCCCCTGCCGACGCCCCGGGCGGCGAGCGCCCCGGCGAAGCGGGCGACCTCGTCGCGCAGCCGCGCGTAGCTGTAGTGCTCCTGCACGCCCAGGACCGCGGAGTCGTAGATCAGGGCGGTGCGCTCGCCGTGGCCGGCTTCCACGTGGCGGTCCAGGGCGTTGTAGGCGGTGTTGAGCCGGCCGTCGGGGAACCATCGGTAGAGGGGCGCCGAGCTATCGTCGAGGGCGCGGGTGGGCGGCTCGTCCCAGTCCACGGCCCGGGCCGCCTCGAGCCAGAAGCCCTCCGGGTCCTCGGTGCTGCGGCGGTAGACCTCGGCGTAGCCGGGGCCGGCCGGTGCGTCCTGCGGCGGGGTGGGACGGTCGTCGCTCATGGTTCCTCCGGTGCCTCGCGGGTGCCGTGCCGGCCGCCCCGCCCGCGTCGGCACGCGGGCGGGGCGGCGGCAGGGCGCTGGTCGTGTCTGCCAATCTAGTGGCAGGGATCACACCCGACAAGGGGTGTGTATACACAACTGGCGGAAAGTTCGGGACATCTGGCCGGAACCTAGCTAACCTGGGGCTGTTGTGTATACACTGACGATGTCCTGTGAGATGGATCACCGGACCGGACCCGCGGCCCCCGGCCGCGGACCGGGAGCGAGGAAGGAGGCCGCCGTGCGAGCCAGCGAGCGCGCCTACCAGGCCCTGCGCGAGGACATCGTCGAGTGGCGGCTGCTGCCGGGGCAGCTGCTCGGCGAGGTCGAGCAGTCCGAGCGCTTCGGCATCTCCCGCACGCCCGTGCGCGAGGCCCTGAGCCGGCTGACGGCGGACGGGCTCGCGGAGCCCCACCGCGGCCGCGGGGTCGTCGTCTCCCAGGTCTCCCTCGAGGACGTCCGCGCGCTGTTCGAGCTGCGGGAGGCCCTGGACTGCCGGGCGGCCCGGCTCGCCGCGCGCCGCCGCGACCCCCGGGTCTTCGAGGGCCTGGCCGCCGAGCTGGAGGCAGCCGCGGCCCCGGGGGCGGAGCGGGGCGGCTACTACGAGCTCGTCGAGCGCATGGACCGGGCCATCGACGAGGCCGCCGGCAACACCTACCTCGCCTCCGCCCAGCGCTCCCTGCGCCTGCACCTGGCGCGGGTGCGCAAGCTCTCCCGCACCAACCCCGACCGTCTCGTGCGGGCCGCCGCCGAGCACGCCCAGATCGCCCGGGCGATCGCCGCGGGCGCCGAGGAGCTCGCCGAGGCCGCCACCCGCGTCCACCTGGCCAACTCGCTGCAGGCGGTGCTCACCACGCCCGTGCGCGAGTGGGTGGCCCCCGCCCCGCCGCTGGACGAGGCCGGCTGAGCCCGCCCGGCACGGCGGGCCCGCCCCCGGCCCACGCACCCCCGAACCACCGACCGCCCCGACCGGAACACCCGAGAGGAAGACCCATGACCGTCCTGCACACCGTGCGCGTCCACCCGTCCGCGGACAACCTGCCCCGCGAGGAGCAGCTGGCCTGGAAGATGGCCGAGGTCGCCGCCGATCCGGTCGAGGTGACCCCCGAGGTCACCGAGATGGTGATCAACCGGATCCTCGACAACGCCTCCGTGGCCATCGCCTCCCTGGACCGGGGCCCGATCGTCTCCGCCCGCGACCAGGCCCTGGCCCACGCCGCGACCCCCGGCGGCACCGGCTCGGCGCTGTTCGGCGTGCACCCCGGCGAGCGGAAGGTCTCCCCCGAGTGGGCGGCCTGGGCCAACGGCGTGGCAGTGCGCGAGCTCGACTACCACGACACCTTCCTGGCCGCGGAGTACTCCCACCCCGGGGACAACATCCCGCCGATCCTCGCCGTCGCCCAGCACGCCGGGGCCTCCGGTGCGGACCTGGTGCGCGGGATCGCCACCGGCTACGAGCTCCAGGTCGACCTGGTGAAGTCGATCTGCCTGCACAAGCACAAGATCGACCACGTGGCCCACCTCGGCCCCTCCGCCGCGGCCGGGATCGGGACGCTGCTCGGGCTCGACGTGCCGACGATCTTCCACGCCATCGGCCAGGGCCTGCACACCACGACCGCGACGCGTCAGTCCCGCAAGGGCGAGATCTCCACGTGGAAGGCCCACGCCCCCGCCTTCGCCGGCAAGATGGCCGTCGAGGCCGTCGACCGGGCGATGCGCGGGCAGACCTCCCCCACCCCCATCTACGAGGGCGAGGACGGCGTCATCGCGTGGCTGCTGGACGGCCCCGGGGCCTGCTACGAGGTGCCGCTGCCCGCCCCGGGCGAGGCCAAGCGGGCCATCCTCGACACCTACACCAAGGAGCACTCCGCCGAGTACCAGGCCCAGGCCTGGATCGACCTCGCCCGGAAGCTGCACCGCGAGCGCCCCGAGCTGGCCGATCCCTCCCGGATCGAGCGGATCGTGCTGCACACCTCCCACCACACCCACTACGTGATCGGCTCCGGGGCGGGGGACCCGCAGAAGTACGACCCGGCCGCCACCCGGGAGACCCTCGACCACTCGATCCCCTACATCTTCACGGTCGCCCTCCAGGACGGCGCCTGGCACCACGTGGACTCCTACGCCCCGGAGCGCGCCGGCCGCCCCGACACGGTGTCCCTGTGGCACAAGGTCACCACCGCCGAGGACGCCGAGTGGACCCGCCGCTACCACTCCCTCGACCCCCAGGAGAAGGCCTTCGGCGGCCGCGCCGAGATCGTCCTGTCGGACGGGTCCACCGTCGTCGAGGAGATCGCGGTGGCCGACGCCCACCCGCTGGGCGCCCGTCCCTTCGCCCGCGAGCAGTACGTCGCGAAACTGCGCACCCTGGCGGAGGGCATCGTCGAGGACGCCGAGCTCGACCGGTTCATCGCCGCGGCCGAGAACCTCACCTCGCTCGGGGCCGGGGAGCTGGACGCGCTCAACGTCACCGCCGCCCGCACCCTGCGCACCGGCACGAAGGGAGTCTTCTGAGCATGCTGTTCTCCACCACCACCCCCGAGGCCAAGCGCCGGGCGCTGCGCGAGATGCTCTCCTCCGGGCGCACCGTGCAGTTCCCCGGGGCCTTCACCCCGCTGTCCACGAAGCTGATCGCCGAGCAGGGCTTCGACGGCGTCTACATCTCCGGGGCCGTGCTCGCCAACGAGCTGGGCTTCCCGGACATCGGCCTCACGGCCCTGCCGGAGGTCGCGCAGCGGGCCGGGCAGATCGCCCGGGTCACGGACCTGCCGTGCCTGGTCGACGCCGACACCGGCTTCGGCGAGCCGATGAACGTGGCCCGCACCGTGCAGGAGCTCGAGAACGCGGGGCTTGCCGGGTGCCACATCGAGGACCAGTTCAACCCCAAGCGCTGCGGGCACCTGGACGGGAAGAACGTCGTGGACCTGGAGACGGCCGTCAAGCGCGTGGCCGCCGCCGCCCAGGCCCGCCGCGACCCGGACTTCCTGGTGATGGCCCGCACCGACGTCCGCGGGGTGGATGGCCTGAAGGCCGCCACCGACCGGGCGAAGGCCCTCGTCGACGCCGGGGCGGACGCGATCTTCCCGGAGGCGATGGCCGACCTGTCGGAGTTCGAGGCCATGCGCGCCGCGGTCGACGTGCCGATCCTGGCGAACATGACGGAGTTCGGGAAGTCGGAGCTGTTCACCCTTGACCAGCTCCAGGACGTGGGGGTCAACATGGTCATCTACCCCGTCACGCTGCTGCGCAGCGCCCTCGGGGCGATGGAGCGGGTGCTGACCACCCTGCGCGCCGACGGCACCCAGCAGGCCGCCGTGGACGAGATGCTCACCCGCGCCCGGCTCTACGAGCTCGTGGACTACACCGGCTACAACCGGTTCGACTCGGGGATCTTCGACTTCGAGGTCCCCGGCCTGCACCGCTGATCCGACCCGCACCCATTCCGATCCCCCAGGAGAACCTCATGACCGAGTCCCAGACCGAGGTCCGCAAGGGCCTGGCCGGCGTCGTCGCCGACTACACGGCCGTCTCCAAGGTCAACCCCGAGACCAACTCGCTGCTCTACCGCGGCTACCCGGTCCAGGAGCTGGCCGCGTCCTGCTCGATGGAGCAGGTGGCGCTGCTGCTGTGGACCGGCGAGCTGCCCACGGAGGAGGAGCTGGCCGAGTTCACGGCCCGGGAGCGGGCCCACCGCGCGCTGACCCCGGAGCTGAAGGCGATCGTCGACGCGCTGCCGACCACCTGTCACCCCATGGACGTGTGCCGCACCGCGGCCTCCGTCCTGGGCGCCCAGGACCCCGAGGCGGAGGACTCCTCCCCCGAGGCGAACCTGCGCAAGGCCCAGAAGCTGTTCGCGGCCATGCCGGCGGTCGTCTGCTACGACCAGCGCCGCCGCCGCGGCCAGGAGCCTGTCGCCCCGCGCGAGGACCTGGGCTACTCCGCCAACTTCCTGTGGATGGCCTTCGGGGAGGAGGCCGACCCGGCGGTGGTCGAGGCGTTCAACGTCTCGATGATCCTCTACGCCGAGCACTCCTTCAACGCCTCGACGTTCACCGCCCGCGTGGTCACCTCGACCCTGTCGGACCTGCACTCGGCGGTCACGGCGGCGATCGGCGCGCTCAAGGGCCCGCTGCACGGCGGGGCCAACGAGGCCGTCATGGAGACCTTCGAGGAGCTGGGCATCCGCGCCGACGAGTCCCCGGCGGACGCCGAGGCCCGGGCCAAGGCCTGGATGGAGGAGGCGCTGGCGGCGAAGAAGAAGATCATGGGCTTCGGCCACCGGGTCTACAAGCACGGCGACTCCCGGGTGCCCACGATGAAGGCGGCCCTGGACCGGATGATCGACCACTACGGCCGCCCGGAGCTGCTGGGGCTGTACAACGGCCTCGAGAAGGCCATGGGCGAGGCCAAGGACATCAAGCCCAACCTCGACTACCCCGCCGGGCCGACCTACTGGCTGATGGGCTTCGACATCCCGACCTTCACCCCGCTGTTCGTCGCCGCCCGGATCACGGGCTGGACCGCGCACGTCATGGAGCAGGTCGCGGCCAACTCCCTGATCCGCCCGCTGTCGGAGTACAACGGCCCCGACGAGCGGCACGTGCCCGGCGCCTGAGCCCGCCCGCACGTCGGGTCCTGCCGCCGGTGCCGTCAGTACGACGGCGCCGGCGGCAGTCCCATGTAGTGCTCGAGGGTGGGGATGCCCTGCTCGACCATGCCCCGGGCCACGTGCTCGCCGACCCAGCGCAGGTGCCAGGGCTCGTACGCGTAGCCCGTGGTGGCCGTGTGCCCGGCCGGGTAGCGCACCACGAACCCGTGCTCGTGCGCGTGGGCGCGCGCCCAGGCCCCGGCGGCGGTGCGCTCGAAGCAGGTCTGCAGACCGCAGGCACCGCCCGGGTCGCCGATGTCCACGGCCAGGCCCGTCTGGTGCTCGCTGTGGCCGGGCCGCGCGGAGATCAGGTCGGCCTGCGCCTGCCCGTACAGGGCGACGTAGCGCTGGTAGAGGCTCGCCTGCACGGCGTGGGAGCGGTAGCCGCTGACCACCGTGAAGGGAGCGCCGTCCGCGGCCGCGGCCCGCTGCATCCGCCGCAGTGCCGCGGCGGCGGCCGAGCGCAGCTGCTGGCCCTCCACGGCCTTCAGGTCCGCCGGGGCGTGGTCGGCCGGCACGAGCGGGCGGCGCTTGTTGACCACGACGTGGACGGACGCGGCCCGGTCGATCTCCCGGTGGACCCGGGTGCCGCCGCCGCGGGACCACTCGGCCCGGCCGCGCTGGAACGACTGCCGGCAGGAACCCCCGGAGCAGCTCTCGCCCGAGACGGGGTAGCCGAGGGCGCCCCGCTCGGCGCCGTGGCGCAGCCAGGCCGCCCGGATCGCTCCCCCGGTGGGGTGGGCCCCGCTCGGCCGTGACCACAGCACCACCCCGCCCTCGAAGGCCTGCCGGCAGCCGGCGTCCCGCAGCCCGCAGACCTCCCGGCCCACCGGGTAGCCCAGGGGCCCGCGCTCCCACCCCTGGGCGGCCCAGGCGGCGCGCACGGCACCCCAGGTGGCCCGGGCCCCCGTGGCCGGCGACCAGTGGACGTGGCCCCGCTCGAACCGCCGCCAGCACCCCTCGCGCGGCAGCCCGCAGCGTTCCGGGCCCAGGGCCGCGCCGAGCCGCCCGCCGACCCCGCCGAGCCGGGCGTGCTCCGCCTCGATGGCCGTGGCGGCGGAGGCCGGCGCCGATCCCCCCGGGACGACGACCGGCCCGAGCACGAGCCCCGCCGCGCACAGCAGGACCGACAGGCTCCGGCGCACCCGGCCCCCGGCAAGCAGTTCCCGTTCCACGGCGCCTCGATCCCTCGGACCCGCCCCCTGGATGTGCGGGTGCACATCCAGGGTAGGACGCCGGGCCGCGCGCAGGTAGGGCCTCCGGGCCCCACCGGCCGCGGGGACCGCACGGCGGACCGGCTCCGGCGGCAGGGCCGCCCGTGGGCTACCGGGCGCGGGGGTGGGCCGCGGCGTAGACCTCGCGCAGGGACTCGACCGACACGAGGGTGTAGACCTGCGTGGTGCTCACGGACGCGTGCCCGAGCAGCTCCTGGACCACCCGCAGGTCCGCGCCGCCCTCGAGCAGGTGGGTGGCGAAGGAGTGGCGCAGCGTGTGCGGGGTGATCCGCTCGCCGAGCCCGGCCCGCTCGGCGGCGTCCTTCACGGCCGTCCAGGCCGTCTGGCGGCTGATCCGGCCCCCGCGGGCGTTGAGGAACAGCGCGGGGGTCCCGCGGCCCCGCGCCGCGAGCGCCGGCCGCCCGCGCACGAGCCAGTCGTCGACCGCGCGCACGGCCCACGAGCCCAGGGGCACCATCCGCTCCTTGCCGCCCTTGCCGAACAGCCGCACGAACGGCAGCCCGGTCTCCTCCCCGCCCCGGCGCACGGCCCGGGAGAGGTCGTCGACGTCGAGGGCGATCGCCTCGGAGATCCGCGCCCCGGTCGAGTAGAGCACCTCCAGCAGCGCCCGGTCGCGCAGCTGCTGGGGGGTCTCCGTCCCGGTCGCGGCCAGCAGCGCCTCCACCTCGTCCACGCGCACGGCCTTGGGCAGGCGCATCCCCGGGGTCGGCGGGGCCACGGCCGCGGCCGGGTCGGTGCGGGTGAGGCCCTCCAGGACCCAGAAGCGGTGGGCGCCCCGCACGGCGACGAGCACGCGGGCGGCGCTGCGGGTGCTCAGCGGCGGGTGCTCCGCGGTGCCCTCGTGCAGGGCGCGCAGGAACGCGCGCACGTGCCCGGTGGTCACGGCCCGCGGCGCGGTCACCGGCGGGTCGGTGCGGGCGCGCAGGTGCTCGGCGTAGCGCCGCAGGTCCCGCCGGTAGGCGGTCAGGGTGTTGGCGGACAGCCCGCGCTCCACGGCCAGGTGCTGCAGGTAGCGCTCCGCGGCGCGGGCCAGCTCGTCGGGCCCGTCTTCGCCCGCCCCGGGCGCCCCCGGGACCTCCGGGCGCGGGGTGTCCGCTGCGGGGGTTCCGGTCCCGGAGCCGGCCGCCGCCGGGCGGCCCTCCGGCCGGTCCGTCCCGGCGGGGACCTGCTCGCCGGGGACCCGCTCGCCGGCGTCGCCGGCGAGGGCACCGGACCCCTCGGGGGCCCTCGCCGCTGCGGACGGTCCGCCCGCAGCGGGCCGCCCGGGGTCCGCTGCCCCAGGACGTCCCCGCCCGGACGGAGCCGGGGCGGTCACCGGTGGGCCGGGTGCCCCGGCCACGGGGTGTCGGCCGGGCGCAGGCTGCGGTAGCCGTCGGCCCGCGCGGCGTGGGCGGCGAGCAGGCCGATGACCGCCGCCGGGGAGTTCAGCCGCCCCTCGAGCACCGCCCGCACCGCGTCGTCGAGCGGGACCCAGGCGCCGTGGATCTCGGCCTCCTCACCGTCGCGCTCGTGCAGCCGGTCCTCGGGGACCTCGCCGATGCCGCGGGCCAGGAAGATGCGGTTCGCCTCGGACGAGGACCCCGGGCTGTTGTGGAAGTCCACGAGCACCGCCCACCGCTCGGCCCGCAGGTCGGCCTCCTCGGCGAGCTCACGCCGCGCGGCCGCGGCCGGGTCCTCGCCGGCCACGTCGAGCAGCCCGGCGGGGATCTCCCACATCGTCATCCCGACCGGGCGGCGGTACTGGTTGATCAGCAGCACCCGGTCCTCGTCGTCGAGCACGAGCACGGAGACCGCCCCCGGGTGGGTGATGTAGTCGCGGCTGAGCGCGCCGGTGCCCTCCGCGAGCTCGAACTCGTCGCGGCGCACGTCCCAGATGTGCCCCTCGTAGACGGTCTCGGAGGCCACCGTGCGGCGCTCGCTGGTGCGGTCGGCGAGCTCCTCGGGGGCGATGCTGCGGATGTCCATGGGGTCCTTCCGGTGGTCGGTGCGGGGACGGCGCAGGCGCCGGTCCCTGCCGGGACGCGGCGCCTGCGCGGGGTGCCCGTGCGGGGACGGGCCCGGGCTCAGCGGCCCACGGCCTCCCGGCGCTCGAGCGCGGCCTTCACGAGGCCGTCGAACAGCGGGTGCGGGCGGGTCGGGCGCGACATCAGCTCGGGGTGCGCCTGGGTGCCCACGTAGTAGGGGTGCTCCTCGCGGGGCAGCTCCACGAACTCCACGAGCGTGCCGGCCGGCGAGGTCCCGGAGAGCACCAGGCCCGCCTGCTCGAGGCGCTCCCGGTACTCGTTGTTGACCTCGTAGCGGTGCCGGTGGCGCTCCTGGACGCTGGTGGAGCCGTAGGTCCCGGCGACCACGGAGCCCTCGGCCAGGCGGGCCTCGTAGAGGCCCAGGCGCATCGTGCCGCCGAGGTCCCCGCCGCCCTCGACGAACTGCTTCTGCTCGTCCATCGTGGCGATCACCGGGTGCGCCGTCTCCGGCTCGAACTCGGTCGAGGACGCATCGGCGAGGCCGAGGTCGGTGCGGGCGAACTCGATGACCATGCACTGCATGCCCAGGCACAGCCCGAGGGCGGGGATGCGGTGGCGGCGGGCGTAGCTCAGGGCGCCGAGCTTGCCCTCGATGCCGCGGATGCCGAAGCCGCCGGGGATGCAGATCGCGTCGACGTCGCCGAGCTCTCGCTCGGCGCCCTCGGGGGTCTCGCACAGGTCGGAGGCGACCCACTTGATCTTCACGCGGGCGTCGTTGGCGAAGCCGCCGGCCCGCAGCGCCTCGGAGACCGACAGGTAGGCGTCGGGCAGGTCGATGTACTTGCCGACCATGGCCACGGTCACGAAGTGCGAGGGCTCGTGCACCGCGTGCAGCAGCCGCTCCCACTGGGCGAGATCGGCGTCGCGGTAGTCCAGGCCCAGGTAGTCCAGGATGTAGGTGTCCAGGCCCTGGGAGTGCAGGGTCGTGGGGATGTCGTAGATGCTCGGGGCGTCCGGGCAGGAGATGACGGCGTCGTGGTCGACGTCGCAGGCGTTGCCGATCTTGCGCAGCATCGCGTCGGGGACCTGCCGGTCCGAGCGCAGCACGAGGGCGTCGGGCTGGATGCCCAGCCCGCGCAGCGCGGCCACGGAGTGCTGGGTGGGCTTGGTCTTCAGCTCCCCGGAGGGGCCGATGTACGGGATGAGGGAGACGTGCAGGTAGAACACGTTGCGCCGGCCCACGTCCTGGCGGACCTGGCGGGCCGCCTCGAGGAAGGGCTGGGACTCGATGTCCCCGACCGTGCCGCCGATCTCGGTGATGATGATGTCCGGTCGGTCCTCGCCCTCGGCGCGGCGGCGCATCCGGTTCTTGAGCTCGTCGGTGATGTGCGGGATGACCTGCACGGTGTCCCCGAGGTACTCGCCGCGGCGCTCCTTGGCGATGACCGTGGAGTAGACCTGGCCCGTGGTCACGTTGGCGGAGGCGTCCAGGTTCTCGTCGAGGAACCGCTCGTAGTGGCCGATGTCCAGGTCCGTCTCGGCGCCGTCGTCGGTGACGAAGACCTCGCCGTGCTGGAACGGGTTCATGGTGCCCGGGTCCACGTTGAGGTAGGGGTCCAGCTTCTGCATCGTCACGGACAGCCCGCGCGCCCGCAGGAGCATCCCCAGGGAGGAGGCGGTGAGTCCCTTGCCGAGCGAGGAGGCCACACCTCCCGTAACGAAGATCTGGCGGGTGACCTTCTCCGGTCGCGTGCGTTCGGTCTGCTGTGCGCCGGCCCCGGGGGCGGCTTCGTTTGCATTCACCACGGAATTCGAGCCTAGCATTCTTTGCCTCCTCGGCCTGGGGGTCAGTGCGTCAGGTCACCGCGCGGAGCGGGCGCCGCCGGGCCGGTCGCCCCGCGGGGCACGCTCCCCGCCCGGGCGGCCGGGGTCCGCCCCGGTGCCGCCGGCCGGCTCGAGCGCGGCGCCGCGCACGAGCTCGCGGGCGTGCTCCCGGGCGGCGGCCGAGTCCTCGTGCCCGGCGAGCATGCGGGCGAGCTCCACGACCCGCTCCTCCTCGTCGAGCACGCGCACGTCGCTGACCGTGGCGTCGCCGCTCTTGGTCACGAGCACGTGCTGGTCGGCGAAGGCCGCGACCTGGGGCAGGTGGGTGACGACGAGCACCTGGACGTGCTGGGCGAGCATCTTCAGCCGGCGCCCGATCTCGACGGCGGCCTTGCCGCCCACCCCGGAGTCGACCTCGTCGAAGACGAACGTGGGCACGGGGTCCACGGCGGCCAGGACCACCTCGATGGCCAGCATCAGGCGGGAGAGCTCACCGCCGGAGGCGCCCTTGCCCAGGGGCCGGGGGGTCGCCGCGGCGTGCGGGCGGAGCAGGAACGAGATCTCGTCACGGCCGTGGGCGGTGAACTCCTCGACGGGCTCGACCTCGATGACCAGGGACGCGTTGGGCATCGCGAGCGCCGTGAGCTCCTCGCTGACGGCCGCCGAGAGCCGCTCGGCGGCCTCACGGCGGCGCCGGGTCATCCGGTCCGCGAGCTCGGCCAGCCCGGTGCGCAGCTGCTCGAGCCGGGCGCGCAGCTCCTCCTCGCGGGCGGGGTCGTCCGTGAGCTCGTCGAGGCGCTGCCGGGACCGGTCCGCCCACTCGAGGACCTCGTCGACCGTGGCCCCGTACTTGCGCGTCAGCGTCTTGAGCCTGGCGCGGCGGGCCTCGACCTCGGCGAGGCGGGCCGGGCCCTCGTCGTCGAGCCCGGAGGCGTAGCCGGAGAGGTCGGCGGCGACGTCGGTGACGAGCACGCTGAGCTCGGCGACCCGGGCGGCGAGCTCCTCGAGCTCGCGGTCGGCGGCCGCCTCCTGCTCGAGGGCCCGTTGGGCGGCGGCGATCAGGGCGGTCGCGTCGGCGGCGTCGCCCTCGGCGAACTCGCCGCCGCTCAGGGCGGTGTGGGCGGTCAGCGCGGCGGCGCGCAGCTGCTCGAGGTTGGTCAGCCGCTGGCTCTCCTGGTCCAGCCGCTCGTCCTCGCCCGGCTGGGGGTCCACGGCGTCGATCTCCTCGAGCGCCCCCTGCAGGGTCTGCGCCTCCAGCGCCCGCTCCCGGCCGTGCTCGGTGACCTCGCGCAGCTGCTGCTGCGCGGTGCGGTACTCGCCCAGCAGGCCCCGGTAGCGGGCGAGGTCCGCGGCCAGCTCCTCCCCCGCGTACTGGTCGAGGGCGTGGCGCTGGGCGGCCGGGGACCTCAGGCGCAGCTGGTCGGACTGGCCGTGCACGGCCACGAGCGTCTGGCCCACGGCCGAGAGGGTCCCTACGGGCGCCGAGCGCCCGCCCACGTGGGCGCGGCTGCGGCCCTCGGCGGTCACGGTGCGGGCCAGGGTGACGAGGGCCTCCTCGTGCGCGCCGACCGTCTCGACGTCCACGGCCCCGCCGGCGTCCTCGACGAGTGCCGCCGCGGGGTGCCCGCCGGCCACGCGCACGACGGCCTCGGCGACGGCGCGGGGGGCCCCGGCGCGCACCGCGCCGGCGTCGGAGCGGTTGCCGAGCAGCATCCCCAGCGCGGTGACGACCATGGTCTTGCCGGCCCCGGTCTCGCCGGAGAGGATGCTCAGGCCCGGCCCGAGGGGCAGCACGGCGTCGGTGATGACGCCGAGGTCGTGGATGCGGATCTCCTCGATCATGCCCCGGGCCCCCCGGAGGACGGGGCGGGACCGGGGACGTCGGAGTCCGCGGGATAGGGCATCTCCCGGCCCACGCCGGCGTGGGCCGGGGGCTCGGCGGCGACCGTGGGCAGCGCGGCGGTGCGCGCCGCGGCGGCCTCCTCGGGGGGCACGGGTCCGCGCCAGCCCGTGGTGGGCAGCTCGAACTTGCGCACGAGCCGCTCGGAGAACGGGGTGCGGTGCATGCGGGCGAGGTTGACGGCGCGCGGGGAGCGCACGACCTCGATCCGGGACCCCGGCGGCAGCTCGGTGGTCCGCCGGCCGTCGCACCACAGCACCCCCCGGGTGTCGGTGCGGGTGAGCACCTCCACGGCCATCATGGAGTTCGGGGAGATCACCAGCGGCCGGGAGAACAGGGCGTGGGCGCTCAGCGGCACCATGAGCAGCGCCTCCACCTCGGGCCACACGACCGGCCCGCCGGCGGAGAAGGCGTAGGCGGTGGAGCCGGTGGGGGTCGCCAGGACCACGCCGTCGCAGCCGAAGGTGCTCAGGGGCCGGCGGTCGACCTCGACGACCACCTCGATCATCTTCTCCCGGTTGCCCTTCTCCACCGAGGCCTCGTTGAGGGCCCAGGTGTGCAGCACCTTGTGCTCGCCCTGCCACACGGTGACGTCGATGGCCATGCGCTGCTCGACGGTGTAGCGGCCGTCGACGACGGCCTCGACCGTCCCGGCCAGGTCCGAGCGCTCGCTCTCGGCGAGGAACCCCACGTGGCCCAGGTTCACCCCGAGCAGCGGGGTGTCCACGCGGCGCACGAGCTCGGCGGCGCGCAGGATCGACCCGTCCCCGCCGAGGACCATCACGAGCTCGATCTGCCGCAGGGAGACGTCCTCCTCCAGGACCTCCACGGGGGCCAGCGGCTCGATGTCCTCCTGGAGGGCGTCGAGGTCGGCCCGGGAGAGCACCGGGACGAGCCCTGCGTCGTGCAGCTGGCGGCACGAGTCGCGCGCGGCGTCCTTGGCCTCCTGCCGGCCCATGTGGGCCATGACCAGAATCTTCCTGCTCACGGGTCCTCACGTCCTCCACTGGTGGGTTCGGGGTGGCTGGCCACGGTGCCCCGGCGGCGGGGACCGTGCTCCACCCTACGCGAGCCCGCGGACTCTCAGCAGGTTCCCGCCGCGGTGGTCCCGGGCCGGCGGCACCACAGGAAGAACTCGTGGTTGCCGTCCTGGCCGGGCAGCGGGCTGCGCCGCCGGCCGAGCACCTCGAGCCCGTGCGCGCGGGCCGCCGAGGCGACCGCCTCCACCGCCCGGGCCCGCTCGGCCTCGGAGGTGACCACACCGGTGCGCGCGAGCCGGTCCGCGCCGACCTCGAACTGGGGCTTGACCATCAGCAGCAGGTCGCCGCCGGGGACCGTGGCCGCCGCGAGCGGGCCCACCACCAGGGTCAGGGAGATGAAGGAGAGGTCGCACACGGTCAGCTCGGCGGGCCCGCCGACGTCCTCGGGGCGCAGACCCCGCACGTTGAGGCCCTCGTGGACCCGGACCCGCGGGTCGGCGCGCAGCCCGGGATCCAGCTGGTCGTGGCCGACGTCGACCGCGAGCACCTCGCGCGCCCCGGCGCGCAGCAGCACGTCGGTGAAGCCGCCCGTCGAGGCCCCCGCGTCCAGGCAGCGCCGCCCGGCGACCACGACCTCGCGGAACGCCTCGAGCGCCCCGGCGAGCTTGTGCCCGGCGCGGCTGACGTAGTCCGGGACCTCGGCGGGGCGCACCTCGAGGCGGTCCCCGGGACCGACCCGGGCGGAGGGCTTGCGCGCCACGGTCCCGTTCACGGCGACGCGTCCCCCGGCGATCCACCGCGCGGCCACGGTCCGCGAGCGGGCCAGGCCCCGGGAGGTCAGCTCCTGGTCGAGGCGTGCGCTCACGGCCCCGCGTCCTGCTCCGGGGCCTCGGGGCGCAGGGCTGCGGGCACGGCCCCGGGCTCGGCCTCCAGGGCCGCGCTCAGCCGGGCGTGCACGGTCTCGTAGAGCTCGGCGTGCTCCTCGAGCGGGGTCGTGGCGAGCTCGGCCACCGGCGCGAGCGCGGCGTCCACCTCGGGATGCCCCGTCGGGGGCGGGGCGGTCCCGTCCGGGGCGGGGTCCGGTGCGGGGCTCCCCGCGTCCTCCCCCTGCGTCACCGGGATCCCGTCCACACCAGCTCGGGCCGGCGCGGCTCGTCCGTCTGCGGGTGGGCCGCCCACCACGCCGCGCAGGCGGCCCGCCAGGCGTCGAGGTCATCGGGGTCCCCGTGGACGCGCAGCACCGCGCCGTCGGTCTCAGCGCGGGCCGTTCCGCACGCGGCGCGGTGGCCGTCCGCGGAGGACTCCGCCGCGACCTCCGGACAGGGCGCGAGCAGGGCCTCGAGGGTCGCGACGACGTGGTCCGGGCGCTCGGCGGTGCGCGCCGCCAGGATGCTCTCGCGGGTGTCGACGCCGGTGAGCACGGCGACCGTGGTGAAACCGGCCCGGTTGCCGCCCAGCACGTCGGTGTCCAGGCGGTCGCCCACGACGACGGGACGGGTGCTGCCCACCCGTCGCGCGGCGGTGCGGAAGATGGGTGCCTCCGGCTTCCCGGCGACCTCCGGGGTGCGGCCGGTGGCAGTGGCCACGGCGGCCACGAGCGCGCCGTTGCCCGGGGCCATGCCCCGCTCCTTGGGGATGGTCAGGTCCGTGTTGGTGGCGATCCACAGCACGTCCGGGTCGGCCAGGACGTAGGAGGCCTCCGCCAGGTCCGCCCACCGCAGCTCGGGGTCCAGGCCCTGCACGACCGCGCGCGGGGCCTGGGCCTGGGTGCGGACCGGACGCAGCCCGGCCCCGGCGACCACCTCCTCGAGCGCGGCGGCGCCCGTGACCAGCACGGCCGTGCCCGCCGACAGCCGCTGCGCGAGCAGCTCCGCGCCGGCCTGCGCCGAGCTGACCACGGCCTCGGGCGAGGCCGGCAGGCCGAGGTCCGTGAGGTGGCGGGCGACCGCGCCGACGGACCGGGAGGCGTTGTTCGTCACGTAGACGACCGGCACCCCGTCGGCGACGACGCGCGCCAGCGTCGCGGGAGCCCCGGCCACGGCGTGGTCACCGGCGTAGACGACGCCGTCCAGGTCGCTGAGCACGGCGTCGAAGCGGTCCAGGAGGCGCTCAGCCACGCGCCGGCCCCTCCTGTGCCCCGTCCGCGTCGTCGGCGACGAGCTCCTCGTCGTCGTCGGGGTCCAGGTCGGCCTCCCGGCCGCCCTCGCCCTCGTCGTCCGGGTCGAGGTCCTCGCCGCGCTCGTCGTCGTCCTCCGGTTCCTCGTCCGTCCCCTCGTCGAGCACGTCCTCGGTCCCGTCCTCGGCCCCGTCGTCCGGGTCCTGCGTGGCGGTGCCGCCGGGAGCGGTCTCGGCGACGACGGCCTGCTCGCCGGGACCGCCCGCGCCGGAGGCCTGCTCGCCGCCGGCCGCGGCGTCGTCGGGCAGCTCGACGCCCGTCTCCTCCGGCTCCTCGCCGACGAGGTCCACGATCTCCGGCTCGGCGAACTGGCCCGTGCCGAGAGCGGCCTCGGCGACCACCGCCTGACGGTCCCACGCGACGGCCTCGCGGTCGCGGCCGACCCCGCGCAGCGCCTCGGCGTACGCGCGGAAGAGGCGGGGGCTGTAGGAGAAGCCCCGGTTGCGGTCCAGCTGGGGGATGCTCAGCGCGTCCACGGCCCCCTGGGCGTCGCCCTGGTCGCGGCGCATGCCGGCCAGGACGATGGCCAGCTCGACCCGGCCCGCGGCGTCCAGCTCGGCCACCGCCTCCGAGGTCGCGAGCTCCACGGCCTTCTCCGGGCGCCCGAGGGCCCGCTCGCAGTCGACCATGAGGGGCAGGTGCTCCTGGGAGCCGGTCATCCGCCGGTAGGTGCGCAGCTCCTTGAGCGCGAGCGCCCAGTCTCCGGCCTCGTATGCGGCGATCGCCGTGGCCTCCCGTACGGCGGCGATGCGCCCGCCCCGCCGGCCCGCGGCCTGGGCGTGCTCGAGCGCGAGCTGCGGGTCGTCCTCCAGATAGCGCCCGGCCATCACGAGGTGCTTGGCCACGGCCTCGGCGTTGCGGGGCTCCAGGGCGCCCAGCTGCGCCCGCGTGGGCTTGTCGAGCTCGCGGCCGGTGATGTCCTCGTCGACCTCGGGGGCGCGGTGCCGGTGGGTGGAGGCGTCGTAGCGGTCCTCGCGGTGGTCCTCGCGCCGCCCGCCACCGACCCACCGGTCGTCCCGGCGGGGTCCTCCGCCGCTGCGGGCGTCCTGCCGGTCGCCGTAGCCGCCCCGGCGCTCCCCTGCCCGGTCGTCGCGCCGGCCGGGTCCGCCCCGGCGGTCGTCCTCGCGCGGACCGCGCTCGCGCCACGGACGGCCCCCCCGGTCCTCACGCCGGTCGCCGTAGCCGCCGCGCCGGTCGTCCCGGCCGCCCTGACGCGGCCCGGCACCACCCTCGCGGCGCTCACCGTAACCCCCGCGCCGATCGTCCCGGCCGCCCTGACGCGACCCGGCACCACCCTCGCGACGCTCACCGAAACCCCCGCGCCGGTCGTCGTTCCGCCGCTCGGCTCCTCCGCGCCGGTCCTCCCACCGGCCGGGTCCGCCACGGCGGTCGTCCTCGCGCGGACCGCGGTCACGCCACGGACGGCTCTCCCGGTCCTCACGCCGGTCGCCGTAGCCGTCGCGCCGGTCGTCCCGCCGGTCGCCCGGGCGGTCCCGGCCGCCCTGACCGGCAGCACCGCCCTCGCGGCGGGCGCCGTGGCCGCCACGGCCCTCGCCCCTGCGTTCCTCGTTCCGGCCGGGTCCGCCCCGGCGGTCGTCCTCGCGCGGACCGCGGTCACGCCACGGACGTTCGCCGCGGCCCTCACGGCGCCCCGGACCGCCGGAGCGGCCGTCCCGGGGACCGGAGGAGCGGCCGGAGCGGCCGGAGCTGCCGTCCGAGCCGGAGCGGCCGGACCGCGGGCCACCGCCGTCGCGCTCGTCCCGGGAACCGTGCTGGAAAGACTCGGACACGTACCGCTCCTCTGTGCCGACCGGGGACCGGTGGCGTTCGTGGTTGCGGATCGCGGCCACCACGGCCGAACGACCCCCTGTTCTGATCGCACCCATTCTAGGCGAGGCGGGCGGCGGCCCCCGATGCCGTGGTCGGGACCACGTCCCGCCCACGGGATAATCGTGGGCATGACCAAGAAACCACTCACGTCCCACCTGCTGGTGCGCGTGCTCATCGGGATCGCCCTGGGCGTCGTGTGCGGGCTGTTCTTCCCCGAGGAGCTCGCCCGCGTCTTCGTCACGTTCAACGGCCTGTTCAGTGCGTTCCTGGGCTTCCTGATCCCGCTGCTCATCCTCGGGCTGGTGACCCCCGCGATCGCCGACCTGGGCCGCGGCGCGGGGAAGTGGCTCGGGCTGACGGCGGCGCTGGCCTACGGCTCCACGGTCTTCGCCGGCCTCGTCGCCTACCTGGTGGCGCGCGGCACGTATCCCTGGCTGCTCGGCGGGCAGCGCTCGGTCGAGGCCCTGGCCAGCCCCGAGGAGAGCGGCCTCAGCAGCTACTTCGTCCTCGAGATCGACCCGGTGTTCGGGGTGATGACGGCGCTGGTGCTCGCCTTCTGCCTGGGGGTCGGCATCACGCTGATCCCCGGTGACACGCTGCACCGGAGCATGGACGACCTGCGCCGGATCATCATGCGGATCGTGGAGCTGGTCATCATCCCGCTGCTGCCCGTGTACATTTTCGGGATGTTCCTGGGGCTGACGATGAACGGGCAGATCCTCACGGTCGTCACCACGTTCCTGACGGTGACGGTGCTGGCGCTGGTCCTCACGGTCACCCTGCTGCTGCTCCAGTACACGGTTGCGGGCCTCTACACGCGGCGCAACCCGTTCGTGCTCCTGAAGAACATGCTGCCTGCCTACGCGACGGCACTGGGCACCTCGTCCTCGGCGGCCACGATCCCCGTGACCCTGCGGTGCGTCCAGGCCAACGGCGTGAGCCGCCCCGTCGCGGGGTTCGTCGTCCCGCTCGCGGCCACGATCCACCTCTCCGGGTCGACGCTGAAGATCGTCCTGTTCTCCCTCGCCATCATGACGATCACGGGCATGCCGGTGGACGACCTGACCTACCTCGGCTTCATCCTGATGCTCGGGGTGACCATGGTCGCCGCCCCGGGCGTGCCGGGCGGGGCCATCATGGCCGCCGTGGGCGTGCTCCAGGGGATGCTGGGGTTCGACGAGACGGCCGTGGCGCTGATGATCGCCACCTACATCGCCATCGACTCCTTCGGGACGGCCACGAACGTCACGGGCGACGGCGCCCTCGCCACCATCATGCAGAAGCTCATCGGCACCCGGGTCGAGGGCCTGGAGCCGGAGCTGGTGATCACCTCGGACGACGACGGTGCGCCCTCCGCGACCGGGACCGCCGGGGAGGGACCTCTCCGCCGTTCCTGACCGTCTCGGCCCGGGCAGGACGACGGGCTCCGGGAGCGCAGAGGGCCCCGACCGTGCGGTCGGGGCCCTCTGCGCTCCCGGAGCCCGTCCCACCGGAGCACGGCCGTGACCTCAGTCCGCGACGGACCAGCACAGCCGCGTGCGCATCGACCCGGAATCCGCTTCCGGGGACGGCTGCGTCTCGTAGACCTCCCACAGCGGCGCCCCGAGCACCACGCCCTGCTCCCGGGCCCAGGTGCGCAGCCGCTCCCAGGCGGAGCCGAGCCCGTCGTAGCCGCCGCGGTGCTCCAGCTCGACGACGCGGCCCGCCGGCAGCCGTCCCGGCACGATGTTCCCCGACGGGACCACCGGGTGCACGACGGGGAACCCGACCTCCAGCGCCACGGTCCGCCCGGGTTCGGCCTGGTACACCGCGAGGGCCGGTCCGTCCGGAACGATCTCTCCCCGGGCCACGGCCCGGCCGAGGTCCCGGAAGGCCTCGTCGAAGAACGGACGCAGCTCCTCCATCGCCACCGTCCCGCGGACGACGGCGGTGTGCCGGCCCGCACACCGGGTCACACGGGGACCGGACGGGGTTCCGCGGTGGTCGGGGCGCCGGGTGCTGTCATCCATGGGACCAGTCTGCGCCGGACGCTGCACGAACGGAACCGGCATGCCCGACGGCGACCGGTGAAGGCAGCTGTCGGGACGATGTGCCCGCCGGGGTCGGTGCGGCTGGCGCGGGCGCCGGTGTCCCTGCGGGGTGGTCCCGGGCCGGGTCCGGCCCAGTGTCCGGTGTCCTGTGGCGGGTGGGGCCGGCACGGTGTGCTGTGTCGGGTCCGGTGCCCAATCCGGTGTCCGGGGGCGGCAGGGAGCCCCCGGACCGTGGGGTGCGGGGCTGTGCGGAAGTCCGGTCCCGGTCGGCGGGGCCTGTGGTGGTCACCCCCCGGGGGGTCCGGGGGCCCGTGGGTGCCGGGTGGGGGTGGTTTAATGCGGGGAGCCCCCGCACCGTGTGGTGCGGGGGCTCGACCCTTCTGGTGTGGTCCGGCGGTGTCCTACTCTCCCACACCCTTCCGGGTGCAGTACCATCGGCGCTGTGGGTCTTAGCTTCCGGGTTCGGGATGGGACCGGGCGTTTCCCCCACGCTATGACCGCCGTAACTCGTTCTCCGCGGCCCGGCCCGCGGGGGGGTGCCCGGGGTGGGTGGGAAGTCGTGTCACGACTGCTCGTGAGTATTCAGTTGTGGTTCCCGTACCGTTGCCCGACCACGGGGTCGGGGACGGGGGTTGTTGGTTGGGAGCCGTATAGTGGACGCGGTGTTCTGTGCCCCACCAGGGGTGGGGGTTGTGGGTAAGTTGTCGGCCTATTAGTACCGGTCGGCTGCGCACGTCGTTGGTTCGTGCTTCCACCTCCGGCCTATCAACCCAGTGGTCTCGCTGGGGGCCTCTCGCACCACGAGGGTGCGTGGAAATCTCATCTCGAAGCGAGCTTCCCGCTTAGATGCTTTCAGCGGTTATCTCTTCCGAACGTAGCGAAGCAGCGGTGCACCTGGCGGTACAACTGCCATACCAGAGGTTCGTCCGTCCCGGTCCTCTCGTACTAAGGACAGGTCTTCTCAAATTTCCTGCGCGCGCAGCGGATAGGGACCGAACTGTCTCACGACGTTCTGAACCCAGCTCGCGTACCGCTTTAATGGGCGAACAGCCCAACCCTTGGGACCAACTCCAGCCCCAGGATGCGACGAGCCGACATCGAGGTGCCAAACCATGCCGTCGATATGGACTCTTGGGCAAGATCAGCCTGTTATCCCCGAGGTACCTTTTATCCGTTGAGCGACGGCCATTCCACAATGTACCGCCGGATCACTAGTCCCGACTTTCGTCCCTGCTCGAGCTGTCGCTCTCACAGTCAAGCTCCCTTGTGCACTTACACTCGACACCTGATTGCCAACCAGGCTGAGGGAACCTTTGGGCGCCTCCGTTACTCTTTAGGAGGCAACCGCCCCAGTTAAACTACCCATCAGGCACTGTCCCTGACCCGGATCACGGGCCGAAGTTAGATGTCCAGAGTGACCAGAGTGGTATTTCAACGATGACTCCACGAGCACTGGCGTGCCCGCTTCACAGTCTCCCACCTATCCTACACAAGCCACACCGAACACCAATACCAAACTATAGTAAAGGTCTCGGGGTCTTTCCGTCCTGCTGCGCGTAACGAGCATCTTTACTCGTACTGCAATTTCGCCGAGTTCATGGTTGAGACAGCGGGGAAGTCGTTACTCCATTCGTGCAGGTCGGAACTTACCCGACAAGGAATTTCGCTACCTTAGGATGGTTATAGTTACCACCGCCGTTTACTGGGGCTTAAATTCTCCGCTTCGCCGTGAGGCTAACGGGTCCTCTTAACCTTCCAGCACCGGGCAGGAGTCAGTCCGTATACATCGTCTTGCGACTTCGCACGGACCTGTGTTTTTGATAAACAGTCGCTTCCCCCTGGTCTCTGCGGCCCTTACCCGCTCCCGGAAGCATGTTCCGTTCACGGTCCGGGCCCCCCTTCTCCCGAAGTTACGGGGGCATTTTGCCGAGTTCCTTAACCATGATTCTCTCGATCGCCTTGGTATTCTCTACCTGATCACCTGTGTCGGTTTGGGGTACGGGCGGCTGGAACCTCGCGTCGATGCTTTTCTCGGCAGCATAGGATCACCGAATCCCCCCACGAATGGGGGTCCCGTCACGTCTCAGGCCCGTGATCCGCGGATTTGCCAACGGATCGCCCTACACGCTTGGACCGGGTCTACCATCGCCCGGCTCGGCTGCCTTCCTGCGTCACACCTGTTAATACGCTTACCTCCCCGGTTCAGGTCCCACGCTCCCCGGCGCCGGCGATGACCAATGGTCACCGCGTGGCCCGGTTCGGGTGGTTAGTGTCCCCGGTTCGATAGGGGCGGTTCTTCGCCGGTACGGGAATATCAACCCGTTGTCCATCGACTACGCCTGTCGGCCTCGCCTTAGGTCCCGACTGACCCAGGGCAGATTAGCTTGACCCTGGAACCCTTGATCATTCGGCGGACGGGTTTCTCACCCGTCTTTCGCTACTCATGCCTGCATTCTCACTCGTGTGGGCTCCACCACTGGGTCACCCCGCAGCTTCACTGCCCACACGACGCTCCCCTACCCATCGCACCACCTGAACCGGACCCCCGAAGAGGACCGGTTGGGTATCATTGGTGCAATGCCACAACTTCGGCGGTGTACTTGAGCCCCGCTACATTGTCGGCGCGGAATCACTTGACCAGTGAGCTATTACGCACTCTTTCAAGGGTGGCTGCTTCTAAGCCAACCTCCTGGTTGTCTGAGCAACTCCACATCCTTTCCCACTTAGCACACGCTTAGGGGCCTTAGTTGGTGGTCTGGGCTGTTTCCCTCTCGACTATGAAGCTTATCCCCCACAGTCTCACTGCTGCGCTCTCACTTACCGGCATTCGGAGTTTGGCTGACGTCAGTAACCTTGTAGGGCCCATCGGCCATCCAGTAGCTCTACCTCCGGCAAGAAACACGCAACGCTGCACCTAAATGCATTTCGGGGAGAACCAGCTATCACGAAGTTTGATTGGCCTTTCACCCCTACCCACAGCTCATCCCCTCCATTTTCAACTGAAGTGGGTTCGGTCCTCCACGCGCTCTTACACGCGCTTCAACCTGGCCATGGGTAGATCACTTCGCTTCGGGTCTAGATCACGCCACTCACACGCCCTGTTCGGACTCGCTTTCGCTACGGATACCCCTCACGGGTTAACCTCGCGACGTAACACTAACTCGCAGGCTCATTCTTCAAAAGGCACGCCGTCACCCCGTAAGGCTCCGACGGATTGTAGGCGCACGGTTTCAGGTACTATTTCACTCCCCTCCCGGGGTACTTTTCACCTTTCCCTCACGGTACTGGTCCGCTATCGGTCATCAGGGAGTATTTAGGCTTACCAGGTGGTCCTGGCAGATTCACACGGGATTTCTCGGGCCCCGTGCTACTTGGGCACGCGCTCCATGCGGCAGCAACGATTTCGTCTACGGGACTTCCACCCTCTACGGCCCGGCACTCACACCGGTTCGACTATCGCCCTGCACTCACACGCCCGGGCCGGCAGACCCAGGACAAACACGCCCCACAACCCCGATGATGCAACCCCTGCCGGGTATCACACACCACCGGTTTAGCCTCTTCCGCGTTCGCTCGCCACTACTGACGGAATCACTGTTGTTTTCTCTTCCTGTGGGTACTGAGATGTTTCACTTCCCCACGTTCCCTCCACGCACCCTATGAATTCAGGTACGGGTCACCACGCATAACACGCGGCGGGGTTTCCCCATTCGGAGACCCTCGGATCACAGCTCGTTTATCAGCTCCCCGAGGCATATCGCAGATTACCGCGTCCTTCATCGGCTCCTGATGCCAAGGCATCCACCGTACGCCCTTGAAAACTTGCCACATGATCACAGAACACACCGACCGGCCACACACCGGGCACCACCACACCACCCACCCCGACACAACGGGAAGGACAGCACGAGGGCACCACGGCCGGCAGCCGGCGGCGATCACAAATCACGAAAACGTCCCGCACCACCCCACCCGACAGGCAGGAACCCACCCCGCGAACGGGGCGAGCACGGTGCGGCGTCTTCAAGATGCTCGCGTCCACTATACAGTTCTCAAACAACAACCCACACACCCCACACCACCCGGACGCCACCCCCAGGAACCCACCCCCGCCCTCCACCACGGAGAACGGGACCAGACCCGGGACAAGCATCCGACGCAGGGCGCCGGGAACAACCGAAACACCACACCCCCCGCACCACCACCCCACCACGCCGACCACAGGACGAACCCGCGACCGACCCACAGCAGGACAGCGACAACAGAGGGGCCTGTTGTCTCAGGACCCAACAGTGCGCCAAGGACCACACCAGCACCAGCAGCACCGGACCCGCGTTCCACCACCCCCACAGGCCCCCGTCAAGGAACCCCCAGGAGCAGGTACTGAACAGACCCGCACCACCAGCACCCCACCACCACCAGCACCGACCACCCCGCAACGGGGACAGCAGGAGACGGCGGCCGTGGTGTGCGGCCACTCGTTCGTTGATATTCCACCCATGAGCTCACCCCACCAGCACCACGAACGGGCACTCAGGCGGGGGCGACCACCACACGGCGGTCAACGGCTCCTTAGAAAGGAGGTGATCCAGCCGCACCTTCCGGTACGGCTACCTTGTTACGACTTAGTCCCAATCGCCGGTCCCACCTTCGACGGCTCCCTCCCACAAGGGGTTAGGCCACCGGCTTCGGGTGTTACCAACTTTCGTGACTTGACGGGCGGTGTGTACAAGGCCCGGGAACGTATTCACCGCAGCGTTGCTGATCTGCGATTACTAGCGACTCCGACTTCATGAGGTCGAGTTGCAGACCTCAATCCGAACTGAGACCGGCTTTTTGGGATTAGCTCCACCTCACAGTATCGCAACCCTTTGTACCGGCCATTGTAGCATGCGTGAAGCCCAAGACATAAGGGGCATGATGATTTGACGTCATCCCCACCTTCCTCCGAGTTGACCCCGGCAGTCTCCTATGAGTCCCCACCATCACGTGCTGGCAACATAGAACGAGGGTTGCGCTCGTTGCGGGACTTAACCCAACATCTCACGACACGAGCTGACGACAACCATGCACCACCTGTCCACCAGCCCCGAAGGGAAGCACTGTCTCCAGTGCGGTCCGGTGGATGTCAAGCCTTGGTAAGGTTCTTCGCGTTGCATCGAATTAATCCGCATGCTCCGCCGCTTGTGCGGGCCCCCGTCAATTCCTTTGAGTTTTAGCCTTGCGGCCGTACTCCCCAGGCGGGGCACTTAATGCGTTAGCTACGGCGCGGAGAACGTGGAATGTCCCCCACACCTAGTGCCCAACGTTTACGGCATGGACTACCAGGGTATCTAATCCTGTTCGCTCCCCATGCTTTCGCTCCTCAGCGTCAGTAACAGCCCAGAGACCTGCCTTCGCCATCGGTGTTCCTCCTGATATCTGCGCATTTCACCGCTACACCAGGAATTCCAGTCTCCCCTACTGCACTCTAGTCTGCCCGTACCCACTGCAGACCCGGGGTTGAGCCCCGGGCTTTCACAGCAGACGCGACAAACCGCCTACGAGCTCTTTACGCCCAATAATTCCGGACAACGCTTGCGCCCTACGTATTACCGCGGCTGCTGGCACGTAGTTAGCCGGCGCTTCTTCTGCAGGTACCGTCACTTGTGGCTTCTTCCCTGCTGAAAGAGGTTTACAACCCGAAGGCCGTCATCCCTCACGCGGCGTCGCTGCATCAGGCTTGCGCCCATTGTGCAATATTCCCCACTGCTGCCTCCCGTAGGAGTCTGGGCCGTGTCTCAGTCCCAGTGTGGCCGGTCACCCTCTCAGGCCGGCTACCCGTCGTCGCCTTGGTAGGCCATTACCCCACCAACAAGCTGATAGGCCGTGAGCCCATCCAAAACCAGTAAAACCCTTTCCACCCCCCACCATGCGGTAGGACGTCGTATCCAGTATTAGACCCGGTTTCCCAGGCTTATCCCAGAGTCAAGGGCAGGTTACTCACGTATTACTCACCCGTTCGCCACTCATCCACCCCAGCAAGCTGGAGCTTCAGCGTTCGACTTGCATGTGTTAAGCACGCCGCCAGCGTTCGTCCTGAGCCAGGATCAAACTCTCCGTCAAAAAACAGAAAACAAAACCCCGGCCGACAAGACCACCACACCCCACGGAGGCAGGGCACAGCGATCCATCAACCAGACAAAAAACATCCGGTATCAACAAACATGGCACACTATTGAGTTCTCAAACAACAGACCGGCAACCGGGCCACTAGACCCCGAAACCGAGATGAATTCTCGTCGCTGCCCGGCCGGTGAACTCTTCGTTCCCGGCCCGTTGCGACTGGATCATCCTACGCAGTCCGTTCTCGGCGTGTCAACTTGACGTGCACCCCGTTCCGGACCGTGCGAACGGTCCTCCGCATGAACTAGGCACGGCGAGTTCACCGTGCTGATCTTTGCGGCTTCGTCGCCGGCCGGCCTCTCGGCCCCGCCCTGCGACTTCGAAAACATTACACGCCCGCCCCGGGGCCTGCAAACCAGGCCCCGGGGCGGGACGGGAGCGGTACGGGCCGGCTCAGTGCTCGACGACGACCGCCGCCAGGTGCTTCTTGCCGCGGCGCAGCAGGGCGTAGCGCCCGTGGAGCAGCTGCTCCGGGTCGATGACGGCGTCCTCCCCCTCGATCCTGGCCTTGTTCACCGAGGCGCCGCCCTCCTTGAGCGTGCGGCGGGCGGCCGAGCGGGACTCGGCCAGGCCGGTGGCGACGAGCAGGTCGACGACGGAGAGCTCCTCCCGGCCGACCACGACCGAGGGCAGCTCGGCCGCGACGGCGGCGAGCGTCGGTTCGTCCAGCCCGGCCAGCTCGCCCTTCCCGAACACGGCCTCGGAGGCGGCGACGGCCTGCTCGGTGGCGGCGGTCCCGTGCACCAGGGTGCAGACCTCCCAGGCGAGCACCTTCTGCGCCTCGCGGCGGAAGGGGGCGTCCCGCACCTGCTGGGCGAGCTCCTCGATCCGCGCGCGGGTCAGGAACGTGAAGACCTTGAGCCGGTCGACCACGTCGGCGTCGGCGGTGTTGAGCCAGAACTGGTAGAACGCGTACGGCGAGGTCAGCTCCGGGTCCAGCCACACGGCGTTGCCCTCGGACTTGCCGAACTTGGTGCCGTCGGAGTTGGTGATCAGGGGCGTGCCGATGGCGTGCACCGCGGCCCCCTCGACCTTGCGGATCAGCTCGGTGCCGGAGGTGAGGTTGCCCCACTGGTCGGACCCGCCGGTCTGGAGGGTGCAGCCGTGGTCGCGGTAGAGGTAGAGGTAGTCCAGGCCCTGCAGCACCTGGTAGCTGAACTCGGTGTAGGAGATGCCCTCCTCCGAGTTCAGCCGCTTGGCCACGATCTCCTTCTTGATCATGGTCCCCACCCGGAAGTGCTTGCCGATCTCGCGCAGGAAGTCGATCGCGGACATCGGCGCGGTCCAGTCGAGGTTGTTGACCATCACCGCGGCGTTGTCCCCCTCGAAGGAGAGGAACCGGTGGATCTGCTCCCGCAGCGACCCGACCCACTCGGCCACGGTCTCCCGGGAGTTCAGGACGCGCTCGGAGGTCTGCCGGGGGTCGCCGATCAGTCCCGTGGAGCCGCCGACCAGGCCGATGGGGTGGTGCCCGGCCAGCTGCAGCCGGCGCATCAGCAGCAGCTGCACGAGGTGGCCCAGGTGCAGCGAGGCGGCGGTCGGATCGAACCCGCAGTAATAGGTGACGGTCTCCTCCGACAGCGCCCGCTCGAGGGCCTGCTCGTCGGTGGAGACGTGGACCAGCCCCCGCCACGTCAGCTCCTGCCACACGGTGGCGAAGGTCGGGTCGTTGTGCTGGGAGTTCAGATCGATCGCGTTGGACACGGCCTCCAAGGTACCAGGGCGCGGGCGCGCGCCCGCGCCCCGGCACCGGGGGCGTCAGTCCTGCTGGAGGCCCGCCGGCAGCTCCCCGGCGGCGACCACGCGCAGGCGCTGGGTGGGCCGGGTCATGGCGACGTAGAGGTTGCCGACACCGCCGCCGGCCTCGTGGACCAGCGCCGCGGGCTCCGCGAGCACGACCGCGTCGAACTCCAGGCCCTTGGCGTCCCACGCCGAGAGCACCACGACCTGACGGTCGAGCCGGCGCACCCCGGCCCCGACGGTCCCGGGCAGGGCCCGGGCGAGGGCGGCGCCGAGCTCGGGCAGCCGGTCCTCGGCGGCGATGACGGCCACGAGCCCGCCCTCGACGACCTCGAGCTCCGCGCGGACCTGCTCGAGCACGCCCTCGACCAGCCCGTCCTCGCCGACGCGGGTGAGCACGGGGGGCTCGCCCTCGCGCACCGCCCGCGGGGAGGAGACCTCCAGGCCCGCGGCGCGGGCCACCCCGGCGGCGGCCCGGGCGATCGCGGCGGGGGTCCGGTAGTTGACGGTCAGCTCCTCGAGCGCGAACCGGTCCCCCACGAACGGTCCGAGCGACTCCGCCCAGCTGCGGGCGGCGACGGTAGAGCCGGCCTGGGCGATGTCCCCCACCACCGTGAAGGACTTCATGGGGCACCGGCGCATGAGCACCCGCCACTGCATGGGCGTGAGCTCCTGGGCCTCGTCGACGACCACGTGCCCGTAGGCCCACGTCCGGTCGGCCGTGGCCGCCTCCGCCGCCGTCATCCGGTGCGGGGTCACGGTGTTGAACGCGGTGAGGTCCTGGGCGGAGACGACGCCGTCGACGCCCACGTCCTCGAGGCTCTGGTGCATGTTCTGCAGGGCGCGCTCGGCGTTCTCGGCGGACCGCCGCTGCTCGCGCTCCGCCTCGGCCCGCACCCGCACGCCGGCGGCGTCGAGGTCGCCGAGCAGCTCGGCCGCCTCGTCGAGCAGCGGGACGTCGGCCACCGTGAAGGGGGCGCCGGCCGGGCGCAGCAGCGCCTCGACCTCGGCGGGGCGCAGGTGCGGCGCGGCCGACTCGAGGTAGTGGCGCTTGCTGAGCAGCTGGTCCACGAGCTGCTGCGGGGTCAGCGGCAGCCACGCGAGGTTGAGGGCCACCCGCACGTCCCGGGACTGGCGGATGTCCTCGGCGAGGTAGGAGCGGTCCATGACGTTGCCGCTGGTGCTGTTCAGGTGCTCCCCCAGCTGCTCGGTGAGCTCGCGCAGCAGGATCTTCACGAAGGTGTTCCGGGCCTCGTTGTGCGGCTTGCCCGTGGCGCGCGCCTTGTCGCGGGCCCGCTTGACCGCCTTGCGGGTCAGGGTGACCCGGTGGGTGTCCACGCGCAGCACCTGGTCGGCCCCGGGCACCTTCTGCCGGTCCTTGACGGCCCTGGCCACGACCTCGGCCATCTCCAGCCCGGCCTTCAGCCGGGCCGCCTCGGGGTCCCGCTCGGGCACGGCGGAGACGCCGGGGAACAGTTCCGCGAGGGAGGACATCACGACGCCCGTCTCGCCCAGGGCCGGCAGCACGCGCTCGATGTACCACAGGAACGACGACGACGGGCCGATGATCAGCACTCCCGCCTTCCGCAGCCGCTCCCGGTGCTCGTAGAGCAGGTACGCGGCACGGTGCAGCGCCACAGCGGTCTTGCCGGTGCCGGGCCCGCCCTGCACGACCCGCACCCCGGGCAGGGGCGCGCGGATGATCCGGTCCTGCTCGGCCTGGATCGTCGCCACGATGTCCGACATCCGGCCCGTGCGCTTCTGGTTCAGGGCCGCCAGCAGGGCTCCCTCGCCGTGCAGCACGCCCTCGTCGTCGAGCATCTGCGGGTCCAGGACGTCGTCCTCCAGGGCGGTGACCTCCCGCCCCTCGAGGATCAGGTGGCGGCGCCGCCGCACCCCCATGGGGTGCTGGGCGGTGGCCTGGTAGAACGCGGCGGCCTCGCGGGCGCGCCAGTCGACCATCAGCCGCTGGTGGTCCTCGGTGGCCAGGCCGATCCGGCCCACGTAGCGGCGCTCGTCCTCGTCGGTGTCGAGCCGGCCGAAGACCAGGCGGTGGTCCACGGCGTTGAGCTGGGCCAGCCGGTCCTCGTAGTGCGAGGCGAAGGCGTCGCGCTCGGAGCGGTTCTGGTGGTTGCCGCTGGAGCGGCTGCGGCGCACGGCCGCGAGCTCCTCGGTCTTCTCGGCCCGCAGCTCGTCCAGCCGCTCGTAGAGCCTCGCGACGTACTCGCGCTCGACGGCCAGCTGCTCGGCCGCCGTCGTGGCGACGGTCTCTGCCATGGGTGCACACCTCGTTCCCGGTCGGACAGGCGATCCATTCTAGCGACGCCCGCGCCGGTTGCCGGGCCCGTCGGCGCACCGCGCGTCACAGTGTGTCCGGAAGCACAGCGCCGGCGCGGCCCCGGGGTCCGCGGCCGGGCCGTCGGGGGCCCCGACGCGGAGCCCGCGGCTCAGACGCGGTAGAGGGCCCGGACCCGGTGCCCGCCCAGCCGGGCACGCCCGCGCAGCTCGGTGAGCTCCATGACCAGCCCGAAGCCGGCGACGTGCAGCCCTGCCCGGTGCAGCAGCTGCGCGGTCGCCCCGAGCGTGCCGCCGGTGGCCAGGACGTCGTCGAGCACGAGCACGCGGGAGCCGCGCGGGACGTCGTCGGTGTGGATCTCCAGCACGGCCGAGCCGTACTCGAGCACGTACTCCTCGCGGTAGGTCTCCCGCGGCAGCTTCCCGGCCTTGCGCACGGGGATGATGCCCGTGCCGGAGGCGTAGGCGACCGCTCCCGCCAGGAGGAAGCCGCGGGCCTCGATCCCGGCCACGAAGTCGAACCGGCCCCGGAACGCCTCCGCGAGGGCGTCGGTGGTGCGCCGGAACCCGTCGGCGTCCGCGAACAGCGGCGTGAGGTCCCGGAACAGCACCCCCGGCTCGGGGTGGTCGGGGATCTTCGCGCACAGGCGCTCGACGAGCTGCTCCACGGATTCGGTCACGGCGACCATGCTATCCGTCGTCGCCGCCGGGGGACCTCCCCCGCCGCCGCCGGGCCGCCGCCGGGCGGTAGGGGGAGACCGTGGGCTCGCCCGGGACCCACCAGCGCCACGGGTACTCCGGGGTCCCGCCCGGCCCGGACACCCCCGTGCGCGGCCCGTGGGCGGAGGGCTCCGGGCGCTCCGGGAGACGGAGGAAGAACCCGTGGGCGGGCCCGTGCGCACCGGGGCGCTCGCCGGCCGCCAGGGGCGCGCCGTCGTGGGCGAGGACGATGCCCATGGCCTTGGCGAGGTTGCCCGGCCCGCGGGCCAGCGCCGCGTCCGGCACCGGTCCCGCGCGGCCGGCCTCCCGCCGGGCCCGGGCCAGCCCGGCGCCCTCGACGACCTCCCCGGCGCGGATCAGGCAGCCGCCGGGGACGCCGTCGGGGCGGCAGACGAGGTTGACCGCGTGGTGCATGCCGTAGGTGAAGTACACGTAGGCGTGCCCGGGCGGGCCGAACATCGACGCGTTGCGGGCCGTGCGCCCGCGCCAGGTGTGCGCCCCGGGGTCGGGCAGGTCGGTGCCCGGCGGTCCGCCGTAGGCCTCGACCTCGGTGATCCGCACGACGACGGCGCCCTCGGCGGTGCGGTGGCCGAAGAGCCCGCCGAGCAGCCGCGGCGCGACCTCGGGCGCCGGACGGGCCAGCAGCCGGAGCAGGGCGGGGTGCTCCACGGGGTGCCGCCCGCTCAGCCCCGGACCACCGGGTCCCGGCGGGAGAACGCCTCGACCGCGGCCAGCCGGCGCTCGAGCTCCGCGACCTGCGCCGCGACCGCGGACGGCGCGGTGCCGCCCTGGGCGCTGCGGGAGGCGAGGGAGCCCTCGACGGTGAGCACCTCGCGCACGGCCGGGTCCAGGTGCGCCGAGACGGCCGCGAGCTGCTCGTCCGTGAGGTCCCACAGCTCGATCCCGTGCTGCTCGCACACGCGCACGGCGTCCCCGGCGATCTCGTGGGCGTCGCGGAACGGCACGCCCTGGCGCACGAGCCACTCGGCCACGTCCGTGGCGAGGGCGAAGCCCTGCGGGGCCAGCTCGGCCATCCGCTGCGTGTGGAACGTCAGGGTGGCCACCATCCCGGCGACGGCGGGCAGCAGGACCTCGAGCTGGTCGATCGCGTCGAAGACCGGCTCCTTGTCCTCCTGCAGGTCGCGGTTGTAGGCCAGCGGCAGGCCCTTGAGGGTCGCCAGCAGGCCCGTGAGGTCGCCGATGAGCCGGCCGGCCTTGCCGCGGGCGAGCTCGGCCACGTCCGGGTTCTTCTTCTGCGGCATGATCGAGGAGCCGGTCGAGAAGGCGTCGTCGAGGGTGACGAAGGAGAACTCCTTGGTCGCCCACGTGGTGATCTCCTCGGAGATCCGGGACATGTCGACGCCGATCATGGCGCAGACCCACGCGAACTCGGCGTAGACGTCGCGCGCGGCCGTGCCGTCGATCGAGTTGTGCACGGCGGAGTCGAAGCCGAGCTCGGCCGCCACGGCGGCGGGGTCCAGACCCAGGGAGGACCCGGCGAGGGCGCCGGAGCCGTAGGGCGAGACCGCCGCGCGCGCGTCCCAGTCGACGAGGCGCTCGACGTCGCGCAGCATCGCCCACGCGTGGGCGAGCAGGTGGTGGGAGAGCAGCACCGGCTGCGCGTGCTGGAGGTGGGTGCGCCCGGGCATGGGGGCCTCGGGGTGGGCCTTCGCCTGGTCGAGCAGGGCCTGCACGACGGCGAGCACGTCGCGGGCGATGATCGCCGCGTGGTCGCGCAGGTACATCCGCCCGAGCGTGGCGATCTGGTCGTTGCGCGAGCGGCCTGCCCTCAGCTTGCCGCCGAGGGCGGGTCCGGCGCGCTCGATGAGCCCCTTCTCGAGGGAGCCGTGCACGTCCTCGTCGGAGGGGGCCGGGACGTAGGCCCCGGAGCGCACGTCGGCCTCGAGGGCGTCGAGGGCCGCCAGCATGCCCTCGAGCTCCTCGTCGGTCAGCAGCCCGGCGGTGCGCAGCACACGGGCGTGGGCGCGGGAGCCGGCGATGTCGTAGGGGGCCAGCCGCCAGTCGAAGTCGGTCGAGCGGCTCAGGGCCGCGAGGGCATCGGCCGGGCCGCCGGCGAAGCGCCCGCCCCACAGGGCCCCCTCGTTCGTGCCGTGCTTGTCGTGCTGGGCCATGGTCAGGTCTCCTTGCGGCGTGCGGTGCGTGCGGTGCGGGCGTGCGGGACGGTCCGGGGTGCGGGCGCGCGGAGGGCCCCACCGCGGGGATGGGGCCCTCCGTCGTCGCCGGCGCCGTTCCCGGACCGAGCCTAGCGGGCGGTCAGCGCGTCCCGCCCTCGAGGCGCTGGTCGCGGGCGGAGGCGACCTTCGAGGACATGCCGAACAGCTCGATGAAGCCCCGGGCCTGGGACTGGTCGAAGGTGTCGCCCTCGTCGTAGGTGGCCAGGTTGAAGTCGTAGAGCGAGGTCGCGGAGCGGCGGCCGGTGACCGTGGCGTTGCCGGCGTGCAGGGTCATCCGGATCTCGCCCTCGACGTGGCGCTGGGTGTCCTGCACGAAGGCGTCCAGCGAGCGCTTGAGCGGGGAGAACCACTGGCCGTCGTAGACGAGCTCGGTCCAGCGCTGGTCGACGCCGCGCTTGAAGCGGGCCTGCTCGCGCTCGACGGTGACGTTCTCGAGCTCGCGGTGGGCGGCGATGAGGGCCATGGCCCCGGGGGCCTCGTAGATCTCGCGGGACTTGATGCCCACGAGCCGGTCCTCGACGATGTCGATGCGGCCGATGCCCTGGGCGCCGGCGCGGCGGTTCATCTCCTGGATCGCCTGCAGCGGGGTGACGTCCTGGCCGTCGAGGGCCACGGGGATCCCGCGCTCGAAGCGCACGACCACCTCGTCGGGGGCCGGCGGGAAGGCCGGGTCGTCGGTGTAGTCGTAGACGTCCTTGGTGGGACCGTTCCAGATGTCCTCGAGGAAGCCGGTCTCGACGGCGCGGCCCCAGACGTTCTGGTCGATGGAGAACGGGTTCTTCTTCGTGGTGGCGATCGGCAGGTCGTGCTTCTCGGCGTAGGAGATGGCCTTGTCGCGGGTCAGCGCGAGGTCGCGCACCGGGGCGATGCACTTGAGCTCGGGACCCAGGGTCTGGATGCCGACCTCGAAGCGGACCTGGTCGTTGCCCTTGCCGGTGCAGCCGTGGGCGACGGTGGTCGCGCCGAAGCGGTGGGCGGCGGCGACCAGGTGCTTGACGATCACGGGGCGCGAGAGCGCGGAGACCAGCGGGTAGGCGTCCATGTACAGGGCGTTGGCCTGCAGGGCGGGCATGCAGTACTCCGCGGCGAACTCGTCGCGGGCGTCGGCCACGTAGGCCTCCACGGCGCCGCAGTCGAGGGCGCGCTGGCGGATGGTCTCGAGGTCCTCCCCGCCCTGCCCGACGTCGACGGCGACCGCGACGACCTCGGCCCCGGTCGCCTCCCCGATCCAGCCGATCGCCACGGAGGTGTCGAGGCCCCCGGAGTAGGCCAGCACGACGCGCTCGGTCACGGTGTTCTCCTTCGTTCGTTCTGTGGTCGGTCCGGGCACCGCCGGCACGGACCCTCTCTGTGCATGACTATACACATCTTGTTTTATTTATGCATCATGCCGGGGCGGGCGCCCGCACCGCGCGGACACCGGCAGGACACCTCGGCTTCAATTGTGAATTGCTAGCAATAACGTCGGGCGTGGGACATACTGGGGAACGACACCCGGACCGCCGGCGGCGGCTCCGGGAGGAGCGGGCCCGGTCCGCTCCGCCTCCACACGGTCCCGACCCCGAGAGGAACCCTCATGACGTACGAGCCCGACCAGACCCTGACCACCCGGCAGGGCCACCCGGTCCGCGACAACCAGAACACCCGCACGATCGGCTCCCGCGGCCCGGCGACGCTCGAGAACTACCAGTTCCTCGAGAAGATGAGCCACTTCGACCGCGAGCGCATCCCCGAGCGCGTGGTCCACGCCCGCGGCACCACCGCGTTCGGCTACTTCGAGTCCTACGGGACCTGGGGCGACGAGCCCATCTCCCGCTACACCCGCGCGAAGCTGTTCCAGGAGAAGGGCAAGCGCACCGATGTGGCGCTGCGCTTCTCCACCGTGGCCGGCGGCCGCGACTCCTCCGAGGTCGCCCGCGACCCGCGCGGCTTCGCGGTGAAGTTCTACACCGAGGACGGCAACTGGGACCTCGTCGGCAACAACCTCGGCGTGTTCTTCATCCGCGACGCCATCAAGTTCCCGGACTTCATCCACTCCCAGAAGCCGGACCCCGTGAACTTCGAGGCCGGCGTCGCCAACCGGGCCTTCGACTTCTTCAGCCAGTCGCCCGAGGCGATGCACATGATCATGCTGGTCTTCGGCCCGCGCGGCATCCCGGCGGACTACCGCCACCAGCAGGGCTTCGGCGTCAACACCTACCGCTGGGTCAACGCCGCCGGCGAGTCCAAGCTCGTGAAGTACCACTGGGTCCCGAAGGACGGGGTGAAGTCCTACACCTCCGAGGACGCCGCCAACGTCCAGGCCGGCACCCTCGGCTCGCACACCAAGGACCTCTACGACGCGATCGAGGCCGGCGACCACCCCGAGTGGGAGCTGCGCGTGCAGCTGATGGACGACCACGACCACCCGGAGCTGGACTTCGACCCGCTGGACGACACCAAGGTCTGGCCGGAGGAGCTGTTCCCGCCGAAGCCGGTCGGGCGCATGGTGCTCAACCGCAACCCGGAGAACTTCTTCGCCGAGAACGAGCAGATCGCCTTCGGCACCGGTGTGCTGGTGGACGGCCTCGAGTTCTCCGACGACAAGATGCTCGTCGGCCGCACCTTCTCCTACTCGGACACCCAGCGCTACCGCGTGGGCCCGAACTACCTGCAGCTGCCGGTCAACGCGCCGAAGGCCAAGGTCGCCACCAACCAGCGCGACGGCCAGATGGCCTACCACGTCGACCACGCCCCCGGTCAGAACCCGCACGTCAACTACGAGCCGTCCATCACCGGCGGCGTGCAGGAGGCCCCGAAGGGCGATGACTACCACGCCGAGGTCGGCCCGGAGATCGGCGGCCGCCTGACCCGCGCCCGGATCGAGCGGACCAACGACTACAAGCAGGCCGGCGAGCGCTTCCAGCTCCAGGAGGAGTGGGAGAAGGAGGAGCTGATCGCGAACTTCGTCGACGCGCTCTCCCAGTGCGACCGCCCCATCCAGGAGCGCATGGTCTGGCACTTCTACATGGTCCACGACGAGCTCGGCCGGCGCGTGGGCGAGGGCATCGGCGTCTCCCTCGAGGACGTCAAGGACCTCGGCCCGCTGCCGACCCAGCGCCTGTCCGAGGAGGAGCTGCAGCGCGTGGCCAACCTCGGCAACAACGGCCCGCGCGACGTCGAGGGCCTGACGATGACCCACTGCGTGCCGAACGAGCGCGTCGTCGTCGAGCGGGAGCCGCAGCGCAGCCCCGCGATGATGTCGAACTGACGCCGGCACCGGAACCGTGCCGGGCGGGTCCCCAGGGATCCCGCCCGGCACGATCCCGGGCTGCGCACGGAGGGCCCGCCGCGATCCACGGCGGGCCCTCCGTCGTGCTCCCGGCCGGGGGCACGGCGGGACTCAGGAGCGGCGCACCGCGCCCTCGAGGTCGAGCGAGCGCTTGAGGATCTTGCCGGTCGGGCCCTTGGGCAGCTCCTCGACGACCTTGTACCACCGCGGGTGCTTGTAGCGGGCCAGGCGCTCGCGCACGAAGGCGTCGAGCTCGTCGAGCCGGGCCGGGCGCTCGGGCTCGGGCACGTCCCGGAACGCGACGACGGCCGCGACCTCCTCCCCCATCGCCTCGTCCGGGACCCCGACGACGGCGGCCTCCGCGATCCCCGGGTACTGGTAGAGCACCTCCTCGATCTCGCGGGGATAGACGTTGTAGCCCCCGCGCAGGACCATGTCCTTCTTCCGGTCCACGATCCAGTAGAAGCCGTCCTCGTCGACCCGGGCCAGGTCCCCGGTGCGGAACCACCCGTCCTGGATCGCCGCCGCGGTCGCCTCCGGGTTGCGCCAGTAGCCGGCCATCACGTACTCCCCCGCCACGGCGAGCTCGCCGATCTCGCCCACGGGCACCTCCGCCCCGGCGTCGTCGAGGACCCGCAGCTGCGCGCCACGCACCACGGTGCCGATGGAGCCGGGGCGCCGCCCCCGGTCCTCCTGGTTGAAGCACACCACCGGGGAGGTCTCGGAGAGCCCGTAGCCCTCGTAGACCGGGGCCCCGAACAGGGCCTCGAAGCGCTCGAGCACCTCGACCGGCAGCGGTGAGCCCCCGGAGACCCCCGCACGCAGGTGCGGCGCCCGGACCGGCTCCCCGCCGGCCGCCCGGAGCAGGGCGACGTACATGCTCGGCACCCCGGCGAAGACCGTGACCTCGTCGCGCACGAGGATCTCCAGCGCCCGGGCCGGGTCGAAGCGCGGCAGGAGGGTGACGGTGGCCCCGGCGCCCAGGGCGCCGTTGAGGGCGACGGTCTGGCCGAAGACGTGGAAGAACGGCAGCCCCCCGAACATGACGTCGCCGGGGGCCAGCGAGAACAGCTCGGCGGAGAGCCGGGCGTTGCTCGTGAGGTTGGCGTGGGTCAGGACCGCCCCCTTGGGCCGTCCCGTGGTCCCGGAGGTGTAGAGCAGCACGGCGGGGTCCTCCCCGGCCCGTTCGGCGACCTCCGGCAGGGGCGGCACCCGGCGCAGCTCCGGGAGCGTGCCGGCGGCGGTGATCTCGACCACCGGGACGTCGCGCCCGAGCTCTGCCGCGGCGGCGCGCGCGGCCCCTGCCACGGTCTCCCACACGAGCACGAGGGAGACCTCGGCGTCCTGGAAGTGGTAGCCGAGCTCGCGCGGGCTCAGCAGCGGGTTCAGGGGCACGACGACGCCGCCGGTGCGCAGGACGCCGTAGTAGGCCACGGGCATGTGCGGGACGTTGGGCAGGATGAGCGCCACGCGGTCCCCCGCCCGGACGCCGCGGGAGGTCAGCAGCGAGGCGACGCGGGCGGAGAGGTCGTCGAGCGCGCCGTAGGTCAGGACGCTGTCGTCGAGCACCACGGCCCGCGCCCCGGGGGACGCCGCGGCCGAGTCGGTGAGCAGTGTGGCGAGGTTGGGCATGGGGGTCCCGTCTCCGGGTGGCGGCCCCGGGGTCGTGGTCGGTCGTGTGAGCCGTGCCACACGAGCGTGCCAGCGGGTTACTGCGACGTCAAGACCCGGGCACCCGCCGGGGTTCCGCCCCGATAGACTGCCGTGCAGGACAGATCCCCGAGCCCGAAGGACGGTGCGCCGTGACCCAGGACCCCCAGCAGCCCCAGGACGGCGGCGCCCCGCAGCTGAGCGAGGAGGAGATGGCCTACGTGCTGTCCCTGTTCGACGCCGCCCGCGAGGGCCGCACCGGGGAGCTCGTGCCGGCGCTGGAGGCGGGCGTGCCCGTGAACCTGACCAACGGCAAGGGCGACACCCTGCTGATCCTCGCCTCCTACCACCAGCACGAGGACACGGTCGCGGCCCTGCTGGAGGCCGGCGCCGACCCCGACCGGGTCAACGACAACGGGCAGACGGCCCTGATGAGCGCGGTCTTCCGTGGACACGAGGCCATCGTGCGGCGGCTGCTCGCCGCCGGGGCCTCGCAGACGGCCGGGGCCCACTCCGCGGTGGACTTCGCGCGCGTCTTCGAGCGCACGGACCTGATCCCCGTGCTCGAGGAGCACACCGGGCGCTAGCAGCCCCCGGGACCGCTGCTCAGCGGGCGAGCTCCAGGAACCGCCCGGCCACGGCCGCCCCGCCGTCGGGCTCCCGGCACACGACCACGATGGTGTCGTCGCCGGCGATGGTGCCCAGCACCGACGGGATGACCGAGGCGTCGATCGCGGAGGCGAAGTACTGGGCGGCCCCGGGCGGGGTGCGCAGCACCACGAGGTTCGCGCTCGCCTCGGCCGTCACGAGCAGCTCGCGGCAGACCCCGGAGAGCCGGGCGTCGAGGCTCTCCTGCGTGACCCCCGCCGTGGGCGAGCGGTCGGCGCCGGCCTGCGGGACGGCGTAGACGAGGGTGCCCTCGCCGTCGCGCACCCGCACGGCCCCGAGCTCCACGAGGTCGCGGGAGAGGGTCGCCTGGGTGACCTGCACGCCGTCCTCGGCGAGCCGGGCGGCCAGCTCGGCCTGGGAGTGGATGGACCCGCCCGTCACGAGGGCCACGATCCGCGCCTGGCGGGCGGTCTTGGTCGCGGGGATGCTCACGAGCCGGTCGCGAGGTCGTAGCGTCCGGAGCGGGCCATCAGCCACACCAGCAGCGCCTTCTGGGCGTGCAGCCGGTTCTCGGCCTCGTCCCACACCACCGACTGCGGGCCCTCGAGGACCTCGGCGGTGACCTCGCAGCCCCGGAAGGCGGGCAGGCAGTGCAGGAACACCGCCTCCGGGTCCGCCTTGGCCAGGGCGGCGGCGTCGACCGCGTAGGGGGCGAAGATCCGGGCCCGGGCCTCCCGCTCGGCCTCCTGGCCCATCGAGACCCAGGTGTCGGTGCACACGACGTCCGCACCCGCCAGGGCCTCGTCCGGGTCGGTGGTCACGCGCACCGACCCGCCGGTGCTCGCCGCCCGCTCCTCGGCGGCGGCCACGACCGCCGGGTCGGGCAGGTAGCCCTCGGGGCCGGCGACCCGCACGTGCATCCCCGCGGTGGCCCCGCCGAGCAGGTAGGAGTGGGCCATGTTGTTGGCGGCGTCGCCCAGGTAGGCGAAGGTCCGCCCGGCGGGGTCGCCCCTGTGCTCGCGCACGGTGAGCAGGTCGGCGAGGATCTGGCACGGGTGGTAGGCGTCGGAGAGCCCGTTGACCACCGGCACGTCCGAGGCGGCGGCCATCTCCTCCAGGCCCTCCTGGGCGTAGGTGCGCCACACGATGGTCGAGACCATGCGGGAGAACACGCGGGCGGTGTCGGCCACGCTCTCCTTCCCCAGCTGGGACTCCCCCGGGTTGACCACCAGCGGGCTGCCGCCGAGGTCGGCGATCCCCGTCGCGAAGGACACGCGGGTGCGCGTCGAGGTCTTGTCGAAGAGCAGGGCGACCGTCTGGGGGCCGGCGTAGGGCCGGTGCGCCCAGCGGTCGGCCTTCAGCCGCCGGGCGAGGTCGAGGACCTCGGACTGCTCCTGCTGGGTCAGGTCGGTGTCGACGAGGAAGTGCCGGGGGGAGGTGGGCATGGGGAGGTCAGGCTTCTTTCGGGGTGCTGGCACCGGGCGCCGCGCCGGGGGAGGCGACGGCGGCGGCGGCGTCGGACAGGATGCCGGGCAGGGCGGCGAGGAAGGAGCGCGCCTGCTCGGGGGTGAGGATCAGCGGCGGGGCCAGGCGCAGGGTCCGCGGCCCGGGGGCGTTGACGAGGAACCCCGCCCGGCGGGCGGCCTCGACGACGGCGGGGGCCCACGGGACCTGCACCCCCTCGGGGACCTCGAGGTCGGCGCCGATGAGCAGGCCGTGCTGGCGCACGGCGGACACGCCGGGGACGGCGGCCAGGCCCTCGCCCAGCAGCGCCCCGACCTCGCGGGCGTTGGCCAGCAGGCCGTCCTCCTCGATGATGAGCACGGTCGCCAGCCCGGCGGCGGTCGCCGGCGGGTTGCCGCCGAAGGTCGTCCCGTGCTGGCCGGCGGTGAGCAGCCCGGAGACCTCCGCGCCGATGGTGAGCAGGGCCCCGACGGGAAAGCCCCCGCCGAGCCCCTTGGCCAGGGTGATGGCGTCCGGCAGGTCCTCGCCGGAGAGCTCGGCGGAGGACGCGAACCACCGGCCGGTGCGCCCGATGCCGGTCTGGACCTCGTCGACGACCAGCAGCGCGCCGTGCTCGCGGGTCAGCTCGCGGGCGCGGCGCAGGTAGCCCTCGGGCAGCCCCAGGACGCCGGCCTCGCCCTGGATCGGCTCCACGACGAGGGCGGAGACCGTGTCGTCGAGGTGCTCCTCGAGGGCCTCGAGCGTGGCGGGGATGTGCCGGACCCCGCCCGGCAGCGGCTCGAAGGGCTCTCGGTAGGCCTCCTTCGCGGTGAGGGCCAGGGCGCCCATGGTGCGCCCGTGGAAGCCGGACTCCAGGGCCAGGACCGTGGTGCGCGGACGGCCGTCGGGCCCCGGGCGCTCCCGGCCGCTGCGCCGGGCGAGCTTGAAGGCGGCCTCGTTGGCCTCGGTGCCGGAGTTCGCGAAGAACACGTGGGAGCCGGCGGGGGCGCCGGCCAGCTGCAGCAGCTTGCCCGCCAGGGCGATCTGCTGGGGGGAGGTGAAGAAGTTCGAGACGTGCCCGAGGGTCCCGAGCTGCCGGGTGACGGCCTCGACCCAGCGCGGGTGGGCGTGGCCCAGGGCGTTGACGGCGATCCCGGCGAGCAGGTCGAGGTAGTCCCTGCCGTCGGCGTCGGTGACCACGGCCCCCCGGCCGGAGGTCAGCACGAGCGAGGGCGTGCCGAAGACCCCCAGCAGGGACTCGGCGTACTCCCCGAGCAGGGACTGCTGCGCGGTGGTGTCGGTGCGGTGGATGGCGGTCATGGGAGGACTCCGTCGTCGGGGATGAGCTGGGTGCCGGTGCGGGCGCCCGGGAAGATCTCGAGCAGGCAGGCGTGCGGGACGCGGCCGTCGACGATCGCCGCCCGGCGGGCCCCGCCCTCGACCGCGCGCAGGGCGGCCTCCATCTTGGGGATCATCCCCGACTGCAGCCCGGGCAGGAGCTCGCGCAGCTGCCCGGCGGTCAGGGAGGAAATCAGCGAGTCGCGGTCCGGCCAGTCGGCGTAGAGGCCCTCGACGTCGGTCAGCGCCACGAACGCCTCGGCGCCCAGGGCGACCGCGACGGCCGCGGCGGCGGTGTCGGCGTTGACGTTGAGGACCTCGCCGGTGGGCTCGCCCCCGCCGTCGACCTCGGGGGCCACCGAGGAGATCACCGGGATGCGCCCGGCGTCCAGCAGCTGGCGCACGGGTGCGGGGTCGACGGCGACGACCTCGCCCACCCAGCCGAGGTCGACCTCCTCGCCGTCGACGACGGTCCCGCGCCGGACGGCCCCGAACAGGCGCGCGTCCTCCCCCGACAGGCCCACCGCGTAGGGGCCGGTGGCGTTGAGCAGCGAGACGAGCTCCCGCTGGACCTGGCCGGTGAGGACCATGCGGATGGCCTCGAGGGCCTCCCGGGAGGTCACCCGCAGCCCGCCGCGGAACTCGGAGGCGATCCCGAGGCGCTCGAGCATGCGGTTGATCTGCGGCCCGCCCCCGTGGACGACGACGGGGTGGACGCCCAGGTGGTGCAGCAGCACCATGTCCTCGGCGAAGGCCTGCCGCAGCGGCTCCGAGACCATGGCGTTGCCGCCGTACTTGAACACCATGACGGTCCCGGCGTGGCGCCGGATCCACGGCAGCGCCTCGAGCAGGACGGCGGCCCGGTCCTGGACGGCGGGCCCGGCGGTGGGTGCGGTGGGGTGGGTCATCTCTCTCCTGCGCGTCGTCGTGCGGGCTCCGGGGCGCCGGTGCCGGCGCCGGGGGCCGGCTCAGGTCGAGTAGGCGCTGTTCTCCTCGACGTAGTCGTGGGTGAGGTCGTTGGTCCAGACGGTGGCGTCGGCGTCGCCGGCCTTGAGGTCGATCAGCACGGTGACGCGGCGGTCGGCGGCCAGGTCCACGCCCTCGCGCGCGTCCCCGATGGCGCCGTCGCGGCAGACCGTGACGCCGTTGATGGTCACGTCGATGCGGTCCGGGTCGAACGCGGCGTCCGTGGTGCCGACCGCGGAGAGCACACGACCCCAGTTGGGGTCGTTGCCGAAGATCGCGGTCTTGAACAGGTTGGAGCGGGCCACGCTGCGGCTGACGTCCTCGGCCTGGGACTCGGTGACCGCGTTGACGGTGGTGATCTCGATGTCGTGCGCGGCGCCCTCGGCGTCGTGGATCAGCTGCTGGGCCAGGGAGTGGCACACGGCCGTGACGGCCTGGCCGAACTCGAACTCGTCCGGGCGGACCCCCGAGGCGCCCGAGGCGAGCAGGACCACGGTGTCGTTCGTGGACATGCAGCCGTCGGAGTCGGTGCGGTTGAAGGTGACCTTCACGGCGTCCTGCAGCGCCCACTGGAGGGCGTCGGAGGAGACCTCGGCGTCGGTGGTGAGCACCACGAGCATCGTGGCCAGGCCGGGGGCCAGCATGCCCGCGCCCTTGGCCATGCCCGCGACCGTCCAGCCCCCGCCCTCGTGGGCGGCGAGCTTCGGGACGGAGTCGGTGGTCATGATCGCCCGGGCGGCGGCCACCCCGGCGGCGGCGTCGTCGGCGAGCGCCTCGACGGCGGGGGCCAGCCCGGCCTCCATGACGTCCATGGGCAGCTGGACGCCGATGAGCCCGGTGGAGCACACGACGACGTCGCCGGCGCCGGTGCCCAGCGCCTCGCCCACGAGCTCGGCGGTGCGGTGGGCGGCCTGGAACCCCTGGGCCCCGGTGCACGCGTTGGCCCCGCCGGAGTTGAGCACCACGGCGGTGGCCCTCCCGTCGGCGGTGACGGCCCGGGACCACTGGACGGGGGCGGCGCTGATCCGGTTGGTCGTGTAGACGGCGGCGACCGCGTGCTGGGGGCCGTCGTTGACGACGAGCGCGAGGTCGGGGGTGCCGGAGTCCTTGAAACCGGCGGTGGTGCCGGAGGCGCGGAAGCCGCGGGCCGCGGTCACGCCGCGGGCCGTGTCGATGGTCAGCGTCCCGGCGGGGTTCTGGGACGGGTAGGCTCTCACGGTGCGACTCCTTGCAGGTTCAGGCCGGTGCCCTCGGGCAGCCCCAGGGCGAGGTTCATGGACTGCACCGCACCGCCGGCGGTGCCCTTGACGAGGTTGTCGACGGCGCACGAGACGACCACGCGCCCGGCGCGCGGGTCGAGCGCCAGCTGCAGCTGGACGTGGTTGGACCCGGCCACCGACTTCGTCGCGGGCCACTGGCCCTCGGGCAGCACCCGCACGAAGGTCTCGGCCGCGTAGGCCTCCTCCCACGCCTCGCGCAGCTGGGCGGCGGTGACGCCCTCGGCGACGCGGGCGGTGGCGGTGGTGAGGATGCCGCGGGGCATCGGCGCCAGGGTGGGGGTGAAGGAGATCCGCACCGGTTCCCCGGCCGCGCGCGCGAGCCCCTGCTCGATCTCGGGGGTGTGCCGGTGGACGCCGCCGACGCCGTAGGGGGACATGGAGCCCATGACCTCCGAGCCCAGCAGGTGCGGCTTGACGGCCTTGCCGGCGCCCGAGGTCCCGGAGGCGGCGACGATCACGACGTCCTCCGGCTCGAGCAGGCCGGCGGCGAAGCCGGGGGCGAGGGCCAGCAGCGAGCCCGTCGGGTAGCAGCCGGGCACGGCGATGCGCGTGGCCTCGCGCAGCCGCTCGCGCTGGCGCGCGCCGTCGGTGCCCACGAGCAGCTCGGGCAGTCCGTAGGGCCACGTCCCGGCGTGCGCCGAGCCGTAGAACTGCTCCCAGGCCTCGGCGCTCTCCAGCCGGTGGTCGGCCCCGGCGTCGATCACCACGGTCTCCGGCGGCAGCTGGGCGGCGATCTCCGCGGAGGCACCGTGCGGCAGGGCCAGGAAGACGACGTCGTGGCCGGCGAGGTTCTCGGCGGTGGTGCCCACGAGCACCCGGTCCGCGAGGGAGTGCAGGTGCGGCTGCACCTCCCCGAGCCGCTGACCGGCGTTGGAGTGGGCCCCCACGGCCCCGATCTCGATCTCCGGGTGGCCGGCGAGGATCCGCAGGACCTCTCCCCCGGCGTACCCCGATGCCCCCGACACTGCTGCGCTGAACGTCATGTCCCCCACTCTAACTCAAAGTTATGCACGGTGATCAATAATTATGCACCATCTCGAGGCGGACGGGCGGCCCGGCCGTGCGCGGTCCCCTCCGGCGCGGCGCTCCTGCCCGGTGGCCCCGCTCCGGCCGCTCCCGCCCCGTGCGCGTCCCCCCGGACGGTTGCCGTCCAATCTACGCTTCCCGACTGCGAACAGGACTTCGTGACGGAGGCCCGGCTATCCCCACTTGTGGGGCCCCGGCCTCCGGCGCCGCGGGCCCGGCGCGGGCCCGGCCGGGGCCTACGATGGGCCACGAGTCCCCGTTCCCGAGGCCCCGGAGGTGCCCCACCATGGTTCGCAGCGTGATCGTCGACCGGCCCGGAGGTCCCGAGGTGCTCGCCCTCGGCGAGCGCCCGGACCCCGAGCCCGGACCGGGCCAGCTGCTCGTGCGCACGAGCGCGGCGGGGGTGAACTTCATCGAGGTCTACCAGCGCGAGGGGATCTACCCCGTCGAGCACCCCTTCACCCCGGGCAGCGAGGGCGCCGGCACGGTCACGGCCGTGGGCGAGGGCGTCGAGCACTTCGCCCTCGGCGACCGCGTCACGACCTCGCAGGCCGCCCGCACCTACGCCGACGCGTTCGTGGTGGACGCCGACAAGGCGCTGCGCGTGCCGGCGGGGATCCCGGACGAGGTCGCCGCCGCGATCCCGCTGCAGGGGCTGACCGCCCACTACCTCGTGCGCTCCACGCACCCGGTGCAGGAGGGGGACGTGGCCGTGCTCACCGCCGCCGCCGGCGGCGTGGGCGGGCTGGCGGTCCAGCTGCTCAAGCGGCAGGGGGCCACCGTGGTCGCCCTGGTCGGCTCGGAGGAGAAGGCGCGCACCGCGCGCTCGCTCGGGGCCGACGAGGTCCTCGTCGGCTACGAGGGCTTCGCCGCCCGGGTCCGGGAGCTGACGGACGGGCGCGGCGCGGACGTCGTCTACGACTCGGTGGGCAGGGACACCTTCGACGAGTCGCTCACGGCCCTGCGCGCCCGCGGCACGCTCGTGCTCTTCGGCGGCTCCTCCGGGCAGGTCCCGCCCTTCGACCTGCAGCGCCTGGCGCAGAACGGATCCCTCTACGTCACCCGCCCGACGCTCAACGACTACCTGCGCGACGAGAAGGAGCGCAGCTGGCGGGCCGGGGAGCTCTTCGACGCCGTGCTCGAGGGCACCCTGAGCGTGCGGGTCGCCGGGACCTTCCCCCTGGCCGAGGCCCGGCGCGCGCACGAGGTGCTGCAGTCGCGCACCGCCCAGGGCAAGCTGCTGCTGGTCCCGTGAGCACCGCCACGGCCCACCGCTTCCTCGGCGCCGACGGCGCGCCCGATCCCTACACCCCCGGGGTGGGGTGCACCGCGGTGACGGTGGAGCACTACGACCTCTTCCTCGACTACGACGTCGAGGACAACGGCCTGGAGGCCCGGGCGGCCCTGTCCTGCCGCGCGCTGCGGGCCACCGACCGGGTCGAGCTCGACCTCACGGAGCTGGCCGTGACCGAGGTGCGCGTGAGCACCGGCGGGCTCGGCGGGCTGCTCGGCGGCCGGCGGGCCGAGGCCCGCCACCACGGCTCCCGCCTGGTCGTGGCGCTGCCGCGGCCGGTGGCCGCCGGGGACCGGTTCACCGTCACGGTCTCCTACGAGGGCTGGCCCGAGTGCACCGACGGCCCGTGGGGGGAGGTCGGCTGGACCGAGCTGGACGACGGGGCCGTGGTCGCGGGCCAGCCCACGGGCGCGTCGACGTGGTTCCCGTGCGTGGACCACCCCTCGCACCGGGCGACGTTCCGGATCACCGTGCGCGCCGACGAGGACTACACCGTCCACGCCAGCGGCGAGCTCGAGTCCGTGACCGAGGACGACGGCGAGCGCACCTGGGTGTTCGTCTCCCCGGACCCGCTGCCGCCCTACCTGGCCACGGTGGCGGTCGGTCCGTTCCAGCGGGTCGAGCTCACCGGCTCGCGGGTGCCCCAGCTGCTCGTGGTGGCGAAGAAGCGGCGCAAGAAGGCCGAGCGGACCTTCGCCGACCAGGGCCGGATGCTGGAGGTCTTCGCCGAGTGGTTCGGCCCCTATCCCTTCCCCAGCTACACGGCCGTGGTGGTCGACACCTCGCTCGAGGACCCCTTCGAGTGCCACTCCTGCTCGGTGTTCGGCAAGAACCAGCTCGGCACGGACTGGGAGGAGCAGCGGCTCGTGGCCCACGAGCTGGCCCACCAGTGGTTCGGCAACAGCCTCGTGCTCGGCTCCTGGCGGGACATCTGGCTCAACGAGGGCTTCGCCTCCTACGCCGAGTGGATCTGGTCGGAGGCCTCCGGGGGCCGCCCCGCCGGGTGGCACGCCGAGAAGGCCCACCGGACGCTGTCGAGGATGCGCCAGGACCTCGTGATCGGGGACCCCGGGCACGTGCGGCTCTTCGACGACGTCGTCTACGTGCGCGGGGCGCTGACCCTCCACGCGCTGCGCGTGGAGCTCGGCGACGCCGTGTTCCGGGAGGTGCTGCGCAGCTGGGCGAGCGTGCACCGCGGCGCCTGGGTGAGCACGGACGGCTTCCGGGAGCACCTGCGGGGCTTCGCCCCCCGGGAGCGCTGGGCGGGGCTCGACGCGCTGCTGGACGCCTGGCTGCTGCGCCCGGCCCTGCCGGAGCTGCCCTGAGCGCCCCGGCCGCCGACGGGAACGGGCCCCGCAGGACGTCGTGTCCTGCGGGGCCCGTTCCCGTCGGTCCGGCTCAGGCGCCGCGCAGCCAGAGGCGGCGGGCCCACCACAGCCCGGCACCGGCGACCGCCAGTCCGCCGAGCACGAGCAGTGCGGCCTTGGTCCGCTCCCAGGCCACGGTCCCGGCGGTGATGCCCTCCCCGTAGGCGCCGGCCTCGTCGGTGGCCACGACCTGCAGCGTGCCGTCCTCGACGGCGAGCAGGGCGTCGGCCTCCGCGTGGAAGTCGTCCTCCCGGGAGCCGGTCTGGGTGCCGCGGAAGACGATCTCCTCCCCCGGCTCCACCGGCCGCGGGTCGGCCAGCCCGGAGTCGAAGGGCTGCTCGGCGACCGCCGGGTCCGCCGGCAGGACGCCGCGGTAGACCGGGTTGTAGTCCTTGGTGCGCAGGTCGTTGGTGAGGTCCTGGTACTGCCCGCCGACCACCCACGAGCGGTCGGCATAGCCGGCGATCCGCCGGGAGTCGTCCCAGGTCAGGGCGCCGCTGACGGCGAGCACGAGGCCCAGCAGCAGCCCCAGCAGGCCCACGCCGATGGGCTTCCACGCGACGGTCCGCCCGCGCCGGCCCTCCCCGGGCTCCTCCGGCCGCTCGTCGGTCTCGTCGTCGAAGGCGAAGAAGGGGTCTCGCCGTCCGGTGGTCTCCTCGGTCATGCTCAGCTCCTGGACGAAAGGTCGGGGGGAAGCGGGGTGCGGGGCCCGCCCGGGGGCCACAGTACCGAAGTCCGCTCCGGCCCCCGCCGGGTGTGCCCCCGTGTTACCCGCCCCGGGGCCGGGAGCACGGGCGGCCCGTCCCCGGTCCGGGGACGGGCCGCCCGTGCGTGCCTCGGTGCTCAGCCGCGCAGCACCGCGCCGTGGCGCTCGGCGGCGACGGCCACGGCCGCCTCGCGGGCCGCGGAGGCCTCCTCGGCGGTGAGGGTGCGGTCCGGGGCGCGGAAGCGCAGCGCGAAGGCCACGGACTTCTTGCCGTCCTCGATGCCGGGGCCCCGGTAGACGTCGAAGACGCGCACGTCCTCGAGCAGCTCCCCGGCGCCCTCGACGAGCGCCTCGTGCAGGTCCCCCGCGGGGACGGCGGCGTCGACGACGAGGGCGACGTCCTGCGTGGCGGCCGGGTAGCCGGAGATCGGCCGGGCCTGCCGGACCCCCCCGCGCGCGGCGAGCAGCGTGGTGAGGTTCAGCTCCATGGCCACGGTCCGCTCCGGCAGGTCCTGGGCCGCGACCAGCTTCGGGTGCAGCTCCCCGGCGTAGCCGGCGGGGGTGCCGTCCGCGGTGGCCAGCACCGCGGTGCGGCCGGGGTGGAAGGCCTGGTGGGTGCCCTGCCGCACCGTCAGCTCCACGCCCAGGACCTCGGCGGCCAGCCGGGCGGCGTCCAGGGCGTCCTGCCAGTCGAGCGCCCGCGGCGCCGTCCACGGGCCCTCGGCCGCGTCCCGGCCGGCGAGCACCGCCGCGAGGTGGCGCGGCTGGGCGGGCAGTCCCGCCTCGAGCTGCGCGAGGACCTCCTCGGCGGGCCGCGCGCCCAGGGGCGGGATCTCCGCCGAGCCCACCTGCTCGCCCGGGCGGAAGACCCGGCCCAGCTCGTACAGGGCGAGGTCGCGGAAACCGCGGGAGGTGTTGCGCCGCAGCACGTCCAGCAGCCCCGGCAGCAGGGACACGCGCAGCACGCCCTGGGCCTCGCTGATGGGGTTGGCCAGCTTCACCGAGGGCACGGGCACCCCGGCGCGCGGGGCGCCCCAGAGCTCGTTGTCGGCCTGCGCCACGAACGGGTAGGCGAGCACCTCGACCAGCCCGGCGGCCGCGAGCGCGTCCGCGACCTGCTTGCGGGCCCGCTGCTCGTCCGTCAGCCCGCCGCCGGGCGGGGCCACGGGCAGCCGCGACGGGATGTTGTCGTAGCCGTCCAGCCGGGCGATCTCCTCGACGAGGTCCTCGGGGGCGGTGAGGTCGGGTCGCCAGGTCGGCGGGACGACGCTCCACCCGTCCTCGACGGCGCTCACGGAGGCGCCGAGCTCGGTGAGCAGGCCCGCGACCGTCTCGGCCGGGTAGTCCACGCCCACGCGGCGGGCGGGGTACGCGCGCGGCAGCTCGACCGCCCGCGGGGCGACCGTGCGGTCGAGGTCGGTGGCCTCCTCGACGGCGGTGCCGCCGGCGAGCTCCACGAGCAGCTCGACGGCGCGCTGGGCGGCGACCGGGGCGATCTGCGGGTCGACGCCGCGCTCGAAGCGCTTGGAGGCCTCCGAGGGCAGCCGGTGCCGGCGGGTGGTGCGGGCGATCGAGACCTCGTCGAAGCGGGCCGCCTCCACGAGCACGTCCACGGTGGTCCCGGAGACCTCGGTGGTGGCCCCGCCCATGACCCCGGCCAGGCCGATCGGCCCGGAGCCGTCGGTGATGAGCAGGTCCTCGGGGTCCAGGGTGCGCCGCCGGCCGTCGAGGGTCGTCAGCTCCTCCCCCGCCCGGGCCCGGCGGACGGTGATCCCGCCGGTGAGGCGCGCGAGGTCGTAGAAGTGCAGGGGCTGGCCCAGCTCGAGCATCACGTAGTTGGAGATGTCCACCGGCAGGGAGATCGAGCGGATCCCGGCCAGGCGCAGCCGCGCCGCCAGCCACGGGGGCGTGGGGGCGGTGGGGTCGATGCCGGTGACCGTGCGGGCCGTGAAGCGGGTGCACCCGGGGTTGCCGTGGATCGGGGCGTCGTCGTCGACCGCCACGGGGAAGCCCCCGGCGGTGGGGGCGGGCACGCGCTCGCCGATGGCGAGGGCCGGGTCGGCGAAGGGGGTGCGCACGGCGTGACAGTACTCCCGGGCCACGCCGCGGACCGAGAACGCGTAGCCGCGGTCCGGGGTGACGTTGATCTCGGCGGCCTCGTCGTGGAGCCCGAGCAGCTCCAGGGCGTCGGTGCCGAGCTCCGGGTCCAGGCCGAGGGTGGAGAGCACCAGGATGCCGTCGTGGTCCTCGCCGATGCCGAGCTCGCGCACGGAGGCGATCATCCCGGCCGAGGTGTGGCCGTAGGTCTTGCGGGCGGAGATCCGGAAGTTCCCGGGCAGCACGGCGCCGGGCAGGGTCACCACGACCTTGTCGCCGACCTCGAAGTTGTGGGCCCCGCAGATCACGCCCTGCACCCCGGAGGGGTCGATGCCCTTGCCGGTGAGGGTCTGCTCCTGCCCCTCGGGGACCACGCGGACGGTGCACCAGTTGACGGTCTTGCCGTTGGAGTGGGTCTCCGGCTCCTTCGTGAGCACCTGGCCCACGACGACGGGGCCGCTGATCCCGTCGGCGGGACGGTGGACGGCCTCCTCCTCGAAGCCGACCCGGATCAGGGTGGCCAGGACGTCCTCGGCGGTGGCCCCCTCGGGGACGGGTGCGTGCTCGCGCAGCCATGACACAGGTACTCGCATGCTCAGATCTCCATCCCGAAGTGCTCGCTGAAGCGGATGTCGCCCTCGACCATGTCGTGCATGTCCGGGACGTTGTTGCGGAACATCAGGGTGCGCTCGATGCCCATGCCGAACGCGAAGCCCGAGTAGACCTCCGGGTCGACCCCGGCGGCGCGCAGCACGTTGGGGTGGACCATGCCGCACCCGCCCCACTCGATCCAGCGCGGCCCGCCCTTGGCGTTGGGGTGCCACACGTCCATCTCGGCGGAGGGCTCGGTGAACGGGAAGTAGTTGGGGCGCAGCCGGATGCGGGCCTCGGGGCCGAACATCTGCCGGGCGAAGTGCTCGAGGGTGCCCTTGAGGTCGGCCATCGACAGCCCCTTGTCCACGGCCAGGCCCTCGACCTGGTGGAAGACGGGGGTGTGGGTCGCGTCCAGCTCGTCGGTGCGGTACACGCGCCCGGGGACGACGACGTAGACCGGCACGCCGCGCTCCAGCAGCGTGCGCATCTGCACCGGGGAGGTGTGGGTGCGCAGCACGAGGTGCGCCTCGGGCGGGTCGACGAAGAACGTGTCCTGCAGCTCGCGGGCCGGGTGGTCCGGCTTGAAGTTCAGGGCGTCGAAGTTGTACCACTCGGACTCGACCTCGGGGCCGTCGGCGACCTCCCAGCCCATGGCCGTGAAGGTCTCGCCCACGTGCTCCATGAGCGTCGACAGCGGGTGGCGCCCGCCCAGGCGGCGCCGGCGGCCGGCGGCGGTGACGTCCACGGCCTCCTCCACGAGGATGCGGGCGTCGCGCTCCTCCTCCAGGACGGTGGTGCGGGCGGCTACCGCCTGGTTGACGCGGCCGCGGGCCTGGCCGACGAGCTTGCCCGCGGCGGCCTTCTGCGTCTTGTCCAGGGTGCCGATCCGCCGGTTGGCCAGCGCCAGCGGGGAGCGCTCCCCGGCGTGGGCGAGGCGGACCTCCTTGAGCTGCTCGAGGTCCTGGGCGGTCTCCACGGCGGTGAGGGCAGCGTCCACGGCGGCCGCGACGGCGGCCTCGTCGGTCGGGTCGAGCGCGCCGTCGGGGGCGGTTTCGGGTGTCGGTTCAGGCATCGGCTGGCGTCTTCTTCGGCTCGGGGACGGTGGCGTCCGGGCGCGCCGGCGCACGGGCGGGTGCGGCGCGGGGCGCGGGGAGCCCGGGCGGGGCCACGGGCGCGGTCCAGTCTAGTGACTCGCCGTGCGGGAGACGAAGCAGGACCGGGACCGTAGCCTGGGGGCATGCACCCGGTCCCCGGCCGCCCGGCCCGCCTGCGCGCGGGGTGGAACGCGCTCAACCTCTCCACGCCCCTGGGCCTGGCCGTCGCCGCGGCCACGCGCACCCGCCTCGTGCGCGGGCCCGAGGGGCTGCTGCTGGGCTTCGGCTACCGCGGCCGGCTGCCGCGCGCGGCGGCCTTCACGGTCGGCAACGTGGTGCTCTTCCGGGCCGGGCCGGCCGAGGTCGCGGCCCGGCCGCGGCTGCTCGCCCACGAGGCGCGCCACGCGAGCCAGTGGGCCGCGTGCCTGGGGCTGCCGTTCCTGCCGCTCTACGGCGCGGCCGCGGCGTGGTCGCTGCTGCGCACCGGCCACCCGGCGCTGCGCAACGTCTTCGAGGTCCGGGCGGGGCTGGCCGACGGCGGCTACCGGGTGCCCGGCGGCGTCCCGGACGGCGGCGCCCCCGCCGACCCCGAGTGACCACGGAACCGTCCGGTGACCCCGCGACCGCGGGGTCACCGGACGGTTCCGTGGTCACTCGCGTACCAGAAGGGGGCGGCCGCGGTGCGGACGTGCGCGCGGGTCAGCCGGCGAGCCGGGCCAGCAGCGCGCGCACGACCGGCAGGTCCGCCGGGATCCACGGCAGGGCGAGCACGGCGTCCGCGTCGTCCAGGGGCAGCCAGCGCACGGCGAGGTGGTCCGCGCCGGCGACCGGGGCGCCCGCGGCGGCCACGGCGGTCCAGACCCGCATCGCGGCGGTGCCGGTCAGCGGCCAGCCCTGGGGGTGCGGGCCGGCCAGCTCCTCGAGCAGCTCGACGGCGGTGCCGAGCTCCTCGGCGCACTCGCGCACGAGCGCCTGCTCGGGGCCCTCCCCCGGCTCCTGCTTGCCGCCGGGGAACTCCCACAGCCCGCGCAGGGCCTCGGGGTAGGCCCGCTGGGCGGCCAGCAGCGCGGTGGGCGCCGCGGCGTCGTCGAGCAGGGCGGCGCCGACGACCTGGGTGCGGAACCTCGTGGGCGGGGCGCTCACCGGCCCGCTCCCGACGCCGGGGCGCGGCGCTGGGCGCGGGCCGAGGCGTAGAGGCACACGGTCGCGGCGGTGCCGACGTTGAGCGACTCGGCCCGCCCGTGCACGGGCACCGCCACGCGGTGGTCGGCCAGCGCCTTCTCCGGCGCGGACAGGCCCTGGGCCTCGTTGCCGAACAGCCACACCGTGGGGCGGGCCAGGTCGTAGCCCGCGGCGGGCAGGCCGGCGGCGCGGGCGGCGGAGGCGTCCTGGAGCCGGTCGAGGTCGGCGTCCCCGCGGCCGTCGGCGGCCAGGACCCCGCACCCGGCGGCGCGCGCCCCGTCGATCAGGCCGGGCAGGTCGGCGCCCTGCACCACGGGCAGGTGGAAGAGGGAGCCGGCGGTGGAGCGCACGGCCTTGGGGTTGTAGACGTCCACGCTGCCGGCGGTGAGCACCACGGCGTCCGCGCCGGCGGCGTCGGCGGCGCGCAGCACGGTCCCGGCGTTGCCGGGGTCCTGCACCCGGACCAGCACCGCGAGCAGCCGCGGCCGGGTCGCGAGGACCTGCTCGGCGGGGACGTCGAGCAGGCGGCAGACCACGACGACGCCCTGCGGGGTGACGGCGTCGCTCATCGCGGCGAGCACCTCGCGGGAGACCAGGCGGACGAACACGGAGCGGTCGGCCAGCACCTGCTCGAGCAGCACGGCGACGTCGGGATGGCGGGCGAGGGCCTCGGCGGTGACGTAGACGGCGTCCACGCACGGGGCCTCGAGGTGGCGGGCGAGGGCCTCGCGGGCGTTCTGGGGTCCCTCGGCGAGGAACAGACCGCGCCGGGAGCGCGCGGAGCGCCCGGCCAGGCCGGCGACGTCCTTCACCCGATCCGCTCGGGGGTTGGTCATCGGCCGGCCGGCCAGGCGCTCCGTGAGGTCCACGCTGCTGGGGACGGTGCTCAGGCGGCGGCTTCGCGCGGCGCGGAGGTGTCCTCGGGCAGGGCCTTCTTGGCGACCTCGACCAGGGCGGCGAACGCGGCCTGGTCGTTGACGGCAAGCTCGGCCAGCATGCGGCGGTCGACCTCCACCTCGGCGGCCTTCAGGCCCTGGATGAAGCGGTTGTAGGTCAAGCCGTTGGCGCGGGCCGCGGCGTTGATGCGCTGGATCCACAGCCGGCGGAAGTCGCCCTTGCGCTTGCGGCGGTCGTTGTAGCTGTAGACGAACGAGTGGGTGACCTGCTCCTTGGCCTTGCGGTACAGGCGCGAGCGCTGGCCGCGGTAGCCCGAGGCCTGCTCCAGGATCTCCCGGCGCTTCTTGTGGGCGTTGACCGCCCGCTTCACACGTGCCACGTGCGTACTCCTTCACTTGGGTCCCGGCCGCGGGGCCGGGAAGTCTGGTGGTGCGGGGCGGGGAGGGGCCTCCCCGGAAGAGGGTGCGGGCCTTACTTGCCCAGCATCTTCTTGATGACCTTGGCCTCGCCCGGGGTCACGATCTGGTCGGAGGCCAGACGGCGGGTGAGGCGGGAGGACTTGTGCTCCAGGTAGTGGCGGCGGTTGGCCTGCTGGCGCTTGACCTTGCCGGTGCCGGTGAGCTTGAAGCGCTTCTTCGCCCCGCTGTGGGTCTTCATCTTCGGCATGTGAGCCGCTCTCCTTGTGAGTCGTCCGGCGGGTTCCCGCCGGAGGGCACGACGACGTCCGTCGCACCTCAACGGTGCCCCCGGGCACGGCCGTGCGGCCGCCCGCCCGGGGGCGCTGTCAGATCTTGCGGGCCGGCTCAGGCCCCCGGGCGCGGGCCCGGCGTCGGACGGCCGGGCTTGGGCGCCGGTGCCGGAGCCTTGGCCGCGGCCGGCTGCTCGACCGGGGCCGGCTGCTCGGGCTCCGGGGCCGCCGCGGGGGCGGCCTGGGCCGGCTGCTCCGCCTGCTGCCGCAGCTCCGCCGGGAACGCGTCCCCGATCGACTGGGTGACGGGCTCGGCGGAGGAGGTGTCGAGCTTCTCCTTGGCCTTGCGGTCGTTCTCGGCGCGGGCCTCGTCGCGCTGCTTCTGGCGGCGCGCCTCGGCCTTGGCCTCGGCCTTGTTCTTGAGCGGGCCCACGACCATCACCATGTTGCGCCCGTCCACCCGGGGGCTGGACTCGACGGAGCCGAGGTCGGCGACGTCGTTGGCGAAGCGCTCGAGCAGGCGCACGCCCATCTCGGGGCGCTGCTGCTCGCGGCCGCGGAACTGGATCATGGCCTTGACCTTGTCCCCGGCGGAGAGGAACCGCCGGGCGTGACCGACCTTGGTCTCGTAGTCGTGCGTGTCGATCTTCAGGCGGAACCGGACCTCCTTGAGGACCGTGTTCGTCTGATTCTTGCGCGACTCGCGGGCCTTGACCGCGGCCTCGTACTTGTACTTGCCGAAGTCCATGAGCTTGGCCACCGGCGGCTTGGCGTTGGGGGCCACCTCGACCAGATCGAGATCCGATTCGCGGGCCAGCCTGAGCGCGTCCTCGACGCGGACGATGCCGACCTGCTCGCCAGCGGGTCCGACGAGCCGGACCTCGGGGACGCGGATTCTGTCATTGATGCGTGGATCGCTGATGCCGTGCTCCTGATGTGTCGCGTGATCGCCCGGAGGGCTCCGGGGACCTCATGGTTCGGTGTGGTCCGCAACGACGAAAGCCCCCGCTGCGGTCGGCAGGCGGAGGCTTCTTCGGACCGAAACTCCCCGAGGGGAACGCTTTTCGGCTCGCGGGACACCGGACACGGATGCGCACCGGCGGAAATGTCGCGCCCGCCGGGGCCTCGTGCGGACGATGTCGTCGCGGACCCGGCGGCCGAGGCCGGCGCGGGTGGGAGAAGTCTCCACTTGCACACTGCCGGACAGTCTAGCGCACCCGGGGGCGGATCGGAAAGCGCGGGCGCGCCGCCGCGTCAGTCCTCGTCGCTGCGGCGCAGCCCCCGCCGGGCCGAGAGCAGTTCCAGCTCGGGGCGGGCGGCCACGAAGCGCTCGAGCTCGTCGAGGACCTCCACGACCCGGGCGCGCTCCCCCGCGACGAGGCCGGCCCCCACGAGGGCCCGCCGGTGCAGGTCCGCGTGCCCGGCCTCGGCCGCGCTGACCGGGAACCGGCGGCGCAGCTCGGCCACGAGGGGGGCGCACCACCGAGCGCTTGGCCTTGAGGGAGTGCACGTCCCCCAGCAGCAGGTCGAACTCGATCCAGCCGATCCACACGCGCAGCTCCTCCCGTCCCGGCCGGGCCCGGCCGCTGCCTGCAGGATAGGCCGCTCCCGGCCCGGGCGGCGGGGCGCGGTGTGGCAGAGTGGGACCATGACTTCCGAGAACACCTTCCGCTTCGACGACGGCGCCGGCGACGGCGCCGAGCAGCCCGCCGCGCAGGCGGTCCCCGAGGACACGGTGCGGGCGGTCGACGAGCAGATGCGCGACATCGCGGAGGTCCCGGCCATCGAGGTCATCACCACCGCCGCCGTGCACCTGATGAGCGCGGCCGCCGTGAAGTGCGGGCTGGCCGCGGGCGAGGACGCCCAGGAGCTCAAGGACCTCGACGAGGCCCGCAAGCTGATCACCGCGCTCGCCGGCTTCGTCACCGCCGCGGCCCCGGAGATCGGCTCGCAGCACGCCGCGCCGCTGCGCGACGGCCTGCGCACCCTGCAGCTGGCCTTCCGCGAGGCCTCGGCCTATCCGGACAAGCCGGGCCAGGGCCCAGGCGAGAAGTTCACCGGCCCCGTCAGCTGAGCCGGCCCGCGGCGCGGGCCCCGCGCCCCGACCGGTCCGGGACCGCGCTCAGGCCCGCTCGGCGGCCGTGAGGCGCACCTGCAGCGAGTCGACGTCCTCGGCGAGGGCGCGCTCCGTGCTGAGCCGGGCCTGGAGGCGGGCCACGACGTCCTCGAGCGCCGCCCGGTCCAGCCCGGCGCGCAGGGCGAGGACGACGGCGAGCTCCGGGCCCGTGCCGCCGCCGGGCACCGCGGCGCCGTCGGCCGCGCGGGCCGCCACGCCGTCCCCGGGGGCGGTGCTCGCCGAGACCACGCCGGGCAGGCCCGCGGCCGCCCGCTGCACCGCCTGCGCCACCTCGGCGCTGCGGTAGGAGGGGACCCACTCCCGGCCCTGGGCGAGCGCCCACAGCGCCGGGCGGCGGACCACGAACGGGGCGGCCGAGCCGGGGTCCAGGACCAGCAGCTGGGTGCCGTCCTTGACGGCGGCCACCGCCGCCCGGCGGGCGTCGGTGGCGACCGGGCGGGCCCCGGCGTGCCACGCCGTGAGGGCCTCCGTCGAGGTGAAGGCGGGGAGCACCTGCCGGCCGTCGGCGGCGCGCAGGGTCACGAGGGCCATGTCCGCCTCCTTGTCCGCCACGAGCCCGTCCTCGGTGCGGGTCGAGGACGAGACCTCGGCGACGACCGGGACGAACAGGCGCGCGCCGGCCAGGGCGGCCACGACCGCGGACTCGTCGCCCTCCCCCGCCCGCAGCGCGGCCAGCGCCGCGAGCACGCCCGGGGCGGCGGCGCCGTCGTCGTCGGGGAACCGGTGGGTGTGGCTGGTGCCCTGCCCCAGGTTGCGTCCCGCCCAGGCCTGCCCGGCGGTGTCCGCGGTGCCGCCGGCCCCGCGCAGCTGGGCGGCGATGTGCTCCGGCAGCGGCCGCTGCGTCACCGCGCCCCCGGGCGGCCGGCGGTGTCGAGGGCCTGCTCGAGGGTGAAGCGGCCCGCGTAGAGGGCCTTGCCCACGATGGCCCCCTCGACCCCGGAGGGGACCAGGGTGCGCAGGGCCGCGAGGTCGTCGAGGGAGGAGATCCCGCCGGAGGCCACGACCGGCTTGTCGGTGCGGGTGGCGACCTGCTCGAGCAGCCCGAGGTTGGGGCCGCGCAGGGTGCCGTCCTTCGTGACGTCGGTGACAACGTAGCGGGCGCAGCCGTCGGCCTCGAGGCGGTCGAGGATCTCCCAGAGGTCCCCGCCCTCCTCGGTCCAGCCGCGGGCGGCCAGGGTGGTGCCGCGCACGTCGAGGCCCACGGCGATGACCTCGCCGTGCTCGGCGATCACCTTCGAGGTCCACTCCGGGTTCTCCAGGGCCGCGGTGCCCAGGTTGATCCGGGCGGGCCCGAGGGACAGGGCGCGCTCGAGCGAGGCGTCGTCGCGGATGCCCCCGGACAGCTCGACCTTCAGGTCGAGCTCGGCGGCCACGCGGCGCAGGACCCCGGCGTTGTCGCCGCGGCCGAAGGCGGCATCGAGGTCGACGAGGTGGATCCACTCGGCCCCGGCCTCCTGCCAGGCGAGGGCGGCCTCGAGCGGGTCGCCGTAGCCGGTCTCGGAGCCGGCCTCGCCCTGGACGAGGCGGACGGCCTGGCCGCCGGCGACGTCGACGGCGGGCAGCAGCTGCAGGCGGGGGGTCTCGCTCAGGGGCATGGGGTCCTTCTTCTCGGTCGGTGGTCGGTCCCCGCCCGGGCGGGCGGGGCGTGCAGCGCGGGCCGGGCGGCCCGGGGTGCCCGGCGGGACCGGGCGGGGCGGTGGGGTGCGGGTCAGCGGCCCTGCAGCCAGGCGAACCAGCCGTAGCCGATCAGCCCGGCGGCCACGAGGGCGAGCAGGACCACGGTCCAGGCCGGCTTCTTCTGCTGGTGGAAGGAGATGGCCCCGCCGGCGACGAACGCGCCGAGGGCCATGACGACGACGGCGGCGCTCACGCCGGGGCCTGCCCCGGGCGGTCGGCGGGGCCGGGCCGGTCCGCGGGCTCGTCGGCGGCGGCCAGCGGGTCGGCGGCCACGAGGTCGTCGAGCCGGCCGGTGCGCGGCAGCGTGGCCAGCCAGTTGCGCAGCAGCCGGATCCCGGCGGTGGAGGACTTCTCCGGGTGGAACTGGGTCGCGCACAGGGCGCCGTTCTCCACGGCGGCCACGAACCGGCCGCCGTGGTCCGACCAGGTCACCTGCGGGGGGCGCATCCGCTCGATCGACTGGGGGAAGTCCCAGTGCTGCACCCCGTAGGAGTGGACGAAGTAGAACCGCTCGTCCTCGATGCCCTCGAACAGCACGCTGCCCTCGGGCGGCTCCACCGTGTTCCACCCCATGTGCGGGACGACCTCGGCGCGCAGCCGCTCGACGGTGCCGGGCCACTCGCCCAGGCCCTCGCTGTGCTGCCCGTGCTCCACGCCGGCGTCGAAGAGCACCTGCAGCCCGACGCAGATGCCCAGGACCGGGCGCCCGCCGGCGAGGCGGCGGCCGATCAGCCGGGGGGCGTCCACGGCGCGCAGCCCGTCCATGACGGCGGCGAAGGCGCCGACGCCGGGGACCACGAGGCCGTCGGCGTCGAGCACGGCGCGCGGGTCGGCGCTGAGCACCACGTCGGCGCCGGCCTCCTCGAGGGCGCGCACGGCGGAGCGGACGTTGCCGGCCCCGTAGTCGAGGACGGTCACGGTGGGGCGGGCCCGGTCCCGGGCGCCGGGGGTCGGCTCGCTCACAGCGCTCCCTTCGTGGACGGCACGCCCTGCACGCGCGGGTCGGGCTCGACGGCCTGGCGCAGCGCGCGGGCCAGGGCCTTGAACTGGGCCTCCGCGATGTGGTGGGGGTCCCGTCCGGAGAGCAGGGTGATGTGCAGGCAGATCCCGGCGTGGTGGGCGAGGGACTCGAAGACGTGCTGGACCATCGACCCGGTGAAGTGCCCGCCGATCAGGTGGTACTGCTGCCCCTCGGGCTCGCCGGTGTGCACCGCGTAGGGCCGCCCGGAGATGTCGACCACGGCGTGGGCCAGGGCCTCGTCCAGGGGCACGGTGGCCTCCCCGAAGCGGCGGATGCCGGCCTTGTCCCCGAGGGCCCGGCGCAGGGCCTCGCCCAGGACGATCGCGGTGTCCTCCACGGTGTGGTGGACGTCGATGTGGGTGTCGCCCTCGGCCCGGATGCGCATGTCGATCAGGGAGTGCTTGGACAGCGCCGTGAGCATGTGGTCGTAGAACGGCACCGAGGTCTCGATGTCGTTGCTGCCGGTGCCGTCCAGGTCGATCTCGACGGTCACCGAGGACTCGCTCGTGCGCCGTTCGACGACGGCGCGGCGGGGCGCGGCGGGCTGGGTGCTCATCCGGTGGAACTCCTCGCGGGCGCGGGCGCGGCCCTCCGGCGGGAGGGCCGGACCGCTGGGGTGGTCGGGGCGGGCCCGCCGCCGGGCGGGCGGCGGGGTCCCCGGGGGTCTGCTCCCATGCTATCGGGCGCGGGCGGGCGCCCGGTCCCGGGGCGTCAGGCGTGCGACGGGGTGCCGGCGCCCTCGGCGACGACCCCGGCCAGGGCCTCCAGGAAGGCGGTGGTCTCGGCCTCGGTGCCCGCGGTCACGCGCAGGTGCCCGGGGATCCCGACGTCGCGCACGAGCACGCCGCGCGCGAGCAGGGCCTCCCACACGGTGCGAGAGTCGGCCATGCCCCCGAAGAAGACGAAGTTGGAGTCGGAGACGGCCGGGCGCAGCCCGAGCTCCTGCAGACCGGCGACGATCCGGTCGCGCTGGGCCTTGATGTCCTCGACGTTGGCCAGCAGGGACGCGGAGTGGCGCAGCGCCGCGAGGGCCGTGGCCTGGGTGACGGCCGAGAGGTGGTAGGGCAAGCGCACCAGGCGCACGGCGTCGGCGACCTCGGGGGCGGCCGCGAAGTAGCCCAGCCGGGCCCCCGCCAGCGCGAAGGCCTTGCTCATGGTGCGGGAGACGACCAGGCGCGGGCGGCCCTCGAGCAGGCTCAGCGCCGAGGCCGTGCCGGCATGGGCGAATTCGGCGTAGGCCTCGTCCACCACGACCAGCGCGCGGTGGTCCTCGGTGGCCTCGTAGACGGCGCGGACCACGTCGAGCCCCAGGGCGGTGCCGGTGGGGTTGTTCGGGGAGCACAGGAACACGACGTCGGGCCGGTGCCGGCGGACCTGCTCGGCCGCGGACGCGGCGTCGAGCCCGAAGTCGGCGGTGCGCTCCCCCGCGACGAACTCCGTGTCCGTGCCGGCGGCCAGCAGCGGGTACATCGAGTAGGTGGGCACGAACGTCAGCAGGCGCCGGCCCGGACCGCCGAAGGCCTGCAGCAGCTGCTGGAGGATCTCGTTGGAGCCGTTGGCCGCCCACAGGTGCTCGGCGCGCAGACCGTGGCCGAGATAGCGGGCGAGCTCCTCGCGCAGGGCGTTGAACTCGCGGTCCGGGTAGCGGTTGAGCGTCCGGGCGGCCTCCGTGACCTCCGCGACGATCGCGGCGTGCACGTCCTCCGGCACCGGGTGGGTGTTCTCGTTGGTGTTGAGGGCGACGGCGACGTCCAGCTGCGGGGCGCCGTACGGGGTGCGGCCGCGCAGGCTGTCGCGGAGCGGGAGGGCGGAGAGGCGGTCCAGGTTCTGCGTCACCCGGACAGCTTAGTCCCCGGCCCCGTGCGACCCGAACCCGGTCCGGCTCAGGCGGCGGGGACCACGAGCTCCTGGCCGGCGACGAGGGCGGAGCTGCGCAGGTCGTTGAGCTCGACGATCTCGTCCATGACGTCGCGCGGGTCCCGCTGGGGGTCGGCGGCCACGGCGAGGTCCCACAGGCTCTCGCCGGGGTGGACGACGGCGCGCTCGGTCCCGGCGCCGACGTGCGGGTCGCTGCCCGCGGACGCGGTGGAGGGCACGAGGAAGATCACGGCGAGCACGACGAGCGCGGCCGCTCCCGTGAGCAGGGGCAGCCCCACGAGCACGAACCGGCCGCGGCGGGTGAGGGTCAGCCGGGCGGCGTGCTCCCCGGTGCGGATGCTGGCACTGGCACTCATGGCATGAACTCCTTGACGGGCCCGCGGCGACGGGCGATCCTCGAACGGCTCTGCGATCGGCGGATTCGTACGAACTCCATTCGATCGAACACATCTTCGAACACCGACGGACCATGTCTAGCACGTGCCTGCGAACGGTGTCGACACTTGCTCGTACATGTGTTTGAAGACACCGGCGGACTCGCCTAGGCTGGGGGCAGGTCCGGGAACGGTCCGGCCCGGCGCGCACCAGGTGCGGCGGCCGACCGGACACCCAGAGAACCACCCGGGTCCGACATCGGAGTACGGCACGGGCCCGCCGGCGCCGACCGGACGGGAAAGGACGACGCGCAATGCCCCAGCTGCCCACCCCCGAGGAGCCCCGGGACCGCCCGGCGCGCACCCGGCGCTCCCGCGGCCTGAGCCCGCGCCAGCGCACGATCCTGGAGACGATCCAGCGCTCGATCGCCGAGCGCGGCTACCCGCCGTCGATGCGCGAGATCGGCGACCTCGTGGGCCTGGCGTCCCTGTCGAGCGTCACCCACCAGCTCTCCCAGCTCGAGAAGCTCGGCTACCTCCGCCGGGACCCCAAGCGGCCGCGGGCCATGGAGGTGCTCACCCCCCTGCAGCTGCGCGGCACGGCGGAGCCCGCCGGCGGCGAGCCGGCCGGGGCGCGCACGGGCGCGGACGCCGTCGCCGAGCTGTCGACCTCCGCCGACGTCACGATGGTCCCGCTGGTCGGCCACATCGCCGCGGGCGGGCCGATCACCGCCGAGCAGGCGGTCGAGGACGTGCTCGCCCTGCCGCGCCAGCTCGTGGGCCACGGCGAGCTGTTCATGCTGCGCGTGAAGGGCGACTCGATGGTCGACGCCGCGATCTGCGACGGCGACTGGGTCGTGGTCCGCCGCCAGAGCTCGGCCGACAACGGCGACATCGTCGCGGCGCTGCTCGACGAGGAGGCCACCGTCAAGACCTTCCGCCAGCGCGACGGCCACACGTGGCTGCTGCCGCAGAACACCCGCTACGAGCCGATCCTGGGCGACCACGCCACGGTGATGGGCAAGGTCGTCTCGGTGCTGCGCAGCCTCTGAGGGCCGCCCACCGCTGCGCGCACGGCGCCCGGATCCGCAGGGGTCCGGGCGCCGTCGTCGTCCCCGGCCGCACGAGCGGTCCGGGGGCCGAACGGTCCGGGGGCCGGGTGGCCCGGGGGCTCAGCCCGCCGGCAGGCGCGCCAGGGCCCCGAGGACCACCGAGCGGTCCGTGGTGGTCCACAGCGGGGGCAGCGAGGCGCGCAGGAACCCGCCGTAGCGGGCGGTGGCGATCCGCGAGTCCAGGACGGCGACGACGCCGCGGTCCCCGCCGGCCCGGATGAGCCGGCCGGCGCCCTGGGCCAGCCGCACGGCCGCGTGCGTGGCGGAGACCGACATGAACCCGTTGCCGCCGGCGCGCTCGGCGGCCCGGCTGCGGGCCGTGGCCAGCGGGTCGTCGGGGCGCGGGAACGGGATCCGGTCGATCATCACGAGCCGGCACGAGCTGCCGGGCACGTCCACGCCCTGCCACAGGCTCAGCGTGCCGAACAGGCTCGCCGCGGGGTCCTCGGCGAACTCCTGCACGAGCCCGGCCAGGGAGGCGTCGCCCTGGCACAGGATCGGCAGATCGGTGCGCTCCCGCAGCGCCTCGGCGGCCTCCTCGGCCGCGCGGCGGGAGGAGAACAGGCCCAGGGCCCCGCCGCGGGAGGCCTCCAGCAGGGCGAGCATCTCGTCGAGCTGCGCCTCGGTGAGCCGGCGCCCGGGCTTCTCCAGGTGCCGGGCCAGGTAGAGGATGCCCTGCCGGGGGTAGTCGAAGGGGCTGCCGACGTCGATGCCCTCCCAGCGGGGGGCGCCCTCGCCGCGCAGGCCCAGCGCCCCGGCCGCGGCGTCGAAGGAGGAGCCCACGGACAGGGTCGCGGAGGTCAGCACGACCGTGCGGCCGTCGAACAGGCCCTCGCGCAGCGTGCCGGCCACCGACAGGGGGGCCACGTGCAGGGTCGCGGGGTCGGTGTCCTCCGCGGGCACCCACCCGCGGCCCGGCTCCCAGCCGCCCTGGCGGGAGAGCCACAGCACCTCGCGGGAACCCTCGGCGGCGAGCACCCGCTCGGCGAGCTCCAGGACGTCGCTGACGCGGGAGCGGGCCATCTGCCGCCCGGCGTCGGCGTCCTTCTCCGCGCCCTGCCCGGACTTCGACTCGGTCAGCGCGGTGCGCGCGGCGTCGCGGACCTGGGCCACGGCGGCGGCCTGGGCGTCGGTGAGCCCCCGGTGCAGCAGCTCGGCCGGGGCGCCCAGCAGGGCCGCCTCGAGGGCGGCCGCCCCGGCGGTGAGCGCGTCGGGGCTCGCGGAGGTGTGCTTGCGCAGGGAGCTCGCGGCGGCGCGGACCATGGCCGCGGACAGCTGCCCGGTCACGGCCCCGGTGACCCGGTCCTGCAGCTCGTGGGCCTCGTCGATGACCACGACGTCGTGCTCGGGCAGCACCGTGACGCCCTCGAAGGCGTTGATCGCCAGCAGCGCGTGGTTGGTGATGACCAGGTCGGCCTCGCCGGCGCGCTGCTTGGCCAGCTCGGCGAAGCACTCCTCCACGAGCGGGCAGCCGCGGCCCAGGCACTCCTTGGCCGTGACCGAGACCTGCCGCCAGGCCTTGTCCGTGACCCCGGGCACGACCTCGTCCCGGTCGCCGGTCTCCGTGGACCGGGCCCACTCGCGCAGCCGCTGCACCTCCTGGCCGAGCCGGCCCGCGGCGGGCCCGGCCTCCGCCGGTCCGGGGTGCGGTGCGGCGTCGGGCAGGGCGAACAGGGCTCCGGGCTCGTCCTCGGAGGGGTAGCCGCCCTCGAGCTTGTGCAGGCACGCGTAGTTGCTGCGCCCCTTGAGCAGGGCGACGTCGAGCTCGCGCTCGAGGCGGCCCTCGAGGGAGCTCAGCAGCCGCGGCACGTCCCGGCCCACGATCTGGGCCTGCAGCGCGAGGGTCGCGGTGGCCACGACCACGGGCTTGTCCGCCCGCTGCGCGTGGGCCAGCAGCGGGGCGAGGTAGGCCAGGGACTTGCCCGTGCCGGTGCCGGCCTGCACGAGCAGGTGGCGGCCGCGGTCCAGGGACTCGGCGACCTTGGCCGCCATCAGCCGCTGGCCCTCCCGGACCTGCCCGCCCATGGCGTCCACCGCGGCGTCGAGCAGGTCCAGGGCGTCCTTCGCGCCCGGCAGCGTCTCCGGGCGCGCCGCGGCCGTGCCCGGTGCGGTGCCCGCGGTCGTCGCGGCCACCGGGTCAGGCGCTCTCGGCGCCGAAGGCCGGCGCGTGCTCCGGGACGAACTCCGCGAGCTCGGCCGCGAGCTCGTCGCGGACCTTCACGAGCAGGTGCGTGCCCTCGGCCAGGTGCTCGGTGCGCAGGATCTCCGCGTCCCACTCGTGCAGCCGGCTCACGACGTCGCCCCGCCGGTAGGGCACGACGAGGTCCAGGACCGTCTGCGGGCGCGGGATGGACTCGCTGATCCGCTGCCGCAGCCGGTCGATGCCCTCCCCCGTGCGGGCGGAGACCACGACGACGCTGCGCTCGCGCTGCCGGATCCGCTCGACGACGAACGGGTCGGCGGCGTCGACCTTGTTGAGCACGATGATCTCGGGGATGTTCTGGGCGTCGATGTCGGTGAAGACCTGGCGCACCGCCCGGATCTGCCCCTCGGGGTCGGGGTGGGAGGCGTCGACGACGTGCAGGATCAGGTCGGCGTCGGCGACCTCCTCCAGGGTCGAGCGGAACGCCTCGACGAGCTGCGTGGGCAGCGAGCGCACGAAGCCGACGGTGTCCGAGAGGGTGTAGCCGATGCCGTCCGGGGTCTGCGCCCGGCGCACGGTGGGGTCCAGGGTCGCGAACAGGGCGTTCTCCACGAGCACGCCGGCGTCGGTGAGCCGGTTCAGCAGCGAGGACTTCCCGGCATTGGTGTACCCGGCGATCGCCACGGAGGGCACCGCGTTGCGGCGGCGGTTGAGCCGCTTGGTCTCGCGGGCCGGCTTCATGGCGGCGATCTCCCGCCGCAGCTTGGCCATCCGGGCGCGGATCCGGCGCCGGTCCAGCTCGATCTTGGTCTCGCCGGGGCCGCGGGAGCCGATGCCCTCGCCGGCCGCGGCGCGGCCGCCGGCCTGGCGGGAGAGCGACTCGCCCCACCCGCGCAGGCGCGGGAGCATGTACTCCAGCTGCGCGAGCTCGACCTGGGCCTTGCCCTCCTTGGACTTCGCGTGCTGGGCGAAGATGTCGAGGATCAGGCCGGTGCGGTCGATGACCTTGACCTTCACGACGTCCTCGAGGCCGCGGCGCTGCGAGGGGGCGAGCTCGGAGTCGACGATCACGGTGTCGGCGCCGGTGGCGGCGACGATGTCGCGCAGCTCCCGGGCCTTGCCGGAGCCGAGGTAGGTCGCCGGGTCGGGCTTGAGCCGCCGCTGGACGATGCCGTCGAGGACCTCGGAGCCGGCGGTCTCGGCGAGCGCGGCGAGCTCCCGCAGGGAGTTCTCCGCCTCCTCGAGCGTGCCCTCGGTCCACAGGCCGGCGAGCACCACGCGCTCCAGGCGCAGCTGGCGGTACTCGAGCTCGGTGACGTCCTCGAGCTCGGTGGACAGCCCGGCGACGCGGCGCAGCGCGCGCCGCTCCTCGAGGTCCTGCTGCTCGCCGTCGTGCTCGCCGTGCCCGGTGCCGGGCTCGGCGAGCTCGCGGGCGCGGCCGGTGAGCACACCGGTCCCGTCGGTCTCGTCCTCGGTGGTGGGCTCCGCGGCGGCGCCGCGGGCACGGGCGCGGGCAAGGACGCGCTCGACGACGTCCTCGAGCTCCTGCCGGCTGAGCCCCTCGGGGGCGTGCTCCGCGCCGGCGGAGCGGTCGGCAGGGGTGGGGTGGGACTGGGTCATGGTTCCTTTCGGAGGGCTCTGCTGGTGGAAGGGAGTCTAGTCCCCGCCCCGGACACCGGGGCGGGGCGGCGGGGAGGTCGGTAGCATGGGGTGCCATGGCCTCCCCCGACGACCGCCCCGCCCCGGCGCCCGAGCACTACTTCTCGGCGGACCCCTCGACGCCGGAGGCGCGGCGGACGGTGACGGTCCGCCTGCGCGGGCGCGAGGTGGCGCTGCAGACCTCCAGCGGGGTCTTCAGCCCGCGAGGCCTCGACAGGGGAACGTCCGTGCTGCTCGAGAATGTTCCCGACCCAGCCGGCCGGGAGCTGCTGGACCTCGGCTGCGGGTGGGGTCCGGTGGCCCTCGCGATGGCCGCCGCGGCCCCCGGGGCGCGGGTGACGGCCGTGGACGTCAACGAGCGCTCCCTCGCCCTCACCCGGGACAACGCCGCGGCCCTGGGGCTGGGCACGGTCGAGGCGCTGCGCCCCGAGGACGTGGACCCGCAGCGGCGCTTCGGCACGATCTGGTCGAACCCCCCGATCCGGATCGGCAAGGACGCGCTGCACGAGCTGCTGCTGCTGTGGCTGCCGCGGCTGGCCCCGGGCGGGACGGCGTGGCTCGTGGTGCAGAAGAACCTCGGGGCCGACTCGCTGCAGAAGTGGCTGTCCGGGGCCCTGGGCGACGGCTTCGCCGTCGCGCGCGCCACCACGGACAAGGGCTTCCGCGTGCTGCGCGTCGAGCGCCTCCCCTGAGCCGCCCCCGTCCTGCCGGGCCCGGGGCGGCCACCCCGCCCCGGAAGGGCCCGGGGGCTCAGGCGAACGTGCCGCGGGCCACGAGCTCGGCGGGACCGGCCAGCACGACGTGCTCGGCCCCGTCCGGGGCGGGCACGAACGTCACGGAGACCGTGCCGCCGGGGACCTCCACGAGCCACTGGTCCGGGGCCCCGGCCCCTCCCCAGAAGCGGGTCGCCGCGGCCGCGGCGCAGGCGCCCGTGCCGCAGGACTGGGTCTCCCCGACCCCGCGCTCGTGCACCCGCATCCGCACGCGGCCCACGCCGTCGTCGTCGCCGTCGCCGGGGACGACGAACTCCACGTTCGTCCCGTCCCCGGGCTCGGGGCGCACCACGGGCGCCGTGGTCAGCTCCAGCTGGTCGAGCTTCTCCCCCTCGGCGAGCGCGACGACGGTGTGGGGGTTGCCCATCCCGATCGACAGCGCCGGGCGCGGGACCTGCAGGCCGCCGGCGCTGACCACGGCGTCGGAGCCGCGGGAGCGGGCGGCCTCGCCGTCGAGGAACGTCCACGGGCCCATGTCCACGGCCCAGCCGGAGCGGGTGCGGCCCACGGTGCGCACGCCCGCCCGGGTGCCGATGCGCAGCACCTCGCCCTCGGGGACCGTCACGAGGCCCTCCTCGACGAGGTGCTGGACGAACACGCGCACCCCGTTGCCGCACATCTCGGCGACCGAGCCGTCGTTGTTGCGGTAGTCCATGAACCACTCGGCGTCCGGGGCGGCGCCGAGCAGCTCCCGGCCCTCCGGCAGGGCCTCGGAGCGCACGGCGCGGATCAGGCCGTCGCCGCCGAGGCCCCGGTGGCGGTCGCAGACCCGGGCCACGAGCCCGGGGTCCAGCTCGAGCTCGGCGCGCGGGTCGGTGACCAGCACGAAGTCGTTGCCGGTGCCGTGGCCCTTGGTGAACGCCCGGCCCGCCAGCTCGCCGCAGCGGGCGTCGGCGGGGGCGGGGGCGGTCGGGGCGGGGGTCGTCCGTGGCGTGGTCACCGGACCATGATAGCCGGGGCCGCTCAGCGCTCCGGCCCGTCCGCCACCAGCCGCAGGGCCCGCTCGAGCAGCCCGGGCTCGGCGGGGTCGAGCCAGCGCACGCGCGGGTCGGCGCGGAACCAGGTGCGCTGGCGGCGGGCGAACTGCCGGGTGGCCACGACCGTGGCCCCGGCCGCCTCCGCCGTGCTCGCCCGGCCGTCCACGACGTCGAGGAACTGCCCGTAGCCGAGCGCCCGGGAGGCGGTCCGCCCCTCCCGCAGCCCGCGGGCGGCCAGGCGCCGGACCTCGTCCTCGAGCCCGGCCGCGACCATGGCCTCCACGCGGGCGGCCAGCCGGTCGTGGAGCACCGTGCGCTCGGTGTCGAGGCCGATCTGGACGGTCGGTTCGAGGTGCTCCCGGCGCGGCATGAACGCGGTGAAGGGCCGGCCGGTGAGCTCCCACACCTCCAGGGCGCGCACGACCCGCCGGTCGTCGCGGATCCGGGCGGCCGAGTCCGGGTCCACCTGCCGCAGCCGCTCGCGCAGGGGGCCGGGACCGCGCTCGGCGAGCTCCTGCTCGAGGCGGGCCCGCACCCGCGGGTCGGTGCCGGGCAGCTCGAGGACGTCGAGGGCGGCGCGCACGTAGAGCCCGGAGCCGCCGACGAGCACGGGCACCGCCCCGCGGGCCCGGATCCCGGCGATCGTCGCGCGCGCGGCGCGCTGGAAGTCCGCGACGGAGGCCTCCTCGGTGACGTCGAGGACGTCCAGGAGGTGGTGGGCGACCCCGTGCCGCTCGGCCGGCGGGATCTTCGCGGTGCCGATGTCCATGCCGCGGTAGAGCTGCATGGCGTCGGCGTTGACGACCTCACCGCCCAGCGCGCGGGCCAGCTCGACGCCGAGCGCGGACTTTCCGGTGCCCGTGGGGCCGACGACGGCGACGACCGGCGGCTGGGCGCTCACGGGGCGCTCACCGTCCGGGCAGGGCCGGCATGCCGAGCCCCACCCTGCCGCGCCCGCCCGCGCCGGGACCGGCGGGCACGCCGCAGGACTCGGCCTGGCGGCGGTCCCAGGCGTCCCCGGCGCGGGAGCGGCGCAGGGCGTAGTCGCCGGGGCCGGCCGGGTCGGCCACGAGGTGGAAGGCCGCGGCCCCGGTCACGGGCACGGTCACGAGGTCGCCCGGGCGCGGGGTCCCGGCCCCCTCGGGCACGGAGAAGTGCACGAGGCGCTGGTCGCGGGCCCGGCCGGAGAGCCGGTGGGTGCGCTCGGCCTTGCGCCCGGCCTCGGCGGTGACGAGCAGCTCGACCCGGCGCCCCACGAGCCGGCCGTTCTCCTCGGCGGCGATCCGGTCCTGCAGGGCGGTCAGGCGCTCGTAGCGCTCCTGGACCACCTCCTTGGGCACCTGGTCGGGCATCTGCGCCGCGGGCGTGCCCGGGCGGATCGAGTACTGGAAGGTGAAGGCGGAGGAGAAGCGGGAGGCCTCGACGACCTCGAGCGTCGCCCGGAAGTCCTCCTCGGTCTCCCCGGGGAAGCCCACGATGATGTCGGTGGTGATCGCCGCGTCCGGGATGCGCTCGCGGACCCGCTCGAGGATGCCCAGGAACCGCTTGGCCCGGTAGGACCGGCGCATGGCCTTGAGCACCCGGTCGGAGCCCGACTGGAGGGGCATGTGCAGCTGCGGCATGACGTTGGGGGTCTCGGCCATCGCGTCGATGACGTCGTCGGTGAACGCGGCCGGGTGCGGGCTCGTGAAGCGCACCCGCTCGAGGCCCTCGATCCGCCCGCACGCGCGCAGCAGCTTCGCGAACGCCCCCCGGTCGCCGAACTCCACGCCGTAGGAGTTCACGTTCTGGCCCAGCAGGGTGACCTCCACGGCGCCGTCGTCGACGAGGGCCTGGACCTCGGCGAGGAGCTCGCCCGGCCGGCGGTCGCGCTCCTTGCCGCGCAGGGACGGGACGATGCAGAACGTGCAGGTGTTGTTGCAGCCCACGGAGATCGAGACCCACCCCGAGTAGGCGCTCTCGCGCTTGGTCGGCAGCGTCGAGGGGAAGACCTCGAGGGCGTCGAGCAGCTCGACCTGGGCCTCGGCGTTGTGCCGGGCGCGCTCGAGCAGCGCGGGCAGGGACCCGATGTTGTGCGTGCCGAAGACGACGTCGACCCACGGGGCCTTCTCGAGGATCGTGTCCTGGTCCTTCTGCGCGAGACACCCGCCCACGGCGATCTGCATCCGCTCGTTGCGCCGCTTCGCGGGCACGAGCCGGCCGAGGTTGCCGTAGAGCTTGTTGTCGGCGTTCTCGCGCACCGCGCAGGTGTTGAAGACCACCAGGTCGGGCTCCGCGTCCCCGGCGGGGACCCAGCCGGAGGCCTCGAGCAGCCCGGTGATCCGCTCGGAGTCGTGGACGTTCATCTGGCAGCCGAAGGTGCGCACCTCGTAGGTGCGCGGGGCGTCGGCGGCGTGCGGTGCGGGTGCGGCGGGGGTCGAGATCACCGATCGATTGTACGGCCCCGGGCCGGTCCCCGTCCCGTCCCCTGCTCCCGGGCCCGGCAGTCCAGCCGGGCCGCGAGGGCGGGCAGCTGCGCCGCCGTCTGCCGGGCCCCCCACGCGGCGAGCGCGCGGGCGCGGTCGGGGGCGGCGCACAGCTCGAGGCCGGTGAGCACCGCGTGGGCGCCGCCGAGAGCCACCAGGCGCGGCCACCGCGGCTCGGCCGCCAGGACGTGCAGCACCGGTCCGCCGCCGCGGAGGAACTCGGCCAGCAGCTCCTCCCCCGTGGCCCGGTCCCACAGGACGGGCTGCTCGGCGAGCGGCCAGCCGCCGCGCACGGCGGCCGCGGCGAGCGCCGGGTGGTGGTGGGCGGTGCCCTCGAGGTCGACGAAGCGCGGGCCCGCCGGGCCGAGCAGCACGTTGGCCGGGGAGTGGTCGCCGGTGCTCACGCACGAGTGCGGGCCCCGGCGCAGCAGCACGGGCAGCTCCGCCAGCTCGGCGCGCACCGCCGCGCTCTGCCCGGGGGACGCCCCGGCCAGGAGCCGCTCCAGGCCGCGGTCGGCCAGACCCGGCGACGGCAGGCGCCCGGGGTCGCGGGCCTCGGGGTCGGCGGCGGCGAGCCGGGCGGCGAGCTCGGCGGCGCGGGCGGGGTCGGGGCGGGCCTGGGCGCCGAGCGCGCGGGCCCACGCGCGCAGGGCCGCGGGGACGGCGGGTCCGGGCGGGGCGGCGCGCAGGAGGGAGCCGAGGTCCGGGAGGGGGCCGAGGTCCTCGACCAGGACGAGCCGGTGCTCGTCGCACCAGCCGGCCATCGCGGGGGCGGCCTCGACCAGTCCCGCGCCCGCCCGCTCGCGCAGGTAGCCGAAGCCGCCGGCGTTGCGGGCGCCGTCGCGCCGCGGGAAGTGCTTCGCCAGCAGCGCGGGGGCGCCGGGCGGGCGGCGGACCCGGTGGAGCACGGAACGGCCCGAGGACCCGGGCAGGGGCTCCAGGCGCACCGGCTCCCCCAGCAGGCCCGCGGCGCAGGCGGTCAGCCGCTCACGGCGGGCCCGGGCCCTGGCGCTCACGGGCTCCCGGGCCACGGCTCCTCGAGGTCCTCGGCGGAGGCCTCCCGGGCCGCCAGCTCCTCCTTGACCACGCCGAAGGCGGTGCCGGGCGGGTAGCCCTTGCGCCCGAGCATCCCGACGAGCCGGCGCACGAGCCGGTCCCGCTCGGCACGGTCGCCCAGGTCGGCCCCGGCGGGCAGCTTCCGGCGCACGAGCTCCGCGGCGTCGGCGCGCTCGTCGTCGTCGGTGCGCTGCTCGAGCGCCTGCTCGGCGACGTCCCCGTCGACGCCGCGGGCGGAGAGCTCGCGGCGGATGGCGGAGCGGGAGAGCTTGCGGGTGCTCGCGCGGGACCGGACGTAGACCTCGGCGAACCGGGCGTCGTCGACGAGCTCGACCTCCTCGAAGCGGTCGAGGACCGCACGGGCGACCTCCTCGGGGACGCCGCGGTCGGCGAGCTTGTCCTCGAGCTGCTTGCGGCTCCTGGGGCCGGCGGTGAGCTGGCGCAGCACGATCGCCCGGGCCACCTCCCGGGGGTCCGGCTCCGGGTCGGCGGCCACGGACGACGCCGCCGCCTGCCCTTCCGGCCCGCGGGAGCGGGCGGCGGAGCGGCGGCGGCGGCGTGCGTAGGGGCTCTCGCTCACGGCACTCAGAACGCCGGGCCCGGCACCTCGGCGGCGAGGCCGGCGGGCAGGGCGGTCTCCGTCTCGTCCTCGGCGGCGGCCTCCTCCTCGACGACGATCCCGAGCTTGACGAGGATGCGCCGCTCGATCTCCTCGGCGAGCTCCGGGTTGTCCTTGAGGAACCGGCGGGCGTTCTCCTTGCCCTGGCCCAGCTGGTCGCCCTCGTAGGTGAACCACGCACCGGACTTCTTCACGATCCCGTGCTCCACGCCCATGTCGATGAGCCCGCCCTCGGTGGAGATGCCCTCGCCGTAGAGGATGTCGAACTCGGCCTGCTTGAAGGGCGGGGCCATCTTGTTCTTGACGATCTTGGCGCGGGTGCGGTTGCCCACCGGGTTGGCCCCGTCCTTGAGCGTCTCGATCCGGCGGACGTCCACGCGCACCGAGGCGTAGAACTTCAGCGCCTTGCCGCCCGTGGTGGTCTCCGGGCTGCCGAAGAACACGCCGATCTTCTCGCGCAGCTGGTTGATGAAGATCGCCGTGGTGTTCGAGTGGGAGAGCCGCCCGGTGATCTTGCGCAGCGCCTGGCTCATGAGCCGGGCCTGCAGGCCGACGTGGCTGTCGCCCATCTCGCCCTCGATCTCGGCCTTCGGCACGAGCGCCGCGACCGAGTCGATGACGATGATGTCGATGGAGCCCGAGCCGACGAGCATGTCCATGATCTCGAGGGCCTGCTCGCCGGTGTCCGGCTGGGAGACGAGCAGGTTGTCGGTGTCCACCCCGAGCTTCTCGGCGTAGGAGGGGTCGAGCGCGTGCTCGGCGTCGATGAAGGCGGCGATGCCGCCGGCCTTCTGGACGTTGGCCACCGCGTGGAGGGCGACCGTGGTCTTGCCGGAGGACTCCGGGCCGTAGATCTCCACGACGCGCCCGCGCGGGAAGCCGCCGATGCCGAGCGCGACGTCGAGGGCGATGGAGCCGGTGGGCACCGTCTCGATCTTGCTCGCCGGGCGGTCGCCCAGGCGCATGACCGAGCCCTTGCCGTAGTTCTTGTCGATCTGGGCGAGGACCGTCTCGAGGGCCTTCTCCCGGTCGGAGCCGAACTGCTGCTCCGTGCTCTGCGTCCTGGCCTTGCCTGCCATGATCTCCACCTCGTGTCGTTCGGGGCCCCGCGGTGCGGTGTCGGGACCGGGTGCTGCTGGGGTCGTCCTGCTGGGTTCGGGCTCCACGGTACCGGGGCGGGCCGACACCGTAAGGGCCCCCGCGGGCCCTGGGGACGGGGACGGGTCCGGCCTCCGGCGCTGGGCCCGGACGCGGGCTCCCGCACCGCAGGATCGAATATACCTTCGAACGGCGCGCGGGTCCACGGCCGCGCCGGGGCCTCAGCCGCGGGGCGGCCGGTCCTCGCCCCACCACCGGGCCTCGGGGACGTCCTGGGCGCGGCAGACGGCGAACCAGACCTCCTTGGGGTCCACGCCGTCCTCGAGGGCCTCGGCGGCGCTGCGCTGGCCCAGTTCGCCGAGCACGAGGTCGCGGGCGAGGACCTTGCTGTAGCCCGGGCCGAACTCGTCGGCCATCAGCTGCCAGAAGCTGCTCAGGCGCACGGGGGACTCCTTCGTCGTGGGGAACGGCCGTTCCCGATGGTGCGTGGGGAACGGCCGTTCCCGATGGTGCGTGGGGAACGGCCGTTCCCGATGGTGCCACGGGACGGGGTCACGGGTCGGTGCCGCGGACGGCGCAGGGCCCGCCGGTCCTGCGACCGGCGGGCCCTGCGGCACGGTGGGCGGGACGGCGCCGCCGTCCCCGGGATCAGCGGGCGCCGGCCGCGGCGGCCTCGCCGCCGCTGACCCGGCCGAACTCCCGCGAGTACTGCTCGGTGAGGTCGCTGGGGACCGTGTCGGGGACCAGCAGGCCCTCGGCGTGGGCGAGGCGGTCCGCGACCTCCCGCAGCATCTGGGACAGGGGGATGTCCAGAGCGGCGCAGATCGAGGCGAGCAGCTCGGAGGACGCCTCCTTCTGCCCGCGCTCGACCTCGCTGAGGTAGCCGAGGGAGACGCGGGCGCTGTGGGAGACCTCGCGCAGGGTGCGTCCCTGCCGCTGGCGCACGCTGCGCAGCACCTCGCCGATCTCCTGGCGCAACACACCCATCTTCATGTCCTTCGTCTCGGTCCGGTCGTCGTGGTCCGCTCCCACGTCCATCCAACGGACGACGCCATTGACGGACACGGGCTGCTTCGTCATCTGAATCGCTTGTCTCCTCGTGCTCTGCGACGTGCCCGCCGCCTGGTCCGGAGCCTCCGCCGGTCGCGACCGGCACCCGGCGCTGCTCCGTCCGGCCCGACGCGGGCCTGCACTGGTTGCTAACCCCGCTGATGGTTCCATTCTTCCCCCCCTGGCCGGCTTTTTTCCTTGGAGTTGGCTGTGAGGGCACCGGTCAGCAGGCGCAGGGCCCGGGCGACGGTGGCCGCGCGGATCGCGGCGCGGTCCCCGGACAGGCGCAGCTCGTGCACCGACCGCCCGCCCGGGCCGGCGAGACCGACGTAGACGGTGCCCACGGGGCGGCCGTCGTGGGGCTCGGGGCCGGCGACGCCCGTGGTGGACACGCCCCAGTCCGTGCCCAGGCGTCGGCGGACCCCCTCGGCCATGGCGGTGGCGACCTCGGGGTCCACGGACCCGCGGGCGGCGAGGAGCTCGGCCGGGACGCCGAGGACCCGGGCCTTGACGCGGTTCGAGTACGAGACGATTGCGCCCTCGAAGCACGCGGAGGCCCCGGGGACGTCGACCACGGCGGCGGCGAGGGCCCCGCCCGTGAGGGACTCGGCGGTGGCCAGGGTCAGCCCCTGCCGCACCGCCTCGGCCACCAGCGCCCCGGCCGGGGTGTCCGGCCGGGCGGGGCCGGTCACGGTGTCCCCCGGCCGGCGAGGGCGTCGCGGCGCAGCTGCAGGGCCTTGACCACGTAGTCGACGCCGGTGACGACCGTGACCACGAGCGCGGCGGCCATCGCGGTCCAGCCCAGCCAGGGCCACCAGCCGCCGACCAGGGGCACGAGCGGCAGCAGCAGGAGGAGGAGGGCGACGGTCTGCAGGACGGTCTTGAGCTTCCCGCCCCTGGACGCGGCCATCACCCCGTAGCGGATCACGACGAAGCGCAGCACGGTGATCCCCCACTCGCGCACGAGGATCACGACGGTGACCCACCACCACAGCTCCCCCAGCATCGACAGCACCACGAACGCGGCGCCGGTGAGCAGCTTGTCCGCGATGGGGTCGGCGATCTTGCCGAACGAGGTGATCAGCCCGCGGGCCCGGGCGATGTCGCCGTCGAGCTTGTCGGTGATCATGGCGGCGGCGAACACCGCGAAGGCGGCCCACCGCATGCCCAGCGCGTCCTCGCCCCAGGGCCCGCCGGCCCACAGGAACCACACGAACAGGGGCACGAGCAGGATCCGCAGGGCGGTCAGCGAGTTGGGCAGGTTGAGGTTGGAGGGCCGGTGCTGGTCCTGCGCGGGGCTCATCGGGGCCGCCTTCCTGGGTCGTCGTCGGGTCGGGGCTCAGCGGCCGGTGAGCTGCCAGGCGTCCTCGGAGCCCTCGGCGTCGGCGCCGTCGTGGTACTCCGGGGCGGGCTGGGCGAGGGAGGCCTCGACGGGGTCCTCGCCGTAGTCCACGGACCCGCCGGGCGGGGCGGCGGGCGCGGGCGGCTCCTCGCCGCGGATCACCGCGAGCGTCGCGGCGAGGTCGTCGGGCTTGACGAGCACGTCGCGGGCCTTGGAGCCCTCCGAGGGCCCGACGACGCCGCGGGACTCGAGCAGGTCCATCAGCCGCCCCGCCTTGGCGAAGCCCACGCGCAGCTTGCGCTGGAGCATCGAGGTGGAGCCGAACTGGGTGGTGACCACGAGCTCGGTGGCCTGCAGCAGCACGTCGAGGTCGTCGCCGATGTCCTCGTCGATGGTCTTCTTCGGCGCCTCCTGCACCACGTCGTCGCGGTAGCGGGCGGCCATCTGGCCCTTGACGTGGTCGACGACCTCGTGGATCTCCGACTCGGAGACCCAGGCGCCCTGCACGCGCATCGGCTTGGAGGCGCCCATGGGCAGGAACAGGGCGTCGCCCTGCCCGATGAGCTTCTCGGCCCCCGGCTGGTCCAGGACCACGCGGGAGTCCGTGACCGAGGACGTCGCGAAGGCCATGCGGGAGGGCACGTTCGCCTTGATCAAGCCGGTGACGACGTCGACCGAGGGGCGCTGGGTCGCGAGCACCAGATGGATCCCGGCCGCGCGCGCCAGCTGGGTGATGCGCACGATCGCGTCCTCGACGTCGCGCGGGGCGACCATCATGAGGTCGGCCAGCTCGTCGACGATCACGAGCAGGTACGGGTAGGGCCGGATCACCCGCTTCGAGCCGGGCTCGGGCTGGACCTTGCCGTTGCGCACGGCCTTGTTGAAGTCGTCGATGTGCTTGTAGCCGTAGTGCGAGAGGTCGTCGTAGCGGGCGTCCATCTCCCGCACGACCCACTGCAGGGCCTCGGCGGCCTTCTTGGGGTTCGTGATGATCGGGGTGATCAGGTGCGGGACGCCCTCGTAGGCGGTCAGCTCCACGCGCTTCGGGTCGACCATGACCATCCGGACCTCGTCCGGGGTCGCGCGCATCAGCAGCGAGACGATCATGGAGTTCACGAAGCTGGACTTGCCGGCGCCGGTGGCGCCGGCGACGAGCAGGTGCGGCATCTTCGCGAGGTTGGCCACGACGTAGCCGCCCTCGACGTCCTTGCCCACGCCCATGACCATCGGGTGGTCGGTCTTGCGGGCGTTGTGCGAGCGCAGGACGTCGCCCAGGGAGACCGTCTCGCGGTCGGTGTTGGGGATCTCGATGCCGATCGCGGACTTGCCGGGGATCGGCGAGAGGATCCGCACGTCGGCGGAGGCCACCGCGTAGGCGATGTTCTTCGACAGCGCGGTGACGCGCTCGACCTTGGTGCCGGAGCCCAGCTCGATCTCGTACCGGGTGACCGTGGGGCCGCGGGAGAAGCCGGTGACCTCGGCGTCGACGTTGAACTGCTCCAGGACGCTGGTCAGCGCCGCGACGACGGCGTCGTTGGCCTCGGAGCGCTCCTTGGCCGGCGGGCCCTGCACGAGGGACGCGGCGGCGGGCAGGGAGTAGGCGACGTCCCCGTCCAGCTGCAGCTGCTCGGAGCGGGCCGGGATCGGGGCCTCGGGGGTGTGGGTGCGGGCGGTGACGGCCGTCGACCCGGTCGAGGGGGCGGCGGGCGCGGCGACGTCCTCGAGGGCCGGTGAGCCCGAGCCCGCGGCGGTGTCCTGCGCGGTCGCCCCGGGCGCCCCGGTGGGCTCCCCGCCCGTCCCGAGGCCCTGGTAGCGGCGCAGCTGCTGGGCGGCGAGCTCGTCGCGGGTCGGGCGCTTCTCCCCCGGGCGCAGCCCGGGCTCGTCCGTCCCGGCCGGGCCGGCGCCGGCGGCCGCGGCCGCCTTCCGGGCCCGGGGCCCGGCGGCCGGGCGGTCCCCGGAGTCGACGTCGAAGACGCGGGTGCGGCCCTGCTCGTCGACGGCCTGGCCGTCCTCGACGACGGCGCGCTCGAAGGCCTCGTCGCCGCGGTAGCCGTCCAGGGCGCGCTGCCGCTCGGCCTCGGCCTCCTTCCTGCGCTCGCGGCGCTTCTGCCGGCGGGTGGGCTCGGGGGCGCCGTGGTGGCGCTCGAGGTAGGAGCGGTCGTGGGCGTCGGCGGCGAGGTCGGTGGCGGAGACGGGCCCGTCCTGGCCCATCAGGCGCCAGTAGGCCTGCTTGAGCCGCGGCACGATGAGGTTCACGGGCGTCGCGGTGACCACCAGCACGGACAGCCCCAGCACGGCCGCGAACACGGCGCCGGCCCCGAACGGGGTGACGAGGGCGCTGAGGGGGTCGGCCGCCAGGAAGCCGACGGTGCCGCCGGCGGCGCTGATCGCCTCGTGGCCGCGGCTCATCGGCGGGCGCCCGCCCAGCAGGTGCGACAGCCCGGCGCAGGCGACGACCGCGGCGGCGAGGCCGATCGCGATCCGGTTGTTCGCCGCGGTCTCCTCCGGGTGGCGGAAGCGGCGCAGGGCGAAGCCCGTCAGCGGCAGGGGCAGGAGCACGGCGGTCCAGCCGAAGCTGCCGGCGGCCACGGCGTGGACCGTCTCGGCGGGCACGGACAGCCACGCCGCGCCGGCCCCGCGCAGGTTCCACCACTCGACGGCGGCCACGAGCAGCCCGAGCAGCAGCAGCAGCAGCGCCCCGCCGTCGCGCGTGCGCTCGGCGGGCACCCCGGTGCGGGGCGTGCCCATCCGCCGCACGGCCCCGCCCACGAGGCGGGCCACGCCGTTCCAGGCCCCGGCGACCACGCGCGCGCACCACAGCACGGCGGCGCCCAGCGCGCGCGCCGGGCCCGATCCCGGCGCGGGGGCCGGGGTGCGCGCGGCGGAGCCGCGGGCCCGCGAGGAGCGGGCGGGGCCGCGGGAGGACCCCGTCGAGCGGGCGGACGAGGAGGAGCTCTTGCCGCGCGACGTCGAGGTGCCCTTGCGGGCGGGGGAAGTACGGGTCGCCATGCCTCCCAGGGTAGACCACGGCCCCCTCCCGTCCGGGTCGCACCGCGGACGGGAGGGGGCCGGCGCCGGCCGCCGGAGGGCTCAGACCTCGATGACGACGGGCACGATCATCGGCTTGCGCCGCAGCTTGCGGGAGACCCAGGCCCCGATCGTGCGGCGCACCACCTGCTGGAGCTGCTGGGTCGTGTGGTTCTTGCCGGTGTGGGAGAGCGCGTCCTCGAGGGCCGCGGCGATCTTGACCTTGATGTCGTCGAAGACCCGGTCGTCCTCGGCCACGCCGCGGGCGTGGACGTCGGGGCCGGTGACGACCTTGCCGGTGTCCCGGTTGACGACCGTGATGACGGAGATGAACCCCTCCTCCGAGAGGATCAGCCGGTCCTTGAGGTCGGCGTCGGTGATCTCCCCCACCGAGGAGCCGTCCACGTAGACGTCGCCGCACTCGACCTGCCCGGTGACCCGGACCTGCCCGCCGGCCATGTCGACGACGGTGCCGTTGACCGCGTACAGCACGTGGTCGGTGGGCACACCGGTCTCCTCGGCCAGCTTGCCGTTGGCGATCAGGTGGCGCACCTCGCCGTGGACGGGCATGACGTACTCGGGCTCGACGATGTTGTAGCAGTACAGCAGCTCGCCGGCGGCGGCGTGGCCGGAGACGTGCACCTTGGCGTTGCTCTTGTGCACGACGTGGGCGCCCAGGCGCATGAGCCCGTTGATGATCCGGAACACGGAGTTCTCGTTGCCGGGGATCAGCGACGACGCGAGGATCACGGTGTCGCCCTCGTCGAGCTGGACCTTGTGGTCGCCGTTGGCCATCCGGGACAGGGCGGCCATCGGCTCGCCCTGGGAGCCGGTGCACATGATGACGACCTTGGAGTCGGGGTGGTCGTCGAGGCGCTTCTGGTCGATCAGGGTGTTCGGCGGGACCTCGAGGTAGCCCAGCTTCTCGGCGATGGTCATGTTGCGGATCATCGACCGGCCCATGAACACGACCTTGCGCCCGTGCTCGGCGGCGGCGTCGAGGACCTGCTGCACGCGGTGGACGTGCGAGGAGAACGAGGCCACGACCACGCGCTTGGGGGCGCGGCCGATGACGTCGGCGAGCACCGGGCCGATGTGCTTCTCCGTGGGGGTGAAGCCGGGGACCTCGGCGTTGGTGGAGTCGGTGAGGAACAGGTCCACGCCCTCCTCGCCCAGCCGGGCGAAGTGGCGCAGGTCCGTGATCCGCCCGTCCAGGGGCAGCTGGTCCATCTTGAAGTCGCCGGTGTGCAGCACCGTGCCGGCCTTCGTGCGCAGGAACACGGCCAGGGCGTCCGGGATGGAGTGGTTCACGGCGACGAACTCGCACTCGAACTCGCCCAGGTGCTCCACCTGCCCCTCGCGCACCGCCATGGTGTAGGGCTTGATGCGGTGCTCCTGCAGCTTCGCCTCGATCAGCGCGAGGGTCAGCTGGGAACCGATCACGGGGATGTCGGGGCGGCGCTTGAGCAGGTACGGCACCGCGCCGATGTGGTCCTCGTGGCCGTGGGTCAGGACCACGGCCACGACGTCGTCGAGCCGGTCGACGATGTGGTTGAGGTCGGGCAGGATCAGGTCGACGCCGGGCTGGGTCTCCTCGGGGAAGAGGACGCCGCAGTCGACCACGAGCAGCTGCCCGTTGATCTCGAACACGGTCATGTTCCGCCCCACCTCGCCCAGCCCGCCCAGCGGGACGACGCGCAGGACGTCCTTGCCGAGCGCGGGGGGCGCGGAGAGGTCGGCGGTGAATCGGGTCATGAGACCCCTTTCGTTCAGTCGATGGTCTCGAGAAGGGTGCCGGCGAGGACGGAGCCCTCGAGGTCCGCGCGGACCAGGGCGGCCTCGGCCGGCGTGAGGGGCACGTGCGGCAGGCGCACGGTGGGGTGCGGCAGGCGGCCCTGCCACGTGAGGATCGTCTTGGCGGCCACGGCGCCGGGGGCCCGGGTCATGGTCGCGCGGACCACGGGCTCGAGCTCGAAGTTGATCCGGCGGGCGGTCGCCAGGTCGCCGGCGCGCACCGCGTCGACGAGCTCGCGGTAGCGGGCGGTGGCCACGTGCGTGGTGACGCCGATCAGCCCGGCGGCGCCGATCGCCATCCAGGGCAGGGTCAGGCCGTCGTCGCCGGAGTAGTAGAGCAGGTCGGTCTCGGCCAGCACCCGGGTCGCGGCGAACAGGTCCGCCTTGGCGTCCTTGACGGCCACGATGTTGGGGTGGGCGGCCAGGGAGATCAGGGTCTCCGGCTCGAGGGGGATGCCGGTGCGGCCGGGGATGTCGTAGAGCATGATGGGCAGGTCCACGGAGTCCGCGAGGCTGCGGAAGTGGGCCTCCACCCCGGCCTGGGTGGGCTTGTTGTAGTACGGGGTGACGATGAGCAGCCCGTCCATGCCGATCTTCTCGGCCTCCCGGGACAGGTGGCGGGAGTGCTCGGTGTCGTTGGAGCCGGTGCCGGCCAGCAGGGGCACGCGCCCGCCGAGGGCGTCCTTGACGGCGCGGAACACCGAGAGGTTCTCCTCGTCGGTCATCGTGGAGTACTCCCCGGTGGTGCCGCACACCACGAGCCCGTCGCAGCCGTCGTCGACCAGCTGCTGCGCGACGCCGACGGTGCCGTCGAGGTCCACGGAGCCGTCCTCGGCGAAGACGGTGATCATGGCCGTGAGCAGGGTCCCGAACAGGGGCCGGTCCTCGGCCGCGGGGCGGTCGGTGCGCGGGGTCTCCGGTGAAGCAGTCATGGGTGCCAGCGTACCGCTTCGGCGCGGGCCCCCGCGCCGCGGCGGGGGCGGGCGGGCGCCGCGGGGGTGGCGGTGGGGGCCACGGGCTCAGCCTTCCGGGCCGGCCGGGCCGGCCGGGCCGGCCGGCCCGACGTTGCGGGCGGGCCGGCCCCGGGACAGGGCCACGGCGTCGCGCATCGCCGAGCGGGCGCGCGTGCGGTCCCCCGCGGCGGCGTAGGCCAGGGAGAGCCGGTACCAGCTGCGCCAGTCCCCCGGGGCGGCCTCGGTGCGGGCCCGCTCCTCGGCGAACCGGGCGTCGGCGGCGCCGCGCTCGATGCGGCCGCCGGGGGTGCGGGGCAGGTCGTCGGCGGGCAGCCCGCCCTCGGCCTCGAGGGTGCGGGCCATGCGCTCGGTGCGCACGCCGAAGGCGATCTCGCGCACCATCGCCCACGCGCCGACGGCGGGCAGGGCGAGCAGGGCCAGGCCGAAGCCGGTGGCGATCCAGCCCCCGGTGCCCAGCAGCAGCACCGCCCGGTGCAGGCTCAGTCCCAGGTAGACCACGAGCAGGGCGACCATGGCGCCCGCGAGCACGCGGTCGCGGCCGCCGGCCTCGAGCAGCGTGAAGACCCCGGCGAAGGCCAGGACCGCGAGCAGCCACAGCTTGGACCCGCCGGGGATCGGGAGCAGCCACAGCGTCAGCAGGGCGGCGGCGAGCAGGGCCCAGCCCCAGGTGCGCACCGAGCTCACGGGGTCACAGCCCCAGGTCGAGGTAGCCCTCGAGCCCGTGGGTGAGCCCGGGACGGGAGCCGACCTCGCGCACGGCGAGGACCACGCCGGTCATGAAGGAGATCCGGTCGAAGGAGTCGTGGCGGATCGTCAGCTGCTCGCCGGTGCCGCCGAGCAGGGTCTCCTGGTGGGCGACCAGCCCGCGCAGCCGCACCGAGTGCACGTGCACGTCCTCGACCACGGCCCCGCGGGCCCCGTGCGGGTCCTGCTGGGTGGCGTCCGGGGACGGGGCCACCCCGGCCTCGCGGCGGGCGCGCCCGACCAGGGCCGCGGTGCGCGCGGCCGTGCCCGAGGGGGCGTCGACCTTGTCCGGGTGGTGCAGCTCGACGATCTCGACCGACTCGAAGAAGCGGGCGGCGAGGGCGGAGAAGCGCATGGCCAGGACCGCGCCGATGGAGAAGTTGGGGGCGATCAGCACGCCGGTGCCGGGGTGGCGCTCCAGCAGCGCGCGCAGCCGGTCGAGGGACTCCTCGTCCCAGCCCGTGGTGCCCACGACGGCGTGGATGCCGTGCTCGACGGCGAAGCGCACGTTGGCCTCGGTGGCCGAGGGCACGGTGAGGTCGACGACGACCTGCGCGCCGGCGGCCACGAGAGCCTCGAGGGAGTCCTCCGAGCCGAGCTCCGCGACCAGCTGCAGGCCCTCGGCGCGGCGCACGGCCTGCACGGCCTCGCTGCCCATCCGGCCGCGGGCGCCGAGCACGGCCACGCGCAGGTCGGCGGGGTCCTCCGGGGAGCCGGCGGGTCCGGGGGGCGGCGGGACGGGTGCGGTGCGCTCGGTCATGGTCCCCACTCTAGACGGTGCTCACGGGCGCGCCGGCGCCACGACGGTGGTGACCACGGGGCCCTCGGCCAGCTCGGCGGCGAGCTCGCGGACCTGCTCGGCGGTGACGGCGCGCACGCGCCGCAGCGACTCGTCGAGGTCCAGGAACTCCCCCGCCTTCAGCTCGGCCGAGCCCAGCCGCGACATCCGCGAGCCGGTGTCCTCCAGCGCCAGGACCGTGCCGCCGCCGAGCTGGCCGACGACCTTGCGCAGCTCCTCGGGGGCCGGCCCGTGCGCGGCGAGCTTCTCGAGCTCGCCCGTCATCAGCGCCACGACCTCGCCCGTGCGGGCGGGCAGGCACCCGGCGTACATGCCGAAGTAGCCCGCGTCGGAGTAGGCCCCGGAGAAGGAGAAGGTGCTGTAGGCCAGTCCGCGCCGCTCCCGGATCTCCTGGAACAGCCGGGAGGACATCCCCCCGCCCAGGGCGGCGTTGAGCACGGTCATCGCGAAGCGCCGGTCGTCGCCGGCGACGATCCCGGGCCGGCCCACGACGACGTTGGCCTGCTCGACGGGCCGGTCCAGGACGTGCTCGCCCCAGGCCGGGGCCAGCAGCGCCGGGGTGCGCTCGCGCCGGGGCACGGGCGCGGCCGGGCGGGAGGGGTCCCAGCCGGCGCGCTCGAGGGCCTCGGCCACGAGCGCCACGACCACCTCGTGCTCGAGCCCGCCGGCCGCCGTCACCACGAGGGCCTCGGGCCGGTAGTGGCGCCGGTAGTGCTCGACGACGGCGTCGCGGGGCACGGCGAGGATCTCCTCGGGGGTCCCGCCGATGGGCCGGCCCAGCGGGTGCTCCCCCAGCACGCGCTGGGTGAACTCCTCGAAGGCGACGTCCTCGGGGTCGTCCTTGTCCATCGCCAGCTCCTCCAGGATCACCCCGCGCTCGCGCTCGAGCTCCTCGGGGTCGAGCACGGCGGAGGCGACCATGTCGGTGATGACGTCGACCGCCATCGGCAGGTCCTCGGCGAGCACGCGGGCGTAGTAGCACGTGTGCTCCTTGGCGGTGGCCGCGTTGGACTCCCCGCCGACCTCGTCGAAGGCCTCGGCGATCTGCAGGGCCGAGCGGCGGGCGGTGCCCTTGAACAGCAGGTGCTCGAGGAAGTGCGTCGAGCCCAGGCGGCCGGGCTGCTCGTCGCGCGAGCCCACGCCCACCCAGAAGCCGACGGTCACCGCCCGCTGGCCGGGCATCCGCTCGGTGAGCACGCGGGTCCCGCACGGCAGCACCGTGCGCCGGACGGCGCTGCCGCCCTCCCCCTCGTGGAGGGTGTGGGTGAATCCGGTGGGGGGAACCGCCGAGAGGCGGGCGCCCGGCCCGGGGGTGGACCCCGGGGCGCGGCCGCCCGCCTCCAGCGGCAGCTCGACTGCCGTCATGCGGGAGATCTGCTCCTGTGCTCGTCCGGCAGCCGGAGGCTGCGCGGTGCTGCGGTGGTGGGCTCGGCCCGGGCGGGTGCCCGGGGCGGGCTCAGTCCTGGTCGGCGGGCTCGGCCTCGGCGGCCTCCCCCGGCTCCTCGGCCACGACGGGGGCGAGGGAGAGCTTGCCGCGGTCGTCGACCTTGGTGATCTCCACCTGGACCTTCTGGCCCACGCCGAGGACGTCCTCGACGTCGGTGACGCGCTTGCCCTCGTTGAGCTTGCGCAGCTCCGAGATGTGCAGCAGCCCGTCCTTGCCCGGGGTCAGCGACACGAACGCGCCGAAGGCGGTGGTCTTGACCACGGTGCCCAGGTAGCGCTCGCCGACCTCGGGGACCTGCGGGTTGGCGATCGCGTTGATCGCCGCCCGGGCCGCCTCGGCGGAGGGGCCGTCGGTCGCGCCGATGTAGACGGTGCCGTCGTCCTCGATGGAGATGTCGGTGCCGGTGTCCTCCTGGATCTGGTTGATCATCTTGCCCTTGGGGCCGATGACCTCGCCGATCTTGGAGACGGGCACGGTCACGGAGATCACGCGCGGGGCGAACTCGCTCATCTCGTCGGGCTCGCTGATCGCGCCGGTCATCACCTCGAGGATGTGCAGGCGGGCCTCGCGGGCCTGGGTCAGCGCGGCGTCCAGCACGGAGGAGGGGATCCCGTCGAGCTTGGTGTCGAGCTGGATGGCGGTGACGAACTCGGCGGTGCCGGCGACCTTGAAGTCCATGTCGCCGAGGGCGTCCTCGGCGCCGAGGATGTCGGTCAGGGCGGCGTAGCGGGTCTCGCCGTCGACCTCGTCCGAGACCAGGCCCATGGCGATGCCGGCGACCGGGGCGCGCAGGGGCACGCCGGCGTTGAGCAGCGACAGGGTCGAGGCGCACACGGAGCCCATCGACGTGGAGCCGTTGGAGCCCAGCGCCTCGGAGACCTGGCGGATCGCGTAGGGGAACTCCTCGCGGGAGGGCAGCACCGGGGTGATGGCCCGCTCGGCCAGGGCGCCGTGGCCGATCTCGCGGCGCTTGGGCGAGCCCACGCGGCCGGTCTCGCCGGTGGAGTACGGCGGGAAGTTGTAGTGGTGGACGTAGCGCTTGGTCTTCACCGGGGACAGCGAGTCGATCTGCTGCTCCATCTTGAGCATGTTCAGCGTGGTCACGCCCATGATCTGGGTCTCGCCGCGCTCGAAGATCGCCGAGCCGTGCACCCGCGGGAGGACCTCGACCTCGGCGGTGAGCTGGCGGATGTCCGTCAGCCCGCGGCCGTCGATGCGCACCTGCTCGGTGAGGATCCGCTGGCGCACGGTGTGCTTGGTCAGGGCCTGGTAGGCGCCGTTGACCTCGTCCTTGCGGTCGGCGAAGGGCCTGCCCTCGCCGGTGAGCTCGGCGAGCACGGCGTGGTGCAGCTCGTCGGTGGCGGCCTCGCGCTCCTGCTTGCCGGCGATCGAGTAGACCTCCGCCAGCCGGGTGCCGGCGGCCTGCGCCACGGCGTCGCGGACGTCGTCGCCGAAGCCGCCGAAGCGGGGCAGCTCGAGGGCGGGCCGGGCGGCCCGCGCCTTGAGGTCGGCCTGGGCGTCGCACAGGGCCTTGATGAAGGGCTTGGCGGCCTCGAGGCCCTCGGCCACGAGCTCCTCGGTGGGGGCCACGGCGCCGTCGGCCTTGATCAGCTCCCAGGAGTTGTCGGTGGCCTCGGCCTCGACCATCATGATCGCGACGTCCTCGGTGCCGTCGGCGCCGGTCACCACGCGCCCGGCCACGGCCATGTCGAACACGGCGTTCTCGAGCTGGGAGTGCTTCGGGAAGGCCACCCACTGGTGGGTCCCGCCCGGGCCGGCCATCAGGGCCATGCGCACGCCGCCGATGGGGCCCTGGAAGGGCATCCCGGACAGCGAGGTGGACATCGAGGCGGCGTTGATCGCCACGGTGTTGTAGATCTCGTCCGGGTTGATGGACAGGACCGTGACGACGACCTGGACCTCGTTGCGGATGCCCTTGCCGAAGGCGGGGCGCAGCGGGCGGTCGATCAGCCGGCAGGTGAGGATCGCGTCCGTGGAGGGGCGGCCCTCGCGGCGGAAGAAGGAGCCGGGGATGCGCCCGGCGGCGTACATGCGCTCCTCGACGTCCACCGTCAGGGGGAAGAAGTCGAAGCCCTCGCGCGGGGACTTGCCCACCGTGGTGGCGGAGAGCAGGGTGGTGTCCTCGTCGATGGTGACGAGGGCGGCGCCGGCGGCCTGCTTGGCGAGCCGGCCGGTCTCGAAGCGCACGGTGCGCTTCCCGTAGGAGCCGTTGTCGATGACGGCCTCGGCGTACTGGATCTCGGGACCCTCCACGGGTCACCTCCGTTTCGTGTGCGGCGGGACGTCCCGCGGCCACCCGGTCTTCGATCGAGATCCACGGACCACCGGCGGCCGTGGGCCGTCCGGGTTCCGGAGATCACTACCGAGGACCGCGACGTGGTCCGCGCGGAGGTCCCCTCCTGGGTGCTGGTGTTCTGGATCGTGCTTCGGTGGTCCTGCAAGTGCCGCCCGGCCCGGTGCGGGCCGGGCGGGCGGCGCCCCCCGGGGAGGAGGGCGCCGCCGGGACCGGACTAGCGGCGCAGGCCGAGCCGCTCGATGAGCGAGCGGTAGCGCGTGATGTCGGTGTCGCGCAGGTAGGTCAGCATGCGGCGGCGGCGACCGACCAGGGCCATCAGGCCGCGGCGGGTGTGGTGGTCGTGCTTGTGCTGCTTCAGGTGCTCGGTGAGGTCCGAGATCCGTCGGGTCAGCACCGCGATCTGCACCTCGGGCGAACCGGTGTCGCCCTCGTGGGTCGCGTACTCCGTGATGATCTGCTGCTTGACGGCGGCGTCGAGTGCCACGTGATAACTCCGTTCGAGTCAGTACCGTGCGGCCCGGGCGGCGGGTTCGTCCCCGGGTCCCGGGCGGGCCCGGGGGTCCGACAACCACGGACTGCAGTCGGACCGCCGTCCAGTCTAGCGGACGGTCCCGCCGCACCCCAGCCGCGGCCCGGGCGCGCCGGGGCCGGGGAGTCCCCGATCGGCCGGGAATGGGCGAGGATGGGTGGGGACAGCACTGACGGCGAGCACAGCGAGGAGCAGCGCGTGAGCACGAAAGACCAGGTGGGCACGGTCCCGGCGGACCGCACGCACGTGATGCGGGACGGCCGGCGCATCCCGGTGATCGGGCTGGGCACCTACCCCATGGACGACGCGCAGGCCGAGGCGGACGTCGCCGAGGCCCTGATGCGCGGCTGGCGGATGGTGGACACGGCCGTGAACTACGGCAACGAGACGGGCGTGGGCCGCGGGATCGCCGCCTCGGGCGTCCCGCGCTCGGAGGTGTTCGTCACCACCAAGCTGCCGGGCCGCGACCACGGCACGGACTCGGTGCGCCGCTCCCTCGAGGGGTCGCTGCGGCGGCTGGGCACCGACCACGCGGACCTCTACCTCATCCACTGGCCCAACCCCTCCGTGGACCGCTACGTCGAGTCGTGGCGGACGATGCTGCGGCTGCGCGACGAGGGCCTCGTGCGCTCGGTGGGGGTGTCGAACTTCACGCCCGCCCACATCCGCCGGCTCGTGGCGGAGACCGGGGAGACCCCGGCGGTGAACCAGGTCGAGCTGCACCCGCAGTACCAGCAGGAGCGGCTGCGGGCCTTCCACGAGGAGCACCGGATCATCACCCAGGCGTGGTCGCCGCTGGGGCGCAAGACGGACATCCTGCAGCACCCGTGGATCGAGCGGATCGCCCGGCGGACCGGGCGCACCCCGGCGCAGGTGGTGCTGCGCTGGCACCTGCAGTCGCACACCGTCCCGATCCCCAAGACCTCGGACCCGCAGCGGATGGCGGAGAACCTCGACGTGCTCGACTGGGAGCTGGACGAGGAGCAGATGCACCGGATGCGGCTGCTGCACACGGGCCTGAGCGCCTCCGGCTACGACCCGGACGAGCACGAGGAGATGTGAGGCCGGGGCCGGCCCCCGGCGGCACCGCCCCGGGGCCGGCTCAGGCCTCGGCGGCGAGGATCCGCCGGGCGCGGGCGACGTCGTCGTCCATCTGCGCCACGAGCCGGTCCACGCCCTCGTAGGCGACCATCCCGCGCAGCCGCTCCACGAACTCCACCGCGACCTCCTGGCCGTAGAGGTCGAAGTCCTCCACCGGCTCCTCCGGGCGGTCGAGCACGTGGGCCTCGACCTGGCGGGGCACGTTCTCGAAGGTCGGGTTCGACCCGACGGAGATCGCCGTGGGCCACCGGGTGCCGTGGGCGTCGACGAGCCACCCGGCGTAGACGCCGTCGGCGGGGACGAACCCGACCGCGTCCGGGGCGAGGTTCGCCGTCGGGTAGCCCAGCTCCCGGCCCCGGGCCGCCCCGTGCACGACCTCGCCCCGCACCCGGTGGTTGCGCCCGAGCAGCCGGGCCGCGGCCCGGACGTCGCCGGCCTGCAGGCAGGAGCGGATCCACGTGGAGGAGCACCGCCGCCCGGCGACGGCCTCCGGGGCGTGCGCGTCGGCCTCGGGGGCGGGGTCGAGCAGGTCGTCGACGACGACGACCTCGAAGCCGTGGCGCCGCCCCAGCGCCCGCAGCGTGTCGACGTTGCCGGTGTTGTCCCGGCCCAGGCGGGTGTCGGAGCCGACGACCAGGCACCGGGCGCCCAGGGGCCCGACCAGGGCCCCGAGCACGAACTCCTCGGTGGTCTGCGCGGCCAGCTCCGGGGTGTACTCCAGCACGAGCACCGCGTCGACGCCCGTGTCCTCCAGGGCGTCGAGCTTGTCCTCGGTGCCCATGATCAGCCCGGGGTGGGCCCCGGGCCGGTGCACCTGGGCGGGGTGCGGGTCGAAGGTCACGACCACGGAGGACCAGCCGCGCTCGCGGGCGGTGGCCACGAGCCGGCGCATCACCTGCTGGTGCCCCCGGTGGACGCCGTCGAAGTTGCCGATGGTGACCACGGACGGGCCGGTGCCCGGGGGGACGTCAGTGAGCTTGCGCCAGCGGAACACGGTTCTCCTCGCAGGGGCGGACAGGGCGGCGGTGGGGGCCGGCGGTGCGGGCGGGCGCGGCGGTCACGGCCGCCGCTCCGGTCCCGCGCTCCCGGGGGCGGGCGGTCCGTCCCAGGCGGTGGTGGGGGTGCGGGGGTCGCCGGCCGCGAGGGTCAGGATCCAGGCGTCCACCGAGGCGCCGCGCTGCTCCATGAACCCGTCGATCCGCACCGGGGACCGGAAGCCGAGCTTCCACGCGAGCTTCCGGCTGGCCCAGTTGGGGACCTTGGCCATCCAGTAAGCATAGGTGAGCCCGAGCGCGGGGAACGCGTGGTCGAGCAGCAGCCGGCAGGCGGCCTCGGCGGCCCCGGTGCCGCGGGCGTGGGGGCCGAAGTTGAGCCCGACGTCGGCGGTGGTGCCCCGCAGGGCGTTGAGGCCCACGGTGCCCCAGAGCCGGTCGGTGGCGGCGTCCACGGCCGCCCAGTTGTACTCGCGCCCGGCCCGCCAGGCCTCCGGCACGAACTGCCCGACGTACCACCGGGCGTCGTCCTCGGTGTAGCCCAGCGGGACGGTGGTGAACTCGGCGGCCGCGGGGTCGGCGCAGTTGAGCGCCAACTGGGGGACGTCGCGCGGCTCGAGCCGGCGCAGGCGCACGGTGCCGTCGTCGAGCACGGGGACGTCGTAGTGCTCGGCGCCGGCGAGGAGGGCGGGCATGGGCGGGCTCCTGTGCAGGTCGGGGTTCGGGTCAGGCGCGGGGGCGGCCGGGGCGGGAGCGCCACAGCCACACGAGGCCGACGAAGGGCAGGACGAGGGGGACGTAGCCGTAGCCGGCGCCGAAGTGCGACCACACGCTCTGCTCCGGGAACAGCTGCGGGGCGAGCACCGAGAGCAGCCCGACGCCCAGCACGCCGGCGAGCTCGACCAGCACGGCGGCGGTCGCCGCCCGGTGCCACCGGGCGCCGGGGCGGGCCAGGGCGACGGTCGCGAGGACGTAGACGGCCGCGGCCAGCGCCGAGAGCAGGTACGGCAGGGGCGCCGCCGGGAAGTCGGTGAGGATCTGGTAGAGCGAGCGCACCCCGGCGGAGAGGGAGAACACCCCGTAGACCACGACGACGAGCCGGCCGAAGCCGGAGGCCTTCGCGTCGGTGCGCACGGCGCCGGTCCGGGGGCCGAAGCGCTGCTGGAGGCGGGAGCGCCCGCCGGGGCGGGCCTGCGGGGTCTCGCGGTCTGTGGTCACGGGGTCGGCTCCTGCGCGGACGGGACGGGGACGGGGTCGGGGCGGCTCACTGGTAGTACCAGATCACGTTCATCCGGTAGACCATGACGACGACGACGGGGCCCGCCGCCGCCAGCACCCAGTTCGACCAGCTCGAGCGTTCCACGAGGGACCACACGAAGGTCCCTGCCGGCACGAGCAGGGCCGTGAGCAGGTAGCCCCAGTACTCGAGGGCCGAGCCGGTGGGGCCGGGCCCGAGCAGGTGCATGAGCACCGAACCGGCCGCGTAGACGAGCAGGAAGGCCTCGAGCAGCAGCACGGAGCCCTGGGTGAGGTCGTCCGGGCGGCGCCCGCGCAGGGCCTGCACGGTGCACACCAGCGCGGAGACCGCGCCCAGGACCGCGGCGGTCCAGAACCACCAGTCCCAGCCGCCCGGCATCACCGCTCCTCCCCCGCTCCGGGGCCGCCGTCGAAGCGCTCCCCCGGCAGCAGCACGAGCTCGGGCTTGGCGGTGCGCTCGCCGGGCAGCCCGCGGTCGCGCAGCAGGGCCACGAGCCGCCCGTCGGGGGCCAGGCCCGCGGTGACGGCCCCGGTCCCGGCCTCGTCCGGGCCCGCGGTGGGGCCGATCCGGCGGCCGTGGGCGAGGTCGCCGGCCTCCGCGGCGGTGAGCCGGCGGACGGGGAACAGCCCGGCGGCGGCCTCCTCGGGGGCGGTGACGGGCAGGGGCCGGCCGGCGGCCACGTGGGCGGCGAGCTCCTCGAGGGTCGCGGCGTGCTCGAGCCCGAGGGCGCCGACGCGGGTGCGGCGCAGCGCCGTGAGGTGCCCGCCGGTGCCGAGGCCGGCGCCGAGGTCGCGGGCCAGCGCCCGCACGTAGGTCCCGGAGCTGCAGGTCACGGTGGCCTCGACGTCGACCACGGGGTGCCCGGCGCCGTCGTCCGTGCGGGTGATCCGGTGGACGTCGAAGGCGTGCACCGTCACGGGGCGGGCGGCGAGCTCGACGTCCTTGCCGGCGCGGACCTCGGCGTAGGCGCGCCGGCCGTCCACCTTGATCGCGCTCACCGACGCGGGGACCTGCATGAGGTCCCCGGTGAGCCGGGCCGCGGCGGCGGTCACGGCCCCGTCGGTCAGGGCGGCGACGGCCGCGGGGTCGGCGACGGCGGTCGGCTCGCCCTCGGCGTCGTCGGTCACGGTCGAGACCCCCAGGCGCAGGACGGCCTCGTAGGTCTTGTCCTGGCCCACGACGTAGGTCAGCAGACGGGTGGCGCTGCCGATGCCGGCCACGAGCACGCCGGTGGCCATGGGGTCCAGCGTGCCGGCGTGGCCGACCTTGCGGGTGCCGGCCAGCCGGCGCAGCCGGGCGACGACGTCGTGGCTGGTCCAGCCGGCGGGCTTGTCCACGACCACGAGCCCGGCGGGCACGGGCAGGGACGGGTCGGGGGCCGGGACCTCCGGGCGTGCGCGGCTCACCCGGCCGGACCCGCTCAGCGGTCCTCGGAGGACTCGTCGTCCTCCTCGGCCGGGCGGCGGTAGGGGTCCTCGCCCGCGGCGTAGCTCGCGCCCGCGGCCCGGGCGGCGACCTCGGCGTCCTTCTCGCGGGCCGCGCGCAGCACCTCCTCGAGGTGCTGGGCGTTGACGGGGACCTCGTCGGCCACGAAGGTCAGGGTCGGGGTCAGGCGGGCCGTGATGTTGCGGCCCACCTCGCTGCGCAGCACGCCCTTGGCGGACTCGAGGGCCGCGCGGGTGGCCTCCTGCTCCTCGGCGGTGCCGAAGACGGTGTAGTAGACGGTCGCGTGCTGCAGGTCGGCGGTGACGCGGGCGTCGGTGACGGTCACGAACCCCAGCCGGGGGTCCTTGACCCGGCGCTCGAGCGCCTGGGCGACGACGACCTTGATGCGGTCGGCGAGTCGGGCGGCGCGTGGGGCGTCGGCCATGGTGGATGCTCCTGGGGTCGGTCGGACGGGACCCGGGGCGTGCGGGCGGGTGCCGCCCGCACGCCCCGGGGGAACGGGCCCCGCGCGGTGCGCGGGGCCCGTGGACGGGTCAGGTGCGCGGCTTCTCGCGCATCTCCCACGTCTCGATGACGTCGCCCTCGCGGATGTCGTTGAACGACCCGAGGCCGACACCGCACTCGTAGCCCTCGCGGACCTCCGTGGCGTCGTCCTTGAACCGCCGCAGCGACTCGATCGTGAGGTTCTCCGCGACCACGCTGCCGTCCCGGACGAGCCGGGCCTTGGCGTTGCGGCGCATGATGCCCTTCGTGACGTAGGCGCCGGCGATGTTGCCCCACTTGGAGGAGCGGAAGACCTCGCGGATCTCCGCGGTGCCCAGCGACACCTCCTCGTACTCCGGCTTGAGCATGCCCTTGAGCGCGTTCTCGACGTCGTCGATGGCGTTGTAGATCACCGAGTAGAACTTCATCTCGACGCCCTCGCGGTCGGCCAGCTCCGTCACGCGCTCGGCGGGACGGACGTTGAAGCCGATGATGATGGCGTTGTCGACGGTCGCCAGGTTGACGTCGTTCTGGGTGATCGCACCCACACCGCGGTGGATGACGCGCAGCTGGACCTCGTCGCCCACGTCGATCTTGAGCAGCGAGTCTTCGAGGGCCTCGACGGCACCGGACACGTCGCCCTTGATGATGAGGTTGAGCGTGTCGATCTTGCCCTGGGCCACCGCCTCGTCGAAGGACTCGAGGGTGATCCGCTTGCGGCGCTTGGCCAGCTGGGCGTTGCGGTCCGCGGCCTGGCGCTTCTCGGCGATCTGGCGCGCGGTGCGCTCCTCCGGGGTCGCGATGAACGTGTCGCCGGCCCGCGGCACCGAGTCGAGGCCCAGCACCTGCACCGGACGCGACGGCCCGGCGGTCTCCACGGCCTGGCCGTTCTCGTCGAACATCGCCCGCACGCGCCCGTAGGCGGCGCCCGCCACGATCGCGTCGCCGACGTGCAGCGTGCCGGACTGCACCAGCACGGTGGAGACGGCGCCGCGGCCCTTGTCGAGGTTGGCCTCGATGGCCACGCCGCGGGCGTCCTTGGCCGGGTTCGCCCGCAGCTCGAGCGCGCCGTCGGCGGTCAGCACGATCGCGTCCAGCAGGTCGTCGATGTTGAGGTTCTGGCGCGCGGAGACGTCGACGAACATGGTGTCGCCGCCGTACTCCTCGGGGACCAGGCCGTACTCGGTGAGCTGGCCGCGGATCTTGTCCGGGTTCGCCTCGGGCTTGTCGATCTTGTTGACCGCCACCACGATCGGCACGCCGGCGGCCTGGGCGTGGTTGAGCGCCTCGACCGTCTGCGGCATGACGCCGTCGTCCGCGGCGACCACGAGCACGGCGATGTCCGTCACCTGGGCACCGCGGGCACGCATGGCGGTGAACGCCTCGTGGCCCGGGGTGTCGATGAACGTGATCTGCCGGTCCTGGCCGTCGACCTCGGTCTCGATCTGGTAGGCGCCGATGTGCTGCGTGATGCCGCCGGCCTCCCCCTCGATCACCTTGGTGTTGCGGATCGCGTCGAGCAGGCGGGTCTTGCCGTGGTCGACGTGGCCCATCACCGTCACGACCGGGGGGCGCGCCTCGAGGACGTCGTCGCCCTCGGCCGCGGCCTCGGCCTCGAGGTCGATGTCGAAGGACTCGAAGAGCTCGCGCTCCTCGTCCTCCGGGGAGACGACCTGGATCCTGTAGCCCAGCTCGGCGCCGAGCAGCTGGAAGGTCTCCTCGTCGAGGGACTGCGTCTGCGTGGCCATCTCGCCGAGCGTGATGAGCACGGTGACCAGCGAGGCCGGGTTCGCGTTGATCTTCTCCGCGAAGTCCGTCAGCGACGCGCCGCGGCGCAGCCGCACGACCGTGGTGCCGTCGCCGTGGGGCACGGAGACGCCGCCGACGGTCGGGGCCTTCATCTGCTCGAGCTCCTGGCGCTTCGCCCGCTTCGACTTGCGCTGCTTGCCGCGGGCACCGCCGCGCCCGAAGGCGCCCTGGGTGCCGCCGCGGCCGCCGCGGCCGGGGCCGCCGCCGGGACGGGAGAACCCGCCGCCGCCACCGGGGCCGCCGCGGCGGGGACCGCCGCCCCCGCCGCTGGGGCGGGAGCCGATCGGGGCGACACCGGTGGTGTGCCCGGGCATCATGTTCGGGCTGGGGCGCGGGCCGCCGGGGCGGGGACCGCCCTGGGGACGCGGGCCGCCCTGGCCCTGCGGGCGGGGGCCGGCCGCGCCCGGACGGGGTGCACCGCCCTGCGGGCGGGGACCGCCCTGGCCCTGCGGACGGCCCGAGCGCATGCCCTGCTGGGCCGCGAACGGGTTGTTGCCCGGACGCGGGCCACCGGGACGGGGCCCGCCGGGGCGGGGTGCGCCGTCCTGGGAGCGCGGGCCGCTGCCGCCGGGGCGGGGCGCGCCCGGACGCGGCGCGGAGCCGCCCCGGGACATGCCCTGCTGGGCCGCGAACGGGTTGTTGCCCGGGCGCGGGCCGGGGCTGGGCGCGCGGCCGCCGGGGGCGGGCCGCGAGGTGCCCGGGCGCTCGGGCGCCGGACGGTCCTGGGCGGGGCGCTCCGCGGCCGGGGGCTGCGGGGCACGGCGCTCGGCCGTGGGCTCGGCGGACCGCGGGGCGGGCTTGTCGCCGGGCTTCGGGGCCGCGGCGCCCGGGGCGGGCGCACCGGCCTTGGTGCCGGCACCCGGGCGGGCGCCGGTGGCGGGCTTCGGGGCCGGCTTGGTGCCGGGCTTCGGCGCGGACTTGGGCTCCGCCGCGCGCTCGGCCTTGCCGGCGAACGCTGAGCGGAGCTTCTTGGCGACCGGGGGCTCGACGGTCGAGGACGCGCCTCGGACGAACTCACCCAGTGACTGAAGCGTGGAGATCGCTTCCTTGGACGTTATTCCGAGCTCTTTCGCGAGCTCGTGAACGCGGGGCTTGGCCACTTCTCTCCTGTCTCGGTCCGCACCGAAACAGGCACGAACCAGTTATTTTCCGTTGAGGCTCCCTGAGCCCGTCCGGCCGTCGACGACGGCGCGGGGACGCGGGAGGCCGTTGGCAGAGCACAACGAGGCGCTCATCGCTGGGCACTCATCGGTTTTCCATGGGTTCTCTGACTCGCTTTCCAGTTCCGGCCCGCCGGGGGACGTGGTCCTCGGTCCGGTCGGACCGTGCGGGCTGCCGTCCGGGGACGGCCGTGGTCGGCACTCGTGCGCCCGGTCGCGGGGCCGTCCGGGAGGACAGCAGGGCGTCCAGCTCGGCGGCGAGGTCCTCCGTGTCCACCGGGCCCCGGAAGGCCCGCCCGAAGGCGCGCCGGCGCAGGGCCGTGGTGAGGCACTCGAGGGAGGGGTGGAGCCAGGCTCCGCGACCGCCGAGGCGCCCGGACGGGTCGAGGACGGCCCGCGGGCCGTTCCCGGTCGTCTCGGTCGCCACACGTACGAGCTGGTCAGGGTGTTCGGTGGTCCGGCATCCGACGCACGTGCGGCGGGAGGTCGCGCTCACTTCGCGTTCGCTCTCCTCACTGCCCTGGCGGCTGCGTGCCGGGACGTCGGGACGCCCCGGTGGCGCGGTCGCCCGGCGCCGGACAGGGACCACCAACGGTCTGACCGCTGACCAGTCTATCGCGGTGCGGCCCCCAGGCCGAATCCTGGGCGCGCGGACGCCCCGCCCGGGCCCGGACGGAGCGGGCGGGCGGGGCGGGCGGGTGTCCCTCCCGGGCTCAGGCGCCGGCGCCGTGCCGGGAGGCGGGGACGATGTCGATCCGCCAGCCGGTCAGCTTCGCGGCGAGGCGGGCGTTCTGGCCCTCCTTGCCGATGGCCAGCGACAGCTGGTCGTCCGGGACCACCGCCCGGGAGGACCGGCCCCGCTCGTCGAGGACCTCGACCCGGGAGACCTTCGCCGGGGACAGGGCGCTGGCGATGAAGCGGGCCGGGTCCTCGGAGAAGTCGACGATGTCGATCTTCTCGTCGTGCAGCTCGTTCATCACGGCGCGCACGCGCGAGCCCATCTCGCCGATGCACGCGCCCTTGGCGTTGAGGCCCGGCCGGGTGGCGCGCACCGCGATCTTGGTGCGGTGCCCCGCCTCGCGGGCCACCGCCATGATCTGGACGGTGCCGTCGGCGAGCTCGGGCACCTCCATCTCGAACAGCCGCCGCACGAGGTCGGGGTGGGAGCGGGAGAGCGTGATCGAGGGGCCCTTCATCCCGCGCTTGGCCTCCACCACGTAGGCGCGGATCCGCGCCCCGTGCGGGTACTTCTCCCCCGGGGTCTGCTCGTGCGGGGGCAGCACGGCCTCGACGGTGCCGAGGTCGACCTGCACCATGTGCGGGTTGTGCCCCTGCTGGATCTGCCCGGAGACCAGCTCGCCCTCCCGGCCCTTGAAGTGGCCCAGCACGGCGTCGTCCTCGACGTCGCGCAGCCGCTGCAGGATGACCTGCCGGGCCGTGGAGGCGGCGATCCGCCCGAACCCGGCCGGGGTGTCGTCGAACTCGCCGACGGCGTTGCCCTCCTCGTCGAGCTCGGGCGCCCAGATGGTCACGTGCCCGGTGCGCCGCTCGATCTCGGCCCGCGCCCCCGGCAGCGCGCCCGGGGACTTCTGGTAGGCCAGCAGCAGGGCCTGCTCGATCGTGGGGATGAGCAGGTCCACCGGGATGTCGCGCTCACGCTCCAGCAGTCGGAGGGTGCTCATGTCGATGTCCATGTCCGGCCTTCCTCGCGTGTCGGCCCCCGGCAGACGCAGCAGCGCACCGCCGCGGGGGACGGAGCGCTGCCGGGGGCCGTGTGCGCACGTTCCGTGTCGTTGCACTCGATGGGCGCTGCCCAGTGCGGCGCCGTGCGGCGCCGCGGTGTCAACGGGCCATCCTACACTCGCCCGCCGGGCACCGGCTCAGTCGGTGAACTCGACCTCCACGCGGGCCCGGCGCACGTCCGCCAGCGCCCAGCGCTCGGGCTCGAGCAGGCGCGGGGGCATGCCCTTCTTCGCCTGGTGGCTGCGCTGGAGCACGACCGCGTCCTCGCCGGCCTCCAGCAGCCGGGCGGTGAACCTCTCCCCCTCGACCGGGTTCACGCGCACCAGACGCCCCACGGCGCGGCGCCAGTGCCGCGGCAGGCTCAGCTCGCGGGTGGCGCCCGGGGAGGAGACCTCGAGCTCGTAGGCCGAGCCCGGCACCGGGTCCTCCCGGTCGAGCTCCTCGGACAGCGCCCGGGAGACCTCCGCGATCCGGTCGAGGTCCACCCCGCCCTCGAGGCCCTCCGGCAGGTCGACGAGCACCTGCAGCACGAGGCCCGTGCCCGAGGTCTTCAGCGCCACGTCCTCCAGGACCAGCCCCGAGGCCTCGACGACGGGCCCGAGCAGCGCGCTCAGGCGGTCGCGGGACTCCGGGCCGGTGGTGCTGTGCTCGCTCACGGGTTCCTCCTGGGTGCTCTGTCGGTCCTGCCCGGGACGCCGCCGGGGCGCGCGGGCGGCGCTGCCGGCGGCCCGGTCCTGGAGATCCTATGCTGAACGCGCGCCCGGCCCCCACCCCCGGCCCGGGCCCTCGCCCGTTCCTCCCCGTTCCAGGAGCCGCCCCGTGGACCACCCCGTCCCGCGCTCCCGCCGCCCCCGGCCGGCGGCGGTGGTGGCGGCCCTCCTGGCGCTGCTGCTGGCCGCGGGCCTGGCCGCCGGGTGGTGGCTGGGGAGCGGCCGGCCCGTGCCCGCGGCCGAGACCGCCCGCGCCCGGGCGTGGCAGGGCACCGACGAGCTGCTCGACGCCCCGGCGCTGGGGACCCCGGCGGCGGACGAGCGGCTGCGGGCGGACCTGCGGACCCAGCGCGAGGCCTTCGGACCCGCCCCCGACGAGCGCGCGGCGGCGGCCGCGGACCGCCCGCGCTCCCCCGCCCCGGCTCCCCGGCCGGACACCGGGTCCGCACCCGGCGGAGCCGGGGCACCGGCCGGCGCCGCGGGCCTTCTCGCCGCCTCGGCCCGGGACCTGGCCGGGGACGCCCTGACGGTCCCGGAGCCCGCCACGGCCCGGGTCCTGGGCTCCGCGGCGGCGGCGCGCGCCGTGGGCGCCGCGCACACCGCCGGCGGGCCGGCCGCCCCGCTGTGCGACCCCGGGCGCGACGGCGACGGCACCGGCCCGGCCGCGGTGCTGTGGTCGGCGCTGGACCGGGCCGTGTACGCGCTGCCGGCCCTGGCCGCCCGCGGGACCGGCCCGGACGGCGCCCCGGCCGTGCCGGTGGGCGCCGCGGACGGGCTGCGGGAGCTGCTGGCGGTCCCGCCCGCGCGGGCGGCCGTGGCGGCCGATCCCGGTCTGCGGGCCGGGGCCTACGTGCTGCCCCCCGGGTGGGCGCAGGACCCGGCGGCGGCGGCCGTGGCGGTCGCCGAGGACGTCCAGGCCGCCGCGGCCCACGTGCTGGGCCGCGGCGGGACCGCGCAGCGGTGCTGGGCGCTGGAGTCCCTGCGCCGGGCCGCGGGCCTCGAGGCCGGGCTCACCGGGGCGGTGGACGCCCTGCCCGGGATCGTCCGCGAGGACCCGGCCGGGCCGTGACGGCGGCGGGCGGGCGCGGGGCCGTTCAGGCCCCGCGCAGGACGTCCAGGCCGAGCTTGAGGATCAGCACGGAGACGACCACGAGGAAGACCGCGCGGATGAAGCGCCCGCCCCGGGCGACCGCCGTGCGCGCCCCGAGGTAGCCGCCGGCCATGTTGGCGGCCCCCAGCACCAGGCCGAGGCCCCACAGCACCGAGCCGTGGCCGAAGAAGAACACCAGGGCCCCGACGTTCGTGGCGAGGTTGACGATCTTGGCCTTGGCGCTCGCGGCGAGGAAGCTGTAGCCCATCAGCGTGACCATGGCGATCACGAGGAAGGACCCGGTGCCCGGGCCCATCACCCCGTCGTAGAAGCCGATCACCGCGCCGATGGCCACGGCCGTCCCGTAGTGGCGGGCCCCCGCGTGCCGCAGCTGCGTCAGCTGCCCGACCGTGGGCTGGGCGGCGGTGAACAGCAGCACCGCGAGCAGCGCGGCCAGGATGACCGGGCGGAACACCTCGGCCGGCAGCGCCGCCGCCACGGCCGCCCCGCCGAAGCTGCCGGTGAGCGCCACCCCGGCCATCGGCAGGGCGGTGCGCAGGTCCGGGGAGGTGCGGCGGTAGTAGGTCAGGGCGCTGGTGGCGGTGCCGAAGACGGAGCCCAGCTTGTTGGTCGCCAGCGCCTGGACCGGGCTGATGCCCGGGACCATGAGCACCACGGGCAGCTGGAGCAGCCCGCCGCCGCCGACCACGGCGTCGACGAAGCCGGCGGCGAGCCCGGCGGCGGCGAGCAGGAGCAGGACCGAGGGGTCGGCCTGGGCGAGTCCCGAGGGGCCCAGCAGGTCCCCGAGGGCCGCCACGGGGCTCAGCCGCGCACGGCGGCGGCGACCACGGCGGCGACGGCCTCCCGGGCGACGTCTTCGGCGGCGCCGCTGGCGCGGTCCTTGAGCTCGAGCACGCCGTCCTTCAGGCCGCGGCCCACGACGAGCACGGTCGGGACGCCGAGCAGCTCGGCGTCGCCGAACTTCACGCCCGGGGAGACCTTGGGGCGGTCGTCGAAGAGGACCTCGAGGCCCTCGGCCTCGAGCTCGGCGACGACGCGCTCGGCCTCCTCGAGCACCTCGGGGCCCTTGCCGGTGGCCACGACGTGGACGTCGGCGGGGGCGACGCGGCGGGGCCACACCAGGCCCTTGTCGTCGTGGTAGGCCTCGGCGAGGGCGGCGACGGCGCGGGTGACGCCGATCCCGTAGGAGCCCATGGTGACCGTGACGAGCTTGCCGTTGCGGTCCAGGACCTTCAGCCCGAGGGCCTCGGCGTACTTGCGGCCGAGCTGGAAGATGTGGCCCATCTCGATGCCGCGGGCGGCCTCCAGGGGCCCGGACCCGTCCGGGGCGGGGTCGCCCTCGCGGACCTCGGCGCACTCCAGGACGCCGTCCCAGGTGAAGTCGCGCCCGGCGGTGAGGTCGTAGACGTGCTTGCCGGAGACGTTCGCGCCGGTGACCCAGCGGGTGCCGCGCACCACGCGCGGGTCGACGAAGAAGGGGATGCCGGTGCCGGAGTCCGCCCCCAGCACGGCCTGGTCGGGGGCCAGGCCCGGGCCGATGTAGCCCTTGACGAGCAGCGGGCACGCGCGCAGGTCCTCGTCGGTGGCCTGCTCGACGAGCAGCTCCCCGGAGACCTCGAGGGCGGCGCCGAGGCCCGCCTCGATGCGCTTGAGGTCCACGGCCCGGTCCCCGGGCAGGCCCACGGCCACGAGCCGGCGGGTGCCGTCGGGCAGCACGGCGGCCAGCACCACGTTCTTGAGGGTGTCGGCGGCCGTCCACGGGCCCTCCGGACGCGGGTGCAGCTCGTTGGAGCGCTCGACGAGCGTCTCGATGGTGGGGCTGTCGGGGGTCTCCAGCACGCGCGCCGGCGGGGCGGCCCCCGGGTCGAGCTCGTCGGGCACGACCGTGGTGACGGCCTCGACGTTGGCCGCGTAGCCCCCGGGCGAGCGCACGAAGGTGTCCTCGCCGACCTCGGTGGGGTGCAGGAACTCCTCGGAGCGGGACCCGCCCATGGCCCCGGACTGGGCGGAGACGGCGACCACGGGCAGGCCGAGGCGCTCGAAGATCCGCACGTAGGCGGCGCGGTGGCGGGCGTAGGACTCGTCGAGGCCGGCGTCGTCGACGTCGAAGGAGTAGGAGTCCTTCATGACGAACTCGCGCCCGCGCAGCAGCCCGGCGCGCGGGCGGGCCTCGTCGCGGTACTTGGTCTGGATCTGGTACAGGGTCACGGGCAGGTCCTTGTACGAGGAGTACAGGTCCTTCACGAGCAGCGTGAACATCTCCTCGTGCGTGGGCGCGAGCAGGTAGTCCGCGTCCTTGCGGTCCTTGAGCCGGAAGAGGTTCTCGCCGTACTCGGTCCACCGGTCGGTGACCTCGTAGGGCTCCCGGGGCAGCAGCGCGGGGAAGTGCACCTCCTGGCCGCCGATGGCGTCCATCTCCTCGCGCACGATCCGCTCGACCTTCCCGAGGACCCGCAGTCCCATCGGCAGCCACGTGTAGATCCCCGGGGCGGCGCGGCGGATGTAGCCGGCGCGGACCAGGAGGCGGTGGCTGTCGACCTCGGCGTCGACCGGGTCCTCGCGCAGGGTCCGCAGGAACAGTGAGGAGAGGCGCAGCGCCACGTGGGCTCCGTTTCTCCCGGGGAGGGCGGCGCACGGTGGTGCCGGGCCCGGGGCGTGGTGGGGTCGGGCGGCGCCGGAGCACCGCGGATTCCGGTCAAATCTACACCCCCGCCGGGCGGCCGGGCGCCCGGTCCGCGCTCAGAGCAGGACGGTGGCGAAGGTCCCGACGCGGGCGAAGCCCACGCGGGCGTAGGTGGCCAGGGCGGGGGCGTTGAAGTCGTTGACGTAGAGGCTCACGACGGGGGTGCGGCGGCGGGCCAGGCGCACGGCGGCGGCCATGCAGGGCACGGCCAGCCCGCGGCCGCGGTGGGCCGGGTCGACCCACACGCCCTGGACCTGGGCCACGCCCCGGGCGACGGAGCCGAGGTCGGCCTTGAAGACCACGCGGCCGTCCTCCCCGGTGAGCACGAGGCAGCGCCCGGACTCCACGAGCCCCCGCACCCGGTCCCGGTAGCCGCGGTCCCCGCCGGCGGTCGGCGAGTAGCCGACCTCCTCCTCGAACATCGCGATGCTGGCGGGCAGCACGGCCGCCAGGTCCTCGGGCCCGGCCGTGCGCACCCCGGGGTGGGCCTCGACGGCGGGGTCGTGGTCGAGGGCGAGCAGCGGCTGGACGGGGCGGACGTCGAAGGGCCGGGGCCAGGACCGCCGCAGCCGCTCCCACAGGCCGGTGACCGGCTCGGCGGGGCCGAACAGGGAGGCGTGCCGGGAGCCGCCGCGGCGCAGGTGGCCGGCCACGAGGTCCATGCCCTCCTCGTCGAGGGCCACGGGCACGACGTTGGTGCCGACCCAGCAGGCGCCGGTGAGCACGCCGTCGGGCCCGGCCGTGCCGAGCACGGGCGGGACGCGCCCGCCCCGGCTCGCGCGGTGGGCGTCGACGTGGGCGGCGACGAACGCGTGCGCGACCGGGTCGGCGTCGAGCAGCCGGTCCAGCCCGGCCTCGTCCACCTCCCCGGCCGGCACGAGCCGCTGCGCGAGCCTGCCCTGCGTCCTCACGGCCCCGCTCCCCCGTTCCGCGCCCTCGTCCCGGTCCTGCTCAGCCGACGGTGACGACGGGCCCGGCGGGGCCGGCGGTCTCCGCGTCCTCCTCGGCGGCCATCTCCTCGGCGATGCGGTGGGCCTCGGCCAGCAGCGTCTCCACGATCCGGTCCTCGGGCACGGTCCGCACGACCTCGCCCTTGACGAAGATCTGGCCCTTGCCGTTGCCGGAGGCCACGCCGAGGTCGGCCTCGCGGGCCTCCCCCGGGCCGTTGACCACGCAGCCCATGACCGCCACGCGCAGCGGCACGGTGAGGCCCTCGAGGCCCTCGGTGACCTCGTCGGCGAGCTTGTAGACGTCCACCTGGGCGCGGCCGCAGGAGGGGCAGGAGACGATCTCGAGCTTGCGCGGGCGCAGGCCCAGGGACTGCAGGATCTGCGCGCCGACCTTGACCTCCTCCACCGGCGGGGCGGAGAGGGAGACCCGGATCGTGTCGCCGATGCCCTGGGAGAGCAGCGCGCCGAAGGCCGTGGCGGACTTGACGGTCCCCTGGAAGGCCGGGCCGGCCTCGGTCACGCCCAGGTGCAGCGGCCAGTCCCCGCGCTCGGCGAGCAGCTGGTAGGCGCGGACCATCGTCACGGGGTCGTTGTGCTTGACGGAGATCTTGAAGTCGTGGAAGTCGTGCTCCTCGAACAGCGACGCCTCCCACACGGCGGACTCGACGAGGGCCTCGGGGGTGGCCCTGCCGTGCTTGTCCATGATCCGCTGGTCGAGCGATCCGGCGTTGACACCGATGCGGATCGAGACCCCGGCGTCCTTGGCGGCGCGGGCGATCTGCCCGACCTGGTCGTCGAACTTGCGGATGTTGCCCGGGTTCACGCGCACCCCGGCGCAGCCGGCGTCGATCGCGGCGTAGACGTACTTGGGCTGGAAGTGGATGTCGGCGATCACCGGGATCGGGGACTTCCTCGCGATGATCGGCAGCGCGTCGGCGTCGTCCTGCGACGGGCAGGCCACCCGGACGATGTCGCAGCCGGCGGCGTTGAGCTCCGCGATCTGCTGCAGGGTCGCGTTGATGTCCGTGGTGGGGGTCGTGGTCATCGACTGGACGCTCACCGGCGAGTCGGAGCCGACGCCGACGGACCCGACCCGGATCTGCCGGGTCTTCCGGCGGGGGGCGAGGACGGGCTGGGGCGCGGCGGGCATGCCGAGGCTGACCGGGGTCAAGGAGTTCCTCCGAGAGGTCGAGGGCGGGGACGTCGAGCGGTGGCAGCGGGGCCCGCAGGCGGGCCCGTCGTCGTCCTCCATTGTGCCCCATGGGTCCCCGGGGGCGGTGGACGGTGTGACGACCCCGACCCCGTGCCCGCCCCACCCGGGGCGCTCAGAACAGCTGCACCGGGGCCACGACGTCGGCGTAGACCAGCAGCCCCGAGACCCCGATCATCAGGGCGGCCACGGTCCAGGTGAGGGGCAGCAGGCGGGCCGGGTCGAAGGGCCCGGGGTCCGCGCGGCCGAGCACGCGGGCGCTGCCGCGGCGCAGCTGCTCCCACAGGGCCCCGGCGATGTGCCCGCCGTCGAGGGGCAGCAGCGGCAGCAGGTTGAAGACGAACAGGGCCAGGTTCACGGAGCCGACCAGCCCGACCAGCGAGGCCGCCTTGTCCCGCAGCGCGATCTCCTCGTGGGCGGCGATCTCCCCGGAGATGCGGCCGACCCCGACCACGGAGATCGGCCCGTCCGGGTCCCGGGGGGCGTCCCCGAAGGCGGCGCGGCCCACCTCGACCACCCGCTCGGGCAGGTGCAGGACCACCCCGGCGATCCGGCCCAGCGCCTCGGCGACCGCGCCCGGGACCTCCCCGACCGGCTGCCGGACGGGCTCGCTGGTGGGGCTGATGCCGATGAACCCGGCGTCCTCGTAGCGCGGCTGCCCGTCCTCCCCGGTCACCGCGGCGCCGGTGGCGTCCAGGACCGGCCGGGAGGTGGCCACGGGGGTGAGCTCGGCCGTGACGGTGCGGTCCCCGCGCTCGAGGACCACGGTGGTCGGGCTCCCCGCCCGGTCCCGGATCCGCTCGGTGAGCTCGGTCCACGAGCCCACCGGCGCGCCGTCGACGGCGGTCACGACGTCACCCGGGCGCAGCCCGGCGGCGTTGGCGGGGGCCGGCGGGTCCCCGGGGCCGCACTCGGTGCGCCCGGCGGCCTGCTGCTCGGCGGGCACCACGCACTCGGCGACCCACGCGACCGTGGTGGTCGGGGTGGGGGTGCCGAAGCCGGTGAGCAGCACGGTCAGGCACAGGGTGCCCAGCAGCAGGTTCATCACGGGCCCGCCCAGCATGATCACGACCCGCTGCCACACGGGCAGGCGGTGGAACTCGCGGCCGTCCCCCGCGGGGCCGGTGCGCTCCTCGTCCGCGGTGCGGGCCTGCGCCGCGAGCTGCTGCAGGAAGCCGGTGCGGGAGGCGACGGCAGGGGCGCCGTCCGCGGCCGGCGGGTACATCCCGGCCATCGCGACGTAGCCGCCCAGCGGGACGGCCTTGAGACCGTACTCGGTCTCCCCGCGCCGGACGGACACGAGGGTGCGCCCGAAGCCGACCATGTACTGGGTCACGCGCACCCCGAACAGCTTGGCGGGCACCAGGTGGCCGAGCTCGTGCAGCGCGATCGAGGCGGCGATGGCCACGGCGGCCAGCACCACGCCCACCAGGAACAGGGCCGTGCCCATCCGGGGACCTCCGGGGTCGTCGGGCGCCCGCGGCGGGCGCCGGGGCGGTGCCGTGCGGGGCACGGCGGGAACCAGTGTGCACCATCGGCCCGGGCGGCGCCCGGACCGGGGCCGGGAGCGGACCGGGAGCCGGGGACGACGACGGCCGGCCCCTCCCTCCGCGGGTGGGGCCGGCCGTCGGTGCGCCCGGTGCGCTCAGCGGCGCAGGATGCGCCGGGCCAGGTGGTTGCCGGCGAACTGGACCAGCTGGACCAGCACCACGATCACGGCGACCGCCGCCCACGTGACCTCGTCGTTGAACCGCTGGTAGCCCAGCCGCAGCGCGAAGTCGCCCAGGCCGCCGGCGCCGATCGCACCGGCCATGGCGGACATGTCGGTGATGCCGATGACGAGGAACGTGTAGCCGAGCACCAGCGGGCCGAGCGCCTCGGGCAGGATCACGGTGGTGATGATCCGCCACCGGGACACGCCCATGGAACGGGCGGCCTCGACGACGCCGGGGTCCACACTCATGAGGTTCTGCTCCACGATGCGCGCCACGGCGAACATCGCCCCGATGGTCATCGCGAAGATCGCCGCGTTCGGCCCCAGCCGGGTGCCGACGACGTTCTGCGTGAGGGGCCCGAGGGCCGCGAGCAGGATGATGAACGGGATGGGCCGCACGAAGTTCACGACGACGTTGATCGCCGAGTGCACCGCCCGGTTCTCCAGGATGTTGCCGCGGCGGGTGACGTAGAGCCCGACGCCGACGACCATGCCGAGCACCCCCGCCAGCAGCAGGGTCGCGGCGACCATGTAGAGGGTCTCCCCCAGCGCGCTCAGCAGCTGGGGCCCGAGCAGGGACCAGTCGTTGTTCACGCCGCCACCTCCCGCACCTCGGTGACCCGGGCCAGCTGCTCGACCACGTCCTGCACGGCCGGGTCCGGGCCGGTCAGCTCGAGGGTCAGCGAGCCGAAGGACTGCTCCTGCAGCACGCTGATCCCCCCGTAGGCGATGGTGAAGCGCACCCCGTGGGCGGCGCCGTCGGAGAGCGGGCCGCCGATGTCGATGCCGTCGCCGACGTCGACGATCACGAGCCGGCCCCGGTGGGCCCGGCGCAGCCGCTCGAGGTCGCGCTCGTCCGGGACGGTGTGCATCACCGAGGACACGAAGCGCCGGGCCGTCTCGGTGCGCGGGCGGGCGAAGATGTCGACGGTGGGGCCGTGCTCCACGACCCGGCCGTCCTGCATCACGGCCACACGGTCGGCGATCGTGCGCACCACGTCCATCTCGTGGGTGATGATCACGATCGTGATGCCCAGCTCGCGGTTGACCCGCTGGAGCAGCTGGAGGACCTCCTGGGTGGTCTCCGGGTCCAGGGCCGAGGTCGACTCGTCGGCGAGGAGCAGCTCGGGGCTCGTGGCCAGTGCGCGGGCGATGCCGACGCGCTGCTTCTGCCCGCCGGAGAGCTGCTCGGGGTAGTTGCCGGCGCGCGAGGCCAGGCCCACGAACTCCAGCAGCTCCGCGACCCGCTCCCGGCGCCGCTCCTTGTCCCAGCCGGCGCGCTTGAGCGGGTACTCGACGTTGCCGGCCACGGTGCGGGAGGTGAAGAGGTTGAACTGCTGGAAGATCATCCCGATGTCCCGGCGCACCGGGGCGAGCTCGGTCTCGGTGCGCCCGGCGACCTCGACGCCGGCCACGGTCAGGGAGCCGCTGGTGACGGGCTCGAGGCCGTTGATCAGCCGCACGAGGGTGGACTTGCCGGCGCCGGAGTAGCCGATCACCCCGAAGATCTCCCCGCGGTGGACGTCGAGGGTGACGTCGTCGACGGCGCGCACCTCGCGGGCGGCGCGCCCGCTGCCGGTGCGGAAGACCTTGGAGACCTCGCGGAAGGACACGAGCACCTCACCGGGGCGCCCGGGCGGGCCCGGCCGGCCGGGCTCGGCCGCGCTCACTTCTGCTGGTCCTTCAGCTCCTGCTGGTAGCGCTCGGTGAGCTCGCGCAGCTCCTCCTGCTCCAGCTGCAGCGGCACGGCGGTGCCCTTGGTCTCCGTCATCTCCGCGTCGATCACGGGCTGCTCATGGTAGAGGCCGGCCACCTGCTTGAGGGTCTCGTCGTCGGCGAGCTCCTCGGTCGTGGTGAACAGGTTGACGTAGGCGCGTGAGCCCTCAGCCTCGGGGTCGTCCTGGGCCAGGGCGGACTTCGGGTCGATGTCGGCCCGGGAGAGGAAGTCGTTGTTGATCACGGAGCCGGCGACCGAGTCGAGGGAGAGCACCGTCTGCTCGGCGGAGACCGGGGTGACGCGCACCTTCGAGGCCTCGGTGTCGACGTCGAGCTCCGTGGGGATGAGGGTGTCGCTCGTGAGCTCGATCAGCCCGGCGGACTCGAGCACGATCAGCGCCCGGGAGAGGTTCACGGCGTCGTTGGGGACGGCGATCTCGTCGCCCTCCCGGAACTGCTCCACGGAGTCGTACTGGTTGGAGTACAGGCCCAGGGGGTAGATGGAGGTCGAGCCGACCGGGGTGATGGACCCGCCCGCCGAGTTGTTGTAGTCGGCGAGGAAGGGGATGTGCTGGAACCAGGTCATGTCCACGTCGCCGGACTCGGTGGCCGGGTTGGGCTGGTTGTAGTCGGAGAAGTCGACGTACTCGACGGTGATCCCCTGCTCCTCGGCGAGCTGCTTGAGGGCGTCGTGGGTGGGGTCGGTGCCGACCACCCCGATGGTGACCTTGCCGTCGGCGAGGGCGCCCTCGCCGGAGGACTCCTCGGCGGAGCCGCCGCAGGCGGTGAGGGTGAGGCCGAGGGTCGTGGCCAGGGCGAGGAGGGGGAGGCGCTGCGATCGCATGGGGTGCCTTTCCGTGGATCCGTGATGTGCGGAGGTCAGCAAGGCCGGGGTCCGGCGGCCACGGTCGATCGGCGCGCGGTGCGGAGCGCGGCGGGCGTCGAGCCGTACTTGCCGCCGGCCGTCGTCGGCCGTGGCCGGATGGTTCACCTGGGGCACCCCACTACGGGAGAGGGTTGCCGCCCAGCAAGCCAGGGCTCGGTGCTGGGACTCGTCATCCGGACGACAGACTAGCACGGCGGGTCCGGTCCCCGTCGCCGGGACCGGTGCGGCCCTCAGCGGGAGAGGAGCGCGCGGGCGAGCCGGCGGGCCCGCTCCTCGGCGGCGAGCACGGCCTCGAGCGTGAGCGGTCCGTCCTCGTCGTGGTCCTCGAGCACGGCGCGCACGGTGTCGACGATCCCGGGGAAGCCGATGCGCCGGGCGTGGAAGGCGTGGACGGCCTCCTCGTTGGCCGCGTTGAACACGGCCGGGAAGGTGCCCCCGCGCTCCCCCGCGGCCTTGATCAGCTCGACGGCGGGGAACGCCGTGGCGTCCAGCGGCTCGAAGGTCCAGGTGGCCGCGCGGGTCCAGTCGCAGGGCCGGGCCGCCCCCGGCACGCGGTGCGGCCAGGCGAGGCCCAGGGCGATGGGCAGGCGCATGTCGGGCGGGGAGGCCTGGGCGAGGGTGGAGCCGTCGACGAACTGGACCATCGAGTGCACGACCGACTGGGGGTGGACCACCACGTCGATGCGCTCGAGCGGGACGTCGAAGAGCAGGTGGGCCTCGAGCACCTCGAGGGCCTTGTTGACCATGGTCGCGGAGTTCGTGGTGACCATCGGGCCCATGTCCCAGGTGGGGTGGCGCAGTGCCTCCTCCGGGGTCACGGCCTCGAGCTCGGCGCGGGTGCGGCCGCGGAACGGCCCGCCGGAGGCGGTGAGCACGAGCCGGTCGACCTCCGCGGCGGTGCCCCCGCGCAGGGCCTGGGCGAGGGCGGAGTGCTCGGAGTCCACGGGCACGATCGCGTCCGGGTCGCCGGTGGCCGCGGCCGCCTCCCGCACGAGCGCCCCGCCGGCCACGAGGGACTCCTTGTTGGCGAGGGCGAGCCGGTGCCCGGCCCGCAGGGCGGCCAGCGTGGGGGCCAGCCCGATCGAGCCGGTGATGCCGTTGAGCACGAGATCGGTGCCCGGGTGGGCGGCGGCCGCAGCGGCGGCGCCGGGACCGTGGAGGATCTCCGGGCGCCAGGAGCCCGCGCCCGCGGCGCCCGCGCGCTCGGCGATCAGGCGGGCGAGCCGGTCGGCGTCCACGCCGGTGCCGCTCGTGGCCACGACCTGCGCGCGGGTCTCGACGGCCTGCTCGGCGAGCAGCTCGAGGCGCCCGGCCCCGGCCGCGAGGGCGACGACCTCGAAGGGGCCGCCCCCGTCCAGGGCCCGGGCGGCGCGCACGACGTCGAGCGCCTGCGTGCCGATGGAGCCCGTGGCGCCCAGCACGGCGATCCGGCGCGGGCCCGCGGCGGCCAGGGCCTGCAGCTCGGGGGTCGGGCGGGTGCGGGGGGCGGCGGGGGAGGTCATGGGTCCCAGTATTCCCCACCCCGGGGCCCTCCCCTGCCGGGGCGGGTGTCGGGTCCGGCCGCCGGTCCCGGGACGACGGCGGGGCCCCGCGCGCCGTCGCCGGCGTGCGGGGCCCCGTGGATCCGGGTGCGGGTGTCAGTGGCGCTTGCGGCCGGTGACGGCTCCCCAGATGAACAGGACGATCAGGGCGCCGACGATCGCGGTGATCCACGTGCCCAGGTCCCAGAAGCTGTCGATGCTGCCGATGCCGATGAGCGAGCCGAGGAAGCCGCCCAGCAGGGCGCCGACGATGCCGAGGACGATGGTGACGATGATGCCGCCGCCCTGGTTGCCCGGCATGATGAGCTTCGCGAGCGCGCCGGCGATCAGGCCGAGGACGATCCAACCGAGAATTCCCATGTCAGTTTCCCTTCGTGTTGCGTGGTCCTGTGCGGTCTCCGGCCCCGGAAGCTGTGAACTCCCTGAGCCGCTGACTCCACAGTACCTGAAAGTCAGTGCCCTGTTCTTCACGGATGTGCAACGGCACAGCCCGCCCGGAACGGGGTTCCGGGCGGGCTGTGCGTCGTCCCAGGTGGGAGCGGGTGGGTCAGTGCGAGACGGCCTTCTCGGCGCCGATGCCCGTGAGGGAGCGCACCTCCATCTCGGACTGCTTGACCGGGTCCTCGACGCGCCGCTCCGTGACGGAGCCGATGAAGCCGAGGAGGAAGGACGCCGGGATCGAGACGATGCCCGGGTTCTGCAGCGGGAACCACGCGAAGTCGGCGCCCGGGATCATCGAGGTCTCCGTGCCGGACATCACCGGGGAGAAGATGATCAGGCCCACCGAGATGATCAGGCCGCCGTACATGGACCACACGGCCCCGCGGGTCGTGAAGCCCTTCCAGTACAGGGAGTAGAGGATCGTCGGCAGGTTGGCCGAGGCCGCCACCGCGAAGGCGAGCGCCACGAGGAACGCGACGTTCTGCCCCTGGGCGCCGATGCCGCCCAGGATGGAGACGATGCCGATGACGACCACGGTGGTCTTGGCGACCTTCAGCTCCTGGCGGGGGTCCGAGTCGCCGTTCTTGATCACGCTGGTGTAGATGTCGTGGGCGAAGGAGGCCGAGGCCGTGATGGCCAGGCCCGCGACGACCGCGAGGATCGTGGCGAAGGCCACGGCGGCGATGATGCCCATCAGCAGCGGGCCGCCGAGCTCGAAGGCCAGCAGCGGTGCCGCGGAGTTCACCCCGCCCGGGGCCGCCTGGATGCGCTCGGCGCCGATGTAGGCCGCCGCGCCGAAGCCCAGCACCAGGGTGAAGAGGTAGAACAGGCCGATCAGGGCGATCGCCCAGACCACGGACTTGCGGGCCTCCTTGGCGGTGGGCACCGTGTAGAAGCGCATCAGCACGTGGGGCAGGCCGGCGGCGCCGAAGACCAGGGCCAGGCCCAGGGAGATGAAGTCGAGCTTGCTGGTCTCGCTCACGCCGTACTTCAGGCCGGGCTCGAGCATCTCCGGGTTGCCGGAGGTGGCCACGGCCTCGCCGAGCAGCTCGGAGAAGTTGAAGCCGGTCAGGGCCAGGGTCCACACCGTCATCACGGCCACGCCGGTGACGAGCAGCACGGCCTTGATGATCTGCACCCAGGTGGTGCCCTTCATCCCGCCCACGAGGACGTAGACGATCATCAGCGCGCCGACGACGACGATCACCAGCGACTGCCCCGCCTTGGAGCCGATGCCCAGCAGCAGGGACACGAGCGCGCCGGCGCCGGCCATCTGGGCCAGCAGGTAGAAGGCGGAGACCGCGAGCGTGGAGATCGAGGCGGCCACGCGCACGGGGCGCTGGCGCAGGCGGAAGGAGAGCACGTCCGCCATGGTGAACTTGCCCGTGTTGCGCAGCAGCTCCGCGATGAGCAGCAGCGCCACGAGCCAGGCCACGAGGAAGCCGATGGAGTAGAGGAAGCCGTCGTAGCCCTGCACCGCGATGGCGCCGACGATGCCCAGGAAGGACGCCGCCGAGAGGTAGTCGCCCGCGATCGCCAGGCCGTTCTGGGTGCCGGTGAAGCCGCGTCCGCCGGCGTAGTAGTCGGCCGCCGTCTGCGTGGATTTCGAGGCCCGGAACACGACGACCATGGTGACGAGGACGAAGGCGCCGAAGATCGAGATGTTGATCCACGGGGTGCCGACCGTCTCGGTGGCGGCGGCCGGGACCAGGGGCGCGGCCGCGGTGTACAGGTGGGGCATCGGTCAGTTCTCCTGTCCGGGACGACCGGCGGCGCCCGCCTGGCGGGACTCGAGGTCCTCGCGGATCGCCGTGGCCTTGGGATCGAGCTTGCGGTTGGCGAAGGACACGTACGCGCCCGTGATCGCGAAGGTGGTGACGAACTGCAGCAGCCCGAGCAGCACGCCCAGGTTGACGTTGCCGATCACCCGGATCGTGAACAGGTCCGGCGCGTACATGGCCAGGACCACGTACAGCAGGTACCAGACCAGGAACGCGACGGCGAGCGGAAAGACGAAGCTGCGGTGCGTCCGGCGCAGCTCCTGGAACTCGGGCGACCGCTGCGCGGTCGGGAAGTCGACGCCCGCGGCGGGATCCGCGGCGCCGACGTGCGGCTGGTGGGACATGGGGCTCCTCCCTCGTGTGATGCGCACCACAGTACGCACTTTGTATGCAGAGGGGCAAGACGAATTGCCGGAAAAGGCGGAACCGGCGGCAAGAAGACACTCCTGCGGAGCTTTCTGGACTGAACCGTGCGCACCGTGTATACACAGCGGCCCCGGGAAGGGTGGTCAGCGCACGGCGAGGAGGTACTCGACGACCCGGTCCAGGAAGGCGTCCACCTGCTGCTCCTCGTAGGCGCGCTCGCCGTGGGCGGGCGGGAAGACGGCCTCGCGCACGGCGGCGGCGTCGGGGCCGGTCCCCGTGGCGAGGCGCTCGGCGACGCGCTCGCACAGCACGTCGACGTGGGCGGCCGAGTAGCCGCGGGTGCGCACGCGCGCGGGCCGGCGGAAGCGCTGCGTGCGGGGCCGCTCGAGGCGCCCCCGCAGCACGGCGGCGAGCTCGTCGGTGCGCGCCCGCCACGCCGCCGCCCCGTGGGCGCGCACGCAGGTAGTGCGCTCCAGCGCGGCGAGCTCCTCCTCCGCGCGCGCCAGCGCCTCGTCCACGGGGCCGGTGCGGTAGCCGCCGAGGACGGCGTCGAAGACCGCCGCGCGCACGGCCGCGCTCGTGATCACCGGCCGCTCCCCCGGGCCGGGGGCGGCTCCCGCCGCGGTGTCCGGAGCAGGCCGGAGGGCACCGGGGCTGGGTCCCTCGCGGCCGGGCGCGCCGTCGTCGGGCACGCCGTCCTCGCGCACGTCGTCGTCGGGCACGCCGTCGTCGGGTGCGCAGGTCCCGCGTCCGTCGCGGCCGGGCACGCCCGGCCCGGGTGCGGCGGGGCCGGCGGCGAGGCGCCGCGCGACGGCGGCCAGGAGGGCGTCGACCGGTGCGGGGTCGTAGCCGGACTCGTGCTGCGGGCAGCGCGGCAGCACGGGCGGAGCGGGGGCCGCGCCGGGGGGCTCGCTGGACACGGTCGGCAGCTCCCCGCTCAGACGGCCGCGAAGAGGGCGAACAGCAGGTAGCCGGCGGGCACGGCGAAGAGGATGGAGTCGATCCGGTCCATCACGCCCCCGTGGCCGGGCAGGAGCGTGCCCATGTCCTTGATGCCGAGCTCGCGCTTGACCATGGACTCCGAGAAGTCCCCGAGGGTGGCCGCGCACACGAGCACGAGACCCAGCACGGCGCCCTCCCACCAGGCGTGGTCGAGCAGGAGCACGGCGCACAGCACGCCCACCAGCACCGATCCGCCGAGGGACCCGGCGAAGCCCTCCCAGGACTTCTTGGGACTGATCCGCGGGGCCATGGGGTGGCGGCCCCAGACCACGCCGACCGCGTAGCCGAAGGTGTCCGAGCCCACCGCCACGAGGATGACCGTGAGCACCTTCAGGGGCCCGCCCTCGGTGTGGTAGAGCAGCAGGGCGATGCTCAGCAGGAAGCCGACCCACACGAGGGCGAAGACCGAGCCCATGACGGAGAGGATCATCCCCTCCCGCCGCCCGAGGGCCCGCCAGACGATGACGAGGGTCAGGCCGACGATCACGGCCATCATGAGGGCCTCGCCCTCGCCCGCGAACGCGGCCAGGGGCATGAGCATCCCGGCCGCGACGGCGGGCACGCGCGGGATGTGGATGCCGCGGAAGCGCAGGGAGCGCCCGACCTCCCACACGCCGATGCCGGAGGCCACGCCGGCCAGCAGCGCGAGCACGAGGGGCTGGAGGAACAGGCCCACGAGCAGCGTGCCGATGAGGACCGCGGCCACCCCGACGGCAGCGGGCAGGTTCCGGCCCGCCCGCGAGGGCGCGGTGTGCCGGCGGGCCGGCTCCGGGGCGGCGGGCGCCCCCGGGACGGGGGCCTGCCCGGGGCTCGCCGGGGAGGTCCCCGTCCCGCGGTGCGGCGCGCGGGACGGGTCGGACATCAGACCTGCAGCAGCTCGGCTTCCTTGTTCTTGAGCAGCTCGTCGATCTGCTCGATGTGCTTGCGGGTCGAGCCGTCGAGGTCCTTCTCGGCGCGCTTGCCCTCGTCCTCGCCGATCTCGCCGTCCTTGACCAGCTTCTCGACCTGGTCCTTGGCGTGGCGGCGGATGTTGCGCACGGACACGCGGGCCTCCTCGGCCTTGTGCCCGACGATCTTCACGTACTCCTTGCGCCGCTCCTCGGTCAGCTCGGGCATGACCACACGGATGACGTTGCCGTCATTGGCGGGGTTCGCCCCGACGTCGGAGTTGCGCAGCGCCTTCTCGATGTCGTTGAGCGCCGAGCGGTCGTAGGGGGTGATCAGCAGCGTGCGGGCCTCGGGGTTCTGGAAGGAGGCCAGCTGCTGCAGCGGGGTCGGCGTGCCGTAGTACTCCACGAGCAGCCCGGAGAACAGGGAGGGGTTGGCGCGCCCGGTGCGCACGGCCGCGAAGTCCTCCTTCGCCGCGTCGACGGCCTTGGCCATCTTGGTCTTCGCTTCGGACAGGATCTCTGGGATCACGCAAGGCTCCTTCGTCGGTTCCGCACGGCGTGCCCGCGCGGGGTCGTTCTCGGCCGGTGCCGGCGCCTGCGGCGCGCGGTCGGGTGCTCCGGCCAGTCTATCGCCGGGCCCGCCGGGCCCCGGCCGGACCCGGCTCAGGCGGTGACGAGGGTGCCGATCTGCTCGCCGAGGATCGCGCGGGTGACGTTGCCCTGCCCCTCCATGCCGAACACGCGCATCGTGACGTCGTTGTCCCGGCACAGGCTGAAGGCCGTCTGGTCCATCACGCGGATGTCGCGGGCGAGGGCGTCGTCGTAGGTGAGGGAGTTCAGGCGCACGGCGTGCGGGTCGGTGCGCGGGTCGGCGGTGTAGACGCCGTCGACGCCGTTCTTGGCCATGAGCACCTCGTCGGCGTGCACCTCGAGCGCGCGCTGGGCCGCGACGGTGTCCGTGGAGAAGTAGGGCAGCCCGGCGCCGGCGCCGAAGATCACCACGCGGTCCTTCTCCATGTGCCGGATCGCCCGGCGGGGGATGTAGACCTCCGCGACCTGCTCCATCTTGATCGCCGACTGCACGCGGGTGTCGACCCCGCACTGCTCGAGGAAGTCCTGCAGCGCCAGGCAGTTCATGACGGTGCCCAGCATCCCCATGTAGTCGGCGCGGGAGCGGTCCATGCCGGCCTGGGAGAGCTCGGCACCGCGGAAGAAGTTGCCGCCGCCGACGACGATGGCGGTCTCGACGCGGCCGACGGTCGCGGCGATCTGCTCCGCGATGTCGCGGACCACACCGGTGTCCACGCCGATCGAGCCGCCGCCGAAGACCTCCCCGGAGAGCTTGAGCAGCACCCGGCGGCGCGTGGGGGTGGCACGCGGGTCCCTGCTCATGCGCAGTGCCTCGTCCTGGATCTCGGAGGCGGACGTGGTGGGCATGGGTTCCTCCCGGCGACGACGGTGCGGTGTGGGCGGGCGCGGGTCCTGCCGCCCGCACGGGGGCGTGCGGGGGAGGCGGGACGGGCCCTCCTCAGCATACAGAACGCCGGGCGGGGCACCGGGGGCCGGCCCCGCCGTCGTCCGGGCCCGGGAGCCGGGCGCCGCACGACGGAGGGAGGCCCCCGCGGACGGGGAGCCTCCCTCGTGGTCGGTGCCGGGCGCTGCCCGGCGGCCGGTCTCAGGCGCCGACGCGGAAGCGCGCGAAGGCGGTGGCGGTGGCCCCGGCCTCCTCGAGCACCTTGCCGACGGTCTTCTTGGAGTCCTTGGCGAAGTCCTGGTCGAGCAGGACGACGTCCTTGTAGTAGCCCTTCAGGCGGCCGGCGATGATGTTCGGGATGATCTTCTCCGGCTTGCCCTCGGCGCGGGCGGTCTCCTCGGCGACGCGCTTCTCCGACTCGACGGTCTCGGCGGGCACGTCCTCCTCGGTGAGGAAGGTCGGGGACAGCGCGGCGATGTGCACCGCGACGTCGTGGGCGACCTGGGCGGCGTCGGTCCCGGAGACCGCCAGGAGCACGCCGACCTGGGCCGGGAGGTCCTTGGAGGTCTTGTGCAGGTAGACGGCCACGTTCTCGCCCTCGACGCGGGCGATGCGGCGGACCACGATCTTCTCGCCGAGCAGGGCGCCGGCGTCGACGACGTGCTCGGAGACGGGCTTGCCGTCGATCTCGGCGGCCAGCAGCTCCTCGAGGGTCGAGGCGCCGGCGGCGACCGCGGCGTCGAGGACCTTGGTGCCGAACTCGACGAACGGGGCGGACTTGGCCACGAAGTCGGTCTCGGAGTTGACCTCGACCATGTAGCCGACGGTGCCCTCGACGCGGGCGGCCACGAGGCCCTCGGCGGTGGCGCGGCCCTCGCGCTTGGTGACGCCCTTGAGGCCCTTGACGCGGATGATCTCCTGCGCCTTCTGCAGGTCGCCGTCGGCCTCGTCGAGCGCCTTCTTGACGTCGAGCATGCCGGCGCCGGTGCGCTCGCGCAGGGCCTTGATGTCAGCGGCGGTGTAGTTCGCCATGGGAACTCCTCACGTTGTCGGTGGGCCGGCCGGGGCGGCGCGCGGCCGCCCCGGCCGGCCCCGGTGCGGCGCACGGCCGCACCGGGGAAGAAGGGGTGGTCGGGACTACTCGGCGGCGGTCTCGGAGGCCGGGGCCTCGGCGGCCGGGGCCTCCGCGGCGGGCGCCTCCGCGGCGGGCGCCTCGGCGGCCGGGGCGTTCTGCTCGGCGTTGTGCTGCTCGAGCAGCTCGCGCTCCCACTCGGCCATCGGCTCGGCGGCGGCCTCGCCACCGCCGGTGCGGCGGTTGTGGCGCTCGATCAGGCCCTCGGCCACGGCGTCGGCGATCACGCGGGTCAGCAGGTTGACGGAGCGGATGGCGTCGTCGTTGCCCGGGATCGGGAAGGCGACCTCGTCCGGGTCGCAGTTGGTGTCGAGGATCGCGACGACCGGGATGCCCAGCTTCTGCGCCTCGTCGACCGCGAGGTGCTCCTTCTTGGTGTCGACGATCCAGATCAGCGACGGGGTGCGGGTCAGGTTGCGGATGCCCCCGAGGGTGCGCTCCAGCTTCTCCTTCTCGCGGCGCAGCAGCAGCAGCTCCTTCTTGGTGTACTGCGAACCGGCGACGTCGTCGAAGTCGATCTCCTCGAGCTCCTTCATGCGCTCGATGCGCTTGGAGACCGTGGTGAAGTTGGTGAGCATGCCGCCGAGCCAGCGGTGGTTCACGTAGGGCATGTTCACGCGGGTGGCCTGCTCGGCGATGGCCTCCTGGGCCTGCTTCTTGGTGCCGACGAACAGGATGGTGCCGCCGTGGGCGACGGTGGTCTTGACGGCCTCGTAGGCGCGGTCGATGAAGGACAGCGACTGCTGGAGGTCGATGATGTAGATGCCGTTGCGCTCGGTGAAGATGAAGCGCTTCATCTTCGGGTTCCAGCGGCGGGTCTGGTGGCCGAAGTGCACGCCGCTGTCGAGCAGCTGGCGCATGGTAACGACGGACATGTCGTCTCCTGGTCTCTCGTGCGCCCGGGCGCGTTCGTGCGCCCGGCCGCGGTTCCACGGTTGTCGGCTGCGTCCGGCGGACGAGCCCCTGGCGCAGCGGCGGGCCGGACCCGGGTGGGGTCCGCCGCCGGCCGCCTGCCGCGTCCCGCCGGTGCGGGGCGCGGACCGGAGGCGGCCGGGCCGGGAGCAGGAGTTCCCGGCGGCGCTGCGCGCGAAGTCAGCCGCTCGCCGCCCCGTCCCGGTGTCCGGCCGGGGCCGGTCGGGGACGGAAGGGCACGCCACAGGGGCGCAGAGAGCAGACTGCGCCCCCGAGTGTACTACAGGGCCGGGATCCCTCCTGCACACCGCCGGCCCCGCCGCCGGCTGCGCCCACAGGCGCACGCGCCCCTCCCCGCGGTGCGCGCCCGGGCCACGGTGGGGCCATGGCCGTCCTGCCCCCGCGCTCCCCCGCCCGCCGCGTCCTGCCCCGGGCCGCCCTCGTGCTCCTGCTCCCGGCCCTGCTGCTGCCGGGGCCGCCCGCGCCGGCGGGGGCCGCACCCGCTCCCCCGGCCGCGACCGCCCCGGCGGGCTGGGCGTGGCCCCTGCTCCCGCGGCCGCGCGTCGTGGGGGCGTGGGCGCCGCCGGCCGAGCGGTGGCTGCGCGGGCACCGGGGCGTGGACCTGGCCGCCGGGCCGGGGGCGGTCGTGCGCTCCCCCGCCGACGGCACCGTCAGCTGGTCGGGGGTCGTCGTCGACCGTCCGGTGCTCACCGTGGCCCACGGGGCGGGGCTGCGCTCGAGCTTCGAGCCGGTGGAGTCCTCCCTGCGGCCCGGGGACCGCGTGCGCCGCGGCCAGGCGGTGGGCACCCTGCGCGGCCGGGACCACTGCGACCCGGGAACCTGCCTGCACTGGGGCGTGCGCCGCGACCGGGACTACCTCAACCCGCTGCTGTTCGTCGGCGCCCTGGAGCCCTCGGTGCTGCTGCCCGTGCCCGCGGACCTGGCCGGGCGGCGACGAGCGGAGGCCCCGGACGGGGTCCGGGGCCTCTCGGGTGCGGGGGGTAGGGCCGGCGGGGCTTGAACCCGCGACCGAAGGATTATGAGTCCTCTGCTCTGACCAGCTGAGCTACGGCCCCGCGCCGGGGCGGGGCCCCGGCGGCGCAGCTCCACGTTACCGCACGCGCGCGGCCCGGACCGGCCGCGGGCCGCGCAGCCGCAGGAGCCGGCGGGGCCGGTCCCCGCCGTCGTGGGCGTGCGGCCCCGGAGCCTGCTCCACCGGCTGCCCGCGGTAGAGCCGCACGAAGGTCTCGAGGGTGCGCGGGAAGCTGTGCCGCTCGACCTTGCGCCGGCTGGCCCGCCCCATCCGGGCCCGCTCCTGCGGCGGGGCGCCGAGCACCCGGGCCAGCTTCTCGGCGAGGTCAGCGGCGTCGCCGGGGGCGAACAGCCACCCGTTGACGCCCTCGTCCACCAGGTGCGGCAGGGCGCGGGCGTCGGCGAGGACCACGGGACGGGCCGCGGACATCGCCTCGAGGGTGACCAGCGACTGCAGCTCCGCGGTGCCCGGCTGGCAGAACACGTCGGCCCGCAGGTAGGCCTCCCGCAGCTGCTCGTCGCTGACGTGGCCGAGGAAGTCCACCCGGTCGGCCACGCCGTGGCGGCGGGCCAGCTCCTGGAGACGGGGGCGCTGCTCGCCGTCGCCGGCGAGCTCGGCGCGCACGTCCAGGCCGTGCTCGCGGCGCAGCCGGGCGACGGCCTCGACGAGCACGTCCACGTTCTTCTCCACGGCGAGCCGGCCCACGAACAGGACGGTGGGCCGGTCCGGCGCGCCGGCCCGCTCCCCCGGGCGCGGCTCGTAGTCGCCGATCCGGATCCCGTTGGAGACGGCCAGCACCGAGTCCGGGAAGCCGTTCTCCCGCATCGTGGCCACGGCCAGCGGGGTCGGGGCCGTCACGACGTCGCAGCGGCCGAGCACCCGGACCATGTCCCGCCACGACACGCCCCGGTACCAGCGCAGGAACCAGCCGGGGAAGGGCAGGAACGGCTCGAGGTTCTCCGGCATGAAGTGGTTGGTGCCCACGGTGCGGATGCCGCGGCGGCGGGCCTCGCGCACGAGCAGGCGCCCGAGGATGTAGTGGCACTGCACGTGCACCACGTCCGGGCGCACCTCGTCGAGGATCCGGCGGATCGGCCCGAGGACCTCCCAGGGCAGGCACAGCCGGAAGTAGGGGTGGGTGAAGGCGTGGTGGGAGCGCAGGCGGTGCTCGACCACGCCGTCGTCCTCCCGCCGCTGCGACGGCCCCGGCTCGGGGCGCATGCACGCCACGTGCACGCGGTGGCCCTGCTCGTGCAGGCCGCGCGCGAGGCGGTGGGCGAACTGCGCGGCGCCGTTGACGTCGGGCGGGTAGGTCTCCGCGCCCAGCAGGACGGTCAGGGGCCGGTCGGGGGTCGTGGTCTCGGCGCTCAAGCGTGGCTTCCCGGTCGGTGGAGTGCTGCGCGGTCAGGGGCTGCGGGGTCCGCCGCCGGGGCGCCGGGGGCGGGGGGCCGCGGCCCGGCGGGGGCCGCACGGCGGGCGAGGACCTCCGGGTGGTGCTGCGAGAGCACGGCGACCCCGACTATAGCAACGGCGCCGGCGACGGCCATGAGCACGCCGGTGACCACGGAGAAGCCGTCGGCGGCCTCCCCCAGCACCAGCATGCCGAGCAGCACGCCCACCATCGGGTCGAGGACCGTCAGCCCGGCGATCACCACGTCGGGCGGCCCGCCGGCGAAGGCGCTCTGCACGAACCACCCGCCGAGCACCGCCGCCGCGGCGCCCACGCCCACGGCGGCCCAGTTGACGTCGTCCAGCGGCCCGCCGGTGCTGCCCTGGATCCGGGTCAGGGTCAGGCGCACGAGCACGGCCACGAACCCGTAGAGGATCCCGGCACCCACCACGTAGAAGGTCCCGCCCAGGCTGCCGCGGAACAGCAGGGCGGCGGTGCCCAGCACGCACACGAGGACCACGAGGGCCAGCACGACCGTGTGCTCGGCCCACCGCGAGATGGTGCGTGCGGGGTCGGTGGCGGAGACCGCGCAGGTGACGAACACGGCCCCGCCGGCGGTGCACATCCCGATCGCGGCCCACGTGCGGCGGTTGATCCGCAGCCGCCGGTGGCGTGCGTGGAGCAGGGTCGTGACCACGAGCGCCACCACGCCGATGGGCTGGACCACGGTCACGGTCGCGAGACCGAGGGCGGTGACGTTGAGCGCCGTGCCGGCCCCCAGCAGCCCCAGGCCCAGGAGCCAGCGCGGACTGCGCAGGAGGGCGGGCAGGGCACGGGGGCTCAGCCGGCCGGGCACGCGGTCGGCCACGGCGGTGCCCTGCTGCTGCGTCCCCACGGCCAGGCACAGCGCCGAGGCGACGGCGAGGACGACGGCCAGCCACTGGTTCATCCCGACCACCGTCCTTCGTCCACAGCGGCGAGTCTATCGGGGCGGACCCGGCGGACCCGCCCGCCCGCGTGGCCTCCGGGTGAACGCACGGCGAAGGCCCGGGAGCGGCGTGCTCCCGGGCCCTCGGGGCTCTTCTCCACGGCGCGGCCGTGGCCCTGCGTCAGCGGAAGAGCTTGCGCAGGAACACCACGAACGCGCTGCCGGCCACGGCGAGGACGGTCAGCGGCTGCCAGCGCCCGCCCAGCCCCGCGCCCTGCCCGCCGCTCGCGCCGGCCGGACGGGTGCCGCGGGCGGCGCCCATCGCGGACCGGACGTCCTTCGGGGTCGAGCGCACCGTGCGCCCGGTGCGGTCCACGAAGCCCTTGGTCGCGGCCTGGATGGTCTCGGCGCGGCCCTGGACGTCGTCGCGCAGGGTCTTCAGGTGCTCGCGGCGCAGCTTCAGGCGGTGGCGCAGCTGCTCCTCGGTGGGAGCCGGCGGCTTCTGGCGGGCGGGGTCCTGCGCGGCCTCGCGCTTCTCCTGCTCCTTGCGCTCGCGGGCCAGCTGCTCCTCGCGCTGGACGCGCGCCTCGGTGTAGGCCGAGCCCTCCTTGACGACGCCGAGGTCGTACTTGGTGCCGAACACGGCCTTGCGCGGGACCAGCGGCAGGGCCTTCTTGATCGTCGAGACGCCGATCAGCGCCGCCACGGCGAGCACCACGAGGAACAGCACGGCGAGCAGCAGGGCCGCGAGCCACGACGGCATGACCTGCGCGAGACCGGCGATGGCCGCGCCCACGAGCGCGATCGTGGCCAGCAGCAGGAACACGAGGCCGACGGCGACGAACGCGGCGCCCTTGCCGAGGGTCTTGGCCTTGTCGGTGAGCTCGAGCTTGGCGAGCTGCGCCTCGTCCTTCAGCTGCTTCGGCAGCAGCCGGGCGAAGACCTTGACGACGTCGAGGATCGACGCCTCCCCGGGGTCGGAGTGCTCCGTCCCCGCCTTCGAGGTGCCGGCCGTGCCGGGGCCTACCGAGTGACTCATGCCCGCCTCCGTGGATGCTCGTGGATAGTACGTTGACTGAGCACAAAGCTACCACCGGGGACGGCGCCGCCGGGCGCGCACCGGGCCGCCGGCCGCGACGGCCGGGGACACGGTCCGGCCGCACGCACGGGAGGACCCGCCCGGTCGTCCCGGGCGGGTCCTCCCGCTCACGGCGTCCGCAGGGACCTCAGCGCCTGCCGTGGTGGTCGTGCTTCTTCGCATCCACGTCCGAGAAGTAGACGTAGTAGTCCTTGTGCTTGTTGTGGCGGTGGTCGTAGGAGCAGACCTCGACCCACTTCCTGTCCTTCTCCTCGACCCACTTGGCGGTCCGGTAGAACTTCCAGTAGTGGCCGTCCTCGCACTTGCGGTCGGCGTAGCGGGCGGCCTCCTTCAGGTCGACCTTCTTCTCCTCGACGACCTTCTTGTGCCCGCTCCTCGCGTGCTTCTCGACGAGGACCACTTTGATGTGCTCGTCCTTGTGACCCCTGCCGTCCCTGCCGTCGGCGACGGCCGGGACGGTTCCCGCGGCCAGCAGCCCCGTGACCGCGAGGCCGGTGACGATCGTGCGCAGACTCTTCATGGCTTCCCCCAACCCGAGTAGGTGTCACCAAGGTAAAACTCCTGGTCAGCGCTACAAAGCAGTACGGATCTCGGGGTCTTCACGGTCCCGTCACGGACGGGAACTACTACCGGGTCGTCATCGAGGGCACCCACCTCGGGGGGCGACCTCGGCGGTACCGCGGGTCCCGTGTGAGCAAACGAACGGTCCCCCGACGACGCTCCCGGACGTCCCCGGTGGTACACCAGAGGGGGGCCCGGAAAACGCGCGCGCAGCCACCGCCGTGCCGGCTCCCCGATCCCGTTCCCCACCGACCGCAGCAGGCGGCTGTTCCTGCCTGCCCCTGGAGACCACCGTGAGCCTGCAGCAGCACTTCGACGGATCCCGCCCGACCGCCACCGGCGCCCCGGTGCGCGTCTTCGCCGACGTGGCCCGCGTTCCCCGCACCCCCGCACCGCGCGGCTGGAACAACCCGGCCGTGGTCGCGGTCGTCGGGATGCCCCTGTCGGTGTCCCTCACCTGGATCCCGTTCGTCCCGCCCCTGCTGGGCGTGCTCGCCCTCGCGCTCGTCCTCGGCTACGCCGCCGCGGCCGCGGTCGGCTGGTTCTCCTGGCCGCAGAGCCGCGACGACGCCCTGGCGGAGGCCGCGTGGGTGGCCGCACAGTCGGGCTACCGGGTCGATCTCCGCGAGGGGGCCCTGCGCTGGTTCGACCGGGACGGCACCGCACGGTGCGCCACGGTCCTGCGCGGGGCGCACGGCTGGGACCTGGTCCTCGAGGACCGCCCCGCCGGCGAGGACGTCCCCGCCTGAACCGGGCAGGGCCCCCGGCCGGCGCGTAGGATTCGGGCCACCACCGCCGATCGAGCGAGGAGCGCGACGATGACCCACCAGCCCGACGACCGCGACCAGGCCTGGGCCGAGCAGCAGCAGGAGCACCTGAGCGTCCTCGACGAGGACGCCCTGACGGCGAACACGGACGAGGACGACGACCGGGTGGCCGACGAGGACGCCGGCCCGCTGACCGGCCGGCCCGAGGCGCCCGCCCCGAGGGACCGGGGCGAACCGCGGGACCGCGGCTCCTCCCGCTAGTCCCCCGCGTCGCCGGGGCGGCGGTCCGGCCCGGGTCCGCCCCAGGATGCCGACCGCGCCCGCTCGGTGCCGCGGCTCCGCAGGGCGTACCGCTGCCCGGACGGCGGGAGGCCCGGGCCCCGGCGTACGCGGCGTCGTCATGGCCGTCGATGGCGCGGACGGTCCGCGCCGCCTTCTTCCTCCGGTCGTCCCCTGCACGGGCCCGACGACGGACGTGCGGGTGTCGTTCAGGGCGGCCTCCGCTGCTGATGCGACGTCCCTCGTGACGTGCCGGGCCCCACACCGGGCGCCCGCCGAGGACCGGCCCGAGGGCTCGCCCGTGATCGTCGCCGGCCCGGAATCCCCGACGATCTCCGGCGAACCGCCTCGGCCACACCGCCGGGCGCACGCGGTGTCCTCGTAGCAGAGCGGGTTGATCGGCTGCGGGTTCCCCTCGACCTCGACCCGGTGCAGCCGCCGCAGGAGAGGCGTGCGGCACCGGCCCGCCCACAGCGAAGCAGAGCGGCCAGAGGCTTCGGGCCGCCCGGTCGGCGGCCCGGGCTGTGACGCCGGCTCGCCCTGTGTGGTTGACCCGTCAAGGAACCGACGTACCCTGGTGGGGACCCCGGCGCGCGCCTCCCGAGCTCCCGCCGATCCCCCACCTCCACCTGGAGCTCCCTGTCATGACAGACCCCCTGTCCGTCAACTACGGCGGTGCCACGCATCCGGGGGCGCGGGCCATCGTGCACCCCGGGATGCTCGCTGCTGAGCACGCCGTGGCCCGGCACGTGGTGCGGCAGACGGCGACGACGTTCACCCTCGACGACGGATACACCTATGACAAGGTCTCCTGCCGGGTCATCGGTCCCGGGGGCCAGCCGTCGTTGCTCAACCGCATGGCGGTCACCGAGGGCAGTGCGATGTACAGCTCCTGGTCCCACCTCACGCGCCCGCCCCGGCTCTCGGAGGCCCGCCACCCGGCCCGTCGGCGCCTGCACTCCCTGGCGCGCATCCTCCGGGAACGCTGCCCGCGCCGGTGAGTCGCCACTGACGAGCCCCGGCCCGGTGCCGGTCGAGCAGTCGCCCCGGAGACGGTTTGGCTCGCTGGCAGCACGGCTCCCCGGTCGAGGGGGCCAGGAGGGAAGCGAGGAATCATGACCGTCCCCGAGAACCCGCAGCTGTGGCACGAGGTGGCCGCCTCCACCGGGCTGGGCATCCCGCCGCAGCAGCAGGAGTCCTTCCGGTCGTTGGCCGGCGACGTCCAGGCGCTGATGGCAACGCTGCGCGGCACCGGCCTGGGCGAGACCCCGCCGGACTTCGCCTTCCGCGTCCAGTGACCGGCGCCCCTTCGAAAGGACCTGCCCGTGGAACCGTATGAGCTCACTCTCGTCCAGATCTCGACGGCCGTCGCAGCCGGGGAGCTCTCCCCCGTGGAGCTGGTCACCTCCCTGCGGGCGGACCTCCCGCTACGGGGTCGCCTCCCTGTCCTGGTCCCTGGACCACGCCGGGCCGATCACCCGCAGCGTCCGCGACGCCGCGGTGGTCCTCACCGCCCTGGCCGGCCACGACCCTCGCGACCCTCGCGACCCGGCCAGCGTGGACCGTCCCGACGAGGAATCCACCACCGGGCTCGCGGTCGCGGTGCAGGGTCTGCGGGTCGGGGTGCCGGACAACTACGTCACCGACGACGTCGACCCACAGGGCGCCGCCGCGGTGGCCGGGGCCGTGGAGGTCTACCGGGAGGCCGGAGCGCGGATCGTGCCGGTCACCGCCCCGCTGGCCGACCGGTACAAGGCCGCCGAGTGGGCGATCATGCTCTCCGAGGCCAGCGCCCACCACCGCGAGACCATGCGCTCGCACTACGAGCTCTACACCGACGACGTCCGGGCGTTCCTGGAGGTCGGGGAGACGATCCTCGCCGCCGACCACATCGACGCCCACCGCCACCGCCGGCAGATCAAGGCCGCCTGGCAGCGGGTGCTCTCCGAGGTCGACGTCGTCCTGGCCCCGACCACCCCGATGCCGGCGGTGCCGGCCGACGGCCTGATCGTGTAGTGGCCCGGCGGCGCCGGCGAGCACGCGACCGAGGCCCACACCCGCCTGTGCATCCCGGGCGACCTCACCGGGCTGCCGGCGACCTCCGTGCCGTGCGGTTCCACCACGGAGGGCCTGCCGATCGGGCTGCAGCCGATGGGGCGGGCCTTCGAGGAGGCCACGGTGCTGCGGGCGGCCCACGGCGTCGGGACCGCCACCGACCACGTCGGGCGCCCGGCTCCGGTGACCGCCGGCTGACCAGCGCACCACCCTGTGCCGCCGCTGCGGCGGCGCACCCGGGGACGTCGTCCACGCAGCAGGCGTCGTAGCAGTCCGTCCCGGGCGGCCGGGCGGCGTGGGTCTCGCCGTCGGTGACCCCGGCGGGCACGGAAAAGGCCCCCACCGGCTGTTCCGCCGGCGAGGGCCTCCTGTGCTGCTCCCCCGACTGGACTCGAACCAGTAACCCTTCGATTAACAGTCGAATGCTCTGCCAATTGAGCTACGGGGGACCGTGCACGCACGCGTGCAACGAGCCATCACTGTACCGTCCCCGCCGCGCGAACGCCAAATTGTCCCGGTCCCCGGTCCCCGGGGCGGCGGGCGCGGCGCTCAGTCCGGGCGCAGGCTGCGGCGCTGCATCTCGAGCTCGAGCAGCTCCCGCTGCAGCTGCTGGTAGCGCTCGCGCTGGGCGGTGGGGTCGGTGCGCTGCAGCTCGGCGAGCCGGTCGGACTTGCGCCGGTTGATCTGCAGCTCGAAGAGCCGGTTGAGGATGTCGGCGGTGTAGCGCTCGAGCTGGGACTCGGTGGTCGCGGGCAGCGGGGTCACGGCCAGCTCGGCGAGGTAGCCGTGCAGGGGCTCGGGCAGGTGCCCGCGCACGGCGTCGACCCACGGCTGCCCGGCGGGGGCGGTGCCGGCGGGCAGCCCGGAGCGGGCGGCGAGCACGGCGTCGTGCACCGCCCCGTGGACGGGGTAGCGGAAGACGCTGAGCCCGAACTCCTCCCAGTGCCGGTCCTGGAGCAGGTGGGCGCACTGGATGACGGTCTCGAGGGCCTCCCGCTCCATCCGGGCCACCGGCTCCCGGGGGTCGGGCAGCTGCCCGCCGGGCTCGGCGGCGGGCTCCGCCTCGGGCGCGCGGGCCGGGGCCCGGTCCTCGCGGGGCGCGCGCCCGGCGGCGTCGACCGCGCGCTGGACCTCGGAGGGGTCCAGGCCGAGCCACCCGGCCAGCTGCCGGGCGTAGGCGGGGCGCAGCGAGCGGTCGCGGATGCGGGCGACGATCGGCGCGCACGCGCGCATCGCCCGGATCCGGCCCTCGATGGTGTCGAGGTCGAAGTTCTTCAGGGTCGCCCGGATCGCGAACTCGAACAGGGGCCGGCGGGTCCCGACGAGCTCGACGACGGCGGCGTCCCCGCGGGCCAGGCGCAGGTCGCAGGGGTCCATGCCGTGGGGCTCGACGGCCACGTAGGTCTGGGCGACGAACTTCTGGTCCTCCTCGAAGGCGCGCAGGGCCGCCTTCTGCCCGGCGGCGTCGCCGTCGAAGGTGAACACGACCTCTCCCCCGCCCCCGCTGTCGGAGAGGAAGCGGCGGACGATCTTGATGTGCTCGGGACCGAAGGCGGTGCCGCAGGTCGCGACCGCGGTGGGCACGCCCGCGAGGTGGCAGGCCATGACGTCGGTGTAGCCCTCGACGACGACGACGCGCCGCTGCTTGGCGATCTCCCGCTTGGCGAGGTCGATCCCGTAGAGCACCTGGGACTTCTTGTACAGGGGCGTCTCGGGGGTGTTGAGGTACTTCGGACCCTGGTCGTCGTCGAAGAGCTTGCGGGCGCCGAAGCCGATGACCTCCCCGGCCACCGCGCGGATCGGCCACACGAGCCGGCCGCGGAAGCGGTCGTAGAGCCCGCGGTTGCCCTCCGAGAACATGCCCGTGAGCTTGAGCTCCTGGTCGGTGAAGCCGCGCCCGCGCAGGTGCTTGAGCAGGTGGTCCCAACCGCGGGGGGCGTAGCCGACGCCGTAGCGGCGGGCGGCGTCACCGTCGAAGCCGCGCTCGCCCAGGAACTGCTGGGCGGGGCCGGCCTGGCGGGTGTAGAGGTTGCGCTGGAAGTACTCGGCGGCGACCTTGTGCGCGTCCAGCAGCCGCTGGCGCCTGCCGACCTCCTCCCTCTTGGGCCCGGAGCCCTGCTCGTAGTGCAGCTCGTAGCCGATCCGCGCGGCGAGCTTCTCGACGGTCTCGGTGAAGGTGGTGTGGTCGATGTTCATCAGGAACGCGATGACGTCCCCGGACTCGTCGCAGCCGAAGCAGTGGTAGGTGCCCATCTGCGGGCGCACGTGGAAGGAGGGGGTCCGCTCGTCGTGGAACGGGCACAGGCCCTTCCACGAGCCGATGCCGGCGCTCTTGAGCGTGACGTAGCCGTCGACGATCTCCTTGATGTCCGTGCGAGAGCGGACCTCGTCGATGTCCTCGCGCCTGATCAGTCCTGCCACGGGGTTCAGTGTAGGCGTGCGGGCGGACGCGCCCGCCCGGGCCCCGGAGGTGCAGCGGGGGCGGGGCACGGCGGACGGGCCGCCGCACCCCGCCCCCGGCGCCGGGTGCGGTCCGTGCGCCTCAGCGGGCGGTCTCGCGCAGCTCCTGGCGGGTGCGCGTGCCGGTCAGGGCGAGCCCGCCCAGGGCGCCGACGGCCGCGAAGGCGAAGAAGCCCCACGGGTAGGCCAGGCCGGCGCCGAGCAGGGTGCCGCCCACGATCGGCCCGGAGATCGCCCCGAGCCGGCCCACGCCGGCGGACATCCCCAGGGCCGTGGCCCGCACCCGGGGCGGGTGGTTGGCCGCGGTGAACGCGTAGACGAGCACCTGGGAGGAGAAGACGAAGCAGCCGGTGAGGAAGACCATGACGTAGATCCCGGCCAGCGGCAGCTTGACCGCGAGCGCCGCGAGCAGCACCGCCGAGCCGAGGAACCAGGCGATCCCGGCGACCCGCGGGGTGATCCGGTCGGCCACGCGCCCGGAGACCCACAGGCCGGCGACCGCCCCGACGTTGAGGATCAGCAGGAAGCCCAGGGAGTTGCCGAGGTCGTAGTCGGCGGCGCGCATGATCTGCGGCAGCCAGGTGTTGAGGCCGTAGACGAGCAGCAGGCCCATGAAGGACGCGATCCAGATGGCGATCGAGTTGCGCCGCCACCCGCTGGAGAGCAGCAGCGAGGCGCCGACCTTCTCGGCGGCGTCCTCGCCGGGGGCGTGGTGCTCGAGCTCGAGGCCGTAGTGCTCGGCGACGGCCCGGGCCTCGGCGGTGCGCCCGGCGGAGGAGAGGTAGGACGGGGACTCGGGCAGGTAGCGCAGCATCAGGGGCACGAGCACGAGGGCGGGCAGGGAGCCGAGGACGAACATCTCCTGCCAGCCGAACTGGCGCACGACCACGATCGCGATGGCGGCGGTGAGCACGGCGCCCACGTGGTAGCCGGTCATCATGACGGTCGTGGCGTTGGAGCCCCGGCCGCGGCGGGCGAACTCGGTGACCATGGCGATGGCGGTCGGCAGGCAGCCGCCGAGGCCGAGGCCGGCGAGGAAGCGCAGCAGGCCGAGGACGAGGACGTTCGGGGAGAACGCGGCGGCGAAGGTGAGCAGCGAGAACAGCACGACGGCGCCGATGAGCATCCGCCGGCGGCCGAGCCGGTCGGTGAGGTAGCCCATGGCGAGGGCGCCGATCATCATGCCGACGAGGCCGGCGGTGGCCACGGCCGTGCCCTCGGCGGTGGTCATGCCGAGGGCGCCGCCCTCGAGCATCGAGGGCAGGACGGCGCCGAGGACCACGGCGTCGAAGCCGTCGAGGAGCACGGCGGTCCAGCACAGGGGGGCGACCCAGGCGCGGGAGCGCAGGATCGGCGCACCCCCGGGGCGCCGGGACGCCGCGGGGGTGTTGGCGGAGGCAGAGGACATGGGTGGTCTTCCTAGGGGCAGACGGGCGCGGACTCGACGAGTGTAGGGAGGCTCACCCGTGAGGCACAGCTCACACCCGTTGAACGGGACGGCGGGCCGGGGAGCCGCCGGGGTCCGCCCGGGCTCACCAGAGGGGCTTGTCCCCCACCCGCCAGTGCGTGCCGCGGATGCGGTCGTGGAGGGCGACGGCGGAGAGGTCGGTGAGGGACGCGACCTGGTCCACGACGAGCCGCAGCCGTGCCGCCTCGGCGCCGGGGCCGTCCCCGATGGCGTGCCAGTCCTCGGCGAAGGCGGCCGAGAGGTGCCGGCCGTCGGTGTCCATCAGCGCGGTGACGAGGATCGAGAGCACCTCGCGCTGGTTCTCGTAGATCGGCTGCGCGTCCCGGACGGTCATCACGTAGGCGGTGGCGATGCCCTTGAGCACGGCGATCTCGGTGGCGGTGTCCTCGGGGACCACGAGCCGGGCGGCGTAGCGGGTCAGGGGCTCGTCGCCGTAGATGGCCCGGGTGGCGTGCTCGGCGGACATCGCGAAGCGGCCGATGAGCTGGCTGGTCATGTTCTTCAGCCGGGCCAGGGCGCGGTGGGAGCCGTCCATCTCCCGCAGCCACAGCGGGGTGTCCTCGAGGCGGGTGAGGGCGGCGTCGAGCACGGCGGGGTCGGTGTGCGGCAGGTACCAGCGGCGGGTCCACTCCACGACCTTCTCCCGCTGGGCGGTGTCGGCGAGCCAGCCCAGCTGCACGAGCCCGGAGGCGATGGCGTCCTCGACGTCGTGCACGGAGTAGGAGATGTCGTCGGCGAGGTCCATCACCTGGCTCTCCAGGCACGTGGTGCCCGCGGGCGCGCCCTCGCGCATCCACGCGAACACGGGCAGGTCGTCCTCGTAGACGCCGAACTTGCGGGAGCGGGTGCCGTCGGCGCGCAGCGGGGCGTCCTCGGCGCGCCAGGGGTACTTGCACGCGGCGTCGAGGGCGGCGCGGGTGAGGTTGAGCCCGGCGGGGCGCCCGTCGTCGTCGAGGACCTTGGGCTCGAGGCGCGCGAGCAGGCGCAGGGTCTGGGCGTTGCCCTCGAAGCCGCCGACCGACCGGGCCAGCTCGTCGAGGGCGGCCTCGCCGTTGTGCCCGAACGGCGGGTGGCCGAGGTCGTGGGAGAGGCAGGCGGCGTCGACGACGTCGGGGTCGCAGCCGAGCATCCGGCCCAGCTCCCGGCCGATCTGGGCGACCTCGAGGGAGTGCGTGAGCCGGTTGCGCACGAAGTCGTCGGTGTCCGGGGAGACCACCTGCGTCTTCGAGGCCAGCCGCCGCAGCGCGGCGGAGTGCAGGATCCGCGCCCGGTCGCGCTCGAAGTCCGAGCGGTGGCGGTTGTGGTGCTCCTCGGCCACCCGCCGCTCGGCGTCCCGGGGCTCGTAGCCCGGGGCGGGCACGGCCGGGCGGTCGGCCTCGACGGAGATGTGGTGCATGCCGGTCCTCTCGGGTGGGGGCGGTGCTCAGCCGCCGGAGACGTCGAGCTCGGCGGCGGTCAGCCCGAGGCGCTCGGCGTCGCCGAGCTCCCGGGAGGCCAGCCAGCCGTCGGGCAGGTGGGCCCGGCGCGGGGAGCCGGCGCGGCCGCGGGGGCCCTCGACCGCCGTCCCCGGGTAGCCGACGTCCGGGTCGAGCTCGGCCAGCAGCGCCTCGAGGGTCGCGAGGTCGGGGACCTGGGCGAGCCGGGCGCGCAGCTCCCCGCCCACCGGGTAGCCCTTGAAGTACCAGGCGACGTGCTTGCGGATCTCGCGCACGCCCTTGCCCTCGTCCCCGAAGGTCTCCACGAGCAGCTGGGCGTGGCGGCGCAGGATGCCGGCGACGGTCGCGAGGTCGGGGCGGAAGCGCTCGGCGCGGCCCTCGAAGGCGGCCTGGAGGTCGCCGAACAGCCAGGGGCGGCCCTGGCAGCCGCGTCCGACCACCACGCCGTCCACGCCGGTGCGCTCGACCATCCGCACGGCGTCCTCGGCGCTCCAGATGTCCCCGTTGCCCAGCACCGGGATGTCCGGCAGGGCCTCGCGCAGCCGTGCGATCGCGTCCCAGTCGGCGGTCCCGGAGTAGTGCTGCTCGAGGGTGCGCCCGTGCAGGGCGACCGCGGCGACCCCGTGGTCGCGCGCGATCCGGCCGGCCTCGAGGTAGGTCAGGTGCTCGTCGTCGATGCCCTTGCGCATCTTCACGGTCACGGGCACGTCCCCGCGGGAGGCCTCCTCGACGGCGGTGCGCACGATCGCGGTGAACAGGTCGGTCTTCCACGGCAGGGCGGAGCCGCCGCCGCGCTTGGTGACCTTGGGCACGGGGCAGCCGAAGTTGAGGTCGACGTGGTCGGCGCGGTCCTCCTCGACGACCATGCGCACGGCCCGGCCGACGTTGACCGCGTCCACCCCGTAGATCTGGATGGAGCGGGGCGTCTCGTCCGGGTCGTGGTCGATGATCCGCATCGACTCGGGCCGGCGCTCCACGAGCGCGCGGGCGGTGACCATCTCCGTGACGTAGAGCCCGCCGCCGTACTCGCGGCACAGGCGGCGGAACGCCTTGTTGGTCACGCCCGCCATCGGGGCGAGCACGACCGGCACGTCGACCGTCAGCCTCCCCAGCCGCAGGGGCGGCAGGTCGAGGCGTGCCGGCGGTGCCGGGTCGTGCGTCGGGCGCTGCGTCGTGGTCGTGTCCATCACCGGGGAATTCTCTCACGGACGGCCGACGCCGCAGGAGCCGGGGTCCTCGCCCCCGTCACGGGCGGGGACCTGCCCCAGCGCGGGGACCGCGGGCAGCACGGGTCCCCGCGCCGGCCGGTGTCCCGCCCGGCGGACCGGCCGCCGGGCGGGCCGCCGGGCGGGCCGCCGGGTAGACTCGCGGCCGGTCGACGAAGGGACGGCGATGACGACAAGCGACCTGGTCCCGCCCCGGTCCCGCGCAGCGGGCCCTGCGGGGACGGCGGCGCCGTGAGGGCCGCGGGCCCCCGCGCGGCGCCGGGCACCCCCGCCGGGGTCGCGGCCGTGCTGACGACCGCAGTCCTGTGGGGCACCACGGGCACGGCGGCGACCTTCGCCCCGGGCGCCGGCCCCCTGGCGATCGGGGCCGCGGCCCTCGGGATCGGCGGGCTGCTGCAGGCGGCGATCGCCCTGCCCGCCCTGCGCCGGGCGCGCACCGGTCTGCGGTCCCACCGGCCCCTCGTCGCGGCGGGGGCCGCGGCGGTGGCCGTCTACCCGCTGGCCTTCTACTCCTCGATGCACCTGGCCGGGGTCGCGATCGGCACGGTGGTCTCCCTGGCCTCGGCCCCGCTCGCCTCCGGCGTGCTCGAGCGGGTGCTCGAGCGGCGGCCGCTGGGCCGGTGGTGGATGCTCGCCGCCGCCCTGGGCACGACCGGGAGCACCCTGCTGTGCCTGTCCGGGACCGGGCGCACCGCGGGCTCCGCCGGGGCGAGCGCCGCGGGGGTGGGGCTGGGGCTGGTCGCCGGAGCCGCCTACGCCCTCTACTCCTGTACGGTCCACCGCCTGATGGGCCACGGGGTGGGCCGTGCGGCGTCGATGGGGGCGGTCTTCGGCGCCGGCGGCGCGCTGCTGCTGCCCGTGCTGCTGCTCACGGGGGCGCCCCTGCTGGCCTCGGGGAGCTCGTTCGCCGTGGCCGCCTACATGGCGCTGGTGCCGATGTTCCTCGGCTACTGGCTCTTCGGCCTCGGGCTGACCCGGCTGCGCCCGAGCACCGCGACGACCCTGACCCTCGCCGAGCCGGCCGTGGCCGCCCTGCTGGCGGTGGCCGTGGTCGGCGAGCGGCTGCCGCCGGTGGGCTGGGCGGGCCTGGGCGTGCTGGGGACCGCCCTCGTGGTGCTGGCCCTGGCTCCCGGCGGGGACGACACCGGGGAGGACGGCGGCGGCGCCTCGCCGGGGGCCGGCGCACCCGGACGGGACCCCCGGGACAGCCCGGCGGCCGGTGGCGTGCCGGTCCCCCGCCCCGGGGCCTGAGCGGTCCGGGCGCCGCCGGTCCGGGCACCCGGACCGGCGGGCCTACCGGACGGGCTCGGCGGCGGGCTCGGCGAGGACCACGGACTCCTCGACGACGGCGGCCGCGCCCGCGGCCAGCAGGTTCTCGACCACGACCGCCAGCGGGGAGGTGGTCCCGTCCACCTGCAGCTGCACCGGACGGTCGTGCACCAGCAGCGCGAGCAGCTGCTCGAGGGCCCGCCCGGCCGCGGGATCACCCGGGGCCCAGCCCAGCAGGACGTTGGCCGCGGCCTCGGCCGGCCCCTGGGGCGCGGCCCCCGGGGCGGCGTCGAGCTCCACGGGGCGGTAGCTGACCGCGAAGGCGGAGATCCGGCCCCGCTCCCCCGGGGCCGCGCCGTTGCGCAGCACGACGGCCCCGAAGGCGTGGGCGGCGTCGGAGAGGAAGAGGGTGTTCACCCGGCCCACGGGCAGGTCGGCCGGCGGGTCCCAGCCGTGCTCGGCCCGGTAGAACTCCCACAGGGCCCGGGTGAGCTCGACCGAGCCGGTGGCCAGGTCCTCGACCGTCTGGGCGGGCGAGCCGTCCGGGCCGGCGTCGAGCGGGCGCACCGGCAGCGCGCCGGCCCCGACCCGCACCACGCGCGAGGTGCGCACCGGGTCCAGGCCCGCGGCGCGGGCGAAGCGCTCCCCCGCCGAGCCGGGGGCCACCCGGGTGCGCAGGGCCGTGGTGCCCGACGGCGCGGAGGCGGCCTCGGCGCGCAGCCGGGCCAGCAGCGCGGTGCCGATCCCCTCGCCGCGGCGGTCGGGGGCGACCTCGACCCAGGCCCACAGCCGCAGCGGGTGCAGGGGCGACTCGTGGACCGTGCCGGCGGCCACGGGCACGCCGGAGTCCTCGGCCACCAGCGTGCGCGACCACGGAGCGTCGTCGTCGGGGCGCAGGAGGGCCCGGAACTGCTGGGACTGCGGGGTCTCGGGGTCGGGCCAGACCTCGAGCAGCCGCAGGTCGTCGCCGTCCCGCCAGGGACGGATGCTCAGGCCGGCGGGGGTGCGCATCAGCAGTCGAGCTTCTCGGCGAGGTAGGAGCGGACGCGGTCGAGGGAGACCCGCTCCTGGGTCATGGCGTCGCGCTCGCGCACGGTCACGGCCTGGTCCTCGAGGGTGTCGAAGTCCACGGTGATGCAGTACGGGGTGCCGATCTCGTCCTGGCGGCGGTAGCGGCGCCCGATCGCCCCGGCGTCGTCGAAGTCGATGTTCCACTTCCGGCGCAGCTCCGCGGCGAGGTCGCGGGCCTTGGGCGAGAGCTGCTCGTTGCGCGAGAGCGGCAGCACGGCGGCCTTGACCGGGGCCAGGCGCGGGTCGAGCTTGAGCACGGTGCGCTTGTCCACCCCGCCCTTGGAGTTGGGCGCCTCGTCCTCGGTGTAGGCATCGACGAGGAAGGCCATCATCGACCGGGTCAGCCCGAAGGAGGGCTCGATCACGTAGGGGACGTAGCGCTCCTCGGTCTGCTGGTCGAAGAAGCTCAGCTCCGCGTTGGAGTGCTCGTTGTGCACGCCGAGGTCGTAGTCGGTGCGGTTGGCCACGCCCATCAGCTCGCCCCACGGGTTGCCCTGGAAGCCGAAGCGGTACTCGATGTCGATCGTGCCCGCCGAGTAGTGGGCCCGCTCCTCGGCCGGGACGTCGAAGCGGCGCATGTTCTCCGGGTCGATGCCCAGGTCGGTGAACCAGCTCCAGCAGGCCTCGACCCACTCGTCGAACCAGCGGGCGGCCTCGTCCGGGTGGGTGAAGTACTCGATCTCCATCTGCTCGAACTCGCGGGTGCGGAAGATGAAGTTGCCCGGGGTGATCTCGTTGCGGAAGGCCTTGCCGATCTGGCCGATGCCGAACGGCGGCTTCTTGCGGGCGGCGGTCACCACGTTGTTGAAGTTCACGAAGATGCCCTGGGCGGTCTCGGGCCGCAGGTAGTGCAGGCCCTCCTCGTTGTCCACGGGGCCCAGGAAGGTCTTCATCAGCCCGGAGAACTGCTGCGGGTCCGTCCACTGCCCCTTGGTGCCGCAGTTGGGGCAGGGGATCTCGGCCATGCCGTTCTCGGGGGCCCGGCCCTTCTTCTCCTCGAAGGCCTCCAGCAGGTGGTCCTGGCGGGCGCGCTTGTGGCAGGAGAGGCACTCGACGAGCGGGTCGGTGAAGGTCGCCACGTGCCCGGAGGCCTCCCACACGGCCTTGGGCAGGATGATCGAGGAGTCCAGGCCCACCATGTCCTCGCGCCCGCGCACGAAGGTCTGCCACCACTCGTGCTTGATGTTCTCCTTCAGCTCCGCGCCCAGGGGCCCGTAGTCCCAGGCGGAGCGGGAGCCGCCGTAGATCTCACCCGCCTGGAAGACGAATCCGCGGCGCTTGGCCAGCGAGATGACGTTGTCCAGCGTGGTCTTGGGGGCCATAGGGGTTTCCTCCGGGGTCTCGCCCGACCGCCGGCTGCGGACGCGCGTGGGATGGGTCGCCCCCGGCGTGTCCGCCGCGGGGCGGACGGCCTGCGGCCGTCACGAACGAGGACGCCGCGTGCGACGTCCTCGCCCCAGGGTAGCCAATTGTCGACGGGCCCGCCGCCCGGGCCGGACCGGCCGCGGTCCGCGGCACCGCGCCGCCGCCGCTCCGTGGCCGGCCGGGGTGCTGTCCGGGCGCGGGGCGGGAGCGTGCCCGGAGGATGTGGGCGTGCCGGGGCGGGTGCGGGAGAATGGGCCCATGACGACCTCCCAGCACCCCGGACCCGCCGACGACCTGCCGATCCGCGACGGGATGATCCGCCTCGGTCAGGCGCTGAAGCTCGCGAACCTCGCCGAGGACGGGGCCCAGGCCCGGGCTCTCGTGGAGGACGGGCAGGTGCGGGTCAACGGCGAGGTCGAGACCCGCCGCGGCCGCCAGCTGCACCCGGGGGACGTGGTCGCCGCCGGCGGCGCCGCCGTGCGGATCACCGCCGCGGACTGAGCCGTTCCGGTCCCGCACCCGGGAGGGACGGGGTTCTCGGGAGGGCGCGGCCCTCAGGAGGCGCGGGCGCCCAGGACCACGTGGCGCAGGTACTCCCCGACGTGGCCGAGCTCCTGGGGGCCGATGCCGTGGCCGATCCCGGTGTACTGGACCTTCATGGCGTCGGCGTGCTCGAGCGCCCACTCGGCCGTGGCGTCCACGAGCGCCGGCGGGATGACCGGGTCCTGCGGGTCCCGGCCCCAGAACAGCGGCAGCGGCCGCTCCCGCAGCCGGGCGTCGTCGAAGGCGGGGTGCTCCCCCGGGACCACGAACCCGGACAGCCCCACGACCGCGGCGATCTCCCCGGGCATGTGGCGGGCCAGCGAGGTGGCCATCGCCATGCCCTGGGAGAAGCCCAGCAGGGTGGTGCTCGGGTGCTCGGCGGCGCGCTCGCGCAGCCAGGCGGCCACCGGGAGCACCGCCTCCACGACCGCCTCGGCGGAGAAGCCGAGCTCGCCGGAGAGCGGGAACCACTGGTAGCCCGCCTGCACCGGCTGCGGGGCCCGCAGGGAGACCACGCTGAACTCGGGCGGCAGCGCGGGCAGCAGCCCCATGAGGTCCTGCTCGTGGGAGCCGTAGCCGTGCAGCAGCACGAGCAGCGGGGTCCCGGGGCGGGCGTCGGCGTCGTTGCTCCACACGGCGAACGGCGCGGGGGCCGCACCGGGGTGGGCGGTCGTGGGATCGGCGGGGGCGTCGGTCATGGTCCCCAGTGTGCCACCCGCCGCGGACGGCTCAGTCCTCCCGCAGGACGGTCTCCACGAGCAGCTTCCCGAGCTGGGGGCCCTCGATGAGGAACCCGTCGTGACCGGAGGGCGAGGTGAGGGTGCGCCGGCGCACCTCCCCCGGCAGGGCCGCGGCCAGGACGTCGGACTCGTGCGGCAGGTAGAGCCGGTCGGAGTCCACCGCGGCCACGAGCCACTCGCACGAGGCGCGGGCCAGCGCCTCCTCGAGGGTGCCGCGGCCGCGGGCGACGTCGTGGGACATCAGGGCCTCGTTGACCACGAGGTAGGAGTTGGCGTCGAAGCGCCCGGCGAGCTTGGAGGCCTGGTGGTCGAGGTAGCTCTCCACCTGGTAGCGGCCTCGTTCGGCCGGGCGGGCGCCGATCACGTCCCGCTCCCCCTGCGGGGTGCGCCCGAAGCGGTGGTGCAGCTCCGCGGCGGAGCGGTAGGTGACGTGGGCGATCCGCCGGGCCAGGCCGAGGCCGGCCACGGGGGCGGGGCCGTCGTAGTAGTCGCCGCCGCGGAAGTCCGGGTCCTGGCGGATGGCCAGGTTCTGCGCCTGCCCCCAGGCGATCTGCTCGGCGCTGGACTGGGCGCACGCGGCGATCACGGCGCAGGCGCGCACCCGGTCGGGGACGGTGACGGCCCACTCCAGGGCCCGGGCCCCGCCCATCGACCCGCCGATCACCAGCCGCCACGCGCCGACGCCCAGGGCGTCGGCGAGGGCCTCCTCGGCGCGCACGGCGTCGCGGATCGTGATCATGGGGAAGCGCGAGCCCCACGGCCGCCCCTCGGGGTCCACCTCGGGCGGGGCCGGGCTGGCGGGGCCGGTGGAGCCGTAGCAGCCGCCGACGATGTTGGCGCAGACCACGAACCACCGGTCGGTGTCGATCGCCGCACCGGGACCGACGAGGCCCTCCCACCAGCCGCCGGCCTCGGCGGCGCGCTGCTCGTCCGCGGGGGCGCCGGGACGGGCGCGGCCGGAGGCCACGTGGGTGTCGCCGGTGAGGGCGTGCTCGACCAGCACGGCGTTGGAGCCGTCCGGGGCCAGGGTGCCCCACGTCTCGTAGGCCAGGCGCACCCCGGGCAGCCGGAACCCGGACTCGAGCTCCAGCGTGCCGATCTCGGCGTGGCGCAGCACCCCGTCCTCGCGGACCGGTCCGGGGGCGGCCGCGCCGCGCGGCAGGACCACCGTCATGCCGCGCCCCCGCGGGCCGCGGCGGCGGCGAAGCCTTGCTCGAGGTCGGCGAGGATGTCCTCGACGTGCTCCAGGCCCACGGACAGGCGCACGAAGCCGGGCTCGACCCCGGCGGCCAGCTGCTCCTCGGGCAGCAGCTGGCTGTGGGTGGTCGAGGCGGGGTGGATCACCAGCGAGCGGACGTCGCCGATGTTGGCGACGTTGGAGTGCAGCGTGAGCCCGTCGACGAACGCGGAGCCGGCCTCCCGCCCGCCGTCGAGCACGAAGCCCACGATCGACCCGGCCCCGCGCGGGGCGTACTTGCGGGCGCGGGCGTGCCACGGTGAGGAGGCCAGCCCGGCGTAGGAGACGGAGCGGACGTCGTCGCGGGCCTCGAGCCACCGGGCGACCGCCTCGGCGTTGGCCACGTGGCGCTCCATGCGCAGGGACAGCGTCTCGGTGCCCTGCTCGATGAGGAACGCGTTGAACGGGGAGATCGAGGAGCCGAGGTCGCGCAGCAGCTGCACCCGGGCCTTGAGGATGTAGGAGAGGTTGACGCCGAACGGGCCGTCCGCGCCGAGGGTCTCGGCGTAGACGAGCCCGCCGTAGGACTCGTCCGGCTGGTTGAACCCGGGGAAGCGCTCGGGGTCGCGGCCGTAGTCGAAGCGCCCGGCGTCGACGATCACCCCGCCGATCGCGGTGCCGTGGCCGCCGAGGAACTTGGTCGCGGAGTGCACGACGACGTCGGCGCCCCACTCGAAGGGCCGCACCAGGTAGGGGGTGGCCACGGTGTTGTCCACGATCAGCGGGACCCCGGCGTCGTGGGCGAGGCCCGCGACCGTCTCGATGTCGAGCACGTCGTTGCGCGGGTTGGGGATCGACTCGGCGAAGAAGGCCTTCGTGGTGGGCCGCACGGCCCGCCGCCACGCCTCGGGGTCGTCCGGGTCCTCGACGAACGTGGTCTCGATGCCCAGCTTCGGCAGGGTGTACTTGAAGAGGTTGAACGTCCCGCCGTAGAGGCTCGGGCTGGCCACGACGTGGTCGCCGGCCCCGGCGAGGTTGAGCACCGCGAAGCTCGTGGCGGACTGGCCGGCGCTGAGCATCAGCGCGCCCACCCCGCCCTCGAGGGCGGTGATCCGGTTCTCGACGACCTCGGTGGTCGGGTTGCCGATCCGGGTGTAGATGGGGCCGAGCTCGGCGAGCGCGAAGCGGTCCGCGGCGGCCTGCGCGTCCGGGAAGACGAACGAGGTGGTCTGGTGGATCGGCAGCGCGCGCGAGCCGGTGACCGGGTCGGGGCTCTGGCCGGCGTGGATCTGCCGGGTCTCGAAGGACCAGCCGCCCGGGTTCTCGGGCGTGGGCCGCTCGTCGGTGGTGGTGCGGGGGGACTCGGACATGCCGTGAGCTCCTTGCGGATGGTCAGGGGTCCGGTGTCCGGCCGGAGCGGTGCGGCCGGCTGCGGCCGGGCACCGAGGACCCGCGCTTGCTCGCTCGCCGGGCGCGAGGAGCCTGGTCTTCACCCAGGGCACCCCACCGCGGTGGAGGGTTGCCGGCCAGCTAGCTGGGGCTCGGTGCTGGCGCTCATGACCTGCGGCTCATTCTCTTGAGTCCGGGAACGCGGCGTCAAGCCGGGGCCGCCCGACGGGGCCCGCGCGGCGGCCCCGGACGCTGCGCGCACCGGGCCGGGCAGGATCGTGCACCGGCCCGGGAGGCGGTGCTGCGCCGGTGCGCGGTGCGGCCCGGGCGGGCCCGTGTCGGGGCGGGACGAGCCGATTTGGAGACGAATCTCACAGGGTGCCACGATGTGCCCATGAGAGTCGACCACGTGTCCTACGCCTGCCGCCCCGAGGGCCTCGAGGCCACCACGGAGCGCATCGCCGACCGGCTGGGCATCGAGCCGGTCAAGGGCGGGGTGCACCCGCGCTTCGGCACCCGCAACATGATCCTGCCGCTGACCAACCACCAGTACGTGGAGGTCGTCGAGGTGCTCCAGCACCCCGCGGCCGAGAAGGCGCCCTACGGGCAGGCCGTGCGGGCCCGCTCCGCCGCCGGCGGCGGCTGGCTGGGCTGGGTCGTGGAGGTCGAGGACCTGGCCCCGTTCGAGCGGCGCCTGGGGCGCGAGGCGGTGCCGGGCCACCGGGTGTTCCCGGACGGCCGGTGCCTGCAGTGGCACCAGATCGGCGTCAAGGGTCTCATCGCGGACCCGCAGCTGCCGTTCATGGTGCACTTCGACTCCGCCCCCGAGATGCACCCCTCGCAGGCGCGGATCACGGACGTGGGCCTGCACGGGATGTCCATCGCGGGCTCCCCGGAGCGGGTCACCGACTGGCTGGGCGCGCCGGTCGAGGAGGTGCTCGAGGACCTCGAGGTCGAGTGGCGCTACCCGGAGGGCACGCCGGGGCTGCTCGAGGTGACGTTCACGACCCCCGACGGGGCCGTGACCATCTGAGGCACCGCCCGCCCGGACCACGAGGGGCGGCGTTCGGTGGTTCTCCCCTCCCGGGAGCCGCCGGACGCCGCCCCTCGCGCCGTCCTGCGGGCCGCCGTACCGCGTCCCGCCGGGCCCGGGGGCTCAGCCCAGCAGCCAGGCGCTGCCGAGGAAGCCGACGGCGTCGAGCAGGAAGTGCGCCACCACGAGCGGCATGACCCGGCCCGTGCGCCGGTAGAGCTCGGCGAAGACCAGGCCCATGACCACGTTGCCCAGGAACGGGCCGACGCCCTGGTAGACGTGGTAGAGCCCGCGGAACACGGCGGTCGCGGCGAGCACCGCGGGCCAGCGCCAGCCCAGCCGGGTGAGCCGGTCGGCGAGGAAGGCGACGACGACGACCTCCTCGACCAGCGCGTGGCGCAGCGCCGAGGCCAGCAGCACCGGCACCGTCCACCAGTGCTCCCCCAGCCCCGAGGTGCTGACCGCGGCGGTCAGGCCCAGGGCCCGCCCGGCCGCGTACAGGGCCAGGGTGCCCAGGCCCATGAGCAGGAAGAGCACCGCGCCCAGGCCCAGGTCCGGCCAGGGCATGCGGGCGTCGAGGCCGATCCGGCGCAGCACGGCCGGCAGGGCCGCGGCGGAGCCGGCGAGCAGGTACAGCGCGAGCAGCACCGGCACGAGGTCCAGGCCGATGCCGGCGAGCTGGCGGGCGAGGTCCAGCAGCGGCAGGGGGCTCAGCGCCGGGTTGAGGGTCGCCTGCGCCTCGGCCAGGGGCCCCCGGGCGAGTTGCTCGGCCAGGGAGAGCACGGCGTAGACGGCGGAGGCCCCCAGGGAGACGCCGAGCACGAGCAGGACCTGGGTCCACAGGTCGGCGCGGGCCGAGCCCAGCACGGGGGCGGCGCGGCCGGGGGTCGCGGGCGGGTCGGGGACGGCGGGGGTGCTCATCGGCCCATTATCGGTCCCGCCGCTCCCCGGCCCCGGTTCCCCGGCGCCCTGCGGGACGCCCCCGCTCCGGCTCCCGTCCGGCCCGCCGCCGTCCCGTCGCCGTCCCGGTGCCCGCGCCCCGGCTCCCCCGCCCCGCGGAGGTGTCCCGTCCCCGGCTCCCCCGTCCCACGGGGTGTCCCGCCCGTCGTCCGCGGATCCCTAGGATGGCCCCATGACTGTCCAGCCCCCACGGATCGACCGCCGCCCCGCCCAGCGCGCCTTCCACGGCCACCTCTTCGAGGACCCCTACGAGTGGCTGCGCGAGAAGGAGTCCCCCGAGGTGCTGGCCCACCTCGGGGCGGAGAACGACTACGCGGAGGCCTCCACCGCCCACCTGGGGCCGCTGCGGGAGACGGTCTACGAGGAGATCCGCGCCCGCACCCGGGAGACCGACCTCTCCGTGCCCGAGCGGCGCGGGGACTGGTGGTACTTCGCCCGCACCGTGGAGGGCGGGGCCCACCAGTCCTTCTGCCGGGTGCCCGCCGCCACGACCGGGGATCTTCTCGCCGACTGGACCCCGCCCGTGGTCGAGCCCGGCACCCCCATGCCCGGGGAACAGGTGCTCCTGGACGCCGACGCCGAGGCCGCGAAGCACTCCTTCTACGCCCTGGGCTCCTTCGACGTCGCCGAGGACGGGAGCCTGCTCGCGTGGGCCGAGGACACCACCGGCGACGAGCGCTTCGTGCTGCGCGTGAAGGACCTCGTCACCGGCGCCGTGCTCGCGGACGAGATCCCCGGCGTCTTCTACGGGGCGTTCCTCTCCCCCGACGCCCGGAGCGTCTACTACACGGTGGTCGACGACGCCTGGCGGCCCCACCAGGTGCGCCGCCACGAGCTGGGCACCCCGGTGGCCGAGGACGTCGTGGTGGCGCAGGAGGACGACCCCGGCCTGTGGCTGGGCGCCGGGCTCTCCGCCGACCGGCGGTGGATCCTGCTCGAGGCCGCCTGCTCGGAGTACTCCGAGGTGCGCCTGCTGCCCGCCGACGACCCCGGCGCCGAGCCGCGGGTCGTGCTCCCGCGCACCGACCGGGTGCTCTACGAGGCCGAGCCGTTCCTGCTCGGGGGGCGCGAGCAGATCCTGCTCACCCACGACCACGAGGCCCCCGACTCCCGGGTCTCGCTGATGGACCCCGCCGACCTGGGCCGGCCGGTGGCGCAGGTGGCGCTGCGCGACGTCGTGCCCGCCGTGCCCGGCGAGCGCGTGCACGGCTGCGCCGTCACCGCCGGGCACCTGGTGGTCTCCGTGCGCGCGGGGACCACGCTGCGGGTCCGGCTCGTGCCGCTGGCCGCGCTCGCGGCGGACCCGGCCGCGGCCGCCGTCGAGCCGGCCTTCGGGGAGGAGCTCTACACCGCTACCGTCGCGGCCGCGGAGTTCGACGCCCCCGTGGTGCGGCTGTCCTACACCTCCTTCACCACCCCGCCGCGCGTCTACGACGTCTTCGCGGCCGGGGCCACCGGCGACGACGACGCCCTGCCGGCCGAGCCGCTGCTGCGCCGCGAGGCGACGGTGCTCGGCGGCTACGACCCGGCCGACTACACCGTGGAGCGCGACTGGGCCACCGCCGCCGACGGCACGCGCATCCCCGTCTCGCTGGTCCGGCGCGCCGACCTCGACCCCTCGGTGCCCGCGCCGGTGCTGCAGTACGCCTACGGCTCCTACGAGCACAGCACGGACCCGGCCTTCTCCGTCTCGCGGCTGTCCCTGCTGGACCGCGGCGTGGTGTGGGCGGTCGCGCACGTGCGCGGCGGCGGGGAGCTGGGCCGGTCGTGGTACGAGCACGGGAAGAAGCTGCACAAGGCCAACACGTTCACGGACTTCGTGGCCGTCACCGACCACCTGGCCGCCCGCCCGGACGTGGACGAGCGGCGGATCCTCGTGATGGGCGGCTCGGCCGGGGGCCTGCTCGTGGGCGCGGTGCTCAACCTCGCCCCGGAGAAGTACTGCGGGGCCCTCGCGGCGGTGCCGTTCGTGGACCCGCTGACCTCGATCCTGGACCCCTCGCTGCCGTTGACGGCCCTGGAGTGGGAGGAGTGGGGCAACCCCATCGAGGACCCGCACGTCTACCGGTACATGCGCGAGTACTCCCCCTACGAGAACGTCGGGGCCCGGCCCTATCCCCCGGTGCTCGCGGTCACGAGCCTGCACGACACCCGGGTGCTCTACGTCGAGCCGGCCAAGTGGGTCGCGGCCCTGCGCGAGCGCTCGACCTCCGGGCACCCGGTGCTGCTGCGCTGCGAGATGGCCGGCGGCCACGGCGGGGCCTCGGGCCGGTACGCGCAGTGGCGCGACACCGCCTGGGAGTACGCGTGGGTGCTCGACCAGATGGGCCTGGCCGGCGCCTGAGCCCCCGGGCGCGGGCGTGCGTCCCGGGCCGGCTGCCGGGACCGCCCCGCGCGGGCCGGGCGCCGTGCTCCTCCCGCGCAGGCGGCCGGGGTCCGGACGGGGCCCCGGCCGCGGTCCGGGCTCAGCCGCGCAGACGGGCCGGGTCCAGGGCGGCGACCGTGGCGGGGGTGCACCACGGGCCGACCGCGCCCTCGAGCAGCAGGTCGGCGGCCGCGCGGGCCATCGCCGTGCTCGTCTGGAAGCCGTAGCCGGACTGCCCGGCCAGCCACAGCAGCCCGGGCACCTCCGGGTCCGGCCCGCACACGGGCACCCCGTCGGCGGCCTCGGTGCGCAGCCCGGTCCAGGCCCGCTCGACCCCGGTGATCCCCAGGCACGTCAGCTCGTTGAGGCGGGCCACGAGCGCGTCGACGTCCGCGGCGACGGGGCGGGCGTCGCACGGCTCGCTGGGCACGGCCTCGGCCGGGGAGACCAGCGCCCCCGCCCCGGCACGGCGGTAGTACCAGGCGTCCCCGGCGGCGACGACCATGGGGTGGTCCGCGGCCAGGGGCCGGGCCAGGCGCACGAGGGCCGCGGTGCGCCGCAGCGGGACCAGGCCCAGCGGGACGGCCCCGAAGAGCCCGGCGACCGCGTCCGCCCAGGCCCCGGCCGCGACCACGACCTGCCGGGCGCGCACCCGGTGGGTCCCGGCGCGCACCGCCCAGGCGCCGTCCTCCCGGGCGGCGGCGGTGACGGGGGCCCGCAGCAGGATCCGGGCGCCGGCGGCCTCGGCCGCCCGCCGGTGGCGCTCGACCAGGGCGGCGGCGTCGGTGCGCACCGAGGTCGTGTCGAGCAGCCCGCCCTCGACCTCCGCGGCCGGTGCGCACGCCAGCTCCGGGCACAGTCCGAGCACGGCCTCCCGGTCCAGCTCGGTCGTGCCCGGGACGGCCTCGGCGCGCAGGGCCTCCCCCGCGCCGACGACGACCACGGTCGAGGGCCAGGCCACGGGCCGCTCCGCGTCCGGGCCGGGGGCCAGCAGCGCGGCGACGGTCAGCTCCGTGAGCTCGCGCACGGGCGCGGGTCCGTAGCTGGGGATGAGCTGCTCGGCGGAGCGCCCGGAGGTGTGGTGGGCCGGACGGGGCTCGGCCTCGGCCAGCACCACGCCGGCCCCGGTGCCGCGCCGCCGCGCCAGCTCCGAGGCCAGGGAGAGCCCGGCGATGCCGCCGCCGATCACCAGCACGTCGCAGTCGAGGTCCATGCCCCCATGCTCGCACGCGGAAGGGGCCGCGCCCCGCCCGGCCCGCAGGACGGGTCGGACGGGGCGCGGCCCCCGGCGCCGGGCTCAGCCCTGCACGCCGAGGCGCTCCAGGATCAGCTCGCGCACGCGGGCGGCGTCGGCCTGGCCGCGGGTGGCCTTCATGACCGGGCCGATGAGGGCGCCGACGGCCTGGACCTTCCCGCCCCTGACCTTCTCGACGACCTCGGGCATCGCGGCCATGGCGTCGTCGATCGCGGCCGTGAGCACGGAGTCGTCGGAGACCACGGCCAGGCCGCGGGCCTCGACGACCTCGGCCGGACTCCCCTCGCCGTCCAGGACGTGGGCCAGGACCTTCTTGGCGAGCTTGTCGTTGATCCGGCCCTCGGCGATCAGCCCGTCGAGCTCGACGACGGTGGCCGGGGTGACGCCGAGCTCGGCGATCTCGGCCTCCCGCTGCTTGGCCAGGCGGGCGATCTCGCCCATCCACCACTTGCGGGCCGCGGCCGGGGTGGCCCCGGCGGCGACGGTCTGCTCGATCTCGTCGAGCACCCCGGCGTTGACGACGTCGCGGAACTCCTGGTCGGCGTAGCCCCAGTCGGCCTTGAGCCGGCGGCGGCGCTCGGCCGGGGGCTCGGGCAGCTCGGCGCGCAGCCGCTCGATCCACGCCTCGTCCGTGACGACCGGCACGAGGTCGGGCTCGGGGAAGTAGCGGTAGTCGTCGGCGTCGGACTTCGGCCGCCCGCTCGTGGTCGAGCGGGTGTCCTCGTGCCAGTGCCGGGTCTCCTGCACGATCGTGCCCCCGGCCTGCAGCACGGCCGCGTGGCGCTGGATCTCGTAGCGCACGGCGCGCTCGACGGCCCGCAGGGAGTTGACGTTCTTCGTCTCCGAGCGGGTGCCGAAGGTGGTGGCGCCCTTGGGCATGAGGGAGACGTTGGCGTCGCAGCGGACGTTGCCGCGCTCCATGCGGGCGTCGGAGATCCCGAGGTTCTTCACGATCTCGCGGATGGCGGCCACGTAGGCGCGCGCCAGCTCCGGGGCGCGCTCCCCGGCCCCGACGATGGGCCGGGTGACGATCTCGATCAGCGGCACCCCGGCGCGGTTGTAGTCGACCAGGGAGAAGTCGGCGCCCTGGATGCGGCCGGCGGCCCCGCCCATGTGGGTGAGCTTGCCGGCGTCCTCCTCCATGTGGGCGCGCTCGATCTCCACGGTGAAGACGGTCCCGTCCTCCAGCTCGATGTCGATCGAGCCGTTCTCGGCGATCGGCTCGTCGTACTGGGAGGTCTGGAAGTTCTTCGGGGTGTCCGGGTAGAAGTAGTTCTTCCGGGCGAAGTGGGAGACCGGGCGGATCTCGCAGCCCAGCGCGAGGCCGAGCTTGATGGCGGACTCCACGGCCGCGCGGTTGACCACGGGCAGCACCCCGGGCAGGCCCAGGGAGACCGGCGTGGTGTTCGTGTTGGGCTCGTCGCCGAAGGTGTTCGGGGCGGCGTCGAACATCTTGGTCCGCGTGTTCAGCTCCACGTGCACCTCGAAGCCGAGCACGGGGTCGAACGCGGCCATCGCCTCGTCGAAGGACAGGATCTCAGCGGTCGTCTGCGTCATCAGCGGGCTCCTCCGCGGGCCGGGGCGGACAGGGTGGACTCGGCCAGGTCCCGGACGAGCTCGGTGGTCTCCGGCAGGTCCCGCCACAGCGGCCCGCCCCACCGGTCGGCGAGCAGGGCCTCGAGGCCGGCGCCGGCGCGGTAGAGCCGGGCGTCCTCGCGGGCCGGGGCCATGAACTGGATGCCCACGGGCAGGCCGTCCTCGGGGGCGAGGCCGCCGGGCACGGAGATCGCCGGGATGCCGGCGAGGTTCGTGGGGATCGTCGCGATGTCGTTGAGGTACATCTGCATCGGGTCGGCGGACTCGTCCACCGCGCCCAGCTCGAACGCGGTGGTCGGGGCCGTCGGGGAGACGAGGACGTCGACCTGCTCGAACGCGGCGGCGAAGTCGCGCTGGACGAGGGTGCGGACCTTCTGCGCGGAGCCGTAGTAGGCGTCGTAGTAGCCGGCGGACAGGGCGTAGGTGCCGAGGATGATCCGGCGCTTGACCTCCGCGCCGAAGCCCGCGGCGCGGGTCGCGCCCATGACGCGCTCGATCGTCAGCGGCCCCTCCTCGGGCAGCACGCGGTGGCCGAAGCGCACGCCGTCGTACTTGGCGAGGTTGGAGGAGACCTCCGAGGACATGATCAGGTAGTAGGCGCCCAGGGCGTAGCGGAAGTGCGGGGTCTCGATCTCGACGATCTCGGCCCCGGCCTCGCGCAGGGCCTCGACGGCCTCCCGGAAGCGCTGCTCGACGCCGGGCTGGAAGCCCTCGCCGGTGAGCTCCTTGACCACGCCCACCCGCAGCCCGGCCAGACCGCCCTCGGCGGCCCCGGCCCGCGCGGCGGCGGCGAGCCCGCCCACGGGCTCGGGCAGGGAGGTGGAGTCGCGCGGGTCGTGCCCGCCGACGACCTCGTGCAGCAGGGCGGCGTCGAGGACCGTGCGGGAGACGGGGCCCACCTGGTCGAGGGAGGAGGCCATGGCGATCACGCCGTAGCGGGAGACCCCGCCGTAGGTCGGCTTCACGCCCACCGAGCCGGTCACGGCGGCGGGCTGGCGGATGGACCCGCCGGTGTCGGTGCCCAGGGCCAGGGGCGCCTGGAAGGCCGTCACGGCCGCGGCGGAGCCGCCGCCGGAGCCGCCCGGGATGCGGGCGAGGTCCCACGGGTTGCGGGCGGGGCCGAAGGCCGAGTGCTCGTTGGAGGAGCCCATCGCGAACTCGTCGAGGTTCGTCTTGCCCAGGATCGGCATCCGGGCCGCGCGCAACCGCTCGACGACCGTGGCGTCGTAGGGGCTGCGCCAGTCCTCGAGCATCCGCGAGGCGGCGGTGGTCGGCTGGCCCTTCGTGACGATCAGGTCCTTGACGGCGATCGGCACGCCGGCCAGCCCCGGCAGCTGCTCCCCGCGGGCGCGGGCGGCGTCGACCTCCGCGGCGACCTCGAGGGCCTCCTCGGCGTTGACGTGCAGGAAGGCGTTGAGACCGGCCTTCCCGCGCGAGCGGTCGGACGGGTCGACGGGCGTGCCGTCGGTGGCCCCGATGCGGGCCAGGTGGGCCTCGACGGCCTCGACCGAGGTGGTCTCCCCGGCGGCGAGGCGGTCGGCGAGCTCGGCGGCCGTGAGGCCGACGACGCCCTGGGGCGTTCCGGTGTTCGGCATGCGACTACTCCTCGTCCAGGATGGCGGGAACCTTGAACTTGCCCTCGGCGCGGTCGGGGGCGCCGCCGAGGGCCTCCTCGGCCGTGAGGGTCGGGCCCACCACGTCCTCGCGGAAGACGTTGTGCAGCGGGATCGGGTGGCTCGTGGCCGGGACGTCGGGCCCGGCGGCCTCGCTGACGGACGCCACCGAGTCGACGACGAGGTCGAGCTCCCCGGCCATGGCCGCCAGCTCCTCCTCGGTCATCTCGATGTGCGCGAGCTTCGCCAGGTGGGCGACCTGCTCGCGGGTGATCGCGGACATGCAGACTCCTGCTCGGGGATCGGGTTCGGTGTCCGGACCAGTCTAGCCGCGCCCCGGCCGGGCCCCGGCGGGCCCGGGAGCGGCTGCGGGCGGACGGGGCGCCCGCGCGGGCCTACCCTGGGAGGACCCGACCGACGAGCGCGGGCAACCGCGAAGGAGCTGCACCGAATGGCCGAGAAGAAGCCCGCCCGCACGAAGAAGGCCCGCGGCGCGGGCCGCGACCGCCAGGAGCGCCCCCGCGGACGGGCCCGCAGCGCCCCCTCGGCGGGCCGCTCCGCCGCCGACGCCGCCAACGCCTGGCGCCAGCGGGTGAGCCGGGACGCGGCCGCCACGATCGACACCCTGATGGCCCACGTGCAGGCCGTGGCCGAGGAGCAGCTGGGCCGGCACGGGGCGTTCCCCGCGTTCCTCGTCACCGCGCGCAAGGACGGCGAGTACGAGCTGGACACCCTGGACCCCGGGGAAACGGCCGGGCTCGCCCCCGAGGCGGTGCTCGCGGCGCTGCGGGCCCTGGCCGTGGAGCGGCGCGACGAGCTCGTGTGCGCGGGCGTGGCCTTCCCCGCGACGCTGCCCGACCGGCAGGCGCAGGAGGCCGTGGTCGTCGAGACCGAGCACCGGGAGGGCGCCGCGCTGACGGTGGTCCAGCCCTACCGGGTCAGGGGCGCGGAGCGCACGGTCGGCTTCGGCGACGCGGTCGCCGAGCCCGCCGGCCGGTGGCTGTGGGCATGAGCGTCCGGCGCCCCGCTCCCCCCGCATCCTGACCCCGGGCGGCGGGGCGCCCTGACCCCGGGCGCCCCGGGCCGGCGGGACCGTGTGCCCCGGGGCTGCGGGGCCGTGTGCCCCGGGCCTGCGAGACCGGACACGAGAAAGAGGGCCCCCACCGTGCGGTGGGGGCCCTCTTCGCGTGGACCGGATCCGGGAGGATCAGGCCGGCAGCTGCAGGACCTGGCCCGGGAAGATCAGGTTGGGATCGGCCACGACGTCCGCGTTGGCGGCGTGCAGGGCCTCCCAGCTCTCGAGGCCGAGCTTCTCGGCGATGATCGACAGGGTGTCGCCGGCGACCACGGTGTAGGTCTCGCCCGAGGCGGCCGGGGCGGCGGTCGCGGCCGGGGCCACGTACTCGACGGCGGCGGGGGCCGGAGCCGGGGCCGGAGCGGGCGCCGGGGCCTCGACGGGGGCGGGGGCCTGCACGGCGGCGGGAGCCGGGGCGGGCGCCTCGATCGGGGCCGGGGCCTGCACGGACTGCGGGGCCACGGTGGAGGCGGTGCCCATCGGGTTCTCGGAGGGGTTGGCCGCACCGCTCAGGCCGAGCTTGGCCGAGCAGGCGGGCCACGCGCCCCAGCCCTGGCCCTCGAGGACGTTCTCGGCCACGGCGATCTGCTGCGCCTTGGTGGCGTTCTGGGGAGCGCCAGTGCCGCCGAAGGCGGCCCAGGTGGACGGGGTGAACTGCAGGCCACCGGAGAAGCCGTTGCCGGTGTTGATGTTCCAGTTGCCACCGGACTCGCACTGCGCCAGGGCGTCCCAGGTGGAGGTCGGGGCGGCGTTGGCCGGCAGGGCCATGGCGCCGACGGCGGTCCCGCCGAGCAGGAGGGCGGCGGCACCGCGACGGACGTTGCGACGAACAGCAGTGGTGTTGGTCATGATGCTCCCTCGGGCCACCTGCGCTCGTTTCCGTCCCCGGATGTCTTCGCGCCGCCGTCCACCCGACAGAAGTGTGTTGGGTGTGTGCTTACAGGTTGCTGCCCTTTGGACGACGTGCGGTGGTACGGCAGCACCCGGCATGGAGTTGTGTTCTTCGTGGGGTGACGTCAGGGCAGAGGCGCCCGGACGCACGGGGATCCCCTGGGGGAATCCCGGGGAAGCTGTTGATAACAGTAGCGTAACGATTTCCGTTGCACCACCCTTTTCCGGCCGACGTGGTGTAGCCCACACCGCGGCCGGAAGCGCGACCGGCTCGGCAGGGCCGGGCCGGCGGGACCGAGGTCCTGGTGCCGGTCGGGGGACGAGCCCACCGTCGAACACCGCGAATCACGCTACGGGCACGAAAAGGTCACGGTCAAGTCACGACCGTTGACTGGGAGGGAGCTCACACCCCCGGGCGGCGGCCCCGGCGGGCTCCCCGGGCGTCCGGGCTCAGCCCGGGATCCCCCGCTCACGTGCGGTGATCCACTCGGCCAGGCGGGCCGCGACGGGCACCGGGCCGTCGGCCGCGGCAGGCAGGTCGGGGCGCTCCACGAGGGCGCCGGCCTCCTCGGCGATGAGCGCGCCGGCGGCCCAGTCGTGCTCGTGCAGCCCCTGCTCGGCGTAGCCGTCGAGGGTGCCCTCGGCGACCATGCACAGGTCGAGGGCCGCCGAACCCAGACGCCGCATGTCTGTGTACTGCCTCATCGATCGCAAGAAAGTATCGATCTGGCGTTCCCGGCGCTCGGGGTCGTAGGCGAAGCCCGTCCCGTAGAGCCGGCCCGGGCGGCCCGGCACCGGCCCGGAGAGGCGGCGGGACGCGCCGTCGCGCTCGACCCAGGCCCCGGCCCCGCGCACGGCGTAGTACGTCCGCCCCAGGGCGGGGGCGTCGACGACGCCCACGAGCCAGTTGCCCTCGGCGTCGGAGGCGGCCACGGAGGTGCAGTAGTAGACGATGTCGCGGATGAAGTTGGTGGTCCCGTCCAGCGGGTCCACGGACCAGCGGATGCCCGAGGGCGCATCGGGCCGGTGGGTGCCGGACTCCTCGCCGGTGACGGTGTCGTGCGGGCGCCGGTCCAGGATCGCGCGGAGCACGGCCTGCTCGGCGGCGACGTCGAAGCGGGTGACCCAGTCGCCCTCCTCGGCCTTGCCGCTGACGTCCAGGTGCGCGCCGTCGCGCCCGCGCAGCACCTCGGCCCCCGCGGCGGCGGCGGCCAGCGCCGTGTCCAGCAGCTCCTCGAGCTCGTGGCCGCTTGGGCCCAGGCCCTCCAGCACGTCGTCGTGGCGTCCCATGCTCACTTCCCGTCCTCGTCGTCCGTCGTCTCCGCGGCCGCGTCCTGCCCGGCGCCGGGCGGCGGCGGGGTGTCGTCGTCGTCCCCGTCGCCGGCGAAGGCCTCCGGCCCCCGGGCGAGGAGCAGCTCGAAGCCGGCCTCGTCGAGGACGGGCACGCCGAGCTGCTCGGCCTTGTCCAGCTTGGTGCCCGCGTTCTCCCCGGCCACCAGGAAGTCGGTCCGGCGCGAGACCGATCCCGAGGCCTTCCCACCGCGCTGCAGCACGGCCTCCTTGGCGGAGTCGCGGCTGTAGCGCTCGAGCGAGCCGGTCACCACGACCGTGACGCCCTCGAGGGTGCGCGGGAGGGACGCGTCGACCTCGTCCTCCATCCGGACCCCGGCGGCGGCCCAGCGCTCCACGATCTCGCAGCGCCAGGGCTCGGCGAACCACTCGGTCACCGCGGCGGCGATGGTCGGGCCCACCCCGTCCACCCCGGCGAGGGTCTGCTCGTCGGCGTCGCGGATGGCCTGCATCGACCCGAAGGCGGTGGCCAGGGAGCGGGCGGCGGTGGGGCCCACGTGCCGGACGGACAGGGCCACGAGCACGCGCCACAGGGGCTGGGACTTGGCCTTCTCGAGCTCCTCGAAGAGCTTGCGGGTGGTGGCCGTCGGCTCGGAGGGCTTCTTGGCGGTGCCCTTGGTCCAGAAGTAGGGCACGAGCTCGGTCTCGCCCGTGGGCTCGCCCTTCCGGCGCTTCTCCCGGCGGATCCGCACCTCGCGCAGGTCCTCCGGGGTGAGGTCGAACAGCTGGGCCTCGCTGGTCAGCGGGGGCGTCGCGGGCTCGTCCGGGGCGGTCAGGGCGAGGGCGGCCTCGTAGCCGAGGGCCTCGATGTCGAAGGCCCCGCGCCCGGCGGCGTGGAAGACGCGCTCGCGCAGCTGGGCCGGGCAGCTGCGGGCGTTGGGGCAGCGGATGTCGACGTCCCCCTCCTTGGCGGGGCGCAGCTCGGTGCCGCAGGAGGGGCAGTGCGTGGGCATCACGAACTCCCGCTCGCTGCCGTCGCGCAGGGCGACCACGGGCCCGACGATCTCGGGGATGACGTCCCCGGCCTTGCGCAGCACGACCGTGTCCCCGATGAGCACGCCCTTGGCCCGCACCACGTCCTGGTTGTGCAGGGTGGCCATCTCCACGGTGGAGCCGGCCACGCGCACGGGCTCCATGAGCCCGAAGGGGGTGACGCGGCCGGTGCGCCCCACGTTGACGAGGATGTCGAGCAGCGTCGTGTTGACCTCCTCCGGCGGGTACTTGTAGGCCACCGACCAGCGGGGCACGCGGGAGGTGTGGCCCAGGCGGAACTGGGTGCGGCGGTCGTCGATCTTCACCACGATGCCGTCGATCTCGTGGATGAGGTCGTGGCGGCGCCGGCCGTACTCCTCGATGAGCTCGAGCACCTCCCCGGTGGAGGCCAGCACCTTCGTGTAGGGGCTCACGGGCAGGCCCCAGCCCTCGAGCAGGCCGTAGACCTCGGACTGGGTCGCGGCCTCCAAGCCCGTGGCGGCGCCCACGCCGTGGACGTACATCGACAGCCGGCGCCGGGCCGTGACCTCCGGGTCCTTCTGCCGCAGCGACCCGGCCGCGGCGTTGCGCGGGTTCGCGAACGGTGCCCGGCCCTCCGCGACGATGGCCTCGTTGAGGGCGCGGAAGTCCTTCGCGGAGATGAAGACCTCGCCGCGGACCTCGACCTCCTCGGGGATCCCCTCGCCCTGGAGCACGGTGGGGATCGAGCCGATGGTGCGCACGTTGTGGGTGACGTCCTCGCCGGTGGTCCCGTCCCCGCGGGTCGCGGCACGCACGAGCTCGCCCCCGCGGTAGAGCAGGTTCACGGCGAGGCCGTCGATCTTCAGCTCGGTCAGCCACGCGGGGGCCGGTGCGCCGGGCAGCTCGGCGACCGCGGCGGCGGTCTTGTCCATCCAGGCCACGAGCTCGTCGGTGGAGAAGACGTCCTCGAGGGAGTACATGCGGGCCAGGTGCTCGACCGGGGCGAACGCGGCCGAGACCTCGCCGCCGACCTCCTGGGTGGGCGAGTCGTTGGCGACGATCTGCGGGTGCAGGGCCTCGAGCTCCTCGAGCCGGCGGTACAGGGCGTCGTACTCGGCGTCGGAGATCCGCGGGGCGTCCTCGACGTAGTAGGCCGTGCGGGCGGCGCGGACCCGGTCGACGAGCTCGGCGTACTCCTCCTTGAGCGCGTCGTCGGGCTCGGCCGGGTTGAGGTCCTGGCCGGAGGCGTCGACGGGCTGCGCGGTGCTGGTCTGCTGTGGGCTCACCGGACCATTGTGTCCCACGGCCCGCACGCCCGGGGCGCGGCACCCCGGCACCGCGGTGCCCCGTCCCGCGGGCCGGGGCACCGCACCACGGCGGGTCTCCGCCGGGAGGCCGGGGCCCGGTGCGGCACGGGCCCCGCCGGCCCGGGCTCAGCGCGGGTCGTCGAGGCCCAGCGGCAGCCCGAAGGCGGTGCGCACCCCGGGCGAGCACAGGACGCTGTCCGGGGGCCGGTCCGCGAGGTCACCGAACCCGGTGGCGCGGACGAGGTCGTCCTCGAGGGCCAGCAGCTCGCCCCGGTGCAGCGGCCACGGCGCGTGGGTGTTGGGCACCCACAGGGACCTGCCCCACGCCCGGGTGTGCAGGCCGAAGCGGGCGGTGAGGAACACCTCGAGGGGCCCGGGCCGCGCGAGGCGCTCCCCCACGGCCACGCGCACCCGGCTGCCCGGGCGGGTGCGCCCGGCCCGGCGCCGGCTGCGGTGGTCGAGGACGGTGCGCCCGGCGTCGTCCTGCTCCCGGTCCAGGCGCATCCGGGCCCAGCGGTAGGGCACCGCCAGCAGGGCCCGGGCCCCCAGCACGACGGCGGCGCGCTCGGCCTCGAGGGTGCGGAAGACCACGCCGCGCCGGCCCTGCCCGTCCACGGAGTAGGTGCGGACGTTGAGCTCGAGGAAGCTGCCCAGCCACGGCACCCCGCCCCGCCCGGGCGGGCCCGCGCCCACCATGCGGAACGGGACCAGGCCCACCCAGGCGGAGCCGTCGTGGACGTCGGGCCGGACCCCGCGCGGCAGCAGCGGGGCCACCAGCGCGGGGTCGGTGCGCCAGTGCACGAAGCACGCGTCCCGCCACTGCTGCTCCGCGACCCGGCGCGTGGGCAGCGGCGGGCCCTGCGGGTCCAGCGGCCGGGGCGGGCGGGGGCTCACGGTCCGAGCCGCTCGACCGTCCCGGTGAAGTGCGGGCGCCGGCGGCGGGGGTCCCAGCCGGCGTAGTCGGAGCGCCGCCAGCCCGGCCCGCGCCCGTCGTCGGCGACCGCCACGGCCACCGTGCCCGGCAGCGGGACGGGGGCGGCGAACTCGACGGTCCACCGGAAGGCCGTCCCGGCGGGGACGGCGACGCCGGCGAGGGCGCGGGAGGCGCAGTACATGCCGTGGGCGATCGCCCCCGGCATCCCCAGGGCCCGCGCGGAGGGCCCGGAGAGGTGGATGGGGTTCCAGTCCCCGCTCACGGCGGCGTAGTCCCGTCCCGTGCCGGCGGCCAGCCTCCAGGTGCCGGTCGGGGCCGGCGGGACGAACTCCCGGCGCGGGCGGTCCTCGGCCGTGCCCGGCACGCGCACCCCCTTCGCGAGGTAGGTGGAGCGGCCCGTCCACACGGTTCCGCCGTCCTCCCGCGCCAGGCGGGCGACGACGTCGACCTGCGCCCCGGCCCGGTGCGGGCGCAGCCGCTCGGCGCGGGCCGTGACCGTGAGCTCCTCCCCGACGACGACGGCGCCGCGGTGCTCGACCTCGTTGGCCAGGTGGACCATGCCGAGCACGGGCAGCGGGAAGTCCGGGCGGGTGAGCACGCTCATGGCCACGGGGAAGGCGAGGGCGTGCAGGTGCCCCGAGAACGCCTCCGGTCCGCGCGGGCCCTCCCGCCGCGGGGCGCCGACGGTGCGGCAGAACGCCTCGTGCCCGGCCGGGTCGACGCGCACGCCCTCGACGACGTGCTCGACGGCGGGCAGCACGGGCTCCCCGCCCCGCCGGTCCCCGCCCAGGGAGGCCGGGAGCCGGCGGGCGAGGGCCCCGCCGGCGGCGCCGGCCGCGGCACGGACGTAGAGCCCGCCGAGGGAGGGGGCCTCCTCGAGCACGACCTGCCGGCGCTCCCCCGGCTGCGGGCCCGTCACGCGCCCACCAGGTTCTGCCCGCAGACCCGCAGGGTCTGGCCGTTGACCCCGGCGGCGGCGCCGGAGGCGAGGTAGAGCACGGCCTCGGCGACGTCCACCGGCAGCCCGCCCTGCTGCAGCGCGTTCAGCCGGCGCGCGACCTGGCGGCGGGCCGCGGGGATCCGTGCGGTCATCTCCGTCTCGACGAACCCCGGGGCCACGGCGTTGATCGCGCCCCCGCGCGCCGCGAGCAGGGGCGCGGCGGCGGCGACCATCCCGATCACCCCGGCCTTGGAGGCGGCGTAGTTGGTCTGCCCCCGGTTGCCGGCGATCCCGCTCGTGGAGGCGAGGCAGACGATGCGCGGGGCCTCGCCCAGGCCCTCGCCCGCGAGCAGCTGCTCGTTCATCCGCAGCTGCGCCTCGAGGTTGACGGCGAGCACGGAGGCCCAGCGGGCCTCGTCCATGTTGGCCAGCAGCTTGTCCCGGGTGATCCCGGCGTTGTGCACCACCACGTCGAGGTGCCCGAAGCGCTCGCGGGCCGCGGCCAGGACCCGCCGCCCGGCGTGCTCGTCCGTGACGTCGAGCTGGAGGGCCACCGCGTGCAGCTCGTTGGCCAGGGCGGCCAGCGGCTCGCCGGCGGCGGGGACGTCGACGACGACGACGCGGGCGCCGGCGGCGGCGAGCGTGCGCGCGATCTGCGCGCCGATGCCCCGGGCGGCGCCGGTGACGGCGGCGACCCGGCCGGCGAGCGGGGCCTCCCAGTCGGCGGGCAGGGTCCCGGTGGTCCCGCCGACCGTCACGAACTGCCCGGAGACGAACGCGCTGCGCCCGGAGAGCAGGAAGCGCAGCGCTCCGAGCACGCCGGGAGCCGTGGGGCCGACGCCGTCGGCGAGCAGGACCCCGTTGGCGGTGGCCCCGCCGCGCAGCTCCTGGGCCACCGAGCGCAGCAGGCCCACGACGGCCTGGCGGGCCGCGGCGACCGCGGGCGGGAGCGGCTCGGCGGCCGCGGGGGTCGCCGAGGCCGCGCCCGCGCCGACGCCCGGGGCGGGCCGGGAGACGGTGACCACGCGCCCGCCGGGGGCCAGCTGGCGCAGCACCGCGCCGAGGGCGAGGGCCGGCTCCTGCAGCCCGCCGGGGGCCTCGAGGTCGGCGAGCACGAGCAGCACGGCGCCCAGGCGCCCGGCGCCCTCGGCGCGGCGGCGGACGTCGAGGTCCCAGTCCAGCAGCGCCTCGGCGATCCGGTCCGCGTCGGGGCCGCGGCCCAGCACGAGGACCGGGCCGGGCACGAGCGGGGCCGCGGGGTCGTGGCGGCGCAGCCGCACGGGGCGGGGCAGCCCGAGCCGGCCGGCGAGGGCGGCGCCGGGGCCGGTGCTGACGAGGTCGAGATAGGTGTCCGTCACAGGGGCTCTCCTCGGGATCGTCGGCGGTCTCAGCGGGCCTCGAGCACGGCGGTGACGCCCAGCCCGCCGGCGGCGCACACCGAGATCAGCCCGCGGGCGGGCCGGCCGGTCCGCTCGGCGCGCTCGCGCAGCAGCTTGGCGAGGGTCGCCACGATGCGCCCGCCGGTCGCGGCGAAGGGGTGCCCGGCCGCGAGCGAGGACCCGGCGACGTTGAGCCGGGAGCGGTCGACCGTGCCGAAGGCGCCGTCGAGGCCCAGGCGCTCGCGCCCGAAGCGCTCGTCCTCCCAGGCGGCGAGGGTCGAGAGCACGGTCGAGGCGAAGGCCTCGTGGATCTCGACCAGGTCGAAGTCCTCGAGGGACAGGCCCTGGCGGGCCAGCAGCCGGGGCACGGCGTAGGCGCCGGCCATCAGCAGGCCCTCGTCGCCGTGGACGAAGTCGACGGCGGCGGCCTCGACGTCCACGACGTCGGCGAGCACGGGCAGCCGGTGCTCCTCGGCCCACTCGACCGAGGACAGCAGCACGGTGGAGGCGCCGTCGGTCAGGGCGGTGGAGTTGCCGGCGGTCATCGTGGCCTCGGCGTCCAGGGAGCGGCCGAAGACCGGCTTGAGCCCGGCGAGCTTGTCCACGGTGCTGTCGGGGCGCAGGTTGTTGTCGCGGGCGAGCCCGCGGAACGGGGTGGCCAGGTCGTCGAAGAAGCCGCGCTCCCACGCGGCGGCCAGATTGCGGTGGCTCGCGGCGGCGAGCTCGTCCTGGGCCTGCCGGGAGATCTCCCAGCGGGCGGTGGTCAGGGCCTGGTGCTCGCCCATGGACAGCCCCGTGCGGGGCTCGCCGGTGCCGGGGGCCGCGGGCTTGAGGTCGCCCGGGCGCAGCCGGGAGAGCGCCTTGAGCTTCTGGCCGGTGCTGCGGGCCCGGTTGAGCTCGAGCAGCACCTGGCGCAGCCCCTCGCCCACCACGATCGGGGCGTCCGAGGCGGAGTCGACGCCGCCGGCGATGCCGGAGTCGATCTGGCCCAGCCGGATCTTGTTCACGAGCGTCGAGACGGCCTCCATGCCGGTGGCGCAGGCCTGCTGGACGTCGAAGGCCGGGGTGCGCGGGTCCAGGACGGAGCCGAGCACGGCCTCGCGGGTGAGGTTGAAGTCCTTGGGGTGCTTGAGCACGGCTCCGGCGGCGACCTCGCCGATGCGCTCGCCGGCCAGGCCGCAGCGGGCGGCGAGCCCGTCGAGGGCGGCGGTGAGCATCTCCTGGTTGCTCGCGGAGGCGTAGGCCCCGTGGGCGCGGGCGAACGGGATGCGGTTGCCGCCGACGACGACCGCGCGGCGGGCCACGCCGGTGCGCTCGGCCGCGGCGGGAACGGTGTGCTCGGCGGTGGTCTCGGTCTGCTCGGCGGGGCGGGGGGTCTCGGTCACGGAGCTGCTCCTGGGGTCTCGTCGGTCGGTGGCCTCGCGGCCCGCCGGGGTCCTGCGGCCCGGCCCGTGGGCCGAAGTGAGGTGATGCGGGTCACGTCGTCGCCGATGTTACCTGATACCCTGGGTATCGTGAAACAGCAATCCGACGAGGGCGCCACCGCCCCGGCCGTCGAGGACGGCCGCTCCTCCCGCTGGGCCCGGCACCGCGCGCAGCGCCGGCTCGAGCTGATCCGCACGGCCCGCGCGGCCGTCGACGAGCTCGGCCCGCAGGCGTCCATGGAGGAGATCGCCTCCGCGTGCAGCACGTCCAAGTCCGTGTACTACCGGTACTTCGGGGACAAGACCGGGCTGCAGCGGGCCGTGGGCGAGTACACCGTCACCCGGATGCGCGACCGCCTCCGGGACGCCGCCCGGGCCGCCGGCACCTTCGAGGGCACGGTCGAGGCGATGGTCGCCGAGTACCTGCTGAGCATCGAGCGCTCGCCGGCGGTGTACCGCTTCGTCGTCGGGGCCGTTCCCGAAACGGGGCGGGGCGAGCGCCACCGCCACGACCGGCGCACCCGCACCGGCCGCCAGGAGGAGGCCGGCGAGCGCCCCGACGGGACCGGCGGGGCCGCGGGCGGGGCGCAGCGCTACCTCATCCAGGAGTTCACGGACGCGGTCGCGGCCCTGCTCGCGGAGGCGCACGTGCGCCACTCCCCCGCCGAGCACTGCCTGCCCGAGCCGATGCTCAGCTACTGGGCCGCCTCGACCATCGGCATGGTCCGCGGCGCCGGGGAGGCCTGGATGTCCACCCCGGCCGGCACGGAGCGCCCCTCCCGGCAGCGGATGACCGAGCTGATCCTGGGCTGGGCCGTCCACGGGCTGCGCCCCGCCGGGGACCCCGGCGCCCCCGCGGCCCCCGACCCCGACCACCGGGGCCCCGGCGGCTGAGCGCCGGAGCCCGTCCCTCCCCGGGGCCGGCGGGACCTTCCCGCCCGGACCCCGCCGATCCACCGGCCCCGTCCCGGCGACCGCCGCGACCGGGGCCTCGCAGAAGGAGCGAGGACATGACCACCACCGTCGACCGCCCCACCGGCACCGCGCAGGAGGCGACCGCCCCGGCCGCCGTGGACGTCGCCGCCCTCGGCGAGCTGCTGCTCGGGCGCTGGGCCGAGGTCCGCCGCCAGACCCGGGCGATGCTGCTCGACGAGCGGCTGCACACGCAGGAGAACCTGAGCTACCAGGAGAACCGGGAGCGGGTCCTGGGCCAGCTGCACCTGCTCGTGGAGCACGGGGCGATGAGCCGGGGCCTGCCCGAGGCCTACGGCGGTCAGGGCGACCCCGGCGGCAACGTGGCCGGCTTCGAGGAGCTGCTGCTGGGCGACCCCTCGCTGCAGATCAAGGCCGGGGTGCAGTGGGGCCTGTTCGGCTCCGCCGTGCTCAACCTCGGCACCGAGGAGCACCACCGCCGCTGGCTGCCTGCCATCCGCGACCTGCGGGTGCCCGGGGTGTTCGCGATGACCGAGATCGGCCACGGCTCCGACGTCTCCTCGATCGGCACGACCGCGACCTACGACCCGGCCGCGGAGGAGTTCGAGATCCACACCCCGTTCACCGCCGCGACCAAGGACTACCTCGGCAACGCCGCCCGGCACGGGCGCGCCGCCGTGGTCTTCGCCCGGCTGCTCACCCGCGGGGTCGACCACGGCGTGCACGCCTTCTACGTGGCGATCCGCGACGACGACGGCGCGTTCCTGCCCGGCGTCTCCGGCGAGGACGACGGCCGCAAGGGCGGGCTCAACGGCGTGGACAACGGCCGGCTGCGCTTCGACCGGGTGCGGGTCCCGCGCACGCACCTGCTCAACAAGTACGGCGACGTGGCCCCGGACGGCACCTACAGCTCGCCGATCGCCAGCCCGGGCCGGCGGTTCTTCACCATGATCGGCACCCTGGTCCAGGGGCGGGTCTCCCTCGACGGCGCGGCCGTGGTCGCCAACAAGGCGGCGCTGACCATCGCGATCCGCTACGGCAGCGAGCGCCGGCAGTTCAACGCCTCCTCCGACGTGCGCGAGGAAGTGCTGCTGGACTACCAGGAGCACCAGCGCCGGCTGCTGCCGCTGCTGGCCGAGACCTACGCGATGGACTTCGCCCACCAGGAGCTGCTGGCCAAGTACGACGACGTCTTCTCCGGGCGCCGGGACACCGACGAGGAACGCCAGGACCTCGAGACCCTCGCCGCGGCCCTCAAGGCGCTGTCCACCTGGAGCGCCCTGGACACGCTGCAGACCTGCCGGGAGGCCTGCGGCGGGGCCGGGTTCATGACGAAGAACCGGCTGACCTCCCTGCGCCACGACCTCGACGTCTACGCGACCTTCGAGGGGGACAACACCGTGCTGCTGCAGCTCGTGGCCAAGCGCCTGCTCTCCGACTGGGCCGACGAGCTCAAGCACGTGGACGTGGGCGTGATGGCCCGCTACGTCGCCGGGCGGGCCACCGAGGCGACCTACCACCGCTCCGGGCTGCGCAAGCTGGGCCAGGCCTTCCGCGACACCGGGGACGTACGCCGCTCGGTCAACGCCCTGCGCGAGGAGTCCGCCCAGCACGCCCTGCTGGCCGACCGGGTGCAGACGATGGTCGCCGAGGTCGCCGAGAACCTGCGGCCCACCGCCCGCCTGCCCCGGGCGGAGGCGGCGGCGCTGTTCAACGAGAACCAGCACAAGCTCATCGCGGCGGCCCGCGCCCACGCCGAGCTGCTGCAGTGGGAGGCCTTCACTCGGGCCCTGCGGCGGGTCGAGGACCCAGGCACCCGCACCGTGCTCACGTGGCTGCGGGACGTCTTCGGGCTGCGGCTGATCGAGAAGAACCTCGCCTGGTACCTCTCCTACGGGCGCGTCTCGATGCGCCGCGGCCGCAGCCTCGACGAGTACGTCGACCGGCTGCTGGCCCGCCTGCGCCCGCACGCGCTCGACCTCGTGGCCGCCTTCGGCCTCGAGCAGGGGCACCTGCGCGCGGAGATCGCCACGGGCGTCGAGGCGCAGCGGCAGGAGGAGGCCGCCGCCCACTACCGCCGGCTGCGGGCCTCCGGCGACGCCCCGGTCAAGGAGACCGCTCCCCCGCGCGAGGGTGCGGAGGGCCGCCGCCGCGCCGGCAGGGACGCCGGGAAGGACACCGCGAAGGACGACGCCCGCACCGGCGGCACCGGGGCCGGCGCCCCGGCTCCCGGCCCCGGGGAGCCCGCGGCGGAGCCGGCCGGCGGACCGGGCACGGGCGGACGGCGCGGCGAGCGCCGGCACGACCGCCGCCGCGCGCGCCGGCTGGAGCTGCGGGGCCTGAAGAAGACCCGGCGCCGGGCCGCCGCGGAGGACGCGGCCGCGCAGCAGGCCCCCGCGCGGGCGGAGGACGACCGGCCGGAGGAGCGGGAGCCCGCGCGGGCCGGGGACGCCGCCGGGTCCGCCCCGCAGGAGGCGCGGGCGGCCGGGGCCTGAGCCGGCCCCGGAGGGTGCTCGGGCGGCCGTCACCGGAGCCGGCCCCCGGGGCGCCCGTGACCGCGGGCGCCCCGGGGGCCGGTGCTCAGTACAGCCCGGCGGGGCCCGTGAGGAACCGGGCCAGGCCGTGGGCGAGGACCGTGTTGCCCAGGGCGTTGAGGTGGGCTCGGTCGGCCGCGACCACCGAGCGCGGGGGCAGCCCCTGGGCGAGCCACCGGCGGTCCTCGGCCGAGGACCCGATCCGGTGGGGCCGCAGTGCGGGCAGCGCCCACAGCCGCGGGTCCCGCAGATCGGCCATCGTGTCGTAGAAGCGCTGCCCGTACTCGTGGCGGTAGGCGGCGTTGACCGCCCGCACATGCTCCCAGCGCGCGGTGCCGCGGCGGTCCCGCCACGTGTGCCAGTGGCCCATCACCACGGTGCGCTCGGGCTCCACGGCCCAGATCGCCCGGGTGTCGGCCAGCACCTGCCAGTGCTCGGCGATGTTGTTCTTCCCGGTCCACACCAGGTGCACCTGACCGCGGTGGGCCTCCTGCAGGGCGGTGCGCCACCAGCTCTGCGGACCGGTCCCGGGTGCGAGCGCCGCCCCGGGGACGACCCGGTGCAGCGCGACCACGCCCTCGCGCCCGCGCACCCCGCGGATCGTGCACCCGACCCCGGCGACCGTGCCCGGCTCGGCGACGAGCGCGCTGGGCGCCCGGCCGTCGGCGGTGGGGACCACCACCGTCCCGTGGGCGGGCAGCCCGCCCCGGCCCAGCAGGACCTTGTACGGGTGCTCCCGGCTGCGCAGGGCCAGGGTCTGGGAGGAGACGTCGCCGCTGACGGCCCGCGAGGTCCCGGGGACCTCCAGCAGGCGGGAGAGCAGGACGTCGATGCGCACCTCGGGGAACCCCGGCGGGCGGTCCCGGGCGAGCGCGCTGGCGGCCGAGGACGAGCCCCACAGCACGAACTCGCGCGCGGGGCCGGGCCGGGAGCCGAGCGGCGCCAGGGCCCCGCCCACGGAGCCCGCGGCGGCCAGCAGCGCCCCGGAGCGCAGGAGGGAGCGGCGGGAGAGCAACATGTTCTCGAAGGTAAAGAGCGCGGGGGCCCGGCGGGCCCGTGTGACGCTTTCGCACGCTCCCCACTTGGGGGGACACCGGCCGGGCCCGTGGGCCGGGCGGCCCACGGGCCGGTCCGTGCCGCGGCCCGGCCCGCGCCCGGCCCCGGTCCGCGCGGGTCCCGGTCCGCGCGGGTCCCGGTCCGGACGGGCGTCAGGCCGGGGGCTGGGCGGGCAGCGGCCCGGTCGCCTCCTCGGCCCGGGCGGCGTCGGCGACGATCACGGTGACGTTGTCCCGCCCGCCGGTGCGCAGGGCGGCCTCGAGCAGGACGTCGGCGGCCTCCTTGGGGTGGGCCGTGCGCCCGAGGACCCGGGCCATGTGGGCGGGGCTGAGCTCGTTGGTCAGCCCGTCGGAGCACAGCAGCAGCCGCTCCCCCGGCCGGGCCGGCAGCACGCGGACGTCGGGCTCCCAGACCTGCCCGGTGCCCAGGGCACGGGTGATGACGTTGCGCCGCGGGTGCACGAGCGCCTGCGCGGCGGTGATCTGCCCGATGGAGACGAGGTACTGGACCTCGGAGTGGTCCACGGTGAGCTGCTCGAGCTCGGGGGTGCCGTCCGCGGCGGCGGCCTCCGGCGGGTGCAGCCGGTAGGTGCGGGAGTCGCCGGTGTTGAACACGATCCACAGGTCCCGGTCCTCGATCCGGGTCAGCCACACGCCCGTGACCGTGGTCCCGGCCCGCCCGGCGCAGGCGTGCTGGATGTGCTGGTCGGCCTGCCACAGCACGGAGCGCACCCGGCGCACGGCCTCGATCGCGCCCTCGGGCACGTCCGGGTCCAGGCGCAGCTCCCGCTCGACGGTCGCGCGGAAGCGGGCGACGTCGAGCGGCGGCGGGGGCTCCTCGACCGGGAACCCGAGCGGGTCGGCGAGGGTGAACAGCGGCGAGGACCCGAGCGTGCGCACGCACAGCGCCGCGGCGATCTCCCCGGCCTCGTGCCCGCCCATGCCGTCGGCCACCGCGCACATGGTGGCGGTGACGACGAGAGCGTCCTCGTTGGTCTCCCGGCGCAGGCCGCGGTCGGTGGCGGCGCCGGCGCGGATGACGAGCGGCGCGCTCACTCGAGGTCGACCTCCAGCCCGGGTCCGGAGCCCTGGGAGAGCAGGACCGGCTGGACGTCCCCGAAGCCCCGCACGTTGCGCGTGGGCTGGGGCAGGAGGATGAAGCGGTCGTCGCCGGCGAGCACCGCCGCCGTCGAGGCGTCGACGAGCACGGAGCCCGGCTCCGTGAGGGAGACGAGCCGGGAGGCGAGGTTGACCGTGGGCCCGTAGATGTCGCCCAGGCGCGGCAGCACCCGGCCCCACACGAAGGCCACGCGTGCCTGGGGCAGGTCGGGGTCCTCGCGGATGGCGCGGGCCAGGGCCAGGGAGATCAGGGCGCCCCCCTCGGGGCTCTCGGCGAGGAACATCACCTCGTCCCCGATGGTCTTGATCAGCCGGCCCCCGCCCACCGAGATCACCTCGGCGCACAGGTTCTCGAAGCGCTGGACGAGGTGGGCCAGGGTCCGCTCGTTCATCTGCCGGGACAGGGCCGTGTAGGAGACGAGGTCGGCGAAGCCCACCCCGCGGGCCAGCGGCAGGATCGCCGCGCCGCTCTCGTCGGCCACGGGCCCGGTGGCCGTGGACCCGTCGGGGCGCTCCACGCGCATCGCCAGGCGCTGCACCGCGGCGTTCATCTGCCTCCGCCACGAGTAGACGAGCAGCTGCTCGACGGCGTCGATGAGGTCGGGCAGCAGGTGCAGCAGCTCGCGGCGGGCGGCGGCGTCGGTCATCCCTTCGTTGATGACCATGTCCTCCACGAGCGCCTCGACCTGCCACACCACCATGCGGTCGGTCATCTGCCCGATCGAGCGCACCAGGGACAGCGCGGCCTCCTCGGTGATCTTCTCCTCGAGGACCATGGTCGAGAGCACCCGCAGCGCCTCGGAGTCCTGCTCCGTGAACCAGACGTCGTCGTCGCTGACGTTCGGGAAGCCCAGGGCGCGCCAGACCTTGCGCGCCGACAGCAGCGAGAGCCCGCCGCGGCGGGCGGCCTCGCGCCGGCGCAGGGCGCGCTCGGAGCCCAGCAGGGTCCGCTCGAGCGCCCGCACGGCCGCCTTGGCCTCGGCCGAGCGGTAGAGGTTGGCCTGGACGGGGTTGTGCAGGTTCAGGTTCAGCTGCTGCGTCTGGGGGCCGACCGACGGCCCGCCCTCGTGCTCCGGGTCCTCACTGGCCACGCGTCACTCCTGTTGCTGGTGGGCGGCCCGCCCGCCCCAGAGACGGAGCGGCCGGGCGGACGGACGGGGGTGCGGCGCGGGGACCGCGTCGGGTCCCACTGTAGTGCTCGCTCCCCCGGCGGCGCCCGGACCGGGCCCGGCGGAGCGGGCGAGCTCCTCGTCGGCGGCCCGCCGCAGCAGGTCGGCGAAGCGCCGGGCCTCCGGGGCGTGCTCGAGGCGCAGCCCGCCCCACGGGCCGAAGTCGGCCACGACCCGCCCGTCCCGGCGCCCGAGCGCCGGGACGCGCGGGCCGTCCACGGCCACGTGCCGCAGCCCGGCCAGGGGCAGCCGCACCGGCTCGTGCCCGCCCCGCAGCAGCACGAGGTGGCGGGTGGTGAGCACGTAGCGGGTGCGCCACCAGCGCAGCAGGGGCAGCAGCACCCGGCGCAGCACGACCCAGGCCGCCGCCGCGAGCAGCAGCAGCTCCGCGCCGGCGTGCAGGCTCTGCCACGGCTCGTCCGTGGGCCGCCACACCAGCCCCAGGGCCCGCTGGGCCAGGGAGAGCGCGAAGACGACGAGCAGCAGCACCAGGAACGGGCGCAGCAGGTGCACCCCGTGCGGGCGGGTGGCCACGAGCACCCGCTCCCCCGCGCCCAGGGGCGGGCGGGCGCTCACGGCCGGTCCCCCGCCCCGCCGTCGGACGCCCCGGGGGCCGCCGCGGCCGGGGCGGCCGGGCGCAGGTGGACGACGTCCCCCGCGGTGACCTCGTGCACGGTCCCCGCCGCGTCGCGCACCAGCAGGGCCCCGGAGGCCCCCAGCCCCTCGGCCGTGCCCACCAGCGGCGGGCGCCCGCCCGGCAGCTCGGCGCGCACGGCCCGCCCCAGGGTCTCCATCCGCCCCGCGACCTGCGCGTGCAGCGCCCCGCCCGGGGCGGCGGCGCCCGGCTCGGCGCACAACCGGCGGTAGCGCGGCAGGAAGGCCTCGAGCACGCGCACGAGCAGCTGGGGGCGGGGGCTCGCGCGGCCGGTGAGTCGGCGCAGCGAGGTCGCGGTGGGCACGGGCAGCGCGTCCTGGCCGACGTTGACGCCGGCGCCGAGCACCACCGCCGGCGGGTCCCCGGGCACGAGAACGGCCAGCAGCCCGGCGATCTTGCGCCCGTCCACGAGCACGTCGTTGGGCCACTTCACGGCCGCGTCCACGCCCTCGGCCGCCAGCGCCTCGGCGACCGAGACCGCCATGAGCAGCGTCAGCCAGGGGTAGTCCGGCAGCGGGACGGCTCCGGCCGGGCGCAGCAGGAGGCTGAAGGTCAGGGCGGTGCCGGGCTCGGTGGTCCAGACCCGGTCGAGCCGCCCGCGCCCGGCGCTCTGGTGGCCCGCGGCCACGAGCGAGAGGTCCGGCCAGGCGGCGGCCGGGTCCGTCCCGCCGGCCGGGCGGGCGGCGGCGGCGAGGTGGTCGTTGGTGGAGCCGACCTCGTCGAGCACCTCGACCCGCCGCAGGCCCACGGCCTCGAGGGCGGCCAGCGCGGCGGGGTCCCGCAGGTCGGCGCCGGGGGCGCGGGGATCGGACACGGTGCTCCTCCGGACGGGCGGGGAACGGCGGCCCCGCGTAGGGTTTCGTGGTGTCCACAACAGTAGCCGCGCTGACCGGGAGGCGCCCGGACGGGCACCCGGCACCGGCCCGAGCCCGAGGAGCCACCGTGAGCCCCGAGCAGCCCCCCGTCGTCGCCGTCACCTACGTCTACGGCGGCCCCGCCGACGTCCTCGCCGCCCGCCGGCCCGAGCACCGCGAGTACCTGCGCGGGCTCGTGGAGCAGGGCCTGCTGCTGGCCTCCGGTCCCTACGACGACGACGGGCCCGCCGGTGCGCTGCTGGTCTTCGCCGCGGAGCCCGCCGAGGTGGCGCGGCTCACCGACGAGGACCCCCTGGTGCGCCACGGCGTGGTCACCGAGCGCACCGTGCGCCCGTGGAACGTCGTGCTGGGCCGCGTGGGCTGAGCCGCCTGCGCTCCCGGCCCCGTCCGGCCCGCCCCGCGGCCGGCTCCGCGGCCGGCTCCGCGCCGGCTCCGCGCCGGGACCGGGGCGGGCCCCGGGGCGGGCCGGGCGGGGCCGAAGCCGGGGCGGCGGAAATTGTAGGACTCCTACAACCGGGCCCGCCCGGGGCGAGGCATAGAGTGGTCGGGTCCCCGACCTGCCCCGACCGGGCCGGCCGCGCAGCAGACCACGAGGTGCCATGAGCCACGACCTGACCACCACCGCCGGCAAGATCGCCGACTTCCACGACCGGCGCGCCCGCTCCGAGGCGCCCGCGGGCCGGGCGGCGATCGACAAGCAGCACGCCCGGGGGCGCAACACCGCGCGCGAGCGCGTGGAGATGCTGCTCGACGAGGACTCGTTCGTGGAGTTCGACGCCCTGGCGACCCACCGCTCCACGGCCTTCGGCATGGAGTCGAAGAAGCTGCTGGGCGACGGCGTGGTCAGCGGCTACGGCACGGTCGACGGCCGGCTCGTGGCCGTCTACTCGCAGGACTTCGCGGTCTTCGGCGGGTCCCTGTCCCAGGTCAACGGGGAGAAGATCGTCAAGGTGCAGAAGTTCGCGCTGCGCAACGGCTGCCCGGTGATCGGCATCAACGACGGCGGCGGGGCCCGCATCCAGGAGGGCGTGGCCTCCCTGGCGATGTTCGCCGACATCTTCAACATGAACGTCCGCTCCTCCGGGGTGGTCCCCCAGATCTCGCTGATCATGGGCCCGTGCGCGGGCGGGGCCGCCTACTCCCCCGCCCTGACCGACTACATCGTGATGGTCGACAAGACCTCGCACATGTTCATCACCGGCCCGGACGTGATCAAGACCGTCACGGGCGAGACCGTGGACATGGAGACCCTCGGCGGGGCCCGGCAGCACAACACGACGACCGGCACCGCGACCTACCTCGCCGAGGACGAGCAGGACGCCTTCGAGTTCGTCCACGAGCTGCTGGAGTTCCTCCCGGCCAACAACCTCCACGAGGCCCCGCTGCTCGAGCACGACCAGGAGGAGGAGACCACCGAGGCCGACCTCGCCCTCGACGGGCTCGTGCCCGACTCCGCGAACCAGCCCTACGACATGCGCGCCGTGATCGAGGCGGTCGTCGACGACGGCCACTTCCTCGAGATGCAGTCCCTCTACGCGCCCAACGTGCTCATCGGCTACGCCCGGGTCGAGGGCCACACCGTGGGGATCGTCGCCAACCAGCCGCTGCAGTTCGCCGGGACCCTGGACATCGCCGCCTCGGAGAAGGCCGCCCGGTTCGTGCGCCACTGCGACGCGTTCAACGTCCCCGTGCTCACCCTCGTGGACGTGCCCGGGTTCCTGCCCGGCACCGACCAGGAGTTCAACGGCATCATCCGCCGCGGGGCCAAGCTGCTCTACGCCTACGCCGAGGCCACCGTGCCCCTGGTCACCCTGATCACCCGCAAGGCCTACGGCGGGGCCTACATCGTGATGGGCTCCAAGAAGCTCGGCGCCGACGTCAACCTCGCCTGGCCCACCGCCCAGATCGGCGTGATGGGCGCGCAGGGCGCCGTCGAGATCCTCTACCGCCGCGACCTCGCGGCCGCCGCCGAGCGCGGCGAGGACGTCGACGCGCTGCGCGCCGAGCTCGTGCAGAAGTACGAGGAGGAGCTGCTGAACCCCTACCAGGCCGCGGAGCTGGGCTACGTGGACGCCGTGATCGCCCCCTCGGAGACCCGGCTGCAGGTGGTCCGGGCGCTGCGGGCCCTGCGCGAGAAGCGCGCCACGCAGCCGGCCAAGAAGCACGGGAACATCCCGCTGTGAGCGCCCCCGAGCAGCAGGCGCCGGCGCTGCGCTTCGTCGCCGGCAGCCCGACCCCCGAGGAGGTCGCCGCGGTCACCGCGGTCCTGCTCGCCCGCCGGCCCCCGGCCGAGCAGGACGAGCGGGCGGCCACCGGTCCGCGCGCCCAGTTCCGCCGGATGCGCCTGGGCCTGCGGCTGCGCCCCGGCCGCGGCGCGTGGCGGCGCTCCCGGGCCGAGGAGTGATCCGCCCCGGCTGAGGCCCGCACCCACCGTGGGGGCCGCGGCGCTAGGGTGGCCCGCATGACCGCCCACCTGTCCGCCACCACGCCCTCCGGGGACCCGGTGCCCGCCGGGACCCGCCACGCCACCGCGGTCGACGCCGTCGCCGAGCGCTGGTACGCCCGCACCCTCGAGCTGGACCCCGCGCAGGCCGCGCTGCACGGGATCCGCCCGCACGAGACCGGCTACCGGGACTACGGCCCGGACGGTCCGCGGGCGTGGGCCGAGGCAGCCCGGGACACCCTCGCCGAGCTGGCCCGCACCGCCCCCTCCGACGACACCGACCGGGTCACCGCCCACGCCCTGCGCGAGCGGCTGGGCGTGGGCCTGGACCTGCACGAGGCCGGGCTGACCGGCTGGGAGGTCAACAACATCGCCTCCCCCGTCCAGGAGATCCGGGAGGTCTTCGACGGGCTGCCGCGCGGCGGCGCCGAGGACTGGCGGGCCGTCGCGCAGCGCCTGCGCGCGGTGCCCGGGGCCGTGGCCGGCTATCTGCGGGCGCTGCACCAGGCCCAGGCGCGTGGCCGGTCGGCCTCCGCCGACCAGATGCGCACGGCCGCCCGCCAGGCCCGCGGCTACGCGGCGCCCGGCGGGTTCTTCGACCGGCTCGCCCGGCACCGGCGCGTCCCGGAGGCGCTGCGCGAGGAGGTCGCCGCCGCCGCGGCCGCCGCCCGGGAGGCCTACACCGGGCTGGCCGACGCCCTGTCCGGGGAGCTGACCGTGCGGGCCCGGGGAACCGACGCGGTCGGGCCCGAGGAGTACGCCCTGCGGCTGCGGGAGTTCCTCGGCGCCACCGTGGACCCGGCCGAGCTCTACGCCTGGGGCGTGGACCACCTCGCCGACATCGTCGACGAGCAGCGCCGGCTGGCCCGCCGGATCGTCCCGGGCGCCTCCGTGGCGGAGGCCGTGGCGTTCCTCGACGCCGACCCCGCCCGCCGGCTGCACGGCACCGGGGCCCTGCAGGCGTGGATGCAGGAGCTCTCCGACGCGGCCGTCGACGCGCTGGCTGGGACCCACTTCGAGATCACGGCGCCCATGCGCCGGCTCGAGTGCCGGATCGCCCCGACCCACGACGGCGGGATCTGGTACACCGGCCCCAGCGCGGACTTCTCCCGGCCGGGCCGGATGTGGTGGTCGGTGCCCGAGGGCACGGAGCACTTCACGACCTGGGAGCAGACGACGACGGTCTACCACGAGGGCGTGCCGGGCCACCACCTGCAGTTCGCGACCGCCCTGGCCAACGCCGCCGAGCTGAACCTGTGGCGCCGGGCGGGACTGTGGGTCTCCGGCCACGGCGAGGGGTGGGCCCTGTACGCCGAGCGGCTCATGGACGAGCTCGGCTTCCTGGAGGACCCCGGGGACCGGATGGGCATGCTCGACTCCCAGCGCCTGCGCGCCGCCCGGGTGGTCTTCGACATCGGCTTCCACTGCGGGTTCACCGTCCCGGGCGAGCTCGGGGACGCCCTGGGCGGGGCCCGCCCCGGGGTGGTGTGGAGCGCCGAGGACGGCTGGCGGTTCCTGCGCGCGAACATCGTGATGGCCGAGCCGATGCTGCGCTTCGAGTGGCTGCGCTACCGCGGCTGGCCGGGCCAGGCGCCCTCCTACAAGGCGGGCCAGCGGCTGTGGGAGCGGTCCCGGGAGCACGCGCGCGCGGCCGCCGGGGCGCGGTTCCGGCTCCGGGACTTCCACACGCGGGCGCTGCGGCTGGGCTCCGTGGGCCTCGACACCTTGGAGTTCGCCCTGAACCTGTGATCTGCCCGACGTCACAAACGCGTCACACAAGCTCGACACGCTATTGTACGCCGCCGTACTGTGGCGCCCATGGTTTCCGCTTCAAGCACTCCGCGTCTGCCCCGCTGGGCCACCGCCTTCGGGCCGCAGATCGTCCTCGCCCTCGTCCTGGGCGTCGCCCTCGGCCTCGCCGCCGACGCGCTGGGCGGTGATCCCGACACCGACCCGAACGGGCTGATGACCGCCCTCGACACGATCGGGACCAGCTACGTCACCCTGCTGAAGGCCGCGGTCGTCCCGCTCGTGGTCACCGCCGTCATCTCCTCGATCGCCAACCTCCGGGAGGTCTCCGACGCGGCCCGGCTGGCCTGGAAGACGCTGCTGTGGTTCGGCATCACCGCGCTGATCGCCGTGGTCGTGGGCCTCGTGCTCGGGCTCGTGGTCCAGCCCGGGGCCGGCACCGGGGCGAGCGCCCCCGCGGAGTCCTACGAGGGGACCCAGGGGTCCTGGCTCGCGTTCCTCACCGGCCTGGTCCCGGGCAACTTCCTGGGCCTGCAGGCCTCCTCCACCGTGACCGGGGCCGGGGCGGTGGCCACCACCACGAGCTTCAACGTCCTGCAGGTGCTCGTCGTCTCGGCCGCCGTGGGCATCGCCGCCCTGAAGGTCGGCGAACCCGCCGAGCCGTTCCTGGCCGTGGTCCGCTCGGCGCTGGCCGTGGTGCAGAAGGTCGTGTGGTGGATCATCCGCCTCGCCCCGCTGGGCACCCTCGGGCTGATCGGCAGGGCCGTCTTCGAGTACGGCTGGACCTCCATGGGCGGGCTGCTGGCCTTCGTCGCCACCGTCTACGCCGGCCTGCTCGTCGTGGCCCTCGTGGTCTACCCCGTGCTCGTGCGCCTGCACGGGCTGTCCGTGAAGCAGTACGTCTCCGGCGTGTGGCCGGCCGTGCAGCTGGGCTTCGTCTCGCGCTCCTCCGTGGGCACGATGCCGCTGACCCAGCGGGTGACCGAGCGCAACCTCGGCGTGCCCCGCGCCTACGCCTCCTTCGCGGTGCCCCTGGGCGCCACCACCAAGATGGACGGCTGCGCCGCGGTCTATCCCGCGATCGCCGCCCTGTTCGTCGCGCAGTTCTACGGGATCGAGCTGGACGTCACGCACTACGTGCTCATCGCGCTCGTGTCCGTGCTGGGCTCCGCGGCGACCGCCGGCACCACGGGCGCCACCGTGATGCTCACCCTGACGCTGTCCACACTGGGCCTGCCGCTCGACGGCGTGGGCCTCCTGCTGGCCGTGGACCCGATCATCGACATGGGCCGCACCGCGCTCAACGTGGCGGGCCAGGCCCTGGTGCCCACGATCGTCGCCCACCGCGAGGGGCTGCTGGACCGGGAGCTCTACGACGCCCCGCGCTCCGGCGACCCCTTCGTCCCCGAGGACGCCGCCCCCGAGGGCGCCACCCCCGAGGAGGCCGCGGCGACCGGGGCCCGCTGAGCCCCGGCGCCGCCGTCCCCACCGCGAGGGGCGGGGAACTGGGAGAATGCTCGACGCATTCCGGCAGTTCCCCGCCCCTCGCTGTTCCTGGACGCGTCACGGGCTACCCTGGGACGGGCATGAGAGCTGGGTCACAGCACGGGACAGGAGGCTGCGCGTGGGCGCACCGGCGGAGGGACCGACGACGACGGACCCGCTGCTGCGACTGTCCTGGGCCCGGTCGCTGGACCACCTCTCGGCGCCCGAGCGCTGCACCCCGCGGGTCGTGCTGGACGGCTCCGACGTCCGGGAAGCCCGCTCCCCGCTGCGGCTGCTGATGCCCGTGCTCGACGAGCTGCTCACCCCGCTGGCCGAGGACACCGGGCTGGTCGTGGCCGTCACGGACCCCGGCGGCGTGATCCTGCGGGTCCGGGGCAGCGCCGCGACCCGGCGGCGGGCCGAGTCCATGGGCTTCGTCGAGGGCGCCGACTGGTCCGAGCCGGCCGTGGGCACCAACGCCCCGGGCACCGCCCTGGTCCTGCGCCGGCCCGTAACCGTGCACCGCGAGCAGCACTTCTACCCCGAGGCCCGGCCCTGGACCTGCACGGCTGCCCCCCTGCTGCACCCCGTCACGGGGGCGCTGCTGGGGGCCGTGGACCTGACGGGCGGGGACGCCGCCGCGAGCCCCGCCACCCGGGCGCTGGTCGGCGCGGCAGTGCGCGCCGCCCGGGCCGAGCTCGCCCTCGCCCTGCGCTCCGCGCGCCGCTCCGAGAACGCCGCGGCGGCGCCGTCCGCCGCCCCCGCCCACGGCGCGTTCCTGCGCGTGCTCGGCGACGCCCCGCCGGCACTGGTGCTGGACGGGCAGGCCCTGGAGCTCACCGAGCGCCACGCCGAGATCCTCCTGGCCCTGTCCCGCGCCGGCAACGGCCTGAGCACCGCGGAGCTGTCGGAGCAGCTGTGGGCCGGCCGGGCACAGGAGACCACGGTGCGCGCCGAGGTCCTGCGGCTGCGCCGGCTGCTCGAGTCCCGGGGCGGGCCGGCGATCGCCTCCCGCCCCTACCGGCTCGAGACCCCGCTGCCCTCGGATGCGGGCCGGGTGCTCGAGCTGCTCGCCCGGGGCTCGCACCGGCGGGCGCTGCGCGAGTACACCGGGGCGCTGCTGCCGCACTCCGAGGCGCCGTCCCTCGTGGCCCTGCGCCACCGCCTCACCGGGCTCCTGCGCGAGGCCGTCCTCACCGACGGCTCGGCCGAGGCCGTGCGCGAGTACCTCACCCTGCCGGAGGCCGCCGACGACGCCGAGGCGTGGGCGCTGCTGCTGCGCCTCCTGCCGGCCCGCTCCCCCGCCCGCGCCGAGGCCGTCCTCGAGCTGGAGCGGCTGCGCCGCTGACCGGCCCCGGCGCCCGCCGCACCGTGCGTGCAACGTGCGTGCAACGTGGCCCCCCGTAGCGTGATCCGCATCACACGATGGTGCGGACGAGGCGGTCCGCACCCGTGCCACACGCACCGTCACGCACCAGGAGCAGGTCACCATGAGCGTTGAAACCCAGTCCCTCACCACCGTCTACGCGCAGCCGGGCACCGAGGGCTCGAAGGTCACCTTCAAGCCCCGCTACGAGCACTGGATCGGCGGACAGTGGGTCCCGCCCGTGCAGGGCCGGTACTTCGAGAACATCTCCCCGGTCAACGGCAAGCCCTTCACGGAGGTGGCCCGCGGCACCGCCGAGGACATCGACGCCGCGCTCGACGCCGCGTGGGCCGCCGCCCCGGCCTGGGGCAAGACCCCGGTCGCCGAGCGGGCGCTGGTGCTCCACCGGGTCGCCGACCGGATGGAGCAGAACCTCGAGATGCTCGCCGTGGCCGAGACCTGGGACAACGGCAAGCCCGTGCGCGAGACCATCAACGCGGACATCGCCCTGGCCATCGACCACTTCCGCTACTTCGCCGGGGCCATCCGCGCCCAGGAGGGCACCCTCTCCCAGCTCGACGACAACACCACGTCCTACCACTTCCACGAGCCCCTCGGGGTGGTGGGGCAGATCATCCCCTGGAACTTCCCGATCCTCATGGGCGTGTGGAAGCTCGCCCCGGCCCTGGCCGCGGGCAACGCCGTGGTGCTCAAGCCGGCCGAGCAGACCCCGGCCTCGATCATGGTGCTCATGGAGCTGCTCGCGGACATCCTGCCCCCGGGCGTGGTCAACGTGGTCAACGGCTTCGGCGTGGAGGCCGGCAAGCCGCTGGCCTCCAGCCCCCGGATCCGCAAGATCGCCTTCACCGGCGAGACCACCACCGGCCGGCTCATCATGCAGTACGCGTCCCAGAACATCATCCCGGTGACCCTCGAGCTGGGCGGGAAGTCCCCGAACATCTTCTTCGAGGACGTCGCCGCGGCCCAGGACTCCTTCTACGACAAGGCGCTGGAGGGCTTCGCGTTCTTCGCCCTCAACCAGGGCGAGGTCTGCACCTGCCCCTCGCGGGCCCTGATCCAGGGCTCGATCTACGACCGGCTGCTCGCGGACGGCGTCGAGCGGGTCAAGGGCATGGTCCAGGGCAACCCGCTGGACCTCGACACCCAGGTCGGGGCGCAGGCCTCCAACGACCAGCTGCAGAAGATCCTCTCCTACATCGACATCGGCCGGCAGGAGGGCGCGAAGGTCCTCGTGGGCGGCGAGCGCAACGTGCTGGACGGGGACCTCGCCGAGGGCTTCTACGTCTCCCCCACGGTGTTCGAGGGCGAGAACTCGATGCGCATCTTCCAGGAGGAGATCTTCGGGCCCGTCCTGTCGGTCACCCGCTTCACCGACTACGCCGACGCCATGGCCACCGCCAACGACACCCTCTACGGCCTCGGCGCCGGGGTCTGGGCCCGCAACGGCAACCTGGCCTACCGCGCCGGCCGCGACATCCAGGCCGGGCGCGTGTGGGTGAACCAGTACCACAACTACCCCGCCCACTCCGCGTTCGGCGGCTACAAGTCCTCGGGCATCGGCCGCGAGAACCACCTCATGATGCTGGACCACTACCAGCAGACCAAGAACCTGCTGGTCTCCTACTCCGAGGACGCCCAGGGCTTCTTCTAAACCGCCCTCACCCGGCCCGTCCCGACCGTCCGTCCCGTTCCAGGAGGAGCACCATGAACGCCCAGCAAGCCCCGACCGTCCAGGAGTCCGCGGCCACCGCGGTCCCCGGCACCATGACCGCCGCCGTCGTCACCGCCTTCGGGCAGCCCCTGGAGGTCAAGGACCTCCCGGTCCCCGAGCCCGGCCCCGGCCAGGTCCTCGTCAAGCTGATCTCGACCGGTGTGTGCCACACCGACCTGCACGCCGCCCACGGCGACTGGCCGGTCCAGCCCACCCCGCCCTTCGTCCCGGGCCACGAGGGCGTGGGCACGGTGGTGGCCCTCGGCCCGGGGGTCACGGAGGTGCAGGAGGGCGACCTCGTGGGCAACGCCTGGCTGGCCTCGGCGTGCGGGCACTGCCGCAACTGCCGCACCGGCTGGGAGACGCTGTGCGAGGAGCAGGTCAACGGCGGCTACAGCATCGACGGGTCCTTCGGCCAGTACATGCTGGTCGACGCCCGCTTCGCCGCGCAGATCCCCGCGGGCGCCGACCCGTACGAGGTGGCGCCGGTGCTGTGCGCCGGGGTCACCGTCTACAAGGGCCTGAAGATGACCGAGGCGCGGCCCGGGGAGTGGGTGGTGATCTCCGGCATCGGCGGCCTGGGGCACCTGGCCGTGCAGTACGCGGTGGCCATGGGCCTGCGGGTCGCGGCGGTCGACGTCGCCGACGACAAGCTGGCCCTCGCCCGCAAGCACGGCGCGGAGATCACCGTCAACGCGTTCGCGGAGGACCCGGCCGAGGCCGTGCTCGCGCAGATCCCGGGCGGTGCGGACGCCGTGCTGGTGACCGCCGTGCACCCGGCCGCGTTCGGCCAGGCGATCGGCATGGTCCGCCGCGGCGGGACGATCGTGTTCAACGGTCTGCCGCCCGGGGACTTCCCGGCGCCGATCTTCGACATCGTGCTCAAGGGCCTGACCATCCGCGGGTCCATCGTGGGCACGCGCCAGGACATGGTCGAGGCCCTCGACTTCTACGCGCGCGGTCTGATCCACCCGACCTACAGCACCCGTCCGCTCGAGGACGTCAACGCGATCCTCGACGAGATGGAGAAGGGCAAGATCGAGGGCCGCGTGGTCGTCGAGTACTGATCCGGGCGGACGCGAGGGGTCGCGTCCCGTCCCGGGCGATCGTGAGGGGTCGCGTCCTGTCGGTGGGAGAACGTCTCATCAGCAGGACGCGGCCCCGCGCGCGTGGGCGAGGGCGCAGCGCGGCCCCTCGCGCGCACGGCCTGCGTATCCTGGGACGGTGACTCCCCGCCTCGTCCTCGCCTCCCGCTCCCCCGCCCGCACCAAGCTGCTGGCCGACGCCGGGATCGGCCACGACCGGCTCGTCTCCGACGTGGACGAGGACGCCGTGGTCCGGGAGCGCGGGGTGACCGGCGCCGAGGAGACCGCGATGGTCCTGGCCCGGGCCAAGGCGGAGGCCGTGGCGGCGCTGCCCGAGGCCGCCGGCGCCCTCGTGCTGGGCTGCGACTCGGTCTTCGCCCTCGACGGCGAGGTCCACGGCAAGCCGCTGGACCCGGCCGTGGCCACCGCCCGCATCCGGGCGATGCGCGGTCGCTCGGGCGTGCTGCACACCGGGCACTGGCTCGTGGACACCCGCGGCCCCGCCGCCGGCGGCACGGGCTTCGCCGGGGGCGCCCCGGCGAGCGCCGAGGTCTTCTTCGCGCCGATGTCCGACGACGAGGTCGCCGCCTACGTCGCCACCGGCGAGCCCCTGCACGTGGCGGGCTCCTTCACCATCGACTCCCTCGGGGCCTCGTTCGTCGAGCGCGTGGAGGGGGACGTGCACGCCGTCGTCGGCCTGAGCCTGGCGGTGCTGCGCCGCCTGCTGGCGGAGGCCGGGGTGGGCGTGCCCGAGCTGTGGACCCCGCGCCCCTGAGCACCCCGGCCGGTCCTTTGTAGGAGTCCTACAGAAACCGGGGCGCATTTCGGGCCGCCCGGCCGGTGGTTGGGCGATCGAGCGCGCCGGGGAATACAGTGCATCCGAGGATTTCGACAAGGAGTGCAACGTGACCCACCACAGCCCTGCGGACGGCGCCATCCGCCCCATCACCAAGGTCCTCGTGGCCAACCGCGGCGAGATCGCCGTGCGCGTGATCCGTGCCGCCCGGGACGAGGGGATCGCCTCCGTGGCGGTCTACGCGGAGCCGGACCGGGACGCGCTGCACGTGCGGATGGCCGACGAGGCCTACGCGCTGGGCGGGGCCACCGCCGCGGAGTCCTACCTGGTGGCCGACAAGCTCCTGGAGGTCGCCGCCCGCTCCGGTGCCGACGCCGTGCACCCGGGCTACGGGTTCCTCTCCGAGAACGCCGACTTCGCGCTGGCCGTGCTCGAGGCCGGGCTGACCTGGATCGGCCCGCCCCCGGCCGCGATCGCCAAGCTCGGGGACAAGGTCGCCGCCCGGCACATCGCCGAGAAGGTCCGCGCCCCGCAGGTTCCCGGCACCACCGACCCCGTCTCCTCCGCCGAGGAGGTGCTCGCCTTCGCCGACGAGCACGGGCTGCCGATCGCCATCAAGGCCGCCTTCGGCGGCGGCGGGCGCGGGATCAAGGTCGCCCGCGAGCGCGAGGCCGTCGCCGAGCTCTATGAGTCGGCCGTGCGCGAGGCCACCGCGGCCTTCGGGCGCGGCGAGTGCTTCGTGGAGCGCTTCCTCGACGCCCCCCGCCACGTCGAGACCCAGTGCCTGGCCGACGCCCACGGCACCGTGGTGGTCGTCTCCACGCGCGACTGCTCGCTGCAGCGGCGCAACCAGAAGCTCGTCGAGGAGGCCCCGGCCCCGTTCCTGACCGAGGAGCAGAACCGCCGGCTCTACGAGTCCTCCAAGGCGATCCTCAAGGAGGCCGGCTACCAGGGCGCGGGCACGTGCGAGTTCCTCGTGGCCGCCGACGGCACGATCTCCTTCCTGGAGGTCAACACCCGTCTGCAGGTCGAGCACCCGGTCTCGGAGGAGGTCACGGGCCTGGACCTGGTGCGCGAGCAGTTCCGGCTGGCCCGCGGCGAGGCCCTCGGCTACGACGACCCCGCCGTGCGCGGGCACTCGATCGAGTTCCGGATCAACGGCGAGGACCCCGGCCGCAACTTCATGCCCTCCCCCGGCACCATCACCGCCCTGTCCCTGCCCAGCGGCCCCGGCGTGCGCGTCGACTCGGGCGTGGAGGCTGGGGAGACCGTGGGCGGGAACTTCGACTCCATGCTCGCGAAGCTGATCGTCACCGGGGCGACCCGGGAGCAGGCCCTCGAGCGCTCGCGCCGGGCGCTGCGGGAGCTGCGCGTGGAGGGGCTGCCCACCGTGGTGCCCTTCCACCGGGCCGTGGTCGAGGACCCCGCGTTCGCCCCGGCCGGCGGGGAGCCCTTCCGGGTGCACACCCGCTGGATCGAGACCGAGTTCGACAACACGGTCCCGCCGTTCGAGGCCACCCCCGAGGCCGGTCCCGAGGCCGAGGAGCGCCACGCGATCGTCGTGGAGGTCTCGGGCAAGCGCCTCGAGGTCGTCCTGCCGGCGGCCGCGGCCGCCGGGGTCGCCAAGCCGGCCGGGTCCGCGTCCAAGCCGCGCCGGTCCCGCGCGAGCCGCGGCGGCACCGCGGCCGCGGCCGGCGGGGACGGGCTGACCTCGCCCATGCAGGGCACGATCGTGAAGATCGCGGTCGACAACGGCGACGAGGTCGCCGAGGGCGACCTCGTGCTCGTGCTCGAGGCCATGAAGATGGAGCAGCCGCTGACCGCCCACAAGGCCGGGACGGTCTCCGGGCTCTCGGTGACCCCCGGGGACACCGTCTCCGCGGGCACGGTCCTGGCCACGATCTCCTGAGGCCGGCCGTGAGCGAGCCCCGTAGCCTCGTCGACCTCTCGGCGCAGGCCCGGCTGCGCACCGGCGCCCCGGCGGCCGCGCCGCGGCTGCGGGTGCTGTGCTGCCCGCCCTCCGGGGCCGCCGCCGGGTACTGGCGCTTCCTCGTGCGCGAGGACGTCCACGTGCTCGGCGTGCAGTACCCCGGCCGCGAGTCCCGCTTCCGGGACCCGGCCGCCCCGTCCCTGACCGCCCTCGCCGAGGAGGCCGCCGCCGCGGCCGCCGCCGCGCCGTGGGCCGGGGACGGGGTCCCGCTCGTGGTCCTGGGCCACAGCATGGGCGCGGCCGTGGCCGCGGAACTCGCCTCGGCCCTCCAGCACCGCCACGGGCTGCGCCCCGCGCTGCTGGCGCTCTCCGCCAAGGCCGCCCCCGGCACCGACGGGCCCGGCACCGACGGGCCCGGCGCCGACGAGCCCGCGGACGGGGACGGCCCGGCCGGGCTGCGCGCCGACGAGCTGGACTCGGACGAGGCCCTCGTGCGCTGGCTGCGCGGGCTCGGCGGGACCCCGGAGGCGGTGCTGGCCAATCCGGAGCTGCTGGCCCTGCAGCTGCCGGTGCTGCGCGCCGACCTGCGCCTGTCCCTGGCGCACGACCGGCTGCCCGCCCCCGTGGCCGCCCCGCTGCTGCTGCTGCGCGGCACCCGCGACGCCACGGTGGGCCGGGCCGCCATGGCCGGCTGGCGGGCAGCCGCCGGCGGGCCGGTGCACGTGCGCGAGTACGAGGGCGGCCACCACCCGCTGGCCGAGCACCGCGACGAGCTGCTCGCCGACCTCGCCGCGTGCGCGGGCCCGTCGTCGTCGGCCCCGCCGCCGGCCCCGCCCTCGGACCCGCCCCGGTGAGCGTCCCCGGGACGTCCGGGGCCCCGGGCGCCCGGCTGCCCGTGCCCCCGGGCGCGGAGGGCGCCGCCCTCGTGCACGCCCGCCTGGCCCGGCTCGTGCCCTGGGCGCGCACCGTGGCCCCCGCCTGGCTGGACGCCGCCGAGCGCGCCCGCCGCGACCGGCTCCGGCGCGCCGCCGACCGGGACGCCTTCGAGGCCCGCCGGTGCCTGCTGCGCGCCGTGCTCGCCGCCCGCCTCGGCACGGACCCCGCCGCGGTGCCGATCGCCCCGCTGCCCGGCCCCGCCGGGCGCCACGGCAAGCCCGGGGTGCCCGGCGTGCACTTCTCGCTGAGCTCCAGCGGCGAGCACGTCCTGCTCGCGACCGGCCCGCGCGAGCTCGGGGCCGACCTCGAGACCGTCCCCTCCCTCGCGGCGGCCCGGCAGGTGGCCGCCGTCCTCCACCCCGAGGAGCAGCGCGCGCTCGCCCGGGTGCGCCGCGGCCGCCGGGCACGGGCGACCACCGTCGTGTGGGTGCGCAAGGAGTCGCTGCTCAAGGCGATGGGCACCGGCCTGTCGCGGGACCCGGCCCTCGACCTCGTCGGCGCCGGGCCCGAGCCCGCCCGGCCCGTGCCCGGCTGGCGGACCCTCGACCTGGAGGGGCTGCCGCGCACCGTCCGGGCGGCGCTGACGGTGCGCGCCGACTGAGTTCCCGGCAGCGGCCGGCCACGCCGGCCCCTCCCCGGGGCCGGGCCCGGCGGGCCGCCCGCGGGCGAGCCCGCATGTGTCCACGATGTGGGACGGACGACTCAGCATTCGGACGGGCCGCGTAGCATGTGGGGGTTGTTCCCCACCCACCGCGAACTGTTCCGAGGTATCCCCATGTCCTCATCGGTGACCGGGGCGGACGCCGCGTCCGCCCCCTCGCTGTCCTCCGCCACCGCCGTTCCCCGCCGCCGCGTGATCATGGCGTCCCTCGTGGGCACCACGATCGAGTTCTACGACTTCTACGTCTACGCGACCGCGGCCGTGGCCGTGTTCCCCGCCCTGTTCTTCACGGGCCAGGACGAGACCGCCAAGCTGCTGGCCTCCATGGCCACCTTCGCCGCCGCGTTCGTGGCCCGCCCCATCGGCTCCGTGATCTTCGGCCACTACGGCGACCGCATCGGCCGCAAGGCGACCCTGATCGGCGCGCTGCTGACCATGGGCGTCGCCACCTTCCTCATCGGCCTGCTGCCCACCTACTACTCCATCGGCCTGTGGGCCCCGCTGATCCTCACGATCCTGCGCTTCTGCCAGGGCCTGGGCCTGGGCGGCGAGTGGTCGGGGGCCGCGCTGCTGGCCACCGAGTACGCCGAGGAGGGCAAGCGGGCCCGCGCCGCCATGTGGCCGCAGCTGGGCGCGCCGTTCGGCTTCATCCTCGCCAACGGCTTCTTCCTCGTGCTCACCCTCGTGATGGGCTTCGTGTCCGTGGCCGAGCAGGGTGCCGACCACCCCTTCCTCACCTGGGGCTGGCGCATCCCGTTCCTGGCCTCCGTGGTGATGGTCGTGCTGGGCCTGTGGGTGCGCTTCCGCCTCGAGGAGACCCCGGTCTTCCGCCAGGCGCTCGAGCAGGGCCAGAAGGTGAAGACCCCGCTGACCGAAGTCTTCCGCACCTCGTGGCTGCAGATCGTCCAGGGCACGTTCATCATGCTCGCCACCTACGTGCTCTTCTACCTGATGACCGCCTGGATCCTGTCCTACGGCATCGGCAAGCCCGAGAACGGCGGGCTGGGCATCCCCTACCGCGAGTTCCTCGTGCTCCAGCTGCTGGCCGTGCTGCTGTTCGCCGCCATGGTCCCCGTCTCCGGGCGCCTGGCCGACAAGTACGGCCGGCGCAGCTCCCAGCTCGTGATCACCGCCGCGATCCTGGGCTTCGGGCTGCTCTTCGGCACCCTGATGGACCCGGCCGCCGTGGGCACCGGCGAGGACGTCAGCCTCGTGCGCGTGCTGGTCTTCCTGGCCGTGGGCATGACCCTCATGGGCCTGACCTTCGGGTCGATGTCGGCGATCCTGCCGGAGCTGTTCCCGACCAACGTGCGCTACACCGGCTCGGGCGTGGCCTACAACGCCTCCTCGATCCTCGGCGCGGCGATCACCCCCTACGTCGCCGTCTACCTCAACGCCGAGCACGGCGTGGGCGCGGTGGGCCTCTACCTCGCCTTCGGCGCGGTGCTCACGCTCGTGGCGCTGTGGTTCTCCCCGGAGACCAAGGACGTGGACATGACCAGCGTGGGGACCCGCCGCTGACGCGTTCCCTGCCCGCGGACGAAGGGCCCCGCCGCCGATGATCACCGGCGGCGGGGCCCTTCCTCGTGGGCCGGGCGGCTCAGAGGTGGACGTGCAGGCGGCGGGCGGCCTCCGAGATCGACCCGGACAGCGAGGGGTAGATCGTGAAGGTGTCCGCGAGGTCGTCCACGTGCAGCTTGTGCGTGACCGCCATCGAGATGGGGAAGATCAGCTCGGAGGCGCGGGGGCCGACGACGACGCCGCCGATCACGGTGCCGGAGCCCTTGCGGGAGAAGATCTTCACGAAGCCGTCCTCGACCGCCATCATCTTGGCCCGCGGGTTGGTCGAGAGCTTCAGCATGATGGTGTCGGCCTGGTAGGTGCCCTCCTCGATGGCCTTCTCGCTCACGCCCACGGAGGCGATCTCCGGGGAGGTGAAGATGTTGGAGGCCACCAGGTGGGTGCGCAGCGGCTTGACGGTGTCGCCCATCAGGTGGGCCACGGCGATCCGTCCCTGCATCGCGGCGACCGAGGCCAGGGGCAGCACGCCCGTGCAGTCGCCGACCGCGTAGATCCCCGGCACCGTGGTGCGGGAGACGCCGTCGACCTTGATGTGCCCGGAGTCGGCCACGGCCACCCCGACCTCCTCGAGGCCGAGGTCCTGGGTCGCGGGGATCCCGCCGACGGCCACGAGGCAGTGGGATCCGGCGATCTTGCGGCCGTCGGCCAGCGTGACGACCACCCCGTCCCCGGAGCGCTCGACCGCCTGGGCGCGGGAGCGGGAGACGACGTTCATGCCGCGGCGCTCGAAGACGTTCTCGAGCACCACGGCGGCGTCCTCGTCCTCCCCGGGCAGCACCCGGTCGCGGGAGGAGATCAGCGTGACCTCCGCGCCCAGGCCCCGGTAGGCGGAGGCGAACTCGGCGCCGGTGACGCCCGAGCCGACCACGATCATGTGCTCGGGGACCTCGGTGAGGTGGTAGAGCTGCTTCCACGTGAAGATCCGCTCCCCGTCCGGCTTCGCCGTGGGCAGCTCCCGCGGGTAGGCGCCCACGGCCAGCAGCACGGCCTGCGCCTCGAGGGTGTACTCGAGCCCGTCCTCGGTGGTGACCTCCACCTCCGTGGGGCTCAGCAGCCGCCCGGTGCCGGCGATCACCCGCACCCCCACCCGCTCGAGGCCGCGCTTGATGTCGCGCGACTGGGTGGCGGCCAGGCGCAGCAGGCGGGTGTTGACCTTGTCGAGGTCGACCGCGAGGTCGTTGATCTCGTTGCCGTCCTTGCTGCCGCGCACGTGCACCCCGAGGTCGGCGGCCTCCGCGAAGCGGGTCATCGCGTCGGCCGAGGCGATCAGCGTCTTCGAGGGCACCACGTCCGTGAGCACCGCGGAACCGCCGAGGCCCTGCTTCTCGATGATCGTCACCTCGGCGCCGAGGCTGGCGGCGACCAGCGCGGCCTCGTAGCCGCCGGGGCCGCCGCCGATGATGACGAGCTTCTGGATGGAGAATTCGCTGTGTGCACTCACCCGGCCATTCTTGCAGGTGCCCGTCGCGGCCTGGCAACCGCGCCGCCCCGGCCCCGCAGCCCCCGTGCGGTAGCCTCGGGCGGGTGGACACCCAGCACAGCGAGCACCCGCACCGGGACCTCCGGCCCGACCGCGCCGACGACCCCGCCGCCCTGGCCCGCGAGGCCGCCGAGGCGCTGCGCCGGGCCACCGGCGTGGACACCCACGAGCTGGCCCTGACCCTCGGCTCCGGCTGGGGGCAGGCCGCGGACCTGATCGGCGAGACGGTCGCCGAGGTGCCCGCCGCCGAGATCCCCGGGTTCAGCCCGCCGGCCCTCGAGGGCCACGTCGGCACCCTGCGCTCGATCCGCACGCCCGGCGGCGCCCACGCGCTCGTGATCGGGGCGCGCACCCACTACTACGAGGGCCGCGGCGTGCGCGCGGTCGTGCACGGGGTGCGCACCGCGGCCGCCGCCGGGGCCCGCACCATGGTGCTCACCAACGGCTGCGGCGGGCTGGACCCGGCGTGGGGCCCGGGCACCCCGGTGCTGATCTCCGATCACCTCAACCTCACCGGCCGCTCCCCGCTGGAGGGCGCGACCTTCGTGGACCTCACCGACCTCTACTCCCCGCGCCTGCGCGCGCTGGCCCGCCGGATCGACCCGTCCCTGGACGAGGGCGTCTACGCCCAGTTCCCCGGCCCCCACTACGAGACCCCCGCCGAGGTCCGCATGGCCGGGATCCTCGGCGCGGACCTCGTGGGGATGTCCACCGCCCTGGAGGCGATCGCGGCCCGGCACGCCGGGATGGAGGTGCTCGGGCTGTCCCTGGTGACCAACCAGGCCGCCGGCATCTCCCCCGCCGCGCTCTCCCACGAGGAGGTCCTCGAGGCCGGCCGGGCGGCCGGCCCCCGGATCTCGGCGCTGCTGGCCCGGATCGTCGCCGCGCTCTGAGCCGGCCCGCGCCGCACCCGACGAGCACCCCGCCTGGAGGACCCGCCATGACCGACGCCCCCCGCACCGGCGAGGACCTGCTCGCCGCCGCCCGCGCCTGGGCCGCCGAGGACCCGGACCCGGCCACCCGCACCGAGCTCGAGGAGCTGGCGGACCGCGCCGGGGACGGGGACGCCGCCGCCCGGGCCGAGCTCGCCGACCGCTTCGCCGGCACCCTGGCCTTCGGCACGGCCGGGCTGCGCGCAGCCCTGGGCGCCGGGCCGATGCGGATGAACCGGGTCGTCGTGCTCCGGGCCGCGGCCGGGCTCGCCGGGCACGTCCTCGCCCTGACCCGCGGCTCCGGCGCGGACCCGGAGCGCCCGCCGCGGGCCGTGGTCGGCTACGACGCCCGGCACAACTCGGCGGTCTTCGCCCGGGACACCGCCGCGGTGCTCACCGCCGCGGGCATCGAGACGCTGGTCCTGCCCGCGCCCCTGCCCACGCCCGTGCTGGCCTGGGCGGTGCGCGCCCACGACGCCGAGGCCGGCGTGATGGTCACCGCGAGCCACAACCCGCCGGCGGACAACGGCTACAAGGTCTACCTCGGCGGGCGGGCCGTCGAGCCCGCCGCCCGCGGCTGCCAGATCGTCGCCCCGCACGACCGGGAGATCGCCGCGCGGATCGACGCCGTGGGGCCGGTCGCCTCGATCCCTCGCGCCGAGCGCGGCTGGACCGTGCTGCCGGCCGGCACCGCCCGGCGCTACCTCGACGCCGTCCTGCCCGCGGTCGCCCCCGCCGCGCCGGGCGCGCCACGCGGCCTGCGGATCGTGCACACCGCCCTGCACGGGGTCGGCGGGACGACGACGACGGAGGCGCTGCACCGGGCCGGGTTCCCCGACGTCCACCCCGTCGCCGCCCAGGCCGAGCCGGACCCGGACTTCCCCACGGTCGCCTTCCCCAACCCCGAGGAGCCCGGGGCGCTGGACCTGGCCCTCGCCGAGGCCCGCCGGGTCGGGGCCGACCTCGTGCTGGCCAACGACCCCGACGCCGACCGCGTGGCGGTGGCCGTGCCGGTGCGCCCCGCCGGGCCGGACGCACCCGCCGAGGTGGCCGCGCCGCCGGGCCCCGGAGCCGCCGGGACTCCCGCGCCGGCGACCTCCCCCGGCGCGACCGGTGCGGGCGGCGCGGCCGGAGGGCCGGACCGGGCCGGCGACGCCGCGGCGTCCGGGTCCCCCGGGGGCGCGTGGCGGGTGCTGCGCGGCGACGAGGTCGGCGCGCTGCTGGGCGCCGCCGCCGCGCGGGCGGCCGCCGGCCGGGGCGAGGACGCGGTGCTCGCCTGCTCGATCGTCTCCTCGCGCCTGCTCGGCCGGATCGCCGCCGCGGCCGGACTGGGCCACCGCGAGACGCTCACCGGCTTCAAGTGGATCGCCCGCGTGCCCGGGCTCGTCTACGGCTACGAGGAGGCCCTCGGCTACTGCGTCTCGCCGGAGGTCGTGCGGGACAAGGACGGGATCGGCGCCGCGGTGGCCGTGGCCGTGCTCGCCGACGAGCTGCGCGGGCAGGGCCGCGTCCTCCAGGACGTCCTGGACGACCTCGCGCTCACCCACGGCCTGCACGCGACCGACCAGCTCAGCGTCCGCGTGGCCGACCTCGCCCGCATCCCCGCCATGCTCGCGGCCCTGCGCGAGCACCCGCCGGCCGCGCTGGCCGGGTCGGCGGTCGCGCGGACCGAGGACCTCACCGACCCCGCGACCGGGCTGCCGCCCACCGAGGGGCTGCGGCTGCTCACCGAGGACGGCACGCGGGTCGTCGTGCGCCCCTCGGGCACCGAGCCGAAGCTCAAGTGCTATCTCGAGGTCGTCCTGCCCGTGGACGACCGGGCGCAGCTGCCCGCCGCCCGGACCGCGGCCGCGCGGCGACTGGCGGCGGTGCGCGCCGAGCTGGGCACCGCGCTGGGCCTGTAGGACACCGGCGCCGGGACGGTCCCGCGGTTCTCCCCGCGGCACCGGCGCGACGAGCGGGAGGGCGGCACCGCGCCCGTCGTCGTCGCCCGCGTCCGTGACCGGCCGGCGACGACGGGCGCGGTGCGCCCGCCGGCGCTCAGGCCCCGTCGGCGCCTGCCGGCGCTCAGGCCCCGTCGGCGCGCGCCGCCGCGGGCCCGCGGCCGATCACGGCGCGGCCCGCGGCGCGCGAGGCCGTCGCGACCGCCCGCTCGAGCGGGCCCTGGCCGAACAGGCCCCGCCACAGCAGGGCGAGCACCAGGGCCGTGGCGATCTGGGTCCAGAACCAGGCCACGGGGGCGCCGGTGTGCAGGCGCTGGGCCATGAACACCAGGTGCGCGGTGTAGAGCGTGAAGGTCATGGCCCCGGCCGCCGTGAGCGGGCGCAGGACGGCGGCCAGGGCGGGCGCGCGGGTCAGCAGGAGGAACAGGCCCAGGGCCGCGACGGCGACGCCGAGGCTGAGCGCGATGGCGAAGGGCGTGTTGGTGTGCGGGCCCGGGACGGTGAGCCACCACAGGGTCGTGGTCGGCAGCTCCGGGTCCGGGCCGTAGACGATGACCTCGTCGATCCGGTCGGTCCCGTACTGCGGGGTGGCCGCGGCGATGGCGTCGTAGCCGCCGAGGGGCCCGAGGGCCAGGGCGGAGGCGCCCCAGCCGAGCACGGCCAGCCCGGCGCCGGAGAGCATCAGGCGCACCTGCACCTCGACCTCGCGCAGGTCCATCCGCCCGATCGCGAGGCCCGTGAGCAGGAAGGCCAGCCAGGGCAGCGCGGGGTACGTGCCGGTGAGCAGCAGCTGCGGGAGCACGGCCTCGGGGTGGGCGGCGAGGGTGCGCAGGCTGGGGTTGCCGTGCACGTCGGGCGGCAGGACGTCGAGGGCGAGCTGCATGAGGAAGGGCGTGAGCAGCATCGCGGCGGCCGCGGCCGTGAGCAGGTGGCGGATGCGCAGGCCCAGGAACGGCAGGGCGAGCAGGAACAGGGTCGCGTAGTACGGGAGGATGTTGGCCACCGGGAGGGGCAGCAGGCTCAGGGACAGGCCCACGAGCCCGAGCAGCAGGGCGCGCACGGCGGTGGCGCACCGGGCGGCCGTCAGCGCCCGGCCGGTGCGCGGTGCCGGGCCGCCCGAGCCGAAGGCGAGACCGACGCCGGCGAGCAGGGCGAACAGGGCCGAGGCGTGGCCGCTGAACAGGGACCAGGACAGCGTGGCGCGCTGGGCCTCGGCGTCGTAGACGGGCAGGGTGTGCACGGCGACCATGCCCACGAGCGCGAGACCGCGCGCGGCATCGACGCCGACGAGGCGCTTGCCCCGGCGTGCCCGGGACCGGTCGCGGGGTTCGCCCGGGCGGGCCGGCGCGCTCCCCTGCGCTTCGGTGTGCGGTGCTTCGTGCTGGGCCATGTGCGGTGCCATGGTCATCGAGGTCCCCCTGCGGTTCGACGCCGTCGGTTGGCCCCCGCCCGTGCGGGCAGGACGCGACGGATCGGCGCATCGGCTGGGGGGCGGCAACCACACTACAGGGGACAGCCGTAACAGGTCACGAAAAGATCACGATTCCGTGATCAATCTCATGCATCTGAATGATGGGTAAACTCCCAGGTCAGCGCCGCTTCCGGGCCTTCTCGCCCCCTTCGGAGCGGGTCCCGCCGTCCTCGTGGATCACGAGCACGGGGCAGTGCGCGTGCGACACACAGGCGGCGCTCACGGAGCCGAGCAGGAGTCCGCGGAAGCCGCCGTGGCCGCGCCGGCCCACCACGAGCATGGCCGCGTCCTCGCTCTCCTCCACGAGGACCCGGGACGGGTGGCCGAAGACGACGGAGGTCGTGAGCCCCTCCGGGAGGTCGTCGCCGAACGCCTCCCGCACCGCCGCCTCGGCCCGCTTGCGGGTGATCTCGTCGAAGTTGTCGCTGCCGATCGGCACGTAGCCCGCGTACTCGGGCGGGTACTCCCACGCCCCGACCGCCCGGATCCGCGCACCCAGGACGGGTGCCATCCGCGCCGCCCAGCGCAGGGCCTCGACGGAGCCCTCGGACCCGTCGACCCCCACCACGATGCCCGCCGCTGCCTCGTTCGCCATGGTCCGGACCTCCCGCGCTCGTTTCCTGCCGGTCGTGTGCGATCAGTATCACAGCACGGGCGGCGGGCGGCCAGGCCCCCCTTCGGGCGCCACGGCTCCACCCGTGGGCACACCCGGGCGTTCCCGTCCGGAAATTGTGGGGGCAAAACCTCCTCCGGTGTTGCGTGCGTCACATTTCCCCGCTGTAGTTGGGGAATGCAGATCGCGCACACACTCCCCATGACCACCGTCACCGAGGAGGTGGGCTGGCTCGCCGCGGTGGACGAGGCCGTCAACTCGGCCTTCGCCCCCGTCACCGAGGTCTTCTCCAGCATCGTCTTCTTCCCGATCACCATCGGCGACCTGAGCTTCCCCGCCGTCGTGGCCTGGCTGATCGCCGCCGGCGTCGTCTTCACCGTCTACTTCGGCTTCATCCAGTTCCGCGGGCTGAAGGTCGGCTACGAAGTGGTCCGCGGTCGCTTCTCCGCCAAGGACGACCCCGGCGAGGTCCCCCACTTCCAGGCGCTCACCTCCGCCCTGTCGGGCACCGTGGGGCTGGGCAACATCGCCGGCGTCGGCGCCGCCATGGCCCTCGGCGGGCCCGGGGCCACGTTCTGGATGATCTGCGCCGGGCTGCTCGGCATGGCCACGAAGTTCGCCGAGTGCACCCTCGGCGTGAAGTACCGCGACGTCCACGAGGACGGCACGGTCAGCGGCGGGCCCTTCAAGTACCTTCCCATCGCCTTCGGCCGCTTCGGCCGGTGGCCCGCCAAGATCCTCACGGGCGTCTTCGCGGTGGCCATCCTGTTCTTCGGCTCCGCCGGCGGCAACATGTTCCAGGCCAACCAGACCTTCGCCCAGGTGCAGAACGTCACCGGCGGAGCGGACGGTTTCCTGGGCAGCGCCACGGCGGCCTTCGTGTTCGGCCTGGTCCTCGCGGCCCTCGTGGGCGCGGTGATCATCGGCGGGATCCGCTCGATCGGGGCGACGACCAGCCGGCTCGTGCCGGCCATGGGCGTCGTCTACGTCACCGCCTGCCTCGTGGTCATCCTCGTCAACCTCGACCACGTCCCGGCGGCGTTCGCCTCGATCGTGGACGGCGCCTTCTCGCCCGAGGGCGTGGCCGGCGGCGTCATCGGCGTGATGATCGTCGGGTTCCAGCGCGCGGCGTTCTCCAACGAGGCCGGCCTCGGCTCGGCCCCCATCGCCCACTCCGCGGTGAAGACCCGCCGGCCCGTCAGCGAGGGCTTCGTGGCGCTGTTCGAGCCGTTCGTGGACACCGTGGTCATCTGCACGATGACCGCCCTGACCATCATCATCGCCGGCGCCCCCAGCTTCGGGGCGGGCATGGCCCAGGTCCAGGCCGGGGAGGGCACCCCCGACGGCGTCATCCTCACCTCCGACGCCTTCGCCACCGTCATCCCGTGGTTCCCGGTGATCCTCGCGATCGCCGTGGTCCTGTTCGCGTTCTCGACCCTGGTCACCTGGTTCTACTACGGGCTCAAGGCCTGGGAGTACCTCTTCGGCCGCTCCCGCACCAGCGGGATGGTCTTCCGGATCGTCTACCTCTTCTTCACCGTCGCCGGCTGCGTGCTGACCTTCAGCGAGGTCATCGCGTTCTCGGACGCGGCACTGTTCGTCTGCGCCTTCGTCAACCTGCTCGGCGTCTACCTGCTGCTGCCCGTGATCAAGCGGGAGATGAAGGAGTACCTCGCCGACCGCCGCAGCGGGAAGCTCTACCGCCTCGGCGTCGAGCCCGAGGAGGCCGCCGCCGGCCGGCCGTCCTGACCGGATCCGGCACGGCGGTCCCCGGCCCACCGGCCCGGTCCCCTGCCCGCCGGCCAGCGGGCCCGATCCCGGCACTGCGGTCTCCGGTCGTCCGGCCACAGGCCATCCGCCACCGGCAACCCTGCGGCAAGGCCCCGGCGACGCCGAGTCGCCGGGGCCTTCCCGCGTCCGGGTCCGGGGCTAGAGCTCGCCGTCGAGGACGTCCTCGAGGATCCCGGCGTAGGGCAGGCCGAAGTGGTCGATGCCGCGGCGCACCTCCAGGCTGGTGTCCTCGAAGCCGATCCAGCGGGTGTACCAGCGGTAGCCGTCGCGCGCCGCCGAGAGGGCGTCGAACGTCGCGGCCGGGTCGGAGCCGTCGTCGAGGCGGCCCACGTCCCAGTGCAGCCGCAGGTCCTTGAGCTGCGCCGCCGTGGGCTCCGTGGCGGGATCGGAGTTCGGGCGCTGTCCGCCGCCCATCATCACGGCCCCGCCGCCGGGGAGCAGGTCGGCGTGGTCGGCCAGCAGCTCCTGGCTGATGAACTGGGCCCCGCCGGAGTAGCCGGTGAACCACGTCCGCTCCGGGTCGAGGGGGTAGTCGGCGCGCAGGCGCTGCTCGACCAGGGCACGGAACCACTCGCCGTTGCGCCCGCGCTCCTCCCACCACGTGACCTCGGGGTCGTCGTGGTCGGGGGTCTGCAGGACCACGAGCAGCATGTTGCGCTCGCGGGCGACCTCGGCCATGCAGGAGACGGCGTACTCGGGGTGGTCGTACTCGAAGCCGCCGTCGCCGTGGAAGTGGTAGACCACCCCGACCGGCCGCTCCGGGTCCACGCCGTCGGCGAGCACGTGGTAGCCGCTGGCGATCCCCTCGTGCTCGAACTCCAGCCCGAAGCGGTCGCGCCACTGCTCGCCGGGGCCGAACAGGTCGACCCCGAACAGCCCGCCGCTGTGCGGGACGTCCGGGCCGCGCACCGGCGCCTCGACCCCCTCCAGGCCCCAGGTCCCGCACGCGACGGTCTCGGCGGCCCCGTCGTCGTCCGCCCCGGGCGTCCCGCCCGGACGGCCCACGAGCAGGGCCACGGCGGTCAGGACGAGCAGGAGCAGCACGAGCCCGAGGGCGGTGGCCACCGGACGGCGGGGGGCCGCGCGCAGGCGCCGGCCGGGGCGGGAGCGCGGCGGGCGCTGCGCGGGAGGGGTGTCGGCTCTCACGCGCCCATCCTAGTGAGCGGCGGCCCCGTTCCCGGGCGGCAGGCCGACCAGCACGCGCCCGTCGGCCACGCGCACCGGGTGCACCGGCAGCACCGGGCCCGGGCCGCTCAGGCACCGGCCGTCGGCCAGGTCGTAGACCTCCTTGTGCAGCGGGGAGGCCACGGTCACGGCCCCGCCGCGGGAGCCCAGGATGCCGCGGGCGAGCACGCACGCCCCCGTGCGGGGGTCGCGGTGGTCGGCGGCGAGCACGGTCGTGGCGTCGAGCCGCCACAGCGCGACCTGGCGGCCGCCCACCCGGGCGGCCTCCCCCCACAGGGGCTCGAGGTCCGCGAGGGCGCACACGTCGTACCAGGAGCGCTCGGCCGCGGGCTGACCCGCGGGACCGGACGCGGGTCCGGTCGTGGTCCCTCGGCGGTGCGCGGTGGCGGGGCCGGGCGCGGTGGCGAGGCCGGGTGCGGTGGCGGGGCCGGGGTGGGTCAGCGTCACGGGGTCCTCCTGCGGGTCGGGGTGTCGGACCCGACGCTAGGCGCGGCGGGTTTCGCCCGTGCGCCGCACCCGTTGCTCCCGCGTTCCGGTCCGCTCACGGACGCCGTCCCCGGCCGTGAGCGGACCGCAAACCCGCCGGAACCACCGGGCAACGGCGGGGCAATCCCGGGCTCCTACGGTCGGGGGGAGCACCCAGCCCGTCCGTCCCGGAGGTCCCCGTGAGCCGCTCCCCCTTCTCCGCCCGCAGCCCGCAGCACGTCGTCGTCGTGGGCGGTGGTCCCGCCGCCCACCGCTTCGCGGAGGCGGCCCTGGCCGCCGAGGACCACCACGTGCGCCTGACCGTGCTCGCCGACGAGCCGTGGGTGCCCTACGACCGCGTGCAGCTCTCGGCGGCGCTGACCGGGCCCGCGGGGTCCGTGGACCTCACCCTCGGCGGGGGCACCGTGTGGGCGGACCCGCGCGTGGACCTGCGCCTGGGCACCCGCGCCGAGGCCCTGGACCCGGCCGCCCGCACGGTCACGACCGCCGCCGGCGAGGTGCTGGGCTACGACGAGCTCGTGCTCGCGACCGGTTCCGCCGCCGCCCGCCTCGACGTCCCCGGTGCCCACCACGCCCTCGTCCTCCGCACCCTCGACGACGTCGCGGCGATCCGCGCCGAGGTCGGGCGGCTGCGCGCCCTGCACGGGCGGCCCCCGCGCGGGGCCGTGATCGGCGGCGGGCTGCTCGGTCTCGAGGCCGCCGGCGGGCTGCAGGAGCTCGGTGCCGCGGCCACCGTGGTGCACTCCCGCCGCTGGCTGATGAACACCCAGCTCGACGAGGGCGCCGGACGGGCCCTCAACGCGCTGATCTCCGCGCGCGGGGTGGACCTGCGCCTGGGCGAGCGGCCCACCGGGATCGGGCTGCGCCGGTCCGACGGCGAGGTGTGCGCCGTCGAGTTCCGCGACGGCCCCGACCTCGAGGCGGACCTGGTGATCGTGGCCACCGGCATCCGGGCCCGGGACCGGCTGGCCTACAACGCCGGGATCGAGACCGCCCCGCGCGGCGGCGTGGTGATCGACGAGGCGTGCCGGACCTCCGCGGAGCACGTCTGGGCGATCGGCGAGGTCGCCTCCTGGAACGGGGAGTGCCTGGGCCTCGTTGCCCCGGCCAACGCCATGGCCGAGATCGTCGCCGACCGCCTCGCCGGCGGGCGCGCCGGGATCGGCGGCTTCGACACCGCCACGAAGCTCAAGCTCGCCGGGGTGGACGTCGCCTCCTTCGGCGACGCCCACGCCGCCACCCCCGAGTGCCTGGAGGTCGTCTACGCCGATCCCGCCCGCGGGATGTACCAGAAGCTCGTGGTCACCCAGGACGCGAAGACCCTGCTGGGCGGGGTGTTCGTGGGCGACGCCGAGCCGTACAACGCGCTGCGCCCGCTGCTGGGCCGGGAGCTGCCCGGCGAGCCCGGCGCCTACCTCTCCGCCTCGGGCGGCGAGGCCCCCGCCGGGGAGCTGCCCGACGACGCCGTCCTGTGCTCCTGCAACAACGTCACGACCGGGGCGGTGCGCGAGCAGATCGCCTGCGGGGTGCACGAGCTCGGCGAGCTCAAGGCCTGCTCCCGCGCCGGCACCCAGTGCGGCTCCTGCGTGGGGATGCTCAAGAAGACCCTGGACCTCGAGCTCGCCAAGGCCGGGGTGGAGGTCTCCACCGCCCTGTGCGAGCACTTCGAGCTCTCCCGGCCCGAGCTCTTCGAGGCCGTGCGCGCCCTCGACCTCGGCTCCTGGGACGAGGTCCTCGCCCGCTTCGGCACGGGCCTGGGCTGCGACGTCTGCAAGCCCGTGGTCGCCTCCGTCCTGGCCTCCCAGCGCGACGAGTACGTGCTCGACGCCGGGCGCGGGGCCCTGCAGGACACCAACGACCGGGCGCTGGCGAACATGCAGAAGGACGGCACCTACTCCGTGGTCCCCCGCGTGCCCGGCGGGGAGATCACCCCGGAGAAGCTCATCGTCCTGGGCGAGGTCGCACGGAGGTACGGGCTCTACACCAAGATCACCGGCGCCCTGCGCGTGGACATGTTCGGCGCCCGCCTCGAGCAGCTGCCCGAGATCTGGCGCGAGCTCGTCGACGCCGGCTTCGAGTCCGGCCAGGCCTACGGCAAGGCGCTGCGCAACGTGAAGTCCTGCGTGGGCTCCACCTGGTGCCGCTACGGGGTGCAGGACTCCACCGGGATGGCCGTGCGGCTGGAGCTGCGCTACCGGGGGCTGCGCTCCCCGCACAAGTTCAAGATGGGTGTCTCCGGGTGCGCCCGCGAGTGCGCCGAGGCCCGCGGCAAGGACGTCGGGATCATCTCCACCACCGACGGCTGGAACCTCTACACCGGCGGCAACGGCGGGGCCACCCCCGCCCACGCCCAGCTGCTCGCCCAGGGCCTCGACGACGAGACCCTGGTCCGGTACGTCGACCGCTACCTGATGTACTACATCCGCACCGCGGACCGCCTCCAGCGCACCGCCCGATGGCAGGAGGAGCTGGACGGCGGCATCGAGCACGTGCGCGCCGTCGTCGTCGAGGACTCCCTGGGGATCGGGGCGGAGCTCGAGGAGGCGATGGCCCGTCACGTCGAGCGCTACGAGGACGAGTGGGCCGCGACGCTGAAGGACCCCGAGCGGCTGCGCCGGTTCCGCTCCTTCGTCAACGACGCCGCCCCCGACGACTCCCAGGCCTACGTGCTCGAGCGCGGCCAGCGCCGCCCCGCCACCGCCGCCGAGCGCGAGCGCCCCGCGGTGCTCGTGGCCGGGCCGGTGCTGCCGGTGCGGGAGGGCGCCCGCCGCCCCGCCGAACTGTGAGCCGCCGGACACGGCCGGGAAACACTGCCGACACAGGCCGTTCCTACGCTCGGGGCATGTCCTCCCCCCAGAGCCCCGGCGCCCCCGACGAGCCCGGCGAGCTGACCGGCTTCCGCGTGGGCGTCACCGCCCACCGCCGTGCCGCCGACTTCATCGCCGCCCTCGAGCGCCGCGGCGCCCAGGTGCTGCACGCGCCCGCGCTGCGGATCTCGCCCGTCGCCGAGGACACCCGCGTGGTCGAGGACACCCGGGCGCTGCTCGCCCACCGCCCCGAGGTGGTCGTGGTGACCACCGCCTACGGGCTGCGCCGCTGGTTCGAGGCCGCCGACGCCGCCGGGCTCGGCGAGGACCTGCGCGAGGCGTTCCGCCGGGCCCGCGTGCTCGCCCGCGGCGCCAAGGCCCGCGGCCAGGTGCTCTCCCTCGAGCTCGACGACGCCGAGGTCGCCGAGGACGAGCGGACCTCCTCGGTGGTGGACCGGCTGCTCGCCGAGGGCGTGGCCGGGCGGCGGGTCGCCGTGCAGCTGCACGGGCTCACCGACGAGCTGCAGCTGGAGCGGCTCGTGGCCGCCGGCGCCCGCGTGGACACGGTGGCCCCCTACCGGTGGCTGAGCGCCGACGACGGCGAGCGCCTGCCCGCCCTGATCCGCGAGGTCTGCGCGCGGCGGCTCGACGTGCTGACGTTCACGGCGGCACCGGCCGTCGACGCCCTGTTCAGCACCGCGCAGGAGCTGGGCCGGCTCGAGGAGCTCGTGGACGCGCTGCGCAGCGGGGTCACCGCCGCGGCGGTCGGCCCGGTGTGCGCCGGCCCGCTGCGGGAGGCCGGGATCGAGCCGGTCGTCCCGGAGCGCTACCGGCTCGGCGCCCTCGTCCGCTCGGTCTGCACCCACGTGGCCGCGGAGCGCACGCTGCGGGCCCCGACCCGCTTCGGCCCGCTCGAGGTGCGCGGCACCGGCGCGGTGCTGGACGGGCGGTTCCTCGCCCTGCCCGACGGCCAGGTCGCCGTGCTGCGCGCCCTGGCCCGCGTCCCCGGCACGGTGGTCCCCCGCAGCGCGCTGCTGGCCGGCGCCGAGAGCGGCCACGCGCTGGAGATGACCGTGTCGCGGCTGCGCCGGGCGCTGCCGGTCCCCCTGGTGGAGACGGTCATCAAGCGCGGCTACCGCCTGGCGGTCTGACCGGCCCCGCCGAGTCCCCACTCCCGCGCCGAGTCCCCACCCGCAACACCCCTGCGCGCCGACTCCCCCACCCAGCAGCACCCCCGCGCGCCGACTCCCCCACCCAGCAGCACCCCCGCGCGCCGACTCCCCCACCCCGCAGCACCTCCGCCGCCGAGTCCCCTCGGAAGCGGCGACTCCCCCGTTGCCCGACGGGGGAAACGACGGCCCCGAGGGGACTCGGTGAAGAGTTGGGGACTCGGCGAGGGGTTGGGGACTCGCTGCGAGTTGGTGAGCGATCGGACGGAGAGCCGGTGCGCAGGGCGTGCGGGTCCGGGCGTCGCGGCGGGCCCGGACCCGGCAGACGGGATCAGGCCGGGACGCGCGCCGCGTGCTCCTCCACCAGGCGGCGGACCCTGTCGGTGCAGCCGCCGCAGCCGGTCGCGGCGCGCGTGGTGCGGCGGACGGCGTCGAGGGAGTCGGCGCCGTCGTCGACCGCCCGGACGATGCGGGCGGCGCTGACCCCGGCGCACGAGCACACCGTGGCCTCGGGGCCGGGCGCGGCGGGGGCCGGGGCGTCGACGCCGTCGAGGCGCAGCAGCATCCCCGGGTCGGCCGGCACGGGGGTGCCGCGCTCGTGCAGCAGTCCGACCTCGGCCGCGGCACGGGGCAGCCCGAGCGCGACGTAGCCGGCGAGGGTCCGGTCGGCGCGCAGCACGAGCTTGAGGTAGCTGCCGGCCCCGCCGTCGGCCCACTGCACGACCGACCCGCCGTCCGGACCGGCCTGCCAGGGCTCGCCGGACACCGTCCCGGCGCAGGCCAGCTCGACGGCCCGGGCCTTCAGCCGCACCGCCGGCTCCGGGCCCTGCACGAGCGGCTCGACCACGGCGGTGCCGCCCCCGGCGACGGCCCGCAGCTCGGCCCGGAAGCGTGCGGCGAGCCACTCCGCCTGCCGCCAGCCCGGGCCGATCAGCCCGGAGGGACCGGCGCCGGCGCGCCCGGGGCACACGGTGCAGGAGGGATCGCGGCACAGCACCTCGGCGCAGTCGCCGAGGGCGAAGACCCGCTGCTCGACGTCGGCCTGCAGCTCGTGGTCGACGAGCACCCCGCGGGCGGTGCGCAGCCCGGCGCCCTCGGCGAGCTCGGTGCGGGCGCGCACGCCGACCGACAGCAGCAGCAGCTCCCCCGGCAGGGTCCGGCCGTCCTCGAGGGCGAGGCCGGTGAAGGCCCCGGCGTCGTCGAGCAGGACCTCGCGGGCCTGGGCGGAGGAGACGACCTCGACGCCCGCTCCGGCCAGGGCGCGCTCGAGCAGGGCGCCGCCGGCGGCGTCGAGCGAGCGGGTCATCGGCCAGGGCCCGTGGTGGACCACGTGCACGGGGCAGCCGGCCTCGGCCGCGGCGAGCGCCGCCTCGAGGCCGAGCACCCCGCCGCCGAGCACGACCACGCGCCCGCGGCGGGCCACGACGGCGCGCACCGCGGCGGCGTCGGCGAGGTCGCGCAGCGCCGTGACGCCGGCGGGCAGGTGGGAGTAGGCGGCCGGGTCCGGGTTGAGCCCGCGCAGCACGGGCAGGTTGGGGCGGGCCCCGGTCGCCAGCACGAGCCGGTCCCAGGCGAGCTCGCGCTCCGCGCCCGCTCCGTCGCGCAGGCTCAGCACGCGCCGGGCGCGGTCGAGGCGCACCACGGTCGTCCCCAGCAGCACCTCCACGCCCGCCGCCGCCAGGGCGGACGGGTCCGAGAGCGCCATCGCGTCCCGGGCGGTGCGGCCCACGGCGTGCTCGCCGACGAGCACCCGGTTGTAGGCGGGCTCGGCCTCGGCCCCGACCACGGTGATCCGCAGCGCGCCCTCGGCCACGAGGTCGGCGGCGTCCTCGACGAAGCGCGCGGCCACCGGCCCGTAGCCGACGACGACGACGTGCTCTCCCGCCCGCAGCGGTGCCGCCGCCGAGCGTGCTCCCCGGCGCGGGCGGGCCGAAGCGGCGGTCGAGGGGTGCACGGGAATCATGGGCGGGCCTCCTGGGCGTCGGGGACGAGGACGGCGCCGGCGGCCGGACCCGTGACCGCAGCGGCGGCCGAGGGGTGCACGGGGATCACGGGCGGACCGTCCGGGGGCGGGCCGGCACGGTGCACCGCGCACGGGGGCGGGGCGTGCCGTGCCGGGTCGGGGACGTCATCGGCGGGCTTCCGGGACGTCGGGCACGGGGACCGGCCCGTCCGGGGCGGAGCGGCGGCGGGGAGTGCCGGCGGGGCGGCCGGCGTCGTCGTCGGGGGCGAGCGGGCGGAGGGTCACGGCGGTGGCCTTGAACTCGGGCATCGCCGAGGAGGGGTCCACGGCGGTGGTCCCGGTGAGCCGGTTGGCGCACTGGTCCCCGGCGAAGTGGAAGGGCAGGAAGACGGTGTCGGGCCGGACGTCGGTGCTCAGCTGCGCCCGGGCCACGGCGGTGCCGGCGGGGGCGGTCAGCTCGACCGGGGCGCCGTCGTCGATGCCGAGCCCGGCGGCGGTGGCGGGGTGGATCTGCAGGCGGGCCTCGGGGCGGTCCGACCGCAGCGAGGCCGTGCGGCGGGTCTGGGTGCCGGACTGGTAGTGCTCGAGCCACCGGCCGGTGGTCAGGGTCAGCGTGCCCGGCCGGTGGAGGGCCGGGCGCCGGTGGGCGGGCGGGCCGGGGTCCGCGGCACGGCCGGCGGCGCGGGGGCGGACGGGCACGAGCACGGCGCGCCCGTCGTCGTGGCCGAAGCGGTCGAGGAGGACCCGCGGGGTGCCGGTGCCGCCGGCGGGGTGCGGCCAGTAGCAGGGCGCCCCGGAGTCCAGCAGCTCGTCGGTGATCCCGGAGTAGTCGGCGCGCCCGCCGGCGGAGGCCCGGCGCAGCTCGTCGCGCACCACCGCCGGGTCGGGGTCGAAGGTGCCGGGGGCGCCGAGCCGGCGGGCGAGCTCGGCCATGATCCACAGCTCGTCGCGGGCCCCCGGCGGCGGGTCCACGGCCCGGCGCCGGCGCAGCACCCGGCCCTCGAGGCTGGTCATGGTGCCCTCCTCCTCGGCCCACTGCAGCACGGGCAGCACGAGGTCGGCGTGCTCGGCGGTCTCGGAGCGGAAGAAGTCGGCGACCACGAGGAAGTCGAGGGCTCGCAGCCCCCGCTCGACGGCCCCGGCGTCCGGGGCGCCGACGACCGGGTTGGAGCCGTTGACCCACAGGCACCGGACCCCGCCCTCGGTGCCCAGCCCGCGCAGCAGCTCGACGGCCGGCACCCCGGGCCCGGGCAGGTCCTCCGGGGCCACACCCCAGACCGCGGCGACGTGGGCGCGGGCGGCCGGGTCGGCGATCGAGCGGTAGCCGGGCAGCTGGTCGGCCTTCTGCCCGTGCTCGCGCCCGCCCTGGCCGTTGCCCTGCCCGGTGAGCGTCCCGTACCCGGAGCCGGTGCGGCCGGGCAGGCCCAGCAGCAGGGCGAGGTTGATCGCGGCGGTCGCGGTGTCCGTGCCGTCGACGTGCTGCTCGACCCCGCGGCCGGTGAGCACGTAGGTGCCCTCCCGGCGCCGGGCCAGCAGGTGCGCGGCCCGCCGCAGCCGCTCCGCCGGCACCCCGGTGACCTGCTCGACCCGCTCGGGCCACCACGCGGCGAGCCCGGGCAGCAGCGTCTCGAGGCCGCGGGTGCGGCGGGCCAGGTAGCCGCGGTCCGCCAGCCCGTCGTGGACGACCACGTGGGCCAGGCCCAGCAGCAGCACGAGGTCCGTGCCGGGCACCGGCTGCAGGTGCACGCCCCCGCCCTCCTCCGTCAGCCGCACGGTCGCCGTGCGGCGGGGGTCGACGACGACGAGCCCGCCCTCCGCCCGCGCCCGCTCCAGGTGGCGCACGAACGGCGGCATCGTCTCGGCCGGGTTCGACCCGAGCAGCAGCACGGCCCGGGCGTCGTCGAGGTCGGTGACCGGGAACGGCAGCCCGCGGTCCAGGCCCAGGGAGCGGTTGGCCGCGGCGGCCGCCGAGGACATGCAGAACCGGCCGTTGTAGTCGATCCGGGAGGTGCCCAGCGCGACCCGGGCGAACTTGCCCAGCTGGTAGGCCTTCTCGTTGGTCAGCGACCCGCCGCCGAAGATCCCGACGGCTTCGGGGCCGTGGGCCGCCCGCGCCGCCCGGAACTCGTGGGCCATCCGGTCCAGGGCCGTTGCCCACGGGACCTCCGCGAGCTCCCCGTCCGGGCCGCGCAGCAGCGGTGCGGTGAGCCGCTCCGGGTGGCCCAGCAGCTCCGCGGAGGTCCAGCCCTTCCGGCACAGCCCGCCGCGGTTGGTCGGGAAGTCGCGGCCGGCGACCCGGGGGGTTCCGGGACCGGCCGGGTCCAGCGTCATCGCGCACTGCAGGGCGCAGTAGGGGCAGTGGGTCGCGGTGGGCACGAGGGGTCTCCTTCGCCGGGGCGTCGTCGTCGGTCGCGTCGGTGCGTGCGGGCTCAGACCCGGTGGGCGGCCATCGCGGAGCCCGGGCGCAGGTAGCAGGCCCAGGTCACCGCCAGCGCCAGCACGTAGAAGCCGACGAAGCCCAGGAACGCCGTCCCGTAGCCGCCGGTCGCCCCGCTGGAGAGGCTGAGCACCTGCGGGATCGCGAAGCCGCCGTAGGCGCCGACCGCCCCGATCAGCCCGAGCGCCGCCGAGGCCTTGCGCTCGGCCGAGACCCCGCCGGCTCCCCCGGCGCCGCGGACCCGGTAGATCGTCGGGATCATCCGGTAGGTGGTGCCGTTGCCCATGCCCGCGGCGGTGAACAGCAGCAGGAACAGGCCCAGGAACAGCCAGAAGCTCGCCAGCGGCAGGGTCAGCACCACGGCCAGGGCCAGCAGGGCCATGACCGCGAAGACCGCCGTCGTCATCGCGGCCCCGCCGAAGCGGTCGGCCAGGCGCCCGCCCCACGGCCGGGCCACCGAGCCCACGAGCGGGCCCAGGAACGCGAGCGAGAGCGCCGCGGTGCCCACCGTAAACGTCGAGAACTCCGGGAAGACGTCCGTGATCAGCTTCGGGAACACGGAGGAGAAGCCGATGAAGGAGCCGAACGTGCCGATGTAGAGGAAGGACATCACCCAGAAGTGCGGCTCCTTCACCGTGGCCAGCGACCCGGCCACGTCCCCCGTGGCGTCCGAGAGGTTGTGCATGTGCGTGCGCGCGCCCCACGCGGCCAGCAGGATCAGCGGCACCCAGATCCAGCCCGCCAGCGGCAGGGCCAGCGCCCCGGCCGCGCCGACCGTGACCGCCAGCGGCACGACCAGCTGCGCCACGGCCGTGCCGAGGTTGCCGCCGGCCGCGTTGAGCCCCAGCGCGTAGCCCTTCTCCCGCGCCGGGTAGAAGTAGGTGATGTTGGCCATCGAGGACGCGAAGTTGCCGCCGCCGAAGCCCGCCGTCCCCGCGAGCGCGAGCAGCACCCAGAACGGGGTCGCCGGGTCGGACACCGCGAGCGCCAGGCCCACGGTGGGGACCAGCAGCAGCAGCGCCGAGACGACCGTCCAGTTGCGCCCGCCGAAGCGGCCCACCGTGAAGGTGTAGGGCACCCGCAGCGTGGCGCCGACCAGTGACGGCAGCGAGAGCAGCCAGAAGATCTGCGCGTCGGTCAGGGTGAAGCCGGCGTCCGGCAGGAACACGACCGTGATCGCCCACAGCTGCCAGACCGCGAAGCCCAGGAACTCCGCGAGGATCGACCAGCGCAGGTTCGTCCGGGCGATCGGCCGGCCCGTGGACTCCCAGAACGCCGGGTCCTCCGGGCGGTAGCCGTCCAGCCACCGGCCGGGCCGCTCGCGCAGCGCCAGCGGCGGCAGGGTCCGGGCGGTCCCCCCGCCGGCCTCTGTTCCCCCGGTCTCGAGCGTGCCGGGATCGACGGCGGTGGCGGAGCGGGCGCCGGACGCGGTGCCGGTGCTGCCGGCCGGGGCGGTGTCCGTGCCGGTGTCCGTGCCGGGGTGCGGGGTGCCGGGCGATGGTGCTGGGCTCACGGGGGCCTCCTGGGGCGCGGGTGCAGGTCGCCGGGCCCGGGGCCGCGGCGTGCTCCTCACGCTAGGGAGCCCGTGTTTCCGCGCCGGGCGGCGGCGGTAACGGCTCGGTGCACTTCCCTTCACGCCCCTCCCGCCTCCCGGTGAGCCCGACGTCCACGTGCGCCGCGTGCCCCACGCCGAGCCCACACACCGGCCGGCCCACCCGCGCCGACTCCCCACACCACCCGCCCCACCCTCGCCGACTCCCCACCCGCCCGGCAGCAGAGACGGCGAGTCCCCTCTGGGGCGTCATCTTGTTGGTATGTTGCGATGTTCGTTCTTGCGGTATTCCCTGCCTTTGGAGACGAAGTCACTGCTCATGAGGACTGGTATACCGGCGGGGGGGCGACATCATTACTGGGCTCTTCACGGTGAAACCCATGCGGCAGGTCCTCCGGGGGTAACCGGTGGCCTAAACGGGCCCAGGCCGCCCGTTGGTATCTCCGCGGCATCCCTTGTCTGATGCCTCTTGACCTGTCCCGTGACGAGCCTGGTCGGAGGGCGGCGGTCTCTGGCGTCCGCGTGGGTGGGCGTGACCAAGTCTCTCGTAGCCGTGGGCGCGGTAGTGGGCGTGCCGGCGCTAAAGGGTCCGCGGCCCGATCCCGTGTCCTGGGCGAGGGTGGTGAGCGGAATGCCGTTCTCGACGTGCAACCGCAGGATCCGCCACCGCCCGGCCCCGTCCACGGTCTGGCCTACTCCATGCTCGTCGAGACAGATGCCTGGCGCCGCGCCCGCGGCGGCCTGGGTGTGACGGGCCTTTCGGGGGCTCGGGCCAGCGCCCGGTAGATGGTGGTGCGGCTGACCCCGAGGATCTCTCCGATCTGGGTGACGGTCAGATCCTGCTGCTCATACATCCGCCGCGCGGCCCGCACCTGATCCGAGCTCAGGGCCGGGGGCCGGCCGCCCTTCCGGCCCCGGGCCCGGGCGGCGGCCAGCCCGGCGTTGGTCCGTTCCCGGATCAGATCGCGTTCGAACTCGGCCAGGGCCGCGAAGACGTGGAACACCAGCCGGCCCCCCGAGGAGGTCCTGTCGATGGTCTCCTGCAGGGAGCGGAACCCCACCCCGCGTTCGGCCAGCACCTGCAGCTGATCGATCAGGTGCCGGATGGAGCGGCCCAACCGGTCCAGGCGCCACACCACCAGCGTGTCCCCGGGGCGCAGCTGGTCCAGCAGCTTCTCCAGCTCCGGGCGCTGGGCGGAGGCCCCGGAGATCGTGTCCACGAACACCCGATAGCATCCGGCGGCGTTCAGCGCGTCGATCTGCAGCGAGGCGTCCTGGTCGATGGTGGACACACGCGCGTAGCCGAGAAGATGCCCCATTCCCCAAATGTATCGAAACCCGTCACAGCCCGTCAGTACCGCACCATAGATATCGCTACAGGGTTCCGCTACAAAAAACACGGCACGAGGGACCTCGAACGGGCAAATTTCGCCGATCGGCGTTTTTGTAGCGGAAACCTTCGTTTGATGAACAGAGGAGATGCGTAAAGGTGCGGTATCCGCGGTGGAGAGCGACGATCGTCTCGCGGCTGGCTGCAGGCGCATGGTTGTTTCCAAGATGCGGCAGCAGCCTCGAGGTATCGGCGCAGGGTAATGGTCACTTGCGCCTGGTAGCGGAGGATGAGCGGTTCTCCCCCATCGGCGACTCGGCTGGAGCGGGGGCGGGCCGGTCTGGGATCATGTCGGCATGATCGAGCTGCTGTCCGTTCTCCTCGCCCTGCTCGCCCTGGCCGTGGCCGTGTGGGCGGTGGCGCAGACCCGTCGGCTCCAGGGAACCGCCCCCCGGCGCCCCGCGCACTCCGGGAGCACGCGCCGTGACGCCGGACATGCCGAGAGCAGTGCACCGCAGACCGCGGCGGCGCGCCGGCGACAGGCGGACGATGTGACGGCGTGGGTGTCCTCCGAACTGCACGACGCCGGCAGCAGCGCACCGGTGATCGAGGTCCAGAACCGCTCGGGCGCACCGATCTACGACCTCGTCGTCGTCTCCACCGGCCTCTTCTCCCCCGGGCCTCGCCGGACTTCGGGTCGGGACTCCCGGCTGCGCCTGCATATCTTCCCGCCCGGCCACCTCGTCTACGGTCTGCACCCGGAGCGCATCTGGGACACGGAGCGGCGCCCGGACGAGTGCCAGCGGCTGCGCCCCATGACCACCTCCACCGATCAGAAGGTCACGGCGTTCGAGTTCACGGACGCCTCCGGCACCCGGTGGCGCCGCGACGAGAACGGAGTGCTGGAGGAGGTCGCCCCCGGGCCGCAGTAACGCCGGTGGCCTGCAGTACACGCTCTTACCAGATGTCCGACAGGTCCAGGGGCGGGTGGTCCCCGTCCAGGACGACGGGCACCAAGCAATAATAAGGTCGCTTGCCAATGGGTGTTTCGGCTCGTAGGCTGGCTTTCCGGCCGCTTGCCCGCCATCCCTGATGTGCCCGTCGGTGCTCGCCCCGACCATCCCGGTGCCAGGCGGCGGGCAATGGGTTGGGGTGTTCGCTGCGAGGAACGGGGGTCTCGTGGGTCAGAAGCGGTATCTGCTGGGTCCTGCCGGCAATATCGCCCGGGGGAGCCTGCTGCGCTCCTCCGGGCCTCTGGGGGTGGCAGTGGTTGGCCGCGCTCTGCGATGGAGTGGGGGCGTCTTGAGCCAGGTGCTGCCGTCGCGGTGGCGTTCTCGGGTGCAGCTGGCAACCGTGGTGCAGCGGTGGCCGGCGGAGGGTCCTGCTTCGGCGGCCCCGGCGGCGACCACGTGCCGGACGGTGGCGCGAGCTGTGGCCTGTTCGGTGGCGGATGCCCCCGGGGTGGTGCGGTTGCAGCCGACGCCGGCCACCGCTGTGCTGGCGGTGGTCTCGCCGGTGACCGATGCCCCGGACCCATCCTGGCGACCGTCCCGTACCCGCGTCGGCACCTGCAGCGGCGTGCACGTGCGCGCTGTCGGCGGACGGGCAGAGGTGGCCGTGCACCTGTGCATCGACCCAGCCGGGGTGGCCGCTGCTGACCGGTTGCGTGCTGCGGTGGCCATCGCCTCCGGGGTGGAGGATCGTGTTGTTTCGGTGGTGCAGAGAACGGGGTGGCGCTGCGGGGCTGTGGACATCACCGTGCACGCCCTCCGGAAAACCACGACAACCCCAGCTCCTGGGCACGTCCTGGCCGGGGCCGGACGGGGGCGAAAGGAGGGGTGACGGTATGACCGGCGGGGAGGCCGCAACCGGACTCCGGTAGGAGGACCCGAGGTCTCCACGTCCTTGGCTTCCCTCCAGGACGGCTGGAGGTGGCTCGTGCGAAGGGTATCTGGAGTGAGGTGTGGTGATGCCGCACCCCACCGGGGGCAAGGGGGAGCCGTGATGGATCACCACGAGGATGCCGGGGCACCGGGGGTGACGGAGGCATCCGGCTTCCAACAACGCGTGCCGGCGGACCAGCAGCTCCTGACCGATTTCCTCACCGGGTTCGCCCGGGTGCTGGAAGAGGATCTCTCCCGGCCCGGGGAGACCCGGGTGTGGTGCGCGGTGACGGTGCTGGGTGGGGGTCGGGCGGAGACGATCGCGGCCAGCAACGACCGGGCCCTGTCCTTGGACCAGTTGCAGCTGCGGTTCCCGGACGGACCCTGCCTGGCCTCGGCCCGCGAGCACGTCCTGGTCCACACCGGGGACACCCGCACCGACCACCGGTGACCGGAGTTCTTGCGGGCCGCCGCGGCCGAGGGGATCCATTGCGTACTGGGGATGCCCTTCGAGCTGGGCGATCAGCCGCTGCGGGCCGGACTCAACGTCTACTGCGACCGGCCCCACGCCTTCGACAGCGACGCCATCCTGGCCCTCCAGGACAGGGCCCGTGCCGCCTCCACCGCCCTGGGCTCCGCCGTACGGTCGGTGGCACGGCAGGTCATGGCGCCGAAACCGGCCTGAGCGGCACAGCAGCAGCGTCCCACCGGCGACGGGGCGCCACGTACCGCACGCCGCCTGGGCCCGGGGCGCAGACCGTCGTCCAGTGATGCCCGGGTGGGAAAACGGCGACGACCCGGGCGTCATGAGCCGCCGGTGACGGGCCTGGTATTGGCGAGGACACTAAGTGTGCTTACACTGGTGGTGCTCGAGGAGAACACGAAAGGCCCTGGTCAGCGGGTCCTCCGTCGGCCCGTCACGGACCCGGAGGCTGGTGATGCGGGGCCGCTGAGAACGAGAGGAGCCACGACCATGGCTGAGTTGATGCGTAGGAACTTCGATGCGCTCGAGCCCTTCCGTCGCCTGCTGGAGGGCGATCTGAGCCCCTCCTGGCCGCGGGTGGAGGAGTTCCAGGACGGGAACACCCAGGTGATCCGCGCCGAGCTGCCCGGCATCGACCCGGAGCAGGACGTGGAGCTGACCGTGGTCAACGACACCCTGCGGCTGCGGGCCCAGCGGCGGGAGCAGTCCGAGCACAAGGACAAGGACAGCTACCGCTCCGAATTCCGTTACGGCTCCTTCTCCCGCGTCCTGCCGCTGCCGGCCGGGTGCAAGGAGGAGGACATCACCGCCACCTACACCGACGGGGTGCTGGAGGTCCGGGCCCCGATGCCGGAGCGGGACGAGCAGCAGAGAACCCAGAAGATCGAGGTCACCCGCGGCTGACGCACGACCGCACCGCGGTGGTGGCGGGCCAGGCGCGCCTGGCCCGCCACCACCGGCCCCAGGGAGAAGGGGACCAGGACGACCGCCGCGCCCGTACGGTCCCCGGTCTTCCTGTCGACCCCGAACCTGGTGGTCAGCAGCGCCGGCTGCCGGCCACCGGGCTGCCCAGGACGAGACCACGAACAGGAAGTGACGACCATGTCCCATCCCACCCAGCCCACCGCCTCCACCCACTACCAGGTCCTGCGGACGGTGCCCACCTACGCCCAGGCCCAGCGCATCGTCGACTCCCTCTCCGACGCCGGGTTCCCCGTCGAGCACGTGCGCGTGGTCGGCACCGACCTGCGCCTGGTCGAGCAGGTCACCGGCCGGATGACCTACGGCAAGGCCGCCCTGTACGGAGCCGCCTCCGGGGCCTGGCTGGGGCTGCTCATCGGCTTGCTGTTCGGCATCTTCGTCATCGTGGGGTGGCTGTCGGTGATCCTGTGGTCGGTGGTCCTGGGCGCGGTGTGGGGGCTGATCTTCGGGCTCCTGGGCCACGCCGCCACCGGCGGGCGCCGGGACTTCAGCAGCGTCCAAGGCATCGAGGCGACCTCCTACGAGATCCTCGTGGAGGCCGAGTACCTCGATGCAGCCGCCGCCAAGCTCGGCACCAGCCGCCCCACGGCCTGACTCCACACCGCCGGGCCTATCGAGAGACCGGGGCCGCCGATGTGCGGGCCCGGTCAGAGGGTAGGCGCCAGGAGGGCTGTTCCCCTTGGGTGATACCGGCCAGGACACTGGGCCGCACCGGTGTGCACGGGCACCACCACGAGACCTCACCGCTCAGCACCATCGTCCAGCGGCACGGGCCTGCGGGTTTCTTCCGGTGGCACAGCCCCACCCGTGGTCCTCGCCAACGCCGTCGCGATGCCGTCTTCGCTTGCTGCGCGCGGCCCGAGGCGGGGCACCGTGGGCGACGGATGCCACTGAGCCCTATCGCCGCCGTCCGAAAGCTGGCTAGGCTCTGCTTACGGTGATGTTCTGGGCTCCCTCCGACCGACCCCAGCATCTGCGGATGCGGAACGATGCCGTGTCAGGTATGCCAACTAACGATCACTCAACGCCTGTAGGAGGCAACAATGACGAACGATCCGTTTGACCTGAACTCCCCGTTCGATGACATCATGGGTCGTTTTTTCGGCGGCCGCGATCCTTTCAGCGTGCTGGGCGCCCGGCAAGGCACCACGCCCTCGGTGCAGCGCGTGGACCTGTCCCGGTTGCTCTCGGATGAGGCCCGCGCCCTGGTCCGCGCTGCCGTGGAACAGGCCGCGGAGTGGGGCAGCTCCGACGTGGACGCCGAGCACCTGCTCTGGGCGCTCACCCAGGTCCCGGCCACCGCCTCCCTGCTCGAGCAGGCCGGGGTGGACGTGAGCAAGCTCGCCGGCCAGATCCAGCAGCTCGTGGCCGCCGACACTGCCCGCGCCGACGAGCAGGAGCCGTCCTTGACGCCTGCGGCCAAACGCGCCCTGCTGGATGCCTACCACCAGGCGCGTCAGGCCGGTTCGCGAACGATCAACCCCGAACACGTTCTGCTCGGCATCACCGCGAACCCTGACTCCGTGGCCGGGCGCCTGTTGGCCCGTGCGCTGCCGAACACCGATGCCGTGCGCCCTACCAAGGCCGGACCTTCCGGCGGACACACCCGGGCCGGTCAGCACGACGGCCAGTCCCAGGGGGCTGAGCCATCCAGCACTCCCACCCTGGATGAGTACGGTCGGGATCTCACCGAGGCGGCCCGCGAGGGGCAGCTGGACCCGGTCGTCGGTCGTGACTCCGAGATCGAGCAGACCCTGGAAGTGTTGTCGCGGCGGACGAAGAACAATCCGGTGCTCATCGGTGACCCCGGTGTCGGCAAGACCGCCATCGTGGAAGGGCTGGCCCAGCGCATCGTCAACGGGGACGTGCCCGACACCTTGGCGAACCGCCGTGTCATCACCTTGGACCTGGCGGGCATGGTCGCCGGCAGCAAATACCGGGGGGAGTTCGAAGAACGTTTGAAAAATGTCATCGACGAGGTCACAGCCGCCGAGCGCGACGTCATCTTGTTCATCGACGAGCTGCACACCGTCGTCGGCGCCGGCGCCGCCGAAGGATCGATGGACGCCGGGAACATGCTCAAACCCGCCCTGGCCCGCGGTGAGCTGCAGGTCGTCGGGGCCACGACCATCGATGAGTACCGCAAGAACGTCGAGAAGGACCCGGCCCTGGAGCGGCGCTTCCAACCGATCCTCGTTCCGGAGCCCTCCGTGGAGGACACCATTGAGATCCTGCGCGGGCTGCGCGACCGCTACGAGGCCCACCACCAGGTCCGCATCAGCGACGAGGCCATCACCGCCGCCGCGGAGCTGTCCGACCGCTACGTCACCAACCGGTTCCTGCCCGATAAGGCGATCGATCTCATCGACCAGGCCAGCGCCCGGGTCCGGCTACGAGCCCGGGCCGTCCCGGCGGACACCCGGGAGCTGACCGAGCAGATCACCACGCTCGAACGCGAGAAGGACGCCGCCGTGGCGGCAGAGCGCTATGGGCGTGCCGATGAGCTCAAGGCCGAACTGGACACCGCCCGCGCCCGGCTCGAGGACGCCCAGCAAATGCGCAGCCCGGTGCCCTCGGTCACCGCCGAGGACATCGCCGAGGTCGTCTCCCGCACCACGGGCATCCCCGTGGCCCAGCTCACCGAGGAGGAACGGTCCCGGCTGCTGCGCCTGGAAGAAACCCTCCACGCGCGCGTGGTCGGCCAGGAAGAAGCCGTCGACGCCGTGGCCGAAGCCGTCCGACGCGCCCGCGCCGGGCTGGCCGACCCGAACCGGCCGGTCGGTTCGTTCCTGTTCCTGGGCCCGACCGGTGTCGGCAAGACCGAACTGGCCCGCGCCCTGGCCGAGGCCCTGTTCGGGGACGAGGACCGGATGGTGCGCTTCGACATGAGCGAGTTCCAGGAGCGGCACACCGTCTCCCGGCTCGTGGGAGCACCTCCGGGCTACGTCGGCTACGAAGACGCCGGTCAGCTCACCGAGGCCGTGCGCCGCACCCCGTACACCGTCGTGCTCCTGGACGAGATCGAAAAAGCCCACCCCGACGTCTTCAACACCCTGCTCCAACTCCTGGACGCGGGCCGGCTCACGGACGGACAGGGCCGTACCATCGATTTCTCCAACACGGTGGTCATCATGACCAGTAATGTCGGCGCCGACCGCATCCTCGCCACCGCCCAGGCCGGGCAACCGCTCGAGGAGCTGCGCGAGACGCTGATGGACCTGCTCGGCCAGCAGTTCCGGCCGGAATTCCTCAACCGCATCGACGAGATCATCATCTTCCGCGGCCTGGACCAGCCCCAGCTGCGCAAGATCACCGATCTGTTCCTGGAGCAGACCCGTCGCCGGGCCCGGGCGCAGAACCTCACCCTCGACATCGACGAAGCGGCCGTGGACTGGCTGGCTCAGCGCGGATTCCAGCCCGAGTTCGGTGCCCGCCCGATGCGCCGCACCATCCAGCGAGAACTGGACAACAAGCTCTCCCGCCTGATCCTCAGTGGTGAGGTCGACCCCGGCGACACGGTGACTGTGACCCTCCAAGACGGCGCACTGCACTTCGCCGCCACCCCCGCCGACACGGGGGCCGGCCCCGACGCCGCGCCCGTGGGCGACAACGCCACGACCGCGGACGCCACCGCCGACGGTGGAGCCACTCCGTGACAACACCCCACCAACGGGCCACCACCCACCTTTGACACGCCCCGACGGGGCGGGGACAGACCCACCAGCCCGTCCCCGCCCCGTCACCAGGCGGATCCACCGGATGCGCCCATGCTGCGGCCGGCATGGCCGACAAACAACGCCCCCGAGAGGGGCGAACGCTCCACCCGAGACTCCCGGTGCGGGTCCGGACCGGCTCAGCGCTCTTCAAGGGCGTTGAGCCTCTGCCCGAGGACCCCTGCCGGAATCAGCCCCCCACCGCAGCAGAGCCATCCTGGCGAACACCCCCTGCGTCGCCACACAACGTGCCGGGCTTCACGCGCCCAACAGTGCGGCACCCGTGTCGGACCTGCAGGAGCTGCTGCTGGCGTCCGAGGACATCACCGGGTTCCTCGACGATTTCACCGCCACCATCGCCGAAGCCCTGTCCACCGATCGCGACGAGGTGTGATGCGCGGTGACCCTGTTGCGCCCCAAGCGCTCCACCACCGTGGCCGCCTCCAGCACCCGGGCCGAGGCGCTGGATGAGATCCAGTACCACTACGTCGACGGGTCGTGTCTGACGGGGCGCAGGAACACCGGGTGGTCTGCATTTCCGCTACCCGCACCGGCCCGAGGTGGCCGGCCTACGGGGCCGCCGCCGCGGCCAACGGCATCCGCTCCGCTCTGGGCGTGCCCCTGGAGCTGGGGTGAGGCCACCGCGGGCCTGGACGTCTACGCCGACCGCCCCGACGCCTTGACGCGGCAACCCGGGAGGTCATCCAGCGCCAGGTCGCCGAGGCCTCCACCATTCTGCGCCTGGCCGTGCGCCTGGCTGTGCGCCTGGCCCGCCACCACGACACCGAAGCGGACCTGCAGGCGGCCATGGCCTCGCGGACCACCATCGACCTGGCCGTGGGCATCGTCATGGGCCAGAACCGCTGCACCCAGGAGAAGACCTTCGAGATCCTGCGGGCGGCCTCCAGCCACCGCAACGTCAAGCTGCGCGAGCTGGTCGCCGACCTCGTCGCCCAGGTCGGCAAGGGACCGGCCAGCACCCACTTCGAGGCCTGACCGTCTGCCCGTGCCCACCGGCTGTGCCACGGCACCGCCGGTGGGCCCGACAGGGCCGCTTCGGTCACCTGCTCGGACACGGGGCCTGACTGGAAGCCGGTTGCTGTACCACTTATTGTTGAAGGGTGGTCCAGCAGTGGGCCGCGCCACCGTTCGTGTACGCCGAAAGCTGCTGTTGTGAATCACAAGCTCTCCGTGACCGTCCAGGTCGATCTGGACGGCGAGTACGTCCGCGTCCTCGCCACCGGGTGCCTCACCGAGGCCAGCCAGCGCGCCCTGCACCCGCTGATCCGCCGGGCCCGCATCCCGACTCCCGGCATCCACGTCACCGTCGACCTGTCCGGGGCCCACCACATCGAGGCGACCGGGATGGAGCTGCTGCGCCGCGCCCTCGAGGACACCGACTCCGCCGGTAGCCGCCCAGTGGCCCTGGTGGTCCCGGACGTGTTGCCCCACCACCGGATCACCGTCTCACCGGAAAGTCGGGTGACGCCCGACAGCTCCGCCGGCACGGGCCCGGCCCGGAAGGTGGCGGCATGAGCCCGACCGCCTCTGCCCCCACCGAGGGTGCCACCAGCACCTGTTTGGGGCCGGACTGTGCTTTCCCGGCTGATCTGAGCGCTCTGTCCCTGATCGAGCTGCACGTGTTGCACAGCCAGATCTGCCGTCAGCTCGACCGGGAGTACCTCACCACCCCGGAGGGGGCTCACCCGTTCACCCTGGACCGCCATCAGGAGGTCCTTGCCGAGCTCGACGCCCGCGAGAGCGCCCTCGCCTCCACCGCACCCGTCCATTGACGCCCCGCCCCGGGTCCCCGGGCCACCACACCTGCGGCGCGCGTGGTCGTGGCGGAGCAGCCACACCGGGGTCGAGCAGCGGCTGATCGCCCTGGCCAGCGGCACCCCGCTCGGGCCGGCGACGTCGTCGCGCGGCTGCCAGAGCTCCTCCGCCCGGTGCTGGCCGAGTACGGCCAGCAGGAGCAGGTCGAAGTGGTGGTGGCCGACATCCTGCGTGATGGCTGCGGGGTGTGGCATCAACGCGAAGCCACGCGACCGGCCACAGCTTGGGAGACATCGCACGCAGGGTGCTGGCCCTCATCCACCACGCCCCAGAGGGAAAGTCGACGACCCTCACCGCTTGAAGCGGATCATGAACCGGAAGGACACCATGCCCACCACCTCGAAGACCGACAGTCACCCGGGTCACTTCGCCCGGTTCACCACCGCTGCCGCCAACGCCCTGGGCCGGCCCGGGATGTTCCTGCTGGCCGCGGCGCTCATCGTCGCCTGGGCGGTGAGCGGGCCGTTCCTGGACTTCTCCGACACCTGGCAGCTGATCATCAACACCCTCACCACCCTGATCACGTTCCTGATGGTGTTCATCATCCAGAACACCCAGAACCGCGACAGCGCCGCCGTGCACCTCAAACTCGACGTCATCATGCGCCAGCTCGACGTCAAGGACCCCACCCTCTACGACGCGGAGAACCGCAGCGAGGAAGAACTCGAGCGCGAGGATGCGCTCATCACCCCGACCGCGCCCCGGCCGTGATTTGCTGCCGCCTGACCGACACCGGCCGGTGACACCCCGGCCGCCCCGGCATCCACCCTTGTCAACGGCAGGTTCAAAGGTACTCGTCGGTTAGGGAAATGTGGGCACGCTCCAGCAGATCCCCTTGTGATCCCCGGGGGACCTCCCTCGCGTGGACAGGCGCCGGCAGGTCGTCGGTGATCGTGCACGCGATGAAGGGTGCCCCTATGGATCACCAGCTCTCGGTGCTTGTCCAGGTCGACCTCGACGGCCGCTATGTGTGTCTGCTCGTCACCGGATGCCTGACCGAGGCCAGCCAGCAGGCCCTGTCCCCCGTGGTGGCACGGGCCCGGACGTTGCTCCCGCCGGTGATCGTCAGCGTCGATCTCACCTCCGCCGCCCATGTGGAGGCCCCCGCGGTGGATTTGCTGCGCTGGGCGCTTGACCACGACGAGTGCCCGCACGAGGTCACCAGCCCGGTGCAGATTCTCACCCCTGCCGAGCTGCCCGATCACCGTCCCGCCCCCGCCTGGTCCCCGTCCTCGGCAGCCCCGTGGCCGGCTGTGAGCCTGAGCGCGGTGCCCGAGATGGCTTCATCGGTGCGCCTACTCTCGACGTCCCCGGGGGAACCAGCCAAACCCGTGGTCGCAGGCCACCCTCGGCGGCGCGGTCGTACACACCGGGCACGTCAGTGACCACCGCCGTGACCGTAGGGAGGAAACCCCGTGGCCACCGATTACGACGCTCCCCGCACAGCCCCTGAGGACGAGCCGGTCCGCGAATCGCTGGAGGAGATCCGCGCCCAACGCAACGCAACCGCCCAAACTCCGATCCTCGAAGACGACGACGACACTGCCGAGAGCATCGACCTGCCCGACGCGGACCTCATCGAGGAAAATCTGACCATCCAGGTCATTCCCGAGCGAGAGAACGAATTCGTCTGCGCCTCCTGCTTCCTGGTTCACCACCGCAGCCAGCTCGCTCGTGAGGGCCCAGGCGCCAAGTACTGCACCGATTGCGACACCTGACGCGCAGGCGGCGGTCCCACGAACACGGATGACGAGTTCGCCCACCCGGCGGTGAACCAAACGACGCCGCGGATCACTCCGGCTTGCGACGCTCAGGGCTGCGCTGTGCTGGATGCCGAGGGAAGCACGGTTCGCAGCACTGCGGTTGGGCTCTCTTCGGCGGCGAGCAGCAGTCCGGCGTAGTGAGCGTTGCTGGCGGCGACGGTACTGCGCCAGCGCACGGCGGTGGCCAGGTGCATGCCAATGAGGTCGGCGAGCACGGGTGGTGGCAGCTGTTGGGACAGGGTGGTCAGCGCCCCGGTCCGGGCCGGAGCCACCAGGACACCGGCGGCGGCCAGCCGTCGCACCAGAGCGGCCGCCGACAAGGGTGTCCCTGGTTGGGCGCCCGGGTACAGCCAGTGGTGGTCGCGGGCGGGGGCCAGCATCCGGCGTGCGGTGCGGTCCGCCGCGGCCCCTGTAGCCAACTCGGCCAGGGGGACGGGCAACAGCAGCGGCTCCGGTCCCACCGTGACCTCAACCGTCCCGCCGGTGGACTGGATATCGCACAGGCGGATCCGGGTGATCTGGGCCGGGCGGATGCCGAAAACCAGCACCAGGGCGGCAGCCAGCTTCGTCCCCGGCCCGATGGCCTCGCGCTCCAGGACGTCATCCAGGACCTGGCGTCGGTGGTCATCGCTGAGTCCTCCGGCCAGCAGGTACGTCCTGGGCGGGCGGGTGATCTCCAGGGGCTGGCTGCGGCCGTTGATGTGGGCCCAGGTGAGGAAGCCGCCCACGAGGTATCTTTCGGCGCCGGTAGTGGCCCAGTGGTCCAGATCGGCCTGATCCAGGGTCGCCAGAGTCTTGCCCCGGTGCCGGGCCCAGGCGAGCAGTTCAATCACGATCCGCAGCTCGCGCCGGCGGCTGGTGACCAGCGGACCGGACAGGGGTTCCGTACGGCTCCTGAGATCGCGCAGGTGCTTCCAGGTGGCGAACTGGAGGAACGCCTGCCGCTCACCCGGGTCCTCGATCAGTTGGGCGGCGGTGGGGATCCACGCCTGGAACCGGGCCAGGGGCAGATTGCGAGCGGGCAGCAGGCCGTGCTCGACCAGCAGCGCCCGCACCGCCCGGGTCGTGTACTCGGGCCCCAGCTCGTCGAGGGCCTCGTGATCGAGCAGCTCCGGGGTGGCCAACACCGTGCGTAGCAGTTCCACGGCGCGGTGGCAGTGGAAGGCATTGCGGATGGTGCCGGGGTTCCCGGTCTGGAGGTCGGTGAGCATCGTGCGGGCGGACCCGTTGCTGGCGAGCAGTTCGGGGGGGAACAAGGTGGCGAGCTGGTCATCGGCGGTGCACCGGTCGCACAGCCCGGTGCGTTTCAGCTTGGCGTGGCGGCCGCAGCGGGTGCAGTCGCGGAAGCTGACCGGGTGGCGCGGGTAGCAGTATTCGCACAGGGGCGCCCCCTTCACCCGTCCCACGACGCGCCGGTGTCGGTGGCAGACGCTGCAGGGCTCGAGGATGTGGTGGCAGCTGTGGCAGATCGGGGCCCCGTGCTCATCCCGGGTGGCGACGACCCGCTCCTGGCCGCACCGGGAGCATGTCTCCCTCCGCTTGCGGCACTTCTCGCACATCGCGTCCGGGGTGCCGGGGAACCGGCACGGTCTGGTCTGCCCGCACCGGGTGCAAGTGTCCATCTGGGCGTTGAGCCGGCACGGGGCGCAGACGGGTCCGGCGGGGCCGCGGTAGACGATGTGCTGGTGGGTGCCGCACTGGGTGCAGGTGTCTGAGGCATCCGGGAGGGCCTTCGCGCACCCCTGGCACAGCCGGGCCTCGTCGGTCATCCGTCGGGCGATCGGGGCCGTACGCCCACATCCGTCGCACGGTTGGGATCGCAGTGCGGTGTAGCACCGGGAGCAGCAGCGCAGACCTTCATAGACGTTGGTCAGCGGCCGGTGCTGCCCGCAGTGCCCGCAGCACGCCGGCGGCAACTCGGGTGCCTGGTGGGTCAGCTGATCGTAGAGGACACCGAAGAGGGCCGCCCCCCGGGCAGGGGCTGCGAACCAGTCCGCTCCGTAGTCGGCGACCTCCAGGGCCAAGCGCAACCGGCGCCCGGGGACGGCGGGAAGCTGGGCGAAGATCCCCGCCAGGACCGCAGGATCCAGGGAGGGGATCAGGCCGTGGGCGGCCGCGACGAAGATCGCCGGTGCTTGCCCGTACATGCCCCGCCAGCAGGTCCCGCAGTAGTCGACGTCCCCAACGCAGGAGGCGAGCTGACGCTCTCGTCGACAGCAATGACAGATGATGGCCCTGGTGCCGGCCCGCTTCTTGCACGTGGAGCAGACCCGGTGCCCGTCGAGGCGTTCGGGCAACATCCGCTCGAGACCACAGCCGGCGCAGCGCGGCAGACGCACCGAGGTGGCACCGGCCTCGAGCAGGGCGGCGATGACGCGCTGCAGCAGGGTCGGCATCGCATTGGTCCCCGAGGTCAACAGCCCCGGGTCCGCCTGAAGTTGACCCAGCAGCCGGGTCCCGGAGGGGGGCCGCACGACGATGACGGCCAGGATCTCCCGGAGGCGGTCGGCGGGTACACCGGCCTCCACCATGCTGATCACCTCGGTGAGAGACCGCCCCGGGTGCTCAACCATCGCTGGGAGGCACGATCTGGGCCCGCTTGGGCCGGGCCCCGGAGGCGCGCAACGCATCAGCCGAGCCCTCGGGCGACCCCGCCTCGGTGCCGGTGCGGGTGCGAGTGGTGGCCGCGCCGAGATCGACGCGGGTGATGAGATCATCGGCGGTGCAGCCGAAGATGTCCATCAGGGCCACCAGCACGTGCAGACTCAGCCGTTCCGGTTTCTCCGCCGCCAGCCGGTAGACCTGGCTGGCCGACAGATGGATACCCCTCGCTTCCAGTTCCGGGATGAGCTTGGTGGTACTGAACATCCCCGCAGCCGCCATCACCTGCCGCAGCTTCCACTCATAGCCGATGACCTTCACTGTCTCTGCCCTCCCGGGGTCGTGGGCAGCACGGCCCGGATCGCGTCGTGGAGCATCTTGTTCTTGAAGTCCCCGCTCACGGCCGTGTAAAGCGCGGTGGTGGACTGGTAGACGTGACCGGCCTGTTCCTGGACGAAGCGGGGGTCCACCCCGTCCTCGATCAGATGGGTCACGTAGCTGTGGCGCAGACAGTGCGGGGACAGGTCCGGATCCAGGCCGAGCTCATCGCGGTAGAACCCGAACCGGTCCGCGACGTCACGGGCCTGCAGCCGGGTCCTGCGCTCGGTCAACCACAGCGCATTAGAGGCCGCACTGGAAGCGCTCTTCACGACCAGGGGACGGACGTGGGTGATGTAGTCGACCACGGCCTCCACCGCCCAGTCGAAGAGGGAGACGACCGAGCGGCGTTTGGGCGCACCACCCCGGGAGGCCTTCCCGAAGCGGACCTGCAGCACCCCGTAGTCACCGAACTGGGCAGCGTGCGGGTTACGGTAGAAATCGGTGACATCCAGATGCGCGGCCTCATTGGCGCGCAAGCCCCAGGCGTAGACCACCTTCAGCAGCGTCGCGTCGCGATAGGCGATCACCGCGCCCTTGCGCCCGGCATCCAGCCGGGCCGCCACCTCGGCATCGGCTCGATCGAACAACTTCTGCAGCTCATCCCGGCTCAACGGCCGACGCCCCGGGCGCCCCTCGTAGCCCTGCAGGTGCTGGGCGGTGTTCTCCTCGTGACAGATCTGGCTCGGGGGCTCACCGAAGCGCCCTTCGCACTGGGCGACCCACCCGTAGTGCTCCGAGCACAGATAGGCGCAGAAAGAACGCACCGCGTACTGGTAGGAGCGGATGGTGGTGGGGGCCAGCGCCCGGGTGCTGACCCGGTCGGTCATCCACTCATCGAACAACTGCGGACTCCACCGCCACGGCCACTCGTTGGTGCTGGCCTGGAACCGCCGCACCGTGGACACCACCGCGGCCACGGACCGCCGCTGAAGTCCACGCCCGCCGATCATCTGCGCCGACCACCCCTGGACCATGGCCTCGAAGACGGCTTCTTCCTCCTGCAGAAAGGTCACACCAGGGGCCAGCACCAAGGAGGCCGCCCCCTGCGGCACTTCGGCCTTCACCATCAGAACCCCATCACCAAATGGGCGAATCATGCATCTAATGCAGAGACTATCCGAGAGCCTTCTGCATGACGAGGGGTTCACCGGATCGGATAGACACCCTGATGTCAAACGTCGGCACTGTCACCAGGCGAAATCGTGCATCTGATGCAACTTCGTTCATCTCCCCCGTTGCGCTACGGGGGAGATGACGCCCCAGAGGGGACTCGGCGGCGGATGCGGGGACTCGGCGGCGGAGGCGGGCGCCCGGGTGGGTCAGTCGTTGCGGAACCGGGGCTCGTCCCGGCGGGGCGCGGCCGAGCCGGGCCGGGCCGAGGCCGCCCGGGCCGCACCGGCCCGAGGCCCACCGGCCCGAGGCCCACCGGCCGTGTCCGGGCGCGCCGTCACCCGGTGGGCCACCTGCTTCGAGACCCGGGCGACCACCTTCTCCAGCGGGCCCTGGCCCCGGGCGTGCTGCCAGGCGAGGGCGAACAGGCCCAGCACCACGACCTGCCCCCAGAACGCCAGCCCGGGGGCGAGGTCCTGCAGCCCCGTGGCGAGGAAGAGCAGGTGGGCGGTGTAGAGGGTCAAGGTCATCGACCCGGCGGCGGCCAGCGGCGTGAGCACCGTGCCGGCCGCGCGGGCCAGCAGCAGGAACCCGCCGAGGACGGCGACCGCCACGCCGAGGCTGACCAGCAGCGCGAACGGCGTGTTGGTGTGCGGGCCCGGCACGATCAACCACCACAGCGTGGTGGTGGGCAGCGACGGATCGGGGCCGAAGACGATGATCTCGTCGATCTGCGCCTCGGACAGCCACGGGGTCGCGGCCCAGATCCGCCCGTAGCCGCCGAGGCCGAGCAGCAGCAGGCTCGAGAGACCGTAGGCGAGCACGGCCAGGGCCGCCCCCGCCCCGACGAGCCAGGTCTGCACGCGCCGGTTGGCGAGGTTCATCCGGCCCAGGGCCAGCCCGGCGCACAGGAAGCTCATGTACGGCAGGGCGGGATAGGTGCCGGTCAGCAGCAGCTGGGCGAGCACGGTGACGGGGTCGGTGGCGAGGTCCCACGGAGTGGGGTTGCCGTAGACGTGGGAGGGCAGCACCTCCAGCGACCACTGCATGAGGAACGGCGAGACGACCGCGAAGGCGGCCGCGGCGATCAGCAGGTGCCGGATGCGCAGTCCCAGGAACGGGATCGCCAGCAGGAAGAACACCCCGTAGTACACGAGGATGTTGTTCACCGGCGGGGCCGCGAAGCCGAGCAGGAGGCCGACGAGGGCGAGCACCGCGGCCCGCCCGACCAGTCCGGCGCGGTCGCCGGTGAGGCGGGCGCCGGTGTGCGGGGCCGCCCCGCCGGAGAGGAAGGCGAGGCTGACGCCGGCGAGCACCGCGAACAGGGCCGCGGAGTGGCCGGCGAACAGCGACCAGCTCAGCGAGGCCCGCTCGGCCCCGGCGTCCCACACGGGCAGGGTGTGCACGGCGACCATGCCGAGCAGGGCGAGCCCGCGGGCGGCGTCGGCGCCCACGAGCCGGCGCCGGGTGCGGCCGCCCTCGGGCGCCGGGACGCCCAGGACCGCCGCTCCCCCGCGCCGTCCGGCGGCGCGGTCAGTGCGCACGGGCGCCGGCCTCCACCGGCTGATCGGCGTGGGTGCTCATCGGGCGGATGGGGTTGCCGCCCCACCGGGTGCCGGCGGGCACGGTCTCCTGCGCCATGACCAGCGAGCCGGGGTAGACGGTCGCGCCCTCCTCCACCGTGGAGCCGGGCAGCACGAAGCTGTTGGGCCCGAGGGTGGAGCCGGCCTCCATGCGCACCGGCTGCAGGCGCATGATGCGGTCCTGGAACAGGTGGGTCTGGAGCACGGTGCCGCGGTTGACGGACACGCCGCGCCCGAGGTGGACGAGGTCGAACTCGGGCAGCCACCAGGTCTCGCACCACACGCCGCGCTCGATCCGGGCGCCCATCATGCGGGCCCAGACGTTGAACACGGGCGAGCCGACGGCCAGGCGGATCAGGCCGGGCACAGCGAGGGACTCGGCGAACACGTCGGCGAGCTCGTTGCGCCACACGAAGAAGCTGAACAGCGGGCGCTCGCCCTGGGTGAAGCGGCCCATGAGGGCCCACTTGACGAGCACGGGGATCAGCGCGGCGACCACGCCGGCGGCGAGCACCACGGGGGTGGCCCACAGCAGGACCGCCACGAGGCCCTCGGCCGGGGAGGCGGAGCCCATGTAGATCGTGGTCAGGGCGTAGACGATCGCGAGGTCGATCCAGGCGGTGACCATGAACGGCACGATGCGCAGCGACTCCACGAGGGTGCGGGCCACGACCAGCCGGCGGCGGGGCCGGTAGGTGGCCCCCTCGTCGGCGGCGTCGGAGGTCCGGGCGATCTGCTCCGGGGTCCGGCCGAGCCAGGAGGTGCCGGGCTCGGCGTGCTCGGGGGCCGAGGAGAGCACGGCCACGAGGGAGTCGGCGGGCAGGTCGCGGTCGGCGCCGACCACCGCGGAGTTGCCCACGAAGGAGCGCTCCCCCACGGAGGAGTGGCCGACGTGGAGCCAGCCGAAGCCGGTGCGCGGGGCGCTGACCATCGAGTGGTCGGCCATGAAGGACCCGGAGGCGAAGGTGCTCAGGTGCGGGAGGGTCTCCACGGTGGAGATCTCGACCTGGCGCCCGACGCGGGCGCCGAGCAGGCGCAGGAACAGCGGGGTCGCGATCGAGGCGTAGACCGGGTAGGTCGACACCAGCGACTTCTGCAGCAGCACGCCGGTCAGCCACACGGCCCAGCCCACGGGGCCCTCGGCGCGGTGGTGGCCGGGGGTGATCATCCGGGCGAGCAGGCGCACGAGCACCACGACGAGCGCGAGGTAGGTGAGGAGGGTCAGCACCGCGAACACCGGCACCCACAGGGCCAGGACGGGGAAGACGGCCTCGTAGAACTGCAGGTCGCGGACCTGGCTGAAGGCGAGCAGGCCGCCGGGCAGGATCGCGAGGACGGGCAGCAGCCCGACCGTGCCGAGCCCGAGCGAGTACAGCGCCCAGGTGCGCAGGGGCCGGTCGTGGCCGGCGCGCTGGGCGGGCCAGGAGGCGCGGGCCTCGCCGAGGTCCTCGAGCGGGGAGCCGGCGGCGAGCCGGCCGGCGGGGACGGTGCCCACCACGTGGGAGCCGGGCTCGACCTCGGCGCCGGCCTCGACGACCGCGCCGGGGTCCAGCAGGGTGCGGGCGCCCACGCGGGCGTTCTCGCCCACGGTCACCGTGCCCAGGTGGAAGACGTCGCCCTCGAGCCAGTAGCCGGAGAGGTCGACCTCGTGCTCCACGGCCGCGCCGGAGCCGACGACGGCCAGGCCGCTGACCGGCGGCATGGTGTCGAGGTGGGCGTGGTCGCCCACGCGGTTGCCGAGCATCCGGAAGAACACGGCCATCAGCGGGGTGCCCATGACCGGGTCGAACTTGTTGAAGATCAGCACGCGCTCGGCCATCCAGACCCGCAGGTGCGTCCAGGAGCCGCGGGCGTGCGCACCGGGGCGCAGCCGGAAGGTGAGCAGCCGGATGAACAGCGCGGTGAGGACCATGCGGCCGGGCAGGGCGAAGAGCACGAGCCAGCCGGCGAGCAGCGGCAGCAGCGGCAGGTCGGGGACCCAGCCGGCGCCGAAGAGGTTGAACAGGACCCACACGACGAGCAGCGAGCCCACGACGTAGCGCAGCCCGGAGACGGCGTAGAGGGCCACGAGGAACGGCACCTGCACGAGCCCTGCGCGGCGCGGGGTGTCCCGCACCGTCGAGACGGCGGCGGCGTCCCGGGCGACGACGTCGGCGCGCTCCAGCGACTCCAGGTACTCGTGCATCTCCTGGAGGGTGGGGTGGCGGTAGAGCTGGGCGATCTCGGCCCCGGGGTAGGTGCGGCGCAGCTCGGAGACGAGCTTGGCCACGGCCACGGAGGTGCCGCCCAGGGCGAAGAAGTCGCTGTCGCGGTCGATGGGCAGCGGGCCGAGCTGGTCGGCCCACAGGCCGGCGAGCCACTCGAGCCCGTCCTCGAGCGCGGGGGCCTCCACGGCGGTGGAGCCTCCGGGCAGGGGCCACGGCAGCGCCTTGCGGTCGACCTTGCCGGAGGTCTTCATCGGCAGCTCGTCCATCAGCGCGAGCGCGGGGACCATCTGGCCGGGCAGCCGGTCGGCCAGCAGCCGGCGGGCCTCCTGCACGTCGATCGAGCCGGGCTCCTGGGGCACGAGGTAGCCCACGAGCACCTGGTTGCCGGCGGGCGTGGTGTGCACGGCGGCGGCACCCGCGGCCACGCCGGGCAGGCGGGTCATCTGCTCGTCGATCTCGCCCATCTCCACGCGGCGCCCGGAGATCTTGACCTGGTCGTCGGCGCGGCCCACAAAGACGATGCCCTCGGGGTCGGCGCGCACGACGTCGCCGGAGCGGTAGGCCCGCTCCCAGCCCAGGGTGTCCATGGGCGCGAACTTCTCGGCGTCCTTGGCGGGGTCGAGGTAGCGGCCGAGGCCGACGCCGCCGATGATCAGCTCGCCCTCCTCACCCCAGCGCACGGGGTTGCCGGAGGAGTCGACGACGGCGAGCTCCCACCCGGGCAGGGGCAGGCCGATGCGCACGGGCGGCTCACCGGTGAGGATCGCACCGGTGGCGATGACGGTGGCCTCGGTGGGGCCGTAGGTGTTCCAGACCTCGCGGCCGGGGTGGACCAGGCGCGCGGCGAGGTCGTTGGGGCAGGCCTCGCCGCCGAAGATCAGCAGGCGGATCCGCTCGAGGGCCTCGGCCGGCCACATGGAGGCCAGGGTCGGCACGGTGGACACGGCGGTGATCCCGCGCTCCACGAGCCAGGGCCCGAGGTCGGTGCCGGAGCGCACCACGGAGCGGGGTGCGGGCACGAGCGCGGCGCCGGAGCGCCAGGCCAGCCACATCTCCTCGCAGGAGGCGTCGAAGGCCACGGAGAGCCCGGCCATCACGCGGTCGCGCGGGCCCAGGGGGCGCTTGGGCAGGTAGAGCTCGGCCTCGGCGTCGACCAGGGCGGCGGCGGAGCGGTGGCTGATGGCCACGCCCTTGGGCTTGCCGGTGGAGCCGGAGGTGAAGATGATCCAGGCGTCGTCGGTGGTGCGCGGCTGGTCGCTGTCGGCGCCGGTGCGCACGCCGGGGCGGCGCTCGAGGGCCAGGCCCGCGCCGTAGACGACGGCGACGCCGGCCTCCTCCCACACCGTGTTCGCGCGCTCGTCGGGGTCGTCGAAGTCGACCGGGACGTAGGCGGCGCCGGCGAAGATCGTCCCGAGGATCGCGACGTAGAGGTCCACGGTGCCGGAGGGCACCCGGATGCCCACGCGGTCCCCGCGCCCGACGTCGAGGTCCCACAGGCGCTGGGCCTCGGCCTCGACGCGCTCGAGCAGCTGGGCGTAGGTCAGCTCGGTGCCGCCGTCGTCGATCGCGACGGCGCCCGGGTGCCGGTTCACGGTGTCGAGGACGATGTCCACGAGCGTGCGGGGCGCGGGCGGCGCGACGGCCGGGTAGACGGCCCGGCCGCGGACGGTGGGCAGCGGCTGGGTCCGCAGGGCGGTCTCGAGGACACCGTTCTCCTCCGACCACCCGTCGCCGGCGAGCCGGCTCCCGGCGCCGGCGGAGCCACCCAGGTGCCCGGTGGAGCCGCTGCGCGAGATCGGGCGCACTGTCATCTGAAAATCCCCCATCGACGTCCGTGCCGCGGCAGGTCTGTGCCGCGGCCGTGGCCGACGGGAGGTCGAGGTGCGCTCAGCAGGCCGGTGCTCCCGGCCGCGGGACGTCGTGGCCCGCGCCGGATCGTGGCCGGCGGCGGGTGCGTGCGTGTCGGACGGTCGTCCGGACCGGCACCCCCGGCGCCGGTCGTCCCCCCTGAGCCGGCCCCCGCCGGCTGCGTAACTATACCGTACGGACGGATCGGTTGCAGTTGCAAGCCCCACAGGCCAGCTAGTGGTTACCGGTGAGTCGAGAGAAGGATCACAGGTGCGTTCCGCGTCACGCCGGCGTGGTGCGGACCACGTCGGAGGACCGGCGCGGACCGGGCCGTCCGGCCCCGAGCACGGGTGGGTCTGCGCCCGTACCCGCCACCGGTCGCCGCTCGGCCCCGGCCCCACGGGTGCCGGACGCCGCCCGCTCCCGGCCGCCACGGGTGCCCGACGGCAGCGGGTGCCCCGCTCCCCCGGCCCCCACGGGTGCCGGACGGCAGCGAGTGTCCCTCCGCCGGCCTCAGTCCTCGGCGGCCGTCAGCAGGCGGTCGAGGACCCGTGCCTCGGGCAGCTCGAAGTGGTCGGTGTTCTCCCGCACCTGCAGGCTCGTGCGCTCGAAGCCACGGCGGTCGTACCAAGCCTCCCCGGCCCGGGCCGCCCGCAGCGCGTCGAAGGGGGCGTGCGGGTCGGTGCCGTCGTCGTCGGCCCCCACGTCCCAGTGCAGGCGCAGGTCCGCGCGCTGCTCCGCGGTGGGGGCGGACGCCGCGCCGGCCGGGGCGCCCCCACCGCCGGAGAGGATGGCGCCGCCGCCCTCGAGGAGGCCGATCCTGTCGGCGAGCAGCTCGTAGCTGATGAACTCCGCCCCGCCCGAGTACCCGTGCAGCCACGTGCGGGAGCGGTCGAGGTCGTACCCGGCGAAGATCCGCTGCTCGGCCAGGGCGAGGAACCACTCGGCGTTGCCGTCGAGGTCCTCCCACCACGTCGGCTCCCCCGTGCGGTCCGGGGTGCGCGGGGCGACCAGGATCGCGTTGTGCGAGCGGGCGACCTCGGCGAGGCAGGAGAGCTTGCGCTGCGGATGGTGGAACTCGTAGGCGCCGTCGCCGTGGAGCCGGAAGACCACGCCCACCGGCCGGGACCAGTCGATGCCGTCGGCGAGCACGTGGTAGGTGCTGGTCACGCCCTCGTGCTCGAAGGCCACGTCCCAGCGGTCCGCCGGCCCCTCCCCGAGGCGCGGGCCCTGCGAGAGCACCGGCCCGTCGCCCAGCGGGCGGTGGTCCGGGCGGGACGGCACGGTCAGCTCCGGCAGCCCGTAGGCCGCGCACGAGACCGTTCCCGGGGCCTCCAGCCCCGGCTCCCACAGCAGCCGCGGGAGCGCGATCAGCACCAGCGCGAGGGCCAGCCCCGCGGCCACGACCGTCGCGGCCAGGGCACGACGACGGGGACGGTGCCCCTGCTCGGGGTCGGGCGCTCGGTGCATCCGACCATCGTAGAGGCGCGCTCCACCCCGCTCCGACCAGCTCGTTTTGTGCCCGCAAACGGGAACGCCCATAATGCCCTGTGACCGTTCGGGGGGACGGTGACCCCCCGGGCCTCTCCCTGGCGTGCCCTCCACCGCACCCGTTCAAGGAGAATCCCGTGGCCATCGCCGCACCACCGGTGCACGAGCAGCCGACCCCTGAGACCCAGGGGCACCTGCGCCGCACCCTCAAGACCCGCCACCTGACGATGATCGCGATGGGTGGTGCCATCGGCACCGGCCTGTTCGTGGCCTCGGGCAACACCATCGCCACCGCCGGCCCCGGCGGGGCCCTCCTGGCCTACGTCGCCATCGGACTCATGGTGTTCCTGCTCATGCAGTCGCTGGGCGAGATGTCGACCTACCTGCCGGTCTCCGGGGCCTTCGAGGAGTACTCCACCCGCTTCGTCAGCCCCTCCTTCGGCTTCGCCATCGGCTGGAACTACTGGTACAACTGGGCGATCACCGTCGCCGCCGAACTCGTGGCCGCAGCCCTGATCATGCGCTACTGGCTGCCCGATGTCCCCTCCTGGATCTGGTCGGCCCTGTTCCTGGCCGTCCTCTTCGGCCTCAACGCCCTGTCCACCCGGGCCTACGGTGAGAGCGAGTTCTGGTTCTCCCTCATCAAGGTCGCCACCGTCGTGATCTTCCTGGTCCTGGGCGTGCTGATGATCGTGGGCATCCTCGGCGGCGAATCCCCCGGGTTCTCCAACTGGACCACCGGGGACGCCCCCTTCGTCGGGGGCGGGGCCGGGATCCTGGCGATCTTCATGGTCGCCGGCTTCTCCTTCCAGGGCACCGAACTCGTCGGTGTCGCCGCCGGTGAGGCAGAGGACCCCGAGAAGAACGTCCCGCGCGCGATCCGCACCGTGTTCGTGCGCATCCTGCTCTTCTACGTCGGGGCGATCACCATCGTCGGGTTCCTCATCCCCTACACCAGCCCCCACCTGCTGGGCTCCGGGGTCGAGGACATCTCCATCTCCCCGTTCACCCTGGTCTTCGAGAACGCCGGGGTCCTGGCCGCGGCCTCGGTGATGAACGCGGTGATCCTCACCGCGATCCTCTCGGCCGGCAACTCCGGGCTCTACGCCTCCACCCGCATGCTCTGGGCCCTGGCCGACTCCGGCAAAGCCCCCAAGTTCCTCGCGAAGGTCAACCGGCGCGGGGTGCCGATGAACGCCCTGCTGGCCACCACCACCGTCGGGGCCGCCTGCTTCCTGACCACCCTGATCGGCGACGGGGCCGCCTACGTCTGGCTCGTGAGCGCGTCGGGGCTGGCGGGGTTCATCGTGTGGATGGGCATCGCCTGGAGCCACTACCGCTTCCGCAAGGCCTACCTGGCCCAGGGCAAGGACCTGGCCGACCTCCCGTACAAGGCCCGCTTCTTCCCGCTGGGACCGATGATCGCCCTGGCGTTGTGCGCGATCGTGATCCTGGGACAGAACTGCCTGACCCGCCGGCCGGCTTTCGTGGTGGCCCTGCGCCCGGGGAAGCCCCTCGCGGCGCCGAGTCCCCACCGTGGCCCCCGGCCCGCGCCCGCGCCGAGTGCCCACAGCACTGACCCCTGCGTCCGCCGAGTCCCCACCGCACCACCTCCCGCACCGCCAGGACTCCAGCACATCGGGCCTGCGTCCGCCGAGACCCCACCATGCCGACGCTGGCGTCGCCGAGTCCCCATCCGCGCAAACCGCTGCTCTCGCTGAGTCCCCATCTCACCGGCTCCGGCAGTGCGGAGTCCCCACGCCACCTGGTCTGCGTTCACCGAGTCCCCTACTGGGCAACCGGTTTGTCGCCGAGTCCCCTCGATGTCGGCATTTCCCCCGTCGCGCGACGGGGGAAATGCCGACATCAAGGGGACTCGGCGACAAACCGGTTGCCCAGTAGGGGACTCGGTGAACGCAGACCAGGTGGCGTGGGGACTCCGCACTGCCGGAGCCGGTGAGATGGGGACTCAGCGAGAGCAGCGGTTTGCGCGGATGGGGACTCGGCGACGCCAGCGTCGGCATGGTGGGGTCTCGGCGGACGCAGGCCCGATGTGCTGGAGTCCTGGCGGTGCGGGAGGTGGTGCGGTGGGGACTCGGCGGACGCAGGGGTCAGTGCTGTGGGCACTCGGCGCGGGCGCGGGCCGGGGGCCACGGTGGGGACTCGGCGCCGCGAGGGGCTTCCCCGGGCGCAGGGCCACCACGAAAGCCGGCCGGCGGGTCAGGCCGGCAGCTGCGAGCGGTAGCGGGTGACGATGACGTCGACCAGCTCCGGCGGGACCTCGCCGTCGGGCAGGGCGAGCGGGTCGGCGTCGACGTCGGCGCCGGCCTCCCGGGAGCGGTCCAGGAAGTAGCCCGGTGCCAGCAGGTAGTTGGCGACCACGACCCGCCCGCCCGCGGGCACGGAGGACCGGGCGTCGGCGACCGCCTGCGCCACGCGGGGCGAGGCCGCCGCGAGGTAGGACACCGTCACGGGCCGGCCCAGCTCCTCCCCCAGCTGCTCGGCCACGACCGCGCAGTCGGCCACGGCACGGCGGTCGGAGGAACCGGCGGTGGCGAGCACCACGGCGTCGGCGGGCCGCAGCGGGGTGCCGGTGCGGGCGCAGGCCTCGTGCACGCGCCGGGCGAGCAGGCGGGCGAGGGCCCGGTCCGGGCCGAGCGCCGCGGAGACCCGGTGCTGCTCGTCCGCGGCGACGGCCCGAGCCACGTCCACGTAGACGTGGTAGCCCGCCGAGAGCAGCAGCGGCACGACCACCGCGGGCCGCCCGGCCAGCTGCCCGGTGCGCTCGGCGAGGTCGGGGGTCTGGACGTCGACCCACGTGGGCACGACCTCGGTGCCGGGCAGCGCCGCGGCGACCGCGTCGACGAGGCGGGACACCGCGCGGCGGCCCGCGCGCGAGCGGGTGCCGTGGGCGCAGGCGAGCAGGACGGGGGAACCGGTCGAGGACATGGGCACCAGCCTAGGACCCGGATCCCCGCCTCACGGAACGGAGCCAGGCCCGTGCGGGAGCGGCAACCGGCACGGAACGCAACAGTCGTCATGCGACGTCACGCGGCAATGCCGGGGAAACACGCATGCCGCACGCTGGAGTCCGGACCACACGTGCACCCCGGTGCACCCACCCCCTGGAGGACCGCATGCTCCTGACCGCCGACCTCACCGCCGTGCCCGTGCTCGTGCTGGGCGAACCCGCCGCCGCCCGCCGCGCCCTGCGCCGCTGCGCCGCCGCCGGCGCGGAGGTCCGCCCGGTCGCGGCCCCCGAGCAGCTGCGCCCGGCCGACGTGGCCGGGGCGGGGCTCGCCGTCGTCGTCGGGGAGGGCCGTGCCCGGTGGCGGAAGGCCCTCGACGACGCCGGGGCCCGCGTGCCGGTCGTCCACGAACCGGCCGCCCGCGAGGGCGGGCGGGTCACCCTGGTCGGCGGCGGCCCGGGGGCCGAGGACCTGCTGACGGTGCGGGCGGTGCAGGCGCTGCAGGACGCCGACGTCGTGCTCGTGGACCGGCTCGCCCCGGCCGGGGCGGTCGCCGCGGCCGCCCCCGGCGCCGAGGTCATCCCGGTCGGCAAGACCCCCGGCCACCACCCGGTGCCGCAGGAGCGGATCCAGGACCTCATCGTCGTCCACGCCCTGGCCGGGAAGTCGGTCGTGCGGCTCAAGGGCGGGGACCCCTACGTCTTCGGCCGCGGCGGCGAGGAGCTGGCCGCGTGCGCCGCCCACGGCATCCCGGTCGACGTCGTCCCGGGGATCACGAGCGCGGTCTCGGTGCCCGGGGCGGCCGGGATCCCGGTGACCTTCCGCGAGGTCTCCCGGATGTTCACGGTCGCCTCCGGCCACGTGCCGTTCTCCGAGGCGGAGCTGCAGCACTTCGCGGGCCTCGGCGCCGCCGGCGGCACCCTCGTGGTGCTCATGGGCGTGGGCACGCTCCCCCACCTCGTCTCCGGGCTGGTGCGCGCCGGGGCCGACCCCGCCACGCCCCTGGCCGTGGTCGAGCGCGGGTTCACCGACCGGCAGCGCTCCACGATCACCTCGCTGCGCGACGCGGTCGAGGACACGGCGCGGGCGGGCTGCGGCTCCCCCGCCGTCGTCGTCGTGGGCCCGGTCGTGCGCCTGGCGACCGCGGAGCGCAACGCGTTCCTCGCGGAGGTCGCCGCGCATGGCTGAGCCCGGTCCGCTGACGGGCCGGGTCGTGGGCGTGACCGCCCACCGCCGCGCCGAGGACCAGATCGCGGCCCTCGAGCGCCGCGGCGCGCGGGTGATCCACGCGCCGGCGCTGAAGGTCGAGCCCGTGGACCGGGACGGCCCGCTCGCCGCCGCGTCCCGGGCGCTGTTCGAGGCCCGGCCGGACCTCGTGCTCATCACGACCGGCTACGGGCTGCGCCGCTGGCACGACGCCGCGGTGGCCCAGGGCTTCGACGCCGAGCTGCTGATCTGCCTGCACGGGGCCGCCGTGTACGTGCGCGGGCCCAAGGGCCGCGGCGCCGTGCGCGGGCTGGGCCTCGAGGACGCGGGGATGTCGGCCGACGAGACCACCGCAGGGCTCGTGGACCTCGTGCTCGCCGAGCACGGCGGGGACCTCACCGGCCGCACGGTGGGGCTGCAGCTGCACGGGATCGCCGACGTCGCCCAGCGCCGCCGGCTCACCGACGCCGGGGCCCGCGTGCTCACCGTGACCCCCTACCGGTGGGCCCCCGCCGACGACGACGGGCAGGTCCCCGTCCTGATCCGCGAGGCCGCCGCCGGCCGCGTGGACGCCATCACGTTCACCGCCGCCCCGGCCGTCGACGCCCTGTTCTCGACCGCCGAGGAGCTCGGCCTCCACGAGGAGCTGCTCGCCGCCTTCCGGAACGGCATGCTCGCCGCGACCGTCGGGCCCGTCACGGCCGCCCCGCTCGAGGCGATGGGCCTCGAACCGCTCGTCCCGGAGCGCTTCCGGATGGGCGCGATGCTCAAGCAGCTGGTCGACGCGCTGAGCTGAGCTCGCTCCTGATCGGTTGCTGCACATCGACACCCAGGACTGCTAGGACATCCCTGCCTACAGCGACGTGTGGGTACATGACTGCAAATCGCGGCTTGTGAGCGGGGAGTTGAGGGACGAAACAACTGGTCATGCGCGAATTGTGACCTCACCCGGAACATCTCAGCAGGCCTGAAAAGTGCAGCTCTGTCTGTCCCCACTTCGAGCTACATTGAGTAGCAAACGAGCGGGCGGGCACCTATGGTTTATATGGTTATGAATCATATTTGCTTAAACAAGCACATGGGGATGGATTGCCGCAGATGATGGCGGGAAGACCTCCCTTTTGCATAGGCACCCCCCTTCTGGAACTCTATTACTAGCTGGTTCACCTTGGGGAAGGTGGCTGGCTGGCCCATCGGGGGGATGGGCCCGCTTCGCATCGGGGGGAACTCTGTGTACGTCAATCTTGTCATGCCCATGAGCACCGCTTCCTTTGCGGCTTCCGCTCAATCCTTCCTGCAGGACGGCAGTCGCATATTGCTCACGCTCGCCATGGCACTCTTCATGGCTTACCTGCTGTTCTTGATGAGCGCTGTCGCCATCTCGAGCGTTGCCACACGCATTCGCAACCGTCATCAGCATGAGGAGTTGCATGCCACCGTGACCTCGCTGCCCGTGCAGGTGGAGGTTGGTTGGGGCGGCCGGCCGGTTGAGGCCGCTGATGAGCGCGCCCTGAGCGCCTGAGGCGTCCGACCATGATCATGCTGTTCGGAGAGAGGATTGACCTCGTCCTCTCTCTTGCTGTGCTCCTCGTGACCATCAGTGTCCTGTACGGCCTGACGGTCCTTGTTCTCTCGCGGTGGGAGCCACGCTCCGCACGAGCACGACGAGAGTTCTGCTCCTTTGTTCCGGAGGACAAGACGGTCGTGTTCGTCGTGCCGTGCCTGAACGAGGACAGGGTCCTCAATGCGAGCTTGGACCGTCTGGCAAGTCTAGAACATCCCCGGGTGCACATTCTTGTCATCGACGATGGCTCCGACGACGACACGGCAGACATCGTGCGCACACACCCGGATCCACGGGTTCATCTCTTCCAACGAGTACTTCCGGGGGCCCGACAGGGGAAGGGTGAAGCTCTCAACGCTGCGATCCAGCATTTGCGTCACAGTGATCTGATTGCCGGGATACCCCACTCCGAGGTTGTCGTGTGCGTCATGGATGCCGATGGGCGACTCGACGCTCACGCCCTGGGGGACGTTCTTCCGCTGTTCATGGACAATCGGCTCGGTGCCGTGCAGATCGGCGTCCGTATCAACAACCGGCATCAAAACCTGCTGGCACGTATGCAGGATCTGGAGTTCGTGCTCTACACACATGTCTTCCAGCGTGGACGACGCCATCTCAGGAGTGTCGGTCTTGGTGGCAATGGTCAGTTCGTCCGCCTCTCCGCCCTGAACGGGCTGGGAGAGTCACCGTGGTCGCGCAGCCTTACGGAAGACCTCGACCTAGGCGTGCGACTCCTCATCGACGGATGGGAGACGGAGTTCTGCTCGACGTCGTCGGTGCATCAGCAAGGACTTGTGGACGTCAAGCGATGGGTGAAGCAACGGACTCGCTGGTTCCAGGGACACCTGCAGTCCTGGGGCCTGGTCCCCTGGGTGCTCCGTGACCTCACCGGAACACGGCGAGCCGACCTGGTGTACCACCTGACCAGTCCGTTCCTCCTGCTGATTACGTCGTGCCTCAGCGTGGCCTTCGCCCTGTGGGCATTCGATGTCATCCTCGGGATCGTGGTGGGCGACGCCGTCGTCTCACGGTGGTGGATCTCCGCCTATCTCGTCGCATTCGGGCCAGCTCTCCTATTCGGCCTCGTCTACTGGTCCCAAGAACGGCACCACGGTCTGCGAGTGCCGACCGCCGTTGTTCTCATGCATGCGTACGTGCTCTACGCGACGCTGTGGTACCTCGCGGGATGGAAGGCGACGTACCGAGCTGTACGCGGGCAGAACGGCTGGTCGAAAACAGAACGTGTCGTCGAGAACAAGACCCAGGTCGACTCATCCGCGAATGAGCTCACCACCGAGGTGCACACATGAGTAAACCTGTCCGGATTGTGCTAGGAGTCGGGATACTTGCTCTGGTCGTCGTGGCAGGGGTCAACAACATGTGGCGTATTCAGCCTTGGTCCGACGGCGAGACCCATGGCCAGTGGTCCGTTCTCTACACCGGGTACGGACGCGTTGTGGGCTCGGACAAACAGGTGGTCCTGGAGCCGAACGCTGCTGCCACACCTGACGTCACCCACGGATCGTTGGTGCACACCACGCAGTCCTACGAGGACGCTGATTTCGCCATCACGATGAAGACTGAGGAGCAGCTCCGGCAGGGCGACCCGAATGTGTGGGAAGTGGGCTGGGTTCTGTGGAACTTCAGGGACAACGACCACTTCTATGCCGTCGCACTCAAACCCAACGGGTGGGAGATCTCGAAACAGGACCCGGCCTATCCCGGGAGCCAGCGATTCCTCGCAACAGGTGACGACAGGACCTTCCCTGTTGGCCAGGCCTACCGTGTCGAGGTCGAGCAGGACTGGCCACGAATGACCGTACGCGTCGACGGCCGAGAACTGACCACCATCGTCGATGACGAGCGACCGTATCGCGGCGGCGCCATCGGCCTGTACACCGAGGACGCCCGCGTCCGGTTTCAAGACCTGGACGTCATCAACAGCACAGACACGTGATATCCGGTGCGCCAGCGCGGACTACATCGATCGATCAGGAGCCACCATGTCCAGCACGTTCCCCAGCAAACCCATCACCATCATGGCGATCTACGGCACTCGTCCGGAGGGCATCAAGATGGCTCCTCTCGTTCTCGCGCTCCGCGACGACCCACGCTTCGAAGTACGCGTGGTCGTCACGGGACAGCACCGGGAGATGCTTGATCAGGTGAACCAGAACTTCGGCATCACCCCCGATGGCGACCTCGACATCCATGCGCCCGGGCAGAGCCTGACGCAGATCAGCAATCGCACATTGGAAGGCCTCACAGAAGTTCTGCAGAAGGACCGCCCCGATGCCGTCCTCGTACAAGGAGACACCTCGACCACTTTCGTCGGTGCTCTGGCCGCCTTCTACGCGGAGATCCCGGTCGTTCACACCGAGGCAGGACTGCGGACGGGCAACAAGTACTCCCCGTTCCCCGAAGAGATCAATCGCCGGCTGACCGGGCAGATCGCCAGCCTGCACCTGGCTCCGACAGCGGCAAGCCGTGAGAACCTCCTGAAGGAGAACATCGATGCGTCGAGCATCGTGGTCACCGGCAACTCCGTCATCGATGCGCTGCTCATCACTGTGGCGTCACAGCCCCGCATTGAGGACTCCGATCTGGCGGCGCGCCTCGCGAAGGGGCGACCCGTGATCCTCGTGACCGCGCACCGGCGCGAGTCGTGGGGTGAGCCTCTCCGGGCTGTCGGCAGAGCGATCGCTGCGCTGGCTCGACAGCACCCCGACCACGATTTCGTCTTTCCCGCACACCGCAATCCCCTGGTTCGGGACGCCATTCAGCCGGCCATCCAAGACCTGACAAATGTTCTGATGACAGAGCCTCTTCCCTACGCACAGTTCTGTGCCCTGCTCGAACGGGCGTCCATCGTTCTTACCGACAGCGGGGGCGTCCAGGAGGAGGGCCCGTCCCTTGGGAAGCCGGTGCTCGTCATGCGGGAGACCACAGAGCGCCCCGAGGCCGTTGCTGCCGGGGCCGTCAAGCTCGTGGGCACCGATGAAGAGACGATCGTGCGAGAGGTCTCGACGCTCATCACAGATCAGGCCGAGTACAGCCGCATGGCCAGGGCTCTCAATCCCTACGGTGACGGACGCGCTGCAGAGCGCACCGTGCGCGCCCTTGCTCGACACTTCGGGTTCGACGATCTCGTCGACGAGTTCACCTACGAACCCCAGCTCACTGTGTCAACGACCAGCTGATCCTTACGAGATTCTGCACGACGAACTCCCCGGTGCGTTCCACCGACGTTTCGGGGAGTCTTGCTGAGGAGACCCGATGAGCAAGCCCTTTCAGCTGACGAGACGGGGGAGAATCGAGTGGTTCGTCGGTCTGGCCGCTCTGCTGGCTGTGTCCGTCGGAACTGTTTTCGGTCTTACCGACGACACCTTGGTCGAAGGAGAAGGCTCCCCGCTGGCGCAGCAGTATGCAACAGAAACGAAAGCAGGCTCAGATGCTCACGCTGCAGAGGCGGTATTCGATCGGCGATTCGGGCAGCCCGGAAAAATGTCCACCTTGGTCCTCTATGACAACACCGGCGAGATGTCCGACGACGCTGAAATGTATGCCATGGCAACCGCCAATCTGGCGACGCACTTCGGGGAAGCAGAGATCCAGCCGGTGGCCGACTATGCGGCAAACACGATGGAGTCATTTGGCGCTGTCATCTATATCGGAACCGACTCCGAAGCTTCCCTTCCGAGGGGTTTCGTCGATGACGTCCGTGAAGGCGGGATACCGGTGATGTGGGTCGACCAGAACATCGACGACCTCGCGGGGTGGGAGGCCGGGAGTTCGGCCGCCTTCGTCGACCAGTACGGTTGGGACCCGCACAAGTCCCTGACGGTGGACAGCGGTCTTGTGAGGACGGTCGCGTACAAAGATCGTGAGGTGTCCCGCACAGCCGAAGGTGTTACGGAACTCGCGGCGCCGGTGATCGAAAACGAGAAGACTGTCGGGGTTCTCGCAACCTCCCAGTGCCGGAACGACGACGGACCGACGCAGTGCAGCCCGGACCAGCCTGTGCCGTCCGATGAAGCTCCGTGGGCGATTCGCTCAGGAAACCTCACCTATGTCTCTGAGATTCCTCTGGACTACATCGACGTGAACGATGTCTACCTCATCTACTCCGACTTGTTCTACGACCTGCTGGCGCCGGAAACGCCCGAGGTGAAGCAGGCAGCGGTACGACTCGAGGACGTCGGTCCGGAAGCGGACCCGCAGGACCTTCGTGCCGTGGCTGACCTTCTGCACGGAGCCGGCGTGCCATTTCAGGTTGCGGTGATGCCGATCCACGTCGCACGAACGCCGGATGGAGATGACTGGTACGGGCTGAGCCTTCTGGACCGTCCTGAGGTGGTGGACGCGCTCAAGTACATGCAGGAGCGAGGAGGGACGTTGATTCAGCACGGAACGACCCATCAGTTCGGGGCGGCCAACAACCCCTACAGCGGGCGCACCGGCGAGGACTATGAGTTCTATCGATACGGATGCAGTACGACAGCACAGGAACCGTACGAATTCGGCGAATGCGAGAACGACTCCTACATCCGCCAGATCGGGCCGGTGGCCGAGGACAGCGTGGCGCAGCATGTCGCCCGGATCAAGCAGGGTCGTCAGGTCATGAAGGACGCGGGATTGGGCGAACCGGTGATCTTCGAGACTCCGCACTACGCCGCCTCCGTCAACGCCTACGCGGCCATGTCCGAGGTCTACGATGCCCGCTACGAGCAGGCTGACTACTTCGCGGGCATTCTGTCGCAGAAGCCCAGCGAACCCGGGAAGGCCTACAGCCAGCACTTTCCCTACACTGTCCATGACATCTACGGAACCAAGGTCTACCCCGAGAACCTGGGGAACATCACCGAGACGGAACAGAACAACCACGCCGTCCGTGATCCAAAGTTTCTCGTCTCTCGGGCGGAAGCCAACCTGGTAGTGCGCGAGTCAACGGCCAGCTTCTTCTTCCACCCCTACCTCGACCTGGAGTACTTGAAGAAGACGGTCCAAGGAATCAAGGACCTCGGGTTCGAATTCGTTCCGGTGTCCGAGCTCAAGTGAGCCAGCTCAGGGCATCGTTGAATCGCCGGTAGGCTGGCCCCGACCTACCCCGTCCAGTCCCGTCGAAAGGCCCGCCCGTGTCCGACGCCCCGAACCTCGCCCCCTACATCGACTCCACGCTGCTGAAGCCGGAGGCCTCGCGCGAGCAGATCGCGGCGCTGTGCGAGGAGGCGGTGGCGCACGGCTTCGCGGCGGTGTGCACCAACCCGCTGTGGACGTCCTTCGTGCGGGAGCGGCTGGCCGGCAGCGACGTGCGGACCTGCGCGGTGGTCGGCTTTCCGCTGGGCGCCTCCGCCACCGAGGTCAAGGCCTTCGAGACCCGCACCGCCGTGGACGCCGGCGCCCAGGAGATCGACATGGTCGTCGACATCGCCGCCGCCCGCGCCGGCGAGCGCGAGACCCTGGAGCGTGACGTCCGCGCCGTCGCCGAGGCGGCCCACGCCGGCGGGGCGCTGCTGAAGGTCATCATCGAGACGTGCCTGCTCGACGACGACGCCAAGGTCCTCGCGTGCGAGGCCGCCGTGGCCGCCGGTGCCGACTTCGTGAAGACCTCCACCGGCTTCTCCACCGGAGGCGCGACCGTGGCGGACGTGCGGCTGATGCGCGCGACCGTCGGCCCGGACATCGGGGTCAAGGCCTCGGGCGGGATCCGCACCCGGGAGGACGCGCTGGCGATGATCGAGGCCGGCGCGACCCGCATCGGCGCCAGCAGCGGCCCGGCCCTGCTCGGCTGAACCGCGCCCCCGCTCGACTAGACTGGGGCCAACTGCCCGGGGCCGTGCAGCACGGCCCGTCCCGCTCCGTCAGAAGGACCGTCACCATGGCCGACCGCACCTCCTCCTCCGCCGGCACGCCCGGGGGCACCATGACCGGTGGCCCCTCCGGGACCACCGTCCGCTCGTTCTCGGGCCAGGGCCGGACGGTCAACAACCTCATCTTCCTCGTGCTGGCCATGGCCGTGATGATCGGCAGCTTCTGGGCCTTCGCGTCCTACCCCAACAGCCCCACCGTGTGGATCATCGGCCTGCTGCTCTACGCCCTGGCCCTGCTCATCCCCGTCGGGCTCCTGAGCACCTCCACCGCCAAGCGCGCCGAGGGAGGCCGCACCCTCGCCATGGACGTCCCGCCGACCACCGAGGTCCCGGGCGACGACCCCAAGGCCGCCCAGCTGGGCCAGGCCCCGCGCGACCCGGCCCGCCGCGACGCCGAGGTCCGCGCCGAGCACGGCGACGACGCCCTGGGCCGCACCACCCAGTAGGCGCACCCGCCCGACGACGACGGACGGCTCCTCTCCCCTGCTGCCGGGAGGGGAGCCGTCCGTCGTCGGGACAACGGCGCGAGCCGGACCCCGCGCACGGCGCCGGGTCGCCCGGAGATCTCGGCAGAGCGCTGGAACCGGGAGCGCGGCGAGAGGCTCGAGGCGCCGGACGCCCGGGAACCCCGGGTCGGTCGGTGCGACTAGACTGGGTCCGAACGCCACGGCAGCCGCACCGGCCGCTGCCCACCGCCAGTACCGCCAGAAGGGTGACCTCTCATGTCCGACCGCGCTCCCTCGTCCACCGGCACGCCCGGGGGCACCATGACCGGTGGCCCCTCCGGGACCACCGTCCGCTCGTTCTCGGGCCAGGGCCGGACGGTCAACAACCTCATCTTCCTCGTGCTGGCCATGGCCGTGATGATCGGCAGCTTCTGGGCCTTCGCCTCCTACCCCAACAGCCCCACCGTGTGGATCATCGGCCTGCTGCTCTACGCCCTGGCCCTGCTCATCCCCGTCGGGCTCCTGAGCACCTCCACCGCCAAGCGCGCCGAGGGCGGCCGCACCCTCGCCATGGACGTCCCGCCCTCCACGGAGGTCCCGGGCCACCAGCCCGTGGCCGCCGAGTTCCCGCAGGGCCCGCAGGACGCCCGCACCCGCGACGCGCTCACCGCGCGCGCCCACGGCGACGACAAGTACGGCAAGGCCGTGCAGTAAGTCCCGCAGGCACCGACGACGAAGGGCTCCTCCCGCACGGGGAGGAGCCCTTCGTCGTGTCCGGGGTGCGGGACGGGCAGCGGCTCAGGCCGCCGCCGGCTCCTTCGCGAAGACCGCCTCGACCACGCCGCGGGCCCACTCGAGGATCTCCCGGTCCACCAGGTCCTTGCCCCCGATCCGGGCGGTCTTGGGCTTGGGGACGAGCACCTGGGCGGTCTCGGTGCCGGGCACGGTCTTGACCTGGGCTCCCGGGTAGAGGCGGGTCAGGCGCATCCGCCGCGACTCGGGCAGGTCCGCGGGGGCGAAGCGGATCGTGTTCCCCATCGCCCCGACGTCGGTGAGCCCGGCGGCGCGGGCGACCACGCGGAAGCGGGCGACCTCGAGCAGGTTCTGCACGGGCTCGGGCAGCTCGCCGTAGCGGTCGGCGAGCTCGTCGGCGACCTCCTGGATCGCCTCGTCCGTGGCGGCGTTGGCGAGGTTGCGGTAGGCCTCCAGGCGCAGCCGCTCCCCCGGCACGTAGTCGTGGGGCAGGTAGGCGTTGACGGGCAGCTCGATCTTCATCTCGGCGGGCCGCTCGTCCTCCTCGCCGCGGTACTCTGCCACGGCCTCCCCGACCAGGCGCAGGTACATGTCGAAACCGACCCCGGCGATGTGCCCGGACTGCTCTCCGCCCAGCAGGTTGCCGGCACCGCGGATCTCGAGGTCCTTCATGGCCAGCTGCATGCCGGCGCCGAGCTCGTTGTGGGCGGCCACGGCCTTGAGCCGCTCCAGGGCGGTCTCGGACAGCGGCTTCTCGGCCGGGTAGAGGAAGTAGGCGTAGGCCCGCTCGCGGCCGCGGCCCACGCGCCCGCGCAGCTGGTGCAGCTGGGAGAGCCCGTAGCGGTCGGCGCCGTCGACGATGAGGGTGTTGGCGTTGGCGATGTCCAGACCGGTCTCCACGATGGTCGTGCAGATGAGGACGTCGAACTTCTTCTCCCAGAAGTCCACGATGATCTGCTCGAGCCGGGACTCGGACATCTGCCCGTGGGCCACGGCGATGCGGGCCTCGGGCACGAGCTCGGCGATCTCCTTGGCCTTGCGCTCGATCGAGGAGACCCGGTTGTGGATGTAGAAGACCTGGCCCTCGCGCATGAGCTCCCGGCGCACGGCGGCCGAGACCTGCTTGTCGGTGTAGGCGCCCACGTAGGTGAGCACCGGGTGGCGCTCCTCGGGCGGGGTGGCCAGGGTCGAGGTCTCGCGGATGCCGGTCAGCGACATCTCCAGGGTGCGCGGGATGGGGGTCGCGGACATCGCCAGGACGTCCACGTTGGTGCGCATCGCCTTGAGCTTCTCCTTGTGCTCGACGCCGAAGCGCTGCTCCTCGTCGATGACCACGAGCCCGAGGTCCTTGAAGACGACCTCCTTCGACAGCAGCCGGTGGGTGCCGATGACCACGTCGATCGACCCGTCCTCGAGCCCGGCCAGCGTCGCCTTCGTCTCCTTGGCGGTCTGGAAGCGGGAGAGGGTGGCCAGGCGCACGGGGAAGCCGGAGAAGCGCTCGGTGAAGGTCTCGGTGTGCTGCTGGGCGAGCAGGGTCGTGGGCACGAGCACCGCGACCTGCTTGCCGTCCTGGACGGCCTTGAACGCCGCGCGCACGGCGACCTCGGTCTTGCCGTAGCCCACGTCCCCGGAGATCAGCCGGTCCATGGGGATCTCCCGCTCCATGTCGGCCTTGACCTCGTTGATGGTGGTCAGCTGGTCGGGGGTCTCGATGTACGGGAAGGCCTCTTCCAGCTCCCGCTGCCACGGGGTGTCGGGGTCGAAGGCGTGGCCGCGGGAGGCCATCCGGGCGGAGTAGAGCCGGATGAGCTCGTTGGCGATGTCCTTGACGGCCTTCTTCGCGGCGCGCTTGGTCTTGTTCCAGTCGGCCCCGCCCATCTTGGACAGCGCCGGGGTCTCCCCGCCCACGTAGGTGGTGACCTGGTCGAGCTGGTCGGTGGGCACGAACAGGCGGTCGCGGGGGCCGTTGCGCTTGGACGGGGCGTACTCGAGCACGAGGTACTCGCGCACCGGCTTGGGCTGGCCTGGCTTGGTGACGGCACCGGCGATGGGTCGCTGGGTGAGCTCCACGAACTGCCCGATGCCGTGCTGCTCGTGGACCACGAAGTCGCCCTGGGAGAGCGCGAGCGGGTCCACGGCGTTGCGCTTGCGCCGCACGGGCAGCTTGCGCATGTCCTTGGTCGTGTAGGGGCTGGCCTTCCCGAGCAGGTCGGCCTCGGTGAGGAGGGCCAGCTCGAGGGCGTCGAGGGCGAAGCCCTTCCCGGCCACCGCGGTGGTCAGCTCCACGATGCCGGGCTGCGGGGCCTCGTCGAGGGAGTCCCTGCGGGCGGCGGGCACCCCGGCCTCGTGCAGCAGCTCGGCGATGCGCGCGAGCGGGCCGGGGCCCTCGGTCACGGCGACGACGCGCCAGCCGTCGGCCACGCGCTTGCCGAGGAACTCGAGCATCGCCTCGACGTCCCCGGCGAAGCCGTGGGGCTCGCGGGCGGCGACGGTCAGGGAGTCGGCCTCGGAGTCGAGCAGGGCCACGGCCTCGTCGGAGGTGTCGGCGTCGACGTCGGCGGCCGAGGCCAGGGCGAGGTTCAGCGCGGTGAGCGACCACCACGCCGTGCCGTGCCCGAGCGCGGTGGCCCGCGCCTCGCCGAGGGTCTGGAAGGAGCCGGCGGCCAGGGTGCGGCCCCCGTCGTCGCCCGCGGCCTGCGCGGAGGTGAGGTCGAGGGGCGCGGACGTCCCGTCCGAGGCGGAGTCCCAGGCGGCGAGGAGGAACTCCTCGTTGGTGGCCACGAGGTCGTGGGCGCGCGCCCGCACCTTCTCGGGCTCCACGACGACGACGATCGAGCCCGGCGGCAGCAGCTGCAGCACCGGGACCATGCCGTCGACGAGCAGCGGGGCCAGCGACTCCATGCCCTCCACGTAGATCCCGCCGGCGATCCGCTCGAGCATCGACTCGGCCCCGGGCAGCCTGTCCCGCAGCGTCGCCGCGCGCGACATCACCGAGGGGGTGATGAGCACCTCGCGGCACGGCGGGGCGGTGAGGGAGTCGGGGTGGTCGCCGGTGGCCAGGGTGCGCTGGTCGGCCACGGCGAACCAGCGCAGCTCCTCGACCTCGTCGCCGAAGAACTCGATGCGCACGGGGTGGTCGGCCACCGGGGAGAAGACGTCGATGATGCCGCCGCGCACGGCGAACTCCCCGCGGCGGGTCACCATGTCCACCCGGGCGTAGGCGGCCCGGGCGAGGGCGGCCACGGCGTCGTCGAAGTCGAGCTCCTCCCCGCGCACGAACCGCACGGGCGCCATGTCCCCCAGGCCCTCGACCACCGGCTGCAGCACGGAGCGCACCGGGGCGGTGAGCACCCGCAGCGGGCCGCCGGCGTCCGGGTGGGCCAGACGGCGCAGCACCTCGAGGCGCCGGCCCACGGTGTCCGAGCGCGGGGAGAGCCGCTCGTGCGGCAGCGTCTCCCAGGCCGGGAACTCGGCGACCTCCTGCTGCGGGAGGTAGGCGGCCAGCGCGGCGGCGAGGTCCTCGGACTCCCGGCCCGTGGCGGTCACGGCCAGCACCACCGGCGGGGACTGGCCCTCGGCCGGGGCGGGGGCGTCGTCGAGCGCGCGGCGGATCTGCGCGGTGAGCACCGCGCGCATCCCGTCCGGGGCGCTGATGACCGTCTCGGGGCTGCGCTCGCCGGGCGGGAGGGCGGCCTGGGTGCGGATGTTCGCGAAGGAGCGCTCCGCGGAGAGGGCGTCGAGCAGTCCGGACAGGGTCATGGGTGCGCGGTCTCCTGGTGCGGGACGGGAGCGGTGGGGCGCGGGCCGTGGTTCCCGGCGAGCGCGGCCCCCAGCTTACTCCCGGGGGCGGACAGGCGCCCGGCCCTACCATGGGAGGAACCGATCGCCCGATCCCAGGAGTTCCCATGGCCGTCACCGCCTCCACCACCGTTCCCGCGCCCGTCGAGCAGGTCGTGGTGACCTTCCGCGACGAGGAGTTCATCCGCCACGTCACCCACCGCGCGGGGGCGACCCTCGAGTCGGTGGAGGTCGACGGCGACGTCGAGGCGCGCTTCACCGTGACCACGGTGCGGGCGATGGACGCGGCGAAGCTGCCGGAGATGGCCCGCAAGTTCGTGGGCAGCTCGGTGCGGGCCACCCAGGTGGACCGCTACGCCGATCCGGACGCCGAGGGCGTGCGCGTGGTGTCCACCGAGATCCAGGTCGCGTCCCTGCCCGTCTCGGGCACGGCGACCCAGCGGCTGAGCCCGCAGGGCGAGCACACCGAGGTGCACGTGGAGTGCGTGGTGCAGGCCAACATCCCGTTCGTCGGCAAGCAGATCGCCGCCGCCGCCGAGCCGTTCGTCTCCAAGGCGATCTCGCTGCAGTCGCAGGAGGCGCAGGCCTGGCTGGCCGACCGGGCCTGAGCCCGGTGGACGCGTCCCACGCCGTGGACCGGCCCCGCTTCGACCCGCCGTGCGGACCGGTCCGCGGGTGGGCCGACGGCGCCGTCCTGCGGGCCACCGGCATTCCCTACGCCCGGGCGGGCCGCTTCGAGGCGCCCGTGCCGGCCCCGGACCACGCCGGGGTCCTCGACGCGACCGCGCCGTCCCCGGCGTGCCCGCAGCAGCCCTCGCCGTTCCTCGACCGGATGCTGGGTCCCGTGCTCGGCGGGCTGCCCACGGACGAGGACTGCCAGCGGCTGTCGATCGCCCTCCCCCGCACGACCCCGCCCGAGGACGGCTTCCCGGTGCTGGTGTGGGTGCACGGCGGCTCCTACGCCGCCGGGGCCGGGGACTCCCCCGGCCTGGACCCGGCCCGGCTGGTGGCCGAGCAGGACGTCGTGGTCGTCGCCGTGACCTACCGGCTCGGGCTCTTCGGGTGCCTGGGCGACGGCGGGGACCGTCCCGCGAACCTGGCCCTGCTGGATCTGCTCGCTGCGCTGCGCTGGGTGCGGCGCAACATCGCGGCCTTCGGCGGGAACCCCGGCTGCGTCACGGCCTTCGGCCAGTCCGCCGGCGGGGACGCCGTGGCGCACCTGCTGGCCGCCGGCGGGGAGGAGCTCGTCGAGCGGGTGATCCTGCAGAGCGCCCCGCTGGGCATCCGCACCGGCCGGGCGCCGATGACCGCGGCGATGAACGCCGCCGCCGGCCGGGTGGACCGGACCTCGAGCACCGAGGAGGTGCTGGCCGAGGAGGCCGGGGTCGTCGCGGCGGCGACCGGGCTCGGGCTGCGCCGGTTCATGCCCTTCGGCACCCAGTACGGCCACGGCCCACTGCCCGCCGAGGGAGAGGTGGCGGCGGCGTGGGACGCCGCGGCCCCCGGCGTCGACGTCCTCATCGGGCACACCACCCACGAGGCCCGGTTCTTCTACCCCGTCCAGCCGCTCGCCTGCCGCGCCGTGCGCGTGCCCGTCCTCGGCCCGCTCCTGGACCGGGCCCTCAACGCCGTGGTCACCCGCAGCGTCTACGCCGCGGCGAGCACCGCGTTCGCCGCCCGGCACGCCCGCGCCGGCGGGCGGGCCTGGCGCTACGTGCTCACCTGGGGCCCCGACAACGCCTGGGGCAGCACCCACACCGTCGACCTGCCCCTGCTGCTCGGCGACGAGCGCACCTGGGCCGGGGCCGAGCTGCTGCGCGGCACCGAGTGGTCCCGGGTCGAGGAGGCCGGGCGCGCCCTGCGGGCCGTGTGGGCGGACTTCGCCCGCGGCAACGGCCTGCCCGAGCGGGGCGGGATCCCCGGCGTGCTGCACTGGCGGCGCGTCCGGCCGCGCCGCACCCGGCGCCGGACACCCGTCCTCCAGCGGTCGTCGCGCCGCCGCGCCGACGTCGAGAGAGGTCCGTCCCCGGTGCCGTGACACCGCTCACGTCCGGCGGAGCGGGATGCCCCGCGTGGGATGACGCGCGTCACGCGGCCTAGACTGTGCGGGTCCCCGACGACGGTGCGGGTTCCCGATCCACGACGAACAGGAGACCACGGTGGCAGCAGCTCCGACCGACGAGACCGAGGAGCACGGGCGCGGCCTGGGCAGCTTCCTGCGCAAGGACCTGGTGGGCGGCGTGCTGCTGCTGACCGCGATGCTCGCGGCGCTGGTGTTCGCCAACTCGCCGTGGGCGGACACCTACTTCGCGCTGCGCGACACCCACATCGGCATCGACTTCCCCGGTCTGGACCACACCGTGGGCGAGTGGGCCTCGGAGGGTCTGCTCGCGATCTTCTTCTTCCTCGTCGGCCTCGAGCTGAAGACCGAGTTCGTCGACGGCGAGCTGCGCAACATCCGCAAGGCCCTGCTGCCCGTGGTCGCCGCGTTCGGCGGGGTGGTCGTCCCCGCCCTGATCTACGTGGCGGTCAACACGATCAACGACGGCGACCCGTCCACCATGACCGGCTGGGCCATCCCCACCGCCACGGACATCGCCTTCGCCGTCTCCGTGCTCGCCGTGGTCGGCTCGGCCCTGCCCGTGGCGATGCGGACCTTCCTGCTCACCCTGGCCGTGGTCGACGACCTCATCGCGATCGTCATCATCGCCTTCGTCTACACCGACGACCTCAAGCTGCTCTACCTCGCGCTCGCCCTGATCCCCCTGGGGATCTACGCGTTCCTGGCCCAGAAGTTCCCCGAGTTCTTCATGCAGCACCACTGGGCCGCCTGGGTGATCCTGCTGCCGATCGGCGTCATCACCTGGCTGTTCGTCCTCGAGGCCGGCATCCACGCGACCATCGCCGGCGTGCTGCTCGGCTTCGTGGTGCCGGTCAAGAAGGTCACCCCGCGGGTGATCCGCCAGGAGGACCCCCGGCTCGGCCTCGCCCCGGCCCTGGAGCACCGCTTCCGGCCGCTGTCCAACGGCCTGGCGATCCCGGTGTTCGCGTTCTTCGCCGCCGGCGTGGCCGTGGGCGGGCTCGAGGGCGTCACCGCGTCCCTGACCGACCCGGTGGCCATCGGCATCGTGCTGGGCCTGGTCCTCGGCAAGACCATCGGCATCTTCTCGGCGTCCTGGCTGATGGACCGCTTCACCCCGGCCGCCAAGGACGACGACTACTCGTGGTTCGACCTCGGCGCCCTGAGCCTGGTCGCCGGCATCGGCTTCACGGTCTCCCTGCTCGTGGCCGAGCTGAGCTTCGGCATCGGCAGCCCGCACAACGAGCACGCCAAGGTCGGCATCCTCACCGGCTCGGCGATCGCCGCGGTCATCGGCGGCACGCTGCTGTCGGTGCGCAACGCCCACTACAAGAAGCTGCGCGCCCAGGGCGTGGCGGTGGACAAGCTGGACGCCGCGAGCTGACACGGCACGGCACACGGACGGCCGCCCCGGAGCACTGCTCCGGGGCGGCCGTCCGTCGTTCCACCGGGACGTTACGGTGTCCTGGGTCACTCCTAGACTGGGGGCATGGACGAGCATCACCCGTCCCGGACCGCAGCGGCTCCGGACGGCGGCGCCGGACTCCCCGCGGACCCGGTCGTCACAGCACCCACCCCTCCCCTCCCGGCCTCCGACGCCGGCCCTCCCGCCCTGGTCGACCCCGGCGCGGTTGACACCTCCGTGCGCACCCCGCAGCAGCGGTTCCGGACCTTCACCGGGATCCTGGTCAACACCGCGCTGGCCAACGTCACGACCAGCTACCTGTGGTTCGCCCTGACGTTCTGGGTGTACCTCCAGACCCGCAACGTCATCGCCACGGGTGTGGTCGGCGGGGCCTACATGCTGCTGATCGCGCTCTCGAGCATCAGTTTCGGCACCTTCGTGGACCGCTACCGGAAGCTGTCCGTGATGCGCTTCGCGGCCGCCTTCACCCTGGTGCTGTTCGCGCTGGCCGGCCTCCTGTTCGGCCTCACGCCCGCCGCGGCCATGTCCGACCTCACCCGGCCGTGGATCTGGGTCTTCGCCCTGGTCGTGCTGATCGGGGCGGTCGTGGAGAACATGCGCAACATCGCCCTGTCCACCACGGTGACGATCCTCATCGACCCGGACCGGAGAGCCAACGCCAACGGCCTGGTCGGCATGGTGCAGGGACTGATGTTCATCGTCACCTCGGTGCTCTCCGGCCTGTCGGTCGGGCTGCTCGGCATGGGGTGGACGGTCGCCGTCGCCGTGGCGCTCACGGCCGTGGCCTTCGCCCATCTGCTCTTCCTCCGCATGCCCGAGGAGGTGCGGGCGGCCGCCACGGACGCCTCCGGCGGCTTCGACCTGCGCGGGTCCTTGGCCGCCGTGCTCGCCGTGTCGGGGCTGTTCGCGCTGATCCTGTTCTCCACGTTCAACAACTTCATCGGCGGGGTCTACATGGCCCTGATGGACCCCTACGGCCTGGAGATGTTCCCGGTGGAGATCTGGGGCGGGGTCTTCGCCCTCGGTGCCACCGGATTCATCGCCGGCGGGGCGCTGATCGGCAAGTTCGGCCTCGGGAAGAACCCGCTGCGCACCATGCTCCTGGCCGTGGTCGTCATGGGCGTGCTGGGTGCGGTGTTCACCGTGCGGGAGTGGGCCTGGCTGTACGTGGCCGGCATCTGGCTCTACCTCGTGCTCGTCCCGTTCGTGGAGGCCGCCGAGCAGACCGTCATCCAGCGGGTCGTCCCGCTCGAGCGGCAGGGCCGGGTCTTCGGCTTCGCGATGGCCTTCGAGTCCGCGGCGGCGCCGGTGACCGCGTTCCTCATCGCCCCGGTCGCCGAGATCTGGATCATCCCCTACGCCCGCTCGGCCGAGGGCTCCGCGCGGCTGGCGCCGCTGCTGGGCGAGGGCACGTCCCGCGGCATCGCCCTGGTCTTCCTGGTCGCCGGCATCGTCATGGTCGCCGCCGCCCTGCTGGCCTTCCTCACGCCCGTCTACCGCAGGGTCTCGGCCGAGTACGACCTGGCCGCGGCCCAGGACGCGGCGGCGACGAAGGACCCGAGCGCGCAGGATCCTGCGGCCGACAACGACCCGGCGGCGCAGAGCGACCCCGTGGCGGCGAAGGACACGGCGCAGGAGGACACCGCGAAGAACGACCCAGCGGGGCGGGAGAGCACGGCGGAGACGGAGAGCTCCACCGTGCAGGCAGGTGCCGTACGAGGCGAACGCTCCGGGCGAGTCGAGTAGACGCCAGTGCGTCAGGAGAAGGTCAGGAACGCCGGCCGACGTCGGTGACGAGCCGCCGGGCGTGCTCGACCAGGGGCCGGCCGGTGTCCCGCGCGTCGGTCAGCAGCCGGCGGCGGGCGTCGTCCTCCGCCAGGCGGTGGCGCTCCATGACCACGCCCGTGGCCACGTCGACCGTCCGGCGGTCGGCCAGGGCCTCGAGCGCGCCGTCGGTCAGACCACGGGGAGCTTCCGGGCCCTGCCCGGCGCCGAGGAGGGTGGCCGCGGCGGCGGCGAGCTCGGTGAGCACGGCCTCGTCGTGGGCGGAGAACGCCCCGGCGGTGGTGGCGTAGACCTTCAGCGTGCCCACGGTGCGGTCCGGCAGGTTCAGGGGCACGCTGAGCATCGACCCCACGCCCAGCCGGGCCAGGGCGGCGGCGAGCTCCGGCCAGCGCCGGTCGGAGCCGGTGTCCTCGAGCCGGTGGGCCGCCCCCGTGGTCCAGGTGGCCAGGCACGGGCCCTCGTCCAGGTCGTACTGCAGGGCGTCGGCGGCCTCGACGAGCTCGTCGGTCGAGGCCGTGGTGATCCGTCCCTCCCCCGGCTCGAACACCGAGACCCCCGCCCCTGCCGCCGGACCCACGAGGTCGCGGGCCACACGGGCGAGGTGGGCCACGGCCTCGGTGGCCCCCTCCCGGCTCAGCAGCATCCCGCGCAGCTCGGCGAGGACCACCGCCAGGTCGGCCTCGGGCAGGGCCGAGGTCACGAGGCCTCCTCATCGTGGCCGCAGCCGTCGCGGTCCTGCTCCTCGGAGGGAAGCGGTCCGCCGGGGCGGCCGCTGTCCGCATCCGCCAGACGCCGGTGCGACGGCGGGGCGTCAGGGGCCCGCGCTTCTCCGTCGAGCGGGTCATCTCTCGGCGGGTCACTGGCCGGCGGGTCGCCGTCCGGTGGGTCGGATGGTGCACCGGCGGGCACGAGCCGCCCGGCTCCGCGGCCGTCGGGAGGTCCGGACACGTAGTCGTCGGTGAAGAGCACGGCCGGGACCGGCAGGTCGGCGGCCAGCTCGGCGAGCGCCTGGGCCAGCAGGTCCCGCTGCAGGGCCGGCAGGGCCAGGGAGTGGTGGAGGTAGGCCTCGACCTCGAGGAGGTTCACGGTGCCGCCGGGACGGAAGTAGTGCAGCCACAGGGCGTGGGCGTGGAGCCCTGCGGTGTGCAGGCCCCGGTGGAGCCGCCGGGCCTGGTCGGCGCCGATGGCGTCGTCGTCCATGGGCAGCCCTCCCGTCAGAGCCTGGGGTCGTCCGAGCGGTGCACCACCCGGACGGCCAGTGCGTGCACGGTCGTCCGCTGCTCGCGGGCGGCGCGCAGCAGGAGGGTGTGGGCGGGCTCGGGGCCGAGGTCGTGGCGCTCCATGAGCACCCCGACGGCCTGCTGGACCGTCTGGCGCTCGGCCAGGGTGGACTGCAGCGCGGCGGTCGTGCGCCGGAGGCTCTCCGTGGTGGCCGCGCACCCGAGCAGCGCGCTCACCGCCGTGGCGAGCAGCTGCAGCAGGTGCTCCTCGTGCTCGGTGAAGGCGTGGGGCTCGGCGGCGTAGATCTTCACCGCGCCGATCTCCTCGCCCCGGTGGACGAGGGGGACGCTGAGCACCGATCGGACCCCTGCGGCCGCGGCCGCGAGCGCCCAGTGGGGCCAGCGCAGATCAGTGGTGGTGTCCTCCACGGACTGGACGGTCACCGTGTCCCAGGCCGTGAGGCAGGGACCCTCCCCGAGTTCGTACTGGAGCGCGTCCAGCTGCTCGACCACCGGGTCGGTGACGGCCGTGGACGTGGGCACGCCGTGGGTGTCGACCAGGGTGACGCCGGCGCCCGTGGCCATGGGCGCCAGGTCCCGGGCCACCTCGGCCAGCCGGCGGACGGCGTCGGTGGCGTTCGCCGGTTCCAGCAGCAGGCCCTGCAGGCCGGCCACCGCCACGGCCACCCCGAACGTGTCGCTCTCGTCTGCCACAGCCGCTCGCCTCCTCCTGGGAAGGGCACGGCCCCGGACGTCCCGTGCTCTGCGAGCATTGTCGTCCCCAGGACCGCAGGACACCAACCGCACGGCGCCACGGACTGCTGGGCGCCACCGCACCGCGACGGCGCTCATGCCGCGAGAGGGTGCCCGGCGGCGGGTCCGCCGGAGACCGGCCGGACCTGGAGGTCGTTGAGCTCGGCGGGGTCCAGCACGGGCAGCACGTCGGTGGTGAGCACCGCCAGCGCCAGGGCGTAGGCTCCCGCCGGCGTCGGGGACGTGGCGAGCAGACGCACACCGATCCCGCCGGCCATCGCCAGGATCTCGGTGCCGGGGCGCCCGCGCAGCGTCGCGCGCAGCGCGGCGAGCACGGCTGGGTGCGGGCGGGCCTCGGGGCGGATCGAGGCGCGCACCTCCCAGGTCGTCATGCCGGGTTCCCGGCGTGTCCCGGGGGCGACGACGCGGCCGCCGCCGTCTGCGCCGCCCGCACAAGCAGCCCGCGCACCGCCGGCGGCAGGTGCAGGCACTCGTGCACGTAGGCGTCGATCTCGGTCTCCCCCACGTCCCCGCCCAGCTGGAACGCGCTCCACCACAGGCGGTGCACGTCGAGGTGGTGCTGGTCCAGGTACCGGCGCAGCACCCTGGCGTGCTGCACCGCGGTCTCCATCGTGCTCATCGGTCCCCCCACCGTGAACGTCCTCGGGCCGGGACCCCTCGCTTCGCGGGCGACCGACGGTCCGGCGCGCACGGCAGTGCTTCCTCGTCCGTGCGCGCCTCCAGGATGGGCCGGGCCTCCGGAGCCCGTCGACGCTCAGGGGACTGACGGTGCGCCGGATGGACGTGGTCTGCGGCTCCCGGACGCCTCGGTGACCTTCTGCGACTGTGCCGCCTGCGTCCCCGGGCGCAGGCGGCACGGCCCCGGCGGGACCACGTCCCGGCCAGAGCGCACGCTCCGGGCGGCAGAGCACCGGTCAGAAATAGAGCGACTCCGCGGGGCCGTGCCCGTAGCGCTCCCGGTAGACGGCGGCGAAGCGGCCGGGGTGGGCGAAGCCCCAGCGGGCGGCGATGCCGGCGACCGTGCTGGTGGGCGGAAGGACCCCAAGGCAGCAGTCACGGGCGGTGCGGATCGCCAGCCCGTGTGACAAACCGCGCACGACGACGAACCTCGTTCTTGTCCCCTCTTCTCCCCACGGCATGCCGCGGGCCGGCGCGTGCGAGAGCGGAGTTCCCCGCGGAACCGGGCTCCGCCCTCCCCACAGTAGGGACAGCCCGTCACCGACCGTCGGGTCGCAATTGGAAATTATTGGCATTGCATGAGGTGCACCTGCAAACATGACGCCGTCGGGCCGCTCGGGGGAGCGGACGGCCTCGCTGTTCGGGGACCGTGTTCGGGGGAACACAGAACGGCTGAGGACACCCAGCGCACCCCCTGCCATCGACCGGCGGGTCCGACACCGTTCATCGTGCCGCCGGTCGGTCCAAGGGGGAGGATCAGGTGTTCCTGGTCGCACTGTCAGTTCTGGTCGTGCTCATCGCACTCGTGCTGTTCGCCATCGCCACCTCGACGCTGTATCTCAACACGTACGCGTGGTGGGATCCGCGGACGCAGGAGCGCACCTTCTACGGAGGCTTGCTCCAGCAGGAGCGGCACTCCTTCTCGCTGATCATGCCGTGCCGGCACGAGGAGGAGCCGGTCATGCGCGCCACCCTCGACGCGCTGCTGGGCCAGTCCCACCGGGAGGTCGAGATCATCATCTCGGTCGGCCACGATGACCCGGAGACCGTCGACATCGCCCGTAGGCTCGCGGCCGAGCACCCCGGCACGGTGCGCGTGAGCGTCGAGGGCAGCGCGGTGAAGAACAAGCCCCTACAGCTCAACGCTGCCCTGGCCATGTGCCGCAACGACATCGTGGGCGTGTTCGACGCGGAGTCCATCGCCGCCCCGGACCTCCTGCGCAACATCGACAGCTGTTTCGTCGTCCGCGGTGCGGACGTGGTCCAGGGCGCCGTCCAGCTCGTCAACTACAAGGACACCTGGTACTCCCTGCGCAACTGTCTCGAGTACTTCACGTGGTTCCGCTCCCGGCTGCACGCCCACGCCCACAAGGGGTTCATCCCCCTGGGGGGCAACACCGTGTTCATCAAGCGGGAGCTGCTCCTGGAGGTGGGCGGCTGGGACACCTCCTGTCTCGCCGAGGACTGCGACATGGGCGTGCGGCTGTCGACCCTGGGCCACGAGATCGTCGTCGCCTACTCCGCGGACCTGGTCACCCGGGAGGAGACCCCCGACAGCCTCCGCAGCCTGGTGAAGCAGCGCACGCGCTGGTCGCTGGGCTTCATGCAGGTCTTCGCCAAGGGCGACTGGCGGAGCCTGCCCACGCGGCGGCGGCGGGCGCTGGCCTGGTGGACGCTCATGCAGCAGCACTTCATGGCCTTCGCCGGCATCGTCATCCCGATCGCGGTCGTCGCCGCCGTGTGGGGCGACTTCCCGATGACCGTGACGCTCATCGCCTTCCTGCCCCTGGTCCCCACCCTGGCCACCGTCGCCTTCGACGTGTGCATGCTGCACGAGTTCGGACGGGACCACAGCTTCCGGGTCAGTCTCTGGGACTACGCGCGGCTGGTGGTCAGCACGCCGTTCTACCAGCTGGTGCTGGCGCTGGCGGCCGTGCGGGCGCTGGTGAAGTTCTACCGCGGCGACTTCCGCTGGGAGAAGACGGCCCACTCCGGCGCGCACCTGTCCTACGTGCATCCCGTGGCCGGGGCGGGTGCGGCATGAACCCCACCCTGGAACTGGTCCCCGCGAGGACCACGGAGCCCGGGACCGCGGGCTCCACCCGGTGGCCGGCCCTGAGCGCGAGGCTGCTGGGGGCCGACCGGGACCGGGTGGTGCTGGCCGTCCTCGTCGCCGCACTGACTGTGGTCAGCCTCTGGAACGTCACCGGCGCCACGGCCTACCAGGACGACGAGGGCACCTACACGGCCCAGGCCTTCAGCGTGGTCGACGACGGGGAGCTCGCCCCCTACACCTACTGGTACGACCACCCGCCGCTGGGCTGGATCCAGCTGGGTGCACTGGTCTGGCTCCCCCGGCTGCTGGGGCTCGGCGACGAGACCTACATCGGCGCGGCCCGCCTGGCCATCGCCCCGTTCTTCGTCGCCACCGGCGCGCTGGTCTACCTCGTCGCCCGGCGTCTGGAGATCGGCCGGCCCCTCGCGGTGCTGGCCACGGCCCTGTTCGCCCTCTCTCCGCTGGCCCTGACGATCGGCCGTCAGGTCTACCTGGACAACATCGGCATCGCGTGGCTGCTGCTCGCGTTCTACCTGGTCCTCTCCCCCCGCCGCGCCCTGTGGCACCACATCGGCGCCGGCGTGGTCTTCGCGGTCGCCGTGCTCTCGAAGGAGACCCTCTCCATCTTCGGCCCGGCGCTGTTGCTCGCGCTGCTCAACCGGCCCGCGTGGGCCAACCGGGTGTTCTCGGTCGTGGGCTTCCTCGTGTCCGGGGCGGTCGTGCTGGCGTTCTACCCGCTGCTGGCGCTGCTGCGGGGCGAGCTGCTGAGCGGTCCCGGTCACGTCTCGCTCCAGGACGCCCTGGTCTACCAGTTCCTCACGCGCTCCGGGTCGGGATCGGTGTGGGAGCAGGGCTCGAGCCGCGCCGAGCTGCTGGAGTCCTGGCTGTTCTACGACCAGCCCCTGATCGTGGCGGGCCTCGTGGCCGCCGCCCTGTGCCTGCTGCGGCGCAGAACGCTGTGGCTGCCGGTGGCGCTCGTCAGCTTCGCCGTCCCGGTCGTCACCGGGGAGGGGTACCTGCCGGCCATGTACGTGGTGGGTGCGCTGCCGTTCCTCGCCCTCGCCGTGGTCTGCGGGCTCGACCTGCTGTGGCGCGCGTGCCGGCGGTGGCTGCGCCGCCGCCCCGAGCTGCTGCCCGCCGGGCGCGCGGCTGGGCTCGCCGTGCTGGCGGCGGCGCTGCTGGTCACCGTGGTCCCTCACTGGGGCGGCCACCACCGCACCTTGATGGCCCAGGAGGCCAACGAGGACTGGCGCGCCGCGCTCGAGTGGGTCCGCACCCACGCCGACCGGGAGGACACGGTCCTCGTCCCGTACTCCATGTGGCAGGACCTCCACGGCAGCGGTTGGTCGGACCCGTGGGACGTCGTGGCCACCGAGAAGGCGGACCTCGACCCCGAGTTCCGCACCGTCCACCCGGAGGGCGCCGCGGCCGTCGACTGGATCGTGGAGGGCCCGTTCGTGCGGTCCAACATCGACAGCCTCGGCCTGACCATGGCCGGCGAGGCCCTGGAGGGGGCCGAACCGGTGGCCGCGTTCGGCGGCTGGAGCGTCCACCGCTCCGGCGGCGGCTGAGCCACCCCCTCGTCCCCACCGCCCGTCCGCCCGCCGGCACCAGGCCCACTCGTCCGCCCGGACGGTAGCCGGAGAAGAGCTGTCATGGAACTGACCGTCATCGTCCCCACCTTCAACGAGACCCCGAACGTCCCGGAGCTCGTGCGCCGCGCGGCGCAGGCGCTGCACGGGGTGGAGGCCGAGATCCTGTTCGTCGACGACTCGACGGACCGCACCCCGGAGGTGATCGAGGCGACCGCCGCCGGCGCCCCGCTGCCCGTGCGCCTGCTGCACCGCACCGCTCCCACCGGGGGGCTCGGCGGCGCGGTCATCTGCGGCATCCGGGCGAGCACCGCCGCGCACTGCATCGTCATGGACGGTGACCTCCAGCACCCGCCGGACATGCTGCCGGTGCTCCTCTCGCGGCTGCGCGAGGGCGTGGCCGACGTGGTGGTGGCCTCCCGCTACTGCGGCGCGGGAGGGAGCGCCGGCGGGTTGGCCAACGGTACCCGCCGGGCCGTCTCCTGCGGCGCCACGCTCCTGGCCCGGGGCCTGTTCCCCCGGCGGCTGCGCTCCTGCACCGACCCCATGACCGGGTTCTTCGGCTTCCGCCGCGCCGCGGTGCACACCGACCGGCTGCGCCCGTCCGGCTTCAAGATCCTCCTGGAGATCCTCGGCCGCCACCGGCTCGACGTGGCGGAGGTGCCCTTCGTCTTCGGGCAGCGCCTCGCCGGGGACTCGAAGGCCGGGTGGCGGGAGGGCGGGCGGTTCCTGCGCCAGCTCGCCGTGCTGCGCTTCGGGCGGCTGGCGGGGTTCGGACTGGTCGGCGCCATCGGCACGGTCCTGAACCTGCTCATCATGGGGGTGCTCGTCGGGCTCGGCGCCCACTACCTCGTCGCCGCGGTCGTGGCGGCGGAGGTCACCATCGTGACGAACTTCCTGATGCAGGAGCGCATGGTCTTCCACCGCACGCGATCGGCGGCGGGCCCGCTCCAGCGCCGGTTCCTACGCTCCTTCGTGTTCAACAACGCCGACGCCGCCCTGCGCCTGCCCCTGCTCTGGGGGCTGGTCGAGGTCCTCGGCGCGAACAGCGTGGCGGCGCAGGCGGCCACGCTGGCCGGCGCCTTCGTCGTCCGGTACCTGTACCACTCCCGGGTGGTCTACCGGGAGGTCAGGCCCGCCGCGGCCGCCGCGCGCCCGGCGGCACCGGGGCCGGCCGTCGCCCCGGGCGGGACCAGCCTGCAGGAGCGGGCGTCGTGACGGCCCCGGACCGCGGACGGGGAGGACTTCCGTGAGCGCCCCCACCCGCTCGCCCGCACGCCACGGGCACCGGCCGCACCGCCACCGTCCCGCGCCGGCCCGCCACGGCGTGCCGCAGGTGCGCGGCGAGGAGACCGGGCGTCCGGGCGGTCGCCGGGCCTCGCTCCGGTGGCCTGACCGCGCCGCGGTGCTCGTCCTGGGGCTGTGCGCCCTGCTGGTCGGCACGTGGAACCTGACCGGAGCGACTCCCTACGCCGACGACGAGGGCACCTACACCGCGCAGGCCGTCAGCGTGCTCGAGGGCGACCTCGCCCCCTACACCTACCAGTACGACCACCCGCCCCTGGGCTGGATCCAGCTGGGACTGCTGGCCTGGGTCCCGCGCCTGCTCGGGTGGGGGGACGGGACGCCGGAGGGCGCCGCGCGCTTCGCCGTCGTCCCCTTCTTCGTCGCCACCGTGGTGCTGACCTATCTGGTCGCCCGGCGGCTGGAGCTCACGCGCCCGGCGGCGGTCCTCACGGGGGCGCTCGTGCTCGCCTCGCCGCTGGCCTTCACCCTCGGCCGGCAGGTGTACCTGGACAACATCGGCCTGCCCTGGCTGCTGCTGGCCTTCCTTCTCGCCCTCAACCGCCGCAAGGCCTTGTGGCACCACGTGGGGGCCGGGATCTTCTTCGCCCTCGCGGTCCTGTCCAAGGAGACGTTCGCGGTGGCGGGCCCGGCCCTGCTGGCCGCGCTGCTCAACCAGCGCGCCTGGTCGAACCGCTCGTTCTCCGTGGTGGGCTTCGTGGTCGTCGGCGGTCTCGTCCTGGCGTTCTACCCGCTGATGGCCCTGCTGGCCTGGGAGCTGCTCCCCGGGCCGGAGCACGTCTCCCTCTACGAGGCCCTGGTGCACCAGCTCGTGGGCCGGGAGGGATCGGGCTCCGTCTGGGACAGCGGCTCCGCACGGGCGGAACTGGTGCGGGGATGGCTGCACTACGACGCCGTGCTGTTGGTGGGCGGGCTCGTGGCGGGCCTGGCGTGCGCCACGCGCCGGCGCACCGCCTGGCTCCCGGTCGCCCTCGCCGGCTTCGCACTGCCCGTGCTCGTGAGCGAGGGATACCTGCCGGCGATGTTCGTGGTGGGGTCCCTGCCCTTCCTCGCCCTGGCCGTCGGCGCGGTCGTGGACCGCATCGGCGCCCGCATGCTCTCGGGACAGCCCGGGCCCGGCGGAGCGCGCCCCCGGGCGGCCGGGCTCGCCGGACTGTGCGTCGTGGTGCTGGCGCTGCCGGCGGCACAGTGGGCAGAGCGACACACGGACCTGCTGCACCGGGACGCGAACGCGGACCGGGCGGCGGCCGTGCGGTGGGTGGCGGCGCAGGTTCCCGAGGAGGACACCCTGCTCGTGCCCTACGCCGCGTGGGTGGAGCTCGCCGAGCGGCGCCGGGACGGGCCGTGGGAGACGATCGCCCTGGAGAAGGCGGACCTCGACCCCGAGTTCCGCGAGGTGCACCCCCGCGGCTGGCGCGAGGTCGAGTGGGTGGTGCTGGGCCCGGACAGCCGCCGCACCGTCGACCGCCTGGAGCTGAGCACGGTGCTGCAGGCGCTGGCGCACGCGGAGGTGGCCTTCACCGCCGGGCAGTGGACGGTCCACCGGGTGCAGGGCTGAGGCCCCGCACGGGCCGGTCCCACCGGTGCCGCTGCGCCCAGGCCCGGAAGGGTGCCGCCGGATCGGGCGCCGGGCCCCGGGTTCTCGGCAGGGCCCGGCCCTGCGGTGCCGGCGGGAGCTCGTCGTGGACCGTGGCCAGGGCCATGTGCCGGTTGCCGTCCTCGTGGTGCTCGACGTCCTCCGGGAACGCCGGCGCCCCGGCCCACCCGCCGCGTCAGTCGCCGGGCCCGCAGGCCGTGCCGTCGCCGTTGCCGTCGAGCTCCTGCGGGTCCTTGCCCTGTTGACGCACGGTGATGCCCTCCGGGAAAACCGTGCGCAGCTCGGCGCAGCTCCAGCGGTGCGGCATCGTGGAGGGGTCCAGACCGGCCTGCTCCATGTCCTGCACGTGCTGGACCAGGCTCGGGGGAACGGCCGGCAGGCACTGGCCGTCCGCCCCGTACTCGGGCACGCACCCGCCCGGAGCGGTCGCCTCGGAGAGCACCTCCGCGGGGTCCACCGCGGCCCGCTCGGGCAGGCCCGCGGTGCGGTCTACGGGGCCACGGTCCTGCTCGTGCCGGGCGGAGGCCGCCCGCTCGAGGCCGCCGCGCGCCTGCTCGGCGGGCCCCTGCTCCCGGCCCGGGGACGACGACGCGGACCCGGCCGCACCGGCCAGGCTTCCCTCGGGCCCTCCCGTCACGGGCTGGGCGGGGTCCGCCGGGACACCGTCGCGGCCGGGCGCCTGCTGCGAGCTGCGGTCGGACGGGGCCCGGTCGGAGGAGCCCCGGTCGGACGGGGCCCGGGACGACCGGTCACCGGCCTCGACCCGGTCGGTCCCGCGCGCCTGCGCGCGGGCCGCCGGGGCGCTCCCGCCCTCGGCCGCGGTGCCGTCCCCGGACGCGGTGGTCGTGACCGCCGCGGCGCCGAGGGCCACGGGCACCACCAGCGCCGCCCCTGCGATCAGCGTCCTGCGCCGCCGTGCTCGCCTCGTTCCGGTGCTCATGAGATCCACACCCACTTCGCCTCGCTGGGAACCCCGTCCGCGTCGAGGACCGTGAGCATGTACGGCCCCGGCGGCAGGAGGTTCGGGTTGTCGGGTATCTGCGCGGTCCGGGCGGCGCCCTCGCCGGCGATGGGCAGGTCCACGAGCCGCGCGTTCGTGTCGGTCTGGTGCGTGGCGGACATCGGGGCCATCAGGGACGCCGAGACCACCTCCCCGGAGACGCCGAGCTCGACGACGTCTCCGTACCCGGCACGCTCCGGCGCCCGGGTGAGCTGCGGGCGCTCCCCCTGGAAGAGGTACGGCGGGCTGTACACGGAGATCCGGAAGTCGAAGGAGTTGTCCGCGGGGTTGGACCCGAAGACGGCGACCCTCCCGTCCGGCAGCAGGATCGAGGAGGAGTGGTAGTTGCGCCCAACGGGATCGGGATCGATCGAGGACCAGCTGTTGGCCTCGGGGTCGTACAGCGCCGCGCTGAAGACGTCCCCGGTGCGGTTGTACTGGGCGCCGTTGGCGGCGAGCACGGTCCGGTCGGGGAGGTTCACGAGGTTCACGTAGGCCTTGCCCGGGCCGGGCAGGGTGGGCCCGGGCTCGTAGGCCGGGGTGGGCTCGTTCAGGTCGATGATGTCCACGAGGTTCGTGGCCGGGATGTTCCCGTCCGTGTTGCCTCCGCCCACGATCATGATCCGCTGGTCCTGGGCCGGGCCGATGAACACCGAGCCCGCCTGGTCCCGCAGGTCCTTCTCGCGCAGGCCCGGCACGTCCCAGATCCGGGCCGTGGTCCAGTCGTAGAGGGAGGCGCCCGTGCCCGGCAGTCCGTTGCCGAACGTGTGGGCGCCGGTGTAGAACATCGTGCCGTCGTCGAGGAGGAACATGTGCGGGTAGGTGCCCCAGAAGCTCCAGGTCTGCGGCACGGCGTTCTGCGGCAGCCAGCTCATGGTGGAGGTGTCGAACAGCTCCGTGAGGACCGTGCCCTCGGCCTTCTCGTCGAGGCCGCCGGCGGCCCACACGTCGCCGTTGCCGAGCTTCGTCAGCGAGGGGTACCAGTGGGCGCCCGTCATGTCGGCCGTGCGGTGGAAGGAGTCGTCGGCGGGGTCGAAGTAGTAGCTCTGGTCGGAGCCCTTGAAGGTGTTCGGCCCCTGGTCCTCCTCCGGGAACGCCGCGGTGCCTCCGGCGAGCAGGACCTTGCCGTCGGGCAGCGTGACGTGCCCGGCGCAGAACATGTCGTAGGGCACGGGGATCTCGGTGAAGTCGTTGGTGACCGGGTCCCACACGACGGCGCGGAAGGTGCCGGCGGCGAAGAGGTTGCCGTCGTTGCCGGAGCCGGCGATCAACAGCAGGCGCCCGTCGTGCAACAGCGTGGTGTGGATGGCCCGGATCGGCAGCTCCGTCTCCAGGACGTCCCACCGGCCCACCAGCTCGGGGGCGCCCGCCACGGGCGGCGGCTCCTGCTCGACCGGGCGCAGCGAGTAGTTCGTGGTCCTCAGCTGCCCATTGCCGGCGAGGGAGACGCCGAAGGAGATACGGTCCACGCCTTCCGGGATCTTCTCGATCCGGGCCGTGGCCGTGGTCCACTCGCTGCTGGTGGGCAGGGTCTTGAGGTCGGTGAGGTACTGCCACCCCTGGGCCGTGTGCGCGAACACCGTGAGGGCGTTGCGGTCGGTCGTGGAGGTGTAGTCGACCGAGACGTCGTAGCTCTCGCCGGGGACAACCGTGGGCGCGCAGCCCGCGGTCTCCGCCTGGATCAGCTTGGCGTCCCCGGAGGCGTAGGCGGAGACGTCCACGGCCCAGGAGCGGCTGCCGGGCGCGGCGCCGGCGGGCACGTCCGTGCTCACCCGCTGGCTCACGGCCCGGTCCCCCCACCCGGCGGGCAGGAAGCAGGTGGGCACCGCCCCGCCCTCGGCGAGGGTGCCGTTGACCACGAGCTCGCCCTCGCCCGGGGCCGCCGGGGGCGGCGGGGTGCGCCGCAGCGAGTAGTTCGTGGTGCGCAGCTCGCCGTCCCCGCCCAGGGAGACCCCGAAGGAGATCCGGTCGACATCCGCGGGCAGGTCCGTCAGCTGGGCCTCGGCCGTGGTCCACCCCTGCGTGGCCGGCAGGGTCCTCAGGTCGGTGTGGTAGCGCCAGCCGGCCGGTGTGTGGACGAAGACGGTCAGCGCGTTGCGGTCGCTGGTGGAGGAGTAGTCGACCGAGAGGTCGTAGCTCTCGCCGGGCGAGATCGTGGGCGCGCAGCCGGAGGCCTCCGAGGGCAGCAGCTTGGCGTCCCCGGAGATGTGGTTGCTGACCGTCAGGGCGTAGGAGCGGGCGCCGTCCGGCGAGCCTGCCGGGACGTCGGTGCTGAACGAGCCCTGCGCCGTCCGGTCACCCCAGCCGGCCGCGAAGAAGCACTCCGGCAGGTCCGCCCCCGCGGCGAGGAACCCGTTGACGATCAGCTCCTCGGGCTCGGCAGGAGCCGCCAGGACCTGCGGCACCGCGGCGGACGGCACGGGCAGCGCGGTCACACCGGTGCTCGTGAGCACCACGGCCGTGCCGGCCACGACCGCCCCGGCGGCCTTCGCCGCCCGCGGCAGCCGCGCCCTCCCGTGCGTCCAGGCCGGCCGGCCGGCGAGCGCGCGCCCGCTGCCCGGCGCGGACGTTCGCGGACTGTTCTGGTGCATCCCTTCCCCCATCCCACCGTTGCTGACCGCCCCGGCCGTGTTCCCCGACGGCCGGTGGCAGCGGGACGCGGTGCCCGGCACCGCCGCGGGAGATCACGTTCGTGAACTCCGCCCCGACGAGAGCCATCGTGGCAGGACCGCGCTGCACATGCACCATTTGCGTCCGTAACAATTCCGCGGGTGCGCCGGCGGCGACGGCGCGCGGACGGTGCTGCCGCCCGCCCCGCCGGGGGCCCCGGCCCGGGCGTGCGGGGTGGGCCGCCGCGCAGCGGGCGGAGCGGCCCCGCGGGCGTCCGGGGCCTTCAGGCCCTCGCGTGGAACTTCTGCTGCGCCTCGAGCAGGCCGTGGTCGATGAGGTGCTCCACGGCGTCGGCGGCGTCGTCGAGGAGGAAGGGCAGCTCCTTGGCCTCGGTCGAGGAGAAGGGCTTGAGGACGTAGGCGGCGGTGTCCATCCGGCCGGGAGGCCGGCCCACACCGACGCGCACCCGGTGGTAGTCCTTGGTGGACAGCGCCTTGGACATGTCGCGCAGCCCGTTGTGCCCTCCCTCTCCCCCGCCGAGCTTGAGCTTGACGGCGGCGAAGGGGATGTCGATCTCGTCGTGGACGGCCACGATGCGCGACGGGTCGATGCCGTAGAACTTGGCGAGGCCGGCCACGGGCCCGCCGGAGGTGTTCATGTAGGTCAGCGGCTTGGCCAGCACCAGGCGGGGGCCGCCGGGGCGCAGCCGGGTCTCGAGGACCTGGGCGCGGGCCTTGTGGGTCTTGAAGCGGCCGCCGGTGCGGGTGGCGAGCTCGTCGAGGACCATCTGCCCGACGTTGTGCCGGGTGCGGGCGTACTCGGGGCCGGGGTTGCCCAGCCCCACGACCAGCCATGCGTCGGACATCGATGCCTCCTCGGGCACGGACCACGCGCGGAGCGCGGAAGGGAAACGGGACGAAGGAGAACGGAGCGCGGGACGGCCGGGGCCGCCCCGCGCTCCGCGGATCACCCTATCGAGTGGAGGAAGAGGCTCAGGCCTCGTTCTCCTCGACGACGTCGCCCTGCGGGGCGGCGGCGCCGGCCTCGGCGGACTCCTCGCCCTCCTCGGGCAGCTCGGCGGCCTGCGGCTCGGAGACGTTGACCACGAGCAGCTCGGGGTCGGAGACCATGGTGACGCCCTGGGGCAGGCGGACGTCGGCGGCGTAGACGTGGTCGCCGGCGGCGTGGCCGTCCAGGTTGATGGTGAGGGACTCGGGCATGTTCAGCGCCTCGGCCTCGACGGTGAGGGTGTTCTCCTCGACGTTGTGCACGGCGCCCGGGGCGACCTCGCCGATGACGTGGACGGGGATCTCGGCCTCGACCTTCTCGCCGCGGCGCACGGCGAGAAGGTCGATGTGGAGGATCTCCGGGCGGGTGGCGTGGCGCTGGATGTCCTTGACCATCACGAGCTCCTTGCCGCCGTCGAGCTGCAGCTCGAGCACGGCGTTGCGGTTGCGGACCGCGAGCATGGTGATGTGGCCGGGGATGATCACGTGCTTGGGCTCGGCGCCGTGGCCGTAGACGACCGCGGGGATCTGGTCGTTGGCGCGGATGCGGCGGGCGTAGCCCTTGCCGAAGTCGGTGCGGGTCTCGGCGGGGATCTGGATGGTCTCGACCATGGGAACTCCTCGGTGCGGGTCTGGACGGGAACTGCCGGGAGCAGTTCGCTCGGATCGGCCGGGCGAGGACACCGGCCGCAGACCCTCCCCGGACGGCGGAAGCCGTGCCGTGCACGAACGGATGCGTGCCGCGCTCCCGGGGTCGGGATCCTCGAACCAGCCTCGTCGATCACGGGACCACGGGGGTCCCCTCGCCTCGGCAACCGCATCAGGGTAGCACGGGCTCGCCCCGGGGAGCGCGGGTGAACCAGGGGCGCTCAGCCCCGCGCGCGCTCCCCCCGCACGGCCTTGCGCGCAAGGTGCCCGGCGAGCAGCCACGGCTCGACGACGTAGCGGTGGCCCAGCCGGCGCGGCTGGGTGACGAGCCGGTAGGCCCACTCCAGGCCCAGGGGCCCGAGCCAGCGGGGCGGGGGCTTCTGGATCCCGGCGTACTCGTCGATCCCGCCGCCCACGGCCGCGTAGATCGCCGGGGGCAGCTCGGCCCAGCGGCGGCTCAGCATCTCCTCCTGCAGCGGCATGCCCAGGCCCACGATGACGAAGTCGGGGGCGAACTCCTGCAGCTCGGCGACCACGCGCTCCTCGAGGGCAGGGTTCCACCCCTCCCCCGCCCAGCCGCGGACCGTCCGCTCCGGGGCCTGGGCCTGGAGCAGGCCGACCGTGCGCGCGTTGCCCTCGGGGGTGGCGCCGACGACGGCGACGCGCCGCACCGGCGTCTCGCTCATCAGACCGGGCAGCCAGTCCAGCGTGCCGAGGCGGTGGCGCTTCGCGGAGAGGTCGCGCCCGGAGCGCCACTTCGCGAGCTTCAGGACCGGGAAGCCGTCGGTGAGCACCACCTCGGCCTGCTCGTAGAAGGCGCGGAAGACCGGGTTGACCTCCCACGTGTAGAGACTGTGCAGGTTGTGGGCGAGGATCGCGGCCTTGCGCCGCTGCCCCCACGTGGCGTCGATCCAGCGCAGCAGCTCGCCGGCGTCCATCGGCGTGACGCGCACCCCGCTGACCGGGATCTCGATCTCGCCGGTGCGGCTGAGCTGCCTCTGGTGCTTGAGCATGTGGTTCCCCCCAGAACGGACGGCGGCGGCTGCCGCCTGCAACGGGCCGGCCGGTGTCCCCCGGCCGGCGGCGGGATCCCCCCGGATCCCGCGTGTGCACGCCGGTGCGCGGCCGCAGCCCGTGCGCCGCGCTCGACGTGCGCCTCCACGGTAGCAATCGCACATCCATGAAAATGCCCCCACATCGGGGATCGGATGTCCCCCGTTGAGCACCTGTTTGCATGAATGTGCGTCAGTAAAGTCAGAACTCACGGGGGAGCCGGAACCACGCCGGGGGGCGTCAGGGAGTGTTCCGGCTCCTCCGTCCAGCACTTCGGGGGGAGTGTCCATCATGCTGAAGAAGAACCTGTCCGTGCGCCCGGCCGCCTGGCGCGAGCGCTACATCGCGGCGATGCGCCGCGCCGACGCGCTCGCCGTGGCCGGCGCGCTCGCGCTCACGCAGCTCGTGCGCTTCGGCTCCGGCCAGGAGCGCCTCGAGCTCGGACCCGTCCCGGTCCCGTACTGGGCCGTGGGCATCGCCCTGGCCGCGGCGTGGTGGGCATTCCTCGAGCTGCGCGGGGCCCGCGACGTCCGGCTGATCGGCTACGGCACCGAGGAGTACCGCCAGGTGGTCTCGACCACCCTCGTGCTCTTCGGCGGGCTCGCCATCGCCTCCTACGCCCTGGGCATCCCCATGGCCCGCGGCTACATCGTCGCCGCCCTGCCCACCGGCCTGGTGCTGCTGCTGGCCGGGCGCAGCCTCGTGCGCCACCGCCTGATCCGGGCCCGCCGCGCCGGCACCGCCATGACCCGCACCCTCGTGGTGGGCCGGGTCCCCGGGGTGGTCGAGATGGTGCGCTCGCTCCAGGAGCACCCGGAGTCGGGCTTCGCGCCGGTGGCGGTCTACGCCCCGTCGTCGTCGTTCGTCCTCCCCGCCTCCCTGGCGGGCGTGGACGTCCCGCCCAACCTCCTGCCGGCCGGGGGCCGGCCGGGCGTGGAGGACATCGTCGCCGCGTGCCGGGAGCACCGGATCGAGACCCTCGTGCTGGCCGCCTCCGCGCCACTGTCCTCGGAGGAGGTGCGCCACCTCTCCTGGTACCTCGCCGACGAGCACGTGCGCCTGGTCCTGGACACCGGGCTCACCGACGTCGCCGGCCCGCGCATCCACACCCAGCACCTGGCCGGGCTGCCCCTGATCCACGTCTCCACCCCGCGGCTCTCGCGCTCGCGGCTGCTGCTCAAGCGGGCGGTCGACGTCGCCGGCGCGGCCACCGCCCTGCTCCTGCTCGCCCCCGTCATGGCGGTGCTGGCGCTGATCGTGAAGCGCCACGACGGCGGGCCGGTGCTCTTCGCCCAGGAGCGCACCGGCCTCGACGGGCGCCCGTTCCGGATGCTGAAGTTCCGCTCCATGTACCCCGACGCCGAGGAGCGCAAGGCCGCCCTCATGGCGCAGAACGACGCCAAGGGCGGGGTGCTGTTCTTCATGGCGGACGACCCCCGCGTCACCGGACCGGGGAAGTGGATGCGCAAGTACTCCCTGGACGAGCTGCCCCAGTTCCTCAACGTGCTCAGGGGCGAGATGTCCCTGGTGGGCCCGCGCCCGCCCCTGCCCAGCGAGGTCGCCCGGTACGAGGCCCACGTCCACCGCCGGCTGCGGGTCAAGCCCGGGATCACCGGGCTGTGGCAGGTCTCCGGGCGCGACGACCTCGACTGGGACCAGGCCGTGCGCCTGGACCTCTACTACGTGGAGAACTGGTCCCCGGTCCAGGACCTGGTCATCCTCGCCCGCACCGTGCGCGCGGTGGTGGCCAAGGAGGGCGCCCACTAGGGCCCCGTCCCCCAGCCGGGGGACGATTTCTGGAGGATCGTCCACCGCGCGCCGGGACCCTCCCCGGCGTACGGACTGGGAGGATGACGTGCGACGACGCCGTTCCGCGGGACGCCGGGCCAGACACTTCCCGATTGTGAACGGTCGGTGACACACAAACACTTTCATCTATTTGCGCCCCTAAACTGGCCACAGACGTGTTGCCGCACGAACCCCCCACCGTCTCCTCCCCCGGGAGACAGGCAACCCCCTGGGCGGGCTCGTGCCTGTTCGGGGAGGGAACCGACCGATGCTCAAGGTGCAGGAGAACGCCACCGCCGCGTACCTACCCGGTGCTGCCCGGCCCGCGGACTCGACCGGGTCCACGCGCGCCGAGGCACCGGGCACCTCCCCCACGACCACCGGCTGGCGGAGGCGCTACGTCACCGGCATGCGCGCGGTCGACGCCCTCGCCGTCGCCCTCGCCCTGATGGGCACCCACCTCATCCGCTTCCAGCTCGAGAACGCCGGCCTGGACCTCGGCCCCCTCTCGGTCCCGTACTGGACCGTCGGCACCGCCCTGGCACTGGTGTGGTGGGGCTTCCTCGAGCTGCGCGGGGCTCGCGACGTCCGGCTGATCGGCTACGGCCTCGAGGAGACCCGCCAGGTCGTCTCCGCGACGCTCGTGCTCTTCGGCGCCCTGGCCATCGTCTCCTTCGCCTTCGCCATCCCGACGGCGCGCAGCTACGTGCTCATCGCCCTCCCCCTGGGCCTGGGCCTGCTCATCGGCGGGCGGTTCGTGCTGCGTGACGCCCTGGCCAAGGAGCGCGCGGCCGGGGAGTCGCTCTCCCGCACGCTGCTCGTCGGCCGCCTGGCCGGGGTGACGGAGCTGCACCAGTCCCTGCGCCGCCACCCGATGGCCGGCTTCGACACCGCCGCCGTCTACGCCCCCACGACCAAGCGGCAGCTCCCGCCCGAGCTGCGCCGGGTCGAGCTGCCCCCGAACGCCCTGCCCGCCGGCGAATCCCCGTCCGTGGACGGCATCGTGGCCACCTGCCGCCGCCACGGCATCGAGACGGTGATCGTCTCCCAGAACGTGCCGCTGTCCACCAAGGAGATCCGCCACCTGTCCTGGCAGCTGGCCGACGCCCGCATCCGCCTGGTCATGGAGACCGGCCTGACGGACATCGCCGGCCCCCGCATCCACATGCAGCAGGTCGCCGGCCTGCCCCTGATCCACGTGGCCACCCCGAAGCTCAGCCGCGGCCGTGCCCTGACCAAGCGGGCGATGGACATCCTGCTCTCCACGGTGGCCCTGCTGGTCCTCTCCCCCGTCCTGCTGGCCCTGGCGGGCATCGTGCGGGCCCACGACAAGGGCCCGGCCCTCTTCGCCCAGGAGCGCGTGGGCCAGGACGGCCGCCGGTTCAGGATGCTGAAGTTCCGCTCCATGCGCACGGACGCCGAGCAGGTGCTGAAGGAGCTCAAGGAGCGCAACGAGGGCGCCGGCCTGCTGTTCAAGATGAAGGACGACCCCCGCGTCACCGGCCCCGGCACCTGGATGCGCCGCTACTCCCTCGACGAGCTGCCCCAGTTCCTCAACGTCCTGAAGGGCGACATGTCCCTGGTCGGTCCCCGCCCGCCCCTCCCCCAGGAGGTCGCACAGTACGAGGACTACGTCCACCGCCGCATGCGCGTGAAGCCCGGCATCACCGGTCTCTGGCAGGTCTCGGGAAGAAGCAACCTGGACTGGGAGCAGTCGGTCCGGCTGGACCTCTACTACGTGGAGAACTGGTCGCCCATCGAGGACATGCTCATTTTGGGGCGCACGCTCAAAGCCGTCGTCGCCAAGGAAGGGGCTTACTAACTGCTGTGGGGCAGGAGGTTGTTGCCACGGGATGCCGATGAGATGAGGAACGGGCTCATCGCCACAGCATGGAAGCTCCTACACCGTCCGTCCGCAGCAATAGAGAGTCCGTTCCTGTCCCACATGAACGCCCCAACAGCCGGTCGCGCATGGTCCGCCGCCACCTCGAAGACGGGATTCCGAAGGCCGATGTGGCCGTCGAGTTCCGGATCAGCTGCCCGGCGGTGGCGACCTGGGTGGCCCGCTACCTCGCCGCCGGTAAGGCGGGATCGACCTACCGCCCCTTAGTCCCAAGGCACGGCGCTCAGCGCACCCTTGCGGAGGTGGTGGAGCTCATCGACTCCCTCCGGCGAGACCGGAAATGGTCGGCCAGGCGAATCCACCGCCACCTGCTGGATCTTTGGCACGAGCTGCACCTGCGCGGGGTCGGTCGTTGGCTGGCCCGGCTGGGCATTCCCCGCCTGCGCGACCTCACTCCGGCCGGGGACGACCTGAGACGCCCGCCCCAGCGGATCCGGACTGCCTGGCCCGGGCACATGGTGCACCTCGATCTGAAGAAGGTCGCGCGCATCCCCGACGGCGGTGTCTGGCGGGCCCACGGCCGCGGCAGTACGGCGGCGAAGGCGGCCACGCGCGGGCCCGGGGCGAAGGTCGGCTACACCTACCTGCACTCGGCCGTGGACGGCTTCTCAAGGCTGGTCTACACCGAGGCCCTGGACGACGAGAAGGCGGTGACCACGATCGATTCTTCTGCCGAGCCCGGGCGTTCTTCGCCGCCCACCGCATCGAGAAGATCCACCTGGTCGTGACCGACAATGGCGCCAACTACAAGGCCCGCGACTTCACCCGGTGCGTGGAAGCCCTCGCGGGCCGGCACCAGCGCATCAAGCCCTATACATCCCGGCACAACGGCAAGGTCGAGCGGTACAACTGGCTACTGGCCGACAAGGTGCTCTACGTTCGTCCCTATCCCAGCGAGCAGGCCCGCCGGCAAGCGATTTGGGTCTGGGTGAACCACTTCAACTACCATCGGCCCCACACCGCCTGTGGTGATCAGCCCCCAGCCTCACACGCCCCCGCCCGCGCCAATAACGTCATGCCCTCTTACAACTAAGCGCAATCCAGAGCGACTATTTACCCACGACATACACCCGCTTGACTACAATTGTCAAAATTCCGGCCAGCAGGCCAACGTACCACACACAAACCCTATCGGGGCCTTCACAGCTGAGTGTGGGTAGCGGTTCTCCGCCAGGGGCGATGACCGCCTGCGGCGAGCAGAGCCCGTAACCGGTAGTTGTCGAAGTTGCGGAAGCCGCGGGCGACGCGACGCATGGTCTCGATGACGCCATTGACCGCTTCCGTGGGCCCGTTCGAGGCCCCTGCGGTATCGAAGTAGGCCAGGATCGCGGCCTTCCACCGGCGTAAGGTCCGTCCGAGCCGGGCGATCTCCGGAATGGGACAGGACGGGAAGGCACCGAGAATCTCGGCGACGAGCCGGCGCCCCTGCTCGGGGCGGGCGTGGTAGACCGCGCGCAGCTTCTGGTAGCAATGCCAGGCAAGGGTGACCTCGTGATGCGGGTCCCCGGCCTCGAGCTTCGTGTTGAGTCGGCGGACCTGCCTCTCGGTCAGGTGCTCGGCGCCGATCTGCAGGGTGCGGCGGATCCCGTACAACGGGTCCCCGGCTCTCCCGCGGTGACCCAGAGTGTCCTGCTGCACGCGGCGGCGGACCTCATCGACGACCTGCCCGCCGAGCTTGACCACATGGAAAGCGTCGAGAACGGTGATCGCCTCCGGGAGCTCGTCGCGGATGGCATTGGCGTAGCCGTGGAACGGATCCAGCGTCGCCGTGCGGATCCCGCTCGTGAACGCCGGTCCCTGCTCGATGAGCCAGTCGCCGTAGGCCGCCCCCGTGCGCCCGGGCACCAGATCCAGCAGTCGTGCCCGGGGCCGGCCGTCCTCGCCGCGGGAGTGGTCCACGATCCCGGTGACCAGCCCAGTGCCGGGTGGGCCCACGTGGCGCCAGAGGTGCTCGTCCACGCCCAGGGCGTTCACCCCGGCCAGCCGGTCCTCGGCGGCCAGCTGGGCCTCGATGACCGGAGTGATGGCGTCCCAGACGGTGTTCCAGGCGACCCCGAGCATCTCGGCCAGGGCCGAGACCGCGATGTCGTGGCAGCGCAGCTGCGTCACCGCCCAAGCAATCGCGCGGGTGGTGAGCTTGGCCCGCGGTGCCGCCAGCTCGTGGACCTCACTGAAGGTCGTCACCTCGCACGCCGTCTCATGGCAGCGGTAGCGGCGTTTGCGCCAGACCACCCGCACGGGCACCCCGGCGCAAGGCAGGTCGTGCAGCAGCACCGCCACCCGGCCATGGCCGACGGCGAGCACCCCGCAAGCCGGACAGCCCACCAGTGACGGCACGGTCTCGACCACCAGGGTGAACGAGGAGCGGTGCCGCTCGATCGTGAGCACGTGGACATCGGGCAGGTCGAAGAGCGCGCACGCCGGCGCGCACATAGCATGGGACACGTCGAGGCCTTCGAGGACGGTTGGATTCAGCACCCCCATCCTGGAGGCCTCGGCCCCTACCCGACCCCCGTGACACACACCCCGCTTGGGCCCTTACCCACACTCATTTGGGAAGGGCCCCCTATCGAATCGCGGCGGCAGTGCCTATGGCTATGGCACCTGCAGGAACGTCTTTCGTGACGACAGCTCCGGCTCCGATGTAGGCGCCATCCCCCACAGTTATTCCACCAATGAGCACAGCGTTTGCTCCGATGGTGACATTATCACCAAGAACTGGCGCCGCGCCGTTCTTTTCCCCAAGTGTGACACCTTGGTGAATTTCACAGTTCCTCCCAATACGGGATTTCCACGACACCACCACCCCTTGTCCGTGGCGGAGGACAAACCCTCCCCCAATGTCCGCCTCAAAGGGCAAAGAAATTCCCATCACGATGTCTACACCGGAGTAGTAGATAATCCGGTAGAATCTCCGCAATGGTTGAGGCAACATCTGTCCTGCACGGAAAAGTCGCATAACCAGGCGCCCCTTGGCGCTACGCTCGTTGGCCTTCAAATCCTTTTTCAACTTTTCAGAAGCTCGCTCCATGGCCACATCATAGCTACAAGTAGCGGCATATGCTTGCCGTGACACAAGCCGCAACTCGCGCCCGAAAACAGTCGGAGCCGGTGCCAGATTTCTATAAGCGATGCAGCCTTGATCACCGTACGACGTATGAATGAAGCGACTTCCATGGCCGGACCACTTCAGACATGGCAGAAGCCAGTGTAGGAGGCCCTGATGGGCCGAGTGAGCGCGTACCGTCCTTCAATTCGGCGAGCGGGCCGTCGCACGGGTACCCGACGGCGGCCGCGATACCCGGGACACAACCCGGGAACTGAACATCAACTACGTGACGCGCGGAACTGGATGACAAAGGCACACCCTGGCCGTGCCGACGGTCCGGCACCGTTGAGCAGTGGTCAGCGACCCCGAGCTGGTTCGGCTACGCCATAAGGTCGCCGAACTCGAGGAGGAGAACGACACCCCGAAAAAGTAGCAGTCTTTCTCGCCAAGGACAGTCGACAAGCCTCCGGGACAAGCTGATGGAGATCGTCGATGCTTAAGAAGACAAACTACGGGGTTCGCTGGCTGTGCAGGGAGTTCGGGGGCAGCAAAGTCCGCATGCTACGGGCATCGCCCCGGAGAGGGTCTCCCATCGGCTGATGATGAGGCCGATGTGCATGAGGCCCATCAGATCCGCGCCGCGTTGGCAGAACACTGACGTGTGTACGGGACCCGCGGGCTCACTTCCAGGCTGCGCCACCACGGGCATGAAAGGGACGGCAAGAGGGTCGCCGTCGTTGATGCGTCTGAGCCGCATCGAAGGTGTCAGCCGGCGCCATCGCGGCAAGGTACGGCAAATGACCGGCCTCAACAGCCACGGCCCCGGATGCGGTCGCGCGGCAGTTCACTATTTCAGCGCTGAACAAGCTCTGGGGCGCTGACATCATGTATCTGCGGAGTTGGGCACGATCCATGTACCTCGCCGTCGCCATGGACGCCTGCTCGCAAAGGGTCATGGGCTCGATAATGGTCAACCACCTACGGACCAAGCTGGTCCGGGACACGGTCGGAGTAACGGTATTAAGTCGCAACCCGCGCCGGGGATAATCCACCACGCGGCCCACGAATCGCAGTACAGATCCTGTGAGTTCGGGGACATTGAGCATCGCAGGCATCTTGGCGTCGACAGGCCGGTCACCTTCGGTGTTTGACAACGCGTTCAACAACGAGATGGCTTAGATGATTTTCACCACCCTGAAGACACAATTCGCCTACCATCGCTGCCAGCCCACCTAGCACAAACTCGAGACGGCCGTCTTCTCTTGCCTCGACGCCGTCTACAGCCCTCGCTGGCGCCTCCCCCCGGCTGGTCAATCCCAGCTCAATCCGACACAAACGACAGCCCATGACACAGAACGAGGCGTCCGCTCCACAGGGTTCACTTCAGAACTCAGGAGAGCATTAGGCGGACATAGTGCCGACACATCGGTAAAGGTCGGCAACCCACGTCTGACACTCCGAACTCAATCCTGAGTCGATCTAGGACGTTACCTGACGGAACGCATAGTACTTGGTAAAAAAGAACAGTATACGCGCAGATGACCAAGGCAGAACACACGCAAGACCTATGTCCCAAGCTTTGCGTGAGAAATAATATGAACATTTCTTCTTCTACGCTTGGGCTTCAATGCCCACGCCTCAATCGAAATAAGCGAAGCAAACAGAATCGCCGCATAACCTAGAGTTGAAAATCCTGCACTCGCCAGAGAATTGCTGAACAATGCCGCCAGCATGCCCAGGACAATAACTCCGTCAGCGGTGCGCCGATTGCGCCACGCACACATAAAAACAATAACGAATATCAACAAAAACATAACAGCCCCAACAATCCCCACCTCAACAGCCAGCTGCAACCAAGCGTTGTGCGCATTGGTTCCTTCCACAGCCTTTAAGAAGAATCCACCGGAATAATTTTCCGCGTACAATGCGCCAAATCCCCAGCCCATAAATGGCTTGGCTGACACCATCGAAAGCGAGAAGGACCAAATATCCGTTCGACCTGTCAAACTACTAAGGGACGTAGCGTCCCCTCGAATAAACCAATCACTGGCCCAGGCGCTGGGCAATATTCCCCCCAATAACGCTAAAATCAAAGTCAAGGACGGCAATACAAGCAGAATGAACCATCTCAAGGGCACCACCAGCATCGACATAATAATTACAGCAAACACAAGTGCAACTAGACCAGATCGACTGACAGTCCCCACGACAGCAAGAAGCCCCACAAATGAAGCAATAAGTCCTATGAATACTTGCGCAGCGCTGGCCCTTGAACGACCTGCGATCCATGCGCCAAAAAGAGATACACTGACCGCCTGCAAAGCAAGAATATTAGGCTGCACTCCCCCACTTAATTGACCAATGCCTGATATTGTGGAAATTCGCTCATTGCCAACCAAGACGGCTAATATCTGAACAAACGAACCAAGCATTAAACCGTGTAACGGAACGCTTTTATGCGTAAATGGATACAAAATAGGGAGCAGAAAGATTACGGAGTAAACTGCAAAAACTCGCCATTGCTCTGTGTCGCGGACATTGGTAACCCCAGAAAGGACGCACCATAGAAAAAACAAGGAAAGTAGAACAATAAGAGTAGGAGGCCGCCGCATACTCCTGTCCTCAAATACGCGAGCCAATACAGCGACTATGGCCAATACAGCGATGGAAACCGTCGTAATTACAGGGTCTCCCAAAACGGACAAAGCGCCACCTTCGCCTTGGACAAGACTCAACGAAAGCAGTGAAAATCCAAAAACACCCACGTTTCGCAGGAACTTACCACTTCGAATTCCGCTAAAGCACCATGCAAGAACGGACGCCAAGTATCCAACTAAAATTATTGACATAAACTTCTTCCGAGTTTAAAGATGACCATAAATACTAAACAGCATTCCGTAATTCGCGACGATACAAAATAAAAACAAGCACACTATGAAAAGCCAAGGCTAGTGTCATTGCGGATAATGCGTAAACCGAAGCAAACTGCCACACAGCCAATGCACAGGCACCAAAAACAATTATGGAAGAGTAAAGTCGAGATACCAAGAGTACCACCGCTAAGCGATGCTTCTTAAGCCAAACGGCAAACTGACTTGTAGTAGCGGTGATAGGGACCTGCAACCCAACAATGGCTAACGTAAATACCGAAATTTGAAAACTGCGATCTGTCAGATAATTCGAAATTATCAAAAACGCCACAAGGCAGCAAAACCAGTAGGACAAACTGATAATTCCAATGCCTATAGAGCGCTTCGATATGAAGCGGTCAACGTGGCCAACGACGTCCGATAAACGGTATGTTCCTAAAGTCCAAGAAGTAACTATTACGGCCAAAGGCCCAAATAGCGTGACAACAAGTCGGTACTCACCGGCCGCAGTCGCACTCAACAACTCCAGAGTAAAAGCGACTGGCAACTGCCAGCCGATCTGGAACACGACTGACTCTGCCGTACTGGAAGTGGCGATGCCCTTTGCCTCCTTCCAGAACTTGACTCTCCTATTATTACCTTGAGACGTGCTCGGCGCGCGGAGGAAGAAGCTGAGGATTAAAGCCACAATTCCCGATGCCCCCCAGATAGCTACAACAGACACTAAACCATTAATAGGTAAAATAAGGGATAAAAGCGTTCCCATGACCCACAATGCGTCAATAAACAGTGCCGCGCTCGGGGCGCCCGAGACGATCGCCCAATTTCTTCGCAAATCAATTAAAAGAAGCCCGGGGAGAAGAACACCAAAAAGCAAAAGAACGTAATTTTGGCCTAAATAGCCGAAGCTTGCGATGATAAAACAAAGCATCAGGGAAAGGCATATGGAAACACGCTGGGCAGCCACGTAAACGTCACGCCGCCGTAAAGCAAGTACGGTGTCTACAATTAATGCACGATGAATTCCCAAGACGGCAAGATACAGTGCAAAGGGAAGGTTAAAATGGCCTAATCCCTCCACCGAAGCAACTGAAAGAACGGCCGTTGTAAGAAGTAAGTTGTTGGCCGAAGATAGACCTTGAGACGCAGTTTGAGCCAGAGATTTCCAAGACGTCCCACTCTTGGCCCAATGCATCAACTTTTGCCCTAAATCATCGCTAAACATTTGATTCGGTGAAGGATTCTCTGTAATTAACTAACCCTTGAACGAAATTGTTCACCATGTTTTCTACTGTATATTTTTTGGATGCAATAACGCATCCTTCCGAAAGTTTTTCGAGCTGGTCTTGATTTGCTAATACATCAACAACACTGCTGGAATAGGTTTCTATGTTGTCTTCACTTATAACGGCATTTACGCCATGCTCGAGGTACTCAAACTCTGGTGCATGCCATGGCCAATCTGTCGTGACTATCGGAGTACCTGCGGCAAAGCTGTCGACCGCTACTAACCCAACCCGACCGGGCATCATTAAGACGTCCGAGGCGCCCATTGCAAGTGCCTTTTGCTTGCCTGCCAGAGGGCCGGCATACACGATAAATTCATTCTCCTCAGCTGCCTTGGCGACAACCCTCTCTTCAATTCCCCGGCCAGCAATGACTAGCTTGAAGTGGGGGATTTGCTCCGCCACCCGTGCTGCCGCCGCAATTAAGAAGTCAATCCTCTTGGACTGATCGAGACCGCCCATGAACAGCCCCAAACGTCCATGCGCACCAATCGTTTTTTTATATACCTCGACATCCCGCGATCTGACATCGGCAATGCTCTTCTGCAAGCTTCGAGTGTCAATTGAGTTGTTGACCACGGTAACCGAGCTCGAGGGAAATCCGTGGCCTGCTACGGCGGCAGCTCCACCTTCCGTATAAGAAAAAAACCAATCGCTTCGATTTGTGAGAAGGGTCTTAAGTCTTTCCTGACACTTTCCTACGCTCTTTGTGTACGTACGCCCATGCCCCCAAAAGGCTAAATGACGGCTAAGGGGGTTAATAAGTAATGCGTATGTTTCCAAATTGCGCACGGCCTGTTCAACTATAACTAATTCGTACCCACCCGCCTTTCGTACTTCACGCAGGGATTTATAGCCAATACTTCTAGTTCCTACACTAAAGTATTTTGTAGGCAGTTCTGTAGCAGACACATCCGCTACTGCGTCGTCACGCGCTGCGACCTCCGGTGGGGCCGCTCCATAATAAATATCAACGAAGAAACCGTTTTCCAGAGACTTTTCTCGTAGAAGAGCGAAAAACTCGCGACGATACTGAGGAAACCAAGGATGAATAATGGCTATGCGCATTTGCTCAGATTCCGTCCTGCATCGGCTTTATTCCTTTACTTTCTAATATCTGCCAATGTTTCTTAAAGTCCTCGGATTCATAACGTGCCCCGACAATACGTGCTGGCGTTCCAGCAACGATTGTATTACTCGGCACATCATTAGTCACGATTGCGCCAGCCGCCACTACACAACTATCTCCCAATCTAACTCCAGAAAGAATAATTGCTCCGTAACCGATCCACACATCAGATCCGATTATCGTGAAATCACTCAATCTATGCGGATCTTCACCGACCCAGGGCGAACGACGGACAGTAACACCGATCGCCCGCATGTCATGGTCACGACGGCCAACGATCCCAACAGTATTGGCAATAAGAGACCCGTCACCTATTTTGCCGTCGACCTCTATAGTTACATTTTTTCCAATGTATACATCATTTCCTATGTCAAGACTGCGGGGTGCCCATATCACCGTTCCGGGTCCGACGTGGAAATTACTTCCGGCAACTACGTTGTTTCTGATGGCTAGTTTTTTCAGGATACGACTTTTAAGGCTTTTCATCACTATTCCAGTTTCGCGCGGCAAAATACAGGAATTTGGCGTTTCCGATTGTATACCGTTTCCAGAGTCGTCTTGGCTCAGTGATAAATCGATAAAGCCATTCAAATCCAGCCTTAGATATCCAAGCCGGCGCCATCTGCTTTGTACCTGCTGTGAAGTCGAAAGCGGCACCGACTGCGGCTGCGGTGATCGGCACGGATCTAGCTAAACGAGCTGTCTCATAATCCTGTTTGGGTGTTCCAAGGCCGACCCATACGATGTTGGCTCCGCTGTCTCTAATTAGTTCATCCTGCTCATCTAGTTCCGCTTGTGAAAGCTTCCTAAATGGTGGACTGTATGTGCCTACAATATGGACACCCTCATACTTTTCCGTGATCGCAGTTGCTAATGATGCAAGCGTATCGGGCGATCCCCCGAGTAGAAAATGACGGAGACCTTTGACTCGGCCTTGATCTAGCACGTTCTCAAAAGTTTCCGGGCCTCGCACCTGATTTGCGTTTATTCCACGAAGGCGCCCGATCCAGCTAAGTGGTTTGCCATCAGGGTAATTGGCTGTAGCAGAATTGAGAATCTGTTTCAGGTTTACGTCTGTTGCTGCCAGTGAAATGGTATAAGCGTTTATAAAATGTACCGCGGAGCTGCTATCGCTTAGAGCGCTCTTTACGACAAAGTTAGTTGCTTCCGACGGCGATGTTGCCTTAACTTCGATTCCAGCGACGTAAAATGACGGGTGATCCACTTTTTATTTCCACCATTCTTCGAGAAGTGCAGGTAATCTGTCTGACGACCATCGTTTGCTAGGTTCAGGCTTTGGTCGCTTTATGCATTTTGAGACAGCTGCCGCTAGAGCTTGAACATCGTCTTTAGTTCCTGACTCAGCTATCACGCCACCATTGCCACATAAAGTAATTGTCGAATCAGCTCCTGTACCTTCAAACGCGACAGCTGGTACGCCGAGAGCTGCAGCTTCGCCGACCACCCATGCCGCGCCTTCGCTCGCTGATGGGTGTATGAGAACACGGCTCTGTGCGATGTGTTTCATCGCATCCCCACGCGACACGCGCCCAAGAAAGTGCACCCGGTGAGACAGGTTGTGTTTTTGTGCGTAATCTTCAAGTTCCTTTCGGAGCGGTCCGTCGCCGACTACTCCGAGGTGGTAATCGCTGAATTCGGGATTCTGCATCATTCGTATGGCAAGGAATGGCCTTTTTCGCTCATTTAGATTTCCCACCATGCAGAGTTGATAGTCAAGTGCATTGGTGGATAATGTGCTCGGCGGATCCACAAAAATATTTGGTTCAAGGTACACACGCTTATTTGTGCGGGCAAGTATGGCCTGAGTGTTTTTGTTGGTAGCGATTACGTCGCTCGCCCCGAAAGCAAAACACTTGCCAGTGAATTGGATTATCCGCCGTGTTATTCCTGTGGGCAGTCCCGGAATTTTGGCGGGTTCACTTGTTATGTTAATTGGGCCCCATAGGGCCCTGACGTCCTTAATGCCGAAAAATACTGGGGGAAGCGATGCTGTGGCGAAAGTGACTTGATGCACAATACGAGGCTGGCGGTCCGCTATAATTTCCTTAAGCAATTTCCGTGCGCAGATGGCCCATCCGATATAGCTTGCCCGAGTTCTTCGATTGCCATACATTCTTAGGAGCGGTCGAGGGACTTTTACAGGCCGGATTTCGACAACGCTACTAATTTTGGACGCCTGCATAGATTCATGGATCGGCCTGGCGTCACGGTCATCAATTATTGCTATGACCTTCTCCTCCTGGCGTGTGGCTACTTCAGCAGCGGCTTGCAGGAACGACCATCCGACGCCGCCTTCGCTACCATGCCCGGGACGGGTGGTGAATGAAATAATGACGATGGTCAAGCTTGCTCCCTAAACGTTTGGGGACGTGCCACGGCATGAGGTCAATCGGGTGCCACTGGTCGCCCGTGACAGTACCAGGGGTGGTGCTGGTGGAAGGGCGTTCGACGCCCAGTGTCTCGCGGCAGTTGCTCGACTGCGGTGATGGGCATGCTGCCTGGATGGTCGACTCGGGACCTGGCTGCCCCCTTACACTTTGCTGCCTTGATATCGAGGACTTATTCGCTCGTATATCTCTCATTTGGGCATGGAGCAATATACTTTTGTCCACTAGTTCTGAGGGGTAGATCACAGTTTGTTGCCCTTGTCGGTGCTCGCCTGCGTTCCTGCTACATGTGGCTGGACGGTTGTTGTTGGTGGCAGATCCCTTGCCCTGAGCCCCGAGGCTCCGGTTACGTGAGGGGGCCCGAATGGTGGGCTAAATTTCCACTGCAACATGCCGCCCAGAACTAAGCGGTTCCCTGATGCATTCACTAGCATTGTCCCGTCCCCCCAACGGCCCACGCCCTGTGCGCCCCGGCCGGCACCTCCCCCCGAAGGACGCATCATGACGCCCACCCCCAAGAAGGCCTTCATCACCGGTATCACCGGTCAGGACGGCTCCTACCTGGCCGAGCTGCTGCTGGCCAAGGGCTACGAGGTGCACGGGCTGATCCGGCGCGCCTCGACCTTCAACACCCACCGGATCGACCACCTCTACACCGATCCGCACGACCCCGAGGCGAAGCTGTTCCTGCACTACGGGGACCTCTCCGACGGGTCCCGGCTGGTCACGCTGCTGGACACGATCCGCCCGGACGAGGTCTACAACCTCGCCGCGCAGTCGCACGTGAAGGTCTCCTTCGAGGAGCCCGAGCACACCGGGGACACCACCGGGCTGGGCACCGTGCGCCTGCTCGAGGCGATGCGCATGGCCAACGTCGACGCCCGCTACTACCAGGCCTCGACCTCCGAGCTGTACGGGGCGACCCCGCCGCCGCAGAACGAGACCACCCCGTTCTACCCCCGCTCCCCCTACGGCGCGGCGAAGATCTACTCCTACTGGATCACCAAGAACTACCGCGAGGCCTACGGGATGTTCGCCGTCAACGGCATCCTGTTCAACCACGAGTCCCCCCGCCGCGGCGAGACCTTCGTGACCCGCAAGATCACCCGTGCCGTGGCCGCGATCAAGGCCGGCACGCAGGAGAAGCTCTACATGGGCAACCTGCAGGCCATCCGCGACTGGGGCTACGCCGCCGAGTACGTCGAGGGCATGTGGCGGATGCTGCAGGCCGACGAGCCCGAGGACTTCGTCCTGGCCACCGGCACCCCTTGCACCGTGCGCGAGTTCCTGGAGCTCTCCTTCGACCACGCCGGGCTGGACTGGCGCGAGCACGTGGAGTTCGACGAGCGCTACCTGCGCCCCACCGAGGTCGACGCCCTGATCGGCGACCCCGCCAAGGCCAAGGACAAGCTCGGTTGGGAGGCCACCATCAAGGCCCCCGAGCTGGCCCGCCTCATGGTGGACGCGGACATCGCCATGCTCGAGAACACCGACGGCTGGGTGGACACCGTCCAGCTCGCCTCCTGGACCAAGTGAGCGGAGCACCCCGCACGATGACGACGACGACGGACACCACCGCCCCCTCGACCACCGACTTCACCCCCGGCCCGCTGGACCGGACCGCCCCGTTCTACGTGGCCGGCCACCGCGGGCTCGTGGGCTCGGCCATCTGGCGGAAGCTGGAGGCCGAGGGCTTCACGAACCTCATCGGCCGCAGCTCCACCGAGCTGGACCTCAAGGACCGCGAGGCGGTCTTCGCGTTCTTCGCCGAGGCCAAGCCGCGCTACGTGGTGCTGGCCGCGGCGAAGGTCGGCGGGATCCTGGCCAACAACACCTACCCGGTCGACTTCCTCTCGGAGAACCTGCGGATCCAGGTCAACGTCCTGGACGCGGCCCTGGAGCACGGGGTCGAGCGGGTGCTGTTCCTGGGCTCCTCCTGCATCTACCCGAAGCTGGCGCCCCAGCCGCTGAAGGAGGAGTACCTCCTCACCGGCCACCTGGAGCCGACCAACGATGCCTACGCGATCGCCAAGATCGCCGGGATCCTCCAGATCCAGGCCGTGCGCCGCCAGTACGGGCTGCCCTGGATCTCGGCGATGCCCACCAACCTCTACGGCCCGGGTGACAACTTCTCCCCCACCGGCTCCCACGTGCTCCCGGCCATGATCCGCCGCTACGAGGAAGCCCGGCTCAACGGGGACGCGTCGGTGACCAACTGGGGCACCGGCTCCCCGCTGCGGGAGTTCCTCCACGTCGACGACATGGCCGACGCCTGCCTGCACCTGCTCGAGCACTACGACGGCGCGGAGCACGTCAACGTCGGCACCGGTACGGACGTGTCCATCAAGGAGCTCGCGTCCATCGTCGCCGAGGCCGTGGGCTATAAGGGCACCATCGAGTGGGACACCACCAAGCCCGACGGCACCCCGCGCAAGCTCATGGACGTCACCAAGCTCGCCGACGCCGGCTGGAGGGCCCGCATCGGCCTCGAGGAAGGCATCCGCGACACCGTCGCGTGGTACCGCGAGCACCAGGACGAGATCCGCGGGTGAGCCCCGCGCCGCAGCACCCGCCGGCGGCCGCGCAGGCCGCTCCCAACGAGACCGCACCGACACCGAGGAGAACCATGGAGCACATCGACGTGGAGCGGGAGGCCCCCGCGCTCGACGCGAGGGACCTGCTCCGGCTGGTGCGGAACCACTGGCGCGGCATCACGCTCATCACGCTGCTGTGCACCCTGCTCGCTCTGGGCTGGACCCTGCTGCAGCCGAAGGTCTACTCGGCGACCGCCTCCGGGCTCGTCGTCACCGTGGGCGAGCAGGACCTGGCCAGCGCGCTGGCGGGCGAGAACCTCGCCCAGTCCAAGGCCGTCTCCTACGAGTCGCTGGCGACCTCCCGGCCCGTGGCCGAGGGCGTCATCGACGAGCTGGACCTCGACACCACGCCCGAGCAGCTGCTCGAGCGGGTCTCCACGGACGTGCCCGTGGACACCACCGAGATCCGGGTGACCACCGAGGCCCTGGACCCGACCGAGTCGGCGGACCTCGCCAACGCGTGGGTCGTGGCCCTGGCTGAGCAGGTCCAGGAGCTGGAGACCGGGGGCGACGACGAGGACGCGATCAACCGCGTGGCCGTCCAGCCGCTGAGCAACGCCTCGCTGCCCCTGTCCCCCTCCTCCCCCAACACGAAGCTCAACCTCGCGCTCGGGCTCGTGGGCGGGCTCGGCCTCGGGCTGCTCTACGCCTTCGCCCGCTGGAAGATGGACCGCCGCATCCGTTCCGTCGAGGAGGTCCGCGAGACCTTCGGCACCCCGGTGCTGGGCATCATCCCCGAGGACGACCGGCTCGCCGACCACCGCGAGATCATCGAGACCGGCGCCTCCGGCGGCCGCGGCCATCACGCGTTCTCCGAGGCGCTGCGCGAGCTGCGCACCAACCTCAGCTTCGTGTCGGTGGACGCGCCGCCGCGCGTCGTCGTCGTCACCTCGTCGATGCCCGGTGAGGGCAAGTCCTCGATCTCCGCGAACCTCGCGGTGGCGATCGCCTCGACCGGCCGGGACGTCGTGGTCGTGGACGGCGACCTCCGCCGCCCCGTGATGACCGAGCTGTTCGGGCTGGTCCCCGGCGTGGGCATCACCGACGTGCTCGTGGGTGAGGCCGAGGTCGACGACGTCCTGCAGGTCTACGACAAGTTCCCGAACCTGCAGGTGCTCGGCGCCGGGCGCACCCCGCCCAACCCCACCGAGCTGCTCGCCTCCCAGGCGATGCGCACCATGCTCGCCGAGCTCGCCGAGGACGCCTTCGTGCTCGTCGACGCTCCCCCGCTGCTGCCCGTCACCGACGCCGCCCTGCTCACCGCCTCCGCCGACGGCGCCCTCGTGGTCGCCACGGCCCAGGGCACCACGGTGGACGAGCTCGGCAAGGCGCTGGGCAACATCGAGCAGGTGCGCGGGCGCGTGCTGGGCGTGGTGCTCAACCACGTGCCGACCACCGGGGCCGACGCCGGCTTCTACGGGTACTACGGCAAGAGCTACTACGCCTCCGACGACTCCGGGGAGGACGCCGCCGAGGCGCCCCTGCGCCCGGCGAAGGAGGTCCCGGCCGCCGGTCCCGCTGCTCCTGGGTCCAGCGCGCCGGACACCGGCTCCACCGCCGCCCTGGAGACCGAGTCCCCCGCCGACGCCGCGGTCTCCGACCTGCCGGCCGACGAGCCCGAGGCCGAGCGCTTCGACCTCGCCGCGTGGCAGCGCCCGGGCAAGGGCACGCACCGGGCCTGACCGCTTCCGCACCGCACAGCCAGGGGCGCCCTCCACTCCGGAGGGCGCCCCTGCTGCTGTGCCTGCTCTGCCTCTGGACATCGAGCGCACGCCGCGGTCGTGTTCGCTCTCAGGACATCTGCCGCCCCGGCGTCACGGGGACAGTCGCACGCTCGTCAGGGAGTGTCCGAAGCCCACGACGTCCTCGTGGCCGTCGCCGTTCACGTCCCCGAGCAGGCGGGGGTAGCGCTCCGGGGTCCAGCCGGCGTCCCAGCCGAACTCACCGTTGTACTGCCCCGGGCTCTGGAGGCTCTCCTCCCCGCCGAAGGCCGCCCACGTGCCGGCGTTCGCGAAGCCGACCACGTCCTGGATCCCGTCCCCGGTCACGTCCGCCAGGTGGCGCGGGTGCCGGTCGACCCGCCAGCCCTGGGCCACCCCGAAGTCGGCCGCCTCCAGGCGCGAGGGGTAGAAGTTGATGTTGCGCGGCAGCGTGGGGATGGAGGGGGCCACCATCACGCCGCGGTCGCCGAAGCCGACGACGTCGGCCCGCCCGTCGCCGCTGACGTCCCCCACCGTGCGCGGGTGCCGGTCGACCCGCCAGCCCTGGGCGACCCCGAAGTCGCGGACCTCCAGTGCGGGTGCGGTGAACGTTCCGTCGGCCCGCCCGTAGGACATCCACACGCCGCCGGCACCAAAGCCGACCACATCGGCGGCGCCGTCGTCGTTGACGTCGGTCACCTCCCGCGGGTGCTGGTCGGTCCGCCAGCCCTGGGCGGTGCCGAAGTCGCGGATCGCGAGCACCGCCGGGGTGAACGAGTTGTTCGCCCGGCCGTAGGCCACCCGCACGCCTCCGTAGCCGAAGCCGACGACGTCCTCGATGCCGTCGCCGTTGACGTCGGCCACGTGCCGGGGCGTGCGCTCGGCCGTCCAGCCCTGGACCCAGCCGAAGTCGTCGACCACCTGCGCGGCCGGGGTGAAGGAGCCGTCGGCGCGGGCGTAGGAGACCTGCACGCCCTTGGTGCCGAAGCCGATGAGGTCGTCGCGGCCGTCCCCGTTGACGTCCCCGGTGGTCCGCTGGCTCTCCGACCATCCCTGGCCGGTGCCGTAGTCGCGGATCGCGAGCACCGGCGGGGCGAGCGTGCCGTCGGCCCGGCCGTGGGCGACGAACGTGCCGGGGTCGCCGAAGCCGACGACGTCCGCCCGTCCGTCCCCGTCGACGTCGGCCAGCTCCCGCACGTGCTGGTCGACCCGCCACCCCTGCCCGTACGTGAAGTACGGTTGGGCGGCCGCGTGTGCGGGGGTCGCCGCCCCCAGGCCTGCCACCGCGAGCGCGGCTGCAACCGCCCCCGTGATGAGCTTCGACTGCGGTGAACACTGCATGACCGACCCCCGTGCCGTGGTGAATCCCCTGGTCACACGGCATTGTGTTCCCTGATTCGCGGCACAGTGCGGATGCGACCGAACATGACCTGCCGAACCCGGTGCCACATCGCAAGACGTGCGGCTGGTGTGCGTGCTCCCGGCGCAGGCCCCGGCCGCCTGCTGCGGCACACCGACGAGGGCACCCTCCACCGGGAAAGGTGCCCTCGTCGGTGTGCCAGAAGTCGTGCGGGTCGCGACCCGGACGGCGTCGCTCAGTTCCCGTAGAAGACGTGGGCGAAGTTCCAGCCGTTGCCGATCTTCTTCCCCTGGCCGTTGTTGGCCCAGCGGGGGGTGCCGTTGTGGCGGCCTTCGTGGCGGTACCACCACATGTCCCCGTTGTGCCCGACCGCGTAGATGATGCCGCCGCCGCCGCCGAAGACGTGGGCGAAGTCCCAGCCGCTGCCGACCTTCTTGCCCTGGCCGTTGTTCGCCCACCGGGGCGTGCCGTTGCCGCGGCCCTCGTGCCGGTACCACCACAGGTCCCCGTTGTGGCCGACCGCGTAGATGACGCCGCCGCCGCCGTAGAAGACGTGGGCGAAGTTCCACCCGCTGCCGACCTTCTTGCCCCGGCCGTTGTTCGCCCACCGGGGCGTGCCGTTGCCGCGGCCCTCGTGCCGGTACCACCACAGATCGCCGTTGTGCCCGACCGCGTAGATGATCCCGTCGCCGCCGTAGAACACGTGGGCGAAGTCCCAGCCGCTGCCGACCTTCTTGCCCTGGCCGTTGTTCGCCCACCGGGGCGTGCCGTTGCCGCGGCCCTCGTGCCGGTACCACCACAGATCGCCGTTGTGCCCGACCGCGTAGATGATCCCGTCGCCGCCGTAGAACACGTGGGCGAAGTCCCAGCCGCTGCCGACCTTCTTGCCCTGGCCGTTGTTCGCCCACCGGGGCGTGCCGTTGCCGCGGCCCTCGTGCCGGTACCACCACAGATCGCCGTTGTGCCCGACCGCGTAGATGATCCCGTCGCCGCCGTAGAACACGTGGGCGAAGTCCCAGCCGCTGCCGACCTTCTTGCCCTGGCCGTTGTTCGCCCACCGGGGCGTGCCGTTGCCGCGGCCCTCGTGCCGGTACCACCACAGGTCCCCGTTGTGGCCGACCGCGTAGATGACGCCGCCGCCGCCGTAGAAGACGTGGGCGAAGTTCCACCCGCTGCCGACCTTCTTGCCCTGGCCGTTGTTGGCCCACCGGGGTGTGCCGTCGAAGATCCCCTGGTGGCGGTACCACCAGAGGTCGCCGTTGTGCCCGACCGCGTAGACGACTCCTTCGGCGCCCTGGAAGACGTGGGCGAAGTCCCACCCGTTGCCGACCTTCTTGCCGCGGCCGTTGTTGGCCCACCGGGGCGTGCCGTTGCCGCGGCCCTCGTGGCGGTACCACAGCAGGTCCCAGTCGTACTCGATCGCGTAGATGACGCCGTTGGCGTTCGGGGCGGCCGTCGCCGCCGACGGGATCCCCCCGACCGCGACGACGGAGGCCACCGCGGTGCCGGTCGTCAGCAGACCGCGGCGGGACATCACGAGCGAGCCGTTCCTCGACGCCGGCTCCTCCAGGTGGTTGTGCTTGCTCATCACGGACCCCTCGAAATCCTAGAAACCGTCCGGCGGCCGTCCAGTCGGGCCGATCCGGTGGCCGAGCGGGGTCGTGGTGCTCCGGGAGTACGGGACGACCCCGAGGCCACGCTCACTGTCACCCCGTCTGCGTTACCCCGGCATGACTACTCGGGCGAAGCGACGAGCGGCCGGCCGTCGTCTCGTACCGGGCAGTTCTTCTTCCGCAACCCGGCTGGATCGCACCATGGTTCTACGGAGCCCCGGGGAGGCATCATGTGGACTGTTCGCGGCATGACGGCCATCGGCCTGTTCCTGTTCGGCACGACCTTCTGGTGGATGACGTCCATGATGGCCGGGCGCACCCCTCCCCCGACCGGGCGGCTGTGGACCGTGACCAACGTCCTGGCGTACCTGGCGATCGCGGGGTTCTCGGTCACCGCGTGGGCGGTGTACAGGCAGCACGCCTGGTGGGACACGGCCGCAGTGGTGTCGGGAGTGGTCGGGATCCTCGCCGTCGTCCCGTTCGCGCTCGCCCAGCGCCGCCTCGAGGTCGGGCTGGGCGACATGGGCGTGCAGATCAACCTCTGGCTGCACCTGCTCGGCAGCGCCGCGGTGCTCGCGGCCGCGCTCGTGCCGGCCGTCCACGCGTGGGTCGCGGACCACCTCGATGCGCCCGGCTGAGACGCGGTCGCCCGCCGAACGGCCGACGACGACGGACCCGCGCACACTCCCGGCGCTGTGCTGGGCGATCGCCGTGCTCGCGACGGTGGCGGCCCTGGCCGGGCTGCTCTGGCCGGCCGGACCGGGACCCTTCCCCGTGGAGACGGTCCGCGGGGAGCGCGTCGAGCTGGCCGGGACGGGGCTGTACTTCTACGACACGCTCTTCACCGCCGCGGGCAGCCGCGGCACGGACCTGGTGACCCTCGTCCTCGGCGTGCCGCTGCTGGTGCTGTGCACCCTGCGCTTCCGGCGGGGCGCGCCGTGGGCGGGTCCGCTGCTGCTGGGCACCCTGGGGTTCTTCCTCTACGTCCACGGCGGGTACGCCCTGGGCGCGGTGGCCTACCACCGGCTGTTCCTGCTCTCCGTGGTCCTGTTCTCGGCCACCTTGTACACGTTCGTGCTGCTCTTCGCCGCGCTGGTCCGCCGGGGCCCCGAGCGGCTCTTCCCGCCGGGGACCCCGCGCCGCGGGCCGGTCGTGCTGCTGGCCGCGAGCGCGGTGGTGCTGGTCGTGGTGTGGGGCGCTCCGCTGCTCGCCGCGGCGGTCACGGGCGCGGCGCCCGGGCGGCTGGGGCCCTACACGGTGCCGTTCACCCACGCGCTGGACCTGGCGGTGCTCGTCCCGGCCACGGTGTGGGGTGCGGTGCTCATCGCCCGCGGCCGGCCGCTGGGGTACGTGATCGCCTGCGCCGTGCTGGTGCTCGAGGTGTTCCTGGCCCCGCTGATCGCGGTGCAGACGGTGCTGCAGCTGCGGGCCGGGGTGGTCTTCACGGTCCCGGAGATCGTGGGACCCGTGGCGGGGTTCCTGGTCCTGGCCGTCGCGGCGGCGGCGGTGCTGTGGGGCCTTCTGCGCCCGCTCGGCCGGTCCACCGTCCCGGCCTCCGGGTTCCCTCCAGCATCCGGGGGCCGTTCCGGGACGGACCGTCCCCGCAGGGGCGAACCGTGACGGCCCGGCCGGCGGCGACGTGGGCCGCCGCGCACCCGCTGACTGCGTTCACCGTGCTGGCACTGGGCATCACCTGGATTGCCTGGGCACCGACGGTCCTGGCCTCCTACAGGCTGCTGCCGGCGGGCCCGGCCCCGCTCGTCCCGGTGCTGTTCGTGGTGGGCGGGACGGGGCCGCTGCTGGCGGCGTGGCTCGTGCTGCGGGCCCAGCACGGTCCGGCGGCCGGGCGCCGGCTGTTCGCCCCGCTCACCCGCTGGCGGGTCCGCCCCGGCTGGTACGTCCTGGCCCTGGCCGGGCCGGTTCTGCTCGCCCTGGGCGCGCTCGCCGTCCTGGGCCGGCTCGACCGGGTGGCGGATCTCGGGGCCTCCTGGGCGTGGTCCGCGGTGCTCCTCGTCCGGCTCGTCGCCGCGGTGCCCGAGGAGGCCGCCTGGCGCGGCTTCGCCCTGCCGCGGTGGCAGGAGCGCTGGAACGGGACGGCCGCCGCACTCGTCCTCGGGGTGGTGTGGGCCGCATGGCACCTGCCGCTGCTGCTGGACCGCAGCAACCCCATGTCGGCCTACCCCCTGCCGCTCTATGTCCTGTCGGTGCTGGCGACCAGCGTGGTCTGGGCCTGGGTGTTCAACAGCACCGGCCGCAGCGTCCTGGTCCTCGTGCTCCTGCACGGCACCGGCAACGCGGTCGGGGACGTGCTGTTCGCCGGCGACACCGCCCTGTGGCGGGGGTTCCAGGCGGTGGAGGCGGTGGTGATGACAGTGCTCGCGCTCGTCGTGGCGCTGATGACCGGCCCGGACCTGGCCTCCCCTCGCCCGCGGCGGCGGGCCACCGAGGAGATGAGGCAGCCGTGAGCACCGTCCACGACCGCGCCGCCCGCACCGGCCCGGCCCGTGCGCAGCGGGCGCGGCAGCGTTCCGTCGTCGTCGTGGTCCTCGTGGCCGCGGCCGGGCTGGTCACCGGGGTGGTGCTGCCCCGGGGGCCGGTGACCACGGCGCAGTCCGTGACGGTGCTCGTGGTCTGCGCCGCCCTGGGTCTGCTGGTGGGGCTGCGCACGGCGTCGCGGTGGGTGGTGCTGCTCGCCCCGCTGGTCTTCGCGGCGGCGTTCGAGCTGGTCCGGGTGCCGGCGAGCGGGCCGACCGTGGACGGGATCCACCTGGGAAGCGTCTACTCGGTCATCGCCCTGCTGGCGGGCCGGGGCTTCGACGCGGTGGTGATGTACGTGCCGCTGGCGGTGGGCGTGGTGTGGGGCCGGCTCCTCGCGCGGCGCGCCGCCGGGGACGGTCTTCGGGCCGGGCGCTCGGCCGGCGGGTGGCTGCGGTTCGCCGCTGCCGTGGTCGCGGCGGCCCTGGTGCTGGTCCTGACAGCCGGGCTGCTGCGGCCGGCCACCACGGCCCCGATTCCCGGCCCCGACGGCGAGCCGCTGCCGGGCAGCGTGGCCGAGCTGACCACGGTGGAGGTCGGCGGGCACGAGCAGGCGCTCATGCTGCGCGGGGCCGACGCCGACAACCCGGTGCTGCTCTACCTGGAAGGCGGGCCCGGCGGCACGGGCATCGGCCGGATGAGGGTGGCCGGGGAGGCCCTCGAGGAGGACTTCACGGTGGCGGTGTGGGACCAGCGCGGCACCGGAAAGTCGATCTCCGCGCTGGAGCCCACCGCCACACTGACGGTCGAGCAGATGGTGACGGACACCCTGGCGGTCACCGACCACCTGCGCGAACGCTTCGGGCAGGAGCGGATCTACCTCGTGGGCAGCTCCTGGGGCTCGACCCTCGGGGTGCTGGCGGTGCAGCGGGCGCCGGAGAAGTACCACGCGTACGTCGGCGCCGGGCAGATGGTGGACCAGCAGGAGACCGACCGGCGGATGTACGCCGAGTCCCTGGCCTGGGCGGAGCGGACCGGGGCCGAGAACCTCGCCGCACGGCTGCGCGCCAACGGTCCCCCGCCCTACGAGGACATGCTCGCCTACCCCGACGCGCTCTCGGCCAACCCGGAGTACCGGGACTTCCCGCACGGGGAGGACTACGACCCCGCCAGCGAGTACCCCGCGTCCCTGTTCGTGCCGGAGTACACGCTCACCGAGCAGGTCCGCGGCATGGGCGGGATCCTCGACACGTTCGCGGTGCTCTACCCGCAGCTGCAGGAGACGGACTTCCGCCGCGACGTCCCCGCACTGGAGGTGCCGGTGTTCGTGGTGGAGGGCGCCCACGAGTCCCCCGGCCGGGCCGACCTCGCCCGCGAGTGGTTCGAGCGGCTCGAGGCGCCGCAGAAGGAGCTCGTGGTCTTCGACCGCTCCGGGCACACCCCGCACTTCGACGAGCCCGGCCGCTTCCACGAATTCCTGGTGGACACCGTCCTGCCCCGCACGTAAGGTCCATTGCCCACATATAGTCGCTCATGCGACACTATATGCATGGAACTCACCCTGACCGAAGCAGCCTCGCGACTGGGGGTGTCCGTCCGCCAGGCACAGCGGCTCGCCCAGGACGGCCGGTTGCAGGTCGTGCGCAGGGTCGGGCGCAACGTGATCGTCGAGGACTCCGGTGTCCTCCGCCGGCGCCGGGTGAGCACCCAGCGAGGCCGCCGCTGGAACGCCACCACCGCGTGGGCCGCCATCGACCTTCTCGACCACGGCCGGACCGACCGGATCACCGGGAGCACACTCACCCGGCTGAAGAGCAGGCTGGGTCAGGTCTCGGTCGAGGAGTTCGCCCGTCTGGCCGCGGACCGCGCGGAGACACGGCGGATGACGCAGACCCGTCGCCGCGCGGAGGCCCTGAAGCAGTCGCTGGCCCTCACCGGACGCTCTGCCCTTGATGACCCGTCCACCGCGGCGCACTTCGGGCTGGCCGGCGGCGGGACGGAGCTCGTCGAGGGCTATGCGCTCCGCCCCGAGCTGGAGGCTCTCTCCTTGCGCTTCGGTCTCGAGGCCGACGCCGACGGCGAGGTCTTCCTCCACCTCACCGACGAAGATCCGGTCTCCTCTCCCCTCACCACGGCCCTGGATCTCTACGAACGGGGGACGACCCGCGAACGATCCGCCGCCGAGAAGACTCTGCGAGCCGCGCTTGACCGGTACGCGGGACCGGGTTCGACCTCGACGGCTTGACGTCAGGTCGCCCGGCGGCGGACGAGCTCGAAGAGCGGCGCGGAGAGGGCGTTGGGCACCCAGTAGGGCCACGGCAGCGCCGGGCACAGGCCGAGCACCCACGCCTGGGCCCAGCGCAGGGCCCCGTTCACCCGGCGTCCGCGCAGCAGGTGCCACCCGACGACGGCCTCGAACGCCGCCGTGGCCAGCACGACCGGCCGGGCCACGGGAACGAGCGCGCCCAGCACCGTCCGGTAGGGCGGCAGCCACGCGCCGTCTCGGAACCAGGCCACGAGGTCGGTGGCCCGGCGCACGGTGTACACGGCGTTGAGCACAGCCGAGCCGGCGAAGTAGACGCCGACCGCCCGCCTCGCCCAGGCCCAGGCCCGGCACCGGGTGGTTCCTTCTGACATGCCGTCCATGGCTGCTCCTCCGCACCGGGATGTCGCCCCGTGACGACACCGCTCCCCCGCACCGTTGACCGCCGGTGGCGCCCATTCCAGCATGGGCCGGGAGGTCCGCTCCACGACGGCGGCCATCATGGCGAGGAGGCCGGCGCCGCGCACCGGAATCCCTGACCCCGTGCCTCGCGGGCGGACCCACGCCGGCCGGGGCCGAGACCGGGCCCGGCGTCGTCGCCCGACCGGGGGACAGCGCGGGCCCCCTCATCGCCGCTGGTGGCCGTATCGGTGCTCGTCAGAGGGCACACGCCTCGTCCTTTGACTTTCGTGAACGTCCTCCGGAGGATCGGTCGGGGCGGAGCGCCGGCCGACGGCTGGCCGATCCGGCGGCCCCAGCGCCGTCGGGGGTCCCGCCCCGGCGCAGGACAGACCTGCGCCGACCATCCAGGGGGATCGATGACCACGAAGTTCACGCACGCAGCTCTCGGCACGCTCGGCGCGGGGGCGCTCCTGTTCGCCGGCATGAGCTCGGCCTCCGCGGCGCTGCCGTACGCCTCCTCGGAGTCCTACGACACCGTCAGCTGCAACAGCATCGGGGCCACGGAGTACTGCCACGCCGCCACCGGCACCCGCAGCGGCCACGCCAACCCGGCAGGACGCGGGCTGAACAAGGACAAGTACGAGGCCGTCCACACCACGACCGTGGACGGCGAGCTGGTCCGGGAGCAGGAGTTCACCAAGAAGGAGATCACCGCCTGGGACATCCCGTGGCCCCACGTCTCCCACGTCGTCGAGAAGGGCACCGTCACCACCCCGGACGGGCACTGCCGGTACCACTCGGTCTCCCACTCCTCGAACTCCGAGGTGCGGGTCAACCACCACAGGAGCACCTGCGACTCCTGAACTGTTGCGCCTGCGGGGCCCGGACACGAGTCTCGTGTCCAGGCCCCGCGGTCGTTCAGCGGTCCACCGAGGCGAGGAAGCCGCGGGAGCGCTCGCGCAGGCCTTCGATGAGACCCTCGACGTGGGCGTCCATGTCGAAGCCCTTGTACGGCATGGGCGGGCGCTTGCGGACGTTGGCCGAGCACTGGAAGTCCTCGCAGATCAGCGTGCCCACCGTGGAGCCCGCGCGCCCGGCGGCGCCGGCGCGCCTGGCCACCCAGAGGACCACGGGGTGGGGCAGACGCACGTCCTGGCACCAGGCGCACAGCGCCTGCTTGCCCGTGCCCGCGCGTGCGGCGGTCTGCACGACGATGCCCTTCGGCCCGTCCTCGGTGGGGACCACGGCGTAGCCGCGCCGCGGGGACTGGGGATCGCGCCAGCCCAGGTAGTCCAGCCGGTCCCAGTCGAGCGTGTCGAGGCCGGGAGGCAGGGGCAGACGGGCGGCGTCCTTGCGGGAGCAGTTGAGGAAGCTCGAGCGGATCTGCCGGTCGGTCAGCGGAAGCATGGAGAAGTCCTTCGGATGTCTTTGGCGGTTCCCTGCCCCGGGGCGGCACGGCGTCGGCCGGACCGTCGCCGGGACGGCCGGGCAGCCCGGAGCGGGAGCACAGGAGGGATGGGCGGCAGCGGCCGCGCGGAGGTTCGGTGGCGCGGAGGCGCTCAGCGGCCGCCCGGAACCGATCCCCGGGACGGGCGGGCGCCCCGGGCTCGGATCAGCGGGATCTCGGCACGCACCAGATCGTTGAGCGCGCAGACCGGTGACGGGTTCTCCTGGTGCAGGACGACGGCGTCGCGGTGGTCAGCGCGGTGCGGTTCCGGAGCGGTGCCGGCCGGGGATCCGGTCGGCGAGGGCTATCTGCGGCCGGCGGGGAGACCGCCGGCGTCCTCCTGGGTCCTCGCCGTGCCACGGACGGGCATGAGGACAGGGAGCATCGCCTCTCGCGCCGCTCGCACCTGTCCGCCCATGCCGAACATCCTACGCCCCCCTCCGTCCGCAGCAGGGGCGGCGCGGACGGCCCCGGGCGTCATGACCGGTGCGCTCGCCGTCGTCCCCTGACGACTCCCCCACCGCAGGCCTACGGTGGGACCGGGACCGCCGGCCCGAGCAGGGGCGACGGCGGGACCCGGTCCCGGCACGGGACCGCCGCACCGGTGGAAGGACGGACCATGAGCGAGCACCCCGAGAGCGTGTCCGGCGGCGAGCGCATCGTCGTGGGCGTGGACGGCTCCGAGCACGCGAAGCACGCGCTGCGGGAGGCGGCACGTCTGGCCGAGGCCCTGGACCTGCCGCTGGAGGTCGTCACGTGCTGGCAGGACGTGACCCTCGCCGCGGGCGCCTACGGCTACATCCCCTCCCTGGACCCGGAGGACGTGCGCACCGGCAGCCGGAAGATGGTCGAGGACGTGCTGGCGGAGGTCTTCGGGGACGACCGCCCGCAGCGCCTGCGGGTCCGGCTCTGGCACGGCCGCCCCGCCGACGCCCTCATCAAAGCGAGCGAGGGGGCGCGGATGCTCGTCGTCGGCTCCCGCGGCCACGGAGGCGTCGTGGGGATGCTCCTCGGGTCGGTCAGCTCCGCCGTCGTCTCCCACGCCTCCTGCCCGGTGCTGGTGGTCCGTCCCTGACCGGGAGACCTGCGGTCCCGTGCGGCCTGCCGGGTGGAGGCCGCACACCGACCGCGGCGGCCGCGCTCAGGGCCGTGCCGGCGTCTCCGGGCCGGGGTCGCCGACGGGCAGGACCACCTCGTTGCGGCGCAGCAACGGCGGGGTGAAGGGCGGGTTGAACCGCGCGAAGCGGGCCGCCCCGACCGGCACGAGCCCGGCCTCGCGCGCCGCCCGCTCGAGGCGCCGGCGGTGCCGCTCGTAGGAGCCGCGGGTCCACCGCCCGCGGTAGCGCAGCACGGCGGCCCAGGCCGCCGGTTCCACGCGGACCCGCACGGCCGGGTCGGAGGGCACCGGTGCGGTCGCCGCCGTGAGGGCGGCGGGCAGGACGAAGGCGACGACGTGGGCGTCGGCCGCTTCCACCTCCCCGCCGGAGACGGAGCGCTGCCACACCGGGGCCGTCATGGCGATCTTCCGCGACCCGCCCTCCTCCTGGACGACCGGGGCGGTCATCGGGATCTCCCGGCGTTCCCGGTTGTGGCCGCTGATGTAGCGGAACAGAGCGTTGAAGGCGCTGTTGGCCGCTCCCTCGAAGGGGCCGGTGACCTCGACCTCCGCGAGCACGAGCTCGGGGTAGTGCCGCAGCTCGAAGGCGGGATACCGGCGCACCGTCGAGTACGGCTGCTGCTCGACCATGGCGGCACCGTACGCCGTGGGAGCACCGCTCGGAAGAGGCTGCGCCGCACGTCATGAACCGTCCGGCGGGGCACGGCCCCTTACGGCACCGGCGGCGGGTGCCTACCGTGGAACCGGGCCCGCCGGCCAGGGGGAACCGCCGGCAGGGCCGGGTCCCGGCACGGGACCGCCCCACGGGTGGAAGGACCGACCATGACCGAGCACACCGACAGCACCGCCGGCGGCGACCGCGTCGTCGTGGGGGTGGACGGCTCCGAGCACGCGAAGCGGGCGCTGCGGGAGGCCGCGCGCCTGGCCGAGGCGCTGGACCTGCCGCTGGAGGCGGTCACGTGCTGGCGCGACTTCAGCGAGTACGCGGTCTACGAGGGCCGGATCCCGGAGGCGCTGACCCCCGAGGCCTTCCGCGCCACCGCCGAGCGGATGCTCGAGGGCGCCCTCGAGGACGTCTTCGGCGAGGACCGCCCGCAGACCCTGCGCACCCGGCTGGTCCACGGCCGCGCGGCCGAGGCCCTCATCGAGGCGAGCGAAGGGGCGCGGATGCTCGTCGTCGGTTCCCGCGGGCACGGCGGGGTCATGGGGCGGCTGCTGGGCTCGGTCAGCTCCGCGGTGGTCTCCCACGCCCACTGCCCGGTGCTGGTCGTCCGCTCGTGACCGCCCGCCGGTAGCGGCGCGGACCGCTACCGCTGCCGGGATCCGTCCGAGGTCGGACGCCCCGGCGCGGAGTCCCGCGCCCGCTCCGGCAGCAGCCGCGGGACGAGCCGGACGAGGACGATCATCCCGACCAGCTCCACCAGCGTCTGGGTGACGACCACCAGCGGGGTCAGGGCCAGGGCCTCCGGGAGGGCCAGCGCCAGGGGCAGGACGACGAGGGAGTTGCGGGTGGCGCCGGTGAACACCAGCGCCCGCGAGGAGCGCACGTCCAGGCGGGCGGCGCGGGCGGTGAGCAGCCCGATCGGGACCATGAGCACCAGGAACGCCGCGTACAGGGGCACCACGGCCGCCAGGGCACCGAGCTGCTCCCCCACCCCGCGCACCTGCGAGGCGATCACGGTGAACAGGGTCGCCGCCATCAGGGGCACCATCGCCGCGGCCGTGGACGACTCGACCGCCCGGGCCGCGGCCGCACGCGGGGCGGCCCACTGCACGGCGGCGGCCGCGGCCAGCGGCAGGAGGATGAGCACCACGAACGCCTCGGCGAACGGGGCGGGCTCCACGAGCCCCACCGTCTCCGGCCCGGCGAAGGCCCACAGCCAGGCGGGCAACAGGAGCATCTGGGCGAGCATCAGCAGCGGTGCCGCGGCCAGCAGCCGGTCGGCCGCACCCCCGGCGAGCCCGCAGAAGACGATGACGTAGTCCACGCACGGGGTCAGCAGCACGAGCAGCACCCCCAGCAGCAGCGCCTCCTCCCCCGCCACGAACCGGGACAGGAGGAGGACGACGACGGGCACGAGCACGAAGTTCAGCACGAGCACCGTGGCCAGGAAGCGCAGGTCGGCGAAGGCCCGGCCGATCGCCGTGAACGGCACGGCCAGGAACGTGGCGAACAGCAGCAGCCCCAGCACCGGGGTGATGGCCGCCTCGAGGGCGCCGGCCCCGGGGACCCACCACCCGGCGGCGAGGCCGGCGGCGATCGCGGCCAGGTACACGCCGACCTGGTGCCGCTCCAGCCAGGCGGCCGCTGTGCTTCTCACCTGTTCACCCTACGACCCGCTGGACGGACCCGATGCGGGCCCTCAGGCCTGCGGGTCCACGACCCCGACGGCGACGGCCAGGTCCTGCCAGGACATCCCCACGCCCTTGAACACGTTGGGGGCGTCCTCCCGGCGGGTCACCGCCCCGGTGACCACCTGCCGCAGCGGCACCAGGGCGCTCTCCTCGAGGGCCCCCTCGGCGACGGCCAGGACGACGTCGCCGGCCTCCCGCAGCGCGGTCGCCACGTCCTCGACCACCACCAGGGACCGGCCCACGAGCCCGGCGTCCAGCTCGCGCCGGTCGGCCTCGTGCGAGCCCATCGCCACGACGCACGCGCCGTCGCGGACCAGGGACCCGTCGAAGAGCGGCTCGGCCGCCGAGGTCGCGCAGACCACGATGTCGGCCCCGGCCACGTCGCCGGGCGTCCCCGCCGCGAGCACGGTGTCCAGGTCGGCGAGCTCCGCGAGGACGGCCCGGACCCTCTCGGGGCGGCGCCCGACGACCGTGACGCGGGCCGGCTCCCGGATCGCGGCGAACGCCCGGACGTGGCCGACCGCCTGCGGGCCCGTGCCGAAGACCACCAGGTGGGCGGGGCCGGGCGGGGCGAGGGCGTCGGCGGCCACGGCCGAGACGGCCGGGGTGCGCAGGGCGGTGAGGGCCGCACCCTCCAGCAGGGCACGGACGGTCAGGGTCTCGGTGTCCATCAGGACGTAGACCGCCTGGATCCGGGGCAGGCCCCGGTCCGGATTGCCCGGGGCCACGGAGGCGACCTTGACCCCGGTCCACGCCGAGATGCTCGAGGGCATCAGGAGCAGGTGCCCGGTGCCGGCCGGCGTGCTGATCCGGCCGGGGTCCGCCGCGGGGTCGAAGCCCTCGAGGAGGACCTTCTCCAGCAGCCGCCGGGCGCGGTCGGCCGGGACCCGCTCGGCGACCTGCGCGGCGGTGTACCAGGTGGGCTGGGCGTCGTCCATGGGGCGGCCTCCGTGGTCTGCGTCGAGCCGGCCCTGTCCGCGACGCCCTCCCCGGCCTGCACGAGGCGGGGAGCGCGGTCCGAGCGCTGATGGCCCTGAGGCGCCAGGGTCCTGTGCGGCCCGTCACCGTGTCAAGAAGACGTCGCGGCGCCTCCTGGTGCGGGGTGTCAGTCGCCGCAGCAGGAGCAGCCGGGGGCGCAGCGGCACCCGTCGTCGTCCTCGTCGAGGAGCACGGCCACGGGGGTGCAGCACGCGTCCCCGCGCCAGGCCTCGAGGCCCTCCCGCACGGCGAAGGCGGCGATGACGAGGGCGGCCAGCGGGTCGGCCCACGCCCATCCCAGGGTGGCGTTGAGCACCAGGCCCGCCAGCAGCACGGCCGAGAGATAACTGCAGATCAGGGTCTGCTTGGAGTCGGCCACCGCCGAGGCCGAGCCCAGCTCCCGGCCGGTGCGCCGCTCGACCCAGGACAGCAGGGGCATGACCGCGAGGCTCACCGCGGCCAGCGCGATGCCCACCGGGGAGTGCTCGGCCTCCGCGGCGCCGAGCAGGGCGCGCAGGGCGTCGACGGTGACGAAGGCGGCCAGGCCGAAGAAGGAGAACGCGATCACCCGCAGCGCAGCCCGCTCCCGCCGGTGCGGGTCCGGGGCGGCGAACTGCCAGGCCACGGCCGCGGCGGAGAGGACCTCCACGATCGAGTCCAGGCCGAAGCCGATCAGCGCCGCGGAGGAGGCGATCGCGCCCGCGCTCAGCGCGACGACCGCCTCGAGGACGTTGTAGGCGATGGTGCCGGCCACGATCCAGCGCACCCGCCGGTGGAGGACGTCCCGCCGGGCGGCGGTGAGGGGCTGCGGGTCCCGGGAGGTCGTGCTCATGCGCAGGTGCACCCGTCCGGGGTGCAGCACTCCGGGTCCACGGTGACGACCAGCTCGAGCAGGTCGCCCAGGGCGGCGCCCAGGTGCGGGGCGGCCAGCCGGTACCAGGAGCGGCGGCCCTCCTTGGTCGCGCTCACCAGCCCGCACCCGCGCAGGCAGGCCAGCTGGTTGGAGACCACCTGCTTGGACACCCCCAGCGCCTCGACCAGCTGCGAGGGCGTGGCCGGGCCGGCCCGCAGGACGAGCAGGATCCGGGTGCGCACCCCGTCGGAGAGGGCGTGGCCCAGCCGCGCGAGGGCGGCGGTGTGGGGCGGGGTCACGGTGGTCACGCCCTCCACGGTACATCGTTTCCTGTACCGAGGATGCTCCGGCACCCGCGGAGCGCCTTCCGGCAGCATGCACCGACGACTCGATCCGTCCGGACGGGCGCGAACTCTTGCGCCGACGACGGTCGCGGGGAACAATCCCGTTTTATGAAGCACACTGACAAAAAAGTTCTGTCCATGGGGGCTCTGACCCTCTCCGCCCTGCTGCTGGCCGGGTGCGGCGACCTCGGCGGGGGCGGAGGCGGCGGGGGCGAGGAGCCGACCGGCGGGTCGGCCGCCACCGAGGCGACCGGCAGCGCCACGCCCACCGCGGAGCAGTCGGCCTCCGGGAGCCCGACCTCCTCCGGGAGCCCGAGCGCCTCCGAGAGCGCCGGCGGGACGGCCTCCCCGAGCGCGTCCGGGAGTGCGAGCGGTTCTCCCTCCGCGACCCCCTCGGGCGGCGCCGAGGCCGGCGCCGTGACCGGAGCGGTCGTGGCCGCGGAGGAGGCCGTGACCGGCGGGCAGGCCTTCGAGATCGACCGCAAGGACTCCGGGGAGGGCTGGGAGGTGACGCTGGCCGTGGAGGACCGGGAGCAGGAGGTCGAGGTCTCCGCCGACGGCGAGCAGGTCACCCCGCAGGAGACCGACGACGAGCTCGACCCGGCCGACCGGGACAACCTCGCGGCGGTCCAGGTGCCGCTCGAGGACGCCGTGCGCACCGCCCTGGACGAGGTGGACGGCACCCTGGACTCCGCCGAGCTGGACACCGAGGACGGCGTGGTCGTGTGGGAGGTCGACGTCGACGAGTCCGACGGCACCTCGGTGGACGTCCACATCAACGCCGAGAACGGCTCCGTGCTCAAGGTCGACCGCTAGTCGCACTGACCCGCACGGAGGACCTGCCGGCCCGCCGCGCGGAGCGGTCCTGCGGGCGGGCCCGGCTCCCGAGAAGGGGCCGGGCCCGCCCGTGTCCGGCTCAGGACAGCCGCACGCTCAGCCCGGCACGGCCGAAGCCCACGACGTCGTCGGCCCCGTCCCCGTCGACGTCCCCGAGCAGGCGCAGGTGGCGGGCCGGGGTCCAGCCGTCGTTGCGGCCGAACGCGGGGGTGAGCTGCTCGGCCGCGCGCAGCGGGACGGTGTTGCCGGGGATCACCAGGGTGGCGGCGTCGCCGAAGCCGACGACGTCGTCGGCCCCGTCCCCGGTGACGTCCGCGAGGACGCGCGGGTGCCGGTCGGTGCGCCAGCCCTGGACGGTCGCGAGGTCGCGGGTCTCGAGCCCGCTGGGGTGGAAGGTCGCGGGAAGCGGCAGGTCGCCGGTCGAGCGGGCCACCTGCACACCGCGGTGGCCGAAGCCGACGACGTCGGCGCGCCCGTCCCCGCTGACGTCGCCCACCGTGCGCACGTGCTCGTCCGCGCGCCAGCCCTGGTCCGTGCCGAAGTCGCGCACCTCCAGCACCGGGTCCGTGAACGTCCCGTCGGCGCGGCCCCAGGCCATCCACGTGCCGGCGGCGCCGAAGCCGACCAGGTCAGCGGTGCCGTCGCCGTCGACGTCTGCCACCAGCCGCGGGTGCTGCCCGGGGCGCCACCCCTGGGCCCACCCGAAATCCTGCAGCACCCGCCGGGCGGGGCCGAAGGAGCGGTCGGTCCGGCCCAGGGCCACCCAGGTGCCGCCGGTCCCGAAGCCCACGACGTCCTCGACGCCGTCCCCGTCGACGTCGGCGACCTCGCGCACGTGCCGGGCGGGCGTCCAGCCCTGGGCCGACCCGAAGTCGTCGACCGTCCGCTCGGGGGCGGTGAACGTGCCGTCGGCCTGCGCGTAGGCCACCTGCACGCCCCGGGCACCGAAGCCGACGAGGTCGTCGCGGCCGTCGCCGTCGACGTCGCCGGTCGTGCGCTCGGCTCCCGCCCAGCCCTGGGCCGAGCCGAAGTGCGGCACCGCCGGCTCGGGGGCGGCGAACGTCCCGTCCGCCCGGCCCAGGGCGGTGAACGTCCCGGGGTCCCCGAAGCCGACGACGTCGGCCCGCCCGTCCCCGTTCACGTCGGCCAGCTCCCGCAGGTGCTCGCCGACCCGCCAGCCCTGCGCCCAGCCGAAGGACGGCTGCCCTGCGGCGTGGGCCGGGGTCGCGCCGGCGGGCCCCGCCCCGGCCGCGCCCGTCACCGCGAGCGCGGCGGCCGCCGCCCCCGCCGTCATCGTCCGTGCCTGTCCCCGTCCTCGTGCTCGTGCTCGCGCCATGACCGGCCCCCTCGATCTCGTGTTCCCCCTGGTCAGCACCGAGTCTGCCCGGTCCGGGCCCATGGGGCGGGGCGCGGACCGGCGTGTCCGCAGGATCCTGCCGCGCGGCGTTCACCGCGGGCCTGCCGGCTCGGGGCGCACCCGGGTCACAGAAAGACACGGAGGGACGGCACCGTGCCGGCGACCCGGGAGGGGCCGATGACCGCTCATCCCTTCGGAGCACCGGACGGCCATCCGTGCGGAGGACCAGCTCTGCGCAGGAACGAGCCCTGCCTCGGCCGGCCGGCCCGGAGATACGGGCCGGCCGGGTTCCGGCGCGGAGTGCACCACGAGGGAGCAGCCCGGCCACCGGGCCCGTGTAGCGGGTGCCGGTGGGCCGCCGCTCATCCGTTCGGACAGTTCCGGTTCATCCTTCTTCTCCTTCTGCCGCCGGGCCCCCTTCCGTAGTTTCCGTGGGGACGGGCACCCGCCCGTTGCGAAGTGCCGTCGGCCGGACGAGCTCCGGCGCGCACCGGTCAGCGGCGCCGGAGAACCGCACGACAGGAGAGATCACCATGGATCGCACCCCCCACGACATCGTCGACCTCCCGATGGACGTCTTCGAGCTCGAGGACCAGGGCATGGACGTCACGTCCCTGACCGCCGGTCACGGCATGACCGAGGTCGGCGCCTCGACCAACTGCTTCTGCTACCCCTGCTGCTCCTGCTCCGCCCCGTCGAGCAGCGCCTGACCTGACGCGGTGGGGCGGGCGCACCGCGCTCGCCCCACCGACCAGGCCCTCCTCCTGCCCCCTGGGCCGACGACCGAAGGACACCGCAGATGCCCACCCCCCGCCTCGACGACCGGCCGCTGTCCGCGACCGGCACCACCGGCGACGCCGCGCACGACGACGTCATGGACGTCCGCCTCGCCGCTCTGCCGGCGGGGGTCCTCGCGCAGCTGCGCTTCACCGCCACCCGGTCGGCACTCGAGGCCCGTGAGCGGGCCCACCGTGCGCTGGAGCAGTGCACGGCCGCCGCCGACGCCGTGCTCTACACCGCGATCGGCACCGCAGGGACCTCCGGCGCACCGGCCAAGGAGCTCCTGCGGATCAAGCGGGCGCTGGGCCGCGGACGGACGCCGTCCGCCGAGGCCCTGGCCGGGCTCCCCGATCCGGTGGCCGCGGCGCTGCGGCAGGTCGCCGCCGCGCGGACGGCGCACGAGGACGCCGCCGCCCACCTGGAGACGGCCTTCGCCGCAGACCTCGACCGCACCCGGAGCCTTCTCGCCGGCCTGGCCGCGGACCCGCTGCTGCGCACCGGCATCCTCCGTTCCGCCCCCACCCTCGAGGCCCTCGTGGACGCCGCGACGTGGCCGGCGCACCTGTCCTCGGACAAGCGCGCCACCCGTGTGGCCCAGTTCGTCCACCGCGCCGCGGCCAAGACCAGCCCGTTCTCGACCTTCACCTGCACGGGGCGCTCCGGGTCCGCGGTCGACGACGGAGCGCTCCTCCGCCCCGGGGCCGAGTCCGTGCGGCTGGTCCGCCAGCTCGACGGCAAGATCTGGGCGCTGCTGCTGCAGGACCTGCGCGGCAGGGACGCCCTCGCCGCGGTGTGGCCGGTGCGGCCGAACCCGTCCCTCACCTGGCTCCCCTCGCTGTCCCGGACCGCGCTATTGGGCCCGCCGCCGGAGGAGCAGCTGCGTCTGCTGCCCGAGCACCCCGCGCTGCGGGCGGTGCGCACCGGCCCGCCGGAGCCCGTGCCCGCGCAGGTCTGGACCAGGCGCCTCACCGGAGAGCTCGGCCTCGAGGCCGACGACGACGGACTCGTGCCCATGCTGCTGCGCGCCGGCGCGCTCCAGGCGCAGGACCCGGTGTCCGAGCACGGGGACCGCCCCGTCGGCGAGCTCGTGCACTGGCTCGAACTCCACGGGCTCGCCCCGGCCGTGCCCTGGTTCCCGCTCCTGGCCCGGCTCGCCGGTCTGCTCGAGCCGAAGCCGCGGCCCACGGACGCATCCGCGCAGCGCGTGCACCGCCGCGAGCTCGACGGTGCGGTGGAGGACCTGCTGGCCGCCCTGGGACACACGCCCGACGAGCTGGGCGCCGACCTCGAGCCGGTGCACGAGTCGGCGGTGCTCGACCGGCCCGTCCTGCCCGCGAGCGTCCCCACGGCCGGGGACCTGGACCTGATCGGCACCGCCCGGTCGTGGCTCTCGGCGCTCGACGTCAAGTGGCCGGGCCGTCTGGCGGTCGCCGCCTTCGCCGAGACCCTCCTGCCCGAGGGGGGTTCCCTCCCCCTGCTCGAGTTCTACCGGGCCGTCCACCAGGAGCTGCGCCGCGGGGACGGCCCGCTCGCGGAGCACCTGCGCACCTGGTTCGCCGCCGTGCCCCGCCAGCCCGGCCTCGACACCCCTCTCACGGCGCTGACCGCCGGTCTGCGGCAGCTGCACGAGGAGCGCCGGCGCGCCACCGAGCTCGTCGGCCGCTGCACGGACGCGCAGCGGCAGAGCGCCCGCATCCCCCTCGAGCTCGTGCAGGAGCAGCTGCGTCTGCGCCCCGAGCTGCTGCGCTCCGGGGCGCCGGCCGCCGCCTACCTCCAGGCCACGCAGGAGCCCGGCAGCCGGTGGGTGGTCAACGTCCTGCACGGCGGGCACGGCCGCGGCCGCGCCCGCACCGACCACCTCATGCGCTGTGCCGGGCTCGACCCGCGGCCCCTGCACCCCGCTCGCCCCGACCGGCCCGCCGGAGCGGTCGCGGCCGAGTGGACCGGCACCCACGGTTCCTCGCTCAACGCCCGCCGCCCGGTCCTGCCCACGGCCCTGGACTACCCGCACACCACCGGTCCCGCGTCGGGGCAGCGCCGTGTCCCGGTGGGCCGCCTGCACGTGCGCCGCAGTGCCGTCCCGGGCCTGCTGGAGCTCGTCGACCCCCGTGACGGCACCGTGGTCGTCCCGGCCCACGTCGGCATGCTCGCCGACTACCAGCTGCCGCCGCTGGCCCGGTTCGTCGAGCGCGTCTTCGGCGACGCCTACCTGCTCCACCCCAGCAACCCGCCCTTCGCCTCCGACCTGCCCCTGGACCGGCTGACGGGGATCACCCGGCTGCCCCGGGTGCAGGTCGAGGACGTCGTGGTCCAGCGGCGGCGCTTCGTGGTGCCCGCGGATCTCCTCCCGCGGCCGGTCCCGTCGCAGAGCAGGGCCGTCTACCTCGGGCAGCTGCGCGACTGGTTCGCGGACCACGGTCTGCCGTCAACCGCCTACGCCCGGGCCTGGGGCCAGGAGCTGCGCGGGGACAAGGTCAAGGCCCGCAAGCCCATGCTGCTGGACCTCGACTCCTGGTGGACCGTCACGGAGCTGCTGCGCCACAGCGGCGGTGCCCGGTTCGTGGTGCTCGACGAGGCGCTGCCCGATCCCTACCACCACGACGCCGCGAGCCCGGTGACCGAGTTGCTGGCCGAGGTCCCCCCGCACCGCCCCGACGACGGAGGATCCCCCACCCCATGAGCCACCACCCGACCTCCCCCGCCCGGGAGCACGCCTGGCTGTCCCTGCACCTGCGCTGCGACGGGGACACCGACGCGTTCCTCCGCACCGTCCTCCTGGACACCGCCGAGGAGCTCGTGGCCGGTGTGCCCGGTGCCGCGTGGTTCTACCTGCGCTACTGGGAGGGCGGCCCGCACGTGCGGCTGCGCCTGCTCCTCCCGCCCGCCGCGCACGCGGCCGCCCGGCGGACCGTCCGCGAGCGCGCCGGGGCATGGCTGAGCGGCAACGACCCCGGCTACGACGACCCGGGCACCCACTACGACCGGATCGCCGGGCAGCTGGCCGCCCGTGAGGGCCAGGACCGCCCTGTGCTGGCCTGGCAGCCCCACGGCCGGGTCTGGGAGCAGGCCTACGAGCCGGAGACCGGCAAGTACGGGGCCGGGACGTCGCTGCACGCCTACGAGCGCCACTTCCAGGACTCCTCGGTCCTCGCGGCTCGTGCCCTGCGCCGCCACCCCGGTCCCACCCAGGTGCTCTCCCTGGCCGCGGCGCTGGTGCTGACGGGCTGGACGTCCCCGGGCCTGGGCCCGGGCCTGCAGCCGCGCGAGGAGCTGGTCGGCCGGTGGGACTCGTCCCGGCCTCTGGACCGCCGGAGCGCACCGCAGGCCCGCCCCGGGCTCCTCGCCGGGCTGCTGGAGCGTGCCCGGGCGGGCACCGATCCGTGGTCGGGGTCCTGGCGGGCGTCCCTCGCCCGGCTGTGGGACGACCTCGCCGCCGCGGGCGTCCCGCCGGCGCAGCGCCGCACCGGCATCGACATCTGCCACCACCTGGTGTGCAACCGGCTGGGCCTGACCCTCGAGCAGGAGCTGGCCGTGCGGCGCAGCTCGTGGGAGGCCCTCGACCCGGCGTCCGCCCCGCACCTGGAGCGAGTCCCGTGAGCGGGCCGGAGGGCCCCTGGTGGGAGCTGGTCCTGGTGCGCTGGGGCGGGGAGCACGCCCGCGTCGTCGCGCACGTGATCGCCCCGCTGCTCGCCCGGGACGCGCTGGGTGGCCGGCCCGTCTACGTGGACACCGACTGGTGGCAGGGACCCCACGTGTCCCTGTGCTTCCGGGTCACCCCGGAGGAGGCCGAGACCCTGCGGGCCGCCGGGCTGGTGGACCGGGCCCAGGAGCTGCTGACCGCCCTCGGCCCCGGCCCGGAGACCGACCCGGCGCGCCACCGGGAGCTGCACGGGCGGCTGGCCCGCTACGAGCGGCGTCCCGGGCCGCTGGAGCCGTGGCTGCCGGACGGCCGGGCCCTGCTGCGCCCCCGGCCTCCGCGCGAGGACGGTGGCGGCGACAGCGACCTCGACCGCACGGTGGAGCAGGCGCACACCCGGCTGCTGGAGACGGAGCTCACGCTGTTCGCCCGGGCCGCCCGGGGCGAGCGGCGCGTCGAGGCCCACGCCCTGGACCTGCTCGCCGGCGTCGCCGCCCGGTTCACCGACTCCGACCTGCGCGCCACCTACCCGTCCTTCGCCTCCCACGCCGAGGCCTACCTCGCCACGGACGCCGCCGCCGGCACCCGTGCCCGCTGGGACGAGGCCTACGCAAGGCACCGGCCGGCCCTGGTCCGGCTGCTCGAGCAGCGCACGCGCCAGGCGGCGGAGGGCACCCTGCCCGCCGACGTCACCGCCGTCACGGACGTCCTCGCCGCGGTCGCCGACGCCACCGACCCGCTGGCCCTCTTCGGCGGCAGCGCCCTGCCCGCCTCCGGCGGAGCGCTCTCCTCCTCCGCGTTCCACACGTCGCTGAGCCGCAACCGCGGCTGGCAGGACGCGGTCCGCCACGACGCGTGGTTCGCCCGGTACCGGCTCGTGCTCAACCTCGCCTACCGGCACCTGAGCAAGCTGGGTCTGAGCCCCCACCACCGCTTCTACACCTGCCACCTGCTCACCCTCGCCGCGCAGGACCTGACCCGCACCACCGCCGCCGACGTCCTGAAAGGCCTCTCCCGTGCCTGAGACCGCCACCGCACCCCGGCTCCCGTCCCCCGCCCGATCCTCGGCCTCCCTGCGCCTGGGCCTCGCCCCGGACGTCTGGCTCGCCCGCGACGCCGGCCGGGCGGTGCTCGTGCGCTGGCCCCGCAGCCGCACCCTGGCCCGGTGGGACGCAGCCACCGAGGAGCTGCTCACCCGCCTCGGCAGTCCCGAGGGCGTCGAGGCCGACCCCGGCCTGCTGGACGGCGGGCCGGCCCTGCCCGGCACGGACCTGCCCGAGCAGCTGCTCGATGACGGCTGGCTGACCGTCACCGTCGGCACCGGCTCGGCCCACGGGGTCACCGTCCTCCCGCGGCGCCGGCCGCCGCACCGGCGGCCGCGCTCCGTCCCGCAGCCGCACCTGTCCCGGCACGCCGTGCTCGTGCCCGCGGACGACGGCTGGCGCCTCGAGGCACCGCACTCCTGGTGCGACCTCCGCTTCCCGGACCTCGAGCAGACCCACCGGTGCCTCGAGGGTCCGGGGCGCACCGGCCTCGAGGAGCAGCTCCTGCTGTGGTGCGGCGTCCTCGTCGACCCCCGGGAGGAGCGCGAGGACCTCGGGCACCGCCAGTGGTCGGCCCACGAGCTGTGGTTCCACGAGCGCTCCCGCCGCTACCGGCGCGAGCGCGGCTTCGGGGGCACCTTCTGGGCCCGCGGCGCCTTCCCGCCCCCGCCGCTGCGGCCCGACGGCGCCGCAGCGGTCACCGTCCGCTTCGACCCCGTGGACCCCGCGACCATCGGCGCCCGGTCCCTGAGCCTGCACCGGGCTCTCGAGGACCGCCGCTCGGTCCGCCGTCACGACGACGAGGCCCCGCTGGACCGGCACCGCCTCGGCGAGTTCCTCCACCGCACCGCCCGGCTGCGGCTCGCCCAGGAGGTCGACGGCGTCGAGTACGGCAGCAAGCCCTACCCCTCGGGCGGATCGGTCTACGAGACCGAGCTCTACCTCCTGGTCCGCCGCGTGCAGGGTCTCTCCCCCGGGCTGTGGCGCTACGACCCCGCCGAGCACGGGCTCGCCCCCGTCCGGGAAGGACTCGGGCACCCGGACGTCGCGGCCCTGCTGCGCGAAGCCGCCCATTCCTCGACCGTGGACGCTCCCCCGCAGGTGACGGTGCTCATGGCCCCGCGCTTCGGGCGCATCCTGTGGAAGTACGAACAGATGGGCTACGCCGTGATGCTCAAGCACGTCGGAGTGCTCATGCAGACGATGTACCTCGTGGCCACCGACATGGGCCTGGCCGCCTGTGCGATCGGCAGCGGCGACAGCGACCTGTTCTCCCGCGCCACCGGGCTCGACCCCCTGGAGTGCACCAGCGTCGGGGAGCTCCTCCTCGGCACCCCGCACCCCGACGAGCGCTTCCAGGAGCGTCCCGCATGAGCGCCGGGTCCCTGCAGTGGTCCGCCACCGCCGTCGTCACGACCCACGACTGGGGGGTCCTCGTCCACGACGAGGGCGGTGCCCACCAGCTCAAGGGCACCGGCCTCGGCGCTCCCGTGGACTGGCTGCGCTCCCGCCTGGGCACACCGGTGCCCGAGGAGCAGCTGCTCGCCCCCCTGCCCCCGGCGGCCCGGGACCGGATGCGCCGGCTGCTCGAGGCCCTGACCACCCGCGGTGCGGTCGTCGCCGCGCCCGGGGCACCGGTCCCGTCCGGGGCTGCCCGCGTGCGGCTGACCCACGGCGGGGACCCGGCGTCCGCCGCGCTCGCCGGCCGGCTGGGCGAGCGGCTCCGGGCCGCCGGCGCCGCCTGCACGGTCGGGGCCGGCACCGCACCGGGGTGCGTGGACGGCACCGCACCGGGGTGCGTGGACGGCACCGTCCACCACGGCACGTCCACCGGGACGGAGACCGGTCTCCGGGTGGTCGTCACCGGTGAGCAGCTGTGGCTGGGGCTGTTCCCGGGGGCCGGGTCCTCCCGGGGCACCGGCGCCGCCGAGCTGCTCCGCCACCTGCAACGGGCCGGTGTCGCATCGGACCCGGACCCGGACGACCGTTCCTGGGAGGCCTGGGTGCCGTGGCTGTCCCGGACCCTGCTGACCGCGGCCGGCAGCGACCGCTGCGTCCGGCTCGGGTGGGTCCCCTACCGTCTGGACGAGCACCGGCTCGTCCACGAGCTTCCCGACCCGGCCCAGGGGACCGCGCCGGCACCCGCCGCCCTGAACCGGCCGGCGGAGGACCTCGCGGACCCGCTCGTGCTCTCGCGCCGCTGCGCCCCGCTCGTCGACGACGTCACCAGTCCCCTGGGCGTGCCCACCGAGAGCGGTCTGCGGCAGCTGCCCCTGCAGCTCTCCGCCTGCCGCGTGCGCCTGGACGACGGGGCGCTCCGCACGGTGACCGGCCACGGGTGGAGCCTCGAGGAGGCCCGCGGACGCGCGGTCGGAGAGGCCGTCCTCGAGCACGGCCTCTCCCGCCTGGCTCCGGAGGTCACGGCGCACCGGTTCCAGGAGGCCGCACCGGCTCCCCGTGAGCCGGTGCGGCTGCCCCGCCGGGACGTCGAGCGCCGGCTCGCCGAGGGCCGCGCGGCCGCCGCCCTCGGGGCCACCGCCGCCGGCAGCGCACGCGCCGCAGCCGTGCGCCTGGCCGCCCACCTCGTGCTGCAGCACGGCCGGGGCCCGTGGCGCAGCGCCGCCCTGCCGCCCGCGGCGCCCGGCGCGGACCTGCTCGCCCTTCACCAGGACCCGGGCGAGCTGCTGGTGGCCACCGGGCTGCCCTTCGCCCTCGTCGCGCTGCCGGTGGCCCCCGGCACGGTCGTCGCGGGCGTCTCCCTGCACGGCGAACGGGAGGCGGTGCGGAACGCAGTCGTCCAGGCGCTGCTCCACCACCAGGGGCAGGACCCGGGCAACGAGGCCGCTGCCCCCCGCACGTGGGCGGCCCCCCACCCGGGGCCGGGCCAGCACCCCCGGGCCGCCGCGGACCTCGACACCGTCCTGGGTGAGCACGGCACACCCGTGGTCGTCCCCCTGCGCGGTGGCCCGGCCCTCGACGCCGCGCTGCCCCACCGCTCCCTCGTCCTGCTCGTCCCCGGAGGTGCCTGACCCATGACCGCCGTCCTGCCCGAGATGCGCACCTGGTCCCGCTACCGCCGGACCGTGGAGCAGCACCTGCTGGAGCATGCCCCCGCCCTCCGGGCGCACGGCACCGGCTGGTCCCTGCGCGTCGGCACCGCCGACGCGTTCGCCACCGGCCGCCGGGCCCCCGCCGGCCCCGAGGTCGCCGTGGTGCTGCGCCCTGGCGCAGCACTGGTCGTCGCCCACGACCCCCGCCGCCCCGGCTGCCCCGCCTGCCTGCTCACCCGCCACCGCCTGGCCAACCCGAAGCACCTCGAGGTGCAGGAGGCGGAGGCGCAGTGGGTCGCCGCCGACCCCCCGCTCACCCGCTGCGCCGAGCCGGCCGACCTCGCCGGGACCGTCCTGGCCGTCGCCCGCAGTCTGGTGGCCCACGATGACCCGTTCCCGGCCCGGGCCGCGATCAGGGTGGACGCGCAGACCCTGGCCCCGACCACTCACCGCTATCTGCCCGACCCCCTGTGCCGGGTCTGCGGCAACCTGCCCGCGGACCGGGCCGAGGACGCCCGTCCGACGCTCGGCCACCGGCGCAAGCAGGGACCCCGCTCCTACCGGTACGAGGATCCCGTCCAGCGCCTCGACGAGCTCAAGGAGCTCTACGTCGACGAGTTCTGCGGAGTGCTGCACTCCCTGCGCCGGGACACCCAGGGCGGTCTCGCCGTGGCCGGGGCCCTGATGAAGCTGCGCCGCCACGAGTGGGTCGAGCCCGGGTTCGGCCGCAGCCGCGACTACGAGGAGAGCGAGGCCACAGCGATCCTCGAGGCGCTCGAGCGCTACGGCGGCGTCCAGCCCGGGGGGCGGCGCACCATCGTGGAGGCCTCGTTCGCCGACCTGGGCGAGGACGCGGTGGACCCGCGCCTGTTCGGCGCCCACCCGGCGGCGACCTACGCCGATCCCGGCAACCACTACCGCGACTTCGACCCCCACGCGCCGTACCGCTGGGTGTGGGCCCACTCCTTCCTCCACGACCGTCCCCGGCTCGTGCTGGAGTCGCAGGCCTACTACTACGTCGCCCACGACACGGGCCCCGCCCCCTACCTGTACGAGGTCTCCAACGGCTGCGCCCTGGGCTCCGCCCCCGAGGAGGCCGCGCTGCACGGGCTGCTCGAGGTGGCCGAGCGTGACGCCTTCCTCCTGGCCTGGTACCGGCGCCTCGCGCTGCCCCGGCTGCGCCCCGCCACGGCCCGCGACCATCCCGTCGAGGCGCAGCTGCGGATGATCGAGCGCGAGACCGGCTACCGGGTCCAGCTCCACGACCAGACCACGGAGAACGGCATCCCGTCCGTGTGGGCGCTGGCACGCCACCCCGATCCCTCGGCCCGCGACCGTCCGGCCCTGGTCTGCGCCGCCGGCGCCCACCCGTCCCTGGAGAAGGCCGCGCTCAACGCCCTGAGCGAGCTCGGCCCGTTCCTCAACGACTTCATCGCCCGCTTCCCCTCCCTCGCCGAGCGGGCCGAGCGGATGGTCGACGACTTCTCCCTGGTGCGGACCATGGAGGACCATTCCACACTTTTCGGCTCGCCCCGGATGCGCCACCACCTCGACTTCCTCGACGAGGGGCCCGAGGTCTCCTTCGCCGAGGCCGAGCGGGACCCCCGCCAGTTCACCGGAGCGAGCCTGACGGAGGACCTCCTCGAGATGGTCGGGCGCTTCACCGCGGAGGGACAGGAGGTGCTGGTCGTCGACCAGACCACCGACGAGCACCGCGCCGCCGGCCTGACCTGCGTCAAGGTGCTCGTGACCGGGTCGCTGACCATGACCTTCGGCCACCACCTGCGCCGAATCGAGGGCATCGCCCGCCTCGACACGGTGCCCGCCCGCCTGGGCCTGCGCCCCGGGGCGGACGCCTCGGACCCGGTGCTGCCCCACCCCTTCCCCTGAACGGAGACCCGACCACCGTGCACTTCGTCGTCACCGCCGAGTGGGACCTGCACCGGCACCACGCCTCCCTCGAGGACCTGCGCACCTGGGCCCGCGGTCCCGGCGCGGCCGCCTACCGCGGACTGCCGGGCGTCGCCCTCAAGTCCTGGTACTCGAACCCGCAGGACGGCGTCTGGGGCGCCGTCTACCTCGTGGAGGACCCCCACGCCCTGGACGCCGACCGGCTGCCACGCACCGTGGCCGACCGCACCGGACCCATCGGCACCCCGCCCGACCGGGTGCGGTGGCACGTGCTGGAGCAGACCGTGCTGGGCGGCACGGACCTGGACCGGGTCCTGCGCGCCACGCCCGGCACCCGGCCTGCGCCCGGCACCCACCCCGAGGAGGAAGCATGACAGCACCGGCACCGATCACGGAGGACACGACCATGGCCGACAACCACGGGAGCCCGCCCCCGCAGCACCCCCGGCCCATGGCCCCCAAGGGCGCGTTCCGCGACTTCCTCGCCGCCGTGGCCCCGCACCGGCCCGCCCTCGTGGTCGTCGCCGTGCTCTCCCTCACCGCCACGGTCTTCGGCGTGGCCCAGCCGCTGATGATGCAGCGCATGATCGACGCCACGAGCCGTGGCGGGGACAACCCCTGGGTGTGGTGGCTCGTGGGCGTCACCGTGGCCGAGGCCCTGCTGCGCGGCGCGCAGTCCTACATGCTCCAGCGCACGGGCGAGGCCTTCATCGGCGGACTGCGGCGGTCGCTGATCGCCCGTCTCCTGCGGCTGCCGATGCGCGACTACGCCGCGACCCCGAAGGGCGAGTGGATCAGCCGCCTCGGCTCCGACACCGGCCAGGTGCGCACGATCGTCACCTCGGGGCTGTTCGAGCTGGTCTCCGCGGTGCTGATGTTCGGGGCGGCCATCGTGCTGATGGTCTCCCTCGATCCGCTGCTGTTCGCCCTCACCCTGGCCGGGGTCGTCCTCGGCGGGGCGGGCGTCACCGTCATGGGCGCCCGGATGCGCCGCACCAGCGAGGTCACCCAGGCCGAGGTCGCCCGCATGACCTCGGCCGCCGACCGGGCCCTGTCCTCGATCGTGCTGGTGCGCTCCAGCGCCGCGACCCGGGAGCAGGCCGAGAACGTGGCCGGCTTCGCCCGCCGGGCCGAGGCCTCCGGGATCGAGATGGCCCGGATCCAGGCCTGGGTCCAGCCCATCATGTCCCTGAGCATCCAGGGAGCCTTCCTCGTGGTCCTCGCGGTCGGCGGGCTGCGCGTGGCACAGGGTGCCATGACGGTGGGCGAGCTGATGGCCTTCATCATGTACCTGTTCCTGCTGGTGATGCCGGTGACCCAGGCGATGGGCGCCTACACCCAGATCCAGCTCGGCCTGGCCTCCTACGACCGCATCCGCCGGGTGCTCGAGCGCCCCGTGGAGCGCAGCGGCGGAAGCACGGAGGCGACCGGCCCGGTCCGGCCCGGCGAGCCCGCCGTCGTCGTCGAAGACGTGCACTTCCGCTACGGCGAGAACCCGGTGCTGCGCGGCGTGTCCTTCACGGTGCCTGCCGGGTCGCGCACCGCGATCGTGGGCCCCTCGGGGGCCGGCAAGTCGACGGTCCTGTCCCTGCTCGAAGGATTCGCCGACCCGGACGAGGGCACCGTCCGCTGCCTGGGTCAGGACCTGCGGGAGGCCGACCTCGAGGCCTACCGCCGCCGGGTGGCCTACGTCGAGCAGGGGGCGCCGGCGCTGGGCGGAACCCTCGCCGAGAACCTGCGCATCGCCGCCCCCGGCGCCACCGACGAGGATCTGCACCGGGTGCTTGCCGCGGTGGGCCTGGAGGACCTGGTCGCCCGCCAGGACGCGGGGCTGGAGCTCGAGCTGGGCGACCACGGGGCCGTGCTCTCCGGCGGTGAGCGGCAGCGCCTGGCCTGGGCCCGCGTGCTCCTCCAGGACCCGCGGCTGCTGCTCTTCGACGAGCCGACCGCCAGCGTGGACGCCACCACCGAGACCCTGCTGGGCGAGGCCCTCGACGAGATGGCCCGCGGCAGGACCACCCTCATCGTGGCCCACCGCCTGTCCACGGTCGTCACCGCCGACCAGATCGTGGTGCTCGACGGCGGGCGGGTCCTGGACGCGGGCACGCACGACGAGCTCGTGGGACGGTGCACCCTCTACCGCGACTTCGCCACCCACCAGCTGCTCGTCTGAGCACGGCGGGGCCGCGGCACCCGGGTGCAGCGGCCCCGCCTCCACCACCCCGGGCGCACCGTGGCATAGCCTGCGGGCATGGCCGACGACACGACGTTCCCCCACGTCCGCGGATCCGACAACGAGCACGTGGGCTACCTGCGCTTGAGCGAGGACGGCCGGTTCGTGCCCATCGACCTGATGTGGAACGAGCTCGCCGGCCCGCAGGAGCTCACCGACGCCGAGGCGCTGCTCGAGGAGCTCGGGCTGAGCTACCTCGCCGAGGACTGGCTGCTCGACGTCGAGGACCACCCCGAGCCGGTGAAGGTCCGCATCCGCGAGATCACCCCGGAGCGCATCACCGTGGCCAGCGCCGACTACGGCTATCCGGCCGACATCGGCACGCCCTTCGTGCTGCCGAACCCGGCCCCCGCGCTGCGCCGGGCCTGAGCCCCGCCCGTTCCCGGCGGGTCACAGATTGCGGTCCGGCCACGGCCGGGTCCGCGGGGGCCGTGCGGTCGTATCCTGGCCGGTGGGGGCGAGGACCATGAACTGGACCGTGGAGCAGATCACCGCGCTGCGCGAGGGCCGGGAGACCTTCCGCGACACCGCGCAGGGCACCGCGCTCACGTGGGTGCGCACGGGTGCCGAGACCGACGGTGAGTACAGCCTGATGTACGCCGAGTACGCACCGGGGATCACGGTGTTCCCGCACTTCCACACCGAGTACACCGAGACCGTGCACCTGTTCGAGGGCACCCTCGAGGGCCGGGTCGCCGGGCAGGAGGTCGTCCTGACCGATGGTGAGGAGACGATCGTCCCGCCGGGCGCCGTGCACGGCTGGCACTCCGCCGGCGAGCGCACCCTGCGCTTCGTGCTCGAGGTCCGTCCCGCCCACGCCGGCTTCGAGAAGTGGCTCGTGGCCCTGCAGCGGATGGCCTCCGACGGGCTGACCCACGCGGACGGGCGGCCGAAGAAGCTCTCCCACGCCGCCCTGATCCTCGTGGAGTCCGACATCAACCTCCCCGGCCCGGGGCGGGCGCTGATGCCGGTGCTGCGACTGCTCGCCCGGCGGGCCCGCCGCACCGGGGTCGCCCGGCAGCTCGAGGAGCGCTACTGGCGCACGCCCTGAGCGTTCGGACGAGCCCGAGCTGGGCCGCCATCCGGTAGAGGTCGAAGCAGCGGTGCTCCTCGACGATCAGCCCCTGCGCGTCGCGGCGGCTGAGGATCCCCATGGGGACCTCCAGGCGCCCCGATCGTGGCGGGACCGTGACGCATGACGGCTCCGTGTCGGAGGCCGCTCAGCCCGCCGGCAGCGGGACGACCGTGCGGACCTTCCCGCCCGGGCCCTGCTGCGGGGGCTCGGCCGCCAGGTCCACGGCGACGTGGGCCAGGCCCAGCCCGGCGAGCAGGCCCGTGATCCCCTGCCGCACCGCGGCCCGCACCCGCTCCGGGTCGGTCCCGGCCGCCGGGAGCAGCCGGACCGTCAGGGCGGTGGGGTCGGTCTGCACGATCTGGAACAGCTCCACGCCGGGGGTGCGGTCGACGACGGTGCCCAGGGCCAGCGGGGGCACCGCGATCCGGCCGCGCCCGTCGTCGTCGGGGAAGCTCAGCACGTCCGAGGCCCGGCCCTCCACGCGCAGGGCCGGGGCGGGGTTGCCGCACGGGCACGGGTCGGGGCGCACGAGCACCCGGTCGCCGACGTCGTAGCGGATGATCGGCTGGACCCGGTTGGCGAGGTTGGTCATCAGAACGGTGTCCGAGACGGTGCCCGGCGGCACGGGGCGGTGGGCGGCGTCGACCGGCTCGAGGATCACCCAGTCCTCGACCAGGTGCAGCCACCCCTCGGCGCAGCTGGAGGCGGCGTAGCCGGACTCGGTGCACCCGTAGACCTCCCGCACCGGCGCCCCGAAGGCCCGCTCGAGGCGGTGCCGCTCCTCCGGGGGCAGGCCCTCGGCGGTGCTGAGCACGAGCACCGGGGCCACCCGCAGCCGCCCGGCCTCCTGCTCGGAGCCCAGCAGCCGCAGCACGCTGGCGTAGGCCCCCAGCAGCAGGGGCCGGAAGGCGTTGAGCTCGGCGACCAGCTCGGGCAGGGGCCGGTGGACCGACAGGATCCGCAGCCGGCGGTGGCGCCGCGGCTTCTCCCGCTGCTCCCGGGTGCTCGCGGCCACGGACAGGAAGTGCCCGCCGGTGGCGACGACCCCGGCGAAGCGGCCCCCGCGCCCGATCAGCCGCAGGATCTCGCGTGCCGGCAGCCAGTCCGCGCTCAGCCGAGCCATCATCCCCTGCGTGACGGCCCAGTAGTGGTCGTCGAGGACGAACAGCCCGCGGGTGCCCGTGGTGCCGGCCGTGGTCGCCACGAGGTACTTCCCCGCGAAGCGCTCGCCGATCCGGGCCGGGTCCGCCACGAACTCCTCGACCGCCGCGCGGGTGACGGCCGGGTCCGTGACGACCTCGTCGAAGGCGGCCATGAGCGCCCGCTTGTCCGTGACGGGCAGGGCGGTGACGTCCTCGACCCGCTCCGGCAGCCCCTGGTAGAGCCGCCGGTAGTACGGGGAGCTCGTGCGGGCGAGGGCCACGAGGGCGGCCAGGCGCTCGCGCTGCCGTGCGCGCAGCGCCTCCGCCCCCTGGCGGTGGACCCGGCGGGCGTCCCACCACACCCACAGCGGACTGCTCCCCCGGTCCATGGTCACGGCGGCCACCTCCCGTGCCCGGCTGCCCCGACGTCAGAGCCCTCGGCCGGAGGGCGAGACGAGGATCTTCACCGCGGTCTCGTTGCGGTGGATGAGGGTGTCGAAGCCCTCTTCGACCAGCCCCTCGAGCCCGATCCGCCCCGTGATGAACGGGGCGAGGTCGATCTTGCCGGACTCCACGAGCTCGATGGTCGCCGGGTGGGAGTTGACGTAGGCGATGGTCCCGCGCACGTCGATCTCCTTCATGACGAGCGTGAACATGTCGAACTCGGAGCGGTGGCCCCAGATCGAGACGACGACCAGCACGCCGGTGGGCCGCAGCGCCTCCATGAGGGTGTCGAGCACGACCTGGACGCTGGTGCACTCGAAGGCCACGTCCGCGCCCCGGCCGCCGGTGAGCTCGCGCACGGCCGCGACGACGTCCGTCTCGCGCGGGTCCAGAGCGTGGTCGGCGACGCCGGCCTCCAGGGCCTTCTGCCGGCGCAGCGGGCTGAGCTCGGAGACGACCACGGTCACGCCCAGGGCCTTCAGCACGGCGGAGGTCAGCAGCCCGATGGGCCCGGCCCCGCCGACGAGCGCGACGTCCCCGGCCTTCGCCCCGGAGCGCTGCACCGCGTGGTAGCCGACCGACAGCGGCTCGATGAGAGCCGCCTGGTCCAGTGGCACGGAGTCGGCGATCGGGTGGACCCAGCGCCGCTGCACGGCGATCTTCTCCCCGAGCCCGCCGCCGCGGCCGGAGAGGCCGATGAAGCCCATGTCCGGCGAGAGGTGGTAGTCGGTGCTCTCCGGGCCGGTGTCGACGTCGTCGTGGATGATGTAGGGCTCGACGACGACGTGCCGGCCCACCTCCAGGTCGTCCACGCCCTCCCCGACGGCGTAGACGGTGCCGGAGAACTCGTGCCCCAGCGTCACCGGAGCGGTCTCCCCCGAGATCGGGTGGGGCGTTTCGGGGGTCGGGCAGAAGATCGGGCCCTCGAGGTACTCGTGCAGGTCGGTGCCGCAGATCCCGCACCAGGCCACCTCGATGCCCACCTGGCCCGGACCGACCTCGGGCTCGGGGAGGTCGTCGATCCGGATGTCGTTCCTGCCGTAGTACCGTGCCGCGCGCATGGGAGCTCCTCACCTGTCCGGCCGCGGACGACCCGCGCCCACCGCCCATGCTAGGACCGGCGGGGCCCGGACGGGCCTGTGCGAAGCCGTGCGACCTCCCCGGGCACGACGAAGGGGCGCTCCTGGTCGAGAGCGCCCCCGTCGGTGCATCCGGTCCTGCAACGGTCGAGCCGGTCGCCACGGCGTGCCGCCCCCCTCTCCCGAGAGCAGCGGCACACCGCACCGTGCCGGAGCACGGCCCGCGGCGGGCGGGTCCGAAACATTCCCGCCCGGCGGAGCCGAGCCGCCGCGCCGGCACCCCCGGAGCCGGCTGCGGACCTCGTGGCCGGACGCGCACGGAACGCTCCCGCATCTCCCCGGTCATGTCCGCCCGGGGAGAGGGGCCGGTCCGGCGCCGGTCGGCCGTTCCCCACTCTACTGATCAGCACCCTTAGTTGTCACATCGGGCCGATCGGGCCGACATCCGGCCGTGCTCCCCACCGTGCCCTGCGGGCCTGGGTCCGCGCTGGACGGCCCCGATGTGCCGACCGGACGTCACACCAGCCGGCCCACGGCCGCCAGGGCCAGGTCCCGGGGGCGCACGAGGCGGTGGCCCGTGCTCATCCGGTTGAGCAGGCGGGCCGCGCGCACGAGGCGGGTCGTCGGGGGCCGGCGCACGGCGTCGTAGTGGCGCAGGGCGGCCGCGACCCCGGCCTCGTCGACGAGCGGCTCGGCATCCTCGGTCAGGGCGTCGACCAGCGTGGTCGCGTCGACGAGGGCCTCGGCCGCACCCCGCCCCAGGTTGGGCGCCATGGCGTGGGCGGCGTCGCCGACCAAGGCGGTGCGGGCGGTGACGTAGGAGCGCAGCGGCGGGACGTCGAGCAGCTCCCGCCGGTCCAGCGAGGTCTCGTCGAGGGCGGCCAGCACCTGCTGCACGGCGGGGTGCCAGCCGCGGTAGAGCCCCCGCAGCACCTCCGCCGTCGCGCCGGCGGGCGGAGGCTCCGGCAGCAGCTCGGCGCGGAAGCACGCGTACCAGTAGGTGCTGATGGCGTCGTACGGGGTGATGCCGAAGATCCGGCCGGGCCCCCAGGTCTCGGTGACGCCCTCGGCCGGGAGCAGCGCCCGCCCGCGGATCGCCACGGTGCCCAGCGGCCGCTCGGCGACGCCGAACAGGGCCGTGCGGACGGGGCTGTGCACGCCGTCGGCCGCCACGACCACGTCGGCGTCCGGCAGCAGGCCCGGGTCCCCGGCCGGTCGGTGCCAGGCGATCGTGCCCGGGGGCAGGTCCCGGGCCAGGGCCTCCAGCAGGACGGGGCGGGGCACCATCCGCACGCTGCGCTCAGGGCCCAGCCGGGCCAGGGCCCGGCCGTCCGGGCGCAGGATCCGGCCGCCGCGGGCCTCGACGGAGGCGGCACGGACCTCCTCGCCGAGACCGAGGTCGTCGAGGGCCCGCATCGCCGCCGGCCACATGCCCAGGGACGTGCCCGTGACCGGCAGTCCGTCCGAGCGCTCGCGCACCTGCACCCGCCAGCCCGCGGCGAGCAGTCCCCGGGCGGCGGCGAGCCCGGCGATGCCGGCCCCGACGACGACGGCTTCTCCGGTCACGGCGGCTCCTCGGTGCTCGTGGTGTCCTCCACGACCATGATCGCGCGCGGACCCCGGGAGCACAGCCCCCCGGGCGCGGCCGCCGGGAACCTCAGCCCGTGCGCGCAGGGGCCGCGCTGCGGGCGCGGACGGCGGCCTCGACGTCCTCGCGGACGAGGTCGGCGTTGATCGCCGCCCCGGCCAGCACGCCGGCGCCGCCGGCGACCGAGACCATCGCGGAGAGGTCCGCGGCGTTGCCGGCGACCCACACCCCCGGGATCTCGGTGCGGCCGGTGGGGTCCCCGGCCACGTACGCACCGAAGGGGTGGTCGGTGGGCGTCCCGCCGAGCTGCTCGTAGAGCCCGGTGCGGGCCGCGAAGCGCGGGGCGACGACGACGGCGTCGGCGGCCAGCTCGGTGCCGTCGGACAGGACGAGGGCCCGCAGCACCCCGTCGGCGCCGCGGACCCCGGCGGCGGTGGCCTCGACCACGGCGATGCCCGCGGCGGCCAGCTGCTCCGCGGCCTCCGGGCCCGGGTCGGGCATGGTGTGGCGCACGAGCGCGACGTCCTCGCTGAGCTGCCGGAAGAGCAGGGCCTGGTGGACGCTGTTCGGGCTGCTGCCGAGCACGACGATCCGCCGGCCGCGGACCTCCCACCCGTGGCAGTACGGGCAGTGGAGCACGCCGGTCCCCCAGTAGGGGCGCAGGCCTGGCAGCTCGGGCAGCTCGTCGACGAGACCGGTGGCCAGCAGCAGGCGCCGGGCCCGCAGGACGGCGCCGCCGGCGAGCTCGACCGCGAAGCCGTCGTCGTCGGCCCGCCGCACGGCCACGGCGCGGTCGGCGCGCACCCGTGCCCCGTACCCCTCGGCCTCGGCCCGGCCGGCGGCCAGCAGCTCGAGCGGGGCGACGCCCTCGCGGCCGAGGACGTTGTGGGCGCCGGCGGCGGGGGCGTTGCGGGGCTCGCCGGCGTCGACGACGACGACCGAGCGCAGGGAGCGGGCCAGGGCGACGGCGGCGCTGAGGCCGGCCGCACCCCCTCCCACGACGACGACGTCGCAGGTCTCGGGGCGGGTCTGACGGGTCACGGGAACCTCCTCGTGCGGTGGGGCGGGTGGGACGGGTGCCGGTGCGGCGGCCGGATCAGGGGCGGCGGGCGATCCAGACGGTGCGCCCGCTGCGGAAGGCCAGGTCCCGGCGGTGGCGCAGCGCCGCGGGGTCCTCCGGGTCCAGGAGCGCGTCGAGGACCGCGAGGTCGCCGGCGGCCAGCCGCCCCTCGAGGGCCGGGCGCATGCGGGCGAACCAGGCCCGGGCGTAGCGGGTGGTCCCCGCCCCGGCGGGCGGGGCCACGGTGTCGACGGTGCGCACGGCGAGGACCTCGAGGCCGGCGCGCTCGAGCACCGGGCGCCAGTCGGGGTGGGCGCTCCAGCCCGCCGCGGCAAGGGCCGCGTGACAGCGGTCCTCGAGCCCGGACCGCCCGGCCCCGGGGTCGGCGGGCAGGAACCCGGGCAGCCCGTCGAGCTCGACGACCGCGAGCAGTCCGCCGGGCCGCAGCACCGCGCGGGCGCCGCCGAGGAAGGGCTGCGGATCGGCGAGCTCGTGCAGCACAGAGGCGGCCCACACAAGGTCGGCGCGGTCCAGGGAGGGCCAGGCCCCGGAGAGGTCCGCCGGCACGGTGCGCACCCGGCCGCCGAGCCCTGCCGCGCGGGCGGCGGTGCGCACGCGCTCGAGCATCACCGGGGAGCGGTCGACCGCGGTCACGGACGCGGACGGGAAGCGCCGGGTCAGGGCCAGCGTGCCCCCGCCGGGGCCGCAGCCGAGGTCGAGGACCGCGGCCGGCTCCGCGGCCAGGTGGCGGGCCACCTCGTCGACCACCCGCTCGACGGTCGGCGCGGCCAACGCCGCGTCCAGCGCGAGGAGCTCGGCGTGCTCGGCCTCGCCGCCGGGGGCCTGGTGGCCGGAACCGGCGTGGCCTGCTCCGGGCTGTCCGCCCCCGTGCTGTCCGGACCCGTGGGGTCCGTGGGCGGGGTGCTCCTGGGCGTCGGCGTGCGCGGGGGTCGTCATGCCCTCCACGGTAGCCAGCCAATGCCTCAACCGCACCGGGTCTTGCGGAATGCGCAAGAACGGGTGTGCGCGCCGTGCCGTGCGGCCCGGTACCGTCGGCGCCGGAGCACCGGGATCCCGCCCGGTCACGGCGGACGGAGCACCCGATGGACGAGCTGGAGCGGATCGCCGCGGCCTTCCCGGACCTGCGGTGGGACCGGGCGCGGCGGATCACCGAGGGCTGGGACCACGTCGTCGTGGTCCTGGACGACGCCCTCGTGTTCCGCTTCCCGCAGGAGGAGCCGTACGTGCAGAGCCTCGCCCGGGAGGTCGCGGTCCTGGAGCACCTGGCCCCGCGCCTGCCCGTGCGCGTGCCCCGCTACGACCGGACGGCCCCCGACGGCTCGTTCGCCGGCTACCCGCTGCTGCCCGGGCGCACGCTGCAGCCGGAGGTCCTCGCCGCCCTGGACGCCCCGGCGCGCGCGGCGGTCGTGGACCAGCTCGCCGGCTTCCTCTCGGGTCTGCACACCGCCCCCGTGGCCGGCACCCCGCTCGAGCGCCTGGCGCCGGTCTCACTGCCGGAGGACCAGCGGGAGGTCCGGGCCGCGGCCGCGGCGCACCTGCCCGCCGTGCTGAGCCGGCAGGAGCTCGCCGACGCAGAGGCGATGCTCGCCGCCGTCGACGCGCTGCTGGCGGAGAGGCTGCCCGCGGTGCCCGTGCACAACGACGTCTACTCCCGGCACCTGCTGTGGGACGACGACGCCGCGGCGCTGGCCGTGCTGGACTTCAGCGACATGGGCCTGGGCGACCCGGCCGTGGACTTCGCGGAGCTGCACGAGTACGGGCAGGAGTTCGTCCGGGCCGTCCACGCCCGCTACACCGGGCCGAAGGACCCCGGGTTCCTCGAGCGGTCGTGGACCTACCAGTGCTGGGTCGGGGTGTACATGCTCACCGACCACTTCGACGTCGGCAAGACCTCCTGGGCGATCGCCCGCGAGACCTTCGACCGGGTCCGCCGCGGCCGCTGAGCCCGCCCGCCCCACGGTCTCGCCCTCCCCCGGCACCCGCTCAACCCTGGATCCCACCGGCAGGGTTCCCCAGGAGCGGCCATGACCACCCCCGCGTTTCCCGTCCGTCCCGCCACGGCCGAACGCTTCGACGACGTCGCCGCGATCCTCGGCCCGCGCAACCCCGACTCGGCGGTCTGCTGGTGCCTCAGCTACCGCCTCCCGTCGAAGGAGAACCGCGCGCTCGCCCCGCGGGAGCGGGCCGAGCGGGTCCGGCAGCTGTGCGCCCGGCCGGTCCCGCCCGGGGTGCTCGCCTACGACAGCGACCTGGTCGTCGGCTGGTGCGGCGTGGGACCACGGGCGGAGCTGCACGCCTTCACCCACGGCCGGACGATCCCCCACGTCGACGACCTGCCCGTGTGGAGCATCTGGTGCTTCCGGGTGCGCGCCGGCCACCGGCGCCGCGGCATCGCCCAGGCCCTGCTCGAGGGGGCCGTCGAGCACGCCCGGGGACACGGCGCCCCGGCCGTCGAGGGCTACCCCGTGGACAACCGCGGGAGCCGGGTGGACACGACCATGGCCTTCGTCGGCACCCGGGCGATGTTCGAGCGGGCCGGGTTCGCCAAGGCCGCCGACACCTCCTCGGTGCTCAACGGCTTCCCGCGGGTGCTGATGCGCCGGGCCCTCGCGTGAGCGCTCCCGCCGGCTGACGGGCGTCAGTGGACGAGCTTGAGCCCGACCACCCCGCCGACGATCATCGTCAGGAACAGGATCTTCAGCGCCGAGACCGACTCCTCACCGGTGGTCATCGCGACGACCACGGTGAGCACGGCGCCGATGCCGACCCACACGGCGTAGGCGGTGCCGACCGGCAGCTCGCGCATCGCCCAGGCCAGCCCGGCCATGCTGGCGGCCAGGGCGGCGAAGAAGACGACGGACGGGACCGGCTTGGTGAACCCCTCCGACCGGCCCAGCGCGGTGGCCCACACCGCTTCGAGCACGCCGGAGAGCACGAGGACGAACCAGGACATGACGAGACCTCCACGGGCCGTCTTGTCGCACACCGGGTACGGCGCCCCTCGTCCGGGAGCCCTGCGTGGCGCGGGCTCTCCCCGAAGTTCTCACACCGGGCTCGGGGCGGCAACGTCGACTCCGTCACCGCCCCGCCGCACACCGGCCCCGGGGCAGTCCCTGCTGCCCGGAGCACCTGCCCCGCGGCCGGTGGTCCACGGGCACCGGTCCGTGACCACGGTCCGCGGTCCGCGGTCCGCGGACAGGAAAAAACGCCCCCGTCCGGCGGGACGAGGGCGTTTCCCTCACACCGGCGGAGGTGTGAGTTCTGCGGTGCACGGGGCGCGGCGAGGGATGCTGGCCCCGGTGCCCGCGGCAGCGGCGTGAGCCAGTGCCGCCACGAAGCTACCAGAGAGTACTCGTCTGCCGCGTCTCGACTGATCATTGAACGGTCATCAATCCGGCAGCGCCGGCGGCTCCGTCGTCGTCGGGGTGCGCACCGCTCAGGCGACCGTGGTGCCGAAGAGCAGGCCCAGGGCGTAGGTGGCCCCGGCCGCGCCGTAGCCGATGGCGAGCTGGCGCAGCGCCATCCGCACCGGGGAGCTGCCCGAGAGCAGCGCCACGACCGTGCCGGTGGACAGCAGCGCCAGCCCCACGACCACGGCCGCGACGACCACCGCCACGGTGCCCTCGAGCCCGAAGAGATAAGGCAGGATCGGCAGGACCGCACCGGAGGCGAAGAAGCAGAAGCTGGAGGCGGCGGCCCCCAGGCCGGTGCCGACCGCCTCGTGCTCGTCGGTCCCGACGGCCGGCGAGGGCCCGGTGTGCTCGGCGTGCCCGCCGCCGAGGACCGCGGCGGCCTTGGCCTCGGCCTCCTCGGCCCCCAGGCCGCGGGCCCGGTAGAACAGGGCCAGCTCGTTGGCCTCGGCGTCGAGCAGCGGGACCTTGTGGCGGGTCTCGGCATTGGGGGTGGAGGCCTCCAGCAGCTCGCGCTGGGACCGGACCGAGACGTACTCGCCGGCCCCCATGGACAGGGCCCCGGCCAGCAGCCCGGACAGCCCGGTCAGCAGCACGACCGAACTGCCCACGCCGCTGGCGCTGATGCCCATGACCAGCGCCAGGTTCGAGACGAGGCCGTCGTTGGCGCCGAAGACGGCGGCCCGGAAGCTGCCGGCCATGCGGTTGCGCCCGCGGGTGGCCAGCGCCCGGACGACCTCCTCGTGGATCTGCTCGTCGGCGGCCATCGCGTCGGTGGCGTGGTCGTCGGCCTCGTACGGGGAGCGGGCCTCGGCGCGCTGGAGCAGTGCCAGCACGAACACGGAGCCGAAGTGGCGGGCGAGGAAGCCGAGCAGCCGCGAGCGCAGCGACCCGCGGCGGGGGTGGCCCACGTGGGGTCCGAGCAGGGTGCGCCAGTGGTCCTCGTGACGGGTCTCGGCCTCGGCCAGGCCGAGCAGGATCTCCCGCTCCTCGCCGGTGCGGCGGGCGGCCAGGTCGCGGTAGACGGCGGCTTCGGCGCGCTCGTCGGCCAGGTAGCGGCGCCAGCGGCGGATCTCGGCGGGGGTGGGCTCGTGGGTCACCGGAGCGGTGGCCGGGGAGTCGGAGGAAGGGGTCATGGTCGTCCTCGAGGCAGGGCCCCGGCGGCGGCACCGGCGGACGGTGGACCTCGGCCGGAGCGGTGTCCGGCCGAAGGTCTCGTTCGCCCGGGCCCTGACGGGCTCGGGTGGCGTGCCGGGCCCCCATCGGAAGCGACCAGTATGTCGACACGCCGCAGCGGCCGCCCGGGGACGGCCGGGGAACTACTCCCCTTCGACGCCGTCCACGCTACCAGCCCAGGCACTCCGGATCGTTCCGGAGGCGCCGGGGCGGGCCGCGGCGAGGAGCGGCCGGCCCGCGACGGGGCGACCGGCAGGACCGCGGGGTGTCGCTGTCCCCGCATCCGTGTCTTGCGATGGCAAACCCCCGCCCCGTAAGACAGTGAGGACGGCCGGCGGGGGCTCGGCGGCCGGGAACGGGGGTCGCCATGCGCACCGGACCGTGCTGGTCTGCGGGAGCCGCGGGGGCTGTGCTGCTCCTCGTCCCGCCGTGGCTGCTCCTCCGGGCGGACCTGCCGTGGTGGGCGGCCGCGGGCTGGCCGGTGGTCGGGGCCGCGGCCTGCACCGCCGTCGGCCGGTGGGCCCGCCGGGCGCCGCGCCATGAGCGCGTGGTGCTCGAGGACGAGTGGACCTCCGGACTGCCGCCCGCCCAGGCCCTGGACCGGCTCGCCGAGCACTTCGCGGCCGAGCGGGCCGGGGTGCGCCGGGAGCACCGGCGCGTGGTCGTCACGGTCGGCTCGGACCTGCGCTTCCGCCTCACCGGCGCCGCCTCGGCCCGGGGCCGGCGGGCCCTGCCCGCCGAGCTGACCGTCACCGCCACGGACACCGGGTCGGGCTCGGTCCTGCGCGCCCGGTGCCGCGACGACCTGGGGTGGTACGCGCGCATGCCCGCCTGGGTCCCGCGGCGGGCGGCCGAGCGCACCGCGCACCTCGTCGACACAGCCCGCGTCCTGACCGGAGCCGCCAGCGACCGCGTGGACCGCTCCTGAGCCCGAGGGCCGCGGACCCACCACTCCGACCGGTCAGGAGTCGGTCAGCCGGGCCGAACCCGGGCCGGTGAGCTCCCCCGCCCGCACCGGGCGGCCGGAGACCGCCAGCAGCAGGGCCAGCGCGGTGCCGCGGACCTCCGCGCCGGCCCCGAGGACCAGGTCGGTGTCCGTGGCCACCAGGCGCAGGCCGTCCATGCGCTCCCGGCCGCCGCCGAACGACACCCGGGTGGCGGCCTGGTGGCGCAGGGCCACCGCCACGGGCCCCGGCGGGCAGGCGTGGGACAGCCCCAGCGGGCGGCGGATGTCCTCCCCGTGCACGAAGACCTCGACCAGGCGGGTGGCCGGGGCCGCCGGGGCGCTGGTGGTGCGGGTGCCCACGGCCCGGAACCGCGCGAGGGTCCGCTGCGGGTCCTCGGCCCTCTCGCGCGCGGTCCCGCGGGCGTTGAGGGCGTCGAAGTCGAGGCGGGCGGCCACGAGACCCCGGAGGAAGCCGAGCCGGGTGGTCCTCGCGTCGTCGACGAGGTGGGCGAGCACGTCGTGGACGTCCCAGCCCGGGCACAAGGACGGCGTGTTCCACCGGGCGCGCGGGACGCGTCTCAGGTCGGCGGCCAGGGCGGCCCGCTCGGCGTGGACCACGGGCCAGACCTCGTGGCGCATCGGATGCCTCCCTCCCCGGACGCCCCGCACCGGGCCCGGCAGGACCTCTCCTGCGGTGCGGTGCCCGGGGCGGCAGGGCCCGACCGTGCCGAGACTAGCGCAGGGACGACGACGGGCCGCGGGCGGCCGCGCACACCTCTTGACCGGCAACCAGCAAGTTGCCTATTCTGCGGTCGTGGACATCCTCTTCCAGGCCCTCGCGCACCCGGCCCGGCGGATCCTGCTGGAGGAGCTGGCCGCGCGCAACGACCAGTCCCTCTTCGAGCTCACCGTGCGCCTGATCGAGAACCACGGGCTGGCCATGACCCGCCAGGCCGTGACCAAGCACCTGGCCGTGCTGCGCGAGGCCGGGCTGGTGACCGCCACGACCGCCGGGCGCACCACCGTCCACCACCTCGATCCCACCCCTCTGGCCGCGGCCCGCACGTGGCTGGACACCCTCCCGTCCCCGTCCGGGGCGGCCGACCCGAAGGACCCGTCATGATCATCACCACCACCAGCGTCTTCGTCGACGACCAGGCCCAGGCCCTGGAGTTCTACACGACCGTGCTCGGCTTCCGGCTGAAGACCGACGTCCCCGCCGGGGGCGCGCGGTGGCTGACCGTGGTCTCCCCCGAGGCCCCCGACGGGGTCGAGCTGCTGCTGGAGCCCTCCGTGCACCCGGCCGTGACCCCGTTCAAGGAGGCGCTGGTCGCCGACGGCATCCCGTGGAACAGCTTCGGGGTCCAGGACGTGCAGGCCGAGCACGAGCGGCTCAGCGCGCTGGGCGTGCGCTTCGTGCAGCCCCCGACCCGGATGGGCCCGGCCGTCACGGCCGTGCTCGACGACACCTGCGGCAACCTCATCCAGATCGCGAGCGTCCCGGAGGCCTGAGCGGCGCACCGCGCTCAGGCGGGGGCGCCGAACCAGCGGCCCAGGCTCTCCGTCAGCCCCTGCCGGTCGGCCCCGGCCCACGCGGCGTGCCCGTCGGGGCGCAGCAGCACGGCCTGGACCTCCGGGTCCACCGGCGTGGCCCAGGGCCCGACGACGTGGTCCACCCGGTCTGCCCACCCCGCCGGGGACAGCCGGCCGGTGGCGTCCAGGAGCAGGCCGCGCCCGGTGTGCATCCGCTCGTAGAGCCGCCCCCGGGCCAGCGGGAGGTCGCGCAGACGGCGGCCCACCAGCGGGTGGCCGCCGCCGAGGTCGTAGCGGATGCCGATCCCGGTGATCTTCCCGACCAGGTGCCGGTGGACGTCCTCCAGCCCCAGGAGCTCGGCCACCAGGCGCCGCACGGCCTGCGGGCCGGGCTCGGGCGAGAGTAGCTCCGTCAGGGCCCTGGTGGTGCTCAGGACGTCGGCGGCCACGGGGTGGCGCTCGGCGTGGTAGCTGTCCAGCAGGCGCTCCGGGGCCCGGCCGGCGACCGCGGCCGCCAGCTTCCAGCCCAGGTTGAACGCGTCCTGGAGCCCCAGGTTCAGCCCCTGCCCGCCCACCGGCGGGTGGACGTGGGCGGCGTCCCCGGCCAGCAGCACCCGCCCGCTGCGGTAGCGCTCGGCCTGCCGGGTGGCGTCCCCGAAGCGGGAGAGCCACCGCGGGGAGTGCACGCCGAGGTCGGTGCCGGCGACGGCCCGCAGCCGCCGGCGGAACTCCTCGAGCGTCGGCGGCCCCGCACCCTCCCCCGCCACGCCGTCGGCGGGGACGACCCCGCGCCACAGCCCGCCGCCGAGGGGCCCGAGGCCGAAGCGGCGCTCCGTCGCCCGCACCCGCGCGACCACGGCGGCGATCTCCTCCGGGGCGGCGGTGGCCGCCATCTCCCCGACCAGGAACTCCGTGCGCGCCGGCTCACCGGGGAAGCCCACCCCCAGCAGCCGGCGCACGGTGCTGCGCCCGCCGTCGCAGCCCACCAGCCAGCGGCACTGCTCGTGCGTGCCGTCGGCGAGCCGGACCACCACCCCGTCGTCGTCCTGGTCGAGGCCCACGACCTCGGCGCCGCGGCGGACCCGCGCGCCGAGCCCGGCGGCGTGCTCGGCCAGCAGCCGGTCGGTCACGGGCTGCGGGATCCCCAGGACCCAGGGGTGGGCCGTGTCCAGGTCCTCGGGCGCGGGGCGGTCGATGCCGGCGACCAGTCCCCGGAGCGGGTACCGGGTGCCCTCGGCGAGGAAGCGCGGGAGCATCCCGCGCTGGTCCAGCACCTCGATGCTGCGCACGTGCAGGCCCAGGGCGCGCACGAACCCCGGCGGGTGCAGGCGCTTCTCGGCCACGAGCACGTCCACCCCGTGCAGCCGCAGCTCCGCTGCCAGCATCATCCCGGTCGGCCCGCCGCCGGCCACGACCACGTCGGTCATCGCGTCCTCCGCTCCTCGCCCGGCCCCTCAGGGGCCGGGCCCTCCGGCCGCCCGTGCGGACCGCCGCCCCGGCAGTGTGCGCCCCGGCCGGGGGCTTGCGGCAAGACCGGGGTCCGGGCGCATCCTGGAGGTGACGGGAGCGCACGCGCCCCGACCGATGAGGACCCGGACCGCCCGCGGGGCTCCCGGGCTCAGCCGCCGGCGCCCTGCGGCGGCGGGACGGTGCCCGCCCGCTCGGCGTGGCGGCGCTCCCAGGCCACGATCGCGCCGGTCGCCTCGAGCAGCTCGTCGGCCATCTGCTCGAGGACGGCGTCCGGCCGACGGTACGGGTCGATCACGTCGTTGCGCTCGGCCTGGCGCACCGGCACGCGCTGGCGCAGCCGCGGGGCCTGCTTGCGCAGCCACGCCCACCGCTCCGCACGGTCGGCGGGCACGGCGGCATCCAGCGCGGGGTCCCCGGCCACGTACTGGAGGACCCGGGCGAACTCCCGCAGCGGGAACGTGCGCTTGAGCAGCCGCGGGGACAGCTGCAGCACCGGCTGCAGGTGCTCCCGGGCCATGACGAGCACGAGGTCCACGTCGGTCAGCATCTGCGCGGTGAGCTGCCGGGCCCGGTGGGTGTCGGCGTCGAGGCCGCGCTCGCGGGCGAGGGCGCCGACCCGGTGCTCGAAGGCGTCGTCAACGAGGGCGTGCAGCCCCGCGCTGGTGACCTCGAACCCGCCCGGGGACACGGCGTCGAGCCCGTGCTGCAGCTCGACCGCGGCCAGGGGCGAACGGCAGACGTTGCCGGTGCAGACCGTCAGGATGCGCGTGGGGGGCAAGGATCCTCCTGGGGAGCGGGGGTGGCTGCCCTCCAGCCTACTGGGGCGCGGGAGACGGCCTCAGTGCTCCGCGGCGCCCTCCTGCGCGCCGTCCTCCCGCTCCTGCGCCCGTGCGTCCTCCTGCGCCACGACGGTCGAGTACATCCGCCACACGGCGAGCGCGCCCAGCGCGGGGGTGACGAGCAGCATGAGGACCGGCGCGGTGAAGTGGCCGACGAGCCAGGAGACCAGCCCGACGAGGGCGCCCAGCACCAGCCCGTCGACGGCGAGCGAGACGTCGACGGGCTGTCCGCTCTCGTCCACGAACTGCGCGCGCATGCTCCGACCGTAGAAGGATCCGCGCAACGACGGAACCGTCCGCCCGGCGTGGGGCGCCGTTGTGGACGGTAGCGGGGACAGGACGGCGCCGCCGGGCGGCCCTCCCGGTGGAGCGGGAACGGTCGGGGACGCCGGGTGCCGCAGGCGCCGGTGCGGCGGCCTCAGCGGTGCCGGTCGGCGGTCGCGGTGCCCTCCGGGTCGACGGCGGCGCTCATCTCGTGCAGGAAGGCGACGACGGTCGCGGCCTGCTCGGGGCCCAGCCGCGCGGCGGCGGCGTGCATGCGCTCGTGCATCTGCCCGAGGGTGGCCCGGATCTCGCAGTCGGCCTCGTGCGTGGCGACGATGACCAGCGAGCGCCGGTCGGTGGGGTGGGGACGGCGCTCGACGTGGCCGCTGCGCGCGAGGCGGTCCAGCAGCGCGGTGGTCGAGGCCGAGGAGATGCCGAGCTTCGTGGCGAGCATGCGGGGGGTCAGGGGCTCCCCGGCACGGTCGGCCTCCATGAGGTGGCGCAGGGCCTGGACGTCCTTCTCCCCCATGCCCATCGACTCCCGGGTGCGCCGGCGCACGGCCTGCTCCGCGGTGCGGTAGCCGCGCAGGGCCTCGAGCACCTCGACGGCCCCGGGACGGTCGGTGCCGTACCAGTATCCGGACGGACGAGGAGAGGGGGTGGCCATGGAGCGCACTCTAGACGAACTGACGATTCGATGCACTGATTGTTAGACAAGCTACACAGTTTGTGATTGGGTGGGGGCACCGGTGGCCGCCGCCGCGGCGACCGAGGAGAACGACCGGAAGGTGCATCATGACCGTGCTCGACGACGCCCCAGCAAGCCCCGCCCCGACCCTCGAGATCGGTGCGGTGGAGCTGCCGCCGGCGCCGCAGTGGCCCGCGCCGCCGGTCGCGTCCGAGCGGGGCGCGGAGCAGGCCGCCGGGAGCACGGGACCCCAGGAGCCGGTCCACTGCGGTGGCCCCATGGCGGTGCGCCGCCTGGACCCGCTGGTGCCCGGCAGTCACGCCAACCGGGCCGTGCTCGAGGCCGCCCTGGCCGGCGAGCGGGTCCACGCCTGTGCGTGCGGCTATCTGCTGACCCTCCCGGCGAACCCCGGGCGGACCCAGCCCCTGTGCGCCCCGCACGAGCGGCCGGTCTTCACGGAGCTCCTCCTGCAGCGCGTGCACGCCGCCGCCGGGGTCGTCGAGTCCGTGCTGTGGGCGTGCGACCAGCTCATCGCGCAGGAGGGCGCCGCGGACGACCCTGCCGAGCAGTGGCTGGCCGAGGCCGACCGCGAGTCCGCGGCCTGGGCGGTGGACACCGCCGAGCTCGACCTCGAGGCGGCGGTGCGCCTGGCCGCCGAGCACGGCGTGCCGGCCGAACAGCTGGCCGAGGCGGCCGGGCGGGAGACGCTGCAGGCCGCGTAGCGCACCCGGCCCGCGCGCCGGAACGCCCGGACCGGCGGTCCCGCCGCCCTACGCGACGCGGACCCTCGTGCAGACCGTGCCCAGCCAGGCCCCGAGCGCACCGCCGAGCCCGTTGGCCACGACGTCGCGCAGGTCCGGCACCCGGGAGTCCAGCAGGAGGAACTGGGCGAACTCGATCCCGGCGCTGAGCCCGATCCCCAGCGCGGCCCACACCCACCAGGCGCCACTGCGCACGAGCAGCACCGGCACCAGGACCAGGGGCACGAAGGCCGCCCCGTTGGCGAGCGACTCGAAGAGCTCCAGCGAGACCCACCCCGGCATCCCGAGGTCCTGGAGCAGCGCCCACACCCGCACCTGCAGCCCGCCGACCCGCGGCCCGTCGAGGCCCAGGAAGAGCACGGCCGAGGCGACGAGGTACACGGCGTAGAGCACGAGCACCGCGTGCGGCGGGCGCGGGCGGCGGGCACCGTCGTCGTCGGGGTGGGGAAACGCGTTCACACACCGAGCGTAGACCCGACACGGAGACGTTCCCGCAGGTCAGCGCGGGATTCTCATGCGCGCTCATGCGAGGTCGATGCAACGGGTGCCCGCGGGCCCCCGTCGGCGGGCGGAGCGGCGGCCGACGGGTGAGGGCCGCGTCCCCGGAGCCGCCCACGGCACCGCTCCCCAAGTAGGGACAGCACCGGCGAACGTAACAAAACAATAAATGTGCCGGATCCCGGTCGGACGTGCCGTGATCCGGCGCCGCGGATTTCCGCAGGTCACGGCCAGGTCACGACCGACCTGCCCGACCGGGCACGTTCTACGCGCCCGTAATATGCGATGGCATGCGTTTGTTGATGCAAACACACATTTATAGTTGCCGTGGCTCCCAAGGAACTTCCCCCCATTTCCCCCATGGCCTGCACGAGTCGTCCTATCTGATCCCATTGAGTTAGGCGTCCCACGTGAAAGCACCCCCCACCCTGGCGCTGCCCGCTGCCCTGACGGCAGTCGTGCTGGCCATCAGCTCCCTCGCCCCCGCCGCGGCCACGGACGGGGCCGCCGGCACCGACCCCGTCACCCTGTCCGAGGACCGCCGCGGCGGCCTGGTCTCCAAGGTCGTGGACTCCGGCGGGCAGATCGTCACCACCACCGAGGACGCCGCCACCGGCGAGGCCGTCCTCCCCGACCCGGCCACCGCCGGGACCCGGCCCACCGGCGACGGCCTCGACGGCGGCGCCGTGATGGGCCAGTGGGCCAAGAGCCCCGAGCACTTCGAGCGCCTGGCCAAGGCCTCCGCCCGCACCGCCGCCGAGCTCGACGACGAGCCCGGGACCGGCGGGCCGACCACCCCCGACGACGACGCCGCCGGCGACGCCGCCACCGCCGCCGAGGAGGCGGGAGCCGCCGAGAGCGCGGATCCCGCCGCCGCGGCGGAGGAGCCCGTGGCCGCGGTCTCCTCGCTGGCCACCGCCGCGTCGGCCCCGGCGGGGATCAAGGGCACCGACGTCTCCAACTGGCAGCCGACCGTGAACTGGTCGAGCCTGTGGAACCAGGGCTCGCGCTTCGCCTACGTGAAGACCTCCGAGGGCGACAGCATCACCAACCGCATCTTCGGCGAGCAGTACGCCGGCGCGGGCCGGGTGGGCATGTACCGGGGCGGCTACCACTTCGCCATCCCCACCCGGGACTCCTCGGGGGCGAAGCAGGCCGACTACTTCGTGAACAACGGCGGCGGCTGGTCCGCCGACGGCAAGACCCTGCCCGGGCTGCTCGACATCGAGAACAACCCGTACCCCTCCCTCTACGGCAACCAGTGCTACGGCTTCTCCCCCGCCGAGATGGTGGGCTGGATCCGCGACTTCTCCGACCGGTACAAGGCCCGCACCGGCCGGCTGCCGGCGATCTACACGAACTACTACTTCTGGCGCGACTGCACCGGCAACTCCACCGCGTTCAACGACCACCCGCTGCACATCGCCTCCTACGGCGCCGCGCCGCAGAACCCGGGCGGCTGGACCACGTGGGACATCTGGCAGTACACCGACGCCGGCTTCGCCGAGCGGATCGACGCCAACGTCTACCGCGGCACCGCGGCCCAGCTGGGCGACCTCGCCCGCAACCGCTACCACAAGCCCCTCGGCGGCAGGGCCCCGGCCGGCGCCACGACCGTGAGCCCCTCCGGCTACACGGTCAAGGGCGGGATCGGCTCGAAGTACCGGGCCCTCGGCGGCGCGTCCGTCTTCGGCGCCCCGGTGATGAACGAGCGCGGCGGGCTGGTGGGCGGCGGCGTCTACCAGCGCTTCGCCAAGAACTCCACCTTCTACTGGTCCGCCCCGACCGGGGCGTGGCCGGTGAACTTCAACGGCGCCATCGGGCGCACGTTCGCCGCCCACCGCTACGAGAACGGCCTCGGCTACCCGTCCTCCCAGGAGCGCGGCGGGCTGGTCGGCGGCGGCGCCTACCAGGTGTTCCGCAGCGGCGCGAACGTGCACAAGATCCTATGGAGCCCCGGCACGGGCGCCTACCCCGTCAAGGAGAACAGCGGCATCGGCTCGGCCTGGAAGCGCGCCGGCTTCGAGCGCGGCCTGGGCTACCCCACCACCGACGAGCGCGGCGGGCTGGTCGACGGCGGCGCGTACCAGATGTTCCGCAGCGGCAACAGCATCCACAAGGTGCTCTGGAGCGCCCGCAGCGGCGCCCACCCCGTGAAGGAGAACAGCGCGATCGGCGCCGAGTGGCGCGCGGCCGGCCACGAGCGCGGCTACGGCTACCCCGTCACCGGTGAGTACCGGTACGGGACCGAGGTCCGCCAGCAGTTCTCGAAGAACTTCACCGTCCACTACTCCACGACCACCAAGAGGATCTGGGTGACCCGATGAAGCACCGCAAGCACGTGACCCGCACCCCCGGACGCCTCGCCCTCACCGCGGCGGCCCTGACCCTGGCCCTGCCCTCCACCGCGCTGCTGACCGCCGCCCCGGCGGCCGCCGCGGCGAAGGACATCGTCTCGGTGACCACGAACACCCGCACCACCGACGCCCAGCGGCTGCTGGAGCTGATCAACGCCCACCGCAAGGCCAAGGGCCTGTCCCCGGTGAAGTACTCCTCGACCGTCTCGGGCATCGCCCAGAGCCAGTCCGACCGGCTGACCCGCGACGAGGTCATCGACCACACCGACACGTTCCTCAAGGACCCCCGTGCCGGGTCCTGGAACGCCGCCGGCGAGATCCACTCCGTCTCCTGGCGGGGCACGGTCGACGAGCTGATGAGCTGGTGGAAGGGCTCCACCGCCCACAACAAGGTCCTCACCGACCCGCGCATGGAGGTCATCGGCATCGGGCTGACCTACGTCGACGGCCAGCTCTCCGGCAACAAGCAGGGCTGGAAGCTCGTGGGCACCGTGACCTCCTACGGCTACGCCGCGGGCCAGGCCCCCGCCGACACCCGCACCACCGTGAGCAACCCGCCGGGCTCGACGCTCTCACCCTCCCCGGCGCTCACGCCCGAGCCCGGGGCGGCCACCGGTTACGACGTCCGCGGCGGGATCGGCACCAAGTACCGGGCCCTGGGCGGCGCAGCGGTCTTCGGCACCCCCACCATGAACGAGCGCGGCGGGCTGGTGGGCGGGGGCGTCTACCAGCAGTTCTCCCGCGGGGCGACCTTCTACTGGTCCGCCCCGACCGGGGCCTGGCCCGTGCAGTTCACCGGGGCCATCGGCCAGCGCTTCGCCGCCGCCGGCCACGAGTACGGCTACGGCTACCCCACCACCGACGAGCGCCGGATCGCCGGCGGCGCCTACCAGGTCTTCCGCAGCGGTGCGAACGTGCACAAGGTGCTGTGGAGCCCCGGCAACGGCGCCCGGACGGTCAAGGAGAACAGCGCCATCGGCCAGAAGTGGAAGGCTGCCGGCTACGAGCGCGGCTACGGCTTCCCCGTCACCGACGAGTACCGGTGGGGCACCGAGGTGCAGCAGCGGTTCTCCAACGGTCACACCGTGCACTGGTCCTCCGTCACGAAGCGGGTGTGGGTCACCCGCTGACCACTCCCCCGCCCGGGACAGCCCCCGACCGCTCCGTGCGGTCGGGGGCCGGCCCGTTCCCGGGCGAGCGCCGGTGCGCCGGCCCCGGGACGACGGCGGCCCCTCACCGGCAACGGTGAGGGGCCGCGTCGTCGTCGGACCGGTCAGGAGCGGCCGTCGAACAGGCTCGTGACGGAGCCGTCCTCGAAGACCTCCTGGATCGCCCGGGCGATCAGCGGGGCGATCGACAGGACCGTGAGGTTCTCGAAGCGGTGCTCGGCCGGCACGGGCAGCGTGTCGGTCACCACGACCTCCACGGCCCCGGAGCCCGAGAGCCGTTCGACGGCCGGGGGCGAGAACACCGCGTGGGTCGCGGCGATGATGACGTCCTTCGCGCCCTTCTCCTTGAGCACCTGCACGGCGCCGGAGATCGTCCCGCCGGTGTCGATCATGTCGTCGATGAGCACGCAGGTGCGGCCCTCGATCTGGCCCACGACCTCCTTCGAGGTCGCCTGGTTCGGGCGGGTGATGTCGCGGGTCTTGTGCACGAACGCCAGCGGGCACCCGCCGAGCAGCTCCGTCCACTGCTCGGCCACGCGCACGCGCCCGGTGTCCGGGGAGACCACCGTGACGTTGTCGAGGTCGACGACGGAGCGCACGTGCCCGGCCAGCAGCGGGATGGCCATCAGGTGGTCCACCGGGCCGTCGAAGAAGCCCTGGATCTGCGCCGTGTGCAGGTCCACCGACATCAGCCGGTCCGCGCCGGCGGTCGTGTACAGGTCCGAGATCAGGCGGGCCGAGATGGGCTCGCGGCCCCGGTGCTTCTTGTCCTGCCGGGCGTAGGGGTAGAAGGGCGAGACCACCGTGATCGACTTCGCCGAGGCGCGCTTGAGCGAGTCGATCATGATCAGCTGCTCCATGATCCACTGGTTGATCGGCGCCGGGTGGGACTGGATCAGGAAGGCGTCCGCGCCGCGCACCGAGTCGCCGAAGCGCACGTAGGTCTCGCCGTTGGCGAAGTCGTACGCGTCGGTGGGAACGAGCTCCGTGCCGAGCTCCGCGGCGATGTTCTCCGCCAGCTGCGGGTGGGCCCGCCCCGACAGGAGGACCATCCGCTTCGCCCCCGGGTTGGTGATGCCGGTCATCTGTTCTCGCTTTCCTCGGTGGTGTCCTCGGTGGTTCCCGTGCCGGGGCCGGTGGTGCCGGCCGCGCCGTCGTCGTCCCCGCCGCGGGACCGCAGGGCGGCCTCGGCCGCCGCGCTGCCCGGGCGGTGGTCCACGACCCAGTTCTCCACGATCCGCTGGGCGCCCTCGGTCAGGGCCAGCGCCCCCGCGGGGACGTCCTTGCGGATCGTGGTGCCGGCGCCGGAGTAGGCGCCGTCCCCCACGGTGACGGGGGCGACGTACATGTTGTCGGAGCCCATGCGCACGTGGTCGCCGATGACGGTGCGGTGCTTGCGCACGCCGTCGTAGTTGACGAACACCGAGGCCGCGCCGATGTTGGAGTGCTCCCCGATCGTCGCGTCCCCCACGTAGGACAGGTGCGGGACCTTCGAGCCGTCGCCGATGCGGGAGTTCTTGGTCTCCACGAACGTGCCGATCTTGCCCCCGGTGCCCAGGACCGTGCCGGGGCGCAGGTAGGCGAACGGGCCCACGGACGCGCCCGGGCCGATCACCGAGCCGGACCCGTGGGTGCGCACCACGTGGGCGCCGGGGCCGACCTCGACGTCGGTGAGGGTCGTGTCCGGGCCGACCACGGCGTCCTCGGCCACGCGGGTGCCGCCGTGCAGCTGCGTGCCGGGCAGGACCGTGACGTCCGCGGCCAGGCGCACCTGCACGTCGATCCAGGTGGTCGCCGGGTCCACGATCGTCACGCCGTTGCGCATGTGCTCCTCGAGCACCCGGCGGTTGAGGTGCGCGCCGAGCTGGGCCAGCTGCACGCGGTCGTTGGCGCCCTCGACCTCCCAGCGGTCCTCGATCCGCAGCGCGTCCACGGCGTGGCCGGCCCGCCGGGCCAGCAGCGGGACGTCGGTGAGGTACATCTCGCCCTGGGCGTTGTCCGAGGTGACCTCCGCGAGGGCGGTGCGCAGGACGTCGGCGTCGAAGGCGAAGATCCCGGAGTTGATCTCGGTGACGGCCAGCTCCTCCGGGGTGGCGTCCTTGGCCTCCTTGATCTCCCGGAAGGACCCGTCCGCGTCGCGCAGCACCCGGCCGTAGCCGCCCGGGGCCTCGTGGTCGGCGGTCAGCACCGTCACCCCGTTGCCCCGCTGCTCGTGGCGGTCCACCAGCCGGGCCAGCACGGCGGGGGTCAGCAGCGGGACGTCGCCGTAGGTGACCACCACGGTCCCGGCCAGCCGCTGCTGCGCGTCGAGGGCCTCCACCGCGACCTGGACGGCCCGGCCCGTGCCGGGGACCTCGTCCTGGTCCACGATCAGCGCCTCGGGGTCCTGCTCCAGCACGTGCGGGACGACCTGGTCGCGCTCGAAGCGCACGACCGCCGCGAGCCGCTGCGGGTGCAGGCTGCGGGCCGCGACGAGCGCGTGCCCGATCATGGAACGACCCCCGATCCGGTGCAGGATCTTGGGGGTCTTGGACTTCATCCTCGTGCCCTTGCCGGCGGCTAGGACGACGACGGCGGCGGGGCCGCCCGCCGTGCCGGCGCGCTCGGGGGTGGTCTCAGGGGTGCTCACGGCGCGATGCTGCTCCTCGGTCGTCGTCACGTCCCGGCGCGGTGCGCCGGTCCGACACGGGGTCCGCTCCTCGGACGGGACGCGGACGTTCCGCCTCTAGGGTTCGAACCTAGACTCCGCGGCTCCAAAGGCCGGGGTGCTGCCAGTTACACCAAGGCGGAGCACCGCCGTGGAACGGCAGTGGTGCACGCTGTGCACAGTCGCCCACCCTACCACCGGCGGTTCAGCCGGCCGCCGGGCCGGGGCCGTCCAGGAGCACCAGCACGCGGCGCTGCGCGGCGGCCTCCTCGAGGTCCGGGACGGCCGCGAACAGCGCCTCCAGGGTCGCCTCATCCAGGCCCCGCAGCACCAGCGGCGCCCGGTCCAGGAGGGGGCGCATCCGCTGGAACGCCGCGGCCAGGTCCTCGCCCGCGCCGGTGGATCCGCCGACGTTCCAGGCCACCGAGGCCACGTAGCGGTCGTCGACGTCGAGCACGCCCTCCTCCCGGGCCCGCTCCAGCGCGCCCAGCAGGTCCAGCTCGTCCTCGGTGGCGCCCTCGGTCTCCAGGAGCAGGTGCACGCCGTGGGCGGAGGCCGCCTCGGCCAGGGCCGCCAGCATCGAGTACACGCGCTCCTCGCTGCGGCCCCGGTTGTCCACCCCGGCCCGCGGGACCACCAGGAAGCGGGCGCCCAGGCCCGCCGCGAGGCTCAGGTGGTCGTCCAGGACGGCGATGACGCCCTCGTCCGGGATGTCGTCGTCCAGCGAGACGGTCGCGCGCACCAGCAGCGGGTCCGCGCCGGCCTCCCGGAGCGCCTCCCCCATCTGGCGGCGGGGCAGGGCTCCGAGGTGGCGGCCGGCGAGCTGGTCCGGTCCCACCGGCAGCTCCACCGGGCCGGGGTGCTCCCGCACGGCCTCGACGGCGGCGGCGAGCTCGTGCACGCCGTCCAGGCTCACGCCGTGGGCGCGCTGCTGCCGGGACGGTCGGGTCCGGTCGCTGGGGTTGTCCTGCATGCCGTGATTCTCCCACGGTCGATTGAGTCCCCGCTGAGAGATTCCCGATGGCACACCCCCGGGGCCGTCCCCTCTTGCGCGCTCCCGCGCCCCTGGTGCGCCCTCTCGCCCCCTCCGGCAGTCCCCCTCCGGCCCCGCCGACTCCCCCACCCCATCGGAACCCCTCGCGTCGACTCCCCACTCGACCGGCACCCCACGCCGCCGAGCCCCCACCCCACCCGCATCCACTTCGCCGAGCCCCCAGTACGCCAGCCGACTCCCCACCACGCCGACACCCTCCCCCGCCGAGTCCCCAACCGAGTCACGCTCGGCTCGCCGAGTCCCCTCGATCGCGGCATTTCCCCCATCGGGCAACGGGGGAAATGCCGCGATCGAGGGGACTCGGCGTGGATGGGTCGCGCGCTTGGGGAGTCGAGGCGGGAATGAGGCTGTCAGGGAGTTTCGTGCTGCAGGAACCGCCGATCAGCCCGTTCCTTCGTTGGCACACCTGGAGAGGTCGGTCCGTCTGACCGTCGACGACCGGACCGCAGCGCATCCACAGCGCACCCTCTTGCTTGTCACCGAATCCCCCTTGTCACGGCATCTCCCCCATAGAGCAACGGGGGAAATGCCGTGATCGAGGGGACTCGGCGGCAGAAGCGCCAGCCGCATAGGGACTCGGCGGCAAAAGCGGCGGCGTGGCGGGAACTCGGCAGAGGCGAGCAGGGATGGGCCAAGCGGGGCGGAGGTGAGCAAGGGGGCGCCGGGCATGGGCGAGCCGGGCCGGGGCGAGCCTGGCATGGCCGGGCCGGGCCGGGACGAGCGGGGCGCGAGTACCCTTGACGGGTGGCACATCTACTCGGCGGCGAGAACCTGCACCTGGAATTCCCCACGAAGACGGTCTTCGACGGCGTGAGCCTCGGCATCGACGAGGGCGACCGGATCGGCATCGTGGGCCGCAACGGCGACGGCAAGTCCACGCTCATGAAGCTGCTGGCCGGCCGGCTCGAGCCGGACGGGGGCCGCGTGACCGTGCGCTCCGGGGTGCGGGTGGGCATGCTCGACCAGGCCGACGTGCTGGACCCGGAGCAGACGGTGGGGCACGCCGTCGTCGGGGACCGGCCGGAGCACGAGTGGGCGGGCGACGCGAAGGTGCGCGACGTCATCGGCGGGCTGGTCAAGGACCTGGACTGGGACGCGAAGGTCGGCGAGCTCTCGGGCGGGCAGAAGCGGCGGGTGGCGCTGGCGGCGCTGCTGGCCGGGGACTGGGACGTGATCTTCCTCGACGAGCCGACCAACCACCTGGACGTCGACGGCATCACCTGGCTGGCCCGGCACCTGAACAACCGGTGGCCGCGCACCCAGGGGGGGCTGGCGGTGGTCACCCACGACCGCTGGTTCCTGGACGCGGTGTGCACCGACACGTGGGAGGTCCACGACCGGATCGTGGAGCCCTTCGAGGGCGGCTACGCGGCGTACGTGCTGCAGCGGGTCGAGCGCGACCGGCAGGCGGCGGTGGCCGAGTCCAAGCGGCAGAACCTCATGAAGAAGGAGCTGGCGTGGCTGCGCCGGGGCGCGCCGGCGCGCACGTCGAAGCCGAAGTTCCGGATCGAGGCGGCCAACCAGCTCATCGACGACGTCCCGCCGCCGCGCGACTCCGTGGCGCTGTCGCAGCTGGCGGTGACGCGGCTGGGCAAGGACGTCGTGGACCTGGAGAACGTCTCGGTGTCCTACCCGACCGAGGACGGCGGGACCCGCGAGGTCCTCCACGACGTCACGTGGCTGATCGCCCCGGGCGAGCGCACCGGCATCCTGGGGGTCAACGGCGCGGGCAAGTCCACGCTGCTGGGCCTGGTCACGGGTGCCGTGCAGCCCACGAGCGGGCGGGTCAAGCGCGGGAAGACGGTGAAGATCGCCGTGCTCACCCAGCAGCTCTCGGAGCTGGAGGACGTCGCGGAGGACCGGGTCTCGGACGTGGTGGCCTCCAAGCGCACGACCTACCTGGCCGACGGCAAGGAGATGACGCCGGGCCAGCTGCTCGAGCGGCTGGGCTTCACGAACGAGCAGCTCGCCACGCCCGTGAAGGACCTCTCGGGCGGGCAGAAGCGGCGGCTGCAGCTGCTGCTGATCCTGCTGGACGAGCCGAACGTGCTGATCCTCGACGAGCCCTCCAACGACCTGGACACCGACATGCTCGCGGCCATGGAGGACCTGCTCGACACCTGGCCCGGGACGCTGCTCGTGGTCTCCCACGACCGGTACCTCCTGGAGCGCGTCACGGACCAGCAGTACGCGGTGATCGACGGCCGCTTCCGGCACCTGCCCGGCGGTGTGGACCAGTACCTGGACCTCGCCGCGCGCTCGCGCACCGGCACCGCGGCGGGCGCCTCCTCCGCCTCGAACCCGCTGGCCGCGACCGGTCCGGCCGCCGGGGGCGGGGGGACGACGACGGCGGTGGCGCCGAAGCTGACCGGCGCCCGGGCCCGTGCGGCGCAGAAGGAGGTCGGGGCGACCGAGCGCAAGCTGGAGAAGCTCACCGGCCGGGTCGAGCAGATCCACGCCGAGCTCGCGGCCCACGACCAGTCCGACTACGAGGGGCTCGCGGCGATCACCGCACGGCTGCGGGAGGTCGAGGCGGAGATCGAGGAGCTGGAGCTGCGCTGGCTGGAGCTCTCCGAGGACCTGGGCCAGTAGGCGGACGGCCGCCCGCGCCGGCCGTCGCGGGCCCGGGCGGAGCGTGGTGGATGCCGGAGAGGACGCCGCGGGCCGGGTCGTCGAGCACTTCCCCGGCCCCGGGGGCGCCGCATTCGTGACCGGATCGTGTCTTCCCTTCCGCGAACGCGGGTCCACCATGGAGGGACCGACGTCTGCCGGTCCTCCCCCGGGGCCCGGTGAGGAGGCAACCGTGGTCCCCCGCTCCCGCTCCGTGCTCTCGGCCCTCAGCGCCGCCGTCCTCGTGGCCGCCCCGCTCGGGGCCCCCGTCCTCGCCGGCGCTCCCGCGCCGCCGGCCCCGGCACCGGCTGCCCCCGCCGCCCCGCCCGCGCCCGAGGGCGTGGTGGTCGTCGAGGCGGTGGACCTGCCCCTGGGGGTGACCCAGGCAGCCGACGGGTCGCTGCTGGTCACCCACCCGGACGGCCTGGGCCCCGCGTCGAAGCAGGAGCTGGGCCGCTCCCTGCCCGGCGGCGGGAACGCGACCGTGCAGACCTCCGGGACCTCGACCACGGTCCGGGTCGAGGGCGACGGCGTCCACGACCTGCGCTACCTGGACACGGACACGGCCACCTGGACGATCCTGGGCATCGGCCGGGCGCTCGCCGTGGTCGAGGACGGTCGGCTGGTCGACGTCGAGCAGATCTCCTCCCCCCGCGGCCAGGAGGTCGGGCTGTGGCAGGCCGGGCCGGGGGCGGTGCGCGTCGTCGTGCCCGCGGACCGGGCCGACAGGGTGCACTGGTCCCTGCACCAGGGGGCCGTCCCGGTGCGGCTGAACACCGACCACCTGCCGGTGACCGTGGTCCGCGATCTGCCGGACGGCCGGTACTCCCTCTCCGCGGGCACCGCCGACCAGCCGGGCCCGCTGACCGCCTCCACCATCTCCTTCACGCTGGTGGACGGCTGGATCGCCCGGTGAGGGGGCCGGGGTCCCCGGACGCCGAGGCCGCGGCCGTCGCGCTCTTCACGGGTCCCGGCCTGGACGCGCTCGTCGCCGGCGTGCTCCGCGGCCACGACAGCGGCAACGACGACGACGCCGGGCGCGGCGGGGAGCACTCCGGGCCCGCCGGGGAGCCCGCCGGCGCCGACCCGGCCCGCTGGACCCTGCGGCGGGTGCACCACCGCCCCGGGGCGAGCGTCACCGCGGTCGTGGACGTCGCGGCCCGCGCCGGCCGGCCGGGCGGCACGCTGTGCCTGAGCACCGCCGCGCCGCCGACGCCGTGGCCGGCGACCGTGCGGCGCGCCGACCACGACGACCTCGGGCTGATCACGTGGTGGCTGCCGCACGACCCGTGGCTGCCCGGCCTGCCCCTGGCCTCGTCCCCGGAGGCGGTCGGGCGGGAGGTCTTCGGCTCGACGGTGCCCGCGGCCCTGGTGCCGCAGTCCTACCGGCCCACCCGCCGGGCGGTGCTGCGGGCCGTGCACGAGGGCGACGTGCGGTTCCTGAAGGTCCTGCGCCGAGGCCGGGCGGCGGCCCTGCACGGCCGGCACCGGCTGCTGCGCGACGCCGGGCTGCCCGTGCCCGCCCCGGACGGGGAGCCGGTGGACGACGTCGTGGTGCTGCACGCCCTGGCCGGCACGCCCCTGGCGGCCGCGGTGCGGGCCGACGGCGCGGCCGCCCTGGCCCCGGAGCACGTGCTCGCGCTGCTCGGGGCGCTGCCCCCGGCGGTCCTCGAGCTGCCCGCGCGCCCGTCCTGGACCGACCGGGTCCTCGACCACGGCCGTGCCGCGGCGGTGGCCCTGCCCGAGGAGGCCGCCCGCGTCCGGGACCTGGCGCACGCCGTCGACGCCGCCCGCCGGACCACCGGCCCCGGCCCGCTCGTGCCCACCCACGGGGACCTCTACGAGGCGAACCTGCTCGTGGACCCGGCCGTCCGGGGCCCGTTCGGCCCCGTGACGGGCCTGCTCGACGTCGACGCCGCAGGTCCCGGCCGGCGCGCGGACGACCTCGGGTGCTTCGTGGCCCACCTCGCCGTGCTGCCGACGGTCGACCGGCGCTACCGGCACGCCCCCGCCGCGGCGGAGCGGTTCCTCGCGGGCTTCGACGCGGTCGTCGACCCGGCGGCGCTGCGGGTGCGCGCCGCCGGCGTCGTGCTCTCCCTCGTGGCCGGGGCCCGGCGCACCGGCGGCCCGCCCGACCGGGCCCTGCGCCGGCTCGAGCTCGCCGAGCAGTTCCTGGCCCGCGCCGGCTGAGCCCGGACCCGGTCCGGGACGCGGCAGTCCGGCTGAGGAACCGGCTGCCAGGCGGCACCGGCCGCGCCGGGTGCCGCCGCCGCGGGCCTCGCCGGCGCGGGAACCGCCGGGACCCTCGGCCGGCGGCACCGTGCCGCGGAGCGGGCGCACCCGCCCTGACCTGGGCGGACGCCCAGGTCGCACCCAGCGCGGCGTTGCCGATCCGTGGCTGATCGGTGATGCCCCAGCCGTAGCCGGTTCGCGCAGCGCGGCGTAGCGTGATCCGCGAGGACCACCCCGGGTCCTCGCACCGCAGCCGCTCACGACCCCCGGCGCTGCGGCGCGGCCGCCCCGGAACCCGCCCGTCCCCCGGCGGGTCCGGGGCGGCCGCCTGTCCGCGGAGGACCGCACGGTCGCCCGCCCGCGTCGGCCCGGACGACTGCCGCGGTCCCCGGGCCGCCCCGCAGGACCTGGCGACCGGTGCCGTGCACCCGGATCGGGGTCCCCGGGCCGGGGCGCCCGAGTCAGGGCACCACGGTCAGGGGTCGCGGCGCGCCGCCGCCGGCTGCGCCGCCTCCTCCGGGGCGGGGGCCGGCTCGGGTCCGGCGGCGTCGTCGAGGTACTCCCCCGTCCCGTAGTCGTAGGCCACGGGGTTGCCCTCCTCGTCGCGGCGGACGTACCAGCCGGTGACCTCGTCGGCCGTGGAGTCGAAGCCGTGGCCGGTGGCGTACTCGCTGGTGGCCTCGGTGGGGGTCACCGCCAGGGCGAAGTTGTCCCCGTGCTCGGTCACGCCGTAGCGCACGGCCTTCTCCACGGCGGAGCGCTCGAACCGGTGGCGGATCGCCTGCGGGTCGTTGCGCAGCTCCTTGTACAGGGCGAAGCACATGAGCACGATGATCACCGAGAACGGCAGGGCGGTGACGACGATGAGGTTCTGCAGGCCCTGCAGCGCGCTCGCGCCGCCGGTGAGCAGCATGACCACGGCGATCCCGGCCATGCACACGGCCCAGAACGCGGTGACGCGCCGGCGGGGGTCCGGGCGCCCGCCCTGGGAGAGCTGGGAGTTGACCAGCGAGGCCGAGTCCGCGGTGGTGACGAAGAAGATCCCCAGCACGACGATCACCAGCGGCGCCACGAGCTGCGCGCCCGGGAGCATGTCCAGGACCACGAAGAAGATCTCCTCGGGCGAGGGCAGGGACGCCGTCGTGCCGTCGGGGGCCACGGCGCCGGTCTCGCGCTGGAGCCAGATCGCGGTGCCCCCGAGCACGGTGAAGGCGAGCACGATGATCGTGGAGGGGATGAACAGCACGCCGAGCACGAACTGGCGGATGGTGCGCCCGCGGGAGATCTTGGCGACGAAGATGCCCACGAACGGCGCCCAGCTCACCCACCAGGCCCAGTAGAAGATGGTCCACGAGGACAGGAAGGACTGCATGGCCTCGCCTTCGGACATGTTCGCGGCCAGGGCGTCCGGCAGGGTCCCGACGTACTCCAGCAGCACGCCGGGGATGACGTTGAGCAGGAACGCGGTGGGGCCGACGACGAAGAAGAACAGGGCCAGGCCCACCGAGAGCACCATGTTGACGTTGGAGAGCATGCGGATGCCGCGGCCCACGCCGGAGACCGCCGAGACGATCGTGGCGACGGTCAGGACCGCGATGATGCCGATGGCCGTGGCGTTGCCGGTGGGGCCCAGGCCGGTGACGATCTCCGTGCCGCGGGCGATCTGCATGGCGCCGATGCCCAGGCTCGCGGCGGTGCCGAACAGGGTGGCCACGATGGCCAGGCCGTCGATGAGACGGGCGCCGGCGCTCTTGCTCGTCATCCCGGGGAACAGCGGGGTGAGGATGGAGCTCATCAGGGGCACCCGCCCGCGCCGGAAGGAGACGTAGCCGACGGCCAGGCCCACGACCGCGTAGATCGCCCACGCGTTCACGCCCCAGTGCAGGGCGGCCTGGGCCATGGCGGCGGTGACGGCCTCGTCGGTGGCGGGATCCACGGTGCCCGGCCGGGGGCTGAGGTAGTAGGTCATCGGCTCGAACGGGCCGAAGAAGATGATCCCGATCCCGATGCCGGCCGCGAAGAGCATGGCCGCCCAGGAGGCCGTGGAGTACTCCGGCTTCTCGCCGTCCAGGCCCAGGGGGATCTTCCCGTAGCGGGAGAGCGCGAGCACGAGCAGGAGCACCGCGAGGCCCGCGGCCAGGGAGGTGAACAGCCAGCCCAGGTTCTGCGTCACCCAGGTCAGGGCCGCGGAGGAGAGCTCCAGGACGGCCTGCGGCCGCAGGACCCCCCAGACCACGAAGGCGATGACCGCCGTGCCGACGCTGAGCAGGATCGGGCGGTCCAGCCCGTAGCGCACCCGCTGGTCCTCGATCGAGACGCCGGGCACGAGCGCGGGGTGGATGTCGTGGGGGTAGGAGACCTCGCGGATGAAGCGCCGGCCGGCGCGCACGCGCTCCTGCAGCCGGTGCCGGTGCGCGGGCGCGGCGGGGCTCGCGCCGCCGGCCGGGGCGGGCCGGCGGCCGTCCTCGCCGGGGCGTGCGGTGCTCTCGTGCTCGTTCTCGGGCGGTGTCACGGAACTCCTCGGGATCGGGAACAGGAAGTGGCACAGACCACCCAGTGTGACCGAGACGCCCCCCGATGCGCATTCCGGCCCGGAGGGGTGCGCGCGCCGCCGGCCCGTGGCAGGGTGCCCGGCCGGGCCCGGTCAGCCGTCGGCGAGCAGGCGGCGCTGGTGCTCGCGCTTGCTGTAGGTCGCCTCCCGGATGGCCTCGTCGCCGTCGAAGTTCGAGCCCAGCGCCCCGGCCATCGTCCCCAGCGAGGCGGCCAGCCAGGTGAGGTGGCCGTAGTCGAAGAGGTCGATCCCGTGCCCGAGCTGCCCGGCGAGGTAGTCGGCGTCCACGACCGCGAGCGCGATCACGAACAGCACCGCCCACAGGAGCAGGTACATCAGGGCCACGCTCAGGCCCACGGTCAGCACGGTGGAGGCGTTGTCCAGGCCCTCCCGCCAGGGCCGGGAGGAGCCGTGCAGGCGGTTCCACAGGCCGTTGTGCACGATCAGCCACGTGCTCAGCGCGGCGACCACCATGGCACTGATGCCCAGCAGGCGCAGCGGGGACAGGCCGTCGGAGAGGTTCCAGATGGAGGCGTAGAAGATGCCGAAGGCGCCGGTGGCCGTGGCGGCGGCCACGCAGCTGGACAGGGCCCGCACGAGGCGCCCGGGCCGGTTGCTGTGGACCATCCCGGCCAGCAGCCGCAGCCGGTTCAGCGCCCCGGGCAGCACGGCGCGCACGACGTCGTCGCCGTCCCCGGGGCCCGCGCGCCGCACGGTGCGGCGGCCCAGGGCCCGGCGCAGCTCGGCCTCGGTGGGCCGCCGGGCGTCCGCGGCGGCGACGGCGTCCACGAGCACGTCCGTGAGCCGGCGCATCTTGCGGCGGAAGAGGTCGGCGCCCATCGCGGGCAGGCACACGAGGGCGGCCCGCTGCTCGAGGTCCACCTCGAGCAGCAGCGGCTCGTCCTCGTGCACGCGCGGGAGGTCGGTCAGGTAGACCACGACGTCCCAGCCGTGCTCCTCGAGCAGCCGCGGGGCGTGGTCGAACAGGGGGATGGTGCCCTCGCCGGTCAGCGGGAGCGTCTCCCGGCTGACCTCCACCGCCCAGCCGCCGGGGTGCCCGTCCCCGCCCCGGCGCAGGTCCTCCTCGAGGCCGCGGACCACCGAGCGGGCGACCTTCTCGGGCAGTCCGGGGTCGGCCATGATCCCGACCGTGCGCGCGTCCGGGCCCGACCGGTGGCTCATGCGGGGCGGCGGGGGTCGGCGGTCACGGCCCGGACGGTCATCGCGTTGCCTCCTGGTCGGCTCGGGAGCCCGCGGCGGGGCGCCGGCCGCGGACCGGCCGGCGCCCCTCACCCTAGCCGCCGGGGCCCGTCACCGTCCCGGGCCGGCCGCCTCCACGGGCTCGACCCGCCGGGCCTGCGAGAAGTCCAGGGCCCAGACCGCGCCGCCGCCGACGGCCCCGAACGGGTTCTGCGGCCCGGCCGGGATGCCCTCGGCCGGGGCGAGGCTGTTGACCGAGGCGTAGACGCGGCGGCCGTCGGTGGCCAGGTCCGCCGGCAGCGGGACGTCGACCCCCCAGCGCGTGGCCTCCGGGTCGCCGGTGTGCAGCACGACCACCCGGCCGGGGACCTGCGCGGGCTCCTCCGCGCCGGGGTCCGCGGCCTCCTCGGAGCCGTCCGCGGACCCGGCGGCGCTCTCCTCGGCGCCGGGCTCCCCGCCGAGCGCCGGCGGGGTCGGGCCGAACAGCTCGGAGACGTAGAGGTGCTCGCCGTCCACGGCCACGCCGGTGACGGCGGTGAAGCCGTCCCAGCGGTCGAGCTCGGTGCCGTCGGCGTCGAACTTCACGACCGAGGCCGCCCCCGGCCGCTCGGAGCCGAGGCCGCCGACGTAGACGTTGCCGTCGCCGTCGGAGGTCAGGGACGTGGGCACGAACTCCGCCGGCCCCGCGGGGTCGTCGGTGCCGTCGGGCAGGGCGGTCGTGGGCCAGGTCGCCCACGCGGTGATCTCGTGCTCGGGGGCCTGCTCCTCGGTCTGCGTGGAGAGGTCCGGGACCACCTTCCACACGGTGTTCGCCCCGGCGTCGGCCACGAGGGCGTAGCCGTCGGGGGCGCCCCCGGGGTCCTCGTCGACGTAGAGCACGGCGTAGGGATTGGAGTGGACCTGCGCCCCGTCCGGGTTGAGCTCCTCCTCCGCGGCCTGCAGGTCCGCCCACGCCAGCACGGAGGTGACGTCCGAGGCCTCCTGCACCGCCACGAGCAGCGACCCGTTGGCCATGGGCGGGCCGGCCGCGTCGTAGCCGGCCACGAGGTACTGGCCGGGCACGTCGGTGGTGTCCACGCCGTTGACGCCCACGGCCGCGACGCCGCCCGGGGCGGTGGCGATGCTCAGCAGCCCCTCGACGGGGGTCGAGACCTCCGGCGACCGGCTGCCCGGGCGCTCCACGAGCGTCACCGCCCCGCTGGGTCCCGCGCAGGCCCCGTCCGGCGAGCACTCCGGGCCCCCGCGCCCGGCCTCGGCGACCAGCAGGTCCGCCCCGTCGTTCGTCCAGTCCAGCTGCCGCGGGTTGTCCAGGCCGTCCACGACGACGCGGTGGCCCGGGGCCTCCCCGCGCCCGTGCGCGACGGCCGGCGGCAGCGCCGCCGACAGCACCACCGCGGCCGCCAGCGCGCCCGTCCCCAGTCTTCTCATGGCCCCCACCTCCGCCACCCCTGCCGCGCGCCCGCCGCGCGACGGGCCCAGGCTACGCCCGGGGGCCCGGGCCCCACCCGGGCGGGGACCAACCGTGACCGGCTCGCGACCTACTCGTCGGTTGCCGGGCGGCGGCGGTCACGGGAGCGCCCCGCCCGCGGCCCGGGACGGGCCCGGCGGCGTGTTCCCGGGGCCCACCCTTGACTCGCCCGCGGACCCGGCGTGCACTCGGAGCGGGAGCGCGGTCCCGCGCCGGAGGAGGAACCACCATGGCCCGCACGCAGGCACGGACGAGGACGGGAACGACGACGGGAGCGCAGCGCCCGGCGCGCCGGGTGCTGCGGGCGGTGGTGGTGCTGGTGCTGGCCCTGGGCTTCGTGGTGGCCGGGGCGCTGCTGACCCTGCCCGGGGCCGGGGCCGCCGAGCTGCGCGAGGGCGAGCGCCTCGTGGTCGGCGCCGGCGAGGTCGTCGGGGAGGACCTCTACGCGGTCGGCGGGGAGGTCGTGGTCGAGGGGACCGTGCGCGGGGACCTGGTCGTGGCCGCCGGCACCGTGACCGTCACCGGCACGGTGGAGGGCGACGTCCTCGCGGCCGCGCGCACGGTGGTCGTCGAGGGCACGGTGGGCGACGACGTCCGGCTCGCCGGCCAGGCGCTGGTGGTGCGCGAGGGCGCCCGGATCGGCGACGGGCTCGCGGTGGCCGGCTACAGCCTGCAGACCGAGCGCGGCTCCGAGGTGGGCGGGGACGTGCTGCTGGCCGCCTACCAGGGCGAGCTGGCCGGGACGGTCGAGGGCTCCGTGACCGCCGGCGTCGAGGCCCTGGCCCTGGCCGGGACGGTCGGCGGGGACGTGCGCGCCTCGGTGAGCACGGCGGAGAGCCCCGCCCCCGCGACCCCGTGGGTGCCGGGGACCGACGTCGCGCTGCCGGCCGTGCCCTCCGGGCTGAGCCTGCGCGAGACGGCGCGCGTGGGCGGGGACCTCTCCTACGAGGGCGCCCGGGAGGCCGAGCTCGCCCCGGGGGCCGAGGTCGCCGGGACGGTCGACTTCCGGCAGGTCGGCGCCCCGGCGCCGGAGGACGCGGCCCCGGCGGGCCCGCTCGCGGTGGTGCTGCTCGCGCTGCGGCGGCTGGTGACGCTGCTGCTCGTCGGGCTGCTCGTGCTGTGGCTCGCGCCCCGGGCCGCCGGGGCCGCGGCCGGGGCGCTGCGCGCGCACCCGTGGCTGAGCCTGGGCTGGGGCGTGCTCGGCGCGGCCGGGGCGGCCCTGGCGGCGGGCGTGCTCCTCGTCGCGGCGGTCCTGCTCGCGGTGCTGCTGGGCTGGGCGACCCTGGGCGGTCTCGCGGCGGCGGTCGTGACCACCGCGGTGGTGGCCGACCTGGTGCTGGTCCTGGCACTGGTGCTCGCGCTGAGCCTGCTCGCCCCGGTCGTGGTCGCCCTCGCGGCCGGCGGTGCGGTGCTGCGCACCCCGGCCGCCGCGTCCTTCGGCCGCCGGGCCGCGGCCCTGGCGCTGGGCCTGCTCGCCTACGCCCTCCTGCGCGCCGTGCCGGTCCTGGGACCGCTGCTGGCCCTGGCCGTGGCCCTGTTCGGCACCGGTGCGCTGCTCGTGGCGGCCTGGGGCGCGCTGCGCTCCCGGCGGGCGCGCCGGGCCCGCGGCGGGCCCGGCGGCCCCCCGGACCGCGGCACGTGGGCCCCGGCGGGCGCGCCCGTGGGGCCGGGACACGGCGCCCCGGCCCCGGGGGACCGTCCCCGGCGCTCCGGGGACGGCACGCCGGTGCCCTGGGCGGGCGCCGCCTCCGGCCGGGACGCCGGAAGCGGCCGGCCGCCCGGGACGGGGCCCGCGGACGGTCCGGACCGCGGAGCAGGTTCCGGCCCGCGCACCGGGCCAGACCGTCCCCGGTGACGGATCAGGCCGCCGGGAGGGTCAGCACGTCGAGGGCCGCCCGCAGCTTCGTGGAGGAGGTCTGCCGGGTGTAGGGGAAGTAGACGACCTCCACCCCGACCGCGGCGAACTCCCGCTCGAGGAGGTCCCCCTTCGGGGTGCCCTTCCAGTCGTCGCCCTTGAAGAAGACGTCGAAGCGCAGCTGGCGCCACGTGTCGAGCTTGTCCAGCAGCACCTCGGCGTGGACCTGGTCCACGTAGCGGATGTGCTCGACGATCTCCATCCGCTCGGCCAGGCCCACCACCGGGCGGTGGCCCTTGGTGATCTCGAGCAGCTCATCGGAGACGACCCCGGCGATCAGGTGATCGCAGTGCTGCCGGGCCTGCCGCAGGATGTTCAGGTGCCCCACGTGGAAGAGGTCGAAGGCGCCGGCGGCATAGCCCACCCGCGGCCCGTGCTGGTCGATGGTCATCTGGTTCCCCCCAGGATCGGGCCCGCGGGGGTCCCCGCGGGCGTCGGTGCGGTCCCCGGCGCAGCAGCCGGGGCCGTGGTCGGTGCGGCCGCCCCCGGGACGGAGCCCGGTCCGGGAGCGGGTGTGGCGGCGGCCTCGCGGCGGCGGCGGCGGCTCCAGCGCTGGACGGGCTCCTCGACGAACCACCAGCAGGCGAGGCCGGCGCCGGTGCCGAGCACCACGTGCACGGCCACCCCGCCGGGTCCGGGCAGCTCCCCCACCAGCGCCGTCAGCCCCCGGGAGACGACGAGGTGCAGCAGGTAGATGCTGTAGCTGGCCAGCCCGATCACCTGCACGGGGCGCAGGCGCATGAGCCCCAGCACGGCCCGCCCGAGCGGGCCGGCGGGCCCGCGCAGGCCCCAGAGCACGACCAGGCACGCGGCCACCGCCTGCAGCGAGTAGCGCAGCGTCTCGCGGAAGAGCTCCTCGCGGATCCCGAGCGAGAGCAGGTACAGGCCCAGGGCGGCGACCACCACCGCGTCCCGGCCCCACCAGCCCGGCAGACCGGGCCCGGCCGGGTCGCGGGTGAGCCGGTGGTGCCACACCGCGGCGAGCACCCCGATCGCGATGGCCTCCAGGCGGGTGTCGGTGCCGAAGTAGATCCGGTCCGCGCTCGCCCCGCCCAGGTGCAGGACCAGCCGGGCCGCGGCAGAGGCCGCGGCGGCGGCCGCAGCCAGCACCCCCAGCGCGAGCGCGGGGCGGGCGCGGCCCACGAGCAGCAGCCACACCAGGGCGAAGCCCACGTAGAACTGCTCCTCGATGGACAGGCTCCAGACCACGATCGAGCCCGGCAGGACGTCGACGGCCGAGTCGGTGTAGCGCCAGTTGAAGAAGAAGAACACCTGGCCCAGCACGTCGGGCAGGCTCACGGGGCGCACGAGCCATGCGTAGAGGGCGGTGGGCACCACGAGCCCCACGAGCAGCGGGGGCAGCAGCTTCAGGGCCCGGCGGCGGTAGAACCCGCCGATGTCGAAGCCCCCGGTGCGCCGGTGCTCCTTGAGCACCAGGTGCGTGATGATGAACCCGGAGATGACGAAGAAGATCGTCACCCCGCTGCCGCCCGGCACGACGTCCAGGCCGGCGTGGCCCAGGACGACGAGCATCACCGCCCCGGCCCGCAGCGCGTCCAGGTGCGCGAACTGCCGCAGCGGCAGGGCCTTCCCGGCCCGTGCGCGCGGCACGACTGACTGCGCTGGCACAGCGCCTCCCCCGTGTTCCCCGGGCCGGCCGCTCCCCCGAGCGTGCCCCGGCCCGATCTCCCCCGTGGGGTCCCCGCAGCGGCGGGGCACCCCGTTGATCGCCTCACTGTACGACGCAGTCGCATCTATTTGCATTCAATAACGGAGGTCACAAGAGGGGACACCACCCGCGTTCCCGATGGTGAACGGCCGGGGTTAGGCTTCATGCGATCCGATGAACTGGGCGCGGGGGCGTCCGGGGACCGCGGGGCCCCACCCGAATTCCGGGGCCTCGCCGCGATCACCGCCGGGGCCGAGGGGGTCCCGGGGACACAGATCCGGGGGGAGCTGAACCGATGAGCTGCGATCCGTCCTGCTCGAGACCAGTCCGAGGGCCGAGGACCCGTGCCGCCCAGGGGCTGCTGACGGCAGCCGTCCTGGCCGCCGCGCTCACCGCCTGCGGCGCCGGCGCCGAGGAGCCCGGCGCCATGGAGGCGTTCGAGGCCGACACCGCCGGGGTGGCCACCACCCCGGTCGACGTGCCCGCCCCCGAGCTGGAGTCGTCCGCGCCCGTGGCCGCCGACGCCCCCGAGGTCGAGGCCGTCGCGGCCGCCCTCGAGGCGCAGGAGGCCTTCACGCCCTCCGACCCGCCGGCCGGCGGCGCCGCGGCCGAGCCCGAGGGCGCAGGCGCCGACTCGGCCCAGCAGACCGGCCAGGACGCGGCGGTCGCCGCCGAGGCCGCCGCCGAGCTGGACCCCGAGGCCGTCGCCGCCGCACAGGAGAGCGCCCGCGGACCGGCGCTGCAGGAGATCCTCGCGACCCTCGCCGAGTTCGAGCACCAGGGGTGGGAGCAGCAGGGCACGCCCGTCGTCGTCGGCGAGCCCGTCACCGCCCCGCTGCCCGCCCCCGAGGAGGGCCCCGACGGGGAGGCCGTGCGCGTGACCGTGTGCCTGGACTCCTCCGCGGTGACCGTGGTCGACCGGGACGGCGCCGTGGTGCGCGGACCCGAGAAGGACCGCCGGGCCCTGCACAACTACGACCTCTTCCGCCAACCGGGCCAGTCGTGGCAGGTCGTCCAGCACGGCTTCCCCGACGACCCGACCTGCTGAGACCCCGAGCCCGGTGAGGAAACCGACCATGCACAGCAACTCTTCCGCGGCCCCGCACCGGCGCCGCCGCGCCGGCCGACGGCGCCTGCCCCTCGTCCTGGCCACCGTCACGGCCATGACCGCGACCCTGCTCCCGTTCGCCCCCGTCACCGCGGCCGAGCCCGCGCCGGCGCCGGTCGACGGGAAGACCTCCGCGAGCGCCGCCGCCTCCTGCTGGGAGATCAAGCAGAAGGACCCGGCCTCGAAGTCCGGGGTCTACTGGCTCGTGACCCCGCAGATGTCCGAGCCCGGCCAGTTCTACTGCGACCAGGTCACCGACGGCGGCGGCTGGGTCCTCGTGGGCCGCGGCCGCAACGACTGGAAGGAGTACTACGAGGGCGTCGGCACGCCCGCCGAGGTCTCCTCCACCGTGACCGGCCCGGCCGCGTTCGCGCCCAAGCAGCTGCCCTCGAAGACCGTGGACGCCCTGCTCAACGGCCAGCGCCCCGACCAGCTCGAGGACGGGATCCGGCTGCGCCGGGCCCGCGACGCCCAGGGCAGCACGTGGCAGGAGGGCCGGATGAAGATCTCCGCCAAGCCCCACTGGAACTGGACCTTCGGCTCCCGCACCCCGGTGACCTCCTTCTCGCTCGTCTACGGCACGGGCGTGGCCTCCGGGACCTCAGGGACCACCAACGACTTCGGCACCAACAACGGCACCGCCCGGGTCCGCTTCCAGGACGTGACCGAGACCAGCTGGCAGCGCGGCTTCCGCTACGGCGACGAGATCACCGGCAGCAACACCTCGACCACCTACCACTGGACCCCGGCCGCCGGCGGCAAGGGCGCGATCCCCTTCACCCAGATGTACGTGCGGCCCAAGGTCACGCAGCAGGCCTTCGAGGGCAAGGCGATCCCCGCGGCCGGAACCCCGGCCGCGGCCCAGCGGGCGCTGCCCAACAGCGGCGCCGAGCCGACCACCTGGGGCGCCGTGGAGCGCGCCGACGGGCAGGACGGCGAGATGAACACCGAGGTCCAGGCCCTCGAGCAGATCGGCTCGACCGTCTTCGCCGGCGGCAACTTCAAGGCCATGCAGAAGAGCTCGACCGGCACCGGCCGCGTCGCCCAGTCCTACCTGGCGGCCTTCGACGTGGCCACCGGCGAACTGCGCACCGGCTTCCGCCCCGTCTTCGACGGCCAGGTCAAGGCCCTCACCGAGCTGCCCGGCGGCAAGCTCGCCGTGGGCGGGCGCTTCAGCACCGTCAACGGGGTGCGCACCCCCGGCTTCGTGGTCCTCGACGCGGCCACCGGGCAGGTGGACGGCTCCTGGAACCTCAAGGTCGAGAACCTGCTCACCAACGGCGTGCTGCAGGTGCGCACCCTCGACGTCGAGGGCGACTGGCTCTACCTCGGCGGGGCCTTCACCCACCTCTCCGGCGGGGACGCCACCGGGCGGGTCTACGCCCGCAGCGGCGCCCGCGTGAAGATCTCCACGAGGACCCCGGACGCCTCCTGGAACCCCGAGTTCAACGGCACCGTGGCGAGCCTCGACGCCTCCCCGAAGGGCGACCGCCTCTACGCGGCCGGGTACTTCAACCAGTCCCAGGGCGCCTCGGCGTTCCGCCTGGCCGCCGTGCGCACCACCGCCGGCGCCCCGCTGGAGACCTGGAACTGGGAGCCCTCCGTGGCCGTGGACTACGCCGACCCCGGCCAGACCGCCTTCCAGCTCGCCGTGCGCGAGCAGGGCGGGACCGTGTGGGCCGGCGGCGCCGAGCACTCGATGTTCGGCTACGACCGCTCCACGTTCCAGCGCACCTCCTGGGGCATCACCTCCCTGGGCGGGGACATGCAGGCCATCACCTCGACCGACAGCACCGTCTTCGGCGCCTGCCACTGCTTCCACTGGTTCAACGCCGGGGCCGACAAGTGGATCAAGAAGGGTGGCAACACCCAGCCCGTGACCGTGGCCGACCGCATCAACGCGGTCGGCGCGTGGGACGCCGCCAGCGGCACCTACCTGCCGGACTTCAACCCCGAGCTGAAGGGCTTCGGCGGCTGGGGCGTGTGGGCCACCCTCGTGGACAGCCGCGGGGTGCTGTGGGTCGGCGGCGACATCAACCGCGCCGTCTCCCGCACCGGCTCGGCCCAGTGGGCCGGCGGGTTCCTGCGCTTCGCCCCGCGCGACGCCGCCGCCCCGGCTGCGCCGTCGGACCTCAAGGTCGCCACGGGCACCGCGGAGGACACCCTGACGTGGACCGCCTCGCCCGAGGCCGGGGTCCGCTACCAGGTGCTGCGCAACGACCGCCCGGTCGCCACCGTCACCGGCACCACCGCGAAGGTGGCCCACCTCGACGGCGCCCGCTACGCCGTGCGCGCCGCCGACGCCGCCGACAACCGCTCCGCCTCGACCCCGGTGGTCACCGCCGGGGACGCCCCGGAGGAGCCCGTCGAGCAGCCGCCGGCCGCCGGCAGCACGCTCGTGGCCGCCGGCTCCGAGTGGCGCTACCACCACAACAAGGAGGTCGCCCCCGGCGAGGGCTGGCGCGAGCCCGGCTTCGACGACGCCGCCTGGAAGAAGGGCTCGGCCGTGCTCGGCTGGGGCTCCGACCAGGTCCGCACCACCCTCGTGGCCGACGGCACCCGCCCGATCGTGACCCAGTTCCGCCGCACCGTCGACGTCGCCGACGCCTCGAAGGTCGCGACGCTCAAGCTCACCACCCGCGCCGACGACGGCGTGGTGGTGTGGGTCAACGGCCACGAGGTGCTGCGCGACAACGTGACCGACGGCTCCCTCGAGGACCACCCCTGGGCCCTGTCCGCCCGCCGGACCGCCACCGCCGTGGCCGAGCCGGTCGAGGTCGAGGTGCCCGCGTGGATGCTGCGCACCGGCAAGAACGTGGTCGCCGCCCAGATGCACTCCAGCTGGACGAACACCACCGACACCAGCTTCGACCTCCGGGTCGAGGCCGCGGCCGGCACCCAGCCCCAGGCCCCGGCCGACCAGCCCGCGCCCGAGGACCCGCAGGAGCCCGTCGAGGAGCCGGCGGACCCCGCGGACCCGGTCGAGGAGCCGGAGCAGCCCGCCGACCCGGACGCGCTCGTGGCCGAGGGCTCGGACTGGCGCTACCACCACGACCGCGCGAACCCGCCGGCCCGCGACTGGGCCGCCCCGGACTTCGACGACGCGGCGTGGAAGCAGGGCTCGGCCGTGCTGGGCTGGGGCTCGGAGCAGCTGGGCACCACGCTCGTGGCCGACGGCACCCGCCCGCTGACCACGTACTTCCGCAAGGACGTCGAGGTCGCCGACGCCTCGACGGTGGAGAAGCTCGTGCTCACCACCCGCGCGGACGACGGCGTGGCGGTCTACGTCAACGGCGAGGAGGTCGTGCGCTCGAACCTGCCCGACGGGGTCCTGGCCTCCGGCACCTACGCGACCGCACCGCGCCGGACCGCCACGGCGGTGGCCGAGCCGGTCCGGGTCGAGGTGCCCGGGTGGATGCTGCGCGACGGGGGCAACGTCATCGCCGCCGAGATGCACTCCAACTGGACCAACACCACGGACGCGAGCTTCGACCTGCGCGCCGAGGTCGTCGAGGGCGCCCAGCCCGAGGCGCCCGCCGAGGTCCCGGACGTGATCGCCCGCGGGGCCGAGTGGTCCTACCGCCACGCCGACTCCGCCCCGGAGCAGGACTGGGAGCAGGCCGGCACGGTGCTCGACTGGGCCAGCGGCCGGGCCCCGTTCGGCTGGGGCACCCCGGTGGCCACGGAGCTGACCACCGACGGCCGCCGGCCGCTGGCCACCCAGTTCCGCAAGGAGTTCACGGTCGCCGACCCCGCCGCCCTGGGCGAGCTGCTGCTCACCACCCGGGCCGACGACGGGATCGTCGTGAAGGTCAACGGCAAGGAGATCACCCGGGCCAACATGCCGGAGGGCGAGCTGGACTGGACGAAGTACGCGCTGAGCGCCCCGCGGACCACCGCCGCGCTGGCCGACCCGGTGACCGCCGTGGTCCCGGTCTCGGCGCTGAAGCCCGGGGTCAACGTGATCACCGTCAGCGTCCACGTGGACTACCGCTCCACCCCGGACGCGAGCTTCGACCTCGAGCTCACGCCCCGGCCGGAGGACGCGGCATGAGCACCGCGCCCGAGACCAGCACCGGCGCCGCGCGGCGCCGGCCCACCTTCCCGGAGGCCCTGGCCGGGCTGCGCGCCGCGCAGAAGCCCGGCCAGGGGGTCCCGGCCTACACCCGGTGGGTCAACCGCCCGCTGGCCCGGTACGCGGCGGCCGAGGCCGCCGCGGCGGGGCTGACGCCCAACGGCGTGACCGCCCTCAGCGCGGCCCTCTCGGCCGCCGGGCTGGTCGTGCTCGTGGCGGCACCGGTCGCGCCGGCCACCGGCGTCGTCGTCGCCGTGCTCCTCGCGGCCGGCTACGTCCTGGACTCGGCCGACGGGCAGGTCGCCCGGCTCACCGGCACCGGCTCGCCCGCCGGGGAGTGGCTGGACCACGTCGTGGACGCGGTCCGGACCCCGGGCATCCACCTGGCCGTGGCCGCCGCGGCGCTGCTGCACCCGCGGCCCGGCCCCTTCCCCGCCGCGGCCCTGGCCGTGCTCGCCGCGGCGTTCGTGCTCGTGGAGGTCGGCCAGTTCATGAGCCAGATCCTCGCCGAGCAGCTGCGCCGCAAGGACGGCCTGGCCGGCCCGCCGGCCGGCGGGACCCTGCGGTCCTTCCTCAACCTGCCCACCGACGCCGGGGTGACCTGCTGGATCTTCCTCCTGTGGGGCGTCCCCGCCCTGTTCACCCCCGCCTACGCGCTGCTGCTGGCCGCCCTCGCGGCGATCAGCGCGGTGTCGATGCGGCGCAAGTACCTGGGCCTGACCACCCGGCCGGCCCGCCCGGCCACCGGCACCACCGCGGACGACGGCGCCGTCGTCGTCCCCCTCACCGACAGGAGCACCCGCCATGTCCGCTGACCTGATCGCCCCCGCCTCCGCACCCACCACCGCGCCCCGCACCGCGGCCGGCTTCGGCTCCGACCAGCCCTCGGTCTCCGTGCTCATCGCCACCGCCGGGCGGCCGAAGATGCTGCGCGAGGCCGTGCGCGCGATCGTCGCGCAGGACTACGCCGGCCCGCTGCAGGTCGTGGTGGTCTTCGACCGGATCGACGTCGACGCGCTGGCCGACGTCGCCGTCCCCGCGGGCGTCGAGCTGCTGACCGTGCCCAACACCCGCACCCCCGGCCTGGCCGGGGCGCGCAACACCGGCATCGCGGCCGCCACCGGCGAGATCATCGCCTTCTGCGACGACGACGACGTGTGGGCCCCGCGCAAGCTCACCCGCCAGGTCGCGCACTGGACCCTGCACCCGGAGGCCTCCGCGATCGCCGGCACGATCCGCATCGTCTCCCACGACCGGGAGATCTCGCGCACGCCCCAGCCGGTGGCCACCTTCCCGGAGCTGCTGGCCGACCGGATGATGGAGATCCACCCCTCCGCGCTGATCTGCCGCCGCGCCGACCTGCTCGGGCCCGTGGGCACCGTCGACGAGGCGCTGCCGGCCTCCTACGGCGAGGACTACGACCTGCTGCTGCGCCTGGCCCGCCACGCCCCGGTGCACTCCGTGCCCGAGACCGTGCTGACCGTGCGCTGGGACCGGCCCTCGTTCTTCCGCGAGAAGTGGGCGGACATCGCCGCGGCCCTGGACTACATGCTGCGCAAGTTCCCCGAGTTCGAGACCAGCGACCGCGGCACCGCCCTGCTCGCCGGGCAGGTGGCCTTCGCCCACGCCGCCTCCGGGCAGCGCCGGCAGGCCGTGCGCTGGGCGCGCGCCGCGCTGCAGCACGACGCCACGCAGCTGCGGGCCTGGGGCGCGCTCGTCGTGGCGACCGGGCTGATCGGCGCGGAGCGGCTGCAGAACGCCGTGTCCTTCTTCGGCCGAGGGCTGTGAGACGGCCGTGACCGCGCCGACCCCCACGGTGGTGGCCCCGGCCCCGGTGCGCCGGGGCACCGGGGTCCTCCCCGCCTGGCCGCTGCTGTCCCTGTTCTGGGGCCTGCCCCTGTTCTGGGCCTCGGGCGCCCTGCAGTTCGCCCCCACGGTGCTGGCCGTGGTGATGCTCCTGCTGCTGCTCCTGCAGCGGCGCGAGGTCCGGGTGCCCTGGCCGGCGTGGGTGCTCGGCGCGTTCCTGCTGTGGATGCTCGCCAGCTCCGTGCAGATCGACAGCGTGGGCTCCTGGGCCGGGTTCGCCCTGCGCTGGATCAACCTCGCCGCCGCGCTCGTCTACGTCGTCTACTACTGGAACGCCCGGCAGAGCCTCGACCACCGGCGGTTCCTGCGGGCCGCCGTCGTCGCCTGGGCCACGCTCGTGGGCCTCGGGCTGCTGACGTTCGTGATCCCCGAGGCCCGGCTGACCACCCCGGTGGGGCTGCTGCTGCCCCAGGGGATCACCTCCAACGCCCTGGTGCAGAACTACTTCTTCCCGCCCCTGGCCGAGGTCCAGCTGCCCTGGGGCGCGCCCGAGGCCTACAACCGACCCGCCGCCCCGTTCCCGTACACCAACGGGTGGGGCTCCGGGTTCGTGATCCTCACCCCGCTCGTGCTCGCCCACCTGACCACCGTCCGCTTCCGCGCTCGGCACCTGCTGATCGTCGCCGGGCTGCTGGCCTCCCTGGCCCCGGCCGTGGCCACGACCAACCGCGGCATGTTCCTGGCCCTCGGCCTGGCCCTGGGCTACGTGCTGGTCCGCATGGTCCTGCGCGGGCGCGTGGGCATCGCCCTGGCCGGCGGCGGGGCGGTGGCGGCCGTGGGCGCGTGGCTCGTGGCCAGCGGGGCGGTCGAGCGGATCCTGGGCCGCCAGGAGTACAGCGACAGCACCGGAACCCGCTCCGACCTCTACCGCGACACCTTCCTGGCGACCCTCAAGGCCCCGCTGCTGGGCTACGGGGCTCCGGTCTACGACGAGACGGTCGGCATCGAGATGGGCACCCAGGGCTACGTCTGGACCCTGATGTTCTGCTACGGGCTCGTGGGCCTCGGGCTGTTCATGACCTACCTGCACGGGACGACCCTCGCGACCCTGCGGGCGCGCACCACCACGGGGATCCTGATCCACGCCGTGCCCGTGGCCGCGTGCGTGTTCTTCACCTTCTACGGCCTGGACGCCGTGCAGTTCATCCTCATCAGCCTGAGCCTGGCCGTGCTGCTGCGCTCGCGCCGGTACGGGGAGGGGCTGTGAGCGGGCCCGGCCTGGCGCGCAGCGGGTCGCTGACCTTCGCGTTCGTCGTCACCGGGGCGGGCCTGGCCTTCGGGGCCACCCTGGTGGTCTCCAACGCCGCCGGCGCAGCCGCGGCCGGGCAGTTCTTCCAGGTGGTCGCCGTCCTGGCCATCGCCACGACCGTGTCCACCTTCGGCGCCGACACCGGGCTGGTGCGCTCGCTGCCGGCGCTCACCGCCCGCGGGCAGGGTGACGGGGTGGCCGCCGTGCTGCGGATCGCCGCCCGGCCCGTGCTGCTGCTCGCGGCCGGGGTCGCCGCCACCGCGGTGCTGCTGGCGCTGCTGCCCGGAGTGCTGCCCGCCGAGGTCGGCCCGGCCGTGCTGCTGGCCGCGCCCTTCCTCGTGCTGGGCGCCCTGCTCAACCTCGCCTTCGGGACGCTGCGGGGGCTGCACCGGGTGCCGACCTTCTCCTTCCTGCAGAACGTGGCCCTGCCCTCGCTGCGCGTCGCGGCGGTCGCCGCCGTCGTCGCCGCCGGCGGCGGGCTGCTGGCCCTCACCGCCGCGTGGAGCGTCCCGGTCGCGGCCGTGGCCGTGGCGGCCCTGCTCCTGCTGCGCCGGCTGCTGCGCGGACTGGACCGCGCGCCGGGAGCCGCTCCCCCGCCGCCGCCGGACCGGCAGCGCCGGGCGTTCTGGTCCTTCTCCTCGGCCCGCGGGGTCACCGCGGTGGTCGAGGCGCTGCTCGAGTGGCTCGACGTCCTGCTCGTCGCCGCGTTCCTGGGCCCGGCCGCGGCCGGGGTCTACGGGGTGGTCAACCGCTGCATCCGCGTCGGCGCCATGCTCGACCACACCGCCCGCATCGTCACCGGCCCCTCCATCAGCGCCGCCCTGGCCGTCGACGACCACGCCACGGCCCGCTCCGTGTTCACCCGCACCACCGCGGTGCTCGTGGCCGGGGCCTGGCCCTTCTACCTCACGCTGCTGCTCTTCGGCCCCGGGGTGCTCGCCGTCTTCGGCGAGGGCTTCGGGTCCGGCTACCCCGCCATGGTCGTGATCGCCTCGGCGATGCTGCTGGCCGTCTCGGCCGGCGGGGTGCAGTCGCTGCTGCTGATGGCCGGGCGCAGCCGGTGGCAGCTGATGAACAAGTCCGCCGCGCTGGCCGTGGCCGTCGCCCTGAACCTGTGGCTGATCCCGCAGTGGGGGCTCGTCGGCGCGGCCACGGCGTGGGCCGCCTCGGTGCTCACCGACACCGGGCTCGCGCTGTTCCAGTCCGTGCGGCTGCTGGGCATCTCGCCCCGCTGGTCCGTGGTGGGCGCCACCGCCGCGGCCGCCGCACTGGCCACCGGAGCCTCCGGCCTGGGCGTGCGCGCCCTGCTGGGCCCGGGCATCCCGGGGCTGCTCGTGCACGGGGCGGTGCTGGGCCTGCTGCTCGCCGCCGCGGCGGGGGTGCTGCTCGCCCGCCGGCGTGCCGCGCAGCAGCGCCCCGGCACCACGGCACCCGCCGTCAGCCCCGGCACCACGGCGCCCGCCGTGGGTTCCGCCTCCGCCGTCCGGGGGACGGCGGAGGCGGACTGTGGCCCGAAGAGACCACGGGCCGGGAAGGACCCGCTGTGGTCCCGATGAGTTTGCATCTGTAACATTCAAAGCGATCGACATCGGAGCAGGACGCCGCCGGGACCGACCCCGGCAGCCGTCGCTGGGGACCGGGTCGGGGCTCGCCGGGGGGCGAGCGCCGGCCGCGACCGGTCCGCCGAGCCGACCCGCGATCCACCAGGGGGGAAATCCACATGAGCGAGACTCTGCACACCATCGGCGCCGACGGGCGCCGGACCCGGGCCGAGGACGCCCGCGGGGGCACCGGCGGGCCCGGCACCCCGCCCGCGCCGCCGGCCACGACGCCGCCGTGGCGGCGGCTGGCCCGCCGCTGGCCCACCATCCTCGGCACCTGGCTGCTCGTGCTGGTCGCGGCCCTCGTGGCCGGGCTGCTGTGGCCGCCGAGCTACCAGGCCACGGCCTCCATGACCGTCTCCCCGAGCGCGGTCAACCCGCTCACCGGGGCCTCCGGCACCGAGGAGGTCGAGATGCAGACCGAGATGGCCACCATGGCCTCCCAGCGCATCACGACCCGCGCGGCCGCCCTGCTGCAGGACGTGCCCGTCGAGGACGCCGACCCCGCGCTCGCGCAGGAGCTCGTCGAGCAGCTCGAGACCGCCGCCCCGGACGACACCCAGGTGCTGCGCGTGACCGTCACCGCCGGCGACCCGAACCAGGCCGCCGAGCGCGCCAACGCCCTGGCCGAGGCCTACCTCGCCGACCGGGCCGAGGACGTGCGCACCACCGCGGACGACACGCTCAAGCGCATCGACGAGTCCATCGCGGGCCTCGAGCGCTCGGACGACGACGCCTACAGCCTGCGCCAGCTGCGCGAGCAGCGCACCGCGCTGGCGCTGATCTCCCCGACCCCGGGCCGCGTGATCAGCGAGGCCACGCCGCCGGAGCAGCCCTCCTCCGCGGGCCTGCTGCTCTTCCTCGCCGGCGGGCTCGCCGGCGGGCTGCTGCTGGGCGCCCTCGCCGGGGCTCTGCGCGAGCGCGCCGACCACACCGTGCGCCGTCCCGATCGCCTCGCCGAGGTGACCGGCACCCCCGTGGTCGTGCTGCGCTCCGAGGACGACGCCGACGGCGCCCTCGAGCTGCTGCGCCGGCTGGCCCAGGACCAGGGCCGGGCCGTGCCGCGGCCGGGCTCGCGGATCGCCGTGCACTCGGCCCGCCCGGGCCAGGCCGCCGTGGTCGTCAACGCCCTCGACGAGGTGCTCACCTCGTGGGGCGGGTCGATCGAGCTCGTCGGCGCCGACGCCCTCGCCGAGACCGTGGGCCCGATGGCCGGGCCCGACTGGCCCGAGTTCGACGACGCCCCGCCCGCCCTGCTGGCCGCCGTGGTCCCGCCGCGCGCCGGCGTCGCGGAGCTGGCCGCGCTGGCCGACCGCGTCGACGGCGTGGTCCTGGCCGTCGAGCCCCGCGGCGACCGCCGCCGCTTCGGCAGCCTGTTCGCGCGGCTCGCCGGTCGCGGCGCCGCCGTGGTGCCCGCGTTCGTGGCCCAGCGCCAGGCCCGCACCGAGCCGGCCCCGGCGCACGCCGCCCAGGACTGAGCACACCCGCCCCTGCCGGGGAGCGGCTCCCCAGGAGCCCGCTCCCCGGCACGGGCGCATCCCCGGTCCGGCGCAGCCGCCGCCGTCCGGCGCCCGCCCGGCTCCCGTCGGCCCCGCCGTCGTCCGGCCGGGGCGGCCGCGGCACCGGCTCCCGTCGGCCTCGCCGTCGTCCGCCCGGGGCGGTCGCGGCACCGGGGCGAGTCCCCGTCCACACCGGCCGGCGCCTCCCGGCCCGGCCGCCCCGTCGTCGTCCGTCCGTCCCGTCGTCCGCCACCTGCTGTGAGGAGTCCGCCGTGGAACCCACCACCCGCTCTACCGCCCCCGTCCCGGTCGTCCTGCCCGCCCACGACGTCGTGGTCTCCCTGGGCGCCCAGGAGCACGGCTTCGACCGGCTCGTCGAGTGGGTCGAGGCCTGGCTCGTCCGCCGTCCCGAGGTCAGCTGCCTGCTGCAGCACGGCTTCTCCCGCCCGTCGCCGCTGGCGCGCTCGGTGCGCCGGGTCCCGCGCCCGCAGCTGCTCGAGCAGTACCGGCAGGCCTCGGCCGTGGTCGTCCAGGGCGGCCCGTCCTCGATCGCCGACGCGCGGGGTCTGGGGATCCGGCCGCTGGCCGTGCCGCGGCGACCCGCCCTCGGCGAGCACCGGGACGACCACCAGGCCGCGGTCACCGATTTGATGGCGCAGGCGGGCGAGGTCGTCCGGCCGGACTCCGCCGAGGAGCTGGCGGTCCTGCTGGACCTGGCGCTCGCCCGGCCGGCGCTCTTCCGTGACGGTCCCGCCCCGCACCGTGCGGCCCCGGAGCGGCGCGAGCGGCCGCGCATCGCGGTCTGAGCCCGGCGGCGGCCCGGTCCGCCGCGGCCCCGCGCGAAGCCGCGGCGCCCCGTCCCCGTCCCCGCATCCCTGGCCGCTCCGGCACGGCCTGCCACCCGGAACGGTCAGCGCCTCCGGGTGCGGCACCCGGCGCGGGAGCGGCCGCGGAGAGCGGACCACGGGAGGTTGCGCACACCGCGGGGCCGCACGGGGCTCAGGGGGCCTGCACCGCCAGCGCGGGCCGTCCCCGGGCGCGCAGCCGCTCGGCGAGCGCGGCGGCCGCGGCGGCGCCGTCGAGCACGTGGGCGACCGTCGGCCCCGAGCCCGAGACGAGGCTCGCGAGCGCCCCCGCCTCCTCCCCCAGCGCGAGCGTCCGCGCGAGGTGGGGCGCCAGGGACAGCGCGGCCGGCTCCAGGTCGTTGCGCAGCAGCGGCGCGGCCCGGCCGAGGTCGCCCCGGGCCAGGGCCGGCTCGAGCTCCGGCGGCAGCGCGGGCGGGGGCACGTCCGCGCCGGCCCGCAGCCGGTCGAGCTCGGCGTAGACGGCGGGCGTCGACAGCCCGGCCGTGTCGGCGACGAGCACCAGGTGCAGGGGCGCGCCCACGGCCGCGGGCCGCAGCTGCGCCCCCGTGCCGGTGCCGACCGCCGCCCCGCCCGCCAGCGCGAACGGCACGTCCGCGCCGAGACCGGCGGCGAGGTGCCGCAAGACGTCGTCGTCGAGCGCGGGCTCCCCGGAGACCCGGGCCGCGAGGCGGTTGACGGCCCGCAGCGCGGCCGCGGCGTCGGCGGAGCCCCCGCCCATGCCCCCGGCCACGGGCACGGCCTTGTCGATGCGCAGGTGCAGCCCGCCGATCAGCCGGGGGAAGCGCTCGAGGACCGCCCGCGCCGCCCGCACCGCCAGGTTGGCCGCGCCGGTGGGGACCGTGTCGAGGGAGAAGGTGCCCGCGGCGATCTGCTGGTCCAAGAGGGAGCCGGGCACCGCGGCGACGTCCACGGCGATGCCGTCGCCGCGGGTCAGCGTGGCGGTCACGGTCTCGGCGGCGCTCACGGCGCAGTACAGGCTGGCGACGTCGTGGTAGCCGTCCGGGCGCGGCGGGCCGGCGGCGAAGAACAGGTTGACCTTGCCGGGGGCGCGGGCCTGCTCGGCGAGCATCATCGTGGTCACGCCCCGCGCACCTCCGCGCCCAGTCCCGCCGCCGCGGCGGCACCGGCGATCCGGGCGAACTCGTGGACGTCGAGCGTCTCGCCCCGGCGGGCCGGGTCGATGCCGGCGGTGTGCAGGACCTCCTCAGCCGCGGCCCCCGAGCCGGCCCAGCCCGCGAGCGCCGCGCGCAGGGTCTTGCGGCGCTGGGCGAAGGCGGCGTCGACCACCGTGAAGACGAGGTCGCGGTCGACGTCCGCGACCGGTGCGTCGCGGCGGACCAGGCGCACCAGCCCCGAGGCGATCTGCGGGGCCGGCCAGAAGACGTTCTTGCCGATCGTGCCGGCCTTGGTGACCTCGGCGTACCAGGCGGCCTTCACCGACGGCACCCCGTAGACCTTCGATCCCGGGGCCGCGGCGAGCCGGTCGGCGACCTCCTCCTGGACCATGACCAGCCCGTGGCGGATCGAGCCGAAGCGCCCCAGCAGGTGGAGCAGCACCGGGACGGCCACGTTGTAGGGCAGGTTCGCCACGAGCGCCGTGGGCTCCGCCGGCAGCTGCTGGACCCGCAGGGCGTCGTGCTCGAGCACCGTGAGCCGGTCCGCGCGCTCCGGGCGGAACCGCCGGACCGTGTGCGGCAGCTGCGCCGCCAGCGGCGGGTCGATCTCCACGGCCACGACCTGCTCGGCGGCGTCCAGCAGCCCCAGCGTCAGCGAGCCCAGCCCCGGCCCGACCTCCAGCACCGTCTCGTCCGGCCCCAGCTGCGCGGCGGCGACGATCCGCCGGATGGTGTTGGGGTCGATCACGAAGTTCTGCCCCAGCGTCTTGGTCGGCCGGATGCCCAGCTGCCCGGCGAGCGCCCGGATCTCGGCGGGCCCCAGCAGCGGGCGGGCGGCGGCGGGGTCGGTGGATTCTGTCACCGGCTCATCGTATCGGCCCGCCCCGGCCCTCCCGCCCCCCCCGCCGACTCCCCACCGCCGCTGCCAGGGACACCGTCGAGCCCCCATCCTCGCCACCGAGACCCCATACCGCCCGCAGTTCCTCCGCCGACTCCCCACCTCGTCCACCGCATCACCCGCCCACTCCCCGCTCCGCAACACATCACCCGCCGATTCCCCACCCCACCTGCCGAGCCCCCATCCGAACCGCACCGCGCCCCGCCGACTCCCCACTCCACCCACCTCAATCCCGCCCAGTCCCCTCGGTCGCGGCATTTCCCCCGTGGCGCCACGGGGGAAATGCCGCGACCGAGGGGACTCGGCGGCGACACCATTCGGACGTTCCGATCGGGTTCCGTCCGCGGTCCGGCCGGCGACTGCACCACCGAGAGCACCCCACCGGCGCGCCGACCGCCCAGGGCCGGCACCGCCACCGCACCGGCATCAGTGAATCCGGGCACCTGTCGCGCTCCGGAAGCTGCTGCACCCGTCGCGCCCCCGAAACTGCTGCACCTGTCGCGCCCCGGAAGCCGCCGCGCACGCAGCACCTGCTGCACCGCGAGCACCATCCGCACTGCACCACAGCGGCTCCCACGCCGGCCGTCGAGCACCGTCCACACCCCGCTCCGGGCCGAGACGGCCTGGGCCGGGCGACTGCTACCACCGAGCCATGACTGCACTCGATCCCGGTCCGGGCGCCGACCTGCCGCCGCTGCTCCGCACCGCGGACCTCCAGGACGCCGGGCTCGGCGACCGCGCCGTCCACCGACAGGTCCAGGAGGGCCGGCTGGTCCGCCTCCGCGCCGGCTGGTACGTCCGAGGCGAGCCGTACCGGGCCCTGCGGCAGGAGGACCGGATGCTGCTGGGCCATCTGGCCTACGCCCGGTCGTCGACGGCGGACCCGGTGCTCTGCCACGCCTCGGCCGCCCTGGTGCACGGCCTGCGCCTGTACCGGGTCCCCACCCGCGTCCACACCGTCTCGGCCCCGGGGCGCGGCACGCACAACGGCGCCCCGGACGTCGTCCGCCACCAGGAGCCCCTGCCGCCGGCGGACGTGGTCGAGGTGCGCGGCATCCGGGTGACCTCCGCCGAGCGCACGCTGCTGGACTGCGCTCGGCTGCTGCCCTTCACCGATGCCGTGGTCCTCGCCGACCAGGCGGCCGCGGTCCGGGTGACCCGAGCCCGCCTGGAGCGGCGCCTGCCGGAGTGGAGGGGCCGGCGCGGGGTGCGCCGGGCCCACCGGGTCCTGTGCGCCATGGACGTCCGGGCGGAGTCCGTGGGCGAGACGCTGACGCGCCTGATGCTGGCCGAGTGGGGCCTGCCCGAGCCGCGACTCCAGTGGGTCCTCGACGGCCGGTCCGGGCGCTACCGCGCTGACCTCGCGTGGCCGGAGCACCGTGTGGTCCTCGAGTTCGACGGCCGGCTCAAGTACGCCCACGCCGACCCCGCGGTCGTGGCCTCCGTCCTGCGCGACGAACGACGACGGGAGGTCGAGATCCAGGAGCTCGGCTGGACGGTGATCCGGATCGGGTGGAAGGACGTGGTGAGCACTCCGGAGACCACGGTCGCCCGCATCAAGAAAGCCCTGCAGGCAGGCGGCCACCGCCCCTGACCCTGCCCCGCCGCCCGTCCGTCCGCGAACGACGCGACCGAGGGGACTCGGCGGGCCGGCCGTGGGTCGGGTGGGGACTCGGTGAGTCCCCAGCGGGGCGGTGGGGCGTCGGCGCTCAGAAGTCGCCGTAGACGTCCCGCGTGTTGGTCCACAGCTGCCGGCACAGCTGCTCGAGGTCCTGCTCGAGCTCCTGGGCCATGCCGCGCACCGTCCAGTTCGTCACGTAGCTGGCGTTGGGCCGGCCCCGGTACGGGTGGGGGGTGAGGAAGGGGGCGTCGGTCTCCACGAGCACGAGCTCCGGACGGGCCTCGTGCAGGGCCGCCCGCAGCCCGGTGCTGTTCTTGAAGGTCACGGTCCCGGAGAAGGACATGTACCAGCCGTGCTCGTTGCAGGTGCGGGCGAGCTCGGCGTCGCCGGAGAAGCAGTGGAAGACGGTGCGCTCGGGAGCGCCCTCCTCGAGCAGCACCGCGACGACGTCGGCGTGGGCGTCACGGTCGTGGATCTGCAGCGCCTTGCCGGTCTCCCGGGCGAAGCGGATGTGCTCGCGGAAGGAGCGCTTCTGGTGCTCGCGGCCCTCCCCCTCGGTGCGGAAGTAGTCGAGGCCGGTCTCGCCGAAGGCGCGGACCCGCTCGTGGTCGCCGAGGCGGCGGATCTCGGCGAGGGCCTCGTCGAGCCGTCCGGCCGCGGCGAGCCCGGGTGCCTCGTTGGGGTGCAGGGCGACGGCGGCGAGCACGCGCGGATCGGCCTCGGCGGCGGCGACGGCGAAGCGGGAGGAGGGCACGTCGCAGCCGACCTGCACGACCCCGGCGACGCCGGCGAGGGCGGCGGCGTCCACGGCGTCGCGCACGGAGACGGCCACTTCCCCGTCCTGGAGGTCCATGTGGGTGTGGTTGTCGGCGACCGGGTGCGGCAGCGGCTCGGGGGCCGGCGGGTACCGGAGGTTGCGGCGGCGGCCCTCGTCGGAGCGGGAGCGGCGGCGGGTGCCCTCGCCGTCGGGCACGTCCTCGGGCACGGCGTAGCGGGCCGGGTCGTAGGCCGGCGGGACGGCGCCGGGCTCCTGGGCCGGGCGCCGGGCGGGGTCGGCCCACAGGGTGGCGGTGAGACGGGGGGCGTTCGGGTCGGTCACGGGCGGGCACCTCGGGGTCGGCGGGGCGGCGGCACGGGCGGGCGCGCCGTGCCGGGACCAATCTACGAGGCCGCGGCGGGACCGCACATACTGGGGGCAGCAGCCCCGAGCGGAGACCGAGGAGACCATGGAGTCCTTTCCCCAGCACACGCAGGCGATCCTGGACCGCGTCAACGCGGTCATCGACGGCAAGCCGGAGGCGGCGCGGACCGCGCTGACGGTCCTGCTGGCGGGCGGGCACCTGCTCGTGGAGGACGTCCCGGGTGTGGGCAAGACCATGCTCGCCCGCACGCTGGCGAGCGCGATCGGCGGGACGGTGGCGCGCATCCAGTTCACCCCGGACCTGCTGCCCACGGACATCACGGGGGTGTCGGTCTACGACCAGGCGCGGCGGGAGTTCGAGTTCAAGCCGGGGCCGGTGTTCGCGAACGTGGTGATCGGCGACGAGATCAACCGGGCCTCGGCGAAGACCCAGTCGGCGCTGCTGGAGTGCATGGCGGAGGGCCAGGTCACCGCGGACGGCACCACGTACCGGCTGGCCGCGCCGTTCATGGTGGTGGCCACCCAGAACCCGGTCGAGATGGACGGGACGTTCCCGCTGCCCGAGGCACAGCGGGACCGGTTCACGGCGCGGATCTCGATGGGCTACCCGGACGCGGCCGCGGAGGCGACGATGCTCGCCGACCACGGCGGCGGCTCGCCGCTGGCGGGGCTCGGGCCGGTCGTCTCCGTGGCGGACGCGGCGCGGCTGGTCGAGCACGTGCGCGGGATCCACGTCTCGGACGCGGTGCGGGAGTACATCGTGGCGCTGGGCGCGGCCACCCGCTCGCACCCGCAGCTGCGGCTCGGCGCGAGCCCCCGGGCGCTGCTGCAGCTGCAGGCGGCCGCCCGCGCGGAGGCCGCCCTGAGCGGACGCGACTGGGTGCTGCCCGACGACGTCCGCACGGTCGCCGTGCCCGTGCTCGCCCACCGCCTGATCCTGGACCGCCGGGCCGGGGCGAGCTCGGCCGAGGAGCTGGTGCGGTCGGTGCTGTCGGACGTGCGGGTCCCGGCCGAGCCCTCCGCCCGGGGCCGATGAGCCGGGTCCGGCGCGGGGCCGAGGAGGGCAGGACCGGGGAGCGCACCACCGGGGAGCGCAGGGCCGAGGAGCTCGACGCCGCCGGTGAGCGCGCCGAGCGGCCGGTGGACTCCCGGGCCCGCTTCACCGGGCGCGGGTGGGCGTTCCTGGCCGCGGGCGCGCTGAGCCTGCTGGCGGCCACGTGGCTGGGCCGCAAGGACGTGCTGGCGCTGGCCCTGTTCCTGGGCGGGACCCCGCTGTTCGCGGCCCTGTCGCTGTACGTGGTGCGGCCGCGGGTGCTGCTCAAGCGCACCGTGGACCCGGCGCTCGTGACCGCAGGCGACCCGGCGACGGTGCGGCTGCGGGTGCGCCACCGGGCACGCCGCGGCCGGGAGGTCCACGGGGCCGTGGCCGTGCGCGAGACGGTGCCCGCGGCCCTCGGCGGGGACCGCGAGCTCGAGGTCGGGGCCGACGGGACGCCGGCCGGCTACACGGTGCGCCCCCTGGCGCGCGGACTGTGGCCGCTGGGGCCCGCGACCGTGCAGGTCGCGGACCCCTTCGGCCTGGCCACCGAGCTGCTCGACGCCTCGGAGCGCGGCGTCCTGCACGTGGCGCCGGCCGCCGTGCCGCTGCCCGAGATCAGCCCCGACCGGCTGCGCGAGGCCGGCGCCGAGCCCTCCCGCACGGGCCGTCCCGCTCCCGGGCCCGACAACGTCACGACCCGCGAGTACCGCCACGGCGACCCGATGCGCCGCGTGCACTGGGCGGCCTCGGCCCGCCACGGGCAGCTGATGGTCCGGCAGGAGGACCCGCGCAGCGTGCGGCGGCTCAGCCTCGTCCTGGACCTCGACGAGCGCTCGTGGCCGGGCGAGCGGGTCTGGGCCGGCGTGCTGCCGAGCACCGCGGCCCTGGAGTGGGCGGTGGGGCTGACCGCCGCGGTCCTCGACCACCTGGCCCGCCGCGAGACCCTCGTGCACGCCCTCGACGGCTTCGGCCGCGCCCTGCCCCGCGGCGGCGAGGACGACGACGGTGCCGCGCGCGCCGTCACCGCGGTGACCGACGAGGGCGCCGAGGACGTCCGGCACGGACTGGCCCGGGTGCGCCCGGTGCCCGCTCCCCGCGGGGCCTCCCTGGCCGAGCGCGTGGACCGGGAGCGGCTCGTGCACCCGGTGCTGCTGGTCTCCGGGGACCTGGGCGCCGGGGCCGCCGAGCGGGTGCTCGCGGCGACCGAGCGCGCCGGTGCCGGCAGCGCGGTGCTGGTGATCGAGGACGGCTCCCCGCCCGCCGGGGCCGCGGTGCTCGAGGCCGCCGGCTGGACGGTCGTGCTCGCCGCCCCGGGCACCGACCCCGAGGACGCCTGGGCCGGGCTGGGCGCCCGCGGCCCGGCCGCCGCGCCCCGGAGGCCCGCGGCCGGGGCGGGCTCCGGGTCCGCACCGGCCGGCGGCCCGCGGGCCGCGGACGGTCCCGGGGCGCCGGACCGGCCGGGCGGGCCCGGGCGCGCCGCGGACGGACCGCAGGGCACCGGGACGGCGCCGGGGGCGGGCCGGTGAGCCCCCGCCGCCCCGCGCCCGGTCCGGCGACGGCCCCCGTCCCCGCCGCCCCGTCCACGGCCGCCCCCGGCCGCTCCCCCGCCGCCGTCCTGGGCCCGGCGGGGACCGTGCTCGCCGCGACCGCCCTGTCCCTCGTCGCCCTGGCCGGGGTGCTCGACGGCGCCGGCTGGGTGGCCGGCGCCCTGCTGGCCGCCCTCGGCACGGTCGCGGCCACGGCCGTGGCCCGGCTCGTCGGCCTGCCCGCGCTCACCGCTCCCCTGTTCGGGGCCGGCGCCCTGGTCCTCGTGCTGACCGTGGTCTTCCTGCGCGAGCCGGCCCTGCTGGGCTTCGTGCCCACCCCGGCGGCCCTGGCCCGGGCGCAGGAGCTGGTGCGGGAGGCGGCCGGCGTCGTCGGCCGCCGGCCCGCTCCCTACCAGGCCGGGCCGGCGGCCTCCTTCACCGCGGCCCTGCTCGCCGGGCTGGTGGCCCTGCTGATCGACGTGCTGCTCACGGTCCTGCGCCTGCCCGGGCTCAGCGCGCTGGGGGTGCTGGCCGTGCTCGCCGTCCCCGCGCTCGTGCTGCCCGGCAGCGTGGGCCCCGCCGGGACGGCCGCGGCGGTGCTCGCGGCCCTGCTGCTGCTCGCCGGCGGGCGGCACTGGGGCGCGGTGCGCGAGGCCCGCACCGCGCCCGCCCCGGGCAGCGTGCCCCGGGCCCTGGTCGTGGGCGCCGGGGTGCTCGCCGTGACCCTGGTGCTGCCGGGCCTCGTGCCGGGCTTCGTCAGCGGTGCCTTCCCGCAGGGCAGCGGCCCGGCCGGCCAGCGCGCCCCCGGCGTGGGCCCGCTGCGGGCCGTGGGCCAGGACCTGCGCACGGCCGAGCAGGCCCCCGTGCTCGAGCACACGGGCGAGCCGCAGCTGCTGCGCGTGCTGACCCTCGAGGACTTCGGCGCACCCGAGTGGTTCCCCGCCGAGGACGGGCTCGAGGAGGGGCTGGAGGACTTCGGCCCGAGCCCGCTGACCCCCGTGGGCCCGGGCGCGGAACGGACCACCGCGGTGACGCTGCGGGACCGGCCGGGGCGGTGGCTGCCGCTGCCCTGGGCCCCGCTCGAGGTCGAGGCCCCCGCGGGCGAGGACTGGTCCTGGAGCCCCCGGGACCTCACGGTGCACGCCGATCCCGCCCCGGAGCCCGGCACCGCCTACGAGGTCCGCGCGGTCGAGCCCACGCCCACCGCCCGGCAGCTGCGGGAGGCCCCCGCCGCCCGCGACCCCGCCCTGGACCCCTTCCGTGCCCTGCCCGCGGACACCCCCGCCGCCCTGCGGGAGGCCGCCGAGCGCCGGACCCGCGAGGCCCGCACGGACTTCGACCGGGCCCTGGCCCTGCAGGAGTGGCTGCGCTCCGACGAGTTCGTCCACGACGTCGACGCCCCGCTGGCCGGCGGCTACGACGCCGGGGGCATGGCCGCCCTGGACACGTTCCTCGAGACCCGCACCGGCTACTCCGGGCACTTCGCCCCGGCGATGGCCGTGATGGCCCGGGAGCTCGGGATCCCCGCCCGCGTGGCGGTCGGCTACCTCCCGCCCGCCGCCGAGGACACCGCCTTCGCCGGGGCGCAGGAGGCCGTGCGGGTGCGCCCGCGCGACGCCCACGCCTGGCCCGAGCTGTGGTTCGAGGGCACGGGCTGGGTGCGCTTCGAGCCGACCCCCGGCACCGAGGACGTCCCCGGCTACGCGGACGAGGACCCCTCCGGGCCCGAGGACCCGGACGCGTCCGGGCCGGACGGACGGCCGAGCGCCGATCCCTCCGCGCCGGAGACCGGACCGGCGAGCGCTCCCCCGACCGCCCCGCCGACGGCGACGCCCAGCACCAGCCCCGAGCCGGCGGTCACCGGTCCCGCGAGCGCCGAGCCGGCCCCGGCCGAGGAGCCCGTGGAGCGGACCACGGTCCCGGTGTGGCTGCCGTGGCTGCTCGCGGCCGCCGGCGCGCTGCTGCTGGTCCTGCCGGCGGCGCTGCCGCGGCTGCTGCGCGGACGGCGGCGGGCCCGGCGGCTGCGCCTGCTCGAGGACCCCGGGGCCGACCCGGCGGCCCGGGTGCTGGCCGGTTGGGCCGAGGTCGAGGACCTCGCCGTCGACCACGGGCTGGGCCGGGCCCCGGCCGAGACCCCGCGGGCGTTCACGGACCGCCTGGCCGGGCTGCTGCCGGCCGCGGCGCCGGGCCTGCAGCGGCTCGTAGCGGACGTCGAGCGCGCGCTCTACGGGCCGGCCGCGGGGACGTGGGTGCCGGCGGCGGGCGACGGCGACGTGCGCGCGCTGCAGGTCGCGCTCGCGGACCGGCCGGGGTCCCGGCGGGCCCGCTGGCTGCCGCCCTCCGTGCTGCGCGGCCGCTGAGGACGGCCGCACCGGGCGGTCCGCCGTGGCGCGGGAGGGCCGGCCCCCGCGCGACGTCCGCCCGCGCGGGGTGGACGGCTCCGGACGGGCGACCGCGGGCGGGCCCGGGCCGGTGCGGGAGCTCAGCCCTTCCGGGCGCCGAGGACCGTCTCGTAGAGCTCCCGCTTGCCGACCCCGGCCCGCTCGGCCACCTGGCCGGCGGCGTCCTTGAGGCGGGTGCCGGCGGCCACGAGGGCCTCGACGTCCGCGACGAGGTCCTCGGCCCGGGCGGGCCCGGGGGCGGGGGCGCCGGCGACGACGACGGCGATCTCCCCCCGCACCGGCCCCTCCTGCGCCCAGGCGAACAGCCGGTCGAGGTCCCCGCGCACGACCTCCTCGTGCAGCTTCGTCAGCTCCCGGGCGACCACGGCCCGGCGGCCGGCGCCGAAGGCCTCCCGCAGCGCGGTGAGCATCGCGGCGAGCCGGTGGGGGGCCTCGTAGAAGACCATGGTGCGCCGCTCCCCGGCCAGCTCGGCGAGCCGGGCCGAGCGCTCCCCGGCCTTGCGCGGGAGGAAGCCCTCGAAGGTGAACCGGTCGGTGGGCAGCCCGGAGACGGCCAGGGCGGTGAGCACCGCGGAGGGCCCGGGCACGGCGGTGACGGTCAGTCCCTCGGCGGCCGCGGCCTCGGCCAGGCGGTAGCCGGGGTCGGAGACGGTGGGCATCCCGGCGTCGGAGAGCACGAGCACGGTCGACCCGGCGCGCACGGCCTCGAGCAGCTCGGCCACCCGGCCGGCCTCGTTGTGCTCGTGGTGGGTGAGCACCCGCCCCCGGGTGGTGACCCCGAGCCCGGCGGCGAGCCGGCGCAGCCGCCGGGTGTCCTCCACGGCGAGCACGTCGGCCCGCTCGAGGGCCTCGCGCAGGCGGGGCGAGGCGTCGCCGAGGTTGCCGATGGGCGTGCCCGCGAGCACGACCGCCCCGGGGCCCTCGCGGCGGGGCGGATCGGCGGGGGCGGGGGCGTCGTCGTGGGGTTCGCTCTGCACGGGGCCCACTCTACGGCCCGCCCCGGAGCCCTTCCCCTCCGGCCGGCCCGCTCCCGGGGCCGGTCCCCGTCCGGGTCGGCCCGGTCCCGGACGCTCCCCTCCCGGGCGTCCCCGGCCGGACCGCGCAGGGCGCGGCCCGCGGGCCCCGGGCCGGAGGCGCCGGGCTCCGCGGCCGGCCGGGGCGCCTCCCCTACGATGGCAGGCGTGAGCTCCCCGGTCCGCGCCCCCTCCCCCGCCCCGTGGGCGCCGGCCCCGGTGGGCACGGTCCGCCGGGCGCTGGAACCCGCCGCGCTGCGGGCCCGGCTGCTGCCCGCCCCCGTCGCGGTGCCGCGGGCCGCCTGGCTCGCCCCCGTGCTGGTCGTGCTCCTGGGCGCAGTGCTGCGGTTCTGGGATCTGGGCCACCCGGACGCGATCGTCTTCGACGAGACCTACTACGTGAAGGACTCCTGGTCGCTGCTGCTGCACGGCTACGAGCGGCAGTGGCCCGAGGGGGCCGACGACGCGTTCGTGGCCGGCACGCCCCCCGAGCCGCTCGAGGGCCCCTCCTACGTCGTGCACCCGCCCGTGGGCAAGTGGGCGATCGCCGCCGGGATGGCCCTGTTCGGGGTCGAGGACCCCGTCGGCTGGCGGTTCTCCGCCGCGGTGGCCGGGACCCTGTCGATCGCGCTGGTGTGCGCCGCGGGGTGGCTGCTGTTCCGCTCCGTGGCCGTGGCCACGCTCGCGGGCCTGTTCCTGGCCGTGGACGGGCTGCACCTGGTGCAGTCGCGCCTGGCGCTGCTGGACGTGTTCCTGATGCTCTTCGTGCTGCTGGCCTTCGTGGCGCTGCTGCTGGACCGCGAGCACGGCCGCCGGCGGCTCGTCGCCCGCCTCGGGGTGGCCCCCGGCAGCCCCCTGCCGGAGGAGCAGGCGCGGCGCCGGCTGTCCGGGGGCCCGTGGCTGGGGGTGCGCTGGTGGCGGATCGCGGCGGGCCTCGCGTGCGGTCTGGCCGTGGGCACGAAGTGGAACGGGCTGTTCCTCGTGGCCGGCCTCGGGGTGCTCTCGGTGCTGTGGGACCTCAACGCCCGGCGGGTCGCAGGGGTGCGGCACTGGCTGCGCGCCGGGGTGCTGAAGGACGGGCTGCCGGCCTTCCTGGCCGTGGTCGGCACGGGCGCGGTGGTCTACACCGCCTCGTGGGCCGGGTGGTTCGCGTCCTCCGGGGGGTACTCGCGTACGTGGGCGCAGGAGCACCCCGGGGAGGGGATCGCCTGGCTGCCGGCGCCGCTGCGGTCGCTGTGGGCCTACCACGCCTCGGCGTTCGAGTTCCACCAGGGCCTGGGCTCCCCGCACTCCTACGAGGCGCTGCCGTGGCTGTGGCTGACCCTGGGCCGGCCCACGTCCTACTACTACGAGTCGCCGGGGCGGGGCACGGCCGGGTGCACGGTGGAGCACTGCTCGCAGGCGATCCTCAACATCGGCAACCCGCTGCTGTGGTGGACGGGCATCGCGGCCCTGGTGGTGGCCGCGTGGCTGTGGGCGGTCCGGCGCGACTGGCGCTTCGGGGCCCCGCTGGGGATCTTCGCGGCCGGGTACCTGCCGTGGTTCCTCTTCCCCGAGCGCACCATGTACTTCTTCTACGCCCTGCCGGTCGAGCCTTTCCTCGTGCTCGTGCTGGCCGGGGTGCTGGGCCTCGTCCTGGGCCGGCCCGGGGACTCCGTGGCGCGGCGGCGGGCGGGCGTCGTCGTCGTGGGGGTGTTCGTCGCGACGGTGCTGGCGCTGAGCGCGCACTTCGCCCCGCTGTGGTACGGGCAGACGATCCCCTACGCGCAGTGGCGCGAGCGGATGTGGTTCGACGCCTGGATCTGAGGCGGCCCGCTCAGCGCCCGGCGAGGCGGCGGCGCAGCTCCTGGCGCCGGCGCACCCGGTCGAGGGCGCGGTGGCGGCGGAAGGCCGTGGGCCACGTCGCGGCCATGACCGCGAGCGCCCCGAGCAGGGCCAGGGCGCCGACGGCGATCGCCGCGTCCGTCCAGAACTGCGCCGGGTAGAGCCGGATGAGGGTGTCGGAGGCGCGGAAGGTCCAGGAGCCGTCGGCGAAGAACAGCGAGTGGAAGACCGTGAAGAACTGCTGCCAGGCCACCAGGGCGGCCACGGCCAGCAGCACGAGCAGCACCACGGTCAGCCACGACCCGAAGAACAGCGCGCCGGAGGCGGCGCCCGGCGCGCGGGCGCGCAGGTACAGGGCCGAGACGAGGCCGACGAGGGCGAGCACCACGACCGCGGCCAGGGCCACCTGGAGCACGATCTTCACGTCGGTCATGTGCGCGACCTCCGTGGGCAGGAACAGCCGGTTGCCCTCGTCGTCCCGGACGTCGGCCAGGTACGGGGCCGGGGCCCAGTTGAGCACGTAGTCCAGGCCGTAGGAGCCGAGCACGGTGCGCTCCTCGGTGCCGAAGCCCCAGGGGTCGGCCGGGAAGCCCGGCCGGTGGTACTCCGCCCACAGGAACAGCGGCGTGGCCACGGCGCGCACCGCGGCGGCCAGCAGCACGAGCGGCAGCAGCACCGCGAGGAAGACCTGCTGCACGCGGGGCAGGCGCGGCTCGTCGGCGACCGCCTCGTGGCGGCGGGCGGCCCGCCACCGGGCCTGCTCGTCCTCGTCCGCGGACCCGTCCTCGGGACCGGCCTCGTCGTGGCCGAGGGCGGGCCCGCTGCCGCGCATGGGCCGGGCGTCCGGCCCGCTCGGCTCCCGCCCGGCCGGGGCGCCGGCAGCCGGGGCGCCGGAGTCATGACTCCCGGCCGGGGTCACGGCGGGGATCAGCCCCGTCCACACCGGCTCCTCGCGGGGCGCGGCGGGCGGCTCGGGCTCGCTGCGCTGCCAGGGGGCCTTGTCGCTGCTGGGGGAGGGCACGGGGCGGTCCTTCGGGGGTTCGGGGGAGGTCGGTCCCGATCCTACCGAGCCGCCCGCCCCGGCGGGCTCACCAGTCGCCGTGCCAGGACTCGTCGGCGTAGTGCTCGAACGGGATGTTCCAGTCCCCGTAGCCGTCGTCCGGGTCGGCCTGCGGGTAGCCGGTGTGCAGCACCTCCACGACGTCGCCCGGGCGGAAGACGTCGTGGACGAACTCCGCGCCCTCCGGGGACATCCCGATGCAGCCGTGGGAGACGTTGGCCGTGCCCAGCACCGGCTGGGCGGAGGGCAGCGCCTCGTGGACGAACTCCCCGCTGGCGGTCAGCCGGGAGACGTTCGAGGCCCAGAAGGTCTCGTACCAGTGCGGGTCGCCCGGGGCGAGGTCGAGCGAGGAGGCCTTGAACAGGTAGCTCGGGGCCTGCTCCATGATGACCTTCTTGCCCGTGGTCGAGGGCCAGTCGGGGTTGCCGAGGGTGACGGGGAAGGTGCCCACGACCTCGCCGTCCACCCACGCGGTGAGCGTCTTCGTGCGGTTGTCGACCTGGGCGTAGTGCTCCGCGCCCACGGTGAAGCTCCGGTGCACGTCGGCGTTGCCGATCATCCCGTGGCCCACGTCCAGGCCGAGCAGCTCCACGCGCACGCGCACCTCGGTGTGCGGGTCCCACCGCTCGGCGGGCCGGTAGCGCACGGTGCGCTCGTCGTACCAGCGGAACGCCCCGGCGTGCCCGCCCCCGCCCTCGACGACGACGGCGCGCTCGACCGCCTCCCGGTGCACGACCGGCTCCGAGAACCGCAGCTCGAGCACCTGGCCGGTGCCGTAGACCTGCCCCTCGGCCACGTTGAGGCGCACGTCGACCTCGTGGGCCGCCGAGACGGTGCTGAACGTGCTCGTCCCGCCGCCGGTCCCGGTGGTCCACTCGAGGACGTAGGCGGTGTCGAAGGCGAGGCCCTCCGTGCTGGTCCAGCGGCTGCCGCCCTCCGCCAGCTCGCCGGCCACGGGGGCGCCACCGGCGGCCGGTCGCAGCACGACCCCGCTCAGGGGCTCGGGCCCGGCGTGCACGAGGACCGGCTCGACCGGGTTGTGCTCGAGCGCCCCGTCGCCGGGCAGCACCTCGACCGCGCCCCGGAGGGCCGCGGCCTCCGCCGTCGCCGTGGGCGACGGCGTCCCGGCGGATCCGGCGCTGGGCGCCGGGGCCGCCGGCGTCCCGGCGGGCTCGCCGGGACCCGCGTGCGCGTCGCCGGAGGGCGGGGCGGCGCAGCCGGTGGCCAGCAGCAGCGCGACCGTCCCGGCGGCGAGCAGGCCCCGCCGGCGGGCAGGGCCGGGGAGAGCGGCCGGTGCGACGGGCCGGGGCGCGGACGGGTCCGCGGGCAGGGGGAAGGAGCGGGGCACGGGGGCATCACCTCGGCGTCGGGGGGTGCGGGGGAACGCACAGGGGATGTTCCCAGCGTAGGGGCGGCCCAGCTCCCCGGAGGCATCGGGACCGGCCTGGGTGCGATTGTTAATCACTTTGTGACGACGACCGGAGGAACCCCGGTGCCGGACCGGCACCGCCCCGGCCGGGACGAACCCGCCGTCCGGGGCGGTCGAGGCGCACCGCGGACGGTCCCCGGGCGCACCGGCCGGCCGGGGCCCCCGAGGCACCGCGGGCCACTCCCGGGCGCACCGGCCGGCCGGGGCGGCCCGGAGGCACCGCGGACCGTGCCGGGGCACACCGGGCCGCTGCCGGGCGCCCGCGCCGAGCGGAGAGGCTCGGGCTCCGCCGCGGGCGGCCCGGGGGCCGCGGCGGCCGGGACCTCAGGCGGCGGGCGCCAGGCAGGGGATGCCGGCGACCACCGGGTAGACCGGGTGGACGCCGTCGCGGAAGGGCCGGTCGCTCATGAGCCGGTCGGCGTCCACGGGCACGAGCCGGCCGCCGGTGAGCGGGCAGCGCAGCACCGCGGCCAGGCCGGCGGCGACCACGGGAAGGGGCTCGGTCACGGCCTCGTCCGCGCCCGGCGCCGCCGGTGCGGCGGCGCCGGGGGCCGCGGCCCAGGGCGCTGGGCGCGGCGGCGTGCGCCGGGCGGGGCCGGCGGCGGGGACGGGGCGCGCGGCAGGCTCGTGACGGGGGCCGGCGGCGGGCCTCCCGTGGACGTCGGGACGGGACGGGGCCCGCGGGGTGGTCTGCGTCGTCGCAGGTGCCGGCATCGGTTCTCCTGGTGCTCCGGGGGGAAGAGCGTGCGCGCCGGGCAGGCGCGGTGGGGCCCATCCTAGGGAGTCCGGTTGCGATCGCACAGGGACCGGTGCCGGGACACGCCGGGTGCACGGACGGCGGAGCGGGGCGGGCCTCAGGGGCGGCGCAGGTGCGGGCGCCGCATCGTCTCGGGCAGCGGGACGTCGCGGTGGTCCCCGGCGGCCGGCGGGATCGGCGGGGACCCGGCGGCGCGCCCCGCCACCGGCCCGTCACCGCGGCGGGGCGCCGGTGCGCGGGTGCCGTCGGCGGCGGCAGCGCCCGGAGCGGGTGCCGCCGGGCGGACCGCGGCGGCAGGGGCGCCGGCGGAACCGGCGCCGGCGTCCCGGGTCCGGGGCAGGGAGACGTCGCGCAGCCGGGGCCGGCCCTGCCGGGCGGGGGCGGGCGGGGCGCTCTCGCGCACGGCCTCGGCCACGGCCCCGAGCTCGTCCGCGCCGCCGAAGCCCTCGGGGGGCTCGAGCCGCACGACCCGCCAGCCGCGCGGTGCCGTGAGCCGGTCGGCGTGCACGGCGCACAGGTCGTAGGCGTGCGGCTCGGCGTGGGAGGCCAGCGGCCCCACGACCGCCGTGGAGTCGGAGTACACGTAGGTCAGGGTCGTGACCGCGTCCCGCGTGCAGGTCTGGCGGGAGCAGCGGCGCGCGGGGCTGCCGGAAGAGCTCATCCCCCGAAGCTACCTCAGCGGCCGAGGCGGCGCAGGCGGCGGCGTTCGCGCTCGGAGAGCCCGCCCCAGATGCCGAACTTCTCGTCCTTGCTCATCGCGTAGTCCAGGCAGGCGGACTGGACGGGGCAGGCCTCGCAGACGCGCTTGGCGTCGCGCGTGGAGCCGCCCTTCTCCGGGAAGAACGCCTCCGGGTCGGTCTGGGCGCACAGGGCGTCGGTCTGCCACGCGAGCTCGCCCTCGTCCTCCTCCACGGAGTAGAGCTCCGCGACCGCGCCCCAGGGGTCGGCCTCCCCGGCGGGGGCCTCGAGCAGGTCCACGACCGTGGCCCGCGGGGCGTCCTCGACGGTGCTCGCGTGCTCGAGGAGCAGGGCGGTGGCCTGGTCCTCGAGGCTCGGCCCGCCCCGCGCGTGCCGCTCGGCGGCCCGGGGATCGACGGGGTCGACGAACCAGTCCTCGGGCGCCGAGCTGACGCTGCGGCGCCGGGGGGCGAGGGTGGTTTCGGCGAGCTGGCGGGGTGCGGCCTCTTCCATGACTTTCCTTCCGTACGACACGTTCGCGCTGGCCTGGCATAATCCGGGGGGTGCCGGCGCAGTGCATCCCGGAGAACGCATCTTTGGTGATCGCCTGCCGGACGCCCCAATTACACGTGTGTGACTACTGTCGCGTCAAGACTTTTCAGAAGCGTCCTTCCGATCTGCGAGAACCTGGACAAAGGTTCAGGACGGCGGTGTTCGCGCTGGTCGGAAGGGGGTTGACAGATCCTCCGCCCGTCCCGGAGGCATGCTCCGGGATGCATATTCCGCTCTCCGCACCACCACCCCGTGACCTCGTCAGGAGCCGGCATGAATTCCTCCCCCGTTCCCTCTGTCCCCCGACTGGTGGACACCCTGCGCAGCAGCCCCCGGCCGGCGCTGCTGTGGTACGGCTCCGGCGGCGAGCGCGTGGAGCTCTCCGGGCGGGTGCTGGAGAACTGGGCTGCGAAGACGGCCAACCTGTGGGCCGAGGAGCTCGACGTGGTGCCCGGGGACGCGGTGACCGTGGGCGCGCAGGTGCACTGGCGCACGGTGGTCGCGGTGCTGGGGGCCTGGCTCGCCGGGGCCGCCGTGCGCCCGGCCGATCCCGTCTCCGGGGCCGCGGCCCCGGGCGACCGGGCGGTGCTGGCCCTCGCGGGGACCGACGGGTCCGCCCCTCCCCTGTTGACGGGGGCGCCCGCCGGCACGGTCCGGGTCCTGGCCGACCCGCCGGCGCTGTCCCTGGGGCTGCGCGGGGGCCTGCCCGCGGGGGCGGACGTGGACTACTGCGCGGAGATCCGGGCCCACGACGACGTGTGGTCGCCGGTGGCGGAGCCGGTGGACGCCGATCCCGCCCTGGTGGCGGCGGGCGGGACGGCGGTGGCCCACGCCGCGCTGCTCGACCGGGCCCGCGAGGCGGCCGCCGGGCGCGAGGAGGCGTGGGGGCGGGCCGCGGCCGTGCACGTGCCGGGCGCCGCGGCCGACGCCGCGTTCCTGCTGCGGGTGCTGGCGGTGCTCGCGAGCGGGCGGGCCGTGCTGCTCACCGACCGGGACACCGGGCAGGCGTCGTGGCAGGACGTGCTCGCCGCGGAGCGGGCCACCGGCTTCTGAGCGCCGGGCCGGGGCCGCGCGCGGGACCCGCCCTCGGCGGGAGGGCGGCGCGGGTCCTCAGCCGTCCTCGGGCTCGTCGCCCTGGCGCGGCGCCCCCGGGGCGGCGGAGCGGCCGGCGGGAGCCCGGCCGGTGATCCGGGCGATCTCCAGGGCCGCGGTGTCGGCGAAGTCCGGGTCCTCGTCGAGCTCCTCGGTGAAGACCCAGAACCGGTAGGCGAAGTAGCGGAAGACGGTGCCCAGGATCGTGCCGATGATCGTGCCGGAGACGAAGGACGCGTAGGCGCTGGTCAGGCCCAGCACGTAGTAGCTGAAGCCGAGGCAGCCGAGCTCGATGGCCATGCCGATGCCGTTGGCCACGAGGAACTGCACGAGCTCCTTGCGCTTGTCCGACTGGCGCTTGTGCCGGAAGGTCCACAGCCGGTTCGCGACCCATGCGAAGAGGATCGCCACGACCGTGGCCGCGAACTTCGCCTTGAGGTGGCCGTCCGTGAAGACGGTGTGCATCAGGATCCAGGTCAGCGACGCGTTGATCACGAAGGCGAGGGCGCCCACGACGCCGAACTTCATGAGTTCCTTGACGAAGAGGTGCCAGAGGGCATCGAAACGGGCGGCGAGGCTGTTCACGCGGCTTCAGGTCTCCAGGCTGGTGTGCGGGCGGGCACCGGTCGGCGCCGCGGCCGTGCGGGGCGACGCCCCGGACTGCGCGCCATCCTACCCCCGCGGCCCCGGTCGGATCCGGGGCGGGCGCCCGCCCCGGCCGCGGGCGGCTACCCTGGTCGGGTGAGAACTCCCGGAACCGCTCCCGTCGTCGGCGTCGTCGGAGGGGGCCAGCTGGCCCGCATGATGGCGCCCGCCGCCACCGCCCTCGGCCTCGAGCTGCGCGTGCTCGCCGAGGGCCCCGACGTGTCCGCCGCGGCCGCGGTGGCCACCGCCCCCGTCGGCGACCACACCGACCTCGAGACCCTGCGCCGCTTCGCCGCGGACGTCGACGTCCTGACCTTCGACCACGAGCACGTGCCCACCGAGCACCTGCACGCCCTGGTGCGGGAGGGCGTGGCCGTGCGGCCCGGGCCCGAGGCCCTCGTCCACGCCCAGGACAAGCTGGCCATGCGTGCGGCCGTGGACCGCCTCGGCCTGCCCAACCCGCACTGGGCCGCGGTCGCCGACGTCGACGAGCTCGTCGCCTTCGGCGAGCGCACCGGCTGGCCCGTGGTGCTCAAGACCCCGCGCGGCGGCTACGACGGGAAGGGCGTCATGGTCCTGTCCGGGCCGGAGGCCGCCCGCGGCCCCGAGCCGGCCGCGTGGTTCGGGCGGACGCAGGGCCCGCTGCTGGCCGAGGAGCGCGTGCCGTTCACCCGTGAGCTCTCCGCCCTCGTGGCCCGGACCCCCTCCGGGGAGGTGCGCTCGTGGCCGGTCGTCGAGTCGATCCAGGTCGACGGCGTGTGCGACGAGGTCCTCGCCCCCGCCCCGGCGCTGCTGCCCGAGGTCGCCGCGGCCGCCGCGGGCACGGCCCGCACGATCGCCGCGGAGCTCGGGGTGACCGGCGTGATGGCCGTGGAGCTGTTCGAGGCCCCCGGGCGCGGCCCCGGCTTCCTCGTCAACGAGCTGGCCATGCGCCCGCACAACTCCGGGCACTGGACGATGGACGGGTCCGTCACCAGCCAGTTCGAGCAGCACCTGCGGGCGGTGCTCGACCTGCCGCTGGGCGAGACCGCCGCGCTGACCGGGGCGACCGTGATGAAGAACTACCTCGGCGGGGCCAACCAGGACCTCTTCTCGGCCTACCGGGCCGCGCTGGGCGCCGAGCCCCGCGCGAAGGTCCACAACTACGGCAAGGCCGTGCGCCCGGGCCGCAAGATCGGCCACGTCAACGTCACGGGCGAGGCCGGGGAGCTGCCCGAGCTGCGCCGACGGGCCGGGCACGCCGCCGCGGTCCTGCGCGACGGCGCCCCCTGAGGGCGCGCCTCCCACCGCCCGTCCAGCCGGGGCCGGTAGCGTGACCCCGGTCCGCGCCGGGCTCCCGGCGCCACCCGCACACCGCCCAGGAGGCACCGAGTGAACGAGAAGCAGCGCCCCGTCGTCGGCGTCGTCATGGGGTCGGACTCCGACTGGCCCGTCATGGAGGCCGCCGCGACCGCCCTCGAGGAGTTCGGCATCCCCTACGAGGCGGACGTCGTCTCGGCCCACCGGATGCCGCTCGAGATGATCGACTACGGCCGCCGGGCGCACGAGCGCGGACTGCGGGTGCTCGTGGCGGGCGCCGGCGGGGCCGCGCACCTGCCCGGGATGCTCGCCTCCGTGACCCCGCTGCCGGTGATCGGCGTGCCCGTGCCGCTGAAGACCCTCGACGGCATGGACTCGCTGCTGTCGATCGTGCAGATGCCCGCGGGCGTGCCCGTGGCGACCGTCTCGATCGGCGGTGCCCGCAACGCGGGCCTGCTCGCCGCCCGGATCCTCGCCGCCGGCGACGACGAGCGCGCCGCCGAGCTGCGCGGGCGCCTCCAGCACTTCGCGGCCGAGCTGCGCCAGGGCGCCCACGCCAAGGGCGCGGCCCTGCGCGAGCGCCTCGACGGCTGAGCCGCTCCCCCGTCCTTCCCCGCCCCCCGTCCCCGCCGGAGCTGCCCGTGAACGGCCGATCGTCCCGCGTCGAGCCCGACCTCCCCGACCGCGCCCCCGGGGACGCGGCGGACCCCGCCGACGCCGGGAGCCCCGGGGCCGTCCGCGGGCTCGACGAGCCCGGGACCCCGCCGCGGCTGACCGACCCGCTGCGCCACCCCGAGCACGCCGGCCGGTCCGCCCGCGCCCGGCGGGCCTGGACGCTGCTGGCCTCGACCCTGCTCGTGCCCGGCAGCGCCCAGCTGGTCGCCGGGCGCCGGGCCACGGGCCGGGCCGCGCTGAAGGTCGTCGTCGCCGCGTGGGCCGCGCTGCTGCTCGCGCTGCTCAGCGCCCTGGCCTGGCGCACCCCGCTGGTGTGGGTGCTGACGAACTCCGTGACCTCCCTGGCCGTGATCGCCGGGCTCGTGGGCCTGGCCGCCGGCTGGGCGTACCTGTTCGCCGACACGCTGCGGCTGATCCGCCCGGGCCTGCTCGCCCCGAAGGTCCGCCGCGCCGTGACCCTCGCCACGGTGGCGGCCGTGCTGGTGACCTCCGGCGGGCTGGGCTGGTCCGCGTACCTGCTCTCGGTCGCCCGGGGCGCGGTCTCCGACGTCTTCGCCGGCGGGCTGCCGTTCCGCCCCTCGGAGGGCCGCTACAACATCCTGCTCATGGGCGGGGACGCCGACGAGGACCGCACCGGGCTGCGGCCGGACTCCATGAGCGTGGTCAGCATCGACGCCCGCTCGGGGCGCACCGTGTCGGTCTCGCTGCCGCGCAACCTGCAGAACACGCCGTTCCCCGAGGACTCCCCGCTGCACGAGGTCTACCCCGAGGGCTTCGACTGCGGCGACGAGTGCATCCTCAACGCCCTGTACACCGACGTGACCAACAACCACGCCGAGCTCTACCCCGACGCCGCCGACCCGGGGGCCGAGGCCATGAAGGACGCCGCCGAGGGGATCACCGGCCGGGAGATCCAGGCCTACGCCATGGTCGACATGAGCGGTTTCGAGCAGCTCATCGACGCCCTGGGCGGGGTGACCATCGACGTCGGCGGGCGCGTGCCCATCGGCGGCGGCACCGACCTGGCCACCGGGCTGCCCAACGAGATCTTCGGATGGATCGAGCCCGGCGTCCAGCACATGGACGGCTACACCGCCACCTGGTACGCCCGCTCGCGCGAGGGCGCCACCGACTACGACCGGCAGGCCCGCCAGCGGTGCGTGCAGGCGGCGATGCTCGAGCAGCTCAACCCGGTCAACGTGGTCGCGCGCTTCCAGGAGCTGGCCGAGTCCGGCACGCAGGTCGTGCAGACCGACATCCCGGGCAGCCAGCTCGGCGGGTTCGTGGACCTCGCCCTGAAGGCCAAGGAGCACGAGCTCGGGCAGTACGCGGCCGGCCCGCCGTTCTACGACCCGTCCTTCCCGACCTACCCCGACTACGCGCAGTTCCAGGCCGACCTCGACCGCGTGCTCGAGGAGGCCACCGACCGCGGGGCCCGCGAGGCCGAGCAGGACGCCCGGGCCCTCGCCGGCGGGGCCGCGGGAGCCCGGCTGGGCTCCGCGGCGGTCGTGCCGGCCGCGCTGCCCGTGCTGCCGGCCCAGGAGCTCACGCCCAACGGCACCTGCTCCGTGCCCTGACGGGCCCGTCCGGACCCCTCCCCCGCCGCCGGTACAGTGGGGGCGTGGTCAACATTCTCCAGTCGAACGCATGGGCCGTCTTCCAGCGCGACCTCGGGCGCACGGTGCTCGAGGACGCCGGGGAGGGCTGGCACTGGCTCGCCGTCGTCGAGGGCGGCCGGACCGGGCGCTACCTGTACTGCCCCTACGGGCCGGTGGCCGCCACCCCGCAGGCCTTCGATGAGGCCCTGGCCGCGCTGGAGCGGGCCGGGCGCGAGCACGGGTGCTGGTTCGTGCGCGTCGAGCCCGTGGCCGCCGCGCTGCCGGACGGCTTCGAGACCCCCGAGCAGTCCCTGCGCCGGCGCGGCCTGCGCCCCGCGCCGCGCCAGGTCCAGCCCGGGCACACCCAGGTGATCGACCTGACGCAGGACGAGGACGCCATCCTGAAGGACATGCGGTCCACCAACCGCAACCTGCACCGCAACATCGCCAAGAAGGGCGTGGACTTCACGGTCTCGACCGACCCGGCCGACGTCGAGGTCCTGCTGCGCTTCCTCGACGCGACCGCCGAGCGCAAGGACTTCACCCGCCAGCAGGACGACTACCTGCGCCAGGCCGCCCGGTCGCTGATGCCGCTGGGGGCCGCGTCCCTCTACGTCGCCCGCCTGCACGGGGAGCCCATCGGCGCCGCCCTCGTCTACGACTCCGACGACACCCGCACCTACGCGCACGCCGCCTCGGACTTCGCCCACCGGAAGCTCTCCGCCGGCATCCCGCTCGTGGTGCGCACGGTCCTCGACGCGAAGGCCCGGGGCCTGACCCGCTTCGACCTCTTCGGCACCGCGCCCGAGGACGCCGGCCCCGAGCACGAGTGGTACGGCTTCACGAAGTTCAAGAAGTCCTTCGGCGGGCGCCCCGAGTCCTATCCCGGCACCTGGGACCTGCCCCTGCACCGCGGGCGCTACACCGCCTACACGGGGGTGCGCGCCGCCCGCGAGGCGGCCGGCCGCGCGCGCCGGGCCGCCCCGGCGCTGCCCGGGCGAGCCCGCGGCGCCGCCCGCTCGGTGCTGGCCCGGGTCCGCCGCCCGCAGGACTGACCCGGCGCCCGCCCGGCACCGGCCCGGGGCTCAGCGCCCCGCCGCGCTGCGCAGCGCCGAGACCCCCTCGCCCAGCAGGCGCTTCGTGAACGCGCCCACGCGGCGCACCCCGCCGGCGCGCTCGTCGCCCGCGGGCTCCGCCCCGCCGCGGGGCTCCTCCTCCGGCTCGGGCTCGGGCACCGCCGGGACGGGGTCGGCGACCCCCAGCTCCTGGGCCACCGCGGTGCCGGTGGCCCGCACGGCGGCGTCGGCGGCCTCGACCGCGTCCGTGGTGCCGGTGAACTCCCCGCTGCGCCCGCGCCCCAGGGCGATCTCCCACGTGCCCAGCACGGGCCGCTCGCCCGCGGCGAGCTCGCGCAGCACGAGCGGGACGTCGGGCTCGGCGGGGTCGCCGCCGTCGAGGGCGCGGACCCCGCGCTTGCGCAGCTCCACCAGGCCCGTCAGCAGCAGCGCGTCGTCCACGCCCAGGTCCCGGGCGCGCCGGGTGAAGCCCACCCGGTAGAGCATCGCGAGCTCCCCGGTGTGCACGAACCACAGGTAGCCCAGGGCGCTCTCGCCCGGGCCCGCCCCCTGGTCCGTGCCGCCGTCCGGACCGCCGGCCGACTCGGTGGCCACGAGCAGCAGCGAGTCCTCGCCGAGGTCCTCCAGGAGCCGGTCGATCAGCCGGGTGCGCAGGCCCACGCGGCCGAGCTCCCCGCTGCCGGCCGTGACCTCCCGGACCGTGACCCCGGAGCTGCGCAGCGCCGCGCGGCAGCGGTCGAGGGTCTGCTGGGAGAGCCGGCGGGCGAGGTCGCGCTCGGAGTCGGCCAGCGGCACCTGCAGGCGGCGGGGGCCCTGCGGGCCGGCCACGACCGTGCCGCGGCGGGTGAAGCCGGCCTCGGTCAGCGCGTCCCCGGTCCCGGGGGTGCGCAGGGTGTCGGGGTCGAAGCGGAGCAGGGCGGCCGCGTGCTCGTCGCGGGCCCAGGCGGCCAGGGCGCCGGCGACGACGGGCACGTCGCCGGGCCGGTGCACGTGGCACTGGACGGTCTCGGCGATCACCCGCTCGGCCCGGGAGCGCAGCAGGACCTGGGCGTAGCCCAGGGTGCGCCGGGCGTCGTCGTGGACCAGGACGCGCTCCACGCGCAGCTGCGGGCCCTCGGCGGAGGCCTGGGCCTCGCCGATCCCCCACAGCTGCTGGGGGTGCCCGCCCGTCACGCGGACGGTGGCGTCCCAGGTCTTGCGGTTCGGGCTGGGACTGACCGTGGTGCTCACGCCGACATCCTCCTCGTACCGCGGGCGGTCCGCCCCGGTGGGGGAACGAGGTCGGCGTCCGCGGCTCGGGCACCAGTCTAGGTCGCCGGCCCCGCCCCGCGCCGAGCGGACACGGCGGGCACGGGCGGCACCGGCGGCGCGGGGCGCCGACGGCGCGGGACACGGGCGGCGCGGGGCACGAACCGCGCCGGGCACGGGCGCGCCACCGGGAACGGGCGTGCGAGGGCCCCGGACCGTGCGGTCCGGGGCCCTCCCCACTTGGAGGCCAGGTGCTCGGCCTCGACCATGCGCACCGTGCCCGAGCGCGAGCGCATCACGATCGACTGCGTGGTGACCCGCTGGCCGCGGTAGCGCACCCCGCGCAGCAGGTCGCCGTCGGTGATGCCGGTCGCGGCGAAGAAGCAGTTGTCCGAGGTGACGAGGTCGTCGGTGCTCAGGACGGCGTCGAGGTCCAGCCCGGCGTCGAGCGCCTTCTGCTTCTCGTCGTCGTCGGTGGGGGCCAGCCGGCCCTGGATGATCCCGCCGGTGGCCTTCACGGCGCACGCGGCGACGATCCCCTCGGGGGTGCCGCCGATGCCCATCATGACGTCCACGCCGGTGCCCTCGCGGCAGGCCGCGATCGCGCCGGCGACGTCGCCGTCGAGGATCATCCGGGTGCGGGCGCCGGTGGCGCGGATCTCGTCGACGAGGCGCTGGTGGCGGGGCCGGTCCAGGACGCACACGGTGAGCTGGTTGACGTGGACGCCCTTGGCCCGGGCCACGAGGTGCAGGTTCTGCTTGACCGGCAGGCGCAGGTCCACGAAGTCCGCGGCCTCGGGCCCGACCACGAGCTTGTCCATGTAGAACACGGCCGAGGGGTCGAACATCGACCCGCCGTCGGCCACGGCGATGACGGCCAGGGCGTTGTTCATCCCCAGCGCGGTGAGGCGGGTACCGTCGATCGGGTCGACCGCGACGTCGGAGGCGGGCCCGGAGCCGTCGCCGACCTGCTCGCCGTTGAACAGCATGGGCGCCTCGTCCTTCTCGCCCTCACCGATGACCACGGTGCCGTTGAAGTGCACGGTCGAGAGCAGCGAGCGCATGGCGTCGACCGCGGCGCCGTCGGCCGCGTTCTTGTCCCCGGCCCCGACCCACTGGCCGCCGGCGATCGCCGCCGCCTCGGTCGTGCGGACCAGCTCCATGGCCAGGTTCCGGTCGGCCACGTTGGACGCGGGGGCTGGTGCGGTGGATGCTTCGGCCACGTTGTTCCTCACCTTCGAGTTCACGGTTCGCGGGACGCCGGGGTCCGGCTCGGCCGCGGACGCGGTCCCGTCCCCGCCAGCATATCGTCCGGGGCCCCGCCCGCCCCGGCGCCCTGCCGGGGCGCCCGCCCGGGCCGGGGCCGCCCGCGGCGGGGACGGGCGGGCACGGGCACCTCCGGATCCGGGGCACAATGGTGCGGTGAGCTCCCCGACCCCCGACCGCCCCGCCGCCCGGACTCACCGGGACCACGACGACGCCCGCCCGCTGCCGCAGATCACCCCGAAGCAGGCGAAGCGGATCAACGCCCCCGTCCAGGGCATGATCATCTCCATGGCCGTGCTCCTGCTCCTGGTGCTGCCCCTCGTGTGGCTGCAGCCCCGCCCGGACGGCGAGCCGTACCGCCCCGACGTCGACGTCGCCCAGGAGGCCTCCTACGTCGCCGACCAGTCGCCGTTCCCCCCGGTGGTGCCCGAGCCCGGCGAGGAGTGGACGGCCAACTACGCCCGCTGGAACGGCGGCGCCGCCGAGGGCGTGCCCTACTGGGAGATCGGCTGGGTCACCCCGGGGGGCCGCTTCGTGGAGCTCGTCCAGACCTCCCTGGCCAACCCCACCTGGCTCGCCCAGCAGGCCGAGACCCTGCCGGCCACCGGGACCGCGGACGCCGGCGGCACGCGCTGGGACGTCCACGTCCGGGAGGCCTCCGACGACGCCGGGGCGCTGACCGTATACACCGGCGAGGCCGCCGGCTCGACCCTCGTGGTCAAGGGCGACGCCGACCGCGCCGAGCTGGACCACCTGGCCGCCGCCGCCGTCGAGGCGCTCGCCGCGGCCCCCGAGACCCCCGCCCCCACCCCGACCGCACCCGAGACCCCGGAGGGACCATGACGGACCAGCCCACCACTTCCGCACCGGCCGGCGGCACCGCGCCGCAGCCCCCGCAGACCCCCGCGCCGCGCGCGGAGCCCGCCCCCACCACGCCGGCCGCCGCGTGGCAGCGCCTGCGCGAGGGCAACGCCCGCTTCGTCGCCGGGGAGTCCCGGCACCCGAACCAGGACGCCTCCCGGCGCCGGTCCGTGGCCGGCGGGCAGCACCCGTTCGCGGTGATCTTCGGCTGCTCCGACTCCCGGCTGGCCGCCGAGATCATCTTCGACCTGGGCCTGGGCGACGCCTTCGTGGTGCGCACCGCCGGGCAGGTCATCGACGACGCCGTGCTGGGGACCATCGAGTACGCGGTGGAGAACCTGCACACCCCGCTGATCATGGTCCTGGGCCACGACTCCTGCGGGGCCGTGACCGCCACGCACGCGACCGCGCACTCGGGGGACATGCCCCGCGGCTTCCAGCGCGACCTCATCGAGCGGATCATGCCCTCCGTGCTGCAGACCCGCCGCGACGGCCACGACGACGTCAACGCGGCGGTGGTCGAGCACACGAAGCAGACCTCCGGGCGGCTGCTGGAGCAGTCGCGGGTGATCAACGACGCCGTCTCGCGCGGGGAGGTCGCCGTCGTCGGCGTCTTCTACCACCTGCAGGACGGCGAGGCCGAGCTCGTCCACGGGCACGGGACCTGGCTGCCCTCCGCCTGAGCCCGCCCCCTCCGCGGGTCCGGCCACGGCGTCCCCGTGCCCGGGCCCGCGGCGCGCTGACCTAGACTGGCGCCATGGCAAACACCACGTCTGCAACGACCGCAGAGCACACCGAGTACCGCATCGAGCACGACACGATGGGCGAGGTCCGCGTTCCCGCGAACGCCCTCTACCGTGCCCAGACGCAGCGCGCCGTCGAGAACTTCCCGATCTCCGGCCGGACCCTGGAGCCCCAGCACATCGTCGCGCTGGCGCAGATCAAGAAGGCCGCCGCCAGGGCCAACGCGGAGCTGGGGGTGCTCGACGAGGAGCGCGCCCGGGCGATCGCGGAGGCCGCCGACCAGGTCGCCACCGGCGCCTACGACGAGCACTTCCCGATCGACGTCTTCCAGACCGGGTCGGGGACCTCCTCGAACATGAACACCAACGAGGTGCTGGCGACCCTCGCCAACCGCGCCCTCGAGGGCACCGGCACCGAGGTCCACCCCAACGACCACGTCAACGCCTCCCAGTCCTCCAACGACGTCTTCCCGACCTCCGTGCACGTCGCCGTCACCGGCGCCCTGGTCAACGAGCTCGTGCCGGCGATGACGCAGCTCGCGGAGTCCCTCGAGCGCAAGGCCGCCGAGTTCAAGGACGTCGTGAAGTCCGGGCGCACGCACCTGATGGACGCCACCCCCGTCACCCTGGGCCAGGAGTTCGGCGGCTACGCCGCGCAGGTGCGCTACGGCATCGAGCGCGTGCATTCCGCGCTGCCGCGCGTGGCCGAGGTGCCCCTGGGCGGGACCGCGGTGGGCACCGGGATCAACACCCCGGCCGGCTTCTCCGCGCGCGTGATCGAGCTGCTCGCCGAGGAGACGGGGCTGCCGATCACCGAGGCCCGCAACCACTTCGAGGCCCAGGCCAACCGCGACGGCCTCGTGGAGGCCTCCGGGCAGCTGCGCACGGTCGCCTACAGCTACATGAAGATCAACAACGACCTGCGCTGGATGGGCTCCGGCCCGAACACCGGCCTGGGCGAGATCCTCATCCCGGACCTGCAGCCGGGCTCCTCGATCATGCCGGGGAAGGTCAACCCCGTGATCTGCGAGTCCACGATCCAGGTCTGCGCCCAGGTGATCGGCAACGACACCACCGTGTCCCTGTCCTCCACCAACGGCGCGTTCGAGCTCAACGTGGGCATCCCGGTGATGGCCTCGGCGCTGCTCGAGTCGATCCGCCTGCTCGCCAACTCCTCCCGCGTGATGGCGGAGAAGATGATCGACGGCATCGAGGCCAACACGGAGCGCTGCCGCTTCCTGGCCGAGGCCTCCCCCTCGATCGTGACCCCGCTGAACAAGGCCATCGGCTACGAGGCGGCCGCGAAGATCGCCAAGCACGCCGTGGCGAACAAGATGACCGTGCGCGAGGCCACGATCGCCCTGGGCTACGTGGAGGACGGCTCGCTCACCGAGCAGCAGCTCGACGAGGCCCTGGACGTCACCACCATGACGGGTCCCAACGCCTGATCAGAGACCGCACCGCCGCCGGGGGCGGCGCCGGCCGGGGTGCCCACCGCACCCGGGCACGGCGCCGCCCCCGGCGCCGTCCGTCACCGGCGCCGTCCGTCACCGGCGCCGTCCGTCACCGGCGTGGTCCGTAACCGACGTGGTCCGGGACCGGGCACCCCGGCGGGTCCGGGGGCGGCCTCAGGAGACGAAGCGGGTGCGGCCCGTGAAGGACAGGGCGGCCTCGAGCCGGGCGCGCTGGTGCGGCGGCAGCGGGGGCGTGTCCTGCGGGTCGTACCAGCCGACCTCGAGCGACTCGTCGTCGGCCACCCGCGCCTGTCCCGACACCCACCGGCAGCGGAAGGTGTGGTCGAGGAACTGGCAGCGGTCCCCGTTGGGGTACTGCACCGGCTCCCCCGCGCCGACCTGCACGAGATCCTCGACGACGGCGACGACGCCGGTCTCCTCGAGGCACTCCCGCACCGCGGTGGCCGCCGGCTGCTCGCCCGGCTCCACGATCCCGCTGACCAGCCCCCAGTTGCCGTTGTCGGCGCGGCGGGCCAGCAGCACCCGGCCGTCCTCGCGCAGCACCACGGCGGTGACGGCCGGCAGCCACAGCAGGTCGTGGCCGATCCTCTCGCGCAGGGCGAGGACGAAGTCGGGGACGGGCACGGGGCCTCCTGGTCTGCTCGCACCGGCCGGTCCGGGGACCGGGGCCCGGGGAACGGGCCGCCCCCATTCAACCAGCCCGGCGGCAGCGGACCGGACGGCAGGCCGGGGCCGGCCCGGGCGAGGCGCTCACCCGAGCACGAGCACCGCGAGGGCGCCGGCGAGCATGGCCGGGCCGAACGCGATCCGCGTCCGCGGCCCGGCCCGTCCCGCCACCAGCAGCACCGCGGCGGCCAGCCCGCCCGCCACGAAGCCGGCCAGCGCGCCGAGCACGGCGTGGCCCACGGAGACGAAGCCCAGGCACAGCCCCAGCAGCCCCGACAGCCGCACGTCGCCCAGGCCCAGGCCCGCCGGGCTCAGCAGCCGCAGCAGGACGTAGGCCCCGCCCACCAGCACGAGCCCCCACAGCATCCACAGCAGGCGCACGGGCTCCCCGCCCAGCACCGCCGCCGCGGCCAGCGGCAGCCCGCAGGCCGGGTAGAGCGGGCGCACGACCCGCCCCGGGAGGCGGTGCTCGCGCACGTCGACCGCCCCCAGCCACACCCCGGCCCCGGCCAGCAGCGCGAAGGCCGCCGCGGCCAGGACCCCGGCGGCCCAGCCCGCGGCGTCGCCGCGGGCGAACTGCTCACCGAGGAAGGCCGTCACGGACGGCATCGTAGCCGCACCGGCCCGGCCGGGGCGGGACGGGCTGTGGACGCCCCGCCCCGGGGGCTCAGGCGTCCAGGTCCCCGAGCACCTCGGTGACCAGCGCCGCGATCGGCGAGCGCTCCGAGCGGGTGAGGGTCACGTGCCCGAACAGGGGGTGGCCCTTGAGCGCCTCGACCACGGCGGTGACCCCGTCGTGGCGGCCCACCCGCAGGTTGTCGCGCTGGGCGACGTCGTGGGTGAGGACGACCTTCGAGTTCTGCCCGATGCGCGAGAGCACCGTGAGCAGCACGTTCTTCTCGAGCGACTGCGCCTCGTCGACGATCACGAACGCGTCGTGCAGGGACCGGCCGCGGATGTGGGTGAGCGGCAGGACCTCGAGCATCCCGCGGTCGAGCACCTCCTCGACGACCTCCTGCGAGACCAGCGCCCCGAAGGTGTCGAAGACGGCCTGGCCCCACGGGTTCATCTTCTCCTCCTCGGAGCCGGGCAGGTAGCCGAGCTCCTGGCCGCCCACCGCGTAGAGGGGGCGGAAGACCATGACCTTGCGGTGCTCGCGGCGCTCCATCACCGTCTCCAGGCCCGCGCACAGCGCCAGGGCGGACTTGCCGGTGCCGGCGCGCCCGCCCAGCGACACGATGCCCACCTCGGGGTCCAGCAGGAGGTCGATCGCGAGCCGCTGCTCGGCGGAGCGCCCGTGCACCCCGAAGACGTCCCGGTCCCCGCGCACCACCCGGGCGGCCCCGTCGGCGCGGACCCGGGCCAGGGCGCTGCCGCGCACGGAGTGCAGGGTCAGGCCCGTGTTGGCCGGCAGCCCCTCGGCGCCCGGGACCACGACGGCCTCGCCGCCGTAGAGCCGGTCCACGACGTCGTCGGGGACCTCCAGCGCGGCGGTCCCGGACCACTCGACGTCGGAGCCGACCCACTCGGCCCGGTACTCCTCGGCCTCCAGGCCCAGGGCGGAGGCCTTGACCCGCATCGGCAGGTCCTTCGAGACGATGCACACGTCCTTGCCCTCGTTGGCGAGGCTCAGGGCCACGGCCAGGATCAGGGAGTCGTTGTCCTTGAGCCGGAAGCTCACGGGCAGGACGGTGTCCGAGACGTGGTTGAGCTCCACCACGAGGCTCCCGCCCTGGTCCCCGAGCGGCACGGGCCGGTTCAGCCCGCCGTGCTCGACCCGCAGGTCGTCGAGCAGCCGCAGCGCGTGGCGGGCGAAGTAGCCGAGCTCGGGGTCGTGGCGCTTGCCCTCGAGCTCGGTGATCACCACGACCGGCAGCACGACCTCGTGCTCGGCGAAGCGCAGCAGGGCCCGGGGGTCCGCGAGCAGCACCGAGGTGTCGACGACGTAGGAGCGCACCCCCGTCCGGGCCGACCCGCCCCCGGCGTCCAGCGGGGCCAGGACCTCGACGACGCGCTCCGGCTTCTCGGTGATGCTCATGGTGGCTTCTCCTTCTCGGTCCGGCGGCCGGCCCGCGCCGTCCGCCCACTGCCAACGTACGCAGGCGGGCGGGGCCGCGCGAGGAAAAACGGCGAACGCGAGGGAAAATGCCGGTGACGGCACCGGTGGCCGCACGGGCGGCGGCACCGCCGGGCCCGCGCGTCCGGGCCCGGCCGCGCGGGGCGGGGCCTCAGCAGCCGAAGCGGCGCTGGCGGGAGGCGTAGTCGCGCAGGGCGCGCAGGAAGTCCACCCGCCGGAAGTCCGGCCACAGCGCCTCGCAGAAGTAGTACTCGCTGTAGGCCGACTGCCACATCAGGAACCCGGAGAGCCGCTGCTCGCCGGAGGTGCGGATCAGCAGGTCCGGGTCGGGCTGGCCGCGGGTGTAGAGGTGCTCGGAGATGTGCTCCACGGACAGGTGCTGGGCCAGCTCCCGCAGGTCCGCCCCGGCCTCGAGGGCGTCGGTGAGCACCTCCCGCACGGCGTCGACGATCTCCTGGCGCCCGCCGTAGCCGACCGCGATGTTCAGGTGCGGGCCCGGGTTGCCCGCCGTGCGCTCCACGAGGTCCTCGAGGCAGGCCGCCAGCCGCGGCGGCAGCAGCTCGAGCGCGCCCACCGGCTGGACGCGGTAGACGCCCTGCTCGGTGAGGGTGTCCATGAGGTCGGAGATGATCCCCAGCAGCGGCTCCAGCTCGGCGGCCGGGCGCTTGAGGTTCTCGGTCGAGAGGATGTAGAGGGTCACGACCTCGATCCCGAGCTCGTGGCACCAGCCGAGGAACTCGACGATCTTCTGCGCCCCGGCCGCGTGGCCGGCCTCGGTGCTCGTCCCGCTCTGCCGGGCCCACCGGCGGTTGCCGTCCACGAGGACGCCGACGTGCTTGGGCAGGCGCCGGCGGTCCAGGCCCGCGGCGAGGCGACGCTCGTAGAAGCGGTAGAGCGGGTGCGGCCTCGCCATGCGGTCTCCTCCCGTGGTGTCGTGGTGGGTCCCGGGCAGCGGGGCCTGCCGGGCGGGGTGGGGGCCCGCGCCCAGCGCGCGTCCGGGGACCGGTCCTAAACTACCCGGTGGACGCCCCGGGCGGCCGACACCGGGTCGGCGCGCGCACCGGTGCCGCCCGCACGGGAGGAGCAGCGCACCCATGGACCACCGCGGACCCCGCCGCGCGGCCGAGCGCCTCGAGCACGCCGTCGAGGAGCGGATCGAGGACTTCCTGGAGCGCAAGCCCGCCTGGCGCGGGTGGATCCACGCCGGCTTCACGCCCGTCGTCGTCGTCCTCGGCCTCGTGGCCATCGCCCTGGCCCCCACCGCCGTGCTGCGGGTCGCGGCCGCCCTGTACGGGGTGACCGGCATCCTGCTCTTCGGCGTGTCGGCGATCTACCACCGGGCGTACTGGCCGCGGCGGCTGCACATGGTCCTGCGCCGGCTGGACCACTCCAACATCGCGCTTCTGATCGCGGGCACCTACACCCCGCTCGCGGTCGCCCTGCTGCCCGCCGGCTCCTCCCGGGTGCTGCTCACCGTCATCTGGGCGTGCGCGGCCGGGCTCGTGGCCTTCCGGGTGCTGTGGACGCTCGCCCCGCGGTGGCTCTACACGCCCCTGTACGTGGTGCTGGGCTGCCTCGCCGTGCTCTACCTGCCCCAGTTCTGGCAGGCCTCCCCCGCCGCGGCGGTGCTCACGGCCGCCGGCGGGGCCGCCTACATCGGCGGCGCGCTCGCCTACGCCACGAAGCGGCCCCGGCTGCTGCCGCGGACCTTCAGCTTCCACGAGCTCTTCCACGCGTGCACGGTCGTGGGCTTCCTGCTCCACTACGCCGCGATCCTCGTGGCGATGCTCGCCCGCTGAGCCCCGGCGCGCGAGACCGCGCCGGGGCTCAGCGCTCCCGGTCGGTGCCCTCGCCGGGCCGCTCCGCGGCCGGGGACGCCCCGGGGGCGTCCCCGCGCCCGGCGGCGGGATCCTCCCCGGCCGCCGCCGCGGGCTCCCCGCCCGTGCCCGCGTAGCCGCCGACCCGCTCCTCGGCGGCGCGGCGCTCGGCGTACTCCGCCCGGTAGCGCAGCCGCCGGTTGCGGCGGTTGAAGTCGAGCACGAGCAGGATGACCGCCACCGCCAGCAGCAGCGACATCAGGAAGCCGATCATCCCGGGGGTCACCTGGCTCGGATCCAGCCCGGGCCGCAGGGTGCCCTCGTCGATGGGGTTGGGGCCCATGGCGGGGACCAGGGCGGAGAGCACGGCCGGCAGGGGGCTCATCGGGGCCTCAGCCCCCGATCCCGGCGAAGAGGTCGGACTCGGGCAGCTCCACGGGCACCCGGGACTCGGCCAGCACGTAGTCCTCCCAGGGCCACACCTCGGCCTGCAGCTCCGCGGAGACGGCGAAGAACATCCCGTCCGGGGCCACCTGGGTGCGGTGGGCGCGCAGCGCGTCGTCGCGCTGCGCGAAGGTGTGCGGGCACTCGACCTTCGTCGTGGTCTCGTGCCGGGCCACGGGCGGGCGGTGGCCCTCCGGGTCGCTCTCCTGCCAGGCGGCGATGCGGGCCGCGTACGGGGACTGCAGCCCGCGCTCCTCGAGGGCCTCGTGCAGGGCCACGAAGCGCTCGAGGTTGAAGGCCCGGTCGTAGTAGAGCTTCAGCGGCGTCCACGGCTCGCCCAGGCCCGGGTAGCGCTGCGGGTCCCCGGCGGCGCGGAACGCCTCCACGGAGACGTTGTGGGTCTGGATGTGGTCGGGGTGCGGGTAGCCGCCGTTCTCGTCGTAGGTGAGGATCACGTGCGGGCGGAACTCGCGCACGAGCCGCACGAGCGGTGCGGCCGCCCGCTCGAGGGGCTGCAGGGCGAAGCAGCCCCAGGGCAGCGGCGGCAGCGGGTCGCCCTCGGGCAGGCCGGAGTCGGCGAAGCCCAGCCACCGGTGCCGGACCCCGAGGGACTCCCGGGCACGGGCCATCTCGAGCCGGCGCAGGCCCGTGAGGTCGCGCTCGGCATGGGGGTGGCCCTCCATCTCGGCGTTGAGGATCGAGCCGCGCTCCCCGCCGGTGCACGTGGCGACCATGACCTCGACGCCCTGCTGGACGTAGTGGGCCATGGTCGCGGCACCCTTGCTCGACTCGTCGTCGGGGTGGGCGTGGACGGCCAGCAGGCGCATCTCTGACAGGGAGGTCACTCGGGGTCCTCTCGGGAGCGGACGGGGCGGCGGGACGGCGGCCGCGGGCACGGCCGCCGTCCATTTTACGCGCCCGGGCGGGGCCTCCGTGCCCGGGAGCCTCCCAGGGTGCTCGGCTACAGTGACCGGTGCGGTGCCGCCCCGGAGGGACGGTGCCCCGCCCGCCGCGGAGCCGCGCGCTCCCGCCCCGACCGCCCCCGAGATCCGACCGAGGCCGCCCGTGTCCACCGACTCCCCCGACCTGCTCCGGAGCCGCTACGGCGCCCCGCGCCGCGACCGCCGGCTCGGCCGCCGCGGCTGGATCGCCCTGGTCGCCGCCGCCTCCCTGCTCGCGGCGGCCTTCGCCGTGTGGGTGCTCGGCGGTCAGCAGCGCCAGCCCACGTTCAAGGACGTCGGCTTCCAGGTGCTCTCCGAGGCCCGGGCCACCGCCGACTTCGACCTCACCAAGCACCCCGACGACGTCGTGACCTGCGCGGTGCAGGCCCTCAACGAGGAGTACGCCGTGGTCGGCTGGACCGAGGTGACCGTCGGCGCGCTGCCGGAGGAGCGGCTGCACGAGGGCCGGACCAGCTCCCACCGGGCCGAGCTGCGCACCACCAACCTCGCGACCACCGCCGTCGTCGACTCCTGCTGGATCGACGAGCGCGGGGGCGCGGCCTGAGCGCAGGGCGACGACACAACCGTCACCCTGCTTTTGGCCCCGTCGGGGCCCCGCCTAGACTGGGGGCAGGACTCCCCGCCCCTGCAGCGCCGGCACCGTCCGCACCGGACCGGCCGGCGCACGGGCGGGGTCTTCGTGTTCGCGGGGATCCCCCGCCCCGGTGCGAGCGCCCCGCCGCACCGCGCCGGGCCCGCCGCGCGCCCCGGACCGACCGGGCACGGCGGACCGACCGTCCACCGAGGAGAGACAGTGACCACCACGAACAAGACCGGCGCCTGGCTGACCCAGGAGGCCTACGACCGCCTGAAGAAGGAGCTCGACTACATCTCCGGCCCCTACCGCCAGGAGATCGTGGAGCGCATCGACCAGGCCCGCTCCGAGGGCGACCTCAAGGAGAACGGCGGCTACCACGCCGCCCGCGAGGAGCAGGGCAAGAACGAGGGCCGCATCGCCCACCTCAAGGCGCTGCTCGAGAACGCGCAGGTCGGGGAGGCCCCGGCCGACGACGGCGTCGTGGAGGCCGGCATGGTCGTCACCGCCGAGATCGCCGGCGAGGAGATGACCTTCCTGATCGGCTCCCGCGAGGTCGCCGAGGACCTGGCCGGCGGCACCGAGCTCGAGGTGTTCTCGGAGAAGTCGCCCATGGGCGCGGCCATCTCCGGGCACAAGGTCGGCGACGAGCTGACCTACGCGGCCCCCAACGGCAAGCAGATCCCGGTGCGGATCATCTCCGCCAAGCCGTTCGAGGCCTGATCCGGCGGTGACCTCCCACTGGCTGCGCGACCCGGGCCCCGCCTCGTGGGTGCTGATCGTCCTCACCGCGGTCCTTGCGGTGGCGACGGTCCTCCTGCACCTCGCCGGCCGGGGGGACCCGGCGGCGGGCGAGCCCGGCAGCGCGCGCAACATCGCGCTGTTCGCGACGTTCGTCTGCGCCTTCGCGGCCTGGGTCTCCGGGCGCGGCCGCGGCTGAGCCCGCCGCCACCGCGACGACGGCGCCGGACCTCCAGCAGGAGGTCCGGCGCCGTCGTCGTCCCCGCCGGGGCCCGCCCGGGGCGGAACGGAGGGGGCTCAGTGCACGACGACGGGGTGGTAGCCCTCCGCCTCGAGGGCGCGCAGGACCTCCCGGCAGTGCTCGTGGCCCTTGGTCTCCATGTCGATGGTGATGGAGACGTCGCCCATGCTCAGCGACCCGCCGATGCGGGTGTGGTCCACGCCGGTGACGTTGGCGTCCCGCTCGGAGATGATCCGGGAGATCAGGGCCAGCTCCCCGGGACGGTCCACGAGCATCATCCGGATGGTCATGTAGCGCCCGGCCGCCGAGAGGCCCCGCTGGATGACCTTCAGCATGAGCATCGGGTCGATGTTGCCTCCGGAGAGCAGCACCACGGTGTTGCCCAGGTCGGGGTGGGCCTGCTGCAGCCGCCCGTCCAGCAGCGCGGCCACGCCCACCGCGCCCGCGGGCTCCACCACGAGCTTGTTGCGCTCCAGCAGGAAGATCAGCGCCTGGGCGAGGGCGTCCTCGGAGACGGTCACGACGTCGTCGGCGAGCTCCTTGATGATGCTGAACGGCAGCTGCCCGGGCTTGCCCACGGCGATGCCGTCGGCCATCGTGGAGACCCGCTCGAGGGTCACCAGGGCGTCGCCGGCGAGTGAGGGCGGGTAGGCCGCGGCGTTCTCGGCCTGCACGCCGATCACGCGGATCGGGCGCCCGAGCTGCTCGGCGCGCGCCTTGACCGCCACCGCGAGCCCGGCGAGCAGCCCGCCGCCGCCCACCCCGGTGATGACGGTGTCGACCTCGGGGACCTGGTCGAGGATCTCGAGGCCCAGGGTGCCCTGCCCGGCCACGATGTCGGGGTGGTCGAAGGGGTGGACGAACACGGCGCCGGTCTCCTCGGCGTGGCGCTGGGCCTCGACGAGCGCCTCGTCCACGGCCGAGCCGTGCAGGATCACCTCCGCCCCGTGGTCCTGGGTCGCGGCGATCTTGGGCAGCGCGGCCCCCAGGGGCATGTAGATCCGGGCGGTGATCCCGAGCCGGTCGGCGGCCAGGGCCACGCCCTGGGCGTGGTTGCCCGCGGAGGCCGCCACGACGCCGCGGGCCTTCTCCTCGGGGGTCAGCTTCGCCATCCGGGCGTAGGCGCCGCGGACCTTGAAGGACCCGGAGCGCTGCAGGTTCTCCGCCTTCAGGTTCACCTCGGAGCCGATCAGCGCGGACAGCGCCCGGGAGTGGGCCATGGGCGTCCGCTCGATCACGCCCTCGAGCAGGGCGGCGGCGTCCTCGACGTCGGCGAGGCGGACGGGCAGATCGGCCAGGCTCACGGCGGTCCTTCCGGTGCGGTGCGGGGTGGGGCGCGTCCCGGCCGGGCGGGACGGACCGGGGCACGGAGCGCGCCCGCCGGCGGCGGGCGCGGGTCCCATCCTAGTCGGTGCGCCCGGACCGGCCCGGGCCGCCGGCGCCCCGCTCCGAGCGGGGGCGGCGCTTGAGGGCCGCCTGCAGCCGCTCCTTGGCGCGGGTGCGGCGGAAGCGCTGGAGCTGCTCCATGACCTGCTCGCGGCTGAGCTCGTTGCGCCGGGCGTGCTTCTTGATCTCCCAGGGGAAGTAGTAGGGCTGCCAGGCGATCTCGTCGTCGGTGCGCCAGTGCTGCCCGACCAGGTAGCGCAGCACGGTGTTGAGCGCGGCCATCAGCGGCACCGCGAACAGCGCGCCCGTGATGCCGAAGAGCACCGAGCCGGTGGCCACCGCGAGGAACACGGCGAGCGGGTGGAGGGAGACGGCCTTGCCCATCACCAGGGGCTGGAGCACGTTGGACTCGATCTGCTGGACCAGCAGCACGAAGGCCAGCATGATCAGGGCGTTGGTGAAGCCGTTGGCGACCAGGGCCACGAGCACCGCCACGGCCCCGGTGATCACCGCACCCACGATGGGGATGAAGGAGCCCAGGAAGACCAGGATGCCGATGGGCAGGGCCAGCGGGACGCCGAGGAAGAAGGCGCTCAGGCCGATGCCCACGGCGTCCACGAACGCCACGAACCCCTGGATCCGGGCGTACTGCACGAGGGAGCGCCAGCCCTGCCGGCCGGCGCCGTTGACGGCCCGCCGGGCGCTGACGGGGAAGAGCCGCACGAGGAACAGCCAGATCCGCTCGCCGTCCATGAGGAAGAACAGCAGCGTGAACAGCAGGATGATCAGCCCGGTCAGCAGGTTCCCGGCGGTCGAGCCGAAGGACATCGCCCCGGAGAGGATGGCCTGGCTGTTGTCCCGGACCGTGGCCCCGAGCTCGTCGATCCACTCGTTGAGCATGTCGGCGCTGATGTTCAGCGGCCCGTCCTCGAGCCACCCCAGCAGCTGCTGGGTGCCGACCACCACGGAGTCGGAGAGCTGGGCGAAGCCCAGGACGATCTGGCGGCCGGCGACCACGAGCAGCCCGGCCACGAACGCGATCAGCCCGAGCACGGTCAGCCCGGAGGCCAGGCCCGCGGGCACGTGCCGGCCGCGCAACCACTTGACCACCGGGAACAGCAGGCCCGCGAGCAGCCCCGCCACGAGCACGGGGATGATCACGACCGTGACGCGCGAGAGCATCCACCCGAGCAGGCCCACGGCGGCCAGGATGATGATCAGCCGCCAGGACCAGGCGGCGGCCACGCGCACGGGCACGGTCACGCCGCCGGCGGCGTTGCCGTGCAGCGGCGGCAGCTCGGGGGTGCGCTCGGGGATCGCGGGCGGCTGCGCGCCGTGCGAGGTCGATGGCATGGTGCCATCCTCCCACGAGCCCGCCGCCGCCCGCGGCGCCCGCAGGGTGCGTCCCGCCGGGATTTCCGCCCCCGGCGCGGCGCAGCCCGCGAGGGGCCGGGTGCCGGAGCGGCACGGCCCCCCGGTGCGAGACTGGGGGCATGTCGCGCACCTTCCTCAGGATCCTCGGCCAGCGCCGTCAGGCCCCCGCCCTGACCCCGGACGCCCCGCCCCGCGCGGAGCTCGAGGAGGTGCTGCGCGCCGTCGCCGGGACCGCCCCGGGCGGTCCCGGCCCGGGGTGGCGGGTGGTCGTGACGACCCGCCGCTCGGCCCCGGAGCTCGCGGCGGCGATGGCCGGGCTCACGCGCGTGCCCGAGATGCACCGGCCCCTCCCCCGGCTCAAGGGCAAGCAGCTGCGCCGGCTCGCGGCGTTCCGCGGGACGCTCGCGTGGGCGTCCACGGGCGGGCTGTGCTGTGCCGTGGTGTTCAGCCCCGTCGAGTCCGCCGACGTGCCGGTCAAGGAGCAGAAGGCCGCCGCGCACGGGATCCGGCCCCTGCTCGAGGCGGCGTTCTGGGCCGCCGGGTGGGGCACGCGGTGGGCCTCCCGCGACGGCGCCGACCAGGAGCCCGTGCGCGCGTTCTACGACCTCGCCGAGCACGAGCAGGTCCTGGGCTGGCTGTTCGTGGGCCGCCCGCCCCGGGCCGCGGCCGCGGAGTTCACGGCGACCCTGCCTCCCGCCGACCCGCCGGTCAGCTACCGCTGAGCCCTCCGGACGCGCCACGGCCCGGCACCCCTGGGGGTGCCGGGCCGTGGCGTGCGCCGCTGCGGCGCGCGAGCGCTCAGCGCGGGATCACTCGGAGGTCATCTCCCGGATGATCGCGAGGATGCGCAGGATCTCGATGTAGGTCCACACCAGCGTCACGGTCAGGCCGAACGCGGCGGACCAGGCCATCTTCTGCGGCACGCCCGTGGCCACGCCGTGCTTGATGTTCTCGAAGTCGAGCACGAAGCTGTAGGCCGCCAGCAGGATCGCGATCGCGCCGATGGCCAGGCCCAGCCAGGGCCCCAGCGGGCTGTCGGTGCGGATGTTGAAGCCGAACAGCAGCACCGCGCCCAGGTTCACCAGCCCGAACAGGGCGTAGGCCATGAGCGCGACCATGAAGATGCGCGTGGCCCGCCCGGAGGCGCGCAGCTTGCCGGAGCGGAAGAGCACCAGCACCGAGACGAACACGGCGATCGTGCCCAGCACCGCCTGCACGACGATGCCGGGGTACATGCCCTCGAAGGCGCGCGAGATGCCGCCGAGGAACATGCCCTCGAACAGCCCGTAGGCGAGGATCAGCCCGGGCGAGGGCTGGCGCTTGAAGGCGTTGACCAGGCCGAGGACCAGGCCGACGACGAGGCCCGGCAGCACCAGCACGGGGAACGCCCAGCCGGCGAGCGCGCCGAGGATCACGGCGCCGAGCACCGTGGCCGTGCGCATGATGACGTCGTCGTAGGTCATCCGCCCGGTCTGGTTCGTCCCGGCCGCCGGGGCGTTGTAGAGGGCGTCGAGGTTCTCGGGCGAGGGCGCGTAGCCGCCCTGGCCGTACTGTCCGTAGCCGGGCTGGGGGCGGCCGTAGCCGGCCCCGTAGGGGCTCTGTCCGTACTGGGGGGTCGAGGGCTGGGCGCCCTGTGCGCCCGTCCTCGAGAAATCGCGGAGGAGCGGGTTTCCGCCGGCCATGTGTGGTCCTTCCCTGGCGCTGTGGCACGTGTTGTGCACCCAGCCTAGCAACGGCTGCATCACGGAAGCATGAGAGAAGCTGGGATTGCGCCGTGGGCGAGCAGCCACGGCGCCTTCGCGCCGGAGCGGCGCCGGCGGGACCCGGATTCACGGTCGCAATGTTTTGTGTCGCACCTGGGAGGCAACATTGCGCCCGACCGTGGACAGCGGCGGCGCGATGGGCGACAGTGCTTGTCACGGGGCAACCCGTGGATCCGCTCAGCGGATCGCGCACCGATGCCGCAGCGCCGACGGGGGGTCGGCGGACGGCACGGGTGCAGTGTCGGGGCCGGGACGGCTGGGGGGCTGTCCCGGCCCCGGCGAGCGCCCGCCCGCCCCGCACGGTGGCGCTCCTTCGTCGTCAGCTGCGTCGTCCGGCCGTCCGCACGTCCGCCGGGACGTCCACGCCACGCCCCGGTTCCCGCGCTCACCGCCGTCGCGGGCGCGCCGGAGCGGTGGCGCCGGGCGTGCTCGACGTGCCCCCACTGGGACTCGAACCCAGACTGAGCGGATTTTAAGTCCGCTGCCTCTGCCGATTGGGCTATGGGGGCCGCACCGGCGGCGGTCCCGCCGCGGGGATCGCCCGCGGCGGGACCGGCCGGTCCGGGAGGGACTCCGGTCAGAGACCGACCTTGCGCGGCTCGGGCGCCTTGCCGGCGGCCGTCTGGAACCGGGTGCGCGGGTCCCGGGTGTGGCGCAGCGAGGTGGTGTCGCGGCCGAACACGAAGTTCAGCGCCCACTCGGTGAACACGCGGGCCTTGCGGTCCAGCGTGGGGATCGCGTAGCCGTGGTAGAGCCGGTGCATCGCCCAGGCGGCCGGCCCGGAGAACTCCAGGCCCTTCGCGGGCAGGCCGGGGAGGCCCTTGATGCTGGCCACGCCCTTGTACAGGCCCAGCCCGGCGACCGCGCCCAGGTTCTCGTGGTAGTAGTCCTCGAGCGGCTTGCCGGCACGGGCGGCCAGGATGTTCTTGGCCATCTGGTGCGCCTGGCGCACGGCGTGCTGGGCGTTGGGCACGCAGAACCCGCCCACGCCCCCGCCGGTGAGGTCCGGCACGGCGGCGACGTCGCCGGCGGCCCAGGCGCCCTCGAGGGGCCCGTCGTCGCCGGTGATCCGCAGGTCCGCCCCGGTGCGGACGCGGCCGCGCTGGTCGAGGGGGAAGTCGGTGTTCTTCACGAGCGGGTTCGCCTGCACGCCGGCGGTCCAGATCAGCGTGTCGGTGTCGAACTCGCCGGCCGGGGACTTGTCCTGCATGTTGATCAGCTTCAGGTGCTTGTCCACGGCGGAGTCCAGCGAGGTGTTGAGCAGCACCTCGATGCCGCGGCCGCGCAGGTGCTCCACGACCTTCTCGGCGCGCTCCTCGGAGACCTCGGGCATGATCCGGCCCATGGCCTCGATCAGCACGAAGCGCAGGTCGGAGACCTGCAGCCGCTCGTTGCGCTCGACGGCGCTGCGGGCCATGTCCTCGATCTCGGCGATGGTCTCGGTGCCGGCGTAGCCGCCGCCGACGACCACGAAGGTCAGCGCGCGGCGCTTCTTCGCCTCGTCGGAGGTCAGGGAGGCGACCTCGATGCGCTCGAGGACCCAGTTGCGCACGGCGACGGCCTCCTCGATGGTCTTGAGGCCGATGCCGTTCTCGGCGAGCCCCTCGATCGGGAAGGCGCGGGTCACCGAGCCGCCGGCGATGACGATCTCGTCGTAGGCCAGCTCGAAGGTCTCGCCCTCGTCGATGCCCTTGACGGTCGCGGTGCGGGAGGCGTGGTCGACGCCCAGCACGTGACCGGTCACGATCTCGCTGTCCTTGAGGTGCTGGCGGTGGGGCACCACGGCGCTGCGGGCCGAGACGTTGCCGCCGGCCACCTCGGGGAGGAAGGGCAGATACATCATGTACGGGTTGGGGTCCACCACGGTGACGACCCCGCCGGAGTCCTTGATCCGCTTCTGCAGCTCCTGCGCGACGGTGAAGCCGACGTAGCCGCCGCCGACGATCAGAAGGCGCGGACGGTCCTTGGCCAGTTGAGTGAAAGACATGCCCCCGAGTCTAGTCGGAAAGGGCCCTTCCCCCGCTCGACCACCGTCAGGGGGCGTCGTGTTCCCGGCCGCCGCCCGCCCCTGCCGTGGCGCGCACGATGTGCCGGATGTGCACCACGGCACCGGCGGTCAGGCCGAGCACGAGCAGCCCGAAGCCCGCGAGCACGACGACGGGCAGCATCCCCGTCTCGTCGAGCGGCGCGACCGGCTCGGGCGGGGCCACCGCGGCCTCGACCTGCTCGGTGCCGGCCGGGGCGGAGGCCGTGGGGGCGGGGGTCGCCGCCGCGGTGCGCCGGTGCACGCGCACCCACTCGCGCATGCTGCCCAGGGGGCTCCCGCCGGCCTCGGGGACGTCCTCGGTGAGGGCGGCCTCGACGTCGAGCACGCCGTAGCCGTAGAGGGGGTCCTTGCCGGGGGCCCCCGCGTCCCGGGCCGTGGCCGTCAGGCGGTGGGCGACCTCCTCGGCGCTGAGCTCGGGCCACTTCGCCTGGACGAGGGCGGCGGCGCCGGCGACGACCGGGGTGGCCGCGGAGGTGCCCGCCCAGGCCGCGTAGCGGTCGCCGGGCAGGGCGCCGACCATGTCCTCCGAGGGGGCGGCCACGGCGATGGAGATCCCCTGCGAGGAGGACTCCCAGCTGGCCTCGCCGTCGCGGCCCACCCCGCCGACGGTCAGCACCCCGGGGATGGTCGCGGGCGCGCCGACCTGCACGAGCCCGGAGCCCCGGTTGCCCGCCGAGGCGACGATCAGCACGTCCTTCTCCTCGGCGTAGAGGAAGGCCTCGTCCCAGCTCTCCGGCCAGGAGGTCGTGCTGGAGCCCACGGACATGTTGATGATGTCGGCGCCGTTGTCGACCGCCCAGCGCACGGCGTCGGGCAGCTGCTCGTCGACGCTGCGCACCTCGGGGGTCTCCTCCCCGAGCCACGTGGACACGGCCAGGACCTCGGCGCCGGGGGCGACGCCGACGATCCCGGCGGGGCGCCCGGGGGCGGGGTCGTCGCGCCCGCCCTCGGGCAGGTGCCCGCGCCCGGCGGCCACGGAGGCCACGAGGGTGCCGTGCTCGGGCTCCGCGCCGAGGCCGCGGCCCCCGTCCGCGGCACCGGCGCCGGAGACGTCCGTGCCGCCGACGACGGCGCCCTCGAGGTCCTGGTGCGAGCGGTCCACGCCGGTGTCGATGACGGCGATGCGCACGCCCTCCCCCGTGGACTCCTTCCACGCCTCGCGCACCCCGTACTCGTCGAGCCAGTACTGGCGGGCGCGGATGTCGTCCTCGGCGATGCGGGAGGTGTCGGGGGCCTCGGGCGGCTCCGTGACGGGGTCCTCGACCGGGATGCTGGGCGCGGGAGCCGGGGGCACGGCCTGCGCGGGCACGGCGAGCCCGGCGAGCAGCGCCGCGGCCGCGCCGAGGGCGGCGCCGCGGGCGCGGCGGGGACGGGCTTCGGTCGGGGGCATGGGGACCTTCCGGGTCGGGGCCGGGCGGCGGGTCACTCCACCGGGGAGGGGACGACCTGGGACAGGGCGATGCCGTCCAAAATATCGTGCTCGCTGGCGACAGCCGAGCGCACGCGCCCGCCGGTGGCCTCGGCCACCGCGGCCACGATGCGCCGCCACACCAGGGCGCCGCCGCCGATGACGTCGACCCGGCCCTCGTGCATGTAGGGCAGGCGGGCCCGCTCCTCCCGGGTCATGGCGGTGAGCTCGCGGGCGGCGGCCTCGATCCGCTCGAGGGGCAGCTCGGCGCCGTCGATGGCCGCCGGGTCGTAGCCGGGCAGTCCCAGGGCGTGGGCGGTGACGGTCGTGACGGACCCGGCGACGCCGACCAGGTGGGTGGTCGCGGCCAGCGGCACGCTCGCCGCGACGGTGCGCAGGGCGGCGTCGACGTCGCGCAGCACGGCCTCCTGCTGGGCGGGCGTGGGCGGGTTCGAGCCGAGGTGGCGCTCGGTCATGCGCACGCAGCCGACGTCGACGCTGCGCCCGACGCGCACGCCCTCGGCGTCGCCCAGGACGAACTCGGTCGAGCCGCCGCCGAGGTCGACCACGAGCACCCGGTCCTCGGGGGCGAGCCCGGGCAGGGCCGCGGCCGCTCCGAGGAAGGACAGGCGGGCCTCCTCGTCGCCGGTGACGACCTCGGGGACCACGCCGAGCCGGGTGCGGATGCCCTCGAGGAACACGTCCCGGTTGCCGGCGTCGCGGGTCGCGGAGGTCGCGACGAAGCGCAGGTGCTCCACCCCGTGCTCGGCCAGCAGGCGGGCGTAGTGCTCGGCCGCGGCGAAGGTGCGCTCCAGGGCGGCCTCGGCGAGCCACCCGGTGGCGTCCACGCCCTGGCCGAGGCGGACCACGCGCATCTCGCGCACGACGTCGTCGAGCACGGTGCGCCCGTCCTCCTCCCGGGTGTCGGCGATCAGCAGGCGGATGGAGTTGGTGCCGCAGTCGATGGCGCCTGTGCGCATGGGGTGCTCCTGGCGGGGACGGGCCGGCGCGGGGCACGGCGGGTCGGGGTGCCGGGCGGTGCCCGGCGGGGTCGGGTGCGGGCGGGCCTGCCGCCGGCGGGGAGGGGCCCCGCTCAGTCCTCGCGCCAGGCGGGGTCGCAGGCGCAGGTGCCGGGGGTCCACCAGGGCGCGACGGCCTCGAGCGTCTCGTCGCCGAGGACGTTGACGCCGGGGCCGGCGGCGAGGGCGTGGCCGGCCAGCACGTGCAGGCACTTGACCCGCACGGGCATCCCGCCGGCGGAGATGCCCTCGATCTCGGGCACGGGCCCGGTGCCGGCCTTCGCCCCGATCCGGGCGCGCTCGGCCAGGTAGTCCTCGTGGGCGGCGCGGTGGGCGGCGGCGAGCCGGTCGTCGGCGGCGATCCGGTCCGTCATCTCGTACATCAGCCCGCCGGCCTCGAGCCGGGAGACCGCGGCGGTGAGCACGGGGTGGGCCAGGTAGAAGACCGTGGGGAACGGGGTCCCGGAGGAGAGCCGGGGTGCGGTGGCCGCCACGAGGGGGTTGCCGCACGTGCAGCGGGCGGGGATCTCGACGACGTCGCGCACCGGCCGCCCGAGCTGGCGCGAGAGCACCTGCAGGTCCAGGGGGGTGGGCTCGAGCGTCTCCGCCGTCACCCCCAGTCCGCGCGGGGCGGGCCGCGGGTCCGCGGGGCTGTCGGGTCCGTGCTGGTCGTTCACGCCGTTCCTCACTGTGTGCCGTCGTTCTCGGCCGGGTCCGGCGGGCTCGCCGGGTCCGGGATGCCCGCCGGGTCGTCCTCCGCCGCCGGGGCGGGCTCCGCCTCCTGCGCGGGGTCGGGGCCGGTCGTGGTGGCGTCGTCGTCGCCCGCGGTCCCGTCCTGCCCGGAGGTGCCGTCCCCGGTCGCGCCGTCCGCGGGTGCGCCCCCGGCCTCGTCCACGTGCGCGGCGGCGACGACGGACTGCCACAGGGCGTCGACCCACGCGGGCCGCTCCGCCTCGACCTGGGCGGCCGAGGAGTCCACCACGGCGCCCTCCATCTGCTCGGCGCCCACCACGAGGTAGGACCGCTCCCCCGGCATCACGTAGAGCAGACGGTCGCGGGCCTGCTGCCGGACGTAGGTCTCGTCCGACCACTGGTCGACCTGCTGCCCGAGCGAGTCCTCGCGCGCGCGCATCTCGGCGATGGACTCCTCCAGGGCCGCGATCTCGGCGCGCTGCTCGAGCCAGATCTTGGTGGTCGGGGCGGCGAGGAAGACGATGAGCACGGCCACGAGGGTCAGGACCAGGAAGCGGCCGCTGAAGCTGCGGGCGGGCTCGGGCTCGCCCACCGCGCTGGACCCGGTCTGCGGCCGGGGGCCCCGGCCGCCCCGCGCGGGCTCCCGGCCGCCGGCGGGGCGGGCCGATCGGGAACGTGGTGCGGGCATGCGGACCTCACGGTGGGGCGGGCGGGGACGGGCTCCAGTCTAGCGCCCGCGCGGCGCCGGCCCCCGGGGCGGAGGGCCGGCGCAGCGCGGGTCCGGTGCGCCGGGCGGCGCGCCGGGCGGGCCGGTCAGCGGCTGCGGTAGCGCGGGAACGCGGCGGCCCCGGCGTAGCGTGCGGAGTCGCCGAGCTCCTCCTCGATGCGCAGCAGCTGGTTGTACTTCGCCACGCGCTCGGAGCGGGCCGGGGCGCCGGTCTTGATCTGCCCGGCGTTGGTGGCCACCGCGATGTCGGCGATCGTGGTGTCCTCGGTCTCGCCGGAGCGGTGGGAGATCATGCAGTGGAACATGTGCCGCTGGGCCAGGGAGATCGCGTCGAAGGTCTCCGTGAGGGAGCCGATCTGGTTGACCTTCACGAGCAGCGCGTTGCCCGCGCCCTCCTCGATCCCGCGGGCGAGGCGCTCGGGGTTGGTGACGAACAGGTCGTCGCCCACGAGCTGGACCGTCGTGCCCACGGACGCGGTGAGGGCCTTCCAGCCCTCCCAGTCGTTCTCGTCCAGCGGGTCCTCGATCGACACGAGCGGGTAGTCGCGCACGAGCTCCTCGTAGTAGGCCACCATCTGCTCGGCGGTGCGCTGCTGGCCCTCGAAGGCGTAGGTGCCGTCCTCGTGGAACTCGGAGGAGGCGACGTCGAGGGCGAGGGCGACGTCGGTGCCCACGGTGTAGCCGGCCTTCTCGATCGCCTCGGAGATCAGGTCCAGGGCCGCCCGGTTGGACTCGAGGTCCGGGGCGAAGCCGCCCTCGTCGCCCAGCCCCGTGGAGAGCCCGCGCTCCTTGAGCACGGCCTTGAGGGAGTGGTAGACCTCCACGCCGGTGCGCAGCGCCTCGGAGAAGGTGGGGGCCCCGATCGGGGCGATCATGAACTCCTGGATGTCCACGTTGGAGTCCGCGTGGGAGCCGCCGTTGAGGATGTTCATCATGGGCACGGGCAGCACGTGGGCGTTCGGGCCGCCCAGGTACTTGTAGAGCTCCAGGTCGGAGGCGTTGGCGGCGGCGCGGGCCACGGCGAGGGAGACGCCGAGGATCGCGTTGGCGCCGAGGCCGGCCTTGTTCTCCGTGCCGTCGAGGTCGAGCATGACCTGGTCGACCAGCCGCTGGTCCGTGGCGTCGAGGCCCACGATCGCCTCGCCGATCTGCTCGTCGACGGCCTTGACGGCGTCCAGCACGCCCTTGCCCAGGTAGACCTTCTTGTCGCCGTCGCGCCGCTCGACGGCCTCGAACTCGCCGGTCGAGGCGCCGGAGGGCACGGCGGCCCGCCCGTAGCTGCCGTCCTCCAGCAGGACCTCGACCTCCACGGTCGGGTTGCCGCGGGAGTCGAGGATCTGGCGGGCGTGCACTGCGGTGATCATGGCCATGGATAGCTCCTGACGTCGAGGGGTGGGTGGTCACCGGACCGCGGGGCCGGGCGGACGTGGTCCGGGCCGCGCGGGTCCCAGCCTACCGAGTCCGGGGGCGGGGGCCGCGACCGGGCGGCGCCGCGTGACGGTGCGGGGCGGTTCAGCCCTGCTCGTGCGCGCGGACGTACTCGCGCACGGCGGCGCGCAGGGCCCGCTCGGCGTCCAGGCCGCGGGCGGAAGCGTCGCGGACCAGGGCGAACAGGGTCCGGCCGAGCTCCTCCTCGGCCCCCGGGGCCGCGGGGTCCCCGGCCGGGGCCGGGGGCTCCAGGCCGTGCTTGCGGGCCCGGGCGAGGGCCTTCTCGGCGAGCGCGAGGCCGGGCAGGTGGGGCGGGATGCCGTCGAAGGGGCCGGTGCGCTCGGGCTTCTCCGCGGTCTTCAGCTCCTCCCAGCGGGCGTGGAGCTGGTCGGGGGTGTGCTCCCCGGCCGCGTCCCCGGCGGCGCCGGGGCCGAACACGTGGGGGTGGCGGCGCACGAGCTTGGCGGTGAGCGCCTCGAGGACGTCGGCGACGTCGAAGCCGCCCTCGGCCCGGGGCCGCTCCTGGGCGACCCGGGCGTGGAAGACGACCTGCAGCAGGACGTCCCCGAGCTCCTCGACGAGCAGCTCGGCGTGGGCGGCGGGCCCGCCCTCCGCCTCGATCGCCTCGACCACCTCATAGGCCTCCTCCACGAGGTAGCGCACGAGGGACTCGTGGGTCTGCTGGCCGTCCCACGCGCACCCGCCCGGGGAGCGCAGCCGGTCCATGACGGCCACGAGCTCGGCGAAGCGCTGACCGGTGTGCCCGGGCACGCCCAGGGCGCCCGCCCCGGTGCCGCCGGGCCCGTCCGTGCCGTGTCCCTGGCTCATGCGCCCAGCCCCTCGAAGCCCTCGGTGATCAGCTCGTCGAGCACGTCCCGGTCCTCGAGGGGCAGGAACGCGGCGGAGGCGGCGTTGCGCTGGAGGCGCTCGAGGTCCTCGAGGCCGTAGCCGAAGTGCTCCACGAGCAGGGACAGCTCCCCGGTGACGGTGGTGCCGCTCATCAGACGGTTGTCCGGGGAGACGGTGACGTTGAAGCCGGTGCGGTAGAGCATGTCCACCGGGTGCCGGTCGGGCGAAGTGCCCCACGCGGCCACGGCCCCGGTCTGGAGGTTGGAGGTGGGGCAGATCTCGAGGGCGATCCCGCGGTCGCGGACCCAGCCCGCGGTGCGGCCCAGGTCGACCACGGCCACCCCGTCCTCCTGGTCGATGTCGATGTCCTCGGCGATGCGCACGCCGTGGCCCAGGCGCAGCGCCCGCCCGGTGGCCAGCGCGTCGCGGATCGAGGTGATGCCGGCGGCCTCCCCGGCGTGCAGGGTGACGGGCACGAGCTCGTCGGCCAGCAGCTCGAGCGCCTCGCGGTGGCGCGCCGGCGGGAAGCCGTCCTCGGGCCCGGCGAGGTCGAAGGCCACGACCCCGCGGTCGCGGTCGGCCACCACGAGGCGGGCGACCTCCAGGGAGCGGTCGCCGTGGCGCATCGCGCACAGGATCTGGGTGACGGACACGAGGTGCCCGGCGTCCTCGGCCGCGAGCACGCCCTCGGACAGGCCGAGGCGCACGGCCTCGACGGCCTCGACCATCGACAGCCCGCCGCGGGTGTGCTGCTCGGGCGCCCAGCGGACCTCGGCGTGGACGACGCCGTCGGCCACGAGGTCCTCCACGTACTCCCGCGCGCAGCGCACGAGCGCCTCGGGGGTCTGCAGCACGGCCACCGTGTGCTCGAAGGTCTCCAGGTAGCGCACGAGCGAGCCCGACCCGGCGCTGCGGCGCATCCAGCGGCCCAGGCCGGCCGGGTCGGTCACGGGCAGGCGGTGGCCCGCGGCGTCGGCGAGCTCCACCACGGTGGCCGGTCGCAGCGCGCCGTCGAGGTGGTCGTGCAGGCAGATCTTGGGCAGGTCCCGCAGGATGCCGTCGGGCACCCGGTCGGGCCGCAGCTCGGCGGCGGAGGTCGTCATGGCCGGCTCAGTAGGTCCAGTCCTGCAGGGCCTCGTTCATGTGCTGCGGGATGTTCGCGCCGGTGCGCGGGTACATCCGCAGCTCCTCGAGGTAGTTCTGGGCGGGCAGGCGCTGCTCGTAGCGCACGAAGGCCTCCTCGTCGCCGTAGTCGAAGGAGACCTCCGGGGGGATGCCGGGCCGGAAGCGGAACATCATGGCGAGCGGGGAGCCCGCGCCCTCCACGTAGGACTCGTCCTTGAGCTCCTGCACGTGCAGCAGCTCCTCCGGGACGAGGTCGAAGGTGCGCCGCTGGTCCCAGAACCCGTTCTTGCGCACGTGGGTCAGCGCGTCGTAGTACGTGCCCAGGGCCCGGACCCGCACGAGCACCGTGGAGACGTCCATCGCGGTGCCGTCCTCGCCGAAGAGCCGGCGCTGGGCGTCGGCGAGGCGGCGGAGCACGTCGGCCTCCGCGAGCACCAGGTTCCCCTGGGCCAGGCGGTCCTGGGCCGGGCGCTCGTCGGCGGCCTCGTGGGCGCGGTAGGACGGGGGCACGTCGGTGCGGGAGGCCGTGCCGGGGGCCGAGGCCCCGCTCCCCTCGCCGGCGGCGCCGGCGGCCGCGCGGTGGCCCGTGGGGGCGGCCGGCTCGTCGTCCTCGTGCCACTCCTCGTGGTCGACGTGGTCGGGCACGCCGTGGGCGTCCGCCGGGGCGGGGACGCCGGCCCGCTCGTCCCCGGCGTGCTCGTCCGGGACCCGCTCGTCCCCGGCCCGCTCGTCCGCGGCCTGCCGGTCCGGGCCCGGTGCGCCGCCGGCCTGCTCACCGGCGGCGGTGCCGGGCTCCTCGGACCGGCCGGCGAGCGCTGCGGCGCCGAGCCCGGCGGCCGTCGAGCCCGCGCCGGTGGGCCCCGCGCCGGTGGACGCCGCACCGGGCTGCTCGACCTCCTCGAGCACGGGGGCGCCCGGCCGCGGCGCGGTCCCGGTGGTCCCGCCCGCGGTGCCGGCGGTGCCGTCGCCCGGCTGCGCCCGCTGCTCCTCGGCGCCGGGGCCCGCGGCCGTCCCGGAGGCGTCCGGGCGGTCGCCGGACGGTCCGGCCTCCGGGCGCTCGTCGTCCGCGTCACCGGCGGGCTCCCCGTCGGGTCGCGCGTCCTCGGTGCGCCGGCCGGACTCCCAGGTCTCGACGCTCTCGCCGCCGTCGGGCCAGCCGTAGGCGACCGTCACGGGCCGCACGCCCTCGTGCTCGGGGCCGACCTCGATCCGGGCCCGCTGCCAGGCCCCCCGCGGGCCGGCCATCGCCTCGCTGTAGAGGTCGGCGACGGGGTCGAAGAGCGGGGAGTCGTGGTCGACCGTGCCCGACTCCACGGCGGGGGCGGAGCCCTCGGAGGACTGCTCGGTCTGCTGGGTCATGGTGCTGCCGCGCTGGTCCAGGGTCAGCACGGCGTGCTCGGCGCCGCGGGCGGTGAGCCGCTCGACGAGCGTGGCGAGGGGGCTCCCGGCGGGCAGGGGCCGCGGGCCCTCCCGGTCGGCGGGCGGGTGCTCGTCGCCGGCCGGGGCGCCGGGCGGGGTCCCGGGGTGCGGCTGCTCGGGGCCCCGCGGCGCGTCCTCGCCCGTGCTCTTCCGGAAAATGCCTCGCAGACCCACTGGACCCACCCTTCCGGGCGCGTGTGCGCCCTCGGTTCTCGCTCGCCGCTCGTGACGGTGCTGGTGTCGTGTCTCGTTCTCGCGTCTCGTGCGCGCGGTGCGGTGCCCGCGCGGCTCTCCCGCAGTATAGGCGCGCCCCCGGGGCGCGTTCCCGGCGCCCCGGCTCAGCGCACGGTCTCGAGCACCACCGACCTCCGGGCGGCCCCGGCGGGGGCGGCGGGCTCGATCACGACGGCGCCCTCGAGGGCCTCGCGGGCCCGGGCGAAGCGCTCGGGGGTGTCGGTGCGCAGGCTCAGCAGCGGCTGCCCGGCGCGGACGGCGTCCCCCGGCTTGGCGTGCAGGACCACGCCGGCCCCGGCCTGCACGGCGTCCTCCTTGCGGGCCCGCCCCGCGCCCAGGCGCCAGGCCGCGACCCCGACCCGGTAGGCGTCGAGGCCGGTGAGCACCCCGTCCTCGGCGGCGGTGACCGTCTCGGTCTCGCGGGCCCGCGGCAGCGGGGCGTCGGGGTCCCCGCCCTGGGCGCGCAGCATCGCCCGCCACACGTCCATGGCCCGGCCGTCGCGCAGCGCCGCGGCGGGGTCCGCGCCCGGGACCCCGGAGGCGGCGAGCATCTCCTCGGCCAGCGCCACGGTGAGCTCGACGACGTCGGCCGGGCCGCCGCCGGCCAGGACCTCGACGGACTCCTCGACCTCCACGGCGTTGCCGACGGCCAGGCCCAGCGGCGTGGACATGTCGGTGAGCAGCGCGGTGGTGCGCACCCCGGCGTCGGTGCCGAGGTCGACCATGGTGCGGGCGAGCTGGCGGGCGGAGCCGAGGTCCTTCATGAAGGCCCCGGAGCCGACCTTGACGTCGAGCACGAGGGCCTGGGTGCCCTCGGCGATCTTCTTGGACATGATCGAGGACGCGATCAGCGGGATCGACTCGACCGTGCCGGTGACGTCGCGCAGGGCGTAGAGCTTCTTGTCGGCCGGGGCCAGCCCGGAGCCGGCCGCGCAGATCACGGCGCCGACCTCGCGCAGCTGCGCGAGCATCTCGTCGTTGGACAGCGCCGCCCGCCACCCGGGCACCGCCTCGAGCTTGTCGAGCGTGCCGCCGGTGTGGCCGAGGCCCCGGCCGGACAGCTGCGGGACGGCCACCCCGAAGACCGCGACCAGCGGGGCCAGGGGCAGGGTGATCTTGTCCCCCACCCCGCCGGTGGAGTGCTTGTCGGCGGTCGCCCGGCGGGCCCCCGAGGCCACGAGCGGGGAGAAGTCCAGCCGCTCCCCGGAGGCGATCATCGCGTGCGTCCACCGGGAGATCTCGGCGCGGTCCATCCCGCGCAGGAACACCGCCATGGCCAGGGCGCTCATCTGCTCCTCGGCCACGGCGCCGCGGGTGTAGGCGTCCACGACCCAGTCGATCTGGGCGGGCGAGAGGCTCCCGCCGTCGCGCTTGGTGCGGATGACGTCGACGGCGTCGAACGGCTCGGTCACGGTACGGGTCCTTCCGGGAGGGGTCAGAGGTTCTCGGGGCCGAAGGCGTCGGGCAGCACCTCGGCCATGGTGCGCACGCCGGAGACGGTCAGCAGCACCATGCCGGGGGCGCGGTGCTCGTGCAGCAGCTGCCGGCAGCGCCCGCACGGCATGAGCACCTCGCCCCGGCCGTCGACGCACACGAAGGCCGTCAGCCGGCCCCCGCCGCCCATGTGCAGCGCGGAGACCAGGGAGCACTCGGCGCACAGGGTCAGCCCGTAGGAGGCGTTCTCCACGTTGCACCCGGCCACCGTCCGGCCGTCCTCGGTCAGGGCCGCGGCCCCGACCGGGAACCGCGAGTAGGGGACGTAGGCGTGCTCGAGGGCCGCAGTGGCGGCGGCCCGCAGGCCCGCCCAGTCGACCGCGCCGGCGGCGGGGACGTCCTCGCCGGGGGCGGTGCCTCCGGGGACCTCGGGGGACGTGCTCACGGGGTGCTCACTCCTTCGTGCCGGGACGGCCGGACGCCGCCGGGGCGGCGGGTCGGAGCGAGGGCGAGCTCTCGGACGCGACGGGGACCGTGCCGTCGATGACGTCCTGCTCGAGCTGCTCGACCGCGTCGGCGAGCTCCTCGCCGACGGCGTCCTCCTGGTCGTGGTACGGGGCGATGCCCACGCCGCCGTTCTCGAGGGTGCCGACGTAGGGCTCGTTGCTGAACTCGCCGCGGGCGGCCGACTCGACGGCGTCCTGGACGGAGATGCTCAGCTGCTTGAGCACGGAGGTCAGCTGGTACTCCTTTCCCTTCTCGAGGGTCCTGTGGCCGTCGGCGTCGACCCACACGAAGCGGACCTCGTCGCCGCCGGTGTTGGCCTCCACGACCGCGTCGACCGTTCCCAGGGCCGCCTCACCGGCGACCGGCAGGACGACGTCGGCGCCGTCCGCGACGAAGCCCCGGGTGATCGTCGCGGCCCCGGAGGTGTCGCTGAAGTCGCCGACGAAGGTGCCCTCCTGGGAGTCCCTGTCCCAGCCCAGCAGCCGGACCTCCGCGTCCTCGGTCTCGTTGTAGTGGGCGATGCCGTCGGCGAAGCCGTCCAGGATCACCCGCACGGGCGCGACGTCCATGCCGCCGTAGGCGGCGACCGTGCCGGTGCGCGTGCTGCCGGCGGCGACGTAGCCGGCGAGGAACGCCGCCCCCGCCGTGTCGAAGACGAGCGGCTTGACGTTGGGCAGCCCGACCGTCGCGTCGTCGACGACGACGAACCTCGTGCTCGGCTCGGCCGCCGCGACCGTCCGGGTCGCGGCGGCCAGACGGTGTCCCGCCGCGACGGTCACGTCGCACCCGGCCTGGACCATGGCGACGAGGCCGGGCTCGAGGTCCGCGGCCACCTGCGACTCCGCCTCCCGGACCTCGATGCCCAGGGAGGCACGGGCGGCCTGCAGGCCGGAGCGGGTGCTCTCGTGGAACGACCGGTCCTGGAAGCCGCCCTCGTCCGAGACGATGCACCCGGTGAAGCCGGCGGCCTGCTCCTGGACCTCACCGCCGTCCGCGAGGGGGAGGCCGCAACCGGCGAGCGCGAGCACCGAGAGGCCCAGCACGGCGGCGGGGAGGCGTCGGACGGCTCCGGGCGGAAGGGTCACAGCGTCTCCAGGGGGCACGGCGCGGCGGTGGTGGGCGCGGCGGGCGCGGCACGGGGCCAGTGTACCCGCGGACCGGAGGACGGTGATCCGCGCCACGCCCTCAGGGGACGGCGGGCCCCTCCGCCTGCTCCCGGGCGTGCAGGCGGATGCCCCGCAGGGCCGCGGAGGCCATCACCTGCACGCCGCAGCCGATCGCGGCCTCGTCGGCGATGTAGTCCGACTGGTGCAGGTCGTAGGTGTGCCCGCCCCGGGTGCGGGTGCCCAGGCGCATCATGGCCCCGGGGACCTCCTGCAGGAACCAGGCGAAGTCCTCCCCGCCCATGGACTGGTCCACGAGCACCACGGCGTCCTCGCCCAGCTCGGCGCGGGCGGCGTTCTCCAGCAGCGTCGTCTCCGTCTCGCCGTTGACCACGGGCGGGACCCCGCGCACGTGCTCGAGCTGGACGTCCACCTCGTAGGGGGTCGCGACCTGGTGGACGACCTCGTCCAGCAGCGCCCCGGCCCGGTGCCAGGCGTCGGCGTCGAGGCAGCGCAGGGTCCCGGACATGAACCCGGTCGCGGGGATCGCGTTGGGCGCCACCCCGGCGTGCATCTGCCCCCAGACCACCGCCACCCCGGAGCGGACGTCGATGCGCCGGGAGAGCACCGCGGGGACGTTCACCGCGATCTGGGCCATCGCGTAGACGAGGTCCTGGGTCAGGTGCGGGCGGGAGGTGTGCCCGCCGCGGCCGGAGAGCTCGATCCGCACGGTGTCCGAGGCGGAGGTGATGGCCCCGATGCGGGTGCCCACCCGCCCGACGTCCACCTTCGGCTCGCAGTGCAGGGCGAACATCCGCGGCACGCCCTCGAGCACGCCCTGGCGGAGCACGCCCAGGGCGCCGCCGGGCAGCTGCTCCTCCGCCGGCTGGAAGACCACGCGCACCGTCCCGGCGATGTGGGCGGTGCGGTGCAGGTCGGCGAGCACGCGGGCGACGCCGACCATCACGGTGGTGTGGATGTCGTGGCCGCAGGAGTGGGCCACGCCGTCGTTGACGGAGGAGTACTCGAGCCCGGTCGCCTCCTGGATGGGCAGGGCGTCGATGTCCGCGCGCAGGCCCACGGCGATCGGCCCGTGGCCGATGTCCACGTAGCAGCCCGTGTCCGCCAGCCGCACCGGGCTCAGCCCCATCTCCTCCAGCGCCGCCACGATCCGGTCGGTGGTGCGGAACTCCTGGTAGGACAGCTCCGGGTGGCGGTGCAGGTCGCGCCGGAAGCCGACGAGCTCCGGCAGGTACCGCTTGAGCAGCGGGCCGATGGCCGGGGGCAGGCCGGCCTCCGTGGCGGGGGCGGAAGAGGACGCGTCAGGCATCTGCCCAGGATACTCCCGGCGGCGGGCGCTCCCGGGCGGGCCGGGGCGCCTCAGAGGACGTCGGTGTCGCCGCTGCGCTTGAGCGAGTTCACGGCGTCCTTGACCCGCTGGGCGTGCTCGCGCGTGGTCACCAGCAGGGCGTCGGGCGTGTCGACGACGACGATGTCCTCGACCCCGATCAGCGCGACCAGCCGGCCCGTGTCCGAGACGACGACGCCGGAGGACGCGTCGGCGAGCACCCGGGTGTTCTCCCCGAGCACCGCGACGTCGGAGTCCCCGGCCGGGTCCACCCGGTTCAGCCGGTGGATGGCCGCGAAGTCCCCGACGTCGTCCCACGTGAAGGTCGCCGGGACCATCGCCACGTCCCCGGCGGCCGCGGCCGGCTCGGCCACGGCGTAGTCGATCGCGGTCTTGGGCAGGCCCGGCCAGACGCGGTCCACGACCTCGTCCTGGGCGAGGGTGCCCCACGCGTCGGCGATCTCGGCGAGCCCGGCGTGCAGCTCGGGCTCGCTCCGCCGGAGGTGGGCCAGCAGCAGGGCGGCGGGGGCCACGAACATCCCGGCGTTCCAGGTGTAGTCGCCGCCGGCCACGTAGGCGCGGGCGGTCTCCTCGTCGGGCTTCTCCACGAACTCCTCGACCTGCAGGGCGTGCGGGGCGGCCTCCAGGCCCAGGGGCGCGCCGGCGCGGATGTAGCCGAAGCCGGTCGCGGGCGAGGTCGGGGGGATGCCGATCGTCACGATCCGCCCGGAGGCGGCCGCGGCCACGGCCTCGCGCACGACCTCCTGGAAGGCGGCGGCGGGCTGGATGACGTGGTCGGCGGCGAAGGACCCGACGATCGCCTCGGGGTCCCGGCGCAGCAGGAGCATGCAGGCGAGCCCGATCGCGGCCGCGGAGTCCTTGGGCGAGGGCTCCAGCACGAGGTCCGCGGCCGCGAGCTCCGGCAGCTGGGCCGAGACCGCCGGCGCGTGCGTGCGCCCGGTCACGACCATGACGCGCCCGCCGCTCAGCGGCGCGAGCCGGTCGTAGGTGGCCCGCAGCAGGGAGGAGCCCGAACCGGTGAGGTCCAGCAGGAACTTGGGGGCGTCCGCGCGCGAGAGCGGCCACAGCCGGGAGCCGACGCCGCCGGCGGGGACGAAGGGGTGGAAGTGCTCGATCGGGGTGGTCACGGCCCCCACTGTATCGGCGCGCGGGCCCGTCCCCGCCCCGCGGGCACGGGGCGGGCGTCCTGCACGCGGCGCGGGACAGGCTGTCAGCAAACTGCCAGGGCGCTGGTATCGTGGAACGGAACTCGCGCAATATCCGACACAGGCCCGGAAGGGCTCCGCTCCCGCCGTGCACCGTGCGAATTCCCCGGTACCACCAGGCGCACGACGACGAGCGACTCAGGGAGGTTTTTCAGTGGCGAAGACATCCAAGGGCACCCTGTACAGGGGCCAGGCCCACGGCCAGTGGTCCTGGGTCGCCCACCGCATCACCGGCGTGGCCATCTTCTTCTTTCTCCTGGTCCACGTCCTGGACACCGCGCTCGTGCGGGTCTCGCCCGAGGCCTACAACGCGGTCATGGAGACCTACAAGAACCCGGTCATGGGCCTGGGCGAGGCCGGCCTCGTCGCCGCGATCGTGTACCACGCCTTCAACGGCCTGCGCATCATCCTGATCGACTTCTGGAAGCACGGCACCCGCTACCAGAAGCAGCTGCTGTGGGGCGTGCTGGGCCTGTGGCTCGTCGTCATGATCCCCTTCCTCGTCCGCCACCTCTCCAACGTCTTCGGGGGTTGAACCGCATGAGCACTCCGATCAAGGCCCGCATCGCCGTCCCGCGCAGCAAGGACCTGGAGGTCGACGGCGTCAAGTACAACCGCTCCTCCACCAAGCGCAACAACTTCGAGATGTACGCGTGGCTGTTCATGCGCCTGTCCGGCGCGGTGCTGCTGGCGCTCGTGTTCATCCACCTCTACGTCAACCTGCTGGTCGAGGAGGGCGGCGTCCACGCCGTGGACTTCGCCTTCGTGGCCGGCAAGTGGGCCAGCCCCTTCTGGCAGGTCTTCGACATGGTCCTGCTGTGGCTCGCGATGCTGCACGGCACCAACGGCCTGCGCGTGATCATCGACGACTACGCCGAGCGCGACCGCACCCGCTTCTGGCTCAAGGTGCTGCTCGCCGTGACCTCCGCCTTCGTGATCCTGCTCGGCACCCTGGTGATCTTCACCTTCGAGCCCTGCCCGACCGGCGCGGACCCCGCCCTCCTGGCGTCCTTCTGCACCGCGGGCTGAGGCCTCCGGCGCGGCCCGTCCCGACGGACGGGCCGCCCGCCGCCGGGTCGACGACGACCGCGCGGCGCACGCAGAACTGCTGAGAAACACTCGAGAAGAAAGAACATTCCGGTATGCAGGTTCACAAGTACGACGTGGTCATCATCGGCGCCGGTGGTGCCGGTATGCGCGCCGCCATCGAAGCCGGTCAGCGCGCCCGCACTGCCGTACTGACCAAGCTGTACCCCACCCGGTCCCACACCGGCGCGGCGCAGGGCGGCATGTGCGCGGCCCTGGCCAACGTCGAGGAGGACAACTGGGAGTGGCACACCTTCGACACCATCAAGGGCGGTGACTACCTGGTCGACCAGGACGCCGCGGAGGTGATGGCCAAGGAGGCCATCGACGCCGTCCTGGACCTGGAGAAGATGGGCCTGCCCTTCAACCGCACCCCCGAGGGCAAGATCGACCAGCGCCGCTTCGGCGGGCACACCCGCGACCACGGCAAGGCGCCCGTGCGCCGGGCCTGCTACGCCGCGGACCGCACCGGTCACATGATCCTCCAGACGCTCTACCAGAACTGCATCAAGCACAACGTCGAGTTCTTCAACGAGTTCTACGTCCTGGACCTGGTCATGACCGAGGTCGACGGCGTCCGCCGCGTGGCCGGGGCCGTGGCCTACGAGCTGGCCACCGGCGAGCTGCACGTCTTCCAGGCCAAGTCCGTGGTCTTCGCCTCCGGCGGCGCGGGCAAGGTCTTCAAGACCACCTCCAACGCCCACACGCTCACCGGCGACGGCATGGCCATCGCCTTCCGCAACGGCCTTCCGCTGGAGGACATGGAGTTCATACAGTTCCACCCGACCGGCCTGGCCGGCCTGGGCATCCTCGTCTCCGAGGCCGCCCGCGGTGAGGGCGGGATCCTGCGCAACGCCGACGGCGAGCGGTTCATGGAGCGCTACGCCCCGACCATCAAGGACCTCGCCCCGCGCGACATCGTGGCCCGCTCGATGGCCAACGAGGTGCGCGAGGGCCGCGGCGCCGGGCCCAACAAGGACTACGTCCTGCTGGACCTCACCCACCTGGAGCCCGCGCACATCGACGCGAAGCTGCCGGACATCACCGAGTTCGCCCGCACCTACCTGGGCGTGGAGCCCTACACGGAGCCGGTGCCGGTGTTCCCGACCTGCCACTACGTCATGGGCGGGATCCCGACCAACATCAAGGCCGAGGTGCTCGCCGACAACGAGACCGTGGTCCCGGGCCTGTACGCGGCCGGCGAGGTCGCCTGCGTGTCGGTGCACGGCTCCAACCGCCTGGGCACCAACTCGCTGCTGGACATCAACGTCTTCGGCAAGCGCGCCGGGATCTACGCCGCCGAGTACGCCCAGCGCGCCGACTTCGTCCCGGTCCCGGACACCGCCCTGGACTCCACCGTGGCGCTGCTCGACAACGCGCGCAGCGGCACCGGCACCGAGAAGGTCGCGGCGATCCGCAAGGACCTGCAGGACACCATGGACCTCAACGTCCAGGTGTTCCGCACCGCCGAGACCCTGCAGGCGGCGCTGGACGACATCGCCGCCCTCGAGGCCCGCTACGCCAACATCTCGATCCAGGACAAGGGCAAGCGCTTCAACCTGGACCTGCTGGAGGCCGTGGAGCTGGGCTTCCTGCTGCAGCTGGCGAAGGTCATGACCGTCGCCGCCCTGCACCGCGAGGAGTCCCGCGGCGGGCACTTCCGCGAGGACTTCCCCGAGCGCGACGACGAGCGGTTCATGGCCCACTCGATGGTCTACCTCGACCCGTCCTCGCCGACCGCCGGGATCCGCCAGGAGACGAAGCCCGTGATCTTCACCCGCTACGAGCCGATGGAGCGTAAGTACTGATGTCCACCGCACAGAACCCCGACCGGCCCGAGGACGGCCGCACGAACGATCCGCAGGACCGCGCTCCCGAGCACGGCCACGCCCCGGGGCACGAGCAGGACGACCGCGCCGGCTACAAGACCGACGCCGACTCCCCCGCCGTCGACGCCCGCGACGCCGAGGGCGCCGGGGACGGGTCCGACCCGGCCGCGGCCCACGCCGAGGCCGGCGCCCCCGCGGCCCGCACGGACGTGCAGGAGGAGGAGGGCCGGGCCGAGATCCCGACCTTCGAGCTCACCCTGCAGGTGCGCCGCTACAACCCGGAGCTCTCCGACGAGGTGCGCTGGGACGAGTTCAAGCTCACCATGTACGGCACCGACCGCGTGCTGGACGCCCTGCACAAGGTCAAGTGGGAGATCGACGGCTCGCTGTCCTTCCGCCGCTCCTGCGCCCACGGCGTGTGCGGCTCGGACGCGATGCGCATCAACGGCCAGAACCGGCTCGCCTGCAAGGTGCTGCTGAAGGACCTCGACCTGTCCAAGCCCGTCACCGTGGAGCCCATCAAGGGCCTGCCGTGCGAGAAGGACCTGATCGTGGACATGGAGCCGTTCTTCCAGTCCTACCGCGAGATCATGCCCTTCCTCGTGGCCGGCGGCAACGAGCCCACCTACGAGCGCTTCCAGTCCCAGGAGGACCGGGCCCGCTTCGACGACACCACCAAGTGCATCCTGTGCGCGGCGTGCACCTCCTCGTGCCCCGTGTTCTGGACGGACGGGCAGTACTTCGGCCCGGCGGCGATCGTCAACGCCCACCGGTTCATCTTCGACTCCCGCGACGACGCCGGGGACCTGCGCCTGGAGATCCTCAACGACAAGGAGGGCGTCTGGCGCTGCCGCACGACCTTCAACTGCACCGAGGCCTGCCCCCGCGGGATCCAGATCACGAAGGCCATCGCCGAGGTGAAGAACGCGATCCTCTCCCGCTCCATGTGAGCCGTGTCCGGAGCCCTCGGCGGCCCGTTCCCCGCTGCGGCGGGGGACGGGCCGCCGTCGTTCCCGCCCCCTCCCCCGCCGCGCTCCGCCGGTGCCCGGCGGTCCTGCCCGCCGGACCGTGGCGCAGTCCTCCTGCGGCCCGGGGTCCCGGCGGCTCAGGCGGAGGGGTCCTGCGGGACGCGCGCGGGCCGGACGACGAGCTCGACCGGCTCCCCGGCGGGCTGGACGCGCCCGCCGTGCCCGTCGGCCTGCACGACCGCCCCCAGGGCGGCGGAGAGCAGCAGCACCTGGCTGAAGAGGTAGAACCACACGAGCACCCCGACCACGAGGGCGACCGAGAGCAGGTAGGGGTTGGCGGTGAACCCGGCGATCACCGTGCCGCCCAGCACGCGCAGCGCGAAGTTGCCGGCCGCGGCGGCGGCCACGGTCGCCAGCAGCGCCGGGCGGGACAGGCGCAGCCCCGCGACCCCGCGCACGAGCTCGAGCGCGAACAGGGCGTCGAGCACGATCACGACCACGGTGGACAGCGCCCACGTCAGCCCCGTGCGCAGCCACTCCGGGCCGCTGCCCCACCCGAGCTCGCCGGTGAGGTCCAGCACGAAGCCCAGGAACCCCGAGGCCGCGCCGTTGGCCACGACCGACAGCGCCAGCAGCACCCCGAGCGTGCCCAGCCCGAGCAGGTCCCGCGGCACGGCGGCCACGGGCATCCCCTGCGCCGGGGGCACCTCGAAGAGCCGCCGGAAGGCCAGCCGGACCCCGGAGACCCAGCGCCAGCCCGAGAAGAGGAGCACGCCCGTGCCGATGACGGTCGCCAGGGTGAAGGGCCGGGAGTCCTCGAGCAGGCGCAGGGGGATGATCCCGCCCTGCCCCGTGTCGAGCAGGCCGGGCACCCGCGCGGTGACGGCGGCGACCACGGCCCCGCGCACCTGGGGGTCGTTGCCGAGGAACACGCCGATCGCCGAGAAGCCGACCACGAGCAGCGCCGTGGAGGCGAAGATCAGCACGAAGGACAGCCCCGCGGCCATCAGCGGACCGCCGTGGAAGAGGTAGTGCAGCCCCACCCGGACCGGGTGGCGGCGGAAGAGCTCGGCCAGCACCACCGCCAGCACGGACCCGGCGAGGGCCCCCGGCCCGGCCCCGGCGGCGCGGTGCTCGCGCAGCAGCGCCCGCCGGCGCAGGGCCTCCACGCGCAGACCGTGGCGGTCCAGGGCCCGCGGCGGCATCGGCGGGGCGGGCCCCGGTCGCGGCCGGGCGCGGGTGCTGGCCACCGGGCTCAGGCCCGCCCGCGCCCGCCGTTCGCGAACGGGATCTCCTCGCGGGTCCGCCACGTCCCGTCGGCGTCGAGCTCGTAGAGGCCGATCCGGTCCACGAGGAAGCCGGCGCGGTAGGTGCGCAGCATCTGCTGGGCCCGGTCGAGGTCCTCCTCCTCGACGGCCTGGGCGATGGTGACGTGGGGGTGGAACGCGAAGGGCGAGGCGGAGACCAGCCGCTCCCCGTGCAGGGCCTCGTGCAGCGCCCGGCACTGCTCGGCGCCCTCGGCGATGCGCAGGTAGACGACCGGGGTGACGGGGCGGAACGTGCCGGTCCCGTCGATCTCGACCCGGAAGGGCTCCCACTCGCGGGCCACCGTGCGCACGCGCTCGACCACGTCCTCCCAGGAGGCGTCCTGGGGGGCGATCATGAGGGTGATGTGGGCGGGGACCGCGTAGGAGGCGGGGTCGCCGAAGGACGCGCGCCAGTCCTGCAGCTCACGCCCCACGGGCTCGGGCAGCTCGATGACCACGCCGGCGTAGACCCGGCCCGGGCGGATGGTCGGTGACTGCTGCGGTCGGCTCAACTCGTCTCCTCACGGACGGCCCCCAGCCTAGCCCAGGGGCGTCCCCGCGTGCTCCAGGCGCGGCAGGAAGCCCATCCGCTCGTAGACCGTCGACAGCGTCGCGGCGGTGACCTCCCGGCCCTTCTCCGCGCCCCGGGCGAGGATGCGGTCCAGCTCGGCGGGGTCGTCGAGCAGCTCCTGGGCGCGCTGCTGGATGGGGGTGAGCACCTCGGTGACGACCTCCGCGAGCCCGACCTTCAGGTGCCCGTACATCCGGCCCTCGTACTCGGCGACGATCTCGTCCACGGGGCGGCCGGTGAGCGCGGAGTAGATCGTGAGCAGGTTGGACACGCCCGGCTTGGCCTCCCGGTCGAAGCGGATCTCGGTGCCGTCGTCGGTGACGGCCGCCTTGATCTTCTTCGCGTTCTTCTTCGCCGGGTCCAGCAGGCGGATCAGGCCGTTCTCGCTCGCCGCCGACTTCGACATCTTCGCCGTGGGCTGCTGCAGGTCGTAGACCTTGGCGGTCTCGGCGAGGATCTTCGGCTCGGGCACCACGAAGGTGTCGCCGAAGCGGGTGTTGAAGCGCTGGGCGAGGTTGCGGGTCAGCTCCAGGTGCTGGCGCTGGTCCTCCCCCACCGGCACCGCGTGGGCCTGGTAGACGAGGATGTCCGCGGCCATCAGCACCGGGTAGGCGAAGAGCCCGACCGTGGCGTTGTCGGCTCCCTGCTTCGCGGACTTGTCCTTGAACTGGGTCATCCGGGAGGCCTCGCCGAAGCCGGTGATGCAGTTCAGCGCCCACGCGAGCTGCGCGTGCTCGGGCACGTGGGACTGCACGAGCAGCGTCGAGCGCTCGGGGTCGATGCCGGCGGCGATGTACTGGGCGGCCGTGACCCGGGTGCGCCGGGCCAGGGTGGCGGGGTCCTGCTCGACCGTCACGGCGTGCAGGTCCGCGACGAAGAACACGCACTCGTTCTCGTCCTGCATCCGCACCCAGTTGCGCACGGCCCCCACGTAGTTGCCCAGGTGCAGGGAGTCCGCCGAGGGCTGGACGCCCGAGACCACGCGGGGCCGGCCGCTGGGGGTGGGGACGTCGAACGGGGCGGGGTCGGTGCGCACGGGCGGGGTTCCTTCGGTCGGCGGGATCAGAACTGGTAGTCGACGACCACGGGGGCGTGGTCGGAGAAGCGGGTGTCGTAGCTCTCGGCACGGTCCACGACGGCCGTGACCGCGCGGGCGGCGAGCCCGGGGGTGGCCATGTGGTAGTCGATCCGCCAGCCGGCGTCGGTGTCGAAGGCCTTTCCCCGGTAGGACCACCACGTGTAGGGGCCCGGCACCGGCCCGGCGAGCTCGCGGGCGACGTCCTTGTAGCCGAGCTCCCCGAAGAAGCGGTCGAAGTAGGCGCGCTCCTCGGGGAGGAACCCGGCGTTCTTGACGTTGCCCTTCCAGTTCTTGATGTCGAGCTCGGTGTGACCGACGTTGAGGTCCCCGACGACGAGCACGTGGTCGGCCTCGCGGGCGAGCTCGGGCAGCCGCTCGGTCATGACCTCGAGGAAGCGGTACTTGTCGTCCTGGCGGACGGTGCCGACCTCCCCGGAGTGGACGTAGGCGGAGACCACGGTGAGGGTCGAGCCGTCGGCCATGGCGTGGTCGGTCTCGACCCAGCGGCCGGAGGCGGCGAAGTGCTCGACGCCGATGGACCCGCGCCGGGCGGTCGGCACCAGCGCGCCCCCGCGGGCGTCGCGGCGGGTGGCGGTGGCCACCCCGGCGCGGCCCTTGTCCTCGGCCTCGGCGTGGTGGACGTCCCAGACCTGCTCGTCGAGCAGGCCGCGCACGATCCCGTCGGGGGCCCGGACCTCCTGCAGGCACAGGATGTCGACGTCGCGCTGCGCGAGCCAGTCGGCCATGCCGCGCTTGTAGGCGGCGCGGATGCCGTTGACGTTGACGGTGGCGACGCGCAGGCAGTTCTCGGGGCGGGTCATGCGGGGGGCACCTGTTCTCGGGGGTCGGGGTCGGGACGGGAAGGGGTGGGGCGTCAGTCGACGACGGTGCCGTGCAGCGGCTCCTGGCGCAGCATGCTCATCCCGTTGCCGGCGGTGATGTCGATGGTCTCCAGCGCCCGGTCGAGGGCCTCGCGCTCGGCGCTCCCGACGGGCAGCCCGTCGAGCTCCTGCTTGATGACCTTGGACTGGACCAGGACGATCTGGAAGCTGTGCGAGAGCTTCTCGTCGCGCATCGAGGCGGCCGGGCCGGAGGCCGTCGCGGCCGGTGCCCGGCCGTGCTCGGCGCGCAGCTGCTCGCGGGCCTCCTCGACCTGGCGGCGGCCGAACGCCGCGGCGCGCCGGACCATGAGCACGACCCACACGGCGAGCATGAGCCAGCCCAGGGCGATCCCCGCCAGGGCCCAGCCCAGCACCGAGTTCGCGTCGGCGGCCCGGAGCAGGGCGACGACGAAGATCACGACGAGCACGGCGAGGCCCACCACCGTCCCCCACAGGGCGGTGCGGTTCTCGCGGGCCGGGGCGGACGGGGTCGGGGATCCGAGGGAGCGCATGGCGCCCATTGTCTCAAATCCGCGCCCCGCCCACGAACCGGGCTCAGCGCAGCCCGGCCTCCCGCTCGGCGGACTCGACGACGTTGAGCAGCAGCATGGCCCGGGTCATGGGCCCGACCCCGCCGGGGTTCGGAGAGATCCACGAGGCCCGGGCGGCGGCGTCCGGGTGCACGTCCCCGGCCAGCTTCCGCCGGCCGGTCTCCGGGTCCTCGACCCGGGAGACCCCGACGTCGAGGAGCACGACGCCGTCCTTGAGGTGCTCGGGGCCGATCATGTGCGGGCGGCCCGCGGCGGCGACGACGACGTCGGCCTGGCCCAGCAGCGTCTCCAGGTCCCGGGTGCCGGTGTGGGCGAGGGTGACCGTGGCGTTGATCTCCTTGCGGGTCAGCAGCAGCCCGATGGGCCGTCCGACCGTCACGCCGCGACCCACGACGAGCACGTGCTTGCCGGCCAGCTCCACGTCGTGGCGGCGCAGCAGCTCGACCACGCCGTTGGGCGTGCACGGCAGCGGGGAGCGCATCGGCTCGGCGACGTTGAGCACGAGCCGTCCCAGGTTGGTCGGGTGCAGCCCGTCGGCGTCCTTGTCCGGGTCGATCCGCTCGAGCACGGCGTTGGTGTCGATCTGCGGGGGCAGCGGCAGCTGGACGATGTAGCCGGTGCAGGCGGGGTCGGCGTTGAGCTCGTCGAGGGTGCGCTCGAGCTCCTCCTGGGAGACGTCGGCCGGCAGCTCGCGGCGGATCGAGGCGATGCCGACCTCCGCGCAGTCCTTGTGCTTGCCGCCGACATAGGAGTGGGAGGCCGGGTCCTCGCCCACGAGGACCGTGCCGAGGCCGGGGACCACGCCCCGCTCGGCGAGCACGGCCACCCGCTGGGCGAGCTCGTCCTTGATGGCGGCGGCGGTGGCCCGCCCGTCGAGGATCTGCGCCACCGGGCTCACCACTGCTCCAGCCCCTCGTAGAGCGGCAGGTCCGCGGCGAGCGCGTCGACGCGGGCGCGCAGCGCCTCGACGTCGGCGCCGGGCTTCAGGGCCGCGGCGATGACGTCGGCGACCTCGGTGAACTCCGCGGTGCCGAAGCCGCGGGTGGCCAGGGCCGGGGTGCCGATGCGCAGCCCGGAGGTGACCATCGGCGGGCGCGGGTCCCACGGGACGGCGTTGCGGTTGACGGTGATCCCGGCGCGGTGCAGCAGGTCCTCGGCCTGCTTGCCGTCCAGCTCGGAGTCGCGCAGGTCCACGAGGACCAGGTGCACGTCGGTGCCGCCGGTGAGCACGGAGACCCCGGCCTCGGCGACGTCCGGGGCGGCGAGGCGCTCGGCGAGCAGGCGGGCGCCCTCGAGGGTGCGCTCCTGGCGCTCGCGGAACTCCTCGGTGGCCGCGATCCGGAAGGCCACGGCCTTGCCGGCGATGGCGTGCATCAGCGGCCCGCCCTGCTGGCCGGGGAAGACCGCGGAGTCGATCTTCTTCTTCAGCTCCCCGGTGGTGAGGATGACCCCGGATCGGGGGCCGGCGAGGGTCTTGTGCACGGTCGAGGTCACGACGTGGGCGTGCGGGACCGGGTTCGGGTGCAGCCCGGCGGCCACGAGACCGGCGAAGTGGGCCATGTCCACCCACAGCTTGGCCCCGACCTCGTCGGCGATGGAGCGGAAGGCCGCGAAGTCCAGCTGCCGGGGGTAGGCGGACCAGCCGGCGACGATGACGTCGGGGCGCTCGGCGAGGGCCTGCTCGCGGACCTTGTCCATGTCCAGCACGTAGCTCTCGGGGTCGACCTCGTAGGCGGCGATCTCGTAGAGCTTGCCGGAGACGTTGAGCCGCATCCCGTGGGTGAGGTGCCCGCCGTGGGCCAGGGACAGCCCCATGAGCTTGTCGCCGGGGTTCATCAGCGCCTGCATGACGGCGGTGTTGGCCTGGGCGCCGGAGTGCGGCTGGACGTTGGCGTGCTCGGCGCCGAACAGGGCGGTGGCCCGGTCGCGGGCGAGGTTCTCGACGACGTCGACGTGCTCGCACCCGCCGTAGTAGCGGCGGCCGGGGTAGCCCTCGGCGTACTTGTTGGTCAGCACCGAGCCCTGCGCCTCGAGCACGGCCCGCGGCGCGAAGTTCTCCGAGGCGATCATCTCGAGGGTGGACCGCTGGCGGCCGAGCTCGTCGGCGATGGCCGCCGCGATCTCCGGGTCGACCTCGGCGAGGGGCTGGTTGGTGACGGACGCGCTCGTGGACATGCCGCTCCTGGTGCTCGGGACCTGTGGTTCGGTCCCGATTCTAGGCGATGGGGCCCGTGCGGCGGGCCCGCCCGGGCGGGCTCAGCCGGCCGCGCCGGTCCCGCGGCGCAGCCACGCCCCGCGGGCCGCGCCGGCGCCCCGGGCGACCACCCGCTCGAGGGGCCCGCGGCCGAACGCGTTGCCCCAGGCGAGGGCGAACAGGGCGGCGAGCACCACGTGGGCCGTGAACCACGCCTCGGGCCGGTCGACGTGCAGCTCGGGGATCAGCGCGAGCAGGTGGGCGCTGTAGAGGGTCAGGGTCATGGCGCCCATCGCGGCCAGCGGCGCCAGCCAGGCCCCGGCCCGCCGGGCCACCAGGAGCATGCCGCCGAGCGCGGCGACCGCGATGCCGAGGTCCTGCAGGACCGACACCGGCGTGTTGGCGTGCGGGCCGGGGATCAGCAGCCACCACCACGTCGTCGTGGGCAGGGTGTCCCCGGGGCCCCACACGATGATCTCGTCGAGCTGCCACGCGTCGAGCCACGGGGTGGCGGCCAGGATCCGGTCGTAGCCGCCGCCGGCGATCACGGCCACCCAGTAGGTGCACCAGGCGGTGACCGCGAGCGCGGCCCCGCCCAGGAGCATCCCGGTCTGCACGCGCAGGGCGGAGAGGTTCAGGCGGCCCAGGCCGAGCCCGGCCAGCAGGTAGGCGAGGTAGACGAGGGCGGGGTAGGTGCCGGTGAGCAGGACCTGGGCGAGGACGGTGCCCGGGGCGGTGAGGACGTCGACGAGGGTCGGGCTGACCGTGTCGGGGGCGGGCAGCAGCGGCCCGAGCACGTGCAGCGCCACGGGGCCGGCCACGGCGGTCCCGGCGGCCCAGCCCAGCAGCGCCCGGGCGCCCAGGTGCAGGAACGGCAGGGCGAGCAGGAAGAACATGCCGTAGTAGAGCAGGATCCCGTAGGCGGGCGGGTCCTCGGGCATCAGCCCGTTGATCAGCAGCCCGGTGACGGCCACGAGCAGGGCGCGCACGACGATCCCGGCCCGGTCGGCCGCCAGCCGCCGGCCCCGGTGCGGGGTGCGGCCCCCGGTGGTGAAGGCCAGGCCCACCCCGGCCAGCAGCGCGAACAGTGCCGCGGACTGGCCGGAGAACAGCGTCCACTGCAGGGTGGCCCCGTCGTCGGCGGGGTCCCAGGCGGGCAGGATGTGCACGGCGATCAGCCCGACCAGGGCGAGCCCCCGGGCGGCGTCGACGCCCACCAGCCGGCGCCCGGACCGGCCGGCGGTCCCGTCCGCGGCCGGCGCCCCCGTCCGGTGGTCCTCGATGCTGCTCATGCGTGCCGTCCCCTCCTCGGTGTGCGCGCCGGGCCCCCTGCCCGACGGCGCCCCGGGCGTCCCCCGGGGTGCGGGAACCAGTCGACCACCCGGGGATGTGGCCGTCTTAGCGGCATCGTGTGCGTCCGCTGTGAAAGCCCCGGAGGCCGCCGGCCCGCCGCTAGGCTGGCCGGGACGGGCGCGGGTGCGCCCGTCGGGAGGAGGACCGATGGGACGGGGGCGCACGCGGTGAGCGGGGCGGAGCAGCGGCCGGTGGCGCTGGACCTGCCGCGGCTGACCCACCCGGACGGCACGCCCGTGCGGGTGCTGGTGGTGGACGACGAGCCGCTGCTGGCCCAGATGGTGGGCATGGGCCTGGGCATGCTGGGCTGGTCGGTGCGCACGGCCCACGACGGCGAGACGGCCGTCGCCGAGGCCCGCGAGTTCCGCCCGGACGTGCTCGTGCTGGACGTCATGCTGCCGGGGTGCTCGGGCGTGGAGGTCCTGGAGCGGGTCCACGCCTTCGACCCGGAGGTCCCCGCCCTGTTCCTCACCGCCAAGGACAGCGCCGAGGACCGGATCATGGGCCTGGTCGCCGGCGGGGACGACTACGTCACCAAGCCGTTCAACATGGAGGAGCTGATGCTGCGGCTGCACCGGCTCGTGCACCGCTCCGGCGCGGCCCGGGCCGACCACGCCGAGCTCGTGGTCGGGGACCTCGTGCTCAACCGCGACACCCGGGAGGTCACCCGGGCGGGGCGTGCGGTGGAGCTGACGGCCACCCAGTTCGAGCTGCTGCGCTACCTGATGGAGAACCCCCGCCGGGTGCTGAGCAAGCCGCAGATCCTGGAGCGGGTGTGGGGCTACGACTTCGGCGGGCAGACGAACATCGTGGAGCTCTACATCTCCTACCTGCGCAAGCGCGTCGACGCCGGCCACGAGCCCATGATCCACACGGTGCGCGGGGCGGGCTACGTGCTGCGCCCGGCCGCGGGCGCCTGAGCCGCCGTGGACACGGCGGGCCGGGGCGTGCGCGGGCTGCGCGCGCGGGCGCTGCCGCTGCGCAGCCGGCTGGTGCTGCTGCTGCTGGCGCTGCTGACCGTGGTCTGCCTCGCGGTCGGGCTGCTGGGGCAGGCGGCGCTGGACGTCTTCCTGACCCGGCAGCTCGACGAGGACCTCGACCAGCAGGTCCGCCGCACCCTGCGCGCCGGGGTGCAGGGGCCGGACGACCCCGCGGAGCGCCCCGACGACGGCCCGCAGGACCGTCCCGAGGGCCGGGTCGCGTGGGCGGGCAACGTCAGCGCGCGCCTGGTCGACGGCCACGTGGTGGAGGCCGACGTGATCGCCGGCAACGGCGCCCACGAGGCCCTGCCCGAGGAGGACCTCGGGCGGATCGAGGCGCTGGCCCACCGGCTGGGGGACGACGCGGGCGGGACCCGCGGGACGGAGCTGGGGCCGGTCGACGCGCAGCTGTCCACCGGCGGGTACCGGGTGCAGGCCGTGGACGACCCGTGGGAGCTGGGCTCCGTGCTCGTGGGCCTGCCCACGGAGGAGAAGCAGGACACGCTGAACTCGTTCCGCCTCGCGAGCGCGGGGATCTCCGTGCTGGCCATCGGCGGGACCGGCCTGATGGGGCTGGTGCTGGTGCGCCGGACGCTGCAGCCGCTCGAGGAGCTCGCCGACGTCGCGACCCGCGTCTCCGAGCTGGACCTGGACCGCGGGGAGATCGTGCTGCCGGTCGACGCGGTGCGCACCTCCGAGGACCCGGGCACGGAGATCGGCCGCCTCGGCCACGCCTTCGGGCTGATGCTGGGCAACGTCGCCCACGCCCTCACGGCCCGCCAGCGCAGCGAGACGCGGGTGCGCCGCTTCGTCGCCGACGCCAGCCACGAGCTGCGCACGCCACTGGCGAGCGTGCGCGGCTACGCGGAGCTGATCCGGCTGACCGAGCCGATGAGCCCGCAGGGCCGCACCTCCCTGTCCCGGGTCGAGTCCGAGGCGGCGCGGATGACGGCGCTCGTGGAGGACCTGCTGCTGCTGGCGCGCCTGGACGAGGGCCGCCCGGTGGTGGCCGTGGACGTGGACCTGCTGGAGCTGGTCGTGGAGACGGTCAGCGACGCCCGGGTCACGGCGCGCGGCCACGACTGGCGGATGCGCCTGCCCGACGAGCCGGTGCTGGTGCGCGGGGACCCCGCGCAGCTGCGCCAGGTGCTGATCAACCTGCTCGCCAACGCCCACCAGCACACCCCGGAGGGGACCACGGTCACCGCCGGGCTGGCGGCCGAGGACGGCTGGGCAGCGCTCGAGGTCGCCGACGACGGGCCCGGGATCGACCCGCAGTTCCTGGACCACATCTTCTCCCGCTTCGCCCGGGAGGACGACGCCCGCGCCGGCACGACCGGCGGGTCCGGCCTGGGGCTGTCGATCGTCGAGGCCATCGTCGCCGCCCACCACGGGACGGTGACGGTCGACAGCGCCCCCGGGTCGACCTGCTTCACCGTCCGCCTGCCCGCGGCCTCCGGCTGAGCCCGGCCCCGCGGGCCCTGCTTGCTCCTGGGACGGCGGGGGCCTTTAATGAACTGGTCAGGAACCGTTCGGCACGGGCGGGGCAGTTGCTCCTCCCCCGCCGAAACCGCAACGCCGCGTCCGGGGTCCGTAGCGTGCCGCGTGCTGGGTTTCCCGTGCGGTCCCGCCGGGGCCCCGGGCACTGCCCGTCACGCTCCGGAGGATCCCCCCGTGAACGCTCTTCCCACGGCCCCGTTCACCGCGTCCCTGCCCCGCGTGCGCACCGCCGAGAACCCCCCGTTCGCCGTCGACGGGCTGCGCATCCCGCACGAGGCCGTGATCTTCGACATGGACGGGGTCGTGACGGACACCGCGGCGGTGCACGCCGCCGCGTGGCGGACGCTGTTCGACGCGATCCTCGCCGACGCGCGGCTCGAGCCCGCCGAGGAGGGCGGGCAGGTCGACCGCCGCCCGTTCGACGCCGACGCCGACTACCGCCACTACGTGGACGGGCGCCGCCGCGAGGACGGGATCCGCTCCCTGCTGGCCGCCCGCGGCGCCCGGCTGCCCGAGGGCGAGGAGACCCCCGGGGCGTGGACCGTCCAGGGCCAGGCCGCGCTGAAGAACACCTACTTCCAGGAGGTGCTCGAGCAGACCGGCGTGCGGGTCTTCGCCGGGACGGTGGCGCTGATCGAGCGGCTGCGCGCCGCCGGGGTGCCGGTCGGGCTCGTGACGGCCAGCCGCAACAGCGTCCCCGTGCTGGCCGCCGCCGGCCTGCAGGACGCCTTCGACATCATCGTGGACGGCCACTTCGCCGCCGAGCACGGGCTGCCCGGCAAGCCCGAGCCCGACACCTTCCTCACCTGCGCCCGGATGCTCGGGGTCGACCCGGCCCGCTCCGTGGTCGTGGAGGACGCCGTGGCCGGCGTGCGCGCCGCGGCCGCCGGCGGCTTCGGCACGGTCGTGGGCGTGCGCCGCCACGGCGAGCGCCGGGACCTCTACCGCGCCGGCGCGACCCTCGTGCTCAACGACGTCGCCGAGCTGGACCTGGGCTCCCGCCGCGAGGACCCGTGGAAGCTGGTCTTCGAGGGCTTCGACCCCGCCACCGAGCCGCGCCGCGAGGCCCTGCTGACGCTGGCCAACGGCTACATGGGCGTGCGCGGATCGGCCTGCGAGTTCGCCGACAACGGCGTGCACTACCCCGGCAACTACCTGGCCGGGGTGTTCAACCGCGTGGTCAGCCACCTCAGCGGCCGCGACGTCGAGCACGAGTCGATGGTCAACGCCCCCAACTGGACCCACCTGGACCTGCGCGTCTCGGGCGGGGAGTGGTGGTCCGAGGGCGGTCTCGTGCCCTCCGAGGAGCGGGTCGAGCTGGACCTGCGCCGGGGCCTGCTCGTGCGCTCGCTCGTGCTCACCGACCTCAACGGCGACCTGGGCGACGACGGCTCCCGCGCCCGCCTGGAGATCGTCCAGCGCCGGCTCGTCTCGCTGCGCTACCGCCACCTCGGGGCCCAGGAGACCACGGTGACCGCCCGCGGGTGGTCCGGGCGGCTGCACGTGCGCACCGGCATCGACCCGACCGTGCGCAACAACGGCGTGGCGGAGTACAAGGAGCTCAACGCCCACCACCTGGTGGACCTCGAGTCCACCTCCCTGCCCGACGACCACGAGACGCTGCTCTCGCACGTGCGCACCACCCAGTCGAAGATCGAGATCACCACCGCCCAGCGGACCCGGATCGAGGGCGGGCAGAACGTGCGGGAGCGGCGCGAGATCCGCCCCGGCGGCACCGAGTTCCGCCGCCACCAGGTCAACGTGGCCGAGGGCAAGCCGGTGGTCATCGACTCGACCACGGCCGTGGTCACCAGCCGCGACGCCGCGATCGGCTCCCCGCGCGAGGGCGCGCTCGCCGAGCTGGACCGCAACCCCTCCGGGGTGCGGGGGCTGCTGCCCTCCCACGAGACCGAGTGGCAGCTGCTGTGGGACCGCTACGACGTGGACGTGTGCCCCGACCCGGCCGAGCGCACGGGCGAGCTGTGCATGACGCAGCTGGCGCTGCGGGTGCACCTGTTCCACGTCGCCCAGACCCTCGCCCCGCACATGTCCCTGCGCGACGCCGGGGTCCCGGCCCGCGGCCTGCACGGGGAGGGCTACCGGGGCCACATCTTCTGGGACGAGCTCTACATCCTGCCGGTCGTGAACCTGCGCCAGCCGGCGGTGACCCGCTCGCTGCTGTCCTACCGGTGGCGGCGCCTGGCCATGGCCCGGCACCGGGCCACCGAGTTCGGCCTCGAGGGCACCGCCTTCCCGTGGCAGTCCGGCTCGGACGGGCGCGAGGAGACCCCGCCGGAGCTGTTCAACCACCACTCGAACCGGTGGCTGCCGGACAACTCGTGGCGGCAGTTCCACGTGGGCCTGGCGATCGCCTACAACGCCTGGATCTACTACGAGACCACCGGTGACCTCGACTGGCTGGCCGGGCAGGGCGCGGAGCTGATCATCGGCATCACCCGCCTGTTCGCCTCCCTGACCGACTACGACCCGGCCGACGAGCGCTACCACATCGCCGGGGTGATGGGCCCGGACGAGTACCACGACGGCCCGCGCGGCCAGCACGGGGGCGGGCTGAAGGACAACGCCTACACCAACGTGCTCGCGGCCTGGCTGTTCCGGCACAGCGCCCACATCTTCAACGACATGGTGGAGCACCAGCGCGAGGAGCTCTCGGCCCGCTACGACCTCACCGCCGAGGAGGTCGGCACCTGGCAGCGGATGGCGGAGCGGATGTTCGTCCCGTTCAACCGCGACGGCACGGTCAGCCAGTTCGACGGCTGGGACGACCTCGACGAGCTGGACTGGGAGTACTACCGGGCCAAGTACCGCAACATCGGCCGCCTCGACCTCCTGCTGGAGAACGAGGGGGACATGACCAACAACTACAAGCTCGCCAAGCAGGCCGACGCGATCATGCTGGTCTACCTCTTCGGCCCCGAGGGCCTGGTCGAGGAGCTGGGGCGGATGGGCTACGCGGTGGACCACGCGACGATCGAGCGCACGGTCGACCACTACATCGCCCGGTCCTCCCACGGCTCCTCGCTCTCGCGGGTGGTCAACGCCTCGGTGCTCGCGTGGCTGCACCCGGACCGGTCGTGGTCGGCGTTCCAGGACGCGCTGCTGATCGACCTCGACGACACGCAGGGCGGGACGACCGGCGAGGGGATCCACCTCGGTGCGATGGCCGGCTCGGTCGACGTCGTCACCCGCGCCTACGCCGGGCTGCGGGTGCGCGGGGAGTGGCTGGAGTTCGACCCGGCCCTGCCCAGCCAGCTCGAGAAGGTCTCCTTCACCGTCCTCTACCGCGGTCAGATGATCCGGGTGTGCATCGACCACCAGGTCCTCGAGCTGGAGGGCACCTCGCGCCGGGCCGGCAGCGTCACCGTGCACGTGCACGGGGCCGAGTACGTGCTCAAGGGCGGGCAGCGGATCCGCGTCGCCATCCAGCAGCGCCACCCCCGGCGGGGCGCCCACTAGGCTGGGCCCATGGACGCACAGGCCACCACCGCACGGGTGCTGCCCCACGGCGGGCACACGCCCCGGATCGACCCCACCGCCTTCGTCGCCCCGGGGGCGACCGTGGTCGGGGACGTCGAGCTCGGCCCGGACTCCGGGGTCTTCTACGGCGCCGTCGTGCGCGGGGACCGCTCCCCCGTGCGCCTGGGCGCGGGCTCGAACCTGCAGGACAACGTCGTGGTCCACTCGGACCCCGGCCACCCCTGCACGATCGGGGCCGGCGTCAGCGTCGGCCACGGGGCCGTGGTCCACGGGTGCACCGTGGCCGACGGCGTGCTCGTGGGGATGAACGCGACCGTCCTCAACGGCGCGGTGGTCGGCGAGGGCTCCCTCGTGGCCGCCGGCGCGGTGGTGCTGGAGGGCACCGTGGTCCCGCCCCGCTCCCTGGTCGCCGGCGTCCCCGCGAAGGTGCGCCGGGAACTGACCGCGGAGGAGCAGGAGCGCGTGCGCACCAACGCGCGCACCTACGTGCGGCTCTCCGCCGAGCACCGCCCGGCCTGAGGAGCGCACCCGGCGCGGCCGGGATCAGGGGGCCGCGAGCGTGCGGGCGTAGTCGCGGTAGGCCTCGGGGTCGAAGCCGGGCAGCAGGCACGACTGGACCACCCAGCCCTGGAGCACCGACAGGATCGCCTGGGCGAACATCCCCGTCCACTCCTGCGCCGCGGCCTCGTCCAGGCCCAGCTCCTCGACGGCCCACCGCCCGTAGCGCCGGGCCACGAGCGCCCGCAGCCGCCCCAGGTGCTCCCCGGCGAGCGCGCCGAGGGCCGGGTCGGTCGCGGCCGCGCCCCAGGTGACCAGCAGCAGCCGGGTCGTGGCAGGATCCGCGGCCAGGCGCTCGAGCAGGGCCACGAGCCACTCCGCCGGCTCGAAGGCCGGGACCGCGCCGTCCCCGGCCGGGTCCGCGCCGTCCCCGGCGAGCACGCGGTCCAGGGCCGCGCCCGCGGCGGCGAGCACGAGCTCCTGCTTGGACGGGAAGTGGTTGTACAGGGCCCCGGCGGACAGCCCCGTCGCGGCGATGATCCGGTGCATCGAGGCGCCCTCGTAGCCGTGCTCGAGGAAGCACCCGCTCGCGGCCTCGACGATCTGCGCGCGCCGCCGCTGCCGGTACTGCTCGCTCACCCTCGCCACGCCCGCCAGTCTAGGCGAGGCCCGCCGGGGCGGCAGAACGGTCGTCCGCTCGGCCCGCCTCCTGCCCCGGGCGGGGACGGGCAGCGGTGCGGGGACGGCGCCGGGTGGCAGAATGCGACGATGCCGCACTCCCCCGCCCCGCACACCCCAGCGACCCCCGCCCCCGGGAGCAGTGACCCCGGCAGGCACGCCCCCGACCCCTCGGCCACGGACCCCTCGGCCGCCGCCCCTGCCTGCGCCGCCGCCCCGGCCCTCGCCCCGTTCGCCGCCGCGGCCCTGGAGGCCGCGCACCTGGACGAGCCGCTGGTCCCCACGGGCCGCTCCCTCCGGTGGGGCGTGGTGAGCACCGCGTCGATCGCCGAGAAGGTCGTCCCGGACATCGCGGCCCTGCCCGACGCCCGGGTCGTGGCCGTGAGCTCGCGGGTGCAGGCCCGGGCCGAGGACTTCGCCCGCCGGCACGGGATCGAGCGCGCCTACGGGGACACCGCCGCGGCCACGGGACTGGAGCGGCTGGCGGGCGACCCCGACGTCGAGGTCGTCTACGTGGCCACCCCGCACGGCCACCACCACCGCGACGTCTCGGTCCTGCTGCGCGCCGGCAAGCACGTCGTGTGCGAGAAGGCCCTGGCGATCACCGCCGCGGAGGTCCGCGACCTGATCCGCCTCGCGCGCGCCCACGGGGTGCTGCTCATGGAGGCGGTCTGGACGCGGACGACCCCGGGCTTCCGGGCCGCGCTGCGCCGGGTGCGCGACGGGGACCTGGGCCGGGTGCGGGCCGTGGACGGCACGATCGGCATGTCCCGCCCGGTCGACCCGGACCACCGGCTGTTCTGCCGGGCCGACGGGGGCGGCGTGCTGCTGGACATGCTCGTCTACCCGCTGACCTGGACCGCCGCCCTGCTGGGCGCACCGCGCTCGTGGACCGCCCGGGCCGAGCTCGGCCCGACCGCCGTGGACGTGGACACCGCCCTGGCCCTCGAGTTCGGCGGCGCCCGCGGGCACGTCAGCGGCACGCTCTCGGCGGCGGTCCCCCACCAGGTGGTGGTCTCGGGCACCGAGGGGTGGCTGCGCGTGGACGGGCGGATCAACTGCCCCACGGCCCTCGTGGTGCAGCCGGCGGAGGGGCTGCGCCGGGGCGCGCCCCCCGTCGTCGAGCGCGTGGCCGTCGCCGGCGCCGGCTACGTCTACGAGATGCGCGAGGCGACCCGCTGCGTGCAGGCCGGACTGACCGAGTCCCCGGTGCTGCCGTGGGTCGACTCCCTGGCGACCGCGGAGTTCTTCGACCGCGTGCGGGAGCGGATCGGGCTCGTCTACCCGCACGACGACGCCCTGCCCGCCGGCCGCTGAGGGGCCCGCAGCGGCACGGGGGCGCTCCCGGGCGGTGGACGGTTCGCCGTGGGCGATCCGGCCCGGGACCCGTTGCCCGCCCGGCCGGCGAGGGCTATCCTGATCACAGTTGAGTTGATCGGACTCAACTAAGTGTCTGGACCATTGCTCATTTGGTTGAGGAGATGATTGACATGGCCACCATGTTCTCCCCGTTCAACGACTTCGACCGTCTGGCGAACTCCTTCTTCGCCCGCCCGGGCCTGCGGGAGATGCCGATGGACCTGTACCGGGACGGCGACGAGTACATCCTGCGGGCGGACCTGCCGGGCATCGACCCGGAGAGCGTCGACGTGGACGTCGACGGCCAGCTGCTCACGATCCGGGCCGAGCGCAAGCTGCCCGAGGTCAAGGACGTGCAGTGGATCACCCGCGAGCGGCAGAGCTCCTCGTTCGTGCGCCAGCTCAACCTGGGCCAGGGCATCGACATCGACGGCATCGCCGCGAGCTACGACAACGGCGTGCTCACGGTGACCATCCCCGTCTCGGCCCAGGCCAAGCCGCGCAAGATCCAGGTCGTCTCCGGCGGCGACGACCGGCAGTCCCTGGGCGGCGGGACCGGCTCGGGCGGGGACCGCGTGATCGGCGAGGGCGAGCTCGTCAACGGCGAGACCTCGACCCAGTCCACCGAGGGCTGAGCACCGGCGACCGCACCCGCGCACGGCCGGTCCGGACCGGCCCTCTCCCCGTTCCCGTTCCGGGGGCCCGCGGCGCCTCGGGTAGATTGAGCCCAGGAACCACCGTCCCGATCCGACCACGTTCATGGGAGAGAAGCCCGCACATGGCAAAGATCATCTACACCCGCACCGACGAGGCGCCGCTGCTCGCCACCTACTCCTTCAAGCCGGTCGTCGAGGCCTTCGCCTCCACCGCCGGCGTCGAGGTGGAGACCCGCGACATCTCGCTGGCCGGCCGCATCGTCGCGGCCTTCTCCGACCGCCTGCCGGAGGACCAGCGGATGGCCGACGCCCTCGCCGAGCTGGGCGAGCTGGCCAAGACCCCCGAGGCCAACATCATCAAGCTGCCGAACATCTCGGCCTCCGTGCCGCAGCTCAAGGCCGCCGTCAAGGAGCTCCAGGGCCAGGGCTTCGACCTGCCGGACTACCCGGACGAGCCGGGGACCGACGAGGAGAAGGAGGTCCGGGCCCGGTACGACAAGATCAAGGGCTCGGCCGTCAACCCGGTGCTGCGCGAGGGCAACTCCGACCGCCGCGCCCCCGCCTCGGTGAAGAACTACGCCCGGAAGAACCCGCACCGCATGGGCGAGTGGTCCGCCGACTCGCGCACCAACGTCGCGACCATGGGCGCCGACGACTTCCGCGCCAACGAGCAGTCCGTCGTCGTCGCCGAGGACGGCGCCCTGAGCATCCGCCTGGTCGCCGAGGACGGCTCGACCACCGTCCTCAAGGAGTCCGTGCCGGTGCTCGCCGGCGAGGTCGTGGACTCCACCGTGATGCGCGCCGCCGCCCTGGACGCGTTCCTGGCCGAGCAGGTCGAGCGCGCCAAGCGCGAGGACGTGCTGTTCTCGGTGCACCTGAAGGCCACCATGATGAAGGTCTCCGACCCGATCATCTTCGGCCACGTGATCGAGGCGTTCTTCCCCGAGCTCTTCGCCGCGCACGGCGAGGCGCTGCGCGAGGCCGGGCTGAGCCCGGACAACGGCCTCGCCGCGATCCTCAACGGCCTCGACGACCTCCCCGCCGGCGTGCGGGACGAGGTGCGGGCCGCCGTCGACAAGGGGCTCGCCGAGGGCCCGAAGCTCGCGATGGTCAACTCGGACAAGGGCATCACGAACCTGCACGTGCCCTCCGACGTCATCGTCGACGCCTCGATGCCCGCGATGATCCGCACCTCCGGGCACATGTGGGGCCCGGACGGCGAGGAGGCCGACACCCTCGCGGTGCTCCCGGACAGCTCCTACGCCGGGGTCTACCAGGTCGTCATCGACGACTGCCGCAGGAACGGCGCCTTCGACCCGCGCACCATGGGCTCCGTGCCCAACGTCGGGCTCATGGCCATGAAGGCCGAGGAGTACGGCTCCCACGACAAGACCTTCGAGATCCCCGCCGCCGGCCGCGTGCAGGTCGTGGACGGCTCCGGGACCGTGCTCATGGAGCACGAGGTCGCCGCCGGCGACATCTGGCGGGCCTGCCAGACCAAGGACGTCGCCGTGCGCGACTGGGTCAAGCTGGCCGTCACCCGCGCCCGCGCCACCGGCTCCCCCGCGGTGTTCTGGCTGGACCGCGGCCGCGCCCACGACGCCAACCTGATCGCCAAGGTCGAGCAGTACCTGGGCGAGCACGACACCGAGGGCCTGCAGCTGGAGATCATGTCCCCCGAGGAGGCCACCGCCTTCTCGCTCGAGCGGATCCGCCGCGGCGAGGACACCATCTCCGTCACCGGCAACGTGCTGCGCGACTACCTCACCGACCTGTTCCCGATCCTCGAGCTGGGCACCTCCGCGAAGATGCTCTCCGTGGTGCCGCTGATCAACGGCGGCGGCCTGTTCGAGACGGGCGCCGGCGGGTCGGCCCCGAAGCACGTCCAGCAGCTGGTGGAGGAGAACCACCTGCGCTGGGACAGCCTCGGCGAGTTCCTCGCCCTGGCGGCGAGCTTCGACCACCTGGCCACCCGCTACGACAACGCCCGCGCCCAGGTCCTGGCCGACACCCTGGACCGCGCGACCGGGACCTTCCTCGAGGAGAACAAGTCCCCCAGCCGCAAGGCCGGGGAGATCGACAACCGGGGCAGCCACTTCTACCTGGCCCTGTACTGGGCCCAGGAGCTCGCCCGGCAGGACGCCGACGCCGAGCTGGCCCGGGCGTTCGCGGCCGTCGCGCAGGAGCTGGCCGAGAACGAGCAGGCGATTAACGAGGAGCTGCTCGCCGTGCAGGGCCGCCCGGCCGACATCGGCGGGTACTACCGTCCCGACGACGCGAAGACCACCGCGGTGATGCGCCCGTCGGAGACCTTCAACCGGGTGCTGGCCTCGCTCAGCGCCTGATCCCCGGACACGGGCCGAGGGCCCCTCCCGCCGTGTGCGGGAGGGGCCCTCGGCCGTCTCCGGGCGGGGCGCCGCCCGGGCCCGGTCAGTGGAAGAAGTGCCGGGCACCGGTGAAGTACATCGTCACCCCGGCGGCGCGGGCGGCCTCGACGACCTCCTCGTCGCGCACCGACCCGCCGGGCTGGACCACGGCGCGCACCCCGGCGTCGAGCAGCACCTGCAGGCCGTCGGCGAAGGGGAAGAACGCGTCCGAGGCGGCCACCGCGCCGCGGGCCCGCTCCGCGCCGTCCGCGCCGAGGGTGTTGGCGCGCTCGACGGACAGCCGGCAGGAGTCGACCCGGTTGACCTGGCCCATGCCGATGCCCACGGAGGCGCCGTCGTCGGCGAGCAGGATCGCGTTGGACTTCACGGCCCGCAGGGCCCGCCACGCGAAGGCGAGGTCGGCGAGGGTGCGCTCGTCGGCGGCCTCGCCCGCGGCGAGGGTCCAGTGGGCGGGGTCGTCGCCCTCGGCGTCGAGCCGGTCCGGCAGCTGCAGCAGGGCCCCGCCGGAGACCTGGCGGTACTCCAGCGCGTCGCGGCCGAAGTCCTCCGGCAGCTGCAGCAGGCGGATGTTCTTCTTCTCCTGCAGCAGCTCGAGGGCCTCGGGCTCGAAGCCGGGGGCCACGACGACCTCGGTGAAGATGTCCTTGACGGTCTCGGCCATGGCCCGGGTCACGGGCCGGTTGGCCGCGATCACCCCGCCGTAGGCCGAGAGCGGGTCGCAGGCGTGGGCCTTGCGGTGGGCCTCGGCGACCGGGTCCGCAGCCCCCGGCCCGGCGACCGCGACGCCGCAGGGGTTGTTGTGCTTGACGACCGCCACGGCGGGCTCGTCGAAGTCGTAGGCGGCGCGCAGCGCGGCGTCGGCGTCCACGTAGTTGTTGTAGGACATCTCCTTGCCGTGCAGCTGGTCGGCCTGGGCGATGCCCGGGGCGGCGGCCTCGTCGACGTACAGGGCCGCCCGCTGGTGGGGGTTCTCGCCGTAGCGCAGGGTCGCCGCGCGCTGGAGGGCGAGCCCGGCGTAGGGCGGGAAGGCGTTCGCCTCCTCGTCGCCGGCGAACTGCTGCATGGTCCAGGTGGCCACGGCGGTGTCGTAGGCGGCGGTGTGGGCGAAGGCGGCGGCGGCCAGCCGGCGGCGGGCGGCGAGGTCGAACCCGCCGGCGCGGGCGGCCTCGACGACCCGGTCGTAGCCGGCCGGGTCGACGACCACGGAGACGGCCGCGTGGTTCTTGGCCGCGGCGCGGACCATGGAGGGCCCGCCGATGTCGATCTGCTCCACCACGTCGTCCTGACCGGCCCCGGAGCGCACGGTCCGCGTGAACGGGTAGAGGTTGACGACGACGAGGTCGAAGGGCTCGATCTCCAGCTGCGCGAGCTGCTCCATGTGCTCGGGCTTGCGCCGGTCGGCCAGGATGCCGGCGTGCACGCGCGGGTGCAGGGTCTTCACCCGGCCCTCGAGGCACTCCTGGAACCCGGTCACCTCGGCGACCTGGGTGACGGGAATTCCCGCGGCGGCGATCCGCTCGGCCGTGGAGCCGGTGGAGACGAGAGCCACGCCGGCCTCGTGCAGCCCGCGGGCGAGGTCCTCCAGGCCCGTCTTGTCGTAGACGGACACCAGGGCTCGTCGGATGGGCACGCGGTCGGGCTGGGGAAGGCTCACGGGAACTCCAAGCGTCGGGGTCGGCGGGTGTCGGCGCGGCGCGCCGCCCACCAGTCTACGGACCCCGCAGGACCCGCCGCCGGGCCGGCCCGGTCAGCGGGCGGGGTGCGGGGCGCGGGCCAGGGCGCCGAGGGTCGCCACGAGCAGCTCCCGCTCGGCGGTCTTGATCCGCTCGTGCAGGGTCCGCTCGTCGTCGCCGTCCTCGACCGGCACCGCGGCCTGGGCGAGGATCGGGCCGGCGTCGACGTCGGCCACGACCTCGTGCACGGTCACGCCCGTGATCCGCACCCCGTGGGCCAGGGCGTCGCGCACGGCGTGGGCGCCCGGGAAGGAGGGCAGCAGGGAGGGATGGGTGTTGACGATGCGGCCCTCGAAGGCGGCGACGAACCCGGCGTCGACGATGCGCATGAACCCGGCGAACAGCACCCGGTCGGGCGCGTGGGCGGCCACGGCCTCCTGCAGCGCCCGGTTCCAGCTCTCCCGGTCGGGGTGCTCGCCGGGGCGGACGAGGAACGTGGGGATCCCCGCGGCCTGGGCGCGCTCGAGCCCGCGGCAGGGCTTGTCGGCGCCCACCGCGGCGATCTCGACGTCGATGCGGCCGTCCCGCACGGCGTCGAGCACCGCCTGGAGGTTGGTGCCGGACCCCGAGACCATGACCACGATGCGCATGCCTCGAGTCTAGCCGCGGCGGGCGGGCCCCGGTCCGCGCGCCCGGGCGGGTGCGGCCCACCGTCTAGAGTGAGGGGCATGGCTCCTCCCCCCGCGCCCAGCGCCCCGCCCGCCCGCCAGGACGCCCGCCGCGCCGCGGCCCGGCGCACGACGGTCGCGGGGCTGGTGTGCACGGCGGTGGCCACGGCGCTGGTGGGCGCCGCGTTCTGGCCGACCGTGGCCGGCACGGCCGCCGCGGCCCTGGCCGTGGGGCTGGGCGTCGCCGCGCTCGTGCGCTCCGCGGGCACGGGCCGGCGCACCCTGCTCGTGGTGGGGGCGGTGGCCGTGCTGGTGCTCGGCGGCACGAGCCTGCTCACCGGGGCGGCCCGGCTGGCGCTGTGGCCGGTGGCCGAGGCCTACGATCGCTGCGTCTCCTCCACCCTGACGATCTCCGGCGGTGCCCGGTGCCAGCAGCAGCTGGAGGAGGACGTCTGGTCCTACCTCTCCGGGGAGGGGACCGCCGCGGAGTCCTCCGGGGCCACGGGCCCGGCCGGCTCCGCGCCGGCGGCGGACCGCCCCGCCTGAGCCGGTGCGCCGGGGCGCAGGGGCGCGGCCGGGGGCTCGCGCTCGAGCCAGGGGCCCAGCGCGCACCCCACGGCGGCGCCCAGGGCGACCTCGGCGCCGAAGAGCAGCAGCACCTGCAGCCCGTCGGGCCCGACCTGCACGAGCCGCCCCAGCCCCAGGGAGCCCTGGGCGATCCAGCTCAGCGCCATCGTCAGGACCCCGGCCACCAGCCCCGTGAACGCCCCGGTCAGCAGGGCCGAGAGCGGGTAGGTGAGCCAGCGGGCGGGCAGGCGGATGGCCATCCAGTCGTCGAGGTGGTTCTCGCCCTCGCGCACGAACCACCACCCGGCGAGGACCCCGGCCAGCAGCGGCAGGACGACGACGGTCAGCGCCCACGCCGGCAGCTGCTCCGGAGGCAGGGCCGCCAGCACCGGCAGCAGCGGCACCGGCCCCGGCTCGGTGCCCAGCGGCGAGACGTGCGTGCCGGCGCCGAGGTCGAAGCCCGCGCCGGTGGCCCACGCGAAGGCCCACACCACGAGGTTGGGCAGGTAGCCCAGCTGCAGGGCGGTGAGGGCGGTGTCCCCCGGCGCGCCGGTGCCCAGGCGCTGGTAGACCGTCACGACGTCGTTCCAGTTCCACAGCAGCGCCGCCGCCAGCACGGCCCCGCCGATGCCGACCCCTGCGACGGCGGCGAGGAACCCGGCCCGCAGCACGGCCCAGACGTAGGACCCGGCCCATCGGGAGTACTGGCTCGTGCGCTCCACCCACGCCGCGGCGTTGACCCCGATGAGCCCGGGCAGTGAGCGGGAGGCCCGGAAGGCGCCCACGAACGCCCCGAGGGCCACGGGCACCAGCGGGAAGAGGGCCCCGGCCCACGGTGCGGCCGAGACCTCCTCCGTGCGGAAGAGCAGCGCGGCCCCCGCCCCCAGGCCGGCGTAGCCGGCGAGGCCGGTGAGGTAGGGCTGCCAGAACTGCCCCTCCCAGCACGCGCGCGCCAGCCGCCGTCCGGCCGCCCACGCGAGCGCGAACGGCACGAGGGTCAGCCCCAGCGGCACGAGGGTCAGCGCCCCGGTGGTGGCCGGCAGCCCGGCCCCGGGCTCGAGGCTCACCTGCAGCGGCACGAGGTGGGCCAGCAGCCACACCTGCCCGGACAGCGCGAACCCGCCGGGCAGGCCGAGGTCGTCGAAGCCGTCGGCGAGCCAGACCATGAGCACGGTCAGCAGCACCAGCAGCCAGGAGAGCACCGCCACGGAGCCGAGCTCGAACAGGCCCTGCAGCCACAGGGGCATCGGCACGCCGCGGCGGACGGGGGAGGAAGGGCTGTGGGAAGTCATCACCGCACATTCTCCCACGCACCCCGTCCCGCCGGGCGGGAGTTCACGACCGCGTCACCGGCCGGTCACGCGGCGGCGGCCGGGGCGTCGCCGCGGCGCGGCAGGGTCGGGGACGTGAGAGTCGCCCTCGTCGCCGAGCAGTTCCTCCCCCACATGAACGGGGTCACCCACTCCGTGCTGCGCGTGCTGGAGCACCTGCGCGCCCGCGGTCACGACGCGGAGGTGATCGCCCCCTCCTACGGACCGGCCGGCTCCGCGCCGGCGGACCTCGACGGCGTGCCGGTGCACCGGCTGCCGGCCCTGCCCCTGACCGGCTACCCCGACGTGCGGGTGGCCGGGGGCACGGTCGCGCGGGTGCGGCGGCTGCTGGAGCGGATCGGGCCCGACGTGGTGCACGCGGCCTCCCCGTTCGTGCTGGGCCGGCGGGCGGTCGTCGCGGCCGACCAGCTGGGCCTGCCCTGCGTGGCCGTCTACCAGACCGACGTGCCCGGCTACGCCGCCAAGTACGGTGCCCCGTTCCTCGAGCAGCTGCTGTGGTCGCGGGTCCGGTCGATGCACGAGCTCGCGACCCTGACGCTGGCGCCGTCCACGGCCTCCGTGCGGCAGCTGGCCGAGCACGGGGTCCCGGACGTGCGCCTGTGGCGCCGGGGCGTGGACGCGGTCCGCTTCGCCCCCGCCCACCGGGACGAGCGGTGGCGCCGGGAGGTCGGCGGCGGCCGGCGACTGGTGGGCTACGTGGGGCGGATCGCCCCGGAGAAGCAGGTCGAGGACCTCGCGGCGGTCGCCGACCTGCCGGGCACCCGCCTCGTCGTCGTCGGCTCCGGCCCGGAGGAGGAGGCCCTGCGCCGCCGCCTGCCGGGGGCGCACTTCACCGGCTTCCTGGGCGGCGCCCAGCTGGCCCGGGTGATGGCCTCCCTCGACGTGTTCGTCCACCCGGGCGAGTTCGAGACGTTCTGCCAGACCGTCCAGGAGGCCATGGCCTCCGGGGTGCCGGTGGTCGCCACCGGCCGCGGCGGGCCCGTGGACCTCGTGGACTCCTCCCGCACGGGCTGGCTCTACCCGCCCGGGGACCTGGGCGCGCTGCGCGACCGGGTGGCCGACCTCACCGGGGACGAGGCCAAGCGGGCGGCCTTCGGTGCGGCGGCCCGCGCGGCCGTGCGCGGGCGCACGTGGGAGGCCCTCGGCGACGAGCTGCTGGGCCACTACCGCGACGCCGCGGCGCTGCGCGCGACCGGGCCCCGCCCCGCCCCGCCCCGCACCGCCTGAGCGCACCCCTCCGCGGCGTGCCGGCACGCCGCGCGCCGTCCCGGCGTGCCGGGCCGCACCCTCCTGGACGCGCCGGGACGGCGCCGGCCGCCCCGGCGGGCACGGGCCCGCGGGCGGCCCGGGTCAGCGCCGCGGGTCGGCGGCGAGCACGGGCGCGCCCGTGCCGGCGTAGCGGTCGGGCTCGGCGGTGAGCACGGTCAGCCCGTGCACGAGCGCCGTCGCCGCCGTCAGGGCGGCGACCGGGTCCGCGCACCCGCCGGCGCCCAGCTGCCCCCACGCCCGGGCGACCGCGGCGTCGACGGGCAGCACCCGCTCCGCGAAGCGCAGCTCGAGCTGCTGGGCCCACAGCGCCTCCTCCGGCCGCCCGGCGAGCAGCTCCCCGAGCGCGGGGGCGGGCAGGTACATCCGCCGGTGGCCGTTGCGGCGCAGGGCCCCGGCGAGGCCGGGGCTGCGCTGCGGGGTGCGCACGCCCAGCAGCACGGAGCGGTCCAGCAGCAGGTCCACGGGCGGATCAGGCCGCCGCGGCGCGCTCGTCGCGCACGGGGGCCAGCAGGAAGTCCACGAAGCGGGTGCGCTCCTCGACGTGACGGGCGTAGTCGTCGAGGCTCAGGGCGGAGACGGCGGCGGGAGCGGCGGCCGCGGGGGCGTCGGTCATGGCGAGGGGTCCTTCGCTGTGCTCTTGCTCGCACCGGGTGCCGCCGCGGCGGCGGTTGCGAGCCGCTTCCTCATCCGAACCACCCGTGAACATGGGGTTGGTGCCCGGTCAAGTCGGAGCTTGGCGACCGGGTCTCTTGAAGCTGTCCCCCATTCAACCACACCGGACGGGGCGGCGGCAGGAGCGTTCCGCACCCGTCACCGTCCCGTCATCCCCACGACACACGGACGGTGTTGAGTGGTGTCCGGTGGACGAGGAGCAGGCCCGGGAGCGGGCCGGCGCACCGCGCTCCATGACGATCGCGTGACACATCTCATGCAGAACTTGTCGTGGTGTCGGTGCGGCGGGCTACCCTGATCCTGCTTCTCGAGATGCAGTTCCTGCGCACCCCCACGGGACCGGTGGTCCCTGCCCGGTGCGCGGAAGGCTCCGACCGGCTGCACGCCAACCCGCGGTTCACGGGTGGTTCGGATGACGAAGCGGTGGGCGACGAGAACGGACGCCCGCAAGAACGTCAGGAGAGAGAAAACATGACCATGTCCCAGGAACGACCAGCCACGACCAGCGACCAGCGGGAGGAGTGGATCGACGTGACCGTCGCCGCCCTGCCCGATCTGCACCTCGTCCGTCTCACGTCCACCGACGGGGACGTCGAGGAGTACACCACCGCGGAGGCCGACGACCTCGCCGCCGCGGCGGAGCACACGGCGGGATCCGCGCAATGGTGCGCCAAGTACCGTCAGCTCCTCGTCCCCGGCGCCACCGCGGCGACCGGCCGTCACCCGTTCTTCAAGCTGCACCCCGCCTCGCTGCCGCTGTCGGCGTAGACCGGCGGCGCGGGCGCACCCGCAGCTCGTCCAGGGCCGCGACCCCGAGGGTCGCGGCCCTGCGCGTGCCCGGGGCCGGGCGCGGGCGGGGCGTCCGGGAACGACGGAACCGCCGCCGGGCGGGGCCCGGCGGCGGTTCCGTTGGAGCGAGCGGGCCCGTGGCCCGTCGTCAGCGTCCGATCAGGAGGTGATCAGGAGATGACGGTGATGTTCGCGGCCTGGGGGCCCTTCGGGCCGTCCTGGGTCTCGAACTCGACGCGGTCGTTCTCGTTCAGCGAGCGGAAGCCGCCGGAGTTGATCGCGGAGAAGTGGGCGAAGACGTCCTTGGAGCCGTCCTCGGGGGTGATGAAGCCGAAGCCCTTGTCGGCGTTGAACCACTTGACGATGCCGGTAGTCATGGTGATACCTGGTCTTTCATGAGATGGACGTTCCCCGGGGATCGGGAAACCGGTCAGTTGTGATGCCAGAAAACGTCTTCTCAGAAAAACTGCTGCACCCGTGGCGGGCCGAACTGCTTGAAATCCAAAACGACAACCTCAACAACTCCGCCTACTCTACACGGCCGCGGGGGCGGTGCCCACCCCCGCGGCCTGCGGCGTGCGTCACAGCTCAGCCCATGAGCTTGTCGACCAGCACCTGGGCGAACTCCGGGGAGACGTCGCCGTAGTTGAGGGAGAAGTCCTCGTCCACCTTCGCCGGCAGCAGCCCGGAGCACAGCACCGCGGCGCGGGCGTAGAGCCCGGACAGCTCCGCCCCGATCGGCACGGACAGCAGCTGCAGCCCGGGGTCGTAGGAGACCAGCGGCACCCCCGCGCGGCGGGCCGCGAAGTGCTTGCCGATGCCGGAGGCCACGAAGCGGGCGTGGCCGGAGGCGACGTCCTCGGGGGTGCGGAACGCGTAGCGGGTGCGGTGGTGGTGGTTGATCCGGTACAGGCCCGGGAGGTCCCGGTCCTCGGTGGCCTCCCACGTGGCGTCCTCGGGCACGAACCGCTCGGCGACCCCGTTGTACTGCATCTCCGCGCGAGGCAGGTCCTGCTCGACCTCGGAGAGCGGGGGCAGGGTGTCGAGCATGACGGGGCCCGCCTCGAAGACCACGTCGCACAGCCCGTGGGGCAGGGCCTCCTGCAGCCGTTCGAGGTCCACGTCCTGCAGCAGCGTGGTCGCGTGGTCCTCCGGGGAGAGCACGACGACGGAGGCCTCCTGGGCGGCGGCGGCCTCGGCGACCACCTGCTCCTTCTCGGGGGTCCACCCGCCGGTCAGCAGCACGGAGCCGTCGACGAGCTGGGTCAGGGACGGGCCGCACACCTGCCAGCGGCGCACGCTCCAGTGCTCGTCGCGGACCACCTCGAGGAAGCCCAGGGCCTGGAGGTGGCCCACGAACCACTCCTCGAAGCGCTCGGAGTCCTCGAGCTGGCGGGCCACGATGGACAGGCTCGAGCGCTTGCCGCCGCCCAGGAAGGTCAGGGCGTCGCGGAAGGGCAGCCAGGAGGTGGGGTAGTCCCCCTCGTCGGGGCCGATGAACCGCAGCGACTCGACCGAGCCGGCCGAGGTGATCGCCGAGGGCTTGGTGAGCCGGCCCGGGTAGCGCTTCTGCAGCCCGCACTGGGCGCACTCGCCGAAGATCCAGGGCGCCTTCGCCTTGGGCTCCATCGCCGGCAGCACGATCCGGTGCCGCCCCGTGGCCAGGCAGGAGCGGCCCTCGGGCTCGGGCAGCACGTTGGTGCGCTCGAGCAGCAGCTGGCCCTCGGAGGAGTGCCACCCCGGGGCGGCGGGCACCTCGTGGCCGGTCGCGACCTCCCGGGCGGGGAGGTTGTCGAAGGAGCCCTGGACGTACTCCTCCGGCAGCTCGGCGGCCGTGGCGGCGCTGACCGCCCACAGCGGCTCGGCGGCCACGTGCACCATCTCCCCCTCGTAGCCCAGGGAGCGCTGGGTGACGTAGAAGGACGAGTCGCGCAGCTTGAACTCCCGGCGCTGCTTCACGGTGCGCCCGGCCTTGAGCACGAGCGTGTAGTCGTTGGGCCGCAGCGTGCCGTCGGGGCGGGCCAGCGGGGTGCCTTCGAGGGAGATCTGGAACGGCGGCACCCGGTTCTCGGCGAGCCGGGCCTTCTCGAGCCGGAAGGAGTGGGGGTTGCGCCACTCGACCTCGACGCTCAGCGGGGCGTCGGTGTCCGAGGTGACGGTGACCTGGGGCGGGCGCAGCGCCGACCAGCGCACGACGTCGCCGGGGATGCGCAGCCCGCCGGAGAGCGTCACGGCGGGCACCAGGCGCGGGACGAGGCCGGAGAAGTTGTCGTCGGCGGTCAGCTCGGGGTTGCCGGCGCGCAGCACCTGCACGTCGTCGAACATCACCCAGCCCTCGGGCAGGCCGTGGGTGCCGGCCTCGACGAAGCGGTAGTCCGGGGAGGCGGAGTCGTCGAGGATCCGCTTGATCCGGGCGATCCACTCGGGCTCGTCGCGGACCATGACCCGGCACGGCCACGCGGCGGGGATGTGGTCCACGGAGATGAAGGTGTCGGAGAACCCGTCCTTGGCCAGGACGACGACGGGGCGCGGGTTGCGCTCGAAGCGCACGGGCCCGGCGCCCAGGCGCAGGGTGCCGCCGAGCAGGCTCTCGGTGTCCAGGCGGGCGGTGTAGGCGGAGGTGCCCAGGAAGGCGTCGCCGATGTAGGACAGGAAGACGGTGCGGGGCCCCGCCGTCGTGCCCAGCTCGACCTCCCGGCCGGTGAGGAAGCGCTTGGGCACCACGAAGCCGAGCTCGTAGACCGGGTTGCCCACGTAGTCGGTGCTGTCGGTCAGCGACAGCGAGCAGCCCTTGACCGCGCTGCGGCCGGGACCGCGGGCTCCGGCGCGCACCTCGGCGCGGGCCTGCTCCCGGGACTTCTCCCACACCGCGAGCTCCGCGAGGGCGATCTCGAGGCCGGGCTCGCGGGTCAGCGGGTTCGCCCAGATCTGCTTCATGGCCTTCGACGCCTTCGTCTCGGCCAGGTCGAGCCAGAAGTCGACGTAGATCCCGAGCTCGGCCGCGGAGAGGCCCTGGGCGGTGGTCACCCCGAGGTCCTCGAACATCCGGTGCAGCTGGCGCCGCTCGGCCTCCCCGAGCATCGTCTGGGACAGCGCCAGGCCCACGGGCCGCTGGTTGACGGCGTAGGCGGTGGGCAGCCCGATCTCGCCGTCGCGCAGCTCGAGCCAGTAGCGCAGGGCGTCCCAGTACGCCTCGGTGTCCTTCTTGAAGGACGCCTCGAGGGCCTTGGCGTTATCCGCCCCGGCCTGCAGGAGCACGGCCAGGGGAAGGAAGAAGGTGGAGACGGACTTGTTGCCCGTGCGCGCGGCGAGCGTGGACATGTGCCGGCCGGCGAGCGCGAACAGGGCCAGCAGGCCCACCACCGGCGGCGGCGGGATCTCGGCCAGCGAGTCGAGGCTGCGCCGCGAGGCCCGGTACCACCGGTCGTTGAGCCGGGTGAAGGCCTCGAACACGGGCCGGCGGTCCTCGCCGGTCACGAGCAGCGGGGTCACCGAGTCCGCGAGCGCCCGCAGGGTGGACGGGCCGTCCAGGCCCTGCTCCTCCCCGATGGCGGCCAGGGCCCGCTCGTCGAGGTCGAGGTAGACGGGCTCACCGGCGCGGTGGGGCCCGAAGAAGGCGGCGCACACGGCATCGTTCCAGCGGAGGTAGGCGGCCTCCTCGGCACTGTCGGCAATGGCGTGGTCTCCGAGCCGGAGCCCAGCTGCGTCGGGCACGAGTCCTCCGTCCGCGGCCGCAGGCAGGCCGCTGTCGTCGTTCGAGGGGTCGCCACGATCATAGCGAGGCCCCGGAGGACCCGGGCACGGCGGCGGAGGTCCGCGGGGGCCGATACGGTGGAGGGATGCACTCCCCTCCCGATCCCCTCGTGGACTCCCGGCGTCTCGTCGCGGCCGCCGGGCCCGCGGTCTTCCGCCGCGGGCAGGACTACTTCCGCTCCGGCCGGGTCCGGTCGGTGGAGTGGGCACCGGCCGCGGACGGGTCCGGCACGCTCGAGGCCGAGGTCGAGGGCTCGGGCCGGACCTACGCCACGACCGTGCGCGTCGGCGCCGGGGGCGCCCCCGGGTCCGCCTGGTGCACCTGCCCCGCGGGCGGGTTCTGCAAGCACGCCGTGGCCGTGGTGCTGCGGCACAACTTCGAGGCGGCGGTCCGGGCCCACCGCGCGGGCGGAACGGCCGCGCCGTCGTCGCCGGAGGAGCCCGGGGCGCAGGAGGCCCCCGACTGGAAGGACGAGCTGTCCCGGATCCTCGGGGGCGGTCCCGCCCCGGGGGCCGGCGCGGCGGAGGACGAGGGCGCGGTGGGCCTGGAGTTCGACCTGCGCCGCGAGGCGGTGCGGCACGCGCCCCGGCGGGGGCCGCAGGGGCCGGCGCCCTGGCAGCTGGCCGTGCGCCCGGTGCGCCGCGGCCGGCGCGGGCAGTGGATCAAGGGCGGCCTGGACTGGGAGCGGGTGGCCGCCGAGCCGGGGCTGCTCGCCCCCGCCCAGGCGGACTGGTTCGACGAGCTGCGCGCGCTCAGCGCGGCCCGGACCCCCTACCCCGTCCACGACCGGCACTGGATCCGCCTGGACTCCTACGCCTCCCCGCTGCTGTGGGGGATCCTGGCCCGGGCCCAGGACGCGGGCATCGCCCTGGTCGGCCGGGAGCACGGGCTGCCCGTGGTCCTCGAGGCCCCCGGCCGGTTCTGCGTGGACGTCGAGCGCGGCCCGGGCGCGGACCTCGAGCTGCGCCCGACCGTGCACAGCGGGCAGCGGGCGATCCCGCTGGACACCGCCCGCATCATCGGCGACCCCGGGCACGGGCTGTTCCACCCGGACGGGGACCCGCAGGAGGTCGCGGCCGCCGAGGACCTCAACGTCTTCCCGCTGCACCTCGTGCCGCTGGCCACCCGCCTGACCCGCGAGCAGCGGCGCTTCCTCGACACCGCCGGCGGGCTGCGGATCCCCGAGGACGAGGTCGGGGAGTTCTTCGACCGCTACTTCCCGCGGCTGCACCGCAGCATGGACGTGGCCGCCGGGGACGGGTCGATCGAGCTGCCCCAGGTGGCCGACCCCGAGCTGGTGCTCACCCTCGAGCACGACGACCTGACGGTGCGCACGCTGTGGGAGTGGGAGTACCAGCGCGGCCGCGAGCGCATCCGCCTGCCGTTCCGGCCCGTGGACCCGCTGGGCGACGAGCCCGTGGACCGGGAGACCTCCTGGGAGACGGCCGTGACCGCGGCCGTGCGCCACCGCGCCCCGGGGGTGGACTTCCGCCGCTCGGGCTGGGCGGGCGGGGACGCGCTCGTGCTGATGCGCGAGTGGCTGCCGGCCCTCGAGAAGGTCCAGGACCTGCGCATCGAGCACACCGGGGGCCCGCCCGCCTACCGGGAGGCCGCCGAGCCGCCGACCATCACCGTCAGCACCGCGGCCACCGAGCGCCGGGACTGGTTCGACCTCGGCGTCACCGTGCGGGTCGGGCAGTTCTACATCCCCTTCGCCGACGTCTTCCGCGCCCTCGACCAGGGCCAGGACGTGATGCTCACCCCCGACGGGTCGTGGTTCGCGCTGGACCGCCCGGAGTTCGACCGGCTGCGCGAGCTGATCCGGGAGGCCCGCTCCCTGCAGGAGAGCTCGGAGGGGCCGCTGCGGATCCACCGGCAGCAGGCCGGGCTGTGGGAGGAGCTCGAGGAGCTCGCCGACGACACCGAGCAGGCCGAGTCCTGGCGGCGCGGGGTGCGGGACCTGCTCGAGCACGGCGCGGACGGGCCCCCGCCCGTGCCGGCCGGGCTGCACGCCGAGCTGCGCCCCTACCAGCGCGAGGGCTTCGCGTGGCTGAGCGTGCTGTGGGACCACGGGCTGGGCGGGATCCTCGCCGACGACATGGGGCTGGGCAAGACCGTCCAGGCCATCGCCCTGATCTGCCGCGCCGTGGAGCGCGACCCGGGGCTGCCGCCGTTCCTCGTGGTCGCCCCCACCTCCGTGGTGCCGAACTGGGTCGCCGAGATCCGCCGCTTCGCCCCGGGGCTGCGCGCCGTGGGCGTGGCCGACACCCAGGCGCGCGCGGGCACCCCGCTCGCGGACACGGTCGCCGGCGCGCACGTGGTGGTGACCTCCTACACCCTCCTGCGCCTGGACGAGACGGCCCACCGCGAGCTGCCCTGGGCCGGGGTGCTGCTGGACGAGGCGCAGTTCGTGAAGAACCCCCGCACGAAGGCCCACCGGGCGGTCCGGGAGCTGGGCGCCCCGTTCACCCTCGCGATCACCGGCACGCCGCTGGAGAACAGCCTCACCGAGCTGTGGGCGCTGCTCTCGCTCACCGCCCCGGGGCTGTTCCCGTCCCGGCGCCGGTTCACCGAGGCCTACCAGCGCCCGATCGAGCGCGGCGAGGACCCGGCGGCCCTCGAGCGGCTGCACCGGCGGGTGCGGCCCCTGATGCTGCGCCGCACCAAGGAGTCCGTGGACCTCGAGCTGCCGCCCAAGCTCGAGCAGACCATCGAGGTCGAGCTCTCCCCCGCCCACCGGCGCCTCTACGACACCCGGCTGCAGCGGGAGCGGCAGAAGGTGCTGGGGCTGCTGCGCGACCTCGACCGCAACCGCTTCACGATCTTCCGGTCGCTGACCACGCTGCGGCTGCTCGCCCTCGACGCCGGCCTCGTGGACCCCGACGCCGAGGTCTCCTCCAGCAAGCTCGACCTGCTCTTCGAGCACCTGCCGGAGATCGTCGCGGAGGGCCACCGGCCCCTCGTGTTCAGCCAGTTCACGAGCTTCCTGAAGAAGGCCGCCGCCCGGCTGGACGAGCTGCGGATCCCCTACGCCTACCTCGACGGGTCGACGACCGACCGCGCCCGCGTGCTCGAGCGCTTCACCTCCGGCGAGGCGCACGTGTTCCTCGTCAGCCTCAAGGCCGGCGGGTTCGGGCTCAACCTCACCCAGGCCGACTACTGCTTCCTGTTGGACCCGTGGTGGAACCCCGCGACCGAGGCCCAGGCGGTGGACCGCACCCACCGGATCGGCCAGCAGAAGAAGGTGATGGTCTACCGGCTCGTGGCCCGGGACACCATCGAGGAGAAGGTCATGGCCCTCAAGGAGCGCAAGGCGAAGCTCTTCGACGCCGTGCTGGACGACGACCGCATGTTCTCCGGGGTGCTGAGCGCCGAGGACATCCGCGGGCTGCTGGAGCCCTGAGCCCGCCGACCCGTCATCCGGTGGTCACAATCGTCCCCGGGACGCGGGCGGCGGAGCCCAGCCGCTAGCATCGACAGCACCGCACCGGACGACCGCCGCGACCGTGCCGGGGCTCGGACGCGGCACGCCCCGCGCCCGAGCGGTCCCGCCCGACCCCCTGACCGGAGGAGTCCACCCATGCCGTACGCCGTGGACGGTGTCGCCGCCTTCGTGCAGCGCCACGGCCCGCTCCTGCGGGCCATGGCCCGGCGCGGACTGACCCGCGGCCAGGCGCGGCTGCGCTTCCTCCTGCTGTTCCCGGAGGAGTCCCCGGCCCTGTTCGACGCCGCGCTGGCCCAGCTGGGCGAGCGCTTCCGCCCCGGGGCCGCCGCCCCCGAGGTGGGCGACGAGGCCGTGCGCGCCGGGATCTGGCTGGCCCTGGCCCAGCACCTGGGCCTGGCCCCCGACCCCCAGCACGCGGCCGTGCACCTGCCCCACGACACGGTCCGCGACGTCACCTCCCTGCTCTCGGAGAGCGACCCGGACGGCGACGTGACCCGCCGGGCCCTCGGGCTCATCGGCGCCGCCCAGCGGCACGCGGCCGAGCAGGCACCCCCGGCCCTCTCGGCCCGGGAGTACGAGCACGCCCGGCTGGGGCTGTGCACCGACGCCCAGTTCCTGTGCAGCCTGGCCCACTACTGGCCGGCGCCCGAGCGCGCGGTCGCCCAGCGCCTGGGCGGGGGCAGCTGGAGCGCCGCCCTGCAGGCCATGGGCTTCGCCACGGGCCCCGACGCCGAGCAGGAGCGGATCTTCACGGAGGAGGAGTACGCCGCCGCCGTCACCGCCTTCCTCGCCGACTGCCGCCGCCGGGGCCGGCGCCCCACCACGACGCTCTACGGCCGCTGGGCCGTGGAGCAGGCCGGGGCCCGCATGCCGCGGCCGTACTTCGACGGGGTCCGGCGGTTCTTCGGCTCCTGGGAGGAGGCCATGCGCTTCGCCGCCGGCCACCAGCCCGCGGGCCCGGACGGGGCCGAGGGCTACGCGGACACCCGCACCTGGTCGGACCTGGCCACCCCGGAGGCCCAGGAGATGCTGGGCCGGGCCGGCATCGGCGTGGTCACCCACGGGGCGGACCCGCAGCCGGCCGGTGAGGAGGTGTGGGAGGACCTGCAGCGGCTGATCACCACGGTCCTGGCCCGCCTGCCCTGGAACGACTTCCTCGTCGTCGAGTACGAGCCCGTGCATCCGGGGGCCGAGTCCCCGGCCGCCTGGGCCGAGTCCGGGCCGCAGGGCGTGCGGTGCGCGGTGCTCTCGGGCGGGCAGTTCGTCCACGCCGAGTGGCCGGTGGACGCCACCTTCTTCCACGAGGACGAGTGGGAGGAGCCCGCCGGGTGGGACCAGCCGTGGACCACCGGTCCCACGGGGTTCCGGGAGGCGGCCCAGAAGCTCGTCGACGGCCTGCGCTTCGGCTGGGGCTGCGCCGATCCCTACCGCTTCCACTGGGGCGTGGGGTCCTTCCCCGCCGAGCCCGCCGGCGAGGGCCTCGCCGACGTCGTGGCCGCCCGCACGCGGGTGCCCTCGACCCCCGAGGCCTGAGGCCCGCGCGCCCGCCCGCGCGCCCGCCCGCACGCCGGGAGCGAGGAAGGCCCCATGAGCACGGGGCCCCGCCGCGCACCGGCCGGTGAGGCCTGCGCCACGGCCGGGTCCGGTCGGGCGCCGCGGGCACTAGACTGCCCCGGGACGGCGGCGGCTCCGCGCACCCGCCGTCCCGCACCCGCACCCACCGCACGCCTCGGCGGCAGGCCCCGCACGCCCGCCCGCCGGGAGCGAGGAAGGCCCCATGAGCACCGCCCACTCCCCCGGCGCCGCCCGCCCGGAGCCGCACCCGTCCCAGGTGCGCCGCTGGCGGCGCTACCTCGCCGAGGAGCGCACGGAGGCGGAGATCTACCGCCGCCTCGCCGAGCGCAGCTCCGGGCGCGAGCAGGACATCCTGCGCCAGGTCGCCGAGGGCGAGCAGCGCCACGCCGAGCACTGGGTCCGCCTGCTGGGCCCCCAGGCCGACCGGCCCGCCCGGCCCTCCCTGTACTCCCGGCTGCTGCTGCTCCTGGCCGGGCACCTCGGGACGGTCTTCGTGCTGGCCATGCTCCAGCGCGCCGAGGGCCGCTCCCCGTACCACGACGAGGAGGACGCCTCCGACGCCATGGCCGCCGACGAGGCCGTCCACGAGGAGATCGTGCGCGCCCTGGCGACCGAGGGCCGGCACAAGCTCTCCGGCAACTTCCGCGCCGCCGTCTTCGGCGCCAACGACGGGCTGGTCTCCAACCTGGCCCTCGTGATGGGCGTGGGCGCGACCGGCACCTCGGCGGCCATGGTCCTGTTCACCGGCCTGGCCGGGCTGCTGGCGGGAGCCCTGTCGATGGGCGCCGGCGAGTTCGTCTCGGTGCGCTCGCAGCGCGAGCTGCTCGACGCCTCCCAGCCGACCCAGGTCACCCTGCACGCCGCCCCGAACCTCGACCTGGACGCCAACGAGCTCGTGCAGATCTACCGGGCCCGCGGGATGAGCGAGGAGGCCGCCGAGCACCGCGCCGCCGAGCGGCTGGGCTTCCACGACTGCGACTGCGACCCCTCGCTGTCCTTCCGCGACCCCGCTGCCGAGCAGGAGCCCGGCCCGGAGCACGTGGCCCTGGGCACCGACCTGGGCGCGGCGGCCTCGAGCTTCGCATTCTTCGCCTCGGGCGCCCTCGTGCCGATCCTGCCCTACCTCGTCGGACTGAGCGGGGCGGCGGCCGTGGTCGTCTCCCTCGTCCTCGTGGGCGTGGCGCTGCTCGTGACCGGCGGCCTGGTGGGCCTGCTCTCCGGCGCCTCCCCGTGGAAGCGGGGTCTGCGCCAGCTCGGCATCGGCTTCGGCGCCGCCCTGGCGACCTACGCCCTGGGGCTGCTGTTCAACACGGGCGTCGCCTGAGAACGCCGGGCGGACACCGCACCGGCCCCGTCCCCACTTGTGGGGACGGGGCCGTTCCCTCCGGGCCGGCGCGGGTGGCCGTCACCGGTTCGCAGCCCCGGAAAACGGCGCCCCAGGCGGCGGGGCCGCCTCCGCAGCACCCCCGAACGGGGGGCATCGCAGCCCGACCGGGACGGGTGCCCCGATCTTCTGCCCGCCCGCGGGTGCGAATGCACCGGGGCGTCGGATAAACTCGGCCTCGTGGTGGAAACCACAGCAACGGGGGAAATTGCGCGGGCAGGACCGATTCGGAGGCACTGGGGGGTGCACCGTCTGCGGCGCCCGCGCTCTGAAAGCCGCTCAGCCCACGGCTCTCCTTCGTTGAGGCGTGCAACGCCTGCCGATGGCCGCGGGTCCTCCACCGGAGGCGCACCTCTCCCCGCGCCGGGCGCGATTCCGCCGCCCGTTCCCGCGGCCATCGGTCTTCACCACCCCCGCTCCCGGGCCCGCCGCCCCTGCCGCGCTCCCCGGCGTCCCCGCAGGCGCACCGCCCCGCACGGCTCCCGCCCCGGCACGGCCCTCCGCGGCAGCCGCTAGGATCGGAGGGCCGCACGGGCCGCCGACCGGCCCCCGCGCGGACCCGCCCGCAGCCCACCGCCGAGGAGCCCGCCCATGCCCGAGAACGACCCAGGGACCGTCGAGCACGTCCTGACCGTCCACTGCCCCGAGGCCCACGGTCTGGTCAGCGCGATCACGACGAACCTGACCCAGCAGGGCTGCGACATCTTCGACGTCAAGCACTTCTCCGACCGGTTCACGGACGAGTTCTTCATCCGCTGCCACACCGTCAGCGAGGCGGGCACCGCCGACACCGCCTCCCTCACCGCGGGCTTCGCCCCGGTCGCCGAGCGGCACGGGATGCGCTTCCGGCTCGAGCCGGTCCAGCGGCGCACCCGGGTGCTGATCATGGTCTCCCGCTTCTCCCACTGCCTCACCGACCTGCTGCACCGCACCCGCATCGGCGAGCTGCCGATCGAGATCGTCGCGGTGGTCTCCAACCACCTGGACCACCGGTCCCTCGTCGAGTGGCACGAGGTGCCCTTCCACCACGTGCCCGTGACGGCCGCGACCAAGCCGGCGGCCGAGGCGCGGCTGCTCGAGCTCGTCGACCGCTACGACGCCGAGCTCGTGGTGCTGGCCCGGTACATGCAGATCCTCTCGGACGAGCTCACCCGCGAGCTCTCCGGCCGGTGCATCAACATCCACCACTCGTTCCTGCCCAGCTTCAAGGGCGCCCGGCCCTACCACCAGGCCTACGCCCGGGGGGTGAAGATGGTCGGGGCCACGGCCCACTACGTCACCGCCGACCTCGACGAGGGCCCGATCATCGCCCAGCGCGTGATCCCGGTCGACCACGCCCACACCCCGGAGGACCTCGTGGCCGTGGGCCGCGACGCCGAGATGCAGGCGCTCTCCAGCGCCGTGAAGTGGCACGCCGAGGGCCGCGTGGTGCTCTCCGGCAACCGCACGATCGTCCTGGTCTGAGCCCGTCCCGCCGGGCGGGGTGGGCTCAGCGCGCGTCGGGACGGTCGGGGTCCCGGGTCCGGGGCGGGCCCGTGCTGTCGCGCACCACGAGCCGGGTGCCCAGCTCCACGTGAGCGGCCGGCGCCGCGTCCCGGGGGGCGACGGCCAGCTCCACGGCCGTGCGGGCCAGCAGGGCCGGGTCCTGGGCGAGGGTCGTGAGGTCGAGGTAGGGCAGGCGCGCCTGCGCGGAGTCGTCGAAGCCCACCACCGACAGGTCCCGCGGCACGGCGAGCCCGGTCGCCAGGGCCTGTCCCACGACCCCCGCGGCGCAGCGGTCGTTGAAGGCCACGACGGCGGTGGGGGCGGGGTCCCGGGCGAGCAGGCGGTCCAGGGCCGCGGCGCCGCCCGCTTCCGAGGCATCGGCCGGCTCCACGATGGCCTCCGCGCCGAGTCCCGCGGCCGCGACCGCCTCCGCCCAGCCGGCCCGGCGCCGGTCGCCGCCGGCGGCGCGGCCCGCCTCGAGATAGGCGATCCGCCGGTGGCCGAGCCCGGCGAGGTGCTCCACCGCGAGCACCGCGCCCCGGTGGTCGTCGGTGGCCACGCTGGCCACCGCCGGGGACTCCAGGCGCCGGGTCACCGAGACCACGGGCAGCTCCTGGGCGATGTGCTCCAGCCGCTGCTCGGGCAGCGCCCCGCCGAGCAGGACGAGAGCCTCACAGCGGTCGCGCAGCAGCCCCTCCACCGCGTCCGCCTCGTCCCGGTGGGCGGTCACGGCCGCGAGCACGACGTCGCGCCCCAGGGCCCGGGCCGCGACGTGCAGGCCGTCCACCAGCTCACCGTGGAAGGGCTGGCCGGCCTCGAAGGCCACGCCCAGCAGCCGGGAGGCGCCCTGGCGCAGCAGCCGGGCCCGCTCGTCCCGGCGGTAGCCGAGCTCGGCGGCGACCTTCAGCACGTGCTCCCGGGTCTGCTCACCGGCGCCGGGCGCGCCCCGGAACACGATGGAGACCAGGGCCTGGGAGACCCCCGCCGCGTGGGCGACGTCCCGCATGGTCACCCGGCGGCTGGTGGCCCGGGCCGGGTCCCGCGGCGACGGGCTCACGGCGCGGCGCCCGGGGCGCCGACCGGGACCGCCGGGGTGAAGGCCTCCCGGAAGCGCTCGAGCGCGGTCGCCGGGTCCCCCGCGGCCCAGCCCTCGAGGGCGACGACGCCGGAGTACCCGGCCCCGGCGAGCGCGGCCGCGACGCGCGGGTAGTGGATCTCGCCCGTGCCGGGCTCGCAGCGTCCCGGGACGTCGGCGACCTGGATCTCCCCCACGTGGGGCAGGGCCGCCAGGCACAGCTCCACGAGGTTCCCCTCCCCGATCTGGGCGTGGTAGAGGTCCAGGTTCAGGCGCAGGTGGGGGCTGTCCACGGCGGCCACGAGGGCGAGGGTCTCCTCGGCGCGGGCGAACGGGACGCCGGGGTGGTCCACGGCCCGGTTGAGGTTCTCGAGGGTGAAGACCCGCCCGTGCCGCTCCCCGAGGGCGGCGAGGCGCTCGAGCGTGCGGGCGGCGGCGAGCAGGTCGGCGGCGGTCACGACCTCGTGCGGGACCACCGGCAGCCCGCGGGCGTCGAGGCCCGTGCCGTGGACGTTGAGCCGCGGGCAGCCGAGCACCTCGGCGGCGGCCAGGGACCGCTCGGCCGTGCGCAGCAGCTCGTCGGCGGCGCCGGGGTCCACGAGGCCGCCGCGGACGTAGCCGGTCATCGAGCCGAAGCGGGCGCCGGTGGCCGCCAGCGCCGGGAGGTCCTTGGTGGTCCAGTCCCAGATCTCGACCTCGAGGCCCGCCGCGTCGAGGCGGCGGACCCGCTCGGTCAGCGGCAGGTCCGTGAAGAGCATCTCCGCGCTGGCGGCGAGCACGAACGGGCTCACCGGCCGGCCCCCGAGGCCGGCAGGCGCACGGGGGCGCCGGTGCGGCAGGACTCGATGCAGGCCAGGGCGATCCGCAGCGCCTCGCGGGCGGCGTCCACCCCCGGGGCCTCCGCGGGGTCCTCGGGCCCCGTCCCGGCGGGGCGGCCGAGGGCCGCGAGCGCGAACGAGCGCAGCTCGGCGGCGTAGGCCCGGCCCATCGACTGGGTGTCGCACCGGAGCGTGTCGGCGCTGAGCCCCTCCGGTCCGTAGAGGCGCAGGCTCGAGGCGGCGAGCTCGCCCACGGTGGCCATCCCGCCGGAGCCGAAGACCTCGGCGCGGGTGTCGTAGCCGTAGGCGGCGGAGAAGCTGGCCTCGGCGGTGGCGATCGCGCCGTTGTCGTAGCGCACGGTCACCACGGCGGTGTCGAGCAGGCCGGCGTCCTTGTGCTCGGGGGCCACGAGCGCGTCGGCGACCGCGTGGACCTCCACCGCACGGGCGCCCGGGTTCAGGAAGTTCAGGGCGTCGAAGTCGTGGATGAGGGTCTCGCGGAAGATCGTCCACGGCGCCACCGCGGCCGGGTCGGCCAGACCGGGGTCGCGGGTCGTGGAGCGCAGCAGCTGCGGGATCCCGAGCCGGCCCTCGTCGACGGCGCGACGGGCCTGCGGGAAGCCGTCGGCGAAGCGGCGGTTGAAGCCGACGCGGAAGACCGTGCCGTGCTCCTCGACGGCGCGGGCCACGCGCTCGATCTCCTCGAGGTCCATCCCGGCGGGCTTCTCGCAGAAGACCGCCTTGCCGGCGGCCGCGGCCTGCTCGACGAGCCCGGCGTGGAAGCGGGCCGGGGCGGTGATCACCACGGCGTCCAGGGCCGGGTCCGCGAGGACGCCGCCGAGGTCGGTGGCGGCCCGCTCGACCCCCAGTGCCGTGGCGAGCCGGGCGGCGGCACCCTCCACGGGGTCGGCGACCACGGCGAGCAGGGTCTCGGGGACGGCGCGGGCGAGCAGCTCGGCGTGGTTCGAGCCGATGCGCCCGGCGCCGATCAGGCCGACGGTGAGCTCGCGGTGCTGGGGCACGGGGACCTCTTCCCGGGGAGGGCCGCACGGCCGGAACGGCTCGTGCGGTGGAGCACGAGCCACGCTAGTACGTACCAGCTCCGGCGTCTAGTACGTACTAGACGCCGTCGTTCCGTGCGCCCCGGCGCCTGCCGGGGCCACGCGCACCGGTGCGCCGGTGCGCAGGGACTCCTGGGCGGCGTCGGCCACGCGCGCGGCGGCCACGGCGTCCTCCGGCGGACAGGGGTTGACCCGCTCCCCCAGGACGAGCTCGACGAAGGCGAGCATCTCGGCGCGGTAGGCGTCCTCGAAGCGCTCGGCGAAGGTGCGGTGCGACGGCCCCGCGGGGAAGGCGGTGCCGGGCTCGGCCGAGCGCAGGGCGGCGCGGTCGTCGAGGCCGACGACGACGGTGCCCTCGGAGCCCTGCAGCTCCAGGCGCACGTCGTGGCCCGCCCCGTTGTAGCGGCTCGCGGAGACCGTGCCGACCGTGCCGTCGTCGAGGGTCACCACGGCCAGGGCCGTGTCGACGTCGCCCACCGCCCCGATCGCGGGGTCGCCGTTGTTGGAGCCGAGCGCGTAGACCTCGACGATCTCCCGGCCGGTGAGCCAGCGCACGACGTCGAAGTCGTGGACGGAGCAGTCGCGGAAGAGCCCGCCGGAGCTCGCGAGGAACTCCACGGGCGGCGGGGTCATGTCGCAGGTGACCGCGCGCAGCGACGAGAGCCTGCCCAGCTCGCCCGAGCGGAGGGCCTCGCGGGCGCGCAGGTAGCCGGCGTCGAAGCGGCGCTGGTGGCCGATCTGCACGGTCCCGCCGGCCCGCCGGACGTGCTCGAGCACGGGCAGGGAGCTCGCGACGTCCAGGGCGACGGGCTTCTCGCAGAAGACGGGCACCCCGGCGTCGACCCCGGCCCGGATGAGCTCGGGGTGGGTGGCGGTGCCCGTGGCAACGACGAGGCCGTCGACCCCCGCCGCCAGCAGCTCGGCCGCGGAGGGCAGGAACTCGGCGCCCGTGGCCGCCGCGACCGTCCGGGCGTGCTCGGCGGCCACGTCGGTGAGCCGCAGCCGCAGCTCGACGCCGCGCTCGCGCAGGGGGGCGCGCAGGGCGGCGAGGTGCTCCGCGTGCAACACGCCGATGCGCCCGACGCCGGCCAGTCCGAGGGTGATCTGCTGCATGGTGCTCCTTCGCGGTGGGGGCCGGGGCCCGGGCGGGAACAGTATTGGAACGTTCCCATGTCGGGGTCTAGGCTAGGGACGGACGCGGAGCGCGTCAACGCGCGCCGGCCCCGGAGCCGGCCGGGGACCGGAAGGAGCACCATGACCACGCCGCCGCGCCGCCGCGCCGCGACCATCGTCGACGTCGCCCGGCGGGCCGGCGTCTCCAAGTCGGCGGCCTCGCTGGCCCTGCGCGGCACCGGCTACGTGAGCGAGCCGAAGCGCGAGGCCGTGCGCCGGGCGGCCGAGGAGCTGGGCTACCGGCCCAACGCGGCCGCCCGTGCGCTCGTCGAGTCGCGCAGCCGCATCGTGGGTGTGGTGCTCAACGACCTGCGCAACCCCTGGTTCACCGGCGCGGTCGAGGGACTCGGCACCCGGCTGGACGCCGCGGGCCTGCAGGTGCTCATGGGCGACTTCCGGCTCGACTCGCGCAGCGGCGGCTCGCTGGTCCCCAAGCTGCTGGAGCTCAACGTCGAGGGCCTCGTGCTCGTGGGCACCCTGCCGCAGAGCCCCGTGCTGGCCCGGGCGGCGGCGCAGGTGCCCACCGTCGCCCTCGGGGCCCCGGCGGGCCCGGCACCGGAGGTGACGGTCGTGACCAACGACGACGTCGCCGGGGCGGGGCTCGTGGTCGGCCACCTCGTGGCGCTGGGCCACCGCCGGATCGCCCACGTGGACGGCGGGGACACGGCGGTGGGGGCGGCGCGCAGGCGCGGCTACGAGGACGCCATGCGCGCGGCCGGCCTCGCGCGCGAGGTCCGCGTCGTCCCGGCGGACCTCACCGAGGAGGCCGGCCACCGCGCCGCCCGGGCACTGCTGGCCGGGCCGGAGCGCCCCACGGCGGTCTTCGCCGTCAACGACGTCGTCGCCCTCGGGGTGCTCTCCGCCGCCGAGGAGCTGGGCCTGGCGGTCCCCGGGGACCTCTCGGTGGCGGGCTACGACAACACCCCCTTGGCGCAGCTGCGCCGGATCGGGCTCACCTCCGTGGACACGGCCGGCCGCGCGGCCGGGGTCCGGGCCGGCGAGCTGCTCCTCGGCCGGCTCGCACCGGGGGCCCCGCGGCCCCCGGACGAGCTGCTGCCCCCCGTGCTCCAGGTCCGGCACAGCACCGCCCCTCCCCCGCACTGAGCCGCCGGGGCGCCCGCTCCGCGCCGCGCCCGGGCGTGGGCCGGCCCCCGCACCCGGGCGCGGTCCACGGGGGCGGGGGCCGGGGTCCCGGAGCGGGCGCTCAGCCCTGGCGGCGGGGCCGGGCGAGGGACTCGGCCATGTCGGCCCGGACCTGCTGCATCTGGGTGGTGTGCCCGCCGAGCTGGGCGAGCTCGTGGGTGAGCTCCTCGAGCTCGGCCCCGCCGGCCATCTGGGCGGTGAGGTCGCCCAGGGCGATCCCGGACTTCTCGTAGTAGCCGATCGACCGCCCGCGCTTGAGCAGCAGGAACCGGTCGCCCACCGGGTAGGCGTGGTGCGGGTTGTGGGTGATGAACACGACCCCCAGCCCCCGCTCCTTGGCCTGGAGGATGTAGCGCAGCACGACCCCGGACTGCTTCACGCCCAGGGCCGCGGTGGGCTCGTCGAGGATGAGCACCTTCGCCCCGAAGTGGACCGCGCGGGCGATGGCCACGCACTGGCGCTCGCCGCCGGAGAGGGTGCCGATGGGCTGGTCGACGTCGCGCAGGTCGATGCCCATGTCGGCCAGCTCCTGCTTGGTGATCGCCTTCATCCGGGCGGTGTCCAGCCGCCGGAAGGGTCCGAACCCGGTGGTGAGCTCGGAGCCGAGGAAGAAGTTGCGCCACACCGGCATCAGGGGCACCACGGCCAGGTCCTGGTAGACGGTGGCGATCCCGGCGTCGAGGGCCTGGCGCGGGGAGCCGAAGGTGGTCTCCTCCCCGTTGACGTACAGGGTGCCGTCGGTGTGCTGGTGCAGCCCGGCGATGATCTTGATCAGGGTGGACTTGCCGGCGCCGTTGTCGCCGAGCACGCAGGTGACCTTGCCGGCGTCCACGGCCATGGTCACCTCGCGCAGGGCGATGACGTTGCCGTAGCGCTTGCCCACGTTCTCGAGGGAGACCAGGTGGGCCGGACCGCGCTCGGCCGTGGTGCCGCCGGCGGGTGCGGTGGTGGGGTGGGTCGACACGGTGGTCACTTCCTCTCGACGCGCTTGCGCACGTACATGTTCACGATCGTGGCGAGCAGCAGCATCAGGCCCAGGAAGAACTTGAACCAGTCCGGGTTCCACTCGGCGTAGACGATGCCGCGGGAGGCGATGCCGAAGATCAGGGCGCCGATCGCCCCGCCGATCGCGGAGCCGAAGCCGCCGGTGAGCAGGCACCCGCCGATCACCGCGCCGATGATGTAGAGGAACTCGTTGCCCACGCCCTCCCCGGACTGCACGGAGTCGAAGGCGAAGAGGTTGTGCATGCCCACGAGCCAGGCGCACAGGCCCACGCCCATGAACAGCCCGATCTTGGTGCGCGCCACGGGCACGCCCACCGCACGGGCGGCGTCGGGGTCCCCGCCCACGGCGAAGATCCAGTTGCCGATCCGGGTCTTCAGCAGGACGAACGAGGCGATCGCCACGAGGGCGATCCAGTAGAACACCGTGATCCGGATGCTCACCCCGCCCACCTCGACCGAGGAGGCGAAGACCGCCTTGGCGGCGGCGAAGCCGTCCATGCCGCTGATCGACGGGGAGGAGACGGAGCCGCCGATCAGGCGGGTCAGGGCGAGGTTGAGGCCGGTGAGCATCAGGAAGGTCGCCAGGGTGACGATGAACGAGGGCAGCTTCGTGCGCATCAGCAGCACGCCGTTGACCAGCCCGATCGCCAGGGAGGTCAGCAGGGCCACGGCGACCCCGACCCAGACGTTGAGCCCGAAGTACCAGCTGAACAGCGAGGCCGTCAGGGCCGAGGAGATCACGGCCACGCCGGTGGAGAGGTCGAACTCCCCGCCGATCATCAGCAGCGACACCCCGACCACCATGATCCCGATGGTCGAGGCCCCGTAGAGCACGGTGGAGATCGACTGCGCCTGGGTGATCGACGGGGCGGCGATCGCGAAGAACAGCCCGACGACGACGGCGCCGACGAGCGCGCCGATCTCGGGCCGGGCCAGCAGCGCCCCGAGCAGGCCGCGGGTCTGGACCCGCTCGTCGGCCGGGGCGGCGGCTGTGGGCGTGGGAGCGGCGCCGGGCGCCGGCTCGCGGTCCGGCGCCGGGGCGGCCGGGGTGCGGGTGGAGGACATGGGATTCTTCTCCTGGTCGAGAGCCTGGGTGCGGTCCTGGGAAAGGGCCCCGCTCAGCGGATGCCCTCCTCCGCGTACTGGAGGACCTGCTCGGCGTTGTCCCGGTCGACGATCGCCGGGCCGGTCAGGGTCGGCTGCCCGCCGCCGATCCGGAAGGCGCCGCGGTGGTCCTGCCACAGGGCGTCGACGGAGAGGTAGCCCTGCAGCCACGGCTGCTGGTCGACGGTGAACAGCACGTCGCCGTCCACGATCGCCTGGGCCAGGTCGCCGTTGAGGTCGAAGGAGGCGACCGTCACGTCGCTGCCGGCGTCCGCCTTGGCGTCGAGCAGCGTCATGGTGATGGGGGCGCCGAGGCCGATGATCGCGTCGGCCTCCTGGGCGGACTGCAGCTTGGCGGTGGCCGTCGAGGCGACCTGGGTCATGTCGGTGCCCTGCACGTAGAGGATCTCCGTCTCAGGCAGCGCCTCCTTCACGCCCGCGCACCGGGCCTCGAGGCCCACGTGGCCCTGGTCCTGGATCACGCAGACGGGGTGCTGCACGCCCTCCTCCGCGAGCCGCTCGCCCGCGGTGCGCCCGGCCAGCTGCTCGTCGGAGCCGAAGTGCGCGAACGCCCCGACCTCGGCGAACTCCTGCTCGCCCGCGTTGAGCGAGACGACCGGGATGCCGGCGTCCTCGGCCCGCTGCAGGACGTCGCGCAGGGCGTCGGGCTTGGCCAGGGTCACTGCGATCCCGTCGACGTCCTGGTCGATGTACTGCTGGACGAGCTGCGCCTGGCGCCCGCCCTCGGGATCGGAGGCGTAGAGGAACTCGACGTTGTCCTTGGCCGCGGCCTCCTCGGCCCCGGCACGGATGGTGTCCCAGAAGGTGTCCCCGGGAGGGGCGTGCGTGACCATGGCGACCTTCATCCGCTCGGTCGAGGCGACCTCCCCGCCGCCCTCGCCGCCGCCCTGCGCCTCCGTGCGGCCACCCTCGCTCGAGCAGGCCGTCAGGGCCAGGGCCGGGACGAGCAGGGCCGCCGCGGCGAGCCGCCGCCGGGCGCGGGTGGTGCGTCGCTGGTTCATGGGGATTCTCCTCTCGTGGCGGGGCCCCGCGCCGCTGTGCGCTCCTCGGCCGTACCGCCTGCGGATCATGGTGGGTGACACAGCTCACAGTTGTCAATAGAATGTATGGACATAACGACAAGATCGTTCCGCGCGGTACGCTGGACCCAGCGCCGCCCGCCGGCACGACGCCCGAACCCCGCTGGAGGACCCCGTGGCCGCACCGCTCCGACTCGCCGTCGACAAGAACTCCCCCGTGCCCCTGTACCACCAGGTGGCACAGGCCCTGGAGGACGCCATCCGCACCGGCGAGCTGCCGCCGGGGACGAAGCTGGACAACGAGATCGACCTGGCCAACCGGCTCAACCTCTCCCGCCCCACGATGCGCAAGGCCATGGACCAGCTGGTGCGGGCCGGGCTGCTGGTGCGCAAGCGCGGCGTAGGCACCCAGGTGGTCGGCAGCCAGGTCCGCCGCTCGCTGGAGCTGTCCAGCCTCCACGACGACCTGCGCAGCAGCGGGGGCTCGCCCACCACGGCCGTCCTGGGCCTCGCCCGGGTGCCGGCCGACGAGGAGACCGCGCAGCTGCTCGGGCTGAGCCCCGGCGACGAGGTCTACCACCTGCGCCGGGTGCGCAGCACGGACGGGGAGCCGCTGGCCCTGATGGAGAACTGGGTGCCGTGCTCCCGGTGCGAGCTCGACCGCGAGCGCCTGGAGCAGGACGGGCTGTACGCGCTGATGCGCGCACAGGGCGTGACCTTCCAGCTGGCCCACCAGCGGGTCGGGGCCGTCGCCGCCGACGAGGAGCAGGCCGCGCTGCTGGGCGTGGAGCCCGGCGCGGCGCTGGTGTCCATGACCCGCACCGCGCTCGACGACGTCGGCCGGCCCGTGGAGACGGGCCACCACGTCTACCGCGGGGACAAGTACAGCTTCGAGCTGACCCTGGTCCAGCACTGAGGCCGGGCCCGGCCGGGCCCACCGGAAACGCACGAGCACCCGAGACGCAGGAGGATCCCATGACCGACACGTCCGCACGCCCCGAGTGGGTCTACCCGAAGGGCTCCGCCGCCCACGGCGGCTGGTTCGTCTCCCTGGGCGGGCACGACTCCCCCACCGAGGTGCCCGGGTGGGCGCACACCGGGCTGCGGGTGGCCGACCTGGGCCCGGGCGAGGGCCTGGCCCTGGACGCCGTGGCGGAGGAGCGCATCGTCGTGCCGCTGTCGGGGTCCTTCCGCGCGGACGCGGGCGGGACCACCTACGCCCTGCAGGGCCGGGCCTCGGTCTTCGCCGGGCCCACGGACGTGCTCTACACCGGGGTGCGCACCGATCTGACGGTGATCGCCGAGGAGGGCGGTCGCGTGGCCGTGGCCTCGGCCCCCGCGAAGGCGGAGCACCCCGCCCGGCACCTGCGGCGCGAGGAGATCCCCGTGGAGCTGCGCGGGGCCGGCAACTGTTCGCGGCAGGTGCACAACTTCGGCACGCCCGCGGCCCTGGAGGCGGACCGGTTCATCGTGTGCGAGGTGCTCACCCCCGCGGGGAACTGGTCGTCCTACCCGCCGCACAAGCACGACGAGGAGAAGGAGGGCGAGACCGCCCTCGAGGAGATCTACTACTTCGAGACCCGCGTGGCCGAGGACGTCCCGGGCCCGGGCCCGGAGGGGGCGGACCCCATGGGCTACCAGCGGGTCTACGCCTCGGACGAGCGGCCGATCGACGTCAGCGCGGAGGTGCGCTCGGGCGACGTCGTCCTCGTGCCCTACGGCTGGCACGGCCCCGCGATGGCGGCCCCGGGCTACGACCTGTACTACCTCAACGTCATGGCCGGTCCGGGCCGGGTGCGGGAGTGGCTGATCAGCGACGACCCGCACCACGGCTGGGTCCGCCGGTCCTGGGACGCGGCGGAGATCGACCCGCGGCTGCCCTTCGGCCGCTGAGCGCACGTCCCGGAACCGGCTGCGGCCCCGCCCACGTGGGCGGGGCCGCAGCCGGTTCCGGGGACGTTCAGCCGCGGGCCTCGAGGGCCGCGGCGGCGTCCTTGAGCACGCTAGCGGCGATCTCGAGGCCCTCGATCCGGCCGAGGGAGGTGTCCTCGTGCTCGATGTTCACCGCCATGTCGGGGTCGACCTCCTGCAGGGCGGCGAGGAACTCCGTCCAGTACGCGGTGTCGTGGCCGCGGCCCAGGGCCACGAAGTCCCACGCGGAGTTCTTCGGCCACTCGTTGGCCCACTCGTCGCCGCCCAGGTTGGTGCGCTCCTCCTCGGGCGGGAGGCGGCGGAAGCTGTTGTCCAGCACCCCGTAGAGCGCGGCGTTCTCCCGGTTGATCCGCACGTCCTTGGCGGCGGCGTGGAGGACCAGCGGGCCGAGCTCACGGACGACGGCGACCGGGTCCATCTGCTGCCAGAACAGGTGGGACGCGTCGAGCTCCACCCCCACATGGGTGGCCCCGGTGAGCTCGATGAGCTTGCGGACGTCGGCGGTGTTGAACACGACGTTCTGCGGGTGCAGCTCCAGGGCCACCTTGACGCCGTGGTCGGCGGCCAGCCGGTCGGTCTCCCGCCAGAAGTCGGCGACGATCCCCCACTGGTGGTCCAGCACGTCGAGGGCCGCGGAGTTCCAGGCGTTGACGATCCAGTTGGGCACGGTGGCCCCGGCCTCCCCGCCGGGCAGCCCGGACATGGTCACCACCCGGTCCTGGCCCAGGCGGGCGGCCAGCCGGATGGAGCGGCGGACGTCCTCGGCGTGCTTCTCGCTGATGGCCCGCTTCGGGTGCAGCGGGTTGCCGTTGCAGTTCAGGCCGGCGATCGAGACCCCGGTGCCCTCGAAGAGGCCCAGGTAGTCGTCGCGGGCCGCGTCACTGTCCAGGATCTGATCCATGTTCGGGACGTGGACGGCCGGCAGGAACCCGCCGGTGTTGATCTCGATGCCGGCCAGGCCGAGGTCCGCGACGACCTCCAGGGCCTCGGGCAGGGGCCGGTCGTGCAGGATCGCGCTGTAGACGCCGAGCTTCACAGGAGGACCTTCTTTCCGTGGTTGGTGGCCGACTCCACGGCGGCCTCGAGGATTTCCATGTTGTGCACGCCCTCGGCGAAGGACGCGTTGCGCGGCAGCGAGACGTCCTCGCCCAGGCCGGCGACCTCTTCCAGGAATGCGCGGGCCTGGTAGCCGAAGGCGTCGTTCTGGCCGAAGCCCACCCCCGGGGCGTCCATTGCCAGCCCGCCGCCGAGATAGGGGTGCTGAGGGCCGAGGGTGACGGTGCGGTAGCCGTTGACGGCGTCCGGCCCCTCGTGCAGGTACAGCTCGATCTCGGCGGGACGCAGCTGGTCGAACCGGGCCGCGCCCTTCTCGCAGAACACCTCGAACGTCAGCGTGTTGGGGTGCCCGGCCGCCACCCGGGAGACCTCCAGACTGCCCGCGCCCTGGGCGAACTCGGCGGAGAAGGCGGCGTAGTCGTCGTTCTCCACCGGCTCGCAGGTGTCGCTGACCTCCACCAGGTGGTGGCCGGTGACCGCACCCACGGGCAGGGGGCGTTCGGCAATGGTGGTGGCCAGCCGGCCCCCGGACACCGAGGCGATGTCCCCGCAGAGGAACTCTGCGACGTAGGACAGGTGGCTGCCCACGTCGGCCAGGGCCCCCGAACCGGGACCGCCCTTGTAGCGCCAGCTCATCGGGGCCTTCGGGCTGCACCCGTAGTCGGTCCAGTACCGGCCGCTGAAGTGCAGGACCTTCCCCAGGGTGCCGTCCTGGATCAGGTCCCGGATTGCGGCGATGCCGGGGGTGCGGCGGAACGTGAAGCCGATGCGAGCGAGGGACTCGGCCCGGGCGGCCGCGGTGGCCATGGCCCGGGCGTCGTCAAGGGTGTCGCTCAGCGGCTTCTCGCACAGCACGTGCTTGCCGGCCTCGAGCAGGCCCTCGACCACCTGGCGGTGGAAGCGGTTGGCGATCACCACGCTGACCACGTCGACCTCCGGGTCCTCCGCGATCGCCTCCCAGGAGCCGACGGCCTTCGCGTAGCCGTAGCGCCGGGCCACGTGCCCACCCAGGGTCTCGTTGACGTCGCCGACGGCGACGTAGCGCAGCGGCGGCAGGACGGGATCGTAGAGCGTGGGGGCCACGCGGTAGGCGGCCGCGTGGGCCTGCCCGGCCATGCCGGCGCCGATGACGGCGATGCCGATGCTGTCAGTCATGGTTTCTCCTGGGGAGACGGGGACGGAGGCCGCCACGGGATCGGGCGCCTGTGCGGCAGCTCACTTTGGAGCGCTCCAAACAACGGTAGGATCGACCGTGGAACCTCGTCAAGAGGTTTGTCAGGACAATTTCGACGAGGAGGACCGGATGAGCTGTCGCCCGGGGCGGGCCCCCACCATCTACGACGTCGCCCGCGCCGCCGGCGTCTCGAAGTCGCTGGTCTCCCTGGTCCTGCGGGGGTCCCCGAACGTCTCGGACGCGCGGCGCACCGCGGTGCTCGAGGCCATGGCGCGGCTGGACTACCGCCCCAGCCAGGCGGCCGCGACCCTGGCCGGGGCCACCGCCCGCACGGTCGGCGTGCTCATCGACGACTACCGCAACCAGTGGTTCGTCGAGCTGCTGCGCGGGCTGCAGCAGGGACTGGCCCCGCACGGGCTGCGGATCGCGGTCGCCGACCACACCCTCAACGCCCACGTCGGGGCGAGCCCGCTGGAGGGCTTCCTGTCGATGCGCGCCGACGGCCTGGTGCTCGCGACCGAGCCGAGCGCGGCCATGCGCGTGCCGGAGGACCTGCCGGTCGTCGTGGCCGGCCACCGCGACCGGGAGGTGCCGGGCGCGGACGTCGTGGCCAACGACGACCGGCACGGGGCCCGCCTGGCCACCGGGCACCTGCTGGAGCTCGGGCACCGGGAGATCGGCCACCTGACCGGCGGCGGCGGCGCCGCACGGCTGCGGGCGGAGGGCTTCGCGGCCGCCGCCGCGGAGGCGGAGGTGGCCGCACGGACGGCGGCCGGCGCGGGCACGACCACGGAGGAGGACGGATGGGTCGCCGCGGGCCGGCTGCTCGACGCGCACCCGGGACTGACCGCCCTGTTCGCGGCCAACGACACCATGGCGATGGGCGCGCTGGCCGCGGCCCGCGAGCGCGGCCGGCGCGTGCCCGCGGACCTGTCGGTGATCGGCTACGACGACTCCCCGGTCGCCGCGACCCACCTGCTGGAGCTGACCACGGTCGACAGCCGCAACGCCGCGATCGGGGCGGCGGCCGCGCAGCGCCTGCTGGCCCGCATCGGCGGGGAGCCGCCCGCCGGGCGGAGCCTGCTGCTCGAGCCCCGGCTGGTGCTGCGGCGCACCACGGCCCCGCCCCCGGCCCGCTGAGGGCCGGGGGCGGGGAGGCGCCGGCCCACCGAGGGCGGGGACGAGGAGGGGCCGGGGGTGCGGGGCCCCGCACCCCCGGACGCGCTCAGGCGTAGAGGGAGGGCTTGGCCTCGAGGTGGACGGGCACCGTCTCCCCGGAGGACTGGGCCCGCACACCGGCCTCGCAGCACGCCGCGGTGGCGTAGCCGTCCCACGCGGAGGGCCCGCCGATCTCGCCGCGGGCGGTCGCCTCCACCCACGCCTGGATCTCGCGGTCGTAGGCCTCGGCGAAGCGCTCCTCGAAGCCGGGGGTGACCGATCCGCCCCAGCGGCCCTCGGTGCGCACGTAGGGCTCCTGGTCGCCGCCGATGCCGACCACACCGGTCTCGAAGGAGGCCTGGGTGGAGACCTGGTAGCCGAAGCGGGCGTTGACGTAGGCCTCGACCTGGGCGAGGACGCCGGACTCGGTCTCCATGAGCACCAGCTGCGGGTCGCGCTGGCCCTCGGGGGCGTTGCGGGTCGAGCGCCCGATCCGGACCTGGACGCTGACGATCTCCTCGCCGGTGAAGAAGCGCACGGCGTCGAACTCGTGCACCACCGAGTCGTTGATGATCATCTCGTTGGTGAACCCCGGCGGGGTCGTGGGGTTGCGGTGCTGGTGGTGCAGGGTGAGCAGCTCGCCGTAGGTCCTCTCCTCGATCATCCGGCGCAGGGCGAGGTAGCCGGTGTCGAAGCGGCGCATGAAGCCGACCTGGACGAGCTGGCGCCCGGCGGCGACCTCGGCCTGCACGACGCGCCACGAGGACTCGGCGTCGGGGGTCAGGGGCTTCTCGCACAGCACCGGCAGCCCCTTCCCGAGGGCCGGCAGCAGCACCTGCTCGTGCAGGAAGCCGGGGGTCGCGAGCAGCGCGGCGTCGATGTCGTCCCGGTCCAGGACCTCCTGGAAGTCGGTGTGGGCGACCGCGCCGGGGATGTGGGCCACGGCGGCCTCCGCGCGGGGGCGGTCGATGTCGACGACGGCGGCCACCTCGGCGCCGGCGATGCGCCGGTGGAGGCGCTCGATGTGGTCGGCGCCCATGCGGCCGGCGCCGACGACGGCGATGCGCAGCGGTGCGTTCATGGGAGGTGCTCCTTCCGTCCCGCCGGTGCGGCGGGGAGGGGTGGTCGATCGGTCGTGGTGCCCGTCACAGGCGCTGCGCCCCAGCCTAGCGTTTCTTGTCCTCATGTAAAGACAATTGCGGGACGAGGACGTCCCCGCCGCACGGCGACGGGGACGTCCTGGGCTCCGCGGGTCTCAGTCGGAGGACGAGGGGAAGGCGAACGAGGCGCCGGAGGCGTGGTGGGGCTCGGGCCAGCGCTCGGTCACGGCCTTGCCGCGGGTGTAGAAGCGCACCCCGTCCGGGCCGTAGATGTGGTGGTCGCCGAACAGCGAGTCCTTCCAGCCGCCGAAGGAGTGCCAGGCGACGGGCACGGGGATCGGGACGTTGACCCCGATCATGCCCACGGTGACCTGCCGCTTGAACTGGCGGGCGTAGGCCCCCGAGGAGGTGAAGATCGCCGTGCCGTTGCCGTAGGGGTTGGCGTTGATGACCTCGACGGCCTCCTCGAGGCTGTCGACCCGCAGCACCGCGAGCACGGGGCCGAAGATCTCCTCCTCGTAGGCCGTCATGTCCTGGCGCACCCGGTCGATCACGGTCGGGCCCACGAAGAAGCCGTTCTCGTGGTCCTCGACGATCAGGTCGCGGCCGTCGACGACCACGGCCGCGCCGTCCTCCTCCGCGGCGGTGACGATCCGGCGGATCCGCTCCTTGGAGGCCGGGGTGATCACCGGGCCCATCTCCGAGGAGGCCTCCATGCCGTTGCCGACGCGGATGCCCCGGGCGCGCTCGGCGAGCTTGTCCACGAGCAGGTCGGCCGCCTCGCCCACGGCCACGGCCACGGAGATCGCCATGCAGCGCTCGCCGGCGGAGCCGAAGGCCGCGGCGTTGATGTTGTCGGCGGCGATGTCCATGTCGGCGTCGGGCAGGACCACGGCGTGGTTCTTCGCCCCGCCCAGGGCCTGGACGCGCTTGCCGTGCTTCGTGGCGGTCTCGTGGACGTACTTGGCGATCGGGGTGGAGCCCACGAAGGAAATGCCGTCGACCTCGGGGTGGGTGAGCAGCCCGTCGACCGTCTCCTTGTCCCCGTGCAGCACCTGGAAGACGCCGTCGGGCAGTCCGGCCCGCTGCCACAGCTCGGCGAGCAGCAGCGACGGGGAGGGGTCGCGCTCGGAGGGCTTGAGGATGAACGCGTTGCCGGTGGCGATCGCGACCGGGGCCATCCACAGCGGCACCATCACGGGGAAGTTGAACGGGGTGATCCCGGCGACCACGCCCAGGGGCTGGCGGAAGGAGTAGACGTCGATGCCGGTGGAGAACTGGTCGGAGAACTCGCCCTTGAGCTGCTCGGCGATCCCGCAGGCGAACTCGACGACCTCCAGGCCGCGGCCCACCTCGCCCTTGGCGTCGGAGAGGACCTTGCCGTGCTCGGCGGTGATCAGGGCGGCCAGCTCGTCCGTGTGGGCGGCCACCAGCTCGCGGAACCGGAACAGCACCGCCGTGCGCCGGGCCAGGGACATCTCGCCCCACGTCCCGGCCGCCGCTCGGGCGGCCGAGACGGCGCGCTCGAGGTCCTCGCGGTCGGCCAGGTGCAGCACACCGGTGGCCTCCCCGGTCGCGGGGTTGTACACCTCCTGGGTGCGCTGCCCGGAGCCGGCGGTGCGGGCCCCGGCGATGAAGTGCTCGATCTGCTGGGTCGTCTCGATCTGCTGGGTCATGGGATCCTCCTTCAGTTCCCGAGCAGCGGGCGCTGCCGGGACTTGTGCTGCTGGTAGAGCGCGTAGGCCTCGTTCGTGGAGTCCAGCTCGGCGGTGGCCGTGACGGGCACGTCCCACCAGGACTCGGAGCTGGGGGCGTCGATCAGCGGGTCGGACTCGACGTGCACGAGCACCGGCCCGGAGCCTTCGGGGGCGGCCTTGGCCTGCGCGACGGCCTCGGCGAGCCGGTCGATCACGCCCTCCCCGGGCTCGACGCGCAGGACGCGCACCCCCAGGGACTCGGCGTTGGTGGCCAGGTCGATCGGCAGCGTCGAGCCGTCGTCGAAGCTGTGCCGGTCCTCGTCGAGGTAGCGGTACTTCGTGCCGAAGCGCTGGGAGCCCAGCTGCTCGGACAGCGCGCCGATCGAGGCGTAGCCGTGGTTCTGGATGAGCACGACCACGAGCTTGAGGCCCTCGGCCACGGCCGTGACGAGCTCGGTGTGCATCATCAGGTACGACCCGTCCCCGACCATGACGACGACGTCGCGCGGGTCCTGGCCGTCGCGGGCGGCCTCGGCCAGTGCTGCGCGCTTGACGCCCAGGCCGCCGGCGATCTCGTAGCCCATGCAGGAGTAGGCGTACTCGACGTGGTAGCCGTACGGGTCCTTGACCCGCCACATCTTGTGCAGGTCCCCGGGCAGGGAGCCGGCGGCGCAGATGACGACGTCGCGCTCGGCCATGGCCCCGTTGACGGCGCCGATGATCTCGTTCTGGCTGGGCAGGGGCTCGTGCCGGTCGCCGAAGGCGTCGTCGACGATCCCGTCCCAGCGCCGCTTCTCGGTCGCGACGGTCTCGGCGAGGTCCGCGCCGACCCGGTACCCGCCGAGTGCCTTCGTCAGCTCGACGAGGGTCTTGCGGGCGTCGGCGACGACCGGCAGGGAGGTGCCGAGCTTGTGGGCGTCGAACGCGGCCACGTTGATGTTGAGGAAGCGCACCCCGGGGTGCTGGAAGGCGGTGCGGGAGGCGGTGGTGAAGTCCTCGTAGCGGGTGCCGATGCCGATCACGAGGTCCGCTTCCGCCACCACGGCGTTCGCGGCGGTGGACCCGGTGGAGCCCACCGCGCCCAGGCACCGGGGGTGGTCCCAGTCGAGCACGCCGACCCCGGCCTGGGTGTAGGCCACGGGGATGCCGGTGGTCTCGGCGAACTCCCGCAGCGCCTCGGTCGCGAAGGCGTAGTGCACCCCGCCGCCGGCGATCACGACGGGCCGCTCGGCGGCCCGGATCGCGGCGACGGCCGCGCGGACGTCCTCCTCCTCCGGGGCGGGGCGGCGGATCCGCCACTCCCGCGGGGCGAGGAACTCCTCGGGCACCTCGAGCGTCTCGGCCTGCACGTCCTGGGGCAGGGCGATGGTCACCGCACCGGTCTCGGCCGGGTCGGTGAGCACGCGCATCCCGTTGAGCAGCGCGGAGAACAGCTGCTCGGGCCGCCAGACCCGGTCGAAGAACCGGGAGACCGGGCGGAAGACGTCGTTGACCGTCAGGTCCCCGGCGTCGGGGCGCTCGAGCTGCTGGAGCACGGGGTCGGGGGCGCGGGACGCGAACTGGTCGGAGGGCAGCAGCAGCGCCGGCAGCCGGTTGGTGGTCGCCAGGGCGGCGCCGGTGACCATGTTGGTCGCGCCGGGGCCGATCGAGGTGCTCACCGCGAAGGTGGAGCGGCGCCGGGTGTGCCGGGCCCAGCCGACGGCCTGGTGGACCTGCGCCTGCTCGTTGCGGCCCTGGTAGTAGGGCATCAGCCGGGGGTCGCTCGCCTGGTACTGCTTGAGCGCCTGCCCGACGCCGGCCACGTTGCCGTGGCCGAAGATGCCGAACATCCCGGGGATCGTCCGTTCCCGGTGCTCGGTGCCGCCCACGCGGTCGACCGTCCACTGGTTGGCCAGGAACTCCACGAGCGCCTGGGAGACGGAGAGGGTGCGGGTGCTCATCGAGCGACTCCTTCCTGGGCCGGGTGGCCCTTCAGCAGCGACGCGGCGGTGGCCACGGCCCCGGCGACGTCGCCGTCCTCCGGGTAGAGCAGGGTCCGCCCGACCGTCAGGCCCTGCACGCCGGGCAGGGCGAGCGCGGCGGCCCAGGTCGCGAAGACCTCCTCGGGCTCACCGGACGGGTCGCCGCCCAGCAGCACCGTGGGCAGGGTGGTGGCGGCCATGACCCGCTCCATCTCCCCGACCACGGGCAGCTTCATCCACGTGTGGGCGGAGGACCCGCCGAGGCCCTGGGCGATGGCCACGGAGCGGATCACGGCGTCGGTGGAGAGGTCGTTGACGATCCCGCGGTCGGTGGTCCGGGAGATGAAGGGCTCGACCATGGCCACGAGGCCGAGCCGGGAGAGGGCGTCCACGGCCTGGGCGGTGGCCTCCAGGACGGAGGTCGTGTGCGGGTCCTCGAAGCAGATGCGGGTGAGCATCTTGCCGCCGTCGGCGCCGATGCGGTCCAGCGCGTCGGCGGTGTGACCGGTGAAGCGGTCGTCGATCTCGTTGACCAGCCCGGGCAGCCCGCCGCGGTTCATGGACCCGAAGACGAGCTTGCCGTCCAGGGCCCCGAGCAGCAGCAGGTCGTCCAGCACGTCCGGGGACGCGAGCACGCCGTCCACGCGGGGGTTGGCCAGCGCGACGAGCAGCCGGTCGAGCAGGTCCCGGCGGTCGGCCATCGCGCGCTCGTCCCCGCGGACGGTGAGGGCCCCGCGGGCGGGGTGGTCGGCGGCGACGATGAAGTTCTGCCGGCCGTAGACGAGCCCGGGGTGGCGGCGCCGGGAGTCGGCCGCCCGCTGCACCGCCCGGGGGTCCTCGAGCCGGATGCGGCTGAGGTGCTCGTAGCGGCGGGGGTCGGCGGTCGTGCCGACCTCGATCTCGGTGGTGCTCATCGGGTGGCTCCTTCGGGAACGGCGCGGCCGCGCTCGCGCAGCAGCTGGAAGACCTCGTCGGGGGTGGGCATCGCGTCCGAGCAGGAGATCCGGGAGGCGACGATGGCACCGGCGGCGTTGGCGTAGTCCAGGACCTGCTCGAGGGGCCAGCCCTGGTTGAGGCCGTGGCAGAACGCCCCGCCGAAGGAGTCGCCGGCGCCGAGGCCGTTGACGGTCTCGACGGGCACGGGGGCGGAGACCACGCGCTCCTCGCGGGTCTTGGCCATGACGCCCTCGGGGCCGAGCTTGACCACGGCGATGCGCACCCCGGCCTCGAGCAGCCGGTCGGCCTGCTCGTCGGGGGTGCCCTCCCCCACGGCCACGGCGCACTCCTTGTCGTTGCCGATGGCGATGCTCACGTGCCGGAGCAGCTCGTGGACCTGCTCCCGGGCCTCCTCCTCGGAGGCCCAGAACATCGGGCGGTAGTCGAGGTCGAGGACCGTGTGCTGGTCGGGGCGCAGCTGCTCGCGCGGGCGGGCGGTGTGGGCGGCCAGCTGCGCCGAGCGGGAGGGCTCCTGGCACAGGCCCGTGACGGTCGACCACAGGATCCGGGCGTCGCGCACGGTCGCGGTGTCGATCTCCTCGGGCCGGATCTGCAGGTCCGGGGCCGTGGGGAAGCGGCCGTAGAAGTACAGCGGGAAGTCCTCCGGCGGCATGATCGCGCAGAAGGTCGCCGGGGTCTGCAGCCCGGGCACGGGGGTGACGAACGTGTCGTCCACCCCGTAGCGCACGAGCTCCCGGTGCAGGTAGGTGCCGAAGGGGTCCTCGCCGGTGCGGCTGATCAGCGCCGCCGACTCGCCGTGGCGCGCCGCGGCGACGGCGACGTTGGCCGGCGAGCCGCCGAGGTACTTCCCGAAGCTGGTGACGTCCTCGAGGCCCATCCCGATCTCGTTGGGGTAGATGTCGACGCTGATGCGCCCCATGGTCACGACGTCGTGGCTCATGCCCGCACCTCCTCCTTCTGCGTGCCGCGGGACCGGACGGCGCTCCGGGCGGCCTCGGCGCGCTCCGTCATCTGCTCGAGCTGGTAGCGGGAGACCGCCACCGCGTTCTCGTTCTCGGCGAAGACCGAGGAGACCATCACCGTCTCCTCGCGGTCGAGGAAGCCGGTCTCGGCGAGACCGCCGAAGAACTCGTCCCAGTCGACGTCGCCGTCGCCGATCCGCAGGTGCTGGTGGACGCGGGCCGGGCTGCCGGGCGGGTTGGTGATGTAGCGCAGCCCGTGCGAGCGGCGGTGGTCCATGCTGTCGGCCACGTGCACCACGCGGATCCGGTCGCCGACCGTGCGCATGATCTCGAGGGGCTCGTCGGCCATGTGGAAGGTGTGGGGGGCGACGTAGGCGAAGCCCAGGTACGGGGAGTTCACGCCGCGGATCACCCGCCAGGCGGCCAGGCCCTGCTCCACGAAGTCGTCGGGGTGGGGGTCGATCGCGATGTGGACGCCCTCGCGCTCGATGATCGGCAGCAGCTCCTCCATCGAGCGGTAGAAGGCGCGCTCGGACTCCTCGGCCAGCTCGGGCCGGCCCTGGAACTCGGTGTTCATCTGCTGCACGCCGAGGTCCACGGTCATCCGGATGGCCCGCTTCCAGTAGCGCACGGCGGCCTCGCGGGCGTCCGGGTCCGGGGCGGACCAGCGCAGCACGGGCAGCACGGAGGCGATCTGCACCCCGGCGTCGCGGCAGGCCCGGCGCAGGTCGGCGACGAGGCGGTCGTCGGCCTTGGGGTGGTTGAAGAAGGGCAGGAAGTCCGGGTGGGGGGTCAGCTGCAGGTGGTCGTAGCCGAGCTCGCGGGCCAGCGCCGGGAACTCCAGCAGGGAGTGCGTGTGGTGGAAGGGCGTCGGGTCGAGGGCGATCTTCATCTCGTTCCTCCGGGATCGGGGCGGGGCCTCAGCGGACGCGGGTGCGGGAGCCGCAGCCGGTGAGGTAGGAGCGGGTGCGCGTGGCGATGGGCAGCGGGACGTCGAAGGAGGAGACGGGGTACATGTCCTGCTCCACGATGCCGAAGACCGGCCGGCCGAGCTTCTCGACCTCGGCGACGACCGCGGCGAGGTCGGGCAGGCCCGCGGGCGGCTCGACCATGACGCCGGCGAGGTTCGCGGCGGCCCAGGTGAGGTTCTCGCGGCGGACCCGCTCCAGGACCACGGGGTCGATCTGCTTCAGGTGCAGGTAGCCGATGCGCTCGGGGTACGTGCGGATCAGGTCCACGGAGGAGGCCCCGCCGTACTCGGCGTGCCCGGTGTCCAGGCACAGGGTGACCAGCTCGGGGTCGGTGCGCTGCAGGAACGTCTCGATGTCGGGCTGGCCGCACACGTGGGAGTCGGCGTGGGAGTGGAACTGCTGCTGCAGCCCGTACTCCTCGCGCAGCACCTTGCCGAGCCGGTCGTGGCCCGCGCACAGGGCCTGCCACTGCTCGGCGCTCAGGTGCTCGTCCTCCACGGCCTCCCCGGTGACGTCGTCGCGCCACATGGCGGGGATGACGACGATGTGCTCACCGCCCATCGCCGCGGTCAGCTCGGCCACCCGCCGGGCGGGCTCCCAGGCCTCCTCCCACTGGTCGGCGCCGCGGTGGAAGGCGGTGAACACCGTCCCGGCGGAGACCTTCAGCCCGCGCTGACCGAGCTCGTCCGCCAGGTGGGCGGGGTCGGTGGGCAGGTAGCCGTAGGGGCCCAGCTCGATCCAGGAGTAGCCGGCCTCGACGACCTCGTCGAGGAAGCGCTGCCACGGGGTCTGCTTCGGGTCGTCGGCGAACCAGACGCCCCAGGAGTCCGGGGCGGTGCCGATGAGGACGGGGTTCTCGGCCTGCTCCCCCGCCGGGGCGGTGGCGGTGGCCGCGTGCTGCTGCGCCATGGTGACCTGCTTCCTGATCGTCGTGCGGGATCCGCGCCCCGAGGGGTGCGGAGCGGACCGCCCGGGAAGGAACCGTGGTCCGCGTCACAACCAGGATACGCATCCACGTCAGTTTGTAAAGACATTATGTCCAAGCGGGGCGTCCGGGCCGCCGCCCCGCCGGACCGACCGACGGGGCGCACGACCACCGGCGGGCGGATCCGGCGCGGGAAGGGGCGCAAGGTCTTTCGCATATTGTCAGGATGTATTGACATGTCGGTATCCGGGGTGCCACCGTGGTGGCACCCCGCTCCCCTTCACGGAAGGACCGCCATGCCCCTCGTGCGCATCGACGTCATCGAGCACCGCCGCACCTCCGAGCAGCTCCGCGAGCTGGCCGACGCCGTGCAGGACGTGATGCTCGAGACCTTCGCCGCCCCCGCCCGCGACCGCTACCAGATCATCACCGAGCACCGGCCCGGCCGGATCATCGCCGAGGACACCGGGCTGGGCTACACCCGCAGCGAGGACGTCGTCGTCGTCCAGATCCTCCAGCAGGGCCGCGACGAGGCGCAGAAGCGGGCCGTCTACCGGGCCCTGGCCGAGCGGCTGCGCGAGCGCACCGGGCTGGACCCGCAGGACCTGATCGTGGCCGTGAGCGCGAACACCCGCGCCGACTGGTCCTTCGGCGAGGGGCAGGCCCAGTTCCTCGAGGGCCGCCTCTGACGCCCGGGGACGCGGAAGGGCCCCGTCCGCGGCGCGGACGGGGCCCTTCGTGCTGCCGCTCCCGCCGGCACGGGGCCGGCGGGAGCGTCACGGGGTCACTTGGCCTCGAAGATCTCCCGCATCAGCTGGGCGGTCTCGGACGGGGTCTTGCCGACCTTCACGCCCACGGCCTCGAGGGCCTCCTTCTTGGCCTGGGCCGTGCCCGAGGACCCGGAGACGATGGCGCCGGCGTGGCCCATGGTCTTGCCCTCCGGGGCGGTGAAGCCGGCGACGTAGCCGACGACCGGCTTGGTGACGTTGGCCTTGATGAAGTCCGCGGCGCGCTCCTCGGCGTCGCCGCCGATCTCGCCGATCATCACGATGGCCTCGGTCTCGGGGTCCGCCTCGAACGCCTCGAGGGCGTCGATGTGGGTGGTGCCGATGACCGGGTCGCCGCCGATGCCGATGGCGGTGGAGAACCCGATGTCGCGCAGCTCGTACATCATCTGGTAGGTCAGGGTGCCGGACTTGGAGACCAGCCCGATCTTGCCCTTGCCCGTGATGTTCGCCGGGGTGATGCCCACGAGGGACTCGCCCGGGGTGATGATGCCGGGGCAGTTCGGCCCGATGATGCGGGTGACCTGCTTGCCGTTCTCGTCGGTGCGCGACTTGGCGTAGGCCCAGAACTCGGCGGAGTCCTGGACGGGGATGCCCTCGGTGATCACGACGACGAGCGGGACCCCGGCGTCGACGGCCTCGATGACGGCGTCCTTGGTGAAGGCCGGCGGCACGAAGACGATGGAGACGTCCGCGCCGGTCTTCTCGACGGCCTCGGCGACGGTGCCGAAGACGGGCAGCTCGACGGCGTTGCCGTCCTTGTCCTGGTGGGAGACGGTGGTCCCGGCCTTGCGTGCGTTGACGCCGCCCATGACCTGGGTGCCCGCCGCGAGCATGCGCGCGGTGTGCTTGGTGCCCTCGCCGCCGGTGATGCCCTGAACGATGACCTTGGAGTCCTTGTTCAAAAAGATAGCCATTGCTGTTCGTTCCTCAGTTGTGGTCGGCGGGATTACTGGGCGGACTGGGCCAGCTCGGCGGCCTTGTCGGCGCCCTGGTCCATGGTCTCCGCGAGGGTGACCAGCGGGTGGGCCGCCTCCGAGAGGATGCGGCGGCCCTCCTCGACGTTGTTGCCGTCCAGGCGCACCACGAGCGGCTTGTTCGCCTCGTCGCCGAGGATCTCCAGGGCCTTGACGATGCCGTTGGCCACGGCGTCGCACGCGGTGATGCCGCCGAAGACGTTGACGAAGACGGACTTGACCTGCGGGTCGTTGAGGATGACGTCCAGGCCCGCGGCCATGACCTCGGCGGAGGCGCCGCCGCCGATGTCGAGGAAGTTGGCGGGCTTGACGTCGCCGTGCTTCTCGCCGGCGTAGGCGACCACGTCGAGGGTGGACATGACCAGGCCCGCGCCGTTGCCGATGATGCCGACCTCGCCGTCGAGCTTGACGTAGTTGAGGTCGTGCTCCTTGGCCTTCTCCTCCAGCGGGTCGGCGCTGGACTTGTCGGCGAGCGCGGCGTGGTCGGGCTGGCGGAACTCGGCGTTCTCGTCGAGGGAGACCTTGCCGTCGAGGGCGACGATGTCGCCGGCGCCGGTCTTGACCAGCGGGTTGACCTCGACGAGGGTCGCGTCCTCCTTCTTGAAGACGTCCCACAGCTTCACGAGGACGGGAACGACCTTGGCGGCGGTCTCGTCGTCGAACTTCGCCTCGCGCACGATCTCCTGGGCCTTGGCCTCGGTGATGCCCTCGGTGGGGACGACCTCGACCCGGGCGAGGGCCTCGGGGCGCTCGACGGCGAGCTGCTCGATCTCCATGCCGCCCTCGACCGAGCACATGGCCAGGTAGGAGCGGTTTGCGCGGTCGAGCAGGATGGAGAAGTAGTACTCCTCGGCGATGTCCGCGCCCTGGGCGATCATCACGCGGTGGACGGTGTGGCCCTTGATGTCCATGCCGAGGATCTGCTGGGCGTGCTCGTAGGCCTCGTCGGCCGTCTTGGCGACCTTGACGCCACCGGCCTTGCCGCGGCCGCCGACCTTGACCTGCGCCTTGACGACCGTGACGCCGCCGATCTTCTCGGCGGCGGCCTTGGCCTCTTCCGGGGTGGTGGCGACGATGCCCTGGAGCACGGGCACGCCGTGCTTCTCGAACAGGTCGCGTGCCTGGTATTCGAACAGGTCCACGGGTGTTGTCCTTCTTCGTCGAAGTCGTGCGTCGGACACGGCCCGGGTGGGGACCCGGATGCGCACCGACCGGATGGTGAACAGAGCGCGGGGCGGCCCGCCGGGCGGGCCCGGCACGTGCGTCCCGGGCCGCCGCACTCCCGTACGAGACTGTAGTGCATGCCGATTCCGCACCCCCAACCCGGGGCGCGCGCGTGGTGGTGCCGGTTTCTTGATTGACTGGACCCATGAGTCCTGCCGACCAGCCCGAGAACCGGGCGTTCGCGCCGGCCGACGCCGGCTTCCTCGTCTCGATCGCCACCCTGGCCCTGCTCGCCACGGCGCTCGAGGCGGTGGTCGACGGCACGGTGCTCACGCTGACCGGCGAGATCCCGTGGGTCTACCCCCTGGCCTGGCAGGTCCTGGCGTGGCTGGGACTGGGCGCCGCGTGGGTGCTCGTGCACCGCGGGCTGGTCGCGTGGCTGCGCCACCGGGCGGCGGACCCCACGACGCCGGAGGACGGCGCCGAGCTCGCCCTGCCCGACCCGCGGGCGACGAGCACGGCGACCACGGCGCTGGTGCTGTTCGTCGCGGCCGTGCTGCTGGGCGTGATCCTGCCGGTCTTCCTGGTCGGGCAGTGGCGGGTGCCGCCCGTGCAGCTCTACCTCGACCTCTACACCGCCTACGGGGCCGGGGCGTGGCTGGCGATGGTCGGCTTCGCCGCCTACCACGTGGGCCGCTGCCTGCTCTTCGCGCTCGTGCTCACGTGCGTGCAGCGGGCCGCGGAGCTGCGGTGGCCCTCCCGCACCGTCCGCCGCGCGCCGGTCGGCGGGCTCGTGCTGGGCGTGCTGCTGGCCCTGTCGGGCCTGCTGCTGGGCGGGGTGGCCTCGGCGGCGACGGCACTGGTGTGCTGCACCCTGCTGGGGGCCGTCCACAACCTCACGGGCCGCTCGCTGCGCTGGACCGCGCCGGCGACCGTGGCCGTGCTCCTCTTCGTCTGAGCGGGCCGCCCCGGTGGGGCGCCGCGGCCTCCCGGCGGTGCACCCTCCCGTGCGGGCCCCGCTCGGGGCCGGTCCGGGCCCCGTCCGGGTCACCGCCTCCCCCGCACCACCGTCCCGGCCCGCACCCGCGCCGGCTCGCGGCGCCCCGCCGGGGCGGCCCCCGGCTCCGCCCCCGTTCCCGCCGCGGAGACGCCGTGTCCGCGGTTCGTGACGCGGCGGGGGTGTTGCACCTCACATATTTGTCCTAACATAGCTACATGCCTATTGAGACGCACGTCACCTCCACGACGTCGTCCCGAGCCGACATCCCGTCGGCGTGAAGCGCGCCGAGCCGCCCCGGGCGGCCGCGCACGAACGAAGGAGCTCCCGATGGCCACCACGTCATCAGCCCACGGGGAAGCCGCCGCGCTTCCGCCCCTGACGCCCGGCCCGTACCGCAAGCGCCTGGGTCTCATCTCGATCGTCGCCTGCTTCGGCGGCCTGCTCTTCGGCTACGACACCGGCGTCATCAACGGTGCGCTGCGGCCCATGACGGAAGAGCTGGGCCTCACCCCCTTCACCGAGGGCGTGGTCACCAGCTCGCTGGTCTTCGCCGCGGCCGTCGGCGCCCTGAGCGGTGGGCGCATCTCCGACGCGTGGGGCCGGCGCCGGACGATCCTCCTGCTCGCCGTCCTGTTCTTCGTGGGGACGATGATCGTCGTCTTCACGCCCAACTACGAGGTCCTCGTGGCAGGCCGTGTCTGCCTGGGCCTGGCCGTGGGCGGCGCCTCGGCGGTGGTCCCCGTCTTCCTGGCCGAGCTGGCGCCCTACGAGATCCGCGGCTCGATCGCCGGGCGCAACGAGGTGGCGATCGTGATCGGCCAGCTCTCGGCCTTCGTGATCAACGCGGTCATCGGCAACGTCTTCATCGACCATCCGAGCGTCTGGCGGTACATGTTCGCGATCTCCGCGCTGCCCGCCGTGGCGCTCTTCGTCGGGATGCTGCGCATGCCCGAGTCACCGCGCTGGCTCGTGGAGAAGGGCCGCCACGAGGAGGCCCTCGAGGTGCTCAGGTCGGTCCGCTCGGAGGAGCGGGCGGTCGCCGAGCTCGGCGAGGTCGAGCACGTCGCCGAGGAGGAGAGCGCCGAGAACCGGATCGGCCTGGGCGCCGTCCTGCGCAACAAGTGGCTGATCCGCATCATGCTCGTCGGCATCGGCCTGGGCATCGCCCAGCAGCTCACCGGCATCAACTCCATCATGTACTACGGGCAGATCGTGCTCATCGAGTCGGGCTTCAGCGCCAGCGCCGCGCTGATCGCCAACATCGCCCCCGGCGTGATCGCCGTGGTCGGCGGCTTCATCGCCCTGGCGATGATGGACCGGCTCGACCGGCGCAAGACGTTCGTCATCGGCTTCAGCCTCACGACCACCTGCCACCTGCTGATCGGCATCGCCTCCGTGGTCCTCGAGGAGGGCAACCCGCTGCGGCCGTTCGTGATCCTCGCCCTCGTGGTCGCTTTCGTCGGGTCGATGCAGACCTTCCTCAACGTCGCCGTGTGGGTCTACCTCTCCGAGGTCTTCCCGCTGCACATGCGCGGGTTCGGGATCGGGGTCTCCATCTTCGCGCTGTGGGTCGCCAACGGCGTGCTCTCGCTGTACTTCCCGTCCCTGGTCGACGCCGTGGGCATCACCGGCACGTTCTTCCTCTTCGCCGGCGTCGGCGTCCTGGCCCTGGTCTTCGTGGCCACGCAGGTCCCGGAGACCCGCGGGCGCACGCTCGAGGCCCTCGAGGAGGACGTCTCCACCGGAGCGATCTACCAGGTCAAGGCCCGCTCCTGATCCTCGCCGGCGGCCGGCGCGGCCCCGGCCGGGGCGCTCCTCCCGGAGCACCCCGGCCGGGGCCGCGCCGTGACCGGGATGCTCCGCGGCCGCGCCGCGCCGCACCGGGGCCGCGCCCGCACCGGGGCGCCCCCGTGCTGCGGTGCTCCCGCGACGGGGCGCGGGAGCAGGTCGGACGGGCCGCATCCGCGGGCCGGCCTCGGTCAGCCGACCTTGGTCAGCGGGGCGTAGCGCAGCAGCAGCCGCTTCTCCTCGGCCCCGAAGCGCACCTTCGCCACGGTCTTGTCCCCGGCGCCCTCCACGGAGACCACGGTGCCCTTCCCGAAGGTGGTGTGCTCGACCGTGTCCCCCACCGCCAGGGAGGGGATCTCCTTGTTGGGCTGGACCCGCCCGGCGGCGCTGCCCCGGGGCGGGGCCATCCGCTCGAACGCCGCGTTCGCGGACGCGGCGGCCCCCCAGTAGGACCCGCGCATCGGGTCGCGGCGCTGGCCGCCGTGGACCGCCGAGCCCCACGACGGCGCGGCCGCGGCGCCCTCGCGCTTCCAGTCCACGAGCCCGGCGGGGATCTCGTCGAGGAACGGGCTGGCCGGGTTGTACTGCGACTGGCCCCACATCGAGCGGAACTCGGAGCGGGTGAGGTAGAGCCGCTCGCGGGCGCGGGTCAGGCCCACGTAGGCGAGCCGCCGCTCCTCCTCCATCTCCTTCTCGTCGGTGAGGGAGCGCTGGTGCGGGAACAGCCCGTGCTCCAGGCCGGTGAGGAAGACCACCGGGAACTCGAGGCCCTTGGCCGTGTGCAGGGTCATCAGGGTCACGACCCCCTGTGCGCGGGCCTCGGCGACCTCGGCCGCGATCTGCTCGGCACTGGGCCCGCCCTCGGTCCCCGGCGCCGGCGGCCTGCTGGGGATCTGGTCGGCGTCGGCCACGAGGGAGACGTGCTCGAGGAACTCGGCGAGCCCGGCGTCCGGGTTGTCCCGCTCGAACTCCCGGACCACCGCGACGAGCTCGGCGAGGTTCTCCACCCGGGACTCGTCCTGGGGGTCGGAGGACCCGCGCAGCGCGGCCAGGTAGCCGGACTGCTCGAGGACGGCCTCGAGGACGGTCGCCGCGCCCGAGCTCTCGGCCACGGTCGCGAGGTCGTCCATGAGCTGGGCGAAGGAGCGCACCGCGTTCAGCGAGCGCGTGGCCAGTCCGGGGGCCTCGTCGGCGCGGCGCAGGGCGGCCATGAAGGAGATCCGCTCCCGGTCCGCGAGGGCCACGACCGCCCCCTCGGCGCGGTCGCCGATCCCGCGCTTGGGCTCGTTGACGATGCGGCGGACGTTGACGTCGTCGTCGGGGTTGACGACCGCGCGCAGGTAGGACAGGGCGTCCTTGATCTCCTTGCGCTCGTAGAAGCGGGTGCCGCCCACGACCTTGTAGGGCAGGCCCACGCGCATGAGGATCTCCTCGAGCGAGCGCGACTGGGCGTTGGTGCGGTAGAACACGGCGACGTCGCCGGGCCGGTAGCCGTCCTCGTCCTGGAGCCGGTCGATCTCCTCGGCGATGAAGCGGGCCTCCTCGTGCTCGTTCTCGGCGGCGTAGCCGACGATCTTCTCCCCGTCCCCGGAGGCGGTCCACAGCCGCTTCTCGCGGCGGCCCTTGTTCTGGGCGATGACGGCGTTGGCTGCCGTGAGGATGTTCTGGGTCGAGCGGTAGTTCTGCTCGAGCAGGATGGTGCGCGCCTCGGGGTAGTCCTGCTCGAAGTCGACGATGTTGCGGATGTCCGCGCCGCGGAACGCGTAGATCGACTGGTCGGAGTCGCCCACCACCGTCAGCTCGGCGGGGGGCACCGCGGCGGGCCCGCCCTGCCCCTCGGGGGCGGCGGTGCCCACGAGCTCGCGCACCAGGGCGTACTGGGCGTGGTTGGTGTCCTGGTACTCGTCGATGAGCACGTGCCGGTACTTGCGCCGGTAGTACTCGGCGACCTGCGGGAAGGCCCGGAACATGTGCACGGTCTGGCTGATGAGGTCGTCGAAGTCCATCGCGTTGGCCGCGCGCAGCCGCTCGGTGTAGCCGCGGTAGACCTGGGCGACGGCGCTCTCGAACGGGTCCGTCTCCGAGGTGCGGGCCAGGAACGTCTCGTCGTCGACCAGCTCGTTCTTCAGCGCGGAGATGCGGTGCTGGATGCTCTTGGGCGCGAAGCGCTTCGGGTCGAGGTCGTGCTGGCGGGCCACGAGCGTGATCAGCCGCAGCGAGTCGACGGCGTCGTAGATGGAGAACGTCGACTTCAGGCCCACGCTCGCCGCCTCGCGCCGGAGCACGCGCACGCAGAAGGAGTGGAAGGTGGAGATCGACATCGACCGCGCCGAGTCCCCCACGAGCTCGACGACGCGCTCGCGCATCTCCGCCGCGGCCTTGTTCGTGAACGTGATCGCGAGGATCTGCCCCTGGTGGGCCCGGCCGGTGGCCAGGAGGTGGGCGATCCGGTGGGTCAGCACGCGGGTCTTGCCGGAGCCGGCGCCCGCGACGATCAGCAGGGGTCCGCCGGCGTGCTCCACGGCCGCCCGCTGGGGCTCGTTGAGCCCCTCCACGAGCGCCTCCGGGGCGGCGGCGGGCCGCGGGGCGGCCGGAGGGGCCGGGGGCGCGGAGGGCAGGAGGGGATTGTCGAAGAGGTAGTCCATCGTGCCCGACAGTCTACCGAGGGTCGGGGACACCTCCGCGGGCCGGCGGCTCAGACGAAGTGCAGCTCCAGGCGGTGCCGGCCGTTGTCGTCCTCGACCCACAGCTCCGAGTCGGCGACCGTGACCCGCCGGGGCCGGCAGAGCTCGACGTCGTCGTCGTCGAGACCCGGGGTCCGGTCCGGGCCGCCGTAGACGGTGTCGAGCTCGCGGAAGGCGGGGTCGAGGTGGCGGATGGCGTGGTTGCCGGTGTCGGCGACGACGATCGATCCGTCGTAGAGGATCTGCAGGTCCTCGGGGTGGTCCAGCTGGGCCGTCTCGGCGGGACCGTCGGCGAAGCCCGCGCCGCGCCGGCCGACGACCGTGCACACCTGCGGGGCGCCGTCGGGCTTGTCGGTGTCGATCTCGACGCACCGCAGGGACGAGGACCCCCGGTCGATCAGCCACAGGGTCCCGTTGCCGTCCTCGGTGATGGACACCGGGGTGTCGAACTTGGCCTGCGCCGCCTTGCCGTCCCGCCGCCCGGGCTCCCCCGTGCCGGCGAACTCGTAGAGCACGTCGGTGTACGGGTCCCACCGGAACAGCCGGTGCAGCGTGGGCACCGCGACGATCACGGCCGAGAGCTTGTGCGACCACACCATGTCCGCCATGGGTTCGCCGCCGAGGACGGAGCAGTCCACGCTCCGCCGGACCGTCTCGTGGTCCTTCTCGAACAGCGTGAGCACGTTGCCCTCGGTCAGCCGCATCAGCAGGCCGTCCGGGAGTCCGATGGACAGTTCCATGACGGGCACCTCCGTGTCGTCCTCGGCGGGACCCGGCCGCCCTCGGCCGGACCGCCCCGGCCGGTGCGCCGACCGTACCGGGTGGCCCCAGCCTACCCCCGGGCCGGCCTGCACGGCCCGAGCCCACAGGCCCGGTCCGGGCCGGGCCGCCGTCCGGGGACGGGACGGGGCGCACCGCCCGGCCGGACCGGGGACCGCGGCGGGAACGGGACCGATAATGGCCGCATGGGACTGACGAGAGCGCAGAAGGCCAGGAAGCACGGGGACTCGGCGGGCCGGGCCCCCGGCGGTGGGCGGGAGCGGGCGAGGGAGCAGGCCCCCGCGCGCCCGGCCCCGCCCCGGTCCAGCCCCGGCCTGGTGGTGGGTGCGACCATGGCCGTGGCCGCGGCGCTGTGGCTGTGGGTCCACGCCTGGATCCTGCCGGGGTTCGCGGCGGCCGCGGCCGGCGGCACGCCCCTGGCCGAGTGGACCCTGGGCGGGTTCGACCAGGAGCACGCCCGGGCCCTGGCCGCGTCCCTGGGCGAGGAGGGCCGCGCCGCCTACGAGGGCATCCACCGCAGCTCCGGGCTGCTCGCCCCGCTGTTCGTGGGCCTCGCGTGGCTGCTGTTCGTGGCCCTCAACACGGCCTCCCGTGCCCGGCGCTGGACCCGGTCGGCGGTCGTGCTGGCCTTCGCGGGCGTCTCCCTGGCCGGCAACTCGGCGATCGACGCCGCGCTCGCGGACCCCGGGGACGGCGCCGCGGTGACCACGGCCTCCCTGCTCGTGCTCGCACGGTGGGTGCTGCTCGTGCTGCTGCTCGCCGTGACGGCCCTGACCGCCGCCGAGGGGCTGCGCCGCCGCGCGGCGGCCCGCGCCGCGGGCGGGGACCACGCCGGGGACGGGGCTCTGTCCCGTCCCCGGGGCCAGGAGCCGGGACCCCGGACCGGCCGCTGAGCGCGCGGGCCGCCGAGCGCACGGACCGCACCCGACCCGGGCGGTGCCCGGGCGCACGGACGCCCCGGACCGTGGCGGTCCGGGGCGTCCGTGCGCGGTGGTGCCCTCGATTGGATTCGAACCAACGACACCGGCTTTAGGAGAGCCGTGCTCTATCCCCTGAGCTACGAGGGCGACCCGATCAGTCTAGGGTCTCGCCCCGGGGCCCGCGAACCGCCGCCACTAGGATCGGTCGCATGCCCGTCTACATCGACCCGCCGCTGTGGCCCGCCCACGGCACCCGGTTCTCGCACCTGGTCTCGGACACCTCCTACGACGAGCTGCACGCGTTCGCCTCCCGCCTGGGCGTGCCGGGGCGCGCCTTCGACCGGGACCACTACGACGTGCGGGCGGGCCTCTACGACGACGCCGTCGCGGCCGGGGCCGTTCCCGTCACCGGCCGGGAGCTGACGCGGGTGCTGCTGCGCAGCGGGCTGCGGGTGCCGGCCCGCTCCCGGCCGGAGAAGCTGGAGCGCACGCTGCGCCGCCGCTGGGACGCCCGCTTCCCCGGGCACGCGGACCTCGGCGCCGAGCTGCTGGCGCGCTGGGGCGAGCCGCACCGGCGCTACCACGGCCCCGCCCACCTGCTCGCGGTGCTCGAGGCCCTCGAGCGGCTCGTCCCGGAGGCCTCGCCCCTGCCCACCCCCTGGACGGAGGACGCCCTCGTGCTGGCGGCCTGGTTCCACGACGCCGTCCACCGCGGGCGGGCCGGGGCGGACGAGCGCGAGTCCGCGGAGCTGGCCCGGGCGCGCCTGACGGCCGCGGGCTTCCCCGACGCGGTGGTGGCCGAGGCCCGGCGGCTGGTCCTGCTGACGGAGGGGCACCGGGCGCAGCCCGGGGACACGGCGGGGGCCCTGCTGCTCGACGCCGACCTGGCGGTGCTCGGCGGCAGCCCGCAGGAGTACGCGGCCTACGCGGCGGCGGTGCGCGAGGAGTACGCCCACGTGCCGGCGGCGGACTTCGCCGCGGGCCGGCTGCGGGTGCTGGAGGGCCTGCTCGCCGGCGGGCCGCTGTACCGCACCGCGGCGGCGCGACGGCGCTGGGCCGCCGCGGCGGCCCGCAACCTGGCCGCCGAGACCGCCCGGCTGCGCGACGTCCCGGAGCCGGTGCCCGGGGGCGGGGTTCCCGAGGGGTCCGCGGTGCTCGTGATCACCGCGGTGTGCTTCCTCGACGACGACGGCGCCCTGCTGACGGTGCGCAAGCGCGGCACGGACCGCTTCATGCTGGTGGGCGGCAAGCTCGAGCCCGGCGAGACCCCGGTGCAGGCGGCGGTGCGCGAGGCCCACGAGGAGGTCGGCCTGCGGGTGCGCCCGGAGGAGCTGGTGCCGCTGGGCGAGTTCGAGGCCCCGGCGGCCAACGAGGCCGCGACGTGGGTGCGCTGCACCGTCTTCACGGCGGCCCTGGCGCAGCGCCCGCGCCCGCTCGCGGAGATCGCGGAGCTGCGGCGGCTGCCGCTCGGGGCGGCGCTGCCGGAGGACCTGGCGCCGCTGCTGGCGGAGCACGTGGTGCCGGCGCTGCGCCGGCGTGCCGCGCCGGGCGGTGCCGCGCCCGCCCACGGCTGAGCACCGGGCGGCGCGCGACCGCACCGGGTCAGCTGCGCGGACGGTGCTCCGGGGACGCCGCCCGGTCCTGGGCGCCGCGGCCGTGGCGCGCCCGGTGCAGGAGGATCCCGGCGACGAGGCCGAGGACGATACCCACGCCGCCGAGCACGGAGACCCACATGGCGGCGTGGCCCACGAACGCGGCCACGACCAGCCCGGCCACGACCCCGGGCACGGCGCCGGCCATCATCCCCCACGCCATGTAGGCGTACTCGCGGTCGAGGCTGGTGCGGGCGCTGCGCTGGTAGTCGGTGGGCATGGTCCCATTCTACGGGGCTCCCGCCGGCCGCCTCCCGGGATGCCGGCCCGTGCGGGCCCGGCCGGCGGCCGCGCGGGGACGGCACGCTCCCCCGCTGCGGACGAAGCCGGGCAGCGGCCGCAACGACGACGTGCGCGGCCCCGGCCCTCTCGGCCGGGACCGCGCACGTCGTGCTCGCGGGGGTGAACCGGGTCAGCGCACCCGGACGAACACGGGACCGGAGCCGACGTTGACGCTGTCGATGACGGTCGTCCCGCCGTTCCAGCCGCCGTGCACGGCCTTGCCGCCGCCGATGTAGACCGCGATGTGGGCCGCGCCCATGCCGCCGTCGGCGTAGTAGACGAGGTCGCCCGGCTGGGCCTGGCCGGCGGAGACCTGGGTGCCGAGGCTCAGGTAGGAGGCCGGCCAGCCGTGGTGGTTGATCCCGGCGGCGCGCAGGGCGTTGGTGACCAGGGCGGTGCAGTCCTGGCCGACGCCGAGCTGGCCGCGGGCGGCGGAGGCGATGGTCGCGCCCTTGCCGGAGGAGCTCGACTGGGTGGTCACGGTGCGCTCGGCGGCGGGCGCCGGGGCGGCCTGGCGGACGGGCTCGGCCGCCGGCTTCGGGGCGGGGGCGGCCACCGGCTGCGGGGCGGGCGCCGGCTTCGGGGCGGGCGCCGGCTTCGGGGCGGGCGCCGGCTTCGGGGCGGGGGCGGCCACCGGCTGCGGGGCGGGGGTCGGCTTCGGGGCGGCCACGGGCACGGCGACCGGTGCCGGAGCCGCGGCGATCGCCGGGGCCGCGGGCTGCGCAGCGGGCGCCTGGGGCTCCGCCTTCTTCGTTTCGGCCTTCTCGGTCTTCTTCGGCTCGGCCTTCTTCGCGGTCCTCTCCTCGGTCACGTGGGCGACCGGCTCGAGCGAGACCGTGGTGCCCGGCGCGGGGGTCGCGGCGGCGACGGCGGAGAGCGGGGCCTCGGCGCCGGAGTCCTGGGCGGGGGCGGCCTGCACGGAGACCGTCGTGGCCAGGGCCAGACCGGAGAACGCGGCGGCGGCGGCCACGGTGCGGGCCTTGCCGGAGAAGAAGGAGGTGGTGTCGGGGGCGGAGTGCGCGGAGCGGGACATGATCGGTGCGGGAGCTTTCTGCCGGGGGTGGGCCCGCACCGGCCGGGCGCACGGCAGGGCACCCCGCGGATGCGGCGCGGGGTGCTGCGGCGTGGCGCGGGCGGCGGTCCGGGATCGCGGAGGCCGCCCGTGGCGGGCGAGCGGAGGGGGTGTCCGGGAGAGCGGACGGGGTGGACCGGAGGAGGGGCACGGTCCGGGGTCCGCCGGGGCGGACGGGCGCCGTCCGGGACGGTCAGGACCGTCCCGGGCGGCGGGCCGGGTCAGCCGACGCGGTAGTACCCGTCGACCGGCATGGCGTTGACGGAGTGGATCTGGGTGCCCTGCGTCGGGTTGAGGGCGGAGATCATCTTGCCGCCGCCGATGTAGATGCCGACGTGGGCGCCGCCGTTCTGGGAGACCAGGTCACCGGGCTGCGGGGAGGCGACCGGGGTGGAGGCGGCGAACTGCGACCAGGTGGTGCGGGGCAGGTCGACGCCCTGCTGGGCGAAGACCCACTGGGTGAAGCCGGAGCAGTCCCAGGCGCCGAAGGCGGTGCCGCCGTAGACGTAGCCGGAGCCGAGGCCCTGCATCGCGGTGCCCACGATGCCGCCGGAGGAGGCGGTGGAGGCGATCTCGACGGTGTCGTTCGACTGCACGGCCAGGCCTGCGGACGGCGCGGCGGGGGCCGGGGCGGGAGCCGGGGTCGCGGCAGGGGCCTCGTAGATGTAGGAGGTCTGCGCGGCCAGCGACGAGGAGGCCGGGGTGGCGTAGACGGCACCGGCGCCGCTCGAGGCGGCGGGCACCTCGGCGTAGGCCTGGGCCGGGGCCACGGAGCCCAGGACGGCCGCGCCGGCGGCGGCGGCGATGGTGGTGTTGCGCACGGCGTGCGACGCGGTGGCGGCACGGTGGCGGGCAGAGTTCTGCTTGAAGAAAGCCATGGGTGTGTGTTCCTCCCTTTGCCTACGAGGTGAGCTGTCGGGTTCGGGTGGGAGACACCCGGTCGCGGGGCGCGGACGCCCCTGCGGCTTAACCCCAAGGACCCGGACGGACCGGGACCGGAAAGTGGTTCCCCCGCTTCTGCCAAGCAGTTTCTGTGTTTCGGACCCCGGGCACCGGCAGAATTCGGCGATGTGCTCCGTGGGGCGCCGATCCGACCAGTGATCGGCACGCGTTGAACAGTACATGACCTATTACGGAAGTGTCACGTTTTGATCACGACGGATCACGGATTGGCAACCTCGGGCGTCCGGATCGGGGCGTTCCGTGCCGCCGGAGCGTCTCGGCCGGCTGGACGTCCGTCCGGTGCAGTGCGGCTCCGCGGCCCGGAATCCCGGGCCCGACCTGCGGCTGCGCGCTGCCGGTGGCACCCCGGACGTGATCCGGACGATGGTCGCTTGTGAAAGTCCACACACCGTGCCGTCGGAGCCCTCCCGGGCCCCGGTCGAGGACCTGCCGGCCGGGGCGCGGACGGGGCCGCCGGCCGGGCGGGGCGGACGGCGGGGCCGGGCCGCTCAGGCGGTGACGCGGATGGCCTGGGCGGTGCGGGGGTCCAGCTCGGCGGCGCGGCCGGTGGCCGGCACCTCGACGAGGACGCGGCCGGACTCCTCGCGGACCGTCACGCGCGCCCCGGTGAGCAGGCCCGTGTCGCTGAGCAGCCGCAGCAGCTCGGCGTCCGCCTGCACGACCTCCGGCAGCAGCGCCACCGTGTGCAGGGCCCCGGGGTCCTGGCGGGCGGCGTCGAGCAGCGTCCGCTCGGGCCCGGGGGCCGGGGCGTCCTCGATCCCCAGCCCCGCGAGCCCGGGGATCGGCGTGCCGTAGGGGGAGAACCGCGGACCCTCGAGCAGGTCCACGATGCGGCGCTCGACCTGCTCGCTCATCACGTGCTCCCACCGGCAGGCCTCGTCGTGCACCTGTGCCAGGTCGAGGCCGATGACGTCGGCCAGCAGCCGCTCGGCGAGCCGGTGCTTGCGCATCACCTGCACGGCGCGCTCGCGGCCGGGGCCGGTGAGCATGAGGGAGCGGTCGGGGGAGACCGTGAGCAGGCCGTCGCGCTCCATCCGGGCGACCGTCTGGGAGACCGTGGGGCCGGAGTGGCCGAGGCGCTCCACGATGCGCGCGCGCATCGGGCGGATCCCCTCCTCCTCGAGCTCGAGGACGGTCCGCAGGTACATCTCGGTCGTGTCGATCAGGTCGCTCATGGGGTGGTTGTCCTTCCGCCGGCCGGCCGCACCGGGGATCCTGCCCGGGCCGGTTGTCCAGCACGAGCTTAGTCTCCGCGGCCGCGGCTCCCGTCCCGTCCCGGCCCCGGTGGCCCTCGCCCGGGGCCCGGGGCGTGACGGGTGGGGCAGAATGGTCCGGTGACCCCGGCCCGCCGGCCCTCCCGCCGGCCGGAGCCGGCACGCCGTCCCCGCCGCACGCACCCGAGGGAGTCCTCCTTGCCCGCCACCGTCACGATCCCCCAGCACCTGCTCCCGGCCGACGGGCGGTTCGGGGCCGGTCCCTCGAAGGTCCGCCCCGAGCAGGTCGAGGCCGTCCGGCGGGCCGGCGAGCGCCTGCTGGGCACCTCGCACCGCCAGGCCCCCGTGCGGGCGCTGGTCGGGTCCGTGCGGGAGGGACTGGCGCAGTTCCTGCGCCTGCCGGAGGGCTACGAGGTGCTCCTGGGTCTGGGCGGGGCGACCGCGTTCTGGGACGCGGCCGCGTTCGGGCTCGTGGAGCGCAGGGCCCAGCACCTGGTGTTCGGGGAGTTCGGGGCGAAGTTCGCCCAGGCCACCGGCCGGGCGCCGTTCCTGGCGGGCTCGACCGTCCTGGAGGCGGCCCCGGGCACCCGCTCCCGGCCCCGCGCCGAGGAGGGCGTGGACGTCCACGCGTGGCCGCAGAACGAGACCTCCACGGGCGTGGCCGCCCCGGTGGTGCGCCCCGAGGGGGCGGCCGATGACGCCCTGGTGCTCGTGGACGCGACCTCGGCCGCGGGCGGCACGGCCGTGGACCTGGCCGAGACGGACGTCTACTACTTCTCCCCGCAGAAGAACCTCGGTTCCGACGGCGGGCTGTGGCTGGGGACCTTCTCCCCCGCCGCGGTCGAGCGGATCGAGCGGATCGACGCCTCGGACCGGTGGATCCCGGACTTCCTGCGCCTGGGCACGGCCCTGGAGAACTCGCGCAAGGACCAGACCTACAACACCCCGGCCCTGGCGACCCTGGTGATGCTCGACGAGCAGCTGCGCTGGCTCAACGACCGCGGGGGGATGGACTGGGCGGCGGCGCGCACCGCGGAGTCCTCCGGCCGGGTCTACGCCTGGGCGGAGGACTCGGCCTTCGCGACGCCGTTCGTGGCGCACCCGGAGGAGCGCTCCACGGTCGTGACGACCGTGGACCTCGACGCGTCCGTGGACGCCGCGGCCGTGGCCGCCGTGCTGCGCGCCCACGGGGTGGTCGACGTCGACCCCTACCGCAAGCTCGGGCGCAACCAGCTGCGGATCGCGACGTTCGTGGCGATCGAGCCGGACGACGTCTCGGCGCTGCTGGCGTGCGTCGACCACGTGGTCGGGCAGCTCGGCGCCGGTTCCTAGGCCGGCGCGCCCGGCCCGGCGCCCGTACGGCCGGACCGCAGCCGGAGCAGGAAGAGCAGGCCCACGGCCGCGCCGCCGGCCCCGGCCGCCACGGCCGCGCCCATCCCCCAGCGCGGGCCCAGGGCGTCGGTCAGCCACCCGACCAGCGGGGCCCCGAGCGGGGTGCCGCCCATGAAGATCGCCATGTAGAGGCTCATCACGCGCCCGCGCATCACCGGCGAGGTGGTCGACTGCACGTAGGCGTTGGCGGTGGTCATGACCGTCAGCGACGCCAGCCCGCACGGCACCAGCCACAGTGCGAACAGGGGCAGGGTCGGGGCCGTCGCAGCACCCAGGCAGGCGAGCCCGAAGGCCGCGCTGCCGCCGAAGACGTAGCGCAGCCGCGCCCGCCGGCGCCGCGCCGACAGGAGCGCCCCCGCGACCGTCCCGAGCGCCAGCACCGAGTTGAGCGCCCCGAACACCTCGGAGCCGCGGCCGAACTCCGGTCCGGCCATGGCCGCGAGGAAGACGGCGAAGTTCATCCCGAAGGTGCCGAGGAGGAAGATCGCCACGAGCACGGCCACGATGTCGGGGCGCCCGGCCACATAGGCCAGGCCCTCCCGGATCTGGCCCCGGCCCCGGCCGCTGCGGGGCATGGGGCGCAGCTCGTCGACGCGGATGACCAGGATCGCGGCGAGCATCGCCCCGAAGGTCACGGTGTTGAGCAGGAACACCCAGCCGGTGCCCACGGCGGCCACGAGCACGCCGGCCACGGCCGGGCCGACCAGCCGCGCCGAGTTGAACGACGTCGAGTTCAGCGCGACCGCGTTGGAGAGGTGCTCGTCGTCGACCAGCTCGGAGACGAAGGTCTGCCGGACGGGGGCGTCGACGGTCGTCGCGACGCCGAGGGCGAGGGCGAAGACGTAGACGATCTCGAGGGTCACCGCGCCCGAGAGCACGAGCACCCCGAGGGCGGCCGCGAGCGCGGCCATGGCCGTCTGCGTGCACAGCAGCAGCCGACGGCGGTCGAGCCGGTCGGCGAGCACGCCGGCCCACGGGGCCAGGAGCAGCTGCGGGAGGAACTGCAGGGCTGTGACCACGCCGATGGCCGAGGCGTCGTGGTCGGTCAGCCCGTCGAAGACGAGCCAGGACTGGGCGGTGCGCTGCATCCACGTGCCGATGTTGGACACGAGGGCGCCGAGGAACCACGTCCGGTAGTTGCGGAAGCGGAAGGAGCGGAAGACCCCGCCCGCCGGCTCGCGGGCGGGTCCGCCGGCGGGGGCCGGCTCGGTCAGGACGGCTCGCCGGCGGGCGGGTGCGCGTCCGCGCCGGCGGTGCCCTGCGGGGCGGGCGGCGGCCCGGCGTCGGGCTCGTCCGTGGCCGAGGCGGCGGCGGTCTCCGCCGCGGGGTCGGCGGCCGGGCCCGCCGGGGGCTCCGCCGTGGCGTCGTCGAGCTCGTCCCCGGCGTCGTCCTCCTGCGCCGCCCGCGCCTTCTCCTCGGGGCTGACCCGCTCGGACCAGGGGACCCACTCGGGGGCCAGGAGCGCGTCCCGGCCCGGGAGCAGGCCGAGCTCGCAGACCGTCACCGTGCGGCTGCGCGGGGCGCGGGCGAGGGTCGCGTACCAGTTCCAGCCGCGGTAGCCCGGCAGGGTGCACTCGAACAGGTGCGTCACGAGGCGGTCCTCCTCGACGCGCACGCCGTGACCCTCACCGACCTGGTCGTCGTCGGCGATCCCCGCCACGGCCTCGCGGGCGGTCGTGCGCGCCTCGACGAGCAGCGGGTCCGGGCGCGGGGCCCGGCGGCGCCGGGGCGGCCGGGCCGCCGGGGCCTCCGCGGTCGCGAGGGCGTCCGCGGTCGCCGGGGCCTCCGCGGTCCCGGGGGCGTCCGCGGTCCCGGGGGCACCGGAGCGGTCGGGGTCGCTCGTGCCGGCTGCGCCCTCCGCCGCGGAGGCGCCCTCCGGCACGGGGGCCCCGTCCCCGGCGGCGGGCTGGACGGCCGCCGGCGCACCGGTCTCCGGGGCCTCCGGGGCGGCGGGCTCGGCGGCCGCCGGCGCACCGGTCTCCGGGGCCGCCGGCGCACCGGTCTCCGGGGCCGCCGGCGCACCGGTCTCCGGGGCCTCCGGGGCGGCGGGCTCGGCGGCCGCCGGCGCACCGGCCCGCGGGGCCTCCGGGGTCTCCGGAAGCCCCGGGGCGGGGGGCTCGGCGGCCGGCGGCGCACCGGCCCCGGGGGCCGCCCCGGCGCGGTCGGCGCCCGCCGGGGCGGTCTCCCCGGCGGGGGCGCCCCCCGGTCGGGTCTGCCCGGCGGGGGCGTCCCCGACGGCGTCCTCCGGTGCGGCGCTGTGCTGCTCGGTCTCCTGGCTCACGGCTTCTCTCCCTGGGGGTGGGCGGACGGTCTCGGCGGGGTGCGGCTCAGACGTCCAGGTTGTCGGCCACGGTGCGCAGGATCGTGGCGATCTTGCGGCCGTGGGCGGAGTCCGGGTAGCGGCCGCGGCGCAGGCCGTTGGACATCCCGTCCAGCAGCTTGATGAGGTCCTCGGTGATGACGGCCATCTCCTCGGCGGGCTTGCGCACGTTGCGGGCCACCGACGGCGTGCGCTCCAGCAGGCGCACGGACAGCGCCTGCGCGCCCCGCCGGCCCTGGGCCACGCCGAACTCCATCCGGGTGCCCGGCTTCACCGTGCTCACCCCGGCCGGCAGCGCGGAGGAGGGCAGGAAGACCTCCTGGCCGTCGTCGGTCGCCAGGAAGCCGAAGCCCTTGTTGGAATCGAACCACTTGACCTTGCCGGTGGGCACGCTGTCTCCTCGTTATCGTCGCGCTCTCGCGCCGTCGCGGGAAGGGTGGCCCGGCGGTTCCGCCGCACCACCCGTGGAACCTCTCATCCTAGCCCGCCGGGCCCGCCGCGGTGCGCCCGCGCTCCCGGCGGCCGCGGACCGTGCCGGGGACCGCCGGGAGCCGGTCGGGCGGCGCCCCCGGTATCCTGGAGGGCATGCCTGCTCCCGAGGACCGCCCCGCGACCACCGCCCGCCCCGACGTCCTCGCCCTGGGCGCGGTCGTGCTCGGGCTGGTCTGCGCACTGTGCCTGGCGCTGCTGCTGGTGCTCGAGGCCGCCGGCGCCGACCCCTGGGACGGGCTGACCGTCATCCCCTGGTTCGCGTTCCCGGTGGCGTTCCTGCTCCTGTGCGCCTCCCTGGTGCGCGCGCTGCGCCACCGGCGCCGCGCCTGAGGCCGGTCCCGGGCGGGCACACCGGCGCCGCCCGCGGCCCGTTCAGCGGGTTTTCAGCCTGCTCGGAGAAAATGGGGGCGTGAAGAACGAGACCCCCGAAGCGAAACTGCTCGTCGTCGACGACGAGCCCAACATCCTGGAGCTGCTGGCCACGTCCCTGCGCTTCGCCGGCTTCGAGGTGGTCACCGCCGCCAACGGCCGTGACGCCCTCGCGAAGGCGGAGACGGAGCACCCGGACCTCGCGGTGCTCGACGTCATGCTCCCCGACCTGGACGGCTTCACCGTCACCCGCCGGCTGCGCGCCGCGGGGCGGCACTTCCCCGTGCTGTTCCTCACCGCCAAGGACGAGACCGAGGACAAGGTCACCGGCCTGACGGTCGGCGGCGACGACTACGTCACGAAGCCGTTCAGCCTCGACGAGGTCGTGGCCCGCATCCGCGCCGTCCTGCGCCGCACCCAGCCGGCCGAGGAGGACGACTCGCGCCTGCGCGTGGACGACCTCGTCCTCGACGACGACGCCCACGAGGTCTTCCGCGGCGACCGCGAGATCGACCTGTCCCCCACCGAGTTCAAGCTCCTGCGCTACCTGATGCTCAACCCCAACCGGGTGCTGTCCAAGGCGCAGATCCTCGACCACGTGTGGGAGTACGACTTCAACGGCGACGCCTCGATCGTGGAGTCCTACATCTCCTACCTGCGCCGCAAGATCGACAACGACCCGGAGCTGCCGCCGCTGATCCACACCAAGCGCGGCGTGGGCTACCTGCTGCGCTCCGCCCAGCGGAACCACTGATCCGGGCGCGCGTGGAGGGCCTCTCCGCCCGGTGGCGCTCGGCGTCGCTGCGCTCGCAGCTGATGGTCCTCACGGGCCTGCTGCTGGCGCTGTCGGTGCTGGTCACCAGCTTCGTGGCGATCTCGGTGCTGCGCACCACCCTGGTGGACACCATCGACCGCGAGCTCGAGGGCTCCATCAGCTCCGTGTCCACGGTGCTGATCGCCGGGCTGCAGGGCGAGCCGGTCGGCCAGGTGCCCCACGCCGGGTACCTGCTCGACGCCGACGGCGGGCTGCTGCTGGCCGCCGAGACCACCGGCGACGGCGAGATCGACCACCGCCCGGACCTCTCGGGCGTGGACCTCGACTACGTCCAGGAGCACCCCTTCGAGCCGACGACCGTCGGCTCGGTGGACGCCCCGGAGCGGACCTGGCGGGTGCTCGTGGCCAAGCCGCGGGAGCTCGACGTGGTCGTGGCCGTCGCCGAGCCCCTCGGCCCCACCAACACGCTGATCAGCGCCGTCACCCTGCTCACCCTCAGCTTCGGCACCGCGACGCTGTTCGCGGCCCTGGCCGTGGGCTGGGTGCTCGTCACCCGGGCATTCGCGCCGCTGCGGCAGGTCGAGCAGACCGCGGCGCGCATCGCCGAGGGCGACCTCTCCCAGCGCGTGGAGGGCCACCACCCCCAGACGGAGATCGGCCAGCTCTCGGCCTCCCTCAACGCGATGCTCGGCCACATCGAGGACGCCTTCGACGCCCGCACCCGCTCGGAGGCCAAGCTGCGCCGCTTCGTGGCCGACGCCTCCCACGAGCTGCGCACCCCGCTGGTGACGATCCGCGGCTACTCGGAGCTCTACCGGCACGGCGCCCTGCAGGACCCGGAGGCCGTGGGCGGCGCGATGTCGAGGATCGAGTCGGAGGCCAAGCGGATGACCCAGCTCGTCGAGGACCTGCTGATGCTCGCCCGCCTCGACGAGCGGCGCCCCGGTGAGAACACCGACGTGGACCTGCTGCACCTGGCCTTCGACGCCGCCGGGGACGCCCGCGCCTCGGCGCCGCAGCGGCCCGTGGCGGTCGTGGGTCTCGAGGGGCCGGCCCCGTCCTCGGCGTGGGTGCACGGGGACGAGTCGCGGCTGCGCCAGGTCGTGGCCAACCTCGTCACCAACGCCCTGCGCTACACCCCCGAGGGCAGCCCCGTGGAGCTCGCGGTCGGCACGGAGCCGTCGGTGGACGGCACCTCCTCGGCGGTGCTGCAGGTGCGCGACCACGGCCCGGGCATCCACGGCGCGGACGCCGAGCGGGTGTTCGAGCGCTTCTACCGCGCCGACTCCTCCCGCACCCGCGAGACCGGCGGCACCGGCCTGGGGCTGTCGATCGTCGCCGCGATCGTCCAGCAGCACGACGGCACCGTGCGCCTGGGCGAGACCCCCGGCGGCGGGGCGACCATGACGGTGCGGATCCCGGCGGTCGAGCCCGCCGACGACGCCCCGGAGATCTGAGCCGGCCTGGTCAGGACTCCCAGGTCGCCTGGGCGAAGCGCAGCTGCCAGGGCCCGAGCTCGGTGCGCGAGTCCTCCCGCACCCACAGCGACCCGCGCAGGCTCGTGCGGTCCCCGGCGGTGAGCCGGTGGACGACGTGCACGGCCGCCGGGCCCAGCTCGACGGCCGAGAGCACGTGGGCGTCCACCGGGCCGAGACCCGGCTCCCGGGCGGCCCGGTCGAGGACCTGCGCCCGGGAGCACCAGTCGCCGGAGGCCCCGATCTCGGTGAACTCCTCGTGCAGCAGCGCCCCCAGCCGGCCGGGGTCCGCGCGCACGTCGCGGCGCAGCAGCTCCCGCTCCAGCTCCTGCACGGTGTCCACCGCGCTGCGGCCCCGGGCCAGCTCCGCCTCGTGGGCGGCCAGCTCGGCCAGCAGGTCGGGGTCGTGGTGCTCGTCGTCGTCGGCCCCCGGTGCGGCCCCCGACGGGGCGGGGGCGGACGCCGGGGCGGCCGGTTCAGGGGCGGCGCCCACGGGCGCGGCCCCGGCGAAGCCGGGGCCCTCGGGGGCCGGCCGGCCGGACTGGAAGGCCGTGGCCACCGCGCGGGCGCGCTGGTCGGCGGCCTCGTTGAGCGCGTGCCCGGCGTGGCCCTTGACCCACTCGAAGCGCACGTCCCGGCCCTGCATCGCGGCGTCGAGGGCCTTCATGAGCTCCACGTTGAGGACCGGCTTGCCGTCCTTCTTGGTCCAGCCCTTCTTCTTCCAGCCGGGCATCCACTTCGTGATCGAGTTGATGACGTACTGGCTGTCGCACAGCACCCGCAGCGGCTCGTCGGCGCGGTGTGCGGTGGACTCCAGCAGGTCGAGGACGGCCTTGAGCTCGCCCATGTTGTTCGTCCCGTGGGGCCAGCCGCCCGCGCGCCAGGTGTTCTCGTCGATGTACCAGGCCCAGCCCGCGGGCCCGGGGTTGCCCAGGGCGGAGCCGTCGGCGGCAGCAGTGATGGTCATGGTCCCCATCCTTCCACGGGGCCCGGACCCGGCAGGACGGGGCCTCACCAGGCGTCGTCCTGGTCCACGTGCTCCTGGGCGACGTGGCGGACGCCGGGGACCCGGGAGAGCTGCTCGGCGGCCGTGCCGAGGTCCGTGCGGCCCTCGAGGCGCAGCAGGACCTCGACCTCGGGGTCCTCGGGGCTGCCGGTGCTGCGGGTCGAGACCACGGAGGCGGTGAGCTCCATCTCCCGGACCGCCTCGAGCACGTCGCGCAGCACCCCGCGCCCGTCCTCGTAGCGCAGCCGCAGCGCCCGGGGCCCGAGCAGGCGCGGCAGCCGCCGGGACAGCGGGGTCAGCAGGAGCGCCGAGACGAGGTGCAGGGCGGTCGCGGCGGCCGCGAGGGGGACCAGCCCGGCGCCGCAGGCCATCCCCACGGCGGCCGAGAGCCACACGCTGGCGGCGGTGGTCAGGCCGTGGACGACGTCCCGGTTGGTGAAGATCACCCCCGCGCCCAGGAAGCCGATGCCCGTGACGACCTGCGCGGCCACGCGGGAGGGGTCGGGCCCGGCGTCGATCCCGGGCAGGGGCGCGAAGCCGTAGGCGGAGACCAGGGTGAACACGGCCGAGCCGGTGCCGACCAGGGCGTGGGTGCGTAGCCCGGCGCTCTTGCGCCGCAGCCGCCGCTCGAGGCCGATGAGCGCCGTGAGCCCGAAGGCCGCGGCCACGAGGGTGATCTGCAGCGGGACCGGGCCCCAGTCGACGGCGTCCACGGCACCTCCTCCGGCGGGTGGTCCCTCGATTGAACACCACGGCGGGCGCCCGCGGAACGTCCGGAGCGGGCGGGGACGACGACGGGCCGGGCGCCCCCTCGCGAGAAGGGGGTGCCCGGCCCGTGCCGGTGGCGCCTCAGGCGCCCGACGGGGATCCGTCGATCACATCATGCCGCCCATGCCGCCCATGGCGTCCTCGCCGCCGGCACCGGCGCCCGCGGGCTCCGGCTTGTCGGCGACGACGGCCTCGGTGGTCAGGAACAGCCCGGCGATGGACGCCGCGTTCTGCAGGGCTGAACGGGTGACCTTGACCGGGTCGGCGACGCCGGCGGCCATGAGGTCCTCGTACTCGCCCGTGGCGGCGTTGAGGCCGTGGCCCTGGGCCAGCCCGCGGACCTTGTCGACCACGACGCCGGCCTCGAGGCCCGCGTTGAGGGCGATCTGCTTCAGCGGGGCGTCGATGGCGACCTTGACGATGTTGGCGCCGGTGGCCTCGTCGCCGGTGAGCTGCAGCTTCTCGAAGGCCTTCTGGCCGGCCTGGATCAGGGCCACGCCGCCGCCGGCGACGATGCCCTCCTCGACGGCCGCCTTCGCGTTGCGCACGGCGTCCTCGATGCGGTGCTTGCGCTCCTTGAGCTCGACCTCGGTCGCGGCACCGGCCTTGAGCACGGCCACGCCGCCGGCCAGCTTGGCCAGGCGCTCCTGCAGCTTCTCGCGGTCGTAGTCCGAGTCGGAGTTGGCGATCTCGGCGCGGATCTGGGCCACGCGGCCCTCGATCTCCTCGGCGGTGCCGGCGCCGTCGACGATGGTGGTCTCGTCCTTGGTCACGACGACCTTGCGGGCCTGGCCGAGCAGGTCGAGGGTGGCGGTCTCGAGGGAGAGGCCGACCTCCTCGGTGATGACCTGGCCGCCGGTGAGGATCGCGATGTCGGCCAGCTGGGCCTTGCGGCGGTCGCCGAAGCCCGGGGCCTTGACGGCCACGGACTTGATGGAGCCGCGCATCTTGTTGAGCACCAGCAGGGCCAGGGCCTCGCCCTCGACGTCCTCGGCGATGATCAGCAGCGGCTTGCCGGCCTGCATGACCTTCTCCAGGACGGGGACCAGGTCCTTGACGGCGGAGATCTTGGAGTTCACGACGAGGACGTAGGGGTCCTCGAGGACGGCCTCCTGGCGGTCCGCGTCGGTGACGAAGTAGCCGGAGAGGTAGCCCTTGTCGAAGCGCATGCCCTCGGTCAGCTCGAGCTCCAGCCCGAAGGTGTTGGACTCCTCGACCGTGATCACGCCCTCCTTGCCGACCTTCTCCATCGCCTGGGCGATGAGGCGGCCGATCTCGGCGTCGCCGGCGGAGATGGACGCGGTGGCGGCGATCTGGTCCTCGGTCTCGACCTCCTTGGCGGAGGTGAGCAGCTCCTCGGTGACGGCCTCGACGGCCTTCTCGATCCCGCGCTTGAGGCTCAGGGGGTCGGCGCCCGCGGCGACGTTGCGCAGGCCCTCCTTGACGAGCGCCTGGGCCAGGACGGTCGCGGTGGTGGTGCCGTCACCGGCGACGTCGTCGGTCTTCTTGGCGACCTCCTTGACGAGCTCGGCGCCGATCTTCTCGTAGGGGTCCTCGAGCTCGATCTCCTTGGCGATGGACACGCCGTCGTTGGTGATCGTCGGGGCGCCCCAGGCCTTCTCGAGCACGACGTTGCGGCCGCGCGGGCCGAGGGTGACCTTGACGGCGTCGGCGAGGGTGTTCAGGCCGCGCTCGAGACCGCGGCGGGCCTCTTCGTCGAAAGCAATCATCTTTGCCATGGAACTTCGTCCCTCCTGGACGGTAGACAAACGGTCGGCCTCCACGGTGCCCGCGACGGACGGCGCGTGCGGCACCGGTCTCTTCCCGGGGCCGCACGCCACCTCACCGTGGTGGCTGAGTTCCCACTCGCGCGCCCGTGACGCCGGGTCCGGCCCGGGGACCGGGTCCGCTGGCAGTCCACGCGACTGAGTGCTAATCGCAATCTTGGCACTCGTCCGGGGAGAGTGCAAACCCCATTGAGCCCTCCGGGCTCAGGTGTCGCCCGGGGAGGGCGACGACGCCGCGCCGGCCCCGCCCGGCCCCTGCCACTCCTCCCGGAGGACGCCGAAGAAGAGCCGGTCGTGGAACTGCCCGGCGACCTTGCGGGCGCGGCGGAAGCGGGCCTCCTCGGTGAGGCCGAGCTTGCGCGCGACCCGGCACATGCCCTCGTTGCCGGTCCACGTCTCGAGGTCGAGCCGGTGGGAGTCCGAGCGGGCGAAGAGGTGGTCGATCCACAGCCGCAGGGCCTCGGTGCCCCAGCCGCCGCGCCAGTGCTCCGGGGAGTAGATCGTGATCCCCAGCGAGCGCAGCGGCAGCAGGTGGGTGCCGGTGCCGGGGTCCTCCGTGGGCTTCTCGGTCCAGTACCAGGAGACCTGCCCGATGAACCGGTCGTCGCGGGCGTCGGCCACGACCATGGTCTCGCGCGGGTCCGGCCAGTCGGCCTGTTCGACGTGCCCGCGCAGCACCGTCAGCCAGCGCTGCGCGGACTCGGCGGTGAAGTTGGGGTAGAAGGGCCCGTCGGTGCGCTGCCACGCGTGCTCGCCGCCGTCCTCCGGGGGCACGATCCAGGCCTCGTAGGCGGCCAGGTCCGCCTCGGTCCAGTCCCGCAGGCGCACTCTCTCGCCGTCGATTCGCACAGGTCGGTCCTCTCGTGGGGCGGGTGGGGCGGCTGCCGCGGCCCGGGGTCAGGGCGCGGCGGGGCCGGTGGCGGCGGGACGGGGCACGCCGGGCCCGGCGGCGCCGAGTCCGGGCCCGGCCGCCCACGCGCCGACCCCGAGGGTCAGGGCCCCGGCGAGCACGATCGCGGTGAGCTCCCCGGCCCCGACCCGGGCGGCGGCCGGCTCCGCGCGGTGCGCGCCCTGGCGCGGACCGCCCTCGGGGACGTCGTCGAACTCGTCGCGGGCGGGCACGCTCATCCGGCGTCCCCCCGCTGCCGGCGCAGCCGCGTCACGAGCATGGGGTCGTGGGCGAGCGCGGCCCGGCTGTCGAGCAGCACGTTGAGCCGCTGGTAGTAGCGGGTGGGCGAGAGGTTCAGCCGGCGCCGGATCTCCATCTCCTTGGCGCCCTGGTACTTCCACTGCAGGTTCTCCAGGGCGAGGATCTGCCGGTCGAGCTCGTCCAGGCCCTCCGCCCCGCCGGCGCCCTGCTCCTCGTCCGGGCGCCCGTCCGCGGCGGGGTGCTCCTCCGCGCCGGGAGGCTCCTCCGGGCCGGCGTGCTCGTGCGGGTCCGGGGCCTCCCCCGGACCCGCGGGCCCTGGCCGCTGCCCGCTCACCGCTGCTCGGACCGGGGGCGGACCGAGACCGTGGTCAGCTGCGCGTCCTCGCCGGCGTCCACGACGGCGCGCACCGCGGCGGCCACCGACTCCGGGCGCAGGTAGCGCTCGGGCTCGTAGGGGTTGCCGAGCCCGGCCTGGATCTCCTGCTGCATCTGCGTGTCCACGGGGCCGGGGTGCACGGAGGAGACGCGCACCCCGTCGGCGGCGACCTCCTGGCGCAGGGAGTCGGCCAGGGCGCGCAGGGCGTGCTTGGAGGCGGCGTAGACGGCGTCGCCGGCGCGGGCGGTGAGCCCGGAGCCCGAGTTGACGAACACGACCGTCCCGCGCGCCGCCCGCAGGCCCGGCAGCAGCTGCCGGGTGAGCTCGGCGGGGGCGACGACGTTGAGCTCGAGCTGCTCCCGCCACTGCGCGGGGGTCGCGGCCTCGACGGTCGTGCGCCCTGCGACGGCCGCCGAGTGGACGAGCACGTCGACGCGGTCCAGCCCGGCCAGCGCCTGCGGCAGGGCCTCGAGGTCGGTCAGCTCCACGGCGCGGGCGCGCACGTGCGGCAGGGCCGCCAGCTCGGCCAGCAGCTGCGGGTCGCGGCCGAGGGCCACGACGTCGTGGTCGCGGGCGAGGTCGGCCGCGCACGCGCGGCCGATGCCGCGGGTGGCTCCGGTGACCACCGCGACGGGACGGGGATCGGATGCGCTCATGGTCCCACTCTAACCAGTGCCCTCCGCCCGGGCCCGCGCCGGGCGGGGCCTAGAGTGGTGCCCGTCCGCACGCCGAGCCTGAGGAGGACCCGTGGGCGAGCCGCAGCCGCTGGAGCAGATCATGGCCGAGGACTGGGCCGAGGCCCTCGCCCCGGTCGAGCCCGCGATCCGGCGGATGGGCCGGTTCCTGCGGGAGGAGCACGCCGCCGGGCACCGCACCCTGCCCGAGGGGCCCGCCGTGCTGCGGGCCTTCCAGGAGCCGCTGGCCGGTGTCCGGGTCCTCGTGGTGGGCCAGGACCCCTACCCCACCCCGGGCCACGCGATGGGGCTGTCCTTCTCCGTGCAGCCGCACGTGCGGCCGCTGCCGAAGTCCCTGCGCAACATCTACCGGGAGCTGCACGACGACGTGGGGGTCGTCCCGCCCGAGCACGGGGACCTCTCCGCCTGGTCCCGCCAGGGCGTGATGCTGCTCAACCGGGTGCTCACCGTGCGGGCCGGGGCCCCGGCCTCCCACCGGGGCAAGGGCTGGGAGGAGGTCACCGAGCGGGCCGTGAAGGTGCTCGCGGAGCGCGGGGGTCCGCTCGTGGCCGTGCTGTGGGGCAACGACGCCCGGTCGACCGGCACGTGGCTCGGGGACTGCCCGCGGGTCGAGTCCGCCCACCCCTCGCCGCTGTCCGCCTCGCGGGGGTTCTTCGGCTCGCGGCCCTTCTCCCGTGCCAACGCGCTGCTGCAGGAGCAGGGGGCGGAGCCGGTGGACTGGCGGCTGTGAGCCGCGCGGCTGGCTAGGCTGGGCGCCATGACGACTCCTCCCCCGGCCCGGCCGCGCCGTCCCCAGCTCAACCTCACCGTCCGGGAGCGCCGGCAGCTGTCCCCCTCGATGGTCCGGGTGGTCCTGGGCGTCGACGAGCCGGAGCGCTACGAGGACGTGGTGCCCCCGGAGAAGTACGTCAAGCTCGTCTTCCTCGACCCCGCCGTCGACCACGGCCCCGACCCCGACTACTGGGCGCTCAAGGAGTCGCTGCCGCCCGAGCACCGGCCCGTGACCCGGCACCTGACGATCCGCCGCTGGATCCCCGAGCGCGCCGAGCTGTGGATGGACTTCGTCCTGCACGGGGACACCGGCCACGCCGGGCCGTGGGCGGCCCGCGCCGAGCCGGGGCAGCGGATCATCGCCCTGGGCCCCGGCGGGACGTGGGTCCCCGACCCGCAGGCGCGGTGGACGCTGGTCGCCGCGGACGACGCCGCGCTCCCCGCCGCGCTGGCCGTGCTGGAGTTCCTGCCCGCCACCGCCCGGGGCGAGGCGGTCCTGGAGGTCGGCTCGCGCGCCGACGTGCTGCCCGTGACGGGCCCGGCCGGGGTCGCCGTGCGCTGGGTGCTCCGCGAGGAGGGCGGCTCCCTGCCCGAGGCGGTGCACGCGGCCGGGTGGCCGGAGGACACCGCGGGCGTGCAGGCCTTCGCCCACGGGGAGCGGGAGGCCATGAAGGCCCTGCGCCGGGAGCTGCTCGAGGTCCGCGGGCTGGACCGCTCGCAGGTCTCGCTGTCCGGGTACTGGGCGCGCGGGCGCACCGAGGACGTCTTCCAGGCCGAGAAGAAGCTGCCGGTCGGCCGGATCCTCTAGGGCCCGCCGGCCGCCTCAGCGGCGGCGGTTGCGCCGCGCGCCGGTGCCGTTGAGGTGGCCCACGAAGGGGCGCATGAGGTACTTGCCGAGCACCACGCCCGAGGCCAGGGCCACGATGGTGGCCATCGCGTTGACCAGGCCCACGATGCCGGGACCGTAGGACTCGGTCTCCACGGTGACGGTGTACAGGCCGCGGAAGATCGACAGGCCGGGCAGCAGGAACGTCAGCGCGGGGATCGCCACGACCAGCTGCGGGACCCGGTGCCAGGCCGCCAGCACGGTCGCCACGCACCCGGTCGTGACGGCGGCGACCGCCGTGTCCAGCCGCACGCCCAGCCCCAGCCAGGTCCCGGAGTGGTAGACGAGCAGGCCGGCCAGGCCCGCGAGCACGGAGGAGAGCACGTGCTGCGGCTTGGCCTGCATGGTCACCGCGAGCAGGCCGGTGGCCAGGAGCATGAACACCGTGTTGACCACGGGGTGGACGGCCGAGAACGCGTTCTGCGCGACGTCCACCGGCGGCATCCCCAGGTAGCCGGCCAGCGAGACGCCGCCGGCGATGCCCACGACGAGGCCCAGGAACGCCATCGCCGTGGACAGCAGGCGGCCGGCGGCCGTGACGGGGAAGCCGTTGATCGCGTCCTGCATCGTGGAGACCATGCGGGTGGTGGGCAGCATGAGGATGATCCCGCCCGCGATGACCAGGGCCGGGGACAGGTCCACCCCGGCCCCGGACAGCAGCAGCGCCACCACCGTGACGATCCCGGACTGGGCGGCCTGGGAGAAGAACTCGGGGATGCGCCAGACCGCCAGCCGGGTCGCCACGGCCTGGGCGAGGATCCACGCCGCCCCGGCCACGGCGGCGCCCGTGAGGCCGCCGCCGATCCCGACGATCAGCGCCATGATCGCGGCGACGGTCGCGGTGGAGACCATCCACCGCGGGTAGGGCTTGGGCTTGGCGTTGATCTCGGCCAGCCGTCGCTCGGCCTCCGCGCGGGGGGTCTCGCCGTCGGCGATCTGCGCGACGAGCTGGTGGGTCTCCCCCAGCCCGGCGTAGTTGTCCGTCCAGGAGCGCACCACGCGCATCACGGTGTGGGTGTAGGTCTCCGGGTCGTTGAGCACGTCCTCGCGCGTGCGGGGGGCCCGGTCGTCGCGGTCGGCGCCGTCGTCGGCGATGTAGTTGATCGTCACGGACTGGTTGGTGATGTCCACCTCGAGGTTCTCGACCCCGTAGGTGGCGCACACGGCGACGATCGCGTTCTCGACGTCGAGGGCGTCGGCGCCGTAGTGGAACATCGTCTCCGCCAGGCGCAGGGCGAAGTTCAGCGTGCGCCGGGCCTCGCGGTCCGTGGTGGACTCCCCGAAGCGGCGCAGGTGGGCGAAGGGCGAGACGCTCAGCCGCTCCACGGCGCGCATGGGCGCGGTGGGCGCGGACTCCCCCTGCAGGATCGAGCGCAGCCGGGCCCGCCCGCCCGGCCGGGCCGGGTGCGCGCGGGTGGCGGGGTAGGCCCCGCGCTGCATCCGGTCGGCGCTCTTGCCCGGCTCCGGGACCGGCCCGATCGTGGTGGTCTCGGGCCGCGAGACGGGCCCGGCCACGCTCCGGCGGCGGCGCCGGGGCGGGGCGGCCTGGGGGGCGGTGCTCGCCGCCGAGAGCGGCTGCGCCGTCCCGGGGGCGCCGGCCGGCCCGCCGTGGGCCCGGATCTGCTCCGCGCTGAGCACGGGCAGCGCCTGCGGCGCGAGGGGGACGACGTCGAGGGTCGTGGTCTCCGCCCGGCGGCGGGCCTGCAGCGCCTGGGCCTCGGTGGGCCGGACCGGGGCGGGGACGGTGCCGCCGCGCTCGCCGGGGCGGGCGAAGCCGGTGAGGGCCGTGTCCCCGCCGGGGCCGAAGGGCTCGACGGCGTAGGGCTCGGGCTCCTCCCCCGCGCCCGACGAGGGGTAGGCGGCGAACGGGCGCAGGGGGGTGCGCGGGTCGGTCGTCACGCGGTGGTCCTCCTTCCGGGGCGCGGGAGAGCCGGGTGCGGCCGGGGACCCGGCGGGCGGGGTCGTCGGGGGTCTCAGTAGAAGGGCTGGCCGGTGCGGCGCACCCACAGCTGGCGCTGGACCTTCTCCGCGAACCGGGTCCAGGCGGCGTAGCGGGCCGGGCGCAGCACCAGGTCGTGGACGCCCACGAAGTCGACCACGGACTTGGTGAAGCTCGTCTTGAACAGCCCCAGCCCGTAGTAGGGGTGGTCCTTGTCCTTGAGCCGGTCGCTGGGCGGGGTGCCGCACAGGTCGTACTCCACGATCCCGTGCTCGCGCATCAGGTCCGTGACGGCCGTCCACTGCACGAGGTGGGAGTCGCCGTACTGGCGGCGCCGGGGCTTGGAGCCGCCGTCCTTGTAGGTGCCCTTGCGGCCGTAGGCCACGACGTAGGCGCCCACGGAGGGCTCGCCGTCCTCGTAGGTGAAGTACATCCGGCCCTGTCCGGCGCGCTCGAAGGCCGTCCAGAACTTCGCGTAGTAGTCGTAGGAGCGCAGGTTGATGTTCGCCTCCCCCTGCCCGACCGTGTCCATGAGCGCGTACATCCGGCGCATGTTCTCCTCGGTCAGCTCCACCCGCTCGACCGTGCAGCCCTCGCGCAAGGCCCGCCGCACGGCGTTGCGCCCGCGCGAGTGCAGGGACTTCAGCACGGTCTCCTCGTCGGCGTCCGTGGCCAGGACCGCCGTGGAGTCGTTGGGCTGGATGTCGAAGGACTTCCGCAGCCCCGCGCGGGCGAGCACCGCGCGGGCGTGCTCGGAGGCGGGCACGTCCGGCTCGATCTTGAGCGCGAAGACGTCCAGGCCCTGCTCCGCCACGAACCGCGCGGTGGCCTCGGCGATCCCGGGGACGTCCTCGACGGCGGCGACGTCGGGGCCCTTGATCATGTACCAGAGCCGGCCCAGGGCGGGGACCTTCTTCTCCAGGACGAGGTTGTAGGAGGCCTGCCCGCCGTCGGCGGGCTCGTGCACGAGGTGCAGGGGGCGCCAGCCGTGCTCCGCCTTGACCTCCGCGAAGGACGCGGACTGCAGCATGTTCCCGCCGTTGGGGTTGGCCGTGACGTGGTCGTCCCAGGCGGCGATCTCCTGGTCGGTGGCGAAGCGCGCGGTGAACTCTCGCAAGGCTCTCTCAATCGTTCGGGGTGGTCGAGGGGGGGTCGGGCGGGGCCCCGGTCAGTCTAACCGCGCGGGGGGCGGGAGCCCGGCGGGCCCGTGTGTATCCTGTTCGGGCGGTCCGCCCGGGGGGTCCGGGACCCTCCCGGCGGACCGGGACGGGACCGGCGCCGAGCCCGGAGGACCCCGGGAGCTGGGAAGGTGGCGGGAACCGTGGGTGCATCGGGCGGCCGGTGGAGCATCGCGCGCGCCGCGGTGCTGGTGACCGGGCTGACCGCCGTGTCCACGGTGCTGGGCTTCGCCCGCGACGTGGTGATCGGCGCCGTCTTCGGGGCGGGCGCCGCCCTCGACGCCTGGCTCGTGGCCCAGGGGGTGCTCAACGTGGTCCTGGGCCTGGCCGCGTGGGCCATGGCCCGGTCGGTGACCCCCGTCGTCTCCCGCGAGGCCGCCCGCGAGCGGGACGCGGGCACGGGCTGCCGCGGCCACCGCGGCTTCGACGTGGCCCTGACCCTCACCCTCGTCGCCCTCGGGGCCGCCGCCGTCGTGGCGGGGCTGCTGGCGGCGCCCCTGACCGCCGTGCTGGCCCCGGGCTTCGCGGGCGAGCAGGCCGCCACGGCCGCGGCCCTGACCCGCATCGTGCTCGTGGCGACCGTGCTCGTGGCCGCCACCGACCTGCTGGCCTCCCTCGCCCAGGCCCACGGCCGCTTCGCCTGGTCCTCGGTCCAGGGGGTGCCGTTCAACCTCGTGATGATCGCCGCCGCGGGCCTGCTCGGCCCGCACTGGGGCATCGCCGCGCTGCCGGCCGGCTACGTGGCGGGCTCGGCGGCGCGGCTGCTGCTGCAGCTGCCCCCGCTGCGGGCGCTGGGCACCCGCGTGCGGCCCCGGTGGGACCTGGCCGATCCCGGCTTCCGGGAGATCGTCCGGCTCGTCCCGCCGATGCTCGTCGGCAACGCGGTGGTCAACGTCAACACCCTCGTGGACCGGGCGGTGGGCTCGACCCTGGCCGAGGGCTCCATCACGGCCCTGACCTACGGGTGGCGGCTGGTGGACCTGCCCGAGACGCTCGTGATCGCCTCGCTGCTGGTTCCCCTCTACCCGGCGCTGTCCGCCGCGGCCGGGGACCCGCCCGAGCTGCGCCGGCTCGTGGGCCGGGGACTGGCCGTGGTCGTCACGGCCCTGACCCCGCTGTGCGTGCTGTTCACGGTGCTGGCGGGCCCGCTGGTGGCCACGGCCTTCGGCCACGGCGCGTTCGACGCCGAGGACACCGCCGCGACCGCCACGGCGGTCGCCTGGTACGCCCCCGCGCTGCTGGCCCTGGGGATCCGGCAGGTGGTGGTCCGGGCCTCCTACGCCCTGGGCGACTCCCGGGGACCCGTGGTCGTGGCGGTGCTGGCCATGGTCGTCAACGTGGCCGGCGACCTGGTGCTCGCCCCCGTGCTGGGGGTGGCGGGGATCGCCGCGGCCACGAGCGCCTCCCTGGTGCTCGCCGCGGCGCTCAACGCGTGGCTGCTGCACCGCCGCCACGGCGGCCTCGACGCGCGGCCGGCGCTCGCGCTGCTGCTGCGGGCCCTGGCCCTGGGGGCGGTCTCGGGCGCCGCCGGCGCGGCCGTGCACGCGGCGCTCGCGGGCGCCCCGGAGCTGCTGCTGGTGCCGGCGGTGGTCCTGGTGGTGGGCGCCGTGCACGTGCTGGGGCTGGCGCTGCTGCGCGCCCCGGAGCTGGGCCTGGCGCGCGACGCAACCCGGACCGTGCTGCGGCGGCGCTGAGCCCCGCCCGCTCCCGGCCTCAGCCGCGGCGGCGGGCCAGGCGCCAGGTCAGCAGGTGCCAGGCGGGTCCGGGGTCGCGGAGGTCCCAGACGCTGTGCTGGGCGCCGAGGCTCCAGCGCAGGCTCTCGGCGACGTCGGCCGCCAGCCCGCCGCGGCGCTCGGCCCGCGCCCGCCGCAGGTCCCCCGACAGCCAGGTGTAGCGCACCCCGGGGCGGGCGTCCGGCAGCGGCGGCACCGGGCGGCCGAGCACGAGGCGCGCCCACGCGTCGGTCAGCCCCGGGCGGGCGGCCTCGGCCAGGGACAGGGAGCCGTAGAACCGGCCGTTGAGGTCGATCAGGTGCGGGACGCCGTCGTCGCCGGTGAGGAACTGCAGCTCCACGAGCCCCCACCAGCCCAGCTCCCGCAGCAGCACCTCCGCGCGCGCGGCGAGCTGCTCGTCCACCGGCACGGTCCGCGCCCGGGCGGAGGCCCCGTTGGGGGTGGGCCACAGCCGGGGCGTGCTCTGCTGGACCCGCCCGTGCAGGCGCCCGTCGCGGAAGACCCCGATCAGCGCGCCGAGCCGGCCCCGGACGGGCTCCTGCAGCACCGCCTCCGCCCCGGCGGCGCGGATCAGCCGCACCTGGCGCCGGGCGGAGTCCGCGTCGCGGTGCAGCCTCGCCTCGATCCGGTGCGGGCGGGTCTGCCCCGGGGCCCAGTGGGCGCGGCACTTGACGACGGCGGGGCCCTGCCACGCCGCGAGGTCCTCGTCCGTGGCGGGCACCGTGCGCGGGGCGGCGAGCCCGGCGCGGGCGGCCCGGGCGGCCAGGCCCATCTTGTCGAGGGCGGCGGCGACCACGGGCGGGTCGGGGTGGGCCGTGCGCGCCGGCAGGTGCCGGCGGTAGGCCGAGACGGCCGCCATCCAGTCGTCGCCGGCGCCGAAGACGAGGTCGTAGCCGCCCTCGGCCACGGCCCGGCGCACGCCGTCGACGAACGCTCCCCCGTCCCCGCGGGGCCGCGGGACCTCGTGCCGGGCCCGGGCGGCGCGGGAGGCGCCGAGCATGCCGGGCTCGGGGGTGCCCACGCCGACCGACCACCCGCCGCGGCGCAGCGCCCGCACCGCGGCCAGGGCGCCCCGGTCGCGGGCCGTGCCCACCACGAGCACCCGCCCGGGGGCCGGGGGCCGCCGGTCCGTGCTGGTCGGCGCGGTCGGTCTCGGTGCGGGCGTCATCGGTCCTCCGGTCGTCGGGCTGGGCACGGCTCCCACCGTATCCCGTGCTCGTGAGGGCTCCGTGGGACGGGGCCCACGCGACGGCGCCCGCCCACCGGGAGGTGGGCGGGCGCCGTGGACGGGCCGGGGGTGCTACTCGGCGTCGTGGTCGGTCTCGAGGATGCGCACGAGCGCGTCCAGCGCCTCGTCGGCCCCTGCGCCCTCGGCCCGGAGGACGACCTTGTCCCCCTGCTCGGCCCCGAGGGACATCAGCGACAGGACGCTCGAGGCGTCCATCGCCTCGTCGGCCGGCTCGCCGTCGGCGGCGATGGTGATCTCCAGGTCGTACTCCCCGGCGGCCTCGGCGAAGATGGCGGCGGGGCGGGCGTGCAGGCCCACCTTGGAGGCGATGGTGGCGGTGCGTTCTGCCATGGTGGTGCTCCTTCGGGTTGGGGTGGTGCTGGGTTGGTGGGGGGAACGGGAGTGCGGGCGGGGCCTCAGAGGCCCAGCTCGGCGAGGACGGGCAGCTCGGCGCGCACGGCGGCGGCCGCCTCGGCGGCCGTGGCCTGCTCGACCGCGAGCTCCGCGAGGGAGCGGGCCGTGGCCAGGTCCACCGAGCGCAGGACCGCCGCGACGGGCGAGAGCGCCCGGGGGCTCATGGACAGGGTGTGCACCCCGAGGCCCACGAGCACCACGGCCAGCGCCGGGTCGGCCGCGGCCTCGCCGCACACGCCGACGTTGCGGCGGCCGGCGCCCTCGGCCTCGGCGCGGCGGGCGCCCTCGACCGTGAGGCGGACCATCCGCAGCACCGCGGGCTGCCAGGGGTTGTTGAGCTCGGCGAGCGAGCCCAGCATCCGGTCGGCGGCCATCGTGTACTGGGTGAGGTCGTTGGTGCCCAGGGAGACGAACTCGACGTGGCGCAGGATCTGGTCGGCCGTCACGGCCGCGGACGGGGTCTCGACCATCACCCCGGGCACCCGCAGGCCCGCCGTCGCGGCCATCGCCGCGAAGTCGCGGGCCTCCTCGGCCGCGGAGATCATGGGCGCCATGACCCACACCTCCGCGGCCGTGGCCTCGTCGGCGCGCGCGATCGCCTCGAGCTGGCGGGCGAGCACCCCGGGCACGGAGCGGTCGGTGCGGTAGCCGCGCACGCCCAGCGCGGGGTTGGGCTCGGCGGTGTCCGTGAGGAACGGCAGCGGCTTGTCCGCCCCCGCGTCGAGGGTGCGGACCACGACCTTCTTCTCCTCGAAGGCGGCGAAGATCGCGGTGTACTGCTCGACCTGCTCCTCCACCGAGGGCTCCTCCCCGCGGCCCAGGAAGCAGAACTCCGTGCGCAGCAGCCCGACGCCCTGGGCGCCGGCCGCGGCCGCGGTGCGCGCGTCCTCGGCCGTGCCCACGTTGGCGTAGAGCGGGACCTCGGTGCCGTCGGCGAGCACGCCCCGGCCGTCGAAGTCGCTGCGCGCCGCGGCGGCCCGCTCCCAGGACGCGACGAGCTCCCGCTCCTCCGCGCCGGGCTCGGTGCGCACCTCGCCCGTGGCGCCGTCGACGAAGACCTCGGTGCCGTCGGCCAGCTCCTCGACGCCCCGGGCGGCCACGATCGCGGGCAGCCCCAGGTTGCGGGCGAGGATGGCGGTGTGGGACTGGGGCCCGCCCGCGGAGGTCACCAGGGCCAGGACCTTGGCCGGGTCCAGCGTGGCCGTGTCCGCGGGGGCGAGGTCCTCGGCGGTGAGCACGAAGGGCGTCTCCCGCTCCGGGATCCCCGGCATGGGCAGCCCCCGGAGGCGGGCCACGAGCCGGGCGCGCACGTCCTCGATGTCCGCCGCGCGCTCGGCCATGTACCCGCCGAGGGCGCGCATCTGCTCCGCGTAGGCGCTCGCCGCCTCCCACAGGGCCCGCTCGGGGGCGAGGCCGCGGTCCGTGATCAGCTTCCCGGCGTTCTTCAGCAGCGCCCGGTCCCCGGCCATCAGCGCCGTGGACTTGAGCACGTCCGCGGCGTCCTTCTCCGTGGCGGCCTCGGCCCGGCGCTTGAGCTCCGCCTTGACCTCCGCGGCCGCCTCCTGGAGGCGGGCCACCGCGTCCTCGGGGGCCTCGTCGCGCAGGGCCAGTCCGGCCGCGGGCTCGGCCACGGGAGCCGGCATGCTCACGAGCTCGCCGATGACGCGGCCCGCGCACACCCCCACGCCTGTCAGTGTTCGCATGTTGTCCTTCTTCCCGGGGAACGGTCGGTGGGTGGCCGCCACGGGGGCGGCCGGGGCGGCGCGGGTCAGGCGGTCGCCGCCGCGGGCGCGGCGGCCGCGACGTCGCGCTCGGTGTCGGCCACCTTGCGCTGGACGCCGCCCACGTGCTTGAGGGCGACGACGACGCCGGCTGTGACCACCGTACCCACGAGCACGGCGGCGAGGAACATGAGCGGGTTGCCGATGATGGGCAGGATCCACACGCCGCCGTGCGGGGCGGGGGAGGTCACGGCCGCACCCATGGCCACGGCACCGGCGGCCGCGCCGCCGGCCATGGTCGCGGGCAGCACGCGCAACGGGTCCGCCGCGGCGAACGGGATCGCGCCCTCGGAGATGAAGGACAGGCCCAGCAGCCAGGCGGCCTTGCCGTTCTCCTGCTCCACCGTGCTGAAGTAGCGCTTGGCGACGAGCGAGGCGAGGGCCAGGCCCAGCGGGGGCACCATGCCGGCGGCGATGACCGCGGCCATGATCTCCTGCGGGGCGGTGTTGGCGGCCGTGGCCGCGCCCAGGCCCGCGGCGGCGAAGGTGTAGGCGACCTTGTTGATCGGCCCGCCGAGGTCGAAGCCCATCATGAAGCCGAGGATCGCGCCCAGGGCCAGGGCCCCGGCACCGGTCATGCCGCTGAGCTGCTCGGTGAGCCAGGCCATGAACGTGGCGATCGGCCCGCCCAGGACGAGCAGCAGCAGACCGCCGGCGAAGATGCTGGCCAGCAGCGGGATGATCACCACGGGCATGAGCGAGCCCACCCAGCGGGGCAGCTGCGGCTTGGCCAGCCAGTAGGCGGCCAGGCCGGCCAGCAGGCCGCCGACGATGCCGCCCAGGAAGCCCGCGCCCATGAAGTTGGCCACGAGCCCGGCGGCGAAGCCGGGGGCGATGCCGGGCCGGTCGGCGAGGCCGTAGGCGATGTAGCCGGCGAGGGCCGCCACGAGGAGGCTCATGGCGAGGTTGCCCGTCTTGAACAGCACGGCGCCGAGGTACTGGGGCAGGGTGAACTCCCCCAGGTTCCACAGCGTCGAGGTGCCCAGGACGTCGTCGGCGATGTTGGCGATGTCAGCCCCGGCGACCATGAAGCCGAAGGCCATGAGCAGGCCGCCCGCGGCGACGAACGGGATCATGTAGCTCACGCCCGTCATTACGGCCTTGCGGATGCGGGTGCCCCAGCCCTCCTGGCCGGAGGCCGCGGCGTCCTCGGCCCCGGCCCCGCCGCCCTGGACGCGGGGGGCGTCCGGGTCCTCGGCCCGGGCGAGGGCCTCGCGGATCATGACGTCGGGCTCGTCGATGCCCCGCTTGACCGGGGAGGCGACGTAGGGCTTGCCGGCGAAGCGGCCCCGGTCGCGCACGTCCACGTCGGTCGCGAAGATCACCGCGTCGGCCGCGGCGATCGCGGCCGGGTCCAGCTTGGTGAAGCCCGCCGAGCCCTGGGTCTCGACCTGCAGGTCGACCCCGAGCTCCTGGGCGGCGTTGCTGAGCCCGTCGGCGGCCATGTAGGTGTGGGCGATCCCGGTCGGGCAGGCGGTGACGGCCACGACCCGGCGCCGCTGCCCCGCCGCGGCGGGGGCCTGCTCGGGGGCCGCGGCACCGGCCGCGTCCCCGCCCGCGGCCACGGCCGCCGGGGTCGCCGCGGCCGAGGTCGCCCCGGCGGGGCCCTCCTCGGCGGGACCGAGCCCGAGCGCGCCGTCGACGAGGCGCACGACCTCCTGCTCGCTGCGGGCCGCGCGCAGGGACGCGGTGAAGTCCTTCTTCATGAGCGAGCGGGCGAGCTTGGCCAGCAGCTTCAGGTGGGTCTGGTCCGCGCCCTCGGGGGCCGCGATGAAGAAGACCAGGTCGGCGGGGCCGTCCTTCGCGCCGAAGTCGACCTTCGGGTCCAGGCGGGCCATGGCCAGGGTCGGGGCCGTGACGGCGGTCGAGCGGCAGTGCGGGATCGCGATGCCGCCCGGGATGCCGGTGGCGGTCTTGTCCTCGCGGGCGATGGCGTCGGCGAGCAGCCCGTCGAGCTGCTCCGCGCGCCCGGCGCGCTGGACCAGCGCGGCGAGCTGACCGATGACGGTCGCCTTGTCCTCCCCGAGGTCCTGGTCCAGCTGGACCAGGTCGGGCGTGATGAGCTCGGACACGGTGTCCTCCTTGAGCGGCGGGCCCTGGGGCCCGGGTGGTTCGTGGTGGTCGGGGAAGCAGGTGGTGCGGGTCAGCCGGCGGCGTCCTGCGGGGCGAGCTCCCGCACGGCGACGGCCTCCGGCGTGGTCCCGGACAGCGCGGGGACCCGTGTGCCGGGCAGTGCCGCGGCCGCCGTGCCGGAGGCGACGGCCTGGCGCAGGCACCCGGCGGGGTCGTCCCCCCGCTCGTGGGCCAGCAGGTAGCCGGCGAGCGAGCTGTCGCCCGCGCCGACGGTCGAGCGGACCGCGACGGGGGCGTGCACCGCGTGCCAGGAGCCCGCCGCGGTGGTCAGCACGGCGCCGCCGGCGCCCAGCGTGGTCAGCACGGCGCCCAGGCCCCGGCCGACCAGTGCCGCGGCCACGGCCGCGGCCAGCGCGGGGTCGGCCTCGAGGGCCTCGCCGTCGCCGCGGCCCACGAGCTCGGCCAGCTCCTCGCCGTTGGGCTTGATCAGGTCGGGCAGGGCGTCGTCCTCGGCCGTCGCGCCGGCCAGGGCGCGGCCGGAGGTGTCCACGGCGATCCGGGGGGCGCGCTCGCCCAGGGCGGTGCGCACCCGGCGGACCAGCTGCGCGTAGGTGCCGGGCTCCGCGCCCGGGGGCAGGGAGCCGGCGAGCACGATCCAGGAGGCCCCGGCCCCGTGGCGCACGAGCAGTGCGGCCAGCTCCTCCAGCCGCTGCGCGGTCAGGGGCGTCCCGGGGGCGTTGAGCTTCGTCGTGGTGCCGTCGGGCTCGGTGATGGTGACGTTGGAGCGCACCGGGGCCCCGGCCGGGACGCTCTCGTGCGGGACGCCGGCGGCGTCGAGCTCGGCCAGCAGGGGGTCCCCGGGGTCCGCGGGGAGCACCGCGAGGGTGGGCGAGCCGCTGGCGCGCAGGGCGCGGGAGATGTTGACGCCCTTGCCCCCGGCGTCCTGCCGGGCGCCCGTGGCGCGCTGGACGGCGCCGCGGCGCAGCGCGGCGCCGAGCTCGACCGTGCGGTCCAGGGAGGGATTGAGGGTGACGGTGAGGATCACGCGAGCACCACCTCGACGTCGGCGGCCTCGAGGGCCGCGGCGAGCTCGGGGCCGGGGGCCCGGTCGGTGACGAGGGTGTCGATCTCCTCGAGGGAGGCGAAGCGCATGAGGGTCTCCTGCCCGAACTTGGCCGCGTCGCACAGCAGCACGACGCGGCGGGAGGTCTGGACGATCGCCGACTTCACGACCGCCTCGATGGGGTCGGGGGTGCTCAGCCCGAACTCGGGGTGCAGGCCGTTGCAGCCGATGAAGGCGACGTCGGGGCGCAGCCGCGAGTAGTGCTCCGCCGCCCGGCCGCCGGCGGCGGCCCAGGTCAGCTTGCGCACCCGCCCGCCCACGAGCTCGAGGCCGATGCCGGTGGCGTCGGCGAGCTTCGCGGCGATGTGCAGGGCGTGGGTGATGATCAGCTGCTCCTGGCCGTCCGGCAGCGTGGAGTCGGAGCGCACGATGAGGTCGGCGAGCGCCTCGACCGTGCTGCCGGCGTCGAGCACCACGGCCCCGGCCCCGCTGGTGCGCAGGAGGGAGAAGGCCGCCTCGGCGATGCGACGCTTCTCGGGGGTGTTCAGGTGCTGGCGGGAGTGGATGGCCTTCTCGTCGACGGTCGTCTGCTCCACGGGCACGGCCCCGCCGTGGACCCGCCGCAGCCGTCCGGCCGCCTCGAGGGCGGCGAGGTCGCGGCGGACCGTCTCCATGGTGACGTCGAAGCGCCGGGCGAGCTCGGCACCGTTGACCCGTCGGCTCGTGGCCACGAGCTCGGCGATCTCCGCCTGGCGCTCCGTCGCGAACATGTCCTGCACCTCCTCGGCCGGGAACCGGCCCTCCGCTCCTGTGTTCCGTTGAGTTTATGTGACTTCGTGTGGGTTTACCAGGGGTTTCGGTGATCCACTTCACGGGACGTCGCGGAGCGGTGCGGGAGCCGCGGGCCCCGGGGGCCGGCGTCCGGGGGCGGGCGTAGCCTGGGCCCGGGAAACCGTGCCCGTCCCGGCCCGCCGTGCGGGCCGGTCCCGTCCCGCGAGCAGGAGCGCCGCCCCGATGCTTGTCCGCCTCCTCCGGCAGTACACCGGCCGCTACCGGCGCTGGGTGCTGGCCGTCGTCGTCCTGCAGCTCGCCGCGACGGTCGCCGCGCTGCTGCTGCCCGGTCTCAACGCCCGGATCATCGACGAGGGCGTGACCCGCGGCGACACGGACCTGGTGCTGCGGGTGGGGCAGGTGATGCTCGTCGTCGCCCTCGTGCAGGTGCTCGCCGCCGTCGCCGCCGTGTACTGCGGGGCGCGCGCGGCCATGGGCACGGGCCGGGACCTGCGGCGGGCCGTCCAGCGCCGCGTCGGCTCCTTCGGGGCCCGCGAGGTCGGGCGCTTCGGGGCGCCGTCGCTGATCACCCGCGGCACCAACGACGTCCAGCAGATCCAGCTGCTCGTGCTCACGGGCCTGAACTTCATGGTCGCCGCCCCCATCATGAGCGTCGGCGGGATCGTCATGGCCCTGCGCGAGGACCCGGGGCTGTCGTGGCTCGTGTGGGTCTCGGTGCCGCTGCTCGCCGTGGTGGTGGGTGCCCTCGCGACCCGCCTGATGCCGCTGTTCCGGCTCATGCAGGCCCGGATCGACCGCGTCAACGGTGTGCTCCGGGAGCAGATCGTGGGGGTGCGCGTGGTGCGGGCCTTCGTGCGCGAGGACCACGAGCGCCGCCGCTTCGCCGGGGCCAACGCGCAGCTGACGGACGTCTCCGTGCGGATCGGCTCCCTGTTCGTGCTGATGTTCCCCCTGATCAGCATGATCCTGCACCTGGCCACGGCCGCGGTGCTGTGGTTCGGCGGCCAGCGCGTGGACGCGGGCCAGATCCAGGTCGGCTCGCTCACGGCGTTCCTGCAGTACCTGCTGCAGATCCTCACCGCCGTGATGATGGGCACCTTCATGCTGATGATGGTCCCGCGCGCGCTGGTCTGCGCGGAGCGCGTCGGCGAGGTCCTGGACACCGTGCCGGAGCTGCGCGAGCCGGAGGAGCCGGTGGCCCCGGGCCCGGCCCGCGGCGCCGTGGAGCTGCGCGGGGTGGGCTTCTCCTACCCGGGAGCGCAGGCCCCCGTGCTCGAGGACCTCGACCTGTGCGCCGGGCCCGGCACCACGACCGCCGTGGTCGGGGCCACGGGCTCGGGCAAGTCCACCCTGCTGCGGCTGCTCCCCCGGCTGCTCGACCCCACGGCCGGGACGGTGCTCCTGGACGGCGTCCCGCTGCCGCGGTACGGGCGCGCCGAGCTGAGCGCCCGCGTGGGGTGGGTTCCCCAGCGGGCCTACCTGTTCTCGGGCACGGTGGCCTCCAACCTGCGGCTGGGCCGGCCGGAGGCCACGGACGAGCAGCTGTGGGCGGCGCTGCGCACCGCCCAGGCCGAGGACTTCGTCCGGCGCATGCCGGGCGGGCTCGAGGCCCCGATCGCCCAGGGCGGCACCAACGTCTCCGGCGGGCAGCGGCAGCGGCTGGCGATCGCGCGGGTGCTCGTGGCCCGCCCGGCGGTCTACCTCTTCGACGACTCCTTCTCGGCCCTGGACACCGCCACCGACGCCCGCCTGCGCGCCGCCCTGCGCCCGGTCGTGCGCGGGGCCACCGTGGTCGTCGTCGCCCAGCGGGTCTCCACCGTGCGCGACGCCGACCGGATCCTCGTCCTGGAGGGCGGGCGGATCACGGCCCGGGGCACCCACGAGCAGCTGCTGGCCCGGTCGGGCACCTACCGGGAGATCGTGCGCTCCCAGGCCGGGGCCGAGGACGCCGCCGAGCCGGCCGCTCCCCTGTCCGCCGAGGGGAGCCGCTGATGTCCCGGCACGAGGCGGCCCCGCCGCGCCGGGCCCGGCGCTTCTGGCCCTCGGCCGGGCGCCTGCTCGGGCTGCTGCGCCCGCACTGGCCGCGCCTGGCCGTCGTGGTCGTCTTCGGGGCGGTCTCCGTGGCGCTGACCGTGTGGGCGCCGCTGGTCCTGGGCCGGGCCATGGACGTGATCTTCCGCGGGGTCGTGGCGCGGTCGGTGCCTGCCGGCGCCGACCGCGCCGAGGTCGTCGAGCGGCTGCGCGCCCAGGGCGAGGACAACCTCGCGGCCATGGTCTCGGCGATGGAGCTCGTGCCGGGACGGGGCATCGACTTCGCGGCCCTGGGGCGGCTGATCGCGCTGGTGCTCGTGCTCTACCTCGTGGCCTCGGTGCTGCAGTGGGCCCAGGGCTGGCTGCTCAACCGCGTGGTGATGCGCGTCGTCCACGACCTGCGCGCCGCGGTGGAGGACAAGCTCCACCGGCTGCCGCTGGGATGGTTCGACGGCCGCCAGCGCGGTGACGTCCTGTCCCGGGTGACCAACGACATCGACAACGTCCAGACCGCCCTGCAGCAGTCCTTCACCCAGCTGGTCCAGTCGGTGCTGACGGTGGCCGGGATCGTGGTGATGATGTTCGTCGTCTCCTGGCAGCTGGCCCTCGTGGCGCTGCTGGCCCTGCCCCTGTCCGCGCTGGGCGCCGGGCTGATCGGCGCCCGGGCCCAGCGGCTGTTCACGGAGCAGTGGCGGGCCACCGGCGCCCTCAACGGCCACATCGAGGAGTCCTTCTCCGGCCACGAGCTGGTCAAGGCCTTCGGCCGGGAGGAGCAGATGGCGCAGGTCTTCGACGAGCGCAACGAGGCCCTCCACCGGGCCGCCTCCGGGGCGCAGTTCGTCTCGGGGACGATCCTGCCGGTGATGCAGTTCGTCTCCTACCTCTCCTACGTCGCGATCGCGGTGCTGGGCGGGCTGCGGGTGGCCTCGGGCCAGCTGACCCTCGGGGCGGTCACGGCGTTCATCCAGTACTCCCGGGAGTTCGCCCAGCCGCTGTCGCAGCTGGCCGGCATGGCCAACGCCCTGCAGTCCGGGGTCGCCTCCGCCGAGCGGGCCTTCGAGCTGCTGGACGCCCCCGAGCAGCGCCCGGACACCCCGCGGGCCCGGCTGCCGCACCGGCCCCGCGGGCACGTGCGCTTCGAGCGGGTGTCCTTCTCCTACGCCCCGGACGAGCCCCTGATCCAGGACCTCGACCTCGAGGCCCGCCCCGGGCGCACCGTGGCCGTCGTGGGTCCGACCGGGGCCGGCAAGACCACCCTCGTGAACCTGCTGCTGCGCTTCTACGAACTGGACGGGGGCCGGATCACCCTCGACGGCACCGACATCACCGAGCTCTCCCGCGCCGAGCTGCGCGCCGCGGTGGGGATGGTGCTGCAGGACGCGTGGCTGTTCGGCGGCACGATCCGGGAGAACATCCGCTACGGGCGCCTCGACGCCACGGACGAGGAGGTGCTGGCCGCGGCGCGGGCGGCCTACGTGGACCGGTTCGTGCGCGCCCTGCCCGCGGGCTACGACACCGTGATCGACGAGGAGGGGGACAACGTCTCGGCCGGCGAGCGGCAGCTGATCACGATCGCCCGCGCGTTCCTGGCCGACCCCTCGCTGCTGGTGCTCGACGAGGCCACCTCCTCGGTGGACACCCGCACGGAGCTGCTCGTGCAGGAGGCGATGGCGGCCCTGCGCACCGACCGCACCTCGTTCGTGATCGCCCACCGGCTCTCCACGATCCGCGACGCCGATATCATCCTGGTGATGGAGGACGGCCGGATCGTGGAGCAGGGCCCGCACGAGCGGCTGCTCGCCGCCGGCGGGGCCTACGCCGAGCTGTACCGCAGCCAGTTCCGCGCCCCGGTCGCCGGCGACGACGCCCCGGCCGCCCCCGCCGGTCCCGCGCTCCCCACCACCCCAGGAGAACCTGCCCCATGACGCCCCGCCAGCTCTACGGCCGCGCCGCCTCCGCCGAGGCCGTCACCTGGACCCTGCTGATCCTCGGCATGGTCCTGAAGTACACGGGCGTCTCGGAGGCCTTCGTCCCGGTCTTCGGGACCCTGCACGGCATCGTGTTCCTCGCCTACTGCGTGGTGACCTGCTTCGTGTGGGTCGACCACCGCTGGTCCGCCGGCGCGGGGCTGCTGGGCCTGGCCTCCTCCGTGGTGCCGTGGGCCACGGTCCCCTTCGAGCGCTGGGCCGCGCGCGCCGGGCTGCTCGAGGGCGGCTGGCGGCTGGCCCCCGGCGGAGCCTCCCCCGCCGGGCCCCTCGAGCGGCTGGGCGCCTGGGCGCTGCGCAGCCCGGCGCTCGCCGCCGCGGCCGGCGTCGCCGCCGTCGCCGTGGCCACCGCCGTGCTGCTCCAGCTGGGCCCGCCCGTCCCCCGCGGCTGAGCCCAGCCGCGGGCCGGGCCGTGGCGGGTCCGGTTCCCGGCCGGGCGGGGCCGCGATAGCGTGGACGGCGGACGGCCCCGCCGACCGCCGGCGGGCGCCCCGAGGAGGAGCCCCGTGACCAATTTCGCCCACGTCGAGCGACGCCACCTGGCCGCGCTGCTGCGCCGCACCGGCCCCGACGCCCCGACCCTGTGCGAGGGGTGGACCACCCGCGACCTCGCCGTGCACCTGGTGCTGCGCGACGGCCGCCCCGACGTCCTCGCGGGCCGGGCCCTGCCGCAGCTGCCCGTGCTGGGCGAGCGGGCCCGCCGCACCGAGGAGTCCCTGACCGGGCTCCCGTGGGACCGGCTGGTCCAGAAGGTGGAGCGGCCCCCGCTGTACTCCCCCGCCCGGCTCGGCCCCCTGGACCGGCGGATGAACACCGTGGAGTTCTTCGTCCACCACGAGGACGTCCGCCGCGCCCAGCCCGAGTGGCACGACCGGCCGCTGCTCCACGACGAGGAGCAGGACCTCTGGGGGTCGCTGCGGCTGCTGGCGAAGGTGCTGCTCAAGGACGACGAGGACGCCCTCGTGCTCATCGCCCCCGGCTTCGGCGCCGTGCGCGGCGGCCGCGGCCGCACCGGCACGGTCCGCGTGCTGCGCGGTGCCCCGAGCGAGCTGCTGCTGTGGGCCTTCGGGCGCCGCGACCGGGCCCGGGTCGAGGAGTCGGTCGAGTAGACCCGCCCGCGCACGACGACGGAGGCAGGGGCCCGCGCGGTGCGCGGGCCCCTGCCTCCGTCCCGGCCTCCCTGCGGGGAGCCCGGCGGGACCGGCTCAGCGGAACAGGTCGGCGCGCACCCCCATGATGATCCGGTCGCCGGGGCGGGCGGTGCGCATGTACCGGGCCACCTCGTGCTCGTGCAGCGAGATGCAGCCGGCCGTGGGGACCTTGTTCGCGTGCAGGAAGATCGCGAACCCGTTGCCCTGGACGATCGGCGAGTCCGGCGGCCGGTTGTAGTTGATCACCACGCCCAGGCGGTAGTCGCCGGACTGGGCGAAGTACCACATGTTCTCGTCCGGCCACGTGTAGCCGGCGGACTCGAAGTACGTGTTGTACAGGGTGCCCGGCCGCCCGCCCCAGCGGGAGTTCGGGTTGAGCTGGCGGTAGGGCAGCGCGGTGCCCGGGTCGTAGACCCCGAAGGACTCCGTGACCGAGTAGGAGCCCTGCGGCGAGTACAGGTACTGGGTGTGCCCCGAGGGCACGCCCGGGCGCTTGAACCCGCTGGCGCCGACGTGGGCGGAGGTGCGCCACTCCTCGACGTAGCTGCCGGCGATCCGCACGCAGTTGACGAACGTGGCCTGCGAGCGCCCGTAGCCCTCCGCGATGGTCAGGGAGACCCGGGCCGCGTTGCGCGTGGGCTGCACGGAGCGGCCGGTGTTGAGGTGGTGGCACTCCCCGCGGAACAGGTGGGCGCGGGTGCCGCCGGAGCGGCTCCAGGTGATCAGCCCGCGCTGGAACGTCTGGACGACGGTCCCGGTGCCGGTCTCGTCGGTGACCGGGTAGCCGAAGGTCCCGCGCTCGCGGCCCGAGAGGATCCACTTGTGGCCGATGGCCCCGTTCGTCTGCACGGCCCGGGCGCCGGTGGCGGGGCTCCAGTAGACGGTGCGGCCCTTCGCGAAGACCTGGCGGCAGCCGCCCCCGGGCAGCCCGCAGGTCTCGTCGGTCACCGGGTAGCCGTAGGTCCCGTTCTCGCGCCCGGCCCGGACCCACTTGTGCCCGATCGCGCCGTCGGTCTTCACCGCCCGCGCCCCCGTGCCGGGACGCCAGTAGACGGTGTGGCCCTCCGCGAAGACCTGGTAGCAGCCGCCGCCCGTGAGCCCGCACCGCTCGTCGGTCACCGGGTGACCGTAGCTGCCGCCCGGGCCGCCCGCGCGGGCCCAGCGGTAGCCGATGGCCCCGTCGGCCTGCACCCAGTGCGCGCCGGTGGCGGGGCTCCAGTGGACGGTGCGCCCGCGGGAGAAGCCCTGGCGGCAGCCGCCGCCGGGCAGGCCGCAGACCTCGTCCTCGAGCGGCCAGCCGAGGCCGGCGACCGCCCCGGAGCGCAGCCACTTGTGCCCGATCGCCCCGCGCAGCTGCAGGAAGTGCGCCCCGTGGGCCTCGGCGTACAGGACCGTGCCGCGCTCGTGCGGCCACTCCCAGCCGCCCTCCCGCTCCTGCATCGGCCCGGTGGGTGCTCCGGTGCGGGCGCCCGCGCGCTGGGCGGCCGCCTCGAGGGCCTGCCGCACGGCGGCCGGGACGCCGGCGTTCTCGTCCGCCGCGGCGGCGGACGGCCGGTCCGCCGTACCGGGCCCCCCGGCGGCGCCGGGAGCCGTTGCCCCGGGCACCGTGTCCTCCCGGTCCCCGTCGCCCTCCGCCGGGGTCCCCTCTGCGCCGGGCCGCTCCGCCGGCTCCTCGGCGGGGCCGGTCGTGGGCTGCTCGTCGGGGGCGGTCGGTGCGGTCCCGGTGGGCTCCGGGGCCGCCGGGTCGCCGACCAGGGTGAGCACCGCCCGGGCACGGGTCCCGGCGGCGTCGACGACGACGTAGTCGACCTCCAGGCGCTCCGGCGCGGGGCCGTGCGCGCCGGTGGGCTCGAGCGCCAGCACGGGGTGCGCGGGGCGCTCCCAGCCCGCCGGCAGGTCGGCGGGGTCGGTGTCCGGGCCGACGACGCGCAGCAGCCCGAGGCCGGTGGCCCGCTGCCGCCCCGGCTCCTCGTCCGGGGCCCCGGGGTCCGGCAGCAGCAGCCGCGACCCGGCGGGGTCGGCCAGGGCGTCGTTGGCGAGGACGTCGAGCCGCGCCGCGCCGTCCTCCCCCGCGGGCTCGAGCTCGGCGAGCACGACCTCGTCGTCGCGCAGGGCGGGCGCGGCGGCCGTGCTGCCGGCCGTGCCGGGACCGGCGGTGGGGCCGGGGGCGGCGGTGGGGTCGGGGGCGGCGGTGGGGTCGGGGGCGGCGACGGCCCCGGGGGTGCCGGCGACGACGACGGCGAGGCAGGCCGCGAGCGCGGCGGGCAGTCGCAGGGCAGGAGTTCTCATGTCGGGGGGTCCCTCGCTGGGGTCAGTCGGTGAACTCGACGTAGTGGTCGGGGGTGGTGTTGTCGAAGACCCGCACGGCCAGCTCGGCCTCCCGGCCGGCGCTGAAGGCGACCTCGAGCGAGGCGCTCCCGCCCGGCTCGAGGGTCGGGAAGGTCTCCATGCGGGCGCCGAGGTCCTCGTCGAAGGCCGGGGTGGCCGGCTCGCCGTCGTCCAGGGCCACGGGGAAGGACCACGGGACGGCGTCGACGGGCTCGTCGCCGGTGTTGGTCAGCGTGAGGGTGAAGACCTGCACCGGGGTGCCGGGGGCCGCGCGGACCGACCGCTGCCCGGTCGTGGCGTGCCGGGGCCCGTCGACCCGGGCCTCGAGGCCCTCCGCGACCGCGGCGGACGTGCCGAGGCGGGCCCCCGCGTCCCGGGTGGCGGTCTCGTCGTAGGGGGCGACGTCGTTGCCGGACGGAGCGTCGGCGGGGGTGCCGCTCGCCGACGGCGGGGCGGTCTCCCCCGGCGCGGCGCCCGGGGTCGTCGCGGCGGGGCTCGGGGAACCGGCCGGGTCCGGGGCACCGGTGGAGCCGGCGGGGCCGGTGGTGGCCGCGGGGCCGGTGGTGGCCGCGGTCGGGTCCTCGCCGGCCTCGCCGGCGCACCCGGCCAGGACCAGGGCCAGCAGGAGCGTCCCGGCGAGCCGGGTGCGGTGCGGGCACGCACGGGGCGGGCGGGGGACGTCAGGGGTCATGGGGGCTCCTCGGGTGGTCCCACGGGGGCCGGGACCACGGCGGAGGGCGCGCCCGGGATGGCGGCCGTCCTGTGGGCCACGCTACACGCGGTGTTTGCTTTCGCGATCAGATGACCGAGTGTGGCGGCCGGGCCGGTGCGGGCGGGCCGTCGTCCGCCGCCCCGGGGCCGGACCCGCGAGGCCCCACCACGGCGCCCCCAGGACGGCGCGCCGCGGCGCGAACGCGGGCTCCGGCCGGCCGGCGGCGGCGTCCGGGGCGGCGGACGACCACGGGCCCGGGCACGGGAGCGCCCCGTCCCGGCGGGACGGGGCGCTTCCTCGCACGACCGGACCCGCCCGTTCAGCGGGCGGGCACGAGGGCCGGGGCCCTAGTGCTTGTGATGGTCCTTGCCGTGATGGTGCTCGTCGTCGTGGTGCTTCTTCTGCCACCCGCCCTTGTCGTCGTCGTAGTAGTGCCACTCCTTGTGGTCCTTGCAGTACCACCAGTGGTCGCCGTGGTCGTGCTTGTCGTACCGGTCGTGGTCGTGGTCGTGGCGGTCGTACCGGTCGCGGTCGTAGCGCTTGTGGTGATCGCGGTCCCGGTCCCGGTCGTGCCGGTCGTGCCGGTCGCGGTCCTTGTCGTGATGGCGATCCCGGTCGCGGTGGTCCCGGTCCCGGTCGTGGTTCCTGGAATGACCGTTCTCGTCCTTGTGGTTATCATTGCCTCCCGCGACCGCCGGGGTCGCAGCCGCGCCTCCGAGGAGGAGTGCTGCGACGGCCGTGCTGGCGAGGGTTTTCCGCAGAGTGCTCATGACTGACTGCTCCAGTGGAAAGGCATGACGATGGCCGCCATGCGATGGGATGTTCGGAGACCTCCGCAACAGGTCTCCCCTGTGAACCAGGTAAGAACACGGTAGGAGCGTCCGGAAAAGGGGTTCAACCCTTCGACCGGGGCGAATGCTGTCACGGTTCCGTCTCGTCGCGGTCGGCCCGCGGCACGTCGTGCCCGACCCTCGCCGGCGCGGCCGGACACCGCGAACATGCCGCTTCCGGCACACGCCGGGATCCCACTGTTTGCAGGGCTCGGGGGCGCTTCGGCCCCCTCCTCCGGGATCTCCGCCGGTCGATCAGCAGTCTTCGGGTCGCCGAGCGCACCGACCGCCGGGAAGCGCAGTGCGCGGGGAAGAAACGCGGTGCGCCCGACACACGCGGTGACGGAGCTTCGCTCCCGCGAAGACGCCCGCGGCACCGGGCGTTCGCCGGCACCGCGGGCGGAAAGCGGAGCCCCCTACCGGATTCGAACCGGTGACCCCCTGTTTACAAGACAGGTGCTCTGGCCAGCTGAGCTAAGGAGGCGGGCTGCGGTCGGACGGCGCCGTCGGGGCGGCCGGACGCACGGTTGCCCAGAATATCGGACCGCCCGGGCCGCCCCGAAATCCCCGTCGCCGCGGGCGTCCGGGACCGGGGTCCGCAGCGTGCCCGGCGGGCGGGGCCGCACGCGCAGCGGCGCCGCACCCCGGCCCGGGGTGCGGCGCCGACCGGCGGGCCGGGGGCGGGCCCTACTTCTTGGCCTCCACGGCCTCGTCCAGGGCCTCCTGGAACGGCTGGTCGCCCAGGCGCTCGCCGTCGACGAAGACGGTGGGGGTGCCGGCGATGCCGTTGGCCAGGGACTCCTGGGAGACCACGTTGACCATCGGGCGCCAGGCGTTGTCCTCGAGCGCGCCCTCGACGTCCGCGCCGTGCTTCGCCGCGATCTCCGCGATCTGCTCGTCCTCGAGCCCGCCGGTGCCCTGGTGGGAGAACATCTCCTCGACGAAGGCGAGGTACTGCTCGGTGGAGACCTGGTTGGCGACCTCGTAGGCGGCGGCCGCGGCCCGGGAGGAGTACTTCGTGGGGGTGGCCCGGTCGAGGTAGTTCAGGTTGCGGTACTCGACCGTGGCGTCGCCCTCGGCGACGGCCTCGGCGATGGCGTCACCGTTCTCGGCCTCGAAGTCCGCGCAGTGCACGCACTCGAAGTCCTGGAAGATCACGACCTCCACGGGCCCGTCCGACTCCTCGGCCTCGGCGGGGTCGACGATCCCCGGCGGCACCGCGGACTCGTCGGGGGTCTCCGGGGCCTCGGGCACCTCGCGCAGGTCGCGCTGGTCGACCTCCGAGGAGTCCTTCACGATCCCGTCCGCGGTGAGGACCGTGCCGCCCCACTCGTTGGCGCTCGCGGGGACGGGGCCGGCCTCGGGGATCTGCTGGGCCCGGTTCTGGGCGACGACCACGCCGATCACGGCGAGGATCACCACCACGAGCGCGAGGATGCCGATCTGCAGCAGCCGTCGCGAGCGCTTCTCCTGCCGGGCGTGCTGGTCCGCGATCCGGCGCGCCCGCTCGCGGGCGGCCTCACGGGACTCGTGCTGGGGGTTCGAGCTGCTGGATGCCATGGGTCCTTCTCGGGGAGGTGCACGGGGGGCGGGTGTTCGGTGCCCAGGGTATCGGAGAGTTCCTGGGCGGCCGCCGGGAGCAGGGCCGGCCCCGGCGGCCGTGTGCGGCCACGGGCAGACCGTGAGGGTGCTGACGAATTAGGATGGGCGCAGGACGACGACGCCCACCGGAAGGACCCGCGCGCATGACCTCGGCCCCGCACCCCGACCAGAGCCCAGCACCCGCCGCCGCACCGGGGCAGGAGGGAGGCTACGACTTCGTCGTCGTCTCCAACCGGTTGCCGGTCGAGCGGACGGTGGAGGCCGGCGAGGCGTCCTGGCGCCGCTCCCCCGGCGGTCTGGTGGCCGCCCTCTCCCCCGTCATGGCCCGCAACGCCGGTGCGTGGGTGGGCTGGCACGGCGCCCCCGACGAGGTGCTGGAGCGCTTCGACCACGACGTCTTCCACCTCGCCCCGGTGCCGCTGTCCGAGCAGGAGGTCGCCGACTACTACGAGGGCTTCTCCAACGCGACCCTGTGGCCGCTCTACCACGACGTCATCGCCCCGCCGGAGTTCCACCGCACCTGGTGGAACTCCTACCGCACGGTCAACCGGCGGTTCGCGGAGCGCACCGCGGAGGTCGCGGCGCAGGGCGCGACCGTGTGGGTGCAGGACTACCAGCTCCAGCTCGTCCCGCGCCTGCTGCGGGAGCTGCGCCCGGACCTCACGATCGGGTTCTTCAACCACATCCCGTTCCCGCCGCTGGAGATCTTCGGGCAGCTGCCCTGGCGGCGGGCGGTGCTCGAGGGGCTGGCGGGGGCGGACCTGATCGGCTTCCAGCGCCCCGGGGACGCGCAGAACTTCCAGCGGTGCGTGCGCCGGTTCCTCGACGTGCCCTTCAAGCAGGGCCAGGCACGGTTCCGCGACGGCGCGGACGAGTGGACCGTCCACGCCCGGTCCTACCCGATCTCCATCGACTCGGGGGCCATCGAGGAGCTCGCGTCCCGCCCGGAGGTGCGCCGGCGGGCCGAGGAGATCCGGCACGAGCTCGGCGACCCGGAGACGGTGTTCCTCGGCGTGGACCGGCTGGACTACACCAAGGGCATCCTGCACCGGATCAAGGCCTACGGGGAGCTGCTCGAGGACGGCTCGCTCACGGTGGGTCCGTCGGTGCTCGTGCAGGTCGCCAACCCCTCGCGGGAGCGCGTGGAGTCCTACGTCCACCTGCGCGAGCAGGTGGAGGGGCTCGTGGGGCACATCAACGGCCAGTTCGACACGATCTCCCACACCGCGGTGCGCTACCTGCACCACGGGTACCCCTTCGAGGAGATGGTCGCCCTCTACCTCGCCACCGACGTCATGCTCGTCACCTCGCTGCGCGACGGGATGAACCTCGTGGCCAAGGAGTACGTCGCGGCCCGCGCCGACGGCTCGGGGGTGCTCGTGCTCTCGGAGTTCACCGGCGCGGCCGAGCAGCTCAAGCAGGCCCTGCTGGTCAACCCGCACGACATCGACGGCCTGAAGGCCACGATGGTGCGGGCCAAGGAGATGCCGCCCGCGGAGGCGAAGAAGCGGATGCGGGCGATGCGCCGCCACGTGATGGGCCACGACGTCACCGGCTGGTCGGAGGCCTTCCTGCGCGACCTCGCCCGGGCGCGGGCCGAGGCCCGTCCGGCGGCCGGGCAGGAGGAGGAGCGATGAGCCGCACGGACGACGACGCCCTGCGGGCGGGAGCCGGCGCGCAGGAGTCCCTGGACCGGGCCCTGGAGCGGGCCGCGGCGGCGGGGACCCTGCTCGTGGCCCTCGACTTCGACGGCACCCTGGCCCCGTTCACCGCCGACCCGGGCGAGAGCCGGGCCCTGCCCGAGGCGCAGTCGGCGATGGAGGCCCTGCTGCAGGAGCAGGACACGTACGTGGCGGTCATCTCCGGGCGTCCCATGGCGTTCCTGCGCTCGGTCGTGGACCCGTCCGGGCGGATGCTGCTCTCGGGCTCCCACGGCGCCGAGATGCACCTGGACGCCCTGGGGGACGCGGCCGAGGACATGGAGCTGCGGCTGAGCCCCGAGCAGCAGGAGCTGCTGGCCGCGGCGACCGCGCTCGTGCAGCAGCAGGTCGCCCGCTGGCCGGGCTCGCTGCTGGAGCTCAAGCCCACCGGGGCGGCCTTCCACACCCGCACCATGGACGACCAGTCCCGGTGCGCGCAGGCGGAGCAGGAGATGGTCGAGGCCTTCGAGCAGCTCGACGGGCTGCGGATCACCCCGGGCCAGCACGTCGTGGAGTCCTCGGTCCACTCGGCCACCAAGGGCGAGGGGATCACGGCGTTCATGCAGGCCACGGGCGCGGACGTCACGCTCTTCGCCGGCGACGACGTCACCGACGAGAACGCCATGCGGGAGCTGGGCCCGCACGACGTCGGGATCAAGGTCGGCTCCGGGCCGAGCGTCGCCGCCCACCGGGTGGCCGGCCCGCAGGAGCTGGCCGCCGCCCTGACCCGGCTCGCCGGCCTGCGCGCCGGGCGCTGAGGCGCGCGCCCGTCAGCGCAGGTCGAGCTCGGCCAGGCTCTCGTAGAGCTCGGCGGCGCGCACCACCCGCCGGCGCCCCTCCTCGCCGGCGGCCGCGAGCACGCCGTCGGCGAGGACCGCCACGAGGCTCATCGCCGCCGCGTAGGAGTCGAAGGGCCCGGCGCTGTCCAGCGGGCACTCCAGCCACAGGTCGGCCGCCCCCGCGTAGCGGCGGGCCGTGCCGTCGGCGACGAGCACGAGCTGGGCCCCGGTGCCCGCGCACGCCTCCGCGAGCGCCCCGAAGCCGCGGGGGCGGCGGCGGAAGCCCACGAGCACGACCGCGTCGCCCGGGCCCACGTCCAGCAGCTCCTCCCCCAGCGTCTGCCCCGGCACGGGCGCCAGGCGCACCTCCGGGCGGGCGTGCTGGAGCTGCTGGCGCAGGTGCAGGGCCACGGGGTGGCTGTTGCGCAGGCCCACGACCAGGACCCTGCGGGCCGCGGCCAGCACCGCCACGGCCCGCTCCAGCTGCTCGCCGGAGGGGTCCAGGGCCCGCCGGAGGTTGCGCAGCTCCTGGTCGAGGTGGCGGGAGCGGCGGGGGTCGGCGTCGGGCCCCAGGGGCACGCCCTGCTGGCGCAGGCCGCGGGCGACCTCCCGGACCTCGGTGAACGACTCGTAGCCCAGGTGGCGGTAGAGCCGGGAGAGGGTGGCCCGGGAGACCCCGCTCATCGCGGCCAGCTCCGCGGAGCTGTAGAGGGCCAGGTCCTCGAGGTGGGCCAGGAGCACGTCGGCGGCCCGCTGCTCCTGCGGGGAGAGCTCCGCGTAGCGGTCGTGGATGCGCTGCTCGATGGACACGCTCACCGCCCCCGCGGGCCGTGCTGGGTCGCCATGCTGTGCTCCTGCCGTGGCCCGGCGCCCGGCGCCGGGGAGGTCCGTACCCCGCCACTCTAGGAGAGCGGGCCCGCCGGGACCGCGCGACGGGCCGGTTGGTAGCATGGCGCGGTATGAAGGGCATCCCCGACCCCCGCTCCCCCGGGCCCCCGGCGGGGGACCGCCCGCCCGGGGCCCGGGTCTCGATCCAGACGGCCTTCCCCGACCCGGTGCTGCTGGAGCTGCCGTGGGAGAAGCCCCTGGAGCAGTGGCCGGAGGAGGTCCTGGTCGCCTTCCCGCGCGGGATCTCCCGCCACGTCGTGCGCTTCGCCCACGCGGGCCCGAAGGTCGTGGCGGTCAAGGAGACCACCGCCCACTACGCCCAGCACGAGTACGGGATCCTGCGCCGGCTGCAGCGGATGGGCATCCCCGCCGTGGTGCCCGACAGCGTGGTCACCCACCGCTACACCCCCGAGGGCGAGGAGCTGCCGGCCGCCCTGGTGACCGACCACCTGAGCTTCTCCCTGCCCTACCGGGCGCTGTTCTCCGCCGGCCCGCGCGCCGAGACGGTCGAGCGGCTCGTCGACGCCCTGGCCTCCCTGATCGTCCAGCTGCACCTGTCCGGGTTCTACTGGGGCGACGTCTCGCTGTCGAACACCCTGTTCCGGCGCGACGCCGGGGCCTTCGCCGCCTATCTCGTGGACGCCGAGACCGGCGAGCTGCACCCGTCCCTGTCCCCGGGCCAGCGCGCCTACGACGTCGAGCTCGCCCGGACCAACGTGGCCGGGGAGATCATGGACCTGCTCGCGGGGGCCGCCGAGGAGGGCCACGAGCTGGCCGACGTCGTCGACCCCTTCGAGGTCTCCGACCGGCTCGTGGCCACCTACGAGTTCCTGTGGCGGGAGCTGACCGTCGAGGAGTCCTTCAGCATGGACGAGCGCTGGCGGGTCGTCGAGCGCGTGCGGCGGCTGAACCGGCTGGGCTTCGACGTGGAGGAGGCCTCCCTGGAGACCGACGACGGGCGGATCCGGCTGCGCCCGCAGGTCGTCGAGCCCGGCCACCACACCCGGCGCCTGCAGCGGCTCACGGGCCTGACCGCCCACGAGAACCAGGCCCGGCGCCTGCTCACGGACATCGCCCAGCTCGGCCAGGACCTCTACCCGGGCCTCGACGAGGAGCTCGTCGCGCAGCTGTGGATGCGGGAGGTCTTCGCCCCGATCATGGCGGCCGTGCCCGCCACGATGCGGCGCAAGCTCGAGCCCCCGGAGATCGTCCACGAGGTCCTCGAGCACCGCTGGTTCCTCTCCGAGCGGGCCGGCAAGGACGTGCCCACGCCCGCGGCCGTGCGCGACTACGTCGCCTCCCAGCTGGCCACCCGCCCCGACGAGCGGGAGATCTTCTGAGCCCGGCCCGGCGTCAGGGCCGGTGAGCCCGCAGCACCCCGGTCAGGGTGCGGTGCACCCGCCCGGGCCAGTCCGGGCCCATCTCCCCGTACCGGGCGAGGTGGGAGTAGGCCGAGCCCAGCACGAAGTCCAGCACCACCTCCACGTCCAGGTCCGCGGCGAGGCGCCCGGCGGCGACCTCCGCCGCGAGCAGCGCCCGCAGCCGCTCCACCTGCGGGCGCACCACGTGGGCCCGCAGGATCCGGGAGGTCTCCGAGGCGGGCTCGCTCAGCAGCGCGACCGCGACCCCCGTGCCCATGTCCCGCAGCAGCAGCCGCAGGGTCCGCTCCAGGGCCTGCCCCCAGTCCCCCGCCGCGTCGGGCTGTTCGGGGGCGTGCACCGCCGCGGCGTGCTCGAGGACCCCCTCGAGCAGCTCGAGGCTGTTCGCGTAGCGGCGGTAGATCGAGGTCTTGGCCACGCCCGAGGCCGCGGAGACCGCCTCGATGCTCACCCGCTGGGGCCCGCCCTTCCGCAGGAGGGCCAGCGCCGCCGCGGTGATCTTCTGGTCGGTCGACACCGTCCTCGGGTCGGGCCGCTGCCCGTCCTCCGTCACCGCCGCCCCCGTCCGCCGTGGCCCGCCACCGGACGGGCTCAGGCCCGCTTCCAGTCCTCGACCGTCCAGTGGTTCCGGCGCGCCAGCCGGTACAGGGCCAGGTCGGGGTTGACCGCGTACGGGTGCCCGACGGCGGAGAGCCAGCTCGCATCGGCGTGGGAATCCCCGTAGCCGTAGGAGCGGGAGAGGTCGTAGCCGCCGCGCTCGGCGTACTTCGCCAGCCACTGCGCCCGGGCCTCGTCCACGAGCGGGGGCACGGCGAGGTAGCCGGTCATCACCCCGTCCCGCTCGTCCATCCGCCCGGCCACGACCTCGTCGAACAGCTCCGCCAGCGGCTCCACGAGCAGGTCGAACGAGCCGGTGACCAGCACCGTGCGGTGCCCGGCCGCCCGGTGCTCCTGGATCCGGGCGAGGGCCCCGGGCCGCAGCAGCCGGCGCATGTCCTCCCCCAGCGGTCCCGCCACGAGCTCGCGCACGGTCGCGGCCGGCACGCCCTCGTAGCGGCGCATGAAGGCGCGGATGAACTCCCCGCGGTCGCGCCGCTCGGCCTTCACGTACGTCGGGGCGCTCGCCACGAGCTCCGCCAGCTCCGCCGGCCACCGGGCCGGACCCAGCGTGTGCCGGCGCAGCTGCAGGTACTGGCGGACGACCGTGGAGTCGAGCACGGTGCCCTCGAGGTCGAAGACCGCCAGCACGTCCGTGCCCTCGCGCAGCGCCCGCTTCGGGGCGCCGCGGCGGCGGGAGGCCGCCCTGAGCCGCCCGTAGGCCTTCGTCATCTCGGTCAGGGCCGGCAGGTGCACGTTCTGCCAGTAGTCGGTCCAGTCGATCGCGCGCACGTCGACGGTCCGGTCCTCGGGCGTGCCCGCCGGCAGGGAGTCGTTGAGCTGGCGGGTGCGGGCGTCGTCGAAGATCATCTCCGTGCGCGTGTAGGACTGGTAGAGGTCCACGTAGGTGCGCAGGGAGCCCAGGCCCGACTGCATGCGGTGCAGCGAGCTCGCCCACTCCCGGGTGCGCGAGGTCGCGGGCAGGACCGTGGTGAGCTTCCCGCCCACCGCCGAGAGCCGCTCCTTGAGCGCGAGCGAGCGCTCCACGGCGTTGTTCGCGGGGAAGTGCCACTCCGGCACCCGGATGGGGGCGCCGTCGGCGTCCTCGAGCGGGTGGGCCGTGAAGAAGGTGTGCACGTTCTCGTACATCTGGTGGAACGGCAGCGGGTTCGAGGCCCCGGAGCACACCTGGTAGTAGCCGGGCTCGGGCGCCTGCACGCCGGGCTCCGTGACCTCCCCCTCCGGGCCGCGGTGCCCGCCCACGGCCAGCGCCACGATCGCGTTGACCACGAGGTCGACCGGGATCACGTCGAGCACCGAGTCCGGCAGCCCCGGGAACTCCGGCAGCGCGCCCTTGGCGTAGGCCATGATCAGCGGGTCGGCGACCTTGTAGCCGTCGATCCACCCCGGGTAGGGGTGGCGCAGCGCCGACTCGATGATGGACGGGCGCACCACCGACAGCCGGTGCCCGGCACCGGCCCACTTCTGCTCCGCGACGCGCTCGCCGAGGGCCTTGGTGAAGGTGTAGACGTCGGTCCAGCCCAGGGACTGGGCGCGGGTGCGCCCGTACTCGACGAGCCGGGTGCGCACCCACTCCTGCCGGGCGGCCTCCGCGGCACGGGCCACCGACTTGGGGCCCTCCTTGCCGTGCCCGGCGGTGGCCTCGTCGATGAGCGCCTGCAGCCGCTCGGGGGTCCGGGAGGCCATCTCGGCCTCCCGGTGGGCGGCGAGGGCTGCCTCGAACTCGGCGGCCCAGTCGACGTCGTGGTCCACGGGCGCCTCGGGGCGCAGCCCCTTGGCGATCCCGCCGACGTAGCAGGTGGAGACGTGCACGACGTGCGGGTCCTGCCCCGAGGCCAGCAGCGCGTCGTAGAGACCGGTGGCGCCGCCGACGTTGGTGGTGAAGGCCTCGTCGATGGGCGGGTCGAAGGAGACGGTGGAGGCCGAGTGGATCACGACGTCGAACGGCTGCTCGATCCCCGCCAGGGCGGAGAGATCGCCCTCGACCACGGCGGTGCGCTCGGCGAAGACCCGGCGGGCCTCCTCCTCGCCGAGGGCCTCCCGCCACGGGCGGAACACCGGCTTGCGCAGCAGCTGCCGCAGCCGCTGCTCCCCCGTCACGGAGCCCTTCGGGCGCACGACGGCGGTGACGTGGACCCCCTCGTGCGCGGAGAGCAGCCGTTCGAGCACGGCCTGCCCGAGGAAGCCCGTGGCTCCCGTCAGCAGGACGCGCGTGGTGGGGGTCTCGGTCAACGGTGCTCCTCCGGGGTGGGGTGCCGGCCTGCGGGCCGTGCGGGGGGCCGGGGCGGGCGCCCGGGGTCCGGGGCGCGTCCGCCTGCGCTACGGCTACCGTACTGTAGCCTAGATCTCATGCTTACCGCTCTCGTGACGGGGGGAACGTCCGGCATCGGCGCCGCGTTCGCCGAGGCCCTGGCCCGCCGCGGCCACGCGCTCGTGCTGGTCGCCCGCGACGGCGACCGGCTGGAGCGCACGGCCGCCCGCCTGCGCGCCGACCACGGCGTGGAGGTCGAGGTGCTGACCGCGGACCTCGCCGAGCGCGGCGACGTCGACCGCGTGGCCGCCCGGGTCGCCGATCCCGACCGGCCGGTGGACGTGCTCGTGAACAACGCCGGCTTCTCCGTGAAGACCCGCTTCACCGACCCGGACACCTCCGCCCACGACCGCGGCTTCGAGGTGATGTGCCGGGCCGTGCTCGTGCTCTCGTCCGCCGCGGCCCGGGCCATGACCGCCCGCGGCTCCGGCTGGATCGTCAACATCTCCTCCGTGGCCGGGCTCGTGCGCATGGGCTCGTACTCCGCGATCAAGGCCTACACCACAGCGTTCACCGAGTCCCTGGCCGTCGAGCTGGCCGGGACCGGGGTGCACGTCACCGCCGTGCTGCCCGGATGGGTCCGCACCGAGTTCCACGAGCGCGCGGGCATCTCGGGCTCGTCGATCCCCTCCTTCCTGTGGCTCGACGCCCGGCGCGTCGCCGAGGAGGCCCTCGAGGACGTCGCCCGCGGCAAGGTCGTCTCGATCCCCACGCGCCGCTACCGCGCGGTGGCCTTCACGATGCGCCACCTGCCGGGCGGGGCCGTGCGGCGCCTGTCCGGGGCCCTCTCCGCCGCCCGCCAGAAGGAACGGGCGACCGGGTCGTGACGCGCCGCGAGGAGCGCGAGCCCGCCCCCGTCCAGCGCTCCATCGAGGGCGCGGCCGGGGCGGCGGACGGGCCCGCCCCGACCGCCCCGCCGGCCGCCTCCGCCGGGCTGGAGGTCTCCCGCTTCCGCTCCCCGGGGCGGCGGCTCGCCCGCCGGATCGCCCGCACGGTGTTCCTGCGCGGGATCGCCTACCGCACCGTGCGCCGCACGGTCGTCACCGACCCGGCCGCGGAGCGCCTCGAGGGCCCGTGCATCGTGGTGGCCAACCACTCGAGCCACCTCGACGCCCCCCTCGTGCTGGGCTCCGTGCCGCCGCGCGTGCGCCGGGACCTCGCCACGGGCGTGGCCGCCGACTACTTCTTCACGGCCCCGCACAAACGGCTGTTCACGGAACTGGTCTTCAACGCCTTCCCCGTCGACCGCACCGGCGGGGGCGCCAACCGGGGCCTGTCCAAGCAGCTGCTGCGCGCCGGTGTCCCGCTGCTGATCTTCCCCGAGGGCACCCGCTCGCGCACCGGGAAGATGGGCTCCTTCAAGATCGGCGCCGCCGGCCTGGCCAAGGCCGTGGGCGTGCCCGTGCTGCCCGTCGCGCTCATCGGCGCCTACGAGGCCATGCCCCGCGGGGCCCGCTGGCCGCGCCGGGGCCGCCCGCCCGTCGTCGTGGCGGTCGGCGAGCCGCTGCAGGCCCGGCCCAAGGAGCCGACCGCCGCGTTCAACGAGCGCATCGAGACCGCCGTGCGGGAGCTCTACGCACGGCACCGGCCGGTCCTCGACCGGTGAGCGGACCTCGCTCCCGCACCGCCACGGGGTCCGGACGGCCTCCGGCGCCGCGACCGCCGGGGTCCTGAGACGGCCGGCGCACCGAACCCCGGAGCACCGGACCGCCGGGCCCTTTTCCGAGCAACTCCGTCCGGCCGCGCCCCTGCGGCCGGCACCGGACCCCCCGAGAACCAGGAGACGACCGCGCAGATGGCACACGTGAAGCACATGAAGTGGTGGGGGTGGGGCGAGGAGGACGTGCACTTCGAGTACGCCAACAAGCCCGCCTTCGCCCCATTCGTCAAGAAGGCACTGGGCGTCGACCTGCGCCCCCGGGAGCGGGACACCATCCCCTTCTCGACCGTCACCGTCCCCGGGTCCCGTGCGGGGGCCGAGGTGCTCGAGGCGCTGCGGGCCGTCAGCGGGGCGGAGCACATGAGCGTCGACGACGAGCTGCGCGTCGTGCACTGGGCCGGCAAGTCCGTCACAGAGCTCCTGCTGACCCGGGCCGGAGAGTTCGCGCGCGTGCCCGACGTCGTCGTCTACCCGGCCGACGAGCAGGAGGTCGCGGCCGTCCTGGCCGTCGCCGTGGAGCGCGACCTCGTGGTCATCCCCTTCGGCGGCGGCACCAGCATCTCCCGCAGCCTCCAGCCCTCCCCCCACGAAGAACGAACGATCGTCTCACTGGACCTCGGCCGCATGAACCAGGTGCTGGCGGTCGACGAGACCGCGGGCCTGGCCACGATCCAGGCCGGCGTGCTGGGCCCCGACATGGAGGCGCAGCTCAACGCCCGCGGCTGGACCCTCGGGCACTTCCCCGACTCCTTCACCCACTCGACGCTCGGCGGCTGGGCCGCGACGCGCTCCTCGGGGATGCAGTCGGACAAGTACGGCGACATCGCCGACATCGTCCGCGGCATGCGCGTCGTGCGCCCCGGCGGCACCGTGGTGCTGCGCCCGCTGCCCTCGACCTCGACCGGACCCAGCCTGCGCGAGATGTTCCTCGGCTCGGAGGGCCGGCTCGGGGTGATCACCGAGCTCGACGTGCAGGTGCACCGCGTCGCCGAGCACCGCGAGGTCATCGCCTACATGTTCCCCACGTGGCAGCGCGCCCTGTCCGCGATGCACGCGATCGCCCGCTCCGGCGTGCCGACCACGTTCGCCCGCGTCTCCGACGCGCACGAGACGGCGTTCTCGCTGTCCACGCAGAAGGCGCCCACCGGGCTGAAGAAGAAGCTCACCGCCAAGGGCCAGGACCTGCTGTGGGAGGTCATGCGCCGCCGGGGCTGGGACACCGACGCCATGTGCATCGGCTACGTCTGCTTCGAGGGGGCCAAGGCGGAGGTCGAGCGGCACAAGAAGGCGGTCGCCGGTCTCGTGAAGCACGAGGGCGCCCTGGTGCTGGGCTCGGGTCCCGGCGCGCTCTACGACCAGAAGAAGTTCGACACCCCGTACCTGCGCGACTTCCTGCTCGAGCAGAACACCATCGGCGACGTCTCCGAGACGGCCGCGCCGTGGTCCAAGCTCGCCACCGTGCACCAGGCGGTCTACGAGGCCGCGGAGAGGGCGTTCCGTTCGCAGGGCAAGCAGGGGTGGATCATGTCCCACATGTCGCACTCCTACCACTCCGGGGCCTGCCTGTACTTCACCTTCGGCTACGGGATCGGCGAGGACCCGCACGCGGAGTACGCCGTGATCAAGGGCGCCGTCCAGCAGGCCTTCGTCGACGCCGGCGGCACCCTGTCCCACCACCACGGTGTCGGCACGGAGCACAGCCCGTGGATGGCGCAGGACGTCTCCCCCGAGGGCGTGCAGCTGCTCCGGGACCTGTTCGCGGTGGCCGACCCCGGCGCGAACCTGAACCCGGGCAAGATCGTCGACTGACGTCCTCGTCGCAGCGGAAGGGCTCCTCCGCGGTGTGCGGAGGAGCCCTTCTGCTGCGGTGCGCGACGGCGCCCTTCAACCCCGGTGCACGAGGGCGCCCCTCAGCCCCGCGGACGACCGGACCGCCGCCTTCCGTTTCGTTGCCCCGCCGGCCCACCATGCCACGAGCGCTGGGACAGGCACGGGAGACGCCCGAGGGAAGGCGACCAGCCGCTCTGCCGGTGCCGGGAACGGGCTCCTGGGCCTCGCACCGGTGTCCCCTGCGAGGTGCTGCCGGCACGGCGTCCGGTGCCCGGGGGCGGTGTCCAAACCGGGGCCCAATCCGGTATTCGGTGCGGTGTCCGGGGCGGTGCCCAATCCGGTGTCCGGGGGTGGCAGGAAGCCCCCGGACCGTGGGGTGCGGGGGCTGTGCGGGGGTGTGGATCGGTGCTGGTTGAATGCGGGGAGCCCCCGCACCGTGTGGTGCGGGGGCTCGACCCTTCTGGTGTGGTCCGGCGGTGTCCTACTCTCCCACACCCTTCCGGGTGCAGTACCATCGGCGCTGTGGGTCTTAGCTTCCGGGTTCGGGATGGGACCGGGCGTTTCCCCCACGCTATGACCGCCGTAACTCGTTCTCCGCGGCCCGGCCCGCGGGGGGGTGCCCGGGGTGGGTGGGAAGTCGTGTCACGACTGCTCGTGAGTATTCAGTTGTGGTTCCCGTACCGTTGCCCGACCACGGGGTCGGGGACGGGGGTTGTTGGTTGGGAGCCGTATAGTGGACGCGGTGTTCTGTGCCCCACCAGGGGTGGGGGTTGTGGGTAAGTTGTCGGCCTATTAGTACCGGTCGGCTGCGCACGTCGTTGGTTCGTGCTTCCACCTCCGGCCTATCAACCCAGTGGTCTCGCTGGGGGCCTCTCGCACCACGAGGGTGCGTGGAAATCTCATCTCGAAGCGAGCTTCCCGCTTAGATGCTTTCAGCGGTTATCTCTTCCGAACGTAGCGAAGCAGCGGTGCACCTGGCGGTACAACTGCCATACCAGAGGTTCGTCCGTCCCGGTCCTCTCGTACTAAGGACAGGTCTTCTCAAATTTCCTGCGCGCGCAGCGGATAGGGACCGAACTGTCTCACGACGTTCTGAACCCAGCTCGCGTACCGCTTTAATGGGCGAACAGCCCAACCCTTGGGACCAACTCCAGCCCCAGGATGCGACGAGCCGACATCGAGGTGCCAAACCATGCCGTCGATATGGACTCTTGGGCAAGATCAGCCTGTTATCCCCGAGGTACCTTTTATCCGTTGAGCGACGGCCATTCCACAATGTACCGCCGGATCACTAGTCCCGACTTTCGTCCCTGCTCGAGCTGTCGCTCTCACAGTCAAGCTCCCTTGTGCACTTACACTCGACACCTGATTGCCAACCAGGCTGAGGGAACCTTTGGGCGCCTCCGTTACTCTTTAGGAGGCAACCGCCCCAGTTAAACTACCCATCAGGCACTGTCCCTGACCCGGATCACGGGCCGAAGTTAGATGTCCAGAGTGACCAGAGTGGTATTTCAACGATGACTCCACGAGCACTGGCGTGCCCGCTTCACAGTCTCCCACCTATCCTACACAAGCCACACCGAACACCAATACCAAACTATAGTAAAGGTCTCGGGGTCTTTCCGTCCTGCTGCGCGTAACGAGCATCTTTACTCGTACTGCAATTTCGCCGAGTTCATGGTTGAGACAGCGGGGAAGTCGTTACTCCATTCGTGCAGGTCGGAACTTACCCGACAAGGAATTTCGCTACCTTAGGATGGTTATAGTTACCACCGCCGTTTACTGGGGCTTAAATTCTCCGCTTCGCCGTGAGGCTAACGGGTCCTCTTAACCTTCCAGCACCGGGCAGGAGTCAGTCCGTATACATCGTCTTGCGACTTCGCACGGACCTGTGTTTTTGATAAACAGTCGCTTCCCCCTGGTCTCTGCGGCCCTTACCCGCTCCCGGAAGCATGTTCCGTTCACGGTCCGGGCCCCCCTTCTCCCGAAGTTACGGGGGCATTTTGCCGAGTTCCTTAACCATGATTCTCTCGATCGCCTTGGTATTCTCTACCTGATCACCTGTGTCGGTTTGGGGTACGGGCGGCTGGAACCTCGCGTCGATGCTTTTCTCGGCAGCATAGGATCACCGAATCCCCCCACGAATGGGGGTCCCGTCACGTCTCAGGCCCGTGATCCGCGGATTTGCCAACGGATCGCCCTACACGCTTGGACCGGGTCTACCATCGCCCGGCTCGGCTGCCTTCCTGCGTCACACCTGTTAATACGCTTACCTCCCCGGTTCAGGTCCCACGCTCCCCGGCGCCGGCGATGACCAATGGTCACCGCGTGGCCCGGTTCGGGTGGTTAGTGTCCCCGGTTCGATAGGGGCGGTTCTTCGCCGGTACGGGAATATCAACCCGTTGTCCATCGACTACGCCTGTCGGCCTCGCCTTAGGTCCCGACTGACCCAGGGCAGATTAGCTTGACCCTGGAACCCTTGATCATTCGGCGGACGGGTTTCTCACCCGTCTTTCGCTACTCATGCCTGCATTCTCACTCGTGTGGGCTCCACCACTGGGTCACCCCGCAGCTTCACTGCCCACACGACGCTCCCCTACCCATCGCACCACCTGAACCGGACCCCCGAAGAGGACCGGTTGGGTATCATTGGTGCAATGCCACAACTTCGGCGGTGTACTTGAGCCCCGCTACATTGTCGGCGCGGAATCACTTGACCAGTGAGCTATTACGCACTCTTTCAAGGGTGGCTGCTTCTAAGCCAACCTCCTGGTTGTCTGAGCAACTCCACATCCTTTCCCACTTAGCACACGCTTAGGGGCCTTAGTTGGTGGTCTGGGCTGTTTCCCTCTCGACTATGAAGCTTATCCCCCACAGTCTCACTGCTGCGCTCTCACTTACCGGCATTCGGAGTTTGGCTGACGTCAGTAACCTTGTAGGGCCCATCGGCCATCCAGTAGCTCTACCTCCGGCAAGAAACACGCAACGCTGCACCTAAATGCATTTCGGGGAGAACCAGCTATCACGAAGTTTGATTGGCCTTTCACCCCTACCCACAGCTCATCCCCTCCATTTTCAACTGAAGTGGGTTCGGTCCTCCACGCGCTCTTACACGCGCTTCAACCTGGCCATGGGTAGATCACTTCGCTTCGGGTCTAGATCACGCCACTCACACGCCCTGTTCGGACTCGCTTTCGCTACGGATACCCCTCACGGGTTAACCTCGCGACGTAACACTAACTCGCAGGCTCATTCTTCAAAAGGCACGCCGTCACCCCGTAAGGCTCCGACGGATTGTAGGCGCACGGTTTCAGGTACTATTTCACTCCCCTCCCGGGGTACTTTTCACCTTTCCCTCACGGTACTGGTCCGCTATCGGTCATCAGGGAGTATTTAGGCTTACCAGGTGGTCCTGGCAGATTCACACGGGATTTCTCGGGCCCCGTGCTACTTGGGCACGCGCTCCATGCGGCAGCAACGATTTCGTCTACGGGACTTCCACCCTCTACGGCCCGGCACTCACACCGGTTCGACTATCGCCCTGCACTCACACGCCCGGGCCGGCAGACCCAGGACAAACACGCCCCACAACCCCGATGATGCAACCCCTGCCGGGTATCACACACCACCGGTTTAGCCTCTTCCGCGTTCGCTCGCCACTACTGACGGAATCACTGTTGTTTTCTCTTCCTGTGGGTACTGAGATGTTTCACTTCCCCACGTTCCCTCCACGCACCCTATGAATTCAGGTACGGGTCACCACGCATAACACGCGGCGGGGTTTCCCCATTCGGAGACCCTCGGATCACAGCTCGTTTATCAGCTCCCCGAGGCATATCGCAGATTACCGCGTCCTTCATCGGCTCCTGATGCCAAGGCATCCACCGTACGCCCTTGAAAACTTGCCACATGATCACAGAACACACCGACCGGCCACACACCGGGCACCACCACACCACCCACCCCGACACAACGGGAAGGACAGCACGAGGGCACCACGGCCGGCAGCCGGCGGCGATCACAAATCACGAAAACGTCCCGCACCACCCCACCCGACAGGCAGGAACCCACCCCGCGAACGGGGCGAGCACGGTGCGGCGTCTTCAAGATGCTCGCGTCCACTATACAGTTCTCAAACAACAACCCACACACCCCACACCACCCGGACGCCACCCCCAGGAACCCACCCCCGCCCTCCACCACGGAGAACGGGACCAGACCCGGGACAAGCATCCGACGCAGGGCGCCGGGAACAACCGAAACACCACACCCCCCGCACCACCACCCCACCACGCCGACCACAGGACGAACCCGCGACCGACCCACAGCAGGACAGCGACAACAGAGGGGCCTGTTGTCTCAGGACCCAACAGTGCGCCAAGGACCACACCAGCACCAGCAGCACCGGACCCGCGTTCCACCACCCCCACAGGCCCCCGTCAAGGAACCCCCAGGAGCAGGTACTGAACAGACCCGCACCACCAGCACCCCACCACCACCAGCACCGACCACCCCGCAACGGGGACAGCAGGAGACGGCGGCCGTGGTGTGCGGCCACTCGTTCGTTGATATTCCACCCATGAGCTCACCCCACCAGCACCACGAACGGGCACTCAGGCGGGGGCGACCACCACACGGCGGTCAACGGCTCCTTAGAAAGGAGGTGATCCAGCCGCACCTTCCGGTACGGCTACCTTGTTACGACTTAGTCCCAATCGCCGGTCCCACCTTCGACGGCTCCCTCCCACAAGGGGTTAGGCCACCGGCTTCGGGTGTTACCAACTTTCGTGACTTGACGGGCGGTGTGTACAAGGCCCGGGAACGTATTCACCGCAGCGTTGCTGATCTGCGATTACTAGCGACTCCGACTTCATGAGGTCGAGTTGCAGACCTCAATCCGAACTGAGACCGGCTTTTTGGGATTAGCTCCACCTCACAGTATCGCAACCCTTTGTACCGGCCATTGTAGCATGCGTGAAGCCCAAGACATAAGGGGCATGATGATTTGACGTCATCCCCACCTTCCTCCGAGTTGACCCCGGCAGTCTCCTATGAGTCCCCACCATCACGTGCTGGCAACATAGAACGAGGGTTGCGCTCGTTGCGGGACTTAACCCAACATCTCACGACACGAGCTGACGACAACCATGCACCACCTGTCCACCAGCCCCGAAGGGAAGCACTGTCTCCAGTGCGGTCCGGTGGATGTCAAGCCTTGGTAAGGTTCTTCGCGTTGCATCGAATTAATCCGCATGCTCCGCCGCTTGTGCGGGCCCCCGTCAATTCCTTTGAGTTTTAGCCTTGCGGCCGTACTCCCCAGGCGGGGCACTTAATGCGTTAGCTACGGCGCGGAGAACGTGGAATGTCCCCCACACCTAGTGCCCAACGTTTACGGCATGGACTACCAGGGTATCTAATCCTGTTCGCTCCCCATGCTTTCGCTCCTCAGCGTCAGTAACAGCCCAGAGACCTGCCTTCGCCATCGGTGTTCCTCCTGATATCTGCGCATTTCACCGCTACACCAGGAATTCCAGTCTCCCCTACTGCACTCTAGTCTGCCCGTACCCACTGCAGACCCGGGGTTGAGCCCCGGGCTTTCACAGCAGACGCGACAAACCGCCTACGAGCTCTTTACGCCCAATAATTCCGGACAACGCTTGCGCCCTACGTATTACCGCGGCTGCTGGCACGTAGTTAGCCGGCGCTTCTTCTGCAGGTACCGTCACTTGTGGCTTCTTCCCTGCTGAAAGAGGTTTACAACCCGAAGGCCGTCATCCCTCACGCGGCGTCGCTGCATCAGGCTTGCGCCCATTGTGCAATATTCCCCACTGCTGCCTCCCGTAGGAGTCTGGGCCGTGTCTCAGTCCCAGTGTGGCCGGTCACCCTCTCAGGCCGGCTACCCGTCGTCGCCTTGGTAGGCCATTACCCCACCAACAAGCTGATAGGCCGTGAGCCCATCCAAAACCAGTAAAACCCTTTCCACCCCCCACCATGCGGTAGGACGTCGTATCCAGTATTAGACCCGGTTTCCCAGGCTTATCCCAGAGTCAAGGGCAGGTTACTCACGTATTACTCACCCGTTCGCCACTCATCCACCCCAGCAAGCTGGAGCTTCAGCGTTCGACTTGCATGTGTTAAGCACGCCGCCAGCGTTCGTCCTGAGCCAGGATCAAACTCTCCGTCAAAAAACAGAAAACAAAACCCCGGCCGACAAGACCACCACACCCCACGGAGGCAGGGCACAGCGATCCATCAACCAGACAAAAAACATCCGGTATCAACAAACATGGCACACTATTGAGTTCTCAAACAACAGACCGGTTCGGCGCATCGTCGCGATGCCTTGCCTTCCGGAGTGCTCTGCAACCTTACGCCGTCCGTTCCGGCCGGTCAATCCCGGGTCGACCACTGGTCGTCCGCAGGGCTTCCGTCCGCCGTCCGGCGAAGTTCACGAGCTGGAACTCTAGCACGCTCCCGGTTCTTCGCAACTTCGCGAGCTGCTCGTCCGGTACCGCGCTGGAGTGCCGTGCCGCCCGGGTCGGTTCCCCTCTCGGGACCCTCGCCGCGGCGACTCGGATGAACTTACCCGCTCCGGGCCGGTCGTGCAAAACGGGTGCGGCGGCCCCGGTCCGGCAACGGCCGAGGGCCCCGATCCGCCGGATCGGGGCCCTCGGTGCACGGGGCGGGTGCGGCTCAGGCGCCGGCGGGCTTGAGGTAGAGCACCGCCAGCGGCGGGACGGTCAGCACGGCGGAGGCGGGCTTGCCGTTGTGCGCCCCCTCCTCGGCGACGACCTTGCCGAGGTTGCCGACGCCGGAGCCGCCGAAGTGCTCGGCGTCGGTGTTGAGGACCTCGGTCCACTCCCCCGCCCACGGCAGGCCGAGGCGGAAGCCCTCGTGCGGGTTGCCGGCGAAGTTGGCCACGCACACCAGCGGGTTGCCCTGCTCGTCCCACCGGGTGAAGGACAGCGTGTTGCGCCCGGCGTCCCCGGCGTCGATCCACTCGAAGCCGGCGGGGTCGTTGTCCCGCTCGTAGAGCGCGGGGGTCGCACGGTAGAGACCGTTGAGGGACCGGACCAGCTCCTGGACGCCCTTGTGCGGCGGGGTCTCGGACAGCCACCAGTCCAGGCCGTGCTCCTGGGACCACTCCGACTCCTGGGCGTACTCGGTGCCCATGAAGATCAGCTGCTTGCCGGGGTGGGCCCACATGTAGGCGAGGTAGGCGCGCACGTTCGCGAGCTGCTGCCACCGGTCGCCGGGCATCTTGCGCAGCAGCGAGCCCTTGCCGTAGACGACCTCGTCGTGGGAGATCGGCAGCATGAAGTTCTCCGAGAAGGCGTAGACCATCGAGAACGTGAGCTTGTTGTGGTGGTAGTGCCGGTTGACCGGGTCCTCGGCCATGTACTCGAGGGTGTCGTGCATCCAGCCCATGTTCCACTTGAGCCCGAAGCCGAGGCCGTCCGCGTCCGTGGGACGGGTGACGCCGGGGTAGGAGGTCGACTCCTCGGCGATCATGACGATGCCCGGGGTGCGCCGGTACGCGGTGGCGTTCGCCTCCTTGAGGAAGGCGATGGCCTCGAGGTTCTCGCGCCCGCCGAAGACGTTGGGCTCCCACTCGCCCTCGTTGCGGGAGTAGTCGAGGTAGAGCATCGAGGCGACGGCGTCCACGCGCAGCCCGTCGACGTGGAACTCCTCGAGCCAGTAGGAGGCGTTGGCCACGAGGAAGTTGCGGACCTCGTTGCGCCCGTAGTCGGGGATGAGGGTGCCCCAGTCCTTGTGCTCGCCCCGGCGGGGGTCGGCGTGCTCGTAGAGCGGCTCGCCGTCGAAGCGGGCGAGGGCCCACTCGTCCTTCGGGAAGTGCCCCGGGACCCAGTCCACGATCACGCCGATGCCGGCCTGGTGGAGCTGGTCGACGAGGTAGCGGAACTCGTCCGGGCTGCCGAAGCGGGAGGACGGGGCGTAGTACGAGGTCACCTGGTAGCCCCACGAGCCGCCGAAGGGGTGCTCGGCCACCGGCATGAACTCCACGTGGGTGAAGCCCTGCCAGGTGAGGTACTCGACGAGCTCCTTGGCCAGCTCCTTGTAGCCCAGGCCCATCCGCCACGAGCCGATGTGCAGCTCGTAGACGCTCATGGGGGCGTTGTGGGGGTCCGACGCGGCGCGGCGGGCCATCCACTCGTCGTCCTGGAACTCGTAGTCCGACGCGAAGACGCGGGAGGCCGTCGAGGGCGGGACCTCGGTGCCGAAGGCCATCGGGTCGGCCTTCTCCCGCCAGCCGCCGTCCCGGCCCAGGATGCGGAACTTGTAGGTGGCGCCCGAGCCGATGCCGGGCACGAAGATCTCCCACACCCCCGAGGAGCCGAGGGAGCGCATCGCGTGCTCGGTCCCGTCCCAGCCGTTGAAGTCGCCGATCACCCGCACGGCCTGGGCGTTGGGGGCCCACACGGCGAAGCTCACGCCCGTGACGTCGCCCAGCACCGAGGGGTAGGCCCGGACGTGGGCGCCGAGCACGGTCCACAGCGTCTCGTGGCGGCCCTCCCCGATCAGGTGCAGGTCGAGCTCGCCGAGGGTGGGCGCGAAGCGGTAGGGGTCGTCGGAGCGCTGCGGCTCGAGGTCCCGGTAGGTGACGTCGAGGCGGTAGTCGGGAATGCGGCCGGGCTCGCGCGCGGGCACGACCCCGGTGAAGATCCCGCCCCACTCGTGCTCGAGCTCGTGGCTGCCGTCCTCGGTGACCACGGCCACGCGGGTCGCGAACCGGCGGAGGGTGCGCACCGTGACGGTGCCGTCCGGGTTGGGGTGGGCGCCGAGCACGGAGTGGGGGTCGTGGTGGCGTCCCTCGGAGACGGCGGCCAGCACGTGCTCGGGCACGGGCACCGGTCCGGCGGGCCCCGCGGCGGGGGTCGCCCCCGTGCCTCCGGTCGCGGCGGCGGAGCGGTCCTTCGGGCTGCTGGCGGTCACTGCGTCCTCGGTTTCCGCTCCCGGCCGCGGCGCTCGGCCACCGGTCCGGGAGCTGTCGTCGTCGGGGGCCGCCGGAGCGGCCGCGTGCTCAGGGCTCACGCTACGCGACCGGAGCCCGTTCAGTGAACGACGCACCGCCGCGGCGGGGACCTCCACCCAGTCGGGACGGTTGCGCTGCTCGTAGACGACCTCGTAGAGGGCCTTGTCCAGCCACAGGGCCAGGAACAGCGGCGAGCCGGTGTCCACGCGGCGGCCGGCGACCCGCTCGTAGCCGGCCCGGAAGGCCTCCGCGACCTCCCGTCCCCACGCCTCGGCGTCCCGGGCGCCGGCGCGCGCGGCGAACGCGGCCGCGTAGTCGAAGGAGCGCAGCATGCCCACGACGTCGCGCAGGGGCACGTCGGGGCGCGTGCGCTCCTCGATCGGGCGCAGCGGCTCGCCCTCGAAGTCGAGGATCTTGAACTCGCCCTCGGCGCTGCGCAGGACCTGGCCCAGGTGGTAGTCCCCGTGGATGCGCTGCAGCTCCGGCAGGTCCTGGGCCCGGTCGAGCTCGGCGAGCACGGCGTCGAGCTCGGCGGCACGGTCCTGGAACAGCGTGCCGGTCTCGGCCCGGGCCCAGCGGATCCGGTCGGCCAGCCCGCCCAGCAGCCGGGCGCGCTCGTCGTCGTCGGGGGCCTCGGAGCCGAAGGCGCGCGCGAGGTCGTGGTGGACGCGGGCGGTGGCGCGCCCGAGCCGGTCGGCCTCCTCGGTGAAGTCCTCCCCTCGCTCCGCGGCGGCCACCGCCTGCGCCCACGCGTCGGCGGAGCCGGCCAGGAACTCCGTGGCGACCGCGAGCTGGCCCTCGTGCGCGGCGATCCCGGAGCGCCAGCGGGCGTCGAGCCAGCCGACGGTGCGCGGGACCGCGGGACAGCCGAGCTCGGTGAGCTCCCGGCCGACCTCGACGTCGGGGTTGGCCCCCTCCCCCACCACGCGGAAGAACTTCACGATGACGGGCACGGCGTCGGCCGCGCCCGCCGGCGGGGTGAGGATCACCGAGGAGTTCGACTGCTCGCTCGCGATCACCCGGACCTGCCCGGCGTCCTCGACCGGCCAGCCCACGCGCACGGCCCCGCCGTGCGCCCCGGTGACCGTCGGGCCCAGCGGTCCCCCGCCGGCCTGACCCCCGTGGCGCAGCAGCTCCAGGGCCGGGCCCACGAACGCAGGGTCCCCGACGCCGTCGTGCACCCACGGCCCGGCGGGCGCCTCCTCGGCCCCGGGCACGGGCAGCCCCGTGCGCTCGGCCACCGCCCGGCCGGCACGGGCGGCCCGCTCGCGCAGCGCCCGCAGGCCGCCTGCGGCCGCCGTCGCGTCGGCGGGCCCGCCGGCCTCCTCGTCGTGCGCCGCCGTCAGCTCGCCGACCAGGAACCGGTCGGCGCCCGGCAGCGGCTCGTGCCGGAAGGTCAGGGGCACCTGGAGCAGCTCGGTGCGCTCCCCGTGCGCCGCGGCCACCAGCAGGATCCGTGCCTCGGCCCCCTCCGGGGCTCCGGGCAGGCGCAGCTGGGCGACGACCCGCAGGGCGGCGTCCTGGGCCTCGGCGAAGGGGAACCACCGCTGCCGTGGCAGCCAGCGGCGCAGGAGGTCGAGGAGCTCGTCGGTGTGCTGGTCGCTCATGGTGTCGGGTCCTTCCGTCGCGGGCGGGCCGTGCCGGTGCTCAGGCGCTGGGAGTCGTGGTGATGATGGGCAGCGCGGTGGTCTGCGGGTGGGTGCCGTCGTCGCGCGGGGCGGCCCGCATCCGCAGCCAGAAGAAGTCCTGGCTGCCCAGGGTGATGCGGTACTCCCCGGCCTCGTCCACCTCGCCGAAGAGGTCCCCGCCGAAGAGCTCCCGCAGCCCCCGGCCCGCGAACCGGGGCAGGCGCACGCGGGCGCACGCCGGGGTGTGGGCCAGGTTGAACAGGCACAGCAGGGTCTCCCCGCGGCCGTCCTCGGTCTCGTCGTCGGGCAGCACCCGCAGGAACGCGAGCACGGAGTCGTGGTCGGTCTCCACCTCCACGTAGGAGCCCGTGCCGAAGGCCGGGTGCGCCTTGCGCACCGCGAGCATCTGGCGCATCCAGTGCAGCAGGGACGACGACGACGCCAGCTGCGCCTCCACGTTGACCTGGTTGTAGTGGTAGACGAGCGACTGGACGACCGGCAGGTAGAGCTTGCCCGGGTCCGCCTTGGAGAACCCCGCGTTGCGGTCCGGGGTCCACTGCATGGGCGTGCGGGAGGCGTCGCGGTCGTCGAGCCAGATGTTGTCGCCCATCCCGATCTCGTCCCCGTAGTACAGGAACGGGCTGCCCGGCAGGGACAGCAGCAGCGCGTGGATCAGCTCGAGCTCGGCCCGCGAGTTGTCCAGCAGCGGGGCCAGCCGGCGGCGGATGCCCACGTTGGCGCGCATGCGGGAGTCGGGGGCGTACCAGCCGAGCATCGCCTGGCGCTCCTCGGTGGTGACCATCTCCAGGGTCAGCTCGTCGTGGTTGCGCAGGAACGTGCCCCACTGGGTGCCGCGCGGGATGTCGGGGGTCTCGCGCATCGTCTCGATGATCGGGGTCGCCTTCTGGTCCCGCAGCGCGTAGAAGATCCGGGGCATGATCGGGAAGTGGAAACACATGTGGCACTCGGGGGCGTCCTCGGTGCCGTAGTACTCCACGACCTCGTGGGGCATCTGGTTGGCCTCGGCGATGATGACCCGCCCCGGGTACTCCGCGTCCACCATGGCCCGCAGCTTCACGAGGAAGTCGTGGGTGCCGGGAAGGTTCTCGCAGTTGGTGCCCTCCTCCTCGATCAGGTAGGGGATGGCGTCGGCCCGGAAGCCGTCGATGCCCATGTCCAGCCAGAACTTCACGACGTCGAACACGGCCTCGACCACGGCCGGGTTCTCGAAGTTGAGGTCGGGCTGGTGGGAGAAGAAGCGGTGCCAGAAGAACTGCCGGCGGATCGGGTCGAAGGTCCAGTTCGACTCCTCGGTGTCCACGAAGATGATCCGGGCGTCCTGGTACTTCTCGTCGGTGTCCGACCACACGTAGAAGTCCCCGTACGGGCCCTCGGGGTCCTCCCGCGAGGCCTGGAACCACGGGTGCTGGTCGCTGGTGTGGTTCAGGGGCAGGTCCGTGATCACGCGCAGGCCGCGGGCGTGGGCCTCCGCCACGAGCCGCTTGAAGTCGCTGATCGTGCCGAACTCGTCGAGGACGGAGTAGTAGTCCGAGATGTCGTAGCCGCCGTCGCGCAGGGGCGACTCGTAGAAGGGCGGGATCCACAGGCAGTCGATGCCCAACCACTGCAGGTAGTCGAGCTTTTCGATCAGCCCGGAGAAGTCCCCGGAGCCGTCGCCGTTGGCGTCGGAGAACGCCCGGACGAGCACCTCGTAGAACACCGCCTTGCGGAACCAGTCGGGGTCGTGCGAGATGCCGGGGGCGTTGAGCGAGAACGGCGAGGTGCTCATGCGGGGGTGCCGCCTTTCGGACAGGTCGGGGAGGTCGGTCGGGGTGCCGTCGGGGCCTCCCCGGGCCGCAGCGGCCCGGGGAGGCCCCGACGGGGAGGCGGTGGGCCCCCTACTTGACGTTGCGCCGCACGTGGAGGATGTGGACCGGCTCGTGGTGCGGGTCCAGGCGCACGTAGTTGTGCGTGCCCCACTTCCAGGAGTCGCCCGTCAGCAGATCGTCGACCCAGAAGCTGCCGTCCGTGTTGAAGTCGGCGTCGTCCAGGTCCAGCGACTCCAGGTCGAGCCACACGGTGCCCTCGCGCACGGCGTGCGGGTCGACGTTGACGACCACGACGACGGTGTCCTTGACGGTGCTGCCGCCGTGGCGCACGGTCTTGGTCTTCGAGTAGGCGACCAGCGCGTCGTCGGAGGTGGACTGCACCGTGAGGTTCTGCAGGTCCCCCAGCGAGGCGTGCCGGCGGCGGATCTCGTTGAGCCGGCGCAGGTACGGGGCCAGCGACTGCCCGCGCGCCTCCGCGCCCGCGAAGTCCCGGGGCCGGTACTGGTACTTCTCGTTGTCGATGTACTCCTCCGCCCCGGGCCGGGCGACGTGCTCGAAGAGCTCGTAGCCCGCGTAGACGCCCCACAGCGGAGAACCGGTGGCGGCGAGCGCGGCGCGGACCTTGAAGGCCGCCGGGCCGCCGAACTGCAGGTACTCGGTGAGGATGTCGGGGGTGTTGACGAAGAAGTTCGGGCGGTAGACCGCCGAGGTCACCCGGCTGATCTCGTGGAAGTACTCCTCGATCTCCTGCTTGGTGTTGCGCCAGGTGAAGTAGGAGTAGGACTGCTGGAAGCCGACGCGCGCGAGCCCCTGCATCATGGCCGGGCGGGTGAACGCCTCGGCGAGGAACACGATGCCCGGGTGCTTGGCCTCGACCGCGCCGATCAGCCACTCCCAGAACCACAGGGGCTTCGTGTGGGGGTTGTCCACGCGGAAGATCCGCACGCCGTGGGAGATCCACAGCTCCACGATCCGCAGCACCTCGAGGGAGAGGCCCTCGGGGTCGTTGTCGAAGTTCAGCGGGTAGATGTCCTGGTACTTTTTCGGCGGGTTCTCGGCGTAGGCGATGGAGCCGTCGGCCCGGGTGGTGAACCACTCGGGGTGCTCGCTGACCCAGGGGTGGTCCGGGGAGGCCTGCAGCGCCAGGTCGAGGGCCACCTCGAGCCCGAGGTCCTGGGCACGGGCCACGAACGCGTCGAAGTCCTCGAAGGTGCCCAGGTCGGGGTGGACGGCGTCGTGCCCGCCCTCGGGGCCGCCGATCGCCCACGGGGAGCCGGGGTCCTGCGCCCCGGCGACGAGCGTGTTGTTCGGGCCCTTGCGGTGGGCCCGCCCGATCGGGTGGATCGGGGGCAGGTAGACGACGTCGAAGCCCATGTCGGCCACGGCCGGGAGCCGCTCGGCGGCCGTGCGGAAGGTGCCGGAGGTCCAGGTGCCGGTCTCCGCGTCGAGGACGGCGCCCTCGGAGCGGGGGAAGAACTCGTACCAGGAGCCCCGGCCGGCGGCGGTGCGCTCGACCTTGAGCGGGTAGCGGCGGCTCTCGGTGACGAGGTCGCGCACGGGGTGCTCGGCCACGGCGGCCAGCACCTCGGGCGAGAGGACGGCCTCGAGGCGGTGCCCGGCGGGCAGCTCGCGGGTGCCGAGGGTGCGGGCGGCGCCGCGGAAGAGCTCGGCCTCGGCCGCCTCACGGCCCTCCTCCGCCGCGGCGGCCTCGAGGAGGCGGATGCCCTCGTCCATCATCAGCTCGACGTCCTGGTCGGCGCCGACCTTGATCTCGGCGGCGTGGCGCCAGGTCTCGAACAGGTCGCCCCAGCCCTCGACGGCGAAGGTCCACGCACCCTCGGACCCGGGGGTCAGCCAGGCCTCGTAGCGGTCCGTGCCGGGGGCGACCAGGCGCATCGGGACGCGCTCGGCCTCGGCGCCCTGCGGGTCGAAGAGCACCGCGGTGACGCCCAGGGCGTCGTGGCCCTCGCGGAAGACGGTGGCGCCCACCCGCACGGACTGGCCGGGGACCGCCTTGGCCGGGAAGCGCCCGTCCTCCACGACCGGGCTGACGTCCACGATCGGGATGCGCCCGTAGACGAGGTGCTCGCGCGAGAACGCGGTCTTGCGCCGCCGGGCCGGTGCCTTGCGCGTCGCGGGCTTCGTGGCAGTCGTCCGGGCGGCGCCCGTGCCCGTGCCGGTCTTCGCGGCGGCCTTGGTGGTGGCGCTGCGCGTGCCCGGGGACTTCGTCCCCGCCGCCTTCGTCCCGGCGGCCCTGGTGCCCGCCGACTTCGTGCCCGCCTTCTCGGCGGTCTTCGGGGCCGCCTTCGAGGTCGTGGTGCGCGTCGTGCGCGTGCCGGCGGTGCTGCGCCGGGCGGCCGGCTTCTTCGGCTCCGCGGCGGGGGCCGGCTCCGCGGCGGGGGCCGGCTCGGGGGCGGGGGCCGCCGGGGTCCCGGGAGCGGGGCCGGCGGCGGTCGGGGGCGCCTCGGCGCCCGGGGTCGACGAGGGCTCGGACGGGGGCGTGGGGTTCGCTTGGCTCACGCGCACCACGTTAGCGACAAAGCCGGTGATCGTTAAGCGCGCTGACCGTCACCGCGCGGCGTGCCCGCGGGTAGTCTGACCGCGTGAAGGCCATTCGTAGATTCACCGTGCGCACCGTGCTGCCGGAGTCCATCGCCCCGCTGAGCCGCCTGGCCAGGAACCTGCGCTGGTCCTGGGACCGGCCCACCGAGGAGCTCTTCGCCGAGCTCAACCCCCAGGCCTGGGAGGCGGTCCACGGCGACCCGGTCCGGCTGCTGGGGTCGCTGACCCGCGAGGAGATCCAGCAGATCGCCGCCGACGCCCCCACCGTGCGCCGGATCGAGGAGCTCGACGCGGACCTGGACCGCTACCTCACCGAGGACCGCTGGTACCAGCTGACGCAGCCGGCGGACGCGCCGCGCTCGATCGCCTACTTCTCCGCCGAGTACGGCATCACCTCGGTGCTGCCCCAGTACTCCGGCGGCCTCGGCATCCTCGCCGGGGACCACCTCAAGAGCGCCTCGGACCTCGGGGTCCCGGTGGTCGGCGTGGGCCTGTTCTACCAGCACGGCTACTTCAAGCAGTCGCTCTCGCGCGACGCCTGGCAGCAGGAGACCTACCCGGTGCTGGACCCGGACGGGATGCCCCTGACGCTGCTGCGCGAGGAGGACGGTACGCCGGTGCGGGTGGGCGTGCCGCTGCCGGACGGCCGCTGCCTCTCCGCCCACGTGTGGCGGGCCGACGTGGGCCGGGTGCCGCTGCTGCTGCTCGACTCCGACATCCCGGACAACGACGACCACGCCCGCAGCGTCACCGACCGGCTCTACGGCGGCGGCGGGGACCACCGGCTCCAGCAGGAGCTGCTGCTCGGGATGGGCGGGGTGCGGGCGCTGCGCGCCTTCTGCCGGCTCACCGGCGCCCCCGAGCCCGACGTCTACCACTGCAACGAGGGCCACGCCGGCTTCGCCGGCATCGAGCGCGTCGCCGAGCTGATGGACCCGGCCCGCGGCGCGGGCGTGCTCACGTGGGAGGAGGCGCTGACCGCGGTGCGGTGCAGCACGGTCTTCACCACGCACACCCCCGTCCCCGCGGGCATCGACCGGTTCGAGCGGGCGCAGATCGAGCACTTCTTCGAGGCCGGCCTCGCCCCCTCCGTGCCCACCCGGGAGATCCTCGCCCTGGGCGCCGAGGACTACCCCGGCGGGGACCCGGGCAAGTTCAACATGGCGGTCATGGGCCTGCGCCTGGCCCAGCGGGCCAACGGCGTGGCCAAGCTCCACGGGACCGTCTCCCGGCAGATGTTCCAGGGGCTGTGGCCGGGCTTCGACACGGACGAGGTGCCGATCGGCTCGATCACCAACGGCGTGCACGTCACCACGTGGATCGACCCGCGCATCGCCGAGCTCGCCCTGGACCCGCACGGGTCCGACCTCGACCGGGCGGCGCGCTGGCGGCAGATCTACGCCGTGGACGACGCCCGGCTGTGGGCCGTGCGCCGGCGCCTGCGCGAGGAGCTCGTGGCGGACGTGCGGACCCGGCTGCGGGCCTCGTGGAAGGCCCGCGGCGCGGCCGACGCCGAGCTCGCCTGGACCGACGCGGTGCTCGACCCCGACGTGCTGACCATCGGCTTCGCCCGGCGCGTGCCCACCTACAAGCGCCTGACGCTGATGCTGCGCGACCCGCAGCGGCTCAAGCGCCTGCTGCTGGACCGGCACCGGCCGGTCCAGCTGGTCGTGGCCGGCAAGTCCCACCCCGCCGACGAGCAGGGCAAGCGGCTGATCCAGGACCTGGTGCGCTTCACCGACGACCCCGAGGTGCGCCACCGCATCGTGTTCCTGCCCAACTACGACATCGCGATGGCCCGGACCCTGTTCCCGGGCTGCGACGTGTGGCTCAACAACCCCCTGCGCCCCCTCGAGGCGTGCGGGACCTCCGGGATGAAGGCCGCCCTCAACGGCGGGCTGAACCTCTCCGTGCTCGACGGGTGGTGGGACGAGATGTACGACGGGCAGAACGGCTGGGCCATCCCCACCGCCGACGACGGCGCGGACCCCGACGAGCGCGACGACATCGAGGCCGCGGCCCTCTACGAGCTGATCGAGAACCATGTGGCCCCGCGCTTCTACGGGGAGACGGCCGAGGGCTCGGACCCCGCCGACGACGGCGTGCCGCACCAGTGGCTGGCCATGGTCAAGCACACCCTGGCCACCCTCGGCCCGCGGGTCTCGGCCAAGCGGATGCTCGAGGACTACGTCCGGGAGCTCTACCTCCCCGCCGCCCGCTCCGGCCGGGAGGCCGCCGCCGACGACCACGCCGCCGCCCGCGCGACCTCCCGGTGGGTGCGCCGGGTGCGCGAGGCGTGGCCGCACGTGACGGTCGAGCACGTCGACGCCGAGGGCGTGGAGCTGGAGCCGCAGATCGGCGACGAGCTCACCGTCCACGCCTACGTCAGCCTCGGCGCCCTGGGCCCCGAGGACGTGCAGGCGGAGATCGGCTACGGCCGGGTCTCCGACTCCGACCACATCCACGAGCGCCGGCACGCGTGCCTGGTCCCCGCCGAGGACCTGGGCGGGGGCAGGCACCGCTTCACGGGATCCGTGACCATCGACCGCTCGGGGCCCTTCGGCTACACCGTGCGGCTGCTGCCCCACCACCCGGCGGTCGCCGACCGGGCGGAGCTGGGGCTGGTCGCCAACGCCTGAGGCCCCGCCGTCGTCCGCCGGCCCGGTCCCCGAACGGGGGCCGGGCCGGCGGAGGTCTCACAGCAGCCGGAACAGGCTCACGGAGCTCGCCGGGACGCCCTGGGCCCGCCCGGAGGCGAAGCGCGTGCCGTAGCGGCCGTAGAGCACCGAGGCCGTGCTGTGCACGAGCGAGAAGACGCCGCCGACCTGCGCACGGGTCTCCCCGTCCGCGTCGGGCGCGACGAGCCCCGTGAGGGACGGGAAGGTCACGGACATGTCCGCGCTCGCCCCGTTGACGACCATCAGCCCCGTGATCCGCCCGCCCCGGGAGCCGATGAGCACCTGGATGGTGCGCGCCCCCGGGCGCTGCCAGTCGGCGGCGGTCATGGGCTCGCCGTCGGGGCCGAACCAGTGCATGAGCACCTCGTCCGGGCGGGTCGGGAAGTGCGCCGGCTGCCCGGCCAGGAACTCCCGGCGCACCGTGATCAGCGCCTTCGTGGCCGTGAGCATCGCCCGCGCCGCGGGGGTCAGGCGCCAGTCGACCCAGGAGATCTCGTTGTCCTGGCAGTAGGCGTTGTTGTTCCCGCCCTGGGTGCGGCCGATCTCGTCGCCGGCGGTGATCATGGGCACCCCCTGCGAGAACAGCAGCGTGGCCATGAGGTTGCGCGCCGTCTGTGCCCGGTCGGCGCGGATCCGCGCGTCCCGGGCGGGCCCCTCCGCCCCGTGGTTCCACGAGTGGTTGTCGTTGGTGCCGTCCCGGTTGCGCTCGAGGTTGGCCTGGTTGTGCTTGTTGTCGTAGGCCACGAGGTCGGCGAGGGTGAAGCCGTCGTGGGCGGTGACGAAGTTCAGGGAGGCCAGGGCGGTGCGCCCGGAGGCGGCGAACATCTCGGCCGAGCCGGCGAGCGCGCCCGCGAGCCGGGCGGCGTTGCCCCCGTCCCCGCCCACGCTCATCGACCGGGGGCCGGTGAGCCAGAAATCGCGCACCGTGTCCCGGAACCGGTCGTTCCAGTCGGCCCAGCCCTCCGGGAAGTGCCCGGTCTGCCAGCCGCCCATGCCCACGTCCCAGGGCTCGGCGATCAGCTTGACCCCGTGCAGTGCCGGGTCCGCGCCGACCGCCACGAGGAACGGGTGGTTGCGGGTGAACCGGTGGCGCTCGTCGCGGGCGAGCTCGGGGGCGAGGTCGAAGCGGAAGCCGTCCACGTGGCACTGCTGCACCCAGTACCGCAGCGAGTCCAGGGCCATCTGCACCACGCGCGGGTTGCCGAAGTTCACGGAGTTGCCGCAGCCGGTGACGTCCACGTAGCGGCCGTCGTCGCCGTGGCGGTAGTAGGCGGTGTCGCCCAGGCCGCGCCAGCAGTAGGCGGGCTCGTCCTGGCCGGCCTCGGCGGTGTGGTTGTAGACGACGTCGAGGTAGACCTCGAGCCCGGCGCGGTGCAGGTCGCGCACCATGGCCTTGAACTCCTCGAGCACGCCCTGCGGCCCCCGGGCCAGGGCGGCCCCGGTCGCGTAGCCGGCGTGCGGGGCGAAGAAGCCCAGCGTGTTGTACCCCCAGTAGTTGCTCAGGCCCAGGGCGGTCAGGTGGGGCTCGTCGAGGTGGGCGTGCACGGGCAGCAGCTCCACGGCCGTGATCCCGAGGGAGGTGAGGTGCTCGACCATCACGGGGTGGGCCAGTCCGGCGTAGGTGCCGCGCAGCTCCGGGGGGATGCCGGGGTGGCGGGCGGTCAGGCCCTTCACGTGGGCCTCGTAGACGACCGTGTCCCGCCAGGGCCGCTCCGGGGGCCGGTCCCCGTCCCAGTCGAAGTCCTGGTGGGTGATCACCGAGACGTAGCGGCCGCCGTAGGCGTCGGGGCCCGGATCCTCGACCCCGGGCGGCGGGGCGAGGCGGGTCAGGCCCGTGCCGTAGGGGTCGAGGAGGACCTGCCGGTCGGCGGGCCCGGGCGCCCGGGGCCCGGTGGCCACGGGCGAGTCGGCGGGCACGAAGCCGTACTCGGTGCCCGCGGGCAGCGCCGGGGACTCGTCGCGGTGGCGCAGCCACCCCCAGCCGGCCGCGGAGAGCCGCTGGGGCTCGGGCGGGGGCACGGTCCCGTGGTGGACCGCCCCGGTGCGCCCGGGCAGCCGCCGGCGCCGCCAGGGCCCGCCTGGGAGCCGGTAGACCAGGTCGAGGTCCTGGACCCCGGGGGCGTAGACGGCCACGTTGGCGCTGCCGTCCCGCGCCGCCGAGGGGTGGATCCCCAACGGGTGGGGACGGGACGCGTCGCGGCCGGCGCCCTCGTCCCGGGGCTCAGGAGCCGGCACGGCGCCGCGACACCTCGTAGAGCGCGATCCCGACGGCCATCGACGCGTTGAGCGACTCCATCGCGGAGTCGATGGGGATCGAGACGATCTGGTCGCAGTTCTCGGCGACGAGGCGGGACAGGCCCTTGCCCTCCGAGCCGACGACGACGACCAGCGGCTCGGTGGCCAGCTCGAGCCCGGGCAGGTCGACGTCGCCGTCCCCGTCGAGGCCGACCACGAAGTAGCCCATGGCCTTGAGCTCCTCGAGGGCCCGGTTGAGGTTGGCGGCACGCGTCACGGGCACCCGGGCGGCCGCACCGGCGCTGGTCTTCCACGCGGTCGCGGTCACGCCCACGGAGCGTCGCTCGGGCACGACCACGGCGCTGCCCGAGAACGCCGAGACGCTGCGGATGATGGCCCCGAGGTTGCGGGGGTCGGTGATCCCGTCGAGGGCCACGAGCAGCGGGGGGCGCCGGACGTGGCGCTTCTGCCACTGCGCGAGCAGGGTGCGGCCGGTCTCGACCGCGTCCCGGTACTCGTAGGGCGGCACCTGCAGGGCCACCCCCTGGTGCACGGCGTCGAGGGTGAGCCGGTCGAGCTCCGCCTTCGAGGCCTCCAGCACGGGGATCCCCCGCTCGGCGCAGGTCTGCAGGATCTCGCGGACCCGGTCGTCGACGTCGAGGCGGGCCGCGGCGTAGAGCGCCTTGGCGGGGATCTCGGCCCGCAGCGCCTCGAGCACCGAGTTGCGCCCGGTCACGAGGTCCTCGTGCACCTTCCCGCGGGGGTTGCGGGACCGGGCGCCGGCGGGCTGCTGGCGGCGCTCGGCGGCCTTCTTCTGCTTGTGCGCCTTGTGGTAGGGGCGGTCCTCGGCCTTCGGCGTGGGGCCCTTGCCCTCGAGGGCCTTGCGGCCGTGCCCGCCCGTGCCGACGAGCGGGCCCTTCTTCTTCTTGCGGATCGCGCCGGGGCGCCTGGGGGCTGACATGGGTACCTCTGTTCGGTCGGCGGTCGGTCGGTCGGTCAGGCCAGGGCCCAGGAGGAGCCCTCGGCGCCGTCGCGCACGACGACGCCGGCGGCGGCCAGCTCGTCGCGGATCGCGTCGGCCCGCCCCCAGTCCTTCGCGGCGCGGGCCTGCTCCCGCTGGGCGAGCAGGGAGCGCACGAGCACGTCCAGGGCGGCGTGCTCGGCGGCGCCGGAGCCGCCCCCGCCCAGGTCCATCAGCCCGGACAGGCCCAGGACCTCGGCCATCGCCGCCACGGCCCGGGCGGGGCCGGCGGCGTCCTCGCCCGCGGCGAGGGCGGAGTTGCCGGCGCGCACGCTCTCGTGCAGCACGGCCAGCGCCTGCGGGACGTTGAGGTCGTCGTCCATCGCGTCCGCGAAGCCCGGGGGAACGTCCTCGGGCGACCGGGCGAGGTCGATCCCCGACGTCCGGGCGGCGCGCAGGAACGCCTCGACGCGCTCGACGGCGGCCGTGGCCTCGGCCAGCGACCCCGGGCGGTAGTCGAGGACCGAGCGGTAGTGGGCCTGGCCGAGGTAGTAGCGCACCGCCAGCGGGCGGGCCTCGGCGAGCATCTCGGCCGGGGAGACGGTGTTGCCCACGGACTTGGACATCTTCTCCCCGGCGTAGGTGACCATGCCGTTGTGCAGCCACAGGCCCGCGAAGCGCTGCCCCGCCGCGGCGGACTGGGCCAGCTCGTTCTCGTGGTGCGGGAAGCGCAGGTCGAGCCCGCCGCCGTGGATGTCGAAATGCTCGCCCAGGTACTTCGCGGCCATCGCCGAGCACTCCAGGTGCCAGCCGGGGCGGCCGGGCCCCCAGGGAGAGTCCCAGCGGGCGGTCGCGGGCTCGCCCTCCTTGTGGCCCTTCCACAGGGCGAAGTCGCGGGGGTCGCGCTTGCCGCGGGGGTCGGCGTCCGGGGCGGCCTGCATGTCCTCGACGGACTGGTGGGTCAGCTCCCCGTAGCGCTCCCACGAGCGGACGTCGAAGTAGACGTCCCCGGAGCCGTCGGGGGCCGGGTAGGCGTGGCCGGCGTCGACGAGGTGCTGGATCAGCGCGTGCATCTCGGGCACGTGCCCGGTGGCGCGCGGCTCGTAGGTGGGGCGGGCGATGCCGATCGCGTCGTAGGCGGCGGTGAAGACCTGCTCGAAGCGGTAGGCCAGCGCCCACCACGGCTCGCACGGGTGGTCCCCGGCGTAGTCGGGGGCGAAGGACGCGGCCGCGTTGGCGAGGATCTTGTCGTCGATGTCGGTGACGTTGCGCACCGTGGTCACCCGCAGGCCGCGGAAGGCCAGCCAGCGGGCGAGCAGGTCGAAGACCAGCGCCGAGCGCACGTGGCCGATGTGCGGCATCCCCTGCACGGTGGCGCCGCAGTAGTACAGCCGGGCCTCACCGGGGTGGACGGGCTGGAAGTCCCGCACGGTGGCGGTCGCGGTGTCGTAGAAGCGCAGAGTCACACGGCCCATCATAACGGCGGGCCCGCGCCCGCCCGGGGCGGGCCGCGCCTCAGCCGCGGGCCACCACGAGGGCGGTCGCGACCGCCGCCAGGCCCTCCTCCCGGCCCGGGAAGCCGAGGTGGTCGGAGGTCGTGGCGCTGACCGTCACCGGCGCGCCGGCGGCCGCGGAGAGCACGGCCTCGGCCTCGGCCCGGCGGGGCGCGAAGCGGGGGCGCTGGCCGACCAGCTGGACGGCCACGTTGCCGATCTCGAACCCGGCCGCGCGCACGAGGGCCGCGGCCTCGCCGAGGACCCGCACCCCGGAGGCGCCGGCCATGTCGGGGCGGTCCACGCCGAAGACGGAGCCGAGGTCGCCCGTGCCGGCGGCGGAGAACAGGGCGTCGGCCGCGGCGTGGGCCACGACGTCGCCGTCGGAGTGCCCGGCCAGGCCGGTCTCCCCGGGCCACTCGAGGCCGGCCAGCCACAGGGGCGTGCCCTCGGGGCCGAAGGCGTGGACGTCGACGGCGACGCCGGTGCGGGGCAGGATCACGGGCGCAGGGCTCCTCGGGGGTCGGGTCGGGCACGGTCCCGGGCCTGCTCCAGGAGGGCCTGCGCGAGCAGCAGGTCCAGCGGCCGGGTCACCTTGAAGGCGTGCTCGTGGCCGGGGACGGTCTCCACGGGGGTGCCCGGGGCGTGGGCCTCCACGAGGGAGGCGTCGTCGGTGATCGCCGCGGGGTCGGTCCCGGCGGCCTCCGCCGCGGCGTGGACCGCGCGCAGCAGCGCGGCGTCGAAGCCCTGCGGGGTCTGCACCGCCCGCAGCGCGGAGCGGTCGACGGTGCCCAGCGACCGGCCGTCGTCGTCGACCCGCCGGACGGTGTCCACGACCGGCACCACGGGCACGACGGCGCGCGCCCCGGCGCGCACCCGGTCGGCCACGGCGCGCAGCACCGCCGGCGGGGTGAGGCAGCGCGCGGCGTCGTGGACGAGCACCCCGGCGGGCCGCTCGCCCGCCAGGACGGCCAGGGCCCGGCGCACCGACTCCGCCCGGGTGGCCCCGCCCTCGACGGGCTCGGCCCCGCAGGCGCGGGCGAGCGCGGAGAGCTCGGTGTCCCCGGCCGGGACCGTGACGACCGTGCGCCCCGCCACGCCGGCGGCGCGCACGCCCTCCAGGGCGTGGGCCAGCAGCGGCCGCCCACCGAGGGGGACGAGGGCCTTGGGCATGCCGTGGCCGAGCCGGGTCCCGGACCCGGCCGCGACGACGACGGCGGCGAACCCGCCCGGGGTGGGCGGGTCCGCCGTCGTCGTGGGTGCGTCTGCGCTCACGCGGGGACGGGGCCTCAGGCGGCCAGGATGTCGTCGAGGCGCTTCTCGGCCTCTTCCTCGTCGATCTTCTTCGCCAGCGCGAGCTCGCTCGTGAGGATCTGGCGGGCCTTCGTGAGCATCCGCTTCTCACCGGCCGACAGGCCGCGGTCGCGGTCGCGGCGCCACAGGTCGCGCACGACCTCGGCCACCTTCAGGACGTCGCCGGAGGCCAGCTTCTCGAGGTTGGCCTTGTAGCGGCGGGACCAGTTGCTGGCCTCCTCGGTGTCCTTGGCCTGCAGGACCGAGATGACCTTCTTCAGCCCGTCCTCGTCGACGACGTCGCGCACGCCCACCAGGTCGACGTTCTCCGCGGGGACCTCGATGACGAGATCGCCCTGGGTCACCTTGAGCTTGAGATACATCTTCTCTTCGCCCTTGACGGTGCGGGTCTTGATCTCCTCGATGGTCGCCGCGCCGTGGTGCGGGTAAACGACCGTCTCGCCAACCTCAAAAACCATATGGAAATACCCCTTTCAGAACTCCCATTCTAACACGGCGTAGGATTCGCCCGGCCCGCGCCGGGACCGGCCGCGGGGCACGGCGATGCGGACGATCCGTCGGCAAACGGATAAGCTGGGAGGGACATCGTCCTGAGCTCCGAGGAGTACGCGCCGTGAAGACCCCCGCCCGCAAGTCCCTGAAGCGCGCAGGCCTCAGCGCCGCCGCCCTGGCCGCCCTGCTGACCGCCTCCGGGTGCGGGTACATCAACCCGGCGGCCACGACCATGCAGTACTCGGCCGCGGACGGGATCGTGCAGGAGGTCGGCGACCTCAAGCTGACGAACCTGCTCATCGTGGCCACCGGCGCCGACGAGCAGGGCCGGGTGCTGGGCACCGTCGTCAACGACGGCGACCAGGAGGCGACCCTGACGATGGACGTGGACGGGGCCACCGCCGAGATCACGGTCCCCGCCAACGGGACCGTGTCCCTCGAGGAGGCCGAGCCGGTGCTCGTCGAGCGCGCCGGCGCCGAGCCGGGGCTGATGGTCGAGACGGAGTTCCGCACGGACGGCGCGACCCACACCGACCAGGTGCCCGTGCTGGACCACACCTACCCCCGCTACGCCGAGTTCGTCCCGGGCGGCGCCCCGACCACCCCGGCCAATCCCTCCAACACGCCGAAGCCCCTCGACGAGATGGTGGGCCAGGAGGGCGGGCACTGACCCCACCCCCAGGGAGCACGCTCCGCCCGGCGCGCCGAAGGGCCCGGGACCCCGCGGGGTCCCGGGCCCTCGCGCGTCCCGGGGCGGGACGGCTCAGGGCTCGAACTTGTAGCCCAGCCCGCGGACCGTCACCAGGTGCCGCGGGGAGGAGGGGTCGGGCTCGATCTTCGCGCGCAGCCGCTTGACGTGCACGTCGAGGGTCTTGGTGTCGCCGACGTAGTCCGAGCCCCAGACCCGGTCGATCAGCTGGCCGCGGGTGAGCACCCGCCCGGCGTTGCGCAGCAGCATCTCCAGCAGCTCGAACTCCTTGAGCGGCATCGCCACCGGCCGGCCCTGCACCGTGACCACGTGGCGCTCGACGTCCATCCGCACGGGCCCGGCCTGCACGGTCCCGGAGACCAGCTCCTCCGGCTCCCCCTGGCGGCGCAGCACCGCCCGGATCCGGGCGACGAGCTCGCGGGAGGAGTAGGGCTTGGTCACGTAGTCGTCGGCGCCGAGCTCGAGGCCCACGACCTTGTCGATCTCCGCGTCCTTGGCGGTGAGCATGATGATCGGCACGGACGAGCGCTGCCGGACCTGCCGGCACACCTCGGTGCCCGACTGCCCGGGGAGCATGAGGTCCAGCAGCAGCAGGTCGGCGCCGGCGCGGTCGAACTCGGACACGGCGTCCAGGCCGTTGTCCACGACCTGCACCTCGAACCCCTCCTTCCCGAGCAGGTAGGCCAGGGGGTCGCTGAGGGACTCCTCGTCCTCGACGATCAGGATGCGGGTCACTGTCGGTCCTCCGTCTTCCCGCTCCCCGCCGCGGGGGCGAGGGAGCGCGGGGTCGCTGGGTCGGCGCCCGCGGCGCCGGCGCCGCCCGTGGCGGCACCGGCGTCCTCGAGCTGGGGGATGCGCAGCGTGAAGGTGGAGCCGCGGCCGGGCTGCGACCACACGCCCACCTCCCCGCCGTGCTGGGACATCACGTGCTTGACGATGCTCAGGCCGAGGCCGGTGCCCCCGGTCTGGCGGGACCGGGCGGTGTCCACCCGGTAGAAGCGCTCGAAGATGCGGTCCTGCTCGTCGAGGGGGATGCCGGGGCCCTGGTCGGTGACGGAGACCTGCGCCATCCCGTCCCGCTCCCGCAGGCCCACGCCCACGCGGGTGCCCTCGGGCGAGTAGCGCACCGCGTTGTCCACGAGGTTGCGCAGGGCCGTCACGAGCAGGTCGGGGTCCCCGAACACGGGCCGCTCCACCCGCCCGCCCACGACGATCTCGATCCGGCGGTTCTCCGCCGGGGTGCGGTTGCGGTCCACCGCCTCCGCGACGACGCGGTTGAGGTCCACGGGCCGGCCCTCGGTGACCACGTCCGCGCCCTGCAGGCGGGAGAGCTCGATGATGTCCTGGACCAGTGCGCTCAGGCGCACCGACTCCTTGTGCAGGCGGGAGGCGAAGCGGCGCACCGCGTCCTCGTCGTCGGCGGCGTCCTCGATCGCCTCCGCGAGCAGCCCGATCGCCCCGACGGGGGTCTTGAGCTCGTGGGAGACGTTGGCGACGAAGTCGTTGCGCACCGACTGGGCCCGGACGATCTCGGTCTGGTCGTCGGCGAGCAGCAGGATGTACTCCTCGGCGATCGGGGCGACCCGCACGTCCAGGACGACGCCGCCGGAGCCGAAGGGCCCCCGGGCCAGCTCGATCCGCCGCTCCTCGATCACCCCGTTGCGCCGGGCGCGCCCGACCATCTCCAGCATCTGCTCGTGGACCACCGTGTGGCCCCGGACCAGGCCCAGGGCGTAGGCGGCCGGGGAGGCCCGGACCACGCCGTCGACGCCGTCGACGACGACGTAGGCCCGCCCGGTCACGGACAGGACGTCGGCGGCGCCGTCGGGCAGGGCGGGTTCCTGGACGTCGGCGCGGTCGCGGCGGCTCCGGGCGCTGACCTGCAGGGCGACCAGGCCGCTGATCCCGAGGGCGAAGCCGATCAGGCCCGCGACGACGGCGATGGCGGTGGGAGTCACGGACCCAGCTTAGGCGCAGCCCCGCGCCCGGGGGCCGCCCGGGACGTCACGTGCTGGGGGTTCAGCGAACGTTCATCCTAAGATGAGCGCAGGTTCATCCCGGGGTGGAACCGTGACGGCGGGTGTGCCCGCCGCCGCCCGGTCCCCTCCCGCTCCCGCGACGGCCCCGTCGCAGGCGCCGAGGACGTCGCCGCATCTCGAAAGGACGCATCCGTGCGCAAGGTTTTCCAGGCAGAACTCCACCAGGTCGGAGAGGAGCTCATCCAGATCGCGACCCTCGTGCGCGAGGCCCTCGCGAAGTCGAAGGAGGCCCTCTTCGACGCCGACATCCAGCTCGCCGAGGAGGTCATCTCCAACGACGCGCGCATCGACTTCCTCCAGAACGACCTCGACGAGCGGTCCATCGACATCCTCGCCCTGCAGAGCCCCGTGGCCTCCGACCTGCGGATGATCGTGGGCGCCCTGCGGATGAGCGCCTCGCTCGAGCGGATGGGCGATCTCGCCCGGCACCTCGCCCAGCTGGTGCGGCTGCGCTACCCGCAGCAGGTGATCCCCGAGTCCCTCGTGCCGACCTTCACCCGGATGATCGACCTGGACCTGCAGATCGTCGAGCGCGTGATCTCCGTGCTGCAGACCCGCGACCTGTCCCTGGCCGACGACATCTACGCGCTCAAGGGCGAGATCAACACCCTGCACCAGTCCGTCTTCGAGGCGCTGGCCGCCCCGGACTGGGACTCCTCCGTGCCCACGGCCGTGGACGTCACCCTGTGCTCCCGCTACCTCGAGCGCATCGGCGACCACGGCGTGTCGGTCACGCGCAAGGTCGCCTACCTCGTGACCGGCGACTGGGTGCCGGCCTCCGCCGACCGGCCCACCGGCCACGGCCACATCGGCACCGACGCCTGAGCCGCCCCGGGCCCTCCTCCCGGGGGCCGGCACGGCCGGAGGGCCGGTTCCCCGTGGGGGAACCCGGCCCTCCGGCCGTCGGGGCTACTTCTTGCCCTGGTTCGCCACCGCCTGGATCGAGCTGGCCGCGGCCTCGGGGTCGAGGTAGGTGCCGCCGGCGACCACGGGACGCAGGTCCTCGTCGAGCTCGTAGTACAGCGGGATGCCGGTGGGGATGTTCAGCCCCGCGATGTCCTCGTCGGAGATCCCGTCGAGGTGCTTGACCAGCGCGCGCAGCGAGTTGCCGTGCGCGGCGACCAGCACCGTGCGCCCGGCCTCCAGATCGGGCACGATCTCCTCCTCCCACCAGGGCAGGAAGCGCTCGAGCACGTCCTTGAGGCACTCGGTGCGCGGGGCGTCCTCGACCCCGGCGTAGCGCGGGTCGCCGGCCTGCGAGAACTCGGAGGAGTCCTCGAGCGCGGGCGGCGGGACGTCGTAGGAGCGGCGCCAGACCATGAACTGCTCGTCGCCGTACTCCTCGCGCACCTGGGTCTTGTCCTTGCCCTGGAGGGCGCCGTAGTGGCGCTCGTTGAGCCGCCACGAGCGCTTGACGGGGATCCAGTGCCGGTCGGCCCGGTCGAGGGCCAGGTGAGCGGTGGTGATCGCCCGGCGCAGCAGCGAGGTGTGCAGCACGTCCGGGGCCAGGCCCTTCTCGACGAGCAGCTCCCCGCCACGGACGGCCTCGGCACGGCCCTTCTCGGTGAGGTCGACGTCGACCCAGCCGGTGAACAGGTTCTTCTCGTTCCAGTCGGACTGGCCGTGGCGCAGCAGGACGAGCTTGTACGGTGCGGATGCGTTGGTCATGGGCCCATTCTTCCACCCGCGCGCCCGCGGGCACGGCACGGACCCCCGGGATGTCGGGGGCGTGCGGCGGGTCGGCTAGGATTCTCCCTCGTGCCCGCGACCACCGCCCCCGCTCCCCTCCGCCCCGGCCGGTCCCTCCGCCCCGCCCCGCCCGGACCGCCCGCGCCGCCGCCCCGCCCCGGCCCGTGGGCGCGGTCACGCGCGGGACCACGAACCCCAACCGGCTGCGCCGGGCCAACCGCTGGCTCACCGGGCCCCTGGCCCCCGTGCTGCGCGCGGCCGCGGACCCGCTGGTGGTGGACCTGGGCTTCGGGGCCTCCCCCACCACCGCCGTGGAGCTGCGCGACCGGCTGCGCACGGTGCGCCCGGACGCCGAGGTCCTGGGCATCGAGATCGACCCGGCGCGCGTGGCCGCGGCCCGGCCGCTGGCCGGACCGGGCCTGGACTTCCGGGTCGGGGGCTTCGAGCTGCCGACCGGCGGGCGCGCCCCCGTGGTCGTGCGGGCCTTCAACGTGCTGCGCCAGTACCCCGTCGAGGAGGTCGCCGGGGCGTGGGACCTGCTCCGCCCCCGGCTGGCCCCGGGCGGGGTGCTCGTGGACGGGACCTGCGACGAGATCGGCCGGCGGGCCGCCTGGGTGGCCGTGGGCGCCGAGGGCCCGCGCTCGCTGAGCCTCTCGTTCCGCTTCGGGTCCGTGGAGCGGCCCTCGGACGTGGCGCCGCGGCTGCCGAAGGTCCTGATCCACCGCAACGTCCCCGGCGAGCGGGTGCACGCCTGGCTGACGGCCCTGGACGCGGCGTGGTCCGCGGCGGCGCCGCTGGCGGCCTTCGGCGCGCGGCAGCGGTGGGTGGCGACCTGCCGCGCGGTGCGCGAGCAGGGCTGGCCGCTGCTCGACGGCCCGGTGCGCTGGCGGCTGGGCGAGGTCACCGTCCGGTGGGCGGCCGTGGCCCCCTGAGGCGTCCGGGGCGCGGGACCCGGGACGGGCTCACCAGCTGCCGGGCCCCCTGGACTCCAGGGACACGGCCGGGCGGACGTCGGCGAGGTAGACCCCGGCGATCGTCGCGGCGATCAGGGCGATGAGCAGCGACCCGCCGCCGAGCACGCCCAGGACCGAGAACACGGCGGCGCCGGCGGTCAGGGCGAGCCAGAAGCCCTTGGTGCGCTTGAAGGCGCGCTGGAACTGGACCGGCGACCGGGTGAGGCAGTCGATCAGGGCCCACACGGCGAGCCCCGCGACGACCGCCGCCAGGACGAGGTCGATCCAGCGGACGAGTAAGAAGACCCAGGCATGCTCCACGGGGCCAGCCTACCGGTCCGCCCCGGAGAGGGCGCGGTCGAGGTCCGCCCACAGGTCCTCCACGTTCTCGATCCCCACCGACAGGCGCAGGAGGGTCTCGGGGACGCTGTGCCGCTCCTCGTGGTGGCGCCGACGCCGCTCGACGAGGGACTCGACACCGCCCAGCGAGGTCGCCGGGGTCCACAGGCGCAGGGCGTCCACGACCGCCTCCGCGCCGGCGGCGTCGCCGTCGAGGACGATCGCGAGCACCGAGCCGAAGTTCGCCATCTGGGCGGCGGCCCGGGCGTGGCCGGGGTCCCCCGGCAGGCCCGGGTAGCGGACCTCCCGCACCGCCGGGTGGTCCTGCAGCCGGCGGGCGAGCTCCCCGGCGGTGGCCGCGGAGCGCTCGACGCGCACGGCGAGGGTGCGCACCCCGCGCAGCGCCAGCCAGGCCTCGAAGGGGCCCGGGACCGCCCCGTGCAGGGAGCGGTGGCCGTGCAGCCGCTCCCGCAGCCCCGGGTCGGAGGTCACCGCCGCGCCGAGCACGACGTCGGAGTGGCCGGCCAGGTACTTCGTCACCGAGTGCACCACGACGTCGGCGCCGAGCTCGAGGGGGCGCTGGGCGAGGGGCGTCGCGAAGGTGTTGTCCACGCACGTGCGCACGCCCCGCTCGCGGGCGGCCGCGAGCAGCGCCGGCAGGTCGGCGACCTCGAGCATCGGGTTGGTGGGGCTCTCCAGCCACAGCAGGTCCGCCCCGTCGAGGGCGGCCACCACGGCGTCCGTGTCGGTGACGTCCACGGTCGCGACCCGCAGCAGCCCGCGCGCCTCGAGGTCCGCGGCCAGGGCCAGGGACCCCTGGTAGCTGTGCCGCGGCAGCACGAGCCGGCCTCCGGCGGGCACCAGGGCCAGCACCGAGGCGACCGCGGCCAGCCCCGAGGCGTAGAGCAGCCCCGGCAGGCGGGCGCCCTCGAGCCGGGCCAGCACGTCCTCGAGGTCCTCCCAGGTGGGGTTGCCGAAGCGCCCGTAGGCCCGGTCCGCGGCCGTGATCTCCCCGGCGCCCCGGTAGGTCGAGGTCAGCACGATCGAGGGCCCCACCGGGGCGTCGTGCTCGGGGGCGGGCCGCCCCCCGGCCACCACCACGGTGTCGGGGCGCAGGTCGGGTCCGCCGTGCAGCGGCAGGGCGGTGGCGAGGTCGTCGGGACGCGCAGTCATGGGCCCAGGGTATCGGCCGCCGGCGCCCGCCCCGTCCCCGGCCGCCGCTGCCGGGCCCCGGGCGTCGGCCCGGGTCGATAGGCTGGGCCCGTGACCTCCTCGGCGGACCCCGCTCCCGTGCCCGCGCCTGCCCCGGCAGGACCCGGGCTCTTCGTCGTGCTCGAGGGCGGGGACGGGGCGGGCAAGTCCACCCAGGCCCGGCGGCTGGCCGCGACGCTGCGCGCCGAGGGCCACGAGGTCGTGCGCACCCGCGAGCCCGGCGGGACCCCGCTGGGCGAACGGATCCGCGAGCTCGTCCTCGACCCCGCCCACGCCCCCGTGGACCCCCGCGCGGAGGCGCTGCTGTTCGCCGCCGCCCGCGCCGCCCACGCCGAGCAGCTGATCCGCCCCGCCCTGGCCGCCGGCCGCGTCGTGGTCTGCGACCGGTTCGCGGACTCCTCGGCCGCCTACCAGGGCGCCGGGCGCGGGCTGGGCACCGACCGGGTGCGCGAGCTCAACGAGTGGGCCGCCGCGGGCCTCGTCCCCGACCTCACCGTCCTGCTCGACGTCCCCGCCGGCACCGGCCGCGCCCGCCGCGAGGACCGCGACGGCGGGGCCGGGGACCGGCTCGAGACGGAGCCGGACGCGTTCCACGACGCCGTCCGCCGGGCGTTCCTCGACCTCGCCGCACGGTCCCCGGGGCGCTATCTGGTGCTCGACGCCGGCCGGCCCGAGGCCGAGCTCGCCGGGGCGGTCGCCGCTGCCGTGCACGAGCGCCTGGCCGCCGCGGAGGTGGGCGCGTGAGCGTGTGGGACCAGCTGATCGGGCAGGAGGCCGTGGTCGGGCAGCTGCAGCGGGCGGCGCGGGAGGAACGGCCGCACCACGCGTGGCTGTTCACCGGCCCGCCCGGATCCGGCCGCTCCAACGCGGCCCTGGCCTTCGCCGCCGCCCTGCTGTGCGAGCGCGAGGACCCCCGGGAGCGCGGCTGCGGGCACTGCCGGGCGTGCCGCACCGTGCTCGCGAGCTCCCACGCGGACCTGACCCACTTCGTCACCGAGAACCCGCAGATCACCATCGAGGAGGCCCGCGAGCTCGTGGTGCGCGCCCAGGACAAGCCCTCGGTGGGCCGGCGCCGGGTGATCGTGGTCGAGGACGCGGACCGCATGGCGGAGCGGACCTCCAACGTGATGCTCAAGGCCGTCGAGGAGCCGCCGCCGGGCACGGTGTGGCTGCTGTGCGCCCCGAGCCCCATGGACGTGCTCGTGACCATCCGCTCCCGGTGCCGGCCCGCGACCCTGAAGGTCCCCGCCGTCGCGGACGTCGCCGAGCTGCTGGTCCGCCGCCACGGGGTGGACCGCCGCCGGGCCGAGGAGAGCGCCCGGCTGGCCCAGTCCCACGTGGGCATCGCCACCCGCCTGGCCCTCTACGACGACGCCCGCACCCGCCGCCAGGAGGTCGTCTCCCTCCCCCTGGCGCTGGGAGGGGTCCCGGACGCCGTGCGGGCGGCCGACCGGCTGCACCGGATCGCCGTGGAGGAGTCGCGGGCGGACGCCGAGGCGCGCAACGAGGAGGAGCGCAAGCAGCTGCTCGTGGCGCTGGGCGCCCCCGAGTCCGGACGGGTGCCCCCTGCGATCCGCGGGGCGCTCAACCGGCTGGAGGCCGACCAGAAGCGGCGCTCGCGGCGGATCCAGACCGACACCCTGGACCGCTTCCTCATCGACCTCACCACGTTCTACCGCGACGTCCTCACGCTGCAGCTGCGCACCGGTTCCGGGCTCGTCAACGAGCACCTGGGCCAGGAGCTGGCCGACCACGCCGCCAACACCACGCCGGAGCGGACCCTGCACCGGATCGATGCCATCAGCCGGACCCGCGAGCGGATCCGCACGAACGTCAGCGCCCAGCTGGCCTTCGAGGCGATGGCCGTCTCCCTCCTCTGAGCCCTACGCCCCCTCCGACCCCCCTGAGGAGACCCATGAGCCGCCCCGCCCTCCCCCGCCGCGCCGCCCGCACCCCCGGGCGGCCTCCCCTCGGGCGGGCCGCCGCCGCGGCGGCCGCCGTCCTGCTGCTGGGCGCGTGCGCCGGCCCAGGTGCGGACCCGGCCGCCGACGCCCCCTCGGGCGGGGCCACCGGCGCGGTGGTCGAGGGCGTGCCGGAGGACCTGCGCGGGTTCTACGCGCAGACCGTGCGGTGGGAGCCGTGCGCGTTCGAGGCGGAGACCGGCGGGGCGGACCGGGACCTGCGCTGCGCGGCGGTCGAGGTGCCCGTGGACTGGGACGAGCCCGCCGGGCCCACCACCGAGGTGGTCATGGCCCGCCTGGCCGCCGGCGGCGAGTCCCGTGGCGCCCTCCTGCTGAACCCGGGCGGGCCCGGGGTCTCGGGGGTGGACGCGATGCTCAGTGCGGAGGGCCTGGTCTCCGCCGACGTGCGGGAGGCCTACGACGTCGTGGGCTTCGACCCGCGCGGTGTCGGCCGCTCCGCCGGGGTGCAGTGCCTCGACGACGCCGAGCTCGACGCCTGGCGCCAGGAGCCGGCCTTCGACCCGGAGACCCAGTCCGTGGACGAGATCCGGGACCAGTACGAGCGGCTCGGGCGGGCCTGCACCGAGGAGGCCGGGGAGCTCGTCGGGCATCTCGGCACGGAGAGCGCCGCCCGGGACATGGACGTGCTGCGCGCCGTGCTCGGCCAGGAGCGCACGGACTACCTCGGCTTCTCCTACGGCACCCACCTGGGGGCGGTGTACGCCGAACTGTTCCCCGAGCGCGCGGGGCGGATGGTGCTCGACGGCGGCGTGGACCCGACGCTGAGCAACGCGGAGGCGATCGCCGACCAGGCCGAGTCCTTCGAGCGGACGCTGCGGCACTGGGTCCGGCACTGCCAGGAGGAGATCCGCGGCTGCGCCGTCGAGGGCACCGAGGAGCAGGCCCTCGAGCGGATCCAGGAGCTGATCGCCACGGCGGCCGAGGGCGGGCTCACCGCCGCCGACGGGCGCCGGGTCACCGCCACCTCCGTCGTGGAGGGCATCCTCGCGCCGCTGTACTCGCCCTCGACCTACGAGGGGCTCGACGAGGCGCTGGGCAGTGCCTTCGCGGGGGACCCCACGGCCCTGCTGCAGCTGTCCGACTCGACGCACGGGCGCTCCCCGGAGGGGGAGTACACGACCAACACGACCGTGGCGTTCACCGCGATCAGCTGCCTCGACCAGCCCGACTCCCCGCTCACCGACGAGCAGCTGGCCGCCCACCAGGAGGAGCTCACCCGGCGCTCCCCGACCTTCGGCCCGTACCTGGGCTACGGCGAGGCCGCCTGCCAGGGCTGGCCTCTGGAGGCCGAGGGGGAGCCGCGCGCGGTCGACGCCGAGGGCAGCGACCCGCTGCTCGTCGTGGGCACCGTCCACGACCCCGCGACGCCCTACGCGTGGTCGCAGGCCCTCGTGGAGCAGCTGGACAACGCCCGGCTGCTGACCTACGACGGCTGGGGCCACACGGCCTACACCTCGGGCAGCGCGTGCGTGCGCGAGGCCGTGGACGCCTACCTGCTCGAGGGCGAGCTGCCCGCGGAGGGGACCACCTGCTCCTGAGCCGGGCCGGGGGCCGCCCGCGCCGCGACCGCCGCCCGGGCGGGGACCAGCAGCGCGGGCACGTCCCGGACGGAGCCGACGACGACGTGGGCGCCGGCGGCGCGCAGCGACGCCTCGTCGTGGGCCCCCGTCAGCACGCCGGCCACGGCGGCGGAGCCCGCCCGCAGCCCGGCCTGGACGTCGGCGGCGGTGTCCCCCACGACCAGCACCTCCCGCACGTCGCCGAGGTCGAGCGCGAGCACGGCCGTGAGGACCATGTCCGGCCACGGCCGCCCGCGGCCCGCGTCCGAGGGGCACAGGCTCAGGTCGGCCAGGCCCATCCAGCCCAGCTGCTCGAGGAGGGTGTTCTGGGTGTGCCGGTCGTAGCCGGTGGCCAGGCACACCCGCAGCCCGGCCGCGCGCAGGGCGTGCACCGCCTCCTCGGCGCCCTCGACCGGCCGCACGGGCTCGGCGGCGAGCAGCTCGTCCAGGTGGTGGCGGAAGCCGCGCACGGCCCGCGCGGCGCGCTGCGGGTCCTCCGCGAACAGGTGCTCGAGCACACCGGTGCGCGACTGCCCCAGCGTGGTCCGCACGTGGGCGAGCATCGCGCGGAAGCGCTCCGAGTCCGGGTCCACCCCGAGGTCGGCGACGGTGCGGGCGAAGGCGCGCTCCATGGTGCCGCTGTCGTGGAACATCGTCCCCGACATGTCCAGGAAGGCCAGGCGCAGCCCTCGTGCGGTCTCGGCCGGTATGCCCACGTCGTCCTCCCGGTGCGGGTCCGGCGGGGCCGGTCGCCCCGTCGTCGTGCCTCCATGGTCGGCCGGGGCGCCGGCGGGCGGAAGGCGGCCCGGCCGACGCCGCGGTGAACAGCGCGGGAACATCCCGGGCCCGGCCTCCTGCGGCGGGCCCGGCCGGATTGGGGGCGCCACGGCGTCCTCTGCTACAGTTTCACTCGCACTGAGGCCGCCCCGGCGGCCGGTGCACGCCTCCTTAGCTCAGTCGGTAGAGCGTTTCACTCGTAATGAAAAGGTCGCCGGTTCGATTCCGGCAGGGGGCTCCACCGCCTCGAGGCCCCGGTCCGCACAGACCGGGGCCTCCGTCGTGCCGGGGTCCTGCCCGCCCAGGGGCCCGCGCACGGGCAGCTCCACGGTGAACACCGTGCCCTCCCCCAGGACGCTGTCGCAGCGGATGGTGCCGCCGTGGTCCTCGACGATCGTGCGCGCCACCGCGAGGCCCAGTCCGAGGCCGGGGATCGCGCTCATCCGGGCGTTGCGGCTGCGCCCGAAGCGCTCGAGGACCCGCTCGGCGTCCTCGGCGGGCAGGCCCATCCCCCGGTCCGCGACCCGCAGCCGGGCCGTGTCCCCGTCCCGCTCCACCCGCACCGTCACGGGCCCGCCCTCCGGGGAGTAGTTGACGGCGTTGGAGAGCAGGTTGTCCAGGACCTGTCCCAGGCGCACGGGGTCGCACACGGCCCGCAGCCGCAGCGGCGCCTCGACCCGCAGCGCCACCCCGCCGCGGGCGGCCTGTCCCCGGATGTGCCGATGGGAACTGTCGGAGGGCGGGTCTACAGTTGGCCCCAGCAGCAGCGCTCCCGCCCTCGTCCGGGCACCGGTCCGGAGGGAGCGGCAGGCGGCTCGGACCGGTCGGGGGGCCGGTCCCGTGCTCCTCCCCCGCCCCAGGGCGGGAGCGGGGCGGCAGTGGGGAGGAGTTCGTCATGATCATCGCCGTGGTCCCCGCGCTCCGGGCCGGAGCCAGGATCGGCCGCACGCTCGCCGCCCTGCGGCGGCAGAGCCGCCCGCTGGAGCGGATCGTCGTCGTGTGCGGCGACGCCGCGGACGCCGCCGTCGCGCCCGCCCTCGACGCCGGCACGGAGGTGCTGCTGACCGTCGACAACGCCGCGCACGAGGCCGGGGCCCTCAACCAGGTCCTCGACGCCGTGCGCATGGCCCCCGAGGACCTCGTCCTCGTCCTGGACGCGGACGCCGAGCTGCCCGTGCAGTTCCTGGAGGAGGCGGTGACCTCCCTGCGCGACCGCAACGTCGGTGCCGTGCCCGTCCGCCGGGCGCCCGGGGAGGGCGCGGCCGCGGTCGTGCGCCGCCAGGCCCTCGAGGAGGTCCGCGCCACCTTCGGCCGCTACTGGGACGAGGGCCCGGTCACCGGCCACGGCCGCCTGGCCCTGGACCTCGAGACGCTCGGCTGGCGCCTGGGCGCACCGGTCTCCGGCCCGGGCCTGCAGGCGGACGACGCACCGGCCGCCCAGGGGGCGGCCGGCCACGAGGCCGCGGTGCTCGAACCGGTCGCGCCCGAACCGGCTGAGCTCCAACCGGCTGAGCACGGACCCGCCGCGCCCGAACCGGCTGAGCAGAAGCCGGTGGTGCGCACGCCCGCCGCCGAGGGACCGGAGCACGGCCGGGCGCCGGAGGACGTGCACGCCGTGGCAGCCCGTCCCGTGGTGGGCGCGGCCGCCTGAGCCGCCGCCGGACCCACCGGGAGGGCGGTGCTCAGCCCGTGCGCCGCCGGGCGCCGGTCGCGACCACGACCGCGGCCGCGGTGAGCACGGTGGTCGCCAGGCAGCCGATCGGCAGGGGCAGGCAGCAGCCGCCGACGGTGACCTGCGTGCCGCGCCGGGTGCGCGTGGACCACCCCGGGAAGGGGAGCATCCGGAAGCCCGAGGAGTGCCCGCCGGACCGCTCCCAGGCGCGGCGCCGGTCCGCCGGGAGGTCGTAGCCGGGCGGGCCGTGCAGCGGCGCGGGGCCGGGGCGGCCCAGGGGCGAGCCGTGGTCGTCGGGGGTGCGGTGTCCGGGTACGGTCATGGCGCCCATCAAACCATCAGTACCCTGTCGGGTCCACCCCGCGGCCCGCGTCGGCCAGCAGTGCGCGGGCCCGGTCCACGTGCCCGCGCACGGCCTCGGCGCGGCGGGCCACCGCGTCGAGGCGGTGGGCGTCGTCGTCGCGCACGAAGCGGGCCATGGTCAGCGCCTCCGCGGCCTGGGCCATCGCGTTGCCGGCGCGGGAGAGCTCGCGGTGGACGTCGTTGAGGTGGCCGCCGGCCGAGGCCGGGATGTCCTGGCTGTGGCTGGGTGCCCGGCGGTGGGCTGCTGCGCACACCTCCCGCACCTCGGGCAGCAGGTCGGCCAGGGCGTTGGCCGTGGGCGCGACCGCCCGCACGACCTCCCGGTCGGGCAGCGACTCGAGGATCTGGTGGAAGCGGTCGAGGCCGCGGCGGAACCGGTCGTGGGCGCGGCGCCACACCCCCGTGCCGAGCTCGGCCTCGTCGCGGCGGGCGGCGCGGTAGTCGCGCAGGAATCCCACGGGCGGGTCCATCCTTTCTCGAGCGGACGTCTCATCCTACGCGGGCGCACGGGCCTGCCGTCCGCCCGCGGTCGCTCCCCCGGCCGTTGCCCCGCGACCGGGAGGCCCGGTCGGCAGGTCCGGGCACGCCGCCCCGGGGCGACCGGTTCACGGCACGAGCAGCACCTTGCCGATGTGGGCGCCGGAGTCGAAGTACTCGTGGGCCTGCGCGACCTCCTCGAGGGGGAAGGTGCGGTTGACCACCGGCGCGATCCGCCCGTCCGCCACCTGCGGCCACACGTGCTCGCCGACCGCAGCCATGATGCGGGCCTTCTCCCCCGCCGGGCGCGAGCGCAGCGTGGTGCCGATGACGGCGGCGCGCTTGGCCATGAGCTTGCCGAGGTCCAGCTCGCCCTTGCGCCCGCCCTGCAGGCCGATGACCACGAGCCGACCGTTGACGGCGAGGGCGTCGAGGTTGCGCTCGAGGTACATCGCGCCGACGACGTCGAGGACGATGTCGGCGCCGTGGCCGTCGGTGAGCTCGCGGACGCGCTCGACGAAGTCCTCGGCGCGGTAGTCGATCGTCTCCGCGCCGAGCTCGCGGGCGGCCGCGGCCTTCTCGGGGCTGCCGACCGTGGTGAGCACGCGCAGCCCGAGCGCCCGGCACATCTGGATGGCGTTGGTGCCGATCCCTCCCGTCCCGCCGTGGATGAGCACGACCTCGCCCTCGCGGGCGGCGGCGGCCATGAAGACGTTGGAGAACACGGTCGCGCACACCTCGGGCAGCCCGGCCGCGGCCTCGAGGTCCACGCCGTCGGGGACGGGCAGGACCTGGGCGGCGGGGGCGACGACCTCCTCGGCGTAGCCGCCGGAGTCGAGCAGGGCCACGACCTCGTCGCCCACGGCCAGCCCGGCGTCCTCGGGGACCTCGGGCCCGAGCTCGGCGACGGTGCCCGAGACCTCGAGCCCGAAGATCTTCGAGGCGCCCGGCGGCACGGGGTAGCGCCCGAGCCGCTGCATGACGTCGGCGCGGTTGATGCCGGCCGCCCGCACCCGGATCCGCACGCCGTCGGGCGTCAGCCCGGGGGCGGGGACCTCGGTGACGGTCAGGACCTCGGGGCCTCCGGGGGTCGTCTCGAGCACTGCGCGCATGGTGGGCCTTCCTCTCGGGGGCGGCGCCGGGCCGCCCGTGGTGTCCGGTACGGCCATTGTGTCCTCTCCCGCCGCCGGGTCGCCGACGGGACGGGACGACGGCGGTGCTCAGGCGGTGGCCGCCCAGGCGTCGAGGGCGCGCTGCCGGCTCGCCCGCAGGTCGACGAGCGGCTCGGGGTAGCCGGCCGACGGGCCCAGCAGCCCGGGCTCGTGCGGGTCGATGCCCTCGGCGGCGAGCTCGGGCACCCAGCGGCGGACGTAGCGGGCCTCCGGGTCGAAGCGGCGGGCCTGGGTGACGGGGTTGAAGATCCGGAAGAAGGGGCTGGCGTCGGCCCCCGAGCCGGCGACCCACTGCCAGTTGGCGGCGTTGTTCGCGGCGTCGGCGTCCACGAGCGCGTCGTGGAACACCCCGACCCCGGCCCGCCAGTCGACCATCAGGTTCTTGACGAGGAAGGAGGCGGTGACCATCCGCACCCGGTTGTGCATCCACCCGGTGCCCGCGAGCTGGCGCATGCCCGCGTCGACGAGGGGGACGCCGGTGCGGCCCTCCCGCCAGGCGCTCAGGTCCGCGGCCGCCTCCTCGCCGGAGCGCCACGGGAAGGCGTCGAAGCGCGGGCGCAGGTGCCGGCGGTGCAGGTCCGGGTGCTCGTGCAGGAGGTGCCAGTTGAACTCCCGCCAGCCGAGCTCGGTGAGGAACTTCTCCAGCCCCGGGCTGCCGCCCTGGTCGGCCCGGTGCCGCACGGTGGCGTCCCAGACGGCGTGCGGGCTCAGCTCGCCCCAGCGCAGGTGCGGGGAGAGCCTGCTCGTGGCGTCCCGGTCGGGACGGTCGTGGCCCTCGGCGTAGTCCTCGACGCGGTCCAGGAAGTCGTCCAGCCGCTCCCAGGCCGCGGCCTCCCCGGTGGTCCACGACGCGCCCAGGTCCTCCGCCCGCCGCCGGTCCGCCCGCAGGGCCCACGCCTGCGGGTCCTCGTCGCCGGCCGCGGCCGCGAGCGCGGGCGGTGCGCCGCGCCCGGCAGGCGGCGCGGGCAGGGGCTGGCGCACGGGCCGGGCGCGCAGGGCCTTCCAGAAGGGGGTGAAGACCCTGTAGGGCCTGCCCGTGCCGGTGCGCACCTCCCACGGCTCGTGCAGCAGGGCCGCGGCGAAGGAGTGCGCCTCGACGTCGTGGCCGGCGCACCACTGCTTGACCGCTGCGTCGACGGCCCGCTCGGGCCCGCCGTAGCGGCGGTTCCAGGTGATGCCGCCCGCCCCGGTGCGCCGGAGCACCTCGGGCACGACCTCCCCGGCCGGGCCGCGCCGCGAGACCAGCGGGATCCCCAGCTCCGCCAGGGACGCCCGCAGCGAGCGCAGGGACCCGTCGAGCCACCACCGGGCCGCCGTGCCGAGGGGCAGGACGTCGGCGGAGTCCTCGTCCAGGACGTACAGGGCCAGCACCCGCCCGCGCCGGACGGCGGCGTCGAGGGCGGGGTGGTCGGTGATCCGCAGGTCGTCCCGGAACCACACGACCGTCACCGCCCGTCCCGGGCCCTCCGCTGCGTCCACGCGCCCACCCTAGCCCCGCGCTTTGGCGGCCTCCAGCGCGCGTGGAAGAATGGGCGAGCGTTCGGCGGGCCGGTCCCGGCCGGGCGCGGGGAAGGTTGTCCGAGCGGCCTAAGGAGCCGGTCTTGAAAACCGGTGCGCGGTGACCCCGTGCCAAGGGTTCAAATCCCTTACCTTCCGCCCCCGCCGCCGAGTGACCCCGGTCGCGTCGGGTGACCACGAGAGACCGTGGTCACCCGACGCGACCGGGGTCACTCGCGCCCCACAGCGGGTGGCGGCCGGACAGTTCCCGGCGCAGCAGGCCGGCCAGCGCCTCTGGGCCGGCGGGTGACCGTGGTCCAGTCGGTGCGCAGGACGCGCCAGCCGAGGTTCGTGAGCTCCTTCTCCCGCTGCCGCTCGGCCACCACGACCTCCGGCGCGGCGCCGTACCGGCCCGAGTACTTGACCGCGCCGTCGAACTCCAGGAGCACCCGCGCCGCCGGCCACGCGAAGTCGGGGCGGAACGTCCCCCGGACCGTGCGGATCTCGTGCTGGAGCTCCGGCAGCGGCAGCCCGGCCCGCAGGATCACCAGCCCGGTGAGGGTCTCCCCCGCCGACTCGGCGCGCGGATCGGCCACGCTGAGCACGAAGCGGGCGCGGCGCACGCCCCGCTGCCCCGCGAGCGTCCGGCAGAACACGGGAGGGACGAGCGCCGTCAGACGTGCCGCGACGTGGCGCTGGCGGGCCTGCCCCGGGCGCCCGAGGGAGTGCCACCACGGCCCGGGGGCCTAGACACCGGGCACGACCCGCACGAGCACGCCCTCCCGGACGGCACGGCGGAGAGAGCCGACGACGGGACCGAGATCGTCGAGGTCCTGGAGGGTCAGCAGCCGGTGCGGGAGCGGTGTCATCCCGCCACCGTGGACGGACGCCGCCCGCTCCAGGGGCAGGGGCGGCCACCCTGTGCACCGGCGGCCACGACGGGCCGGGTGCGGCTCCACGGTGCAGTGCGGATCCGCACCGCCCCCGGCGCCCCGGCCCGCCCCGGCCCCCGGCCCGCCCCGGCCCCCGGCCCGCCTCGGCACCGAGTGACCCCGTTCGCGTCGGGTGACCCCGATCTTCCGTGGTCACCCGACGCGAACGGGGTCACTCGCCGGCGGGGAGGGGTCACTCGCCGGCGCGAACGGGGTCACTCATCGGGTGGGGAGGGCGCCCGGACGGGCGGGGAGGGGGCCCGAGCGGACGGGGCGGGGTGCGAGCACGGCCTCGGCGACCCGGTCGGCGTCGGCCAGGGTGCGCGCGCCCAGCTCGGCGGAGGCCCCGGCCTCGGCGGCGATCGCCACGCCCCACTGCACGGCCGACAGCTGCAGCCCGAGCACGAAGACCCCGGGCTCGGCGCCGCCGTCGACCCGCACGGCCCGGTAGGGGGCCGCCGTGACGTCGAGGCCGGTGGAGGGCACGGTGGCCACACCGTCCACGGTGTCCAGGGCGCGGACCCGCACGAGGCCCTCCCGGTGCATCGACGTCAGCAGCGGGGAGATGTTGCGCCGCACGTCGTTGGGCGGGGACATCGCCTCCACGAGGTGGCGGGCGTGGACGGGCTCGTCCTGCACCCACGGCGAGGTGCCCACGAAGCAGCCGGCCTCCTCGTCCACGCGGAACTGCGGGTCCGGGCCCAGGAAGCGCACCACCCCGGCGCGGGCCAGCGCGGCGAGCTGCTGGATGCGCAGCACGGGCGGACCGGAGGCGAGGCCCTCCACGAACGGCTCGAAGCTGCGCCGCAGCTCGTCGTGCCAGGAGGCGTCGTCGATGCCGATGTCGGCGAGCACGGCCTTGAGCACCGTGCGGGAGGCGTTGAGGGAGGCGATGGCCATGCGCACCGGGTCGTCCTCCGCGGCGAGCGCCCCGTGGACGTCGCGGTCGAGGTGGTGGACCACGGCGGCGGCGAAGGCATCGTGGGAGTCGAAGCTGACCCCCTCGAACGGCCGGGCGAGGCGGGCGGCGCTGATGTTGCGCCCGGGCACCACGGCGGTGGCCACGAGCGCCTCGGCGCGGCTCGCCCACGGGCCCTCGGGATGGTCGTCGCCGGAGGCGAGCACGGCGTCGAGCTCCTGCAGGAACCGCTGCGGGTCGGTCTCGAAGGCCTCGGGGGCCGTGCGGGCGAGCACCGCGTAGTAGTGGCGCACGGCGTCCTTGCGGATCAGCGGCCACAGGTCGGCGTCGAAGGACAGCTTCCCCCGGGTGCGCGCGGCCAGCGCGCGCACCGCCTCCAGGGTGAAGTGGTGGGGCCGGGCCCCGTCGGCGTAGTAGCCCCCGAACTCGCCCTTGGCGCGGTAGGGCACGCCGCGGCGGGAGCCGGCCACGATCACGGGCTCCCGGCCGGAGGGGTGGTAGCGCATCCGCTCCCCCTCCTGGGTGTAGATCCCGCCGCGGCCCTCGGTGACCTGGGCCAGGACGTCGCAGAAGTTCAGCCCCATCCCGCGCACCAGGACCGTCTCCCCCGCGGGCAGCGCGTCCCAGTGCACGTCGGCGGGCACGGCCGGCGGCCGGTAGTCCAGGCCGAACTCGGCGGCCCCGTCCACGAGCTCCTTCTGGTCCGGGCGCAGGTCGGCGTCGAGGTGGCCCAGGGCGAGCACCACGGCGTCGGCGGGGAGGTTCTGCCCGCCGCTGATCTCGACGTCGTAGCGGTGCCGGGCCTGCGCGCGCACGTGCACGCCGACGGCCTCCGCGCGGTGGGCGTGCAGCTCGGCGGTCGGGGGCAGCACCTCGCGCAGCGTGCGCAGCACCCACTCGAGGTAGACCCCGTACATGCGCCGGGAGGGGTACGACCTCGGCGTCATGCGGGTCAGGTGCGCGGCGTCGTCGGCGTCGATCGTGATCTCCCCGGCCACGACCGCGAGCCGCCACCGCTCGAAGCTCATCCCCCGCAGCGGCGGCAGCGGGTCGACCGGCAGCACGCCGTCGTCGGGGACCACGGTGGGGAACAGGGACGGGGTGTTCATCAGGTACAGCGGGGACTGGTCCGTGCGCCACACGTGCCCGGGTCCCGGAGGGAAGGGGTCGACGACGTCGAGCCGCACCCGGGTGCCCGTGGCCGCCGAGCGCGCCGCGAACCGCTCCACGGCCGAGAGCCCGCGCGGCCCCGCCCCGATGACCACGACCCGCCGCTCCGCACCCGCTCCGCCCGCTGCACTCATGCCGCCCAGCGTATCGACCCGCGCCCCGGGCCGGCGCACGGCGGACCCCGCCTACGATGGCCGCATGAGCGAGAGCACCGGCACCGACGCCCGCAGCACCGCCCCGGCCGGCTCCCCGCCCGCCGGGCAGCCCCACGACGAGCACCTGTGGCTCGAGGAGATCGACGGGCCCGCCCCGCTGGCGTGGGTGGCCCGGCAGAACGCCCGGACCCTGTCCCTGCTCGAGGGCCCGGCCCTGGAGCGGCTCGAGGCGGACGTGCTGGCGGTGATGGACTCGGCCGACCGGATCCCCATGGTCGCCAAGCACGGGGAGCACTACTACAACTTCTGGCGCGACGCCGAGCACCCGCGCGGCCTGTTCCGCCGCACCGGGTGGGAGTCGTGGACCGGCGAGGACCCGCAGTGGGAGGTGCTGCTGGACGTCGACGCCCTCGCCGCGGCCGAGGGCGTGGACTGGGTGTGGGGCGGGGCGCGCCTGCTGCGCCCGCAGTACACCGGCGGGGTGCACCGGCGGGCGCTCGTGAGCCTGTCCCCCGACGGCGGGGACGCGAAGCGGGTGCGGGAGTTCGACCTCGAGCGCCGCGAGTTCGTGCCCGGCGGCTTCGACGTCCCCACCGCCAAGTCCTCGGTGACCTGGGTGGACGCGGACACCGTGCACGTGGGCACCGACTTCGGCCCGGGGAGCCTGACCACCTCCTCCTACCCCCGCACGGTGCGCGTGCTGCGCCGCGGCCAGGACCTCGCCGAGGCCCGGCAGGTCTTCGAGGTGCCCGAGGACCACGTGCAGGCGGTGCTCGTGCGCGACCACACCCCCGGCTTCGTGCGCGACGTCGCCGTGGACGTCGTCGACTTCTTCTCCTCCCGCACCCATCTGGTGCGCGACGGCGGCCTCGTGCACGTGGACGTGCCCGAGACCGTCACCGTGGACCTGCACCGGCAGTGGCTGCTGCTGCGCCCGCAGGAGGACTTCGAGCTGGGCGGGACGCGCCACCTGGCGGGGTCGCTGCTGGCCGCGGACCTCGAGGCGTTCCTGGCCGGGGACCGCACCGTGGTGCCCGTCTTCGTCCCGGACGCGCACACGTCCCTGCAGTCGTGGTCCTGGACGGCCGACCGGCTGCTGCTCGAGCTGCTGCGCGACGTCTCCTCCGTGGTGCTCGTGGCCGAGCCCGGGACGTGGACCACCGCGGAGCTGCCCGGGGCGCCCGCGCTGCACAGCGTCGACGCCTGGGCGGTCGACGACGAGGACCCCGAGGCCGGCAACGACCACTGGCTCGTGGCCACGGGCTTCCTCACGCCCACGACCGTCGCGCGCGGGACGCTGGCCACCGGCACGGACCCCGGCACCGCGCCGCGGGTCGTCAAGCGCGCCCCGTCCTTCTTCGATGCCTCCGGGCTGGTCGTCGAGCAGCACTTCGCCGTCTCGGCCGACGGCACCCGCGTGCCCTACTTCCAGGTGGGCCCGGCCGGGCTGGTCGCCGACGGGCGCAACCCCACGCTGCTCTCGGGCTACGGCGGCTTCGAGGTCTCCCGCACCCCCTCCTACTCGGGCTCCCTCGGGCGCTCCTGGCTGGCCCGCACCGACGACGAGGGTCGCTCGGGGGTCTACGTGCTCGCCAACATCCGCGGCGGCGGGGAGTACGGCCCCTCCTGGCACCGGGCGGCGCTGCGGGAGCGGCGCCACCGTGCCTACGAGGACTTCGCCGCCGTGGCCGCCGACCTCCAGGCCCGCGGGGTCTGCTCCCGGGAGCGGCTGGCCTGCTCGGGCGGCTCCAACGGCGGGCTGCTCGTGGGCAACATGCTCACCCGCTGGCCCCACCTGTTCGGGGCCGTCTCCTGCGGGGTGCCCCTGCTGGACATGCGCCGCTACACGCAGCTGTCCGCCGGTGCCTCCTGGATCGCCGAGTACGGCGACCCCGAGGACCCGGCGCAGTGGGAGTTCCTGCGCACCTTCTCCCCGTACCACCTGATGCGCGCCGGGGAGGACTACCCGCCCGTGCTGTTCTGGACGGCCACGAGCGACGACCGGGTCGGTCCCGTCCAGGCGCGCAAGGCCGCCGCCCGCCTGCAGGGGCTCGGCCACGAGGACGTGTGGTTCTACGAGGCCACCAACGGCGGGCACGCCGGCGCCGGGGACAACAAGCAGGCCGCGCGGCTGCACGCGCTCTCCCACGAGTTCCTGTGGCGGATGCTGCACCGGGACTGACCCGCCCGGGGGGGGGTCAGCGGGTTCGCGCCCGCCGCTCGGGCACGGCCCAGCCGAGCAGCAGCGAGACCACCCCGACGATCAGCGTGGCCAGCACCGCCGTCCAGAAGAACTCGTCGATGCCCAGCCGCAGCGGGGTGAACGAGCTCAGCCAGGCGGTCAGCCACAGCATCAGGGCGTTGACGACGATCGCGAACAGCCCGAGCGTCAGGCACGTGATCGGCAGGGACAGCAGCTGCAGCACGGGCCGCACGACCGCGTTGACCACTCCGAAGACGAGGCCCAGGAACAGGTGGGCGAGCACCGCGGCCGTGGTGGGGCTGCCCACGGCCGCGACCACGGAGGGGTCGGCCTCGATCGTCATGCCGGGCAGCAGCCACGCGGCCGCCCACAGGGCGGCCGCGTTGACCAGCACCCGCACCAGGAACGGCACCGCCGCGCCCCTCAGCGGCGCCGGCCGAGCACGGCCAGCCCGACCGCGGCGGCGGTCGCGAAGAACGCCAGGACCGAGGTCAGCGCGATCCGCTCGGCGTCGACGGCCGGCTGCCAGCTCACCCGGTCGCCGGTGACCACGAAGGCACCGGCCGGCTCGGCGCGGACCCCGTAGCCGAGGCCCTGCCCGCCGCCGGAGCCGTGCTCCTCCTGCCCGTAGCCGCCACCGCCGCCGCCCGCGCCGCGCACACGGGCCACCGGGATCACCGTGGCGGCGCCCAGCTCGTAGGCCTCGCCGAAGACCCGGCGCACCGTCAGCGCGTCGACGGAGCGCTCCAGCACGGTGCGGTCGGGGATCCCCGAGGGACCCGCGCCCGGGGGTCCGGCGCGGCCGGGCGCGGGGGCCGGCGGGACCGTCTGCGCCGGGCCCGGTCCCGGGGCGGCGGTCGGCGGGGCGGCGGGACGGGCGTCGTCGTCGGTCATGGGGTCCCCCTCGGCGCGGTCGGCTGCGGTGCCGCCAGTCTAGGGAGACCGGCGGGCCCGGTCACGGGGTGCGGCCAGGATGACGGGACCCCATCGGTTCCTGGACCGCACCGTCCCCGCGCGGGCTGGGGAGGAGCTCAGGGCCTGATAGACCACGACCCATCCGCTTCGACCTCGATGACGGCAGGACCGGGGTAGGCCACACGTCCGGAGTAGGTGCCGATGTCGTTGACGAGAAGGTCTGCGTACCCATTGTTCGGATAGGACCAGACGATGAAGTTGCTGTTGCCGGTGTGGTTGATCTGGCGGGTCGTGGAGCGACCCGAGTAGCGGAACACCGAGCTGCCGCGCCCCGAGACGGTGCGGTCGGCACCGTAGGAGGGCAGGGAGTTCACCGACCGGACTGAGATGGTCCAGGCGCCGTCCGCGGTGATCCGAAGTCGCACCGTGGGCGCCCCCCAGTCGTCCTCGTCCAGCAGCATGCTGCCCGAGTACGTGCCGATGTCGTTGACCAGCAGATCGGTGTCCGCGTAGCCGGCGTCCTGGCCCCAGACGATGAAGTTGCTGCTTCCGTCGTGCGTCGCCTCCACCACGGCCATGCTTCCCGGGCCGTCCGGCTTCGTGATGCTGATGACGTCGTCGCCGTATCCGCTGTGCACCCGCTTGGCCGGGTCGGTCCACGTGATGGTGCCGCCCTCGAAACGCTGGGCCGCACCCGTCGGGGTCCGGTACTCGTCTCCGACCGGGTATCCGTAGCGGCCGTCCTGCCAGCCCGAGGCCGCCCAGGTCCGCTGGATCGCACCCCTGGTGATGTGGGCACCATTGCCCGGGGACCAGTGGATCTGCCCGCCCTGGAAGGACTGCGACGCCCCACCGTCACGCAGTCGACGCTCATGGCTGGTGGGATACCGTAGGCTTCCGTTCTCCCACCCCGCCGAGGCCCACTTGCGCTGGATCGCCCCGCGGGTGGCGTGAGCGCCCGAGGCCGCGGACCAGTGGATCTGTCCGCCCTGGAAGGACTGCGACGCCCCACCGCTGCGCAGCCGGCGCTCATCGCTCGTGGGATAGCCGAGGAACCCGTTCTCCCACCCGAGTACCGCCCATGTCTTCCGGATTCCGCCCTTGGTGACATGCGCGCCGTTGCCCGGGGACCAGTGGATCTGTCCGCCCTGGAAGGACTGCGACGCCCCGCCGTCCCGCAGTCGCCGCTCATGGCTCGTGGGATGACCGAGGAACCCGCCGCTGCCGCCCAGGCTGAGCCACTTCGCCCGGATGGCCCCGCCGACGGCCGGAGCGGACGGCACCATGACGACAGCCCGCTCCGGCGCTGAGACCGGCGACACTGCATGCGCCGGACCGGCCAGGACCCCGGCTCCGATGGCCGTCAGAAGTGCCGCAGTGAGAAGAGATCCGAGGCGGACGGCTGTGGTGCGGGGCATGGAGGCCTCCGGGGCGTCGACGGGACGTGTGCGGAGCTGACGGTAGTGCGTCGCCGTGCGCACGACGTGCCGCCGGCACCGACGTCCGCGTGTCGTGTTCCGCCGACCTGTCGACTTGCCAGCGGAGCGGCCTTTTCCGGCCCGTCCCGCCCGGACCGGACGCTCAGGCGGGCAGCCGCCAGAGCTCGCCGAGCTGCCGGTCGAACTCCGGCGGGTCGTAGGGCGCCAGCCCTCCGGTGGGGGCGGGGGTGAGCTCCCCGAACCAGATCGTGCCGTCGGCGTCGTAGAGGTCCACGCGCACGAAGTCCCACTCGGCGCCGATGCGCTCGGCGAGCTCGACCATCCGCCCCAGGGTCGCGGGCGGGTCCACCGGGTCGGCGAGGTCGGCACCGGCCTGGCGGACGTCCAGGGGCGTCCAGTCCCGGTCGTAGAACCGGCGCTGGACCTTCGCCACCCGCGGGGTGTCGATCTGGACGACGTGGACGCGGCCGTCGAAGACGAAGAACCGGTAGTCGTTCGGGGAGGCACCGTCCCGGGTCGGGATCCTCTCCTCGAGCAGGTAGCCCGGCCGGGAGCGGCTGTAGTGCCACTCGCCGTAGATGCGGTGGGCGTCGTCGGCGCGCCAGTGCTCGACCGCGTCGAGGTCGAGGCCGCTGCCGCGCAGGCTGCCGGAGCCGAAGGCCGAGTAGCCCGAGCCGGTGACGGGCTTGAGCACCCAGTCGCAGCCCCAGTCGTGGTCGGCGACCGCGCGCAGGTCCTCCCCGTGCCACAGGGTGCGGGGCACCTCCAGGTCGAGGCCCATGGCCGCGACGTGGTCCTTCATGGCGATCTTGTCCCCGCCCACGGCGAAGAGCTCGCGGCGGTCGTGGAGGAGCCGCCACTGGATCTTCTCGGTGAAGGTCCGGGGCCGCCACCGGAAGAAGCGGTGGTGGCGGTAGAGGTAGAAGGCCTGGCGGCGCAGCGCCAGGGGGATGAGGCTCACGGCGCGGCGTGCCAGCGCCGGCCCCCGCCCGTCCCGGGTGATCCACGGGTTCTTGGTGAATTCCGGTGCTCTCTTGGCGGCCACGTCGTCCGTACCTGCTTCCTGGGTGGGGTGCTCTCCGGGTCCAGGCTACTGAAGTCCCGCCCGGTTCCCGCGCCGTCCCCGCGGGCACGGCCCCGGGACCCGGACACGGAGAAGCACCCCGGACCGCAGGTCCGGGGTGCTTCCGATGTCCTGGGACATCACGACCGCGGAGACGGGGGGATTTGAACCCCCGGTCCGGTTTAACCCGGACCCTTCATTAGCAGTGAAGTCCATTCGGCCGCTCTGGCACGTCTCCTGGGTGGCGCCCGGTGCGCAGGCATCCGGACAACACCGGCCAGCTTAATGGCTGGACGGTCCGCGGGTCAAAGAGCGCTGTGCGGCCACGAGGTCGCGGTAGAGCCGGTCGACCTCCGCGGCCACCGCCTCGGCCCCGTAGCGGCCGCGGATCCCGGCGGCCAGCTCCTCCGGGGCGGCGGTGCCGCCGGGCTCCAGGCACGCGAGCACCGCCCGGCCGAAGGCCTCGCCGGTGCGCTCGCCGACGAGTCGGCCGCTGCGCTCGTCGATGAACTCGGTCTGCCCGCCGCGGTCGCCCATGACGGCCGGCCGGCCGGCGGCCAGGGCCTCGGCGGCGGCCACGCAGAAGGTCTCGATGCGGCTGGGCAGCAGGAAGACGTCCGCCGCGGCGAGGCGGCGCCGCACCTCGGCGGGCGGGACGTCGCCGGTCAGCTCGACCGCGTCCCCGAGGCCGAGCTCGGCGGCCCTCCGCTCGACCTCCAGGGCCAGCGGCCCGCCCCCGCACCACACGAGGTGCACGTCCCGGCCCCGGCGCCGGATCCAGTCCACGGCCTCGAGGGCCAGCAGCGGGTCCTTGGTGGCCGTCAGCCGGCCCACGGCGACCAGCTCGAGGACCGGCCCGCGCGGCGGGGGCACCACCTCGGGGTCGTGGTCGACGACGTTGCCCCACAGCACCACCCGCTCCGGGCGCGTGAACCGGCGCAGGCTCGCGCACATGGTCTCGCTGACCCCGGTCAGCAGGTCGGGCAGCCGCAGCACGTGGCGCAGCGCGGCCAGGCGCACCCACAGGCCGTTGATCCGCTCGGGGGCGGTGACCCCCGCCCAGTGCTCGGTGTGCACCCAGGGGCGCCGGCCGGTGAACGGGGCGAGGACCAGGGCGGTGGAGAACGCCATGGAGTGCAGCACGTCCGCCCCGCGCAGCGCCCGCCACAGCTCGCGGTAGGCGCGCAGGAGCGTGGCCGGGCGGGACGGTGCGAACGGCAGGCGCACCACGGGCAGCCCCTCCCACTGCTCGCGGACCACCGGTCCCGGGCGCAGCAGCCGCAGGTGCACCACCCGCACGTCGTGGTCGCGGGCGATCGCGCGCACGTGGCGCACCACGAACGGGGTCTCCCCCGGCGCCTCCGCCGAGGGGAACCAGGTGCTGACGACGAGGACGCGCACGGGCCTCAGCCCCGGTCCGCGCCGCGGGGGCGGGCGGGGGCTGCGACGGGCAGGGGCGGCGGTGCGGCGGTCATGGGCCCAGCCTAGCGGCGGCCGGCTCCCCTGCCGGGCGCGGGTGCGGTGCACCGGGCGGGCACGGACCCGCGAGTAGACTCGGGCGACGATGACGACTCCGGATCCCGTCCCGGCGGGGATGCTCTCGCGCCTGCGGGCGGCCCTCTTCCCTGCCCCCAACCACGAGAACACCGACAACCCGCTCGGCTCGGCCTTCGCCCTGACCGTGCTGGGGGTCTTCGTCCAGGGCCTGTCCCGGTTCGGCTACAGCGTCCTCGTGGGGCGGCTGATGGGCCAGGAGGCCCTCGGCGAGGTCAACGTGGTGATCTCCCTGGCGATGTTCCTCATCCTGCTGTGGCCCCAGGCCACCGGCTCCGCGGCCTCGAAGTTCGTCGCGATGGCCCGCGGCCGCCAGGACCGGGACGGGCAGGCGGCGGTGGCCGCGTTCACGGCCCGCAGCGCCGCCGCCGGGGCGGGAGCGCTCGGCGCCTCCGCCGTGCTGCTGGGCGCGTTCCTGCTCGGCCTCTCGTGGGCCCACGCCCTCTCGGCGGGGCTGCTCGTGCTGGCGATGTCCGGCTACTACTTCGCCCGCGGGGTGCGCACCGGCAACAACCAGTTCGTGACCTCCACGCTGTGGGACGCGCTGAGCTCCTTCGTCACGCTGACCCTGCTGGTGCTCGTGCTCCTGGGCGGCTGGCACTGGGCGCTGCTGCTGCCCCTGGCCACCGGCTACCTCTGCTTCGCGCTGCCGTCGTGGCCCCGCGGCCCGGCGGGCCGGCCCGACCCGGCCCTGCGCCGGGAGATCCTGGTCTTCACCGGCTGGGGCTCGGCGCACCTGGTGGCCGCGAGCGGGCTGATGCAGCTGTCCGTGATCATCGGCAAGACCGTGGACACGGACGCGGCCCTGGGCCTGTACTCGGCGGCCGTCTCCCTGGCGACCCCGGCGAGCATGCTCTCCTCGGCGATGCTCATCGCGCTGTCCCCCAGCGTGGCGCGGATGTTCGCCGCCGGGGACACCGCAGGCCTGACCCGGCAGGTGGACACCATCCTCCGCACGATGGTCACGGTGTTCCTGCCGGTCTTCGGCGTGGGCATCCTCTGGGCGGAGCCGGTGCTGCTCGTGGTCTTCGGCCGGGAGTTCGTCGGGGCCGAGCACCTGCTCGTGATCCTGTTCTTCGCCGTCTCGGCCACGAGCTTCAACGCGGCCAACTCCCGGCTCAACGGCACGGAGTCCTGGGGCATCAAGGTGCTCGCCGCCGCCAACGGCACAGGCCTGGTGCTGGGCCTGGCCACGATGCTCGTGCTCGGTCCGCGGCTGGGGATCACCGCCGCCGCGCTGGGCTACCTCGTGGGCTCGGTGTGCAGCGCGGCCCTGCCGCTGCTGGTGGTCTGGCGCCTGGACCGGATGCCGTGGGGAGGGGTCGTGCTGCGGATCGTGCTGGGCTACGCGATGGTGCTCGGCGGGCTCGAGGTGCTGGGCGAGCAGTTCCGCCTCCTGCCCACGGCCGGGGTCACGCTGGCGTTCCTCGCCGCGTGGGGGCTGCTCAACGCACGGGACCTGCGTCCGGTGCTGCGCACCGCCGCCGGGCGCCTGCCCGGACGCCGGTCCTGACCACCCGCTCCCGGAGCGACCCGCCGGTCCGGTCCGGTCCGGCCCCGGCGGGCGCGGCCTCAGCCCATGAGCGCGGCGGCCGCCATGAACCGCAGCGACCCGTCCCGGTGCAGCACCCGGGAGAGCTCCCGCGGCACGAGCGTCGCCGGGGTCCCGAAGCGGCGGCGGGCCTCGGCGGCGCGGGTCACCGCGGCCCGGTCGGTCTCGCCGCGCGCCAGCAGGTCCACGAGGTCCCGATCGGCCCGGCACAGGGCCCGCTCGGCGCCGGGGGCCTCGGCGAGCAGGATCCGCACCGCGTCACGGGCCGCGGCGGCGTCCTCGGCGCCCCAGGAGCCGCGGCGGGTGCGGGCGGTGACCTCGTCGAAGACGTGCAGGCGCAGCACCTTGACGGCGTAGCCGCGCCGCAGGGCCAGGGGCCGGGAGCGCAGCCACGGCGAGGCGGCGAGGTCCGTGAAGGCCTGCAGGACCTCGGCCAGCGGGGACGCGGCGTCGGTGATCCGGTCGGTCGCGTCGTCGCGCAGGTGGTAGCCCGGCCGGCCCCGGGCGTAGTCGATCCGCCCCGCCTCGGCGTGCAGCCGCAGGGAGAAGGACTGGTCCTCGCCGGTGGCGTACGCCACGGGGAAGCGCAGCCCGAGCCGGCGGATCGCCTCGGTGCGGAACAGCCCCGAGACGCGGGTGCGGTAGGCCAGCCGGTCGGCGACCGCGTCGAGGTCGCGGGTGCGCCAGGGGCGGGTGACCGGCGTGCGCACGACCGCCCCGCCCTCCCGGGAGACCCGGGCCAGCACGGCCGCCGAGCCGCGCCGCCGGCCGATCTCCAGCCAGCGGGCGAGGGCGCCCGGGTCCAGGGTGTCGTCGCTGTCGAGGAAGGACAGCCACGGGGCGCGGGTGCGCTCGATCCCGAGGTTGCGGGCGCCGGCCGGGTTGCGGGTGTCGTCGCGGAAGGCGACCAGCTCCACGCGGTCGCGGTCGGCGGGGTCGAGGCGCTCGCGGATCAGCGCGGGGTCGACGTTGTGGCACACCACCGTGACCTGCACCCCGCCCGGACCGGCCGGCAGGCCGCCGGCGAGCGCGGACGCGACCGCGCGGTCCACGGGCCGGGCGGGGGTGTGGACGGGGATGATGACGTCGACGAGCGGCGCGGCGGGGTTCGGCACGCTGGACAGCGTACAAGACGGCGCCGGGGCGCCCGCCGGGGCTCAGCCCTGGGCGGCGAGCACGAAGGGCAGCACCGGCCCGGCCCCGGCCCGGCGCAGCTCCCGGGCGGCGACGGCCAGGGTCCAGCGGCTGTCGACGAGGTCGTCGACGAGCAGCACGGGTGCACCCCGCAGCTCCTCGAGGGCGGCGGCCAGCTCCGGGGGCACCCGGAACTTCTCCCACACGGCCGCGAGCCGGTAGGCGCTGTTGCCGCCGTGCCCGCCCGAGGGGTGGCCCTCCGGGACCTCGAGCGCACCGAGGTAGGGCAGGTGCCCGACGGCGGCCATGCCCTCGGCGAGGGAGCGCACCAGCTGCGGCCGCGACCGGGACGGGACGGAGACGACGGCGGCGGGCCGGGCCGGCCACTGCCACTCGGCGAGCACCTGCACGCAGGCGCGGCCCAGGGCCTGGTCCACGGGGCCGTCGGCGACCGCGCCCTCTCCCCCGGGGCGGAAGAGCTCCCGCAGCCGGTTGCCCCACCCGAGGTCGGTCAGGCGGGCGAGGGCCCGGCCCTCCTCGGCGCGCTCGCCCTCGGGGATCCGGCCCTTGACCTCGACCCCGAGCCGGGGCATCCCGGTCGGCCACTGGGCGCGGGGCTCCACGACCGTGCCCACGCGGGTGAGGGCGGCCCCGGCCGAGCGGGTCGCGGTCTCGTCCACGGCGGTGGGGTACCAGGCGCCGGCGCAGGTGTCGCAGCGCCCGCAGGGCTCGGCGGTGGTGTCGTCGAGCTGGCGGGCGAGGAACTGCATGCGGCACCGGTCGGTGGTCTCGTACTCGAGCATCGCGTCCTGCTCGGCGGTGCGGGCGGCGCCGATCCGCCCGTAGCGCTCGGCGTCGTAGCGCCAGGGCGCGCCGGTGGCCTGCCACCCGCCCTGGACCCGCTCCACGGCGCCCTCCACGGCGAGGACCTTCAGCAGCAGCTCGAGGGGGCTGCGGCGCAGGTCGACCCGCGACTCGAGCACGGCCACGGACAGCGGCCCGCCGGCGGCGCCCAGCTCGGCCAGCACGGCCTCGGCCTTGTGCTCGGTGGGCATGGACGCGGTCGCGAAGTACTCCCAGATCTGGCGGTCCTCGGCCCCGGGCAGGAGCAGGACGTCGGCGCTGTCGGTGGCGCGCCCGGCGCGGCCCACCTGCTGGTAGTAGGCCACGGGCGAGGAGGGCGCCCCCAGGTGCACCACGAAGCCGAGGTCGGGCTTGTCGAAGCCCATGCCCAGCGCGGAGGTCGCGACCAGGGCCTTGACCTCGTTGTTCTTCAGGGCCGCCTCGAGCTCCTCGCGCTCGGCCTGGTCGGTGCGCCCGGTGTAGGCCCGCACGGGGATCCCGGCCGCGGCCAGCGCCTGGGCGGTGTCCTCGGCGGCGCTGATGGTCAGGGTGTAGACGATCCCGCTGCCGGGCAGGGACCCGAGGTGCTCGAGCAGCCAGCCGAGCCGGGCGGTGGCGGTCGGCAGGCGCAGCACCCCCAGGCGCAGGGAGGCGCGCGAGAGCGGGCCGCGCAGGGTGAAGACCTCGCCCGTGCCGCTGCCGTCCAGGCGCACCCCCAGCTGCTCCTCGACGTCGGCCACGACGCGCTCGTTGGCGGTGGCCGTGGTGGCCAGCACGGGCACCCGGGCGGGCAGGCGGGCGATGAGGTCGCGGATGCGGCGGTAGTCGGGACGGAAGTCGTGGCCCCAGTCGGAGATGCAGTGGGCCTCGTCGACCACGAGCAGCCCGAGGCGGGCGACGAGCCGCGGCAGCTGCTGCTCGCGGAAGACCGGGTTGTTGAGCCGTTCCGGGGAGACGAGCAGGACGTCGAGCTCGTCGGCCTCCAGCCGTGCGGCGATCTCGCCCCACTCGGTGGCGTTGGCGGAGTTGATGGCGGCCGCCCGCACGCCCGCGCGCTCGGCCGCGGCGACCTGGTCGCGCATCAGCGCCAGCAGCGGGGAGACGATGAGCGTCGGCCCGCGGCCCCGGGCGCGCAGCAGCAGCGCGGAGAGGAAGTAGACGGCGGACTTGCCCCACCCGGTGCGCTGGACCACCAGGGCGCGGCGCCCGTGGCCGACCAGGGCCTCGACGGCCTCGAACTGGCCGGGGTGGAACGCGGCGTCGTCCCGGCCGGTGAGGGCGCGCAGCAGCTCCAGCGCGTCCTCGTGCAGGCGCGGGTCCGGGGTCGCGGGGACGGCCGGGAGCGTGGTCGGGGAGGAGGAGCTCGTCATGGGTCCAGTCTCGCAGAGCCCCCCGACGTCGTCGGCGGTCCTCTGCCGCCCGGTGCCGGGCGGACCGCCCGCGGGACGGGCCGGGCGGCAGGTGGAGCGGGGAGCCCGGACAGAGCGGTGCGCCCGCTGCCCGTCCTCCTCGGACGGCCCCCGCAGCGGGCGCACCGGCCGGCCTTGCGGCCGGTGGCGAGCAGAGACTCGCCTGTGCGGGAACCACCGCTCCCCAGCGGCGCTCCCGGTGGTCCGCCTCCCGGCGGACCGGTCCGCACCGGCACCCCCCGATGCCTCGTGCGGGCGGTCCGTCCCCCGACGGACCGCGGTCCGGCCCGCCCCCCGGCGGGCCGTTCGGTCCTCCCCGTGGGGCGGCCGATCACGATCATCGTGGCAGGGTTCCCCGGTCCTGTCACGGTCCCCGGTGCGGCCCGCCGAACGGCCGACAAAGACCCGGAATCATGGGTTTGCACTGGTCAATGACGGGTTTGCCAAGGCACCCGGCTTACCGCCGGGTAATGTCCGGCCGCTCCTGTCGCAGGAAGTGGGGACGAGCCCCGCGCCACCCCGTCCCCCGAACGGCCCACACCCGGGAAGCGGTGCTCGCGTGGGTTACGTCACATTGCAGGCGCCGGGACCCGCGGTCACGGGTCCCGGCGCGGCACTCGTCCCGCGGCTCAGCCGCGCAGGCCGGGGAAGTCCGCCTCGGTCCACTCCACGCCGAGCCCCGCGTCCGGGCGGCCGGGCGCGGGGGCGTCCCGCCCGGCGGCCTCCTCCCGCTCGCGCAGCACGACGCGCCGGATCTTCCCGGAGATCGTCTTGGGCAGGTCCGTGAACTCGACCCTGCGCACGCGCTTGTAGGGGGCCAGGTGCTCCCGGGCGAAGCGCAGGATCTCGCCCGCGAGCTCCCGGGTGGGCTCGGCCCCGCCGGCGAGCACGAGGTAGGCCTTCGGCACGGCGTGGCGCACCGGGTCCGGGGCGGGGACCACCGCGGCCTCGGCCACGGCCGGGTGCTCGATGAGCACGGACTCCAGCTCGAACGGCGAGATCCGGTAGTCGGAGGCCTTGAAGACGTCGTCGGTGCGCCCCACGTAGGTGTAGACGCCCTGCTCGTCCCGGCGGGCGATGTCCCGGGTGTGGTACCAGCCGTCCTTGACGACCTCCGCGGTGCGCTCCGGCTCGTCGATGTAGCCGGCCATGATCCCCGGCGGGTCGTCGTCGACCCGCAGGCAGATCTCCCCCTCGTCGGCCCGCCGCCCGGTCTGCGGGTCGAAGAGCTCGACGACGAAGCCCGGCAGCGGCCGGCCCATCGCCCCCGGGACGACCGGCTGACCGGGGGTGTTGGCGATCTGCAGCGTGGTCTCCGTCTGGCCGTAGCCGTCGCGGATCGTCACCCCCCACGCCTCCTGCACCCGCCGGATGACCTCCGGGTTCAGGGGCTCGCCCGCCGAGACGGCGGAGGACGGCGGGCGGCGCACCTGCCCGAGGTCGGCCTGGATGAGCATCCGCCACACGGTGGGCGGGGCGCAGAAGCTGGTGACCCCGGCCCGGTCCATCTGCGCCATCAGCCCGGCGGCGTCGAAGCGCTCCTGGTTGTGCACGAAGACGGTGGCCTCGGCGATCCACGGGGCGAAGAAGTTCGACCACGAGTGCTTGCCCCAGCCCGGGGAGGCGATGTTCAGGTGCACGTCCCCGGGGCGCAGGCCCATCCAGTACACCGTGGACAGGTGCCCGTAGGAGTAGGAGTAGTGGGTGTGCTCCACGAGCTTGGCCTGGGAGGTCGTGCCCGAGGTGAAGTACAGCAGCAGCGGGTCGTGCGCGCTCGTGGGCCCGTCGGGGACGAACTCCCCGGGGGCCTGCGCCGCCTCGGCGTAGGCGTGCACGGGCCGGCCCAGCCCCCCGGGCACGGCCGCGAGCTCCGCCTCGTCCCCGACGACGACGAGCCCGTAGTCCCCCGGCACGGAGGCGAACTTCCCGGCGTTGGCGGCGTCGGTGACGACCCACGAGACCCGGCCGCGCCGCACGCGGTCCTCGAGGTCCGCCGGGGGCATCATCACCGCGGTGGGGATCACCGGGGCGCCCAGCTTCATCCCCGCCAGCTGCGTCTCCCACAGCTCCAGCCGGTTGCCGAGCATCAGCAGGATCCGGTCCCCGCGTCCCACGCCGAGCCCGCGCAGCCACGAGGCCGTGCGGTCGGAGGCCGCCGAGAGCTCGCGGAACGTGCGGCGGGTCTCCGTGCCGTCCTGGTCGACGATCCACAGGGCGTCGCGGGCCCCGCGCCGCGGGTCCGCCGCCACGTGGTCGAACCAGTCCAGGGCGAAGTTGAACCGCTCCATCCGGGGCCAGCGGAACTCCTCGCAGGCCCGCTCGTAGTCCTCCCGCAGCTCGACGAGGCGGTCGCGGACCGCCTCGTACTGCCGGGAGACGTCCTGCTCCGCGCCGGACGCCGTGCTCGTGGGGTGCGCCTCCACCATGGGGACCTCTTCCTCGCTCCCGCCGGGCCCGGCCGGCCCGGCCTTCCGGTGCAGTCTAGTGCGCGGCCCCCGCCGGACCCGGCGACCCGGTGCGGCCCGGTGCGGGGTCCTGTCCCGCCCCGGCGGCCCGGTGCGCGGTGCCGACCGGCACCGCCGGACGGCTCTGGGAGGATGGGAGCCCGCACCCCGTGAGTCCAGGAGGCCCCGCCCCATGACGCCCCCAGCCCCCGACGCCCCCGCCCGGGCCGGAGCCCGCGAGTGGGGCGCGCTGGTCGTGCTGATGCTGCCGGTGCTGCTGATCTCCGTGGACAACACGGTGCTGCACTTCGCCCTGCCGCAGATCTCCCTCGAGCTGCGCCCCACCGGCCGGCAGCTGCTGTGGATGGTCGACGCCTACCCGCTCGTGCTGGCCGGGCTGCTCGTGCCCATGGGCGCGCTCGGGGACCGGGTGGGCCGGCGCCGGCTGCTGCTCGTGGGCAGCACCGGCTTCGCCGCGGTCTCCGCCCTCGCGGCCTTCGCGCCCTCGGGGCCGGCGCTCGTGGCCGCCCGGGCCGTGCTGGGCGTCTTCGGGGCGATGCTCATGCCGGCGACCCTGTCCCTGATCCGCAACCTGTTCCGGGACACCGTGCAGCGGCGGACCGCGATCGCCGTCTGGGCCACCGGCTTCTCCGCCGGGGGCGTGCTCGGCCCCGTGGTGGGCGGGGTCCTGCTCGAGCATTTCCGCTGGGGGTCCGTGTTCCTCGTGGCCGTGCCGGTGCTCGTGCCCCTGCTCGTGCTGGGGCCCGTGCTCGTGCCGGAGTCGCGCGACCCGCGGCCCGGGCCGGTGGACCTCGTCAGCGCCGCGCTCGTGCTGGCCGCGATGCTGGGCGCCGTCTGGGCCCTGAAGTCCACCGGCGCGGCGGGGGCCTCCCCGGCCGCGGCGGCGGCCGGGGCCGCCGCGCTGCTCGCGGGCACCGCGTTCGTGCGCCGCCAGTTGCGCCGGCCAGTGCCCATGCTCGACGTCCGGCTCTTCCGCCGCCGCGTCTTCACCGGCGGGCTGGTCAACAACCTCGTGGCGAGCACCGTGTTCATCGGCTTCCTCTTCTTCGTCTCCCAGCACCTGCAGCTCGTCGAGGGCCTGCCCCCGCTGCGGGCCGGACTGGCCCTGGTGCCCGGCGCCGCGGCCACGATCCTCTCCGGGCTCGTCGCCGTGCGGGTGGCCCGCCGGGTGCCCCCGGCGGTCGTGGTCCCGGCCGGGCTGGCCGTGATGACCGCGGGCTTCCTCATGGTGGCCCTGGGCGACCTCTCCGACGGCACGGTGCTGGTCACCGCGCTCGTGGTGACGGGCATCGGCTCGGGCGCGGCCCAGACCCTCGCCGGGGACCTGGTGCTCGCCGAGGTCGAGCCGGAGCGGGCGGGGGCGGCCTCCGCGATCTCGGAGACCGCCTACGAGCTGGGGGCCGCCCTCGGGGTCGCCGTGCTGGGCACCGCCGTGACGGCCGGCTACGCCCGCGCCTTCGCCCCGCCGCCGGGGCTGTCCCCGGAGCAGGCGGCGGTGGCCGCCGAGACCCTCGGCGGGGCGGTCGGCGTGGCCGGGGACCTGGACGCGGCGGCCGCCGGGCAGCTGCTGACCTCCGCCGTCGGGGCCTTCGAGACCGGGGTCCACGCCTCCGCCGCGATCGGGGCGGGGCTGCTGGCCGCGACCGCCGTCCTCGTGCGCCTGCTGCTGCGCCGCCAGCCCGCGGCGCACTGAACACCCCGGTGGGCCCGCCTCCGGCGCCGGCTCCTGGGCCGGGCCGCCCCGCCCGGGCCGCCGGGGCAGTCCCCGCCCGGCACGCCCCCGTCCGGGCCGTCCCCGCCCGTGCCGCTGCCGCCGGTGTTCCGCGACGCCCACGCCTCGACCTGCAGGCTGCAGGCCGTGCAGGCGGTGCGCTCGCCGTTCACCGGCGCCGGCGTGCGCGTCGCGGTGCTGGACACCGGGCCGGACCTCGGGCACCCGGACGTCGCGGGACGGGAGGTCACGGCGCGCTCGTTCGTGCCCGGGGAGAGCGCCCAGGACGGCCACGGGCACGGGACGCACTGCGCCGGGACCGGCGCCGTCCCGGCCGCCCCCGCCGAGGGCCCCCGCTACGGGACCGCCCCCGGCGCCGTGCTGTTCGCGGGCAAGGTCCTCGCCGACGACGGCTCGGGCGCCGACGCCCAGGTCCTCGCCGGCATCGAGTGGGCGCCGGCCAACCGCTGCGACATCGTCTCCCTGTCCCTGGGCTCCGACGTCCGGGAGGTCTCCCCCACCTACACCGCCGCGGGGCTGCGGACCCTGGACCGGGGGACGCTGCTCGTGGCCGCGGCCGGCACGGCGGCGGCCGGAGGACGGGGCCTTTGCGGGGCGCGCCACGGTGCGCGTGACGGTCGTGGTCGACGACGCCCACCGCACGGCGATGGAGTCGGTGGGCACGCACCTGCGCGCGGAGGGCATGCACGTCGAGCAGGTCCGGGCCGTGCCGGGGCTCGGCACGGGCGAGCTGCCCGCCGCGCGCCTGCCGGCGGTGCGCGGGGTCGAGGGCGTGGCCGGCGTCGAGGAGCAGCGGGAGCACCGGCTGCCGCCCCCGGACGCGCCGGTCCAGTGACCGGCCGGGCCGCCGGCGGCTCCCCGCCGTCGAGGGCCGGCCGCCCGCCGGGTAGGCTGGGCGACCGACCCGGCCCGTCTCCCCCGTCCCCGAGGAGTTCCACCCGTGACCGAGCCCCAGCGCGCGCCCCGGCGCCTCCTGCGCACCCGCGCCCTCCGTGCCGCCGCCGTGCCGGCCGCGGCCCTGCTGGCCCTCACCGGCTGCGGGTCCGACTACCCGCTGGGCGAGGAGCAGCGCCGGGCGGCCGAGCAGGGCGGCTCCGACCTCTCCGGGATCCTCACGGGCGTGGGCTCCTCCGCGCAGAACGCGGCCATGCTCACCTGGCGCAGCGGCTTCGAGTCCAAGCACCCGGACGCGCGCGTGCAGTACCTCTCCGCCGGCTCCGGCGCGGGCCGCAGCGCGCTCGTGGGCGGGGGCACCGACTTCGCCGGCTCCGACGCCTACCTGGACGCCGAGGAGCAGGAGGAGGTGCGGCAGTTCTGCGGCCCGGAGGGGGCGCTCAACATCCCCGTCTACATCTCCCCGATCAGCGTCGCCTTCAACCTGCCCGGGATCCAGGAGCTGAACCTCGACGCGACGACGATCGCGCAGATCTTCCGCGGCGGGATCGACCGGTGGGACGACCCGGCGATCGCCCGGCAGAACCCGGAGGCCGACCTGCCGGACCTGCCCATCACCCCGATCGCCCGCGCGGACGACTCCGGGACCACCGAGAACTTCACGGACTACCTCCACGCCGTCGCACCGGAGGCCTGGCCGGACGAGGAGGACGGCAGCTGGCCCGCGGAGCTGCCCACGGAGCGCGCGCAGGGCAACGCGGGCGTGGTCAGCCTCACCGGGGAGACCCGGGGCGCGGTCACCTACGCCGACGACTCCCTCGTCGACGAGTCCCTGGGCAAGGCCCGGGTGAAGGTCGGCGACGAGTACGTGGCCGTCTCGGGCGAGGCCGCCGGGAGGGCCGTGGGCGCGGCCACCCGCGTGGAGGGCACCGCCGAGCACGACATCGCCCTGGACATCGACCGGGAGCCGGACGTCCCGGGCGCCTACCCCGTGGTCCTGGCGTCGTACCACATCTACTGCACCAGCTACGAGGACCCGGCCCTCGTGGAGCTCGCCCAGGCCTTCGGCCACTACGTGGTGAGCGAGGAGGGCCAGCAGGCCTCCTCCGAGGCCGTCAAGAGCGCGCCGCTGCCGGAGAACCTCAGGGCCGAGGCGCACGCGGCGATCGACTCGATCCGGGTGCGCTGAGCCCCGGGGCCGCCCGGGAGCGGGCACGGCGACGGCCGCGGACCTCGCCGGTCCGCGGCCGTCGCCGCACGCGGTGGGCCCCGTGGGGCTCGAACCCACGACCCATGGATTAAAAGTCCACTGCTCTACCAGCTGAGCTAGAGGCCCGCGCCCCGGGACGGGCGGACCGCCGCGGAGCGGGCACCACTGTACCGCACGGCCCCGGGCGCCCAGCAGGTCCGGGCGCCCGCCCCGGGCGGGCGCCCGGCCGGTTGGCCTAGAGTGGGACCGGCGTCGTCCGCCCCGCCCCTCGACGGCGGGCCGCCGTCCCGCCGGAGCCCCGGCGGGACCGACCGGAAGCCCCTTCGGAGGAACCACCGTGCCGGACCACCGCACCGAGGACAGCACCCGCCCCCGCGACGGCGGGGCACCCGCCGAGGACCGCGCCGGCGAGGAGCAGCGCCTGTTCGGCCCCTCCGCGATCACCGAGTACCTCGAGCAGGTCGTGGCGCAGCTGCGCGACGCGCGCGGCGGCGAGCCCAGCACCTCGATCCCCGCGCTCGCCCAGGCGGACCCGGAGCGCTTCGGCGTGGTCATCGCCACCGCGGACGGCCACGTCTACGAGGCGGGAAGCACCGGCGACGAGTTCAGCATCCAGTCGATCTCCAAGGCGTTCACCTACGCGCTGGCCCTCGAGGACCTCGGCGTCGAGGCCGTGCACGACCGGATCGACGTCGAGCCCAGCGGCGACGCCTACAACGAGATCTCCCTGCAGCCGGGCACGGGCCGGCCCGCGAACCCCATGATCAACGCGGGGGCGATCGCCTCGACGTGGCTCGTGCCCGACAGCGAGCGGGAGCTGCGCCGGGACCGGATCCGAGCGGCCTACTCCCGGTGCGCGGGCCGGGACCTGTCGATCAGCCCCGAGGTCCTCGAGCAGGAGTCCGCCGCCGGGGACCGCAACCGGGCCCTGGGCTACCTGCTGGCCGCGGCGGGGATCATCGAGGGCGACCCGATGCAGGCCCTGGAGGACTACTTCGCCCAGTGCTCGATCCTCGTCACGTGCCGGGACCTGGCCCTCATGGGCGCGACCCTCGCCAACGCCGGCACGAACCCGCTGACGGGCGAGGAGGTCTTCGACCCGAGCACGGTCTCGCGCGTGCTGTCCGTGATGAGCTCGTGCGGGATGTACGACGACGCCGGGGAGTGGATGGTCCGGGTCGGGCTGCCCGCCAAGTCCGGGGTCGGCGGCGGCATCGTGGCGGTGCTGCCGGGCGAGCTCGCGGTGGCCACGTTCTCCCCGCCCCTGGACCGGCACGGCAACAGCGTGCGCGGCGTGCTGGCCTGCGAGCGCCTGTCCCAGGACCTCGACCTGCACTTCACCCACACCGCCCGGGTCTCCCGCTCGACCGTGCGCGCCGACTACCCGATCGACCAGTCCCCCTCGCTGGTGCGCCGCAACGCCGAGGCGGAGGCGGTGCTGGAGGCCCACGGCAAGGACGCGGTCGTGGTCGAGCTGCAGGGCGACCTGCTGTTCGCGGGCACGGAGGCGGCCGTGCGGCGGGTGCGGGAGGTCGCGGTGGAGGCCTCCTACGTGGTGGTCGACCTGCGCCGGGTCGACGTGATCGCCGACTACGCCCTGCCGCTGCTCGCCCGCACCCGCGCCGAGCTGCACGAGGCGGGGCGGACCGTGGTGGTCGTGGCCACCGACGAGGACCTCGTGGGCACCTTCGAGGGCCACCCCCCGCTCGAGATCTTCCCGAGCCGGGCCGCGGCGATCAAGTGGGTCGAGGACCGGCTGCTCGAGGAGCACGGCGGCCCGGAGTGCACGCCCGCCCGGGTGAATCCGGCGGAGTCCGAGCTGCTCTCCCGGCTCTCCCCCGAGGACGCCGCCGCCGTGCGCGCGCGCACCGCCGAGCGCACGTGGTCGGCCGGGGAGAACATCCTGCGGGCGGGCCAGCGGTTCGCGGGCATCCACCTCGTGGTCAGCGGGGACGTGTCGATGTCCCTGCGCACCCCCGCCGGCGAGCGGGTGGAGCTGCAGATCCTCGGCCCCGGCACGAGCTTCGGGGAGCTCGCCCTGGGCTCCGGCCGGCAGCGGGTGACGCTGAGCGCGATCACCGACGTCACCGCCCGCGTGCTGGGCCCGGACGCGCTCGCCGCCCTGGAGCAGGAGGACCCGCCGCTGGCCCTGAGGCTGTGGCAGGCCCTGGCCCGGGACGGCTACGAGCGCGCCGACCAGCAGTGGCGGGACGCCGCCGTGCACGCCTCCGCCACCGACTGGTGAGCCGGGGCGGCCGTGGCCGCCCCGGGGCCCCGGCCGTACCCTGGTGGACATGAGCGACGTGCCCCGCCACCACAAGCCGGTGAAGTTCTCCCCGGAGAAGTTCGACGCCTACGAGGGCGGCCCGGACCCGGCGCGCGTCTCCGAGGCCGCCCACCTCGCGGCCCACGCCCTGGTCTCCCGGGGCCGGGCCAGCGACGACCCGGAGATCTCCCGCCGGCTGATCGAGCTCACCGACGAGCAGGGCCTCGAGGGCATCGCCGAGATGTGGGCCGAGGCCCCCGCGGTCTCCCTGCCCGGGGCGCTGTGGCGGCTCTACGCCCTGCGCGCGTCCGTGCGCAAGGACCCCGTGCGGATGGGCCGGTACTTCGCGGCCGGGCGCGGCACGGCGCAGGTCTCCCACGTGGTGGCCGGGGTGGCCGAGCCGCCCGGGGCGGAGGAGGTCACGGAGATGGCCGACACGATCCTCTCGGGGGCCTTCAACGGCGAGTTCGACGTCGCCCTCGAGCGCTTCGCCGCCTTCTGCCGGGTGATGGCCCTGGGGCGGATCCGCCTCGCCGACACCGGGCAGCTGCCCGTCGTCGTCCCCGGGCGCCCGGATGCCGCCCGGGCCGCGGGCCCGGGCACCGTGGCCCTCACCCAGCGCCTGGAGCGCACGGCCGAGGAGCTCGAGGCGGCCGCGCGGGCCTGGCGCCACGGCCACCTCGACTGAGCGGCCCGGACCGGGCGCCCCGCGGGCGTGGGCGGGACCACGCCCTCCCGGCTTGGCCCTCCGGAGCCGTCGACTACCATGGACGCAGGTGCCGGGCCGCGGTAACCCCGGGCTCCAACACTGAGCCGCTGCGAGCGGCCTTCCGCCGAGAGGCGTTCCCGGTCCGGCACCGCCCCTCCCCTCCCGGCCGGTCGCCCCCGCGCGCCCCGGCACGACGCCCAGGACGGTATCCCGATGGCCCTTCGCATCTTCCCGGAGGACGAGCAGGTCCTGGACCTGCTGGCCGAGATGTCCGAGCAGGTGACGGAGGCGGTGCGGCTGCTCTCGGAGCTCCTGGGCAGCCCCGAGCACGCGGTGGGGGTGCTCGACGGCATCCGCGCGTGCGAGACCCGCTCGACCGACCTGTTCTTCTCGGTGATGACCACCGTGCGCTCGACCTTCGCGATCCCCCTCCCCCGCCAGGACGTCTACATCCTGGGCGAGTGGCTCAACCGGGCCGCCGAGGAGCTGCTGGCCGTGGCCGAGGCGCACGTGGCCTACGGGCTCACCCGCCCGCCCTCCTACGCCACCGACCAGCTCGGGGTGATCGTGCGGATGTCCGAGCTGACCACCCGCGCCATGCGCGACCTCGGCAGCTTCGAGGGCCTCGACGACTACTGGTACGAGATGCTCCGGCTCGGCAAGCAGGCCGAGCGCATCCACCACCTGCACCTGGCGCACCTGCTGGAGCACCACAACGCCCACCAGGCGCTGCGCCGGGAGCGCGCCGTGGAGCGGTTCGTGGGCGCCGCCCGGGCCCTGGGGCAGGTCGCCACCGAGGTGGGGCGCATCGTCGTGGCGGAGTCCTGACCCGCCGTGCTGATCCTCCTCACCGTCCTGGGCCTCGTCCTGGCCCTGGCCTACACGGTGGTCAACGGCTTCCACGACGCCCCGAACGCGGTGGCCCTTCCCGTGCGCGCCCGCGCCCTGACCCCGAAGGTCGGGGTCGTGCTCAGCGCCCTGGTCAACGTGGCCGGCGTGGGCACGGCCGCCTACCTGCTCTCGGACTGGGCGATCGTGGGCGCACCGGTGCCCCAGGACGTGGTCGGCTCCGCGGCCGTGGTGTGCGCGCTGGCCACCACGGTGGCCTGGAACCTGCTCACGTGGTGGTGGGGCCTGCCCTCCTCCTCGACCACGGCCCTGTTCGGCGGCCTGATCGGCGCGCTGCTGGGCGGGCACGCCGTGGGCCTGGTCGCCACGAGCCCCCTGACCCCGACCGCCCTCGTCCAGGTCCTCGTCCCGCTGGTCGTGGCCCCCGCACTGGCCTGCGGACTGGCGTGGCTGCTCGCCGTGCCGCTGCTGCGGATGCACCGCCACGCGGACGTCAACACGACCGCGTTCCGCTCCCGCCTCGTGCTCGCCACCGGCGCGGCCGCCGTCTCCTTCGGCCACGGCATCATGCACGGCCGCCGCGCCGAGTGGGTCTTCGCGACGCTGCTCGTGTGCGCCGGGCTGCCCTCCCCGATCGAGGGCGGGACCGCGCCGTGGCTGGTCCTGCTCGTCGCGGCGGGGCTGGCCACGGGCACCCTCTTCGGCGGCTGGCGGATCGCCTACACCCTCTCGTCGCGGATGATCACCATCGACCCGTTCCGCGGGGCCGTGGCCCAGGGCGTGGCCGGCTCCCTGCTGTTCCTGGGCGGCACCGTGGTCCCGGTGTCCCTGTCGACCTCCCAGACCACGGCGGCCGCGGTCCTGGGCGCCGGGATGCAGCAGCGCTTCCGCACCGTCAACGCCCGCGTGCTCACCCGGGTCCTGGTCGTGTGGGCGCTGACGGTCCCCGTGTGCGGGCTCGTCGGGGCGGTCCTCCTGCTCGCCCTCTCCCCCCTCCTCTGACCCGTCCCCTCCGCCGGCCGTCCGCGGCCGCGCCCCGCGGGCGGGCCGCCTGCGGGGCCGCGCCCCGCGGGGACGACGACGGCGCCCGCCGCTCCCCTGAGGGGTGCGGCGGGGGCCGTCGTCGTGCGGGCGCGCCGGGCTCAGCCGAAGCGGCCGGAGACGTAGTCCTCGGTCTGCTTCTCCTGCGGGTTGGCGAAGATCTCCGAGGTGGGCCCGTACTCGATGAGCTTGCCGGGCTTGCCGGTGCCGGCGATGTTGAAGAAGGCCGTGCGGTCGGACACGCGGGAGGCCTGCTGCATGTTGTGCGTGACGATCACGACCGTGTAGTCCTGCTTGAGCTCGCTGATCAGGTCCTCGATCGCCAGCGTGGAGATCGGGTCCAGGGCCGAGCACGGCTCGTCCATGAGGATCACGTCGGGCTTGACCGCGATCGCCCGGGCGATGCACAGGCGCTGCTGCTGGCCGCCGGAGAGTCCGGAGCCGGGACGGTCGAGGCGGTCCTTGACCTCGTTCCACAGGTTGGCCCCGCGCAGGGAGCTCTCGACCAGGTCGTCGGCCTCCCCGCGGGAGATCCGCTTGCTGTTGAGCTTGACCCCGGCCAGCACGTTGTCCCGGATGGACATCGTGGGGAACGGGTTGGGCCGCTGGAAGACCATGCCGACCATGGAGCGCACGACCACGGGGTCCACGCCGGGGCCGTAGAGGTCCTCGCCGTCGAGCAGGACCCTGCCCTCGGCGCGGGCTCCGGGGATGACCTCGTGCATGCGGTTGAGCGTGCGCAGGAAGGTGGACTTGCCGCAGCCGGAGGGACCGATGAACGCGGTCACCGACCGGGCGTCGATCCCCATGCTGACGTCCTCGACCGCCAGGAAGGTGCCGTAGTGGACGTTGAGGTGCTCGACGTCGATTCGCTTGGACATGTGGGTTCCTTGCTTCTTTCTCGCGACGGTGCGTACGGGGGCCGGCCGGGTCAGCGCCCGGCGGTCCTGGGCGCGAAGGCCCGGGCGACCAGCCGTGCGACCAGGTTCAGCAGCATGACGATCAGGATCAGGATCAGTGCCGCGGCCCACGCCCGCTGGGCGGAGGGATCGGGGTTGGTCGGGGAGGTCGGGGTCATGATCTGGTAGTAGATGAACGTCGGCAGCGTGGTCATCCAGCCGGAGAACGAGTTCCAGTTGATGGCCGTGGCGAAGCCGGCGGTCACGAGCAGCGGGGCGGTCTCGCCGATCACGCGGGCGATCGCCAGGGTCACGCCCGAGGCGATGCCGGAGATCGCCGTGGGGATGACGACCTTGGTGATGGTCCGCCACTTGCGCACCCCGAGGGCGTAGGAGGCCTCGCGCAGCTCGTTGGGGACGATCTTGAGCATCTCCTCGGTGTTCTTCACGACCGTGGGGATCATGAGCACGGTCAGCGCCACGGCGGCCACGAACCCGAAGCGGGTCGAGGGGCCGAGGATCAGGCCGAACAGGGCGGCCGCGAACAGGCCCGCCACGATCGAGGGGATGCCGGTCATCACGTCCACGAAGAACGTGATCGCCCGCCCCAGCCAGCCGCCCTGGGAGTACTCCACGAGGTAGATCGCGGTGAGCAGCCCGATGGGCACCGACATCAGCGTGGCCCAGAAGGTGATCGAGACGGTGCCCACGATCGCGTGGTAGGCCCCGCCGAGCACCGGGGTCTCCCCCGCCGCCGCGGCGTTGTCGGTCGCGCCCGTGACCCCGTTCATGGAGGTCAGCAGCAGGTTGGAGGTCAGGCCCGGGACGCCGTTGGCCAGCACGGTCCAGATGACGGAGACCAGCGGGATGACGGCCAGCACGAACGCGGTGTGGACCAGGTACGTGGTCAGGGAGTCGGCGCCCTTGCGCCGGCCCTCCACGGCCGTGACGGCCAGGGGCGCGGCGACGAGGAAGAGCACGGCGGCGAAGACCGCCCACAGGGCCGTGGAGAAGCCCACGAGCGCGGCCAGGGCCGCGCCCACGACGACGGCGGCGACGGCGATGGCGGGCACGAGCCAGGCCGGCCGCTGGTTCCGCGTGAGCTTCGCGCGGCGGCCGGCGGCGCCCGGCGACGAGGTCTGCTGGTGCAGGGGTGGGGTCGACATCAGTTGGCTCCCGAGAATTCCTTGTAGCGGGCGATGATGGCGCGGGCCGCCATGTTCACGACCAGGGTGATCAGGAACAGGACGAGGCCGGCGGCGATGAGCTCCGAGAGGCGCAGGCCGTAGGCCTCGGGGAAGTTCAGGGCGATCTCCGCCGCGATGGTCTGGTTGCCCGACTGGATCAGCGAGGCGGTCAGCGGCCCGCCCGACAGGACGAGGGCCACGGCCATGGTCTCGCCGAGGGCGCGGCCCAGGGCCAGCATGACCGAGGAGATGATGCCGGGCCGGGCGAAGGGCAGCACGGTCATCCGGATCATCTCCCACCGGGTGGCGCCCAGGGCCAGGGCGGCCTCCTCGTGGAGCTTCGGGGTCTGGACGAAGATCTCGCGGGACATCGCGGTGATGATCGGCAGGATCATGATGGCCAGCACGACGCCCACCGTCAGCATCGTCTTGCCGGTCTGGGAGGCCGGGCCCGCGAAGAGGGGGATGAACCCCAGGTTCTCGGCCAGCCAGTCGTAGAACGGCACGAGCGCGCCCGCGAGCACCGTGGTGCCCCACGCCCCGTAGATCACCGAGGGGATCGCGGCGAGCAGGTCGATGACGTAGCCGACCGGCTTCGCGATCCGGGCGGGCGCGTAGTGGGAGATGTACAGCGCCACGAGCACCCCGATCGGGGTGGCGATCACGAGGGCGATGACGGCGGCGATGACCGTGCCGATGATCATCGGCCAGATGTAGGACCAGAAGCCGGCCCCGCCCGAGATCTCCTCGGCGGGGGCCTGGAACGTGGGCAGGGCCTCCAGGAAGAGGAACAGCGCGACGGCTGCCAGGGAGGCGAGGATCAGGATGCCGGCGCCGAGGCTGAGCCCGGCGAAGACCGAGTCGCCGGCGCGGCCGCCGCCAGGGCTCCCCTGGGCGAGCGCGGTGGGCTGCTCGGTGGTGACGGTGGTGGACATGTCGTGCGCCCCTTCGTGGCCTGGAACGTGCTGCACCGGGTGGGATCGCTCCCGGCGCCTGGTCCGGTGACGTGCCTCACGGAGGAGGCCCCTCACACAGAAATGTCCCGTCCGGCGCGGGAACGGGCCCTGGGGCCCGGTCCCGCGCCGGACGGGATCGTCGGAACGGCGTCAGCCGGCGACGGTGATGCTCTCGAGGGCCTCCTGCGCCTGGGTGCGGAGGTTCTCGGACATCGGCGCGGAGCCGGCCGCGTCGGCGGCCGTCTGCTGGCCGTCCTCGCTGATCACGTACTCGCCGAAGGCCTTGGCCAGGTCGGCGGTCTCCTGGGAATCGTACTGCGAGCAGTACAGGTGGTAGGACACCAGCACGATCGGGTAGGCCCCGGACTCGGTGGTGTCGCGCTCGAGGTCCATCGCCATGTCGTGCTCGGCGCGGCCCTCGACGGGGGTGGAGGACTCCACGGCCTTCGCGGCGGCCTCGGCGGAGTACTCGACGTACTCCTCGCCCACGCCCACGGCCACGGTGCCGAGCTCGCCCACCGCAGAGGCGTCGGCGTAGGTGATCGCGCCCTCGGTGGCGTTGGTGGACTGCACGACACCGGCGGTGCCCTTGTTGTTCTCGGCGGCCCACTGCGAGGGCCAGTTGCCGGAGACCTCCTCGGTCCACACCTCGGGGGCGGCCGCGGCCAGGTACTCCTGGAAGTTCTCGGTGGTGCCGGACTCGTCGTTGCGGTGGACCACGGTGATCGGCGTGTCGGGCAGCTCCGTCTCCGGGTTCTGCTCGGCGATCGCCGGGTCGTTCCAGGTCGTGATCTCGCCGGTGAAGACCTTCGCGATCGTCGGCCCGTCCATGTTCACGGTGTCCACGCCGGGGAGGTTGAAGGCGACCGCGATCGGGGAGATGTAGGCGGGGATGTGGAAGCCGCCGTCGGGCCCGCAGACCTCCTTGGACGCCTCGTACTCCTCCTCGTCGAGGTAGGCGTCGGTGCCGGCGAAGTCGGCGCCGCCGGCGGTGAAGGCCTCGCGGCCGGCGCCGGAGCCGTCCGGGGAGTACTGGACCTGGGCCTCGGGGTTGGCCTCCTGGAAGCCGTTCTGCCAGGCGGTCATGGCCGCCTGCTGGGAGGAGGCGCCGATGCCGGTCAGGGTGCCGGAGACGCCGGCGCCCGAGGCCGAGGTCTCGGTGCCCGAGCCCCCGCCCGTGGCGTTGTCGGACCCGCACGCGGTCAGGGCGAGGGTGCCGATGGCGAGGACGGCGGCGGAACGGCCGAGGTGGGAAACCTTCACTGGTGCTAGCCCCTTCAGATCACAGTGGTGCCCCGCGCCGCGGGGCAGTTGTCCGGCACGGTCCGGGAGAGAGCCGGTCCGTGGTGCGAGGTCCGCTGCGGCTTCCCGGCGGACCCCTCGGGGAGAGACGCTAGGGAGCTCAGGTGGCCAGAGTGGCCCGGGAAGGTGAACGCCGGGTGAACTCCCGCGTGTCCTTCCGTGTGGTGATCCTCTCGTGTCCCTCCTGCGCCTCCCGGCACGGGCGCGTCGCGGCCGGCGGGGCGGTCCCGGGGCGCGTGGCTAGGATGGCCGCATGCAGCCGAGCCGGCCCGTGCGGGCGATCTCCCGCGCCGTGCGCACCCGCACCCGGGTGGGCCTGGCCCGGGTGCGCTCCGGGCTGCTGCAGACCTTCCAGATGACGGTCGCGAGCGTGGGCGCCTACGTGATCGCCGAGCACCTGCTGGGCCACTCGGGGCCGATCTTCGCGGCCACGGCCGCGCTGGTCGCCCTGGGCTTCGCCAAGGGCGGGCTGCGCTACCGCCGGGTGCTGGAGGTCTCGATCGGCTGCACCCTCGGCATCGCCGTGGGCGACGCCCTGATCCACGTGCTGGGCACCGGCGTGTGGCAGGCCGCCGTGGTGCTCATGACCTCGATCCTGCTCGCCCGCTTCCTGGACAACGGCACGCTGTTCACCACCCAGATGGGCCTGCAGTCGGTGCTCGTGGTGCTCCTGCCGCCGTCCGCCGACGGGGTCTTCGCCCGCTCGACCGACGCGGTCGTCGGCGGGCTGTGCGCGCTCGCGATGGCCTACTTCGTGCCCGCCGACCCGCGGCGGCAGCCCCGGGAGGACCTGCGCCGCCTCGTCGAGGAGTTCGCGGGGGTGCTGCGCGAGACCGCCCGGGCCGTCTCCGACTACGACGCGCGGGCCGCGTGGCACGCCCTCGTGCGCGCCCGCCAGACCCAGCCGCTGATCGACTCCGTGACCACCGGGCTCCAGGCGTCCCTGGAGATCGTGCGCGCCTCGCCGCTGTACCGGGGCCGGCGCACCGAGGTGGAGCACCTCGAGCACTCCATCCACTACCTGGACCTGGCCGTGCGCAACGCCCGCGTGCTCGCCCGCCGCACCGCGTCCGTGCTCAACCACGTGACCCTCTCCGACGAGGCCGTCGCGTCCCTGACCGGGGCCCTCGAGGACCTCGGCGACGCCGTGACGACGCTGGGCCACGCGCTCACCTCGGCCTCCCCCGGCTCGCGGGAGAGCTACCTGCGCCGGGCGCGCACGGAGCTCGCGGACGTCGCCGGGCGGCTGCACCCGGGCCGGATGGGCGTGCGCACCATGGAGGGCGAGACCCTGGTCCTGGACACGCGCCCGATGGTCGTGGACCTGCTCGAGGCCGCGGGCATGACCCACGACGAGGCCCGCGCCCAGCTGCCCCGCCTCGAGGGCTGGGACCGCGGCTGAGGCCGCCGGCGGGGCCGCGGCACCTGCCCGCTCAGCGTGTCCGCCCGGGTCGGTAGCCTGGCGCCATGAGCACACGGACCCGCCGCAACACCCCGTCCTACCGCTGCACCGAGTGCGGCTGGGCCACGGCCAAGTGGGTGGGCCGCTGCGGGGAGTGCCAGGCCTGGGGCACCGTCGAGGAGGTCGGCGAGCACCGGGCGCGCACCACGGCGGCCCGCTCCATCGCCGAGCCGGCCCGCCCGATCGCCCAGGTCGACGCGACCGTGGCCACCTCGGTGCCCACCGGCGTGCCGGAGCTGGACCGCGTCCTGGGCGGCGGGCTCGTCCCCGGCGCGGTGGTGCTGATGGCCGGGGAGCCGGGGGTCGGGAAGTCCACGCTGCTGCTCGACGTCGCCGCCCGCTTCGCCGAGGGCCCGGGGGACGCCTCCCGCGACGTCCTCTACGTCACCGGCGAGGAGTCCGCCGCCCAGGTGAAGCTGCGGGCGGACCGGATCGGGGCCGTGGCACCCACGCTGTACCTGACGGCCGAGACGGACCTCGCGACCGCCCTGGGCCAGATCGAGCGCATCGGCCCGCGCCTGCTCGTGGTGGACTCGGTGCAGACCCTGGCCAGTGCGGAGGTCGAGGGCTCCGCCGGCGGGGTCACGCAGGTCCGGGAGGTCACCGCCTCCCTCATCGCCGCCGCCAAGCAGCGGAACATGACCACCCTGCTCGTGGGCCACGTGACCAAGGACGGCTCGATCGCCGGGCCGCGGCTGCTCGAGCACCTCGTGGACGTGGTCTGCCAGTTCGAGGGCGAGAAGCACTCGCGGATCCGGCTCCTGCGGGCGGTGAAGAACCGCTACGGCCCCACGGACGAGGTCGGCTGCTTCGACCTCACGGAGACGGGGATCGCGAGCGTCGAGGACCCCTCCGGGCTGTTCGTCTCCCGCACGGCCCTGCCGGTCTCGGGCACGTGCCTGACCGTGACCCTCGAGGGCCGCCGCCCGCTGCTGGCGGAGGTGCAGGCCCTGCTGGACCGCTCCTCGACCGCCCAGCCGCGCCGGGCCACCGCGGGCCTGGAGTCCTCCCGGGTCGCCATGCTGCTGGCCGTGCTGCAGCGGCGGGCGGGGGTGGGGCTCGCGAACCTCGACTGCTACGTCTCCACCGTGGGCGGGGTGCGCCTGACCGAGCCCTCCACCGACCTGGCCGTGGCCATGGCCCTGGCCTCCGCCGCGCAGGACCGGCCCCTCCCCCAGCGGCTCGTGTGCTTCGGGGAGGTGGGCCTGGCCGGGGAGGTGCGCCCCGTGCCGGGGATCGGCCGGCGCATCCAGGAGGTCGCGCGCCTGGGCTTCACCCACGCGGTCGTGCCCGCGAGCCCGACCGGCCCCGGCCCCGTCCCCGAGGGGTTCTCGGTGCGGGAGGTCACCACGATCTCCGACGCCATGGAGCTGCTCTTCCCCGGTGCCGGGGCGGGCCCGCGGCAGAAGCGGGAGACCGCCGCGGCCGTATGATGAGGACCGTGGCGAAGACCCCTGAGGACGCACTGCGCAGAACCCTGGCACGGCTGGCCCCGGGCACGGAGCTGCGCGCGGGCCTCGAGCGGATCCTGCGCGGGCGCACCGGCGGACTGGTCGTCCTGGGCTTCGACCGCTCCGTGGAGGCGATCTGCTCCGGCGGCTTCGACATCGACACCGACTTCTCCGCGCCGAAGCTGCGCGAGCTCGCCAAGATGGACGGCGCCATCGTCTGCGACAAGGACGCCACCCGCATCCTCAAGGCCGGCGTCCAGCTCGTCCCCGACGCCTCGATCGGCACGACCGAGTCGGGCACCCGCCACCGTTCCGCCGAGCGCACCGCGAAGGAGACGGGCCTGCCGGTGATCTCGGTGAGCCAGTCGATGAGCGTCATCACCATCTACGTGGGCGAGACCCGCTACGCCGTCGAGGGCTCCCAGTCGATCATGGCCCGCGCCAACCAGGCCCTGCAGACCCTGGAGCACTACAGCAACCGCATGGAGCAGGTCCTCGGCAACCTCTCCTCCCTGGAGATCGAGGCCTCGGTCACGGTGCGGGACGTGGCGCTGACGCTGCAGCGCATGGAGATGGTCCGGCGGATCTCCGCCGAGATCGGCTGGTACGTGCTCGAGCTCGGCGTGGACGGGCGGCTGATCGCCCTGCAGCTCGAGGAGCTCACCGCCGGCACCGGACCGGGCCCCGACGTCGTGCTGCGCGACTACCTCCCGGAGGACGTCCCGGCGGGCCACGTCGAGGAGGCCCTCGGGCGCCTCGCGCAGCTGACGCCCACCGAGCTGATCGACCTGCAGCGCATCGCCGGGTGCGTGGGGCTCGTCGAGACCCCGGGCAGCCTCGAGACCGAGCTGCACCCGCACGGCTACCGCCTGCTGGAGGGGATCAAGTCCATGCCGCGGGCCGTGGCCAACCGGCTCGTGCGCCAGTTCGACGGCCTGCAGTCGCTGATGGCCGCGAACCTCGAGGACCTCAAGGCCGTGGAGGGCATCGGCGAGCAGCGGGCCCGCACGGTGCGCGAGTCGCTGTCCCGGATGGCCGAGACGAGCCTGCTCGAGCGCTTCATGTGAGCCCTGCGGCTCACTCCTCGAGCACGAACGCCGCGGGCTCGCCCGTGCGCTCCCCCAGGGAGACCTCCAGGCGGTAGTGGCCCGGCAGCGCCGGCTCCCCGCCCGCCGCGCAGCCCTCGAGGGTGCGCACCCGGTCCCAGGTCAGGCGGGCGACCTGCTCCCGGCCCGGCTCGAGGGTGACCCGCTGCTCCTCGCCGCCGACCTGGCAGTGCCGGCTGTCGAAGACCGTGTCCTCCCCCGAGCGGACCACGAACGCCATCCGGGCGGTGCCCGCGTCGACGTGGCAGGGGTCCTCCCCCGTGTTCTCCAGGGTCAGCTCGAGCTGCGGCTCGAGGTCCTGCGGGTAGCTCTCGCGGTCGGTGGAGGCCCGCACCGCGAGCTCGGCCCCGCACTCCTCGGCCGGGGCCGCGGAGGGGCTCGCCGAGGCTCCCGGGGAGGCGGAGGAGGACTTCTCCGGCCGCGGGGTGAAGTCGGCGAACGGCTCGGTCGACGTCGGCCCGGCCGACGCGACGGCCTCCGGGGCGGCCTCCTCCGCCGGCTCCCCGGGGCCCACGAGCGCGGCCACGGCCGAGACGACGCCGACCGCCACGAGGACCACGAGCAGGACCGCGGCGGCCGCGGCGACGATCCGGCGGCGGCGGTAGACCTCCGCGGACACCCGCGGGGCGCCGCCGCCCGGGCCGCGCCCGCTGCCTCCCCCGGACCTGCTGCCGGAACCCTTCTGCGCCATGCCCCCAAGGCTACAGTGGGGAGGATGAGCTCCGTTGCCCCGACGCCCTCCCCCGCCCCGCCGCACCCCGACCTGCCGGGCCTGCACGAGGCCGTGGTCCGGTGGTACGGCAGCGCCGCCCGCGACCTGCCCTGGCGCGACCCCCGCTGCGGGCCGTGGGGCGTGCTGGTCAGCGAGTTCATGCTCCAGCAGACCCCGGTGGCGCGGGTGCTGCCGGTGTGGCGGTCGTGGCTGCAGCGCTGGCCCCGGCCCGAGGACCTGGCGGCGGAGCCCGCCGGGGAGGCCGTGCGGGCGTGGGGCCGGCTCGGCTACCCCCGCCGGGCGCTGCGGCTGCACGCCGCCGCCACGGAGATCGTCGCCCGCCACGGTGGACAGGTGCCCGCCGACCACGCGGCGCTGCTCGCGCTGCCCGGGGTCGGGACCTACACGGCCGCCGCCGTGGCCGTCTTCGCCTTCGGCGACCGCCGCACGGTCGTGGACACCAACATCCGCCGCGTCCACGCCCGGGCGGTCTCCGGGCGGGGCCTGCCCTCCCGCTCCCTGACGGCCGCGGAGGCGCGCCTGGCCGACGAGCTCATGCCCGCCGACGACGACCTCGCGGTGGCCTGGAACCAGGCCGTCATGGAGCTCGGGGCGCTCGTGTGCACGGCCCGCACCCCGCGGTGCGCCGCCTGCCCGCTGTTCGGGACCTGCGCGTGGGTCGCGGCGGGGCGCCCCGCCCCGGAGGAGACCCCGCGGGGACAGGCCTGGCACGGCACGGACCGCCAGGTGCGCGGGGCGCTGCTGGCGGTGCTGCGGGCGGGCACCGAGCCGGTCCCGGCCCGGCACCTGCTGGGCCCGGTGGACCCGGCGGACCTCGTCCACCTCCCGGCGGAGGGGCTGCGGGCCCTCGAGCGCCTGAACGGCCTGGACGCCCCGCCGGAGCAGCGCCACCGCGCCCTCGAGGGGCTGCTGGCGGACGGGCTCGCGGCCGAGGACGCGCGCGGGGTCAGTCTTCCGGGCTGAGCTGGAGCAGCATCCGGGTGTTGCCCAGGGTGTTGGGCTTCACCCGGGCGAGGTCGAGGTACTCCGCCACGCCCTCGTCGTGGGAGCGCAGCAGCTCGGCGAAGACGTCGGGGTCGATCTGCTCCTGATTGGCCATCACCTCGAAGCCGTGCCGGCCGAAGAACTCGACCTCGAAGGTCAGGCAGAACACGCGGGAGACCCCCACCGCGCGGGCCCGCTCGACCAGCCCCGCCAGGACGGTGGCCCCCACCCCCCGGCCGCGCCACGCCGCGGAGGTCGCGAGGGTGCGGACCTCGGCCAGGTCCTGCCACATCACGTGCAGCGCCCCGCAGCCGACGAGGTGGACCCGGCCGTCGTCGTCGACGGCCTCGACGACGAGGAACTCCTGGATGCCCTCGTAGTAGGCGACCGTGTCCTTGTTGATCAGCACCCCGGCAAGGGCCAGCGGCGCCACCAGCTCCTTGATCCCGGGGACGTCGGAGGTGCGGGCGGGGCGCAGGCGGAGGTCGGTCACGTCCCGAGTGTACGCTCGTGAACCCGCAGGTCCGGACGCGATGACGACCTGCGACGACCCCCACTTCGGGGGACGCCGCAGGGGTCCGGACCCGCTCCCCGGACACGGCCGAGGGCCCGTGCGCACGGGTGCGCACGGGCCCTCGGCGGCTCCGCCGGCGGCCGGGTCAGGCCGGGGACTGACCGTCCCCCCGGCCCAGCTCCGCCTGCTCGAAACCGGTCATGGTCTCGTCCAGGCCGTCGTCGGTGAGGTCGGCCATCGGGGTCGAGGTGAAGACGAAGGCGCGCTGCTCGCCCTCGCCCTCGACGTCCACGCTGATCTTCTCCCCGGAGCTGATCTCCCCGAAGAGGATCTTCTCCGACAGCGGGTCCTCGATCTCGCGCTGCATGGTGCGGCGCAGCGGGCGGGCGCCCATCGAGGGGTCGTAGCCCTTCTGCGCGAGCAGCACCTTCGCGGCGTCCGAGACCGAGATCGACATGCCCTGGTCGCGCAGCCGCTCCTGGAGGCGGCCGACGAACATGTCGACGATCTGGACGATCTGCTCCTGGGTCAGCTGCGGGAAGACGATGATCTCGTCCACGCGGTTGAGGAACTCGGGGCGGAAGTGCTCCTTGAGCTCCTCCTGCACCTTCGCCTGCATCCGCTCGTAGTTCGAGGCGTCGTCGATCCCGGTCTGGAAGCCCACGGGCACCGCCCGGGAGATGTCCTTCGTGCCGAGGTTCGTGGTCATGATGATCACGGTGTTCTTGAAGTCCACCACGCGGCCCTGGGAGTCCGTGAGGCGGCCGTCCTCGAGGATCTGCAGCAGCGAGTTGAACAGGTCCTGGTGGGCCTTCTCGACCTCGTCGAAGAGCACCACGGAGAACGGCTTGCGGCGCACCTTCTCGGTGAGCTGGCCGCCCTCCTCGTAGCCGACGTAGCCGGGAGGGGCGCCGAAGAGCCGGGAGACGGTGTGCTTCTCCTGGTACTCGGACATGTCCAGCGTGATCAGCGCGTCCTCGTCCCCGAACAGGAACTCGGCGAGCGCCTTGGCCAGCTCGGTCTTGCCCACGCCGGTGGGGCCGGCGAAGATGAACGACCCGCCGGGGCGGCGGGGGTCCTTCAGGCCCGCACGGGTGCGCCGGATCGAGCGGGAGAGCGCCTTGATGGCGTCGTCCTGGCCGATGATCCGCTTGTGCAGCTCGTCCTCCATGTGCAGCAGGCGGCCGGACTCCTCCTCCGTGAGCTTGTAGACCGGCACGCCGGTGGAGGCGGAGAGGACGTCGGAGATGACCTCGGGGGTGACCTCGGCCAGCTCGTCGCCGCCCTCGCGCCACGCGCGGTCCTTGTCCTCGCGCTCGGTGATCAGCTTCTGCTCGGTGTCGCGCAGGGACGCCGCGAGCTCGTAGTCCTGCCCGTCGATCGCGGCCTCCTTCTGCCGCTTGACCTCGGTGATCCGGTCGTCGAGCTCCTTGATCTCCGGCGGGGCGGTCATCCGCTTGATGCGCAGGCGGGCGCCGGCCTCGTCGATCAGGTCGATGGCCTTGTCCGGGAGGAACCGGTCGGAGACGTAGCGGGCCGCGAGGTGCACCGCGGACTCGAGGGCCTCGTCGGAGATCGAGACCCGGTGGTGGGCCTCGTACTTGTCGCGCAGGCCCTTGAGGATCTCCACGGCGTGGGCCTCGGAGGGCTCGTCGACCTGGATCGGCTGGAAGCGGCGCTCGAGCGCGGCGTCCTTCTCGATGTGCTTGCGGTACTCGTCGAGGGTCGTCGCGCCGATCGTCTGCAGCTCGCCGCGGGCGAGCATGGGCTTGAGGATCGAGGCGGCGTCGATCGCGCCCTCGGCGGCACCGGCCCCGACGAGGGTGTGGATCTCGTCGATGAACAGGATGATGTCGCCGCGGGTGCGGATCTCCTTGAGCACCTTCTTCAGCCGCTCCTCGAAGTCGCCGCGGTAGCGGGAGCCCGCCACCAGGGAGCCGAGGTCGAGGGTGTAGAGGTGCTTGTCCTTGAGCGTCTCCGGCACGTCGCCGCGCACGATCGCCTGGGCCAGGCCCTCGACGACCGCGGTCTTGCCGACGCCGGGCTCGCCGATGAGCACGGGGTTGTTCTTGGTGCGCCGGGACAGGACCTGCATCACGCGCTCCATCTCGCGGAAGCGCCCGATGACCGGGTCCAGCTTGCCCTCGCGGGCCGCGGCGGTGAGGTTGCGCCCGAACTGGTCGAGCACGGCCGAGCCCGCGGGCACGCCCTCGGACTGCCCGGCCGAGCGCACGCCGGCGCCCTCCTTCTCGGGGGTGCCGCCGCCCTGGTAGCCGGAGATCAGCTCCAGCACGGTGGAGCGCACCTTCTGCGGCTCGGCGCCCAGCTTGGTGAGCACCTGGGCGGCGACGCCCTCGCCGGCGCGGATGATGCCGAGCAGGATGTGCTCGGTGCCGATGTAGTTGTGGCCCAGCTGCAGCGCCTCGCGCAGGGACAGCTCGAGGACCTTCTTGGCCCGCGGGGTGAACGGGATGTGCCCGGACGGGGCCTGCTGGCCCGGCCCGATGATGTCCTGGACCTGCTCGCGGGCGCCGGTGAGGGTGATCCCCATGGAGTCCAGCGCCTTCGCGGCGACGCCTTCGCCCTCGTGGATCAGCCCCAGCAGCAGATGCTCGGTGCCGATGTAGTTGTGGTTGAGCATCCTGGCCTCTTCCTGGGCCAGCACCACGACCCGGCGGGCGCGGTCGGTGAAACGCTCGAACATGTGGATACTCCTCCGTCGATGATCTGCACCCGATGCTACGCACCGGGGCGGGCCCGCGGGGGGCTGTTCGCCACCGGCGAGACGTCCCGCCGGTCCCGGTGCGCGGCGGCCCCGTGCCGGGGCCGTCCCCGCGTCCCGCCGCCGACCGCCGCGACCGGGCGCCCGCGTTTCCCGCACCGGCCCGGAAAGGAATTCTCCGGCCGCCCGGGAAATACCCCCGAGCTGTCCCCGAAAAGGCCCACGGGGAACGCCGCGGGATATCCGGGAAATGCCCCGGGGCGGGACCGGAGGACCGGTCCCGCCCCGGGGCGGCAATTCAGCGGGCGGCCGCCCGGAATTGTTCGGCGCTCAGGAGTTCTCCTCGTAGTACGCCTTCTGGATGTCCTGGTGGATCCGGCCGCGGTCGGAGACCTCGTAGCCCTTCTCGCGGGCCCACTGGCGGATGGCGGCGGTGTCCGGGTTGCCGCGCCCGGCCGGGCGGGCGGCGCCGGTGCGGGCCTGCTTGCCCCCCTGCTTGGCCTGCGCGCGGCGGGCCTTGGCGATGAACGGGCGCATGGCCTCGCGCAGCCGGGCGGCGTTCTCCTCGGAGAGGTCGATCTCGTACTGGCCGCCGTCGAGGCCGAAGCGGACGGTCTCCTCGGCCGGGCCCCCGTCGAGGTCGTCCTCGAGGATGATCTTCACGGTCTGTGCCATCGGTGCGTCTTCCCTTCAGCCTTTCGGCGCTTCGTCGTCCCGGCGCTCCCTCACGGCCGCCGGGAATGGTGCGGAAATCCCCCGTCGCCGTTCCGGCACGGACCGGGAAGGCTCCCCGGGCATTTCCGACGCGGCGCCGCGAACACCGTTGCCGGTGTCGCCGGTTTCATCCTACATATTCGACGGGAAATCGTCACCGAGACGCGGGACGGTCATTTCCGGGCGGAAATGCCGACCGTGAAAAAGAATGGGAATGACGGAAAGGCGCTCAGCCGCGGGGACGGCGCCGCGGCCGGTCGGGCCGGCCGAAGGGCAGGTCCTCGCCGTCGCGGGCCTTGAGCTGCTCGTACCACTGCGCGGCGTCCTCCTGCGAACGGGCCTGCACGGCGCGCTCGGTGCGGTCCCCGCGCATGATCCAGCGCAGGATGAGCCAGAAGATGATGCCGAGGCAGATCGACGGCAGCAGGACGGCGACGTATTCCATGGACGTGATTCTCCCTCGTGGTGCTGGGGGGCGGCTGGACGGGCGGGCGCTCAGTCCTGCTCGGGCTTCATGAGGGGGAAGAGGATGGTCTCGCGGATCCCGAGGTCGGTGAAGAGCATGATGAGCCGGTCCAGGCCCAGCCCGAGCCCGCCCATGGGCGGGGCGCCGTGCTCGAGGGCCCGCAGGAAGTCCTCGTCGAGCTGCATCGCCTCGGCGTCGCCGGCCGCGGCGAGCCGGGACTGCTCCGTGAGCCGCTCGCGCTGGACCACGGGGTCGATCAGCTCGGAGAAGGCCGTGCCGCGCTCCATGCCGCCGATGATGAGGTCCCAGGCCTCGATCAGCCCGTGCTCGGAGCGGTGCTGGCGCGCCAGCGGCTGCGCCGAGGGCGGGTAGTCGCACACGAAGGTCGGCTGGATCAGGGTGGGCTCCACGATCTCGCCGAAGAGCTCGAGCACGAGCTTCTCGGCGTCCCACAGCGGGCCCACGGCGACCCCGTGCTCCTCGGCGATCCGCCGCAGCACGTCCTCGGGGGTCGCCGGGGTGATCTCCTGCCCCACGGCCTCCGACAGCGCCGGGTACACGGACAGCCACCGCCACTCCCCGCGCAGGTCGATGGTCCCGCGCCCGGTCTCGATCGTGTCCACGCCCAGGGCGTCGGCGCACGCGAGGATGATCTGCTTGATCCGCTCGGCCATCGTGAACTGGTCGGCGTAGGCCTCGTAGGCCTCCAGGGTCGTGAACTCGGGGCTGTGCGAGGAGTCGACGCCCTCGTTGCGGAAGACCCGCCCGATCTCGAAGACCCGCTCGATCCCGCCGACCACGGCCCGCTTGAGGTAGAGCTCGGTCGCGATGCGCAGGGTCATGTCCTGGTCGAACGCGTTGAGGTGGGTCTCGAAGGGACGGGCGGTGGCTCCGCCGTGGACGAGCTGGAGCATGGGCGTCTCGATCTCCACGTAGCCCTGCGCCACGAGGGTCGAGCGCACCGTCTGGATGATCCGCGCGCGCTTGACCACCACGTCGCGCGCCTCCTGGCGGACGATGAGGTCGAGGTAGCGCTGCCGGACGCGGGTCTCCTCGCTGAGCCCGTGGTGGAGGGTCGGCAGCGGGCGCAGCGCCTTGGCGGCCATGGTCCAGGAGTCCGCCATCACGGACAGCTCCCCGCGCCGGGAGCAGACGACCTCGCCGTGCACGGCCACGAAGTCGCCGAGGTCCACGAGGGCCTTCCAGTCGGCCAGGGCCTCCTCCCCCACCTTGGCCAGGGAGAGCATGACCTGCAGGCGGGTGCCGTCGCCCTCCTGGAGGGTCGCGAAGCACAGCTTGCCGGTGTTGCGCACGAACACCACGCGCCCGGCGACGGCCGTGAACTGCCCGGTCTCCTCGCCGGCCTCCAGGTCCCCCCAGGTCTCGCGGACCTGGGCGAGGGTGTGGGTGCGGGGGACGCCCACCGGGTACGCCTCCCGCCCCTCCTCGAGCAGGCGGGCGCGCTTGGCGAGGCGGAACTGCATCTGCTCGGTCAGCTCCGCCTGCTCGGCCGCCTCCCGGGCGCGGTCCTCGGCGGGCCGGGGGGAGGCGGTCCCCGGGGTCGGCTCGGCGGTCGTCTCGGCGGTCGGGGTGCTGTTCTGCGCGTCGGTCACAGTCGACCAGGATAGCGCGGGGCCCGCGGCCCCCGCGCCCCGGCCGGGAGCGGGGGTCAGAGCGCGCGGTTGTCGATCAGCCGGGTCGTGCCGACGCGGGCGGCGACCAGGGCGAGGGTGCCGGGGCCCGGTTCGGCCGGCTCGAGGGTCGCGGGGTCGACGACGACGAGGTAGTCCAGCCGCACCCCGTCCTCGGCGTCGATCCGGGCGCGGGCGGCGGGCAGGTCCACCTCCCCCGCGGCGAGGGCGGCCAGCGTGCGCGGGAGCACGAGGGCGGCGCGGCGCCCGTCGTCGTCGAGGTAGCGGTTGCGGGAGGACAGGGCGAGCCCGTCGGCGTCCCGCACGATCGGCACGGGGCGGACCTCGACGGGCAGGGCGAAGTCCGCGACCATCCGCCGCACGAGCAGCAGCTGCTGGGCGTCCTTCTCCCCGAAGTAGGCGCGGAAGGCTCCCCCGCCGCGGGGGGCGGTGAGGTTGAGCAGCCGGTTGACCACGGTGAGGGCGCCGTCGAAGTGCCCGGGCCGGCTGGCGCCGTCGAGGACCGTGCCCAGCCGCCCGGCGGTGACCCGCACGAGCGGCTCCCCGCCCGGGTACATCTGCTCGAGCCCGGGGGCGAGCACGAGGTCGGCCCCGTGCCGGGCGAGCAGCTCGAGGTCGGCCTCGAGGGTGCGCGGGTAGCGCTCGTAGTCCTCGCCGGGGCCGAACTGCAGCGGGTTGACGAAGATCGAGACGGCGACCACGTCGTTCTCCGCCCTGGCCCGGCGCACCAGGTGGCCGTGGCCCTCGTGCAGCGCGCCCATCGTGGGCACCAGCCCCAGCGAGGCGGGGCCCGCGCCCGCCGCCGCCAGTCGCTCGGCGAGGGCGGTGCGGAACTCGGCGGGGTCGTGGCAGACGCGGGGGGCGGGGCTCACGGGGTGTCCTCTCCGTCGGCGGGGCGGGGGTCGGGCCCGCCGGGGGCGCCGGTGAGCTCGAGGGCGGCCAGCACGGCGTCGTAGCGGGAGCGCTCGAGCAGGCCGCGGTCCAGGGCCCGGCGCGCGGTGACGCGGGCGAGGTCGAGGTAGGCCAGCAGCACGTCGTCGCCGGCGTGCCCGCGCGCGTACTCGTCGAGGGCGCGCCGGTGGGCGGCCACGGTGCCGGCGTCGCCGCGGGCGACCGGGCCGGTCAGGGCCCGCTCCCCGGCGGCGAGGGCGTTGTCGAGGCTCGCGCGCAGCAGGGGACCCAGGACCCGCTCCGGGCGGGCCACCCCGATCTCGCGCAGCACCTGGGCGGACTGGCCGGTGAGGGTCATCGCGTGGTTGGCGGCGTGGGCGAGGGCCGCGTGGTAGAGCCCGCGGTCGGCCTCGGCCACCACGACCGGCTCGGCGCCCATCTCGACGACCAGGGCCTGGGCGATGGGCAGCACGGGGGCGGGGGCCGTCACCCCGAACGAGCAGTCGTTCAGGCGGGCCAGGTCGAGGCTGAGCCCCGTGAAAGTCATGGCCGGGTGGATCGCCAGCGGGATCGCCCCGGCCCGGCGGGCGGGCTCGAGCACGTCGGTGCCCCAGCGCCCGGCGGTGTGCACGACGAGCTGGCCCGCCTGCCACAGTCCCGCGTCGGCCAGCCCCTGCACGAGCCCGGGCAGCTCGTCGTCGGGCACGGCCAGCAGCACGAGCTCGGCGCGGCGGACCACGTCCGGCACCTCGAGCACCGGCACGTCCGGCAGCAGGGCCGCGGCCCGCTCGCGGCTGGCCTCGGACACGGCGCTGGCCCCGACCACGGCGTGGCCGGCGGCGCGCAGCGCGGCGCCGAGCACCGCGCCGACCTTGCCCGCGCCGACGACCCCGATGCCGAGCCGTCCCGGGCGGTGGGTCGGGTCGCTCATGGTCCCTCCTGCGGGGGTCGGGGCGGTCGCGGGGCGTCGGCCAGTCTACGGGCGCCGGTCGCGTGCACCGCCTGCGCGGCCGCGAGCCCCCGGGCGGCGGCGGCGTCGAGGTGGGGCACGACGACGGAGACCGGGCCCGGCACCGAGTGCAGGTGCACGTCGGCGAGGGCGAGGGCGCGCTCGAGCGGGCCCTGCTGCACGGCCACCGACTGGGTCTTCTCGTGCGGCACCACGGCGGCGCGGCGGGCCATGCGCCCGCCGCGCACGACCAGCACGGCCTCGTCCGCGGCGAAGCCCGTGCGCCGGTGGGTCAGCGGGTCCAGCCACCGGGCCCGGCGCGGGGAGGTCGTGAAGCGGCCCTGCCCGCCGGATCCGTGCAGCCCCTCGTCCACGAGCGCCGCGAGGCCCGCCGGAGGAACGGCCGGCAGGGCCAGGCGCAGCACGGCGTGGACCTCCGCGCGCGTGCCCACGGGCAGCAGGGTCGAGCGCAGCGCCTCCTCGTCGCCGGCGCCGGGCCCGTAGCCGGCCACGTTCACGCGCACGCGGTACCAGCCGAAGGGCCGCCACAGCAGGGGACGGTCCACGCCCACGGCCTGGATCCGGCCCACGGGCACGGTCTGGGAGCGGACCCCGAGCAGGCCGTGGCGCACGCGCAGGCCCTCGGGCAGGCGCAGCAGCCGGAAGCGCCAGCCCTGCTCGACCCGCCGGTAGGCGACGGCCCCGAAGCTCAGCAGCCCGGGGATCCACGCGGCGAGCAGCCCGGGACCGGCCACGGGGTCGGCGAGCAGGGCCACGGGGGCCGCCGCGAGCAGCGCGACGAGCACGAGGGCGGTGCCCGAGGCGAGCACGGAGCCGATCAGCCGGCCCGCGGGGACGGCGAGCACCGGGTGCTCGTGCTCCTCCCCGGCCGGGGCGGCGGGCGGGTGCGCCCACGGGGCCGGGCGCCGCCCGCCCGGGGCCGCGGGGCGGGGCAGGCGCCCGAGCAGCTCGGCGCGCAGGGCCCGGGCCTGGGCGTGGGTGAGGTAGGCGAGGGAGACGGCGGACTCCCCCGCGTCGGCGACCTCGAACTTCAGCTCGGCCAGCCCCAGCAGCCGGGGCACGAAGGGGCGGTGGATGTCGATGGCCTGGACCCGGTCCAGACGGGCCTGGCGCTCGCGGCGGAACAGGACCCCGGAGCGCACCCGCACGTGCTCGGTCCCGACCTGGAAGCGGGTGAACCACCACGAGACGAGCACGACACCGGCGGCGACCCCGAGCAGCAGGGCCGCGCCCCCGGCCGCGGCGAGCCAGAAGCCCGTGCCCAGCCGGGACAGGTCGAGGTCCTCCGGCGGCCGCGGTCCCGGCGCCCCGAGGTAGCCCCCGACGAGGTCGTCGAGGACGATGTTGACGAAGGCGCCGCCGAGCACGAGCACCGCGAGCCAGCCCCGGACCACGGGGGTGAGCGGGTGGACGCGGCGCCAGGCCGCCTCCTCGCCGGGGTGCCCCGCGGCGGGCCCGGCCGCGGGGGCGGGGGCGCCGCTCACAGGCCCGCCAGGAGGGCCTCGCCGCGGGCGGTGAGCCGCTCGCGCAGCCGGGCGGCCTCGGCGTGCTCGACCCCGGGGATCTCGGCGTGGCTGCCCACGGCGGCGGTGTGCAGCCTGACCGTGGCCAGGCCGAGGGCCCGCTGCAGCGGGGAGACCGAGACGTCCACGTACTGCATGCGCCCGTAGGGGATGACGGTGACGCGCTGGTAGAGCAGACCGCGGCGCACCAGCAGGTCCTCCCCGCGCTCGGCGTAGCCGATGGCGCGCACCCGGCGCGGGGCCAGGGCCAGGGAGACGGCCCCGATCAGCAGCACCGCCGCGGGGGGCAGGGCCAGCAGGGGCAGGGGCGCCGACCACGTGCCCGTGGCCACGAGCACGGCCGGCCAGCCGACGGCGGCCGTCCAGAACAGCGTCGCGGCCAGCCCGGAGACGAGCACGAGGGTGGTGTGGCGCGGCGAGACCCGGGTCCACACGATCCCCTCGGGGTCGATCCCCCGGTCTCCCGGCGCGTGCTCCTGCGGCGCGGGGTCCGCTCCCGCCGGGGCCCCGGCCGTGCGTCCCGGCGGCGGGCCGGGGGGCGCCGGCTCAGCCGGCGCCGCCGGGTCCTTCGCGGGGTCGCGGGGGGATTCCACGGGCATAACCACCTTCTCCCTCGGGCAGCTCCTTGTCCCGCCCCCTACCGTACTCGGCGGCCTCCTCGGCGTCGGGGTCGTCGGGCGGGAGCTTGCAGAAGCCCTCCACGACCCAGCCGACGACGACGAGCACGAGCCCGGCGCCGGTGTGGGCCAGGCTCGCCCACAGGGGGCCCTGTTCCGAGCGCAGCCCGACCAGGGTCAGCTGCTCGAGGGCGATGGTCGCGTGCCAGCCGGCCAGCACCGCCCCGGCCCACGCGACGGCCTGGGCGCCGGCGGCGGTGCGGGCGGCGACGACCGGCTCGAAGCGCTCCGGGCGCCGGCCCTCCTGGTAGCGCCTGACCCGCAGGCCGAGGACGAGCAGGACCACGGCGACGGCCGCGCAGGCGGCCAGCGAGGCCCACGGCAGGACGAGCAGGGGCCCGCCGGCGCCGGTGGAGACCCGGTTGGCGCTCCAGCCGACCGCACCGGCGGCGGCGGCGCACATCAGCAGGGCGGGAACGGTGAGCACGTGCACGGCCGGACCCCCTCAGTGCCCCGGCGGCCCGGGCGGGTCCGCGGGCAGCAGGGGTTCGGTGCCGGGGCCGACGCCGTCCCGGTCGGGGGCGGCACGGGCGAGCTCGGCGACCGGGCGCCCGTCGAGGACCGCCTCCGGGTCCATGAGCGCCCAGGGCACGAGCACGAACGCGCGCCCGGCGGCACGGGGGTGCGGGAGGGTCAGCTCGGGGCTGTCGAGGCGGCGCGCGTCGTAGTCGACGACGTCGACGTCGAGGGTGCGGGGCCCCCAGCGCACCTCGCGGGTGCGGTGGTGGCGGTCCTCGACCGCCTGGCAGGCGCGCAGCAGCTCGAGGGGCGCGAGGTCGGTCTCGACCTCGACGACCGCGTTGCGGAACTCGTCCTGGCCGGGCGGTCCGCCCACGGGCGCGGTGGCGACCACGGGCGAGGCCCGCACGAGGCGGATCCCGGGGTGGGCGGCCAGCTCCAGGGCGGCCCGGCGCAGGGTCCCCTCCCGGTCCCCGAGGTTCGCGCCCAGCGCGAGGACGGCCCGCACGCCCATCTCAGCGCTCCCGGTAGATCGTCACGGACACGTCGGAGAAGGTGACCTCGATGGGCGCCTTGGGCTTGTGCACGGTGATCTCCACCGCGTCGAGGGGGAAGGCCCCGAGCAGCTGTGCGGCGATCCGCTCGGCGAGGGTCTCGAGCAGGTCCACGCTGGGGCCCGTCACGATGTCCCGGACCTGCTCGGCGACCTCGCCGTAGTGGGCGGTGCGGGCGACGTCGTCGGCGGTGCCCGCGGGGGCGAGGTCCAGGTACATCACGACGTCCACGAAGAAGGGCTGGCCGCTGCGCTTCTCCTGCTCGAGCACCCCGTGGTAGCCGACCGCGCCGACGCCCATCAGATTGATCCGGTCGCGGCGCTCCGCCGGGCGGGCGGCGGCGGGCGGGGCGAGCTGGCGCCCGGCCCGGTCCCCGCCGCGCGCCGTGCCGTGGTCCTCCCGCGGCAGCCGGCTCACGCGTCCGCCCCCGCACCCGGGCGCAGCACGGGCGGCTCCACCCCGGCCCAGGCGTGGGCCACGGCCACGGCGTCGGCACTCGAGCGCACGTCGTGCACGCGCACGGCCCAGGCCCCCTCGCGGGCGGCCAGGGCGCTGAGCGCGGCGGTCGCGGCGTCGCGACCGCCCGCCGGCCGGGGCCCGCCGGCGTCCTCGAGCAGCCCGCCCAGGAAGCGCTTGCGGGACCCGGCCACGAGGACCCTGTGGCCGGTGGCGAGCAGCCGCGGCAGGGCCCGCAGCACCGCCCAGTTCTGCGTCCCGCGCTTGGCGAAGCCCAGGCCGGGGTCGAGGATCAGCAGCTCGGGCGGCAGTCCGGCCTCGAGCACCCGGGCCCGCAGCTGCCCGAGCTCGCCGAGGACCTCCCCGGCGACGTCGTCGTAGACGGCCAGGGAGTCCATGGTCCCGGGCGTGCCGCGGGCGTGCATCAGGACGTACGGGACCTGCCGCTCCGCCACGAGGGCGATCATCTCCGCGGAGGTGCTCAGCCCGGAGACGTCGTTGATCACGTGCGCGCCGGCGTCCAGGACGGCCTCGGCGGTCTCCGGGTGGAAGGTGTCGACGCTGAGGACGGCGCCCGCGGCCGCGAGCTCGGCCACGACGGGCAGGATCCGGCGCTGCTCCTCGGCCGGGCCGATCCGCTCGGAGCCGGGGCGGGTGGACTCCCCGCCGACGTCCACGAGGTCGGCGCCCTCCGCCATCAGCCGCAGCCCGTGGGCGACCGCGGCCCGGTGGCCGGCGTGGGCCCCGCCGTCGCTGAAGGAGTCGGGGGTGACGTTGAGGATGCCCATCACGAGGGTCCGGTCCCGGGGCAGGGCCTCGAAGGAGCCCCAGCCGGCGGTGCCCGGGCCTGTCACGGCCGTCACGGCCGTCACCGGCCCAGGATGAGGCTCATGGCCTCGGCCCGGGTGGCGGTCTCGCGCAGCTGGCCGCGCACGGCGGAGGTGACGGTCTTCGCCCCCGGCTTGCGGACCCCGCGCATCGACATGCACAGGTGCTCGCACTCCACGACGACGATCACCCCCGCCGGGGCCAGGTGCTCCACGATGGCGTCGACGATCTGGGTGGTCAGCCGCTCCTGGACCTGCGGGCGGCGGGCGTAGAGGTCCACGAGGCGGGCGAGCTTGCTCAGGCCCGTGACCGCGCCGTCGTGGCCGGGGATGTAGCCCACGTGGGCGTGGCCGTGGAAGGGCACCAGGTGGTGCTCGCAGGTGGAGTAGAAGGGGATGTCCTTGACGAGGACCATCTCGGAGTGGCCGATGTCGAAGGTCGTCCCGAGCACCTCGCCCGGGTCCTGGTGCAGGCCGGCGAACATCTCGGCCCAGGCCCGGGCCACCCGGCCCGGCGTGCCCTGCAGGCCCTCCCGGTCGGGGTCCTCCCCGATGGCCAGCAGCAGCTCCCGCACCGCGGCGGCGACCCGCTCCTGGTCGACCGCGCCCGCCCCCGCCTCGAGGGCGGGGTCCGTGTCGGGGTAGGGCGGCTCGAAGGCCTCCTGCCGCGGGTCGTGCGGGGTGGTTCCGTCGGTGCGGGCCTCGTGGGGCAACGCGCCCTCCTCCTGGTGCTGTGCGGTCTCGCCGGGCAGTGCTGGTCGGCGGGCGCGCCCGGCCTCGCGCCCCATCCTAGGTGTACCCGGTCATGAGGTTGGTCGCAGGCGGCTGACCGGTGGGTGTCCGCCGAGTGCGCTGTGGCGTCTTTCAGTGTTGTAGTGCTCGATCCAGGGGGCAAGGGCGGCGGTGCGTTCGTCGTTGCTGATGAAGACCTGCCGGTAGGCCCACTCGGTGGCCAGGGTGCGGTTGAGGCGCTCCACCTTGCCGTTCTGCCACGGGCAGTGCGGGCGGATGAAGATCTGCTTGGCACCCAGGGCCGCGACCACCTCCCGCACGGCCGCGGAATGACGGTAGGCGAAGGCGTTGTCGGTCATCACCCGCTCGATCCTCGGGATCCCGTGGCCGGCGAAGTAGACGGCCGCCCGGGCCAGGAACTCCGCGCAGGTGGCGCCCTTCTCATCGGCGTGGATCTCCGAGTACGCCAGCCTCGAGTGGTCGTCGACCACCGAGTGCACGTAGTCGAAGCCGGGCCCATGGCGTCGATCTCTGACCGCGTTCGCACGCCCCAAGGCACGCCAGCCGCCACCATCAGGGATCCGCCCGAGCTTCTTCACGTCCATGTGCACCAACTCCCCGGGGTGCTCGCGTTCGTAGCGCACCGCGGTGGTCTTCGAGGACCGGATCACCGCACCGGTGAGCGGGTCCAGCTCCCGCAGGTACGGGACCTGGTGGCGGGCCAGGATCCGCCCCACCGTGCGTGCCGGGATGCCCAGCTCACCTGCGATCCAGTCCTGGCCCCGCCGGGTCCTGGCGCGCAGCGCCAGGACCCGCTGCTCCGTGCTCGGGCAGGTGCGGGTCGGGGTGGTGTGCGGGCGGGAGGACCGGTCCTGCAGACCGGTCTCGCCCTCGGTGTCGTAGCGGGCGATCCAGTGAGACACACACTTGCGCGAGATCCCCATGGCTTTGGCGATGTGGGACTTCGGCATCCCGGAACGGTGCCGGGAGACGATGAGCAGCCTGCCGTGGACGGTGGTGCGGGCATTACGGTGGGACACGGGAGCCTCCGTGGTGGATGTGGGCCTTAGACAAGCCACACCCCACCCGGAGGCTCTCCTCACGTCAACACCCTCCTGCTACCAACGTCCTGACCGGGTACACCTAGGCGGCGCTCAGGCGCGCCCGTGCCCGGGACCGTCCTCCCCCGCGGCACCGGAGCCCCGGGCGGCCCCGCCGTCCTCGCCGGGAGGCGTCGAGTGCCCGCGCTCGGGGACCTCGAGGGGGTGCTCCGGCTTCGCGGCGGCGGCCTGGTCCTGCGGGGCCAGGGTCGAGGGGTCCTGGACGTGGAGGCGCCGGGCCTCCTCCCGCTCCGCGGGGGTGACCACGGGCGGGACGTCGGAGACGGGCCGGGTGTCCTTGGACAGCCACACCGGGCGCAGGTCGCGCTTGCGCACGTCGCGGAACAGCTCGGCGATCTGGGCCTCGTTGAGCGTCTCCTTCTCGAGCAGCTCGAGGGCCAGCCGGTCGAGGACCCCGCGGTTGTCCATGAGGATCTGGTGGGCCTCGTCGTGGGCCTGCTCCAGCAGCGCCCGGACCTCCTCGTCCACGATCGCGGCGGTGCGCTCGGAGTACTCCCGCCCGCCGCCCGCGGCGTCGCGGCCCAGGAACGGCTCGGAGCTGTCCCCGCCGAGCTTGATGGAGCCCACGCGGGCGCTCATCCCGTACTGGGTGACCATCTTGCGGGCGGTGTCGGTGGCCTTCTGGATGTCGTTGGAGGCGCCGGTGGAGGGGTCGCGGAAGACGATCTCCTCGGCGGCGCGCCCGCCCATGGCGTAGGCCATCTGGTCCAGCAGCTCGTTGCGGGTGGTCGAGTACTTGTCGTCCAGGGGCATCACCATGGTGTAGCCCAGGGCCCGCCCGCGCGGGAGGATCGTGATCTTCGTGACCGGGTCGGTGTTGCGCAGGGCCGCGGCCACGAGCGCGTGCCCGCCCTCGTGGTAGGCGGTGACCTTGCGCTCGAGCTCCTTCATGATGCGGCTGCGCTTCTGCGGGCCGGCGATGACGCGGTCGATGGCCTCGTCCACGGCCCGGTCGTCGATCAGCTGGGCGTGCGAGCGGGCGGTGAGCAGCGCCGCCTCGTTCATGACGTTGGCCAGCTCCGCGCCGGTGAAGCCGGGGGTGCGCTTGGCCACGCCGGCGAGGTCCACGTTGTCCGCCAGCGGCTTGCCCTGGGCGTGCACGCGCAGGATCTGCAGGCGGCCCTTCATGTCCGGGGCCTCCACGCCGATCTGGCGGTCGAAGCGGCCCGGGCGCAGCAGCGCCGGGTCCAGGACGTCGGGGCGGTTGGTCGCGGCGATGAGGATGACGTTGGTCGTGGCGTCGAAGCCGTCCATCTCCACGAGCAGCTGGTTGAGGGTCTGCTCGCGCTCGTCGTTGCCGCCGCCCATGCCGGCGCCGCGCTGGCGGCCGACGGCGTCGATCTCGTCGACGAAGATGATCGCGGGGGCGTTCTCCTTGGCCTGCTGGAAGAGGTCGCGCACGCGGGAGGCGCCCACGCCCACGAACATCTCCACGAAGTCGGAGCCGGAGATCGAGAAGAACGGCACGCCCGCCTCCCCGGCCACGGCACGGGCCAGCAGCGTCTTGCCGGTGCCGGGCGGGCCGTAGAGCAGCACGCCCTTGGGCACCTTCGCCCCGAGGGCGGTGAAGCGGTCGCGCTCGACCAGGAACTGCTTGATCTCGTCGAGCTCCTGGACGGCCTCGTCGGCGCCGGCGACGTCGGCGAAGGTGACGGTGGGGTTGTCCTTGTCGAACATCTTCGCCCGGGAGCGGCCGAAGCGCATGACCTGCGAGCCGCCGCCCTGCATGCGGGAGAAGACGAACCAGAAGATCGCCAGGATGATCAGGAACGGCAGCAGGAACCCGAGCAGGCTCGTGAACCAGTTGGACTCCACGGGCTGGTCGGTGAAGCCCTCGAGGTCGGCGGCGTCCATGGCCTCGACGACGTCGTCGGCGCGCGGGGTGACGTAGTAGAACTCGACGCTGCGCCCGAGGTCGCGGCCCTCGACGGTCAGGTCCTCCTCGAGCTGCAGCTCGACCTTCTGCTGGCCGTCGTAGATCTTTGCCTCGGAGACCTTGCCGTCGGCGAGCAGCTGCAGGCCCACGTTGGTGTCCACCCGCCCCGAGGAGCCGGTGGTGAGGGTGCCCACGAGGGGGAAGAGCACCAGGACGGCCAGCAGCACCCAGAACCAGGGTCCCCTGAAGAAGTTGTTGGGTTTTTTCGCCGTGGCCAAGCCGTTGATCCTCCCGTGGATGGTGGGTCCGGCCCCCTCGGGACCGGGCCCGCCCGGGGCCGGTCCAGGGGACGCAGACCTACAATGTACAGCCCGCCCACCGGCGGGGGCCGGGAAGGGCCGGGGAGTTCCCTGTCAGCGGACAGCGCCCGCCGCCCCGGCCCGGGGCACGGGCGGGGACGGCGGGCGGTGCGCCCGCGCGCTCACTCGTAGACGTGCGGGGCCAGGGTGGCGATGCAGTCGAGGTTGCGGTACTTCTCGGCGTAGTCGAGGCCGTAGCCGACCACGAACTCGTTGGGGATGTCCCAGCCCACGTAGCGGACGTCGATCGCGGTCTTCGCGGCCTCGGGCTTGCGCAGCAGCGCGCAGATCTCCACCGAGGCGGCGCGGCGGGACTGCAGGTTGGCGCGCAGCCAGGAGAGGGTGAGGCCGGAGTCGATGATGTCCTCGACGATGAGCACGTCCCGCCCGGAGAGGTCGGTGTCGAGGTCCTTGAGGATCCGCACCACCCCGGAGGACTTGGTGCCGGAGCCGTAGGAGGACACCGCCATCCAGTCCATGGGGTACTGGCCCTTGAGGGCGCGGCACAGATCGGCCATGACCATCACGGCGCCCTTGAGCACGCCGACCAGCAGGACGTCGCGGCCCCGGTAGTCGGCGTCCACGGCCGCCGCGAGCTCGGCGATCTTCGCCTCGATCTCTTCCCTGGTGAACAGGACCTCGGTGAGATCCCCCTGGACGTCCTCAGCCTTCACGGCGCTCCTCGTGCGATGCGGGTCCGGATTCCGGTGCGGCGGCCCCGCCGGGACGCGCCCCGGCGAGCTCCAGGTGCCCGGGCCCGCGGGTGCCGGGCTGCGGGCGCCTGCGCCACACGGACACCTTACCCGCCATCTGGACCGGCCCCGCCGCGCCCCGGCCGCGGGCCAGCGCGTCGAGGGCGCCGAGGCGCTCGTGGGACGGGGACTGCCCGCCGGCGGCCACGACCGCCGCGGCCAGGGCCCGCCGGCGCAGGGCCTCGGGGGCCTCCTGCAGCACCTCCAGGTCGAGCCGGAGGGCACCGCCCGGCTCCTGTCCACCCGGCCCGGGCGCCGGGGGCGCGGCGGCGCGGGCGCGGGCCAGCAGCTCGCCCCCGGCCTCGTCGAGGAAGCGGGCGTCGGGGCCCAGGATCGCGGCGGAGCGCGCCAGGGCACGGGCGATCCCCGGCCCCAGCTCCGCCTCGAGGACGGGCAGGACTCGGTGGCGGATCCGGGAGCGCGTGAGCGTGGTGTCGCCGTTGGTGGGGTCGTGCCAGGGCTCGAGCTGCTCGGCCGCGCACACGGCCAGCGTCTGCTCGCGGGTCAGCTCGAGGAAGGGCCGCAGGTAGGTGACGCCGTCGAGCTCGCGCACCGGCGGCATGCCGGCCAGCGACCGGGTGCCGGAGCCGCGGGCCAGGCCCAGCAGCACGGACTCCGCCTGGTCGTCGAGGGTGTGCCCGAGCAGCACCGCGGCGGCGCCGGTGCGGCGCACGACCTCGGCGATCCCGGCGTAGCGGGCCGTGCGGGCGGCCATCTCGGGGCCCTCCGTCCCGCGGCGGACGGTCACGGCGGTGATGTGCACGGGGTCGAGCCCGAGCCCGCGCAGCGTCTCCGCCGTGCGGGCGGCGACCTCGGCGGAGCCCTCCTGGAGCCCGTGGTCGACGACGACCCCGCCCACGCGCAGCACGCCCCGGCGGGCGAAGTGGGCCGCGGCCGCGGCCAGGGCCAGCGAGTCGGGGCCGCCGCTGCAGGCGACCAGCACGAGCGGGTCGCCGCCGGCCCCCGGGTGCGCACGGACGGCGTCGAGCACGAGCCGCCGTGCCGCGGCGACGTCCGGGGACAGCCGGCCGCGGCGGCCGAACTGCGTCACCCGCGGGCGCCCTCGCGGGCGCTCACGGCCTGGCGGTGCTCCGCCTCGCGCACGGCCAGGCCCACGACCTTGGCGAGCGTGGGAGCACCCTCCCCCAGCAGGTCCACGGCGACCTCGAGCTCACGCTGCGGGACGACGGTCGCGAGGGCGGCCACGGCGTTGGTCTCGCTGTGGATGCCCGCCTGGATCTGCGTGGTCGACAGCACGGGCTGGGAGGCCTCGACCTGCGCGAGGACCTCCTCGACGTCCGGGGTGCCGATGCGCTGCTCGAGCATGACGAGGCGCTCGTAGACGGCCGGGTTGCCGATCTTGATCCGCCGGCCGCTGTTGAGCTGCGACAGCATGGGGGCGGACAGGCCGAGGACCTCGGCGAGCCGCCGCTGGGTGATGCCGTAGGCCTGGACGATCGCGCCGAACCGCTCCGAGAGCGGCTGGCCGTACAGCCGGACCTGCTGTTCGATGTTCTCTGTGCTCACGTAAAGATCTTGGCACAGAAATCTTCTGTCACCTACCGCGTTGCGCGCCGTGACCGGCGGTGGCGCCCCCCTTCCAGGCGGTCGCAAATCAATGTATTTGCATGTCAGACCGGGGTCGCGGATTCCTAGCACACTCCCAGGTCGCGATCAAGAGGAGGGGTGCGCCCCCGGAGTCAGCACGCGGTCGATCCACCGCTGCGGGTCGTGGATCTCGGCCTCGGAGGGCAGGTGCTCGACGCGCTCCCAGATCCGGTTGAACCCCGCGAGCCCGCTCGCCGCGACGACGGCCGTCACGAAGCGCTGGCCGTCGCTGTACTGGCGCATCTTGGCGTCCATCCCGAGCAGGCGGCGCACGAACCGGTCGAGGGCCCCCTGCAGCTCGGAGCGCCGCTCGAAGCGGCGGCGGATGGTGCGCACGGAGGGCACCACCGAGGCGTCGACGCCGTCCATCACGAAGTTGGCGTGGCCCTCGAGCAGGCTCATCACCGCGGTGAGGTGGGAGAGGACCTCCTTCTCCCGCCGGCCCATGAGCAGCCCCACCAGCCCCAGCGAGGGCTCGGCCGGGCCGTCGGCGGGGCGGCGGGCCGTGAGGGAGCGGACGGCCTCGCCCAGCCGCTCCCCCAGGGCCTCGGGCTGGCCCAGCACGGAGTCGGAGAGCAGGCGGATCTGCTCGAGCATGTGGGTGCGGAGCCAGGGCGCCGCTGCGAACTGCACCCGGTGGGTCTGCTCGTGCAGGCACACCCACAGCCGGAAGTCCTCGGGCTCCACGTTGAGCTCGCGCTCCACCGTGAGGATGTTCGGGGCCACGAGCATCAGCCGCCCGCCCGGGTGCCGGGCCGCGGCCTCCGCGGAGACGAGCCCGGCGTAGGGGTCGTACTGCCCGAGCACCTTCGCGGAGAGGAAGCCCAGCACCCCGGCCATCTCCACGGCCGTGGCGGTCCCGCCGAGCGCGGTGGCGGCGGCCCCGAACTGCTCGGGGCGGCGGCGGCGCAGCGCCTGGGCGGCCGGTTCCATGAGGACCTCGAAGGACTGGGCGTTGGCCTTGGCCCAGCCGGCGCGGTCCACGACCAGCACCGTGGAGTCGCGCAGGTCGCGGGCGGCGTCCAGCCCGGAGATGCGGTGGACGTGGTCCACGGAGTCCTCGGCGTGGCGGCGCAGGGAGGCGACGGCGGAGCGCATCGCCCGGGCCGGGAGCCGGGGGCCGGCCGGGGTGATCCGCGCGGCGGTCTCCGCCGCGAGGTCCCAGCGCACGATCGCCGGTGCCGCGCCGTCCGCGGCGGAGGTCCCCGCGGCTCCCGTCGCGGGGCCGGTGGCGGGGTCCGGGCTGCGGTCTGGAGCGCTCATGCCCTCATGCAACCACACCGGCCCGGGGAACCCCCTCGGCCGCCGGACTGTTGCACCGCCCGCACGTCCCTCCCCCGCCCGCGCGCCCTGTCCCCTCCCGCGCGGTCCCACGCCGCTGCCGCGGCGGGGACCCGGCGCGGCAGCGGGTTCCCGCGGGGAAGTGCGGGACGGGACGGGGCGGGTGCGGCGGGACGGGGCGGGTGCGGCCGGTGGCGTGCGGTCTAGGGGGCCGTGCACGGGGCGGCGCACAGGTCCGCGAGCGCCGCCACGGCGCGGTCGACGGCGTCGCGGGCCGCGGCCGGGTCGGTGACCCCGTCCAGGAGCACGGCGAAGGTGAGCAGCCGCCCGTCGCGGGTGCTGACGTGCCCCGAGAGGGAGACCACGGTGAACAGCGTGCCGGTCTTGGCCCGGGCGGCGCCGCGGCCGGCCTGCTCGCCGGGGTCGTCGAAGCGCGCCGCGAGGGTCCCGGTGGCCCCGGCCACGGGCAGGGCGCGGGCGCCCGGGGCGAGCCGGCCGCCGGTGTCGGTGACGAGCACGCGCACGAGGTGCTCGAGGGTGCGGGCCGGGAGCCGGTCCTGCAGCGACATCCCCGAGGCGTCGGAGAGCACGGCCCCCTCGGCGGGGATCCCGTGGGCTGCCAGGGCCCGCTCGGCGGCGGTGCGCGCACCCTCGATGCTGCCGGGCAGGCCGGCCGCGACCGCGGCGACCCGGCCCAGGGCCTCGGCGAGGTCGTTGCGCGACTCGCGGACCATCAGCTCCGCCTGCTCGGCCAGGGCGGCCGACTCGACCGCGGCGAGCTCGGCGGCGCCGGGCGGGGCCGGCCCCGGTCCGGGCGCCACGGCGGCACCGCCCGGCAGCAGCCGGTCCAGCTCGGCGGCCAGGACCGCGGCGGCCCGCGCGGCGGGGTCCTGCGCCGCGGGAGGGGCCTGCGCCCCGGCCGGGTCCCCGGCGGCGGCACCGGCCCCCTCGCCGAGGGTGTCCCCGGCGAGGGCCAGCGCCGTCGTCGGCCCGATCCGCCCGGCGGCGACGTCGCCGTCGGCCCAGGCGGGGTTGAGGGCCGGCCCCGGGAAGAGGGAGGCGTCCCACCGGACGGTCACGGGGCCGGTGGTCCCGCGCCCGGCGAGCGCGGCGGCGGTGCGCTCGGCGAGGGTGCGCAGCCCCGCCCGGCCCGCGACGGCCTCCGGGTCCGAGGACCCGGCGCCGAGCAGGACGTCGCCGCCGCCCGTGAGCACGACCGTGCCCGGGGCGTCCCCGGCGAGCACCCGGGTGCGCAGGCGCTCGCCGGGACCGGCGTGGGTGAGCAGCGACAGCAGCGTGACGAGCTTCTGGTTGGACGCGGGCACGAGCGCGGCGTCCGGGTCCCGGGTGGCGAGGGGCTCGCCGGTGAGGGCGTCGGCCACGAGCACGGAGCGCCGCGCGGCGGGCACCCCGGTGAGGGCGTGCTCGACGGCGGCGGTGACGTCGGCGGCGGCCGGCCGCGGCGCACCGGGGTCGGGGCGGGTGGCGCCGGCGGGCTCGGGCGGGCCCGCCGGCACGGTGCGCGCGGCGGGCACCTCCGCACCGGCCGGGGCCAGGTGCGGGTGCAGCCAGGCGGCGGTGGCGGCGCACGCGAGCGCGAGCAGCGCGGCGAGCACCCGGGGCGTGCGGGCGCGGGGGCGGGGGCGGGGGTCGGGGGCCACGGGCCCATTGTGCGCCCGCGGCCGGGCGCGTGCGGTTACCGCCGCCCGCGCGGGCGCCGCTATCGTGGGGACGGATTGCCACCGCCCCGACGGGGTGGTGCGGCCGTGCCCGGCCGCTGTCACCGGGTCCTCGCCGGACGAGGACTCCCTGCACGAGGAGAACCACCATGGAGTTGGACGTCACCATCGAGATCCCCAAGGGCTCGCGCGTGAAGTACGAGATCGACCACGAGACCGGCCGGCTGCGCCTGGACCGCGTCCTGTTCACGTCGATGCAGTACCCGGCCCACTACGGCTACTTCGAGGACACCCTGGGCGAGGACGGCGACCCGCTGGACGCCCTGGTCCTGCTGGACTTCGACATCGTCCCCGGCGTGCTGGTCGAGGCCCGCCCGATCGCCGTGTTCAACATGAACGACGAGGCCGGCGGCGACGCGAAGATCCTGTGCGTGTCCACGGACAAGCGCTACGACCACATCCAGGGCCTGGACGACATCGACGAGTTCAAGCAGAAGGAGATCCAGCACTTCTTCGAGCGCTACAAGGACCTCGAGCCCAACAAGTGGGTCAAGGGCGAGGGCTGGGAGGGCAAGGAGACCGCCGAGCGGCTGGTCACCGAGGCCGTCGAGCGCTTCGAGCAGTCCGCCTACGACTCCGCCGCCGAGGCGCAGGAGAAGGCGTCCTCCACCGACTGAGCGCCATCGCGCCCGCACGGGGAGGGGCCGGGGACCGGAGGGTCCCCGGCCCCTCCCCGCATCTCATCCCTGTTGCAAATGCATGTGAATGGATAGAGTCGGAGCGGGTCGGCGCCGCCGGCCCGGCGGTCCCCGGGGACGCATCCCCCCATCGGCGTCCCGGGACCGCTGACCGGGATCGAGGTCAGCCGGTGCGCACCCGCGCGGTGCCCGGCGGCGGCGGGGGTCCCCCCACCCGTGCCGCGTCCCCCGACCTCTCCCGGTCGGTCCCGCCGCCCGGGTCCCGGGCCGCGGGAGTCGGCCGGCAGGCCCCGCGCCTGCCGGCCGATCCCCGCCCGCCGCCCTCCCGGCTCCTTGCGGCGTCCGGCCCCTGTGGTTCGATGGACGCGCAGCCCGGGACCGACCCGGCGCCGTCGGAAGGAAGCGCATGTTCCTGCTGGGCCCCGAGGCCGACCTCGTCTTCTCCGCGAGCGACCTGGTCCGCGCCGCCCAGTGCCCCTTCGCGTCGCTGAGCGTGCTCGACGAGAAGCTCGGCCGCGCCCCGCGCCGGGCCGAGGAGCGCGACCCGATGCTCGCCCGCACGGCCGCCCTCGGCGACGCCCACGAGCTGCGCGTGCTCGAGGAGCACCTGGCCGCCCACGGCCGCTGGGACCCGGCCACCGGTCGCGGCGTGCACGAGGTCCGGCCTGCCCGGACCCTCGAGCGCGCCGCGCTGGTGGCCAAGCACGAGGAGACCCTCGCGGCGCTGCGCGCGGGCGCGGACGTGGTCTTCCAGGCCTCCTTCTTCGACGGCGCCTTCCACGGCCGGGCGGACTTCCTCGTGCGCCGCCCCGACGGCTCCTACGCCGTGCACGACACCAAGCTCGCCCGCCACGCCAAGGTCACCGCGCTGCTGCAGCTGGCCGCCTACGCCGACCAGCTCGAGCGCGCCGGGGTGCCCGTGGCCCCCGAGGTCGTGCTCGTGCTGGGCGACCGCACCGAGGCCTCCTTCCCCGTGGCCGAGTTCCTCGCCGTCCACCGCGAGCACCGCGAGCGCTTCGCCGCGGCCGCGGCCGCGCACCGCGCCCAGGACGGGCCCGTGGACTGGCACGACGACGCCGTGGGCCGCTGCGGGCGCTGCGAGCACTGCGCGCGGGCCGTCGCCGGGCACCGCGACCTGCTGCTGACGGCGGGGATGTCCGGGCGCGCCCGGCGCACCCTGCGGGACCAGCACGGCGTGCGCACGATCGACGAGCTGGCCGTCCTGCCCGATCCGCCCGGGAGCCGCCTGCCCGCCGCGCTGCGGCGGCTGCGGGACCAGGCCGCGATGCAGACGGGCCGGGGCCGCGAGGACGGCGCCGTGGAGTACGACCGGGACGGGACGCGCCGGCGGGTCGCGTGGCGGGTGGTCTCCCGCGAGCCGGTCCGGCGGCTGCCGGCCCCCGACCCCGGGGACGTGTTCTTCGACTTCGAGGGCGACCCGCTGTGGCAGGACCCGCACGACCCGTCGTCCTGGGGCCTGGAGTACCTCTTCGGCGTCGTCGAGCAACCCCCCTCCCCCGACGCGGAGCCGGTCTTCCGCGCCTTCTGGGCCCACGACCGCGACGGCGAGCGCGAGGCCCTGCGGGAGTTCCTCCACTACCTCGCCCGGCGCCGCGCCGAGCATCCCGGGATGCACGTCTACCACTACGCCGACTACGAGAAGGCGGCGCTGCGCCGGCTGTCCCTGGCCCACGCCGTGGGTGAGGACGCCGTGGACGAGCTGCTGCGCGAGGGCGTGCTCGTGGACCTCTACGACACCGTGCGGGCGAGCCTGCGGGTCTCGGCGAGCTCCTACTCGATCAAGCAGCTCGAGCCGCTCTACATGGGCGAGCGGCTGCGCACCGGCGACGTCGTCGACGCCGGGGCCTCCGTGGTCGCCCACGCCGACTGGTGCGCGGCCCGTGACGCCGGGCGCGAGGACGAGGCCCGGCGGATCCTGGCCGGGATCGCCGACTACAACGCCTACGACTGCCTCTCGACCCTGCGCCTGCGCGACTGGCTGCTCGGGCTCGCGGGGATCTCCCCGGACCCCGCCGACCACGCCGGGCGCCCGGTCCAGGAGGTCCTCGTGCCCCCCGGGGACGTGCCCGGGGAGGAGCTGCCCGAGCCCGAGCGGCGGCTGCGGGAGGCCCTCGACGACCCCGGGTGCACCGGGGCGCTGGGCGAGGCCGGGCGCACCGCCGTGGCGATGGTCGCCTCGGCCACCGGCTACCACCGCCGGGAGCGCAAGCAGTACTGGTGGTCGCACTTCGACCGGCTCGAGGCCCCGGTCGAGGACTGGGAGGAGACCCGCGACGTCTTCGTGGTCTCCCGCGGCGAGGTGCTCCGGGACTGGGCCGCGGACCCCGACCGCCCCCGGGCCGCGCCGACCCGGCTGCTGCGCCTGTCGGGCCGCTTCGGCGAGGGCTCCACCGTGCGCCCCGGCACGGACGGGCTGTTCCTGCTGTACGGCCCGCCGGTGCCCGCGCACCTGGCCGAGGACGCCGCGGCCCGGGCGAGCGGGCGCGCCGGGGAGTGGACGGGCCGGGTCGAGGAGGTCGAGGAGCACACGGACGGCGGCGCGGTGGTCGTGGTGCGGGAGCGGCTGCGCCGGCCCCGCGGGGCCCCCGCCCCCGAGCCGTGGGCCCAGCTGCCGCTGGCCCTGACCCCGGCCACGCCCGTCGCCACCGCCTCCCTCGAGGAGTCGCTGCAGGCGCTGGCGGCCCGCACCGCCGACGCCCTGCCGCAGCTGCCCGGCCACCCCGGCGTGGACCTGCTGCTGCGCCGGGCCCCGCGCCCGGCCGGCGGCCCCCTGCCCGTGCCGGGCCCCGGGGCCGACGGCACGATCACGGCCGTGGTCACCGCCCTGCGGGGGCTCGAGCGCGGCTGCCTGGCCGTGCAGGGCCCGCCCGGCTCCGGCAAGAGCTTCCTGGGCGCCCACGTCATCGGCCGCCTCGTGGCGGCGGGCTGGCGGATCGGGGTCGTGGCCCAGTCCCACGCGGTCGTCGAGAACCTGCTGACCGGCGTCGTCGGCCGCGGCGGGGTCCCCGGGCAGCGGGTCGCGAAGAAGCCCGCCGCGGGCGAGACCGCCGAGCGGGAGGTGCCCTGGGAGCGGGTGGCGGGCAAGGACCTCGCCCGGTTCCTCGACGAGGGCGGTGCCGTGGTGGGCGGGACCGCCTGGGACTTCTCCAGCGCGAAGAACCTCGACGACGACGCCCTGGACCTGCTCGTCGTCGACGAGGCCGGGCAGTTCTCCCTCGCCAACACGCTCGCGGTCGCCCGCGCCGCGCCCCGGCTGCTGCTGCTGGGCGACCCGCAGCAGCTGCCGCAGGTCTCCCAGGGCACCCACCCGCTGCCCGTGGACGAGTCCGCCCTGGGCTGGCTCTCCCGCGGGGCCCCGACCCTGCCCGCCGAGCACGGGTACTTCCTGGACCGCACCTGGCGGATGCACCCGCGGCTGTGCGAGCCCGTCTCCGAGCTCTCCTACGCGGGCCGGCTCGGCTCCGCCCCCGCCGCCTCCCGCCGCGCCCTCACCGGCGTGGCCCCCGGGCTGCGCACCTGCTACGTGCCCCACGCGGGCAACACCACCGCCTCCCCCGAGGAGGCCGAGCGCGTGGTGGCGCTCGCCCGCGGGTTCGTGGGCACCCCCTGGCACCCGGGCCCCGACGAGCCGCCCGTGCCGCTGGGCCCCGAGGACGTGCTCGTCGTGGCCGCCTACAACGCCCAGGTGGAGCTCGTGGCCCGGGCCCTCGAGGACGCCGCGCTGCGGGCGCCGGACGGCACGGGCGTGCGCGTGGGGACCGTGGACCGCTTCCAGGGCCAGGAGGCGCCGGTCGTCATCGTCACCATGGCCGCCTCGAGCGCCGCGAGCGGGCGCGGGGCCGACTTCCTGCTGATGCCCAACCGGATCAACGTGGCCGTCTCCCGGGGCCAGTGGTGCGCCGTGCTCGTGCGCTCCCCCGGACTGACCGACCACCTGCCGGCCACCCCGGAGGGGCTGCGCGTCCTGGGCCGGTTCGCCCGGCTGTGCCGGCGCGGGGAGCCCGCGGGGACGCCGTGAGCACCCGGCGGGGCGCGCGGGTGCCCTACGTCCTGCACTTCGAGGCCCGCACCGTGGTGCTGGGCGAGCCGGCCCACCTCGAGGAGCTCGACGCCCTGCTGCGCGCCGGGGGCACGGAGACCCGCCCCACGCACTGGCACGGGATGTCCGCCGGGGAGCCGGGGGCGGCCCTCAACAGCGTGGGCACGGACCTGACCGCCGCGCAGTTCTGGGACCGGGTGGACGCCGGGGTGTTCGCGACTGCCCGCTGGCCGGCCGACCTCGAGGACCCGCTCTACCTGCCCGCTCCCCCGGTGTGGCTGCAGCGGGCCCGGGCCTGGGAGTACGACCCCCTCGCCCCGGCCCTGGGCGCGGCGCCCCCGGGCGGGTGGCTGCGCGTGCCGGGATGGGCGGGCACCGAGAACGACGACGCCGGCTCGCCCGTGGGGCTGCTGCAGCTCACCGACCCGGACTCCTTCTGGGTGCTCGGCGCGGACGCCGACGTCCTGGAGGTCGCCGAGCTGTGCAAGGAGCTGGCCCTGTTCCGCCTGGGCTTCGACCGGCTCAGCGCCTATTTCGGCCCCGACGACCGGATCGGGTGCCTGCGCCTGCCGCTGATCTGCCGCGAGCCGCTCGAGGACGAGCTGATCGCGCGCGGGACGGACATCGAGCCGCGGTTCTGGGAGTGAGCCCGGCCCCGCCGCCGGGACGGGGCCGCGGTGTGCCCGATACTGGGAGGGTGTACGTCGTGACCCTGGAGCAGCACCGCCGCGGGCCCGCCGACCCGGTCCCGCTCCTGCTGCGCCGGCTCGCCGGCCTGGACGCCGCCGCACCCTTCCAGCGGGTGCGCGAGCACGTGGTCCAGGGCCTGGTCGAGGACGCGGGCACCGCCGTGGCCGCCGCCCTGGCCGGGCTGCGGGAGGGGGCGCGCGTGGGCCTCGGGGTGGGCCCGGTCCACCTGGAGCCGGCGACCGACCCCCAGGGCCGCAGCGGGCTGCGGGCCGGCGGCCCGGGCGTCGACCACGCCCGCCGGGCCGCCGGGGCCGCCCGCGCCGGCGGGCGGGTGCCCGTGTGCGTCGCCGCCGAGGACGCCGCGGCCGCGGCCCGGGCCGAGGCGGTGCTGCGGCTGCTGGGACGCCTGGTCGTGGAGCGCTCCGCGGCGGAGTGGCGGGTCGTGGACCTGCTGGTCCCCGGGGCGCGCGGGCAGCAGAAGGTCGTGGCGGCGGAGCTGGGGATCACCCCGCAGGCGGTGTCGAAGGCCGTGGCCCGGTCCCTGTGGCAGGAGGAGCAGGACGCCCGCCCCGCGGCCGCCCTGCTGCTGGAGCTGTGCCTGGCGGGCGAGGGCCCCGGCGGGACGGCTCAGGGCTCGACCAGGAACCCCTCGGCCACCATCCACTCGTAGGCGACGTCGGCCGGGTCGCGCCCCTCGACGTCCACCTGCCGGTTGAGCTCCTGCATGACGTCGTCGGTGAGCGCCGCCGCGATCGGCTCCATGACCTCCTCGAGCTCGGGGTGCTCGGCGAGCAGCTGCGAGTTGTAGACGGGTGCGGCGTTGTAGGCGGGGAAGAACTGGCGGTCGTCCTCGAGGACGGTCAGGTCCAGGGCCGGGATGCGCCCGTCCGTGGAGAAGACCTCGCCGAAGTTGCACTCGCCGGCGTCGGTGGCGGAGTAGATGGCCCCGGTGTCGTAGATGCCGATGTTCTCCTCGGGGACCTCGCTGCCCCGGTCCAGGCCGTAGTGGGCGAGCAGCGGGGTGAGACCGTCGCTGCGGGAGTTGAACTCCGACTCGACGCAGAAGGTGCGCTCGGCCACCGGCAGCCGCGCGATGTCCGAGACCGTCTCGAGGCCGTTGGCCTGCGCGTACTCGGAGCGCACGGCCATGGCGTAGGTGTTGTTCAGGGCGGCGGGCTCGCCCCACGTCAGCCCGTTGCCGAGGTCCGCCTCGCGCACGGCCCGCCACTGCTCCTGCTGGTCCGGGATGCCGGTCTCCTTCCCGAGGTAGGTCAGCCAGGCGGTGCCGGTGTACTCGAACGTCAGGTCGGCGTCCCCGGCGAGCATGAGCTCGCGCACGGGCTGGGAGCCGGGGACGTTGGTGATGTCCTCGGTCTCGAAGCCCGCGGCCTCGACGGCGAGCACCGCGATCTTGCCGAGGATCAGCTGCTCCGTGAAGTTCTTCGAGGTCACGCGGACCTCGGTGTCCCCGTCACCCTCGACGACCGGGATGGAGCCGGGCTCGGCGGCCGGGATGTACGCGGTCGAGGGCTCGAGCCCGCACCCGCTCAGGAGCAGGCCGGCGGCGGAGACCAGCAGGGCGCCGGCGGCGGCGCGGGGGGTTCTCATCGCAGTCCCTTCGGGCGCGCGACGTGCTCGACGACGCGGCCGATCCAGTCGATGCTCAGCGCCAGCAGCGCCACGAGGATGGAGCCGGCGACCAGCACCCGCACGAGGTTGAGGTTGACCCCGGTGGTGATCAGCAGCCCGAGCCCGCCGCCGTTGACGAAGGTGGCCAGGGTGGCGGTGCCGACCACCAGGATCAGCGCGGTGCGCACCCCGGCCAGCATGACGGGCACGGCCAGCGGCAGCTCGACGCGCAGCAGGACCGAGGCGGCGCTCATGCCCATGCCGCGCCCGGCCTCGACGAGGCTGCGGTCCACGCCGTCGAGCCCGACCATGGTGTTCTTCAGGACGGGCAGCAGCGCGTAGACGATCAGGGCGACCACGGCCGCCCGGAAGCCGAAGCCGGACCAGAAGGCGAACAGGACGATCAGGCCCACCGCCGGGGCGGCCTGCCCGACGTTGGCCAGCGCGATCACGGGGCCGGTGAGGAAGCGCAGCGGCCGGCGGGTCAGGAGGATCCCGGCCGGGATCGCGATGAGCAGGACCACGACCGTGGCCACGGCCGTCAGCTGCAGGTGCTCCACGGTCAGCCCCCACAGCGACGCGGGGCTGAGGGTCACGGCCTCCGTCTCCGTCAGCTCCGCGGTGGACAGCCACAGCACGAGCAGGCCCAGCGCGACGAGGATCGCCAGCGGCTGCAGGAGCAGGCCCTTCCAGGTGCGCCGGTCCGGGTCCGCCGGGACCCGGCCCCCGGCCGGGGTGCCGGCGGGGTCCTGCTCCGCGGCGGCGGGGCCCTCGGTGCGGGTGCTCACCGGCCCCCACCCCCCGGGGTCGCGTCCACGGCGGGCAGCTCCCCCGTGTTGTGCCCGAGGGGCGCGTCCTCCGCGGCCACGGAGCGGCGGGCCTCGGTGATCGCCGCCATGACGGTCTCGACGTAGATGACGCCCTCGAAGCGGTCCCGCGCCCCGACCACGAGCGCGGCCCCCGTGCTGGAGACGAGCATCGTGTCCAGGGCGTCGTTGAGCGTGGAGTTCGTGCCGACGAGGGGCAGGCGCTCGTTGCGCTCCCGCGGGACGGTCCCGACGCGCTCCAGCTGCCGGCGGGAGGGCCAGGACAGCGGCCGGCCCCGGTCGTCGACGACGACGACGTCGCGGGTGCCGGTCTCGTCGGCCCGGCGCAGCACGGCCCGGACGTCCTCGCCGGGGCGGGCGGTGGCCGCCGGGACGAGGTCGACCTCCCGGACGCGGGTGAGGGTCAGCTGCTTGAGCCCCGCGCCCGAGCCGATGAAGTCCTCGACGAACTCGTCGGCCGGCTCGGCGAGGATCCGCTCGGGGGCGTCGTACTGCACGACCCGGGCGCCCTCGTCGAAGACCGCGATCCAGTCGCCGAGCTTGACGGCCTCGTCGAAGTCGTGGGTGACGCACACGATGGTCTTCTGCAGCTCGTGCTGGATGTTGATCAGCTCGTCCTGCAGCCGCTGGCGGGTGATCGGGTCCACGGCGCCGAAGGGCTCGTCCATGAGCAGCACGGGCGGGTCCGCGGCGAGGGCCCGGGCCACGCCGACGCGCTGCTGCTGCCCGCCGGAGAGCTCCCGGGGTAGCGGTCGCGGTAGACGGCCGGGTCGAGGGAGACGAGCTCGAGGAGCTCGTCCACGCGGGCGGCGACGCGCTTCCTGTCCCAGCCGAGCATCTTCGGGACCATGCCGATGTTGGTGGCCACGCTCATGTGCGGGAACAGCCCGCCGGCCTGGATGACGTAGCCGATGCCGCGGCGCAGCTCGTCGCCGTTCATGTCGGTCACGTCGCGGCCGTCGATGACGATCCGCCCCTCGGTGGGCTCGATCAGGCGGTTGATCATCTTCAGCGTGGTGGTCTTGCCGCAGCCCGAGGGCCCGACGAGCATGACGGTGCTGCCCGCGGGGATCTCGAGGGTCAGGCCGTCGACGGCGGCCCGGGCCTGCCCGGGGTAGCGCTTGGAGACGTTCTCCAGGAGGATGCGGGCCCCGGTGACGGAGGAGTCGCGGCCGGTGGCGGGAACGGGATCAGACACGGATACCTCGCGATGTGGTGAGCCGGCCGAGCAGCACGAGCAGCCCGTCCAGGAGGAGTGCGACGACGACGACGGCGACGACGCCGGTGACGACCGACGCGAGGGAGTTGGCGCCGCCGAGGCGGGAGAGACCGGAGAAGATGAACCCGCCCAGGCCGGGACCGAGGACGTAGGCGGCGATGGCGGCCACGCCCATGACCATCTGCGCGGACACGCGCATCCCCGCCTGGATCACCGGCCAGGCCATGGGCAGCTCGACGCGCAGGAAGGTCGCCGCGCGGCTCATGCCCAGCCCGCGGGCGGCCTCGACCGTCTCGTGCGGGATCCCGGCGAGCCCGACGAGGGCGTTGCGCAGGACCGGCAGGGCGGCGAAGAACGTGACGACCACGACCGCGGGGGTCACCCCGAAGCCCAGCGGGGCGATCAGCAGGCCGATCAGCGCGAAGGAGGGGATGGTCAGGCCCACGGCGGAGACGTTGTTGGCCACGCTCGTCAGCCGCCGGGAGCGGTAGCACAGGGCCGCGGCCGCCACGGCGAGGACGGTCGCCAGGACCAGGCACTGGAGCACCAGGGAGAAGTGCTGCCAGCTCGCGAAGAGGATCTGCTCCCAGCGGTCGGCGACGTACTCGAGCACGGTCCGCTCCTCGTCTCGGGACCGGCAGCTCGCCCACCGGCGTGGTGGTCCACGTTACACCGCCACGGGTGCGCTTCCCGGCTCTGCCGCGCCGGTCCCGGAGCGGACCGTGGGCCCGGGCGTGCTCAGAGCAGGGTGCGCAGGACGGTGGCGGCGCCGTCGTCGTAGACGCTGTGGGTGACCTCGTGGCACACGGCCACGACCTCGTCCGGGGCTTGGCCCATGGCCACGCCGCGGGCGGCCCAGTCGAGCATCTCGATGTCGTTGCGGCCGTCGCCGATCGCGATCGTGTGGGCGGGGTCCACGCCGAGGCGGCGCCGGACCTGCTCGAGGGCGCTGGCCTTGCTCACGCCGTTGGCGGCGATGTCGAGCCAGGCGCTCCAGCCCACGGAGTAGGTCACCCCGTGCAGGCCGGCCTCGTCGATGGCGAGGGCGAACTCCTCGGGGGTGTGCTCGGTGCTGTAGACGACCATGCGCACGGCCTTCATCCCGGCGAGCTCGTGCAGGTCCACGCCGACGGCCTCGATGCCGAACGAGGAGTCCTGGAACCGTTCCGTGGAGTAGAAGGAGCCGTCCTCGGTCTCGAGGGCGAACTTCGCGGTGGGCAGGCGCCGCTCGAGGGCCTCGAGGGCCTGGCCGGGGTCGAAGGACACGCACTCGAGGACCCGGTGGTACTCGGGCAGCGCGGGGTCCAGCTCGAGGGTCATGCCGCCGTTGGAGCACACGGCGTAGCCGCTCTCCTGGCCGATGAGCTCGACCACGGGCAGGGTGGCGCCCTTCGAGCGGCCGGTCGAGACGACGACGTGGTGGCCGGCGGCGCGCACCGCCCGGGCGGCCTCGCGCACGGCCGGGGACATGTGGCCGTCGTGGTCGACGAGGGTGCCGTCGACGTCGAGGGCCACGAGGTAGCTGACCCCGGTCTCCTTGCGCCACCCGTTGGTGCGCACGGGGTGGATCCGGAGGGGGACGTGGATGTCGGCGGCGGAGCGGTGCCCGGTGGGCGCGGCGGTGCCGCCGGCGTGCTCGGTGAGGTCCTCCGAGTGCTCCACCCGCAGCGGGACGGTGGAGTTGATGCCGACGAGTTCGTGCTGGTCCTCGGTGCCAGCGGTCTTTTCCTGAGTCATGCGGGACATGGTGCCACATCACACCGACAGGGTGGCCAGGATGTCCGCGATCGGTGAACGTGCGACGAACGCGCGGCGACGGCTCAGCGCCGGACGGGGATCGTCTCCTGGCCCCGCAGGTAGGGACGCAGGGCCTCCGGGATCCGGACCGAGCCGTCGGGCTGCTGGTGGGTCTCGAGGATCGCCACGAGCCAGCGGGTCGTGGCGAGGGTGCCGTTGAGCGTGGCCACCGCGCGGGTCCCGCCCTTGCGGGGCCGGCCGTCGGGACCGGTGGTCGCGGGCATCCGCTCCCGGACGTTGAGCCGGCGCGCCTGGTAGGTGGTGCAGTTCGAGGTCGAGGTCAGCTCGCGGTAGCGGCCCTGGGTCGGCACCCAGGCCTCGCAGTCGTACTTGCGGGCCGCCGAGGCGCCGAGGTCCCCGGCCGCGGTGTCGATGACGCGGTAGGCCAGCTCGCATCGGGCGAGCATCTCCTCCTCCCGGGCCAGCATCCGGGCGTGCTCGGCCTCGGCGTCCTCCTGGGCGCAGTAGACGAACATCTCCAGCTTGTTGAACTGGTGGACGCGGATGATCCCGCGGGTGTCCCGGCCGCCGGAGCCTGCCTCTCGCCGGTAGCAGGAGGACCACCCGGCGTAGCGCAGCGGGCCCTCGGCGAGGTCGAGGATCTCGTCGGCGTGGTAGCCGGCCAGGGGCACCTCGGAGGTGCCGACGAGGTAGAGCTCGTCCTTGCCCACGTGGTAGATCTCCTCCGAGTGGGCGACGTCGAAGCCCGTGCCGCTCATCACCTCGGGGCGCACGAGGTTCGGCGTGGTCATCGGCACGAAGCCGTCGTCGAGGGCCAGGTCCTGGGCCATGAGCAGCAGAGCCGTCTCGAGCCGGGCGACGTCGCGCTTGAGGAAGTAGAACCGGGCGCCGGAGACCTTGGCCCCGCGCTCCATGTCGATGCCGTCGACCGCCTCCCCGATCGCGAGGTGGTCGCGGGGCTCGAAGCCCTCCGCGGCGAAGTCGCGGGGCTGCCCGACGGTGCGCAGCACGGTGTAGTCGTCCTCCCCGCCCACGGGCACCCCCGGCAGCACGAGGTTCTCCACGACGGAGACCAGCTCCTCCAGCCGGGCCCCTGCGGCCTCGGCCGCGGCCTGCGCCTCCTTGACGCGCCCGGCGAGGTCCTTGACCTGCGCGAGCAGGGCCTGCTTCTGCTCCCCCTGGGCCCGCGCGACCTGCTTGCCGAACGCGTTCTGCTCGGCGCGCAGCCCCTCGGCGGCGGTGATCAGGGCCCGGCGCTCGACATCCGCCTCCAGGATCCGGTCGATCAGGGAGGCGTCGGCGCCGCGGGCGCGCTGGGAGTCGCGGAAGACGTCGGGGTTCTCACGGAGCTGGTTGATGTCGATCACCCCGACAGCGTACCGAAGTCCTCCCGGCGGGCCGGGTTACGCTGGGCCTGCCGCCGCACCCGTGCGGGCTTCCCACCCCGAAACCCGAGGAGCCGTCCGTGGACCTCACGCCCCCCGCCCCGCAGCGGGTCGCCGTCGTCGTCAACCCGATCAAGGAGGAGGCCGACGCCGCACGGGACGCGATCGTCATCGCGTGCCGCAAGGGCGGGTTCCCCGACCCGGTGTTCCTCGAGACGGAGGAGGACGACCCCGGCTTCTCGATGGCCCGCGAGGCGCTCGAGCAGGGGGTGGACCTCGTGATCGCCGCCGGCGGCGACGGCACCGTCCGCGCCGTGGCCGAGACGCTGATGGGCACCGGCGTCCCGCTGGGGCTGCTGCCCCTGGGCACCGGCAACCTGCTGGCCCGCAACCTCGGGGCGGACCTCGGCGACCCCCACCGCACCGTGGACATCGCGCTCTTCGGCGAGGAGCGGGCGATCGACATGGCGACCTTCCGCACCGAGCTCGTCGACGGCAGCGTGGCCGACCACGCGTTCTGCGTGATGGGCGGTGCGGGCTTCGACGCGCAGATCATGACCGACACCCGCGACGAGCTCAAGCGGCTCGTGGGCTGGGCCGCCTACTGCGAGGCGGGGGTGCGCCACCTCTTCGCCCCGCCGCGCTGGGCGCGGTTCCGCATCGACGACGGGCAGTGGCAGAGCCGCCGGGTGCGCTCCGTGATGGCCGCCAACTGCGGCATCCTCACCGCCGGCATGGTGCTCGTGCCCCAGGCGAAGATCGACGACGGGGTCCTCGACGTCGTCGTGATGTCCCCGCGCAGCACCCTGGAGTGGGCGCTGATGGCCGCGAAGGTGGTCTTCCGGCAGCGCCGGGACCTGCCCGTGATCGAGTTCTTCGCCGCGCGGAAGGTGCGCGTGGAGTTCCACGAGCCGATCGAGTCCCAGGTGGACGGGGACGGCACGGGCGTGCTCACGGCCTTCGAGTCGGAGATCCGCCCCGGGGCCCTCCAGGTCCGGGTGCCGCCGTCGCAGGCCGACCGCCCCTCCTAGGGGCGGGCCGCGCGCGGGCGGGGCTCACTCGACGGACTCGGGCCGGCGGCTGAGCCCCACGACGAACACGCCCATGAGGGCGACCACCGCCAGCGCCACCACGGCCAGCGGGCCGCGGCCGCGGTCGGCGACCGGGGACTGCAGGGGCCCGGTGACCCGGGAGGCGGGCTCCGTGCGGGCCCGCTCGGTGTCCCCCGCGCCGCCGCGGGCGGCGGCGTCCCCACCGGGGGCCGGCGCGACCTCGGCGCGCACGACCGCCGCCGGGGCCGCCGGCGGCGCGGCCGCGGCCGGCGGGGCGAGCACCGCGCCGCAGGCGAGCAGGACGGGCGCGAGGGCCAGGGCGGGACGGCGGACGGCGGGAGCGGACACGGCGGCACCTCCGGGGTCGGGCCCGGTCCCGACCCGGGGGGTCGGTCGACACCGGTGGCAGGGGCACGGGCGCGGGCGCGCCCGTGCCGCCCATCCTGCCCGCGTTCGCAATGGCCAACAAGCCGGCGGGCGGGCTGCGACGCCCGGTTACGCGGGCCGCTGCCCCTGCAGCGCGGCGACCCACGCCTGGGCCTCGCGGAAAGCCCCGTCCGAGTGCTGCCCGGCCACCCCGGTGTCCTTGTGGTCGGCGCGCGGGTAGGAGCCCAGGAAGCGGGTGCTGGGGCACACGCGGCGCAGTCCCACGAGGGCGTCGGCCACCCGGGCGTCGTGGACGTGGCCGTCGACGTCGACGCTGAAGAAGTACTCGCCGAGGTAGTTGCCCGTGGGCCGGGACTCGATCCGCGAGAGGTTGACCCCCCGGGTGGCGAACTGCTCGAGGATCTCCAGCAGCGCGCCGGCCCGGTCCTCCCACAGCGGGATGACCAGGGTCGTGCGGTCCGCGCCCGTGCGGCGCGGCAGGGGCGCGTCCGGGCGGGCGACCAGGATGAAGCGGGTGACCGCGCCCCGGTTGTCCCCGATGTCCTCGGCGAGCACCGTCAGCTCGGGGTGCTGCTCGACGACCACCGGGGAGCACACGGCCGCGTCGAAGCCGGCCGCCCGCGGCCCGTCCTGTGCCCCGGGCAGCAGCGCCAGGGCCGCCGCGGCCGTCGAGGAGGCCGGGACGTAGTCGGCCCCGGGCAGGTGCCGGTCCATCCAGCCGCGGACCTGGGCCCAGGCGTGGGAGTGGGTGGAGACCGTGCGCACGTCGGCGAGCGCGGCGCCAGGGGGCGCCACGAGCACGAACCGCACGGGCACGAGGGCCTCGCGCACGATCCGCAGCTCGCTGCCGGTGGCCACGGCGTCGAGCGTGGCCGTCACCCCGCCCTCGACGGAGTTCTCGATGGGCACCATCGCGGCGTCGACCTCGCCGGCGCGCACGGCGGCGAGGGCCACGGGCACCGAGGACACGGGCACGCGCTCGGCCTCCCGCGCGCCCTCCACCCCCAGCAGCGCGGCCTCGGTGAAGGTCCCGGCGGGTCCCAGGTAGGCGTACCTCACCGGACGGTCGGCGTCTCGCCCGACTCCGAGACCATGGGCTTGTCCGCGTCCGCCCACGCGCCCATCCCGCCGAGCACGTTGACCGGGTCGAAGCCGTACTGCTGCAGCCAGGCGGTGGCCTTCAGGGAGCGCCCGCCGGAGCGGCAGATCACGTAGACGTCCTGGTCCGCGTCCACCTCGCCGTAACGCTCGGGCAGCTGCCCGAGGGGGATGTGGTGGGCCCCCTCGATGTGCCCGGCCGCCCACTCGAAGTCCTCGCGCACGTCCAGGATCGCGGCGCCCTCGGGGATCTCCTCCACCGAGGCGCTGGGCAGGTTGTCGACGTTGTCCACGGGTCGGTCCTCTCGTCGTGCCGGTCGTTCCTGCACCAGCCTAGTGCGCCCCACGGGCCGCCGGGACGCCCCCGCCGCGCGGGGCGCCCCGGCGGCGGGGCCGGGCTCAGCCGCGCTTCGGGGTGTGGATCAGCTTCTTGTTGGCGAACTCCTCGATCCCGCAGCGGCCCAGCTCGCGGCCCACGCCGGAGCGCTTGATCCCGCCGAAGGGCAGGTCGGGCGCGGTGCCGGTGTGCTCGTTGACGAAGACCATCCCGGACTCGATCCGCTCGGCCACCCGGCGCGCGGCCTCGACGTCGGCCCCGTGCACGGACCCGCCCAGCCCGAACGGCGAGCCGTTGGCGAGCTCGACGGCCTCGTCGGCGTCCGCGACCCGGTGCACGACCGCGACCGGCCCGAAGATCTCCTCGTCCCAGGCCCGCATCCGCGGGGTCACCCCGCTGAGGACGGTGGCCTCCATCCACGCCCCGGGGCGGTCGAGCCGCCGGCCGCCGGTGTGCACGGTCGCGCCCTTGGCCACGGCGTCCTCGACCTGCGCCATCACGCCGTCGCGGGCGGCCACTGAGGACAGCGGGCCAAGCACGGTCTGCTTCTCCCGCGGGTCCCCGGGCTCGACGGCGCCCATCGCGGCGGTGAACGCCTCCAGGAACGGCTCGTAGGCCTCCTCCAGGACGATGAAGCGCTTGGCGGCCGTGCACGCCTGCCCGGTGTTGCCGAGACGGCCCTGCACGGCGCGCTTCACGACGGCGTCCAGGTCCTCGGCATCGAGCACCACGAAGGGGTCGGACCCACCCAGCTCCAGCACGACCTTCTTCAGGTGCCGGCCCGCGACCGCGGCGACCGCGGAGCCGGCGCGCTCCGAGCCGGTGAGGGACACGCCCCGGACGGTGGGGGCGGGGATGACGATCTCGGCGATCTGCTCGTCCGAGGCGAAGACGTTGCGGTAGACGTCCTCGGGGAAGCCGGCCTCCCGGAACAGCTGCTCCTGCACGCGGGCGGAGCGCGGCACGGAGGGGGCGTGCTTGAGGACCACCGTGTTGCCCAGCATGAGGTTGGGCGCGGCCAGCCGGGCCACCTGGTAGTAGGGGTAGTTCCACGGCATGATCCCCAGGACCGTGCCGATCGGCTCGAGCACCACCACGGCGTCGCCGCCGGTCGAGGGCTCCAGCCGCTCCCCCGCCATGAACCGTGCCGCGTGCTCGGCGTAGAAGTCGTAGATGTCGGCGACGAGCAGCACCTCGCCGACGGCCTGGCGCACCGGCTTGCCCATCTCCTCGGTGATCAGCGCGGCGAGCTCCCGCTTGCGCTCGCGGTAGAGCCCGGCGAGCCGGTGCATGGCCCCGGCGCGCTCCTCGAGGGGGGTCCGGCGCCAGGAGAGGTGGGCGCGGTGGGAGCGCTCGATCACGTCGCGGACCTCGGCGTCGGTCGCGGTGGGGAACTCCTCGACGGTCTCGCCGGTCGCGGGATTGACGGTTGCGTAGGTCATGGTCCCGACCCTAGGGGCCGGTCCTGGGCGCGGACAGGAGCTGCCGCCGGTGTTCGTCGAGGGCGTGATGCCGGACCGTGTCCGCCCGCTCACACGATCGAAACATTTCCCGCCTATGGTGCACGCGCCGAGGGAGCGCCCGCCGGCACGAGGAACCGGACGCCCCACGGCGTCCCCGGACGGGAGGAACCGCCCATGAGCACCATCGACCCCGCAGGAGTGCCGCCGGCGGCGCCCGGGCGCGAGGACCACGGCTTCAAGCGCGTCCTCGGCCGGCTCGACGCGATCGGCCTGGGCTTCGGCGCGATGATCGGCTTCGGCTGGGTCATCCTCACCGGCGACTGGCTGCTCGAGGCCGGGACCGTGGGCGCCGTCCTCGCCCTCGTGACCGGCGGGCTCATCATGGCCGTCGTCGGCCTCGTCTACGGCGAGCTGGTCGCCGCCATGCCCTACGCGGGCGGGGAGCACAACTACCTGCTGCGGGGCATGGGCGCGCGGTGGGCGTTCGTCGGCTCGTGGGCCATCACGGGCGGCTACATCACCATCGTGGCCTTCGAGGCGGTCGCGGTCCCGCGCACGGTCCAGTACATCTTCCCCGGCCTGAGCCAGGTCCCGCTGTGGACCGTCGCCGGCTTCGAGGTGAGCCTGACCTGGGCCCTCGTGGGGGCGCTGACCGCCGTGCTCATCACCGCGATCAACATCCGCGGCGTCAAGCACGCGTCCACGGTGCAGATCTTCGTGATCCTCTTCCTGCTGATCGTGGGCCTGATGATGCTCTTCGGGGCGTTCACCCGCGGCTCGGTCGCCACCATGGAGCCCTTCTTCACGAGCGGCACCACCGGCTTCTTCCTGGTGCTCGTCACCGTCCCCTTCCTGTTCGTCGGCTTCGACGTCATCCCGCAGGTCTCCGAGGAGATGCACCTGCCGGCCCGGCAGCTGGGCGGGACGATCGTGATCTCCGTCCTGCTCGCCGCGGCGTGGTACGTCATGGTCGTGCTCACCACGTCCTCGGCCATGTCCGCCGCGGACGTCGCCGGCGCGGACATCGCCGTCGCCGATGCCATGGGCGCCATGTTCGGCAGCACGGCCGTGGCCAACCTGCTCATCGCGGGCGGGCTCGCGGGCATCCTCACGTCCTGGAACTCCCTGCTCATGGGCGCGTCCCGCCTGCTGTGGGCCCTGGGGAACTCCCGGATGGTCCCGGCCTGGTTCGGCCGGCTGCACCCCCGGTACGGCACCCCCGTCAACGCCCTGCTGTTCGTGGGGGCCATCTCCTTCGCGGCGCCCTTCTTCGGCGCCGAGATGCTGGGGTGGCTCGTGGACTCCGGCTCGCCCTCGATCGTGGTCGCCTACGCCCTGGTCTCGGTCGTCTTCGTGCTCCTGCGCCGGCGGGAGCCGGGGATGGAGCGGCCGTTCCGGATCGGCGGGCGCGGTCCCGGCGGCCTCGTCCTGGGCGGGCTCTCCGTGGTGCTGTGCCTGGGGCTGATCAGCCTCTACCTGCCCGGGATGCCCGCGTTCCTCAGCGCCCCGGCCTGGACGATCTTCGGGCTGTGGTGGCTGCTCGGGCTCGTGTTCCTGCTGCGCATCCCCACCGGTATCCGCCCGGGCGCCGACGCCGAGCACCGGCTCGTCGCCGAGGTCGAGCGGCGGCGCGGCCGGGACCGCGGCCGGACCGGGGACCGGGGCTGAGCCGGGCACCGCAGCGCGGCCGCGCGCCCGGGGCCGGGTGCTCCGCCCGGCGGCGCCTAGGCTGGCCCCGGGTGCGCGCCCGCTCGCGCCCGGGAGGAGGTGCACCCCGGTGATCACGGTGGAGCAGGTGCTGCGCCTGCCCGGGCTCGGGCTCGAGCCGGTCGTCGAGGCGGACACCTCGCTGCCCGTCAGCTGGGTGGTGACCAGCGAGCTGCCCGACCCCACCCCGTTCCTCGAGGGCGGGGAGGTCGTGCTGCTGACCGGCATCCGCGCGGGCCACGGCGACCGGTCCTGGGACGGGTACGCCCACCGGCTCGCCGCGCGCGGGGTGGTGGCCCTCGGGCTGGGCGTCGGCGAGCGGCTGACCCACCCCGCCGTGCCGCCGGAGCTCGCCGCCGCGTGCCGGGCCTCCGGCCTGACCCTGTTCAGGGTGCCCGAGGCGACCCCTTTCCTGGGGATCCTCCGCGCGACCGCGGAGATGCGGGCTGCCGAGGAGCGCACCGCCCTGGAGTCCATGCTCGCCCAGCAGCGGGCCCTCACCCGCGCCGCCGTGGGGGCCGGCGGTCCGGCCCGGGTGGTGCGCGAGCTCGCGGGCGCGCTCGGCGGGTGGACGGGGGTCTGCAGCCCGGACGCCGAGGTCCTCGAGGCCTCCGCGCCGGGACCGCCCGCCCTGCCCTCGGGCCGGAGCCTCCCCGAGCTGCTGGCGCGGCTGCGGCCCGCGGGCCTGCGGGGATCCCTGAGCGAGTCCGGGCCCGACGGCACCGTGCTCGTCCACCCCCTGGGGGTCGGCGACCTGCCGCGCGGCTACCTCGTGGTCGTGCTGCCCGGCCCCGCCGACCCCCTGCGCACGGGCGTGGTCGCCACGGCCGTGGCCCTGCTGTCCCTGCACGCGGAGCGCACCGCGGAGCAGGCCCTCTTCCGGCGCCGCGCCCGGGCGGGGGCGCTGGCCCTGCTGCTCGGCGGGGAGGTCCGATCGGCCGACGCCCTGCTCGCGGTCGCCGGCGACGCCACGTGGTCGTCCGTGCCGCAGGTGCGGGTCGCCCTCCTGCGCGGCGGGGCCGGGCCGCTGGAGGACGCCGCGCACCGGCTCGGGACGGGACCGGTCCGGAGCGGGCGCCCCGTGCTGGTGGGCTCCCCCGCCGAGCGCTCCGCCGGGGAGCTCACCGCCGCCGTGCTCGTCGAGGACGCCCCCGCGCGCCTGGCCGAGCTGCGGGCCGTGGCCGCCGCGACCGGGCTGCGGGCCGGGATCGGCGGGCCGGTGGCCGTGGCGGAGGCCGCGGCGGGCGAGCGGGAGGCCCGGGAGGCGCTGGCCCGAACCACCGCGCAGCAGCCGGTCGCGGCGTGGGACGACGTCGTGACCGCCGGCGTGACCGCGCTCCTGGACCCGGACACCGCCCGCGCGTGGGCCCTGGCCCTGCTGCGCCCGCTGCGGGAGGAGCGGCTGCGCCCGCTGCTGCGCGCGTACCTGGCGCACAACGGCCACCGGGCCCGGACCGCGGACGAGCTCGGCATCCACCGCAACACCCTGCAGCAGCGCCTGCACGAGGCGGAGACGGCCCTGGGCCGCTCCCTCGAGGACCCTCAGCTGCGGGCCGAGCTGTGGCTCGCCCTCGACCTGGCGGAGCGCCCCGGCCGGCCGGCGGCCGCCTCCGGCCACGGAGCGACCGGCCCTGTGCACCGTGCTGAAGAAACCCGCAATGATTCAGCAGAACGCTGAGCGGGCCGGGGGCTAGCCTGAGGTCACCGGACGGTCCGCGCGGACCGTCCGGCCGCGCCCCGGGCTCGTCGACCCGGCGGAGAGGACCGCACCGGCACCCCGCTCCCTGGACCTACGATGGGGGCACGGGCACCGTGCCGGCGCCCGTCCCCGCACGAGACCACCCCTGTGACGCGCCCGGGCACCGGCGCCCGGCGTCGAGAAGAGAGGCTGACACACATGAGCACGACGGACACGACCACCGCCCTGCGGGACCGGGTCGAGACGGTTCTCGCCGCCACCCCGAAGGGCCTGCTGATCAACGGTCAGTGGCGCGAGGCCTCCGACGGGTCCACCTTCGAGGTCGAGAACCCCGCCACGGGCGAGGTGCTGGCCGAGATGGCCTCGGCCACCCGCGAGGACGCCGCCGCGGCCATGGACGCCGCGGCGAACGCCCAGGAGGCCTGGGCCCGCACCCCGGCACGGGAGCGGGCGGAGATCCTGCGTGCGGCCTTCGACCTCGTCCAGGAGCGCGCCGAGGACCTGGCGCTGCTGATGACCCTGGAGATGGGCAAGCCCTTCGCCGAGGCGCTCGGCGAGGTGAAGTACGGGGGCGAGTTCCTGCGCTGGTTCGCCGAGGAGGCCGTGCGCGACTACGGCCGCTACATGGACACCCCCGAGGGCAACCTGCGGATGCTGGTCACCCACAAGCCGGTGGGCCCGTGCCTGCTGATCACCCCGTGGAACTTCCCGCTGGCGATGGCCACCCGCAAGGTCGCCCCGGCCGTGGCCGCCGGCTGCACCATGGTCCTGAAGCCGGCCCGGCTGACCCCGCTGACCTCCCAGTACTTCGCCCAGCTCATGATCGAGGCCGGGATCCCGGACGGGGTCCTCAACGTGGTGTCCTCCAAGTCGGCCTCGTCGGTGTCGGAGCCGATCATGGCCGACCCGCGGCTGCGGAAGGTCTCCTTCACCGGCTCCACCCCGGTGGGCAAGCAGCTGATGAAGGCCGCCACCGACAACGTGCTGCGCACCTCCATGGAGCTCGGCGGCAACGGCCCGCTGATCGTCTTCGAGGACGCAGACCTCGACAAGGCCGTGGCCGGGGCGATGGCCGCGAAGATGCGCAACATGGGCGAGGCCTGCACCGCGGCCAACCGCCTGCTCGTCCACGAGTCCGTGGTCGAGGAGTTCGTCGCGAAGCTGGCCGAGAAGATGGCCGCGCTCACCGTGGGCAACGGCCTCGACGAGGGCGTGGACGTCGGCCCGCTGGTCGAGGCCAAGGCCCGCGACTCCGTGGAGGCCTTCGTCGCCGACGCCGTCGAGCGCGGGGCGCGCGTCGTCGTGGGCGGGGCGCGCGCCGAGGGCCCGGGCTACTTCTACCAGCCCACCCTGCTCACCGACGTCCCGGCCGACGCGAGGGCGGTGACCGAGGAGATCTTCGGCCCCGTGGCCCCGGTGGTCACCTTCGCCGACGAGGACGAGGCCGTCGAGCTGGCCAACGCCACCGAGTACGGGCTGGCCTCCTACGTGTTCACCGAGGACATCTCCCGCGGCCTGCGCATCGGCGACCGCATCGAGTTCGGCCTGATGGGCCTCAACGTCGGGGTCATCTCGAACGCGGCCGCCCCCTTCGGCGGCGTCAAGCAGTCCGGGCTGGGCCGGGAGGGCGGGGCCGAGGGCATCGCCGAGTACACCACCACCCAGTACATCGGCGTGGAGAACCCCTGGGGCGCGGTCCCGCCCTCCGGCGCCGGGCGCCCCGCCTAGCCCCGACTGATCCACTTCCCGGCGCGGCCGTCGCGAGAACGCGGCGGCCGCGCCCCGTCCCGAAAGGTCGTGCCATGTCCGAGACCCTCCCCGAGATCCAGTACCGGCTCGAGCAGGTCCGCCGTGTCGCCGGGCCGCTGCCCGGCCCCCGCTCCCAGGAGCTCGCCGCCCGCCGGCAGCGGGCCGTGGCCGCCGGCGTCGCCTCCTCCGTGCCCGCCTGGGCGGCCGACGCCGACGGCGGGATCGTCGCCGACGTCGACGGCAACCAGCTGGTCGACCTCGGCTCCGGCATCGCCGTGACCTCGGTGGGCGCCTCCGCCCCCGCCGTGGTCGCCCGGGTCCAGGAGGCCGTGGCGCACTTCACCCACACCTGCTTCATGGTCACCCCCTACGAGGGCTACGTGGCCGTGGCCGAGAAGCTCGCCGAGCTGACCCCCGGCGACTTCCCGAAGCGGACGGCCCTGTTCAACTCCGGCTCCGAGGCGGTGGAGAACGCCGTGAAGATCGCCCGGCCGCACACCCGCCGCCAGGCCGTCGTCGTCTTCGACCACGCCTACCACGGCCGCACGAACATGACCCTCGCGATGACCGCCAAGGTCCAGCCGTACAAGCAGGGCTTCGGGCCCTTCGCGGGCGAGGTCTACCGCGTGCCCGTCTCCTACCCCTTCCGCGACCCCGAGGGCATGAGCGGCGCCGAGGCCGCCCGCCGGGCCCTGCTGCAGGTCGAGAAGCAGGTCGGCGCCGAGAACGTGGCCGCCGTGGTGATCGAGCCGATCCAGGGCGAGGGCGGCTTCATCGTCCCCGCCGAGGGCTTCCTGCCCGCGCTCTCGGCGTGGTGCACGGAGCACGGAGCGGTCTTCGTCGCCGATGAGGTCCAGGCCGGCGTGGCCCGCACGGGCGAGTGGTTCGCCGTGGACCACGAGGGCGTCGTGCCCGACCTGATCACCGTGGCCAAGGGCGTCGCCGGCGGCATGCCCCTGTCCGGGGTCGTCGGCCGCGCCGAGATCATGGACTCCGTGCACCCCGGCGGCCTCGGCGGCACCTACGGCGGCAACCCCGTCGCCTGCGCCGCGGCCCTCGGCGCGCTCGAGACCATCGAGGAGTGGGACCTGCGCGGGCGGGCCCGCCGGATCGAGCAGATCGTGCGCGAGGAGCTCGAGCCCCTCGCCGCGCAGACCGGGATCGTCGGCGAGCTGCGCGGCCGCGGGGCCATGATGGCCCTCGAGCTCGTGCTCCCCGGCGGCACCGAACCGCACCCGGAGGCCGCACGGGCGGTCGCCGCCGCGTGCCTGGAGCAGGGTGTCATCACCCTGACCTGCGGCACCTACGGCAACATCGTGCGGCTGCTGCCGCCGCTGGTGATCGGCGAGGAGCTCCTGCGCGACGGCCTGCGGGTGCTCGCGGACGCCGTCCGGCGCGCCGCGCAGTAGCGGCGGCCGGCCCGTCCGGGCGCCACCGCGCCCGGACGGGTCAGGACGAGCAGCGCTGCTGCAGCCCGCGCAGCTCGCCGAGCACGCCGGTCAGGGAGCCCTCGCCGTTGCGGAAGGCGTCGACCGAGTCCCGGACCGCCGTGATCTGCCCCGACAGCTCGGCCGGGGCCGACTCCGCCAGGGCCGCGAGCTCCTGGAAGAGCTCCAGCGGGTCCTCGCGCAGGGCCTGCGGGGCGCCGCGGACCGTGTCGGCCACCCGCGCGCAGGCCTCCTGCTCGGTCAGCTCCCCCTGACGGCCCGACGGGGACGCCGACGACGGCGCGGCGGCCGACGTCGGGGCCGTTCCCTCCTGCTCGCCGGGACCTCCGCAGCCGGTGAGGAGGGCGGCCAGCACGAGGCCGGCAGCGCCTCGGCGCAGGGCGGGACGGGGCACGGGCACGGCGGACCTCCTGGGGAGCACGGGCGGGACGCGGCCCAGCCTATAGCCTGGGTCCGGCGCCGCCGGGCCCGCCGGCGCCGCAACGGCCACCGCGCCGGGCCCGCGCCGAGGGAGCAGGAGCCGCCGTGACCGGGATCGAGGACCTCACCGCCGTCGGGCTGCGCGACGCCCTGGCACGGCGGGAGGTGAGCGCCGTGGAGGCGGCCGAGCACTTCCTGGCCCGCGTGCGGGAGGACGACGGGGCGCTCGGGGCGTTCGTGCACGTCGCCGCGGACGCCGCCCTCGACCGGGCCCGGGCGCTGGACGCGCTGCCGGCCGGCGCCCCGCGCGGGGCCCTGCACGGACTCCCGCTCGCGGTGAAGGACCTGCACGACGTCGCGGGCATGCCCACGACCCACGGCTCCGCGGCCCTGACCGGGCCGGATGGCGGGGCGCCGGTCGCGGCGGAGGACGACGACCTCGTACGGGTGCTGCGCGGGTCCGGCGCCGTGCTGCTCGGCAAGACGCAGGTGCCGGAGTTCGGCCTGAACTGCTACTCGGAGAACCTCGTGGCCCCGCCCGCGCGCAATCCCTGGGACCTCTCGACCGGGGCCGGCGGCTCCTCCGGCGGGCAGGCGGCGGCCGTCGCCGCCGGCATGCTGCCCGTGGCGCCGGGCTCCGACGGCGGCGGCTCGATCCGGATCCCGGCGGCGGCGTGCGGGCTCGTGGGCCTCAAGCCCAACCGGGGGCGGGTGCCCACCGCGGACGCGCAGTCGGACGCCGCCCAGCTCGTGGTCAACGGCCCGATCGCCCGCACCGCCGAGGACGCCGCCCTGCTGCTCGACGTGCTGTGCGCCCCGGTCCCCGGGCCCGCCCACGGCAACCGGGTGCGCCGGGCCGTGGCCGCCGCTCCCGAGAGCTCCTTCCTGGCCGCCGTGCGCCGCACCCGCCGCGGCGACCCGCCCTGGGGGACGCGCCCGCTGCGGATCGGGGTGTCCACGGCCTCGCCCTTCGACGCCGTGGACGAGATCACCGTGGCGCCCGAGGCCCGCGCGGCCCTCGCGGCGGGCATCGCACGGCTGCGGGCGGCCGGCCACGAGGTCGAGGAGGCCGAGCTGGCCTACGACCCCGGCTACGGCGCCGCGTTCTTCGACGTGTGGACGACGGCGATGGGCACCGCGCCCCTGGACGAGGAGGCCGCCGGCCGGCTCACCGGGCTGGCCGCGGCCTTCCGCGAGCGCGCCCTGGGCCGCTCGGCCGTGGCGCTGGCCCGGGCGGTGGCGGTCCTGCGGCGGATCGAGCAGGAGGTGGTGCAGGCCTACGGGGCGTGGGACATGGTGCTCACCCCGGCCCTGGCCCTGACCCCGCGCCCGCTGGGCTGGTACTGGGAGGGCCACGACCTCGCGGACCCCTCGGGCGCCGACCAGGACTACCGCCGGCAGTGCCGGTACACGCCCTGGACGTCCCTGATCAATGTGGTGGGGCTGCCCGCGGTGACGGTCCCGACGCTGTGGACCCCCGCTCCGGGCACCGGCGCGGTCGTGCCGATGGGCGTGCAGCTCGTCGGGCGGCCCAGCGCCGAGGCGGACCTGCTCGGCGTCGCCGCCCAGCTCGAGGACCTCGGCCCGGTGCCCGGTGCCCCGGCGGCGGGACCGCCGCGGCGCCGGGCACCGGCCAGCTGACCGCGCCGCCCGGCTAGCCGCGTCCCGGACCGCCGTCGTCGGCCGGGCCCTCCACGGCGCCCGGGTCCTCCTCGGGCTCGAAGCCCGAGGGCTCGTCGTCGGACGTCAGCCCGATCCCCCGGCCCTCCTCGGGCAGGGTCCCCTCGGGGCCCTTGCCGTCCCCGCCCGCGCTCTCCCCTGTCGACTCGCTCATCCCGTGCCTCCTCGTGCCGGTGCTGCTGTGGTGGGTTCATCCTGGCCCACCGGCGGCCGTTCCTCCAGCCCCTCCGCCGGGATCCCGGGGCGCGAAACCTGGCGACCCGATCGCGTGGCAGCCTCGGTGCGCCACCGGACCCGGCGGTAGGGTCGGGCCCATGAGCAACCGTGCGGGCACCCTCGCCCAACCCAGTGACCTCGTCGACCTCGGCCGCCTGCTCGACGCCTACGCGGACGTCGTCCCGGACCCGGCGGACCCGGCCCAGCGGGTGGCGTTCGGGACCTCCGGCCACCGCGGCTCGTCCCTGAAGGCGTCCTTCAACGACCGGCACATCGCCGCGATCACCCAGGCGATCGTCGAGTACCGCGCCGGCCAGGGCATCGCGGGCCCGCTGTTCATGGGCCGGGACACCCATGCGCTCTCCGGCCCGGCGCAGGACACGGCCCTCGAGGTGCTGGCGGCCAACGAGGTCACCGTGCTGCTGGACGCCCGGGGCGGCTACGTGCCGACCCCGGCGCTGTCCCACGCGATCCTCACGCACAACGCCTCCCGCGCCGAGGGCATGGCCGACGGCATCGTGATCACGCCCTCGCACAACCCGCCCTCCGACGGCGGCTTCAAGTACAACCCGCCCCACGGCGGGCCGGCCGACACGGACGCCACCGAGTGGATCGCGCAGCGGGCCAACGAGTTCCTCGGGAACGGGATGCGCGGGGTCCGCCGGGTCCCCCTCGAGCAGGCCCGCCGCGCCGCCGGCACGGGCAGCTACGACTTCCTGGAGGAGTACGTGCGCACCCTGCCCGAGGTCGTGGACCTCGACGTGGTCCGGGACTCCGGGCTGCACATCGGCGCGGACCCCATGGGCTCCGCCTCGGTCGCCTACTGGCAGGCGATCGCCGAGCGCTTCGGGCTGAACATGACGGTCGTCAACCCCGAGGTCGACCCGCAGTGGGCCTTCATGACCCTCGACTGGGACGAGAAGATCCGCATGGACTGCTCCTCCCCCTCGGCGATGGCCTCGCTGATCGGCAGCCGGGACGCCTACGACATCGCCACGGGCAACGACGCCGACACCGACCGGCACGGGATCGTCACTCCCGACGCCGGGCTGATGAACCCCAACCACTACCTGGCCGTGGCCGTCGACTACCTGTTCCGCCACCGCACGGAGTGGTCCCCGGAGGCCGGGGTCGGCAAGACCCTCGTCTCCTCCTCGATCATCGACCGGGTCGCCGCCTCCCTGGGCCGGCCCCTCGTCGAGGTGCCCGTGGGCTTCAAGTGGTTCGTGCCCGGGCTGCTCGACGGCTCGATCGGCTTCGGCGGCGAGGAGTCCGCCGGCGCCTCGTTCCTGCGCCGCGACGGCTCGGCGTGGTCCACCGACAAGGACGGGATCATCCTGGCGCTGCTCGCCTCGGAGATCACCGCCCGCACCGGCTCGACCCCGTCCCAGCGCTACGCGGAGCTCACCCGCGAGTTCGGCGACCCGGTCTACCGGCGCATCGACGCCCCCGCCACGCGCGAGCAGAAGGCCGCGCTCAAGGAGCTCTCCCCCGCCCAGGTCGAGACGGACGAGCTGGCCGGGGAACGGATCACCGCGAAGCTGACCAACGCCCCGGGCAACGGCGCGGCGATCGGCGGGCTGAAGGTCACCACGAAGAACGCGTGGTTCGCGGCCCGTCCCTCCGGCACCGAGGACGTCTACAAGATCTACGCCGAGTCCTTCCTGGGCGAGGAGCACCTGCGACAGGTGCAGCAGGAGGCCAAGGCGCTGGTCGACGCGGTCATCTCCTGAGCGCCCCGGCCGCGGACGGGGACGGCTCCTCCGGCAGCCGCCCCCGTCCGCGGCCGGGCCGTCGGGGCGCGCGGGCCCCCGGAGGCCGGGCGCTCAGCGGGCGCGGAACCGGGCGCGCTTGTGCGAGCCGTCGCAGAACGGCTTGATCGCCGAGGCCCCGCACCGGCACAGCGCCACCGTGGCCCGGCCGGGGTCGAGCGGGCGGTCCTCGCCGTCGAGCAGCTCGTAGGACCCGCGCACGAGCAGCGGGCCGTCGGGGCACACCGTGATCGTCACCGGCTCGGGCTCCCGGCCCGGATCCTCCCGGGGCGCCCCGCTCACCGCACGAGCTCCGCGACGCGGTCCCCGGCCGGCGCGCCGGGCACCGGGCGCAGCGCCGAGCGCCCCGCCTCCCAGCACCCGAGGGCCTGCCGGGCCGCGAGGGCGTCGAGGTGCAGCACGCTGCGGGCGCCGAAGAACACGTCCGCGGCCGCCGCCGGGTCCGCCACCACGAGCCCGCCGGCCATGTCCCGGGCCGCGATCTGCTCGTGGGCGGCGTCCGCGACGACGTGCTCGTCGTAGTACGCGGCCGCGGCCGGCAGGCCCAGCCGGCGGAAGCCGCGGGCCAGGAAGCGGGAGGGGTCCGAGGACGTGATCTCGTACATGGCCAGGTGCCCCACGATCGCCCCGCGCAGCCGCCGGTGCAGCCCGAACACGGAGACCGCGTTGATCCCCGCCAGCCACACGGCCGGCACCCGGTCCGCCGCGGCCCCGTAGGCGTCGTCGAGGCCGGCCTCGCGCATCCCCGCCGCGAACATCCCCGAGTGCATCCGCCGGGGGTCCCCGCCGCCGTACTCGTCGGCCTGGATCTCCACGAGCGCGGCCTTGGCCCGGCCGCGCAGCCGCGGGATCGCCCAGGTGTGCGGGTCCGCCTCCATCAGCTGGTAGAGGGACTTCAGCTGCAGGAACTCCCGGGCCTGGTCGGGACCGGCGCGCCCGGAGAGGAAACGGGCGAGGCCCGGTCCGTCGTCGTCGGCCGCCAGGGCGAACAGGGCGTCGGCGACGGCCTGCGGGGTGGCCGGCACGTCGTGGCCGGGGACCTGCGCCCGCAGGTGCTCCTCGAGCGCGGTGCCGAGGACCTCCCGCGCCCGCACGATCCCGGGCTCGAGCTCCCAGCGCTCGTCGACGCCCTCGACCCCGAGGTAGTGCAGCGCGTGCAGCACGAACAGGGACAGCTGGACGTCGTCGTCCGCCAGGAGGTCCCCGGCGCGGGCGAGCGCGGCCGCGGCCGCCGCCGCGAGCTCCTCCGCCCGCCCCCGGGCCCCGGCGTCCTCCGGTGGGTCCGCGAGCAGCGTGAGCAGCTGCTCACCGAGCGGTCCCCGCGGCTGTGGTCGGCGCATCGCGTCCTCCTGGTCCTGGCGCGTCCCGCGCCCTTCCGTCAGCAACCTTGCTGACCGATCGCTCTCCCGAGTGTAGGGGCACCGCCCGACACGAGGCTCCGCGCACGACCGAGTACAGTTGGGGAGGCCCGGCTCCGGGCCTCCCCACCGCCGTCGAGGAGACCCGCATGACCTCCCCCGAGCCCGGACCCCCCGCCGCCCGCCTGGGCCTGCGCTGGCGCCTGCACGGTGACGGCCGCACGGTCGCCCCCGGCCGGGTCGTCGGCCCCCGCGAGCGCCTCACCTGGCCGCGGACCGCGACGATCGGCGCCCAGCACGTGGTCGCCATGTTCGGGGCCACGTTCCTCGTCCCGCTGATCACCGGCTTCCCGCCGTCCACGACCCTGTTCTTCTCCGGTCTCGGGACGATGCTGTTCCTGCTGGTCACCGCCGGGCGGGTGCCGTCCTACCTCGGGTCCTCCTTCGCGTTCATCGCCCCCATCACCGCCTCGACCGCGCAGTTCGGCCCCGGCGGGGCGCTCGGGGGCGTGGTGATGGCCGGCGCGGCCCTGTTCCTGCTCGGGCTGCTCGTGCAGGCCGCCGGCACCGGCTGGCTGCAGCGGCTCATGCCGCCGCTGGTCACCGGCACCATCGTGGCGCTGATCGGCTTCAACCTCGCGCCCTCGGCCAAGGACAACTTCATGGCCGCGCCGGTCACCGCGCTCGTCACGCTCGGGTCCATCGTCCTGATCTCGGTGCTCCTGCGCGGGCTGCCCGGGCGGCTGTCCATCCTGCTCGGCGTGCTCATCGGCTACGTCACCGCGGTGCTGCGCGGCGAGGTCGACTTCTCCGGGCTCGGGGCCGTGTGGCAGGAGCAGGGCCTGGTCGGGCTGCCCCCGTTCCAGGCCCCCGAGTTCCACCTGCCCCTGCTGGGGCTGTTCGTGCCGGTGGTGCTCGTGCTGGTCGCCGAGAACATCGGGCACGTGAAGTCCGTGGCGCTGATGACCGGCGACGACCTCGACCCCTGGATCGGGCGGGCCATCATGTCCGACGGCCTCGCCACGGTCGTCGCCGGCTCCGGCGGCGGCTCGGGCACCACCACCTACGCCGAGAACATCGGGGTGATGGCCGCGACCCGCGTCTACTCCACGGCCGCGTACTGGGTGGCGGCCCTCGTGGCGATCCTGCTCAGCGTCTTCCCCGTGGTCGGGGCCGCGGTGGCCACCGTGCCCGCCGGGGTGCTGGGCGGGGCGGCCACGGTGCTCTACGGCATGATCGGCATGCTCGGGGTGCGGATCTGGGTGCAGAACCGCGTGGACTTCTCCAACCCCGTGAACCTCACCACCGCCGCCGTGGCGATGATCATCGGCATCGCCGACTACACGTGGGAGGCCTTCGGGCTGCAGTTCGCCGGCATCGCCCTGGGCACGGCCGCGACCCTCGTGGTCTACCACGTGATGGCGGGCCTGGCCCGCCGCCGCGGCACCGTGGGCACCGATCCGCTGGCCCCCGACACCACCCGGCTGCCCTCGCCCCTCGGCTGAGCCGCTGCGCGGCGGCGCAGGGCCCCGGCGGCGCCGGGCCGGGCTCCGGGTCCGGGTCCGGGCTCCGGGTCCGGGGGCGGGCGGGGTTACCCGTCGGTTGACGAAATGTGGGCGCCGGGAGCGCCCGCGCCTTGGTGACGCACGTCTCCTTCCCTACCGTGGGAGGCCGGAGGCGGGCCGGGCTGCCCGCCGCGCGCGACGCACGTCCTTGGGGGATCCATGCACCACAAGCTCTCCGTCCTCGTCCAGGTGGACCTCGACGGCCGGACCGTCCGGCTGGTCGTCACGGGCTGCCTGACGGAGCTCAACCACCGGGCCCTGGCCCCGCTGCTGCGCCGGGCCCGCGGCCTCGTCCCCGGGATCCGCGTGAGCGTCGACCTCGCGGCGGCCCACCACGTGGACGCGGCCGCCGTGGACCTGCTCCGGTGGACCTCCGAGCACGAGGAGGCCGTGCGCGGGACCCCGCCCGTCGCGTTCGTGCTGCCGGAGGAGCTGCCGGTGCACGGCACCGTGACCCGTCTCGCCGCCCGGCGAGCGGGCACCCCCGCGCCGGGACGGCCGGCCGGCCCGTCCGGTGCCCGCCGGGCCCGCGGCACGGTCCCCTACCGACCCGACCTGCCCCTCGCCCCCGAGGACCGGGACGCCGGACCGGCGGCCCGGCTCGCGGGCTGAGGCGGGCGGGGCCCGCACGAGCCGAGGAGCACCGGCATGAACAGCATCCACCGCGCCCTCACGGCGCACCCGGCGGCGCCCGAGGTGCCGACCGGGGAGCGCTCGGCCGAGGCGGAGTGCATGGAGGCGTGCCTGGAGGCCGCGCAGGTCGGCCTGGTCGCCGCGGACGCGTGCCTCGACGAGCCGGACGTGGCGCAGCTGCGGGAGTGCGCGCGCACCCAGCAGGACTGCGCCGCCGTGGCCGCCGCGACGGCCGCGGTGCTCGCCCGGCGCGGCTTCCCGCAGCCCGGGGACGGGCACGCCGTGCTGCTGCCGCTGCTCGAGGCGTGCCGGGGCGCGGGCGCGGCCTGCGCGGAGGCCTCCGGCCGCCACGCCGAGACCTACGAGCACTGCGCGGTCGCCGCCGAGGCGGCCCGGCGGTGCGAGCGGGCCTGCGCGGCGCTGCTCGCGCGGAGGGGCTGAGGTGTCCGGCCCCGACGTCCTCCCGCTCGAGGAGCTCGGCATGGCCGACGTCCCCCGGGTGGGCGGGAAGAACGCCTCCCTGGGCGAGCTGCTGCGGGCCCTCGGCGGGCGCGGGGTGCGCGTGCCCGGCGGCTTCGCGACCTCCGCGGACGCCTACCGCGCCTACGTGGCCGCCAACGGGATCGGCCCGCGGCTCGGGGAGCTGCTCGCGGCGCACCGGTCCGGGCGGGCCGGCCTGCGCGAGACCGGGGCCGCCGTGCGGGAGCTGTTCCTGGGCGGGGCCTTCCCCGAGGACACGGCCGAGCGGATCCGCGCCGCCTACCGGGCGCTGGGCGCCCGCACCGGGCGGGCCGACCCGGCCGTGGCGGTGCGCAGCAACGCCACGGCCGAGGACCTCCCCGACGCCAGCTTCGCCGGGCAGCAGGAGACGTTCCTGGACGTGGTCGGCGAGGAGGCCCTGCTCGAGGCGTGCCGGCGCTGCTACGCGTCCCTGTTCACCGACCGGGCGATCACCTACCGCGAGCTCAAGGGCTTCGACCACCTGGCGGTGGCCCTGTCCGTGGGGGTCCAGGAGATGGTCCGGGCGGACCTCGGCGCCTTTGGGGTGATGTTCACCCTCGACACCGAGACGGGCTTCCCCGACGTGGTCGTGGTCAGCGCCGCGTGGGGCCTCGGGGAGACCGTGGTGCAGGGCTCCGTGGACCCCGACAAGTACGTCGTGTTCAAGCCCCTGCTGGGGGCCGCCCCCGCGCCGGTGGTCGAGCGCACCCGGGGCGCGAAGCTGCAGAAGATGGTCCGCGACGACGACGCCCCCGCCGCCGCGCCCCGGACCCGGCTCGTGGCCACGACCGACCGGGAGCGCCGGGCGTTCGTGCTCGACGACGCCGACGTGCTGCGCCTGGCCCGCTGGGCGGTGCAGGTCGAGGAGCACTACGGCCGGCCCATGGACCTGGAGTGGGCCGAGGACGGGTCCACCGGCGAGCTGTTCCTGCTGCAGGCCCGCCCGGAGACCGTCCAGGCCCGCCGCGGCAGGACCCGCTTCACCGTCCACCACCTGGAGGGCTCGGGGCCGGTGCTCGCCTCGGGCGCGGCCATCGGCGACGTGATCGCGGCCGGGCCGGCGCGGGTGGTGCGCTCCCCCGCCGACGTCGAGGACTTCCCGGCCGGGGCGGTGCTCGTCACCGGCACGACCGACCCCGACTGGGTGCCCGTGATGCGCCGGGCCGCGGCCGTGGTCACCGACCACGGCGGGCCCACCAGCCACGCGGCGATCGTCAGCCGCGAGCTGGGGCTGCCGGCGGTCGTGGGCACCGGGGACGCCACGGCCGTCGTGGCCGACGGGCAGGAGCTGACCGTCTCGTGCGCGGAGGGCGAGCGCGGGCGGGTCTACGCCGGGACGCTGCCCTTCCGCGCCGAGGAGGTCGACCTCGGGTCGCTGCCGCGCACGCGCACCGCGATCATGGTCAACGTCGCCAGCCCCGACGCCGCCCTGCGCTGGTGGCGGCTGCCGGCCGACGGCGTGGGCCTGGCGCGGATGGAGTTCGTGGTCAACAGCATCGTCCAGGTCCACCCCATGGCCCTGGTCCGCCCCGAGCGGGTCGCCGACGAGGCCGACCGCCGGCGGATCGCCGAGCTGACGGAGGGCTTCGAGGACCCGGGCGAGTACTTCGTGCAGACCCTGGCGCTGGGCCTGGCGAAGCTCGCCGCCCCGCACCACCCCCGGCCGGTGGTCGTGCGGCTGAGCGACTTCAAGTCCAACGAGTACGCGCACCTGGTGGGCGGGGCGGCCTTCGAGCAGGCCGAGGAGAACCCGATGCTGGGCTTCCGCGGGGCCTCGCGCTACTACGACCCCCGGTACCGGGAGGGCTTCGCCCTCGAGTGCCGGGCGCTGCGGCGGGTCCGGGAGCACATCGGCTTCCGCAACGTGGTGGTCATGGTCCCGTTCTGCCGCACCCCCGCCGAGGCGGACCGGGTGCTCGCGGAGATGGCCGCCCACGGCCTCGAGCGCGGCCGGGAGGGGCTGAAGGTCTACATGATGTGCGAGATCCCCTCCAACGTGGTCCTCGCCGAGCAGTTCGCCGCCCGCTTCGACGGCTTCTCGATCGGCTCCAACGACCTCACCCAGCTCGTCCTGGGCGTGGACCGCGACGCCGAGGCCCTGCGGGCCCTGTTCGACGAGCGGGACGAGGCGGTGACCCGCATGATCGCCGAGGCGATCCGCAAGGCCCACGCCGCGGGCATCCCGATCGGGATCTGTGGGCAGGGTCCCAGCGACCACCCGGACTTCGCCGAGTTCCTGGTCCGCGAGGGGATCGACTCGATCTCCCTGAACCCCGACAGCTTCCTGCGCACGGCCCGGCGGATCGCCGAGACCGGACGGCGTCTGGCCGCGGGTCCCGGGAGCACAATGGACGCATGAGCGTCCCCGTCGGCACCCGCCCCGGGACCGCCGCGCCCCCGGGCCCCGTCGGCCGCCTCCTGCGCGTCCCGCGGCGCTACCCGCTGGTCGCCGCGACGCTGCTGGTGGGGCTCGCGGTGCTCGGGCTGCTCGCCGCGGGCGAGCCGGCCGCCGCCCGGTGGGCGGGCTCGGCCTGGGCCGTGGGGGTCGCGCTGCACGTGTCCTGGGGCATGGTGCGGGACCTGCTGGCCGGCCGGTGGGGCGTGGACCTGCTGGCCGTCACCGCGATCACGGCCACCGTGGTCGTGGGCGAGTACCTGGCCGCCCTCGTCGTCGTGCTCATGCTCACGGGCGGGCAGGCCCTCGAGGACTACGCGGCCGAGCGGGCCCGCAAGGAGCTCAACGCCCTGCTCGAGCGCGCCCCCGTGCTCGCCCACCGGCTCGGGCCCGGGGGCGCCGTCGAGGACGTCGCGGTCGAGGAGGTCCGTCCCGGCGACGAGCTGCTGGTGCGCCCGGCCGAGGTCGTGCCCGTGGACGGGCGGCTCGTGAGTGCGGAGGCCGACTTCGACGAGTCCTCGATCACCGGGGAGTCCCTCCCGGTGACCCGCCGGGCCGGGGACGAGGTGCTCTCCGGGGTGCTCAACGAGCAGCGGGCCGTGGTGCTGCGCGCGAGCGCCACCGCCGCGGAGAGCCAGTACGCGACGATCGTGGCGATGGTCCGCGAGGCTGCCGCCTCCCGGGCCCCGGTGGTGCGCCTGGCCGACCGCTACGCGGTGCCGTTCACGGCCTTCGCGTTCCTGGTGGCCGGGCTGGCGTGGTGGTGGCACGGGGACCCCGTGGTCGTGGCCGAGGTGCTCGTGGTGGCGACCCCCTGCCCCCTGCTGCTGGCGGCGCCCGTGGCGTTCCTGGGCGGGATGAGCCGGGCCGCCCGCAACGGGCTGATCGTGAAGGACGCCGGGACCCTGGAGCGGCTGGCGCGCGTGCGCACGGCCGCCTTCGACAAGACCGGCACCATCACCTACGGCCGCCCCGAGCTGCGGGCCGTGCACCCGGCCCCGCCGTGGGACGAGGACGGGCTGCTGCGGCTGGTGGCCGCCGCCGAGCAGTACTCCTCGCACGTGCTGGCCACCTCGGTGCGGGAGGCCGCTCTCGCCCGGGGGCTCGTGCTGCCCGCGGCGCGCACCGCCCACGAGGAGGCCACCCACGGCGTGACGGCGCGGGTGGACGGGCACGAGGTGGTCGTCGGCAAGCGCGCGCACGTGGCCCGCAGCGCCCCGGGCACCCCGGAGCAGCCGCTGGGCCCGGGCGAGCTCGCCGTCTACGCCGCGGTGGACGGCCGGTTCGCGGGCACGCTGGTGATGAGCGACCGGGTGCGCGCGGACGCGGCCGCGACGATGGCCGAGCTCACCGCCCTGGGGGTGCGGCGGCTGCTCGTGCTCAGCGGCGACGCCCGGGCCACGGTCGAGCACGTCGCCGCGGACCTGGGGCTGCGCGAGGTGCTGCCGGAGTGCCTGCCCGAGGACAAGGTCCGCACCGTGCGGGAGGCCCCCGACCGGCCCGTGCTGATGGTCGGCGACGGCGTCAACGACGCCCCCGTGCTCGCCGTGGCGGACGTCGGCGTGGCGATGGGCGCGCGCGGGGCCACCGCCGCGAGCGAGTCCGCGGACGTGGTGGTCCTCACTGAGGACCTCTCGCGCACCGCCACGGCCGTGCGCATCGGGCGGCGCACCGTGCAGGTCGCCCTCCAGAGCATCTGGCTGGGCATCGCGCTGTCGGTGGCGCTGATGCTGGTCGCGGCCACGGGCGTGCTGCCGGCGATCCTGGGGGCGCTGAGCCAGGAGGTCGTGGACCTGCTGGCGATCCTCAACGCCCTGCGCGCGCTGCGGGGGCCCCGCCGGGAGCCGTGAGCGCCGCCCGCCGCGTCCCGGCCCCCCGGCGCGCGCCGGAACGCGCGGGTGGCGCGGGCGGGACGTCAGTGCCGGACGACCACCACGGGGCAGTGCGCGTAGGCCACGCACGCGTTGGAGACCGAGCCCAGGCGCGCCCCGAGCCCGGAGCGGCCGTGGCGTCCGAGCACGAGCAGCTGGGCGTGCTCGCTCTCGGCGATGAGCCGCCCGGCGGGGCGGCCGCCCAGCACGGTCGTGCGCAGGCCCGGTGGGACGTCGTCGCCGAACACGGCCGCCACCGTCCGGGCGAGGATCCGCTCGTGGTTGGCGCGCAGCGCCTCCTCGTCCACGAGCAGGTCGGCGTCGAGGACGGTGGGGTCCCCGGCGCAGGCGATGGCCTCGAGCGGCGCGCCCAGGGCCCGGGCGAGGCGGGCCGCGAGGCGCAGGGCCTCCTGCGAGGCCTCCGAGCCGTCGATCCCGACCAGGACGCGGTCCTCCGACGGTTCCGTCATGGCTGAAACCCCCTCGTCGCGGCGTCCCGCGGGCCGGCACGCCCTGTGCTCCCAGGGTAGTCCCCGGCCGCGCGGGACGTCAGTGCTTGACGACCATCACGGGGCAGCGGGCGTGCCCCACGCAGGCGGTGGACACCGAGCCCGGGGCGGCGCTGCGCAGCCCGCTGTGGCCGCGGCGGCCCACGACGAGCAGCTGGGCGCGCCCGCTCTCGGCGACGAGCCGCTCGGCGGGGCGCCCGTGCACCAGCCGGGCCCGCACCGTGGCGGGCAGCCGCTCGCCGAAGACCTCCGCCAGCGACTCCCGCAGCAGCCGCACGCTGCCCTCCGGGGGCCGGTCGGGGTCCACGACGTCCCAGCCCTCGTAGAGCGGCGGCCCCTCCCAGAGCATGAGCACCTCGAGCGGGGCGTCCAGGGCCTGCGCGATGCGCGCGGCGGCGCGCAGCGCCGCCCGGGAGCCGGCGGAGCCGTCGATGCCCACCAGCACGGGGGCCTGCTCGTCGGGTCCGGGTGCTGTCATGGCGGTCCTCCTCCGTCCGCGCCGCCGACGGCGCCGTGGGTCGTGGACCCCGCTCCCGTCCCTGCAGGGACGGGAGCGGGGCGGGTCAGTGCCGGACGACCAGCACCGGGCACCGGGCGTGGGACACGAGCGCGGAGCCGACGGAGCCCAGGAGCATCCCGGCGACCCCGCCGCGCCCGCGGCTGCCCACGACGAGCATGCGCGCGCCCTCGCTGCACTCGATCAGCTGCTCGGCGGGCCGGCCCCGCAGGAGCCGGGACGTCAGCCGGGCGGGGCGCTCGGGCCCGAGGACCTCCGCCAGCGTCCGCTCGAGCAGCTGCTCGCTCGCGACCCGGAACTCCTCGGGGTCGACCACGCGGTAGCTCTCGAACAGGAGGGGATCCTCCCAGCACATGACCGCCTCCAGCGGCAGGTCGAGGGCCTGGGCCAGGCGCAGGCCCTCGCGCAGCGCCTCCTTCGAGGACTCCGAGCCGTCGAGGCCGACGACGACCCGCTCGCCCGGCCGCTCCGGCTCGGTCACGGGATGCTCCCCTCGGGCGCCGGTCCGCCCGTGCTCCCGCCGGCCGGGGTGGCGGGACCCGTGCCGCCCGCCGTCGTCGTGCCGGGCGTCGCGCCGGTCGTGCCCGTGCCGGTCGCCGTGCCGCCGGCCGCGGTGCCTGCGGCACCCGTGCCGCCCGTCTCCGCACCGCCGGAGCTCGTGCCGCCCGCGCCCAGGGCCCCGCCGGTGCGCCGGACGGGGATCCGCCGGGTCGCCGGCCGCTCGTCCTGCTCCCGCACGGGGGCCCGGACCTCGAGGACGCCGTCGGTGTAGGTCGCGGTGATGTCCTCCTCCTTGCACCCCGCGGGAAGCGGGAGCGTGCGGGAGAACGAGCCGTAGTGGAACTCCGAGCGGTAGCCGTCCTTGGTCCTGTGCTCGCTGCGCTCGCGCCGCTCGGCGCGCAGCCGCAGCGTGTCGTCCACGACGGTCAGTTCGACGTCCGCCTCGGGGTCGATGCCGGGCAGCTCCGCGCGGATCACCACGGTGCTGCCCTCCCGGAACTCCTCGACCCGCGGCGTCGCCGCCTGCAGATCCCCGCCCTCCAGGAGCCGGCGGAACGGCTCCAGCACCTCGAACGGGTCCCTGCGCATCAGTCCGGCCATGGTCGGACCTCCTTCCTCCGAGCGCCGGTCGCGGCCGGCGGGGAGCCACGTCCGCTCCCCGGGGAGCCGGCCGGCGGCAGGAGCCCTGCCCCGGCACCGCCAGGGTAGGCCCGTCGCGGGCCCGGGCCCAAGGGTCCGGGTCTGCTCGCGCGCACATGACGAGCCCCTCCCCGTCCGGGCCCGCACCGGGGGCCGGACGGGGCCGCGGCCCGCCGGGGCGCACCGGGTCGTGGTCCCGGGGCGTCCCGGCCGCGGCGGTGCTGGCCGCGCGGGCGGAGGCGGCCCACAATGGAGGCACCCGGAGCGCCGCGGCCGGCCGGCGGCGGGCCCCGGGGCACGAGGATCGGAGCGCGCCGTGGACGACAACCGAGTGATGAAGATCGTCTACACCTTCTTCCTGGGGGCGCTGATCGCCCTGTTCGTGGGGCTGGGGATCCAGACCTTCCACCCGGGACCGGAGATGCCCGAGTACCCGGTCGAGATGCAGTTCACCCCCGGCGAGGAACCCACCGAGGAGCAGCTCGCCCGGGAGCGGGAGTACGAGCAGCAGATGCGCTCGTGGCAGGAGGAGCGCAACGACTACAACCGCGACGTCGCCGTGGTGTCCCTGGCCGCCTCGGTCCTGCTGCTGGCCCTGAGCCTGGTCCTCGAACGGCGCAACCAGGTGCTGACCAACGGTGTGATGCTCGGCGGGCTGTTCAACCTGGTCTACGCGGTCGGGCGCAGCTTCGCCTCGGACGAGACGGGGCTGACCTTCGCCGCCGTGTCCGTGGGGCTGGCCGTGGTGCTGTTCCTGGGCTGGCGCCGCTTCTTCCAGGACCGCCACGAGGGCCCGCGCCCGCCCGCGGAGACGGCCGCGGCGGCGCCGCCGGCGGGCTGACGCCCGGGGTCACAGGCCGGTCGGCTCGGTCCCCAGCTCCGGCTCCTCGGGCGGGAGCTCGTGGTGCAGCGGGCGCAGGGCCCGGGTGTCCTCGAACCACAGCAGCGCGTCGTAGCGCTCCCCCATGCGCGTGGGGACGTAGTTGCCGGCCTCGCGCCACGGGTGGTAGACGACGCCGACCGCCCGGTGGCCCCACCGCCCCGACAGCCACGGTCCCGACCGGTCCCGGCCGAAGACCATCGCGGCCGGCTCCCCGAGGGCCCGGTGGAGCAGGTCCTCGTGGCTGCCGGCACGGGCCTCCGGCACGGCCACGACCTCCTCGGGCTCGCCCCACGCCTCGGCCGCGACCACGGTGCCGGTCCACCCGGCCGCGCCCACGAGGACCACCTCGGCCGGGGCGTGGCGCTCCCGCAGCAGCTGGCCCACGTTGACCAGCCCCGCGTCGAACATGTCGGTGGCCCGGGCGTCGCCCACGTGCGAGTTGTGCGCCCACACCAGCCCCGTCGACCCGGGGCCGTGGTGGCGGGCCAGCAGGTCCGCGACGTCCGCCATGTGCTGGTCGCGCACGTTCCAGGACCGGCGGTCGCCGAGGACCATCGTGCGGTAGTAGCGCTCGGCGTCGGCGGCGACCATCGCGTTGAGCGCCGCCGTGAAGGCCCCGGGGTCCTCCGCGGTCCGGCCCAGGGTCCGCCGGCGCACCTCGGCCAGCAGCGCCACGACGTCCGGCTCGCAGCTCTCCGGCACGATCCGGGTGCTCCACGCGTACTCGTGCGGGTCCTCGTGGAAGGGCACGAAGCACTGCCAGGCCTGCAGGGCCGCCGGCAGCGCCTCGGGGGCGTGCTGCTCGAGCCAGGCGATGATCTCGCGCAGGGAGTCCCACAGCGAGTACACGTCGAGGCCGTAGAAGCCCACCTGCCGCGGCGCGGGCCGACGCTCGTTGAACTCCCGCAGCCAGTCCAGGAACTCGGCGACCTCCTCGTTGGCCCACATCCAGGTGGGCCACCGCTCGAAGCCGGCGAGCACGCCGCGGGCGTCCAGGTCCTGGTCGCCGAGCCCGCGCACCCACCGGTCGAGCCGCCAGCAGTCCGGCCAGTCGCCCTCAACGCCGATCCAGGCGACGCCGTGCTCCTCGATCAGCCGGCGGCTCAGCAGCGACCGCCACCGGTAGTACTCGTGCGTGCCGTGGGAGGCCTCCCCCACGCACACCCAGCGCGCCCCGGCGCAGCGCTCCACGAGCCGGTCGAGGTCCTCCGGGGCGACCAGCGGACCGGCCAGGGAGCGGATCTGCGCGAGCACGTCCGTCCCCGGGGACGGGCTGCGCCGCGGGCTCACCGCGGGCCCCCGCCCTCGCCGCCGGAGGCGCCGAGGTGGTCGGTGAACCAGTCGCGGGCCAGCTCGGCGGCCTGCGCGAGGGTGCCGGGCTCCTCGAACAGGTGGGTGGCCCCGGGCACCACGACCAGCCGGTGCGGGCAGTGCAGCATCTGCGCGGCCCGCCGGTTGAGGGCGAGCACCTCCGGGTCCTGCCCGCCGACGACGAGCAGCGTCGGCGCGCGGACTTCGCCCAGGCGCGGGCCCGCGAGGTCCGGGCGCCCGCCGCGCGAGACCACCGCCCGCACGCGGGCCCCCGGCTCGGCCGCCGCCCACAGGGCCGCCCCCGCGCCCGTGCTGGCCCCGAACCAGCCCACGGGCGAGGAGGCCGCGGCGGGCAGCTGCTGCAGCCACGCGGTGGCCGCGCCCAGGCGCTGCGCCAGCAGCCCGATGTCGAAGACGTTGGCGCGGTCGGCCTCCTCCCGCGGGGTGAGCAGGTCCAGGAGCAGGGTGCCCAGCCCCGCCTCCTGCAGCACCTCGGCGACGTAGCGGTTGCGGGGGCTGTGCCGGCTGCTGCCGGAGCCGTGGGCGAAGACCACGACCCCGGCCCCGGGGCGGGGCAGCACGAGGTGCCCCTCCAGCTCGGCCCCGCCGGCGGGGATGCGCACGTCCTGGTCCACGGGTCCGGTGCCGGCGCCCGCACCGTCCCCCGGGGGCCCCGGCAGCTGCGGCAGGTGCCGGCGCGCGGCGGCGTCGAGCAGGGCCACGACCTCGTCGTCGTCCGTCGGCGAGAAGTCCCGGTAGTGGTAGCCGACGGCCGTGAAGAAGTGCGGGGTCGCCAGGCAGACGACCTCGTCCGCCTCGGCCACCCGCGCCACCGCCTCCTCCGGGGCGACCGGCACGGCCAGCACCACGCGGGCGGCCCCGAGCTGGCGGGCGATCCGGCAGGCCACCCGGGCCGTGGCACCGGTGGCGATGCCGTCGTCGACGACCAGGGCCGTGCGCCCGGTGAGGTCCACGCGCTCGCGGCCCTCGCGGAAGCGGGTGGTGCGCTCCTCCAGCACCGCGCGCTCGCGCTCCTCCACGGCGGCGACCTGCTCCTCCCCCAGCCCGAAGTAGCGCACGGTGCGCTCGTCGAGCACCCGGGCGCCCTCCTCGCCGATGGCCCCCATCGCCAGCTCGGGCTGGGACGGGACGCCGAGCTTGCGCACCACGATCACGTCCAGGGGCGCGTCCAGTGCCATGGCCACCTGGAAGGCCACGGGCACGCCCCCGCGCGGCAGCCCCAGCACGACCACGTCCTGGCCCCGCAGCGGCAGCAGCCGCCGGGCCAGCTGACGTCCGGCGTCGACCCGGTCCTCGTAGATCGTCATGGTCCCCACCCGCCTTCCCGGGCCCGTTCCCTGCCGGGCCCGTCCGAGGTGCTCCCAGGGTAGGCAGGGGTGCGGGGGCGCGGAAGACCCGCCCGGGAGGTGACGGCCGTGGACGCCGGCCGGTGCCCGGGCGATGATGGGGGCGGCAGCGGCGGACGACGGAGGGAACGGGTCCATGACGACGACGGAGACCCGGGTGGTGCGTGCGGTCTACACGTTCTGCCTGGGGCTGATGCTGGCGCTGTTCGTCGGCACGGGCATCAGCACGGTCCACCCCGGTCCGCCCGAGCCGGAGCCGCCGGGGGGTCTGGCCCTCGTTCAGGAGCGCCGGGCCCTGACGGCCGAGGAGCTGCCGGCGTGGCAGGCCTACGAGGAGCAGCGGCGGGCGTGGGAGGACCGGGCCGCGGCCCACCACCGGGACGTCGGCATCGCCGCGACCGTCGCGGCCGTGGCGCTGCTCGCGGCGGGCCTGGCCGTGGAGCGGCGCCACCGGGTCCTCGCGGAGGGCGTCGAGCTGGGAGCGCTGTTCACCCTCGTCTACGGCATCCTCCGCAGCCTCGCCGCCCGGGACACCCTCGCCGGGTTCGTGGTCGTCACCGCGGCCCTGGCCGTCGTGCTCCTGCTGGGCTGGCGCCGCCACGTCGTGCGCCCCGCCCCGGTCGCCCGGGACGGGTGAGCGGGGCTCAGAGGGGCAGCGGCAGCTTCTCGTCGAGCAGGGCGCGCACGGCGGCGACGTCGACGTCGGCGACCGAGGCGTGCTCCCAGGACGGGGCGTTGTCCTTGTCCACGAGCACCGCGCGCACCCCCTCGGCGAAGTCGGGGCGGGCGATCGTGTCCGCGGCCAGCCGCAGCTCCCGCCCCAGGCACGAGCGGACGTCGTGCTCGGCGGCGCCGCGCTCGAGCAGCTCGAAGGTGCGCACGAGGGAGGACGGGCTCATGCCCTCGAGGTCCTCGGGGGCCGCGGCGACGATCTCCTCGAGGGTGCCGGCGCCGTAGCGCTGCTCGATCTCGTCCCACCGCTCCACGACCGCGGAGGGTCCCGGGTCGCGGGCGAAGCGCGCCAGGGCCGCCTCCGGCCCCTCGGCGACCACGGCGTCCGCGAGCGCGGGGAAGTCCTCGTCGGCGACCAGGACGTCGGCGAGGCCGAGGGCCACGGCGTCCGCCCCGGTGATCCGCTGCCCGCCCAGGGCCAGCCAGCGGCCGACGGCGAGGCCGGGCTCGTCCCGGCGTCCCGGGCGCGAGACGCGGGGCAGGAACCAGGAGGCGCCGATGTCCGTGAAGAAGCCGATCCGCGTCTCGGGCATGGCCAGCACGGTCGAGGGGCCGACCACCCGGTGGGAGCCGTGCACGGAGATGCCCATGCCCCCGCCCATGCAGATGCCGTTCATCAGCGCCACGTAGGGCTTGGGGTAGTCGGCGATGAGGCAGTCGAGGGCGTACTCGACGGCGAAGACCCGCGTGGCCGCCCCGATCCGCCCGCTCGTGACGGCCTCGCGGACCTGGCGGATGTCCCCGCCGGCGCACCACGCCTTCGGGGAGGCGGAGGTGACCAGCACGTGGTCCACGGCGTCGTCGTCGCGCCACGCGTCGAGGGCCGCGCGCAGGTCGAGGTACATCTGCGCGGTGAGCGCGTTGAGCTGGCGGGGCCGGTTCAGCACGAGGTGGCCGGTCCCGTCGCGGACCTCGGCGAGCACGTACGGCTCCGGGTCCGCGGGCAGGGCGGTGATGTCGGTCATGGGCCCACCCTGCCACGGCCCGGACCCGGGTGCCACGGCTCACACGCCGGAGGGCGGCCACTGCCCGCGGCGGGCGAGCAGGTCCGCGAGCAGGTCGGCGCGGTCGGTGACGATCCCGTCCACGCCGAGCTCGAGCAGCTCGGCCATCTCCTCGGGGTCGTTGACGGTCCACACGTGCACCGCGATGCCGTGGCGGTGGGCGAAGGCGAGGAAGCGGGGGGTGACGAGCTCGATCTCCCGGCCCCCGCGCACGCGGTGGCGGCGGGGGATCTGGACGGTGTCGAAGGGCTCGATCCACCGGGCGGCCAGCCGGCGGGCGATCCGCCACGCGGGCCCGCCCAGCCACGAGCTCACGAGCAGCAGCCGCATCCCCTCCTTGCCGGAGGAGGTGGGCACCGGGCCGCCGGTGAGCGCGCGCAGGGCCCGCAGGGTGCGCCGCCGGCGGCTCTCGGAGAACGAGGTCACGCGCACCCGCCCGGCGGCGCCGAGCTCGTGCAGCAGCGGCGGCAGGGCCGCGACCGAGGCCTCGTCCTTGACGTCGATGTTGAACCGCAGCTCGGGGAAGGCGCGCAGCAGCTCCGCGAGGGTGGGGATGGCCGGGCCGCCGGCGACGCGTGCGCGGCGGACCTGCTCCCAGGTCAGCGCCGAGACGGCCCCGGGCGTGCCGGTGACGCGGTCGAGGGTCTCGTCGTGGAAGCTGAGCACGACGCCGTCGGCGGTCGTGTTCACGTCGGTCTCGATCCACGCGTAGCCCAGGTCGCGGGCGGCGCGGACGGCGTCGAGGGTGTTCTCGGCGCCCTCCGGGGAGAAGCCGCGGTGGGCGAGGGCCGCCGGCGCGGCGGGGCGGGGTGCTGGGGTGTCCACGACCCCATTGTTACCCAGCCGTAGAGACCTGTCCCGCAGGCCGCTCCCCCGCCTGCTCGCGCAGCAGCGCCTCGATCACCCGGGCCACGCCGTCCTCGGCGAAGGGCGGGGCGGTGCGCCCGACCGCCCGGACCACCGCGGGGTGGCCGTCCGCCATGGCGTAGCCGTGCCCGGCCCAGGTGAGCATCTCGAGGTCGTTGGGCATGTCCCCGAAGGCGAGCACCTCGTGCGGGCCGATCCCGCGCTCGGCCGCGTACTGGGTGAGCGTGCGGGCCTTGGTCAGCCCCCGCTGGCCCATCTCCACGAGCGGGCTCCCGGCCACGGAGGAGGTCACGGACAGCCGCCCGCCCACCAGCTCGGTCAGCGCCCGCACGTAGGCGTGGGGCTCCGCCCCGTCCCGCTTGGCCAGGAACTTCACGAGCCCCGGCTCCGCCGGGACCTGCTCGCGCAGCGGGCCCGTCCGCGGGGCCCCGCTCTCCATCCGGTCGGTGCGGGCCCACCCGTGGTCGGTGTAGACGCCCTCGAGGGTCTCGGCGGCGAACAGCGACCCGGGGTGGCGGGCCGCGATCTCGTCCATCACCGCGAAGGCCTCGTGCACGGGGAACAGGCTCGACTCCACGACGCGGTCGGCCGCGAGGTCGTAGACGACCGCGCCGTTGGAGCAGATGACCACGCCCTCGTGCGCGAGCTGCTCGCGCAGGGGGTCCAGCCAGCGCATCGGCCGGCCCGTCACGAAGACCACGTGCAGCCCGCCGTCCTGGGCGGCGCGCAGCGCCTCGACCGTGCGGGGGCGGAAGCGGAAGTCCCGGCCCAGGACGGTGCCGTCGAGGTCGCTGGCGATCAGCCGGATCGGGGTCCCCGGCGGGGGGACCTCCAGGGGCGGGCTCACGGTCGGCGCGTCACCTCTCGTGCACGCCCGTCAGGCAGGCGCGGGCGATGCCGTGGCTGAACAGCTGGAAGTTCACGGCGGCCGGGCTGGCGCTCTCGTCGACCTCGATGGTCTCCTCCCCGACGGCGGTCACGCACACGACGTAGCGGTGCGGGCCGTGGCCGGGGGGCGGGGCGGCGCCGATGTACTCGTCCGTGCCGCCGTCGTTGCGGTGCTTGACCGCCCCCGCCGGCGGGTTCGAGGCCGCGCCCCGCTCGAGGGAGGTGACGTCGGCGGGGATGTTGGACAGGCACCAGTGCCAGAAGCCGCTGGGCGTGGGGGCGTCGGGGTCGAACATCGTCACCACGTAGCTCTTCGTGCCCTCCGGGGCACCGGACCAGCTCAGCTGCGGGGAGACGTCCCGCCCGCCGGCGCCCATGATGCCGGAGCACTGGTCGGGGTGGAGCGGCCCGCCGTCGGTGAGGTCCTCCGAGGTGAGCGTGAAGCTCGGCAGGTCGGGCAGGTCGGCGTAGGGTTCGCGGTCGAGCACGGGGCTCTCCTTCCGGTCGGGGACGTGCGGTCGGGTGCGTCGGGCGCGGGGTCAGCCGCGGGGCAGGTCCTCGCGCCGGGGCAGGTCCGCGCCGGCGCGCGAGACGGTGACGGCCGCGGCCGCGGCCGCGAAGCGCAGCAGGTCCTCGACCTGCCCGGCGTCGAGGTCGTCGATCCGCTCGCGGGCGGTGGCCCCGGTGTAGCCGTGGTCGGCGAGCCAGCCCAGGGTCGCGGCCATGAAGGAGTCGCCGGCGCCCACGGTGTCCACGACCTCGGCACGGGCGGCCGGGACCTCCACCCCGCGCGGGCCGGTGGCCCGGGTCCGGGCCCAGGGCCCCATCGGGCCGCGGGTGACGACGACGAGGCGCGCTCCCGCCCGCAGCCACGCCGCGGCGGTCTCCTCGACGCTGCGGTGGGGGTAGAGCCACAGCAGGTCCTCGTCGGAGGCCTTCACGACGTCGGCGAGGGCCACCAGCTCCTCCGCCCGCGCCCGGGCGGCCGAGGAGTCGGGGATGATCGAGGGCCGGCAGTTCGGGTCGTAGGAGACCACGGCCCGGCCGTGGGCGAGCTCCACGGCCCGGCGGACCCTCGAGGCGCCGGGCTCGAGCATCGCCCCGATCGAGCCGACGTGCAGCAGCTCGGTGCCGGCCAGCAGCCGCTCGAGCCGGTCGTCGTCCAGCTCGAGGGACCAGTCGAGCCGGAAGTCGTAGGTGGCGGCGCCGTCGTCGTCGATCACGGCCTCGGCCACGGAGGTGGGCCGGGTGTCGGGCTCGAAGGGCAGGCGCACCCCGTTGTCCCGCAGGTGCGCCTGGACGCGGGTGCCGTGCTCGTCGCCGCCGTAGCGGCCCAGGAACTGCACCTCGTGGCCGAGCCGGGCCAGCCCGACGGCCACGTTCATGGGGCTGCCGCCCGCGTGCGCCCGGGGCTCCTGGCCCTGCTTCGAGACCACGTCGACGAGGGCCTCTCCGATCACCGTCAGCATGCCCACACGGTAGCACCCGGCCCCCGCGCGGACCCGGCGGCGCGGGAGCGTAACGCAGGCCACCCCGGGGGCCCCGGTGCGCCTAGATGTACCCGGTCATGAGGTTGGTCGCAGGCGGCTGACCGGTGGGTGTCCGCCGAGTGCGCTGTGGCGTCTTTCAGTGTTGTAGTGCTCGATCCAGGGGGCAAGGGCGGCGGTGCGTTCGTCGTTGCTGATGAAGACCTGCCGGTAGGCCCACTCGGTGGCCAGGGTGCGGTTGAGGCGCTCCACCTTGCCGTTCTGCCACGGGCAGTGCGGGCGGATGAAGATCTGCTTGGCACCCAGGGCCGCGACCACCTCCCGCACGGCCGCGGAATGACGGTAGGCGAAGGCGTTGTCGGTCATCACCCGCTCGATCCTCGGGATCCCGTGGCCGGCGAAGTAGACGGCCGCCCGGGCCAGGAACTCCGCGCAGGTGGCGCCCTTCTCATCGGCGTGGATCTCCGAGTACGCCAGCCTCGAGTGGTCGTCGACCACCGAGTGCACGTAGTCGAAGCCGGGCCCATGGCGTCGATCTCTGACCGCGTTCGCACGCCCCAAGGCACGCCAGCCGCCACCATCAGGGATCCGCCCGAGCTTCTTCACGTCCATGTGCACCAACTCCCCGGGGTGCTCGCGTTCGTAGCGCACCGCGGTGGTCTTCGAGGACCGGATCACCGCACCGGTGAGCGGGTCCAGCTCCCGCAGGTACGGGACCTGGTGGCGGGCCAGGATCCGCCCCACCGTGCGTGCCGGGATGCCCAGCTCACCTGCGATCCAGTCCTGGCCCCGCCGGGTCCTGGCGCGCAGCGCCAGGACCCGCTGCTCCGTGCTCGGGCAGGTGCGGGTCGGGGTGGTGTGCGGGCGGGAGGACCGGTCCTGCAGACCGGTCTCGCCCTCGGTGTCGTAGCGGGCGATCCAGTGAGACACACACTTGCGCGAGATCCCCATGGCTTTGGCGATGTGGGACTTCGGCATCCCGGAACGGTGCCGGGAGACGATGAGCAGCCTGCCGTGGACGGTGGTGCGGGCATTACGGTGGGACACGGGAGCCTCCGTGGTGGATGTGGGCCTTAGACAAGCCACACCCCACCCGGAGGCTCTCCTCACGTCAACACCCTCCTGCTACCAACGTCCTGACCGGGTACACCTAGAATGGGCGGCGGTGCCCTCCGCGAAGACCCCGCAGCGGCGCACGCGTCCCGAGACCGCGCAACGACGCGCGGCACGACACGGCCGGACACGACGAGGTCCCCGGCCGAGGAAGTAGGTCATTCTTGAGCACCCCCGAGAGCTGGGCCGAGCGCGAGGCGCTTGCCGAGGCCGTCGTTCCCCTGGTCGGCCGGCTGCACCGCGAGAACAAGGTCGTCCCGACGGTCTACGGACGCTCGCTCGTCCACAAGTCCGTCACCCAGATCATCAAGGCGCACCGCTTCGCCCGCCGCATCGACGGCGAGGAGCTGCCCCTCGAGGACACGACCCGCCTCCTGGAGACCCTCTCCCGCCTGGACCTCGGCACGTGCGCCGTGGACCTGGGCAAGCTCAACCGCATGTCCAAGGAGTCCGACCTGGACCTCGAGGCGTTCCTGCGCGAGGAGCTCGCCCCGGTCGTCGGGCGCAGGGACCAGAACACCCCCGAGCCGCAGGACGTCGTCCTCTACGGCTTCGGCCGGATCGGCCGCCTGCTGGCCCGCATCCTCGTCAACCGCAACGACGGCACCGGGCTGAACCTGCGCGCCGTCGTCGTGCGCAAGAAGCCGGGCAACGACCTCGTCAAGCGCGCCTCCCTGCTGCGCCGCGACTCCGTGCACGGGAAGTTCGACGGCACGATCCACGTCGACGAGGAGAACAACGTCATCACCGCCAACGGGGTGGCGATCCAGTTCATCTACGCGAACGACCCCTCCGAGATCGACTACACCGCCTACGGCATCGACAACGCGATCGTCGTGGACAACACCGGCGTGTGGCGCGACGAGGCCGGGCTGTCCAAGCACCTGGGGTCCAAGGGCGTGGCCAAGGTCCTGCTCACCGCCCCGGGCAAGGGCGAGCTGAAGAACATCGTCTGCGGCGTCAACGACGACGTGATCGTGCCCGAGGACAGGATCCTCTCCGCCGCCTCGTGCACCACCAACGCGATCACCCCGGTCGTGAAGGTGCTCAACGACAAGTACGGCATCGCCCAGGGCCACGTCGAGACGGTGCACTCCTACACCAACGACCAGAACCTCATCGACAACTGGCACAAGGGCGACCGCCGCGGCCGCTCCGCCGCCCTGAACATGGTGCTCACCGAGACCGGTGCGGCGAAGGCCGTGGCCAAGGCCCTGCCCGAGATGGCCGGCAAGCTCACCGGCAACGCCATCCGCGTCCCCACCCCGGACGTGTCCATGGCGATCCTGAACCTGCAGCTGGAGAACGCCCCGGAGTCCAAGGACGCCGTCAACCAGTACCTGCGCGACATCTCGCTGAACTCGTCCCTGCGCAAGCAGATCGACTACACCGACTCCCCCGAGGTCGTCTCCACCGACTTCGTGGGCTCGCGCCGCGCGGGCGTCGTGGACGGGCTGGCGACCATCGTCAACGGCAGCTCGCTCGTGCTCTACGTCTGGTACGACAACGAGTTCGGCTACTCCTGCCAGGTGGTGCGCGTGCTGGCGCGCATGGCCGACATCGCCATGCCGCAGTTCCCCGCCGAGCGGGTGGTCGCCGGGACCGCCGCGCGCTGACCCGGGCCCGCAGCGCAGCAGGGGCGTCCCCGCGCGGGGGCGCCCCTGCTGCGTGCGCGCGGGGTCCTCAGCCGGTGAAGAACGCCCCGGCGACGGCGCCGAGCGCGGCGGCGTCGGCCACGTGGCACAGCTCGCGGGCGGAGTGCATCGACAGCAGCCCGATCCCGGCGTCGATCGTGCGGATGCCCAGCCGGGTGGCGGTCAGCGGGCCGATCGTGGACCCGCACGGGATCCGGTTGTTGGAGACGAACTGCTGGTGGGCCACGCCCGCGCGCTCGCACGCGGCCGCCCAGATCGCGGCGCCCACCGCGTCCGTGGCGTAGCGCTGGTCGGCGTTGAGCTTCAGCAGCGGCCCGGCCCCCGGCTCGGGACGGTTCACCGGGTCGTGGTGGCCGGCGTAGTTGGGGTGCACCAGGTGGCCGGCGTCCGCGGACAGGCACACCGAGTCCGCCAGCGCCCGGCGGTGCTCGGCCGACGTCCGGCCCAGGGCCTCGGCCACGCGCACGAGCACGTCCTCGAGGAACGGGCCCGCGGCCCCGGAGCGGGTGCCGGAGCCGATCTCCTCGTGGTCGAACGCGGCGAGCACCGCGATCCGCCGGCCGCTCTCGAGGGCCTCCGCCTCCCGGACCAGGGCGGTGAGCCCGGCGTGGACGGAGGAGAGGTTGTCGAGCCGGCCGGAGGCGAACAGCTCGCCGGAGGCGCCCAGGAGCGCGGGCTCCTGGGTGTCGGCCAGCACCACGTCGTGGCCCAGGACGCGCCCCGGGTCCACGGGGCCGCCCTCGGCGTGCGCAGCCAGCAGCGCGAGGACGTCGGCGCCCTCCGCGCCCGCGCCCCACACGGGCTGGAGGTGCTGCTGCCGGTCGAGGGTCAGCCCCTTGTTCGCCTCCCGGTCCAGGTGGATCGCCAGCTGCGGGATGCGGGCCACGGGCCCGGTCGCGGTCAGCACCTCGGTGGGCGTCCCGTCCTCGCCGCGCACCACGAGGCGCCCGGCCAGGCGCAGGTCGCGGTCGAGCCAGGAGTTCAGCAGGGGCCCGCCGTAGACCTCCACGCCCGCCTGGTGCCACCCGTGGGCGCTCGTGCCGGGGCGCGGCTTGAGCTTGAAGCCCGGCGAGTCGGTGTGCGCCCCGAGGATCCGGAAGCCGGCGCCGGCGGGCACCCCGTGCGGGGCGACCCAGGCGATCAGCGCCCCGTCGCGCAGCACGTAGCGGCGCCCGTGCACGTGCTGCCACGGCTCCTCCTCCGGCAGGCGGGTGAAGCCGGCCGCCTCGAGCCGGGCCGCCGCGGCCCGGGCCGCGTGGTAGGAGCTCGGGGAGTCCGTGACGTAGCGGCCGAGGTCGGCCACGACGGAGCGGGGGTCGGGGGAGGTCTCGTGCGCTGCCATGCCGGCCAGTCTACGGACGCGGCCCCGGGGCGGGGGCCGGGGCGGCCCAGTGCCCGGGGCACGCCGGCGGGCCGGGGCACACCCATCCGCCGGACCCGCCCGGACCGCCGCCGGCGGGCGGGAGCGGCGCCGGGGCCGGGACGGCGGGGACCGTGCGGGTGACCTCGATCCCCCGCCGGCGGGCGTCGCGCACGACCAGCCAGGCGAAGACGAGGTAGAGCGGCAGCGCGGAGGCCAGGGAGACCCACGTGGACTCCTCGGGCATGGGGTCGGCCCAGCCGGCGGCCGCGAGGGAGAACGCGAGCACGTTGTTCACCACGTGCAGCCCGATCGCGGCCTCGAGCCCGCCGGTGCGCCAGCTCAGCCACCCGGCCACGACCGCCATGGCCGCGACCGCGAGCAGCCCCCAGACGTCGTAGAGGTGGGCGAAGGTGAACAGCGGCACCGGCAGCAGGACCGCCAGGGCCGGGGAGCGCACCCAGCGCCCGACGGTCTGCAGCAGGTAGCCGCGGAAGACGAGCTCCTCGGCCGCGCACTGCAGGGGCACGAGCAGCACGATCATCGGCACGATCAGCCACAGCTGCGCGGGCGGCTCCGGCGGCGCGACCGGCTGCAGCGAGCCCGTGGTGGCCAGCTCGAGGACCAGGAGCAGGCCGTGGCCCACCGCGTAGACGGCCAGGGCGAGCAGGGTCGTGCGGACCAGGAAGCCCCAGCGCAGCCGCCCCGTCACGGACAGCAGCAGCCCCAGCGGGCGGGGGCCCGTGACCAGCCGGGCCACGACGATCGCCGGGATCATCAGCACCACGGAGAACAGCGTCATGAACAGCAGCGCCGGGTCCATGATGTCCAGGCTCGCCAGGTCCCCCAGCAGCTCGTCGAGCGCGCCCTCGCCGCGGGTGGCGATCAGCCACAGGGTCCACACGATGCCCAGCACGGCGCTGAGCAGCACGTAGACGGCGCCGAAGACCAGCAGCTCCACGAGGGGCTTCCACCAGCGGTGGGCCGGGTCGGCGTGGCCCAGCCGGTGGTAGGGCAGTCGGCGGGCGGGCGGGCCCGGGCGGGCGTCGTCGCCGGCGGGCGCCCAGGGCACGGTGCGGGTGGTCATGCCCCTACGCTATCGGCCGCGCCCGGCGCCCGGCCGGGGCGCGCCTCAGCGGGCGTAGCGGTCGGCGAAGGCGGCCAGGATCCGGCGCGGCTCGGTGACGGCCGGGCCCGTGCGGATCCGGTCCTTCACGCGCTCGGCGTCGCCGGCGGGGAAGTAGCCGTGCTCCTTGTACGCCTCGATCCGGTTGACCAGCGCGGGGCCGTCCAGCTCCGGGTGGAACTGCGTCGCGTAGAGGTTGCGCCCGACCCGGAACATCTGGACGGGGCAGTCGGTGCCGGTGGCCAGCAGGACGGCCGAGGGGGCGAGCCGGCGGGTGCCCTCCTTGTGCCCCACGTAGCCGTGGAAGACCTCGGGCAGCTCCCGCAGCAGGGGGTCGCGGCGCCCCTCCTCCGTGAGGCTCACCTCGATCACGCCGATCTCCTCCCCGCGGGTGCGGTCGACGACCCCGCCCTGGTGCGTGCCCAGCGTGCCCACCCCGTAGCAGGCGCCGAGGAAGGGGAAGTCGCGGGCGACGACCTCGTCGAGCAGGTCCCGCATCTCCGCCTCGGCCCGGCGCTGGACCTCGGACTTCAGCTCCGGGGGGTCCGAGGAGTTGAACGGGGAGCCCCCGATGATGACCCCCGAGTAGCGGTGCAGGTCGATCGGGGGCATGGGCCCGGCCTCCAGCCGGACCCGGTGCAGCTGCTCCTCCCGCAGGCCGCTGAAGCGGCAGATCGTCTCGTACTCCTCGTCCGCGACGTCGTCCTCGGACCGGGTGGCGAGCAGCAGGAAGGGCTTCATGGCGTTCATCCTATTCAGCGGCCGGGCGGGCCCGGGCCGGCCCCTCAGCCCGCGATGCGGTCCCGGCCCGCGTAGGCGTTGAAGGACGCGCCGCGGCTGAAGCCCAGCAGCGTGGTCCCGGTCCGCTCCGCGAGCTCGACCGCGAGCGCCGAGGGCGCCGAGACCGCCGCGAGCGCGGGGATCCCGGCCAGGTGCGCCTTCTGCACGAGCTCGAACGAGGCCCGGCCGGAGACCTGCAGGACGGTCCCGCGCAGCGGCAGCAGGCCCTCGCGCAGCGCCCAGCCCACGACCTTGTCCACGGCGTTGTGCCGGCCGACGTCCTCGCGCACGCACAGCAGCTCGGGCCCGTCGTCGTCCCCGGGGAAGCGGAAGAGCCCGGCGGCGTGGACGCCGCCGGTGGTGTCGAACAGCCGCTGGGCGGCGCGCAGGCGCTCCGGCAGGGCGAGCAGGCCGGCGACCGGCAGGCGGACCCCGTCCCCGGCGGGACCGAACGCGGAGACCTTCGTGACGGCCTCGATCGAGGCCGTGCCGCACACCCCGCACGACGACGACGTGTAGACGTGGCGCTCCATGGAGGTGTCCGGCGGCACGACCCCGGGGGCGAGCACGACGTCGACCACGTTGTAGGAGCGCCGCCCGTCGGCGTCGACCCCGCCGCGGTAGTCCATGCGCACGATCTGCTCCGCGGCCGAGACCACGCCCTCGGAGACGAGGAAGCCCCCGACGAGGTCGAAGTCGTGGCCCGGGGTGCGCATCGTGACGGTGAAGGGACGCCCGCCGAGCCGGATCTCGAGGGGCTCCTCGCCGGCCACGGTGTCGGCGCGGGCCGAGACGGCGCCGTCGGCGGTGTAGCGGTGCACACGGTGGCGCCGGGACGCGCGGGTCATGGTCTCCTCCCGTCCGTGCCCCGGGGCGGGGCCCTCCCCGTGATCCTAGGCCGCCCGTCGCCCGCGCGGCGACGGACGACGGCGGGGCGCGTCCTGCGTGGCGGCATCGGGGACCGCCGCCGAGCGGGGGACATTACCGCTCAGTAACGTCGGGGGAACTGGGGACGGATCAGCTCTGTTCGAATTCATGGACTTTTGTCTAGTCTCGAACTCGTCGGGGACGGCGCCGGTGGGTTGCCGGTGGCGTCCCGGGCGATCCACCGCCTCCCCACGGCGCCCGCGGACCCCGCGAGCGCCGCAGCGGGCGGTCCGCCGGCCCGATCGATCCCCGGGCCGGCGGGCCCCGCCGCTCCCGCGGGCCACGGCACCGGATGCCCGCCCGGCGCGCCGATCCAGCGCGCTCCCCTCCCACCCTCTCTCGCAAAGGAACACCCATGTCCACCGCACCCCAGCACACCGCCCCCACCACCGGCCGCAACCGCCGCACCGGCAGGGCCGTGCTCGCCGGCGTCGTCGCCGCGGGCCTGCTCGCCGCCGGCGGCGGGACCTTCGCCAAGTGGTCCGACGAGGCCGCCGCCGTGGGCTCCACGGGCATCTCGACCGGCTCCCTCTCCCTCGAGAACGTCTCCGGCCCCGCCTGGACCCTCGGTGACGAGGCGTTCGACCCGGCCACGGACCGCATCGTGCCCGGCGACACGCTGCAGTTCACGACCACCGCCGTGGTCGACGCCCGCGGCAAGAACCTCGACGCCGACCTGTCGCTGGCCTACGAGGGCGCCACGAAGCAGTACCTCGACTACGCCGAGCGCCAGGGCCTCCTCGACTACGACGTCGAGGTGACCGGTCTGGCGGACACCGACGACGACAGCGCCTACGACGTCACCTCCGCCGACGACGGCAAGACGGTCACGGTGACCGGCACGTTCACCTGGATCGGCGACTCCGTGACCGGCACGCAGTACCAGAACCAGAAGATCACCTTCGACGGCATCTCCCTGCAGCTCGAGCAGAAGTGATCCCGCGGGGGCCGACCGCCCCCGCAGCGTCCCGGTGCGGCACCGCCGCACCGGGACGCCCCCTCCCCCGTCCTGCCGTCCCTCCCCCGGAGGCCCCCGTGACGCTCCCCCGCACGACCCGCCCCGCCCGGCCCCTGCGCACCGCCGCGGCCGCGGCCCTGCTCGCCGGGCTGCTCGCCGCCCTGCTGGGCACCGACCACGGCACCGCCGCCCGCTGGTCCGCGACCGCGCCGCTGGAGGTCGCCACGATCACCACCGGCGGCCTCGAGCTCGTCCTCGAGGACACCACCGTGACCCTGCACCACGAGGACCTCGACGCCACCGGCGCGGTCGTCGCCGTGACCACGGACCTCACCGGCCCGGACGCCGTGCCGGGACCGACGGCACCGGGCAGCACCGTCGTCGTCCGGACCCGCGCCGTCCCCGTCCTCGAGGGCACCCGGCTGGCCGCCGACCTCGCGGTCGACGCCGGCGCCCCCGCCGGCGCGACCGCCCCGCGCGTCGAGATCACCCCCGCGGACCCCGGCTCCCCGCTCCCCACGGTCACCGGCGCGGAGGGTCGCGCCGTGGTCCCGGCCCGGGACGGCGCCGCCTACGACGTCACCGTCCGCTACGACCTCCCCGGCGCCGCGGGCGCCACCGCCGCCCCCGGCCCGCTGACGCTCTCCCTCGCCCAGCGCTGACCCCTACCGGAGACCCCCGTGACCCAGCCGCGCCACACCGTCCTCTACCTCCTCGGCGTCCTCGTCCTGCTCGCCGGCGTCGTCCTCACCACCCCCGGCACCGCGACCCGGGCCGCGTGGCGCACCGCCGAGCAGGTGGCCGTGCCCGCCTCGACCACGGGCCGCGCCGGCCTCGAGGTCGCCGCCGACGGCGACCGCGCCGCCGTGCTGACGAACACCTCGGGCTTCGGGGTCCTCGCCCGCCCCGCGGACGTCTCCGTGCTCGCCCCGGACGGCACGGTCCTCGCGCTCGCCGGGGCCTCCTTCGCCTGGCAGGACGGCTGCGCCGGACCGGCGGCGTGGACCGCGCGCGGGGCCGGCTCCCCGGTCACGGCCGTGGCCGGGGAGCCGGCCCCGCTGCCGCGGGACGCGACGGCCCGCCTGTGCCTGGAGGTCTCCCTCGCGGAGGTCCCGGCGGAGACGCTGCGGCCCTGGGACGGGCGGTCCCTGCGGGTCCTGACCCGCCTGGAGGCCCTCTCCCTCGACGGGGTCTCCCAGCGCGCCGAGCGCACGTGGGAGACCGCGGTCCCCGTGGACCTGCCCGCCGCGCAGCCCCCGGCCGGGCAGGAACCGCCCGGGGAGGACCCCGGCGGGCAGGAGCCGGGCGGCCAGGAGCCGGGCGGCCAGGAGCCCGCCGAGGCGCCGGCCGAGGAGCCCGCGACCCCGGCCGGGTGCACCGCCGCCGGCAAGGACGCCCTCGTCACCTGGACCTGGCAGGGCCCGGACGAGGTCCTGGGGTGGGAGCTGCTGCGGCGCCCGCAGGCCGCCGGCGGCACCTGGGAGACGCTGCGGACCCTCGGCGACGGGAGCGTGCGGCAGGCCCTCCTGACCGTGGACGACATCCCGGCGGCCGAGCGCGGCCCGGGCAGGCAGTCGCCCTGGGAGTTCACGGTGCGGCCGCGGACCGCGGCCGGCCCGGCGGCGGACCCGCCCGCCCTGTGGACGCTGCACTCCCCCGGCAACAGCCACAAGATCGCGTGCCCGGGGGACACGGCGTGAGCCGCGTCCTGCACGGCGCGGCCCGCACGGTGCTGCTGGGCCTGCTCGCCGTGGTCGCCGCCCTGCTGCTCGCGACCGTCGCGGTGCCCCGCGCGCTCGGCTGGGTGCCCCTGACGGTGGTCTCCGGGTCCATGGAACCGGCCGTGCCGACCGGCAGCCAGGTCGTCGTCGAGCCCCTCGAGGGCCCCGGGGACGCCGAGCGCCTGGCGGTCGGCGACGTCGTGACGTTCATGCCCCGGCCCGACGACGCCACGCTCGTCACCCACCGGGTCGTCGCGATCGCCCAGGACGGCGAGGGCCGGCGCAGCTTCACGACCCGCGGCGACGCCAACGACGCCGCCGACGAGGGCGAGATCACCCACGTGCAGCTGCGGGGGCTCGTGCGCTACCACGTGCCGTGGGCGGGCCACCTGGCCACGGCCCTGGACCCCGGACAGAAGCGCGCGGGCACCGTCGCCGTCGCGGCCGCCCTGGGCGGCTACGCCCTGTGGCAGCTCGGCGCCGCCGTGCGGGAGCGCACCGTTGCCCGGGCCCGGGCCGGGCGGCCATGATGGCCCCATGACCGAGACCCCGCTCACACCCCTGCCCGAGGACTGGCACCGCGCCCTGGTCGTCGTCGCCCACCCCGACGACATGGAGTTCGGCGCCGCCGCGGCCGTGGCCCGCTGGACCGGCCAGGGCAAGGAGGTCGTCTACTGCCTCGTGACCAGCGGGGAGGCCGGGATCGACGGGATCGACCCGCAGCGGGCCGGCCCCCTGCGGGAGGCGGAGCAGCGGGAGTCCTGCCGGGTCGTGGGCGTGGAGCAGGTCGAGTTCCTGCACCTGCCCGACGGCGTGCTCGAGTACGGCGTGGCCCTGCGCCGGCGGATCGCGGAGGTCGTGCGCCGGCACCGCCCGGACGTGGTGATCACCAACAACTTCCGCGACACCTGGGACGGGGCCGTGAACCTCAACCAGGCCGACCACATCGCCGCGGGCCGGGCGAGCCTCGACGCGGCGCGCGACGCCGGCAACCGGTGGGTCTTCCCGGAGCAGGTCGAGGCCGGCCTCGCCCCGTGGCCCGACGTGCGCGCCGTGTGGGCCGCCGCCTCGCCCGGGGCCCGGCACGCGGTGGACGTCACCGCGACCTTCGAGGCGGGCGTGGAGTCGCTGCGCGCCCACCGCGCCTACCTCGAGGGGCTGGGCTGGGCGGACTTCGACCCGGACGCGTTCCTGCGCGAAGGGGCCCGTGCGGCCGGCGCGCGCGCCGGGGTGGAGCTCGCCTCGACCTTCGAGGTGTTCCCCCTGCGCTGGGGCGGCGGCGACGGCTGAGCCGGCTCAGCGCCCGGGCGCCGGGTCGCGCAGCACGAGGGCCACGAGCACGGCGGCGACGACGACGAGGCCTGCGACCGCGCCGACCGCGGCGGCCCACCCGGCCCCGGTGTAGGCGAGGCCCACGGCCCAGCCGAGCACGGAGGAGCCCGCGTAGTAGAAGAGCGTGTACAGCGAGGAGGCCTGCGCCCGCCCGGTGCTCGCCCGCACGGCCACCCACCCGGAGGCGACCGCGTGGGCGGCGAAGAACCCCGCGGTGAACACGAGCAGCCCCGCCACGACCACCGGGAGCCAGGGCGCCAGCGTGCCCGCCAGGCCCGCGAGCATGAGCGCCCCGCTGCCCAGCAGCACCGTGCGGCGCCCGCGCGCGGCGGCCGCCCGCCCGGCCGCCCCGGAGGACCACGTTCCGGAGAGGTAGGCCAGGAACAGCAGGCTCACCAGGGTCTGCGAGACGCCGAAGGGCTCCTCGCCGAGGTGGAAGCCCAGGTAGTTGTAGATCGCCACGAACCCGCCCATGAGCAGGAACGCGAGCACGCAGAGCACGACCAGCCCCGGGTCGGCCAGGTTCGCCCGCACCCGCCCGGCCAGCCCGTCCGCGCCGGTCAGGCGCACGGAGCGGCGCACGAAGCCGCGCTGGCGCGGGGCCAGGAGCACGAACGCGACCGCGGCCGCCGCGGCGAGCACGCTCACCGTGAGCGTGCCGGCCCGCCAGCCGAGGGCGTCGCCCACGGGGGCGGCGACGATGCGCCCGGCCAGCCCGCCGATGGTGGTGCCCGCCACGTAGGTGCCCGCGGCGACCGCGGTGTGCCGGCCGGCGACCTCCTCCGCGAGATAGGCCATGGCCACCGCCGGGATCCCGCCGAGGGCCGCGCCCTCGGCGAAGCGCAGCACCACGAGGGCCTCGAACCCGGGGGCCAGCGGCATGACGAGCCCCAGGGCGGTCGCGGCGGCCACCGCCACGACCATGGTCCGCAGCCGCCCCCACCGGTCCGAGACCACGGACCACGGCAGCACGGCCGCGGCCAGCCCGAGCGTCGCCGCGGAGACCCCCAGGGAGGCCTGGGCGGCGTCCACGCCGAGCTCCGCGGCCAGCAGGGGCAGCACGCCCTGGACGGAGTAGAGCTGGGCGAAGGTCGCGACCCCCGCGCACAGCAGGGCCAGCAGGACGCGACGGTAGCCGGGGCTGCCCCGGTCGTAGCCGGGCCACGCCCCGGGCGGGACGGCCTCAGCCACGGGCGCCCTCCCGGGGACCCGCCCGCAGGCCCGCGACCGCCCACAGGGCCAGGAGCAGGAGCAGGGCGAGGTAGGGCAGGGCCGCGACGACGTCGATCGCCGGCCCCGGCACCCCGGCCGGGGCCAGCCAGGCCTCCCAGCGGATGGGCCCGACGTAGAGCCCGGCCACGGCCACGGCGGCCAGGGCGAGCGCGGCCCCGCGGGCGGCCCGCCCCAGCCCCGGGCGCAGCAGCCGCGGCCACGCCTCGACCCACACGGCGGTCAGCACCACGGGCCACCACACGTGGTGGTGCGACCACGTCACCGGGGACATGTAGAGCATCACGAGGGCGTTCACGGCCAGCACCGACAGCGTCATCCCGCGGGCGGCCAGCACCCGGATCAGCAGCGCCGCCCCGGCGACCAGGACCAGGACCAGAGGCCAGCGCAGCAGCGGCTCGACCCCGCCGGGCACGCCCAGGTGCAGGAGCACCCCCTGCAGCGCCGTGTTGTCGACGTAGTCGGTCCCGCCCACCCGGTCGTCGCTGACCACGGCCTGCGTCCAGAACACGACCGCGTCGCGCGGCAGGACGAGGAAGCCGATCAGCACCGTCGCGGCGAAGGCGGAGCCCATGGCCACGAGGGGGCGCAGCTGCCCCCGCACCAGGAACACGAGGCCGAAGGCCAGGGGGGTCAGCTTGATGCCGGCGGCCAGCCCGATCCAGGTCCCGCGCGGCACCCGGCCCAGGAGGCTGTCGTCGCGGGTGCGCAGCAGGTCGTAGGCGATCAGCGCCAGCAGCAGCGCGTTGATCTGCCCGAGCCCGGCGTTGCGCATCCACGGCCCGGACCACAGCAGCACCGCCGTGCCCGCCGCGACGGCCGTGGCCGGGCCCAGCAGCTCCTGCAGCGGCAGGGGCCGGCCCCGGGCGGCGGCGTAGCGCAGCAGCGACGCCGAGAGCACGACGGCGACCCCGGTGCTCGCGAGCACGAGGGCGAGCTCGGTGAGCGGCTCGGGCAGGTAGGCCAGCGGCACGAAGAGCAGGGCCGCGAAGGGCGGGTAGGTGAACGGCAGCCCGCCGTCGCTTCCCGGGTCCAGGCCCGGCCCGTAGAGCTCGTCGGCGAAGCCGTGGCGGTCCACGACCGCCATCCCGCCCAGCCGGTAGACGTCCAGGTCGATGCTGCCGTCGAGGGCCAGCCACACGGTGCGCACGAGGGCCCCCGCCAGCAGGACCCAGGCCAGCAGCGCCGGGGCGAGCGGGCGAGCGGCGGGGACCTCCCGGGCGGCGGAGGGGGCCGGGACGCTCACGGGATCTCGGGCGGGGTGTCGGTGCGGTCCACGGCTCTCTCCGGGTCGGCGGGGCGGGTGGGTCGCGCGCACGGCGGGACTGCGGGCAGGGCCGGCCGGACCGGTCCCACTCTAGGCCAGCGCCCGCGCCGCCGCGGCCCGCCACGGCTGGCACCATGGGTCCATGGACCCCACCGCGCAGCAGACCCAGGACCCCGCCCGGCGCGCCGTCGAGCTGACCCGCACGGGCACCGGCCGCTACACCGCCCGCAACGCGGCGGGCGCCGAGATCGCCTTCGGGAAGGGCGAGGACCTGCTCTCCCCCGTGGAGCTGCTCCTGGCCGCCCTGGCCGGGTGCTCCTCCGTGGGCGTGGACACCGCGACCTCCCGCAGCGCGCAGCCCACCCGGTTCCGCGTCGCGGCGACCGGGCACGAGGTGGTGGAGGAGGGCGCGCGGCGTCTGGACGGGCTGCACCTGTCCTTCGACCTCGCCTTCCCCGACGACGACGGCGGGCGCAAGGCCGCCGGTCTCGTCGAGCGGCTGATCGCCCTCGCCCACGACAAGCACTGCACCGTCTCCCGCACGGTCGAGCACGGCGCGCCCGTGGGCCACGACGTCGCCGTCGCCCTGGAGGACCCCGCGGGCCGGGAGCCGTGAGCGGACGGGGGTCTCAGCCCCGGCGCCACCGGTCGTCGGGCAGGTGCGAGCCGGCCTGCGGCCCCATCTGCTCCATCCCGCCGTCGACCACCCAGGACGCCCCGGTGACGTAGGAGGCCGCCGGGGAGGCGAGGAACGCGATCACCGCGGCGACCTCCCGGGCGTCGCCCGGCCGGCCCAGCGGCACCCCGGGGCGGGAGGTGCGGCGGGGGTTCTCGTCCTCCTGGCCGGTCATGGGCGTCGCGATCTCGCCGGGGGCCACCGCGTTGGCCGTGATCCCGTGCTCGCCCAGCTCCAGGGCGATGGTCTTCACGAGACCGCCGAGGCCGTGCTTGGCGGCGTCGTAGGCGCTCGAGCCCACCCGGGGCAGGTGCTCGTGGACGCTCGTGACCGCGATCAGCCGCCCGCCCCGCCCGGCGGCGACCATGTGCCGGGCGGCGGCCTGCAGGCACACGAACGCGCCGTCGAGGTCGGTGGCCACCACCTTGCGCCACGTGGCCAGGGAGGTCTCGAGGAAGGGCACGTTCGCCCCGGTCCCCGAGTTGTTCACGAACACGTCGAGCCCGCCGAGCTGCTCGGCGAGGAAGTCGACCACCGCCGCCGCCCCCTCGAGGTCGGTGGCGTCCAGCCGGGCGAGCACCGCCTTCCGGTCCCAGGAGCGCACCTCCTCGGCGGTGCGCTCGGCGCCGGCCTCGTCCTGGTGCCAGGTGATGCCGACGTCCAGGCCGGCCGCTGCCAGGGCCACGGCGGTCGCGCGGCCGATGCCCGAGTCCGAGCCGGTGACGACGGCGGTGCGCGGGGTGAAGCCGGAGGTGGAGTCCATGGTGGTGCCCTCTCTGTCGCTCGCGTGCGGTGCGCGGCCGGGCCACCGGGGCGGCCCGGGACCATCAGCCTACGGTCGGTCCGGGCGGGGCGGCCAGGGCCGGTGCGCGGACGGTCCCGGGGGCGCACCGTTGCGCGGCGGGGACGATCGGAGGACCATCGTGAGCACCAGCGGGTGCGGACCCCCGGCGAGGAGGACGTCATGGCACGGCAGCAGGAACCCGGACCCACGGCCCCTGAGGGGCCCTGGTCGGAGCGCGGAGCGGAGCGGACGGCCCCCGCCGAGCCGCGGGCGGGGGCCACCACCCCGAGGGCCCGGCGCCACGACCTCGTGGCGGCCGAGCGGCAGCAGTTCGGCGGCATGAAGCTCGGCGCCGCGTTCTTCGGGTGGCTGGCCGCGACCGGGATGGCGGTGCTGCTCTCCGCCGCGACCGCCGCCGCCGGCGCCGCGGCCGGGGCGGACCTCGAGACCCTCACGGGCGCCGGCGGCGTGGTCGCGGCCGTGGTCCTGTTCCTCGCCTACGTCTGCGGCGGCTACGTCGCCGGGCGCATGGCCCGCTTCGACGGCGCCAAGCAGGGCGTGGCCGTGTGGCTGTGGGCGGTGCTGGCGCTGATCGTGGTCGCGGTCCTCGCCCTGGCCACGGGCGACCGCCTCGAGCTGCCCGGCGGCGTGGGCCTGCCGCGCCCGTCCGCGGACGCCGGCACGGGTGCGGCCGTGCTCGCCCTGGTGGTCGGCGGGCTGGTGAGCCTGGCCGGCGCGGTCCTCGGCGGGCTGGCCGGGATGCGCTTCCACCGCCGCGTGGACCGGGTCGCGGCCGAGCGGCAGTCCCCCGCCGCCGGCTGAGCCGCCGCCCCGCCGGGGCGGCGGCTCAGAAGGTCAGGACGAGCCGGCCGCGCACGCCGCCGCCCTCGAGCAGGCGGTGGGCCTCGGCGGCCTCCTCGGCGGGCAGGGTCCCTGCCACGCGCAGGCTCAGCACGCCGTCCTCGACGAGGCGGCGCAGCCGGTCGAGCTTGTCCCCGGAGCGGTACTCCCGCGGGACGGCGATCCGGTGCACGGTGATGCCGCGGCCCGGGTCGCCGTCCCACGAGCGCACGGTCGCGAAGCCGCCGCCGTCGCGCACCGCCGGGGCGGCCTTCTCGTCGAGCACAGCGGCGTCGACCAGCGCGTCCACGCCGTCCGGGAAGAACTCCCGGATGCGGGCGGCGACGTCGTCCCCGCGGGCGACGACGTGGTCGGCGCCGAGGCTCTCCACGAGCTCGAGGTCCTTGTCGGCGGCGTCGGCGACCACGGTCAGCCCCTCGTGCTTGGCGAGCTCCACGACGTAGTTGCCCAGCGTGCCGGCGGCACCGGTGACGGCCAGCACCTGCCCGGGCTCGAGGTCGAGGACCTCGAGGACCTGCAGCGCCGTGAGCCCGTTCATGGGCAGGGTCGAGGCGGCGGCGAGGTCGGCGCCCTCGGGCACGCGGGCGACCGAGTCGTCCGGGGCGATCAGGTACTCCGCATAGGCACCGCCGTGCTCGCCGCGGGGCAGGGCGATCGCCATGACCGACTCCCCGGGGCGCCAGCGGCTGCCCTCCCCGACCTCGTCGACCACTCCGGCGGCGTCCATGCCCGGCACGAACGGCGGGGTGCGCCCGTCCATGGGCTGGCCCCCGGCGCGCAGCACGGTGTCGGTGGGGCTCACGGCGGCGGCGCGCACCCGGATCCGCACCTCCCCCGGGCCGGGGTGGGGCTCCGGGACCTCGTGCACGGCGAGGGCCTCGGGCCCTCCGAACTGCTCGACTCCGATGATCCTCATGTCCTGGGCAACCGGGCGCGGCGGGCCCGCATTCCGGGTCCGCCGCGCCCGCGGCGGGTCACTTCTCGGAGACCGCGGCGGCCAGGCGCTCGAGGGACTGCTCGAGGGCACGGTCCTCGAACAGCGGGAAGGACACGGCCTTCTTCGCCTCGGGGGTGGCGTGCTCCCACGAGTAGGTCTCGGTCACGAGGGTCTGCCCGGGGCCCTGCGGCTCCAGCTCCCAGATCCACTCCCAGCCCTCGAGCTCGGCGCCCTGGGGCTTGGGCCGCCACGCGAGCAGCTTGTTCTCGTCGTAGCCGGAGACGGTGTTCTCCATGACGTAGTCCCCGCCCATGTGCTCGCCGTTCATGTTCATCACGAAGACCTGGCCCACCTGCTGGATGCGCTGGTCGTCGCCGGAGACCACGGTGCCGGACCCGTCGATCTGCTGGTGGCGGGAGGGCAGGGTGAGGACCTCGAAGATGGCGTCGGCGGGGGCGTCGATGACGCGGCTGGCGGAGATGCTGTGCTCGGACACGGTGGTTTCCTTCCGTTCGGGTCGGTACCGGGCCACCGTAGGCAGAGCCCGGCCGGCCGTGGCCAGGGCTGTCCGCTGCCGGCGTAGCCGCCGGCTCAGTAGGGCCGCTGGGACGGGTCGACCTGCTCGATCCACGCCAGGACCCCGCCCTCGAGGTGGACGGCGTCCCGGTGCCCGGCCGCCCGCAGCAGCCGCAGCGCCCGCGCGGAGCGGGACCCGGCCTTGCAGTGCAGCACCGTGGGGCGGGCGGGGTCCAGCTCGGCGAGGGCCTCCCCCGACTCGAACCGGGCGAGCGGCACGCTCCGGGCCCCGGGGACGGCCGCGAGCCGGGCCTCGTAGGGCTCCCGCACGTCGACCACGTCGACGTCCGCCTCCCCCCGCTCGCGGGCGGCCAGCAGCGCCGCCAGCTGCGGGGCCGTCACCGTGGGCAGCGGCTCCTCCGCGCCGGGGCCGGGCAGCGCGCACGCGGGGGCGCCGTCGTCGTCGCGCAGCTCCGTCACGGGGGCCCGCCCGGGGGTGGGTGCGAGCGGGATCTCCCACCAGCGGGCGGAGAGGGCGTCGTAGGTGGCCACGCGGCCGAGCATCGTGTCCCCGATGCCGGTGACGAGCTTGACGGCCTCCACGGCCATCGCCGTGCCGAGCAGCCCCGGCAGCACGCCGAGCACCCCCGCCTCGGCGCAGTCCGGCACGCTCCCCGGGGCGGGCGGCACCGGGTAGAGGTCGCGGTAGGTCGGCCCGTGCGCGCCCCAGAACACCGAGTACTGCCCGTCGAAGCGCAGGATCGAGCCCCACACGTGCGGCAGCCCGGCCAGCTCGCACGCGTCCGAGACGAGGTAGCGGGTCGCGAAGTTGTCGCTGCCGTCCACGACCAGGTCGTAGCCGGCGAGGATCCGCGGGGCGTTGTGCGCGTCCAGGCGCTCGCGGTGCTCGACCGTGCGCACCAGCGGGTTGAGGTCGGCGACCCGGGCCGCCGCCGAGGACGTCTTGGGCGCACCGAGGGCGCCCAGGCCGTGGACGACCTGGCGCTGGAGGTTGGAGACGTCCACGACGTCGTCGTCGACGACCCCCAGGGTCCCCACGCCGGCGGCGGCGAGGTAGAGCAGGGCCGGGGAGCCCAGCCCCCCGGCGCCCACGCACAGCACGCGGGCGTTCTTCAGCCGCCGCTGGCCCTCCTCCCCGATCTCCGGGACGGTGAGGTGGCGGGCGTAGCGGCGCAGCTCCTCCTCGGTGAGCTCCGCGGCGGGGGCGACGAGCGGGGGCAGCTCCACGGTCCTCAGCCGTCCAGCCCGACCCACTCGGTGGAGCCGTCCGCGAACAGCTGCTCCTTCCAGATGGGCACCTCGGTCTTGATCCGGTCCACGAGGGCGTCGCACGCGGCGAACGCGAGCTTGCGGTGGGCGGAGGCCACGGCCGCCTCGAGCGCGGAGTCGCCGATGCCCAGCCGCCCCACCCGGTGCGCGGCCCAGATCCGCACCCCCGGGTGGTCGGCGGCGACCGCGCGGGCGACGGCCGCGATGGCCTCGCCGGCGCTGGGGTGGCACGTGTAGTCGAGGCGCTGCACGGCGCGCCCGCCGTCGTGGTCGCGGATCACCCCGCTGAAGGACACGACCGCGCCGGTGCGCTCGTCCTGCACGGCGGCGACGGCCCGGCCGTGGTCCAGCGGTGCGTCGGTGACGAAGGCCGCGACCACGGCGGTCTCGGCCTGGACGGGTCCGGGGGTGCTCATCGGTCGGTCTCCTGCGTCGGGTCGGGGTGCGGGGCGCCGGGGCCCGGGTGGCCGCGGTCGCGGTGGCCCTCGAGCTGGTCGCAGACGTGGTCGAGCAGCGGTTCGAGCACCTTCAGCCCGTCCCACACCCCGCCGGTGGAGCCGGGGAGGTTGACCACGAAGGTGGAGCCGCTGACCCCGGCGTGCCCGCGGCTGAGCGCGGCCAGGGGCGTGGTCCGGCGGCCCTCCGCCCACAGGGCCGCCATGATGCCGGGCAGCTCGCGGTCCAGCAGGGGGCGGGTGACCTCGGGGGTCAGGTCGTCGGGCGCGAGCCCCGTGCCCCCGCTCGTGACGACGACACTGGGGCGCCGGTCCGGGTCCCGCTCGAGCAGCAGCTCCTCCAGCCGGGCGCGCACGTCGGCGCCGTCGGCCACGACGAACGGGCCCTCGACCGCGAAGCCGTGGGAGCGGAACCAGTCGGCGGCGATCCGCCCGCTGCGGTCCTCGTAGACGCCGGCGGCGGCCCGGGTCGAGGCGACCACGACGGCGGCGGTGCGCACCGTCACCGCCCCTCCCCGGCGTCCTCGGCGCGCCAGTCCCCGGACTTGCCGCCGGACTTCGCGAGGACCCGCACGCCGTCGATCGAGGCGTGCCTGTCCACGGCCTTGATCATGTCATAGAGCGTCAGCGCCGCCACGGACGCCGCGGTCAGCGCCTCCATCTCGACCCCGGTGACCCCGCGGGTGCGCACGGTCGCGGTGATCCGCACCCCCTCGGCCAGCCGCTCGAAGTCGACCACGACCTTGCTGATCGGCAGCGGGTGGCACAGCGGCACCAGGTCGGGGGTCCGCTTGGCCGCCATGATCCCGGCCACGCGGGCCACCGGCAGCGCGTCCCCCTTCGGCAGGTCGGCGGCGAAGACCTGCCCGACGACGTCGGGGCGGGTGCTCAGCACCGCCGTGGCCGTGGCCTCGCGGGTGGTGACGGCCTTGGCGGAGACGTCCACCATGTGGGCGGAGCCGTCCGCCCGCACGTGCGTGAGGCCCTCCTGGTGCTCGGTCATGCTCGTGCGCTCTCCTTCCGCGGGGTGCTCGTCCCCATTCTGGCCCACCCGGATCGCCGCGCGCTCCCGCGGCGGTGCGCCACGCCGTCCCGCGCGGCGGATGACGCCGTCCCGGCCCACGCCCTGTCCCGCGCTCGCGGGCGGTGCTAGCTTGGCGGAACACCCTCCCGTCGGCGTCGACGGGATCCGGAAGGAGACGCGATGCTGTCGGACACCTCGTACCCCGTCGTCAAGGCGACCCTGCCGGTCGTCGGTGAGAACATCCAGGAGATCGCCCGCCGCTTCTACGGACACATGTTCGGGGAGCACCCCGAGCTGCTGGACGGGCTGTTCAACCGCGGCAACCAGGCCGACGGGCGCCAGCAGCAGGCCCTGGCCGGCTCCGTGGCCGCCTACGCGAGCCATCTGGTGAACAACCCCACCCAGGTCCCGGACCACCTGCTCTCCCGCATCGCCCACAAGCACGTGTCCCTGGGGCTGCGGCCGGACCAGTACCAGATCGTCCACGACAACCTCATGTGGGCCATCGGCGACGTCCTGGGCGAGGCGGTGACCCCCGAGGTCGCCGCGGCCTGGGACGAGGTGTACTGGCTGATGGCCAACGCCCTGATCACCAAGGAGCGCGGGCTCTACGACGCCGTGCGGCTGAGCCCGGAGACGATCTGGCGGACGTGGCGGGTCGTGGAGAAGATCCCCGAGACCGCCGACGTCGTGACGTTCGTGGTCGAGCGCACCGACGAGCGGGAGGTCAAGCGCTCCCTGCCGGGCCAGTACGTGACCCTGCGCATGCGCATGCCCGACGGCGTGCACCAGCCGCGCCAGTACAGCCTCACCCGCGCCGACGACGGCCACCACCGGGTCTTCGCCGTGAAGCGGATCCGCGGCAACGGCACCCCGGCCGGGGAGATGTCCACCCTGCTGCACGAGCAGGTCGGGATCGGCGACGAGCTGACCCTCTCGGTGCCCAGCGGGGACGTGGTGCTGGAGTACTCGGACCGGCCCCTCGTGCTGGCCAGCGCCGGCATCGGGGTGACCCCCATGGCCGGGATGCTCTCCCACCTGGTGCGCGACGGCGCCCAGCGCACGGTGCGGTTCCTGCACGCCGACTCCGCGCCCGAGGACTTCCCGCTGCGCGCCCAGATCGAGGCGGACCTGGCCCGCCTGCCCGAGGCCCGGCTCGAGTCCTGGTTCGAGCGGCCCGCGGCCGTGCCCGGCCCCGGCGAGCACGCCGGGTTCATGGACGTGGGCGCCGTGGAGCTGCCCGCCGACGCCCAGTACTACCTGTGCGGGCCGCTGCCCTTCATGCAGGCCGTGCGCAGCTCCCTGATCGCCCGCGGCGTCCCGCCCCGGGACATCCAGTACGAGGTCTTCGGCCCCGACCTGTGGCTGGCCGACTTCGAGTAGTGCAGCGCGCGGCCCGGCCCCCGGGCGCGCCCGGAGAGGAGCGACGATGAGCGACGAGACGACGCCGACCGGCGGGACCGCGGGCGCGGTGGAGCAGCTGGCGGAGAACACGTGCTGGGAGCTGCTGCGCTCGGCCGGGGTGTCCCGGCTGGCGGTGTGGGTCGAGGACCACCCGGACATCTTCCCGGTCAACCACGCCGTGGACCACGGCACGGTCGTGTTCCGGACGGCGGAGGGCACCAAGCTCTCGGCGGCCCTGGCCGACGTGCCGGTCGCGCTCGAGGCCGACGGCTACGACGCCGGGACCGGGCTCGCGTGGAGCGTGGTCGTCAAGGGCCGGGCGGGCCGGATCGGGCGCGCCGAGGAGCTCGAGGCCACCGCGGACCTGCCGCTGCTGCCGTGGCAGGCCGGGCCCAAGGGCGTGTTCGTGCGGATCGTGCCCGGGCTCGTGACGGGCCGGCGCTTCCCCGTGGCCGACCCCTCGGTGTGGCGCACGGCGCTCAGCGACGCGCACCGCGCCGCCCCGGAGTGAGCGCGCCCCGCCGTCGTCGTCCCCGCCCGCCCTCTCCCCTCCTCCCGTCCCCTGCCTCGCCCTCGTCGCGAGGTCCCGTGCACGACGCGAGGTCCCACGCCGCAGCGGTGAGCGGCGTGGGACCTCGCGCTCCCGGTGGGAGCTCGTGGGGGGCGGTCAGGGCACGGTGCGCTCGTCCGTGCGGCCGCCGTTGCGCACCGTGAGGGCCAGCAGGAACGAGACGACCGCGAAACCGGCCAGCAGGCTCAGGCCCACGAAGTAGGAGTTGTGCTCGGCGTCGTAGGTCGCCCCCATGACCAGGGGCGGGAAGTACCCGCCGAGACCGCCGGCGGCGGCGATGATCCCCCCGATCGTCCCGACGTCCTTGGCGGGGGCGGCCCGCCCGACCCAGCCGAAGACCCCGCCGGTGCCCAGCCCCAGGAACAGGGCCATCAGCAGGAAGACCGGGCCGTAGACCCGCTCCTGGCCCGGCTGGAGGGCCACGACCACGGCGAGCACCGCCGTGCCCGCGAGCGAGGAGAGGGTCACCAGCTTCGGCCCCACCCGGTCCGCGAGGATCCCGCCCACGGGCCGGGCCACCACGGCCGCGAGCGCGAAGCCCGCGGTGCGGCTGCCGGCGGCGGTGGCGTCCCACGCGTAGACGTTGTTGAGGTAGGTCGGCAGGTAGTTGGAGAAGGCCACGAACGCGCCGAAGACCACCCCGTAGAGGAAGCACAGCTGCCAGGTGACCTTCAGGGTGAACGCGTGCCGGATCTTCGGCAGCACCGGCTCCGGGGTCTTGGCCGCGTGCACGGGCGAGTCCCGCAGCGCCAGCCAGCAGACCACCGCCGTGACGGCCACGACCGCCGCGATCACCACGTGGGCGCCGAGGGCGCCCACGGCCCCGACCAGGCGCGGGGTGAAGAACGCCGAGACCGCCGTGCCGACCATCCCCGCCCCGAACACGCCCGTGGCGAAGCCCTTGCGGTGGGCCTCGTACCACGCGGAGCAGAAGGGCACGCCGACGGCGAAGACCGTGCCGGCGATGCCCAGGAAGAAGGCGACGGCGACGAGCAGGGGGAAACTGCCCATCCGCCCGACCAGACCGGTCAGCAGCACGAGCGGGGCCGTGGTGCCGAGGACCACGGTGAACATCACCCGCCCGCCGTAGCGGTCGGTGAGCGCACCGACCGGCACGCGGGCGATCGAGCCGACGAAGATCGGCATGGCCACCAGCACGGCGGTCTGCGTGGCGTCGAGCTGCATCTGCTCGGCGTAGCGCTTGCCCAGCGGGCCGACGATCGTCCAGGCCCAGAAGCCGACGGCGGAGGCGATCGTGGCCAGCAGGAGGTTGCGCAGCTGCCCGGAGGCGAGGTCCGGGCCCGGGGTGGTCGGGGCGGGGGCGGAGGACATGGCGCTCCTCGGGGTCGGCGGGGCCCGGGCGGCAGGACCCGGGCGGTCGGGGCTCGGGAGGGGTGAGCTCAGCGGCGGCCCGCGCTGCGGGACCCGCGCCGCTCGGGGGCCCGGGTGGTCCCGCGGGCGCGGTCCCGGGTGCCCACCGGCTCCCAGCCGCGCCGCACCGGGGCGAGGTGGGCGGAGGAGCCGGCGTCGCGGCTGCGGTAGACGATGTAGGGCCGGAAGAGGTAGTGCACCGGGGCCGTGAAGGCGTGGACGAGCCGGGTGAAGGGCCACACGGCGAACAGCCCCAGCGCCCACAGCACGTGCAGCTTGAAGGAGGGGCCGGCCCCGGCCATGGCCGCGACGTCCGGCTGGAGAATCCAGATGGAGCGGAACCACGGGGAGACCGTCTGGCGGTAGTCCGGCACGGAGTGGTCGAACACGGAGATCGCGGTGGTGGCCAGGCCCGTGAGCAGGGCGGCCACGAGCATGACGTACATGAACTTGTCGTTCTTCGTGGTCGCCATGAACACGGGCCCGGTCGTGCGCCGGCGCCAGATCAGCAGGACGATCCCCAGCAGGGTCCCGACCCCGGCGACCGTGCCGATGCTCAGGGCCAGGAAGTGGTACATGCCCTCGGTCACGCCCACCGCCGCCGTCCAGGACGCCGGGATGAGCAGGCCCATGATGTGCCCGGCGAGCACGGCGAGGATCCCGAAGTGGAACAGCGGCGAGGCGATGCGCAGGATGCGGGACTCGTAGAGCTGGGAGGAGCGGGTGGTCCAGCCGAACTGGTCGTACCTGTAGCGCCAGATCGACCCGCCGACGACCACGGCCAGCACCACGTAGGGCAGCACGCCCCACAGCAGGACGTCCCCCACTCCGGTCTCGACGGCCTCGGGGGCGGGGGCGAGCGGGATCATCCCTGGTTCCTCTCGGTCAGCGGCAGCAGCCGGGGATCGTACGGGTCGAGGCCCACGGACTCGGTGGGCGGGCCGTAGCCGGCCATGCGCATCACGGCCTCGCGGTCCTCGGGCGAGACCCCGGGCAGGGTCGAGCACACGAGGGCGACGGCGCGGTGGTGGGGCAGACCGTCGTCGCGCAGCGACAGCCGCAGCAGCTCGAGGGAGGGCCGGTAGCGCTGCAGCAGCTCCCAGCCGTCCCCGGGCGAGACGGTGGCGGTGAACTCGAGCACCAGGGGCAGGTAGTCGGGCAGCTCGGCGGCGTCGAGCTCGGCGCCGTGGACGCGGTAGACCTGCTTGAACGCGGCGAGCGCCTCGCCGCGGCGGCGGGTGTCCCCGTCGGTCCAGTAGGTCAGGTGCAGGCTGTGGCGCCGGGAGAGGTCGAACTCCTGGACGTAGTCCGCCTGGACCTGCTCGAGCGGGCGGGCGGTGAACCAGTCGAGCAGCTCGGCGACCCCGTCGGCCGCGCCGACCTCGGCCAGCGCCGCGCGCAGCACGGGCAGCCGCTCGAGGAGCTGCCCGTCCGGGTAGCCGAGCAGGACGGCGGCGGCCTGGCGCAGCACGGCGCTGCGGCGGGGGTCGGGGTCGTGGTGGGCGCCCGGGTCGAGGGTGCCCTTCCCGGCCCGGCCCAGCAGCTTCTCGAGCAGGCTCATGCCTGTCCCCCGTCCTTGGGCGGGAACAGGCCCGTGGGCCGGCCGCGGCCGTCCCAGTTGAGCAGGTTCACCCGCCCGGCGAGGGCCTCGTTGCCCGTGGGGTCCTCGCCGCGCTGACGGGCCTGGAGGGCGGCGAAGTTCTCGGCGGCCACGGGCATGGGCCGGCCGGAGGCCTCCCCGAACACACCGGTCTGGCCCATCCCGGGCCCGCCGTCGACGTCGAGGGAGCAGCCGATCTCCTCGAGGTTGTGGGCCTCCTCGAGGTGGGCGGAGGGGATGACGTAGCGCTCGTCGTACTTGGCGATCGCCATCAGCCGGTACATCTTCCGGATCCCGGCCCCGGTCATGCCCACGGCGGTGGCGATCGCCTCGTCGGGCTCGTCGCCGAGGGCGATGTCGCGCATGTAGGAGCGCATCGCGGCGAGCTTGCGCAGCACGTCCGTGACGACCTGCGTGTCCCCCGCGGTGAACAGCTCGGCGAGGTACTCCACCGGGATGCGCAGGGACTCGATGGCGCCGAAGAGGTTGCCCGCGTCCTCGCCGTCGTGGCCCTGGTCCTTGAGCAGGTCCACGACCGGGGACAGCGGCGGGACGTACCAGACCATGGGCATCGTGCGGTACTCGGGGTGCAGGGGCAGGGCGACCCGCAGCTCCTTGGCCAGGGTGTGGACCGGGGAGCGGCGGGCGGCGTCGAGCCAGTCCTCGGGGATGCCCTCGGCCCGGGCCGCGGCGATCACCTCCGGGTCGTGCGGGTCGAGCATCAGGTCCAGCTGCGCCTCGTAGAGGTCGCGCTCGTCCGGGGTCGCGGCGGCCTCGGTGACGCGGTCGGCGTCGTAGAGCAGGATCCCGATGTAGCGCAGCCGGCCCACGCACGTCTCCGCGCACACGGTGGGGATGCCCACCTCGATGCGGGGGTAGCAGAAGGTGCACTTCTCGGCCTTGCCGGACTTGTGGTTGTAGTACATCTTCTTGTACGGGCAGCCGGTGACGCACTGGCGCCAGCCGCGGCACCGGTCCTGGTCCACGAGCACGATCCCGTCCTCGGCCCGCTTGTAGATCGCCCCGGAGGGGCAGGAGGCCATGCAGGAGGGGTTGAGGCAGTGCTCGCAGATGCGCGGGAGGTAGAACGCGAAGGTCTGCTCGAACTCGAACCGGATCCGCTCCTCGGACTCCCGCCGGACCTTCTCGACCACCGGGTCGAGGTGACCCATCTCGGGGGCGCCGCCGAGGTTGTCGTCCCAGTTGGCCGACCAGGTGATCTTCATGTCGTCGCCGGTGATCAGGGACTTGGGCCGGGCCACGGGGAAGTCCTCGCCCGCGGGGGCGTTGATGAGGTTCTCGTAGTCGTAGGTCCACGGCTCGTAGTAGTCGTTGAGCTCGGGCTGGACGGGACTGGCGAACAATCCTGCCAGCTTCGCCCACCGCCCACCGGACTTCAGCTTGAGGTTGCCGCGGCGGTTGAGCTCCCAGCCGCCCTTCCACTTCTCCTGGTCCTCGTACCGGCGGGGATAGCCCTGCCCGGGACGGGTCTCCACGTTGTTGAACCACACGTACTCGGTGCCGGCGCGGTTGGTCCACGCCTGTTTGCACGTCACCGAACAGGTGTGGCACCCGATGCACTTGTCGAGCGCCATCACCATGGCGACCTGGGCCATGACTCGCATCAGTACTGGACCTCCTGGGAGCGCTTGCGGACCACGGAGACGATGTCGCGCTGGTTGCCGGTGGGCCCGAGGTAGTTGAAGGCCCAGGACAGCTGCGCGTAGCCGCCGACCATGTGGGTGGGTTTGACGAGGATGCGGGTCACGGAGTTGTGGATTCCGCCGCGGCGGCCGGTGGCCTCGGACTTGGGGACGTCGACCACCCGCTCCTGGGCGTGGTGGACGTAGACGACGCCGGCCGGCATGCGGTGGGAGACGATCGCCCGGCCGATGTAGACGCCGTTGGTGTTCACGCACTCGACCCAGTCGTTGTCGGAGACCTCGATGAGCCCCGCGTCCTGGGGGCTCATCCACACGGTCGTGCCGCCGCGGGCCAGGGAGAGCATGAACAGGTTGTCCTGGTACTCGGAGTGGATCGACCACTTGTTGTGCGGGGTCAGGTAGCGCACCGCGATCGAGAGGTCACCGCGCTCCCCGAGCTTGGGCTCCCCGAAGAGCCGGTGCATGTCCAGGGGCGGTCGGTAGATCGGCAGCGCCTCTCCCATGTCCTGGATCCAGTCGTGGTCGAGGAAGAAGTGCATCCGCCCCGTGAGGGTGTGGAAGGGCTTGAGCCGTTCGATGTTGATGGTGAACGGCGCGTAGCGGCGCCCGCCGGTCTCGGAGCCGGACCACTCCGGGGAGGTGATCACCGGCACCGGGGCGGCCTGGGTGTCGGCGAAGGTGATCCGCTTCTCCTCGGAGCCGCGGGCCAGGTCGGCGAGCGCCACGCCGGTGCGCTTCTCGAGGGTCTCGAAGCCCTGCACGGCGAGCTCCCCGTTGGTCGTGCCGGAGAACAGCAGGATGGCCTCGGCCATGCGGGCGTCGGTGTCCACCGCGGGGCGGCCGGCGGCGGCCCCGCGGTCGAAGACCCCGTGCAGGCGGGCGAGCTGGTCCACCTGGTGGGAGACGTCGTAGGTGATGTGCTTGGTGGTGAAGCCGAGCTGCTCGGCCAGGGGCCCCACCGCGGCGAACTTCTCCCCGATCGCCGTGTAGTCGCGCTCGACCACCGCGAGGCTGGGCAGGTTCTTCCCGGGCACGGCCGGCAGGTCGGTGCCCTTCCAGTCCGGGGCGTGCCCGCCCGGCTGGGCGATCTCCCCCGGGGTGTCGTGGGTGAGGGCCGTGGCCACGAGGTCCTTGCGCACCCCCAGGTGGGTGCGGGCCTGGCGGGAGAACTCCTCGGCGAGCAGCCGGAACAGGTCGTAGTCGGTCTTCGCCTCCCACGGCGGGGGGATCGCCGGGGTGAAGGCGTGCACGTAGGGGTGCATGTCGGTGGAGGACAGGTCGTGCTTCTCGTACCAGGTCGCGGCGGGGAGCACGACGTCGGAGAGCAGCGTGGAGCTGGTCATCCGGAAGTCGGCCGAGACCAGCAGGTCGAGCTTGCCCTCGGGCGCCTGCTCGTGCCAGGCGACGTCCCGGGGCCGGGCCTGCCCGTGGTCCTGGCCCATGACGTTGTGGTGGGTGCCCAGCAGGTGCTTGAGGAAGTACTCCTCGCCCTTGGCCGAGGACCCGAGCAGGTTCGAGCGCCACAGGATCAGCGTGCGCGGCCAGTTCTGCGGGGCGTCGACGTCCTCGACGGCGAAGCGCAGCCGCTCCTGCTTGAGCTGCTGCGCGACCCAGGCGGCCTCGTCGGGGGCCTCGCCGCGGGCGACCCCCTCGGCGGCGGCGTCCGCGACGTCGAGGGAGTTGCGGTCGAACTGCGGGTAGAACGGCATCCACCCCATGCGGGTGGACTTCGCGATCACGTCGGCGGTGTGCATGCCCTTGAGGTGGCCCTGCGCCAGCGGGGACTGTACCGCGTCCGAGGAGTAGCCGTCGGAGCGGAACTGGTCGGTGTGCATGTACCAGAACGCGGTGCCGATCATGAACCGCGGGGGCCGGGTCCAGTCGGTGGCCGCGGCCATCGCCGCCCACCCGGTGATCGGCCGGGCCTTCTCCTGGCCCACGTAGTGCGCCCAGCCGCCGCCGTTGCGGCCCTGGCACCCGCACAGCATCAGCATCGCGAGGATCGCCCGGTAGGTGACGTCCCCGTGGTACCACTGGCAGATGCCGGCACCGAGGATGATCATCGACCGGCCCTGCGACTTCTCCGCGTTGGCGGCGAACTCCCGGGCGATGCGGGCCACGGCCTGGGCCGGGACCGAGGTGATCTCCTCCTGCCACGCCGGCGTGTAGGGGGCGGTGACGTCGTCGTACCCGGTGGCCCAGGTCCCCGGCAGGCCCGCCCGGCCCACCCCGTACTGGGCGAGCATCAGGTCGAAGACCGTGGTGACGGTCCGGCCCGCGACCCGGGCCACCGGCACGCCGCGGCGCAGCACCGAGCCCTCGCCCGTGGCGTCGGTGAAGGCGGGCAGGTCCACGGGGCTCGCCTCTCCTGCGTAGGAGGAGGCGTCGGCGAGGGACAGCGCCGGGCGCACGCCCTGCAGGTCGAGGTTCCACTGCCCCTCGTCCTGGGCGTTGTAGCGGAAGCCCATCGACCCGTTGGGCACCACGGCGGTGCCGGCGTCGCGGTCGAGGAGCACGGTCTTGAACGCGGCGTCGGCGGGCGGCTCCGTCCCGTCCGCGGAGGCCAGGTCCTGGGCGGTGAGGAACTTCCCCGGCACCACGGTCCCGTCGGCGCGCTCGTCGAGGGTGACGAGGAACGGCAGGTCGGTGTACTGGACGACGTAGTCCTCGAAGAACGGCACGCGGCGGTCCAGGAAGTTCTCCTTGAGGATCACGTGGCCCATCGCCATCGCCAGGGCCGCGTCCGTGCCGGCCTGGGCGGGCAGCCACTCATCGGCGAACTTCGTGTTGTCCGCGTAGTCGGGGCTGACCGAGACGACCTTGGTGCCGCGGTAGCGCGCCTCGACCATCCAGTGCGCGTCCGGGGTGCGGGTGACGGGGATGTTGGAGCCCCACATCATCAGGTAGGTCGCGTCCCACCAGTCGCCGGACTCGGGGACGTCCGTCTGGTCGCCGAAGACCTGGGGGCTGGCCACGGGCAGGTCCGCGTACCAGTCGTAGAAGCTGTTCATCACCCCGCCGACGAGGTTGATGAACCGGGCCCCGGCGGCGTGGGAGACCATCGACATCGCCGGGATCGGGGAGAAGCCGGTGACGCGGTCCGGCCCGTAGGCCTTGACCGTGTGCACGTGGGCGGCGGCGGTGAGCTCGAGGGCCTCCTGCCAGCTCGAGCGCACGAGCCCGCCCTTGCCCCGGGCCCGCTGGAACGCCCGCCGCTTGGCGGGGTCCGAGACGATCGACTCCCAGGCGAGCACGGGGTCCCCGCCGGTCTCCTGCTTGGCCGCCCGGTACATCTCCAGCAGCACGCCGCGCACGTAGGGGTAGCGCACCCGCGTGGGCGAGTAGGTGTACCAGGAGAACGCGGCCCCGCGGGGGCAGCCGCGGGGCTCGTACTCGGGCCGGTCCGGGCCCACGGAGGGGTAGTCGGTCTCCTGGGCCTCCCAGGTGATGATCCCGTCCTTGACGTAGACCTTCCACGAGCACGAGCCCGTGCAGTTCACGCCGTGGGTGGAGCGCACCACCTTGTCGTGGCTCCAGCGGTTGCGGTAGAAGGCGTCGCCGGCCCGCCCGCCCTCCCGGAACACGGCCCGCCGGTCGGGGCTCTCCTCCCAGCGGGTGAAGAACTTCCCGAGCCTGAGCAGCGCGTCCGAGGCGGGGCCGTCGATGCGCGGGGGAACGGAGTCGGTTGCCATGGCGCCAACGTAGACCCGTTCCCCGGGCCCGTCAGGGGGGTCCCCGCACATTACGCGGCGGCGGGGGCGTGTCGCCCTGGGTCCGCCCGCAGAGCCCCCCGCGGGTCTAGGCTGGGGAAGTTGGGCCGGCCCTCCCCCGCTCCCGCCGCGGCGGGGCCGCCCGGGGAAGGAGCAGCCCGTGGGCGAGCACGAGCCCGGCGACGAGTTCGGCCCGGAGGAGGGCGTCCCCGCTCCCGGACCGGTGCCCGCCGACTGGAACCCGCGCGGTCCACGGGTGCGCCGCGACCCGGTGGCCGCCTACGACGAACTGCGCGAGCGCTGCCCCGTGGCCCGCGGCGCGGGCGGGGCGTGGACGCTGTTCTCGCACGCCGAGGTCGTGGCGGCAGCCCTGGACCACGAGACGTTCGCCAACGCGGTCTCCCGGCACCTGCAGGTCCCCAACGGGCTCGACGGCCCCGCCCACACCGCCTTCCGCGCGGTGGTCGAGCGGTTCTTCACCCCGCAGCGCACGGCCGCGCTCGGGCCGGTGGTCCGGCGGACGGCGGAGGAGCTGGTCGCGGACCTGCCCGTCCCCGGGGCCGTGGACGCCGTGGCGCTGGGCGCCCGCTTCGCCGTGCGGGCCCAGCTCGCGTGGCTGGGCTGGGACCCCGGGCTCGAGGAGGAGCTGCTGCGGTGGACGGCCGAGCACCGCGCCGCCACCCGCTCCCGGCGCCCGGAGCGCACCGCGGCGGCCGCCCGCCGCTTCGACGCCCTGGTCCGCTCCCAGACCGCACCCCGCCGCGCCGCGGGCGCGCACGCGCCCGACGACGTGACCACCGAGCTGCTGCGCGAGCGGGTCGAGGGCCGGCCGCTGACCGAGGAGGAGGTCGTCTCGGTGCTGCGCAACTGGACGGGCGGGGACCTCGGGTCGATGGCGCTGTGCGCCGGGGTGGTCCTGGCCCACCTCGCCGACCACCCGCAGCGGCAGGAGCGGCTGCGCCGCGGGGTGCCCGACCGCGAGCTCGGGCAGGTGCTCGACGAGATCCTGCGCCTGGACGACCCGTTCGTGCAGAACCGGCGGGTGACCACGCGTCCCGTCACGGCCGGCGGCCGCGAGCTCGCCGCGGGCGAGCGGGTCTTCCTCAACTGGACCGCCGCCAACCGGGACCCCCGGGTCTTCGGGGAGCCCGGGGACTTCGACCCGGTGGGGCACGCCCCGTACAACCTCGTCTGGGGGATCGGCAAGCACGTGTGCCCCGGCCGCCCGCTGGCGACCCTCGAGCTGCGGGAGCTCACCCGCGCGGTGCTCGCGGCGACGACGGCGCTCGTGCCGGACCCGCGGCAGCCGCGGGAGCGGGAGGTCCCGCCGGGCGGCGGGTACGCGGCCGTCCCGCTGCTGCTGCGCTGAGGCTCCGGCCCCCGTGCGGCGTCCCGGCCCCGCGAGGTCCCACGGTGAGCGCGCGGCCCCACGCCGCAGCGGTGCGCGGCCTCGCGGCGCGCGCGGGACCTCGCGGGGACGGGGCGCCGGGGGCTACTGCGCCGCGTCCGGGCGCCCGGCGTCCTCGCGCGGGCGGCGGGGCGTGCCGGCGATCCGCAGCCCGGCCTCGAGGACCAGCAGCGCGAACGCGGCGTAGTAGACCCACACGGCCGGGTAGAGGGCGGGCACGACCCCGCCGAGGCCCACGAGGGTGAGCACGAACAGCACCGCGGCCGCGGCCAGCACGGCGAGGTGGACGGTGCCGAAGGCGCCGGGGATCCCGCGGCGGGCCAGGAGCACGGCGAGCCCGGCGAAGAAGATGGGGAACAGCAGCTGCCCGACCACGGTGATCGCGTTCTGGTGGTACTCCCAGCGGCCGAGCGCCTGGATCACGGCGGCGGCGGCGAGCAGCAGGGGCGCGGGCAGGGACTTCACGCGGACGGTCCTGTTCTGTGCGGGGGTCGGGGCCCTCCGGCGGGCAGCCGGGAGGCGGGCCCGGACAGTCTAGCCGCCCTCGGGCGGGTCCAGCACGAGCACCTCCACGGGGGTCCCCGCGGGCAGCTCGTCCGCCCCCGGGGGGAGCACGGCGAGCGCGTCGGCGCGGGCGGCGGCCGCGAGCAGGTGGGAGCCGGGCCCGCCGGCCATGCGCACGGCGCCGGCCTCGAGGACCGCGCGGCGGACCTGGGTGCGCCCGGGCAGCGGCCGCACCGGCTCCGCGAGGGGGGCGGTGCGGCGGGCCCGGGGCGCGGGGGAGCCCAGGACGGCGGTGAGCGCCGGGCGCAGGAACAGCTCGAAGGACACGAGGGTGCTCACCGGGTTGCCGGGCAGGCACACGACCGGCACGCCGTGGACGCGGGCCAGTCCCTGCGGCCCGCCGGGCTGGACCGCCACGTGGAGGAACTGCCCGGCCCCGCCCAGCACCTGGCGGACCACCTCGTAGGCGCCCTCGCTCACCCCGCCGGAGGTGACGACGAGATCGGGGCCGGTCCTGACGTCCGCGGCCAGCCGGGCGGCGAAGGCGGCCGGGTCGTCGGGCACGAGACCGGCGGCGAGCACCTCGACCCCGGCCTCCTCGAGCTGGGCACGCAGGATCGCGGCGTTGGCGTCGTAGACCTGCGCGGGCCCGCGGGGCGCACCGGGGGGCACGAGCTCGTCGCCGGTCGTGTACACGAGCGCCCGGGCCCGCCCGCACACCGGCAGCCGGTCCAGGCCCAGGGCCGCGGCCAACCCGATCCGGGCCGGGGTCAGGCGCCGCCCGGCGGGCAGGACGGTCGTCCCGGCGCGCACGTCCTCGCCCACGCGGCGCACGAAGCGCCCGGGGGGCTGGTCCGCGGGCAGCCGCACCGTCGCGCCGGCGGCGGGGAACCCGCGGGGCTCGGCCTCCTCGACGGGCACGACCGCGTCCGCGCCGGGCGGCAGCGGCGCACCGGTCATCACCGGGGCGGCCTCCCCGGGCCCCAGGGGCGGCGGCAGGTGCCCGGCGGGCACGGGGGCGACGACGGCGAGGGCGGCCCGGCCCCTCCCGCCGTTCCCCGCGGTGTCGGCGGCCCGGACCGCGAACCCGTCCATCTGCGCGTTGTCGAAGGGCTGCAGGTCCAGGGGGGCCACGAGGTCCTCCGCCAGGACGCGGCCCAGCGCCTCCCCCAGTGGAACGGTGCGGGCCGGCGGGTGCAGGTCGCGGAGGGCGGCGGTCACCGCCCGCAGGTGCTCGTCGACGGGACGGGCCGGGGGGTGGGCGTGCCTGCTCATCCTCCCAGCGTAGGCGGGCGAACCCGCCCCCGGGCCGGGGCGCGTGCCGGTCCGCCGGCGGGCCTGGCAGACTGCGGGCATGACGCCCCGTGACGTGCAGCCCACCGAGGACGGCCGGTGGCTCGTGGTCGACGGCCGCCGATGGCGCCGCGAGGACCCGCACCTGCCCGAGGAGGCCGCCGCCCGGCTGCGCTCGCACCTGGGCCGGGCCCGCGCCGCGGTGCGCACGGCCCGGCGCGAGGGCCCGGAGGAGCGCGTGCGGGCGGCCCGGGACCGGGTGGGCCTGGCGAAGACGGGGCTGGGCGAGCGCGGCACGCCGTGGTGGGAGCAGACCCCGGCCGAGCGGGAGGCGCGGTGGCGGCGGGCCCTCGCCCGGCTGGACGAGCTCGCCCCGCCGGCGGACCGGGGCGCGTGAGACCGGCGGGGCGCGGCCCGGCGCGGCAGTTCCCGGGGCGGGGGCCCCTGCTTAGACTGGGCGCAGACCCCGCGCCCGCCCGGGCGCCGGCCGAGGAGGTGGTGGCATGAGCGTTTCCCTGGGCATCCCGCGCGTCCGGCCCGCGGACCCGGTCCCGTCCGGGGCGCCGGCCGGGTCCGGGCTGCTCGACCGCCACGGCCGCCGCGCCACCGACCTGCGGCTGTCGGTGATCGACAAGTGCAACCTGCGCTGCACCTACTGCATGCCCGCCGGCGGGCTGCCCTGGCTGCCGGCCGCCACGCTGATGTCCCCGGCGGAGATCGCCCGGATCGTGGGCGTGGGCGTGGACCGGCTGGGCGTCACGGAGCTGCGCCTGACCGGCGGGGAGCCGCTGGTGCGCCGGGACCTGGAGGAGATCGTGGCCGCCGTGCGCGCCGCCCACCCCGACCTGCCGGTCTCGATGACCACCAACGCGATCGGGCTCACGGCCCGGGCCGAGGGGCTGGCCGCGGCCGGGCTGAGCCGCATCAACGTCTCCCTGGACAGCCTCGACGCGCAGACCTTCGCCCGGCTGGCCCGCCGCGACCGGCTCGCGGACGTGCTCGCCGGGGCCGAGGCCGCGGCCGCTGCCGGGCTGGCCCCGGTGAAGATCAACGCGGTGCTGATGCGCGGGATCAACGACCACGAGGCCCCCGACCTGCTGGCCTGGGCGCTGGAGCGCGGCTTCGCCCTGCGGTTCATCGAGCAGATGCCGCTGGACGCCGACCACGGCTGGACCCGCCAGAACCTGGTGACGGCCGCGGAGATCCGGGACCGGCTCGCGGCGCGGTTCCGGCTCGACCCCCACCCCGCGCCGCGGGCCGGGGCCCCGGCCGAGCTGTGGGACGTCCGCCCGCTGCGCGGTGCCGCGCCCGGACCGGCCGGGACCGTGGGGATCATCGCCTCGGTCACCGAGCCGTTCTGCGCCGACTGCAAGCGCACCCGCATCACGGCCGAGGGCCGGATCCGCTCCTGCCTGTTCTCCCACGAGGAGTCCGACCTGCTGGGCCTGCTGCGCGCCGGGGCCGACGACGAGCAGCTGGCCGAGCGCTGGCGGGCCGCGATGTGGGGCAAGCCGGCCGCCCACGGCATGGACCGTCCCGGGCTGGACTCCCCCGACTACGTCCAGCCCGACCGGACGATGAGCGCGATCGGAGGCTGAGCAGCCCTGTCCCAGGAGGAGACCGTGACCGAGACCCGCCCCGCTGCGGCCGTGCCCGCCACGACGACCGGCACGCTGCGCGTGCGCTTCTTCGCCGCCGCCCGCGCCGCCGCCGGCACCGACGAGGAGGTCCTGGCCCTGCCCGCCGCCCCCGCAGCGCGCGCCGAGGTGGAGCGGATGCTGGCGGACCGCCACCCGGACGGGCACCCGCCGCTGGCCGAGGTCCTGGCCCGCTCGAGCTTCCTGCTCGACGGCGTGGCCTGCCCCGACCCGCAGGCCCCGGTGCCGGCCGGGGCCGTGCTCGACGTCCTCCCGCCGTTCTCGGGCGGCTGAGGGGCGTGCCGGGGACCGGGTTCCACGCGGTCGTCCTCGCCGGCGGGCGCTCCGCCCGGCTGGGCGGGACCCCGAAGGCCCGGCTGTCCCGGGACGGGCGCAGCCTCGTGCGGATCACCGTGGACGCCGTGGACGCGGCGGCGGCCGTCGTCGTCGTCGGCCCCGAGGACCTGGACCTGCCCGGCGGGGTGCTGCGCACCCGGGAGGACCCTCCCTTCGCGGGCCCCGCCGCCGGCATCGCGGCGGGCCTGGCCGCCCTCGCGCCCCTGCCGCCCGTCCCGTGGACCATGACCCTGGCCTGCGACATGCCCGGGGTCGCCGCCGCCGTGGCGGGGCTGCGCGCCGCCGCCGCGGCCGGGCCCGCGGCCGACGGGCTCGTCGCCGTCGACGCCGCCGGGCACCGCCAGCCCCTGGCCGCCCTCTGCCGCACCCCGGCCCTGCGCGCCGCCTACGCCGGTGCGCGGCCGAGCGGCCGCTCGGTGTTCTCGATGCTCCGGGGCCTGGTGCTCCAGGAGGTCGCGGTCCCGGAGGACGCCACCGCGGACGTCGACACGTGGGACGATGTGCGCAGGCACCGCCTGAGCTGACCGACGTCACGAGCGGGCGGCCCCGGCCGCCCGGGAGGAGCACACCATGCCCAAGGAGCTGAGCCCCGCCGAGCGGGAGGCCCTCGAGCGCTGGGCCACCGCGGTGCGCGAGGCCCTCGGCGTCCCCGACGCCCGGCTGCCCGTGGGGGAGCTGCTCGGGCTCACCGGCCGGGTCGCGCGCGAGGCCGTGCGCCCGGCCGTGCCGCCGACCGCCTACCTCATGGGCTTCGCCGTGGGCCGGGCCGTCGCCGCCGGCGCGGACCAGGAGACCGCGCTGCGCGAGGCCCTCGCCGCCGTCGCGGCCGCCCTGCCCGGCGGGACCGGCCCCGCCCCGGACCACCGACCCTCGACCGTCCCCGACACCCAGGAGCACTGAATGCCCGGCCTGCCACCGCCCCCGGACTCCAACAGCCCGTACACCCACGCCCTGCCCGTGATCGTCGACGAGGACGACGCGCCCGCCCCCGAGCCGGCCCCGGTCGAGACCCTGCACGACGTCGAGTGGCACCGCGCCCGCGCGTTCGCCCACGACGCCGCCGAGGCGCTGCCCCACCACTGGCTGCCCCTGCGCGAGGCGCTGGGCGAGGTCCTCGCCGAGGACGTCACCGCCCCGATCCCCGTGCCGCACTACGCGTCCTCCGCGATGGACGGCTTCGCCGTGGCCGGCCCGCCGCCGTGGACGGTGCGCCACCCGGAGCCCGTCGAGACCGACCCCCGCAAGATGCTCACCATCCCGCCCGGGGAGCTCTACCGGCCGGTGCTCAACCTCGAGCCGGGCGAGGCCACGCGCATCGTCACCGGCGGCCTCGTCCCCGCGGGGACCCGTGCGGTGCTGCGCGACGAGTACGCCGAGCCGAGCGAGGACGGGGCGACGCTGCGGATCGCCGCGCACGCGCCCTCGGCGGAGGACATCCCCTACGGGCAGAACATCCGCCGCACCGGCGAGGAGGTCGCCGCCGGGGACGTCATCCTGCGCGCCCCCTGCGTGCTCAACCCCGCCCACATCGCCTTCGCCGCGGTCTGCGGCCACGACATGCTCCCGGTGCGCCGCCGGCCCCGCGTGACCGTGCTGCTCACGGGCAGCGAGGTCGTGGAGGACGGGATCCCCGAGCCGGGGCAGGTCCGGGACGCCTTCGGCCCGCAGCTGCCCACGTTCGTGGAGCTGCTGGGCGGGTCGGTCGACCAGGTCCGGCGCGTCGAGGACACCGCCCGGGCCATGCTGGCCGCGCTCACCGAGGCGCCCTCCGGGATGGGCTCGGTGCTCGACGCCCGCTGCGAGGTCGTCATCACCACCGGCGGGACCGGGCACTCCCGCGTCGACCACGTCCGGTCCGCGCTCGAGGAGCTCGGCGCGGTGTTCCTCCTCGACGGCCTCGCCCAGCGCCCCGGCCACCCCACGTTCCTGGCGCGGCTGCCCGAGGGCGGGCCGTTCGTGGTGGGCCTGCCCGGCAACCCGCTGGCCGCGATGTCGAGCATGCTCACGGTCGCGGAGCCGCTGCTCGCGAAGCTGCACGGCACCCCCGCACCGGTCCCCCGCACCCTGCCCGCCGGCGAGGAGCTGCCCGGGCAGAAGGTCACCGCCCTGGTGCCCGCCCACCTGGTCGACGGCGCCGTGCACCCGCGCGACAAGGTCGGCTCCGCCATGCTGCGCGGTCTCGCCCACGCCGACGTCGTGGCCGTCGTCCCGCCCGCCGGCGTGGCCGCCGGGGCGGACGTCGAGGTGCTGCCGCTGCCCTGGCGCTGAGGACGGCCCGCGCGGCCGGGGCCCGGGCACACGCCCGGGCCCCGGCCGTGCGGCGTCCGGCTCAGGCGGTCGTGAACAGCACGACGGCCCCGAGCACGAAGACGGTCGAGGCCGCCAGCGCGCACCCGAACTCCACGACGATCCCCAGGCCCAGGGCCTTGAGCGCGGCCCAGCTGGCGGCCAGCGCGGCGCGCAGGTCCCGCCGGCGCGCCGTCTCGCTCAGCAGCAGGCCCACCACGAAGCCCACGAACAGCCCCACGACCGGGATGACGAACAGCCCCACCACGGCGCCGACCGCCGCGTAGAGCAGCGACCGGTTGGGGATCTGCCGCCGCTTGAGGCGGGTGCCGGTGAGCACGGCGCTCGCGGACATCCCCGCGATCGCGAGGACCCCGCCCACCCCCAGGACGACCCACCCCACGGTCGTCTGGACGGTGAACGCCCACACCGCCAGGGCCACGACCACCAGGATCGAGCCGGGCAGCACGGGCACGATGATGCCCAGGCAGCCCACGCAGAGCAGGACGGCGGCGACGACGGTCGCGATGATCTCGGCGGTCATCCGCTCATCGTACGGTCCGGGCCGGCACCGCGGGACCGGTATACTTGCGGATGAAATGCTTATTATCGGGACGGGGAGGTCGACGTGCACGACCCGCAGCGGCCGGCGCGCCGCAGCTCCTGGCACCGGCGGGCGGGCCGCCCGGTGCGCGTGTGGACGGCCGCCCTGCTGGCCGTGGTCCTGCTCCACCGCTGGATCCCGGAGGCCCGCTGGCTGCTGGTCCACCTGACCACCCTCGGGCTGGTCACCAACTCGGTGCTCGTGTGGTCCCAGCACTTCACGGAGTCCCTGCTGCGCCACCGGCTGCCCGGGACCGCCCGGTCGCGGCAGCTGGCCCGTCTCGGGGTGCTCAACGCCGGGATCGTGCTGCTGGTGGCCGGTGCGCTGACCGGGTGGTGGTGGGCGAGCCCCGCGGGGGCGAGCGCCGTGGGCGCGGCGGTCGCCTGGCACGGCGCGGCGCTGCTGGCCCAGCTGCGCACCGCCCTGCCCTCCCGCTTCGCCGTGACGGTGCGCTACTACGCGGCCGCGGCGCTGCTGCTGCCCGTGGGCGCTGTGCTGGGCGCGGTCCTCGCCGCGGGCCTGCCGGACCGGGTGCACGCCCGGGTGCTGCTCGCCCACGAGACCGTCAACGTCCTGGGCTTCGTGGGCCTGACCGTCGCGGGGACGCTGCTGACGCTGTGGCCCACGGTCCTGCGCACCCGGATGCGCGAGGAGGCCGTGCGGGTCGCCACCCGCGCGCTGGGGGCGCTGGCCGGTGGGGTGGTGCTCACCGGCACCGGCGCGCTGCTGGGCAGCGAGGTCCTCGCCCTGGCCGGGCTCGCCGGCTACGGGCTGGGCCTGGGCGCCGTGCTGGTCGTCATGGTCCGCACGGCCCGGGCCCGGCCGCCGGTCGACCACGCCGGTCTCTGCCTGGCCGCCGGCACCGCCTGGTGGGCCGCAACGGTCGTGGCCCTGGCGGTGCTGCTCGTGCGCGGGGGCTTCGACGCCGCCGCACTGGGGCGGCTGACGGTCCCGCTCGTGGCCGGGTTCCTCGTGCAGGTGCTGCTGGGGGCCATGAGCTACCTGCTGCCCGTGACGATGGGCGGCGGCCCGGCCGTCGTGCGCGCCGCCCACCGGGCCCTCGGGCGCGGGGCGGCCTTCCGCGTGGTCGTCGTCAACCTGTGCGTGCTGCTCTTCGCCCTGCCCCCGGGCACGCTGCCCTCGTGGGTGCGGGTGAGCGTCTCCGCCCTCGGCGCGGCCGTGCTGTTCGCGGTCGTGCCGCTGACGGTCTCCGCGGCGCGGATCTCGGTCGCAGGACGGCGGGCGGCCCGGGCCGCGGCCGGTGGCCCGGCCGCCGCGGCGGCCGGGCCGGGCGGCACCAGCACCGCGGCGGCCGGGCCGGGCGGCGGCGCCGCGGCAGCGGACCGCCCGGCAGCAGGCGGTGCGGGCACCGCCGTGGCCGCCCCGCCGGGCGCAGCCGGACCCGACCGGCCGGCCCGCCAGGCCCGCGGGGCACTGGCGGGGGTGCTCGCCGTGGTCCTGGCCGTGGCCGCCGGTATCGCCGCGGACCCTGCGGCGGCGGGGCTGGGCGCGCCCGCCGCGGACGGCGCCGGGACGGCCCCCACCGGGGAGACCACGGTCGTGCGCGTGGCCGCCCGGGAGGGGATGCGCTTCGAGCCAGCCGTCGTGGAGGTCCCCGCCGGGGACGAGCTGGTGATCGAGCTGGTCAACGAGGACCCGAGCGGCGTCCACGACCTGGTCCTGGACTCCGGGGCCGGCAGCGGGCGCCTGGCCCCGGGGCAGTCCGCGACCGTCGAGGCGGGCGTGGTCGGGGCGTCCCTGGCGGGGTGGTGCTCCGTCGTCGGGCACCGGTCCGCGGGCATGACCCTCGAGGTCGTCGTCCTCGGGCCGGACGGGCGGCCGGTGGCCGGCGGCACGGCCGGCACCAGCGCCGGCGGGCCCGCGGCCGCCCCGGACCCGGCCGCCGCCGCGGACCTGGCCGCGGCCCCGGGTCCGGAGCACACGACCCGCTCCCCGGTGCTGGAACCGGTCGCGGGCCCCGTCGAGGACGGGCGGCGCGTCCACCGGGTGCGGCTCGAGGTCGAGGAGCTCGACCAGGAGCTCGCCCCCGGCGTGCGGCTGCGCTCGTGGACCTACGGCGGGCGGTACACGGGCCCGACCCTGCACGGGGAGGTCGGCGACGTCTTCGAGGTCGAGCTGCGCAACGGCGGGACGACGGGCCACTCCGTGGACTTCCACGCCGGGGTCGTGGCCCCCGACGGGCCGATGCGCACCGTCCCGCCCGGGGAGTCGCTGACCTACCGCTTCGAGGCGGTCCGGTCGGGGACCTGGCTCTACCACTGCGCGACCGCCCCGATGAGCAGCCACGTGGCCGCCGGCATGTTCGGCGCCGTGGTGGTCGACCCGCCGGGCCTGCCGCCCGTCGACCGCGAGTACCTGCTCGTGCACAGCGAGGCCTACCTGGCCCCGGGGGACGGGCCCGGCACCGCGGTCGTCTCCCCGGAGCGGGTGCGCGCCGGCACCCCGTCCCTGACGGTCTTCAACGGCCACGCCACCCAGTACCTGCACGAGCCGCTGCGCGCCCGGGTGGGCGAGCGGGTGCGGATCCGGCTGCTCGCGGCCGGACCCTCCGGGGGCCTGAGCTTCCACGTGGTGGGCGGGCAGTTCGACACCGTCCACAAGGAGGGCGCCTACCTCCTGCGCCCCGGCGGGCCCGAGCAGGGCGGGGCGCAGGCGCTCGACCTCGCCCCGGCGCAGGGCGGGTTCGTCGAGCTCACGTTCGCCGAGCCGGGCACCTACCCGTTCCTCGACCACGACCTCGCGGCGGCCGAGCGCGGGGCCCGCGGCCTGATCCGCGTCGAGGGCTGAGCCGGGCGGACGCCGTCAGCGGCGGGCGAGCTCCCGCAGGGCCCGCGCCGCCGCGTGCGCCCCGGCCATCGCGTGCACCCCGCCGCCCGGGGGCGTCGAGGACGAGCACAGCCACACCCCCGGCACGCCCGTGGCGTAGGGGTCGGCCTGCACGGCCGGGCGGAAGACCTGCTGGAGCCCGTCGAGCGCCCCGCCGCCGACGTCCCCGCCCACGAGGTTCGGGTTCCACTCCTCCAGCCGCGCCGGCGGGGTGTCCACCCGGGCGAGGACCCGGTCGCGCACCCCGGGGGCGAAGCGCTCGAGCTGGCCGAGCACCCGCTCCCCCGCCGCCGGGTCCGCGCACCCGTGCGGGACGTGCGCGTAGGCCCACAGCACGTGCCGGCCCGCCGGCGCCCGGGAGGGGTCGGCGACCCCCTGCTGGGCCACGAGGACGAAGGGCCGCTCGGGCAGCCGGCCGGCGCGCACCTGTGCGGCGGCGGCACCGATCTCGGCGAGCGTCCCGCCGAGGTGCACCGTCCCGGCCCGGCCCACCCGCGGGTCGCGCCACGGCACGGGTCCGTCGAGCAGGAGGTCGACCTTGTGGGCGCCCGGCCCGTGGCGCCACCGCGCCAGCGCCCGCCGGTAGCGCGGCGGCAGGTCGAGCCCGCCCAGGGCCAGCACCTGCCGCGGGGCCAGGTCCAGGAGCACGACGTCGGCCGGTCGCACCTGCCGCAGGTCCGTCACGGGCGAGTCCGTGACCACCCGCCCGCCGTGGGCGGCGAGCTCCGCCACGAGGGCGTCGGCGACCGCCTGCGAGCCGCCGCGGGCCACCGGCCAGCCCGTGGTGTGGGCGGCCGCGCCGAAGAGCGTCCCGAACGCCGAGGTGAGCACGTGCCCCGGCGGCAGCACCGCGTGGGCGGCCGAGCCGGCGAACAGGCCGCGGGCGCGCTCGGTGCGGAACAGCGCCCGGGCCGTGGCCGCGGCCGGCCACGGGGCCCGCAGCCCGAAAGAGGCCAGCGCCGCCGGGTGCCGGGGCCGGCGCAGGAGCGGGCCCAGGGCGGTCTCGGCCACGTCCTCCCACCGCTCGGCCACGCCCCGGTGCAGGGCGGTCCAGGCCCGGCCGTCGGGCCCCAGCTCCTCCGCGGTGCGCGCCAGGGAGCGGTGCAGCAGCCCCGCCGGGCCGTCGTCGAGCGGGTGCGCGGCGACGACCGGCGGGTGCAGCCACTCCAGGCCGTGGCGGCCCAGGTCCAGGGCGCGCAGCAGCGGGCTGGCGGCGCCGAAGGGGTGCACGGCGGCGCCGAGGTCGACCACGGTGCCGGGCCCCAGCAGCGGCGCCGACCGGGCGGCCCCGCCCGGGGTCGGGGCCGCCTCGTGGACGACGACCTCGAGCCCGGCGCGGGCGAGCACCACGGCGGCGCCCAGCCCGTTGGGGCCGGAGCCGACGACCGCCGCGGTGGCCCGCACCGGCGTGCGCCTACTCCGCCAGCGCCGCGCGCATCGTGCGCAGGGCCACGGACAGGGACGCGAGCTCGGTCGCGGGCTCGCCCGTGGACTCCTCCTCGATCTGCGCGAGCACCTCCCGCAGCCGGACGAGGCGGGACTCGTTGGCCCGCTCCCACGCCTCGACCTTCGCCCGGTCGTCCTCGCCGGGGGCGCGCAGCGCCTGGTCGGCGAGCTGGACGAGGGTCGAGTAGACGTCCTCGCGCATCGACATCCGCGCCAGGTTCTCCCACCGGGTGCCCTGCGGCAGGGCGGTGATCCGGTTGAGCAGGCTCTCGATCCGGTACCGGTCGTAGAGCCGGAAGTAGACCTTGGCGATGGTCTTGATCCGCTCCTCGTCCGGCGTCCCGTCCTCGGCCACGGCCTCGCCCGTGGCGTGGGCGAGGCGGGCGACGTCGAGCAGCGCGAAGGCGTCCAGCAACTGCGACCACTCCGTGGCCAGCTCCGCGGGCACCCCCTGCCGCTGGGCCGCCTCGGCCAGGGCGTCCACCCGCTCGCGGGAGTCCTCCCCGAGCAGCCGCTCCTCGATGAAGCGGATGTCCACGGTCGGCTTGTAGCGCTCGATCACCTCGCCGATCGGGCGCCGGATCTCCTGGCGGTGGATCAGCCAGCGGACCACCCGGTCGAGCAGCCGGCGCATGTCCAGGAACATCCGGTCCCACAGCTCGGTGGGCACGTCCGCCGGCAGCTCCCGGTGGGCGTGGGCGTAGCGGTCGATCTCGTAGATCTGCACGGCGGCCACGAACGCGCGCGCGACGTCGACCGGGGCGCACCCGGTCTCCTCCACGACCCGGTAGACGTAGGGGATCCCGCCGTAGTTGATCATCTGGTTGGCGACCATCGTGCCGATGATCTCCTTGCGCAGCGGGTGGGTGCCGACGAGCTCCCCGAAGCGCTCGGTGATCTGCGCGGGGAAGTAGCGCTCCAGCACCGTGCCCAGCCACGGGTCCTCGGCGAGGTCGGAGTCCACCAGTGCCTCGGAGAGCTGGATCTTGGCGTAGGCGGCGAGCACCGACAGCTCCGGGGAGGTCAGGCCCTGGCCCGCCCGCACCCGTTCGCGCAGCTGCTCGTCCGTGGGCAGGAACTCGATCGACCGGTCCAGGTCGGCGTGCTCCTCGAGCCAGTGCACGAAGCGCAGGTACGCCTCGTTGAGGTCGGTGACGCGGGCCCGCTCGGTGGTCAGCAGCACGTTCTGGGCCTCGTTGGTGTCCAGCACCAGCTCGGCGACCTCGTCGGTCATCGACTCGATGAACCCGGCCCGCTCCTCGGTGCCCAGCTCCCCCGCCTCGACCATGCGGTCCACGAGGATCTTGATGTTCACCTCGCGGTCGGAGGACTCCACGCCGCCGGAGTTGTCGATCGCGTCGGTGTTGATGAGCACGCCGTTCAGGGCGGCCTCGACGCGGCCCAGCTGGGTGCAGCCCAGGTTGCCGCCCTCCCCGACCACGCGCACGCGCAGGTCCCGGCCGTCGACGCGGATGGCGTCGTTGGCCTTGTCCCCCACGGCCGTGTGCGGCTCCTCGGCGGACTTCACGTAGGTGCCGATCCCGCCGTTGTAGAGCAGGTCGGCGGGGGCCCTGAGGATCGCCTGGATCAGCTCGATCGGCGTCAGCTCCTCCGTGCCCTCCGGCAGGTCCAGGGCCCGGCGCACCTGCGGGGAGACCGGCACGGACTTGGCCGTGCGCGGGTGCACGCCGCCGCCCTCGGAGATCTTCTGCCGGTCGTAGTCCTTCCAGGAGGACCGGGGCATGGCGAACAGCCGCTCGCGCTCGGCGTAGGAGACGGCCGGGTCGGGGTCCGGGTCGAGGAAGACGTCCCGGTGGTCGAACGCGGCCACGAGCTTGATGTGCTCGGAGAGCAGCATGCCGTTGCCGAACACGTCCCCGGACATGTCGCCCACGCCCACGACCGTGAAGTCCTCGCTCTGGGTGTCCACCCCGAGCTCGAAGAAGTGGCGCCTGACCGACTCCCACGCGCCGCGGGCGGTGATGCCCATGGCCTTGTGGTCGTAGCCGACCGACCCGCCGGAGGCGAACGCGTCCCCGAGCCAGAAGCCCTGCTCGAGGGCGATCGCGTTGGCGGTGTCCGAGAAGGACGCGGTGCCCTTGTCCGCGGCCACCACGAGGTAGGAGTCCTGGCCGTCGCGGCGCACCACGTTCTCGGGGTGGACGACGACGTCGTTGCCGTCCTCGTCCCGGACCAGGTTGTCGGTGACCTCGAGCAGGGAGGAGATGAACAGCTTGTAGGCCTCCCGGCCCTCGGCCAGCCACGCGTCCCGGTCCGCGGCCGGGTCCGGCAGCTGCTTGGGGAAGAACCCGCCCTTGGCGCCGTTGGGGACGATCACCGCGTTCTTGACCATCTGGGCCTTCACGAGCCCGAGGACCTCGGTGCGGAAGTCCTCGCGGCGGTCCGACCAGCGCAGCCCGCCGCGGGCCACGGGCCCGAAGCGCAGGTGCGTGCCCTCGACCCGCGGGGACCACACCCAGATCTCGAACATCGGGTGCGGCAGCGGGGCGGCGGGGATCCGGCGCGGGCTGAGCTTGAAGGCCATGGTCGGGCGGTGCCGGTAGACGTTGGTGCGCAGGGTCGCGGCCATGATCTCGGCCAGGGCCCGCAGCAGCTTGTCGGCGTCGAGGGTCGGGACCTCCTCGAGCGCCTCCCGCAGCCGCCGGTCGGCGCCCTCGCGCAGGGACTCGCGCACGTCGTCGTCGTGGGCGGGGTTGAAGCTGGCGTCGAAGAACTCGCTGAGCCCGCGGGTGACGGCGGGGAAGGCCAGCAGGGTGTCGGCGATGTACTCGAACGAGTTGGGGTGGCCCAGCTGCAGCAGGTAGCGCACGTAGGAGCGCAGCACCGCGACCGGCCGCCACGTCATCCGCTCGGCGAGCACGAGCCGGTTCAGGGCGTCGGACTCCGAGCGCCCGGAGAGCACCGCGCACAGGGTGTCCTCGATGAGGTCCTCGGTCTTGGCGTCCTCCGGGCCGGTCGCGTCCACGCCCTCGGGCAGGCGCACCCCGAAGTCGTAGAGCTGGAAGTGGCGCCCGTCCGCGGGGGCGACCTCGTAGGGCTTCTGGTCCAGGACGGTCAGCCCGAGGTTCTGCAGCATCGGCAGCAGCTCGGTCAGCGACAGGGAGCGGGTGAGGTAGATGTTCAGCCGCACCCCCTCCGGCCCGTCGACGACCCGCACCTCCGCGGGCAGGTCCGGGTCGCGGCCCCACAGCTCCTCGCAGCGCTGCAGGTCCTCGACGGCCTCCTCGATCTCGTAGTCGGCGCGGTAGGCCTCCGGGAACGCCCCGGCCCAGTTGCGGGCGTGCCGGCGGGCCAGCTCCTCGGGGAAGGTGCGGTGGATGGTCCGCGCCAGCGCCTCGGGCCAGGACCGCACGGCGGCGCGCAGCCGGGCCTCGAGGGCCTCGCGGTCGAAGGACTGCACCTCGCCGGTGTAGGGCAGGCGGATCCGGAAGAACAGCCGGGCGAGGGTCGAGGAGGTCAGCCGCGCGTCGAAGTCGATCTCCTCGGCGTCGAAGGTCTTCGCCAGCTCCGCCTCGATCCGCCCGCGCACGGAGGTGTTGTAGCGGTCGCGCGGCAGGAACACGACCGCGGACATGAACCGCCCGAAGTGGTCCTGGCGCAGGAACAGCCGGGTCTGGCGGCGCTCGTCCAGGCCCATGACCCCGCGCATGATGTCGTAGAGCTCGTCGGCGGTCATGTGGAAGAGCTCGTCGCGCGGGTAGTCCTCGATGTTGCCCATGAGGTCGCGGGCGGAGTGGGAGTCCTCGAGGAAGCCGAAGCGCGCGGCGACCTCGGCCATCTTCTCCTTGATCAGCGGGGTCTCGCGCACCGGGGTGTTGTAGGCGCGGCGGGAGAACAGCCCGAGCACGAGGTACTCGCCGACGATCCGCCCGTCGTCGTCGTACTTGGCGACGCCGATGTAGTCGAGGTACTCGCGGCGGTGGATCGAGGAGCGGCGGTTGGCCTTGGTGATGAACAGCGTGCCGGCCTCGCGGGCGTGCTCCCGGCCCAGGCCCGTCAGCAGCTGGCGGTGCGGGCGCTCGTCGCGCTCCTGCAGCAGGCCCAGCCCCGTGCCGGGGCGGGAGACCAGGGACAGGCCCTCGTCGGAGTCCTCGAGGTCGTACTCCTTGAAGCCCATGAGGATGAAGTTGCCCTCGAGCAGCCAGCGCAGGAACTCCTGCGACTCCCGCACCCGCGGCGGGCGCCCGCCGCCGGGCAGCTCCAGGTCCTCGAGCTCCTCGAGGTCCAGGGCCAGGACCTTCACCCGGTGCCGCAGCTTCGACTGGTCGCGCCCGATCCGGTGCACGTCCGCCAGCAGGCCGGTGAGCCGCTCGACGAGCTGCCCGGCCGTCTCCTCGGACAGCGGGTCCAGCAGCTCCACGGAGATCCACGACTCGACGCTGCGCCGCACCCCGTCGCCCGCCCCGGGCAGGACCGGCAGGGCGGTCGTGTCGCCGCTGGAGCTCGTGGCCACGTCGGCCAGCGGCTGCAGGTCCCGCAGCTCGTGGCCCTCCCGGTCCCGGTCGGCGACCAGGACCGGGTGGATCACCAGCCGCGCCCCGCCCCACCGGGCCGCGATCTCGGCGGTGACCGTGCTCACGAGGTAGGGGACGTCCTCGGTGACCACGAAGACCACGGAGGCCGAGTCCTCCCGGCGCACGCCCACGGCGCTGTCCCCCGGTGCCCGCACGCGCCCGACCTCCCGGTGGTGCTCGGCGCGCAGCCGCAGCTCCTCCTCGGTGTGCGCCAGCAGGTCCCCGGGCGGCGCGTGCCGGTAGTACTCGTTGACCCACTCGAGCTCGCCGCTCCACCGCGGGGGCTGCGCGAGCACGGGCATCGCCTCGGTGCGGTCCTCGTCGGGGATCGTGTACTGGTCAGGGGCCACAGCCGCATCACGCCTTCGGTGCCTGGGCGGCGCGAGCAGCACGTCCTGTGCGCCGTCGTCGCCGCCTCGGGAGGTGGACGGTCCCTCGTGGGGCCGTCCCTGGTGCCCCCCAGCTTATTGAACGGGGAGCGCCGTGTCAGGGGTGTCGGCGGCGGCCTCGTGGGCGGCGGCGAGGGCCTCGACGCCCACGGGCACCACCTCGCAGTTGCCGATCCGCGGGTGGGCCCGCCCGTGCAGGTGCGAGAGGGTCAGGCGGATGAGGGAGCCGTGGGCCACGACCAGCACGTGGCGTCCGGGGTGCTCCCGGCGGATCCTGTGCAGGGCGGCCAGCCCCCGGCGGGCCACGGCTCCGGCCGGCTCGCCCGCGCCCATGAGCGCCTCGCGCTCGGCCGGGCCCAGGCCCGCGTAGCTGGCGCCCTCGTGGCGGCCGAAGCCGCGCTCGGTGAGCTCGGGGTAGGTGCCGGCCGGCTCGAGGCCGAGGGCCTCGCCGATGAGCCGGGCGGTCTCCACGGCCCGGCCCAGCGGGGAGGAGACGACCACGTCCCACGCGAGGGCCTGCTCGCGCAGCAGCCGGCCGGCCTCGCGGGCCTGGTGCCGGCCGGTGTCGTTGAGGGGCACGTCCACGGCGCCCTGCAGCCTCTCGGCGAGGTTCCAGTCGGTCTGGCCGTGGCGGATGAGCACGATGCGTCCGGGGTTCGTCACCCGTTCACTGTGGGCGACGCCGGGCGCGAGGGCAAGCCCGCCGGCGCCGGGAGGGTCCCGGCGCCGGCGGCGCCCGCCGCTCGTCCGGGCCTACGGCTCGCCCGGTGCCCGTCCTGCGTCGGGACGGGGCGCGCGCTCGCGCTCCTCGACGGCGGCGCGGACCTCGGGGTCGTCGGTCTCGTCGACCCACGCCTCCGTCTGCCGGTGCTCCTCGACGTGGTCCGGCTGGACGCCGTCCACCTCGCTCTGCACCTCGTGCTTCATCTGCTCGTCCAGCTCGGCACCGTGCTTGGTGCTGCCTCGTTCGACCACGTCGGCCTCCTCGGGTGTGCTGCGGTGGGTGTCCTGCGGGCCGCGTCTCAGCCCTCGTCCTCCTCGGCCAGGCCGCGCTGGGCCCGGTCCGCGGCCTCGGCCGAGCCCTCGGGCAGCGGGTCCGTGGCCGGGGGCACCTGGCTCGGGGCGAAGTCGGCCAGGCCGGCGGCCACGCGCTCCTGCTCGGTCGCGGCCGCGAGGGCGTCGTCGTCGAGGTGCTCGGGCTGCCCGGCGTGGCCCTGGGCGATGGGCTGCGGCAGGGCGTCGTCCCCGGGTTCGAGGACGTCGTCGAGGCGGGGGTCGTCGTCGGGGCGCGGAGCGGTCATGGGAACCTCCTTCGGTCGGACGTGCCCCCAGCCTAGTGACCGGGGCCACACGGGGGAACCGCTGCGGGCCTCCCGTCCGGTCCCGCGCGTCCAGGAACCGGCAGGACACGGCGGGCCCGGGGCGGCCGGTTCCTGGACGCGCGGGGCGGATGGGGGTTGAGTGAACGCCATGACCGAGTTCAGCAGGACCACCCGTGTGCCCCATCCCGTCGAGGACGTCTTCGGGTGGCACGCCCGCCCCGGGGCGCTCACGCGGCTGACCCCCGCCTGGGCGGGGTCGGTGGTCGAGGAGTCCTCCCCGCCCCTGGGCGAGGGCACCCGGTCGCGGCTGCGGGTCGCCGTGCCGGGCAGCTGCGGGCTGGTCACGGTGCCGTGGACGGCCGAGCACCACGGTCTCGTGCCGGGCCGGGAGTTCCGGGACCGGATGGTGCGCGGCCCGCTGGCCGCGTGGGAGCACCGGCACCGCTTCGACGACGACGGGCAGGGCGGGACCGTGGTCACGGACACGGTGGAGTACGCGGCGCTGCCCGGCGACCGCCGCTTCGGCGACCGGCTGATGGGTCCCACCCTGGAGCGGCAGTTCGAGGCCCGCGCCCGGCGCCTGCTGGCCGACCTGGAGTTCCACGCCGGCCACCCCGGCCGGCCGCTGACGGTCGCGCTCACGGGCGCGTCGGGGACGATCGGCACGCAGCTGGCCGCGCTCCTGAGCACCGGCGGGCACACCGTGCTGCGCCTGGTGCGCCGCGCGCCCCGCGGCCCGCACGAGATCGGCTGGGACCCGCAGGGCGGGCAGCTGGACCCGGAGTCGCTGCGCGGCGTCGACGTCGTCGTGAACCTGGCCGGGCGCAGCATCGCCGGCCGGCTCGGCGAGCGCGCCAAGCAGGAGATCCACGACTCCCGGGTGCTCGGCACCCGTCTGCTCGCCCGCGCCTTCGTGCAGCTGGGCGCGGACGCGCCCGCGGCCCTGGTCAGCGGCTCGGCGATCGGCTACTACGGCGCCGACACCCACGGGGAGGAGGTCACGGAGAAGTCCCCGCCCGGCGACGACTTCCTGGCCCGCGTCTGCCGGGCCTGGGAGCAGGCCGCGATGGAGGCCGCCCCCGTCACCCGGGTGGTGCTGGTGCGCACCGGGGTCGTGCAGACCCCGGCCGGAGGGGCGCTGCGGGCCCAGCTGCCGCTGTTCCTCGCGGGCCTGGGCGGGCGGCTCGGCTCGGGCCGGCAGTGGCTGAGCTGGATCTCGCTCGACGACGCCGTGGGGCTGCTCGCCCACGCCGTGCTCAGCCCCGGGCTGCACGGCCCGGTCAACGCGGTGGCGCCCCTGCCCGTGACGGGCCGGGAGCACGCCCGGGTGCTCGGCAAGGTCCTGGGCCGCCCGGCGCTGCTGCCCACCCCGGGCCTGGGGCCGCGGCTCGTGCTGGGCGCGGAGGGGGCCCAGCTCATGGCGCTCGCCGACCAGCGGGTCTCCGCCGACCGGGCGATCGACCGCGGCTACCGCTTCCGCCACCCCGACCTCGGCTCGGCGCTGCGGGAGGAGCTGGGCCGCTTCTGACGCCCCCTCCTCCGCGGGGCCCCCGGCAGCGCCGAGCCCCCACGACAGCATCGAGCCCCCACACCACCGCAGGATGGGGTGTGGGGGCTCGGCGCGCCGGTGGGGTCTCGCGGGTCCTCGGGCGGCGGGTCAGAGGCGCCCGGGGACCGGGAAGCGCTCCCAGGCCCGGTGGCTGCGCATCAGCTCCACGACCTGCTCGACGACCGCCGCCGCGTCCCGTCCCGCGACCACGCCCGGGGCCCCCTCGGGCAGGCCCGCGGCCGCGAGCGCCCCGGAGCGGCCCCAGGTGCCGATCGCCTTGGCCTGGCGGAACGTCTCGTCGAGCAGCAGCTGCACCCGCGGGTCGATCCCGGGGCCGGAGCGGGCGCCGGCCTTCGCGTCGAAGGACGGCTGCGCGTCCGAGGCCGGCGGCACCGCCCCCGCCACGAGCACGGCGTCGAACTCCACGGAGCGGGCCGTGAGGTAGGTCCGCTGGGCCACGAGCCCGCCGCGGCCGACCGGGCCGCCGTGGGGCGCGACCACGAGGGGCACCATCCCGGCGGCGTCGATCGCCCCGGTCACCGCCAGCAGGTCCTTCTCGTCCGGGTCGGGGCCGACCACGATGCCCACGAGACGGCCGTCCAGCGGCCACTGCCCGCCGACCTGGGACAGGGCCGGGCTGGGCGCGATCCTCCCGTGCTTGACGGTCGGCTTCGGGGCGGGCAGCCCGAGGCTCTGGGCGACGGCGGCGCACAGCTTCTCGTCGATGTTCGCGAGGGCCTGCAGCTGCCGCTCCTTGACGGCCTGTTCCCAGCACTTGCCGAGCTCGAAGGCGTAGGCGCGGGCGATGTGCTCCTTCTCGACGTCGCTCATCGACAGCCAGAACAGCCGGGCCTGGGTGAAGTGGTCCTCGAAGGAGACCGGCGCGCCGCGCTCCTTGACCGACCCGGCCACCGGGGCCGGGACGTCGATGAACGGGCGGGCCGGCTCGTCCGCGGGGAAGGGGTTGTTCCCGTCGAGGGAGTTCGGGTGGTACGGCGCCACCCCGGTGTGCACCGCGGTCTGGTGCATCCCGTCGCGGAGCATGTCGTTGACCGGGGCGTGGGGGCGGTTGATCGGCAGCTGCGTCCAGTTGGGCCCGCCGAGGCGGGAGAGCTGGGTGTCGAGGTAGGAGAACAGCCGGCCCTGCAGCAGCGGGTCGTTGGTGACGTCGATGCCCCGGACGAGGTTGTTGGGGTTGAAGGCCACCTGCTCCGTCTCGGCGAAGTAGTTGGACGGGTTGCGGTTGAGGGTCATCAGCCCGATCGGCTCCACCGGGGCGAGCTCCTCGGGGACGATCTTGGTCGGGTCCAGCAGGTCGATCCCCCGGAACATCTGCTCCTCGTTGTCCTCGAAGACCTGCACCCCGAGCTCCCACTCGGGGAAGGCCCCGGCCTCGATGGCGTCGGCGAGGTCGCGCCGGTGCACGTCGGGATCGGCGCCGTTGGCCAGCAGCGCCTCCTCCCACAGCACCGAGTGCACCCCGAGCTTCGGCTTCCAGTGGAACTTCACGAGCACGCTGCGCCCGTCGTCGTCGACCAGCCGGAAGGTGTGGACCCCGAAGCCCTCCATCGTGCGGTAGGAGCGCGGGATGCCGCGGTCCGACATGTTCCAGATCGTGTGGTGCTGGGCCTCGGTGTGCAGGGAGACGAAGTCCCAGAACGTGTCGTGGGCGGACTGGGCCTGCGGGATCTCCCGGTCGGGGTGGGGCTTGGCGGCGTGGACGACGTCGGGGAACTTGATGGCGTCCTGGATGAAGAACACGGGGATGTTGTTGCCCACGAGGTCCCAGGTGCCCTCGGCCGTGTAGAACTTCGTGGCGAACCCGCGGGTGTCGCGGGCCAGGTCGGCCGAGCCGCGCGAGCCCAGCACGGTGGAGAAGCGCACGAAGACCGGGGTCTCCACGTCCTTCTTGAACACGTGCGCGGCGCTGATCCGCTCGGCCGTGCCGTAGCCGCGGAACACGCCGTGGGCGCCGGCGCCGCGGGCGTGCACGACGCGCTCGGGGATGCGCTCGTGGTCGAAGTGGCTGACCTTCTCGCGGAAGTGGTGGTCCTGCAGCAGCACGGGCCCGCGCCGGCCGGCCTTGAGGGAGTGGTCGGTGTCGGAGCGCCGGGCGCCGTGGGCGGTGGTGAGGTGCTCACCGCCCTGGGCGTCGCGCAGCGGGTCGGCACCGGTGTCCTGGCCGGTGGGGCTCACGGGCTCGGGCGTGCCCTGGTCCGGCTTGGGCGGCAGCGGCGGGCGGGGGCCGGTCGGCTCGGCGACCGACGCCGGCTCGCTGCCCGGCACGCCGGGCGGCAGGGGCGCCTGCTCGCCGCGGTCCGCTCCCCTGGTCTTCCTCAGGATCCTCTTGCGCATGGTCGTCCTCCCGGTCGTTCGGAACTCGTGCGAGCCGGGCTCCCGGACCGTCCGGCCGGAGAACGCCAGCACCCTGACCATTACCGCACCGGCGTGACGGCCTGCACAAGCCGCCGCGCAGGACTGCGCCACCGGCGAACAGCACCGGCGGACGACGGCACCGGCGGACGACGGCACCGGCCGCGGTCCGCCGGGGCGGGACCGCGGCCGGTGGGGCCGGTGCGGGGCTCAGCCGCGGCGGGGGTCCTCCGGGCCGGTGCCGGTGCGCTCGGTGCCGTCGACGCCGTCGATCGGTCCCTCCACCTCGACCCGCTCCTTGCGCACGGTCTCCTCGACGACCTCGGTGCGCTCGGTGCTGCGCACCACGAGACGGACCCGCTCGTAGGGCACGCGCACGGTGCGGACCACCGGCACCTCCCGGTAGAGGATCACCTCGTCCTCGCCGACGGGCAGCTCCTGGCCGTCCAGGAACGCCTGGCGCTCCTCCTCGGTGATCGGGGTGCGCACCTCCTCGACGTCCTCCACGGCCAGCGACTGCTCCGCGCGCACGGGCTCCTCGGCCACGTACTTGCGCAGCCGGGCCCTGCCGGTCTCCACCCGCTCGGTGCCCACGTCCAGGCGCTCCTCGTGACGGACCACGGCCGCGGTGTCCTCCCCCGCCGCGGCGGGCCCGCGCTCTGCGGACGTGGGCCCGCCCGCGTCCTGCCCGTCCGCTCCGTGACCCGTCAGGTCCCGCCCGCGCGCCTCCTGCTCGCGCCCGGCAGGGGCGTGCCCGGTGACGGCGGCGTCCCGGCCGGTCCCGCCGGCGGTCTCCCGCGCGGCGGACTCCTGGTCGAACGCCTCGTCGGCCCCGCGCCCCGGCACGGCCCGGTCGCGGCGCCCGCCGACGCTCTCGTGCCGGTCCCCGGCCGTGGCGTCGGGGCCGGAGAGGGACTCCCCCGGCGCGCGGAGGTCCGAGGTCCCGCCGGCGGCGTCGCCGTGGCGGGCGGCGTCGTCGTCGCCCGCGTCGATGTTGTAGGCCGGGGCCCCGCCGCGGGGGTCGCGGGTGTCGGTGGCCCCGGTGGTGGGGTCGCCGCCGACGTCGCCGTCCTCGCGGCCGTAGGCGTTGTGGTCCCACAGCTCGGTGGCCGAGCTGGGCGCGTGGCGCTCCACCCCGGTGTCGTCGGCGTCGGCGCGGGGACCGGACGCGCGGTCCGCGGGCTCCCCGCCGGCGGTCTCCCGGCCGGCGGTCTCCCGGCCGGCGGACTCCTGGTCGTACGGGCGGTCCTCGGAGGTGGACATCGTGGGCTCCCCTCGGGTCGACGGTGGTGCCGCGAACGCTATCAGCCTGCTGAGCGCTCCGACAGCCGCTCTCCGGGGGACGGGCGGGTGCGGCCCCCGGCGCGCGCCCTTGTCGGACCCCACCGGCGGTGCCAGTATCGATGCATGGGAACGTGGACGATCAGCGCGGCGGCCGGCACGGCCCGGGCCACCGCCGAGGCGTGGGAGCACGGGGTCACCGCCGCCGGCGCCGTGGTCGTCGTGCTCATGATCGCGGCGGCCGTCTCGCTGCTGCGCACCCCGGGCCAGGACCCGGTCCTGCGCCTGCTGTGGCTGCTGGTCGTCCTGGCGTTCCCGGTGGTCGGCGCGGCCCTGTGGTTCGCGCTCGGCCGGCGCGCGCCCCGCCCCGCCTAGCACGGCACCGCCGCACCCGGCGGAGGCCCCGGCCGAGACAAGGAGACCCGCATGAGCTACCCGCAGGACGGGCACGGTTTCTTCACCCGGGCCCTGGACGCCGAGGACCGCGGCCGGCTGGACGAGGCGGAGACCGCCTACCAGCAGGCCATCGTGCTCTTCGAGGAGGAGGGGGACGCCGAGCAGGAGCAGGCGGCCTGCCACTACAACCTCGGGCACCTGTACCTGGGGATGAACCGCCCCGGGCGCGCGGTGACCGCCTACGAGCGGGCGTTGCAGCTGTTCCGCCGCTCCTCCGGCAGCGGCCGCCACCAGGCCCGCACGCACCTGATCCTCGGCAGCCTGCTGCTCGAGATGGAGCGCCACCGCGAGGCCGAGGAGCACCTGCTCGACGCCCTGGGCCAGTACCTGGACGCACCGCACGAGCCCGTGGACCAGGCCCAGTGCCACGTCAACCTCGCCCGCGTCTACGAGCAGGGCGCGCGGGCCTCGCAGGCGGTGACCGCGTACAACCGCGCGCTGGACTTCTACCAGGAGGTCGAGGACACCGCCGCCGAGCAGGCCGAGTGCTTCACGGCCCTGGGCCGCCTGCACGAGGCGGCCGGCCGGATGCTGGAGTCCGGCTCCGCCTACGCCGCCGCGGCGCGCCTGCGCCGGGCGGCGGGCCGCCCGCCCCTGAACGAGGACCCCGCGGAGGACGAGGAGCGCCCGGCGGACCGGGAGCCGCCCGGCGGGGCGGACGCCGCCCGGGGCACAGGCCTCGTCGAGGGGGAGGACCGCCCGTGAGCTCGCGCCTGATCTACGGCTGCATGACCATCGGCGGGTCCTGGGACGCGGACCCGCTGGACGCCGCGACGGTCGAGCGCGCCCGCCGGGCCGTGCGGGCCGCCCTCGAGGCCGGGATCACCGACTTCGACCACGCCGACATCTACGCCCACGGCAAGTCCGAGGAGGTCTTCGGCCTGCTCCTGGAGGAGGACCCCGAGCTGCGCCGCACGGCGGTGGTGCAGACCAAGTGCGGGGTGCGCCTGCCGGGCAACACCGCTGCCCCCGGGGCGCCGGTGCACTACCGGCTGGACCGGGACACGCTCCGCCGCAGCCTCGAGGGCTCCCTGCACCGGCTGCGCACGGACTCGGTGGAGCGGTTCGTGCTGCACCGCCCGGACCCGCTGGCCGACCCGCAGGAGGTCGCCGCGGCCCTCGACGAGCTGCGGCGGGAGGGGCTGATCCGCTCGGTGGGCCTGTCCAACATGTCGCTGCGCCAGGTCTGCCTCTACCAGCAGCTGCTCTCGACCCCCGTCACCGCCCTGCAGCTGGAGCTGAGCCTGCGCCACCGGGGCTTCGTGGAGCAGCAGATCCTCGTCAACCAGGACGAGGCCTCCGAGCACCCGTTCCCGGAGGGAACCCTCGAGTACTGCACGGGCAACGGCATCGAGGTCCAGGCCTGGGGCGCCCTGGCCCGGGGGCTCTACACGGGCGCGCCCGTCCCTGCCGAGGACCACCGCGCCGCGGCCACCGCGGAGCTGGTGCACGCGATGGCGGCGGAGCTCGGGGTCTCCGGCGAGGCGGTCGTGCTGGCCTGGCTGATGCGCCACCCCGGCGGGATCCGCCCCGTGGTCGGCACGACCGACCCCGGCCGGATCGCGGCGTGCGCGGCGGCGGAGGAGCTCGCAACCCGGATGGACCACGAGCAGTGGTACGCGCTGCTCACCGCCGCCCGCGGGGAGCCCGTGCCCTGAGCCGCCCCGGGCGTGTCCGTTGCGCCGGGCACGCCCGCACCGTAGCTTCGGTCCCGGACGCGCGGCCCGCCCCGGGCCCGCCCGGAGGACCTCGGAGGCCAGCGATGCCCGGACACGACCACGCCGTTCCCGGGCGCGGGCCGTCCCTGGCGACGATCGCCCCCGGCGACCTCGTGACCGTGCGCGGCGAGACCCGCGTGCACGAGGGCGAGATCCTGCTGCGGGAGGGCGGGGACTCGTGGCAGGAGCTGCACCTGGCCGGCACCCCGGAGCGCTACCTCGGCGTGGTCTGGGACCCCGAGCCCGAGCTGACCCTGTGGACCGCCGCCGACCTGCCGGGCGTCGTCCCCGGCGCCCGCGATATCGATCTCGGCGGGCGGCGCTACCGCCGCCGGGAGCAGGGCAGCGCCGGCTTCCGCGCGACCGGGATCCCCGGGCTGCCCGCGCACGGGATCTGCGAGTACGTCGACTACGCGGCCGCGGACGGCGCCCTGCTCTCCTTCGAGCGGTTCCCCGGCGGCGGCTGGGAGGCCTCCACGGGCGAGCGGCTGCACCCCTCCGAGGTGCGCGTCGAGCGCGGGGAGCGCCGGTGGTGAGCACCGCCGCACCCGCGGAGCCCGTCCTGCTCTCCGGGGCCCCGTTCCTCGACACCTCCCCCGACGACCTGGTCTTCGGCACCGACGCGCCCCGGCTGCCGGCCCTCGCGGTGCACCGGTCCCGGCCCGCCGGGCACCCGGGCACGGCGCTGGAGCTGCGCGTGCTCGGGGCCTCCCACCAGCTCGTGCTCGAGCGCGCGGGCACCCCCTGGATCGAGACGCTGGCCTGCCGCCCGGGCCGCCGCCCGCACCTGCCCGGCCGGCACCGCGCGCCGGCCCCCGCCCCCTTCGCCCGCGACTACGAGGCCGCCTGCACGGTCACGGTCCACGACCGCGGCGGGCTCGCCGCGGCGGTCGAGGACCTGCTCGCGGACTGCGCCGCGGCGCCCCACGGGCTCGTGGTCCGCTTCGCCGGGGACCCCCTGGCCCTCACGGGGGTGTGCGCCGACGACGACGGCGGGACCCTGCGCTGGCGGACCTGGCACGTCTACCCGCAGTGCGGGCGCGTGGTGCGCACCCGCTCCGCGCTGCGCCTGCTCCCGGAGGACCCCGCATGAGCTCCCCGCCCGGCTTCCGCCCGGACCCCTCCGGCTACGGCCACGTCCCCGACCCGGGCTCCTCGCCCCGCAAGCGGTGGGGCCGGCGGGTCCTGCTGGCCGTCGCCGGGGTCGTGATGGTGCTCGCGCTGCTGGCCGCGTGCGCCGGCGGCAGCCGCACCGGCTGCCGCGAGGACTACCGGGAGGACTACCGCGCCAAGCACGCCGCGGAGCCGACCCGGGCACAGGTGGACTCCGCGTGCGGGCGCTCCGGCGCCGGGGGCGGCTGGTTCTTCCTGGGCGGCGGCTCCCGCAGCAGCGGCAGCGACTACCGCGGCGGGTCCTTCGGCACCGGCAAGTGACCGCGGCCCCCTTCCCCTCCCCCCGACCGACGACGCACACGACGGAGACGAGCATGGACACGGTGATCTACGAGGTCGGCGCGGCCGCCGCCTACGGGCTGGTGGGCCTGGCCCTGATGGCGCTGGGCTACCTGGTGGTGGACCTGCTGACGCCGGGGAAGCTGCACTCCCTGATCTGGACCGACCGCAACCGGGGGTCGGTGGTGGTGCTGTCCTCCTCCGTGCTCGCGGTCGCGGTCGTGGTGCGCCAGGCCATCCTGGCCAGCGAGGACGGGCTCGCGGCGGGCCTCGTCTCGACCGGGCTGTACGGGCTCGTGGGCCTGGCGCTCATGGCGCTGTCCTTCCTGGTCCTCGACGCGCTGACCCCCGGGAGGCTGGGCGAGCTGGTGACCGACGAGCGGCTGCACCCGGCGGTGTGGGTGACCGCGGCCGTGCACCTGTCGGTGGGCCTCGTGGTCGCCGCCGCGATCTCCTGACCGGTGGCCGTCCCCCTCGGCACGACCGCCGGGGCCGCCGGCCCCGCCCTGTCCCTGCCGGTGCGCCCCGGACCGGCCCGGTTCCTCGTGCTCCTGGGCGTGTTCGTGTGCGCGGCGTGCGGCATGGTCTACGAGCTCGCCCTCGTGGCGCTGGGCAGCTACCTCATGGGCAGCACCGTGGTGCAGGCCTCGGTGGTGCTCTCCGTGATGGTCTTCGCCATGGGCCTCGGGGCGCTGGCCTCCAAGCCGCTGAACCGGTGGCCGGCGCTGTCCTTCGCCGCCGTCGAGGCGGCGCTGTCCCTGCTGGGCGGGCTGTCGGTGCTGGTGCTCTACGCGGCGTTCGCGTGGCTGCGGGCCGGGCTCGCCGCGAGCGCCGGCACGGCCTTCGTGATCGGGCTGCTGATCGGCGCGGAGATCCCGCTGCTGATGAGCCTGCTGCAGCAGATCCGGCGCCAGGCCGCCCCGGACGCGGTCGCGGACATGTTCGCCGCGGACTACGTCGGGGCGCTGCTGGGCGGGCTCGCGTTCCCGTTCCTGCTCCTGCCGACGCTGGGGCTGCTGCGCGGGACCGTGGCGGTGGGGGCCGTCAACGCCCTCGTGGGCGTGGCCGTGACCGTGTGGCTGTTCCGGGCCTCGCTCCCCCGGCGGGCCCGGGCGGTCCTGGCCGGGGTCCTGGCCGTCCTGCTCGCGGTGCTCGGGGGCGCGTTCTGGCTGGCGGACCGCTTCGAGGTCACGGCCCGCCAGCAGCTCTACGCGGAGCCGATCGTGCTCCAGCAGCGCAGCGACTACCAGGAGATCGTGCTCACCAGCGCGGTCTCCTACGACGACGAGCGGCTCTACCTGGACGGCAACCTGCAGTTCTCCTCCGCCGACGAGCACCGCTACCACGAGGCCCTCGTCCACCCGGCGATGGCCGGGCCCCGCGAGCGGGTGCTCGTGCTCGGCGGCGGGGACGGGCTGGCCGTGCGGGAGATTCTGCGCTACGACGACGTCGGCTCCGTCACCCTCGTGGACCTCGACCCGGCCGTCACGGAGCTGGCCCGCACGGAGCCGCGGCTGACCCGGCTCAACGGCGGCTCCCTGGAGGACCCGCGGGTGGAGCTCGTGCACGCCGACGCGTTCGCGTGGCTGCGGGACCGGGCCGCGGCGGGGGCCTACGACGTCGTCGTCGCGGACCTGCCCGACCCCGACTCGGAGGCCACCGCGAAGCTGTACTCGCAGGAGATGTACGGGCTCGCCGAGCGGGCGCTGGCCCCGGGCGGGCGGCTCGTGGTCCAGGCCGGGTCCCCGTACTTCGCCCCGGACGCCTTCTGGTGCGTGGGTGCGACGGTCGGGGCCGCGGGCCTGGCCGCGACGCCGTACCACGTGGACGTGCCCAGCTTCGGCGACTGGGGCTTCTTCCTGGCCGTGGCGGGCGGGGAGGCGCCCCGGCCCCGCCTGGCCGGGGCGGCCCCGCCGCTGCGCTTCCTCACGGACGAGGTGCTCGCGGCCGCCGCGGTGTTCCCGCCGGACCGCGGCCCGCGGCCCACGGAGGTCTCGACGCTGCTGGAGCCCGTGGTCATGGACTACCAGCGGCAGGGGTGGAAGAGCTACTGAGCCGCGCGGGTGCGGCTCAGCGGAAGACCGGGTCCCCGGCGTAGGGGGCCAGCACCGCCTGCTGCTCGGGGGAGATCCGCAGGACCGTGCCGGTGGCGGGGACGAAGAACGCCAGGGAGGTCTCGGCGCGCACGCACGCCCGGCGGGTCACGACGTCGGTGATCTCGAAGCCCAGCACGAGCGCCCCGCCGCGGGCCGCGACGACCCACACCCGCACCTCGACGGGGGTGTTGCGGTACTCCAGGGCCCGCAGGTACTTGATCCGGTGCTCGCTGATCAGCGCCTGGGTGCCCTCGGGCAGCTCCGAGAAGAACGGGATCAGCGGCGGCTCGACCTGGTCGCCCGTGCCCACGGGCACGCCGAGGGCCGCGATCCGGGCCTCCTCGAGCAGCCGCACGACCTCCACGTTGTTGACGTGGCCGTACGGGTCCATGTCCCCCCAGCGCATCGGCACCCGGCACAGCACGCCCGCTCCGTCGGTCCTCGTCATGGCACGCTCCTCCCACCCGTCCGCGACCGGGACGCCCCCGGCGGGCGGCCCGGTCGCGCCCAGCCTAGTGCCGTTCCGCGCCGCGGGCGGGCGAGCTCCCGCGCGCGGGGCGCCCCGTGGCCGGCCCGCCACCCCCGGAGCCCTGCGGGGGCGCCTGCTACCCTCGTCGCCCGTGGAACCGACCGCCCCGCGCACCCCGACCGCCACGGCCCCCGCGGCCCTCCCGGACCGCACCGGGGGCCCGGGCAGCTCCCCCGTGCTGCGCCGCGACATCCAGGCCCTGCGGGCGGTCGCGGTGCTGCTCGTGGTGGTCGACCACTTCTGGCCCTCGGGCCTGCTGGCCGGCGGCTACGTGGGGGTCGACCTGTTCTTCGTCGTCTCCGGCTACCTGATCACGGGCCACCTCGTCCGGGAGCTGACCGGCACGGGCCGGGTCGCGCTGGGCCGCTTCTACGCCCGCCGCGCCCTGCGCCTGCTGCCCGCGGCGGCGCTGGTCACGGTCGTCTCCGCGGCCCTCGTGGCCCTGTGGCTGCCGCAGGGGGCCTGGACGCGCACCGCGGTCGAGGGGGCGGGCAGCGCCCTCTACGTCCAGAACTGGCTCATGGCGCTGAGCACCCTCTCCGAGGCCGCCGCCGCGGCGGGGCCCACCCCGTTCCAGCACTACTGGTCGCTGTCGGTCGAGGAGCAGTTCTACCTGCTGTGGCCGGGCCTGCTGCTGGCCGTGGCCGCCGGCGCGGTGCGCACCGGCCGCGGCGACCCGCGCCGGCGCCTGCTCGCGGCCGTGGCCGCGGTCGGCGCCGTGAGCTTCGCCGTGGGCGTGGTGCACACCGAGCTCTCGAGCCAGACGGCGTACTTCGCCACGTGGACGCGGGTGTGGGAGTTCGGGGTGGGAGCCCTCGTGGCCCTGGGCGCCGGGGTGCCCCGGGGGCCGCGCACGGCCCGTGCCGCCGTGGCGGCGGGCTGGGCGGGCGTGGCCGCCTGCGCGGTGCTCTACCGCGGGGTGGAGTTCCCCGGCGTGGGGGCGCTCGTGCCGGTGCTCGCGGCCGCGGCGATCCTCGCCGGCGGGCAGGCCGCGGACCGGACCGGCCTCGAGCTCCTCACCGACCGGCGGGTGGTCCAGGGCATCGGCAACGCCTCCTACTCGGTCTACCTGTGGCACTGGCCGCTCGTGCTGGTCCTGCCCCACGCGCTGGGCCGTGAGCCGGGCCACGCGGAGCGGGCGCTGCTCGTGCTCGGAGTGCTGCTGCTCGCCGCCGCCACCCGCCGGTGGGTGGAGCTGCCCGGCACCCGGTGGCACGCGCCGCGGACCCGGCCCGCCCGGGCGGCGGCCGTCGCCGCGGCGCTCACCGCCGTGCCCGTGGCGGTGTGCCTGGCCCTGGGCGCCGCCGCGGGCTGGTCGCCGCTCGCGCCCTGAGGCATCCCGCCCGCGCGGGGCGCTCAGCCCCCGCGGCCGGCGAGGTCGCGGGCCCACTCGAGGGCCGCCCGCGCGGCGGGCGCGGTGTGGGCGTCGTCGCGGCCCGAGAGCACGTCGGCGGCGGAGGGCCGGGGCTCCCCGGGCCGGCGCGGCCGGTGCGGCTGGGCCAGCTCGGCGATCCACGGCTCGGGCTCCACGCCGCGGTGGGCGTCCGCCGCCAGCCGGGCGCGGGCGGCGGCCTCGGTCAGCGGGTCCACGGGATCGGTCATGGTCCCAGTCTTCCCCGGCGGCACCCCCCTCGGGAAGACTGGGGGCGTGCCCGACCTCCAGTGCCCCGCCGTGGCCGTCCTCCTCGACGACGACGGGCCCGCCCCGCCCTGGCTGGAGCGGCTGCGCGTCGCGGAGCGCTTCACGGCCCGGGAGGCCGGGCAGGTGAGCGCCCTCGTCGAGGACGGCGCCGACCTCTTCCGCGGCGAGACGTTCGTGGTCGCGGCCCCCGCCGCCGAGATCGCGGCGGCGCTGCGGCGGCGCGGGATGGCCGGCGCGGCGCCCGTCGTCGTCGAGGTCGACTCCTCCGGGTGGCGCCGGGTCCCCGCCCCCTGACCGGAGGCCCGCACCGGCCCTCCGCGGCCGGTGCGGCTTGTGCTGTCCGAGCCGCCGCCTAGTGTTCCCGCAGGTGGCGCCCGTCCGGGCTCCGCCGTGCCCGGATGTGCGAAGGAGAAGGCGCCGAGATGATGGGACCGAGCCACGCGGCCTGCGGGGCGGCCGCGTGGGTGGCGCTGACCGCCGACTACCAGGTGGGCCTGCACGGGCTCGTGCTGCCCATCGGCTGGGGGCTCGTCGACGTCGGCCACGCCGGGGTGCTCACCGGCGCCCTGGTCACCGCCGGGGCGGCGCTGCTGCCCGACCTCGACCACCCGGGAGGGACCGTGTCCCGCTCCCTCCCGCCGGTCACGACCGGCCTGGCCCGCCTCGTGTGCCGGATCTCCGGCGGCCACCGGCGCGGGACCCACTCGCTGCTGGGCGTCGCCGCGTTCACCGGCCTGGCGGCCGCGGCCCAGAAGGTCGGGATCCCCGTGGAGGGACTGGGCTGGGTCTGGCCGCTCGCGGCGGTCATGTCCGTGCTGCTCATCGCGTTCGCCGTGAAGGTCCTCGCCTTCGTCCCGGACCGGGTCGCGAAGCTGAACTGGGCGGTGGGCATCGGGCTCGGCGTCGTCGTCGGGCTCTGGCCGCCGGCGCACGAGTGGTGGTTCCCGCTGGCGGTGGGCACGGGGGTGGTCGTGCACCTGCTCGGCGACCTGCTGACCACGCGCGGGATCCACCTGCTCTACCCGCTGCGCGCGCCCCTGCCGCTGCCCCGGATCCTCTACCGCAACCGGGAGTTCGTGGCCGTGCCCCTGCTCGGCAACGCGGGCTCCCTGCCCGAGCTGCTGCTGCTGGCGCCGGTGACGCTGTTCGCCCTCGGCGGGCTCGTCGCCGCGCTCGCCCTCGCGACCGGGTTCACGGTCGCCTGAGGGACCCTCCCGCGCGCTCCTGCTCCTGCCGGCGGATCTTCTCCCCCTGCTCCGCGCGCTCCTTGCGGATCAGCTCGAGGGTCCGGACCAGCCGCGGCAGGGTGATGATGACCAGCCCGCCCAGCATGTTCAGCGGGATCACCCACAGGAACCACACGAACCAGTCCGTGTAGGAGATCGCCGCCCCCTGGTGCATGGCGCCGAAGACCACGATCGAGTTCAGGGCGCCGTGGAGCATCCCGAGGCCCACCACGAGCAGGCCGCTGATCAGCGAGATCAGGGCGGTCACGACGTCGTTGCCGGTGCCCTGGCTCATCCGGGTGCTCAGCGTGATCGTGCTGCCGGCCAGCACCGCGAGCGCGGCGGTCTCGAGGGTCAGCCCGTCCTCGAGGTAGCCGAGGGAGACCTCGAGGAGCAGCTGCTCGAACTGGGGGAAGGCCGCGGCGACCACCCACATGAACAGCCAGCCGCCGGCGAGGTTCGTCACGAGCGTCACCGCCCACAGCCGGACCAGCTGCGGCCACGTGCCGTGGCGGGCGACCACGGCGTTGATGGGGATGAGGAAGTCCTCGGTGAACAGCTCGGAGTGGGCCAGGCGCAGGGCGAACAGGCCGATGCCGAACGCCGTCCCGGCCAGCAGCTCGGAGCCGGTGGCCTCCTTGACGGCCAGCATCGCCATGATGCCGAGCCCCACGTCGATGCCGCCGAACAGGCCGGTGATGACCAGGGCCCGCCACGTGCGGTTGAGCCGGTCGGCGCCCTCCGTGACGGTGTTCTCGAACTCCTCGACGAGCTCGTCCTCGACCGGCTCGTCGGAGCGGCCCAGCTCCTTGCGCTTGTCCTCGGTCTGCCGGTGGTCCGGTTCCATGCCCGCTCCCCTGCTCGTGGCGTGCCCCCGCTGCGGGGGTGCGGCAAGCCTACTGACCGCCGCACCGAACCCCCGCCGGCAGGCGATTGGCCAATCCGGGCCGGATGCGGTTAGGATTGTCGTCGTTGCCCGCGGCGAGCCCGCCGGGGACGACGAGCGCGAGTGGCGGAATAGGCAGACGCGCACGGTTCAGGTCCGTGTGCCCGAGAGGGCGTGGGGGTTCAACTCCCCCCTCGCGCACCGCGAAGGACGGAAGGCCGGCCCCGGAGGAATCCGGGGCCGGCCTTCCGCGCATCCGGCGACGGGCGCCGGTGGCAGACTGGTCCCGTGCGAGAGCTCGTCGTGCTGGGCACCGCGTCCCAGGCCCCCACCCGGACCCGCAACCACAACGGCCACCTGCTGCTGTGGGACGGGCGCGGCCTGCTGTTCGACCCCGGCGAGGGCACGCAGCGCCAGCTCGTCCACGCCGGCGTCGCGGCCTCGCGGATCGGGCGCATCTGCCTCACCCACGTGCACGGCGACCACTGCTACGGACTGCCCGGGGTGCTCTCCCGGATGGTGCTCGACGGCGTGGAGCACCCCGTGCACCTGCACTACCCCGCGACCGGCGAGGACGTGGTGCGCGCGCTGGTCTCGGTCGCCACGCCCGGCCTCGACCTGCGGCTGCACCCCCACGGCGGGCCCGGCCAGGTCGCCGAGGACCTCGAGGTGCGCCCCCTGGACCACCGGGTCGAGACCTACGGCTACCGCCTGGCCGAGCCGGCGGGCCGCACGCTGCTGCCCGACCGGCTCGCCGCGGCCGGGATCGCGGGCCCGGACGTCCGGCGGCTGCAGCGGGAGGGGAGCCTGCGCGGCACGGCGCTGGCCGACGTCAGCGTCCCCCGGCCCGGCCAGCGCTTCGCCCTCGTCATGGACACCGCCCCGTGCGCGGGCGCGGAGGAGCTCGCCGAGGACGCGGACCTGCTGGTGGCCGAGTGCACCTACGCCGACGACGACGCCGGCCTCGCCGCGCGCCACCGCCACCTCACGGCGGGCCAGGCCGGGGCGCTGGCCGCCGCCGGCGGGGCCCGCACGCTCGTGCTCACCCACTTCTCGGCCCGCTACGAGGACCTCGCCCCGCTGGCCGCGCAGGCGCGGGCGGCGGCCGGGGGCGCCGCGGTGCACGCCGCCGAGGACCTGGACCGGTTCGCCCTGCCCCGGCGGCGCGCGCCCCGGGATCAGCCGGCCGGGACCACCCCGGCGTAGTCGGTCTGGTAGCCGGTGACCGGGGCGTGCGGGATCTCGTCCCAGCGCTCCGGGTCCTCCTGCTGGACCTCGCCGGTGGCCAGGCCGAGCAGCAGCTCCTTCAGCGCCAGCACGTTCTGCTGCACGCTCTTGCCGCGGGCCTTCTGGCCGAGGCTGCCGTCCGAGGAGTTGCCCGAGGTCTCGAAGAACACCACCGGGTGGGAGTGCTCCTCGGGGTTGAGCCCGCCGTGGTCCAGGCCGAGCATCATCGCCGAGACGACGCCGCCCTTGATGTCGATCTCGAGGCTGCCGCCGACCTGGTAGCGGTCGACGTTGACGAAGCCGTACTTCGAGAGCTCGTCGTAGACGTGCACGTTCATCTGCCGGGTGAGCCGGTCGTAGGCCCCGCCCTCGAGCCCGGGCAGGGTCGGCCCGCCGGGGGCGAGGGAGATGCCCAGGGACAGGGTGACGTCGTCGCCGGTGCCGTGCTCCTGCTTGAGGCCCTGGTGGTGGATGTCCACGCCCCAGGCCGGGTCGACGGTGGTCCAGTACTCGTAGAACGCGCGGGACTCGTCGGCCGCGAAGCCCTCGGCCGTCCAGTCGCGGTTGAGGTCGATGCGCTGCGGCGTCCCGCCCTCCGGCGCGCCGGAGACCCGGTCCCACAGGACGGTGTGCCGGATGTTGGCCTCGGCGCCGTCCGGGTTGTACACGGGGATGATGTGGAAGGTGAACGTCGAGCGCAGCAGCTCGTACTCGGCCGAGCCGTTGGTGCCCAGGTCCTTGAGCAGGCTCAGCAGGGCGTCCGTGCCGTAGGGCTCGTTGCCGTGGATGCGGCCCTGCAGCCACACGTGCTCCTCCCCGGAGCCCACGGTCGCGACCCACAGGTCCCGGCCCTGCTCGGAGGTGCTCACCTCCATGCCGGCCTCCGCGAGGGTGAAGGCGTCCACGCCGTGGCGGCTGGTCCGCTCGAGCTTCTGCAGCTCCTGCACCACGTCGTCGGGGGTCAGGATGCTCGAGGTGCTGGTCCGCCCCTCCGTGGAGGGGAAGTTCGCGTCCGCGGCGGCGGGGGCCGCCGCGCCGAGGGGAAGGGCGGCGGCACGGTGCGGTCGTCGTCGCCCTGCCGGCGGTCATAGACTGGTGGACTGTGAGAGCACTGCTGCTGGAGAACATCCACCCCGAAGCCGAACGGATCCTGCGCGAGAAGGGGATCGAGGTCGAGACCCGCAAGGGCGCACTGGACACCGCGGAGCTGATCGACGCCCTCGAGGGCGTCGAGCTGCTGGGCATCCGGTCGAAGACGCACGTGACCCGGGAGGTGCTCGCCGCCCACCCGCAGCTGCTGGCGGTCGGGGCGTTCTGCATCGGCACCAACCAGATCGACCTCGCCGCCGCCACGGAGCACGCGGTGACCTGCTTCAACGCCCCGTACTCCAACACCCGCTCGGTGGTGGAGCTGGCGATCGCCGAGATCATCTCGATGGCCCGCCACCTCACGGACAAGAACGCGGCGATGCACGAGGGCGTGTGGGACAAGTCCGCCAAGGGCGCCCACGAGGTCCGCGGCCGCACCCTGGGCATCGTGGGCTACGGCAACATCGGCTCCCAGCTGTCCGTGCTCGCCGAGCAGCTGGGCATGCACGTCCACTACTACGACGTCGTCGACCGCCTGCCCCTGGGCAACGCCCAGCGCTGCGACTCCCTCGAGGAGCTGCTCGAGAAGGTCGAGACCGTCTCCCTGCACGTGGACGGGCGCACGAGCAACAACAACCTCTTCGGACGGGAGCAGTTCGAGCGGATGCGCCCGCGCTCGCTGTTCCTGAACCTGTGCCGCGGGATGGTCGTGGACTACAACGCGCTGCGCGACGCCCTGGTCTCCGGGCACGTCGCCGGGGCCTCCGTCGACGTCTTCCCCAACGAGCCCAAGGCCGCCGGGGACCCCTTCGAGTCCGTCCTGCAGGGGCTGCCCAACGTCATCCTCACCCCGCACATCGGCGGCTCGACCCAGGAGGCCCAGGTCGACATCGGCCGGTTCGTCGCCGGCAAGCTCGCCTCGTTCGTGGCCGCCGGGTCGACCACCCTGTCCGTGAACATGCCGCAGGTCCAGCTCGCCTCGGCCGTGCGCGGCACCCGCCTGCTGCACCTGCACCGCAACGTCCCCGGCGTGCTCGCGACCGTCAACAGCGTCCTGGGCGACCACGGGATCAACATCGACGGCCAGCAGCTGTCCACCCGCGGGGACACCGGCTACCTCGTCACCGACGCCGCCAACGGCGTGACCGCCGAGGTCATCGAGGAGATCCTCGCCCTGCCCGCCACGATCCGGCTGTCCACGATCGACTGAGCGGTCCCGGCCCCCCGTCGGAGGCCGGTGGCACAATGACGGCATGAGCGGCGTCCCCGAGCACCCGCCCACCCACGGCGCCGGCGCCTACGGCGCGGTCGTGCTGGCCCCGGCCGCGCCCGGCGGGGTCTCCGCACGGCGGCACGCCCGCGAGGCCGCGGCCCTGTTCGCCCGGCTGCGCGCCGACGGGGTGCTGACCGGGCTGGTCGCCCCGGGAACGGGGTTCCCGGGGCCCGCCGACGTCGTGGTGCCCACCGGGGCCGCGGACGGCGCCGACCTGCTGACCGCCGCCCGGCTGCTGTGCGTGGAGCCCGAGCACATCGCGGTCGTCACCGACAGTCCCCGCCTGGTGCGCGCCGCGGCGGCCTGCGGCTTCGGCCTGGTCGCCGGGCTCGACGGCGCCTCCGGGGGCCGGCTGCGCGCCGCCGGGGCGCACCTGGTCATCGACCGTCTCGACGCCCTCGAGGTGCCCCTGCCGTCCACCCCCGGCGGCCCGCCGTGGGGCGGGGGCCACGGCGGGCACAGCGCCTGGAACCTGCGCCACGACGGCCTGGACCCCGCCCGGGAGGGCACGCGCGAGGCGCTGTGCACCCTCGCCAACGGCTACCTGGCCACCCGCGGCTCGGCGTGCGAGTTCCCCGCCGACGGCACGCACTGTCCCGGGACCTACCTCGCGGGCGTCTACAACCGGCTGCGCACCACCGTGGACGGCCGCACCCTCGAGCACGAGCACCTGGTCAACGCCCCCGACTGGACGCGCCTGCAGTACCGGACCGGGGACGGCCCCTGGTTCGCCCCCGCACCGGGCAACGTCCTGTCCTGGGAGCAGGACCTGGACCTGCGCACCGGGGTGCTGACCCGCCGGCTGCGCTTCCGCGACGGCGCCGGGCGCACCACCCGGGTGACGACCCGGCGGTTCGTGTCCATGGAGCGGCGGCACGTGGCCGCCCAGGACGCCGAGTTCGAGGCGGAGGACTGGTCGGGCGCCCTGACGGTGCGGACCCTGGTCGACGCCGGGGTCGCCAACCGCAACGTCCGCGACGACGCCGCACTGGCCCACCACCACCTCGGGGACCCGCACTTCACCCGCCCCGCCCCGGGCGTGCTGCTCGCCGAGGTCCGCACCGGCCAGTCCGGCGTGGGCATCGCGGTCGCCGCCCGCACGACCACCGTGCCCGAGGGTCGCGCGGGCCCGCGGCCGGATCCCGTGCGGCCCGGACCGCGCGCGGCCGGCCACGAGCTGCGGCTGCGGCTCGCCCCGGGCCGCCCCGCGCGCGTCGGGACGGTCGTGGCCGTGACCACCTCGCACGACCGGGCCATCTCCACCCCGGCGCTCGCCGCGCTCGCCGAGCTGGGGCGCGCGGGCGGCGTCGACGAGCTGCTGGCCGAGCACCGCACCGCCTGGCAGTCGCTGTGGGCCGCGTTCGCCGTCTCCACCGGGGCCCGCGGCCGGCAGTCCCTCGCCGTGAACCTCAACACCTTCCACGTCCTGCAGACGGTGGCCGCCGCCGACCCCGACCTCGACGCAGGGGTGCCCGCCCGCGGCCTGCACGGGGAGGGCTACCGGGGGCACGTCTTCTGGGACGAGATGTTCGTCTACCCCATGCTGACCCTGCGCCGGCCCGAGTGGACGCGGGCGCTGCTGGCCTACCGCTACCGGCGGCTGCCGGCGGCCCGGGCGGCGGCCCGCGCCGCCGGCCACGAGGGAGCGATGTTCCCGTGGCGCAGCGGCAGCGACGGCCGGGAGGAGACCCCCTCGGTCCTGTTCAACCCGCGCAGCGGGCACTGGATGCCGGACAACTCCCGGCTGCAGCGCCACGTGGGCCTCGCGATCGCCCACAGCGTGTGGCAGTACTACGAGGCCACCGGCGACACCCGCTTCCTGATCGAGCAGGGCGCCGAGCTGGTGGTGGAGATCGCCCGGTTCTTCACCAGTCTCACGACCTACGACCCCGAGGCCGACCGCTGGGACATCGACGGCGTGATGGGCCCGGACGAGTACCACGACGGCCGCCCCGGGGCGCCCGGCAGCGGGCTGCGCAACAACGCCTACACCAACGTGATGACCGCCTGGCTGCTCACCCGGGCCGTGGAGATGGTCGCCCGCCTCGAGGAGCACTACTGCGGGCCGCTGTGGCAGCGGCTGGACCTCGGCGAGGACGAGGTGGCCCGCTGGGACCGGATCCGCACCCGCCTGCGCGTGCCCTTCCTCACCGACGGCGTGATCGCCCAGTTCGAGGGCTACGAGCAGCTGGCGGAGTTCGACTGGGAGGGCTACCGCGCCCGCTACGGCAACATCGGCCGGCTCGACCTCATCCTCGAGGCCGAGGGCCGCTCCCCCAACGACCACCGCCTCACCAAGCAGGCCGACGTCCTCATGCTGCTCTACCTCTTCTCCGCCGAGGAGCTGCGCGAGCTGCTGGCCCGGATGGGCTACGCCTTCCCGGCCGAGGCCGTGCGGGCGACCGTCGAGCACTACACCGCCCGCTCCGCCCACGGCTCGACGCTGTCCGGCGTGGTCCACTCGTGGGTCGAGGCCCGCCGGGACCGCCGCAGCTCCTGGGCCTACCTCACCCACGCCCTGGACAGCGACCTCGCGGACGTGCAGGGCGGCACCACCCGGGAGGGCGTGCACCTGGGGGCCATGGCGGGGTCCGTGGACATCCTCACCCGCTGCTACACCGGTCTGGAGCTGCGCGAGGGCATGCTGTGGCTGCACCCGGTGATCCCGCCCGAGCTGCCCGAGGTCTCGTTCTCGCTCCTGTACCGGGGCCGGCCCGTCCAGCTCGAGCTCACCGGTGACGCGCTGCGGCTCTACCTCGGCCCCGGCCCGGCCGGGCCCCTGCGGCTGCGCCTCGACGACCGCGTGCACGAGCTCGCCCCGGGCCGGTTGCACGAGTTCCCGATCCGCTCCCCCGGGACCCCGCGGACCGACGCCCGCGCGGCCCCGGCCGCGACCGCCCCCGACCCGGAGCCGACCCCCCATGCCTGAGCACCGCGCCCCCGCCGCGCAGCCCGTCCCCGCGGACGACCCCGACCCCGGCGCCGGGAGTTCACCCGCCGCTCCCCCGCCGTTCGCCCCGCGCAAGACGGTGTTCGGCACCGCAGGCCCACCATGGGGGCAGCCGACCGCCCGACCGACCCCGGGAGCCGCCATGCCGCCGGAGACCGTCCTGCTCGACCGCCCCGCCGCGGGTGCCCCCGCCCCGGCGCCCGCCGCCCCCGCGGGGACAGCCGGCCCCCTCCTGGGGCCCGCCGCGGCACCGGAGCTGCACGTGATGAGCTACAACATCCGCTTCCACCACCGCGCCACCGCACCGGGGGACCCCGACCACTGGCCCGCCCGCGCCCCGCTGCTCGCGCGGCTGCTGCGGCAGGAGCAGCCGACCCTGCTCGGGGTGCAGGAGGCCCTGTTCCACCAGCTGCCCGTGCTGCGCCGGGCCCTGCCGGAGGGCTACGACATGATCGGCTACGGCCGCGCCGGCGGCAGCAAGGGCGAGTACTCCCCCGTCCTCTACGACGCCCGCCGCCTCGACCTCGCCGAGTGGGACCAGTTCTGGCTCTCCGACACCCCGGAGCTCATCGGCTCGGCGACCTGGGGCAACGACGTCCCGCGCATCGTGGTCTGGGGCCGCTTCCTCGACCGGGCCACCGGCGCGGAGCTCGTGCTGGTCAACACCCACCTCGACCACCACTCGGAGCCCGCGCGGGACGCCGCCGCCGCCGCGGTGGCCGAGCTCGTGACCGGCTTCCCCCCGGGCACCCCCGTGCTCGTGACCGGGGACTTCAACGCCGTGGCCGGCGCCTCCGGTCCGTGGACCCGGCTCGTGGACTCCGGGCTGCTCGTGGACACCTGGGCGGCGGCCCGGCAGCGGCTCACCCCGGCCTGGGGCACGTTCCCGGGCTACCTCGATCCCGTCGAGGACGGCCCGCGGATCGACTGGGTCCTCGCCGACCCGGGGGTGCAGGTGCTGGCGGGGGCGGTCAACCCGGCCCGCTTCGGCGGGCGCTGGCCCAGCGACCACGCCCCCGTCCAGGCGCTGGTGCGCCTGGACCCCGCCTGAGCCCGGCGTCCCGGGGCCACGGCGGCACCCGCCAGCACCCGGGGACGCGGCCGGGGCCTGCGCCGGCTACGGCGCCGCGGGGCCCGGCAGGGGCCGCCACGGGCGGGCGCCGGCCTCCGCGGCGCCCATCGCGTCCACGGTCGCGGCCGTGCGCGCCAGGGACGCGGCGTCCTCCTCCGGCGAGCGGCAGCCCTCCTCGGCCGGCAGCGCGCACCACCGGATCGGGTCCACGGTGAGCACGTGCGGGACCCACACCGGGGGCCGGGCCGTCCACCGCCCGTCCGCGCGGACGAAGGTCGCGCGGACCGTCAGGCCCTCGTTGTTCACCGGCACGCGCGTCGCGTGCTCGGAGAGGCTGTTGCCCAGCCCGTGCACGATCCAGGTGTCCCCGTGCTTCTCGACGGGCAGCACGGAGTGGGTGTGGTGGCCGTAGACGAGGTCGAACTGCCCGCTGTCGGCCAGCGCCCGGTTCACCTGCAGCTGCTGGGGGCTGGGCCGGGAGGAGTACTCCTCCCCGGCGTGGACGGCGGCCAGGACGATCTCGGCGCCCTGCTCGCGCGCCCGCCGGGCCTTCTCGACCATCGCCGGCACCTCCAGCAGGTCCACCCGCCACGGCTCGTCCGGGACGTTGCCGTTGAGCCCGTAGGTGCCCGTGACGAGCCCGACCGTCACCCCGTCCGCGTCGAGCAGCAGCGGCTGCGCCGCCTCGGCGGCGGAGCGGGCGGTGCCCGTGGCCGCGAGCCCGCCGTCCTCGAGGGTCGCGAGGGTGCGCTCGAGCCCGGCCGTGCCGGCGTCGAGGGCGTGGTTGGTCGCGGTCGTGCACGCGTCGTAGCCGATCCCGGCGAGCGCCGGCACGATCTGCGGGGGCACCTCGAAGGCGGGGTAGCCGGTGAACGGCCCCTCCGGCGGGGCGAGCGGGGTCTCCATGTCGCAGATCGCGAGGTCCGCGTCCTCGGTGAACGGCCGCAGCCCCTCCACGAGCGGGCCGAAGTCGAGCTCGCCGGCGCCGTCCGCCCCGGCCTGCGCCCACAGCCCGGGGTGCAGGAGCACGTCCCCGGTGACGACGACCTCCACCTCGTCCGGGGGCGGGCTCCCGTCCGCCTCCTCGCCGGCGGTCGCGCCGGCGGGGGCGGGCGCCGTCGTCGTGCCCGGGGACGACGACGGCGCGGGGTCCCCGCCGGCGCAGCCGCCCACGCCGGGCAGGGCGAGCAGGACGAGCAGCGGCGCGAGCACGCGCAGGGGCCGGGGGCCGCGGGCGGGGGAGGTCATGGGACGAGGGTAGGCCACCGCCGTCCCGGCCGGCTCAGGAGAGCACCGTCGACCACAGCTGCTCGTCCTCCGGCCGCGGCGGCACCTGGGTGCGGGGCACGACCTCGGCCGGGGCCGGGTGGGCGCGCGCCTTGAGCTCGAGCATCCGGTCGAGGTCGTCGAGGGGCGCGGCCGAGTCGTCGGCGCGCAGGTCGACGTCGAGCAGCACCGGGTACTGGAAGCCCGCGAGGGTGTCGGCCACGACCACGGCCGCGCTCTGCTGACCGCGGCTGTCCCCGCCGGCGTCCTGGCCCGCCCGCAGGCACGCCACGAGCGCGCGGCCCAGCTCGAGGCTCGTCAGCGCGGGGACGGCCAGCGCCCGGGCCGCGGCCTCGCCCATGGCGTCCACGACCTCCGGGCCGGCCAGGTAGTTGCCGATCACCACGAAGTCCTGCCCGGCCGTGCCCCCGGCCCACGGCGTGCACAGCCCGCCGGTCTGGTGGGCGCCGGGGCCCTGCACCGGCAGGGCCGCGACCTGGCGCAGCGCGAGGTCGGCGTCGACGTCGGCCAGGCCCGCGATCGCCTCCTCGGCCGTGCGCCCCCGGTGCAGACCGCGCAGCATCTCGAAGCGCAGCCGGCGGTTGGTCCACGCCTGCGAGGCCACGACACCGGCGGTGGGCACGAGGGCGGGCACGGCGTTGCCCACGGCCAGCGAGCAGCTCGCGGTGGCGGCCCCCAGCAGGCGGGAGTCCGCGGTGCGGGCGATGACGGTGTAGGTCAACGGGCTCCTTCCGGGCGCCGCGGTCGCGGCACCCCTGGACGTCGCGGTCCGGGTCCGGCGCCGCGGTCGGCGCGGCACGCGCGGGCGGGCCGGGGTGTGGCCCGGCCCACCGGCCCGTGCGTAGGGTGGAAGGGACCGGTGTTCCGGGACGCACGCTCGGGGGACCCCGTGCCGCGACCGGGACGACGGGACATTCCTACCACCGGGAGGCGCGGATGGCACGCGGAGCACGGACCGCCGCCCTGGCCTCCGCCCTCGGGCTGGTGCTGGCCGGCTGCTCGGCCGGTGAGGGCGTGGACCTCGCCGGGGCGGGCGAGGTCGACACCGAGGACTACCTCGAGGTCGCCATCGCCGGGGAGCCCGACCAGCTGGACCCCCACAGCACCAGCGCCTACTTCTCCTTCCAGATCCTCGAGAACGTCTACGACACGCTCGTCGAGCCGGACGCGGAGCTCGAGATGCAGCCGGCCCTGGCCGAGTCCTGGGAGGTCAGCGAGGACCAGCTGTCCTGGACCTTCCACCTGCGCGAGGGCGTGACCTTCCACGACGGCTCCGCGTTCACCGCCGAGGACGTCGTCTACTCCTACGACCGGATCATCGACGAGCAGCTGGCCAACGCCTACCGCCTCGCCGCGGTCGAGGACGTCGTCGCGGTGGACGAGCACACCGTGCGCATCGACGTGTCCCAGCCGACCCCCGCGCTGCTGGCCGCGATCGGCGGGTACAAGGGCATGGCCATCGTCGAGCGGGGGAACGTGGAGAGCGGGGACGTCCAGCTCGACCCGGTGGGCACGGGCCCGTTCGAGGTGGTGGGCAACGCCGCGAGCACGGCCGTGACCCTGCGCGCCAACGAGGACTACTGGGGCGAGGGTCCCCACGTGCCGGGGGTCGTCTACCGGTTCATCTCGGAGGGCACCACGGCGCTCGCGGACCTCACCGCCGGGGAGGTGCACTGGACCGACTCCATCCCGCCGCAGCGGGTGGAGTCGTTGCGGCGCAACCCCGACGTCGAGGTCGCCTCCGTGCCCTCGACCGACTACTGGTACCTCACCATGAACCAGGCCCGCCCGCCCTTCGACTCCCGCGACGCGCGCCGGGCCGTGGCGCAGGCCCTCGACCGGGAGGCCCTCGCCCAGGTCACCTGGTACGGCAGCGCCACCGTCAACCAGACCGCGGTCCCCGAGACCTCCGTGTGGTACCACGAGTACGCGCCCTTCGAGCAGGACCTCGACCGGGCCCGCGAGCTCGCCGAGAGCTCGGGCCTGACCGGGCGGACCGTCGGCCTCATGGTCACCAACGAGCACCCCGAGACGGTCACGGCCGCCCAGGTGGTCGCCGCGAACCTCGCCGAGATCGGGGTCGCCACGGAGATCCGCACCCTCGACTTCGCCACCTGGCTCGACGAGCAGGCCCGCGGGAACTTCGACATGCTGCTCCTGGGCTGGCTCGGCAACGTCGACGTCAACGACTACTACTACAACCAGCACCACTCCGAGGGCTCGAACAACGCCCAGGGCTACAGCAGCCCGGAGGTCGACCGGCTCCTGGACGCGGGGCGCACCGAGACCGACCCGGAGGCCCGCAAGGAGCTCTACGACCGGGCGGCGGAGCGGATCGTGGACGACGCCAGCTACGTCTACCTCTACAACCCCGACGTGGTCCAGGCGTGGGCGCCCGAGCTGGAGGGCTACGAGCCCCGCCCGGACCGCGCCGTGCGGTTCAAGGACGTCCGGCTCGAGGAGGGCACGGGATGAGCAGCCCGCTGCTGAGGTTCCTCGCCCGACGGCTGCTGCACACCGCGGTGGTGCTCCTCGGGGTCCTGGTCGTGGTCTTCGCCCTCCTCCAGCTCGTCCCCGGGGACCCCGTCCGGGTGGCCCTCGGCACCCGCTACACCCAGGAGTCCTACGACGCCCTGCGGGAGGCCTCCGGGCTGGACCGGCCGCTGCCCGTGCAGTTCCTCGCCTATCTCGGCAACGCCCTGACCGGCGACCTCGGGGTCAGCTTCCGCAGCGGCGAGCCGGTCACCCTGATCCTGCTGGACCGGCTGCCGGCCACCGTCTCCCTCGGCCTCACCGGCATCACGGTCGCGCTGCTCATCACGTTCCCGCTCGGCACCTGGGCCGCCCTGCGCCGTGGCTCCGCGGCCGACGGCGGGATCCGCGCCGTGAGCCAGTTCGGCGTCTCGGTCCCCGACTTCTGGCTCGGGCTGCTGCTGATCATCGTCTTCTCCACGGTGCTGGGGCTGCTGCCCCCGTCCGGGTACGTGCCCTTCACCGAGGACCCCTGGGGCTGGCTCCAGCGGGTGGTCCTGCCGGGCCTGGCCGTGGGCGTGGTCTCCGGGTCGATCCTGACCCGCTACGTGCGCTCGGCGGTGCTCGACGTCGTCGGCTCCGACTACGTGCGCACCGCCCGGTCCAAGGGCCTGCCCCGGCGCACGGTGGTCGGCCGGCACGTGCTGCGCAACGCCCTCGTCCCGATCCTCACCGTGGCCGGCGTCCAGGCCGCCACGATGCTCGGCGGGCTGATCGTCATCGAGGTGGTCTTCGCGTGGCCGGGGCTGGGCCGGCTGGTCTTCGACGCCGTCGCGGCCCGCGACTACCCGGTGGTCCAGGGCGCCGTGCTGCTGATCGCCCTGGTCTTCCTGCTGATCAACCTGCTGGTGGACATCCTGTACGCCGTCGTCGACCCGAGGATCCGTGCGTCATGAGCAGCCACGCGAAGCCCCCGCCCGACCGCACCCCGGGCGCCGGCGGCCCCGCCCCGCGGCCCGCCGGACCGGCGGAGACCCCGGGAGAGCCCGCCCGCACCGGCACCCTGCGGATGCTCCTGTCGAACAGGGTCACGGCCGCGGGGCTGGCCGTCCTCGTCGTCGTGGTCCTGCTCGCCGTGCTCGGCCGCTGGATCGCCCCGTACGGGGCCAACGACATCGACGTGGTCAACGCCCTGCAGCCGCCCTCGGGCGCGCACCTGTTCGGCACCGACGAGCTGGGCCGGGACGTGTTCTCCCGCGTGGTGTTCTCCGCCCGGATCTCCCTGACCGTGGGGTTCGTGGCCGTGGGCCTCGCCCTGGTGGTCGGCGTGGGCCTGGGGCTCGTGGCCGGCTTCTTCGGCGGCTGGCTCGACACGGTCGTGATGCGCAGCGCCGACGTGCTCTTCGCGTTCCCCATCCTGCTGCTGGCCATGGCGATCGTCGCCGTCCTGGGGCCCGGGCTGGGCACGGCGATGATCGCGATCGGGGTCGTCTACACCCCCGTCTTCGCCCGCATCACGCGGGCCTCCACGCTCGCCGTGCGCGAGGAGCTCTACGTCAAGGCCTCCCGGGCCGTCGGGGCCTCCGACGGGCTCATCCTGCGCCGGCACGTGCTGCCCAACATCATGGGCCCCGTCACGGTCCAGACCTCCCTGTCCCTGGCCTTCGCGATCCTCTCCGAGGCCGCGCTGTCCTTCCTGGGGCTGGGCGTCCAGCCGCCCGAGCCCTCGTGGGGGCGGATGCTCTACGACGCCCAGGCCTTCATCTACGACGCCTGGTGGATGAGCGTGTTCCCCGGCCTGGCCATCTTCCTCACCGTGCTGGCCTTCAACCTGGTGGGCGACGGCATGCGCGACGTCCTCGACCCGCGCCAGCGCACCGCCGACGAGATCCGCAGGAGCGCCTGATGCGCACGACCGAGCACCCCCGCCCCGCTGCCCCGGCGTCCTCCGACGGGGACGTGCTGCTCGACGTCCAGGACCTCGCCGTCCGGATCGGCCCCGCGGAGATCGTCAACGGCGTGTCCTTCTCCGTGCCCCGGGGCGGGACCCTGGGCATCGTGGGCGAGTCCGGGTCCGGCAAGTCCATGACGGTGCTCGCGGCCACCGGTCTGATCGGCTCCCCGCCCGCCCGGGTGAGCGGGCGGTCCCTGCTGGACGGGCAGGACATCGTGCGGATGGACCCCCGCCGGCTGCGCGGCGTCCACGGCCGGCGCGTCGGCTTCGTCTTCCAGGACCCCTCCACGTCCCTGAACCCGGTGCTGACCGTGGAGCAGCAGCTCACGGAGGCCCCGCGCTTCCACCTGGGCCTCACCCGCCGCGGCGCCCGGCGCCGGGCGCTCGAGCTGCTCGAAGCGGTCGGCATCCCCGACCCGCCGTCCCGCCTCTCCGCCTACCCGCACCAGCTCTCGGGCGGGATGAAGCAGCGCGTGATGATCGCCGTGGCCCTGGCCTGCGGTCCCGACCTGCTCGTGGCGGACGAGCCCACGACCGCCCTCGACGTCACGACGCAGGCCCAGATCCTCGAGCGGGTCAAGGAGCTGCAGGAGTCCCGGGGGATGAGCGTGATCTGGATCAGCCACGACCTGGGCGTGGTCTCGGGCATCGCGGACCGGGTGGCCGTGCTCTACGGCGGGCAGGTCGTGGAGTCCGCGCCCCTCGAGGAGCTCTTCACCGACCCCCGCCACCCCTACACCCGGGGCCTGCTCGCGGCCCGGCCGCAGACGGCCCGCCACAAGGGGGAGCTGGCCGTGATCCCCGGCAGCCCGCCCGACCCCCGGCACCTGCCCCCCGGCTGCGTGTTCTGGGACCGCTGCCCCGTGCGCGGGGACCCCCGCTGCGAGACCGAGCGCCCGCCGCAGACCCCGGTGGGCCCCGGGCACGTGGTCCGCAGCTTCTACGGCGACCGCACCGGCGGCACCGGGCCCGCCGACGGCTCCGGCCGGCGGGGAGGCCCCCGATGACCGGTGCGCACCGGCCGCTGCTCAGCGTGCGGGACCTGCAGGTCGGCTTCCCCGTTCCCACCGGCCGCGGCCGGGGCGTGGTCCAGGCGGTGGCCGGGATCGACTTCGACATCCACCGGGGGCAGACGGTGTCCCTGGTCGGCGAGTCCGGCTCCGGCAAGTCCACCGTGGCCAACGCGCTGCTGCACCTGGTGGAGCCCACCGCGGGCACCGTGCTGCTCGACGGCCGGGACGTCACCCGGGTGCGCGGGCGGGAGCTCAAGGCCCTGCGCCGGCGGATCGCCATGGTCTTCCAGGACCCCTTCGCCTCCCTGGACCCCCGCCAGCACGTCCGGCGGGCCGTCGAGGAGCCCCTCGAGGTGCACGGGCTCGGCGGGGACGCGCAGGGGCGCCGCCGCCGGGTCGCGGAGCTGTTCGAGCTCGTGGGCCTCTCCGGCCGCTTCCTGGACCGGTACCCGCACGAGCTCTCGGGCGGGCAGCGCCAGCGCGTGTGCATCGCCCGGGCGCTCGCGGGCGAGCCGGACCTCGTGGTCCTCGACGAGGCGACGGCCTCCCTGGACGTCTCCGTCCAGGCCCAGATCATGAACCTGCTCAACCGGCTGCAGGGCGAGCTGGGGCTCACCTACCTGTTCATCGCCCACGACCTCGCCGTCGTGGAGCACATGAGCGACCACGTCCTCGTGATGTACCTCGGCCGGCTCATGGAGAGCGGGGACGTCCGGGACCTCTTCGGCGCCCCCGCCCACCCGTACACCCGGGCGCTGATGGCCTCCGCCCCGTCGGCCGACCCCGTCGCGGAGCGCCGCCGCCGGACCGCCCCGCTCGCGGGAGAGGTGCCCTCCCCCCTCGACCCGCCCTCCGGGTGCGTCTTCCGCACCCGCTGCCCGTGGGCCGCGCCGGAGTGCGCCGGGACGGTCCCGCCCCCGGTCCCGCCGCCGGGGGCGCACTCCCCCGGCCACCGCGCCGCGTGCCTGCGGCTGCCGGCCGTGCACGCCGCGGACCCGCCGGGCCGCGGAAGACCCTGATCCCCCGGGACACCGCCGTCCCGTCCACCCACCACCGAGGAGAAGCCATGGAACGACCACCGTCCGAGCCCCGTCCGCGCGTCGACGACCTCGACGCCCGCCCGGACGACGGGGCGGAGATCGACTCCCTGTCCCCCGGCGAGCGCGCCCCGGCCGAGGAGCCGCGCGCCCACCGCATCAAGTGGGCGGGCCTGCTGGCGGGCCTGGCCCTGGCCCTGCTCGTCTACGTCCTGCTGCCGGGCGACCTCGCCCACCCCGCGAAGCTCACGGCCGCCACCGCGGTGCTGATGGGCGTGTGGTGGATGACCGAGGCCGTGCCCATCCCGGCCACCGCGCTGCTGCCGCTGATCGTCTTCCCCGTCCTGGGGGAGGACGTGGCCGTCGACGACGTCGGCGCCTCCTACGGCAGCAACATCATCTTCCTGTTCATGGGCGGGTTCCTGCTCGCCCTGGCCATGCAGCGGTGGAACCTGCACCGGCGGATCGCGCTGCGCACGGTCCGGGTGATGGGCACCCGGCCGGCGCAGATGGTCGCCGGCTTCATGGTGGCCACCGCCTTCCTGAGCATGTGGGTCTCCAACACCGCGACCGCGGTCATGATGCTGCCCATCGGTGTGTCCGTGCTGCTCCTGCTGCCGGGGCTGATGGGCGGCGCGGGCGCACCGGCGGACGGGGGCACCGGGGACGCCGCGGACACGCGCGCACCCGCGCGGACCGGGGCCTCGGCCGACCCGCAGAGCGCCGAGGTCAAGGAGGCGGTCATCGAGTCGAACTTCGGCACCGCCCTGATGCTCGGCATCGCCTACGCCGCCTCGATCGGATCGCTGTCGACCATCATCGGGACCCCGCCGAACACGCTGCTCGTGGGCTACCTGCAGGAGAGCCACGACATCAGCATCGGCTTCGGCCAGTGGATGCTGGTGGGCGTGCCGCTGTCGCTGGTGATGCTCGTGATCACCTGGTTCCTGCTCACCAAGGTGCTGTTCAAGCCCGAGATCGAGGAGATCCCCGGCGGCCGGCGGCTGATCGAGGAGGAGCTGCACCGGCTCGGGCCGATGTCCACCGGCGAGAAGCTCGTGCTGGCGGTCTTCGCCCTCGCGGCCCTGAGCTGGGTGTTCGTCCCCGTGGTCTTCGACTCCCCGCCGATCAGCGACGCCGGGATCGCGATGGCCGTGGGGCTGCTGCTGTTCCTCCTGCCGGCCGGTGCGAAGCGGGGCGTGCGCCTGCTCGACTGGGAGTCCGCGGTCAAGCTCCCCTGGGGGGTGCTGCTGCTCTTCGGCGGCGGGCTGGCGCTGTCCGCCCAGTTCTCCTCCTCCGGGCTCACCGACTGGATCGGCGAGCAGGCCGGCGCCCTGGGGACCGTGCCGGTGCTGCTCGTCGTCGTGATCTTCACGGCCGGGATCATCTTCCTCACCGAGCTGACGAGCAACACGGCCACCGCGGCCACGTTCCTGCCGGTGGCCGGCGGCGTGGCCCTGGGGCTGGGCCTGGACCCCATGCTCCTGGCGATCCCGGTCGCGCTGGCCGCCACGTGCGCGTTCATGCTGCCGGTGGCCACCCCGCCCAACGCCATCGCCTTCGGCTCGGGCTACGTGACCATCGGGCAGATGATCCGGGGCGGGCTGTGGCTGAACCTGATCGGCATCGTGCTCATCACCGCCGTGACGATGACGCTGGCCGTGTGGGTGTTCGGCATCGTCTACTGAGCCCGCGCCCGCCTCACCCGGGCCGTCCCGGCCGCCGCGGCCCCGCCCCCTCCCCGGGGGCGGGGCCGCCGTCGTGCGGCGGGCCGGGCACGGCCTCGACCCGCGCCAGCACCGGGAAGTGGTCGGAGGGCCACCGGCCCCGCGGCCGGTCGGCGAGCACCCGGGCGTCGAGGACCCGGACGGGACCGCCGTGCAGGATCCAGTCCAGGCGCGGGACCCGCGGGCCGGGTCCCCGGTAGCGGTGGAACGTCCCGGGCGCCCCCGGCGGCAGCGCGTCCCGCAGCCCGCCGGCCCGCACGGCGTCCCACGTGCGGGACCGGCCGGCGGGGGCGTTCATGTCGCCCAGCAGCAGCAGGGGCCCCGCCCAGTCGAGGGCCTCCGTCTGCAGCGCGCCCACCGCGCGCAGGCGGGCGCGCTCGGGCCACGGGTCCAGGTGGGTGGCGACGACGCGCCAGACGGCGCCCGTGCGGCGGTCGGCCAGGTCCGCCCGCACCGCGGTGCGCGGGTACGGCGCGCCGGGCCAGCGGGAGCCGGGCACCTCCGGGGTCGGCGAGAGCCAGCGCTGGCGCCAGTCCAGGACCTCGAAGCGCCCGGTGTCCACCGCGAGCAGGCAGCCCTCCCCGCCCCCGCCGGCCTCGCGGCCGCCGCCGAGCAGGAGATGGCCGGGGCCCAGGGCCGCGGCCAGCGGGTGCACCTGTTCGGGGTGGACCTCCTGGAGGGCCGTCACGGCGGGGCGCTGCTCCCGGAGCACCCGCTGGACGGCGGGGAGCCGGTCGAACCAGGCGTCCGGGTCGCCGCGGCGGTAGCGCGGCAGCGGCCGGCGCACGTTGAAGGTCATGGCCGTGAACGCGCCCCGGCCCCCCGGACCGTGCTGGTCCGGGGGGCCGGGGCGGGGGGTGCCGTGCACGGACGGCCGCGTCAGCGCGCGGCCGACGCCGCACCCTGCTCGGTGGTCTCGCCGCCGTGCTCCAGGGCGCCGCCGCTGTTCTCCAGATGGGCGCGCATGAACCACTGGAACAGCTCGAGCTCGCGGACCTGGCCGATGAGGATGTCCTCGGTGACGGGGTCGAGCTCGCCGACCTTCCCGATGGCCTCGCGGTGGTCCGCCACGACCCCGTTGTAGACGACGTCGAGGGCCGCGAGGTGCTCGACCGAGGTGGCCCGGCCGACCGAGTAGTCGTCCCAGGTGCGCACGGCGACCAGGTCCCCGGGCAGGCCCGAGGGGGCCACGCCCATCGTGGCCATGCGCTCGGCGAGCTCGTCGACGAAGCCGCGGACCAGCTCGATCTGCGGGTCGAGCATCTCGTGGACGGCGATGAAGTTGGGGCCCACGACGTTCCAGTGCGCGTGCTTGAGGGTCAGCTGCAGGTCGTTGAGGGCGTGCAGCCGCGTCTGCAGGGTCCGGGCCACCTCGTGGCCGTTCTCCGTGGTCAGCCCCGGGACGGTGTAGGGGGCGCTGCTCTGGTTCTGGGCGGCCATGGGTCCGACTCCTTCCGGCCCCCGCGGGGGCCACGTTCGACAGCTGGGGTCACCGGCTCGGCGGGCGAGCCGTTCCCTCCCCACTATGGCACGGGCGGCACCGACTGTCAGTACCCTGCCGATTCGCTGAGCGCGATATCCGCACCCCTTGTCACGGCCCCGGCGCACTGCTTGGCTGAGGGCATGAACACGACCCCCGCCTCCGGCGACCAGCTCCCCGACGACCCGCACCTGGCCGAGGACATCGGCTCGGCCCCCGACACCCCCGCCGAGGACATGGCCCGCGAGCCCCTGCCCACCGGCCAGACGAACGCCGGCCAGCAGGTCTCGGGCGTGCGCGAGGCCGGCCGGCCGGAGCACGAGATCACCGGGAAGCACCAGGACCCCGCGGAGGGCGGCTACCAGCCGCCGACCTCCGACTGACCGGCGCCCCGCCGGCACGACCACGGCACGCCCCGGCGGCGGCACCCGGAAGGGTGCCGCCGCCGTCCTGTGCCCATGAGCACCGGCCCCACGGACCCCGGGCCCGGTGCCGCACCCGACCGCGGCCCCCCGCCCCGCCGCGCGCCGCTGCCGGCGCGGGCCGGCGGCGGGGACCGGAGCGGCCGGCGCTCGCCGTCGCCCACCAGGGGCTCGCGGCCGCAGCGGAGGTCGAGCCCTGGCGGGTCGTGTGGAGGGACCTGCTCCGCCGGCTCTGACGGGCACCGGGCGGCCCCCCGCTTGTGGCTCCGGTCACTTCTCGCCTACCGTGAGCCCGGTACCTGAGACGAGGAGTATCGGATGAATGCGGCCTTCCCGCACCTGCTGTCCCCGCTGCGGCTGGGCGCCACGACCCTGCCCAACCGCGTGCTCATGGGCTCCATGCACACGGGCCTCGAGGAGCGCGAGGACGGGCCGGAGCGGCTGGCCGCCTTCTACGCCGAGCGGGTGCGAGGCGGCGTGGGCCTGGTGGTGACCGGCGGGATCGGCCCGAACCCCGAGGGCGCCGTGCGCGAGGGCGGGGCGGTCCTGACCGGGCCCGAGGACGTGGCCCGGCACCGCACGGTCACGGACGCGGTCCACGCCGAGGGCGGGCGGATCGCCCTGCAGATCCTGCACGCGGGCCGCTACGCCCGCGGCGACCGGGCCGTGGCGCCCAGCCCGCTGCGCGCCCCGATCAGCCCGGTGGTCCCGCACGAGCTGTCCGCCGCGGAGATCGAGCGCACGATCGAGGACTTCGCCCGCACGGCGGAGCTCGCGCAGCAGGCCGGCTACGACGGCGTGGAGGTCATGGGCTCCGAGGGCTACCTGCTCAACCAGTTCACGGCCGAGGAGACCAACCGGCGCACGGACGCCTGGGGCGGTGACCTCGAGCGGCGCCTGCGCCTGCCGGTCGAGGTGGTCCGCCGGGTCCGCGAGCGCACCGGCCCGGGGTTCCTGCTGGTCTACCGGCTGTCGATGCTCGACCTGGTCCCGGGCGGCGCCACCCTCGACGAGGTCGTCCGGCTGGCCCGGGCCGTGGAGGAGGCCGGCGCGGACCTGCTCAACACCGGCATCGGGTGGCACGAGGCGCGCGTGCCCACGATCGCCACCGCCGTTCCCCGCGGGGGCTTCGCGTGGGTGACCCGCCGGCTGCGGGGCGAGGTCGGGATCCCGGTCGTGGCCGCGAACCGGATCAACACCCCGGAGTCGGCCGAGCGGATCCTCGCCGCGGGGGACGCCGACATGGTCTCCCTGGCCCGGCCCCTGCTGGCCGACCCCCGCTTCGTGGCCAAGGCCGCGGCGGGCCGGCCCGAGACCGTCAACACGTGCATCGCCTGCAACCAGGCCTGCCTCGACCACACCTTCTCGGGCCGCACCGCCTCCTGCCTGGTCAACCCCCGGGCGGGCCACGAGACCCTGCTGCGCCTGGGGCCCACCCGCCGGGCGGAGCGGATCGCCGTGGTCGGCGCGGGGCCGGCCGGGGCCGCCTTCGCGATCGGCGCCGCCGAGGCCGGCCACGCCGTGACGCTGTTCGAGGCCGAGGACCGCATCGGCGGGCAGTTCCTGCTGGCCCACCGGATCCCCGGCAAGGAGGAGTACGCCGAGACGCTGCGCTACTGGTCGGTCCGGCTGGCCGAGCTCGGCGTGGACGTGCGGCTGGGCACGGCGGCCGGGCCCGGGGACCTCGCCGGCCACGACCGCGTCGTGCTCGCCACGGGCGTGGTCCCGCGCGTGCCCGCGCTCGAGGGCGTCGACCACCCCTGCGTGGTGGGCTACCGCGAGGTCCTGCGCGACGGTGCGCCGGTGGGCCGCCGCGTGGCCGTGCTCGGCGCGGGCGGGATCGGCTTCGACGTCGCGCAGTTCCTCGTGCACGGCCCCGGCGGCCCGCCCGGGGACTTCTACGCGCAGTGGGGCGTGGACACGACGCTCTCCGCCCGCGGCGGCCTCGTCCCGCCCCGGCCGCGACCCCCCGCGCGGGACGTGGTCCTGCTGCAGCGCTCGACGGGCAAGCCCGGGCAGCGGCTGGGCCGCACCACGGGGTGGATCCACCGGGCGTCCCTGCGGGCGGCGGGGGTGCGCACGCTCGCCGGGGTCGCCTACCGGCGGATCGACGACGACGGGCTGCACGTGAGCGTGCCCGGCCCCGACGGGCCGCAGGAGCAGGTCCTGGCGGTGGACACCGTGGTGCTGTGCACGGGCCAGGAGCCGCTGCGGGAGCTGCACGAGCGGCTGCTGGCCGGCGGGCACGACGCCGCGGCGGTGCCGGTGCACCTGATCGGCGGGGCCGACGTGGCCGCGGAGCTGGACGCGAAGCGGGCGGTCCGGCAGGCGGCCGAGCTCGTCGCGGCCATCGGCTGAGCCGGCTCAGCCCTCGACGAGCACCCCGTCCTCGTCGGCCCACACGGTGCGGCCGGGCAGGAAGGTGGTCCCCTCGATGACCACCGGCACGTCCTGCTCCCCGACCCCGTCCTTGGCGGACTTGCGGGGGTTCGAGCCGAGGGCCTTCACGCCCAGCGGCAGCTGCGCGAGCGCCACCCGGTCGCGGACGGGGCCGTTGATGATCACCCCGGCCCAGCCGTTGCGCACGGCGGCCTCGGCGATCATGTCGCCCATCAGGGCCGTGCCCATCGACCCGTGGCCGTCCACCACGAGCACCGCGCCCTCCCCCGGGGTGTTGAGCAGGGCCTTGACGAGGCCGTTGTCCTGGAAGCAGCGGATCGTGCGCACCGGTCCGGTGAACGCGCGCACCCCGCCCAGGTCGAGGAACTGGCGGGGGCAGGACTGCAGCTGCTCACCGCGCTCGTCGTAGAGGTCGGCGGTGGCGAACGGGCGCGGGGTCTCGGTCATGGGTGCTCCTCGGCGTCGGCGGGCGGTGCCCGGGCCGGCGGCGCCGGCCCGCTCCGGCCCCAGCCTAGCGACCGGGCCCGGGACGGGCCTCCTCGCCGCCGCCGCAGCCGGGCAGGAGCGGTGTCGCCGGCCCGGGCCCGGCGGGGAGCAGGCGGTGAACCGGTGGGCGTCGCGGCCGGGCTCCTCCCCGCCACGACGGGCCGGACAGGACCCGGACCCGCCCGGTCGCGGGCGCCCACCGGGTTCTCAGCCGCCGCGTCTACTATCCTGAGGAGCGCCTGGCCCGGGACCGGGGCACGTGCGCCGCGATCGACGACAGGAAGGAGGCGGCCGTGGGATTCCTCGAGAGCCTCGAGAAGAACATCGAGAAGGCCGTGCGCTCCGCCTTCTCGACCGGCTCCCGCCGCCGGGTCGAGCCGGTCGAGATCGCCAGCGCCCTGCGCCGGGAGCTGGACCAGGAGGCGTTCACCATCTCCGCCGGGCGCACGATGGCGCCCAACGTGTTCGTCGTGGAGTTCTCCGAGGAGGACTTCCCCCGCGCCCAGAACTGGGGCACGCCCCTGGCCGAGGAGCTGTGCGACGTCGTCATCAAGCACGCCCGCAGCCAGGCCTACACCCTCCAGGGCGCCGTGAAGGTCTCCTTCACCCGCAGCGCCGAGGCGGAGGCGGGCGGGTTCCGCATCCACTCCTCGGCCCAGCGCACCACCGAGTCCCCGAACACGACCGCCCCGGCCCCCGCCCCCGACGGCGGGCACCGGATCGCCACCGGCCACGGGCGCGAGGACCACGCCCCGCCCCCGACCGCCCCCGTGCAGCGGTGGGTGCCGGTGCTCGACCTCGGCGGGGAGCGCTACTCGCTCAACGCCGACTCGATCGTGCTGGGCCGCTCCGCCGAGGCGGACATCACCGTCGAGGACACGGGCGTCTCGCGCCGCCACCTCGAGATCCGGCGCCAGGGCGAGCACTTCGTGGCCGTGGACCTGGGCTCGACCAACGGCTCCTACGTGGACGGCGAGCGCGTGATCGGCCGCGCCGAGCTGGTCAACGGCTCCGTCATCACCATGGGGCGCACGCGGATCACGTTCCGCCTCCTGACCCCGAAGGGGCCACGCTGAATGTCCGAACTGACCGTCACGCTGCTCCGCTTCGGCTTCCTGGCCCTCCTGTGGATCTTCATCTTCAGCATCGTCGCCAGCCAGGGCCGTGACCTGGCCGTGGGCGGGCGGCTGCCGGTCCCCGGGCGGTCCCGCCGCCGGCAGGACGCGGCCCCGCAGCAGGCCCCGCCCGCGGAGGCGCCGGCGGACCGCCGCGCCCGCCCCGGGACGCTCGTGGTGCTCGACGGCCCGCTGCGCGGGCGCAGCTACCCGCTGGGCAGCGCCCCCGTGCTCCTCGGGCGCTCCCCCGAGGCGACCGTGCCCCTGGGCGACGACTACGCCTCGGGCCGCCACGCCCGGCTGTTCCCGCAGGGCTCCCGCTGGTTCCTCGAGGACCTCGGCTCGACCAACGGCACCTACGTCGGCCAGCAGCGCCTGACCCGCGCCGTCCCCCTGGAGACCGGGACCCCGTTCCGGGTCGGCAAGACCGTCCTGGAACTGAGGCCCTGACCGCATGGGCATCGCCTTCCGCTACGCCGCGCGCTCCGACGTGGGCCGGGTCCGTTCCAAGAACGACGACTCGGCCTACGCGGGCCGCTACCTCGCCGTCGTCGCCGACGGCATGGGCGGGCACGTCGGGGGCGACGTCGCCTCGGCCTCCGCGGTGATCGACCTGACCGCGCTCGACCGCCCGGACCACGGGGGCCAGGGGGCGACCGTGCTCGCCGACGAGATCCAGAACGCCAACCAGAACCTGGTGCGCCTCGTCGTCGCCGACCCGCGGCTGGGCGGGATGGGCACCACCGTCACCGCGCTGCTGGCCGACGGCGACGAGATCGTGCTCGCCCACATCGGCGACTCCCGCGCCTACCGCCTCTCCGAGGACGGCTTCCGGCAGGTGACCCGCGACCACACCTTCGTCCAGCGGCTCATCGACGAGGGCCGGCTGCGGCCCGAGGAGGCCGAGTCCCACCCGCACAAGAACGTGCTGATGCGCGTGCTCGGGGACGTCGACGCGTCCCCGGAGATCGAGGTCGACGTCGTGCGCCCCCGCCCCGGGGAGCGCTGGTTGCTGTGCTCCGACGGGCTCAACGCCGTGGTCCGCCCGGAGACCATCGAGGCCGTGCTGCGCTCCACCGGCGACCTCAACCAGATCGTGGACACGCTGGTGGAGCTGACCCTCGACCGCGGGGCGCCGGACAACGTCACCGTCGTCGTCGTCCAGGTCTTCGAGCCCGACGAGGGGGACCCGGCGGCTCCCCAGGCCGGGGAGGCCCACGGCGCCGTGCCCGACCCGGCCTCGGCGCGGACCTCGGACGAGCTGACCGCGCGGACCGCCCCGGTGCCCGGCGCCCCCGACGGCGCACCGGACGGGGTGCGCGACCCGGCGGCCGCGGAGTCCTCGGCCGCCGCGCTGCGCCGCGACCTCTCCGCCCGCCCCCACCTGCTGGTGGGCGCGGCCGCCAACGCCACCCAGACCGGGCGCATCCCCACCGTCAGCGACAGCGTGCGGGAGCGCCGGGCCACGCTCGTGCGCACCTCCTCCCCGGACACCCTGGCCGACCCCCGGGAGGTGGCCTCGGCCCTGGACCGGGCCGACGCCGCCGTCCGCTCCCCGCGCCGGCGCCGGTCCCGGCGGGCCCTCGCCGTGCTGGCCCTGGCCACCGTGGGGCTGCTGCTCGTGGCCGGCGGCTGGCTGGCCAAGAGCTGGATCAGCTCCCAGTACTACGTGGGCGAGGACAGCGGGACGGTCGCGATCTACAACGGCGTCTCCCAGACCCTGGGCCCGGTGGCGCTGAGCGAGCTCGAGCGCAGCACGGACCTGCGGATGGAGGACCTGCCCGCGTTCGCCCAGGCCCGGGTGCGCAACGCCATCCCCGCGGACAGCCTCGAGGAGGCCGAGCGCATCGTGGGCGAGCTGCGCACCTCCGCCCGCGAGGAGGCCGAGTCCCCCGGTCCCACGCCCCGGCCCACGGGCACCGTCCGCCGCGCCACCGCCTCGCCCGGCACGACCGCGCCCGGCACCCCGACCGAGAGCCCCGGAGGTGAACGATGAGCACCACCGCCGTCGCGGCCGAGGACCGCGCCGCCCCCGCCGCCAGGCCCCGCCGGCTGACCGAGCTGGTGCTGCTCGTCGTCGCCGTGGGCATCGGCGTGGCCGCCAACATCCTGGTCGACCCGGACCTGCTCGGCTCCGGGGACCCGCACATCCTGGTCTCCGGGCTGGTGCTGGGCCTGGGCGCCCTGCTGCTGCACGTCGTGCTGTGGGTGCGCGCCCGCCACGCCGACCCCTACGTGCTGCCCGTGGTGGTGGCCCTCAACGGCCTGGGGATCGCGATGATCCACCGGATCGACCTCAGCACCGACCAGTCCGCCGCCGGGTCCCAGGTGCTGTGGACGGCGGTGGCCATGGCGGCCGCCGGGCTCGTGCTGTGGTTCCTCAAGGACCACCGGGTGCTGCGGCGGGTCACCTACGTGTCGCTGCTGCTCAGCGGCCTGCTGCTGCTGCTGCCGCTCGTGCCCGGGCTGGGCGTGGAGCTCAACGGCGCCCGCATCTGGATCTCCGTGGGCGGGCGCACCTTCCAGCCCGGCGAGGTCGCCAAGATCACCCTGGCCGTGTTCTTCGCCGGGTACCTCTCCACCAACCGCGACCTCATCCTGCTGGCCGGCAAGAAGATCGGGCCCCTGCGGCTGCCCCGCTTCCGGGACATGGCCCCGATGTTCGCCGTGTGGGCCATCGCCGTGGGCGTGCTCGTGCTCCAGCGCGACCTCGGCTCGGCGATCCTGTACTTCGGGCTGTTCCTGGCCATGCTCTACCTCGCCACCGCCCGGCTGAGCTGGATCGTCATCGGGCTGCTGCTCGTCGCGGTCGCCGGGGTGCTCGCCTCGCAGGTCTTCGGCCACGTGGCCGCCCGCCTCGACTCGTGGCTCAACGCCTTCGACCCCGACGTCTACAACCGCGCCCCCGGCGGCTCCCAGCAGATCGTCCAGGGCCTGTTCGGCCTGTCCTCCGGCGGGCTCTTCGGCCAGGGCCTCGGCCAGGGCCGCCCGGACCTCGTCTCCTACGCCAACTCGGACATGATCATCACGGCCTTCGGCGAGGAGCTCGGGCTGATCGGCGTCACCGCGGTGCTGATGCTGTTCTTCCTCTTCGTCACCCGCGGCTTCCGCGCCGCGCTGGGCACCCGCGACGCCTTCGGGAAGCTGCTCGCGGCCGGGCTGTCCGCGGTGATCGTGCTGCAGCTGTTCGTGGTCGTCGGCGGCGTCACCCGCCTGATCCCCCTCACCGGGCTCACGACCCCGTTCATGTCCGCGGGCGGCTCGTCGCTGCTGTCCAACTGGATCATCGCGGCGATCGTGCTCGCGATCTCGCACACCGCCCGCCGCCCCGTGGTCACCGGCCCCGCCACGGACGCCGACCTCGCCGAGATCGCCGCCCACGAGGCCGCGCTGCGGGAGGCGGCCCGCCGCGACGAGCAGGAGCGCGCCGAGCGGCGGGAGCGCCGCCACGACGGGCACGGCCGGGCGGACACCGCCCCGCAGCCGGAGGTCCCCGCCGCCGCGGGCGGCGGCCCCCGCACGGCCGAGACCGAGGCCATCGCCCCGGCCGGCGCGTCCGCCCACCGGGAGGCCGGCCACCACGGGGCGGCCCCCGACGGCCACGACGACGACGGGACCCCCACCGAGGCGATGTCCCGGCTGACCGAGCACGACACCCGGCGCACGGACGGCGGCGCCGGCGGGACCGGGAAGGGAGGGACCTCGTGAACCGGGCGATCCGACACACCTGGACCGCCGGGGTGGCGATCTTCACCGTGCTGCTCCTGGCGCTGACCTACGTGCAGTTCTTCGCGGCGCGCAGCCTGGAGGCCCATCCCTGGAACAACCGCAGCCTCTACGAGCAGTTCGGGGCGGACCGCGGCGCGATCGTCGTCGGCGGCGACCCCAAGGCCTACTCCGTGCCCTCCGACGACGACTTCGAGCACCAGCGCGTCTACGCCGACGGCCCCCTCTACGGCCACCTGACCGGGTACTTCTCCCTCGTCTACGGGGCCACCGGGCTCGAGGCCGCCCTCGGCGAGGAGCTCTCCGGGGCCTCCGCCGACCAGTTCTACGACCGGGTGCTCGCGATGTTCTCCGGCGACCAGCCCACCGGGGCCTCGGTCGAGCTGACCGTCGACCCGGAGCTCCAGCGCGTCTCCCAGGACGTGCTGCAGGGCCGCCGCGGCGCCGTCGTCGCCCTCGACCCCGAGACCGGGGCGATCCTGTCGATGGTCTCCTCCCCCGGCTTCGACCCCAACGAGCTCGCCTCCCACGACGCCGCCTCCGTGATCGCCGCCGCCGAGCGCCTCAACGGCGACCCCGACCAGCCCCTGGTCAACCGGGCGATCGCCGGCGACCTCTACGCCCCGGCCTCGACCTTCAAGATCCTCGACACGGTGGCGGCCCTCGAGTCCGGCCGCTACACCACCGACTCCCAGCTGCCGAACCCGCCGGAGCTGCCGCTGCCCGGCACGGACGTCACCCTGCCCAACTACGTGGGCGGCGGGTGCGCCGCCCGCCCCCAGGCCGACCTCGAGTTCGCCCTCGAGCAGTCCTGCAACACCCCGTTCGCCTCGATCGCCCTCGATCTCGGCGAGGACGCCATCCGGCGCACCGCCCAGAACTTCGGCTACGGCGAACCCCTCTCGCTGCCGCTGCAGGTCACGCCCTCCGTCTTCCCGGAGGAGCTCAACGCCTCGCAGCTGGCCCTGTCCGCCATCGGCCAGTACGACGTGCGCGCCACCCCGCTGCAGGTCGCCATGACGAGCGCCGCCATCGCCAACGACGGCGTCATGATGCGGCCCCAGCTCGTGGACACCGTCCGCTCCTCCGACCTGTCCGTGCTCGACGAGTTCAGCCCCGAGCAGCTGCGCCGCTCGACCAGCGCCGACGTCGCCGGCACCGTCACCGACCTCATGGTCGAGGTCGTCGACGACGGGATCGGCCGGGGCGCGGCCGTGCCCGGGGTCGAGGTGGCCGGCAAGACCGGCACCGCCGAGATCGGCTCCGAGGAGGGACTCAACGACTCCTGGTTCACCGGCTTCGCCCCGGCCGACGACCCGGAGGTCGCCGTCGCGATCGTCGTCGAGGACGTCGACGTCGCGACCGGATCCTCCCTGACCACCACGGGCGCCAAGCAGATCTTCGAGGCGGTGTTGAACAAGTGAGACCTTCGTCGAGCACCGTCCTGGGCGGGCGCTACGCACTGACCGATCGGATCGCGATCGGCGGGATGGGCGAGGTGTGGAGGGCCAAGGACCGGGTCCTGGGCCGCGTCGTCGCCGTGAAGATCCTCAAGGAGGAGTACAACGGGGACCCCAACTTCCTGCAGCGCTTCCGCGCCGAGGCCCGCCACACGGCCCTGCTGAACCACCCCGGGGTGGCCAACGTCTTCGACTACGGCGAGGAGGAGGGCTCCGCCTTCCTCGTCATGGAGCTGGTCCCGGGCGAGCCGCTGTCCAACATCATCGAGCGGCGCCGCACGCTCGAGGCCGACACGGTCCTGAACTACATCGGCCAGACCGCCCGGGCGCTCGCGGCCGCCCACGCCCAGGGGCTCGTGCACCGGGACGTGAAGCCGGGCAACCTGATCATCACCCCGGACAACCGGGTGAAGGTCACCGACTTCGGCATCGCCCGCCTCGCCGACCAGGTGCCGCTGACGGCGACCGGGCAGGTCATGGGCACGGCCCAGTACCTGGCACCCGAGCAGGCCACCGGGCAGACGGCCACGGGCTCCTCCGACATCTACTCCCTGGGGATCATCGGCTACGAGTGCCTGGCGGGGCGGCGGCCGTTCACGGGCGAGTCGCAGATCGCGATCGCCCTGGCCCAGGTCAACGACCCGCCCCCGCCCCTGGCCGAGGACGTCCCCGAGCCCGTGCGGGCCCTGATCATGTCGATGCTCGCGAAGGAGCCCCGGGACCGTCCCGCCACCGCGGGCGCGCTGGCCACGGCGGTCGACGCGATCCGCCGCGGCGACGTCGCGGCCGCCGCCGCGGCCGTGCCCGGCATGCGGGCCTTCCTGGACCTGCCCGAGGACCTCGACGACGACGAGCCCACGCAGGCCTTCGCGCCGGTGGACGACGAGCCGACGCGGATGATGACCCGCCAGGACGGCCGTCCCGCGGCGGCCGCCCCCGGCGCGGGCGCCGCCGCCGGCCCCGCGCACCCGGTCACCGCCGAGCTCGGCGTCGTGCAGCCGGAACGGGCCCCCGGGCGGGACGCGCCCCGGCCCCCGGCCGAGCAGCCGCGCCGGCGCCGGGTGTGGCCGTGGCTGCTGCCGCTGCTGCTCGCGCTCGCCCTGGCCGCAGGGCTGGTGTGGCTGTTCGTGCTGCGCGACACCGGCTCGGGAAACCCGGACCCCTCCCCGACCGGCACCGTCTCCACGACGGCCGTGCCCGAGACCAGCGCCCCGGACGGCGAGACCGTCGAGGTGCTCGCCGCCCGCTACGAGGGCCGCTCCGTCGACGAGGTCGTCCAGGAGCTCTCCGACCTGGGCTTCGCCGTCCAGCGCGTGGGCCAGGCCTCCGGCGAGCCGGTCGGCACCGTGCTGTCCCTGGACCCCGTGGGTCAGGTCGCCCGCGGGACCACGATCACGGTCGTCCACTCCACCGGCCCGGACACGGTCGAGCTGCCCACCGGGCTCGTGGGACGCCAGGAGGCCGACGTGATCCGGGAGATCACCGAGGCCGGGGTCAACGTGACCCTCTACGAGGACTACTCCTCCGACGAGGCCCCCGGCACCGTGCTGCGCACCCAGCCCATCGGCGGCTCCACCGTGCGTCCGGGCGACACCGTGCAGGTGTGGGTGGCCCGCGAGCGGGCGGCGAGCCCCGCCCCCACGCAGGGCGCGACCTCCGCCCCCGCCACGGTCTCGCCCACCGAGGGGAACTGAGCCGTGCCCGGCCGCAGCACCGTCCCCCGCCTGATCAACGACCGCTACGAGGTCGGGGAGGCCATCGGCCGGGGCGGCATGGCGACCGTCCACGTCGGGCGGGACCTGCGGCTGGGCCGGCGCGTGGCGATCAAGGTGCTGCGCCCGGAGCTGGCGCAGGACGACTCCTTCCACGAGCGCTTCAAGCGGGAGGCGCAGTCGGTCGCCGCCCTGAACCACCACTCCATCGTCTCCGTCTACGACACCGGGGAGATCGCCGCGAGCACCGAGGAGGGGGTGGACCGGCCCTACATCGTCATGGAGTACGTCCCGGGGCGCACCCTGCGCGAGCTCGTGCACCAGGACGCGGTCTCCCCGCGCGAGGCCGTGGACCTCGTGCTCGGGATCCTCGACGCGCTCGAGTACAGCCACCGCGCGGGGATCGTGCACCGGGACATCAAGCCGGCCAACGTGATCGTCACCCCGGAGGGCCAGGTGAAGGTCATGGACTTCGGGATCGCCCGGGCCGTGGAGGACACGGCCCCGGCGCTCACCCAGGCCCAGGCCGTCCTGGGCACGGCCCAGTACCTGTCCCCCGAGCAGGCCCGCGGCGCGTCGGTCGACGCCCGTTCCGACCTGTACTCCGCGGCGTGCGTGCTCTTCGAGCTGCTCACCGGCCGGGCCCCGTTCGTGGGAGAGACCTCCGTGGACGTCGCCGCCCAGCACGTGCGCGACACCGCCCCCGTCCCCTCGCAGGTCGACCCGCGGCTCGGCCCCCGGGTGGACGCCTTCATGGCGCGGGCGCTGGCCAAGGACCCCGCCGAGCGCTTCCAGGACGCCGGGCAGATGCGCCGGGCGCTGCGGGAGCTGCGCGCGGCCGTGCCGTCGGACCTCGAGCAGACCCAGCCCGTCGCCGCCGTGCCGGTGCGCGACGAGGACACGAAGACCCTGCCCCCCGTGCCGGTCCCGGCCGCGACCGCCGCCGGGACCGCGGCGACCGGCGGCCCCGGCCCCGTTCCCCCCGGCCCGCCGGGCACCGGTTCCGGCGCGGTGCGTCGGCGCCGCGGCGGCCTGCGGGCCGCCCTGTTCACCCTGCTCGTGCTCGCCGTGCTGGCGGTCGCCGGTGTCCTGGCCCTGCAGTGGGTCCAGGCCGGGCGCGAGGGCCCCGCCCTCGCGGTGGTCCCCCAGGTGGCGGGCATGGACGCGGCGGTGGCCGAGACCGCGGTGCGCGACGCCGGGCTCGTGCCCGAGCGGGACGAGGTCCACAGCGACGCCGTCTCCGAGGGAGACGTCGTGGCCACGGACCCCGCCGCCGACACCCAGGTCGAGCAGGGCAGCACCGTGGTCCTGGAGGTCTCCCTCGGGCCCGCCGAGGTGGAGGTGCCCGGCGACCTCGCCGGCCGCTCCGAGGAGGAGGTGCGGGAGGCCCTCGAGGCCGCCGGCCTCGACCCGGGCCCGACCCGCACCGTCAACAGCGCCTGGGTCCCGCGGGGCGCGGTCGTCACCACGGACCCGGCCGGCGGGACGAGGGTCCCGTCGGGCTCCGAGGTGGAGCTCGTGCTCTCCACCGGCCGCGTCACCGTGCCCGACGTCGTGGGGATGCCCCGGGACGAGGCCGTCGCGGCGCTGTCCGCGGACGGGGTGGGCCTGGGCGCGGAGGTCGTCGTCGCCGAGCGTTCGGACGTGCCGGCCGGGCAGGTGGTCGAGCAGAGCGTGGCCGGCGGCGGCTCCGCCCCCCAGGGCGCCACGATCACCCTGACCGTGGCGGTCGCCCCGCCGCCGGAGCCCAGCCCCGAGCCCACGCCCGAGCCCACCGAGGAGGAGACCCCGGAGCCGAGCCCCACCGCGGAGGAGGACGGGGAGGAGCCCACCGCGGAGCCCTCGGAGGAGCGCACCGGCGCCCCCGAGGAGGGCGGGGAGGACGGGGGCGACCGCGCCGCGGCCGCCGAGCGGGCGCAGGAGCGGGCCGCGGAGCGCGCCGAGGCAGCCCGCGAGCGGGACGAGGAGGCCCGCGGGCGGGAGCGCTGAGCCGGCCCTCAGGCGGTCATCAGCGGGGAGAGCGAGGACGCCGCGCGCGCCGCGCCCTTGAGCCCCGCGAGCTCCAGCCAGTTGCCGAGCATGCGGTAGCCGCCCTCGGTGAGCACCGACTCCGGGTGGAACTGCACGCCGTGCAGCGGGGCGCTGCGGTGCTGCAGGCCCATGATCACCCCGTTGGGCGTGCGGGCCGTGACCCGCAGGACGTCCGGGACGGACTGGGCGACCACCGCGAGCGAGTGGTAGCGGGTCGCCGTGAAGGGGCTGGGCACGCCGCCGAACACGCTCGTGCCGTCGTGCTCCACGCGGGAGGTCTTCCCGTGCATGAGCTCCTCCGCGTGGGTGACGGTGCCCCCGTAGGCCTCCGCGAGCGCCTGGTGGCCCAGGCACACCCCGAGCAGCGGGGTCCCCGTGGCCTCGGCGTGCCGGATCAGCGCCGTGCACACGCCCGCGTCGGCCGGGGCGCCGGGCCCGGGCGAGAGCAGCACGCCGTCGTGCTCGCCGGCCAGCTCGCGGGCGGCGTCCTCGCCGAGGTCGTCGTTGCGGATCACCGTGGTCTGCGCGCCGAGCTGCTGGAGATAGCCGACGAGGGTGTAGACGAAGCTGTCGTAGTTGTCCACGACGAGGATCCTGACGGTCACGGGGACTCCTGGGGTGCGGTGCGGAACGGGCCATCCCAGCTTACGCGCCGGGTCCGGGGAGCCGGTCCGCCGTCCGCGGGAGGACGGCCGCCGCAGGACGGGGACGGCTAGACTGGTCCACCGGACCCCCCGCCGTGACCACGGCCCGCCCGGCCACCAGGAGGAACAGTGCCCGAGTCCAAGAACCGCCGCCGGAAGGCCGGCCGCCGCACCCCCGCCGAGGACCGGGGCGCGGCCTCGACGCGCGTCGACGAGGAGCTGGCGCGGCTGGCGGCGGAGGGCCTGCCCGGCGGCTCGACGGCCGCCTTCGACCCGGACGCCGCGGCGACGGCCGTGGCGGCGGAGCTCACGGAGCGCTCCCGGCACGGCGGCCCCGTGCCGCCCTCCCCCACCCCGACCTGGTACAAGGTCCTCATGCTGGGCCTGATGGTCCTCGGCCTGCTGTGGCTGATCGTCTACTACCTCTTCCAGGGCCTCTACCCGGTGCCCGGGCTCGGGACCTGGAACATCGGCGTGGGGCTGGGGCTGATGATGGTCGGCCTCGTCATGACCACGCGCTGGCGGTGACCGCCGTGCCCGAGCCCCGCGATCCGGACCGGACCGGCAGCACGGCCGGCGACGACGACGGTGCGCCCCGCCCGCTGAAGGACGAGATCGCCGCCTCCCGCCCCGCCCGGGGGCGGCGGGTGGACCCGGCCCGCCTGGAGGTGCGGCTGCGCCGGTGGGCGCTGCTGCTGCTGATCGCGGTGCCGGCGGTGTGGTTCGTCGTCGAGCGCCTCGGCTGATCCCCGCACGCGCAGCGGCCCGCACCCCTCCACGGGGTGCGGGCCGCTGCGCGTGCGGGCTCCGGGGCTCAGGCCTCGGCGGAGACGGACTCCTGGCCCTCGACGGTCTCCTCGGGGTCGTCCTGCGGCGCGGTGAAGGCCACGTCGAGCTCGATGGTGACCTTGTCCGAGACGAGCACCCCGCCGGCCTCCATGGCGGCGTTCCAGGTGATCCCGAAGTCCTTGCGCGAGATCGTGGTCTTCGCGCCGAAGCCGGCGCGGGTCACGCCGAAGGCGTCCACGACGACGCCGTTGAACTCCGCGCTCAGCTCGACGGTGCGGGTGACGTCCTTGATCGTCAGCTCACCGGTGATCGTCCCCTCCTCGCCGTCGAAGGCGACCGCGGTGGAGGTGAAGGTCATGGTGGGGTACTGCTCGACGGCGAAGAAGTCGGCGCTGCGCACGTGGGCGTCCCGGTCGGCGTTCTTGGTGTCGATGGAGGCCATCTGCACGGTGGCGCTCAGGCGGGAGTCCTCGAGGGGCTCGGCGACCAGGAGCTGGGCGTCGACCTCGCGGAAGACGCCGCGGACCTTGGAGATCCCGGCGTGGCGGACGGTGAAGCCGACCTCCGAGTGGGCGGGGTCGAAGGTCCAGGAGCCGGGGACGAGATCGGTGAGCTGCGACATGGTGTTCTCCTCGGGTGGTGGGGGTTTGTTGCTGTGTCAAATACTCTAGGACGCCTTTGGTGATGTGTCAACGAACTGGGGGTGAACTTTTTCCGCTGCCACGCCGACGGGGCGCCCCCCGGTGGTGGGAGGCGCCCCGTCGGCGTGGCAGCGGCACGGCCGGCCGCGTCAGGGCGAGCCCGGAAGGGCGGAGTCCTCGCTGAGGCCGTGGAAGCGGCGGCGGTGGTAGACCAGCGGCGAGCCGGAGCTCTCCGCACCCAGCACGTCCACCACGGCGGCGTTGAAGACCAGGGCGGGACCGGCCTTGATCCGGGCCAGCGGAACGGCCCGCAGCACCCGGCCCACGCCCAGCAGGCGGGGCTCGCCGGTGGGCAGCTCCTCCCAGGGCATCTCCGCCCCGAAGCGGGGCGCGCCGGAGACCGCGAAGGACTGCGCCAGGGCGAGGTCCTCGGCGTCGAGCAGGTGCACCAGGAACGAGGGCGCCTCGGCGACGACGGCCGCGGAACCGCGGCGGGCCTGCAGGGAGAAGCCCAGGATGGGCGGGTCGACCGAGACGGAGGAGACCGAGGAGGCGGTGAGTCCCACCGGGCCCTCCGGCCCGCGCGCGGTGATGACGGCGACGCCGGCCGGGTGGTGGGCGAAGGCCGCCTTGAACAGCTCCCCCACGGGCCCCAGCCCGGCGAGGTGGTCGGCGGGCACCTCGAGGTCCCTGACGTCGGCGGCGAAGCGCTCGGCGGGGACGCCGCCGTCCGGGACCACGCTCAGGCGCGCGTCCTCGGACGCGCGGCCGGGTCCGGGTTCGTGGTGCTGGGCCGCCATGGGGGTCCTTCCGTGGGGATCGTGCTCGGTGGGTGGGGCCGGGTCCGGGCCCGTGCCGCCGGGCCCGCCCGCTGCGACCACGCTACGACCAGAACCCGGCCCCCCGGGACCGCATTCCCCGGATGACGTCATTCGGGTCACGTGGCGTCATCCGCTCGACACTGCAGTGCGAACCTGCTATGGGTCGCCCGGTCAGGGGCGGAGGCCGTGGTAGCCGCGGCCGAAGTGCACGAGCGGGTCCGCGGCGTCCCCTTCCGGCACACCCCGTCCCAGGGCGACGACCTCGCCCACGACGAGCCGGTGCGTGGCGGCCGTGTGCACGGCCGTCGTCCGGAGCTCGAACCACGCGAGGGAGCCCGCCAGCACGGGCGCCCCGGAGTGCGGCGCCCGCCGGAACGGCACCCGGTCCAGGAGCCCCTCGACGGGGTTGCCGGGGCTGGCCAGCCAGTTGGCCGTGCCCTCGTGCTCGCGCCGCAGCAGCGAGAGGGCCCACGCCCCGGACTCCTCCACGGCCTCGCAGATCCGCCCCTCCTCGAACAGGCTCACGAGCACGGTCGGCGGGTCCCAGGAGACGTCGAGGAAGCCGGTGACGGTCGCGGCGTGGTCGCGCCGGCGGTGCCGGGCAGCCACCACGCCCACGCCGGAGGCGATGTCCGCCGCGAGCAGGCGGTAGGCGCCGGCGTCCTCGGCCGAGACCGAGGACGGGTCCACGAGGCGGGCCGGGACGGGATCGGGCAGCTCCATGCGGCCAGTCTGGCACGCCGCCGGCCGCCGCGTCCGTCCCGGGGCCTTCGGTCCCGAGGGCGCTCGGCCCGGGGGCCCTCAGTCCCGGGGCGCTCGGTCCCGGGGGGCTCGGTCCCGGGGCGCTCGGTCCCGGGGCGCTCGGTCCCCGTGCGCCGGGGCCCGCCCGGTCATCCGCAGCGTGAGGTTGAGCCGGCCGCCGCGCATGCCGAGCCCGGCCGGGGCCGTGCCGGGACGGATCCGCGGCACCCCGTGGAAGGCGTAGCGGGACGGGCCGCCGAAGACGAACAGGTCGCCGCTGCGCAGCTCGAGATCGCGGTAGGGGGCCGAGCGCGTGAGCGTGTTGCCGAAGCGGAAGACGCACGCGTCCCCGAGGGACAGCGAGACGATCGGCGCCGCGGAGGCCTCGTCACGGTCCTGGTGCATGCCCATGCGGGCGGCGGCGTCGTAGAAGTTCACGAGCACGGTGTCGGGGTGGTAGCCCTGCGCTGCGGGCGCACCGGGCCCGTAGGCCTCGGCCACGGCACGGCGGCCCAGCTCGCGCAGGTCCTGCGGCACCGCCGGCGCCCGGGTGCCCGGCCCCGTGCGCCGGTACCGGTAGGGCTCCCGGTCCCGGCCCAGCGTGGCCGAGCGCACGGACATGCGCCCGCCGCCGGGCAGGACCGCGTGCCGCAGCGGCGCGGGGCCGCTCGCCCACGCGCGGCAGCGCACCACGAGCTCCCGCTGCTGCTCGGGATCGAGCCATCCGGGCACGTGGACGGCGCCGGGGGCGACCTCCTCGCGCTCGCGGGGCAGCTCGAAGAGCTCGGGCACCCCGGCGGGCAGCGGGGGCCCCTCGGCGGGGTGCGTCGGCTCGTCCATGGCACCCGAGCGTAGCGTCGGGGGCCGACACGGGGGCTGTGCCCGGGACCACTGCGCCGCGGCGCCCCCGGGAGTAGCGTGGAGGCCCTCCCCGACCCCGAGAGGTGCTCCGCATGCCCCTGCCCCTGTCCGTCATCGACTTCGCCACGGTCCGCCGCGGAGCCTCCGTGGGCGAGGCCTTCGCCGACTCGGTGCGCCTGGCCCAGCACGCCGAGCGCCTCGGCTACGCACGGGTGTGGTACTCCGAGCACCACAACATGCCCACGATCGCCTCGTCGGCGCCGGCCGTGCTCATCGCCCACGTCGCGGCGCACACGTCCTCGATCCGGCTCGGCGCCGGCGGGGTGATGCTGCCCAACCACGCGCCGCTCGTGGTGGCCGAGCAGTTCGGCACGCTCGCCGAGCTGCACCCCGGCCGGATCGACCTGGGCCTGGGCCGGGCCCCCGGCACCGACCAGCGCACGCTGCGGGCGCTGCGCCGCGACCCCTCCTCGGCCGAGGCGTTCCCGCAGGACGTGCGGGAGCTCCAGGGCTACCTGAGCGGACGCTCGGTCGTCCCCGGCGTCGCGGCGGTGCCCGGCGCGGGCACGCACGTGCCCCTGACGATCCTGGGCTCCTCCCTGTTCGGCGCCCAGCTGGCGGCGGCCTACGGCCTGCCCTACGCCTTCGCCTCCCACTTCGCCCCGGATGCCCTCGTGGAGGCCGTGGCCGCCTACCGCACGTCCTTCCGCCCCTCCGAGCAGCTCGCGGAGCCCCGGGTGATCGCCGCGGTCAACGTCATCGCCGCCGACACCGCCGAGGAGGCCGCCGCCCAGCAGGAGACGGCGCGCCGCGAGCGCGTGCGTGCCATGGTCGGGCGCGGGCGGGAGCTGAGCGAGGCCGAGCTGGACATGGTGATGGACAGCCCGGCCGCGGACCAGGTGCTGCACATGCTGCACTGGTCCACCGCGGGCACGGGCCCGCAGGTGCGCGAGTACCTCGAGCGCTTCGCGCGCACGGCCGATGCCGACGAGCTGATGATCGCCCCGGCCTCCCCCGGCCGCGAGGAGATGCTGCGCTCCCTGGAGATCCTCTCCGGGGCCTGGGGCCTGACGGACCCGGCCCTTCCGCAGGCGGCCGGCCGGGGATAGGTTCGGGCTCAGCGCGGGCGCCTCCCGGCCCCGCCCCGTCCGGAAAGGCCCGCCATGCCCTCGACCCCCTCCCGCCGCGCCGCGGCGGTCCTCGGCGCCGCCCTCGCCCTCACCGGGCTCGGTGTCCCGTCCGCTGCGGCCGCGCCGCCCACCCTCGACGTCGTCAACCTCGGCGACTCCTACTCGGCGGGGATCGGCACCGGCGGGGTGCGGGCCCAGCCCTGGGACGAGCGGTGCCTGCAGGGCTCGGGGCGGGACCACGTCGCCGCCCTCGACGACCACCCGCGCGTGGACGTGGTGCTCGACGCCGCGTGCGCGGGCTTCCGCAGCGCGGACGTGGCCGTCCTCGCCGGGACGCCGGCGGTCGCGGCGGCGCTGGCCGGGGCCGACGCGGTGACCCTGACCCTCGGCGGCAACGACGTGGGGTGGGGCGAGTTCGTGACCCGGTGCGGCACCCGGGGCGACCCGGAGGCGTGCGAGGAGCTGCAGGACGGGGCGCCGGCGCGGATCGCGGCGGCCGCGGAGGCCGCCGGGCGGACGGTCGCCGCCGTCGACGACGCCACGTGCGGGCAGGTCGTGGTGCTCGGCTATCCCCGCCTCTTCGACGCCCGGCGCGACTCGGCCCTGATCACCGCCGAGCGCGCCGCCGAGCTCAATGCGTGGACCGACGAGCTCAACGCGGCCCTGGAGGAAGCGGTGACGGCCGAGGGCGCGGTGTTCGCGGACGTCACGGACCGGTTCCGCGGCCACGGGGTCGGGGCCCGGGACCCGTGGATCCTCTTCGAGCCCGGAGGGCAGGAGAACCTGCACCCCACGGAGCGGGGCTATCTCTCCGGGTACCTCCCCGCACTGCGGGGTGAGCTCGCCCGGACCCGCTGAGGTCCGGGCCCGGGCGGGCCCCGTCCCGCTGGGGCCCGCCGGAGCCCGGGCCGGCTCGCCCGCGCCCGGCCGGGCTCCGACCTGCAGGGGCGGGCACGAGGAAGGCCCCGGACCGTCGCGGTCCGGGGCCTTCCTCCCTGCTGCTCGGTGCCCGTCAGGCGTTGCGGGTCTCGTCCTTGACGTGCTGCGCGGAGCCCTGGGCCGAGGACTTCAGGTCCTGCGCCTCGGACCGGCCCTGTTCCTTGACCTCCTGGGCGCCCGAGGTCGCGGTCTCCTTCACGGACTGCGCGGCCTCCTGGGCGGGCTCCTTGAGATCCTCCGCCACGTGCCGGGCGGAGTCCTTGGCCGAGGACACCGCGTGCTGGGCGTGCGGCTGCACGCGGTCGGCAGCGGTCTCGACGAGCTCCTGCTCCTTCTGCGAGGAGGGCAGCAGGGAGCCGACGAGCCAGCCGGCGCCCAGGGCGATCAGCCCGGCCGCGAGCGGGTTGCCGCGGGTCCTCGCCCGGGCGGCCTGCGGCGCGTGCTGGACGGCGTCGCGGGCCTGCTCGGCCCGGTGGGACGCCTCGTCCCGGAGCTCGCCCGTGCGGTCGCCCAGGGCGAACTCGTCGTCGGAGGCGCCCATGACCCGCTCGCGCACCCCCTGGACCTTGTTGCGGACCTTGCTCTTCTGCCGGTCGACGACCCGCTCCGGGGTCACCTTCTCGGCCACGGCGTCGACGTCGGACCCGAGACGGGCACGGGTGGCCTCGATGTCGGCGCGGATCTGCTCGGGGTTCTGCTGGCTCATGGGGTCTCCTTGGAGGGTTTCACGGTGTCCGGGATCTCGGAGAGGGTCTCACGGGTGTGGTGCACCGGGTCGTGGGTGGCCTCGGTCAGCTCGCGCTGGCCCTTCTTGAGGTTCTTCTTGCCGACGGCGGCAAGGATCGCCGCGATGATCGCCCAGACGACCGCCACGATGACGGCGGACCAGCCCAGGCCCACGAGGTTGCCCAGGGCCCACATCAGGGCCAGGGAGAGGAAGAGCAGGACGAAGTGCCCGGCCACACCGGCGCCGGCGAGCATGCCGGCCCCCTTGCCCGCGTCCTTGGCGGACTGCGAGGCCTCGCGCGCGGACTGCCGCAGCTCGGCCTTGGCCAGGGCCATCTCCTGCTGGATGAGGGTGGAGAGGTTCGTGCTCAGCGACTTGAACATCTCGCCGAGCGACTCCCGCTCCGCCCGCGCCTCGGCGTCGGAGGGAGGAATGGGGTGGCTCATCGACGGTCGCCCTCCTGGTCGGGGTAGACGGTGCCCGGCACGCGGTCGGTGTAGGTGCGGGCGGCCTCGCCCTGCTCCGCGGACCGGTAGGCGTAGGGGTCGCCCGGGGTGTAGCCGCCGGCCTGCCCGCCCTCGAGGTGGCGACCCTGCCCGGACTGGGTCCCGGGGCCGGACCGGTCCCCGGTGCGGTCGCCGGAGACGCCGAAGTACTCCTTGGCGCCCTCCTTGTCGGTGGCGATGCGGTCGCTGTCCTTCGCACCGCGGGTCGCCCGGCCGGCGAGGAGGCCGATGCCGGCGGCCACGGCGAGGAAGGTGCCAGGGCGGCGGGCCGCGAAGCGGCGCACGTCCTGGAGCAGCTCCTGGCCGTCCTTGTTCTCCAGCGAGGAGGCGAGGCTCTCCACGCGCCCGGAGACGTTGCCGAGCAGGCCGGCGACGTAGTCGGTCTCGGGCTTCTCGCCCCGGGAGAGGGCGTTGATCTCGTCGCTCAGGGAGCGGACCGTCCCGGCCATCCGCTCCTGCTGGGGCCGGGCCTGCTCGCGCAGGCCGCTGGTGAGCTGGTCCAGCAGGCCCTGGACCTGGTGGGCGGCCTCCTCCTTGACGGCCACGGCCTGCTCCTTGGCCGTCTCCTTGACGCGCTCGCCGGAGCCGGCGGCCTCGTGCTTGAGCTGGGCGGCCTCGGCCTTGCCCTGCTCGGCCGCGACGTCCTTCTTGGAGGGGGTGCCGGTCGCGGCCGCGTGGCTCGGCGCGGCGTCGTGCCGGGTGGGGTCGTACGGGTTCGTGGTCATGGTTCCGCCTTTCGTCAGCAGATCATAAGGTCACTTAGTGCGCGGACTGGGTCCAGCCTAGGCCGATGTCCGCCGTCCGCCAAGGGTCCGCGGCGCGGGTGCGTCCCGCGGCTCCCGGGCGAAGCGGCCGTCGGGTCACGGCGAGGGGGATCCCCCGTTGACGTTGAGGGTCTCGCCGATGACGTAGCTGGACTCCGGCGAGGCCAGGAAGACGTAGGCCGGGGCGAGCTCGGTCGGCTGGCCGGCACGGCCCAGGGGCGTCGACGTGCCGAACTCGGGCAGCGCCTCCTTGGGCTGGCCGTCGCTGACCTGCAGCGGGGTCCAGAACGGGCCGGGGGCCACCGCGTTGACCCGGATGCCCCGGGGTGCGAGCTGCTGGCCCAGACCCTTGGTGAAGTTGTTGATCGCGGCCTTGGTCGAGGCGTAGTCGAGCAGGTGCGGGGAGGGCTCGTAGGCCTGGATCGAGGTCGTGTTGATGATCGAGGACCCGGCCGGGAGGTGCTTCAGGGCGGCCTTGGTGATCCGGAACATCGCGATGATGTTGACCGTGAACGTGTCCGTGAGCTGCTCGTCGCTCAGCTCCTCGAGGCTCTCCACGGCGATCTGCTTGCCCGCGTTGTTGACGAGGACGTCCAGTCCGCCGAGGCCCTCGACCGCCTGCTCCACGAGCGAGGAGCAGAAGTCCTTGTCGGTGAGGTCTCCGGGCAGCAGCACGGCCCGGCGCCCCGCCCGCTCGATGATGCCCTTGACCGCCTGCGCGTCGGGCTCCTCGTCCGGGAGGTAGTTGAGGGCGACGTCGGCCCCCTCCTTGGCGAAGGCGATCGCGACCGCGGCGCCGATCCCGGAGTCGGCACCCGTGATCAGCGCCTTGCGCCCCTCGAGACGCCCGGTCCCCCGGTAGGAGAACTCGCCACGGTCGGTCTTCGGCTCGAGCTCGGCGTCGAGACCCGGCTCGGGCTGGTCCTGCTCGGGGGGCTCGACCACCGGGTACCGGTCGACCGGGTTCTGGAAGGTGAGCTGGTCGGTGCGCTCCCGGTGGGCGTCGTCCGGGCGGGTGCCGCTGGTGTCGCTCATGTCCGCTCCTCTCGTCGTACGTCGTTCATGGAAGCATACTGACGAACAGGACGAAAGCCTACTGATGACCCCCGCGGGAGCCGGAAGTTCACTGCGGGAGAACAGCGGCGGCGCGGCTCAGGCGGGCAGCCGCCGCAGGAACGCGTCCACGGCGGCGTCGAAGGCCTCGGGCTGCTCCATGCTGGGCGTGTGCCCCGCACCGTCGACGACGACGAGCTCGGCCCCCGCCACGAGCTCCGCCGTGCGCCGCCCGGCGCCGCCGTCGAAGGGGTCGTCGGCACCCACCACGACGAGCACGGGCAGCTCCGCACCGGAGAGGAGGTCGGTGTAGTCCCGGCGCTCGGCGCGCCCCCGCATCGCGGCGGCCGCCCCCTCGGCCGGGGCGGACTGCAGCATCGCGAGGACCCGGGCTGCCGTCTCCGGCATGGCCTCGACGTTGGCCTCGGCGATCATCTTCCCCAGCACGGCCCGCCCGTACTCCTCCATGCCCGTGCGCAGGATCGTGTCCGCCGTGACGTGGCGGCGGCGGCGGCCCGCCGTGTCCTCGGCCTGGGGAACGGTGTCGTTGACGACCAGGGCGCGCACCCGCTGCGGGTGCCGGTGCAGCAGCTCCATGGCGACCTGCCCGCCCATCGAGAAACCGACGACCACGGCCCGGACGACGCCGGCGTGGTCGAGCAGGGCAGCGAGGTCGTCCGCGAACTCCTCGGTGTAGACGATGCCCGCAGTGCCCTCCGACCCGCCGAAACCCCGCAGGTCGGGGGCGAGAACCCGCCAGCCGCGGGACGAGAAGACCTCCACCTGACGCTCCCACATGCTCCGGTCGTAGGCGTGCCCGTGGACGAGGAGCAGCGCAGGCCCCTCCCCCCGATCGGTGTAGGCCGTGGTGATCTCGCCGGTGCGGGCGTGGGCGGTGGGGGTAGCGGACATGCTGGGGCCTCTCTGCGGGACGACGGGGGAACGGTCGGCCTCCAGGGTAGCGAAGCCGTGCACGGCTCCGCGCGGCGGCGGGAGCCCTCGGCCGGGCACGGCAGCGCGCCGCCGGCTCGGCGGCGGCCGGTCCGCACCGGCCGCCGTGGCGGTGGCACCCCTGTCGCGACGCCCGCACGGCGCGTAGCGTGGCCCGCAGCCGTCGCCCGACGGCGGAGAGGAGAGGCGATGAGCCAGAACGTGCCCGACCCCGCGCAGAACAAGCCCTCGCAGGCGGAAGGAGACGCGCCGGAGGACCAGCAGGTCGAGACGGCCGTGGACCCGGCCGGGAACAAGCCCTCGCAGGCGGAGGGCGACGCCCCGCAGGATCCGCCGGGGGACGACTGAGACGGCGCCCCGGGGAGGGGGGACGGCCGAGGTGGCGTCCGGCAACCGGGGTGCCGGGTGGTTGAATGCGGGGAGCCCCCGCACCGTGTGGTGCGGGGGCTCGACCCTTCTGGTGTGGTCCGGCGGTGTCCTACTCTCCCACACCCTTCCGGGTGCAGTACCATCGGCGCTGTGGGTCTTAGCTTCCGGGTTCGGGATGGGACCGGGCGTTTCCCCCACGCTATGACCGCCGTAACTCGTTCTCCGCGGCCCGGCCCGCGGGGGGTGCCCGGGGTGGGTGGGAAGTCGTGTCACGACTGCTCGTGAGTATTCAGTTGTGGTTCCCGTACCGTTGCCCGACCACGGGGTCGGGGACGGGGGTTGTTGGTTGGGAGCCGTATAGTGGACGCGGTGTTCTGTGCCCCACCAGGGGTGGGGGTTGTGGGTAAGTTGTCGGCCTATTAGTACCGGTCGGCTGCGCACGTCGTTGGTTCGTGCTTCCACCTCCGGCCTATCAACCCAGTGGTCTCGCTGGGGGCCTCTCGCACCACGAGGGTGCGTGGAAATCTCATCTCGAAGCGAGCTTCCCGCTTAGATGCTTTCAGCGGTTATCTCTTCCGAACGTAGCGAAGCAGCGGTGCACCTGGCGGTACAACTGCCATACCAGAGGTTCGTCCGTCCCGGTCCTCTCGTACTAAGGACAGGTCTTCTCAAATTTCCTGCGCGCGCAGCGGATAGGGACCGAACTGTCTCACGACGTTCTGAACCCAGCTCGCGTACCGCTTTAATGGGCGAACAGCCCAACCCTTGGGACCAACTCCAGCCCCAGGATGCGACGAGCCGACATCGAGGTGCCAAACCATGCCGTCGATATGGACTCTTGGGCAAGATCAGCCTGTTATCCCCGAGGTACCTTTTATCCGTTGAGCGACGGCCATTCCACAATGTACCGCCGGATCACTAGTCCCGACTTTCGTCCCTGCTCGAGCTGTCGCTCTCACAGTCAAGCTCCCTTGTGCACTTACACTCGACACCTGATTGCCAACCAGGCTGAGGGAACCTTTGGGCGCCTCCGTTACTCTTTAGGAGGCAACCGCCCCAGTTAAACTACCCATCAGGCACTGTCCCTGACCCGGATCACGGGCCGAAGTTAGATGTCCAGAGTGACCAGAGTGGTATTTCAACGATGACTCCACGAGCACTGGCGTGCCCGCTTCACAGTCTCCCACCTATCCTACACAAGCCACACCGAACACCAATACCAAACTATAGTAAAGGTCTCGGGGTCTTTCCGTCCTGCTGCGCGTAACGAGCATCTTTACTCGTACTGCAATTTCGCCGAGTTCATGGTTGAGACAGCGGGGAAGTCGTTACTCCATTCGTGCAGGTCGGAACTTACCCGACAAGGAATTTCGCTACCTTAGGATGGTTATAGTTACCACCGCCGTTTACTGGGGCTTAAATTCTCCGCTTCGCCGTGAGGCTAACGGGTCCTCTTAACCTTCCAGCACCGGGCAGGAGTCAGTCCGTATACATCGTCTTGCGACTTCGCACGGACCTGTGTTTTTGATAAACAGTCGCTTCCCCCTGGTCTCTGCGGCCCTTACCCGCTCCCGGAAGCATGTTCCGTTCACGGTCCGGGCCCCCCTTCTCCCGAAGTTACGGGGGCATTTTGCCGAGTTCCTTAACCATGATTCTCTCGATCGCCTTGGTATTCTCTACCTGATCACCTGTGTCGGTTTGGGGTACGGGCGGCTGGAACCTCGCGTCGATGCTTTTCTCGGCAGCATAGGATCACCGAATCCCCCCACGAATGGGGGTCCCGTCACGTCTCAGGCCCGTGATCCGCGGATTTGCCAACGGATCGCCCTACACGCTTGGACCGGGTCTACCATCGCCCGGCTCGGCTGCCTTCCTGCGTCACACCTGTTAATACGCTTACCTCCCCGGTTCAGGTCCCACGCTCCCCGGCGCCGGCGATGACCAATGGTCACCGCGTGGCCCGGTTCGGGTGGTTAGTGTCCCCGGTTCGATAGGGGCGGTTCTTCGCCGGTACGGGAATATCAACCCGTTGTCCATCGACTACGCCTGTCGGCCTCGCCTTAGGTCCCGACTGACCCAGGGCAGATTAGCTTGACCCTGGAACCCTTGATCATTCGGCGGACGGGTTTCTCACCCGTCTTTCGCTACTCATGCCTGCATTCTCACTCGTGTGGGCTCCACCACTGGGTCACCCCGCAGCTTCACTGCCCACACGACGCTCCCCTACCCATCGCACCACCTGAACCGGACCCCCGAAGAGGACCGGTTGGGTATCATTGGTGCAATGCCACAACTTCGGCGGTGTACTTGAGCCCCGCTACATTGTCGGCGCGGAATCACTTGACCAGTGAGCTATTACGCACTCTTTCAAGGGTGGCTGCTTCTAAGCCAACCTCCTGGTTGTCTGAGCAACTCCACATCCTTTCCCACTTAGCACACGCTTAGGGGCCTTAGTTGGTGGTCTGGGCTGTTTCCCTCTCGACTATGAAGCTTATCCCCCACAGTCTCACTGCTGCGCTCTCACTTACCGGCATTCGGAGTTTGGCTGACGTCAGTAACCTTGTAGGGCCCATCGGCCATCCAGTAGCTCTACCTCCGGCAAGAAACACGCAACGCTGCACCTAAATGCATTTCGGGGAGAACCAGCTATCACGAAGTTTGATTGGCCTTTCACCCCTACCCACAGCTCATCCCCTCCATTTTCAACTGAAGTGGGTTCGGTCCTCCACGCGCTCTTACACGCGCTTCAACCTGGCCATGGGTAGATCACTTCGCTTCGGGTCTAGATCACGCCACTCACACGCCCTGTTCGGACTCGCTTTCGCTACGGATACCCCTCACGGGTTAACCTCGCGACGTAACACTAACTCGCAGGCTCATTCTTCAAAAGGCACGCCGTCACCCCGTAAGGCTCCGACGGATTGTAGGCGCACGGTTTCAGGTACTATTTCACTCCCCTCCCGGGGTACTTTTCACCTTTCCCTCACGGTACTGGTCCGCTATCGGTCATCAGGGAGTATTTAGGCTTACCAGGTGGTCCTGGCAGATTCACACGGGATTTCTCGGGCCCCGTGCTACTTGGGCACGCGCTCCATGCGGCAGCAACGATTTCGTCTACGGGACTTCCACCCTCTACGGCCCGGCACTCACACCGGTTCGACTATCGCCCTGCACTCACACGCCCGGGCCGGCAGACCCAGGACAAACACGCCCCACAACCCCGATGATGCAACCCCTGCCGGGTATCACACACCACCGGTTTAGCCTCTTCCGCGTTCGCTCGCCACTACTGACGGAATCACTGTTGTTTTCTCTTCCTGTGGGTACTGAGATGTTTCACTTCCCCACGTTCCCTCCACGCACCCTATGAATTCAGGTACGGGTCACCACGCATAACACGCGGCGGGGTTTCCCCATTCGGAGACCCTCGGATCACAGCTCGTTTATCAGCTCCCCGAGGCATATCGCAGATTACCGCGTCCTTCATCGGCTCCTGATGCCAAGGCATCCACCGTACGCCCTTGAAAACTTGCCACATGATCACAGAACACACCGACCGGCCACACACCGGGCACCACCACACCACCCACCCCGACACAACGGGAAGGACAGCACGAGGGCACCACGGCCGGCAGCCGGCGGCGATCACAAATCACGAAAACGTCCCGCACCACCCCACCCGACAGGCAGGAACCCACCCCGCGAACGGGGCGAGCACGGTGCGGCGTCTTCAAGATGCTCGCGTCCACTATACAGTTCTCAAACAACAACCCACACACCCCACACCACCCGGACGCCACCCCCAGGAACCCACCCCCGCCCTCCACCACGGAGAACGGGACCAGACCCGGGGCAAGCATCCGGCGCAGGGCGCCGGGAACAACCGAAACACCACACCCCCCGCACCACCACCCACCACGCCGACCACAGGACGAACCCGCGACCGACCCACAGCAGGACAGCGACAACAGAAGGGCCTGTTGTCTCAGGACCCAACAGTGCGCCAAGGACCACACCAGCACCAGCAGCACCGGGCCCGCGTTCCACCACCCCCACAGGCCCCCGTCAAGGAACCCCCAGGAGCAGGTACTGAACAGACCCGCACCACCAGCACCCCACCACCACCAGCACCGACCACCCCGCAACGGGGACAGCAGGAGACGGCGGCCGTGGTGTGCGGCCACTCGTTCGTTGATATTCCACCCATGAGCTCACCCCACCAGCACCACGAACGGGCACTCAGGCGGGGGCGACCACCACACGGCGGTCAACGGCTCCTTAGAAAGGAGGTGATCCAGCCGCACCTTCCGGTACGGCTACCTTGTTACGACTTAGTCCCAATCGCCGGTCCCACCTTCGACGGCTCCCTCCCACAAGGGGTTAGGCCACCGGCTTCGGGTGTTACCAACTTTCGTGACTTGACGGGCGGTGTGTACAAGGCCCGGGAACGTATTCACCGCAGCGTTGCTGATCTGCGATTACTAGCGACTCCGACTTCATGAGGTCGAGTTGCAGACCTCAATCCGAACTGAGACCGGCTTTTTGGGATTAGCTCCACCTCACAGTATCGCAACCCTTTGTACCGGCCATTGTAGCATGCGTGAAGCCCAAGACATAAGGGGCATGATGATTTGACGTCATCCCCACCTTCCTCCGAGTTGACCCCGGCAGTCTCCTATGAGTCCCCACCATCACGTGCTGGCAACATAGAACGAGGGTTGCGCTCGTTGCGGGACTTAACCCAACATCTCACGACACGAGCTGACGACAACCATGCACCACCTGTCCACCAGCCCCGAAGGGAAGCACTGTCTCCAGTGCGGTCCGGTGGATGTCAAGCCTTGGTAAGGTTCTTCGCGTTGCATCGAATTAATCCGCATGCTCCGCCGCTTGTGCGGGCCCCCGTCAATTCCTTTGAGTTTTAGCCTTGCGGCCGTACTCCCCAGGCGGGGCACTTAATGCGTTAGCTACGGCGCGGAGAACGTGGAATGTCCCCCACACCTAGTGCCCAACGTTTACGGCATGGACTACCAGGGTATCTAATCCTGTTCGCTCCCCATGCTTTCGCTCCTCAGCGTCAGTAACAGCCCAGAGACCTGCCTTCGCCATCGGTGTTCCTCCTGATATCTGCGCATTTCACCGCTACACCAGGAATTCCAGTCTCCCCTACTGCACTCTAGTCTGCCCGTACCCACTGCAGACCCGGGGTTGAGCCCCGGGCTTTCACAGCAGACGCGACAAACCGCCTACGAGCTCTTTACGCCCAATAATTCCGGACAACGCTTGCGCCCTACGTATTACCGCGGCTGCTGGCACGTAGTTAGCCGGCGCTTCTTCTGCAGGTACCGTCACTTGTGGCTTCTTCCCTGCTGAAAGAGGTTTACAACCCGAAGGCCGTCATCCCTCACGCGGCGTCGCTGCATCAGGCTTGCGCCCATTGTGCAATATTCCCCACTGCTGCCTCCCGTAGGAGTCTGGGCCGTGTCTCAGTCCCAGTGTGGCCGGTCACCCTCTCAGGCCGGCTACCCGTCGTCGCCTTGGTAGGCCATTACCCCACCAACAAGCTGATAGGCCGTGAGCCCATCCAAAACCAGTAAAACCCTTTCCACCCCCCACCATGCGGTAGGACGTCGTATCCAGTATTAGACCCGGTTTCCCAGGCTTATCCCAGAGTCAAGGGCAGGTTACTCACGTATTACTCACCCGTTCGCCACTCATCCACCCCAGCAAGCTGGAGCTTCAGCGTTCGACTTGCATGTGTTAAGCACGCCGCCAGCGTTCGTCCTGAGCCAGGATCAAACTCTCCGTCAAAAAAACAGAAAACAAAACCCCGGCCGACAAGACCACCACACCCCACGGAGGCAGGGCACAGCGATCCATCAACCAGATAAAACATCCGGTATCAACAAACATGGCACACTATTGAGTTCTCAAACAACAGACCGGCAACCGGGCCACCAGACCCCGAAACCGAGATGAATTCTCGTCGTCGTCGTCGGGTTCGCGATTTCTCGTTCCTGCCCGAAGCAACCTCTCCAGCTTATCCAGCCGTTCACCTTCTCGCAACTCGCTGTCTCCCGCGCAGCGGGCATCGCTCGTCTCGAGGAGAGGGGCTGGTTCTTGCCGGAGTTCGGCGGCGTCGGCCGGGGCGATCTCTCGCGTCCCTTGCGGCGACTCGGAATACATTACACACGCCCCGGGGGACCGTCAAAACCGGAGCTCCCCCGGTCCGGAGGGGCGGCCGGAGCGGTTCCTGGGGCCGCGCGGCGGTCGTGCGTAGGCTGATCGAACACCGTTTCCACGAGCAGGAAGGACCTCAGATGAGCACCTCACCGGAAGAGCTGCCCGAGACGCCCGACACCTACGAGGGGGCGGCCGAGGTCGACCCGGAGCACTGGCGCGAGGACCCCCTGGTCGAGGGCGAGGAGGCCGCCGTCGACGAGAGCGACCGCGCGGACCCCGAGCACCCGGACGTCCCCAGCGAGCAGGAGGAGCGCGACGAGCGCCGGGACGAGCGCTACCTGGAGGGCGACGAGCAGATCCCGCCGGATGAGCCCCGCATGGGCGAGGCCCTGGCCGATCTGGACGTGCCCGTGGACCCGACCTTCGAGGACGAGGTCGACGCCAGCAACGACTCCTTCCACGCGGGCGGCGATCCGCTGGCCTGAGCACCGGGACGGAGCGGCCGGCCCGTCCGCCGGCCGTGCAGCAGGAGGCCCCCGCCGCCCGGCGGGGGCCTCCTGCTGCACGGGGCCCCCGCCGCGCGGGAGCTCGTGCTGGACGGGCGCCCGTGCCGGACGGGCCGCCCGGCCGCGCGCGTCTCCCGCGGCGCGGCCGCACCGCGCCCTTCCCCGGCGCCGTGACCGGGGCCCGGTCGCGAACCGGGCGCCGCTGCGGGTCAGGCGCCGCGGAGCTCGTTCTTGCGCACCTTGCCCGTGGCGGTGCGGGGCAGCTGCTCGGGGAAGCGGATGCTGTCCGGGACCTTGAAGCGCGCCAGCCGCTCCGCGGCGTGGGCGCGCAGCTCCTCCGCCGTGGCGGAGGACCCACCGGTGCGCACGACCCAGGCCACCGGCCGCTCGCCCCACTTCTCGTCGGGCACGCCGACGACGGCGACGTCGAGGACGTCCGGGTGGGAGGCGAGGGCCTGCTCGACCTCGATCGAGGAGATGTTCTCCCCGCCCGAGATGATGATGTCCTTCGCCCGGTCCTTCAGCTGCAGGTAGCCGTCGGGGTGCATCACCCCGAGGTCGCCGGTGTGGTACCAGCCGCCGCGGAACGCCTCGGCGGTGGCCTGCTCGTCCTTGAAGTAGCCGAGCATCACGTTGTTGCCGCGCAGCACGACCTCGCCGAGGGTCTCGCCGTCGGCGGGGACGTCCCGCATCCGCTCGTCGACGACCCGGGCGGACTCGGCCTGCAGCATCCCCACCCCCTGGCGGGCCATGGTCCGGGCCCGCTCCGCCGGCGGCAGCTGCGCCCACTCGTCCTGGGGCTCGCAGATGGTGTGGGGGCCGTAGACCTCCGTGAGCCCGTAGACGTGGACCACGCTCATCCCGTGCTCCTCGAGCCGTTGGATCACGGAGGGGGCCGGCGGGGCACCAGCGGTCGTGATCCGCAGCGGCCGGTCCAGCGGGTGGGCCTGCTCGGCGTCCACGATCGTGGAGCACACCACGGGCGCCCCGCACAGGTGGGTGATCCCCTCGGTGTCGAACGCCTCCCAGACGGCCTCGGCCCGCACGGCGCGCAGGCACACGTGCCGTCCCCCGGCGGCGGTGACGGCCCAGGTGGTGCACCAGCCGTTGCAGTGGAACATCGGCAGGGTCCACAGGTAGCGGGTCGCACCGTCGAAGCCGTTGTGGAACACCTCGCCGAGGGCGTTGAGGTACGCGCCGCGGTGGGAGTAGAGCACGCCCTTGGGCGGGCCGGTGGTGCCGGAGGTGTAGTTCAGGGTGATGGGGGTGTTCTCGTCGGCGACCCGCCACGGCAGGTCGGGTCCGTCGGGGCCCGCCTCCAGGAACCGCTCGAGGGCCACGGCGCCCTCGGGGGCCGCCGGCGGTGCGCCGGTCGTGGGGTCGTTCACCTCGACGACGACGGGCGCCGGCTCCAGCTGCCGCGCGACCCGGGCGACCGTGGCCACGACCTCGGTGTCGGCGAGCACGACCCGGGCCTCCGAGTGGCCCAGGACGTAGCCGAGCTCCCGCCCGGACAGGCGCGGGTTCAGCGGCACGAGCACCCCGCCGGCCAGGGGCACGGCGTAGTGGGCGAGCAGCATCTCCGGGACGTTGGGGGCCACGACGGCCACCCGCCCGCCCGGTTCGAGGTGCGGGCCCAGGGCCCGGGCCAGACGCTGGGCCTCGGCCGCGAACCGCCGGTAGGTCCAGCGCCGCGTCCCGTGCACGACCGCCTCGCGGTCGGGGAAGACCTCGGCGGAGCGCTGCAGGAACCGCAGGGGGCTCAGGGGTTCGTGGTTGGCGAGCACGGTCGTCCTCCTGTCGTCCCGGGGAGCACGCCGGGAGTCGTGGCCGGGGCGGCGGTGGCCACCGGCGGGGTCGGGGACCGCCGTCGTCCCGGCGGTGGCGGGCTCAGGCGAAGGCCGAGATGCCGGTGATCCCGCGCCCCACGATCAGGGCCTGGACGGTCTCGGTGCCCTCGTAGGTGTGCAGGGCCTCGACGTCGGCGAAGTGGCGGGCCACCCGGTGGCGCACCAGGATGCCGTTGCCGCCGAGCAGGTCGCGGGCGTTGGCGGCGATCGAGCGGGCCGCGCGGGTCGCGGTGTACTTCGCGAGCGAGGCCTGCTCGGCGGTGAGCGTGCCGGCCTCCTCCCGCTCGGTCATCCGCGCCACGAGCAGCTGGATCTGGGTGAGCTCGCTGAGCATGCGGGCCAGCCGCTCCTGGACGATCTGCGAGGCCGCGAGCGGGCGGCCGAACTGCACGCGCTGGGCGGCGTACTGCACGGCCGACTCGTAGCAGGCCTGGGCGTGGCCGACCGCGCCCCAGGCCACGCCGATGCGGGTGGCGAACAGGACCGCGGCGGTGTCCTTGAAGGACCGGGCCGCCGGCAGGACGTTCTCCTCGGGGACGAAGACGTTCTCGAAGCGGATGTGGGCCTGGTGGATGGCGCGCAGGGCGAGCTTGCCGGGGATGGTCGTGCCCGTGTACCCCTCGCTCTCCTGCGGGACGACGAACCCGTGCACCCGGCCGTCGGCGTCGGAGCGGGCCCAGACCACGGTGATCCCGCCCATGGAGCCGTTGCCGATCCACTTCTTCTCGCCGTTGAGCAGCCAGCCGCCCTCGACCGGGCTCGCCCGGGTCTCGAGGCCCACGGAGTCCGAGCCGTGGGTGGGCTCGGTGAGGGCGAACGCGCCGAGGAGCTCGCCCGTGGCCATGCGCGGCAGCCAGCGCTGCCGCTGCTCCTCGGTGCCGCACATCGCGATCGAGCGCATCGCCAGACCGCCCTGGACGCCCGTGACCGTGGCGATCGACCCGTCCCCGCGGGAGAGCTCCATGCACACGAGTCCCGCCGCGGTCTTGGACATGGGCGCGAAGCCCTCGACCGCCACGCCGTCGCGCAGGAGGTCGAGCTCCCCGAGGCGGCGGACGAGGTCGAGGGAGTACTCGGCGCGGTCCCAGTGCTCGCCGATGACCGGCAGCAGGTCCTCCTCGACGAAGGCCCGGGCGCGCATCCAGTGCTCCCGGTCGGCGGCGGCCACGGAGTCGAGGACCCCGGCGGCGTCGGTGTCGAGGGCGCGGTCGAGGACGTAGTCGGGCTCGACGGTGCCGGCGGGGAACAGGCTCTCGCCGGTCTCGGGGGTGGCGGTCATGGCGGTCGGTCCTTCGGGTCGGTGGGGCGGGAGGCGGGCGGACGGGGCTCAGCCCGCGGCGAAGCGGCGGCCGAGCACGCGCTCGGCGGCGCCGGTGCGGTCGAGGTACGGGGTGATCCCGCCGAGGTGGAAGGGGTAGTTGGCGCCGAGCACCATGCACAGGTCCACGTCCTCGGGCCCGGCGACGACGCCCTCCGCGAGCATCGTCCCGATCTCCTCGGCCAGGGCGTCCTGGACCCGGGCGAGCAGCTCCTCCGCCGTGGCGGGGGCGGCCCGCCGCGGGTCGCGGGTGCGCTCGAGTAGCTCGGCGGCCGGGGCGGCCAGGTAGCCGTCGGCCCCGGTCGCGGGCTCCTCGCGGGTCGGCAGCACGTGCTGCAGGCCGGCCTCGACGACGGCATCCATCCACGGCGAGCGCGCGAAGCGTTCGGGGTAGGCCTCGTGCATGGTCGCGTTCACGTGGTGCAGCACGGCGGGGCCCACGAAGTCGAGCAGCCGCAGCGGGGTCATGGGCAGGCCCATCGGGTCCGGGGCGCGGTCCGCCACGGCGGGGTCCGTGCCCGCGTCGACCGCCCGGACCACGACGTCGAACATGCGGGTCAGCACCCGGTTGACCACGAACCCGGGGGCGTCCTGGACGCGCACGGCCGTGCGCCGCAGCCGGGCGGCGAGGTCGAAGGCGGTGGCCAGGGCGGTGTCCCCGGTGCGCTCGCCCGCGACGACCTCGAGCAGCGGGGTGACCTCCACGGGGTTGAAGACGTGGAAGCCGACCACCCGCTGGGGGTGCCGCAGCCCCTCGGCCATGGCCGTCACGGACAGGGAGCTGGTGTTGGTGGCCAGCACCGCGTCGGGGCGCAGCACGCCCTCCCACTGGGCGAGGACGGCGCGCTTGACCTCGAGGTCCTCGAACACGGCCTCGATCACGAAGTCGGCGTCGGCGAGGTCCTCGGGGCCGCGGGCGCCGGTGACCAGCGCGGAGAGCTGCTCGGCGCGCTCCGGGGAGAGCCGGCCCTTCGCGGCCTGGGCGGCGAAGCGCTCCCGGGTGCGGGCGACACCGGCGGCCAGGCGCTCGTCGTCGAGGTCGGTCATGACCACGGGGATCCCGGCGCCGCCGGCGATCAGGGAGGCCAGCTGCCCGGCCATCAGCCCGGCGCCGATCACCGCGGCGCGGCGCAGCGGGGCGGGCGGGACCGGCGGGACGTCGGCGGCCCGCCGGGAGCGGGCGGAGACGAGCTCGAAGGCGTAGAGGGAGGCCTTGGCGACGTCCCCGACCACGAGCTCCGCGAAGGCCCGCACGGCACGGTCGCCGTTCTCGGTGCGCGACTGCGTGCGGGCCGCGGCCACGAGGTCGATCGCCACGAGCGGGGCCGGGGCGGCGCCGTGCCAGGTGCGCTCGGCGCGGGCGCGGGCGGCCTCGACGGCCTGCTCCCACTCCTGCGCGTCCGCCTCCCCCGGGGTGCCGGCGGGACGGCGGGGGGCGCCGGCGTCGATGGCCTCGAGCCGGGTCGCGACCCACTGCTGCCAGCCGCTCTCCCACTGCTCGGTGCCGGGGGCGGCGTCGAGGACGGCGTCGAGCAGGCCGAGCTCGAGCGCCTCGGGGGCCCGCAGGGTGCGCCCGCGCATCGGGGCGAAGACGATCTGCTCCAGGGCGGCGGCGGGCCCGATCAGGTGCGGCAGCAGGTGCACCCCGCCCCAGCCCGGGAAGAAGCCGAGGCGGCACTCGGGCAGCCCGAGCGGCCCTGCGCCGCGGTGGCCGATCCGGTGGTCGGTGTGCAGGGCCAGCTCCAGGCCGCCGCCGAGGGCCTGGCCGGTGACCAGGGAGAAGGTGGGGACCGGGGCGTCGGCGAGCAGCCCGAAGGCCTCGTGGCCGAGGCCGACGTACTCCTCGGAGGCCCCGCGCAGCTGGGCGGAGCGGATCTCCTTGAGGTTCGCCCCGGCGCCGAAGGACCGCTCGTTGCCGGTGACCACGATCGCCTCGACCGCCCCGGTGTCGAGGCCCGCGAGGACGTCGCGGAGGTCGGCGAGGGCCCGGGAGCCCCAGATGATCAGCCCGCCCGGTTCGGTGGCGTCCAGCCGCACGAGCGCGGTCGGCCGGGTCCGGCCGGGCAGCACGAGCTGCTCCGCCCGCACGTCGACGGTCGAGGGGAACGAGGGGGCGGACGCGGTGGGGGCCATGGGCGGTGCTCCTGGGTCGGCGCGGTGCGGGCGTCCCGCACGGTGATCGCCACCACACTGCCTGATACTCAGTATCATCGTCAAGGGACTCAGTATCACAATCGGGTCCCGGGGAGGCGCCCGCTCCCGGTGTCGCCCCGTGACGGCGGCACGCGCACGCCCGGGCCCGCGCGTGGTCGGGGGCGTGCCGCCGCGGATAGGCTGGGCGGGATGATCGACGTGCTGCCTCCCGACACCGACCGACTCTCGTTCCGCCGCTTCCGGGCGGAGGACCTCGACCCCATGCACTCCTACCAGAGCCGCGAGGACTACGCGCAGTACGCGTGGCGCGGCCCGCGCTCGCGGGCGGACTGCGAGCGCGCCATCGCCGAGAACAGCGGGCTGCGCCCGTGGGGCCGCGACGGCGACCACGTGCGCTTCGCGGTGACCCCGCGCGGCGGCGACGAGCTCGTGGGCGAGATCGTGATGACCCTCGTGGACGCGCACGCGGCCCAGGTGGAGATCGGGTGGGTCGTCCACCCGGAGCACACCGGGCAGGGCTACGCCTCGGAGGCCGCGCGGGCGGCCATCGGCTTCGCCTTCGGCCCGCTCGGCGCCCACCGCGTGCGCGCGAGCCTCGACGCGCTCAACATCAGCTCGGCCAAGGTCTGCGAGCGGCTCGGGATGCGCCTGGAGGCCACCCTGCGGGAGAGCCACCACCAGCTGGGGCAGTGGCGCGACGAGCTGGTCTACGCCGTGCTGGCCGAGGAGTTCCTCGCCGAGGAGTCCTGAGCGCGGGTCACCCGCGGGCGCCGGGGGCGGTCTCCAGGGCCGCGCGCACCGCGGCGAGGACCTCCTCGGTGCCCGCCCCCGGGTCCAGGACGGTGACGACGACGGCGGGCCCGCCCCCCCGGGGCCGCCGTTCGGTCGGAGGTCCGCAGGTGCCAGGCCCTCGCGGCCGTCCGCGCCACCGCCCCCGTCGCCGAGGCCGGCGATCAGGGTGCGGGCCAGCCGCGCCGTGCGGGCGTCGAGCTCCTCGGTGGGGTCGGTGCCCGGAGCGCGCAGCCAGGAGCGCAGGGCGGCGTTGTGCACGGCGACCGCCGCGGCGGACAGGGCCGTGGCGAGGGTCTCGCGGTGCGGGCCGGGCGGCAGGGCCGTGCGCAGCCACGCGCGGAACACGCGCTCGTAGCGGTGCGAGGTGATCAGCTCCCGGTCGCGCAGCTGCGGGACCTGCCGCAGCAGGGCGTGGCGGGCCAGGGTGCGCTCGCGGTGGTCGAGGTGGTGGCGGAAGACCAGCAGCACCCCGGTGCGCAGGACCGTGGCCGGGTCCTGGTCGGTGCGCGCCAGCAGCTCCTCGAGCCGCCGGAGGGTCGCGGCGTGGTCCGCGAAGACGATGTCCTCCTTGGACCCGTACTTGCGGAAGAACGTGGCCCGGCTGACCCCGGCGGCCTGGGCGAGCTGGTCGACGGTGGTGGCCTCCCAGCCGCGCTCGGCGAGCAGGCGGATGGAGCCGGTGACCACGTCCGGGGACGCGCCGGGGCCTGCGGTCATGGTGGTCTCCTGGATCGGTCGTGGGCCGGGCCGCCGCCGGGTGGTGCGGCCGCTCAGCCCGGGAAGGGCAGGACCGGCAGGCCCGGGACGCCGACCCGCACGGCGAACAGGGAGCCGGCGGCGGGGTCCTCGCCCGGGGCGAGGCCCTCGCGGGAGGTCGTGACGTAGAGGGTCCGCAGGTCGTCGCCGCCCAGGGCGCAGGCGGTGGTCTGCCGGGCGCCCACGTGCACCACGGTGTCGAGCTGCCCGTCGGCGCGGTAGCGGTGCACCTGCCCCGCCCCGTGCAGGGCCACCCACACGGCGCCCTCGGCGTCCACCGTGAGGCCGTCGGGCAGGGGGTCGCCGTCGGTCAGGCGGGGGGTCACGAAGGGCCGGCGGCCGCCGGGAGCGGCGGGCGCGGCGGGGTCGAGGACGTCGATCCGCCCCGTGGGGGTGTCGGCGTAGTAGGCGCGGGACCCGTCCGGGGACCACGCGATGCCGTTGGAGACCGTCACGCCCTCGAGCACCGTCTCCCAGGTCAGGTCGGGACGGACCCGGTAGAGCCGCGCGGCGCCCTCGGCCTGGTCGTAGGCCATCGACCCGGCCCAGAAGCAGCCGTCGGGCCCGGTGCCGCCCTCGTTCATCCGCACGCCGGGGTCCTGCCACAGCTCCAGGACCGTGCGGACGGCGCCGTCGGGCTCCTCGAGGGCGATCCCCCGCGCGACGGCGAGCACCGCGCCGCCGCGGGTCCGGGGCCGCACGCAGGCCACGACGTCGGCGACGTGCGTGCGGCGCACCCGCCCGTCGGCGCCGAGGCTCAGGACGTCGCCGGCCAGCATGTCGACCCACCGCAGCCCGCCCCACGACGGGGACCAGCAGGGGCCCTCCCCGTGGTGGGCGACGGCGCCGGTGACCGGCTCGGCCCGCAGCTCGCGCACGCTCACGACCGCTCCTCCTCGTCCTCGTCCTCGTCCGGCAGCTCGAGCACGCCCTCGACCACGGAGCGCACGTGCCCGCCGACCCACACCTCGGCGCCCTCGCGCCGGACGTGGACCCGGCCGCTGCGCCCCAGGACGGTGCCCTGGGCGGCGACGTAGTCGTCCGGGGCCCAGCCACGGTCGGTGAGCCAGCGGCCCAGCCCCGCGTTGAGGCTGCCCGTGACGGGGTCCTCGACGACCCAGTCGCCGACGAGGGCGCGGACCTCCACGGCGCACTCGGCGCCCTCGGGGTGGGCCCCGACCAGCCCGAGCTTGAGCCCGGCCATGGCCGTCCAGTCGGGGCGGACCGCCAGCACGGCGGCGGCGTCGGCCAGGCGCACGCCGATCCAGCCGGGCCCGTTGTCCAGCCACGAGGCCTCGAGCAGCTGCTCGCGCCCCAGCCGCAGCGAGCGGGCGATGCGCCCGAGCAGCTGCTCGTCGCCGACCGGCTCGTAGCGCACCAGCGGGGGCGCGGCGAAGGCCAGGCGCTGCCCGGTGCGGCGGATCCGCACGAGCCCGGCCGGGCACTCCTGGACGATCTCCTCCCCCGCGGGCCGCCCGCCCCGGGCCAGCCACGCGGAGGCGGTGCCGAGGGTCGGGTGCCCGGCGAAGGGCAGCTCCCCGCCGGGGGTGAAGATCCGCACCCGGTAGTCGGCGCCCGGGTCCCGCGGGGGCAGCACGAACGTGGTCTCGGACAGGTTGGTCCACCGGGCCAGGCGTGCCATCCGCTCGTCGTCGAGGCCCTCGGCCGCGTGCACGACGGCGAGGGGGTTGCCGCCCAGCGGCCGCGCCGAGAAGACGTCGACCCAGCTGATCGGGCGCCCGCCGGCGCCGCCCGGGGCGCTCACAGGACGGGACCGCGGGCGCGGCGGGAGCGCAGCCGGCGGTCCCGGGCCGCGGCCCGCCGGCCGCCCGGGACCCCGTCGCGGGCGGCCCGCTCCTGGCGGACCCGGCGCGCGACCATGCCCACGAGGACCGAGCCCACGGTGGTGAGCACCAGCGGGAGCACGGCGCTGCGCTGGCGGCTGTTGTCGTACATCGGGGCCTCCTGCGGGGACGGGAACGGGCCGGTGCCAGCGATCCTACGCACCCTCCGGCGGGGCGGGCCACACGCCCGAGCTGCCGCGGCGGTGGCTGCCCACGAGGTGGGTGTCCACCAGCCCGACGGCCTCCATCAGGGCGTGCGCGGTGGTCGGGCCCACGAAGCGGAAGCCGCGGTCCCGCAGCGCCCGGGCCAGCGCCTCCGACTCCGGGGAGCGGGTCGGGACCTCGGCGGCGGTGCGGGGCGCGGGGGTGGCGGCGGGGCGGAAGGACCACACGAGGCGGGGCAGCCCGCCGTCCGCGCGCAGGGCCACCGTGGCCCGGGCGTTGCCGATCGCCGCCTCGATCTTCCCGCGGTGGCGCACGATGCCGGCGTCGGCCAGCAGCCGCTCGACGTCGTCGGCCCCGAAGGCCGCGACCGCGTCCGGGTCGAAGCCCGCGAAGGCGGCGCGGAAGGCGGGGCGCTTGCGCAGGATGGTCGCCCAGGACAGTCCGGACTGGAAGCCCTCGAGGCAGATCCGCTCGTAGAGTCCCCGCTCGTCGCGCACCGGCATCCCCCACTCCGTGTCGTAGTACTCCCGCAGCAGCGGGTCGGCCGCGGCCCAGCGGGGCCGGGCGAGGCCGTCGGGGCCGACGACGAGGTCGGAGGGGTCGGGGTGCGCTGCGGGGGCCATGCCCTGCATGGAAGCACATCCCGCTCCCCCGCGGCCGGGACGTACCCCCGGGGGCATACCATGGCGGTCATGCGCACCACGAACACCACCGTCGACCGCCGCGCCCTCCAGCGCCGGGTGGTCCGCGTCCTCGCCCTCGGCCAGGTCCTCGGCGGACTGGGGGTCGGGGCCACGCTCGCGCTCGGCGCGCTGCTGGCCACCGAGGTCTCCGGCTCCTCCGCCTGGTCCGGGATGGCCGCGACCATGAACACCCTCGGCGCGGCCCTGCTGGCCGTCCCCCTGGCCCGCCTCGCCCAGGCGCGCGGGCGCCGGATCTCGCTGAGCACCGGGGCGCTGACCGCCGTGGCCGGGGCGGCGGTCACGATCGGCGCCGCGGTGCTGGGCAGCTTCCCGGTGCTGCTCGCGGGCCTGGCCCTGCTGGGCGCGGGGTCGGCCCTGAACCTGCAGTCCCGCTTCGCCGCGACCGACCTGGCCGCCGACGACACCCGCGCCCGGGACCTGTCCCTGGTCGTGTGGTCGACGACGGTCGGGGCGGTGCTGGGGCCCAACCTCTTCGAGCCGGGCGAGCTGATCGGGCGGGCCCTGGGGCTGCCGCCGCTGACGGGCGGGTTCGTGATCGCCCTGGCCGCCCAGTCGGTCGGCGCGCTCGTCTACCTCACGGCGCTGCGCCCGGACCCGCTGCTGCTGGCGGCGGCCGACGGCGAGGCCGCGGGGCGGGACCGGCCCTCCCCCGGCGGCGGGCTGGCGGTGCTGCGATCCTCCGCCCCGGCCCGCCGGGCGGTGCTGACCGTGGCCCTGAGCCACGCCACCATGGTCGCGCTGATGTCGATGACCCCGGTGCACCTGTCCGGGCACGGGGCCTCGCTCAGCGTCGTGGGCCTGACCATCAGCCTGCACGTGGCGGGCATGTACGCCCTGTCCCCCGTCTTCGGCCGGTTCGCCGACCGGGCCGGGCGCCGGCCCGTGATCCTGGCCGGTCAGGCGATGTTCGTCGCCGCCCTCGTCCTGGCCTGGCTGGGCGCAGGCTCCCCCGTGCTCGTGACCGCGGCGCTGGTGCTCCTGGGCCTGGGCTGGTCCGCGTCCACGGTCGCCGGCTCGGCGCTCGTGGCCGAGGCCGTGGCGGCCCCGGACCGTCCGAAGCTGCAGGGCGTCTCCGACCTGCTGATGAACCTGGCCGGGGCGGCGGGCGGGGCGCTCGCGGGCCCCGTGCTGGCGCGGATCGGCTTCGACGGCCTCAGCGCGGCACTGCTGGTGCTCGTGGCGGCCGTGGTGCTCTCACACCGCGGCGGCGGTCAGCGGGATGCTCGCCCGGACCCGCCAGCCCTCGGCGGTGGGGCCCGCTGAGAGCCGGCCGCCCAGCAGGTGCACGCGCTCGCGCAGGCCGGTGAGCCCGAAGCCGGAGGCGGGGAAGCGCGGTCCCGTCCGCTCGCCGGCGGTGTTGCCGACCTCGACGTGCACGTCCGTGCCGTCCACGACGACCGACAGCACGCAGGAGGTCGTGCCCGGGGCGTGCTTCATGACGTTGGTCGCGGCCTCGCGCAGCACCCGGCGGACGGTCGGGCGCACGCTGTCGGGGATCCGCGCCAGGGGGCCCTCGCAGCGGGTGCGCACCGGCACGCCCACCTCCGCGAGCGCCTCGGCGACGTCCTCGAGGTCGCTGCGCGGGTCCGCCGCGACGGCCCCCTCGACCTCGCCGGCCGTTCCCTCGTCCTGGCCCGAGCGCATCACCTGCAGCAGCCGCCGGAGGTCGCGCAGCGCGGCCCGGGAGGAGTCGCCGACCACCCCCAGGGTCTCCCGCATCACCGCGGGGTCCTCCGCGTAGGCCCCCGAGCGGGCCTGCATCGCGATGACGGTGAGGTCGTGGGCGATGATGTCGTGCAGCTCCCGGGCCAGCTCGAGCCGCTGCTGCTCGAGCGCCCGGCCCGTGCTCTCCTCGGCCGCCGCGAGCTCGGCCCGGTCCCGCTCCCGCTGGGCGCTCAGGGACCGCAGGACCAGCCCGGGCAGCGTGAGCACGAGCGTGAGCGGGACGTAGCTCCACAGGAAGCGGGGCCCGACCGCGGAGAACCCCGCGGACCAGGCGACCTGCCACACGAGCACGGCGGCCAGGGCCAGCCCCAGCCCCGGCAGGGCGGCGGCGTAGGCGGCGAAGGCCAGGAGCAGGGGCACCAGGACCACGTAGCTGCCCGGGTTCTCCAGGGGGAGCAGCAGCGCGAGCAGCGCGGCCAGGGGCACCCAGGTCCAGCTGGGCCGCAGCGCCAGCACCACGATCGTGCACGCCTCCACGGCGAGCAGCAGCAGCTCGTAGTCCTGGTCCCCGAAGCCCAGCCCCGGGCCGCGCAGCACGACGCGGGCCCCGTCGAGGCCGTTGATGCCCACGAGGACGAACAGGCCGACCTGCACCCACCGGTGGAAGGGTCGCCGGTCGGCGAAGCCGGGCGGCAGCAGTCCCGGGCCGGGCGGGCGGGTGCCCGCCGCGGGGTCGTCGTGCGGGGGGTGCGGGGAGGCGCTCACCCACGGATGATAGCCGCGGGGACCGCCGGGACCCGGGCCCTCCGGGCGCAGCGGGCGGGTCAGCACCACCGCAGCAGGAGGAAGCTGCACCACGTGCCGTGGTAGCTGTCCCAGCGCGCCGGGGCCGCGGTCGCCGGGGCGGCGCCCCCGCCGACCAGGGCGGCGGCCAGGAGCAGGGCGGTGAGGGTGCGGCGGTGCGTCATGGGGGGGCCTTCCGGGAGCGGGGAGGGGTGCGCGGGCGGGCGCACCCCGATCCTGCCGCACCCGCCCGCGGCGGCGCCTCATCCGTTCGTCGGGGTCCGTCTCCTCCGGACGGAGGAGACGGACCCCGCGCGGGGCCGCCCGCGGCGGGCCGGGGTCCTCCCCGTACCATGGGGAACATGAGCATGCATGAGGATTCGGCCGGGCCCGCGAAGGTCCTGGTCGTCGACGACCAGCGCCTGATGCTCGGGGCCCTGCGGGTGTTCATCGACCACGAGGAGGACCTGGTCGTCGTCGGCGAGGCCCAGGACGGCCGGACCGCCGTGGCCCAGTGCCGGGCGCTGCGCCCGGACCTCGTGCTCATGGACCTGCAGATGCCGGTGCTCGACGGCGTCGAGGCGACCCGGGCGATCACGGGCGAGTTCCCTGCGACCCGCGTGCTGGCCGTGACCACGTTCTCCTCGGAGGACTGGGTGATCCCGGCGCTGCGGGCGGGCGCGAGCGGGTACGTGCTCAAGGACTCGGAACCGCACGAGATCGTGGGGGCCGTGCGGGCGGTGCTCGCCGGGGAGTCGGCCGTCTCGCGCGGGGTCGCGGCGACCCTCATCCGCAGCGTGGTCGCCGATCCCCCGGCCCCGCGGGCCCGGGCGGACGGGCCCGCCGGGGCCGCCGCGCTGCGCCGGGCGCTCTCGGAGCGCGAGCTGACCGTGCTCGAGCTGCTCTGCGAGGGACTGAGCAACAAGGAGATCGCGGCGCAGCTCTACCTCTCGGAGCCCACCGTGAAGTCCCACCTGAGCCACGTCCTCACGAAGCTGGGGGTGCGCGACCGGGTGCAGGCCGTCATCGCGGCCTACCGCACCGGGCTCGTCGGGATCCCCTGAGCCCCGGCCCGGCGCGGCGGGGCTCAGCGCAGGACCGGGACCTGCAGGGGGTAGGGGTAGACCTCGCCCCGGTTGGCGCGCAGCACCGCCAGGACGTGCAGGACCACGAGCATCACGAAGGCCACGACCCACAGCACGATCGCGACCGGGATCAGCAGGATCGTCGCGAAGCACACGAACGCGAGGGCGTTGAGCAGCCACATCGACAGGTTGAAGTTGAACGAGCCCGCGGCGCTCGCCCGCAGGAACGGGCTGCGGTCCCTGTAGACCAGCCACACCACGAGGGGGCCCACGAAGCCCAGCCAGCCGGCGGAGACCAGCGCGCCGATCAGGCCGGAGAGGTGGGTGAGGATCGCCAGGGTGCGCTCGTCCCCCTGGGCCCCCGTCGGGGGCGGGGACGCGGCGGGCGGGACGTAGGACATGGGGGTCTCCTGGGAACGGGTGCCCGCTGCCGGGCACGGGGCGGGCGCCGCGGGACGGGTCGCGCCGGGGCGCTGTCCCGCCAGCGTACCGAGCCCCGGACCGGGGCGGTACGGGGGCTTTCCGCACCGTCCGGCGGGGGTGGGCCGCCGGGTCTAGGATGACCCGGACAGACCGTCCCCGGCCCGCGGCACCACGGGCCCGCCCCCGAGGAGGGACCGTGGTCCCGATCCTGCGCCCCAGCAGGCACGCCTACCGCGCGATCGTGCTGGCCGGAGCGGCCGCGGTGCGGCTGCTGCGCGTGCCGGTGCTGGTCACCGGCGAGGAGAACCTCCCCCGCGACCAGGTCGTGCGCGGGCTGCACCACGAGGTGCGGCCCGGCCACGGCGCGGTCGTGGCCGTGACCCACTTCGGCTACCTCGACTTCGTCTTCGCCGAGCTCGTGCTCTGGCGGCGGCTGCGCGCCCACAGCCGGTTCCTCATCACCCGCAAGCACACCGGCAGCGCGCTCGTCACCGCCGTCTGCCGGCTGTGCGACCACGTCGTCGTCGACCGCGCCGCCGGTGCCCCGGCCTTCGCCGAGGCCCTGGCGAAGCTGCGGCGCGGGGAGTTCGTGGCGCTCTTCCCGGAGGGCGGGGTCAGCCGCAGCTTCACCGTGCGCCCCCTGCGCACCGGCGCGGTCCGGCTGGCCGCCGCGACCGGCGCCCCGGTCGCGCCCGTGGCCGTGTGGGGCGGGCACCGGATGCTCACCCGCGGCCGGGGCCGGCTGCGGCTGCGCGACGTGTGGCGCACCCCCGTGCGGGTGCACGTCGGGGAGCTCCTGCGGGTGGCCCCCGGCGAGGACGCCGCCGCGGCCTCCGAGCGGCTGCGCGCCGCCCTGCAGGCGGGGATCGACCGCTGCACGCAGAGCTACCCCGAGGTCCCCGCGCCCGGGGCCTGGTGGATGCCGGCGCACCTCGGCGGCGGCGCCATCACCGCCGCCGAGCAGGTCGCCCACGACGCCCGGGAGCGGGAGTCCTACCGGCGCACCGGCTGAGGACCCCCGGGCGGCCCACCGGCGGGCCCCCGCCCGTCAGCGGTGGCCCGCGCGCAGCACCAGCTCGAGCTCGAAGCGCACCTGCGGGTCCCGCAGGTCCTCCCCGAAGACCTCGCGCAGCTGGTTCACCCGGTAGCCGACCGTCTGCTCGTGCACGCCCAGCTCCTCGGCCATCGCCGCCCGCTGGCCGTGGTGGGCCAGCCAGCTCAGCAGGGTGGCGCCGAGGCGCTCGCGCTGCGCCGGGCGCAGCTCCGCCAGCGGCGCCAGCCGCCGGGCCGCCAGGTCCTCCACCACGCTCGGCTCGCCGCCGAGCACCAGCTCCGCGAGGTGCTCGGCGACCCACAGGGGCGCCTCCCCGCCGGGGTCGCGCGGCTGCAGCAGATCCCGCGCCCGCACCGCCAGGCGCAGGGAGTCGGCGGCGGCGTGCCAGGGCCGGGCCGGGCCGATCACGGCGCCGCGCCCGGTGAGGGTACGCCCGAGGTCGCGCCGCCCGGAGGGGGTCGCGGGCTCGGGGACCACGGCCAGCACGTCCCCCGGCCGGGAGGCCAGCAGCGCCCGGTCGCCCAGCCGGGAGCGCAGCCCCACCCGCCGGTCCGCGGCGAGGACGACCACGACCACGCGCTCGGGCACGGGCCACCCGGCGGCCGCCGCCGCGGCCCGCACGGTGTCCTCGGCCGCGTGCCCGCGCACGAGCAGGTCCGCGAGCGCGTCCAGGCGGCGGTCCCGCTCCCCCGCCCGCTCGGACTGCTCCTGCGCGTAGCCCTCCGCGCTGGCCGCCGAGAGCTCCTCGATGTAGGCGAACACCGACTCGGCGAGGGCGATCAGCACGGAGGCCTCGAAGCCCGCGTCCATGGCCACGCGGGAGAAGGAGCGCAGCGTGGTCCGCGCCCCCGAGCGGTAGGCCGCGAACAGGGCGTCCATCGGCCGCCCCTCGCGCACCTCCCCGCGCCCGAGCCCTTCGTAGACCCGCCGGGCGTCGCCCATCAGCGCCGGCTGCTGGGTGCCGGGCAGCTGCAGGAACCGGGTCAGGGCCACCTCGACCCCGCGGCGGATGCTGTCGCCGAAGACCCCTTCCATGGGACGGGCGTAGACGGGAACGTCCAGCCGCACCCCGGCGAGCAGCTCCTCGGAGACCGCCGGCAGGTGCGGGACGAGCAGCGGGGTCAGCGCCGGCGGCAGGGACGTCCACGGCAGCTCCCGGTCCGCCCGCCCCGCCGGGCTCCTCTGCTCGGCCCGTTCCACGTCTTCCCTCTTTCATTCCGGCAGCACAGTTTCTCTGCGGAAAGAGTACGCGCGACGACGAGATAAAGCGTCACAATTGGGGCACAGTGATCAAGTGCCTCATCTGCGACTGCTCTCCCGTCTGGCCTCCACCTTCACGACCCCCCGCTCGCCGGAGGACTTCCTGCGGCTCGTCGACCCCCTGGCCAGCGCCCGCCAGCTGCGCGGGCTGGTGACCTCCGTGGTCCCCGAGACCGCCGACTCCGTCACCATCCGCTTCCGCCCCGGCCGCGGCTGGAACGTGCACGAGGCCGGGCAGTGGGCCCGCATCGGGGTGGAGATCGACGGGGTGCGGCACTGGCGCTCCTACTCGCTGAGCACCGGCGCCGGGGAGGACCCCGCGATCACCGTCACGGCGATGGGCAAGGTCTCCACCGCGCTCGTGCGGGGCACCCGCCCCGGCGACGTCCTCTTCCTGGCCCCGCCGGAGGGCGACTTCGTGCTGCCCGAGCACCCCCGGCCGCTGCTGATGCTCACCGCCGGCAGCGGGCTGACGCCGGTGATGTCGATGATCCGCACCCTCGTGCCGCGCCGCCCGGACGCCGACCTGGTGCTCGTGCACTCCTCCCGCTCCCCCGAGCAGTCCCTGTTCCGCGAGGAGCTGCTCGAGCTCACCGACCAGTTCCCCGGCTTCCGCCTCGTCCAGTGGTTCACCGGCGAGCGCGGCCGTCGCCTGGACCTCACCGGCACCGCCGACCTCGACGCCGCGTGCCCCGACTGGCGGGAGCGCGCCGCCTACGCCTGCGGGCCCACCGACCTCCTCGACGCCGCCGAGGCCCTCTGGGCCCGGGAGGAGGGCGAGCTGCGGGTCGAGCGCTTCGCCCCCGTCGTCGCCCCCGGCTCCGGCGGGGAGGGCGGGCGGGTGACCTTCGAGAAGGCCGACCGGGAGGTCGAGGCCGACGGCGCCACCACGCTGCTGGCCGCCGGCGAGGACGCCGGCCTGATGATGCGCAGCGGCTGCCGCATGGGCATCTGCCACGCGTGCGTGACCCCCCTGCTGTCCGGACAGGTCCGCGACACCCGCACCGGGGAGGTGCACGGCGAGCCCGGCCACCTCGTCCAGACCTGCGTCTCCACCGCCGCCGGCCCCGTCAGCCTCGACGCCTGACCCGGCCCCCACGATTTCCCGACCCTTCCCCGACCCCGTTCCGGAGGACCCGACCATGACGATCGTCACCCCGTTCCTGCTCGACGCCGGCCCCCGCGCCCGGCCCGCCCGGCCCGACGCCGCCGCCCACCTGACCGACGCGCAGATCGAGGAGCTCGGCCGCGAGCTCGACGCCGTGCGCGAGCAGGTGGTCGCCGCCCGCGGCGCCGCCGACGCCGCCTACATCCGCCGCGTCATCGCCGTGCAGCGCTCCCTCGAGCTCGCCGGCCGGGCCACGCTGCTGTTCTCGCGCCACCGCCCGGCGTGGGTCGCCGGCACCGGCATGCTCACCGTCGCCAAGATCCTCGAGAACATGGAGATCGGCCACAACGTCCTGCACGGGCAGTGGGACTGGATGCGCGACCCCGACATCCACTCCACCACCTGGGAGTGGGACTTCGTGACCCCCGCCGCGGCGTGGCAGCACACCCACAACGACCTGCACCACACCTGGACCAACGTCGTCGGCAAGGACCGCGACGTCGGGTACAACATCTTCCGGGTCGACCGCGACCAGCCCTGGCAGTGGTGGAACCTCGGCAACCCCGTCTACAACATGCTCCTGGCCCCCGTCTTCGAGTGGGGCATCGCGATCTACGACCTCGAGCTCGACGAGGTGCGGGCCGGGCGCAAGTCCCGCGGCGAGCTGCGGCAGGGGCTGAAGGCCCTCGGCCGGAAGTTCCTGCGCCAGAGCGCCAAGGACTACGTGGCGACCCCGGCCGCCGCGGCCGTCACCGGCTCCGCCCGGCAGGCGCTCGCGGCGACCCTCACCGCCAACGCGGCGCGCAACGTGTGGGCGCACGCGGTGATCTTCTGCGGGCACTTCCCCGAGGGCGCCGACACCTTCACCGAGGAGCAGATCGAGGGCGAGACCCGCGGCGACTGGTACCTGCGCCAGATGCTCGGCTCCGCGAACATCTCCGGCTCGCGGCTGATGCACCTGATGACCGGCAACCTCTCCCACCAGATCGAGCACCACCTCTTCCCGGACCTGCCCTCGAACCGCTACGCGGAGGTCGCCGTGCGGGTGCGCGAGATCTGCGCGCGCTACGGGCTGCCCTACACCACCGGGCCGCTGCCCAAGCAGGTCGGCTCCGCCTGGGCGAAGATCTTCCGCCTGGCCCTGCCCTGACCGGCCCTGCCCACGGGAGCGGGCCGTGCGGGGTCTCCCCGCGCGGCCCGCTCCCGTCGGAGCACGTTGGTAGGCTCGGGGCCCACCGCCCGAAAGGCAGGCCCATGAGCTCCTCCCCGCGCGTCCTGGTCACCGGCGCCACCGGCTACGTCGGCGGCCGCCTCGTCCCCCGGCTGCTCGACGCCGGCCACCCGGTGCGGGTGGCCGTCCGCTCCCCCCAGAAGCTGCAGCAGGTGCCGTGGCGGGAACGGGTCGAGGTGCACGAGACCGACCTGGCCGACCTCGAGGGCATGACCGCCGCGTGCCGCGACGTGCACACCCTGTACTACCTCGTCCACTCCATGGGCGGCTCCCAGCACTTCGAGGAGCAGGAGGCCGGGATGGCCCGCACCGTGGCCGCGGCCGCGGAGCGGGCGGGGGTCCGGCGCATCGTCTACCTCTCCGGGCTGCACCCCGAGGGCGTGGAGCTCTCCCAGCACATGCGCTCGCGCGTGCAGGTGGGGCGGATCCTGCTGGAGTCCCCCGTGCCCGCGGTCGTGCTCCAGGCCGGCACGGTGATCGGCTCCGGCTCCGCCTCCTTCGAGATGATCCGCCACCTCGGCGACACCCTGCCCGTGATGCCCGCCCCGTCGTGGGTGACCAACCGGATCGAGCCGATCGCGATCCGCGACGTCCTGCACTACCTCGTGGGCGCCATGGACCTGCCGGAGGGGCTCAACCGCACCTTCGACATCGGCTCGCGCGACGTCCTGACCTACGCCGACGCCATGCGCCAGTACGCCCGCGTCGCGGGGCTGCGGCGGCGGTTCGTCTTCCACCTGCCCCTGCCGGCCCCGCGGCTGTCCGGGTTCTGGATCGGGCTGGTCACCCCCATCCCGCTGGGGCTGGCCCTGCCGCTGGTCCAGTCCCTGCAGCACGACGCCGTCTCCGCCGAGCACGACATCGACGCCTACCTCCCGCCGCCGGCCGGGGGCCTGACCGGCTACCGGCGGGCAGTGGCGCTCGCGCTGAAGAAGATCGAGGACAACAGCGTCGAGACCACGTGGGACCACCGCCCCGAGGCCGCCGCCGACCCCCTGCCCTCGGACCCCGACTGGGCCGGGCGCACGGTCTTCGTCGACGAGCGCAGCCGCACCGGCCGGGCCCGCCCGGAGCAGGTGTGGCGGGTGATCGAGTCCATCGGCGGGCGCAACGGCTGGTACTCCCTGCCGCTGGCCTGGCGGGTGCGCGGGGCCGTGGACAAGCTCGTGGGCGGCGCCGGGCTGAACCGGGGCCGCCGCGACGCCGTGGACCTGCAGGTCGGCGAGCACGTCGACTGGTGGCGCGTCGAGGCGCTCGAGGAGGGGCACCGGCTGCTGCTCCACGCCGAGATGAAGGCCCCGGGACGGGCCTGGCTGGAGCTGTCCGTGGAACCGGAGGGCGAGGGCAGCCGCTACCGGCAGCGGGCGATCTTCTTCCCCCGCGGGCTGCCCGGGCGGCTGTACTGGTGGGGGGTGTGGCCCTTCCACGGGTTCATCTTCCCGTCGATGGCCCGCAACATCCTCGCCACGGCCGCCGCACTGGACGAGCCCGGTCCCGGGGCGCCGCGGCGGGCGGCCGAGCGGATCGCCCCGACCGCGGGCCCGCCCCGGGCCTAGGAGCCGTCCGGTCCCACCACCGGCCGGGGCCCGGGCCGGCCCCACTCGGCCCAGGAGCCGTCGTAGACCCGCACGTCGTCGCGGCCGGTCAGGTGCGCGCCCAGCGCCAGCACGCACGCGGTGAGCCCCGAGCCGCAGGTGGTGACCAGGCGGTGCCCCTCGGGGGCGCACGCTGCGAGCCGCGCCCGCAGCTCGGGCAGCGGCAGCAGCCTCCCGTCCGGTCCCTGCAGCCGCGTGTACGGCAGGTTCACCGCCCCCGGCATGTGCCCGGGGCGCAGGCCCGGGCGCGGCTCGGGCTCCGTGCCGGCGAAGCGGCCGGCGGAGCGGGCGTCCAGGACGGTCGCGGCGGGGTCCCGCAGGGCCCGGGCCACGTCCTCGGCGTCCGCGAAGAAACCCGGGCGCGCCGTCAGCTCCACGTCGCCGGGCTCGGCGGGCGGGGCGGCGTGGGCCGCGGTGGGCCGGCCCTCGGCGGTCCAGGCGGGCAGGCCGCCGTCGAGGACGGCGACCCGGTCGAAGCCCGCGGCGCGCAGCAGCCACCAGACCCGGGCGGAGGCGAAGATCCCCCGGGCGTCGTAGGCGACCACCGTGCTGGTGCCCGAGATGCCGAGCCCGCGGGCCGCCGCGCTCAGCTGCTCCGCCGGGGGCAGGGTGTGCGGTAGGTCCGCGGAGGAGTCCGAGAAGGGCCCGTCCAGGTCCAGCAGCAGGGCGCCGGGGATCGCCTCCTCGGTGCGGTTGAGCACGGAGGACGCGTCCACGAGCACGAGCCGGGGGTCGTGCAGGTGCTCGGCGAGCCACGCGGTGGTCACCACGGGCCCGGGCGGCTCGAGCGGTGCGGCGGTGTCGGCGGCGGTCCTGGGGTCCATGCGCCCCACCCTAGGCCGTGCCCGCGCCGGTGTCGTGCGCGCACGGGCTCCCGCCGCCCGGCCCCGACGGCTCCGCCGCGGCCCCGCCCGGCCGCCCCGCCCGGGGTCCCGCAGCCCTCGCGCCGGCGCCCCCGGGTGCGGCCCCGGTCCCGTAGCCTGGGCGGGTGGCCGACTCGCTCCGACAACGCGTCCTCGACGGCGTCCGCGGCCTGGCCCCCGGCTACTTCGCCTTCGTCATGGCCAGCGGCATCCTCTCGGTGGGGCTGCAGCTGCAGGGCTTCGCCGCCCTCTCCACCGTGCTGCTCGTCGTGTGCGCCGGCGGCTGGGCGGCGCTGAGCGCGCTCACCCTCTGGCGGCTCGCGGCGTTCCGCCGGGAGTTCCTCGTCGAGTTCCTCGACCCCCGGCGGGCCTTCGGCTTCTTCACCTTCGTGGCCGGCACCGACGTGCTGGCGGCCCGGCTGGCGACGACCGGCTGGCACGCGGCCACCGCGGCGCTGCTCGTGCTCGCCGGGTCGGCCTGGCTCGTGCTCGGCTACGTGGTCCCGTGGAGCGCCGTCCTCTCCCGGCGCAGCCGGCCCGTGGTGAGCACCGCCAACGGCACGTGGTTCATCTGGGTGGTGGCCAGCCAGTCCGTGGCCGTGGCCGCCGCGGCCCTGGACCCCGTGGTGGGCAGCGGCACCGGGCGTCACGTCCTGTCCGTGGTCGCCGTGGTCTGCTGGTCGGTGGGGCTGTTCCTCTACGCCGCGGTGGGGGTGCTGGTCGCCCTGCGCATGATGCTCTACCGGCTGCGGCCGGTCGACCTCACCCCTCCGTACTGGGTGGCGATGGGCGCCTGCGCCATCACCGTGCTCGCGGCCTCGCGGATCGTGGAGATGTCCGACACCCCGATGGTGGCGGTGGTCCGCGGCCTCGTCGCCGGGCTGGGCGTCGTGTTCTGGGCCTTCGCCACGTGGCTGGTCCCGGCCCTGGTCGCCGCCGGGTGGTGGCGGCACCGGGTGCACGGGGTGCCGCTGCGCTACGAGTCCTCCCTGTGGAGCGTGGTCTTCCCGCTCGGCATGTATGCGGTGGCCAGCATCTACCTGGGCCGGGCGGACGAGCTGCCGCTCGTGGGCGCGGTCTGGCTGTGGGTGGCCCTGGGCGCCTGGGCTGTGGTGGCCACGGCCATGGTCGTCCACGTGGTCCGGCGCCTGGTCCTGGGCCGGCAGGACCCCGCCCCCGTGTGGCCGGAGCCCGACCCCGCGACCCGGCCGGACGGCACCGCCTGACCCGGCCGGACGGCACCTCCTGACCAGGCCGGCCGGAACCGCCTGACCCGGCCGGCCGGAACCGGCCGGCCGGACGGGCGGTTCCGGCCCGGTCAGGCGGAGAGCGCCCGCTCGAGGTCCTCGAGCTGGTCCTCGACGTCCTCTATCCCCACGGACAGCCGCACCAGGTCCACCGGGACCGCCAGCGCGGTGCCCCTGACCGTGGCGTGGGTCATCTCGGAGGGGTAGCAGATCAGGGACTCGACCCCGCCCAGGCTCACGGACAGCGCGTACAGCCGCGTGCCCTCTGCCACGGCGCGGGCCGCCGCCTCGCCCGCGGCCAGGCGGAAGGAGACCATGCCGCCGAACCCGCGCATCTGCGCGGCCGCGAGGTCGTGTCCCGGGTGCTCGGGCAGCCCCGGGTAGAGGACCTGGGCGACCTCGGGCCGGCCGAGCAGCCACTCGGCGATCCGCTGCGCGTTCTGCTGGTGCCGCTCCATCCGCAGGCTCAGGGTCTTCAGCCCGCGGGCCGCCAGCCAGCTGTCCTGGGGGCCGGCCACGGCCCCGGCCGCGAACTGCTGGAAGCCGACCGCCTCGGCCAGCGGGGCGCCGAGCCACTGCGCCGCGCCGACGACGACGGCGCCGCCGAGGACGTCGGAGTGCCCGCCCACGTACTTGGTGGTGGAGTGCACCACGGCGTCCGCGCCGAGCAGCAGCGGGTTCTGCAGGTACGGGGAGGCGAAGGTGTTGTCGACCACCAGCAGCGCCCCGGCCTCGTGGGCCAGCTCCGCCCACGAGGCGACGTCGGCGATGCCGAGCAGCGGGTTGGACGGGGTCTCGAGCCACAGCACCCTGGTGGTGCCCGGGCGGACGGCGGCGCGCACGGCGTCGAGGTCGGTGCCGTCCACGGGGGTGGAGGCGATCTGCCACGGGGCGAGCACCCTGGTGATCAGCCGGTTCGTGCCGCCGTAGCCGTCGGCGCCGAGCACCACGTGGTCGCCGGGGCGCAGGACGGCGCGCAGCAGGGCGTCCTCCGCGGCGATCCCCGACGCGAAGGCGAACGCCCGTTCACCGTGCTCGAGGGCCGCGAGCTGGGCCTCGAAGGCGCTGCGCGTGGGGTTGGAGCCGCGGCTGTACTCGTGCCCGCCGCGCAGCACGTTGATCCCGTCCTGGACGAACGTGGAGGTCTGGTGGACCGGCGGGATCACGGCACCGGTGAGCGGGTCGGGGGCCTGACCGGCGTGGACGGCGGTGGTCGTGAACCCCTGAACGCGGGCGCCGGTGGGCGCGGGGCCCGCGGTGGTGGTGGTGGTCATCGCAGGGCTTCCTTCCGGGGGGTGCGGTCGAGGACGGCGTCGAGGGCCTGGCGCAGGTCGGCCACGAGGTCCTCGGGAGCCTCGAGGCCGACCGAGAGCCGCACCGTGGTCGCGGCGATCCCGCCGGCCCGGCGCTGCTCGGGGGTGAGCCGGCAGTGGGTCATCGCGGCCGGGTGGGCCACGAGGCTGCGGGTGTCGCCGATGTTGGCGACCAGCTTGAACAGCCGCAGGGAGTCGATGAACGGCCCCACCGCGTCGTCGGGGGCGGCGAGGTCGAAGGAGAAGACGGAACCGGTGCCGCGCGGGAAGTCCCGGGCGGCGATCCCCGCACCGGGGTCCCCGGGCAGGCCGGGGTGGTGGACGCGGGCGACGGCGGGGTGCCCGGCGAGGAACTCGGCCACGGTCAGCGCGGAGGCGGTGTGGCGGGCCACGCGCAGCTCGAGCGTCTCGGTGCCCTGCAGGATCTGGGCGGCGTTGAACGGGGAGAGGGTCGTGCCGAGGTCGTGGACGTACTTGGCGCGCACCAGGTGCAGGTAGGGGCTGGCCCCGGCGCACCGGTCGAGCAGGCTCTGCCCGCCCCAGCGGTCGCGGGCGCGGGTGAACTGCGGCCATCTCGCCGGCTGGGCGGACCAGTCGAAGGTGCCGCCGTCCACGACCGCCCCGGCCAGGGCGTTGCCGTGCCCGCCGAGGAACTTGGTCGCCGAGTGCACCACGATGTCCGCGCCCTTCTCCAGCGGCCGGTACAGCGCCGGGGAGGCGAGGGTGTTGTCGACGACGACGGGCACCCGGGCCGCCCGGGCGACGTCGGCGATGCCGGGCAGGTCCGGCAGCGTGGCCAGCGGGTTGCCGATGGACTCGAGCAGGAAGGCGCGGGTGTCGGGGCGCACGGCCGCGGCCCAGGCGCCGGGAGTGGTGGGGTCCACGAAGTCGACCTCGACGCCGTGGTCGGCCAGCGAGTCGGTGAGCAGGTCCACGGTCCCGCCGTAGAGCTTCTCGGAGGCGACCAGGTGCCTGTCCTCCCCCTGGCCGAGCAGGGCCAGCAGCGCCACGGCCACGGCGGACTGCCCGGAGCCGGTGGCCACGGCGCCCGCCCCGCCCTCGAGGTCGCTGATCCGCTGCTCGAGCACGGCCACCGTGGGGTTGCCGGTGCGGGTGTAGGTGAAGCCCGCGCGGGTCTGGGCGAACATCTGCCGGGCGGCCTCGTAGTCCGGGAACTCGAAGGCGGCGCTCTGGTAGATCGGCACCGTGAGGGTGCGCTGGCCCGGGTCGTGGTCGGCGCCGGCGTGGATCTGCCGGGTCGAGAGGTCGTAGTGGGTCACAGGGACGGACATCGCGGTGCTCCTCGCGCTCGCTCTTGCCCGCACCGGTCACCGGCGGAGCCACCGCCGGGGTGCGGGCCGCTTCCTCATCCGAACCACCCGATGAGCATGGGGTTGGTGCGCGGCCCAGTCGGAGCTTGGCGGCCGCGTCTCGTGAAGCGGGCACCAACCTACCGGCCCGTCCCCGCCGCGACCCGGAGCGACCGCAACATGACGGAGGTGACGCCGTGTGACGTCGCCCCGTCGCCCGCAGGACGCACCGCGGGAGGACGGGCTCAGGCGCGGGTGTCGATGTCCTCGAAGATCAGGAACGTCTGGGTGTCCACGACCCCGGGCAGCTGCTGGACGTGCTCGAAGATCACCTGGCGCAGGTGGACGGTGTCCACGGCCCGCACCAGCAGCATGACGTCGAAGTTCCCGCCCACCAGGGCGATGTGGTGGACCGCCGGGATCTCCTGCAGCTGCGCGCACAGCTCCCGCCAGGTGTTCTGCTCGAGCTTGAGCGTCACGTAGGCCGAGGCCTGCAGCCCCGCCCGCACCGGGTCGATCACGGTGCTGTAGCGCAGGATCACGCCCTCCTCCCGCAGCCGGTTGATCCGGGCGTAGGCGTGGGCGCGGGAGACGTGGACGGCGGCGGCGATCGCGGTCACCGACTGGCGGGAGTCCCGCGAGAGCTCGGCGAGGATCTTGCGGTCGGTCTCGTCCAGGGGCACGGGGGTCGAGGGCACGGCGGGGCCTCCTTCGGGGCGGGGCGGCAGGGCGGCCGCCGGGGCCGCGGCGGCGGCCCCGGACGAATCCTTGTGGTCCAGGCCACAGTAGAACATTTCGTCCAGACGGAACACCGCCGGTGTGCCGATCTTCTGCAATATACCGACCGCGTGGATACGAAGCGGAGCTTCTCCGCATACTTGGCGGACGGAACACGTCACGCCCACCCGCCTCCCGCGCCACGGTGCCCGGGACCGACCGAGGGGGAACCCATGAGCCAGACCGTCGAGAACGCCGAGCCGCTCGGCGGGGCCGAGGACCCGATCCTGCGCGCCTCCCGGAGCTTCGGCATCACCCCGGAGCAGTACATGCTCCCCGCCCGGGGCGAGATCCGCCTGGTGGACCCCTCCGGCCGCCTGCGGCCCCCCGAGGAGCAGGGCACCGAGCCGGGCCACGAGTACCCGCTACCGCCCGAGGACGTGCTCCTCGACGCCTACGAGAAGCTCGTGGTGGGGCGCCGGGTCAACGACCAGAACTCCGCCCTCGTGCGCCAGGGCCGGATGGCGGTCTACCCCTCCAGCCACGGCCAGGAGGCCTGCCAGGTCGCGGCCGCGCTGTGCCTCGAGGAGCGCGACTGGCTCTTCCCGACCTACCGGGACACCGTCGCCGTGATGACCAAGGGCGTGGACCCCATGGAGGTCATGGCGATCTTCCGGGGCGAGTGGCACGGCGGCTACGACCCGCACGAGCACCGCGTGAGCATCCAGTCCACGCCGCTGACCACCCAGTTGCTGCACGCGGTCGGGGTCGCCCACGCCGCGAAGCTGCGGGGCGAGGACACCGTGGTCCTGGCCATGTGCGGCGACGGCGCCACGAGCGAGGGCGACTTCCACGAGGCGCTGAACTTCGCGGCCGTGTTCAAGCTGCCGGTCGTGTTCTTCGTGCAGAACAACGGCTACGCGATCTCCGTGCCGCTGTCCCAGCAGTCGGCCGCCCCGACGCTCGCGCACAAGGCGGTGGGCTACGGGATGGCCGGCGAGCGCGTGGACGGCAACGACCTCGTGGCCGTGCTCGCGACCCTGGGCCGCGCCGTGGACCTCGCCCGCTCGGAGTCCGAGCCGCTGCTCGTGGAGGCCCACACCTACCGCATGCAGGCCCACACCAACGCCGACGACGCGACGCGCTACCGCGACGACGCCGAGGTCCAGGAGTGGATCGCCAAGGACCCGGTGACCCGGATGCGCGCCTACCTGCGCGGGGAGGGGCTGCTCGACGACGCCGGGGAGCAGCGCATCGCCGCCCGCGCCGAGGACGTCGCCGCGGCCCTGCGCGAGGGCATGAACGCCGAGCCGCGGATCGACCCGCTGGAGCTGTTCCGGCACGTCTACGCGGAGCAGACCCCGCAGCTCGCCGAGCAGGAGCGCTTCCTGGCGGACGAGCTCGCCCGAGAGGAGACCGAGAAGTGAGCACCCTCCAGGCCCCCGCCCCCGCGGCCGAGGCCCCGGCCCGCAGGCCGGTGACCTTCGCCCAGGCGCTGAACACCGCCCTGGCCGACGCGCTGTCCGCCGACGACGCCGTCGTCGTCTTCGGCGAGGACGTCGGCACCCTGGGCGGGGTCTTCCGCATCACCGACGGGTTGACGCAGCGCTTCGGGCGCACCCGCTGCTTCGACACCCCGCTGGCCGAGTCCGGGATCGCGGGCATGGCCGTGGGCATGGCGATGAACCGGATGCGCCCGGTGATCGAGATGCAGTTCGACGCCTTCGCCTACCCCGCCTTCGAGCAGGTCGCCTCGCACATCGCGAAGATGCACAACCGCACCCGCGGCGCCGTGACCCTGCCGATCGTCATCCGCATCCCCTACGCCGGCGGGATCGGCGGCGTGGAGCACCACTGCGACTCCTCCGAGGCCTACTACGCCCACACCCCGGGGCTGAAGGTCTTCACCCCCGCCACCGTCGAGGACGCCTACCTCATGCTGCGCGAGGCGATCGACTCCGACGACCCCGTGGTGTTCTTCGAGCCCAAGAAGCTCTACTGGTCCAAGGCCCCGGTCGACCTGGCCGAGCTGCGGGAGCGCTACGAGGACCGGGCGCCCGAGCCGCGCGAGGGCCGGGCGGTCGTGGCCCGACCGGGTACGGACGCGACGATCCTCACCTACGGGCCCTCCGTGCCCACGGCCCTCGCGGCCGCGGGCACGGCGCAGGCCGAGGGCCGCTCGCTCGAGGTCGTGGACCTGCGCAGCATCGTGCCCTTCGACGACGAGACCGTCGGGGCCTCGGTGCGCCGGACCGGGCGCGTGGTGGTCGTGGCCGAGGCCCCGGGCTTCGCGTCCGTGGCGGCCGAGATCGTCGCCCGCGTGCAGGAGCGCTGCTTCCACTCCCTGGCCGCCCCGGTGCGCCGGGTCACCGGCTTCGACATCCCCTATCCCGCTCCCAAGCTCGAGGAGCACTACCTGCCCAGCGTCGACCGCATCCTCGACGCCGTGGACGACCTGCAGTGGGAGGACTGACCATGACCGTGAGGACGTTCACCCTGCCGGACCTCGGCGAGGGACTGACCGAGGCGGAGCTCGTCACCTGGCTGGTGAGCGTCGGCGACACCGTGGCCGTGGACCAGCCGATCGCCGAGGTGGAGACCGCCAAGTCCGCCGTGGAGGTGCCCTGCCCGTTCGCCGGGACGGTGCACCGGCTGCACGGGGACGCCGGGCAGACCCTCGACGTGGGGGCGCCGCTGATCTCCGTGGACACCGGCGACCGCGCCGGCACCCCCGCCCCCGAGGGCGGGGGCCCCAAGGGCGGGCAGAGCTACCGCGAGGAGGAGCGCGCCGGGGCGGACCCGGCCGCGGGGACCTCCCCGGGCGACGACGACGGGGGCTCCGGCAGCGTCCTGATCGGCTACGGCACCCCCGGGGGCGCCTCGGGCGGGCGCCGGCGGCGGCCGAAGCGCTCCGCGGCCCCGGCCGTCACGGCCGCCCCCGTCTCGGCGACGGTCACGTCCGCGGCCACCGCCGCCGCCCACGACGCCATGGCCTCCGCGCCGCGCCTGGCGCCCACCGTCGTCTCCCCGATCGTGCGCAAGCTCGCGAAGGACCGGGGCCTGGACATCGCCACCGTGCGCGGCTCCGGGCCCGGCGGCCTGATCCTGCGCCGCGACGTCGAGGCGGCCGCCGCGCCGGCGGCACCGGACGGCGCAGCGGCACCGGCCGGCGCGCCGGCGGGGGACGCCGCGGCGGCGTCGCCGGCCGTCCCGGCGCCCGAGGACCCGGCCGTGGACGCGCGCACGGGCCTGCGCGTGGCCGGGCGCGTGCCGGTGAGCGGGGTCCGCAGGGTCATCGCCCAGGCCATGACCCGCTCGCGCGCCGAGATCCCCGAGGCGACCGTGTGGGTCGACGTCGACGCCACCCGGCTGCTCGAGCTGCGCGCCGAGCTCAAGGCGCAGGACCCCGAGCGGGCCCCGGGGCTCATGGCGCTGATCGCGCGGTTCGTGCTCGCCGGGCTGGCCCGCCACCCGGAGCTCGCCACGCGGCTGGAGACGCGCGAGGACGGCAGCCAGGAGATCGTCCGCTTCGACGGCGTGAACCTCGGCTTCGCCGCCCAGACCGACCGGGGGCTCGTGGTCCCCAGCATCCGCGACGCCCACACCCTCTCGGCCCGGGGCCTGGACGCCGAGCTCAAGCGGCTCACCGCGCTGGCGCGGGCCGGGAAGGCCTCCCCCGCCGAGCTGTCCGGCTCCACGTTCACGCTCAACAACTACGGGGTCTTCGGCACCGACGGCGCCGCGGCGATCATCAACCACCCGGAGGTCGCGATCCTCGGGGTCGGGCGGATCATCGACCGCCCGTGGGTCGTCGACGGGCAGCTGGCCGTCCGCAAGCTCACCCAGCTCTCCCTGGCCTTCGACCACCGCGTGTGCGACGGCGGGGCGGCCGGCGGGTTCCTGCGGATGGTCGCCGACGCCGTGGAGAACCCGGTCTCGGTGCTCGCCGACCTCTGACGGTCCCGGCGTGGAACGGGGCCCGGGGCGCACGCCCCGGGCCCCGTTCCCGTCCCACGCCCCGGACCGTGCGGTCCGGTCCCGCCGGCCGCGGCTCAGCGCCCGAGCGACCACGCCCAGATCAGCAGCATGGTCACCAGGAAGCCCGTGAGGTAGTTCAGCCACAGGAACCGCCGCCAGCCGCGGTTGGCGCGCTCGCAGTCCGCGTCGGTGATCGAGCGGAACGGCACGAGGTTGGCGAGGTACGGCAGCACGAGCAGCGCCGCGAGGGGCCCGGGCCACGGGACGAGCAGCAGCAGCAGGCCGGCCACGAGGTAGAAGGCCCCGGCCGCGAGCACGGTCGGGCGCGCCCCGAGGACCGTGGCGATCGAGGCGAGCCCGCCCTCCCGGTCGGCCTGCACGTCCTGCACCGCGCCGAAGGCCTGGGAGGCCATCGACCACAGGAAGAACGCGGCGCACAGCGCCACGGTGCCCGTGGACCACCCGGCCCCGGCGAGCACGAGGCCGTGGACGGCCGGGGAGACGAAGTGGGTGGCGGAGGTGGCCGAGTCGAGGAACGGCACCTCCTTGAACCGCAGCCCCTTCAGGCTGTAGGCCACCACCGCGAAGAGGCTCACGAGGAGCACGAGGGCCGCGGCCGGCCCGCCGGCCGCGAACAGGTAGGCCAGGAACGGCAGCGCGACCAGCACCGACCCGGTCAGGACCGTCCGGTGCTCCGAGCGGTCCACGAGCGCGCCCTCGACCCCGCCCTTGCGGGGGTTGCGCAGGTCGGACTCGTAGTCGAAGACGTCGTTGACCCCGTACATCGCGAGGTTGTAGGGGAACAGGAAGAACAGGGTCCCCACGACGAGGTCGAGGTCGACCCGGCCGGTGGTCATGACGTAGGCGGCCGCGAACGGGTAGGCGGTGTTGACCCAGGACACGGGCCGGGAGGTCGCCACGAGGGTGCGCACGGTCGAGGCGACCCGGCCGCGCTCCCCCAGCCCCCACCACAGCGCCGGCAGCAGCAGCAGCCCGGCCAGCGGGTAGGCGAGGTCCTCGACGGGCACGAGCCCGATCCGCAGCCCGGTGATGTGCCCGTCGCCGTAGTCGAAGAACCCGGCGGCGATCATGAGGTTGTCGAAGACGACCGTGAGCGCCGCGAGCACGGCGAAGGAGAGCCCGAGCACCGCCGCGGCGCGCCCCCGGGGCGGGGCGGGGGACGGGGCGCGCACGAGCAGCACGGCGGGCACGAGCGCGAGGGCCAGGAAGACGGGGATGACGAGGGCGTAGGTCACGGCCGGCTCCCCTCCCGCGCGTCCTCGCGGGCGGGCGCGGCGGTGCGCCGCGCGAGCGCCTGCTCCACGAGGCGCACCGTGTTCATGATCAGGTAGCACAGGAAGGCGAGGAAGACGACCTCCTCGACCGGCACCTGCGGGGCGACCATCCACCCGGTCGCGTACCGGCTCTCGCTGTGCAGGAAGATCCCCAGGAGGATCCCGGCCGCGTCCCAGGCGAGGAAGAACACGACCCCGGTGAGCAGCACGAGCGCGGCCCGGCGGGGGTCGGCGGCGAAGAACAGCCGCTGCCGCACGTCGAGGACCACCATCCCGGCGAGGCTGAGCAGCAGGAAGCCCAGGTAGGCGAAGGGCAGCAGCGCGCTCACGGGGCCGGGTCCGCCGGCTCGGGCAGGGGTCCGGTGGAGGTGTCCCCGCGCAGGTCCTTGAGGAGGATCTCGGCGCTGATCAGGCACATCGGCAGGCCGATGCCCGGGATCGTCGAGCCCCCGCAGTAGTGCAGGCCCGCGACCTTCCGGCTGCGGTTGCTCCCGCGCAGGAACGCGGACTGGCGCAGCACGTGGGCCGGGCCGAGCACGTTGCCCCGCCACGAGTTGAGGTCGCGGCGGAAGTCCTCCGGGCCCACCGTGTGGCGCACCACGATCCGCTCGCGCAGGTCCGGCACGCCGGCCCACGCCGCGATCTGGTCGATCACCCGGTCGGCGGCCGCCTCGACGGCGGGGGCCCCGGTCCCGTCCGGGCCCCCGGCGCCCAGGCCGGGGTCGGCGGGCACGGGGATGAGCACGAAGAGGTTCTCGTGCCCGGCGGGCGCCACGTCCGGGTCGGTCGCGGAGGGCCGGCAGACGTAGACCGACGCCGGATCGGGCACCCGGGTGGGCTCCTCGAAGATCGCGGCGAAGTTCGCGTCCCAGTCCTCGGTGAAGAACAGCGAGTGGTGGGCCAGCTCGGGCAGCGCCCCGCGCACCCCGAGCATCACGAGCACGGCCCCCGGGCCGCTCCGGCGCCGGCGCCACCACCGCTCGGGGTAGGTCCGCAGCTCCGGCGGCAGCAGCGCCGTCTCCGTGTGGTGCAGGTCCGCGGCGGAGACCACGAGGTCGGCGTCGAGCTCGTGCTCGGCCCCGACGGCGTCGCGCCACACGACCCCGCGCGCCCGGGCCGGGCCGGCGGAGGCCCGCTCGGTGCGGATCCGCACGACGTCGGCCCCGGTGCGGATGCGGGCCCCGTGGGCCCGGGCGAGGCGCTCGACCGCGCCGACCACCGTGCGGAACCCGCCCTGCGGGTACTGCACGGAGTCGGCGAGGTCCATGTGGCTCATCAGGTGGTAGAGCGACGGCGTCATCCGCGGCGCCGAGGCCAGGAAGACCGCCGGGTAGCCCAGGACCTGCCGCAGCCGGGTGTCCCCGACCGTGCGGGCCGCGAGGTCGTGGAGGGACCCGGTGAGGTGGCGGGCGAGGTCGGGCAGGGAGCGCACGACCGCGCGGGTCAGCAGCGGCGCGAACGACGCGTAGGAGGTGTAGAGGAAGTGGTCGACCGCCAGCTCGTAGGTCCGCCGCGCCGAGGCCAGGTAGTCCCGGATCCGGGCCCCCGCCCCGGGCTCGACGGCCTCGAACTGGGCGACCGTGTGCTCGAGGTCGGAGCGCACGTCCAGCGGCTCGGCGTAGTTCTCGCCGAAGACCCGGTAGGCGGGGTCCAGCCGCTGCAGCTCCAGCTCCCGGGCGGCGCTGGAGCCCATCAGCCGGAAGAAGTGGTCGAAGACCTCGGGCATCAGGTACCACGAGGGTCCGGTGTCGAAGCGGAAGCCCTCGCGCTCGAGCAGCCCCGCCCGGCCCCCGGTGGTCTCCCCCCGCTCGAGGACCTCGACGTCCCAGCCGTCGCGGGCCAGCAGGCCCGCCGCCGCGAGGCCGGCGATCCCCGCCCCGATCACCACGGCCCGCCGCCCGCGCGGGCCGCGGCGCCTCGGGCGGCGGGCCCGGGCCACGGCGGCGACGGCGAGGGCGGCCTTGCGGGCGTCGGGCACGCGCACCCGGGTGCGCAGCAGCTCGCGGGCGGGCGTGGCGCGGATCCGCGCGGACAGCTCCCGGAACAGGTCGTGGGCGGTCAGCACGGCGGCGCGTGCGGAGCGGGGCAGGTCGTCGATCACGGCGCGGGCGGCGGCGAGGTCGGCGTCGACGTCGTCGAGCAGCCGGTGCTTCTGCGCCTCCGAGAACTCCCCCGGCTCCACGCCGGGGAAGTAGACCCGGCCCAGCTCACCGTAGTCCTCGGCGAGGTCGCGCAGGAAGTTGACCTTCTGGAAGGCCGCCCCGAGGCGGCGGGCCCCGGCCACGAGCTCGGCCCGCTCGGCGGCGGGGACGGGCCGGTCCGCGAGGAAGACCTGCAGGCACATCAGCCCGACCACCTCGGCGGAGCCGTAGACGTAGGCGTCGAGGGAGTCGGCGCTGTGCCGGTCCTCGCTGAGGTCCGCGCGCATGGACGCGAAGAAGGGCCGGACCAGGTCCTCGCCGATCCCGGCGTGCCGGGCCGTGCGGGCGAAGGCGTGGACGACGAGGTTGGTGCTGAACCCGCGGGCGGTCGCCGCGCAGGTCTCGGCCTCGAGGTCGTCGAGCAGCCGGCGGGCCTCCTCCGGCGGGACCCCCGCCCCGGCGGAGGCGCCGTCGACGATCTCGTCGGCCACGCGCACGAGGGCGTAGACGGCGCGGACGTGCTCGCGCACCCCGGGGGCGAGCAGCCGGCAGGCCAGGCCGAAGGAGGTCGAGTAGCGCCGGATCACGGTCGCGGCGGCGGCCCGGGCCGCCGCGTCGTAGCGGGCGGCGGCCTCGGCCGGGGTGCCGGCGCCCACGGGGGCCTGTGCGGTGCTCACCGGGCGCGCTCCGTGGCGCCGGCCACGACGCGGCGCAGCTCGGCGTCCAGGGCGGCGGGCAGGCCGGCCTCCCCCAGCAGGGCCAGGGCCTCGGCGGCGCACTGCTCGACCAGCTCCTCGACCTCGCGGCGGGCCCCGCACCGCTCGAGCAGGTCGCGGGCGTGCCGGGCCTCGGCCTCGCCGATCCGCCGCCCGTCCAGGACGGCGTCCAGCTCGGCGGCGGCCGGGGTGCGCCGTGCGGCGGCCACGAGCATCGTGCGCTTGCCCTCGCGCAGGTCGCTGAGCACGGACTTGCCGGTGGCCCCGGGGTCCCCGAACACGCCCAGGAGGTCGTCGACGAGCTGGTAGGCGGTGCCCACGGCCCGTCCCAGCCGGCCGAGGGCTGCCACGTCCTCCGCGGGTGCCCCGCCGAGCACGGCGCCCGCCTGCAGGGGCGCCTCGAAGGAGTAGACGGCGGTCTTCAGGCAGGTCGCGGCCAGGACCTGCTCGCTCGCGGGGCGGGCCCCGGGCAGGGCGTGGTCGACGTCCAGCAGCTCGCCGGCGGCCGAGGCGAACAGCGCCTCGTCGAGCAGGTCCAGGACCTGCGGCAGCCGGGTCGGGCCGATCCCGGACCGGGCCACGAGCCGGTAGGCCCCGGCGAGGGCGAGGTCCCCGGCGATCACCCCGACGCTGGCCCCGTACTGGCGGGCGTGCTCCGGGGCGGAGCCGGCGGCGGCGGCCCGGGCCGCCGCCGCGGCGTTGAGGGTCGGCTGGTGGCGGCGCCGGTCGTCCTGGTCGATGACGTCGTCGTGGACGATCAGGGCGGTGTGCAGCAGCTCGAAGGCCGCGCCCACCGCCTCGACCACGGGCGCGGGCTCGCCGCCGGGGTAGGCCGCGGCGGCGCTGCGCACGAGGCGGGGCCGGATCCGCTTGCCCCCGGCGCTGAGCCGGGACAGCTCGTGCCACAGCTGCTCGAAACCGGGGTCGACCGCGGCGGCCCGCTGCGCGGCATCGGCCAGGAACGCCTCGAGCACCGGCGCCCGGCCGGCGTCGTCGGGGGCCCCTGCCCGCCCCGGCGGGGCGTCGGAGGCCGTCGGTTGCCGTGCTGAGACCGTCACCATGTCCCCATTCCACCACAGTCGTTCGAAAATCGAAGCAGTCGTCCGCGTCACCCGCCGTCGGGCGGACCGCCGGCCGGCGGCACGGTGTCCGGGCCGCTCTCCCCGGCCCGGCGCCCGGCCCGCCGCACGGCCTCCGTGAGCTCGGGGATCCGCCGCCGGAGCACCTCGATCTCCTCGTCGGTGCAGCCGTCGAGGACCGCGAGCAGCTCCTCGCTCATCGCCCGGAACATCGCCCGGCCCGCCCGGTGGGCGTCCTCCGTGGCCCGCAGGTCCGCCTCGCGCCGGTCGCGGGGGTCCACGGCGCGCACGAGGTGGCCCGAGGCGACCAGCCGCTTGATGACGGTGGTCGTGGCCGAGCGGCTGAGCACGAGCCGGCGGGCGATGTCCCCGGCCCGCACCGGCCGGCCCTCCCGGTTGGCCTGGATCACCTCGTTGAGGGCGTGCACGTCCTTGTGCGCCAGGCCGAAGCCGCGGCGGACCTGGTCCGCGTAGCGCTCGGCCTCGGTGCTGAAGTGCTGGAGCAGGAACAGGATGTCGAAGCCCCGCGCCGGCGGGCCCGCCGGGTCCCCGGGCGCGCCCGCGGCGCCCGTTCCGGTTCGCTCGTCGGCCTGCATGTGCCGATTGTAGGCGCGGGTCGGTCCCTCCGGGACCGGCCGGACCGGGAGAATGGGCCCATGCTCCCCGTTCCCGACGCCCCGCAGCCCGCCCCGCCCGGGACTGGCCCGTCCGTCTCCGTGGTCGTGCCCGCGCGCGACGACGCCGCCCAGCTCGCCGTGTGCCTGCGCCTGCTCGCCGCCCAGTCACGGCGCCCGGACGAGGTCGTCGTCGTCGACAACGCCTCGACGGACGGGACGGCGGCCGTGGCCCGCGCGGCCGGCGCCCGCGTGGTGCGGGAGCCGGTGCGGGGCATCCCGGCGGCCGCGGCCGCCGGCTACGACGCCGCCCGCGGGGACGTGGTGGTGCGCTGCGACGCGGACTCGCGCCCGGGTCCGGAGTGGGTCGCGGAGCTGGTCGCGGCGCTCGGGGCCCGCCCGGACGCGGTGGCCGTCTCGGGTCCGGGCCGGTTCCTGGGCCTGCCCCCGGGCCTGGGCACGGTGCTGTCCGCCCTGTACGTGGGGCTCTACGTGACGGCCGCCGGGGCGGCGCTGGCGCACCCGCCGCTGTTCGGGACCAACATGGCGATGCGCCGGTCGTGGTGGCTCGAGGTCCGCGGCCGCGTCCACCGGGCCGACCCGGAGCTGCACGACGACATGGACCTGAGCTTCCGGCTGGACCCGGGGCGGCGCATCGTCTTCCTCGCCCGCCCGGCCGTGGGCATGTCCCCGCGGGCGCTGCGCCCCGGGCCGGCCGCGGTGCGCCGCCTCGCCCGCGCCGGGCGGACCCTGCGCGTGAACTGGGCCCGCGAGCGCCCGTGGGAGCGCTGGTCCGCCCGGCTGCGCGGGACCGGGCGGGCGCGCCGGTGAGGGCGCTCGTGCTCGCCGTGCGCTGGGCCGGGCCGGCCTCGGTGCTGCTGACGGCCGGGCTGTTCGACGCCGTGGGCGCGGCCGTGATGATGCTCGTGTGCCTGGGCCTGACCGTGACCTGGCGGGCCCGGCTGCCCGCGCCGCTGGAGCTGGCCACGGGGCTGGTCCTGCTGCTGGCCGCGTGGAGCTCGGTGTTCCTGCTCTACGAGCGGCTGGCCTTCTGGGACCTCGTGGTGCACTTCGCCGCGACCGCGGTCCTCGCCGAGCTCGCCTTCCGCGCCCTCGAGCGGTGGGGGCGTCTCGCGGCCCCCGGGGCGGTGACGCACGTGCTCGTCGCCACCGCCCTGGGCACGGCCCTGGCGGTGCTGTGGGAGTACGCCGAGTTCGTCGGCAACGCCGCGGTGGACCCGCGGGTCCAGGTCGGCTACCGGGACACCATGGGCGACCTCGCGGCCGGCACGGCCGGGGCCGTGGCCGCCGGGATCGTCGGGGCGTGGGCGCGCCACCGCGGGGACGGCCCGGGCGCGGCGGACGGGCCGTAGCCGCCCGCCCGCCGGCGGCGGTCCGTCAGGCGGGGGCGCCGAGGGCCCACCACTGGGCGGGGAGCAGGCCCGGCAGCCAGCGGGCCCCGGCCCCGGCGTTCCACACGATCCAGCCGGCCTCGAACTCCTGGAAGCACGGCGTGCCGCCCAGCGCGCACAGCTCGCGGGAGACGGGCACGCCGGCGGTCGCGGCGATGCGCTGGTGCAGCCCGCCGATGCCGCCGGCCACGGTGAAGGGCTGACCGCCCTGGGCCGCGATCACGGCCGAGACGGGGTCGACGATGCCGGCGCCGCACCCGAGGGCGCAGCCGCCGGGCGCCGTGCGGGCGGTGCTCGTGAGCAGCTCGCGCACCGCCTGGGGGCTCAGGCCCGGGGCGGCCTCGCGCATCAGCGCGACCGTGCCGGCGACCACCGGGGCGGCCATCGAGGTGCCGTTGCGGCCGATGTAGGTGGGCGCCCCCTGCTGCTGGGCGCCGGCGTTGCCGGTGGAGTGGACCTGCGCCCACGGGTCGCCGCCGGGGGCGGCCAGGGTCACGGCCCCGAAGTTGGAGTACGCGGGCATCGCGCCGGAGACGTCCGTGGCGGCGACGGAGACCGCGCCCGCGCAGTTGGCCGGCACGGAGCCGGCGGCGTCGATGCCCTGGTTGCCGGCGGCGACGACGACGGTGACGCCGCGGGAGGTGGCCTCGGTGATCGCGGACTGCAGCACCGCCGGGCACTGCGCGCCGGGGACGGCGAGGCTGACGCTGACCACGTCCGCGGGGTTGGCGTTCGCCGGGGCGCCGGGCACCGGGGCCCCGGCCGCCCAGGCGATCCCCGCGGCGACGTCGGAGATGTAGCCCTGGCTGCACGCGCCCACGGCCCGGACGGGCAGGATCCGGGCGTCCGGGGCCACGCCCGTGACGCCGATGCCGTTGTTGCCGTCCGCCGCGGCGATCCCGGCCGTGTGCGTCCCGTGCCAGCTGGAGGCCGGGGCCATCGGGCTGCCCGGGCACAGCGCCGCGTCCGGGTAGTCGCCCATGTCGGTGGGGTCGGCGTCCCAGCCGTCGCCGTCGCGCCCGTTCTCGGGCAGGGAGACGAAGTCGTACCCGGGCAGCACGTTGGCGTCGAGGTCGGGGTGGGCGGTGATGCCCGTGTCCACGATCGCGATGGTCTGTCCGGCGCCGGTGGCCCGGTCCCAGGCGAGGGGCATGCCCACGCCGGCGGGGTCGTCCCACAGGCTCCACTGCAGCCCCGCGTAGGACGGGTCGTTCGGCACGAAGGCGGTGCTCGCGCGCACGTCCGGGGCGGCGTACTCGACCGCGGGGTCCTGCTGCAGGGCCGTGGTGAGCGCGGCCAGGCGGTCCTCGTCCAGCTCCCCGGGGGCGGTCAGCACCGCGGCGCCGTCCACGGTGGGCGCGGTCCCCGGCCCCGCGGCGGCGAGCTCGGGGGCGCGGGCGGCCAGCACGTCCTCGGCCGTCCCGGGCGCGGTGCCCGCGCGGAACTTCACCAGGAGGCGGTCGGTCCCCGCCGCGGGGGCGGACACCGGGGCGGGGCCGGAGGCCGGGGCGGGCGCCGCCGGATCGGCCGCCGCGGGAGTCGCGGCGGCGGCGGAGAGCGGGGCGAGGGCGAGGCCCGCCGCGAGGGCGAGCGCCGCGGGGACAGCGCGGGATGGGGTCACGGGGGTTCCTCCGGCCGGTCGGACGGGGGCGGAACGGGGCGCACGCGGTCCTGCCCCCCGGAGGACCGGGAGCGGCGGCGGATCCCCTGCCGTGTGCCCGGCGGAACCAGGAGCCCCCACTCCTGTGCTCCGGCCAGCCTAGGAACGGTCCGCGCGTGTGACCCAATGCGAAGTGCGATCGCCAACAGCGCCCGGGCCTGCACGGGCCCGGGCGCGGCGCGCCCCGCATGGCGCCCGGGGGCGCGCGGGTCGATACTGGGTCGGGTGACCCCCGCTCTCCTGTCCCTCGGCTCGGCACTGCCGCCGCACGTGCTCGGCCAGGCCGAGGCCCGCGACCTCTACCTCGCCCAGCCCGGCACCGACCGCCTCGCCCAGCGGCTCGTGCGCACCGTGTTCGGCGCCGCGGGGGTCGAGCGGCGGCACACCGTCCTCCCGGAGCTCGTCGACGCCGGCGCCCGGGACGGCTCGGTCTACCTGGCCCCGGACGGGCGGATGCTGGCCCCGCTGACGGGGGCGCGCAACCGCACCTACGTCGAGCACGCCCCCGGCCTGTTCGCCGCCGCCGCCCGCGACGCGCTCGCGCGCTGCCCGGGCCTGGACCCGGCGCAGGTCACGGACGTGGTCACGGTCTCCTGCACCGGCTTCTTCGCCCCGGGCCCCGACTACCGGCTGGTCCGCGACCTGGACCTGGACCCGGCCGTGCGCCGCTCCCACATCGGGTTCATGGGCTGCCACGGCGCGCTCGTGGGCCTGCGCCAGGCCCGGGCGATCGCCGCGGCCGACCCGGACGCGGTCGTGCTGGTCGTCGCCGCGGAGCTGTGCAGCCTGCACCTGCGCCCGGCCCGCGACGCCGACGCCGTGCGCGGGGCGGCGCTGTTCGCGGACGGGGCGGGCGCGGCGCTGGTGAGCTGCCGCCGGCCCGGCGGGGCGGAGCCGCTGCTCGCGCTCGACCGGTTCAGCACCCTGGTCCTGCCCGACGGCGAGCAGGAGATGGCCTGGACGATCGGGGACGAGGGCTTCGAGATGGTCCTGGGCGCCGCGGTGCCGCGGGTCATCGAGGGCAGCGTGCACGCCGCCCTCGAGGCCCTGCTGACCGGACCGGAGGGGGCCGTGGACCCCGGGTCGATCACGGACTGGGCCGTGCACCCGGGCGGGCCCGGCATCCTCGACAAGCTCGAGCGGACCCTGGGGCTGCCCCCGCGGGCCCTGGACGCCTCGCGCGCGGTCCTGGCCGAGCGTGGCAACATGAGCAGCGTGACCGTGCTGCACGTGCTCGACCGGGTCCTCGGCGGCCTCCCCGCCGGGGCGGAGCGCACCGTGTGCGCGCTGGCCTTCGGCCCCGGGCTCACCGTGGAGTCGGCCCTGTTCACCGTCCCGGCCCGCGACGCCGCGGCCCCGCAGGCCCGGCCGGGGGCGGTCGCGGCACCGCTGTAGGACGGTCGCACCAGGAGGGCCCGGCCGCCCGGCCGGACCCGCGACGCGCCGCGGCGGTCCCGCCGGCCGCGGCCAGGAGGTTCCCGTGGACCACGACGTCGTCATCGTCGGCGCCGGGCTCGCCGGCCTGCAGTGCGCCCGCCTGCTCGAGCAGCGCGGCCTGGACGTGGTGCTGCTGGAGGCCTCCGACGGCGTGGGCGGGCGCGTGCGCACCGACGTCGTCGACGGCTTCCGCTGCGACCGCGGCTTCCAGGTGCTCAACCCCGCCTACCCGGAGCTGCGCCGGGCCGTGGACGTGCGCGCCCTGGGCCTGCAGCGCTTCGAGGCCGCGGCCGGGGTGGCCCGGGAGGGCGGCATCGACGTCCTCGCCGACCCCCGCCGCCATCCGGCCCGGCTCGCGCGGACCCTGCGCAGCCCGCTCGTGGAGCTGCGGCGCCTGCCCGCCCTGGCCGCGTGGCTGGCCCCGGTGCTCGACCCCCGGGCCCGGCACCGGGAGGAGGCCGACCGGCCCTGGCGCGAGAGCCTCGACGCCGCCGGGGTCCGGGGCCCGCTGCGCGAGCTCGTGCTCGAGCCGTTCCTGTCCGGGGTCGTCCTGGAGGACGAGGGCCGCACCTCGGCCGATCTCGTGCGCCGGCTCGCCGGCTGGTTCGTGCTCGGCACCCCCGGCCTGCCCGCGGCGGGCATGGGCGCCCTGCCGGCCTGGATCCACGACGGGCTGCGCGCCCGCGCGGTGCTGGGCACCCGGGTCGAGGCCCTCGAGCGCGTGCCGGGCGGGTGGCGGGCGGTGGCCGCCGGCGCGGCGTGGGAGGCGCCGGCGGTGGTCGTGGCCACGGAGGCCCCCGCGGCCGGGGCGCTGCTGGGCCTGGCGGCGGCGCCCATGAAGGGCGAGGCCACGTGGTGGTTCGCCGCTCCGGTCCCGCCCTCGCCGCTGCGCTGCCTGGTCCTGCCCGGGCGGACCCGCGGTCCGCTGACGGACACGGCCGTGGTGAGCAACGCCGCCCCGACCTACTCCCCCGACGCCCGCGCGCTGGTGCAGGCCACCTCCCTGCTCCCCCGCGGGGCCGGCCTGCCGGCCGAGGCGGAGGTCCGCCGCCAGCTCGCCGGGATCTGGGGCACGGCCACCGCCGGCTGGGAGGTGGTCACCGTGCACGAGGTGCGCGACGGGCTGCCCGAGCAGCTGCCGCCGCTGGTCCCCGACCGCCCGGCCGCCCTCGGCGACGGGCGGTTCGTGTGCGGGGACCACCGCGACACCGCCTCGATCCAGGGGGCGCTGCGCTCCGGGCGCCGGGCCGCCGAGGCGGTCCTGGCCTGAGCCCGTGCCCGCCCGGCGGCGGGCGCGGGCTCAGGCGCGCAGCATGCGCCCGAGCCGGCGGACCCCCTCGGCGATGTCCTCCTCCGCGGCGGCGGAGAAGGCCAGCCGCAGGCTCGTGCTGGGCCGGCCGTCCGCGTAGCAGGCCCCGCCGGGGACGACGACGACGCCGTGGTCGATCGCCCGGTGCAGCAGGTCCCCGTGGGCCCGGGCCGGGTCCAGGTCCAGCCACGTGAAGAACCCGCCGGCCGGGCGCGTCCAGCGCACGCCCTCGGGCATGTGCTCCTCCAGGGCGGCCATCATCGCCGCGCAGCGGGAGCGGTAGCGGGCCACCGCCCGGTCCAGGGCGGGGCGCCAGTGCTCGCCGCCCACGTACTCGGCGGCGAGCTCCTGGCCCAGCACCGACGGGTGGATCGTCACGGCCTCCGCCGCGATCTGCAGCCGCGCCCGCACCGCCGGGGACGCGGCGATCCAGCCCACGCGCAGCCCCGGCGAGAAGATCTTCGAGAAGCTGCCCAGGTGCACCACCGTCTCCGGGTCCAGGGAGTACAGGGACGGCAGGCGGTGCTCCCGGTCGAAGCCGAGCAGCCCGTAGGGGTCGTCCTCGAGGACCACGACCCCGCGCTCGGCGCACACCGCCACGAGCCGGCGGCGGCGCTCCTCGCCGAGGGTGACCCCGGTGGGGTTGTGGAAGGTCGGCACGGTGTACACCAGCTTCACGGTCCGCCCGGTCGCGCGCAGCGCGTCGATCCGCTCGGCGACGGCCTCGGGGTCGAGCCCGTCGTCGTCGACGTCGACGTGGGAGACCGCGACCTCGTAGCTGCCGAAGACCCCCAGCGCCCCCACGTACGTGGGGCCCTCGGCCACGACGACGTCGCCGGGGTCGCAGAAGAGCTTGACCACCAGGTCGATCCCGGCCTGGGAGCCGGCCGTGATCTGGATCCGTCCGGGGTCGGTGGCCGCGCCCTCGAGGTCCATGAGCCGGCAGACCAGCTCCGGCAGCCGTTCGATCCCGGCCCCGGAGCCGTACTGGAGCACCTCGGACCCGCGCTCGGCGAGCAGGCGCGCGGCGGTCCCGGCGAGGACCGCGTGCGGGAGGGCGCCGGTGTCCGGGTTGCCGCCGGCCAGGGAGATCATCCCCGGGCGCATCGCGATCTCGAACACCGCGCGCACCGGCGAGGGGCGGAACCCCTCGGCCCGGCGGGCGAACAGGGCCGCCGGGTCCGGGAGGCCCGGTGCGCCCGTGCGGCCTGCGCGCGCGGTCCCGCTCACCGGTCCGCCCCGCCGTCGTCCCCGGTCCGCTCCGCGGCGGGCCGGGGCGCGGCGCCGTGGACGTGCCGGGCGAGCCCGTAGGCGGGCCCGCCGGGGGCCGCACCCGCGCCCAGGGCCAGCAGCGTGATGAGCTCGTAGGCCACGTGGGCGGCGGCGACCCCGGTCAGCTCCGCGTGGTCGTAGGCGGGGGCGACCTCGACGACGTCGCAGCCCACCACGTCCGCCCCGCGCAGCCCGCGCAGGATCTCGAGCACCTCGCGGCTGGTCATCCCCCCGGCCTCGGGGGTGCCGGTGCCGGGGGCGTGGGCCGGGTCGAGGACGTCGATGTCGAGGGAGACGTAGAGCGGGCGGTCCCCGACGCGCTCGCGCAGGTGCGCGACGACGGCGTCCACCCCCAGCCGCAGGACGTCGGCGGAGGAGACGATGCCGAAGCCGAAGCGGGCGTCGTCCTCGAGGTCCCGGGTGCCGTAGAGGGGGCCGCGGGTGCCCATGTGGCACACGGCGTCCGTGTCGAGCAGGCCCTCCTCGAACGCACGGCGGAACGGGGTGCCGTGGGTGTGCTCGGCGCCGAAGTAGGTGTCCCAGGTGTCGAGGTGCGCGTCGAAGTGCAGCAGCGCGACCCTCCCGTGGCGCGAGTGCGCCGCGCGCAGCAGCGGCAGGGCGATCGTGTGGTCCCCGCCGATGGCCACGAGCCGGGTGCGTTCGCCCATCAGCTCCTTCGCCCCGGCCTCGATCGCGGCGATGGCCTCGCGGATGTCGAAGGGGTTGGCCACGAGGTCCCCGGCGTCGGCGACCTGGGCGCCGGCGAAGGGCGAGACGTCCTGGGCGGGGTTGTAGGGGCGCAGCAGGCGGGAGGATTCCCGCACGTGGTGGGGCCCGAAGCGGGCGCCGGGCCGGTAGGAGACCCCCGCGTCGAAGGGCACCCCCACCACGGCGATGTCGGTGTGCCCGACCTCGTCGGTGCGCGGGAGCCGGGCGAAGGTCGCCGGCCCGACCCACCGGGGGGTGCGGGCGGCGTCGACGGGCCCGAGCACGGGGGTGCCCTCCGGGGTCGTGGCGGTGGTGCGGTCGTGGTCCATGCGAGGGGTCCTCTCGGGGCGGGCCGGGGCACGGGGCCCCGGGCGGGGTCGGGCGGGTCGGGTCAGGTGCCGAGGATCCACAGCAGCACGGCGTCCTCGTCGCCGGGGTTCTCCCAGGTGTGGGGCTCCGAGCCGGGCATCGTCACGGTGTCCCCGGCCGCGAGGTCGTGGGTGCGGCCCGGGACGTGGAGCCGGAAGCACCCGCTGATCAGGTGCAGGACCTCCGTCTCGCAGTCCATGGTGTACATGGCCTCCTCGCCGCGGCCGCCGGGGGCCACCCGGGCGCGCAGCACCTGCACGCGGCGCCGGCCGGCGGGGGTGATCAGCTGCTCCTCGATCCCCTCACCGCCGAGGTCCACGTGCGGGGCGTCGGCGAGGCGCACGAGCTCGACCTCCGCGGGCCCGGCGAACAGCTCCCCGACCTCGAGGCGCAGCACCCGGCACATGCGCACGAGGGAGTCCACGGACGGGGAGGTCAGGTCCCGCTCGACGCGGCTGACGAAGCCCTTGGTCAGCCCGGCGGCGGAGGCCAGCTGGTCGATGGTCATGCGGGCCCGCAGGCGGTGGCTGCGCAGCCGGGCGCCGACCCGGACCGCGGCCTCGGAGCTCTCGATCGGCAGGGCCTTCACCGCGCCACCCCCTTTCCCCGCCGGCGGCCGGCCACCGGCACCGTTCCCAGAACGTGATCCGCATCATACGCTGGGGGAAACTTTTGTTGATCCCTGGAAAACAGGACGAGCAGTCCGGGGCCGCGGCTCGCTCCCGGAGAAGGACGTGAAGCCGATGAGCGCCCCACCGGTCCTCCCCCTCCCCGCCGGAGCAGCCGCCCGGGGGCGCAGGCACACCGCCCCGGCCGCCCCCGCGGGTGCGGAGGCCCGCCCGTGAGCGCCCGCCGCACGACCGCCCGCGCCGTCCTGGAGACCCTGCGCGGCTACGGGGTCGACACCGTCTTCGGGATCCCGGGGACCCACTCCCTCGAGTTCTACCGTCCCCTGCGCGAGCTCGGGATCCGGGCGGTCACGACCCGCCACGAGCAGGGCGCCGCGTACGGCGCCGACGGCTGGAGCCAGGTCTCCGGGCTGCCGGGGGTCGTGATCACCACCTCCGGGCCGGGCCTGCTCAACTCCCTGTCCGGGGCGGCGACCGCCTACGCCGAGTCGCGGCCGATGATCCTGCTCTCCCCGGGCCGGCCGCTGGGCCACGACTTCCGGGACATCGGCTCGCTGCACGAGACGAAGAACCCCTCCGCCGCCGTGGACGCGATCGTGGGCCGCTCCCGCCGGGTGACCAGCGGCGCCGAGGCGGTGACCATGGTCCACGACGCCTTCCGGGACTTCACCCACTCCCGGCCCCGGCCGGTGCACATCGAGATCCCGCTGGACGTCCTCGAGGCGGAGCTGGAGTACACCGACCGGCAGGTGGCCCCGCGGCCGCTGGGCGCCCCGCAGCCGGCCCCGGCCGACGACGTGCGCCGGGCCGCCGAGGTGCTGCGTGCGGCCCGCCGCCCCGTGATCCTGGCCGGCGGCGGCTCCCTGCCCGCCGGGGCACGGCTGCTCGAGCTCGCCGAGCTGCTCGAGGCCCCGGTGATCACCACGACCAACGGCAAGGGCGCGATCCCGGAGCGGCACCGGCTGTCCCTGGGCGCGGACCTGAGGCTGTCCACGGCCCACGAGTTCCTGCGCTCGGCCGACGCGCTGCTGGTGATCGGCTCCAAGGTGGGCGAGGCCGAGCTGTGGGGCGGGGACGTCGTCCCGGACGGGCCGGTGGTGCGCGTGGACATCGCGCGCGAGCAGATGCTGTGCAACCTCGACCCGGACATCGAGCTGCCCGGCCACTCCGCGGCCGTGGTCCCGCAGCTCCTCGAGGCGATCGGTCCGCTGCCCCCGCGCCCCGCCCGCGACCTCACCGAGGTCTTCGCCCGGCTCGACGACGAGGGCCGGCGCACCGCCCCCGAGCTCGCCGCCCTCAACGAGACGATCATGTCCGTGGTCCCGGAGGACACGATCATCGGCGGGGACTCCTCGCAGGTCACCTACCTGGGCTCGACCACGTTCTTCCGCGCGCAGCTGCCGCACTCGCTGCTGTACATGGGCACGTACGCGACCCTGGGCTACGGGCTGCCCGCCTCGATCGGGGCGAAGCTCGCCGCACCGGACCGGCCCGTGCTGTGCCTCGTGGGCGACGGCGCGCTGATGTTCTCGGTCCAGGAGCTGATGACCGCCGTGGAGCTGGGCCTGGACCTGCCGATCGTGTGCGTGGACAACGGCGGCTACGGGGAGATCCGGCAGAACATGGTCGACCGGGACATCGACCCGCTCGCCGTGGACCTGCGCCAGCCGGACTGGCCGGCGCTGGCCGAGGCCTTCGGCGCCACGGGCCTCGAGGCCACGCAGGAGGACCTGGCCGAGAAGGTCGCCCTCGCGCTCACGCTGACGGGCCCGTCCCTGGTCCACCTGCGGATCTGAGCGCGGGCCGGGCACCGACGTCGAGGGGACCTCGGCGACGAGCTCTCCGACGTGGCGGGCGGGTCCTCCGTGCGGGCCGCGGACGCCGCCGAGGTCGAGCGGCAGGAGTGAGACCGCCCCGGGGGCGGTCCGCGCGCCCCCGGCCCGTTCAGGCCTGCGGGCCGGCGTGCTCGCGCGCCGGGCGGCGCCCCGCCCGGAGGGCCGCGTGCACGGCGGCGGCCAGGACCACGACGGCGACGGCGGCCACCGCGACCCCGGGCCGGCGCAGGAACGCCCAGACCACGGCCATCCCCACCGTGCCGTAGACCACGCCCCACACGAAGGTGCCCACGAGCATCGCCGGTACCCACCGGGACAGCGGCATGCGCGTGAGGGCGGTGGTGAGGATGACGGCGGTCTGCAGCCCGACCGTCAGGAAGCAGGCCGGGACGGCGAGCACGCCCCACCGGTGCACGAGCCGCTCGGCCCGCCGGTAGACGGGCCCGTCCGTGGCGCGCCGCACCGCGGCCACGCGCCGCCCGCCGCGGGCGGCCGCCCGGCCGAGCGCGTAGACGACCGTGGTCCGCACGACGGCCACGAGCCAGAAGAAGGCGATGCCGGCGCCGAGGGGGAGGGACTCGAGCCATGCCTGCACCCCTCCAGTCTAGGGACGGGCCCGACAGGGGGTTTGCGACAGGTCGTCAGCGCCGCCCCGGCCGGGTCTGTCCCCTCTAGTGGCGGCGCGTCACAGGTTCCGCCCGCGCTGTGCGCGTGCACATGATGGTCCCCGGGGTGCGGGGAGCCCCGTCCGCGCGGACCGACCGGCGGCACCGCCCGGGGCGGGCCGCCGGCCGCGCGGTGCCGCCGGCGGTGCCGGCCGGGCGACGAGGGGGACGCGAGGATGAGCTGCGCGGTGCTGGAGGCCGAGAACCTGGTGCGGGCCTACGGCCGCGGCGCCGACCGGGTCGAGGCCCTGCGCGGGGTGAGCCTGCGGATCGGGCGCGGGGAGTCGGTCGCCGTCGTGGGCCGGTCGGGCTCCGGGAAGTCCACCCTGATGCACCTGCTGGCCCTGCTCGACGCCCCGACCTCCGGGACCGTGGCGGTCGAGGGCCGCCCCGCGGCGTCGCTGTCGGCGCGGGAGGTCGACCGGGTGCGCAACACCGCGTTCGGCTTCGTCTTCCAGCAGTTCTTCCTCACCCCGCACCAGTCCGTGCTCGAGAACGTCGTGCTGCCGCTGACCATCGCCGGGGTGCGCCGGGCCGAGCGCCGCCGCCGCGGCCTCGAGGTCCTGGAGCGGCTCGAGCTGGCCGGGAAGGCCGCCAGCCGCGCCACCGACCTCTCCGGCGGGCAGAAGCAGCGCGTGGCGATCGCCCGCGCCCTGGTCAACGACCCCCTCGTGGTCTTCGCCGACGAGCCCACGGGCAACCTCGACTCGGCCACCGGGGCGGTGGTCGAGGACACCCTCCTCGGCCTCCAGCGCGAGCGCGGCATCACGCTCGTGGTCGTCACCCACGACGACGCCCTGGCCGCCCGCTGCGACCGCCGGGTGCACCTGCGCGACGGTCTGGTCGCCGGCCCGCCGGCGCGCGTGCCGCTGCTCGCGGCGGACGTGCTCCCGCGCGGGGACGTCCACCCCGCGGGGGCCGTGCGATGACGTGGGCGGACCTGCTGCGCGCGGCCGTGGCCAACACGCGCCGCGCGGGGCTGCGGGCGGGCCTGACCGTCCTCGCGGTGTTCATCGGCGCCCTCGCCCTGACCCTCACCTCGGGGATGGGCACCGGCGTCAACCGCTACATCGACGAGACGGTCGCGGCCTTCGGCACCCCGGACACGCTCTACGTCCAGCGCTCCCACCCGCTCGTCGAGCTCTCCTCCGGCTCGGGGCCGCGGCCCTGGGAACCGGGGTCCTCCCGGGTGCAGACGGGGCTGGGGGTCTCCTTCGAGGGGCTGACCCCCGGGGACGTGGCACTGCTGGAGGGCCTCGAGCACGTGGCCTCCGTGGAGCCCATGTACTCGGTGACGCCCAGCTGGCTGGAGACCCCCGGCGGGGAGCGCTTCCAGCTGCCCCTGGGCATCCCGGTCGACGTCGAGGGGCTGCGGCTCGTGGCCGGCCGGGCCCCGGACCCGGGCCGCGACGAGCTGTCCCTGCCCGGCAGCTGGGTGGCGGGCCTCGGCTTCGCCTCCCCGCAGGAGGCGGTCGGGGCGCGCGTGGAGGTCGTGATGGAGGACGTCGCGGGCCGGCCCCGGGCCTTCCCGGCGACCGTCTCGGGGGTGACCCAGGCCAGCCTCGCGGGGACGGCCCTGAACCCCATTCCCTCGGCGTCCTTCAACGAGCGGCTGCACGCCCACCAGGTCTCCGGGGGCCCGCAGCCCGTGCCGGAGAGCTACCTCATGGCCACGGTCAGCGTCCCGGACCTCGACCGGATCGGGGCGGTCCAGGACCGGCTGGAGGACGAGGGCATGGTCGCCTCCACGGTCGAGGACAAGCTCGGGATGTTCCGGGCCGTGATCAACGGGATCGTGTGGATCCTCAACACCTCGGCGGTCGTGGCGCTGCTCGCCGCCGGTCTCGGCATCGTGAACACGCTGCTGATGTCCGTGCAGGAGCGCACCCGGGAGATCGGGCTGATGAAGGCCGTGGGCATGGGCGGGCACAAGGTCTTCGGGCTGTTCTCCCTCGAGGCCGTGGTGATCGGGTTCCTGGGGGCGGTCGCCGGCGCCGCGGCCGGCGTCCTGGCCGGCACCGCGGCGAGCGACGCCCTGGCCGCGGGGCCGCTGGCCCGGCTGCCCGGGCTGTCGCTGTTCGCCTTCGAGGGCGACCGGGTGCTGCTGATCGTCGCGGCGGTCGTGGGCATCGCGTTCCTCGCCGGGACCCTGCCCGCCGTCCGGGCCGCGCGCAAGGACCCGATCGAGGCCCTGCGCCACGAGTGAGCCCGGCGGGACCGGCTCAGACGGCCTTGCCGGGGTTGAGGATGCCGTGGGGGTCCAGGGCCTGCTTGATCCGGTGCTGGACCTCGCGGGAGAGCTCCCCGACCTCGGCGGTGAACCAGTCCTGCTTGAGCAGCCCCACCCCGTGCTCGCCGGTCAGGGTGCCGCCGAGGCTGCGGGCGAGCTCGAACATCCGGCCCAGGGCGAGCTTGGGCGGGCCCTCGGTGATCGGCTCGTCCCGGTCCACGACGATCATGGGGTGCAGGTTGCCGTCCGCCGCGTGGGCGACCGTGCAGATCTCCACGCCGGTCTCCTCCGCGATCCGCCGCAGCCCGGTGACCATCTCCGCGAGCCGGTGGCGCGGCACCCCGACGTCCCCGATCGAGACCCGCCCGAGGGCCTCGAGCGAGGGGATGGCGCTGCGGCGGGCCTGCACGAGCGCCTCCGCCTCCGCCGGGTCGTCGGCGACGAGCACGGACTCGGCGAAGGGCTCGATCGCCCGCAGCACCACGTCCCGCTCGAGCTCCGCCCCGAAGCCGTCGGTCTGGGCGAGCAGGAAGGCCTCGCCGCGGCTGCGGTGGGCGCTGCCCGTGGCCAGGTCGATCGCCCCCAGGGTGGGGCCGTCGACGAGCTCGAGCACCGACGGGGTCGCCCGCGCCGCGATGACCGCGGAGGCCGCGGCCGCCGCGCTGCCCACGTCGCGGAACCAGGCCGCGACGGTCGCCGTGGCCACGGGCGCCGGGCGCAGGCGCAGAACGGCCTCGACGACGACGCCCAGGGTGCCCTCCGAGCCGGTGAACAGCGCCTTGAGGTCGTAGCCGGTGACGGCCTTGACGGTCCCGGCCCCGGTGGTGAGCACCCGGCCGTCGGCGAGGACGACCGTCAGCGCGAGCACCGCCTCACGGGTCACCCCGTACTTGGCGCAGCGCATCCCGCCGGCGTTGGTCGCGATGTTGCCCCCGACGGAGCAGATCGACGTGCTGGCCGGGTCCGGGGCGTAGAACAGCCCGTGCTCGGCGGCGGCCGCGTTGAGGTCGGCGTTGAGCACCCCCGGCTCCACCACGGCGATCTGCTCGACCGGGTCGATGCGCAGGATCCGGTTCATCCGGTGCAGGTCCAGGACGATCTCGCCCTCGCGGGCCGAGGCCCCGGCCGCCAGGCCCGTGCCGGCCCCGCGGGGCACGACCGGGACGCGGTGCTCGTGGGCGGCGCGCAGCGTCCGCACCACGTCCTCGACGGTGCGGGCCCGCACGAGGCCGGCGGGGCGCGTGGGCGGGACGTAGCCGGAGCGGTCGGTGCGGACCCGCTCGAGCTCGGCGGGGTCCCGGGTGAAGCCCGGCAGCCCGGCCAGGGCCTCGGGCACGGGACGGGCCGGCGGGGTGGTGGTCATGGGCGGGCTCCTCGGCTCGGGCGGCGGGGCCCGGGGCGCACGGCTCCCGGGCCACGGTGCGACCGTAGGGACGGGATGTGAGCTGCGTCAACACCCGCCCGCCCGGCCGCCGCCGCGTGTCGCCGGGCGGGCTGCCCGGCGGCGGCCCGCCCGGTGCGGGTGCGGATATCCGCACCCGCACCGGGCGGGCAGCGTCGCAGTCGGCGGGCCGCCCGCGACCGTAGCGTGGTGGCCATGAGCACACCGCACGAGACCCGGCCCCTGCCACCGGTGCCCTGGCAGCACGAGGGCGGGCGCCCGGCGCCCTCCGACACCGCCCCCGGCCACGACGACTCCCGTTCCCCCGGTCCCCGTCCCGCGGGATCCCACCCCGCCGCCGCCCGGGCGGCCGGCGCCCCCGCCGCCGCGGACGGTGCGGCCCCCGGCGCCCTGCCGGGCTGGGGCCCCTGGTCCCCGCGGACCCTCCTCGCCGGGTCCGCCGACCTCGTGGTCGACGCCGCGCTGGGCACCCTGTGGCTGGGCATGCTCCTGGCCCTGGTCACCTCCGGCGTCGCCGCCCTGCCGGTCGTGGTCGGCGTGGTGCCCCTCGCGGCCGCCGTCTACGCCGCCCGCGCCGCGGTGTGGGTCGAGCGCCGCCGCACCCAGGCCGCCTTCGGCCTCGTGCTGCCCGCCCCGCACCGGCGGCGCTCGCCGCGCACCGACGGCTGGCGGCTGCTCCACCAGCTGTGGCTCGACGTCTCCGAGGCCCCGCTGTGGACCGGGCTGCTGCACCTGGTCCTCACGACCGCCCTCGGCTGGGCGGTCGTGGGCGCCCTCGCCGGCACCGGCGCGGCGCTCGCCCTGGCCCTCGCCCCCCTCTACGCGGCGCCCGGGAACCCCGTGTGGCCGGCCGGCGGGCCCGGCGCCTGGCCCGGCTGGGCCGTCGTCCTCGCCGGGAGCACGATCGCGCTGACCGGCCTCGTCGTCGTCGGCCTGTGCGCGGCCGCCCACCGGGGCCTGTCCCGGCTGCTGCTGCGCGTGGACGAGGCCGCGGAGCTTCGCCGGCGGGCCGCCGAGGCGGCCGCCGCCCGCGAGACCGCCGTGCGCGGGGCGCGCACCGAGCGCTCCCGGATCGAGCGGGACCTGCACGACGGCGTGCAGCCGCAGCTGGTCGCCGTCGCGATGAACCTCTCCATGGCCCGGCGCCGGATCGACGACGACCCCGCCGCCGCGAAGGAGCTGATCGGCGAGGCCCACGCGACCACGAAGGCCGCCATCGCCGAGCTGCGCCGGCTGGCCCGCGGCTTCCACCCCGCGGTGCTGGAGGACCGGGGCCTGGACGCGGCGCTGTCGGCCGTGGCCGCCCAGTCCCCCGTGCCCGTCGCCGTGGACGTGCGCGTGCCCCGCCTGGCCCCCGAGACGGAGGCCGCCGTGTACTTCGCGGTCGCCGAGGGGCTGGCCAACGTGGTCAAGCACGCCGGGGCCACCGGGGTCTCCGTCGAGGTCTCCCTCCAGAGCGGCGAGCACCCCGGCGCGGACCGGGTCCTCGCCCGGGTCCTCGACGACGGCCGCGGCGGTGCCGTGGTCGTGCCCGGCGGCGGCCTGTCGGGGATCGCCGACCGCGTCCGCTCCGCCGGCGGGCGGTTCACCCTCGACTCCCCCGCCGGAGGGCCCACCGTCCTGGGCGTCGAGCTGCCGGCCGGCAGCACCGGGGGGCGGTCCTGATGCGCGTGGTCGTCGCCGAGGACGCCGTCCTGCTGCGCGCCGGGCTCGTGCGCCTGCTCACCGAGGCCGGGCACGAGGTGGTCGCCGACGTCGACACGGCCGAGGACCTCCTGCGGGCCGTGGAGCAGCACGCCCCCGACTTCGCGCTCGTCGACGTGCGCCTGCCCCCGACCTTCACCGACGAGGGCATCCGCGCCGCGGTCCTGCTGCGCGCCCAGCACCCCGGCATCGCCGTGCTCGTGCTCTCCCAGTACGTCGAGGAGCGCTACGCCGCGGAGCTCATCGCCTCCCGCCGGGACGGGCTCGGCTACCTGCTCAAGGACCGCGTGGCCGACGTCGAGCAGTTCCTCGAGTCCGTGGAGACCGTCGGCGCCGGCGGCACCGTCCTCGACCCCGAGGTCGTCGCCCAGCTGCTCGTGCGCTCCCGGCACCGCCAGGACCTGGAGCTGCTCTCCCCGCGGGAGCACGAGGTGCTCGGGCTCATGGCCCAGGGCCTGTCCAACGCCTCGATCGCGGCGAACCTGTTCCTCACCGAGTCCTCGGTCGAGAAGAACATCCGCTCCGTGTTCACCAAGCTCGGCCTCGCCCACGAGGACGGCGGCAACCGCCGCGTCCGCGCGGTGCTGCGCTACCTCGGCTACCCCGATCCCGGGGCGGCACCTCCGGGGGCGGCGTCCCCCGGGGCCCGCCCGACCCGTCCGACCCGTCAGGAGTTCCGGCCATGACCACCCACCCCAGCCCCCGGTCCGTCCCCGGCAGCGGCGAGCGCGCCGCCTGGCTCGTGCCCACCGCCGTGCTCGGCGGCCTCGGCGCCCTGGCCCTGCTGGGCAGCGGCGGCGCGGTCGCGGCCGCCGCCCTGTCCGTCCAGGAGCACCGGGTCGCGACCACGGTGACCGAGCCCGTGGACACGGTCGTGGTCGACGGCCGCTCGGCCGTGGTCGAGGTCGCCACGGCCGACGTGCCCGACCTGCGCGTGGAGTCCGTCTACGCCGGGATCCGGCTCGAGAGCGCCCCCGAGCCCCGCGTCGCGGACGGGCGGCTGAGCATCGACGCCCTCCCGGGCAGCTCCTGGCCCGGTGCCGGCGGCGGGATGCACGTGCGCGTGACCGTCCCCTCCGGGGACGGGCCCGTGGACCTGCGGCTGTCCTCGGACGCCGGCGTCCTGAGCCTCGAGGGCGACTTCGGCGACGTGCGCCTCGAGACCGACGCCGGGGTGGTCGAGGCCTCCGGCAGCGCCCGCTCCCTGTGGGCGGCCTCCGACGTCGGGTCGGTCGAGCTCGACGGGCTGCGGGTGCGCGAGGACCTGGACGTGCACACCGAGGTCGGCTCCACCGAGGTCCGGCTCGTGGGCGAGGCGCCCCGGCGCACGTCCCTGACGGCCGGCGCGGGCTCCGTCGAGGCGACGGTGCCGGAGGCCGACTGGTGGACCCCCGCCGTGCCCGGTGCGGAGCGGGGCGGAACCGCCCGGCCGGCGGCCGCGGTCTGCGCCGCGGCCCCCGCCGACCGGCCCTGCCTCCACGCCTCCTCGGCCACGGGTGCGGTGGAGATCACCCGCGTGCCGGCGCGGGGGCCGGTAGACTAGCGGGCGTGTCCGGGTCGGGCGCACCGGGAGGCGGGACGGTGCGCAGCTGCTCAGGAGACCCGTGACCACCGCACCCCCCGCCCACCCCTCGACCGGCCCCCTCACCGCCGTGCCCGCGCCCGCCGTGCCCGCGCCCGCCGTGCCCGGCCCGGCCGCGTCCCCCGGCACCGCGGCCGGCCCCGCCGCCGCATCCGCACGGCCCGCCGCGGACGGCGGGCCGTGGACCCGGCTCGTGCGGCTGACCGGCCTCGGCTTCCTCCCGCTGGCCCTGCTGGCCCGCCTGCCCATGGCGATGGTCACCGTCGGCACCCTGACCCTGGCCACCGCCGTCACCGGGTCCTACGCCGCCGGAGGGCTGGCCGCCGGGGCCGTGGGGATCGGCGCCGCCGCCGGCGGGCCGCTGGCCGGGGCCCTCGCCGACCGGGCCGGCCAGCGGCCGGTGCTGCTGGTCCTGGCCCTGCTCCACGCGGTGAGCACCGCCCTGCTGCTCGCCGCCGCCCACGTGCCCCTGGGTCCGGGCGGGCCGGCGCTGCCGGCCGTCGTGGCGGCGGCCCTGCTCGTGGGCGCGACGTGCCCGCCGGTCGGCCCGCTCGTGCGCGTGCGCTGGCGGGCGCTGGCCGGCCCCGACCGCCGGACCCTCGACACGGCGCTGTCCTACGAGTCGACCGCGGACGAGCTGACCTTCGTCCTGGGGCCCGCCCTGGTGGGGCTGCTGGCCTCCCTCGTCGCGCCCTGGCTGCCGTTCGTGCTCTCCGCGCTGCTCGTGCTGCTGCTCGTGCCGGCCTTCGCCCTGCACCCCTCCGGCCGCGCCGTGGCGGGCCCGGCCCGTGCCGCGGCCGGGCCCCCGGTCCCGATGAGCGCGCGCGAGCGGGTGCTCGTGCTGCTGCCGGTGCTGGGCATGGTCGCCATGGGCACCTTCTTCGGGGCCCTGCAGAACGGGCTGGCCGCGTTCGGCGGCCGTTTCGGGCTGGAGAGCGCGGCCGGGCTGCTCTACGCCGTGCTGGGCCTGAGCTCGGCCGCGGCGGCGCTGTCCGTGGCGTGGTGGCCGCAGCGGCTGCGCCCCGGCGCCCGGTGGGTGGGCAGCGCCGCGGCCATGGCCGGGCTGAGCCTGCTGCTGCTCGCCCCGGCGACCGTGCCCGCCATGGTCGTCGCGCTGCTCGTGGCCGGGATCCCCGTGGGCCCCGTGATGGTCACGATCTTCACGGTCGGCGGGGACGCCGCCCGGCCGGAGCGGCAGGGCACCGTCATGACGCTGCTGGCCGGCGGCGTGGTCCTGGGCACGGCCCTGGGCGCGGCCCTGGCCGGGTCCCTCGCCGAGCTCGCCGGCCCGGACGGGGCCTTCGCGGCGGCGATCGGCGCCGCCGCGGCGATGGTCCTCGTCAGCGGCGCCTCCGCGCTGCTGACCCGCTCCCGGCGCTGAGCCGCGCCCGGCCGCGCCGGGCCGCAGCGCCCGTGCCGCCGGCCCGCCGTGCGCTCGGCCGGCCCGGGCCGCCGGCCCGCAGGGCCGTCGTCGGGCCCCGGGCACCGGACCGGGGCACGACGGCGGACGCCCCCGGCCCGGTGCACGCCGCCGCGGCGCCGGCCGGTCCCGCCCTCAGCGCCCGAGCCGGGCGAGGATCGCCACCACGGCCGCCCGCACGCCGGTGGACAGCGTGGGCTCCACGGCGGGGGCGAAGAACGGCGAGTGGTTGACCGGCACCGGCCCCTCCCCGGCCAGGGTCGCGGCGTCGTGGCCGCCGAACATCCAGAACACCGAGGGCACCCCGATGGCCGCGCCGAGGGCGCCGAAGTCCTCCGAGCCCATGAGCGGGTCGACCTGGACCACGCGCTCCTCCCCCAGCTCCCGGCGGAAGTGCTCGAGCAGCTCCGTGGTGGCGGCGGGGTCGTTGTAGTTGCGGGGGAAGGTCGAGAGCACCTCGACCGTGGGCTCGGGGGCGCCCGAGGCCGCGGCCTCCGCGCTGATGATCCGCCGCAGGGCCCCGAGCACGTGCTCGCGCACCTCCGGGTCGAGGGTGCGCACGTTGAGCGTGAACTCCGCCCGGGCCGGGATGATGTTCTCCTTGAGCCCCCCGTGGAAGGTCCCCACCGTGACGACGGCGGAGCGGCGCGGGTCGACCTCGCGGGCGACGACGGTCTGGAGCCGGGTGATGATGTGGGCCCCCAGCACGATCGGGTCGGTGGCGTCCTGCGGCTGGGACGCGTGGGCGCCCTTGCCGTGCACGGTGACCCGCCACGAGTCCGCCATGGCCATGGCGTCGCCCACCGAGCAGTGGATCGTGCCCGCGAGCTGCGGCATCACGTGCTGGCCCAGGACCACCTCCGGGCGCGGGGCCCGCTCCCACAGCCCGTCCGCCAGCATGGCCTGCGCCCCCGCGGCGGTCTCCTCCCCGGGCTGGAAGACGAGCACCAGGGTCCCCGACCACGCCTCGCGCGCGCCCGCGAGCAGGCGCGCGGCCGTCAGCAGCACGGCCACGTGGGTGTCGTGGCCGCAGCCGTGCATCACGGGCACCTCGGTGCCGTCCTCGAGGCGGCCGGTGGCGGTGCTGGCGTAGTCCAGCCCGGTGTCCTCGGCCAGGGGCAGCCCGTCCGTGTCGGCGCGGAAGGCCACCACCGGCCCCTGCCCGTTGCGCAGCACGCCGACGACGCCGGTGCCGCCGCAGCGGAAGTGCTCCACCCCCAGCGCGTCGAGCTCGCGCTCGATCAGCTCGGCCGTGGCGTGCTCCTGCATCGACAGCTCCGGGTGGGCGTGCAGGTGCCGGTAGAGCTCGTGCATCCGCTCGGTGAGCTCCTCGCTCGGCTGCGGGACGGTCGTGGTGGTCATGGCGTTCTCCTTCGGGGGTGCGGGGTGCGGGGTGGCTCAGCCGCGGGCGGTGTCCTCGGTCCGCGGCGGGACCGGTGCGGCCGGGTCGCCGGGGCCGGCCGGCACGGCGGGGGCGTCCGCGGCGGCGGGGGCGCCCGCCGCCGGTCCGGACGGCGCCGCGGTGCGGTCGCGCAGGAACCACGCCAGCACCGCGGTGGTGAGCACGGCGATGGCCGTGCCGAAGAAGGCCAGGGACGGGACCGCGGGCACGAGCACGAACACCACGAGGGCCGCGACCGTCCCGGCCACGAGGGTCATCCGCAGGTTGCGGGTCGAGACGATGGCCTGGACGAGCACGGCGCCCATGACGGAGGGCAGGATGTAGGTCTGGACCACCGCGATCACGTCGGCGGGCACGACGCCGACGAGCCACGTGCCGAGGACGCCGACGAAGACCAGCAGGGAGACCAGGTGCACCACGGCGGCGCCGCCGATGGCCATGACCGCGGCCAGCTCGCCCCGCCGGGTCCCGGGCCTGGCGCCGATCGCCGACTGGGCGATCAGCGCGGAGGGCAGCAGCTTGTTGGAGATGTTGCCGATCATGAAGGCCTGGTACATCGAGGCCTGCCCGAGGATCGGGTAGTAGGTCAGCGGCTCGACCACCCACAGCACGCCGAAGGTGCCGGCGATGGCGATCAGTGCCGTCCAGATCCGGGCCTGCTCGACGTCGAGCCCGCTGAAGAGCACGAGGTAGGCGGGTCCGGCGAGGGCGAAGAGCAGCCCGGCGATCATCGTCAGCCGGCCCCAGCGGGCCGTGGTGGTGTCGAACTCGCGCAGCGCGGCGGTGTGCTCGGCGTTCATGGTGGTTCTCCTCCGGTGGGTCGGCGGCTCAGGCGGCGGGGAACAGGCCCGCGCCGACGGTGAAGTAGGTGACGACCAGGGCGGTCAGGATCGCCAGGCCCAGGGCCCACTCGCGGATCCACCGGCGTCCCAGCGCCCGGGCGACCCCGAGGCAGACCGCCATCGCCGCGGCCGAGGCCAGGAAGGCGACCACGTGGTTGCCCGACTTGGGCAGCTCCGCCAGGCCGAGGGCGAAGAAGGCCCCGAGCAGGGCGGCGCCGGGCACGACGGTCATCACCGCGGGGTTGACCCGCCGCAGGCTCACGTCCCCGCGCTTGAGCAGCGGGGTGAGGATCAGCGTGGCGAGCATCCACATCGCCCCGCCCAGGCTCATGGCCATGAACGCCACGGCGAACACGCCCTGGGTGTAGCTGGGCCCGCCGAGGTCGGCGCCCATGGTGCCGGCGGCGATGCTCGCCGCGCCGGTCTCGAAGGACACGGACCCGATCAGCCCGATGCGCACGAGCACGGCCGGGGCGCCGAAGACGGTCAGCAGGGCCACCGCCACGAGGGCCACGGCCAGGGACGGGCCGACGGCGGAGACCGCGCCGGCGCGGAAGGAGGTCCGCAGCTCCTCGCGGGTCATCCCCGCGGCCGGGGCGGCGGTGCGGGCGGCCCGGACGTAGACGAGGGTCTGGACGACGATCACGGCGAAGACGCCGAGGGCGCAGATCCACAGCACGGGCAGGTTGGCCACGGACAGGATCTCGGTGGAGGCGCCGTCGACGACGGTGCGGAGCGGCATGGGAACTCCCTGGACGGTCGGGCGGGCGCGGGACGCGCTCGTTGGTCGGATCGAGCGTGGCGTGACCCGGATCACGACCGCCGCAGAACTGCGATAAACTGCATACGAGAACCCTCACACCGAAGGATCGAGCATGGAGCTGCCCGTCGAGGACCTGGAACTGGTCCACGCCCTGCAGATCGCCCCCCGCGCCACGTGGACCCAGCTGGGCGCGACCCTGGGGCGCCACCCCACCACGCTCGCCGCACGCTGGGAGCGGCTGCGCACGGAGGGCCGCACGTGGGTGACCGGCCACCTCGGCACCTCGGGGACCCGGGGCTGCGCGACCTTCATCGGCCTCGAGTGCCGTCCCGGCCACCGGGAGGAGGTGCTGCGGCGGCTGTGCGCGAGTCCCGAGATCAGCACGGTGGAGGAGTCGGCGCGCGCCTGGGACGTGCGGCTGACCGTGCTCACCCGCGACTGGCAGCAGATGACCCGCGACGTGCTCCCCCTCGTGCGGGCCGACCCGGCGATCCTGCGCAGCCGGGTCACCGTGGCCACCCGCCTGTACGCCATCGGCAGCAACTGGCGCCTGGACGTGCTCACCCCCGAGCAGCAGCGGCGGGTCGCGCAGCTGCGCGGCGGGCCGGAGCGCCCGCACGGGGCGGTGCCCCCGCACCTGGAGGAGCTCACGGCCGTGCTGCAGCGGGACGGGCGGGCCACCGCGGCGCAGGTCGCGGCGGCCACCGGGACCCACCCCACCACGGCGGCCCGGCACCTGCGGCAGGCGGTGGGGACGGGGCTGGTGGCCGTGCGCTGCGAGCTGGCCCAGGAGCACTCGGGCCACCCCGTGCCCTGCCAGTGGTACGTGCGGGTGCCCCCGGCCCAGCTCGAGGCGGCGGTGCGCTACCTGCGCTCCTACCGCACGCTGCGGCTGTGCGCCTCCACCACGGGGGACACGAACCTGACGTTCCTGCTGTGGCTGCGCACCCCCGGGGAGATCCTCGAGGTCGAGGCCGGGCTGCAGGCGGCCGCGCCCGGGGTGCAGGTCGTGGAGTCCGACGTCGGGGTGCGCACGCACAAGCGCATGGGATGGATGCTGCGCGACGACTCGACGGCCACTGGGGAGGTCGTCGTCCGCGGCGGGGAGCCCGCCCCGCCCAGGGGCCGGTGACGGCTCGCGAGCCCGCCGCCCGGGCGGACCACGGTGGGCCGCCCGCCCGCCGGACCCTCCTCCTGCGGCCCCGCTCCCCGGTCTACTCCACCACGCCGCAGGCCAGGCGGGAGCCGGCGTCGCCGGTGCCCAGCGTGTCCTCGTCCGGCCCGTCGGGGGCGTAGCGGTCGGGGATGTTGGCGTAGTTGTCCGCCCCGGAGTGGATCATCACGGCGCTGCCGTCCTCGTCCCGGAGCTCGTCCAGGGTGAACCGGTCGGTGAGGACGGTCAGGGCGCCCTGACCGCTGTCGGTGACGTAGAGGCTCGGCAGATCACCCGCGTGGTCGGGGTGCTCGCCCCGCTCGGAGCCGAGGTGCCCGCCGGCTGAGAGGAACGACCCCGTCGCGGCCGGGTCGCCCGGGGCCGCACTGTCCGGCTCGCACAGGCCCGTGCCGTGGACGTGCAGACCGTAGAATCCCGGCTCCAGACCGTCGATCTGCGCCTCCACCCGGATGCCGCCCTCGGCCTCGGTGAACCGCACGGTCCCCACTCCGGCCTCCTCCGCGGTGCGCATGCTCGCCGCGAGGGCATCGCCGCCGGGCGCCGTGGTGGCCGGTTGCCCGGCGTCGTCCCCGGCGGTGCCGCCGCAGCCTGTCAGCACCAGCACGCCCGCCGCTGCGAGCATCCCCACCTGTGTCCTGAGCCGCATGAGAGATCCTCCGTGTGTCTGCGACGGGCGCTGTGCTGGGACGCTACGCCCCGGCGCCGGCCCGGGGCAACGGTCGGCCGCGGCCGTGACGGGGCCCCGGCACGACAGCCGGTGCTGCGGTCCCCACCGGGACGTCGCGTCGCGAAGGACGCGAGGCCGGCTGCCGCCAGTGACAGCAACGTCATGGAGGAACACGGTCAGACCAGCGGGGAGCGCGCGCGGTGCTCCGCGTTGCCCAGCCCCTCGGGGCCGCCGGCGGCGTCGAGCAGCTCGCGGATCGCGTCGAGGGAGCTGACGGTCTCCGACCACCCGGTGACCTCGCGGATGCGGGTGGTGTCCATGACGGGCACCGCCTCGGCCAGGTCGATCCACCCGGGGTCGGTGGGCTGCAGCCGCAGCCGGTAGGCCAGGGCCACGACGGCCCGCACGAGGGCCGGGGGGACGGGAAGGACCCGCCGAGCCCCGAGCACCCGGGCCAGCCCGTCGGGGCCCACCACGGGCTCGGCGGCGACGTTGAAGGCCCCGCCGGCCCGCTGGTCGATCACCCGCCAGAGCGCGTCCGCGACGTCGTCGGTGTGCAGCACCTGGAAGCGGAAGCGCTCCGGGAAGGGCAGGACGGGCAGCCGCAGCCGGGCCACCAGCCACCGGGGCACGAGCGGGCCGAAGAAGTAGTCGTGGATCTCGGGCCCGGCGGCCGCCTGGAACAGGAACCCGGGCCGCAGCCTGGTGACGAGCACCTGCGGGTGCGCCGCCTCGAACCGGTCGAGGATCGTCTCGGTCTCGGCCTTCTGCACGTTGTAGTGGGAGGTCTCGACCCCGCCCAGCGGCCAGGACTCGTCGACGGGCCGGTCCTTGGGCCCCGGGGCGTAGGCCCCCAGCGAGGAGGGGTAGACGACGTGGGGGACCCCGGCGAGGGCGACCGCGTCGAGGACGTGCACGAGCCCGTCGACGTTGGTCCGGTGCATCACGGCGCGGTCGCGGTTGGGCCGGATCAGCCACACGAGGTGGATCACGGCGTCGGCCCCGCGCAGCACCTCCGCGAGCGGGGCGACGCACTCCTTGTCGGCGACGTCGAGGCGGTGCCACTGCACGCCGTCGTACGGCGCCCCGGAGCGCTCCGGGCCGTGGCGGCTCACGCCCACGACATCCGTGACCCCGGGCGCGGCGTGCAACCGCCGCAGCACGGCGGTGCCCACGTTGCCGGTCGCTCCCAGCACGACGATCCTCACGGCGCTCTCCTTCCGGTCGGCCGCCCTCGCGGCGGGTGTCCTGGCTGCCGCCTGCCCGGGGCGGGGACTACTCGTCCCCGACCCGGTCGCTGCGGTCCTGCAGCCGGTCGATGTGCTTGGAGGCCTCGGCCTTGGTCAGGTCGGCCGGCAGCTCCTCCCCGGCCTCGCGGGCCAGGGTGTCGAGGTAGCTGCGCTGGGCGGCGGTCATGGGCTCCTCGCCCGTGGCCCACTCGTCCGGGTCCCGGTCGAGCCCGCTGCCCGGCTCGGGGGCCGGGGCGCCGAGGGTCTCGTCGGTGCGGGGGTCCTGGTCGCTGTGCTCGCTCATGCGCCCATGATAATCACATCGCTTACGATCCTCCCGGCGGCGGTCGCACGCCGTCGCCCGCCTGCCGTGCGCGCCCACGAGTCAGTACGCTGGGCACCCACGCCCCCGCGGCCGGACGGCCCGCGGCACCGACGACCAGGAGGTCCCCGTGAGCGAGCAGACCCGGCCCGACGACGACGGAACCGCCCGCCCCGCCGCGCTGCGGGCCGACCGGCTCGAGGCGTACATGCTCGGGCACTACATGGGCGCCCTGTCCGGGGTGCGGCTCTTCGACGAGGCCCGCCGCAGCTGGGCCGGGACCCCCCACGAGGGGCGCTTCGCCACGTTCCACGAGGAGATCCGCCACGACATCGAGGAGCTCGAGACCATGCTCGCCCGGCTCGGCTTCTCGCGGCGCACCCTCGCGAAGGCACTGGGCACGGTCGCGGGCATCGCCTCCCGGCTCAACCCGCTGAGCCGGATCCGCGAGCGCGCCGGGGTCGCCGCCCACGGCGAGCTCGAGATGCTGCAGTCCCTCGTGGTGGCCAAGCGCAGCATGTGGGTCACGCTGCTCGAGCTCGTCCCCGACGAGCCGCGCCTCGACGCCGGGCAGCTGCGCCGCCTCGAGGCCGAGGCCGCCGACCAGTACGACCGGCTGCTCGAGGTCGCCCGCGAGACGGCCCGGGACCGGTTCCGCGCGCACGGCTGAGCCCGCCGTGCGCGAGGTCCCCGCCCGTGACGACGCCGCGGCCCCCGACGGGGCCGCGGCGTGGGCTGCGCTGCTGGCCGGCGAGGTCCCCGCCGCGCACGGCCCCGGCGCGGCGCTCGCCGAGCGCTACGGCCCGCTCGTCGCCCGGGACGGCCCGCTGGTGATCGCCCAGCTGGGCCAGAGCCTCGACGGCTTCATCGCCTCCCGGACCGGCCACGCGGAGTTCGTCACCGGCCCCGAGGACCGGGAGCACCTGCACCGGCTGCGCGCGCTCGTCGACGCCGTCGTCGTCGGCGCCGGCACCGTGGCCGCCGACGACTGCCGGCTGACCGTGCGGGCCGTGGCCGGCGAGCACCCCGTGCGCGTGGTCCTGGACCCCTCGGCCCGCTCCCCGCGGGGGGCGGCCGTGCTGACCGACGGGGCCGCCCCGACCCTGTGGGTCGTGGGCGAGGACGCCGTCGTGGCCGGACGGCTCGCCGGGCACGTGGAACTCCTGCGCCTGCCCGCCCCGGGACGCCGCCTGGCCCCGGCCGAGGTCCTCGCCGCGCTCGCGCGGCGGGGGCTGGACCGGGTGCTCGTCGAGGGCGGGGGCCGCACCGTCTCCGGCTTCCTCGCCGCCGGCGCCCTGCACCGGCTGTTCCTCACGACCGCGCCGATGCTCATCGGCGACGGCGTGCCGGGCATCCGCTTCCCCGGCGCCGACCACCTCTCCGGGGCCGTGCGGGCCCCGGTGCGCCGCTTCGTCCTCGGCGAGGACCTGTGCACGGAGCTGCGGCTGCGCGACTGAGCGCCGCCGCTCCGGCCCCTCTTCTTCGGGCTCCGGCACCCCGGCCGTTCCCGGCCCCGTCCCGCCTCCGGCGGGTCTTCACCCGCTGCCCGCCGGGGCGCGCCACGGCCCGTGCCCGTGGCGACCCGTCGACCCGCGCGCGACCGTCCCGGGCCCCCTGTTCGGGCCCGCAATTGCGCCGAACCCCTTGACCACCTCCGCACTCCACGCTATGTTTCACGATACGGAATTATTATTCCGTAGAATGAACTGTGAGGAGTTCCGATGACCACTGCACCGGCCTACGCCGCCCCGGCGACGTTCTTCACCTACACGGGCGCCGACTGCGACCCGGACCTGAGCCTCCCCCCGCAGCGGGAGCACCGCGCCACCCCGCTGTGGGTGCTCGCGCTCTCCTCGGCCGCCGTCGGCGCGGCCGTGGGCCGGCTCTCGGTCCGCCGCCCGCTCGCCTGACCCCGCCCGGACCGGCTCGCGACCGCCCGGACGCGCCCGCGCACCGGGCGCGTCCGCACCCCGGGCACCGGGGCCGGCAGGGCAGACTCGGACCACGACCACCGCAGCACCACGAGGAGGACCCATGACGCAGCAGCTCCGCGCGGGCGACCCCGCCCCCGCCCTGGCCCTGGCCGACCACGAGGGCCGCGAGGTGGACCTGGCCGGTCTGCGCGGCCGGCGGGTGATCGTCTACTTCTACCCGAAGGCGTTCACGCCCGGGTGCACGTCCGAGGCGTGCGACTTCCGCGACAACCTCGCCTCCCTCGAGAGCCTGGGCTACACCGTGCTGGGCGTCTCGGCCGACGACCGGCAGACCCTGGCCCGCTTCGCCGAGGAGCACGCCCTGCCCTACCGGCTGCTCTCCGACCCGGAGTCCGCGACGGCACGCGCCTGGGGCGCCTGGGGCGAGAAGTCGGTCGGCGGCGAGACGCGCGTGGGCCCGCTGCGCTCGACCTTCGTCGTCGACGAGCAGGGCACGATCGCCTCGGCGGAGTACGACGTGCAGGCGCAGGGCCACGTGGCCCGCCTGCGCGAGCAGCTGGCGGCCTGAGCCGCACCGTCCGCTCATCCCGCCGCCCCCTCACCCCGCCGCCCCATCCCGCACCACCCCTCTCCGCGAGATCCCATCGCAGCTCCGAGATCCCATGCCGCACCCGTGTGCGACATGGGATCTCGGCCTCGGCATGGGATCTCGCGGAAGGGTGAGGGGGAGGGGGGAGGGGGTCAGCCCCGGCCCTGGAAGGGCATGCCCGCGGCGGTCAGCACGAGCGAGTTGACCGTGGCCGAGGGCGGCAGCTGCGCCATGAGCAGCACGGCCCGCCCGACCTCCGCCACGGGGAAGCTCGGTTCGGGCCGCAGCGACCCGTCGGCCTGCAGCGCCCCGCCGTCGGTGCCCAGTCCCGCGAGCAGCTCGGTGGCGGCGTTGCCGATGTCGATCTGCCCGCAGCTGATCCCGTAGGGGCGGCCGTCGAGGTCCAGGGACCGCGTCAGCCCCGTGACCGCGTGCTTGCTCGCCGTGTAGGCCGCCGAGAGCGGGCGCGGGGCGTGGGCCGAGACCGAGCCGTTGTTGATGATCCGCCCGCCCTGCGGCTCCTGCGAGCGCATGATCCGGAAGGCCTCGGCCGCGCACAGGAAGCTGCCGGTGAGGTTGACCCGCAGGGTCCGCTCCCAGTCCGCCACGTCGATCTCGTCGGCCGTGCCGCGCGGGCCGAAGGTGCCCGCGTTGTTGAACAGCACGTCGAGGCGGCCCAGCAGGGCCTCGGCGCGCCGGAACCCGGCCGCGACGTCCGCCGCGTCGGTGACGTCCAGGGGGACCACGTGCGCCCCCGGCCGCCCCTCCGCCGTCTCCTCCAGCGGCCCCCGCCGGCGCCCGGCGAGCACGACCGCCCACCCCTCGTCGAGGAAGGCCCGGGCCACGGCCCGCCCGATCCCCGACCCGGCCCCGGTGACCACCGCCGTGCCCGTGCGCGCCCGGTCGGCGCCTCCCGCCGCTCCTGCACCCTGCGTGCCGTTCATGCCTGCTCCTTCCGCTCGTCGCGCGCCGCTGCGCGCCTGCCGCCCATCCTGCCCGCCGGCCCGCGCGGCGCCGCCCGTGAGCCGGATGTCGCCGGCGCGTAACACTTCGGGGCGAACATGAAAACGATGGACCGAACCCATTGACTTCTGTGCTGTGAGCCACTTCACTGTTCTCAGTGAAATTATTATTTCACATCACGGAATTCAGAAAGGAACCGGGCGCGACCGATGCATCTCACCGAGTTCAACAGCCTGACCCGGGAGGACGCCGTCCAGGCGATCCGCCCGGCGCTGGACGTCCCCCGCTGGCTCGAGGCCGTCGCGGACGCCCGCCCGTACTGGCACCGGGAGGCCCTCCTGGGCGCGGCCCGCACCGCCGCCGAGCCGCTCACCGACGCGGAGGTCGAGCAGGCCCTGTCCCACCACCCCCGCATCGGCGAGCGCGCCGCGGGCGAGGGCGCCGAGGCGAGCCTGTCCCGCGCCGAGCAGGCCGCGGTGGACCCCTCCGACGAGGACGTCCAGCGGCGGCTGCGGGAGGGCAACCGCGCCTACGAGGAGAAGTTCGGCCAGGTCTTCCTCATCCGCGCCGCCGGCCGCAGCCCCGAGGAGATCCTCGAGCAGCTCTCCCAGCGCCTGCACAACGACCCCGCGACGGAGCGCACCGTGGTCGCCGACCAGCTGCGCCAGATCGCCCTCCTCCGCCTCGAAGGGCTGGTCACCGCATGAGCTACGTCACCGCCCACGTCCTCGACTCCGTCGTCGGCACCCCCGCCCGGGGGATCACCGTGGTCCTCGAGACCGCCGACGGCTCCCCCGTCGCGACCGCCGTCACCGACGCCGACGGCCGCGTGCCCGATCTGGGCCCAGAGACCCTGGAATCCGGCGACTACCGGATCACCTTCCGAACGGGCGAGTACTTCGCCGGCAGGAACCAGCCGACGTTCTACCCGTTCGTGACGGTGCACTTCACGGTGCAGGCCGAGGAGAAGCACTACCACGTGCCGCTCCTGCTCAGCCCGTTCGCCTTTTCCACCTACAGGGGCAGTTGACCCAGGAGTCGACGGGACAGCCCGTCGTCGACCGCCCCGCCAGCAGAAACCATCACCGCTAGGAGAAACGTCATGACCGACGTCGTCACCGAGAAGACCACGGACACCGTCGTCCTGGGCAGGAACCAGTACGGCAAGGCCGAGAACCACGTCGTGCGCATCAACCGCGACACCGACCGCCACGAGATCCGCGACCTCGTGGTCACCTCGCAGCTGCGCGGCGACCTGGAGGCCGTGCACACCGTGGGCGACAACGCCCACTGCGTGCCCACGGACACGCAGAAGCAGACCGTGTTCGCCTTCGCCCAGCAGTACGGCATCGAGTCCCCCGAGAAGTTCCTGCTCACGCTCGCCGACCACTTCACCGGCGAGTTCGAGTGGATCACGGGCGGGCGCTGGGCGGCCCAGGAGTACGCCTGGAACCGCATCGACGACCACGACCACTGCTTCGTGCAGAACAAGGACGAGGTGCGCACCGCCGTGGTCGTCGCCGACGGCGAGGAGCGGACCGTGATCTCCGGGTTCAAGGACCTGACCGTCCTGAAGTCCACGCAGTCGGGCTTCGCGGGCTACCCGAAGGACAAGTACACGACCCTGCCCGAGACGGAGGACCGGATCATGTCCACCGACGTCGCGACCCGGTGGCGCTACAACACCACCGACGTCGACCACGACGCCGTCTACGAGGACGTGAAGCGGATCATCCTCACCAAGTTCACCGACCACTACTCCCGGGCGCTGCAGGAGACCCTGTACCTCATGGGCAAGGCCGTCATCGAGGCCCACCCCGAGATCGACGAGATCAAGTTCTCCTGCCCGAACAAGCACCACTTCGTCTACGACCTGGGCTTCTGCGACCTGCCGAACAACAACGAGACGCACTACGCGGCGGACCGCCCGTTCGGCCTGATCGAGGCCACGATCCAGCGCAAGGGGGCCCCGCTGCGCGAGGCCGCCTGGACGGGCATCGCCGGCTTCTGCTGAGCCGGCCGGCCCCGCCGTCCCGCCCCGCGCTCCTGACCGGAGCGCCCCGGGGTCCGTCGTCGTCGCGCGCACGACGACGGGCCCCTCCCCCGCCACACCCTCCTGCAGGTCCGGGCAGCCGCCCCGCCCGCACGCACCGGCGTCCTCGAGGCGCCGCCGCCCGCGCCGGTCCGTTCCGCCGCGTCCTCTCCCCCTCCTCGCTCCGCCCCGGTCCCCGCCCCGTCGAGGCCGGCACCGGGTCTCTTCCGTCACCAGGATCCCTAGGAGAACACCATGGCCAGGTCACGCACCGCCGAGCCGCCCACGACCACCCGCACGCGCCCGGAGGACGAGTTCCTCGGGGTGGGCGCCAGCCTGGGCTACGGCCTCCAGCACGTGCTCACCATGTACGGCGGCATCATCGCCCCGCCCCTGATCATCGGCGGCGTCGCCGGCGTCGACCCGCAGGAGATGGGCCTGCTCATCGCGGCCTGCCTGTTCGTGGGCGGCATCGCGACGGTCCTGCAGTCGTGGGGCATCAAGTTCTTCGGCTCGCAGCTGCCCCTCGTGCAGGGGACGTCCTTCGCCTCCGTGGCGACCATGACCGCGATCGCCCAGGGCGACGGCGGCATCCAGGCCGTCTTCGGCGCCGTGATCGCCTCGGCGGCCCTCGGCTTCCTCATCACGCCGTTCTTCGCCAGCATCGTGCGCTTCTTCCCGCCGGTGGTCACCGGTGTGGTGATCACCGCGATCGGGCTCACCCTCTTCCCCGTGGCCGGGCGCTGGGCCATGGGCGGCAACGCCCAGTCCCCCGACTACGGGTCGGTGGGCAACATCGGGCTCGCCGGGCTGACGCTGCTGATCATCCTGCTGCTGTCCAAGGTCGGCAGCGCGGCGATCTCCCGGCTGTCGATCCTCATCGGCCTCGTCCTGGGCACGATCGTGGCCACGGTGCTGGGCAAGGCGGACTTCAGCACGGTCCTCGAGGGCGACATCTTCGCCGTCCCGCAGCCGCTGGCCTTCGGCCCGCCGGTCTTCGAGCTCGCCGCGATCATCTCGATGTTCATCGTCGTGCTGGTGATCCTCACCGAGACCACGGCCGACATCATCGCGGTCGGCGAGATCGTGGACACCAAGGTCGACAAGAAGCGCATCGCCGACGGCCTGCGCGCCGACATGGCCGCCTCCGCGGTGGCCCCGCTGTTCAACGGCTTCACCCAGAGCGCCTTCGCCCAGAACGTGGGCCTCGTGGCGATCACCGGCGTCAAGAGCCGCTTCGTGGTCACCGCCGGCGGCTTCATCCTGCTCACCCTCGGCCTGCTGCCGGTGCTGGGCCGGGTCGTGGCGGCGGTGCCCCCGCCCGTGCTCGGCGGCGCCGGCGTGGTGCTCTTCGGCAGCGTGGCCGCCTCCGGCATCCGCACCCTCGCCAAGGTGGACTACAAGAACGGCGCGAACCTCATCATCGTGGCGACCTCCATCGGGTTCGGCATGCTGCCGATCGCCGTCCCGGAGATCTACGCGAACTTCCCCGGCTGGTTCGAGACGATCTTCCACTCCGGCATCAGCTCCGCCGCCGTGATGGCCGTGCTGCTGAACCTGCTGTTCAACGAGTTCCGCGCCGGCAACCCGCCGCGGGGCACCGGCTCCGTCTTCGCCAACGCCCCCGTGCGCGCCGTGCGCTACGAGAGCCTCGAGCACCTGCAGGAGCACCTGCAGGAGGGCGACACCGTCCGCGACGGCAAGCTCGTGGACTGCGACGGCAACGAGGTCCCGGTGGTCACCGCCGCCGGCGAGATCATCGACACCCGCATCTGCCGCTCCGGCGACGACGCCTCCTCCGCCCACTGACGTCCCGGCCCGCCCCGGGCCACCACCGACACCGACCACGGACGCGCCGGGCACCGCACCACGGTGCCCGGCGCGTCCCGTCCGCGGGGCACCCCCGCACCGACGAAACGAGGCACGCACCATGACCACGACCCCCGAACGGCTGGGTGAGATCCGCAGCCGGCTCACCACCGACCTCCCCGACGCCGACCCCGGCGAGACCCAGGAGTGGCTGGAGTCCTTCGAGGACCTCGTCGAGACCCGCGGCACCTCCCGCGCCCAGTACATCGTCCGCTCGCTGCTCCAGCAGGCCGGCGCCCGCAGCGTGGGCGTGCCGATGGTGACGACCACCGACTACGTCAACACGATCCCGGCCGACCAGGAGCCGGAGTTCCCCGGCGACGAGGAGATCGAGCGCCGCTACCGGGCCTGGCTGCGCTGGAACGCCGCGGTGCTCGTGCACCGCGCCCAGCGCCCCGAGATCGGGGTCGGCGGGCACATCTCCACCTACGCGGGCGCCGCGACGCTCTACGAGGTGGGGTTCAACCACTTCTTCCGCGGCCCCGACCACCCCGGCGGCGGCGACCAGGTCTTCTTCCAGGGGCACGCCTCCCCCGGCATGTACGCCCGGGCCTTCCTCGAGGGCCGGCTCAGCGAGGAGGACCTCGACGGGTTCCGCCAGGAGCGCTCGAAGGCCCCGCACGGGCTGCCCTCCTACCCGCACCCCCGCTGCCTGCCGGAGTTCTGGCAGTTCCCGACCGTGTCGATGGGCATCGGTCCCATGAACGCGATCTACCAGGCGCAGTTCAACCGCTACCTGCACCACCGCGGGATCAAGGACACCTCCGACCAGCAGGTGTGGGCGTTCCTCGGCGACGGCGAGATGGACGAGCCGGAGTCGCGCGGGCTGCTCCAGCTGGCCGCCAACGAGCGCCTCGACAACCTCAACTTCGTGATCAACTGCAACCTCCAGCGCCTCGACGGGCCGGTGCGCGGCAACGGCAAGATCGTCCAGGAGCTGGAGGCCTTCTTCCGCGGGGCCGGCTGGAACGTCATCAAGGTCCTGTGGGGCCGGGAGTGGGACCCCCTCCTGGCGGCCGACCGCGAGGGCGAGCTCGTGCGGATCATGAACGAGACCCTCGACGGCGACTACCAGACCTACAAGGCGGAGTCCGGGGGCTTCGTGCGCGACCACTTCTTCGCCAGGTCGCCGGCCACCAAGGAGCTCGTCGCGGACATGACCGACGAGCAGATCTGGGCCCTCAAGCGCGGCGGCCACGACTACCGCAAGGTCTACGCGGCGTACAAGGCGGCGACCGAGTTCGAGGGCAAGCCCTCGGTGGTGCTCGCGATGACCGTCAAGGGCTACGGGCTGGGCGCCTCCTTCGAGGCCCGCAACGCGACCCACCAGATGAAGAAGCTGACCATGGCGGACCTCAAGGCCTTCCGGGACCACCTGCGCATCCCGGTGACCGACGAGCAGATCGAGGACGACCTCTACAACGCCCCGTACTACCACCCCGGCCCGGACTCCCCGGAGATCGAGTACCTGCTCGAGCGCCGCCGGCAGCTGGGCGGGCCGGTCCCGGCCCGCCGCACGGCGCACACCCCCGTCGTGCTGCCCGGGGAGAAGGCCTACGCCGGGACCCGCCGCGGGTCGGGCAAGCAGCAGGCGGCCACCACGATGGCCTTCGTGCGGCTGCTGAAGGACCTCATGCGGGAGAAGGAGTTCGGCCACCGGATCGTGCCGATCGTCCCCGACGAGGCCCGCACCTTCGGCATGGACTCCTTCTTCCCCACCGCCAAGATCTACAACCCCAACGGGCAGAACTACCTCTCCGTGGACCGCGAGCTCATGCTCGCCTACAAGGAGTCCCCCCAAGGCCAGATCCTCCACGCCGGGATCAACGAGGCCGGCTCCACCGCCGCCTTCACCGCCGCCGGCACCTCCTACGCCACCCACGGCGAGCCCATGGTCCCGGTCTACATCTTCTACTCGATGTTCGGCTTCCAGCGCACCGGCGACTCCTTCTGGGCCGCCGCCGACCAGATGACCCGCGGGTTCGTCATCGGCGCCACCGCCGGGCGCACCACCCTCACCGGCGAGGGCCTCCAGCACGCCGACGGCCACTCCCCCGTGCTCGCCGGCACCAACCCCGCCGTGCGGGCCTACGACCCGGCCTACGGCTACGAGATCGCCCACATCGTCCGCCACGGCCTGGAGCAGATGTACGGGCCCGACTCCACCGACCCGGACGTCATGTACTACCTGACCGTCTACAACGAGCCCTACCAGCAGCCGGCCGAGCCGGAGGACGTCGACGTCGAGGGCATCGTGCGCGGCATCCACCGGGTCTCCCGCTCGACGGCCGATGGACCGAGGGCCCAGCTGCTGGGCTCGGGGGTCTCGGTGCCGTGGGCGCTCGAGGCCCAGCGGCTGCTCGAGCAGGAGTGGGGCGTGGCGGCCGACGTCTGGTCGGTGACCTCCTGGACCGAGCTGCGCCGCGACGGCCTGGCCGCCGAGAAAGAGCGGCTGCGCGACCCGGGCGCCCCGCGCCGGACCCCGTTCGTGACCCGGCAGCTGGCCGGGGCCGAGGGTCCCGTGATCGCCTCGACCGACTTCGTCTCGGAGCTGCCGGACATGATCCGCCAGTACGTCCCGAACGACTTCGCCACGCTGGGCGCGGACGACTTCGGCTTCTCCGACACCCGCGCCGCCGCCCGGCGCTGGTTCCGCACGGACGTGCACTCGATCGTGGTGCGCACGCTGCAGCTGCTGGCCGACCGCGGCGAGGTCGACGCCGCGGCCCCGGCGCAGGCGCACGAGCGCTACCGGCTGGACGACGTCACCGCCGGCACCACCGGCGGCGCCGTCGTCGTCGCGGGCGGACCCCGCAGGGCGCCGCAGGCCCCGCGGGAGCTCAGACCCCCGCGGGGGCGAGATCGGCGGCGATCTCCTCGGCGATCCGGTGCAGCACCGGCACGGCGCGCGCGGCGAAGTCCTCGTCCACGCGGCTGATCGGCCCCGAGACGGAGATCGCCGTCGGCGTGGGCGCCCCCGGCACCGCCATGGCGTAGCAGCGCACCCCGAGCTCCTGCTCCTCGTCGTCCACGGCGTAGCCGCGCTCCCGGATCCGCTCGAGGTCGGCGAACAGCGCCTCGGGGGTCCCCAGGGTCTTCTCGGTGGGCGTGGGCATGCCCGCGGAGAGGACAATCTCGCGCACGCGCTCGTCCGGCAGGGTCGCCAGGATCGCCTTGCCCACCCCGGTGTCATGCGTGTCGGCACGGCGGCCCACCTCGGTGAACATCCGCATGGACCGGTTCGACTGCGCCTGGGCGATGTAGACGACCTGCTGGCCGTCGAGCACCGCCATGTTCGCGGACTCCCCGAGCTCGCGCACGAGCTGCTCCAGCCGCCCCCGCGCGGCGGAGCCGAGCTGGCGGCTCGCCCCCTCCCCCAGCGGGATGAGACGGGGCCCGAGGGCGTAGCTGCGGTTGGGCAGCTGGCGGACGTAGCCGGAGGGCACGAGCGTGCGCAGCAGGCGGTGGATGGTGGGCAGCGGCAGGTTCACGGTGGCGGAGAGCTCGCTGAGGGACATCTCGCCGCCCGCGGCGGTGATCACCTCGAGGAGCTCGAAGACCCGCTCCACCGACTGGACGCCGCCGGTGGCAGCTCGTTCGGCCATGGTTGTGCACTCCTGTTCGTCGCGGACGGGACGGGGCAAGCTGGACCTCGACACGTTCAGCCGATCCTGCTGTGACCTTGCCAACACCCCGGTCGTTCCATAATATCCATAATACGGAATTTTCATTCCGCCATACGATGAAACGCCCGTCCCGACCGGAGGAACCCATGGCCACTCCCAGCCCCGGATACTCGATGATCCTGCGCGTGCAGGCTCCGTCCAGCTTCACCGCCACGAGCGAGATCGCCTCCGCCGCCGCGACGGCCGGCGCCGCGGTGACCGCCCTCGACATCGTCGAGTCCCACCCCGACCACGTGGTCGTCGACGTCAGCTGCAACGTGGCCGACGCCGCCCACCGCGACGAGGTGCGCGACGCCCTGGAGGCCCTCGAGGGCGTGCAGGTGCGCAAGGTCAGCGACCGCACCTTCCTGATCCACCTCGGCGGCAAGATCGAGCTCACCCCGCGGGTCTCGCTGCGCAACCGCGACGACCTCTCCCGCGCCTACACCCCGGGCGTCGCCCGCGTGTGCACGGCCATCGCGGAGAACCCCGAGGACGCCCGCCGCCTGACCATCAAGCGCAACACCGTGGCCGTGGTCACCGACGGCACCGCCGTGCTCGGCCTCGGCGACATCGGCCCCGCCGCGGCCCTGCCCGTCATGGAGGGCAAGGCCGCCCTGTTCAAGGCCTTCGGCGGCGTGGACGCCTGGCCCGTCTGCCTCGACACCACCGACACCGACGAGATCGTGCGCATCGTCAAGGCCATGGCCCCCGTCTACGGCGGCGTCAACCTCGAGGACATCGCGGCCCCCCGCTGCTTCGAGATCGAGGCCCGCCTGCGCGAGGAGCTCGACATCCCCGTCTTCCACGACGACCAGCACGGCACCGCCATCGTGGCCCTCGCCGCCCTGTTCAACGCCCTGCGCGTGGTGGACAAGAAGATCGAGGACGTCCGCATCGTGGTCTCGGGCGTCGGCGCCGCCGGGCACGCCATCATCCAGCTGCTCAAGGCGCAGGGCGCCGGGGACATCGTCGCCTGCTCCCGCAAGGGCGCCATCCACCGCGGGGAGTCCTACGACGACGCCCACCGGCAGTGGATCGCCGAGCACACCAACGAGTCCGGCTTCTCGGGCTCGCTCAAGGAGGCCCTGGCCGGGGCCGACGTGTTCGTCGGCGTCTCCGCGCCGAACCTGCTCGACGCCGCGGACGTCGCCACGATGAACGAGCGCGCCATCGTCTTCGCGATGGCCAACCCGGACCCGGAGGTCGAGCCCGCCGCGGCCGCCCAGCACGCCGAGGTCGTCGCCACCGGGCGCTCCGACTTCCCCAACCAGATCAACAACGTCCTCGCCTTCCCGGGACTGTTCCGGGGCCTGCTCGACGCCGGCGCGACCGACATCACCACGGAGATGCTCGTCGCCGCCGCCCGGGCGATCGCCGACTGCGTGGGCGCCGAGGAGCTCAACGCCAGCTACGTCGTCCCGAGCGTCTTCGACCCCGCCGTGGCCCCGGCCGTGGCCGAGGCCGTGCGCCGGACCGCCCAGGAGGTCGGCGCCACCGTCGACGCCTCCGTGCCCGCCGCGGTCTGAGCCCGACCACCCGCCCGTTCCCACGCCCACAGGAGGCACCCATGACCACCAGCACCATCGAGCACGTCCTGCCGCCGGCGCTTGAGCGCGCCGGGGAGATCCTCACCGACGAGGCCCTCGCCTTCGTGGCGGAGCTGCACCGCCGCTTCGCGTCCCGCCGCGAGGAGCTCCTCGGCGCGCGCGAGGACAACCGCCGCGCCGCCGCCGCGAGCGGCACCCTCGACTTCCTGCCGGAGACGAAGCAGATCCGGGAGAGCGAGTGGACGGTCGCACCGGCGCCGCCGGCGCTGCAGGACCGGCGGGTCGAGATGACCGGCCCGGCCGCCCCCGCCAAGATGGCGATCAACGCCCTGAACTCCGGGGCGAAGGTCTGGCTGGCCGACCTCGAGGACGCCTCGAGCCCCACCTGGCACAACCAGGTCGACGGCATCCTCAACCTGCGCGACGCCGCCCGCGGCACCCTCTCCTTCACCTCCCCCGAGGGCAAGGAGTACAGCCTGCGCCAGGACGCGCCGCTGGCCGTCGTCGTCGCCCGCCCCCGCGGCTGGCACCTGCCCGAGCACAACGTCACGGTCGACGGGAAGCCGGCCTCCGGGTCCCTGGTGGACTTCGGCCTGCACTTCTTCCACACCGCCCGGCAGCTGCTGGCCAACGGCCACGGACCGTACTACTACCTGCCGAAGATGGAGTCCCACCTCGAGGCCCGGCTGTGGAACGACGTGTTCACCTTCGCCGAGGAGCACCTGGGCATCGAGCACGGCACGATCCGCGCGACCGTGCTCATCGAGACCATCCCGGCCGCGTTCCAGATGGACGAGATCCTCTGGGAGCTGCGCGACCACGCCTCCGGGCTCAACGCCGGGCGCTGGGACTACCTGTTCAGCATCATCAAGTACTTCCGCGACGCGGGCGAGAAGTTCGTCCTGGCGGACCGCTCCACGATCACCATGACCGCCCCGCTGATGCGCGCCTACACCGAGCTGCTCGTGAAGACCTGCCACCGCCGCGGAGCCTTCGCGATGGGCGGGATGGCCGCGTTCATCCCCAACCGCCGCGAGCCGGAGGTCACCGAGGCGGCCTTCGCCAAGGTGCGGGCCGACAAGACCCGCGAGGCCGAGGACGGCTTCGACGGCTCGTGGGTGGCCCACCCCGACCTGGTCGCCACCTGCCGCGAGGTCTTCGACGCCGTGCTCGGTGAGAAGCCCAACCAGGTGGACCGCCTGCGCGAGGACGTGCAGGTCACCCCCGAGCAGCTGCTCGACGTCCCCAGCGCCGGCGCCGTGCGCACCCAGAAGGAGCTCGCCCTCAACCTCTACGTCGCGATCCGCTACACCGCGGTGTGGCTGTCGGGCAACGGCGCGGTGGCCATCCACAACCTCATGGAGGACGCCGCGACGGCCGAGATCTCCCGGTCGCAGGTCTGGCAGCAGATCCGCAACGGCGTGGTCTACGAGGACACCGGTGCCACGGCCACCCGTGAGCTCGTGGCCGAGGAGCTCGAGCGGCAGAAGGAGGTGCTGCGCGGGGAGGTCGACGCGCAGAGCTTCGAGAAGCACTTCGAGCCCGCCGCCCGGCTGATCGCCGACCTCGTGCTCGGCGAGGAGTACGTGGACTTCCTCACCCTCCCGGCCTACGACCTCATCGAGGGCCGGTGAGCGCCCCGGGGACCAGCCTGCCCGCCTCCTTCGGGCAGCGCGCCGCGGCGCTGCTGGCCGGCACGGACGCCGACCTCGAGCGCCTCTACCCGGGCGACGACGGGAGCCGGCAGCCGGTGCACACCTGCTACGTCCCCGCCGACCTCGTCACCCCGGACACCCCGCGGGAGTGGGGCGAGGCGGCGCTGGCGGCGGCCGAGGAGGCCGGCGGCCCGGAGGTCCTCGCGGAGCTCGCCGGGGTCGAGGAGCACCTGCGGGCGGAGGTCGTGGCCCGCACCGTCCGGAAGCTGCGCGAGGAGCCGGTCGAGGACCTGCGCCTGGACCTCGAGGACGGCTACGGGCAGCGCCCGGACGCCGAGGAGGACGCCGCCGCGGTCGGGGCCGCGCGCACCGTGGCCGCGATGGCCCGCTCCCGCCACCGCGGGCAGGCGCCCCAGCCGGCGTTCGCCGGCATCCGGTTCAAGTGCCTGGAGGCCGCCACCCGCGAGCGCGGGCTGCGCACGCTGGACCTGTTCGTCACGGCGCTGGTGCGCGAGGGCGGGCTGGCCGCCGCGGGGGTCGCCGAGGACGGCCTGCCGCCGGGGCTGGTGCTGACCCTGCCGAAGGTCTCGGCCGTGGCCCAGGTCGAAGTCATGGTCGAGGCCTGCCGGGCGCTCGAGCAGGCGCTGGGCCTGCCCGAGGGGCGGCTGCGCTTCGAGATCCAGATGGAGACGGCCCCCATGATCGTGGGCCCGGACGGGACGTGCCCGATCCCGGCGATGCTGCGCGCGGGCGGGGGCCGGGTCACGGCCCTGCACTACGGCACCTACGACTACTCGGCCTCGCTGGGGGTCGCCGCGGAGTTCCAGTCGATGGAGCACCCGGTGGCCGACCACGCCAAGCAGGTCATGCAGGTCGCGGTCGCCGGCACCGGGGTGCGCCTGTCCGACGGGTCGACCAACCGGCTGCCGGTGGGCGATCCGTCCCAGCGGCGGGAGGCCTGGGCCCTGCACGCCCGGCTGGTCCGCCGCTCCCTGGAGCGCGGGCTGTACCAGGGCTGGGACCTGCACGCCCACCAGCTGCCGACCCGCTACCTGAGCACCTACGCCTTCTACCGCCGGTCCTTCGACGCCGCGGCGCACCGGCTGAAGGTCTACCGCTCCCGCTCCGTGCCGGGCATCGAGGCGGCCGACGTCGCCGACGAGCCGGCGACCGCCCGGGCCCTGGCCCGCTTCGTGCACCGCGGCGTGCTGTGCGGGGCGGTCGGCGCACCGGAGCTCGCGGAGGCCGCCGGCCTCGGCGAGCGGGAGCTGGCCGAGCTCGCCCACCCCGAGGCCGCCCTGAGCGCCCCGACCCCTGGAGGCAGATGAGATGACCGACCGCACCTACTACGCCCCGCACGGCGGGCACCCGCCGCAGACCGACCTGCTGACGGACCGGGCGATGTTCACGGAGGCCTACGCGGTGATCCCGCGCGGGACGATGCGCGACATCGTCACGAGCAGGCTCCCGTTCTGGGACGGGACCCGCGCGTGGGTCCTGGCCCGGCCCCTGTCCGGGTTCGCGGAGACCTTCTCGCAGTACGTCATGGAGGTCGGCCCGGGCGGCGGCAGCGACCGCCCCGAGACCGACTCGGGCGTGGAGTCCGCGCTGTTCGTCATGGAGGGCTCCCTGGCCCTGACCGTGGAGGGCGAGGAGCACGAGCTCGCCCCCGGTGGCTACGCCTACCTGCCGCCGGAGTGCGAGTGGACCGTGCGCAACCCCGGTGCCGAGCCGGCCCGCTTCCACTGGATCCGCAAGGCCTACGAGTACGTCCAGGGCCTCGAGGTCCCCGAGCCCGTGATCACCTCGGACCAGGAGGTCGAGCCGACCCCCATGCCCGGCACGGACGGGAAGTGGGCCACCACCCGCTTCGTGGACCCGGACGACCTGCGCCACGACATGCACGTGACGGTCGTGACCTTCGAGCCCGGCGCGGTGATCCCGTTCGCCGAGACGCACGTGATGGAGCACGGGCTCTACGTGCTCGAGGGCAAGGCCGTCTACCGGCTCAACCAGGACTGGGTGGAGGTGGAGGCCGGTGACTTCATGTGGCTGCGCGCCTTCTGCCCGCAGGCCTGCTACGCCGGGGGTCCGGGCCGCTTCCGCTACCTCCTCTACAAGGACGTCAACCGGCAGATGAAGCTGCGCTGACGCCGGGGCGCACCCGCCCCCACCAGACCGGACCCCGTGCCGCCTGCCACCGCGGCGGCACGGGGTCCTTCCACATCCCGGGACTTCCACACCCCGGGACTTCCACACCCGGAGACTTCCGCATCATGAAATCAATATTTCATTCAGGCGTTGACCTGCGTCACAACGACCCGTAGGCTGTTCCACAAGACAGAAGACAAGTTCCGCATCATGAAATAGATGGCAGGAGCGCTCGACCTCAGGAGGAACCCGATGTCCTATACCGTCAACTGCTCCATCCTGCTGACCGACCTGCCGCTGCTCGAGCGGCCCGCCGCTGCGAAGGCCGCCGGCTTCGACGCGGTCGAGTTCTGGTGGCCCTTCGCGGAGTCCGTGCCCGCCGACCGCGACGTCGACGCCTTCGTGCGCGCGCTCGACGACGCCGGGGTGCAGCTGAGCGGGCTGAACTTCAACGCCGGGGACATGCCCGCCGGCGACCGCGGCCTCGTGTCCTGGATCGGCCGCGAGGACGAGTTCGCGCAGAACATCGCGGTGGTCGCCGCCATCGGCGAGCGCACCGGCTGCCGCGCCTTCAACGCCCTCTACGGCAACCGCCGGGACGGGCACCGCCCCGAGGCCCAGGACGAGCTGGCCGTGGCCAACCTCGTGGCCGCCGCCGAGGGCGTGGCCGGCATCGGCGGCACCGTGCTGCTCGAGCCGGTCTCGGGCACGGAGGCCTACCCGCTGAAGACCGCCCAGGACGCCCTGGACGTCATCGGGGCGGTCCGGGCCGCCGGGCCGCAGAACATCGCCCTGCTCGCGGACTTCTACCACCTGGCCGTCAACGGGGACGACGTCGGGGCCGTGATCGAGGCCCACGCCGCCGGGTTCGGGCACGTCCAGATCGCCGACGCCCCCGGGCGCAACGAGCCCGGCACCGGCGAGCTGCCCCTGCAGCGCTGGATCGACCGGACCTACGAGCTCGGCTACACCGGCCGGATCGGCCTCGAGTACAAGGCCTCCCAGCCCGACCCCTTCGCCTGGCTGGCCCGCGCCGCCTCCGCCTGAGCCTCGCCGCCCGGGCCGCCCCGCCCGGGACCCCGACCCCTTCCGCATCCCGCAGCCGCACCGCGCTGCCGCACCGTGAGGAGCACCGCATGACCACCCCCGCCACCACCACCGCCGCCGCCGGCGCGTCCACCACCGCCACCGTCGCCGTCATCGGCCTCGGCATCATGGGCCTGCCCATGGCCAGGAACCTCGTGGCCGCCGGCCACCGGGTCACCGGCTACAACCGCTCCCAGGAGAAGACCGACCAGCTCGTCGCCGCCGGCGGGCAGGGCGCCTCCTCCGTGGCCGAGGCCGTGGCCGGGGCCGACGTCGTGATCACCATGGTCCCCGACTCCCCGGACGTCGAGGCCGTCGTGACCGGGGAGGACGGCGTGTTCGCCCACGCGGAGCAGGGCGCGCTGTGGATCGACGCCTCGACCATCCGCCCCGACGTCGCCGTCCGCCTCGCCGAGCAGGCCCGCGCGGCCGGGGTCCGCCCGCTCGACGCGCCGGTCTCCGGCGGGGAGCAGGGCGCGATCGACGGCGTGCTCTCCATCATGGTCGGCGGCGAGGCCGGCGACTTCGAGGAGGCCCGCCCCGTCCTCGAGGGCGTCGGGCGCACCATCGTCCACGTGGGCCCCTCCGGCTCCGGGCAGACCGTCAAGGCCGCCAACCAGCTCATCGTGGCCGGCAACATCCAGCTGCTCGCCGAGGCCGTGGTCTTCCTCGAGGCCTACGGCGTGGACACCGACGCCGCGCTGACGGTCCTCGGCGGCGGCCTCGCCGGCTCCAAGGTCCTCGATCAGAAGGGCCAGAAGATGCTCGACCGCAGCTTCGAGCCCGGCTTCCGCCTCCAGCTCCACCACAAGGACATGGGCATCGTCACCGCCGCGGCCCGCGAGGCCGGGGTGAGCGTCCCGCTCGGCGCGCTCGTCGCCCAGCTCGTGGCCGCGACCGTCGCCCGCGGCGACGGGGGCCTGGACCACTCCGGGCTGTTCAAGCTCACCCAGGAGCTCTCCGGCCGCACCGACGGCTGAGCCCGCACCACCCGATCCGCACCGACCCGCCCGACCCGCCCGGGTCCCGCCCGCAAGGAGTTCCACCATGGCCAGAATGCGCACGGTCGACGCCGTCGTCGCCATCCTCGAGAAGGAGGGCGCCACCGAGGCCTTCGGCCTGCCCGGCGCCGCGATCAACCCGCTCTACTCCGCGATGCGCGCCCACGGCGGCATCCGGCACACCCTCGCCCGCCACGTCGAGGGCGCCTCCCACATGGCGGAGGGCTACACCCGCGCCGCCGCCGGCAACATCGGGGTGTGCATCGGCACCTCCGGCCCGGCCGGCACGGACATGATCACGGGCCTGTACTCCGCCTCCGCGGACTCGATCCCGATCCTGTGCATCACCGGGCAGGCCCCGGTCGCGAAGCTGCACAAGGAGGACTTCCAGGCCGTGGACATCGCCGCCATCGCCGGTCCCGTCACCAAGATGGCCATGACCGTGCTCGAGCCCGGCCAGATCCCCGGCGCCTTCCAGAAGGCCTTCTCGCTGATGCGCTCGGGCCGGCCGGGGCCCGTGCTGCTGGACCTGCCCCTGGACGTGCAGCTGGCCGAGATCGAGTTCGACATCGACCTCTACGAGCCGCTGCCCGTGCACAAGCCGGCGGCCACCCGCGCCCAGGCCGAGAAGGTCCTGGACATGCTGGCCGCCGCCGAGCGGCCCCTGATCGTGGCCGGCGGCGGGATCGTCAACGCCGACGCCTCGGACAAGCTCGTGGAGCTGGCGGAGCTGCTCGACGTGCCGGTGATCCCGACCCTCATGGGCTGGGGCACCATTCCCGACGACCACCCGCTGATGGCCGGCATGGTCGGCCTGCAGACCTCCCACCGCTACGGCAACGCCACGTTCCTGGAGTCGGACTTCGTGCTGGGCATCGGCAACCGCTGGGCCAACCGGCACACCGGCGGGCTGGAGACCTACACCCGCGGGCGCACCTTCGTGCACGTGGACATCGAGCCGACCCAGATCGGGCGGGTCTTCTCCCCCGACCTCGGCATCGTCTCCGACGCCGGCGCGGCCCTGGAGGTGCTCGTCGAGGCCGCCCGCGACCGCCGCTCCGGGCCCGGCCTGCCGGACCGCTCCGAGTGGGTCAAGGACTGCGCCCGCCGCAAGGGCACGCTGCACCGCAAGACCCACTTCGAGCAGGTGCCGGTCAAGCCCCAGCGCGTCTACGAGGAGATGAACGCGGCCTTCGGCACGGACGTCACCTACGTCTCCACGATCGGGCTCTCCCAGATCGCCGGCGGGCAGTTCCTGCACGTCTACGGCCCGCGCAAGTGGATCAACGCCGGGCAGGCCGGCCCGCTGGGCTGGACCGGCCCCGCCGCCCTGGGCGTGGTGCGCGCCGTGCCGGAGGCCAACGTGGTGGCCCTCTCGGGCGACTACGACTTCCAGTTCATGATCGAGGAGCTGGCCGTGGGCGCGCAGTTCAACCTGCCCTACGTGCACGTGGTCGTGAACAACTCCTACCTGGGCCTGATCCGCCAGTCCCAGCGCGGGTTCAAGATGGAGCAGAACGTCTCCCTCGCCTTCGAGAACATCAACTCCCCCGAGACCCAGGGGTATGGTGTGGATCACCTGAAGGTGGTCGAGGGGCTCGGCTGCAAGGCGCTGCGCGTGACCGACCCGGAGAAGCTGCGCGAGGCCTTCGCCGAGGCCCGCACCCTCGCCGGCGAGCACCAGGTGCCGGTCGTGGTCGAGGTGATCCTCGAGCGGGTCACCAACATCTCGATGGGCACCGAGATCGACGGCGTGGTCGAGTTCGAGGAGCTGGCCGAGCGCGGGGTGGACGCCCCCACCGCGATCGCCCTGCTCGACTGAGACCGGCGCCCCACCAGGCCCCCGGCGCCGGCAGGCGCCGGGGGCACCGCCGGCCGCGGCAGCGGCCGGCACCCGCAGCAGCAGAAGGAGGACCGGCCGTGCGCGTCGTCGTCGCCCCGGACAAGTTCAAGGGCTCCCTCGAGGCCGCCGACGTCGTCGAGCACCTCGCGGCGGGCCTCCGCGCCGTCGACCCCTCCGTCGAGGTGGTCGCCGTGCCGGTCGCCGACGGCGGGGAGGGCACCCTCGACGCCGCCGTCGGCGCCGGCTTCACCGCCTGCCCCGCGACCGTCACCGGGCCCGTGGGCGAGCCCGTCGAGACCGAGTACGCCGTGCGCGGCCGCACCGCGGTCGTGGAGATGGCCCAGGCCTCCGGGCTGGTCGCCCTGCCCACCGTCGGGCACGGCGAACCCGTGCCCGACGCCGGCGGCGCGACCAGCCGCGGCACCGGCGAGCTCGTCCGGGCCGCCCTCGACGCCGGGGCGCGGACCGTGGTCCTCGGCGTGGGCGGCAGCGCCTGCACCGACGGCGGCGCGGGCCTGCTCCAGGGCCTCGGCGCCCGTCTGCTCGACGACGCCGGCCAGGAGCTCGGCCGGGGAGGGGCCGCCCTGTCCCGCCTCGCCCGCGTCGACCTCTCCGGCCTCGACCCGCGGGTGCGCGGGGCCCGGTTCGTGCTCGCCGCCGACGTCGACAACCCGCTCACCGGTCCCCGCGGCGCCGCCGCCGTCTTCGGCCCCCAGAAGGGCGCCGACCCGGACACGGTCGAGCGCCTCGACGCCGCCCTGGCCGTGTTCCGCGACCGCCTCGCCGAGGCCCTCGGACCGGACGTGCTCGAGGCCGCCGCCGCCCCCGGCGCCGGCGCCGCCGGCGGGGTCGGCTTCGCCGCGCTCGCCGTCCTCGGCGCCGTGCGCCGCCCCGGGATCGACGTGGTCCTGGAGCTCACCGGGCTGGCCGGCCGCGTGGCCGGCGCCGACCTCGTGGTCACCGGCGAGGGCAGCCTCGACGAGCAGAGCCTCGGCGGCAAGACCCCCCTGGGCGTGGCCGCCGCCGCCCACGCCGCCGGCGTCCCGGTCGTGGCCGTGTGCGGGCGCACCACCCTGGCGCCCGAGGTGCTGCGCGGGGCCGGCTTCGCCCGGACCTGGGCGCTCGCCGACCTCGAGCCCGACCCCCGGGTGAGCATGCGCGAGGCCGGCCGGCTGCTCGAGCAGGTCGGCGCCGACCTGGCCCGGGAGATGCCCGGGCTCGTGCACGGCACCACCCCCGCCCACCCCGCGCCGTCGACCGCCGGCGCGCCCGACCAGAAGGACCAGTGAGGAGATCCGGTGACGGACCAGCAGACCCCCCGCGACGGCGAGAACCCCGAGGCCCCGGAGGACGGTGCGCACCGGGCGGCACCCGGGCGCGCCCGCCCCGCCCCCCACGAGGAGAGCGCGGCGGAGATCGCCCGGGAGAACTCCGCGCGCTCCGTGACCGAGCCCGCGGAGGCCCGGGAGGCCGACGCGGCCGAGCAGGCCCACCAGCAGCAGGTCAGCGAGGACGTCAACGACCCCGAGCGGGTGCGCCGGCTCATCGCCGAGTACCGGCGTGAGCACGGCCTGCCCGAGGACGCCGTCGAGTCCCCGCGCGCCGGGGCCGACGCGAAGGGGGCCTTCGCGGGCGACCACCGCGAGTTCGACCTCGTGGTGCGCGGGCGCAGCGTCTCGTGCGGCGACCACTTCGCCCCGCGGGAGATCGGGGTGCGCGACGGGCGGATCGTGGCCGTCGAGCCCCTGGGCGCCGGGCTGCGCGGGCGCGAGGTCGTGGAGCTCGCCGAGGACGAGACGCTGCTGCCCGGGCTGGTCGACACCCACGTGCACATCAACGAGCCCGGCCGCACCGAGTGGGAGGGCTTCGCCTCGGCGACCCGCGCCGCCGCCGCCGGCGGGGTGACCACCGTGCTGGACATGCCCCTGAACTCGGTCCCGGCCACGGTCAACGTCCCGGCGCTGGAGTACAAGCGCCTCTTCGCCCGGAACAACGCCTTCGTGGACGTCGGGTTCTGGGGCGGGGCCATCCCCGGCAACAAGCCCCACCTGCGGGAGCTGCACGACGACGGGGTGTTCGGCTTCAAGTGCTTCCTGCTGCACTCCGGGGTCGACGAGTTCCCGCACCTCGAGGCCGACGAGATGGAGGAGTACCTCGCGGAGATCAAGACCTTCGACTCCCTGATGATCGTCCACGCGGAGGACTCCCGGGCCATCGACCGGGCCCCCCACCCCGAGGGGGACGTCTACGAGAACTTCCTGAAGTCGCGCCCGCGCGGGGCCGAGAACCTCGCGATCGCCGAGGTCATCGAGCGCACCCGGTGGACCGGGGCCCGCTCCCACATCCTGCACCTGTCCTCCTCCGACGCCCTGCCGATGCTGGCCACGGCCAAGCGCGACGGCCTGGACATCACGGTCGAGACCTGCCCGCACTACCTGACGCTGCTGGCCGAGGAGGTGCCCAACGGCGCCACCGCGTTCAAGTGCTGCCCGCCCGTGCGGGAGGTCGGCAACCGGGAGCTGCTGTGGGAGGGGCTGATCGACGGGACGATCGACTTCATCGTCTCCGACCACTCCCCCTCGACCCTGGACCTGAAGGACCTGGAGAACGGGGACTTCGGCGTGGCCTGGGGCGGGGTCTCCTCCCTGCAGCTGGGGCTGTCGCTGATCTGGACCGAGGCCCGACGCCGCGGCGTCGACCTGGGGCGCGTGGTCGAGTGGATGTCGACCCGCCCGGCCCAGCGCGCGGGGCTGCGCACCAAGGGCAAGCTCGCCCTGGGCTACGACGCCGACCTCGTGGTCTTCGCGGCCGACGACGCCTTCGTGGTCGACGCCGGGAAGCTGCACCACAGGAACCCGATCACCCCCTACCAGGGCAAGGCGCTCTCCGGCCGGGTGCGCCGGACGTTCGTGCGGGGGCGGGCCGTCGACTTCGAGACGCCCCGCGGGCGGCTCATCCGCCGCGGCGAGAGCTGAGCGCCCGGCCCGGCAGCAGCCAGCGCAGCAGCGCCACCGCGCCGGGCAGCGCCGAGACGAGCGCGAGCAGCCCGTAGCCCAGGGAGATCGCGAACCCGGTCCCGCCCCCCAGGCCGTGGGCGGCCGCGGCGAGGGCCGTCACGCCCTCCCGCGGCCCCCACCCGCCGATCCCCACGGGCACCGACATCCCCGCGAGCCCGAGCACGGTGGTGCCCCACAGCGCGCCCACCGGCGCGCCGGGAACGGTGGCGAGGGCGGCCAGCAGGAACAGTCCCTGGAAGCAGGCCCAGCTCAGGACCGACAGCCCCCACACGGCCGCCCGGTCCCGCCACGGCGCCCCGGCCCCGGCCCGCCACGCGGCGGCCCCCACGGCGAGCGCCCCGGCCCCCAGCCCGGCCGCGGCCCACGGGCCGAGGGCCAGAGCGGGCAGGACCCCGGCCGCGAGCAGGATCGAGGTGCCGGCCAGCCGCTCCCCGACCACGGCCGCCCCGGCCTCGGGGAGGCTGTCGCCGCTGCGGCGGCGGCGCAGCACCCGCACGGCGTCGCCCGTCACCCCGCCGGGCAGCAGCAGGTTCACCAGCCCGGCGGCCCAGCACTCGGCGAAGGACTCGCCGAAGCCCAGCCGCACGCCGCGGGCGCGGGCCACGAGCCGCCACCGCTGGGCCTGGGCGGCGGTGGCGACGAGCCCGGCGAGCAGCGCGGCGGCCACGGTGGCCGGGGAGAGCATCCCCAGGGCGGCGCCGAGGGCCTCCGTGCCGAAGGCGCGGAACAGGGCCGCGAGCAGCACGGCGCCGGCGAGCACCTGCAGCGCGGCCGCAAGCGCCCGGCGCCGCGGGCGGGCGGGGACGGCGGCGCTGGGCATGGGCGCAGTCTAGCCAGGCACCGCCGGCCCCACCGGCGCCGGGACGGGCCGGGCGGCCGCCGCCGCGCCGGTCCCCGCCTCCGGCCCGGCCGGGGCGGTCCCGAGCGTCCGGGCCAGCCGGACGGCGACCGGTCCCGGGGCCCAGGCCCCGGCGCCGTCGACGACCCCGACCGGGCGCACCCCGCGCAGCGCGTTGGTCACGAACACCTCGTCCGCCGCGGCCAGCTCCGCCAGGCGCACGGGCTCCTCGGCGACCTCGGCGCCCTCGGCGCGCAGCCGGGCGAGCACGCGCGCCCGCTGCACCCCGGGCAGGATCCGCCCGTCGGCCGGCGGGGTGCGCACCCGCCCGCCGGAGACCACGAACACGCTGGCCCGGCCGGCCTCGAGCAGCGTCCCGTCCGGCTCCACGAGCAGGGGGTCGCAGACGGGCCCCCACGGCCCCGGCGTCTCCTCGAGCACGCGCCGGTCGGCCCACTTGTGCCCGCCCAGCCCGCCCGGGAGCTCGAGCGGCACGAGGCGCCACGGCCGCCCGGGGTCCTCGCCCAGGGGCGCGGTGACGACCGTGGCCTCCGGGCCGCCCGGGCCCGGCACGACCGTCACGCGCAGCCGGTGCGGGCCCGCCAGGGCCGCCGCGCGGGCGTGCACCTGCTCGCGCAGGCGGCTCGGCAGCGGGGCGTCCCAGAGGGCGCGCACGCTGCGCCCGAGCCGGGCGAGGTGCTCGTCGAGGCCCACGGGGGCGCCGTCGCGCACGGGCAGGGTCGTGAAGACCCCGCGGGCGGGGTCCGGCGGGGCGGGGGCGGCCAGGCGCGCCCCGACGGCGGCGAGCAGGGGCGCGGCCTTCACCAGGGTCTCGCGGGTCTCGTCGGCGGGGTCGGAGTCGGCCACGACGCCCCCGCCCACGCCCAGGCGCACGCGCCCGCCCGAGAACTCGAAGGTGCGGATCGCGACGTTGAGCGCGAGCCCCGCCAGGGGGCCGGCGAAGCCGACCGCCCCGGTGTAGACCCCGCGGGCGGCGGGCTCGAGGTCGTTGACGATGCCCATCGCCCGGATCTTGGGCGCCCCGGTGCAGGAGCCGGGAGGGAAGCTCGCCCGCAGCAGGTCGCCGTCGTCGAGGCCCGGGCGCAGCCGGCCGCGGACGTCGGCCACGAGGTGGTGCACCCCGGTGTGGGGCTCCACGCGGGGCTCGCGCGGGGCGCGCACGGACCCGGGCACGCAGACGCGGGAGAGGTCGTTGCGCATGAGGTCGACGATCATGACGTTCTCGGCCCGGTTCTTCGCCGAGGCGTGCAGCGCCGCGGGGTCCGTATCCGCGGCGGCGGTGCCCTTGATCGGGGAGGTGAGCACGTCCGTGCCGGTGCGTCGCAGGAACAGCTCCGGGGACAGGCTCACCACCGCCGATCCGTCCGGGCCGCGCAGGAACGCCGCGAAGCGCGGGCGAAGCCGCTCCTGCCCGGCGCAGAACAGGTCCAGGGGGTCGCCGGCGAAGGAGGCCTCCAGGGTGCGGCAGACGTTGACCTGGAAGACGTCGCCGTCGCGGATGTGCCCCAGGGCCCGGCGCACCGCCGCGGCGTGCTCCTCCCCGGAGGCGTCGGCCGCGAACGGGCCGCAGTCCCAGTCCCGGGGCCGGTCCGGGGCGGCCAGCCCGGCGGCCACCGCCTCGGCGGTGCGCCGCACCCGGGCCGGGTCGGCGCCCGGCAGCGCCTCGAGGACCCACTCCCCCGTGGCCGCGCGGCGGCGCAGCACGTGGTCGTAGCGGGCCAGGTGGTGGTCCGGCAGCGTCGCCGCCCGGGGCGGGGCGGGCGGCAGCCGCTCCAGGTCCCGGGCCAGCTGGTAGCCCAGCCACCCGATCCAGCCCCCGCCGAAGACCCGGTCCCCGTGCGGGTCCCGGTCCTGCCCGGGCGCCGGCGGGCCGCCCGCCCCGAGCGCGGCGAAGGGGTCCTCCCCGGGGCCCAGCACCCGCACCGGGTCCACGGCCACGACCGTGTCCCCGCCGTGCCAGTCCCCGACCAGCGCCACCAGTCCCGGCCGGTCCCGCAGGGCGCGCAGCATCCGGGTGGGGCCGACCCCGGCCGGGGCGACCACCTCGGGCCGGGTCCTCACGTCGTCGTCCATCGTCCCAGTCTCCCCCACGCGCGGCCCCCGCGCCGCCCGCGCGTTGACCCCCGCCCGGGGCCGCCGACAGGATGGGGACCCGACCCCAGGAGGAGCGCATGGCCCCGGACCACCCCGCCGCGCCGGGGCGGCCCCGCGCCCCCGGGGCACCCCCAGCCCCGGTGCGCCGCGACGCCGCCGCCGCCCTGGCCGCCACGGGCGCCGCGGTCGCCGCCGTCGCCGTCACGACCGGCCTCGGCCCGGCCGGGACGGTGCTCTCGGCCCTGGCCGCGCTCGCCGTGACCGGCGCGGTCGTGCGCAGCACGACCCGCCGGTCGGCGGAGCCCTACGGCCCCGCCGACCGGGTCACGGTCGCCCGGTCGGTGCTCGTGTCCGCCGTCGCGGCCCTGCTGCCCGCCGGGCTCGCACCGGTGCTCGCCGGCGCGCCGCGCCCCCCGGAGCCGTGGTGCTGGGCGGTGGTGGCCCTGGCCCTGCCCGCGTGGCTGCTCGACGGGCTCGACGGCCGGGTGGCCCGCCGCACGGGCACGGCGACGGCGGCCGGGGCACGGTTCGACCAGGAGGTCGACGCCGCCCTGATCCTGCTGCTGGCCGTGGCGGTCGCCGCCCGGCTCGGGCTGCCGGGCGCGGCGTGGGTACTGGTCATCGGCGCGCTGCGCTACCTGTACCTGCTGGGGCTGCGGGTGCGCCCGGCCTGGCGGGCACCCCTGCCGCCCAGCGGCTACCGGCGCACGACCGCCGGGATCCAGGGCGGAACGCTGATCGGCGCGCTCGTGCCCTGGATCCCGCTGCCGCTGGCCGCCGCGGCCACCGCGGTGGCCCTGGTGCTGCTGGTCGCCTCCTTCGGCCGCGACGTCGTGGGCCTCGAGCGCAGGGCCCGCGCCGGGACCCCGGAGGGCTGAGGCGGCTCAGTCCTCCGGCGGCAGCCCCAGGACGTCGGCGTGGCCGACGGTGGCCCGCAGCCGGCCGCGGGCCACGTCCACGAGGCGGGTGCGCAGCCACGCGTGGGCCTCGGGCTCGAGCTCCGGGTAGTGCTCCACGGCGGCGTCGGCGCGGTCGGCCAGGAAGCGCTCGAGCAGCGGCTGCGCCCAGGGCTGGTCGGCGACCCACCACGGGGTGGGGGCCGCGTCCACGACCATGCCCTGCTCCCGCAGCGCGTCCATGGTCAGGGCCACGGCCTCCGTGCCGGCGAGCTCGCCGCGCTTCTGGTGGTCCTCGAAGGCGCCGAGCACCCGGGCGTCGAGCGGGTGCGGCGGGTCGAGGTGCACCTCCCCGTCGACGGTCAGGGCGAGCAGCGCGGGCACGGCCTCGGCGCGCAGCACGCGGGCCAGCTGCCCGATCTGCGCCGTGGTGAGCAGGTCGAGCAGCGCGGAGCAGGTCACGAGCCGGCGCCGGCCGGGGTGGCGGGCGAGCACGTCCGCCAGCTCCTCGACCCCGGCGTGGACGGGCTCGACCTCGGCCCCGTCCGCGCGGGCCGCGGCCACCGCCTGCTCGAGCAGGCGGTCGTCGTGGTCCAGCAGCACCCACCGCTGGGGGCCCGGCAGCCGGGAGGACAGCCACGCGCGGTTCGCGCCCGTGCCCGCCCCGAGGTCGACGACGACGACCGGCTCCCCGGCCCCCGGCGCCCCGGCCGGTGCGGCCGCGGCCCAGTGCCGCTCGAGCCGCTCGAGCAGGAAGCGGGAGTCCTCGCGGGCGGCGGCGTCGGCGGCCTCGCGCAGCGCGAGCCAGTCCTCGGCCACGGGGCGCTCGGGCACGGGGCCCGCCGCTCCGGTGGGGCCGGCGGTCTCGTGCGGGTCGGCAGAACGGTCCACGGTGTCTCCTTCGGTCGGTGGCCGGGGCCTGCCCCGGAGCGGGCCCCGGTGCGGGGTCGGCGGTGCGGGGCGGTCGGTCCCGGGCGGGTCGGTCGTGCGGGCGGGTCGGTCGTGCGGGCGGGTCAGGACGGCGCGCGGGCCGGGGCCTCGAGCGCGGCCAGGACGTCGTGGGCGGTGTCGCTCCACCGGCGCAGCCGCCGGCGGCGGGCCAGGGCCGCGGCCCGCCACCGTGCGCGCAGGGCCGGGTCGGTGAGCCACGCGCGCAGGGCCGTCGTCCAGGCGGCGGGGTCGTCGGGGTCCAGAACGGCCCCGGCGCGCTCGGCGGGGTCGACCCCGTGCGGGGTGCCGTCGAGGGCCTCGACGGCCCCGGTGCCGGCGGGGACCAGGGCGGGCACCCCGTGGGCGAGCGCCTCGGCGACGACCATCCCGTAGGTCTCGGCGCGGGAGGGCAGCACGAGCAGGTCCGTGGCGGCCCACTGCGCCTCGAGGGCCGCACCGGTGAGCGGGCCGGGGACGCGCACCCGCGCCGGGTCGGGCAGGGCGGCCACCGCGGCGTCGACCCGGGCCCGCCACGGCGGCGGTCCCGGGGCGCCGACGAGGTCCAGGGACCAGGCCTGCCCGCCGAGGGGGGCGAGCGCCTCGAGCAGCAGCACCTGGTTCTTCAGGGGCGTGAGCGAGCCCAGGCAGGTCAGCCGGGGCGGGTCCGACCCGGTCGCGACCGGGGCGGGCTCGGTGCCGGGCACGGCCACGGCGGCGTCCTCGGTGCCGTGGCGGCGGCGCAGGTCCTCGGCGGCCCACGAGCTGGTCACCACCACGCCGGTGGCCGCGGCCAGGGCGGCCGCCTCCTGCCGGTCCAGCGCCGCGGCGAGCTGCGGGTCCAGGCCGGTCTCGAGGGCCAGGGGCAGGTGCACGAGCACGTGCACGGGCACCCCGGCGGCCACGGCGTCGGCGACGGCCTCCGGGGCGGCGCAGCCCACCAGGCCGTCGAGCAGGACCGCCCGGCCCGGGACCGGGGCCCCGAGGGCGGCGCGCAGCCGGCGGCGGGCCGTGGTGTCCGGGCGCGGCCAGTCCCCGGCGACCGGCACGGTGCGGGCCTCCCGCCCGAGCCCGCGCAGCGCGGCGGCGACCCGCTCGTCGTAGAGGGAGCCGCCGGTGGGCCGGTCGTCGTCGGGGACCACCACGTCGATCCGCGCGCCGGCCGGCTCAGCCACGGCCCGACCCCCCGCCGAGCACGGGCAGCTCCAGGGTGTAGGAGGCCCACGCGTCGGGGTTCTCCCGCAGCGTCACGGTCAGCCGCTCGAGACCCTCGGTCCCGGCGGCGGCCGCGGCCAGGCGCTCGCCGACGTGCTGGGCGATCACCTCCGTGGTGCTCAGCCGCCCGGCGAAGTCGGGGTGCTCGTCGAGGTTGCGGTGGCGCAGGCCGTCGAGGACCTGCCCGAGCAGCCCCGAGGCCATCCCGATGTCCATGACCACGCCGTGCTCGTCGAGGACGGGCCGCGCCCAGGTGGTCTCCACCTCGTAGGTCGCCCCGTGCAGCCGCTGGGCGGGGCCGAAGAACGGGTCGGGGAGGCTGTGGGCGATCATGATGTGGTCGCGGACGGTCAGGGTGAACACGCGGTCTCCTCGGTCGGTGCGGGCCCCGGGCGGGGCTGGTCGTAGGCCACCACGTGGCACAGGACGTCCGAGGGCGCCCCGGCCAGGCGGGCCATGGTCGCGGGCAGCTCCTCGAAGGACGAGCCGCCCGAGAGCAGCGCGTCGAAGCGGGGGTCGCGCAGCGCCTCGAGGGCGGTGGCGAGCCGGTCGGCAGGGGTGCGCCGGGCCCGGCGGGCGGCGGCGACGGCGCCGACCTGGCTCGCGCGGATCTGCAGGCGGCGGGCGTGGAAGTCTGCGCCCAGGGGCACCACGGGGTCGTCCTCCCCGTACCAGGACAGCTCGATCAGCTCCCCCTCGTCGCCCAGCAGCTCCAGGCCGCGGGCCAGCCCGGCGGCGGTCGAGGAGGCGTGCAGGACGAGGTCGCACTCGCCCGCGGCGTCCTGCGGGAGCACGTGGGCCACGCCCAGGGCCTCGGCGAGCGCGGCCCGCCCGGGCTGCGGGTCGACCAGCTGCAGCCGTCCCAGCGGGAAGCGGGCCAGCAGGGCCGCGACGCAGGCCCCGATCATCCCGGCGCCGACCACGGCCACCCGGTCGCCGAGCCGGGGCGCGGCCTCCCACAGGGCGTTGACGGCGGTCTCCACCGAGCCGGTGAGCACCGCCCGCTCGGAGGGGACGTCGTCGGGCACGGGGGTCACGGCGTCCGCGGGCACCACGTAGCGCTCCTGGTGCGGGTGCAGGCAGAACACCCGCCGGCCCAGCAGCTCCGCCGGGCCCTGCTCCACGACGCCCACGGAGAGGTAGCCGTACTTCACCGGGCCCGGCAGCTCGCCCTCCTGGAACGGGGCGCGCATCCGCTCGCGGACCCGCTCGGGCACCTTCCCCCGGTGCACGAGCGACTCGGTGCCGCGGCTGATCCCGGAGCGCAGCGCCCGGACCAGGACCTCGCCGGGGCCCGGGGCGGGCAGCGGGGCGGGGCGCAGCTCGCCGCGGCCGGGCTCGACGGTCCAGTAGGCGCGGGTCGGACGGGAGGGGTCGGCGGCGTCGGTCATGGTCCCATTGTGGCGCTCCGGCCCCGGGGCACCACCGCATGACCACGCCCGGACGCCTCCCCCCTCCGCGAGTGACCACGGTCGCGGGCACAGGGCGGGCACAGGGCGGGCAGAGGGACGGGCGGCGGCGGACACCGGCGCCCTTGACACCCCGGAGCGGGCGCGAGGACGCTGGGTGCAGCGGTTCCTCCCGCGGCCCCGCCCCTTCCCCGAGGTGCTCCATGGTCCACCGGATCCTCTTCCTGCACGGCGCCGGCCCGCAGCCGGCCTGCAACCCCCTGCTCGAGGCGGTGCGCCGGCAGTGGCCCGAGGCCGACGTCGTCGCCCCGGCGCTGCCGCGCCCGGAGGACCCCGACCCGGACCTGTGGCAGGAGGCCATCGGGCGGGCGGTGCGGGAGATCCCCGACGAGCCGTGGGCGATCGTCGGCCACTCCCTGGGCGGGTCCGAGGCGCTGCGGTTCCTGTGCCACCGGATCCCCACGCTGCTGCAGCGGGTCGTCACCGTCGCCGCCCCGGCGTGGGACCCCGCGGACCCCGAGTGGGGCGAGCCGGGCTTCGCCCTGCCCCCGACCGCCGGCCGGACCCTGGCCGACCTCGAGATCGTCGTGGTGCACGCCGAGGACGACGACGTCGTCCCGCCCGACCACGCCCGCCGTCTGGCGGAGCAGCTGCCCTCGTCACGGCTCGTGCTGCTGCCCCGCGGTGGCCACCTGCCCACCGGGTGGACCGGGCGGGGCCTGATCCCCTGACGCCCCGACGGTTTCGGGTCCGCCGCGCACCGGCCCCCGGCCCGCGGCGGGTGCGGCGGCCCGGGGGCCGGCGGGGTCAGGCCGCGGCGTGCGGGGCGCCCGTGCCGGGGTCGATCCGGTGCGGGCCGGCCGCGGAGGGCCGGACGTCGAAGTCGAAGATCGCCGTGGGCAGGTAGACGGTCGCGCACGAGTTGGGGATGTCGACCACCCCGGAGAAGCGGCCCTCGATCGGTGCGGCCCCGAGCAGCAGGTAGGCCTGCTCCGGGGAGTACCCGAAGTTGGTGAGGTAGTCGATCGCGTGCAGGCACGCCCGCTGGTAGGCCAGCTGGGAGTCGAGGTAGCACTGCTCGCCCTCCAGGGTCACGGACGTGCCGGAGAACGCGATCCACTCGCTGTACTGGGGGTCCGTGTTGCCGGGCAGGAAGATCGCGTTCTCGGAGACCCCGTAGGTCTCCATGCCGCCCTTGATGACGTCGACGTGGAAGTCGATGAACCCGCCCATCTCGATGGCCCCGCAGAAGGTGATCTCGCCGTCGCCCTGGGAGAAGTGCAGGTCGCCCACGGAGAAGTTCGCCCCGTCGACGAAGACGGGGTAGAACACGCGGGTGCCCTTGGTGAGGTTCTTGATGTCCTGGTTGCCGCCGTTCTCCCGCGGCGGGGCGGTGCGGGCGGCCTCCCCGGCGACCCGCTGCCGGTCGGCCTCGGGCACCCCGCCCAGCAGCGCGCCGTCCGGCTCCGGGGGCAGGGCCAGGGGCGGGACCCGGTCGGGGTCGGTGGCGATGAGCGCGCCCTCGCGCTGGTTCCAGCGCGCGAGCAGCCCGGCCGACGGCGCGGTGCCCATCAGCCCCGGGTGGACGATGCCGGTGAACGAGACCTCGGGGACGTGCCGGGAGGTGGCGGTCTGGCCGCGGAAGTCCCAGATCGCCTTGTAGGCGTCCGGGAAGCGGTCGGTGAGGAATCCGCCGCCGTTGCTCCGGGCGAAGATGCCGGTGTAGCCCCAGCCCTGGCCGGCGAGCGGCCCGGAGTCCTCCTGCGGGATCGGCCCGACGTCGAGGATGTCGACGACCAGCAGGTCCCCCGGCTTCGCGCCCTCGACGGCGAAGGGTCCGGAGAGCTTGTGCACGGTCTTCAGCGGGGCGTTGAGGATGTCCTCGGCGGAGTCGTCGTTGACGATCGCGCCGTCGAACCACTCCCGGCAGTGCACCCGGAAGGTGTCTCCGGGACGTACCGTGGCCACCGGCGGGATCTCCGGGTGCCACCGGTTGTGCCCGACCAGCTGCTGGTCCTCGAACGGCCGTGACGAGTCCAGGGGAAAGACGAGCTCCGGCATGACGTGCCTCCTCGGTGGGATCGGTGCTTCGGGTGCGGTGCCTCTCAGGGCCGGGGAAGTCTGCGGTGGAGGGGGTTCGTGCTGCGCCGGGGGCCCGTGCGGGGGCCGGGCGGCGGGGCGGCGACGACGCCGGGCTCGCTCGCGGTGGCCTCGGTGCGCTCGATCAGGCGGGCGGCGGCGGAGCCGGTGCGGGAGAGGCCGGGGGCGCTCATCAGCCGCCGGGCGGGGGCGCCGCAGCCGGGACAGGCCTGCTCGGCGCCGGCCGCGCCCATGCTCCGCAGGGCCTCGAAGACCCCGCACGCGGGACAGCGGTACTCGTAGAGCGGCATGTGCGTCACCTCCGGGAGGCTGGCCGGTTGAGCCCGACCGTAGCCCGGGCCGCCGCGCAGGGGAAGGGCCGGCCCCGAGCCGGGGCCCGGATGACGCGCCGCAGGTCCCTCGACCGGGCGGCGACCGCCGTCGTCGGCGCAGGGATGCCGGCGCCGTGACGACGACGCGGCCGTGCCACGACCGCCGTCGTCGGCGGGGCGGCGCCTCGGTGTCGTCGCGGAGCCTCGGCGTCGTGGCGCTCCCGGCGGCTACCCGGCGGCGGGCGTCCCGGCGGCCGGGGACGGGGCGTCCGCGGGGACCTGCTCCGCGCCGGCCGAGGCGGCGCCGCCGGTGGCCGGACCGGCCTCGGCGCCCGCCCCCGGCGCGGTGTCCGCGGGCGTCCCGGCCGGGGTGCCGGCGGCGGGCTTCCCGGCCGCGGGACCGCTCGGGGCCTTGGGCGCGGCGGGCACGAACTGCTCCGGGTCCTCCTCGTTGGGCAACCCGTCGCCGTCGATGTCCGGGTCGGCGGCGTTGGGCAGGCCGTCGCCGTCGAGGTCGTCGTCGAGCTCGTTGGGCACGCCGTCGCCGTCGAGGTCGGGGTCCTCGTGGTTGCGCAGCTCGGTGCCGTCGGACTTCCGGTCGCCGTCGATGTTGTCGTCGTCGACGTCGAGCTCGCCGTCGCCGTCCGTGTCGCGCAGCTCGTCCGGGACGCGCTCCTGCACGCCGGAGAGCGGGTCGGGCTGCTCGGCGCCGGGGGCGCCGCCGTCGGCCGGGTCCCCGGGCGCGGGGGCCGGGGTGGACGGCTCGGCCGGCTCGGGTACGGGCGTGCCCGGCGCGGGCGGACCGGCGGGGTCCGGGACGGCGGGGTCCGGGACGGCGGGGTCCGGGACGGCGCCGTCCCCCGGCGCGGGGTCGGGCCGCTCGTCCGGGGCGGTCCCCGGGGCCGGCACGGTGCCCGTCCCCGGGGCCGGCACGGTGCCCGTGCCGGGGGCCGGTGCAGGGGTCTGCTGCGCCGGGGCCTGCGCGGGCGGGGTGGTCCCGCCCGGCCGGGTGCCCGCGGCCGGTGCGTCGGCCGGGGCCTGGGGCGCCGGCTCCTGCTCCGCGGCGGGCCGCTCCGGCTTCCCGCTCGTCGGCTGCGGCGCAGGCTTCGTCCCGGCCGGCTCCCGCCGCTCGGAGGCCTTCTCCTCGTGCTTCTTCCCCCGCTGCGCCCTGTCCTGCTGCGCCTTCTCCTGCTGCCGCTTCCTGTCCTGCTGCGCCTTCTCCTGCTGCGCCTTCTTCTCCGCCCGCTTCGGGTCCTGCGGCTGCTGCTCGTCCGCCGCCGCGTCCGCCCCGGGCGGGGGCGGGACCTCGAGGGAGTACTTGCTGCGGGAGGCGGGGATGACCCGGGAGCCGTCGAGCCAGTCGAAGGACTGCGGGTCCACGGCCCGGCCGTGGATCCAGGTCTCGAAGTGCAGGTGGGGGCCGGTGGTGCGCATCCCCGTGCTGCCGACCGAGCCCAGCTGCTCGGAGGCAGCCAGCCGGTCGCCGGTGCGCACCCGGACGTCCGCGAGGTGGTTGTAGGTGGTCTTCAGCCCGTCGGCGTGGGTGACCTCCACGCGGTTGCCGCCCCAGACGTCCCAGAAGACGGCGGTGACGGTGCCGTCGAGGGCGGCGACGACCGGCAGGCCGGCGGCGGCCGAGACGTCGGTGCCGTTGTGGAACTCGCGCCCGCCGCGGTCGGGGGCGATCCGCCACCCGAAGTCGCCGCCGGGCAGGACGACGCCCTGGGCGGGGGCGATGAGCGTGTTGACGGGCAGCTCGCCCACGTAGAGGTTCGGCGCCTCGCGGCCGGGGCGCACCGTCGAGCGGGCGCCGCGGGCCTCGTCGCCGCGGCCGGCACCGGGACGCCAGGAGTCCGTGCCGGTCCCGCCGTCGCGCACCGGGGACTCGTCGCGGTCCTCGCGGCGCGGTGCGTCCGGGGCCGCGGCCCCGTCGGGGCCGGCGGCCAGCAGCGTCCAGCTCTGTCCCGGCCGCCCGCCGGCAGCGGCGAGGCCGGCTGCCGAGCCCTGGCCGGAACCGCGCTCCCGCTCCGCGCCGGGCTCGACCCCGGAACTGACGGCCACGCTGAGGGCGACCAGCGCCGAGAACGCCGAGAGCGCGGCCACCGGCGACGACGCGCGGTGGCGCAGCGAGGACGCGGCCCGGCGGCGGGCGTGGTCGCGAGGTGGCATGACGGCATTCCCCCGGGTGGAGACGGACGGGCAGCAGAGGTGGAGCAGGTGCCCGGAGCGCTGGATCCAGCATGCTCAGCGTAGGTGAACGCCCCGTGGCCGCCGAGGAAACGGGCGTCCCCACTTCAGCGCGCTGTCACACTCCGTCTCAATGCGTTTACAACTTCTTGGGGATGCCGCCGCGGGCGGGGACGCTCACCAGGGGCCGCGCCAGCCCTCCTCCGCCAGACCCCGGGCGTAGCCGGCCTGACCGAGGTGCTGGGCGGCGTCGTCGAGCGTGCTGACGAGCCGGGCCCCGCGGGTGACGGGCGGGTCCCACGAGCGGTCCACGACCTCGTCGAGGTCCTCGGCCGTGAGCCCGCGGACGTAGGCCGCCGTCCGCTCGACCACGGCCCCCAGGTAGTCGCGCAGCAGGTCGGCCGAGTCCACCCGGACGCGGGCGACCTCCTCGGGCCCGTGGCCGAAGCCCGTGTCGGCGTCGGGCAGGTCGAGGCCGAAGCGGGCGCTCCAGCCCTGGCCGGTCCAGACCTCCTCCGTGCCGGCGAGCGCGGCGACCTGGGCGTCCTCCTGGCGCGCGGCGTGCCAGAGCAGCCAGGCGACCGGGTTCGCGCCGCCCGGCCGCGCGTGGAGGGCCTCGGCGCCCACGCCCTCGAGCACGTGGTCGGCGGCCTCGCACGGGCGCCGTGCGGCGTCCTCGAGCAGTTCCTGCGGGGTCATGGCGGTCCTTCCTCCCGGCGGGTGCATGTCCCGAGCCTACGACCGGCGGGCCGGCCCGCGCACCGGCCCGGCGCGTCACACGAAGGCCGTGCCCCTGACCCCGTGCGCCGCCGCTCCTACACTGGTCAGCCACCGATCGGACCGGGTCCGGGACAGGGAGGCACCGGCATGGCGCAGCACGAGGGCACCGCCCCGCCCGCGCGGGCGCTCGCCGCGCCCTTCGCGGGGCCCCGGCCCGCGGGACGGGCGGTGGTCGCCTCCGTGGCGCGCTCCGCCGCCCTGATCGCCGGGCGGCGCCTGCACCAGCCGCGCCGGTGGCGCGGGACGCGCCTGTGCTTCGCCGACGGCACGGGCGGGCGGGTCTACCGGGAGACGGTCGTGACGCCCGCGGCCCCGGCCGGCCCGGCCGTGCTCGTGGTGGTCTTCCGGCTGCGCGGGGTGCGCGGCCCGGCCCACACCGCCTTCCGCTGGGAGAGCGAGCTGAACACCCCGCTGTTCGCCGGCTTCCCCGGGTTCGTCTCGAAGCTGTGGCTGGCCCACGACGAGCAGGGGCGCTACCGGGGCTTCTACGAGTGGGACGGGCCGGACGCGGCCCAGGCGTACGTGCTGGCGCTGGGCCGGGTGCTCTCGCTGGTGTGCGACCCGGCCACGGTGCGGGCCGTCGTCCTGCCCGGGCTGCACCGGGACGCGGTGCTGGCGGACCCTGCCGCCGCCGCCGGCCGCGGCGTCCCCGACTGGGGGCTGCTCACCGGCGTCCGGCCGGGCCGGGGCTGAGGCCGGCCGTGGCGGGCGACGGCGGGATCCTGGTGGTCGGCGCCGGGACGAGCGGGCTCGCACTGGCCCTGCAGGCCGACGCGCACGGGGCCGCGGTGCGCGTCGTGGAGCGGCGGGAGCGGCTGCGCCGCCCCTCCCGCGCGCTGATCCTGCACCCGCGCACTCTCGAGGGGCTGCGCCCGCTCGGGGTGACCGAGGCCGTCCTGGCCCGCGCCGACCGCTCTCCCGTGGTGGACCTGCACCTGGGCCGGCGGGTCGTGACCGCGCGGCTGGAGGACGTGCGGCTGCCGGGCACGGCCTTCCCGCACCCGGTGCTCGTGCGCCAGGCCGACGTCGAGGAGGTGCTTCGGGAGGCACTGGCGGCCCGGGGCGTGCCGGTCGAGCGGGGCACCGCACTGACCGGTCTCGCGGGCCGGACCGCCGTGCTGGAGCGGGCGGGGACCCGGGAGCGGGCCCCGTTCCGGTTCCTGGCCGGGTGCGACGGCCCGGACAGCACCGCCCGGGCCCTGACCGGCGTCCCGTGGCGCGGGCGCCCGTACCGGGCCGACATCCTCCTGGCCGACCTCGAGCTCGACGGGCTCGCCCCGGACCGGGCGCACGTGGTCGCGGCGGCCGGGGGGATCGTCTTCCTCTTCGCGATCGGGGAGGCCGCCCCTGGCGGCTGCTCGTCTCCGCCCCGGCGCGCCCCTCGGCGGTCCCGTTCGGGCAGCCGGGCCCGCCCGTGCCGGTGGAGGAGCTGCGGGCCGCGCTCACCGCGGCCGGTCTGCCCGCCCGGATCACCCGGGTGGCGTGGTCCGCGCGGGTCCGGCTGCAGCGGAGGCTGGCCGAGCGCTTCCGGGCCGGGGACGTGTTCCTGGTGGGCGACGCCGCCCACGCCCACTCCCCCGCCGGCGGCCAGGGGATGAACACCGGGATCCAGGACGCGCTGAACCTCGGCTGGAAACTGGCGTGGGCCGCCGCACCCGGGGCGGGCGGCGCGGCCCGGGAGCGGCTGCTGGAGTCCTACGAGCTCGAGCGCCGCCCCGCGGACCGGCGGGTCCTGGCCCTGACGGACGTGCTGTTCCGGGGCGAGGCCGACACGGACCCCCTCTCCCGGCTGGCCCGCACGCGGCTGGCCCCGCTGGGGGCGCCGGCGCTGCCCGCCGTGCTGCGCACCCGGTTCCTCGTGGACCCGCCGCTGGCCGTGCTCGCGCAGCTGCGCGTGCACCACCGCGCGAGCCCGCTGTCGGTGACCACGGGCCGGCCGCGCGGGCGGGCGAGCGCCTGCCGGACGGGCCGGTGCGCTGCGGCGGGCGGACGGTGCGGCTGCACGAGCTCACGGCCGCACCGGGCGTCCACGTCCTGCTCGAGCGCTCGGCCGTGGACCCCGGGCCGCTGGGGCCCGGGGTCCACGTGCACTGGCTCGAGGGCCGGCCGGGGCGCGGCGGGACGGTCGTGCGCCCCGACGGGTGGGTCGGGCTGCGCGCCGACCCGCTCGAGGCCGCCGGGCTCAGCGCGTGGCTGGCCGCAGCACGCGGGCGACCGTGAGGGCCGCGAGCACGCCGACGACCGCCATCACCACGGCCGTCCAGTGCATCCCGGCCGTGAACGCCGCGAACGCCGCCTCCCGCACGGCCGGCCCCAGCGCACCGGCCTCGTCCGCGATCCCGACGGCCGCGCCCAGGGTCTCGTGGGCGGCCGCCGCGGCACCGGTGTCCAGGGCCCGGGGCAGGTCCAGGTGGTGCTGGTAGAAGGCGGTGAGCAGTCCGCCCAGCACCGCGGTGCCGGCCACCGCGCCCACCTCGTAGCCGGTCTCGGAGATCGCCGAGGCGGCCCCGGCCTTGTGCGGCGGGGCCGCGGCGAGGATGAGGTCGTTGGACAGCGTCTCGGCGAGGCCGATGCCCGCGCCCACCAGGCAGAAGGCCGCCAGGACGACGACGGGGCCCGCCGCGAGGTCCGCCAGCGCCACCCCGAGGAAGCCCGCCGCCGAGAGGAGCATGCCCGTGACGATCACGGTGCGCGGGGCGACGCGGGCCACAGCCCGCACGGCGGCGAACCCGGCGAGCACGGTGAGCACGAGACCGGGGACCATGGTGAGCCCGGCGGTCATGGGGTCGAGGCCCACCACGAGCTGCAGGTACTGGGTGAGCATGAACAGGAACCCGTACAGGCCCACGTTGCCGAGCACGTTCACGGCCACCCCGCCGGTGAAGCCGCGCTCGCGGAAGAGCCCGAGGTCGAGCATCGGTGTGGCGAGCACGGCCTGGCGGCGGGCGAAGAGCACGCCGAAGAGCACGCCGAAGGCCGTGGCCAGCAGCCCGTCGAAGAGCCGGCCCGAGGCGGTCAGGGCCTTGATGCCGTAGACGACCGGGGTCATGGCCAGCATCGCGAGCACCACGGAGGGCACATCCACGGGCCCGGGGCGGGGGTCGCGGGACTCGGGGATCAGCAGCGGGCCCAGCACGAGCAGCGGGACGAGCACGGGCACGGCCATGAGGAACACGGAGCCCCACCAGAAGTGGTTGAGCAGGAACCCGCCCACGATCGGCCCCAGCGCGGCGCCGCCGCTGAAGCCGGCGGCCCACACGGCGACCGCGATCCGCCGCTGGCGGGCGTCGAGGAAGATGTTGCGCAGCAGGGACAGGGTCGCGGGCATGAGCATCGCGCCGAACAGGCCCATCGCGGCCCGGCCGGCCACGAGCAGCTCGGCGGTCGGGGCGAAGGCGGTCGCGGCGGAGACCAGGGCGAAGCCCGTGCCGCCGACGAGCAGCAGCCGGCGGCGGCCGACGCGGTCCCCCAGGCTGCCCATGGGGATGAGCAGCCCGGCCAGCACGAGGGCGTAGACGTCCACGATCCACAGCAGCTGCGCGCCCGTGGGCCGCAGGGCCTGGGAGACGGCGGGCAGGGCGAAGCTCAGCGCGGTGTTGTCGACCGAGACGAGCAGGACGGGGAGCATCAGGACCGCGAGCGCGGCCCACTCCCGCGCGCCCGCCGTGGGCCGGGACGTCAGCAGAGTGGTCATGGTTCACCTCCGGGGGAACGGATCGGGGAGCGACAGCCTGAAACTGTACCGTCCAGACGGTACAGTTATTTTGCGACTGCCACAATGGGGGAAATCGCCACCACCAGGGAGGTCTTCGTCACATGCCGCGCCGGCCCGTCGCCCGGGACAAGCTCCTGGCCGCCTTCGAGCAGATCGTCCTCGACGACGGCGAGCGCGCCGCGACCCTCGACGCCGTGGCGGCCGCCGCCGGGGTGTCCAAGGGCGGGCTGCTCTACCACTTCCCGCACCGCCAGGCACTGGTGGACGCGACCCTGCAGCAGCTCGAGGAGCTCATGCAGCTGGACCTCGAGGCCATGGCCGCGGCGGAGGACGGCGCGGCCCGCTACTTCCTCACCACGTCCCTGTACGAGGACAGCCGGCTGGACCGGGCGCTCGTCGTCGCCTCCCGGCTCGTGCAGTCCGGGGACGAGAACGCGCGGGCCGCGCTCAAGCGGCTCGAGCAGTCCTGGTACGCCCTGATCCTCGCGGACGTGGGCGACCCGGTGGTGGCCACGACGGTGCAGCAGATGGGCGACGGGCTCTACCACAACGCCTCGATCGGCCTGCTGCCCGACGCCCACGAGCAGCGCCACGCGATCCTCACCGCGCTGCTGGAGGCGGTCGATCGCCTCTCCCCCCGCCCCTGAGAAGCAGCCCGCTCCCTGCCCCTCCCCGCTCCTCCGTCCGGCCGCGAGCTCCCACGGCAGGCGCGGGACCCCACGTTCTCGAGGCCTGTGGCACGGGGTCCCGTCGCTGCGACGGGAGCTCGCGGGGAGGAGTCGGACGGGGAGGAGTCAGGAGCGGTCAGCCGGGGCGGACGTGCTCCGGGCGCAGACCGATGCCGATCGCCCGGCCCGTGAGGTGCGGCAGGAACGGCAGCGCCCGCACGAGGCCCAGCGGCACCGGGGGCCGGGAGCGGCCCCCGGGCCGGGCGGGCACGAGCCGGCGGGCCAGCAGCAGCTGGAACAGCTGGGTGGCCCGGGCGGGCCAGGCCCGGCGGCGCTGCACGCGGGCGAGGTCGCGCCCCCGCACCCCGCCCCGCAGCAGCCGGGGCCCGAGGAGGTTGGCCGCGGCCACGGCGTCCTGGATCGCGAGGTTGATGCCCACCCCGCCGGCCGGGGACATGGCGTGGGCGGCGTCGCCGAGGAACAGCAGGCCGGGACGCCACCAGCGGCGCAGGCGGTCCACGCGCACGCGCAGCAGCTTCACCTGCTCCCAGTCCCGGACCGTCCCGATCCCTTCCGCCAGGCCGGGGGCCAGGGTGCGCACCCGGTCGCGGAAGGCCTCCAGGCCCGCGGCGCGCAGGGCCTCGTGCTCGCCGGCGCGCACGATCAGGGCGGCCTGCCAGTAGCCGGTGCTGGGCAGGGCGACCACCGCGCCGTCGCCGGCGTTGAACAGCGGCTGCTCCTGCCCCTCGGCGCGGGGCAGCCGGAACCACAGGACGTCCATCCGGGACGGCGAGGAGCGCGGGACCAGACCGGCCGCCGCCCGCAGCACGGAGTCGCGGCCGTCGGCGGCCAGGACGAGGTCGGCGCGGACCTGCACGGGCGCCCCGTCGTCGTCGTGGGCCGTGACGCCCGTGTAGCGCCCGTCCGCCACGAGCAGGCCGTCCACGGCCGTGGAGCGCAGCAGCCGGAAGCCGGGCAGGGCCAGGCCCTTCTCGGCGAGCAGGTCCAGGAAGTCCCACTGCGGCAGGAACGCGATGAACGGGCAGCGCACGGGCAGCCGGTCGAAGCGCCCGACCACGACCGCCTCCCCGCCGAGGGAGACCGTGGCCCGCTCCACGCGGGTGTGGGGCAGAGCCAGGACGTCGTCGAGCCAGTCGAGCTCGGCCATCAGCTCGAGGGTCGAGGGGTGGAGGGTGTCGCCGCGGAAGTCGCGCAGGAAGTCGGCGTGCTTCTCCAGCACCACCACGTCCACGCCCTGGCGCGCCAGCAGGACCCCCGCCATCAGTCCGGCGGGCCCGCCGCCCACCACGCAGCACGTGGTCCGCAGCCGCCGCACCGTCTGCTCCGTCGCCGCCACGGGTGCCTCCCGACCTCGCCGAACCGCCGTTGCTGCCGAGGGTCCCACCGGGGCCCCGGCCGCGCAAGGGAGATATCCGCGCCCGGGCACCGGCGGCACCCGCCGGTGCCCGGGCGCCTCCGCGGCACCCGGCGCGGGCACGACGGTTCCGGGGGCGGGGCGGCCCGCGTAGTGTGCTTCTCAGGAGATCGTGCGCAGGAGGAGGAGCGGCTGATGCCCGACGCCAGACGGCAGTGGATGCCCGCCGACCAGTGGTCCGTGCGGGAGAACCTGCGGGAGTTCATCGACCACCTCACCGAGATGGGCTACACCGTGCCGCACGGGCACGAGGACGACCCCGACCTGATCGACCCGGGCGGCTCGGCGGTGGAGACCTGGCGGGAGGACTATCCCTACGACGAGCTGATGTCGCGGGAGGACTACGAGCTGGAGAAGTACCGGCTGCAGATCGAGCTGCTGAAGTTCCAGTACTGGGCCCAGGACCACGAGCTCCAGCACGTGATCGTCTTCGAGGGCCGCGACGCGGCCGGCAAGGGCGGGACGATCAAGCGCTTCACCGAGTACCTCAACCCCCGGGCGGCCCGGGTGGTGGCCCTGACCACCCCCTCGGACCGGGAGCGGGGGCAGTGGTACTTCCAGCGCTATGTCCAGCACCTGCCCACGGCCGGGGAGATCGTGATGTTCGACCGCTCCTGGTACAACCGGGCGGTGGTCGAGCCGGTCATGGGCTTCTGCACCCCGGAGCAGTACGAGCAGTTCATGGCCCAGGCCCCGGTGTTCGAGAAGATGCTCGTGGACTCCGGGATCCACCTGACGAAGTTCTGGTTCTCCGTCACCCAGCAGGAGCAGCGCACCCGCTTCGCGATCCGCCAGATCGATCCGGTGCGCCGGTGGAAGCTCTCCCCCAACGACCTGGCGTCCCTGGACCGGTGGGAGGACTACACGGAGGCGAAGGAGGAGATGTTCCTGCGCACCGACACCGACCACGCCCCGTGGATCACGGTGAAGTCCAACGACAAGAAGCGCGCCCGCGTCAACGCGATGCGATACTTCCTGGACCAGTTCGACTACGAGGACAAGGACCCGGAGGTGGTCCACGCCCCGGACCCGCTGCTGGTCCAGCGCGGCCGGGACGCGGTCGGCGACTGAGGCCGCCCGGGCACCGTCCCGACCCGCAAGGAGGACCCGTGGGACAGCTGATCGTCACCGAGTTCATCACCCTCGACGGCGTCGTCGACTCCCCCGGCGGCGGGGACCACCCCCACGCGGGGTGGACCTTCCGGCAGGTCGAGTTCGACGAGGCGGCCTACGAGCTCAAGGACCGGGAGCAGAAGCAGGCTGCCGCGATGCTCCTGGGCCGGGTCAGCTACGAGGAGTTCGCCCCGGTGTGGCCGGCGATGGAGGAGTTCGCCGAGTACAACGCCATGCCCAAGTACGTGGTCTCCTCGAGACTGACCGACCCGCAGTGGCACAACACCTCCGTGCTGCGCTCGCTGGCGGAGGTCGCCCGGGTCAAGGACTCGCTCGATGGTCCCCTGCTCGTGCACGGCAGCGCGACCCTGGCCCAGGGCCTCGCGGCCGCCGGGCTGGTGGACCGCTACCACCTGCTCGTCTTCCCGCTGCTGCTGGGCGCCGGGCGCCGGCTCTTCGACGACTCCGCCGACACGCTGCGCCGCCTCGCCCTGGTGGAGCACGAGGCCTACGCCAACGGGGTCGTCAAGGCCGTCTACGACGTCGTGCGCTGAGGCCCCGGGCGCGTCAGGCCCCGTCGCGCACGAGCAGGCCCTCGTGCTCCTCGACCAGCCGCAGGGACAGCTCCTTGTAGCCCACGGCGTCGAAGAGGACCGTGATCCGGTCGGGCTCGGACCCCATCACCTGGCCGGGGCCCCACTCGCGGTGGGTGACGGGGGTCCCGATCTCCCAGCCGTGCGGGGTGGCGGCGGCCCGCTCCGCCGCCTCGGCCGCGGAGCCCTCCTCCCGGCAGTTGTCGCAGTTGCCGCACCACCCGCTCGTCTCCTCGCCGAAGTAGTTGAGCAGCCAGTCGCGGCGGCAGCCGTCGGTCTCCGCGTAGCCGCGCATCATCTCGATCCGCGACCGGTCGATGGCGTGCTGGGACTCGGCCTCGGCCAGCGCCGCCGCGACGGCCTGCGCGGGGGTGGCCCCCGGGGCCGCCGTGGCGCCCTCGCGGCGGGTCAGGACCCCGCCGCTGTGCTCGAGCAGGTGCAGGGCCCGCGCCACGGCGCGCCGGCCCAGCCCCGTGCGCTCCCCCAGCCCGCGCACGCGCACGGGCCCGTGCCGGCGCACGGCCCGGAACACAGCGGCGACGTCCTCCTCGGCCGGGGCGCCGCCGGCGAAGTACTGCTGCAGGCCCAGGTCCTCGGAGCGGTAGTGCAGGACCGCGAGCGCGGGGGCGCCGTCGCGGCCGGCCCGGCCGATCTCCTGGTAGTAGCTGTCGAGGGAGTCGGGCACGTCCGCGTGCACCACGAAGCGCACGTCGGGCTTGTCGATGCCCATCCCGAAGGCCGTGGTGGCGACGACCACGTCGAGCGCGCCGTCGTGGAAGCGGGCGTGGACGGCCTCCCGGTCGGACTGCCGGCGCCCGGCGTGGTAGGCCTCCGCGCGCAGCCCGCGCTCGGCCAGCGCGGCGGCGTACTGCTCGGTCTCCTTGCGGGTGGCCACGTAGAGCAGGCCGGGCCCGCCCGCGCGGGCGACCTCGTCGAGCACCGCCCGGCGCTTGTCCGCGTCCTCGTGGTGGCGCACCACGCGCAGCTCGATGTTGGGCCGGTCGAAGCTGTGCACGAGCACGAGGGGTCGCGCAGCCCCAGCCGCTCGGTGATCTCCGCGCGGGTGCGGGGGGAGGCGGTCGCCGTCAGCGCGAGCACCGGCGGGTGCCCGAGCCGCTCGACCGTCTCCCCCAGCACGAGGTAGTCGGGGCGGAAGTCGTGGCCCCACGAGGAGATGCAGTGCGCCTCGTCGACCACGAACAGGCACGGCGGGCGCGCGGCGAGCCGCTCGACCGTCTCCTCCCGGGCCAGCTGCTCCGGGGCGAGGAAGAGGAAGTCGGCGGTCCCGTCGTCGTAGGCCGCCCACGCGGCGCGCTCCTGGCGGGCGCCCACGCGGGAGTTCACCGCGACGGCGCGCCCCGGGCCGAGGTGCTCCCCGAGCGCCTCGACCTGGTCGTGCTGCAGCGCGATCAGCGGGGAGACGACCACCGCGGTCCCGGGCAGGGCGACGCCCGGGACCTGGTAGATCGCGGACTTGCCGTGGCCGGTGGGCATCACGGCGAGCACGTCGCGCCCGCCCGCCGCGGCCGCCACGGCCTCGAGCTGTCCCTCCCGGAACTCCTCGATCCCGAAGCAGTCCCGGGCGACCTCGCGCAGCCGCCCGGCGTCCGGCGCCGGACCGGTCCCTGTCGCCGTCATCGTCACGGCCTAGAAGGGGAACCGGGCGTGGCCCTCCTCCTGGACGGTGATCCACCGCCGCTCGCTGAAGGACTCGACGCCGGCCTGGCCGCCGAACTTGCCGTAGCCGGACTCCTGGATGCCGCCGAAGGGGGCCTGCGGCTCGTCGGCCACCGACTGGTCGTTGACGTGGACGATCCCGGTCTTCAGCCGCTTGGCCACGTCCCAGCCCTCGCCGAGGTTCTCGGTGATCACCCCGGCGGTGAGCCCGTAGTTGGTGTTGTTGGCGAACTCCACGGCGTCGTCCGGGCCGTCGACCTCGAAGACCACCGTGACCGCCCCGAAGATCTCGTCGTGGAAGATGTCCATCTGCGGGGTGACGTCGGTGAGCACGGTCGCGGGCACGAGCGAGTTCTCGAGCCGGTGGCCGCCGGCGCGCACGGTGGCGCCCTTGGCGACCGCGTCCTCGATGAGCCCGTACTGGCGCTGGGCGGACCGCGGGTTGACGGCCGGGCCGATCACCGTGGCGGGGTCGGTCGGGTCGCCGGTGGGCAGGTCCCGCACCTTCGCGGCGAAGCGCTCGGTGAACTCCGCGGCGATGCTGCGGTCCACCAGGACCCGGTCCACGGACATGCAGATCTGCCCGGCGTTCATGTACGCGCCGAACGCCGCGGCGTCGACCGCGTAGTCGAGGTCGGCGTCCTCGAGCACCACGAGGCTGTTCTTCCCGCCGAGCTCCAGCACGGCGGGCTTCAGGTGCTGGGCGGCGAGGGTGCCGATGGTGCGGCCCACGGAGGTGGAGCCGGTGAAGTTGACCATCCGCACCCGCTGGTCGGAGATCAGCGCCTCGACGACCCCGGCGGCGTCCGCCCGGTCGTTGGTCACCACGTTGAGCACGCCCGCGGGCAGCCCGGCCTCGACCAGGGCGTCGGCGAGGAAGAGCCCGCACGCCAGCGGGGCGTCCTCGCTGGGCTTCAGCACCACGGTGTTGCCCACGGCCAGGGGCACGGCGATGGCGCGCATGCCCAGGATGAACGGGGCGTTCCAGGGGGAGATCGCGGCGACGACGCCGTAGGGCTGGCGCACCGACATCGAGATCACCCCGGGCATGTCGGTGGCGAGCACCTCGCCCTGCGGCAGGGTCGTGGCCCCGGCCGCCTCGCGCAGGATGTTCGCGGCGAGGTGGGTGTTGAACTCGGCCCAGCCGCGCACGCCCCCGACCTCCTCGGCCATGATCCGGGCGCCCTCCTCGAGGCGGGACTCGAAGATGTCGGCGGCGCGCAGGAAGATCCGCCGCCGCTCGTTCGGGACCGTGGCGGCCCAGGCCTCGGCCGCGTCCGCCGCCGCGCCCACGGCCCGGTGGACGTCGTCGGGGCCGGCGGCCGCGACGCGGGCGAAGACCTCGCCGGTGTAGGGGTTGAGGTCCTCGGTGGTGCGTCCGGACTGTGCCGGCACGTGCTCGCCGCCGATGATCAGGTCCCGGGTGATGGTCATGTGCTGTCTCTCCGTCCTCGGTCGTGCGGTGGCCGGCCGCCAGGGGCCGCGTCTCCTCGTCAGCCTACTGTCGGTCGGGGCCGGCGCCAACGGGGGCGGGGGCGCGTCCGCTCCCGGCGCACGGGCGGTGGCGCACAATGGGGCCCGTGGAACTCGTCGTCGTCGCCGCCCTGGCCGTGCTCGTGGGCACGGTCCTCCAGCGCGTGTCCGGGACCGGGGTGGGCCTGGTCGTCGCCCCGACCCTGGCGCTGCTGATCGGCCCGGCCTCGGGGGTGCTCGTGACCAACGCGACGACGACGGTCTCCGGCTTCCTCATCATGCTCTCGGTGCGCCGCGACGTGGACTGGCGCCGCTACGCGCTGATCGCCCCGGCCGCGGCCGTGGGGGCGGTGCCGGCGGCGCTGCTGGTCCGGGAGCTGCCCGCGGCGTGGCTGCAGGTGGTGATCGGGGCGGTGGTGCTGGCGGCGCTCGCGACGACCTTCGGCCTGCCCCGGCTGCCGGAGTGGCCCGGGCGGCTGCCCACGGTGCTCGCCGGCGCGATCGGGGGCTTCTTCAACACGACGGCGGGGGTGGCCGCGCCGGTGATGGTCATCCACTCCCGGCTGGCCCGCTGGGACCACCGCTCGTTCGCCGCGACCCTGCAGCCGGTGTTCATGACCATGGGCGCACTGTCGGTGCTGACCAAGACGCTGCTGGGGGCGGCCGGGCCCGGCGGGGTGCCGCCGTGGTGGATCGCGCCCGGCGTCGTCGCCGTGGTCGTGCTCGGCGTCCTGCTCGGCGGGGTGCTGGCCCGGCGCGTGCCGACCGCCGCGGCGCGCACCCTCGCGCTCGTGCTCGCCGGGGCCGGCGGGACCCTCACCCTCGTGCGGGGCCTGCTCGGGGTGGCCTGAGCGGCGCCGACGCCGCGGCTCAGTTCCCGCGGGCCTGCCGCGTGGCGGCGTCGTTGGCCTTGCGGATCGCCTCGACGAGCTCCTTCTTGGTCATGTAGGACCGGCCCTCGACCCGCAGCCGCTGGGCCAGCTCGTAGAGGTGCTGCTTCGAGGCGTTCGCGTCCACGCCCCCGGCGGTCGGTGCGGGGTCGTCCCGGCCGCCCTCGGCGTGCTCGTCGGAGGGCCCGCTCTCCTGCTTCACCTCCCAGTGGTCGCCGACCTTCTCGTGCGTGTGCTTCAGGGACGCGAAGGCCGTGCGCGCGGCGCGCTCCTCGTCGCCGTACTGCTCGAGCGCGGAGTCGTAGGTCTTGGCGAAGGTGTCCTGCGCCTGCTGCGCCGAGCGCTGCAGGGTCGAGGGCAGCTCGCTCTTCTTCGCGTGGTCGTCCTTGCCCGTCTTGGCCATGATCCGTTCCTTTCCGTGCGGGGAGCTTCGGGTGGTGCGGGATCCCGCCGCACCGGCGGCGCGGCGGCTCAGAAGACCGGCGTGCCGCCGGTGACCCCCAGCACCGAACCGCTGACGTAGCCGGCCTCCTCCGGGGAGGCGAGGAAGACGTAGGCGCCCGCGAGCTCGGCCGGCTGGGCGATGCGGCCCAGCGGGGTGTCCCGGCCCATGGCCGCGACCGCCTCCGGCTCCTTCGTGGCCGGCTGCAGCGGCGTCCACACCGGGCCGGGGGCCACGGCGTTGACGCGGATCCCGCGCGGGCCGAGCTCGGCGGCGAGGTTGGCGGTGACGTTGTTGAGGGCGGCCTTGGTCGCGGCGTAGTCGATCATCGTCACGGAGGGGTCGTAGGCCTGGACCGAGGTGGTGTTGATGATGCTGTCCCCGCGGCCGAGGTGGGGCAGCGCCGCCCGGCTGACCCACAGGGTGCCGTAGAGGTTGGTGCGCACGGCCCGCTCGAGGTCCTCGGTGCGCAGGCCCTCGAGGCCCGGCTCGCCGCGGGCCCAGTGGTAGCCCGCGTTGTTGACGACCACGTTGAGCCCGCCGAGGCCCTCGACCGCGCGGTCGACGACCTCCTGGCAGACCTGCTCCTCGCGCAGGTCGCCGGGGACCAGCACGGCCGTGCGCCCCGCCTTCTCGATCCACCCGACCACGTCCTGGGCGTCCTCCTGCTCCTCGGGCAGGTGGTTGATCGCGACGTCGGCGCCCTCGCGGGCGAAGGCGATCGCCACGGCCCGGCCGATGCCGGAGTCCCCGCCGGTGATCAGGGCCTTGAGCCCCTCCAGCCGGCCGCGGCCCTGCCACGAGGACTCCCCGTGGTCGGGCACCGGGTCCATCGCGGCGGTGAGCCCGGGCGGACGCTGCTGCTGCTCGGGCATCCCCCCCTCGTCGGTCATCGCACGGGCGTGCTGGGAGACGGGGGACTCGGGCATCGCGGAACTCCTTCGATCAGGGTGCTTATCGTTGCTCTCCTCCAGCCTAGGAGCCCTGGCCGCGCTTGTCTCCCCCGCGCCCGGCGGCGGAGGTCCCCGCGCACGGCGGCGGTCGCCCCCGGGCGCGGGGGTCGACGCCCCGCGAGCCCGTCGATAGGCTCGCCGGACACCCCGCCGCACGCCCCGACCCCGGAGGACCGCATGAGCCCCGACATGAAGCCCCGCAGCCGCCAGGTCACCGACGGCATCGACGCGACCGCCAGCCGCGGCATGCTGCGCGCAGTGGGGATGGGCGACGACGACTGGGAGAAGCCGCAGATCGGCATCGCCAGCTCGTGGAACGAGATCACCCCGTGCAACCTCTCCCTGGACCGGCTGGCCCAGGGGTGCAAGGAGGGCGTGCACGCCGGCGGCGGCTATCCCCTGGAGTTCGGCACGATCTCCGTCTCGGACGGGATCTCGATGGGCCACCAGGGCATGCACTTCTCGCTGGTCTCGCGCGAGGTCATCGCCGACTCGGTGGAGACCGTGATGCAGGCCGAGCGCCTGGACGGCTCGGTGCTGCTGGCCGGCTGCGACAAGTCCCTGCCGGGGATGCTCATGGCCGCCGCCCGCCTGGACCTCGCCGCGGTCTTCCTCTACGCCGGGACGATCGCCCCGGGGTGGGTGAAGCTTACCGACGGCACCGAGAAGGACGTCACGCTCATCGACGCGTTCGAGGCGGTGGGCGCCTGCAAGGCCGGGCTGATGGGCAAGCAGGACCTGGACCGGATCGAGCGGGCCATCTGCCCCGGCGAGGGCGCGTGCGGCGGGATGTACACCGCGAACACGATGGCCTCCGTGGCCGAGGCCCTGGGCATGAGCCTGCCCGGCTCCGCCGCCCCGCCCTCGGCCGACCGGCGCCGCGACCAGTTCGCCCACCGCTCCGGGGAGGCGGTCGTGGAGCTGCTGCGGCGGGGGATCACGGCCCGGGACGTGCTGACCCGGGAGGCCTTCGAGAACGCGATCACCGTGCTCATGGCCCTCGGCGGCTCCACCAACGCCGTGCTGCACCTGCTCGCGATCGCCCACGAGGCGGAGGTGGAGCTCTCCCTCGACGACTTCAACCGGATCGGCGACCGCGTGCCCCACCTCGCCGACCTCAAGCCCTTCGGCCGGTACGTGATGAACGACGTCGACCGCCACGGCGGGATCCCGGTGGTCATGAAGGCCCTGCTCGACGCCGGGCTGCTGCACGGGGACGCCCTGACCGTGACGGGCCGCACCGTCGCCGAGAACCTCGCCGCCCTGGACCCCGACCCCCTCGACGGGACGGTCATCCGCGCCCTGGACAACCCCATACACCGCACCGGCGGGATCACGGTCCTGCACGGGTCGCTGGCCCCGGAGGGGGCCGTGGTGAAGTCCGCCGGCTTCGACGCCGAGGTCTTCGAGGGCCCGGCCCGGGTCTTCGAGCGCGAGCAGGCCGCGATGGACGCCCTGGGCCGGGGCGGGATCACCGCCGGCGACGTCGTGGTGATCCGCTACGAGGGCCCCAAGGGCGGGCCCGGGATGCGGGAGATGCTCGCGATCACCGGCGCGATCAAGGGCGCGGGCCTGGGCAAGGACGTGCTGCTGCTGACGGACGGGCGGTTCTCCGGAGGGACGACGGGGCTGTGCATCGGCCACATCGCCCCCGAGGCGGTCGACGCCGGGCCGATCGCGTTCGTGCGCGACGGCGACCGGATCCGCGTGGACCTCGCTGCCAGGAACCTGGAGCTGCTGGTCGACGCGGAGGAGCTCGCCGCCCGGCGCACCGGCTGGTCACCGCTGCCGCCGCAGTACGCGGGCGGGGTGCTGGGCAAGTACGTCAAGCTCGTGCGCTCCGCCTCCCTGGGCGCGGTCACCGTCTGAGCGCCCCGGTCACCGCCCGCCCGGACCGCCCCGCGCCTGCGGGCCGGGGTCCCGGTCCATCAGCGGGGCGATCCGGTAGGGGATGACGGTGCGCAGGAACATGCTCGTGGAGGTGCGCAGGATCCCCGGGCACAGCCGGATCTCCTCGGAGACCCGGTAGAGGTCGTCGGGGTCGCGGGCCACGACCCGGCACAGCAGGTCGGTCTGCCCGGCCGGGGCGAAGACCTCGATCACCTCGGGGATGGCCTCCAGCCCGGCGACCGCGGCCTCGAGCTGGTGCTGGTCCAGCTCCACGGCCACGCTCGCGGCCATCCCGTACCCGAGGGCCCCGGGCGTCACCCGGGTGCTGTGCCGGCGCAGGGCGTCCCCGGCGCGGAAGCGCTCGAGGCGGGCGTGGATGGTGCCGCGGGCCAGGCCCGTGCGCTGGGCCAGGGCGAGCACCGTCATCCGCGGGTCCTCGTCGAGGGCGGCCAGGATCCTGCGGTCGGTGGCGTCCAGCCGGTCGTTCGTCATGCTGACCACTTCCCGTCCCGCGCCGCGGCGCGAATTGGTCGATCTGATCAGTTCCAGACTAGACGTTTGCGCAGGGTGCCGAACCCGATGTTCTCTGGTGTGCACACGGAGCGTCTTCCCACGAGGAGCGGCGCACCCCGGCCGGCGCCGGGCCCCCACGAGGGGACCGGCGCCCGCGTCCGCCCGGCACCCCGGGACGGCACGGCCTCCGACGGCTCCGGGTCCGGAGGCGGCCAGTCTATCGAGCACGCACGCCGGCGCCCTGGTCCAGGATGGGACCATGTCGACACGCAGGGCCCGCCCCGACTTCTCGCGGCGCGACGCCGCGCTCGCCGAGCTGATGGACGACCCCGCCTGCGACCTCGCCGCGCTGCACCGCACGTACGCGCGCTTCGGCCTGGTCAACCGGCTGGTCGCGGGCTGGGCGCGCACCTGGCGCCGGACGCTGCTGCCCCTGGCGGCCCGGGAGGGGCGGCTGAGCGTCCTGGACGTGGGCTGCGGCGGGGGCGACCTCGCCCGCGCGCTCACGGCCTGGGCGGCCCGCGACGGCGTGTCCCTGCGCGTGACGGGGGCGGACCCCGACGAGCGCGCCCAGGACTGGGCCGCGCGGCGCACGGCCCGGCGGCTGGGCCGCGGGACGGCCGCGGCTGGTGCCCCCGTCCTTCCGGGCCGTCACGAGCGCGCAGCTGGTCGAGGCGGGCGAGCGCTTCGACGTGGTGGTCTCCAACCACCTGCTGCACCACCTGGACCCGCCGGCGCTGCGGGCGCTGCTGGCGGACTCCGAGCGGCTGGCCCGCCGGCTCGTGGTGCACAACGACCTGGTGCGCAGCGCCGCCGCCCACCGGCTGTGGTCGGTGGGCGTGCTGCCGCTGGCGCCCGGGTCGTTCCTGCGCACGGACGGGATGCGCTCCCTGCGCCGGGCCTACTCCCCCGCCGAGCTGGCCGGCCTGGCCGGGCCGGGCTGGACGGTGACCCCGGGCTCCTACGCCCACCAGCAGCTGGTCCGCACCCGTTCACCTGCCGGTCACGCGGACCCCGCACCCTGAACACCGAACCACCACCAGGGGAGGCGTCCCGCGCCTCCCGGAACGGAGCACGGATGAAGATCGCGATCCTGGGCGGCGACGGCTTCTGCGGCTGGCCCACCACCCTGCACCTGTCCGCGCGCGGCCACGAGGTGCTCGTGGTCGACGACCTCTCCCGCCGGGCCGTGGACCGGGAGCTGGGCACGGAGTCCCTCACCCCGGTGCGCTCCCTCGACGAGCGCCGCGTGGCGTGGGCGGAGCGGACCGGGCGGCGGATCGGCTTCGCGCACCTGGACCTCTCGCGCGACTACGAGGCGTTCGTGGACCTGCTCGTCACCGAGCGCCCGGACGCCCTGGTCCACTTCGCCGAGCAGCGCGCCGCCCCGTACTCGATGCGCTCGCCCGGGCACAAGCGCTACACCGTGGACAACAACGTCAACGCCACCCACAACGTGCTCGCCGCCGTGGTGGAGTCGGGCCTGGACGTGCACGTGGTCCACCTCGGGACCATGGGCGTCTACGGGTACGGCACGGCGAGGATGCGCATCCCGGAGGGCTACCTCGACGTCGAGGTGCACGGCCCGGACGGCCCCGTGCCGCAGCAGATCCTCTACCCCGCCAGCCCGGGGTCGGTCTACCACATGACGAAGGTGCTGGACCAGACGCTGTTCGCGTTCTACGCCAAGAACGACGGCGTGCGCGTCACCGACCTCCACCAGGGCATCGTGTGGGGCACCGCCACCGCCGAGACCGCCCTCGACGACCGGCTCGTCAACCGCTTCGACTACGACGGCGACTACGGGACCGTGCTCAACCGCTTCCTCGTCCAGGCCGCGGTGGGCCACCCCCTGACCGTGCACGGCACGGGCGGGCAGACCCGGGCGTTCATCCACCTCCAGGACACGGTCCGGTGCGTGGAGCTGGCCCTGGCCCACCCGCCGGCGGCCGGGGACCGGGTGAAGATCTTCAACCAGATGACCGAGACCCACCGGGTCCGCGACCTCGCCCGCCTCGTGGCGGAGCTGACCGGCGCCGAGGTGGAACGCGTGCCCAACCCGCGCCAGGAGGCCGCGGAGAACGACCTGCACGTGGTCAACGACGCGTTCCTGGACCTGGGCCTGGAGCCGACCACGCTCTCGGCGGGCCTGCTGCTGGAGATCGAACAGACGGCGGTGCGCTACGCCGACCGCGTGGACCCCCAGCGGATCCCGGCGACCGCCGTGTGGAACCGGCACCGCAGCCCCGGCCTGCCCGCCCGGCGTCCCGCCGCGCGCGTCGGCGCCTGACCCGGATGCGGGTCGCGCTCTACACGGACGTCTTCGCCCCCCACGTGGACGGGGTCGTCACCCGCCTGCTGCGCACCCTGGAGCAGCTCGGGGAGCTCGGCCACGAGGTGCTCGTGGTCACCCCGGGACGCCCGCCGCGGCGCTGGGGTCCGCACCGGGTGGTCCGCGCCCCGTCGCTGGCGTTCCCCTGGTACCCGGACCTGCGGGCCGGGCTGCCCGGACCGCGCGCCGAGCGGGCCGTCACGGCCTTCCGCCCCGACGTGGTGCACGCGGTGAACCCGGTGTGGTTCGGCGCCTGGGGCGCGCTCTCGGCCCGGCGCCGGCGGCTGCCGCTGCTCGCGTCCTTCCACACGGACGTCCCGCAGTACATGGACGCCCTGGGGCTCGGGGCCCTGCGCGGGACCGCCGAGCGGTGGATCCGCACGACGCACAACGCGGCGCAGGTCAACCTGTGCACCTCCGCGCCGATGCTCGAGCGGGCCGCCGCGCTGGGGGTGCGCGAGCCCCTCCTGTGGCCCAAGGGCGTGGACACCGTCCTGTTCCGCCCGAACCGGGCCCACCCGGCGGTGCGCGAGCGGCTGACCGGCGGGCACCCGCGGGAGCGGCTCGTGCTCGCGGTGGGCCGGCTCTCGCGCGAGAAGAACCTCGAGGCGCTGCGCGAGCCCCTGCGGCGGCTGCCGGGGACCCGGCTCGCCCTCGTGGGCACCGGCCCGCACCGGGCGGCCCTGGAGCGGGCCTTCGCCGGTCTGCCGGTCGTGTTCACCGGCCCCCTGGCCGGGGAGGAGCTCGCGGCCGCCTACGCCAGCGCGGACGTCCTCGCGTTCCCCTCGACGACCGAGACCCTCGGGCTCGTGGCCCTGGAGTCCCTGGCCAGCGGGGTGCCCGTGGTGGGCGCCCGGGCGGGCGGGATCCCCTTCGCCGTCGACGACGGGCGGACGGGGCTGCTGGTGGACCCGGGACGGCCGCAGGAGCTGACGGCCGCGCTCGCCCGGCTGCTCGACGACGACGGGCTGCGGGCGCGGATGGGCGCCGCCGGCCGCGCGGAGGCCCGGACGCTGGACTGGCGCGCCGCGACCGAGACCCTCGTGGGTCACTACCGGTCGGCGGTCGAGCGGCACGGGGCGCTCCGGCGCTGAGGCCGGGACCGCCCGGAAAGGGATACCCCAGGGGGTACTTGCGTCATACCCTAGGGGGTATTACCGTAGTACTCGAAGCGACCGGGGAACCCCTCCGGGAGCACCGAGAACCCCGCACCCCGCGAAGGAGACAACCATGCTGCTCGAGCGCATCTACGACGAGGACCTGGCCCAGGCGAGCTACTTCATCGGCTGCCAGCGCAAGGCCGAGGCGGTCGTGGTCGACCCCCGCCGCGACATCCAGGTCTACCTGGACCTCGCGGCCAGGAACGGCATGCGGATCACGGCCGTCACCGAGACCCACATCCACGCCGACTACCTCTCCGGCACCCGCGAGCTGGCCGCCGCCACCGGCGCCACCATGCACGTCTCCGCCGAGGGCGGGCCGGACTGGCAGTACGAGTTCGAGGCCGAGCGCCTGCACGACGGCGACGAGATCCGCATCGGCAACATCGTGGTCGAGGCGGTGCACACCCCCGGGCACACCCCGGAGCACCTGTCCTTCCTCGTGACCGACGGCGCGTTCAGCGACCAGCCCGGCTACATGCTCACCGGCGACTTCGTCTTCTCCGGCGACCTCGGCCGCCCGGACCTGCTCGACGAGGCGGCCGGGGGCGTGGACACCCGCTTCCTGGGCGCCCAGCAGATGTTCCGCAGCCTCCGGGAGAAGTTCCTGACCCTGCCCGACCACGTCCAGGTCTACCCGGGCCACGGCGCCGGCTCCGCCTGCGGCAAGGCCCTGGGCGCCATCCCCTCGACCACCGTGGGCTACGAGCGCCTGTACTCCTGGTGGGGCCACTACGTCGCCTCCGGCGACGAGCAGGGCTTCATCGACGAGCTGCTCGAGGGCCAGCCGGACGCCCCGTTCTACTTCGGCCGCATGAAGCGGCAGAATCGGCAGGGCCCGGCCGTGATGGGCGAGCGCGCCCCGCTGCAGGAGCTGCCCGCCGAGCAGGTCGCCGCCGACCTCGGGGCCGGGACCGTGACCTTCGTGGACACCCGCCCCGCCGCGGTGGTGCACGAGGGCACCGTGGCCGGCGCCCTCAACGTCCCGGCCGGCGGCTCCGTGGCGACCTACGCCGCCTGGGCCGTGGACCCGGAGCGCGACGCCCGCCCGCTCGTGCTGCTGGCCGACGGCCAGGAGGCCGCCCAGGAGTACTGGGACCACCTGGTCCGCGTGGGCATCGACGCCGTGGCCGGCTACGTGACCGGCCTCGAGGGCCTGCCGCAGGAGACCCCGCGGCTGGTCCGGCCCGAGGAGGTGGAGTCCTTCGAGAAGGCCCTGCTGCTCGACGTGCGCGCCAAGAGCGAGCACGCCGCGGGCGCCGTCCCCGGCGCCACCCAGCTGCACGGCGGCCGGGTCCTGTGGAACCTGGACGGCCTCCCGGCCGAGGGCACGATCGTGACCTACTGCCAGAGCGGCATGCGCAGCTCCGTGGTCGCCTCGACCCTGCGCCACGAGGGCTTCGACGTGGTCGAGCTCGACGGCAGCTACGCGGGCTGGCTGGCCCGCCAGGGCGCCCTGGAGACCGCCTCCGTGCGCTGACCCGGCCGGCGGGCACCCCGCCGCCCGCACCCCGACCGGCAGCCCCGGCCGCACGTCCGCGCCCCTGTCCGCACAACTGGTGCTGGTCAGCGGAACCTACGGGTGCGTAGCTTGAGCCCAGCAGCGGTCCTCCGGTCCCGTCCGGGCTCCAGGCAGCTCCACGGGCCCGCGCACGCCCCGGGGACCACGCGGGACGGCCCCGTCCCCTCCGCCCGGAGGAGCCCGGCCCGCCCGCGCGCTGGCACGGCCCCCGCGGGAAGCGCCCGCAGGGCACGACGATCGGAGATCCGGACGCGATGACGACTGCCACCCCCGAGCCACGCCCCGCCCGCCGCCCGGCACGCCGCTGGGCCACCGCCTCCACCACGGCCGCCCTGCTGGCCGGGAGCCTCGTCGCGGGCGGCCCCGCGGCCTCGGCCGCCCCGGGCACGCCCGCCTGCCCCGAGGCCACCGCCGCCTTCGAGACGGCCGTGGCCGGCACCGGCATCACCCCTCAGGCCCTGGCCCAGGTGGAGCTCTCCGCCGAGGCCGTCGCCGCCGCCGAGGCCCGGTACGCCGCCCTGGTCGGCGGCGCCGGCGGGCCGAGCCTGCAGGAGCTGGAGCAGGCCGCCCAGCAGCTGGCGCTGGCCCAGGAGTCCGGGGACCCGGCGGCCGTCGCGGCCGCCGAGGCGCGCCTGGCCGAGCTCGACGCCCGGCTGGGCACCGCGCTCGAGGGCGTGGACCCCGCCGCCGCGCAGCAGGCGGTGGCCGAGTCCACCGTGGTCCTCGACGGCCTGCTCGCCCAGCTGGGGATCGACCAGGCCACGGCCGCGCAGCTGGCGGGGCTGCTCGAGCAGGCCGCGCTGGCCTGCGGGTCCGCCCCGGCCGCGCCCGTCCCGGCTGCACCGGCCCCGGTGGCGCCCGCCCCGGCCGTGGAAGCACCCGTGGCCGCCCCCGCCCCGGCCGTGGAAGCACCCGTGGCCGCCCCCGCCCCGGTCGAGGCCGCGCCGGTGGTCCCCGCCCCGGTCGAGCAGGCCCCGGCCGCACCCGGAGGCGGTCAACCCCGGCTTCGACGTCCAGACGGCCGCCGACGCGCGGTCCTCGGGGACCCCGCTCCTGGTCGCCGGTGCGGGCGGCCTCCTGCTCGCGGCCGCCGCGACCGTCCTCGTGCGCCGGCGCGCCCGCGCCTGACCGGCCCGCACCCGCCCCGTCGTCGTCCGCCCGGCCGTGGGCGGGGGTCCTCAGATGATCCGCTCGGCGCGGGCGCGGTCGACCGCCCGGGTGCGGTTGTCGACCCCGAGCTTGTCGTAGATGTGCACGAGGTGGGTCTTGACCGTGGCCTCGGAGATGAACAGGGCCCGGGCCAGCTCGCGGTTGGTCGCCCCGGTGGCCAGCCGCCGCAGGATCTCGATCTCCCGGCCGGTCAGGGCCGTGGCCGGGGCGCCCAGCCGGTGCACGAGCCGGGCGGTGACCGCGGGCGAGAGCACGGGGCGCCCGGCCGCGGCCGCCTGCACGGCCTCCCGCACGGCCTCGGGCGGGGCGTCCTTGAGCAGGTAGCCGGTGGCGCCGGCCGTCATGGCGGCGACGACGTCCGCCTCGGTGTCGTAGGTGGTCAGGACCAGCACCGGCGGCCCGCCGGCGGCGGAGATCCGGCGGGTGGCCTCGATCCCGTCCATGCCGGGGCCCATCTGCAGGTCCATGACGACCGCGTCCACGGGCGGGTCCGCGGCGGCGAGGACCGCGAGCGCCTCCGCACCGTCGGCGGCCTCGGCGACGACCGTGACCCCGCCGGCGCCCTCGAGCACGGCGCGCAGCCCGGCCCGGACCACGGGGTGGTCGTCGACCAGCAGCACCCGCACGCCCGTCACCGCGCCCGCCCCCGGCCCGCCGGCCGTCCTGCGGCGGGCGCCAGGGGCAGCCGCACCCCCACCACGGTGCCCCCGCCGGGGGCGGACTCGACGGTCAGCCCGCCGCCCAGCTCCCGGACCCGGGCGTCCAGCCCGGTGAGGCCGAAGCCGTGGCCGCCGTCGCGGCGCCCCGGCGGCCGCGCGGGGTCGAACCCCCGGCCGTCGTCGTAGACGTCGAGGGAGACGGCGTCCGGCCAGCCCGCCAGGGTGACCACGGCGGTGCGGGCCCCGGCGTGCTCGGCGACGTTGGCCAGGCACGACTGCGCCGCCCGCAGCAGCACCGCGCTCTGCTCGGGGCCCAGCACGGGCGGCTCGCCCTCGGCGCGGAACCGGCACTCCAGCTCGCCCCCGGCGGCCCGGGCCCGCTCGGCGGTGGCCGCGCACAGCTCGGCCAGTGCCGCGGGCAGCCCCGGGTCCAGGGCCGGGGAGCCGAGGTCGCGCACGAAGCGGCGGGCCTCGGCCAGGTTCTGCGCCGCGGTGGCCTCGATGACGCCGAGCCGCCGGCCCGTGAGCTCCTCGTCCCGGGCGGCGAGGGAGTCCCGGGCGGCGCGGGACATCAGCACGATCGAGGACAGCCCCTGGGCGAGGGTGTCGTGGATCTCCCGGGCGAGGCGCTCGCGCTCCCCCGCCCGCCCGGCCTCCCGCTCCCGCCGGGCCAGCTCCCACCGGGCGGACTCGAGCGCGCGCACGGTCCGGCGGTGCCGCTCGGCCTCGCGGTAGAGCGCGCGGTAGACGCGCCCGGCGACGACGGCGGAGACCGCCCCGACCACCGGCCCCACCGCCATGGCCGGTGCGAACGCGCCGGGGCCGGCGTGCAGGTACTGGGCGAGCACGACCACGGCGGTGAGCCCCGCGACGACCGGCAGCGCGGCCGCCCGCGGCAGCAGGACGAGGTAGACGAAGAAGAGGGGGAAGACCACCCAGGAGAAGTCCGGGCTGAACAGCGTCAGCGCGCCCCACAGGAGGGTGATCGCCGCGAGCCAGGGCAGCGCGAGCCGGCGCGGGTCCCGTCCCGTGCGCCCGGTGGCGGCGCGGCTCTCCGCCACCGTCCCCGCGAGGTAGGTCAGGGCGAGGACGGCCGCCAGGCCCAGCACCGGCAGGGGCCCGCCCGGCGGGGCCTGGCCCGCCCGGGACTCCAGCAGGACCCGCAGCACCCCCAGCAGGAGCAGCCCGGCGAAGCCGACGTGCAGGGTGACGCGCAGGGCACGCAGCAGGGCGGTCGTCGAGCTGTCCTCCTGCACGCTGCCTCCTCCGGCTCCCGGTGCCCGCCGGCGGCCCGGCGGGGTGCGGGCGACCGGGGAGCTCCCGGCCATGCTACGGGCGCCGCCCCGGTCCCGGATCAACCGTTCGGTCGATCCGGGAGCCCGCCGGACGGCGCCGGCGGACCGACCGTGCGGGCGATGGGGCGGACGGGGCGGCGGGAGCATGCTGGGGGCACGGGCAGCGCCCGTCCACGACCACCGCACGCACCAGCACCCAGGAGCACCCCGTGTACCTGTCCGTCCGCGACCTCCTCTTCGCCCGGGGGCGCTTCGCCCTCGTCGGCGGGGCGGTCGCCCTCATCACCCTGCTGCTCGTCCTGCTCACCGGCCTCACCGAGGGCCTGGGCCGGCAGAACACCTCGGGCCTCGAGCGCCTGGAGGCCGCCCGCATCGTGCTCGACGCCCCGGCCGACGGCTCCGGCGAGGCCTCCTTCACCGACTCCGCGCTCACCGCCGAGCAGACCCGCGCCTGGGCGCGCACGGCCGGGGCCCCCGCCGTCGAGCGCCTCGGCGCGGCCCAGACCCGCGCCGAGGCCGGCGGCTCCGCCGCCGCGGTCGCCGTCCTCGCCCTGGAGGAGGACACCGGCCTGGCCCCCGGCCTCCGGGCCCTCGAGGGCCGCTCCCACCCGGGCCCCGGCCAGGCCGTGCTCAGCGCCGCGGTGGCCGAGGACCTCGGGGTGGGCCCCGGGGACACCGTGCGCCTGTCCTCCGCCGCGCTGCGGGTCGCGGGCGTGACCGAGGACGTCCACCACAGCCACCTGCCCGTCGTGTGGGCCGCCGTCGCCGACCTGCCCGCGATCGCGCACCTGGGCGGGGACGCCGTGGCCACCGCGCTGGCCCTGCCCGCCGCCGGGGACCCGCCGGACGCGCAGGCCACCGCCGCCGCGGACGCCGCGGCCGGGACGGTCACCACCGACACCCGGGGGGCGTTCGCCGCGCTGCCCGCCTACGCCTCGGAGCGCGGGTCGCTGCTGGCGATGCAGGGCTTCCTCTACGGGATCTCCGCACTGGTGGTCGTGTCCTTCCTCACCGTGTGGACGCTCCAGCGCACCCGCGACGTCGCGGTGCTGCGGGCGCTGGGCGCCTCCCGCGGCTACCTGCTGCGCGACGCCCTGGCCCAGGCCGCCGCGGTGCTCGTGCTCGGCGCCCTCGCCGGCGCGCTCGCCGGCGGGCTGACCGGTCTCGCCGCCGGCACCGCGGTGCCCTTCGCCACCGGGCCCGCCACCGTCCTGCTCCCGGCCCTCGGCGTGGCCGTCCTCGGCGGGGCCGGCGCCCTGCTCGCGACCCGCCGCGTCTCGTCCGTCGATCCCCTGCTCGCCCTCGGAGGCACCTGACCATGGTTCCCGCACCCGCTCCCCCGTCCGCCGCGCCCGCCGGCGCCCGTCCCCCGGCCCTCGAGCTCGCGGGCGTGGACCTGCTGCACCCCGACGGCACGGACGCCGCCGGGCTCCCGCGCACGGTCCGGGCCCTCGACGGCGTGGACCTCACCGCACGGGCGGGAACGGTCACCGCCCTGGTCGGGCCCTCGGGCTCGGGCAAGTCCTCCCTGCTCGCCGTCGCCGCCGCCCTCGTGCGCCCCACCGCGGGCTCCGTGCGCCTGGACGGGCAGGAGCTGACCGGCCTGCCCGAGCCGGAGCTGGCCCGGGTGCGCCGCACGCGGATCGGGGTGGTCTTCCAGCAGCCCAACCTCCTGCCGTCCCTGACCGCCCTGGAGCAGCTCGTGCTCACCGCCCACGTGCGCGGGGCCCGCGGCGCACGGCTCGCCGGCGCCCGGGAGCGGGCGGCCGGGCTGCTGGAGCTCGTGGGCCTGTCCGCCGCGGCGGGCCGGCGCCCGCACCAGCTCTCCGGCGGGCAGCGCCAGCGCGTGAACATCGCCCGGGCGCTGATGGCCCGTCCGCGGGTGCTGCTGGCCGACGAGCCGACCGCGGCCCTGGACCGGGAGCGCTCGCGGGAGATCGCCGAGCTGCTCGTGTCCGCGACCCGGCGCTTCGGCACGGCCACGGTGCTGGTCACCCACGACCCCGGCCTCGTCCCGCTGGCCGACCGCTGCGCGACGATGCTCGACGGCCGGCTGCGGCTCGACCCGGCCCCGGCGGGGCGGGGCCGGGACGGGGATCAGGCGGCGCGCTCGAGCAGCACCATCACTTCGTAGTGGCGGGTCTGCGGGAACATGTCCAGCACCCGCGCCCGGCGCGGCACGAGGGACGGCATCGCGGCGAGGTCGCGGGCCAGGGTGACGGCGTTGCAGCTGGAGTAGACCACGTGCGCCGCCCCGGAGGACTCCAGCCACCCGGCCAGCCGCGGCCCGATCCCGCGCCGCGGCGGGTTGACGACCACGAGCCCGGGGGCCTCCCGCGCGGCCAGGGCGAAGGCCGTGGCGTCCCCGGCGGCGAACTCCACCCCCGTCAGCCCGGCCTCGCGGGCGCTGAGCTGCGCGGAGGCCACGGCCTCGGCGCTGGTCTCGATCCCGGTGACCGTGCGCCCCGGGGCTGCCACGTGCAGCGCGAAGCCGCCCACGCCGCAGTAGAGGTCCCACACGGTGGCCGGGTCCAGCTCGTCGACCCACTCGCGGGCCTGCCGGTAGAGGGCGGCGGCCACCGCCGTGTTGGTCTGGAAGAAGCTGCGCGGGCGCAGGTGCAGCACCACGTCGCCGAGGGCCATCGGCAGGGTCTGCCGCTCGGTGAGCACGATCTCCTCGGGGCCCTCGAGCACCGCCTTGTGCTCCGGCTGGAGGTTGACGGAGACCACGGCCAGCCGCGGCAGCCGCTCCCGCAGCGCGGGCAGGTGCTTGCGGATGCGCACCACGGACTCCGTGGAGCGCAGCACGAAGCGCAGCATGAGCTCCCCCGCGGGGGACTCGGTGAGGATCAGGTGCTTGAGCTCCCCGCGCCGGGCCGGCACGTCGTAGGGCACGAGGGAGGCCCGGGTCACGAACGCGGCGAGCGCGGGCAGCGCGGCGGTCAGCCCGGGGGCGGCGATCCCGCAGCGGCGCAGGTCCACGCCCCGGCCCTGCTCGTCGAGGATGCCGAGGGTCGGCTCGTCCGCGGTGCCGCCCACGACCATCTTCGCCTTGTTGCGGAACCCGGACTCCGGGCCGGCCACCGGCGGCAGCCACTCGAGGCCCGGGCGCTCGCCCAGCAGCCCGCGGCAGTGCTCCTGCTTGCCGGCCAGCTGCTCGTCGTGGGGTCGCCCCATGAGGGTGCAGGAGCGGCACGCCCCGGCGTCGTGGTAGTCGCACTGCATGGCCCCCGAGTCTACGCGGGGGCCCTTGCTAGAGTGGCGGGGCGCCGCGGCGGGAGTGCCCCGGCGCCCGGCGGACCCCCGCCGGGAACGACCGAGGATCGGACGGGACATGACCGAGCACGCGGCGGGCCCCGCGCCCGCGGAACGGCTCCAGGACCTGCTGCTGGAGAGCGAGGACATCGCGGGCTTCCTCGAGGAGTTCACCCGCACGATGGCCGCCGCGCTCTCGGGCGGCGGGCAGAGCCACTGCGCGGTGACGCTGATCCGCCACCGGCGCGGCACCACCGTGGCCTCCTCCAGTCCGGAGGCCGCGCTGCTGGACGAGGTGCAGTACGGCTTCGGCGAGGGCCCCTGCCTGACCGCGGTCCGGGAGCGGCGCACGGTGCACGTGCCGGACCTGCGCACCGACGGCCGGTGGCCGGCCTACGCCGAGGCCGCCGGGAAGGTCGGCGTGCGCGCCGTGCTCGGGGTCCCGTTCGAGCTGGGGGACGAGGCGCAGGCGGGCTTCAACGTCTACGCGGAGCGCCCGGGGGCCTTCGACGACGACACCGTGCGGACGGTGCAGCGCGAGGTGCTGCTGGCGTCGAAGGGCCTGCGGCTCGCGGTGCGGCTGGCCCGGCACCGGGAGGAGCGGGAGGACCTGCGGGCGGCGATGCGCTCGCGCACCCCGATCGACCTCGCCGTGGGCATCGTGATGGGCCAGAACCGCTGCTCCCAGGAGCGGGCGGTGGAGATCCTCAAGGCCGCCTCGAGCCACCGCAACGTCAAGCTGAGCGACCTCGCCGCCGACCTCGTGGCCACCGTGGGCCGGGGGCCGGCCGCGACGCACTTCGAGGCCTGAGCCGGGGCGGGCTCGTCAGCGGGCCTCGGCCCGGGTGCTGCCGGCCGCGGGGGCGGTGGGCGGGGCGAGGACGTCCACGAGCCGCCGCAGGTCCTGCGCCGCGGCCAGCACCAGCCGGCCCTCCTGGTCGGTGGGGTCCACGGGTTCGTCGAAGAGCCGGTCGAGCCGGGAGCGCACGGCCGCCGCGCCCTCCCGGGTGTCTTCGCTCTGGGACCACGCCCGCACGCACGCGGCGGCGCCGCGCACGGCCTCGGCCAGCCGGTCCGCGACCTCCTCGGAGATCCGCCAGTCGCGCCGGTCGGGATCGTGCAGGGCCCGCAGCACGTCCGTGAACCCGCGCACGTGGAAGACCAGGCGGTCGAGGGTGTTCAGCGGCCGGTAGCCGGGGTCCAGCCCGCGGCGGCGGCGGCGCAGCACGGCCCGCGGGTTGCCCCGGGCGGTGAGCGCGGACTCGTCGACGGCCTCGCGCACCTCGCCGGTGAGCCGCACGAGGTCGTGGTTGCGCTGCTCCCAGTCGCGCCCCCCGCTCGCCCCGGGGCTCTCGAGCTCCCCGGCCACGTCCTCGAGGTAGTCGACGACGGCGCCCTGCAGGCGGTCCAGCTGCAGCCGGGCGCTGCGGAAGTCCAGCGGCGGCAGGACCGTCACGTTGACGAGCAGCCCGATGCCCACGCCGACCGCCATCTGGACGAGGTAGCCCAGCGAGTAGTTCTCCGCGTCCTGGCCGCCGAGGATCAGCACGAACACCGCTCCCACGGGGACGTAGTCGGCGCCCGCCCCGAGGCGGCGGATCCCGGACAGGAGCACGCCCAGGCCCACGGCCACGCCGATGGTCAGCAGGTTGGGGTCGCCCACGAGCAGCACCCCGGCGGCGAGCAGGATCCCGAGGGCCAGCCCGGCGAGGGTCTGCAGCCCCGTGCGCACCGAGCCCATGACGGTCGGGTACATGGCGCAGATGGCCCCGAGCGGGGCGTAGTAGGGGTACTGGTCGATGACGCCCGGCATGCGCTGGGCCACGACCCAGGACAGGGACACGGCCAGGGCGGCCTTGACGGCGAGCAGGACCCGTGGCCAGCGGATGGTGTGCATCCGACCGATGATACGGACCCGCCGGTAGGATCGTCCCGCCCCGCCGTGCGCACCCGGCCGCCGCGGCCCGCACCCGCCAGGAGGACCCGTGCCCCGACCGCCGCACCGGAGACCGCTGCTGATCCTCGCCGTGGGCGCGGGCGGGGCCGCCGGCACGGGCGCCCGCCACGGGCTGGCGCTGCTGCTGCCCCCGGCCGCCGGGTGGCCGGTGGCGACCCTCGCGGCGAACCTGCTGGGCGCCTTCCTGCTCGGACTGCTGCTGGAGGCCCTCGCCCGCCGCGGCGCGGAGACGCCGCGCCGGGAGCTGCTGCGGCTGGGTCTGGGCACGGGCGCCCTGGGCGGGTTCACGACCTTCTCCGCCCTCGCCCTGGAGACCGAGCGGCTGCTGGCCGGCGGTGCCCCCGGTCAGGCCGTGGGCTATCTCGTCCTGTCCGTGACGGGCGGGTTCGCGGCCTGCCTGGCCGGGGTGCTGCTCGCGGGACGGCGGCGGCCGTGACGGCGCTGCTGGTGTGCCTGCTGGGCGGGCTGGGGGCGGTGGCCCGGTTCACGGTCGACGGTGCCGTGCGGCAGCGGTGGGGCGGGACGTTCCCCGTGGGCACGGTCGTGGTCAACGTCACCGGCTCCCTGCTGGCGGGCCTGCTCGCGGGCGCCGCACTGGCCGGCGCCCTCGGCGGCACCGCGGCCACGGCGGCGGTGGCCGGGTTCTGCGGCGGGTACACGACGTTCTCCACGGCCATGACCGACACGGTCCGCCTCGCCCGGCAGGGCCGGGTGCGCCGGGCCGTGCTCAACGCCGCGGGCACGGCCGCGCTCGCCCTCGCCGCCGCCGCCGCGGGCCTGAGCGCCGCCGCGGCGCTGGGCTGAACCACCGCCGCGCGTCCGGGATCCGGGCGCCGGACCGGACGGGCCCTGGGTCATCACCAGCAGGCTTGCTACTGTGGCCGGACACCGACCCGGCGTGCGAACGCCCGCAGAGAGCGAGGACAACCATGGCCGAGATCAATCCCGAGGACGCCCGCAACGACCCCGAGAAGGCTCGCAAGGCCCTCGACGAGCAGGACGGGCGCAGCTACGCGGGCGACACCCCGCCCGACGCCGGGGTGGGCGTCGGCCCGGACAACCCCGACCTCGACGTCGACCGCCCGGGCGACTCCGCCAAGGGCAAGGTCTGGATCGGCGTGATCGTGGGTCTCGTGGCGCTGTTCGTCCTGCTGTGGTTCGTCGGCGCCGTGGTGGGCATGTTCTGAGTCCCCACTGCTGATCCGCCCGGACCGGGGTGCCGCCGTGCCGGCGGCACCCCGGTCCGCACGCGTCCGGGCCCCGCACCTCCCGCTCCGGCGCGCCGCTGACCCGCCGCCCGGGGCGGCGGGTCAGCGGCGCAGCTTCCGGCTCCAGGAGTGGTCGTCCCAGTCCTCGGAGCGGGGTCCCGTCATGGCGAAGCGCTCCCCGTCGGGGCCGGCGGCGAGGACCAGCTCGCCGTAGCCGAACTCCTCCGGCTCGCCCAGCAGCGACCCGCCGGCGGCGACGACGGCCTCGGCCGCGGTCTCGGCGTCGTCGACCTCGAAGCACACCCACCACATCGGGGGCGCCTCCCGCAGGGGGTCCACGTCCGGGGCGGGCACCCCGATCCCGCCGCCGCGCTCGGAACCGGGGACCGTGAAGGCCGCGTAGGCCTCGTGCCGGGTGCCCAGCTCCCGGTAGGCGTAGCCGAAGACCGCGGCGTAGAACCGCTCGGCGGCCCGCTGGTCGCGGGTCATCAGCTCGCACCAGGCCACCGTCCCGTGCCCGCCGACCACGCTGAACCCGGTGTGCCGCCCCGGCTGCCACACCCCGAACGCGGCCCCGGTCGGGTCCGCCCACACGCCCATCGACCCGAAGTCCCCGACCCGCACCGGCTCGAGCACCGGGCGGGCCCCGGCGGCGACGGCCGCCCGCCCGGTGGCCGCGAGGTCGTCGGAGGCGAGGTAGACCGCCCAGGCGTGCGGGTCGTCCTCCGCCCCCGGCAGCCCGGGAGAGAGCCCCGCCACGGGCTCCCCGGCCACGAGCGCGTTGCAGTAGCCCCCGAAGGCGGGGTCGGAGGGCGTGAACCGCCACCCCAGCACGGTGGCGTAGAAGTCCTCGGACCGGTCCAGGTCCGAGACCATGAGGTCTGCCCAGCACGGGGCCCCCGGGGGCCACCGGTCGACGCGCTCTGCCACGGTCCGCACCTTCCCTCGTGCCGCGCGCGGGCCGCCCGGCCGTGCCCCCATGGTCCCCGCCCGGCCCGCCGTTGGGAACACCCGGGCCGGCCGGGCCGGGATTAACATTGCCGGCGCTCTTCCGGGGGCCCGGGGGCGTTCCTACACTCGGGAGCAGACGAGGGGCCGCGGCCGCGGCCGCGCCCCGACCACGGGGGACGGACGGGCGGCCATGCGTGCTTGGTGGATCGAGGAGCCCGGGCCCGTCGAGGGCGGGCCACTGCGCTTCGGCCGCTGCCCGGACCCCGTCCCCGGGCCCGGCGAGCTGCTCCTGCGGGTGCGCGCGTGCGGGGTCTGCCGCACCGATCTGCACCTGGCCGAGGGGGACCTGCCGCTGCACCGCCCCGGGGTGGTCCCCGGCCACGAGGTCGTCGGCGAGATCGTGGCCCTGGGTCCCGGCTGCACCCGCTTCCGCCGGGGCGAGCGCGTGGGTGCCGCGTGGCTGCGGCACACCTGCGGGCGCTGCCGCTTCTGCCGCCGCGGCCGGGAGAACCTGTGCACGGCCCCGCGCTTCACCGGGTGGGACGCCGACGGCGGCTACGCGGAGCGCACGGTCGTCCCCGAGGCCTTCGCCTACCGGCTGCCCGAGGAGTTCGACGACGTCGCGGCCGCGCCGCTGCTGTGCGCGGGCATCATCGGCTGGCGGGCGCTGAAGCTGGCGGAGCTGCCGCCCGGCGGCCGGCTGGGGATCTACGGGTTCGGGGCCTCGGCGCACCTGGCCGCGCAGGTCGCGATCCACCAGGGCGCCGAGGTGCACGTGCTGACCCGCTCCGAGCGGGCGCGCGAGCTGGCCCGCGAGCTGGGCGCCGCCTCCGTGGGCGGGGCCGCCGACCCCCCGCCGCGGCTGCTCGACGCCGCCGTGCTCTTCGCCCCGGCCGGCGAGCTCGTGCCGCCGGCGCTGCGGGCGCTCGACCGCGGCGGGACCCTCGCCGTGGCCGGCATCCACCTCAGCACGATCCCCGCGCTCGACCACGCCGCCGAGCTCTTCCAGGAGCGCCGGCTGCGCAGCGTCACGGCGAACACCCGCCGGGACGGCGAGGAGTCCCTGCGCCTGGCCGCGCGGCTGCGGCTGCGGCCCACGACCGTCCCCTACCGCCTCGAGCACGCCGACCGCGCGCTCGCCGACCTCGCCGCGGACCGGCTGACGGGCGCCGCCGTCCTGCGCGTCTGACGCCCCGCGGCACCGGTCCCGCACCGGCGCCGCACCCGACGCCCGGCCGCGGCCGGGCCCGAGCCCACCGGGGGATCCCATGACCGACCGTCCCGTCCCCGCACCGACCGCCCCGCACCGGCCGCCGCCGCGGGCCCGGCCGGGCCAGTGGGTGCTGCTGGTGCTCGGCACCGTCCTGACCGTCCTCGGCGCGGGCTCCCTGGTGCTGGGGCTCGTGCTGGCCGGGGCCGCGGCGGCCCAGGACGACGGCCGGTGGCTGACCGGCGGCACCGAACGCCACCAGACCGTCGGGCGCGCCCTCACGAGCCCGCCCGCGCAGCTGGACACCGGCGGCGCGCCGCTGCCCGAGCTGCCGTTCCTCGACCCGGAGGACCAGCTCGCCGCCGTGCAGGTGCGCGCCGGCGCGGTGGACCCGGCGCAGGAGCTGTTCGTGGGCGTGGCCCCCACCGCCGACGTCGAGCGCTATCTCGAGGGCGTGCCCCGCGCCGAGCTCGGCGAGGACACCCGCGACGACGACGAGCAGGAGGCCCCCGTCGGCGAGCGCACCCCGGAGCGCCCCGGCGAGCAGCCGTTCTGGGCGGTCTCCGACCAGGGCACCGGGACCCGGGAGGTCGCCTTCGAGCTGCGCCCGGGCCGGTGGAGCCTGGTCGTGATGAACGCCGACGCCTCGGCCCCCGTGTGGGTGGACCTGCAGGCCGGGGCCCGCTCCGACCTGCTCGGCCCGCTGTCCACCGGGCCGCTGCTGGGCGGGGCGGTCGCGCTCGTGCTCGGCCTGCCCCTGCTGCTGCTCGGGGCCGCGGGCCTGGGCCGCGACGCCGACCCGGAGCTGACCCGGGCCCGGCCGCGCGGCCGCGGCGGGCCCTCCGCCCCGTCCGCTCCCCCGCCCGGGACCGGCCCCGGGGCGGCCCGGGCCGAAACGCCCGACCGGGCGGCGTACCCGGTCGCGCTCACCGGCCACCTGGACCGGGGACTGTCGCGGGGGCTGTGGCTGGTGAAGTGGCTGCTGGTGGTCCCCCACGCCCTCGTGCTGGCCGTGCTGTGGCCGGCGCTGCTGGTCACCACGGTCGCGGCGGGGCTCACGGTCCTGTTCACCGGCCGCTACCCCCGGCCCTGGTTCGCCTTCGCGGTCGGCGTGCTGCGCTGGAGCTGGCGGGTGGGCTTCTACGCCTACTCGGCGCTGGGCACCGACCGGTACCCGCCGTTCACCCTCGCCTCCGCCCCCCCTACCCGGCGGACCTGGAGGTGGCCCGCCCCGAACGGCTCTCCCGCGGGCTGGTGCTCGTGAAGTGGTGGCTGCTCGCGATCCCGCACCTGCTGGTCCTGGCCGTGCTCACCGGCGGGACGGGGGGAACGACCACGGCCCGGGACGCGGAGGGGGACGTCGTGACCACCACGGGCTCCTGGAGCCCGTCCCTGCTGGGCCTGCTCGTGCTGGTCGCGGCCGTGGCGCTGCTGTTCACCGGCCGCTACCGGGAGGGGCTCTTCGCCCTCGTGGTGGGGATCAACCGCTGGGTCTACCGGGTCGCGGCCTACGTGCTGCTGCTGCGCGACGAGTACCCGCCCTTCCGGCTCGACCAGGGCCCGGTCGAGCCGGTGCCGCCCGGGCCGGCCACCCGCCCGGCCGCCGAGCCGCCCGAGCCGGGCCGGGCACCCTCCCCGCCCCCGCCGGAGCACGGTCCGCCGCCCCCGGCCCGGTCCGACCCGGGGGCACCGCCCCCGCCCTGGGCCTGAACCGGCGGGGCCCCGGCGTCACGGAACCGCCGGGAGCGCGCCCGCGGGGCCGGGAGCCCTACCCTGGGAGCACACCGGAGGAGGTGGCAGGAATGCGCGTTCTCGTCGCGTGCGCCAGCGCCCACGGCTCGACCACGGGGATCGCCCGCCGGATCGGCGAGGTCCTGGAGTCCCGGGGCTGCACGGTCGACGTCGTGCCGATCGGAGCGGACCCGGACCCCGGCGGCTACGACGCGGCCGTGCTCGGGAGCGCGGTCCACAACCAGGCGTGGCTGCCGGAGGCCACCGCGTTCGTGCAGCGCCACCGGGACGCCCTGCGGGCCCGCCCGGTGTGGCTGTTCAGCGCGGGCATGTCCGCGGCGCTGCCCCGGCCCGTGCGCGGGGCGGCGCACAGGGCCCAGGACCGGCGGATGGCGGCGGCCCTGCGCGACCTCGTCCGCCCCCGGGGCCACCGGCTGTTCTCCGGGCTGGCCCGCCCCGAGCAGTTCCCGGGCGCGGTGGGCCGGGTCGCCCGGGTGCTGGGCGTGCGCTTCGGCGACCACCGCGACTGGGACGCCGTCGCGTCCTGGGCCGGGCAGATCGCCGGGGAGCTGACCGCCGAGCACCAGGACGCCCCCGGACGGTCCTGAGCGTCCCGCCCCGGGGTCGGGGACGGGTCAGCGCAGGATCACGCCCTCGATCCGCGCCCGGAAGAACTCGCCCTCGGCCTGCCGGGCGGTGCCCCGGTCCCAGCCCGCCCGCAGCCGCTCGGGCGGCCCCAGCATGCGGGTGCGGGCCGCCCGGGCGAAGCCGTGCCCCGGGGCGAGCAGCTGCCGGGCCCGGAAGCGCCGCCAGCGCCCGCCCAGCCGGATCCGCCCGCTCATCACCGCCTCCGTCGTCGTCCACGCGGGCGTGCCCGGCGGCACGGCGTGCTCCGGCCACCGCCGCGCCGGCTCGGGCAGGGCGGCCAGGCGGGCGCGGTCGGCGGGCGGTGGCGTCGTCGTCGGCAGGAGCCCGGCCCAGCGGTCCCGGGCCGCGCACGGCACGGAGCGCGGCACGGCCGCCGCACGTCCTCGGGGAAACACGTCCACGGCTCTCTCCTGCCCGGCGCGACGCGCGCCGTTGACCGGTGCGGGCGCCCATTCCACCATGGGATCCCGGGGCCGTTCCAGGACCGCGGTCCCGCCCGAGCCCGAGGAGACGACCATGACGCGCACCCCCGACCGCAGCTGCCGGACGAAGCGGTGGGACGAGCTCACCGACGCCCAGCGGACGGCGCTGCTCGTGCTGGCCTCGGTGCAGGTCTCGCTGGCCGTGACCGCCTGGACCGACCTGGCCCTGCGCCCGGCCGCGCAGGTCAACGGCCGCAAGGCCGCCTGGGCGGCGGTCATCGCCGTGAACTTCGTGGGCCCGGTGCTCTACTTCGCCCGCGGCGTGCGCCGCTGAGCCGACCGTCCGGGGACGACCCGGGTTGTCCCTGGTGCGCGGGACGGGGCGGTCCTACACTGTGAGCACCAGGATTTGCTTCCGTTCACCACGGAGCCGCCCCTGACCCCACCGGACGTCCGGGGCACGCCCCGCGCACGGCGCCGGTCCTGTGCCCGATCGGCACTCGGAGGTCTGGGGGACCTGTCATGTCACGCTCGATGCTCACGCGGCTGCTCACCGGCGCTTCGGCCGCGCTGCTGGCCGCGACCGGGATCGCGGTCGCCGGCCCGGCCCAGGCCGCGACCGCGCAGCCCTTCCTCTCCTACCGCGACGGGTGGCGCGTCGAGCGGCACCCGCGCGCGCTCGGCGACCTCAACGGCGACGGCCGCGACGACGTGGTCGGCTTCGGCGACGCCGGGGTGTGGGTCGGCTACGGCCGGGCCGACGGCACGTTCACCGCCCCGGCCCTGGCCGTCCGCGACTTCGGCTGGAACCAGGGGTGGCGGGTCGACCGGCACCCGCGGCACGTGGCCGACGTCGACGGCGACGGCCGCGACGACCTCGTCGGCTTCGGCGACGCCGGGGTGGTCGTCTCCTACGCCCAGCCCGGCGGCGGCTTCACCGCCCCGCAGCTGAAGCTGCGCGAGTTCGGCTGGGACCAGGGCTGGCGCACCGACCAGCACGTGCGCGCGCTGGCCGACCTCTCCGGCAACGGCACGGCGGACATCGTGGGCTTCGGCCACTCCGGGGTGACCGTCGCCCACGGCCGGGCCGACCGCATCTTCGACGGCGCCGGCAAGCGGATCGACAGCTACGGCTGGGACCGCGGCTGGCGGGTGGAGAAGAACCCGCGGCTGCTCGCCGACGTGGACGGCAACGGCACGGCGGACATCGTCGGCTTCGGGGACGCGGGGACCTACGTCTCCTCCTTCTCGGTGCTGGGCGACACGTTCACCCAGCCCGCGCTGGAGGTCCGCGACTTCGGCTGGGCCCAGGGCTGGCGCGTCGACCAGCACCCGCGGGCGGTCGCCGACGCCAACGGCGACGGCCGGGCCGATCTCATCGGCTTCGGCCGGGCCGGGACGTATGCGGCCTACTCCCGCGCCCACCAGGCCGGGGAGCCGACGTTCTTCCCCGTCAGCCTGGAGCTGGCCGACCTCGGGAGCGCCCAGGGCTGGCGGGTCGACCGCCATCCCCGGGGCACGGCCGACGTCAACGGCGACGGGATCGCCGACGTGGTCGGCTTCGGCAACGCGGGCACCTACGCGGCCTTCGGGGACGACAACGTCCTCGTCGGCCCGCAGCTGCTGAGCCCGGAGTTCGGCTACGGCGCCGGGTGGACCCCGGACCGGTACCCGCGCCTGCTGGGCGACGTCAACGGCGACGGCCGCGACGACGTCGTCGGCTTCGGGTTCTCCGCCACCTACGTCGGGCTGCTCTGACCCGGAACCGGTCCGCCGTCCGGACCGGAGGGCGAACCGGTTCCCCGGCTCAGGTGAGGAACGCCCGCAGGCCCCGCTCGGCGGCCGGGTAGGTGGCGGCGTCGATGGTCTCGCCGTCGAGGAAGCGGTCCACGACCCGGGGGTCGACGTAGGACTTCCGGGCGATCGCGGGGGTGTTGCCCAGGTGCTCGGCGACCTCGCGCACGGCCGCGGCGACCGCCTTCTTCCGGGCGCTGTGCGAGGGCCGGGTGTCGGCCCGGGCGGCCAGGGCCAGCGCGGCGGTGACCGTGCCCTGCCAGGTGCGCAGGTCCTTGGCCGTGAAGTCGGGCCCGCACCGCTCCCGCACGAAGTCGTTGAGGCGGGCGCTGGTCAGGGGCACCCACCTCCCCTCGGCGTCCGGGTGGGCCAGGGCCGTCTCCTGCGGGTCGCGCTCGAGCAGGGGCGCGAGCGCCGCGGCGAGGTCGGCGTCCCGCAGGCTCAGCGACCAGCGGTGGCCGCTCTTGCCGGGGAAGTCCAGGTGGACCTCGTCCCCGTCCGTGCGCACGTGCTCGACGAGCATGGTGGTCACCCCGTAGGAGCCGTTGGTCTGGGCGTACTCCTCGTTGCCCACGCGCAGGGCGGCGGCGTCGACGAGCCGGAAGGCCGCGGCGCAGGCCCGCTCCTCCGTGGGCTCGGACGAGCGCAGCAGCCGGGTGACGACCGGCCGCGCCCGGGGCAGGGCGTCGCCGAGGTCCAGGACCCGGTCGAACTTCTCCCGGTCCTTCAGCTCCCGCCAGCGGGGGTGGTAGAGGTACTGGCGCCGTCCGGCGTCGTCGATCCCGGTGGCCTGGATGTGGCCGTTGGGGTGCGGGCTGATCCACACGTCGCGCCACGCCGGCGGGATCGCCAGCGCCCGGATCCGGTCGAGCTCCTCCCGGTCCGTGACCTTCGTGCCGTCGGCACGGGCGTAGGCGAAGCCGCGCCCGTGGCCGCGGCGGGTGATACCGGGGCGGTGGCAGTCGCTGCGCCGCAGGCGCGGGCGGCGGGGCGTCGCGGGGCGCTGCGGGGCGGCGGCCATGGCGTCCTTCCGGGAGGAGGGGACCGGGAGGGCCCGGGGCCCGTCAGTCTACTGCGGGTCGGCTTCCATGGAGCGGGTGTAGGCCGCCGCGCGCACGACGTCGTCGTCCTCGAGCCCGGCGCCCAGGGCGCCGCCGACCGTCGCGAGGGTCGCCGTGAGCCAGGCCAGGCGCACGTACTCGGCGGCGCCCACGGGCTCGGCGACGACCGCGGCGAACACGTCCCGGTCCACGAGCAGCACCGCCCCGAGCCAGGACAGGGCGAAGACGGCGAGGTAGAACACGACCACCCCGATCGCGACGGTCGCCGCGGTCGCGAGGTTGAACAGGGCCACCTGCTCCCGCTCGGCGCGGCGGCGGGGGCGCTCCCACAGCCGGGCCCCGACCACGAGCGCCCCGGCCACGGCCCCGACCGCCAGCGCGGTGAGCAGCCCGAGCCGCCACGGCCCGTACTCGACGGCCAGCAGCCACAGGTCCGAGGCCACGAGGGTGAGCACCCCGGTGGCGGCCGCGACGGCGAGCAGGCGGGACAGGCGCACGACCAGCGTCCAGGGGCGATTGGCGCGGATCATCCCCAGCAGCAGCCGCACGTTGCCGCCCAGCACGCGGGCGGTGAACTGCACGGCGTTGTCCTCCGGGTGCTCCCCGAGGTCCTCGGCGCGCTGACGGGCCCGGCGCACGAGCTCCTCCTGCTGCTCGTCGTCGGGGTCGTGGCCGAGCAGCTCGCCGACCACGCGCACGGTCGCGTCCCGGGCCTTCTGCCCCACGTGCACCGCCCCCAGGGCCGGGACGGCGATCAGGCCCACCCCGTGCACGGGGCTGAGCTGGGTGAGCACCGGGGTGCGCCCGTCCTTGAGCGGGACGTCGGTGAGGGCGACGACGAGGTCCCAGTCCTCGTCGAGCATCCGGTCGCGGGCGGCCTCGAGCAGGTCCAGGCCGTCGGCCGGCGGCACGGCCAGCCGGTCCTCGACGGCCCGGACCCGCCAGACGACGCCGGGGTGGCGCCGTCCCAGCAGCTCGGTCAGGACGGCGGGGAGGTCCCTGGGGAGCAGGGCCGCGACCTTCGGCGAGACCACGAGGCCGACCAGCAGCTCGGGGGCCTCGTCGCCGGTCGAGGTGTCGGTGGGGTGCGGGCTGCGGTGGTCGGGCACCCCTCCATGGTGGTCCACCGGGGCCGGGGGCGCCACTTCCGGCCCCGGTGGACCACCGGGTCCTCACGCGCCGGCCCCGTCCGGGCCGCCCCCGGCGGGCCCGGCCACGGGGTTGTCGAGCTCCCCGGCGTACTGCAGGGAGGAGGCCTGGTCGGCGAGGTCGACCATCTGCAGGGTGTTGCGCAGCTGCAGCCGGTTCAGGCAGGAGTGCCGGAAGCGCGGGGCCAGCAGCGGGTAGCGCTGCGCCGTGGCGGGGTCCTGCTCCAGCAGCGCCCGCAGGCACGCCCCGGCCTGCGCCCAGAACCGTGGGGCCGGCAGCAGCCCCTGGTCCTCGAGGATCCCGGCGAGGTGGCGCAGGACGCCGTCGAAGACGTCGGTATGCACGGACAGGGCCGCGGTGGGGGCGTCCACGACGTGGCGGATCCGCTCGATCCCCGCCGGCAGCGGCCGGTCCGAGACGACCGCGACCTCCTCGCCGATGTCCTTCATGATCACCCGGGACGGGACGTGGCCCTCGAGCACGAGCACCACGTTCTCGCCGTGGGGCATGAACACGAGATCGTGGGCGAGCAGGCACCGGGCCACCGGGGCGAGGTAGGCGTCGAGCAGGCGGCGCACCCACGCGGCCGAGGCCAGCCCGGAGGCGCGCACGTGCTCGGCGGCGACCGACCCGCCGGCGGCGTCCACGTGCAGCAGCGAGGCGAGGGTCGCCGGCCGCTCCCCCGGGCCGAGGCGGGGCACGGGGCTCTCCCGCCACAGCGCCGCGAGCATCCTGGTGTGCGGGCCCTCCTCGCCGTGACCGGCCGCGGCGGCCCGGTGGTAGGCGTCGCCGGTGTAGCCGGCCGCGGCGACCTCCCGCAGCACGGTGAACCGGCTCGCGGCGAGCACCGGGTCGGCGGCCACGGTCGCGGCCACCCAGTCGTTGACCGCCGGGGTGTCGCGCATGTACCGGGGGGACAGCCCGCGCAGGAAGCCCATGTTCTGCACCGCCAGGGCGGTCTTGACGTAGTGGCGCTCGGGGCGGGTCGCGTTGAAGAACGTGCGGATCGACTGCTGGGCCAGGTGCGCGTCGCCGCTCGTGCCCAGCAGCACGAGGTCCCGGCGGGCGAGGTCGGGGGCGAAGGTCACGGTGACCCGGTGCTCCCACTGGTGGGGGTGCACGGGCAGCCACCGGTAGTCCGCCGGGTCCAGGCCGAGGCCCTCGAGCCGGGCCCGGAACCGCGCCCGCACCGCCGGGTCGAGCTCCGCCTCGACCAGGTCCGCCTCGTCGAGCCCGGCGACCGTGTCCAGGCGGCTGAGGGGCCGGCGGGCGGCGAGCCACACGAGCTCGACGGGACGGGCGGCCTCGGGGGACCAGCGGTCGTGCTCGGTGACCCCGAGCCCGATCCGGCCGTTGTTGGCCACGAAGCCGGGGTGGCCCTCGGTCATGGCGGCCTCGACCTCCTGGAAGCCGGCGCGGGCCAGGGCGTGGGCGGGCCGGGTGCGGTGGACGAGCTTGTAGGCGGCCGAGGCGAGAGTGCTCGCGATCTCCTCGAGGTAGGTTCCCAGCAGCGCGGGCGGGATGCCCAGGGCCGGGGCGAGCTCGGCGACCAGCTCCTGGGCGTCGGGCTCGGCGGCCGCGCCGTCGACCGTGCGCCGCAGCGAGCCCTCGTCGATGACCCAGTGCTCGAGGGCGGTGCGGCGGGCGCGGAAGCGGTAGCGCACCCGCCCGTCCGCGGTGGCGACCTCCCAGGCGTCCCCGCCCAGGGGTGCGGGGTGCAGGAGGCGCTCGTGGGCGAACTCGGCGAGCGCCTTGCAGCACAGGTGGCGGTGGGCGGCGCGCATCGGGTGGCGGCCCAGGTGGGCGGGCTCGCCGGCCGGGGGCGGGTCGGGCAGCAGCCGGGCGGCGGGCCCGAGCTCGGAGGCCTCGAACTGCGCGCGGGTGCAGGTGGCGAGCAGGGCGGTCTTGCCGGGCAGCTCGAGCGGCCCGTGGACGGTGAAGCCCGCGCGGGCGTTGAGCCGGTGGACGGCCTCGTTGCGCGCGTCGGGCTCGACGACGACGCGGCGGGCGCCCTCCCGGTCCAGGAGCAGGCGGAGGACCCCGGCCATCAGGGCGGCGCTCGTGCCCGGCACGGGGGTGCGGGCCGGGGCGAGCAGCAGGTGCATCCCGGCGTCGCCCTCCCGGTGCGCGTAGCGGCCGGCGAGGAGCACGCGGGCGGGGTCGTAGGTCTCCACGAGCCCGATCGGCACGCCGTCGAGGCGGGCGAGCCGGGCCCCGGCGTACGGGGACGCGGCGAGCTCCTCGAGGTCGCGGCGGACCCGGTCGGCGTCGGCGTCGAGCATCCCCCACCAGGCGGAGCGGGGGTGGGTGAGCCAGGCGTGGAGGAGCTCGACGGTGGGGGCGTCGGGCACGGCCGGGGCGAGGGTGAGGATCCCGCCGGGGGTCGCGAGGCGGACCGGGGCGGCGGTCCCGCCTCCGGCCGGGGCCGGCCGGGCGGTGGTGTCGGGGGCGGTGGTGGTCATGCGGTCTCCTGGGGGATGCCGAAGGTCTGGAAGGCGATGGCGGTCTCGACGGGGTAGACCTCCCGGCCGGTGACGGCCCGGAGGATGACGCTGTTGCGGTAGGCGCCCATGCCGAGGTCGGGGGCGGTCAGCCCGTGGGTGTGCACCTCGGCGTTCTGCACCCAGATGCGGCGGCGGTCCCGGTCGATCGCGTAGTCGCGGGAGACGTCGTAGCGGCCGGCGGCGTCCCAGGCGATCTCGTCGCGGACCGGGTCGAGGAAGGCGGGCACCTCGGCCCGGTAGCCGGTGCCGAGCACGAGCGCCCCGGTGCGGTGGCGCCAGGACCGGCCCAGCTCGTCGTCGTGCAGCTCGAGGACGAGCCCGTCGTCGTCGCGGGCGGCGCCGGTGAGGGTCGTGGACGTGGTGAGCAGCCCGGCGGGGTGGCCGTGCACCGAGCGGCGGTAGAGCAGCTCGTGGATCCCGTCGACGAGCTCCGCGCTGATGCCCTTGTACAGGCTCGTGTGCTCCCGGTTGAGCCGGTCGCGGCGGTCGGGGTCGAGGCCGTGGAAGTGGTCGACGTACTCGGGGGAGGTCAGCTCGAGGGTCAGCTTCGTGTACTCCATGGGGAAGAAGCGCGGGGAGCGGGTGATCCAGTCGACCCGCGGCCCGCCCGCCCCGGCCCGCTCGAGCAGGTCGCGGTAGACCTCCGCGGCGGACTGGCCGCTGCCGAGCACGGTGACGGACTCCTGCGCGAGCAGCTCCTCGCGCCGGTGCAGGTACTCGCCGGTGTGCAGCACCGGCTCGAGCCCCGGGTCCACGCACGCGGGCAGGGAGGGGACGGTGCCCACCCCGAGCACGAGCCGGCGGGTGCGCCACCGCTCGGTGCCCGTGCGGGTCCGGGCCGTGACCGTGTAGTGGTCCCCGGCGGGATCGCGCTCGACGGCGACGACCTCCCGTCCCCAGTGCAGGCTCCCCAGCTGCTCGCTCGCCCACCGGCAGTAGGTGCTGTACTCGGCGCGCAGGGGGTTGAAGTCCTCGCGGATGTAGAAGGGGTAGAGCCGCCCGGCCTGCTTGAGGTGGTTGAGGAAGGAGTAGGGGGAGGTGGGGTCGGCCAGGCTGACGAGGTCGGCGAGGAAGGGGACCTGGATCGTGGCGTCCTCGAGCATCAGCCCGGGGTGCCAGTCGAAGCCCTCCCGGGCGTCGAGGAAGACGGCGTCGAGGTCCGCGAGCGGCTCGGCGAGGCAGGCCAGGCCCAGGTTGAACGGCCCGATGCCGATGCCCAGCAGGTCGTGGACGCGCCCGGTGGCCGTGCCCATCAGCGGGCCCCCGCCGTGCTCAGGGGCGCCTGCTCGCGGGCGGCCTCCCGGGCGGCCTCGCGGGCGGCCTCGCGGACCAGCCCGAGCACGTGCTCGACGTCGGCGAGGTCGGTGCGCGGGTTGAGCAGGGTGAGCTTGAGCCAGCGGCGCCCGCCGACCACGGTCGAGGCGACCACGGCCCGGCCGGTGTCGAACAGGGCGGTGCGCACGGTCTCCACGAGCCGGTCGGCCTCGGCCTCGCCGGTGCCGGGGGGCCGGTGGCGGAAGAGGACGGTGGACAGCGCCGGTTCACCCAGCAGCTCCATGTCCGGGGCGGCGGCGACCGCGGCGGCGGCCTCCCGGGCGAGGTCCACGGCCCGGTCCAGGCTCCGGCCGAGGGCCTCGGCGCCGACGGTGCGCAGGGTCATCCACAGCTTCAGGGCGTCGAAGCGGCGGGTGGTCTGCAGGGACTTGTCCACGAGGTTGGGCCGCACGGCGTGGCGGGGGTTGAGGTACTCCGCGCTCCACGTGGACAGCCCCAGGTGGCGGCCCTCGCGCAGCAGCAGCGCGGAGGCGGCCACGGGCTGGAACCAGGACTTGTGGAAGTCCACGGTCACGGAGTCGGCCCGCTCGATCCCGTCGAGCAGGCCCCGGTGGGACGGGGAGACCAGCAGCCCGCCGCCGTAGGCGGCGTCCACGTGCAGCCACGCGCCGTGGGCCCGGCAGGCGTCGGCGACCGCGGGCAGCGGGTCGATCAGCCCGAGGTCGGTGCTGCCGGCGGTGGCCACGACCGCCATGACCTCGTCCCCGGCGGCGGCGGCCCCGTGCAGGGCCCGCTCGAGGGCCACGGGGTCCAGGCACCCGTCCCGGCGGGCGGGCAGGGCCACGACGGCGTCGCGGGGCAGGCCCAGCAGGTGGGCGGCGCGGGCGACGCTGAAGTGCGCGTGCTCCCCGGCCAGCACCCGCAGCCGGCCCAGCCGGTCCTGGCGGGCCCGCGGGTGCGGGCGGGACAGGCGCTCCTCGCGGGCGGTGAACAGGGCCTGGAGGTTGGACTGGGTGCCGCCGGAGGTGAACACCCCGTCGGGCCCGTCCGCGGCGGGGAAGCCGATCCGGTCGGCGGTCCAGTCCACGAGCCGCTGCTCCACGAGGGTCGCGACCGTGCTCTGGTCCCAGCTCTCCACGGCGGTGTTGGTGGCGGCGGTGAAGGCCTCGGCGGCCACCGCGGGGATCGCGACCGGGCAGTTGAGGTGGGCCATGTAGCCGGGGTCGTGGAAGTGCACGGCGTGGTCGAGGTAGAGCGCGCGGGTCTCCTCGAGCACCGCCTCGAGGTCCCCGAGCGGGCGGTCGAGGTCCACGGCCGCCACGAGCTGCTCGAGCTCGGCGGGGCCGGCGTCGGAGCGCGGGGCGCGGGTGCCGGCGAGGTGGACGGCCACCGTGTCGACGGTCGAGTGCAGGGCGCGGGCGTACTGGCCGGGGGTGCTCCGGCTGAGCAGGAAGTCGTGCATGAGCTCCTCGCAGGGGGGTCGGGAAGGTGCCCGGACTGAGGCGAGGCTCACCTAATCACACTTCGGCGTCGATTACATCATGGTCGTGTTGCGTATTCTTCCGCTCACACCCTAGGGTGAGGGCGACGCTTCGGTAAGGCAAACCTTCGCCCGGGTCCCCGGGACGGTGCGCCGCCGCAGCACGATCCGTTGCCGACGGCCCCGCCGTCCCCGTCCGAAAGGGTGCCCCGTGGCCTCTTCCCCCCTCCGCGCCCGGCGCTCGCCGCGCGCCGTCCCCGCCGTGCTCCTCACCGCCGGCGCCCTCCTGCTCGCCGGCTGCTCGACCGGCCCCGCCGGCAGCGGGAGCGCCGGCGGCTCCGGCTCCGCCGCCGAGGGCGCGACCGGGGAGTTCCCCCGCACCGTCGAGCACGTCTACGGGGAGACCACGATCGAGCAGGCCCCCGAGCGGGTGGCCACGGTGTCCTGGGTCAACCACGACGTCGCGACCGCCCTCGGCGTGGTGCCCGTCGGCGTGCCGACCACCGACTTCGGCGCCAACGAGGCCGGGTCCACCGACTGGTTCGACGCCGCGCTCGAGGAGTCCGGGGCCGAGGCCCCCCGGACCTACTCCGAGACGGACGGGATCAATTTCGAGGCCATCGCCGCCCTCGACCCCGACGTCATCCTCGGCGCGTACTCCGGGCTGACCCGGGAGGACTACGACAAGCTCTCCGAGATCGCCCCCGTGGTCGCCTACCCCGAGGACGCGGTCGCCTACGGCACCTCCTGGCAGGACTCCACCGAGCTCATCGGCCAGGCCCTGGGCCGCGAGGAGCGGGCCCGGGAGGTCGTCGAGGACGTCGAGCAGCAGATCGCCGAGACCGCCGAGCAGTACCCCGAGCTCGAGGGCACCTCCTTCGTCTACGGCACGCTGGACCCCTCCGCGGCCGACCCGATCATCGCCTACACCGAGGTCGACAACCGCCCGAAGCTGCTCACCTCCCTGGGCATGGCCCAGGCCGAGGCCGTCACCGGGGCGGCCGAGGGCAAGGAGGACGAGTTCTACGTGACCTGGTCCCCCGAGAACGCCGACGACCTCGTCTCCGACGTCTTCGTCAGCTGGGCGGCCGGCGAGGACGTGCGCGAGGACATCGAGTCCGACCCGCTGCTGAGCAGCATCCCGGCGGTGGCGGACGACGCCCTCGTGCTGCAGACCGACGAGCAGGAGGTGCTCTCCGTCTCGGCCGCCTCGCCGCTGAGCATCCCGTGGGCGCTCGAGAACGTGGTCCCCGACATCGCCGAGGCCGCCCGCACGGCCGGCGGCGAGTGAGCCCGCTCCCCCGGTGACCGCGACCGCCACCGCGCCCCCCGCAGGGAGCCCCCGGGCCCCCGGTGCCGCCCGCCGGCACCGGGGTGCCGCCCTGCTCGCCGCCGCGGCGCTGCTCCTGGCCTCCTGCACGGCCTCCCTGTTCTGGGGCGCCCGGGCGGTGGACCCGGCCACGGTCGCCTCCGTGCTCGCGGCCCTGCCGGGAGCCCTGCTCGACGGCGGGGCGCAGGTGCCCGCCGGCGCCGGCATCGACGCCGCGGTGGTGCACAGCCGGATCCCCCGCACCCTCACCGCCCTGCTGGCCGGGGCGGCGCTGGCCGTGGCCGGGGCCGGGATGCAGGGGGTCAGCCGCAACCCGCTGGGCGACCCGGGCCTGCTGGGGCTCACCGCGGGCGCGGCGGCCGGGGTGGTCCTGGCCATCGGCGCCCTCGGGGCCACGGCCACGTGGCAGCTGACGCTGTCCGCGCTGCTGGGCTCGACCGTGGCGGCGGTGCTCGTCTTCGGGGTCTCCCGGATCGGCGGCTCGGCCCCGACCCCGGCCGGGCTCGTCCTGTCCGGGGCCGCGGTCAGCGCCGGGTTCACCGCGCTGACCACGTCCGCGGTGCTCGCCCTGCCCGCGGTCCTGGACCGCTTCCGCTTCTGGAGCATCGGCTCGGTGGCCCGGGCCGAGACCACCGACCTCGCCGGCGCCGCCCCCCTCGTGGCGGCCGGGCTGCTCCTGGTGCTCGCCGGCTCCTCCGGGCTCAACGCCATGGCCCTGGGCGAGGAGCTCGCCCACGGCCTCGGCGTGCGCCTGGGCCTGCAGCGCACCCTCGTGTTCACGGGGGTCGTGCTGCTCTCCGGGGCGGCGACCGCCCTGGCGGGGCCGATCGCCTTCGTGGGGCTCATGGTCCCCCACGCGGTGCGCCGGCTGCTCGGCGGGGACTACCGGTGGATCGTCGCCTTCAGCGCGGTCCTCGGCCCCGTCCTGCTGCTGCTGGCCGACGTCGTCGGCCGCGTGGTCGCCCCGCCGCAGGAGATCCACGTGGGCGTGACCACCGTGGTGCTCGGGGTGCCCGTGCTGCTGGTGCTGCTGCGCCGGGGACGGAGCACGAGCCTGTGAGCACCGTCCTGGACCGCGTCCCCGCGCCACCGGCCACCCCGCAGGGGGTGGCCGTGCTGCGCCGCGCCCGGGCCCGGCGCACCCGCCGGGCCGTGGCCCTGCTCGCCCTCGCGCTGCTGGCCGTGCTGGCCGTGCGCGTGCTGCTGGGCCGCTACACCGTGACCGTCCCCGACTTCGTGGCGATCCTGGGCGGGGCCCGGATCCCGGGGGCGAGCTTCATCGTGCTCCAGGAGAAGCTGCCCCGCGCCGTGCTGGGCGCCCTCGCCGGGGCCGCCCTGGGCTGCTCCGGGGCGCTGTTCCGCCGCGTGCTGCGCAATCCGCTGGCCAGCCCGGACGTGCTGGGCATCACCTACGGGGCCGCCACGGGCGCGGTGGCCGGCACCGCCCTGTGGGGGCTGCGCGGGGCCGCCGTGTCGTGGACCGCCCTGGCGGGGGCCCTGCTGGCCGCGGCCCTGATCGGCGCCGCCTCGGTGCGGGTCCGGGGCGGGGCCGGGATCGTCGGCGAGCGCTTCCTGCTCGCGGGCATCGGGGTGGCCGCCCTGTGCCAGGCCCTCACGGCCGCGCTGCTCGTGCGCCTGTCCCTGAACTCCGCCCAGGACGCCGCGGTGTGGACGGCCGGGTCGCTCAACGCGGCCACGTGGGAGCGGATCGGAGTCCTGGGGGCCTGCCTGCTGCTGCTCGTGCCCGTGGCCCTCGCCGCCCACCGGGCGCTGGAGCCGGCCGAGCTGGGCCCCGAGCTGGCCGCGGGGCTGGGCGCGCGCCCCGCGTCCGCGCGCGGGCTCGCCCTGGTCACCGGCGTGCTGCTGGCCGCCGCGGCGACCGCGGCCACGGGGCCGCTGGCCTTCGTGGCGCTGGTCTCCACCCCGATCGCGACCGCCCTCACCCGGGGGCGGACCTCGATCCTCGCGTGCGCGCTCGTGGGCGCCGTGGTCGTGGTGGCCGCCGACGGGCTGGGGGCGGACCTGCTCGCCCGCACCGACCTGCCCGCCGGTGTGGTCACGGGCGCGATCGGCGCGCCCGTGATGCTGTGGCTGCTCGTGAAGCAGCGGAAGGGGAACGTGGGATGAGACGGAACCGGACGCACGCCCGGGCGGAGCTGCGGGCCGTCGAGGACCCGCAGGCCGGGGTCCCGGCCTTCCGGGCGCGGGGACTGAGCCTCGGCTACGGCGACCGCGCCGTGGTGCGGGAGGTCGACCTCGAGGTCCCGCACGGGTGCACGACCGTGCTGATCGGCGCCAACGGGTGCGGCAAGACGACCCTGCTCAAGGGCCTCTCCCGCCAGCTGCGCCCCACCGCGGGGACCCTCGAGGCCGACGGCCGGGAGCTGCGCTCGTGGCCGGCCCGCGAGTACGCCCGCTCCGTGAGCCTGCTCCCCCAGGCGCCGGTGGTCCCGGAGGGGCTGACCGTCGCCGAGCTCGTCGAGCGCGGCCGCCACCCCCACCGGCGGTGGTGGGGCGCCCCCTCCCCCGACGACGACGCGGCCGTGGACCGGGCCATGGCGCTCACCGAGCTCACCGCCCTGGCCCACCGGCCGGTCGAGGAGCTCTCCGGCGGGCAGCGGCAGCGGGTGTGGATCGCGCTGACCCTGGCCCAGCAGGCCCGCACCATGCTGCTCGACGAGCCGACCTCCTACCTCGACCTCGCCCACCAGGTCGACCTGCTGGACATGCTGAGCGGGCTGCAGCGGCCCGGCGGGACCGGCCGGGCGACCGTCGTGGCCGTCCTGCACGAGCTGAACCTGGCCGCCCGCGTGGCCGACCGCCTGGTGGCCATGGCCGCCGGGCGCATCGTGGCCGTGGGCTCGCCCGCCGAGGTGCTCACCCCCGAGCTGCTGGCGGAGGTCTTCGGCCTGGAGGCCGACGTCGCCGCCGACCCCGTGGGCGGGCGCCCGGTCGTCCTGCCCCGCGGCCGCGCCCGCGAGGGGTCCTCCCCCGCCGCGGCCACCGCCCCCGTCCTGTCCGTCCGAGCCTGAGGAGCCGACCGTGACCGTCCTGGAGACCCCCGAGGCCCCCGCCGCCGAGCCCGTGCTGTGCGTCGAGGCGGTGGTGACCTCCGTGGAGCAGCTGTGCCCCTCGTTCCGCCGGATCGGCCTGGCCGGCCCGGAGCTCGCCCGCCTGTCCCCGGCCCTGCTGGGCGCGGGCGAGCGGACCCGGTGCCGGGACGCCTACATCAAGCTGCTCGTGCCCCCGCCCGGGCGGGAGCCGCAGCGCGCCGACCTCTCGCTGGGCCTGCGGGAGGGCTGGTTCGCCCGGCCCGCCGAGGAGCGCGGCTGGATGCGCACCTACACGGTGCGCGGGGTGCGGCGCACCACGTTCTGCGGGATGGTCGTCCCCGAGCTGGTGATCGACGTGGTCGTCCACGAGGGCCACGGCCAGGAGGGCCCGGGCAGCCGGTGGGCCGCCGCCGTCACGGGCGGGGAGCGCGTCTACCTGCTGGGCCCGGGCCCGCAGGAGCGCCCCTGGGCGGCCTGGGACCACGGCGGGGCCCGGCGGGTGCTGGCCGTGGGCGACGAGACGGCGGCGCCGGCGCTGATGTCGGTCGCGGAGGAGTTCGCCGAGGAGGTCGGCGGGCAGCGCGCCGGGGGGGCCCGGCCGCGCCTCGACGTGGTGCTCGAGGTCCCGCACCCCGAGGACGCCCGGGCCCACCGCCTGCCCGCCGAGCTGCCCGACGTGCGGCTGCACGTGCTGCCCCGCTCCGGCGGGGCGGACGGGCCCGCCGGGCACGGGCACCGGGCCGCCGGCCGGCTGGCCGACCTGCTCGGGCTGCCCGGCCGGTCCGTGAGCGAGGTCCTCGCCGGGCGCCGCCCCGAGCGCACCCGGGCGCTGGCCCTGGCCGAGGACCCGGCCGAGCCGCGGGCGTGGTCGGTGGCCGCCCCCGTGCGCGAGGACGCCCCGTACGTCTTCCTCGCCGGGGAGTCCGGGACGGTCCGGGCGCTGCGGCGCCTGTGCGTGGACGCCGCCGGGATCCCCAAGGAGCACGTCTCCTTCATGGGCTACTGGCGCCGGGGCCAGGCCGAGTCCTGAGACCCGGGGAGCCGGGCTTTCGGGCACGGAAGAATTCGCTGTTCCCCGGCGCCGATCAGGCGCATCCTGGAAGACATGCAGGGGCCGGCACCCCGTCCGGCCCCGGGTCACCACCAGGAGGAACCGTCATGGCCACCACCGAGTTCGCGCCCGTCTCCGACTGCAGCGTCGGCCAGTGCTCCTACAACCACGACCACGAGTGCACCGCCCACGCCATCACCGTCGCCGGCTCGTCGGGCCACGCCCACTGCGGCACCTTCATCCCGCTGGGCAAGGGCGGCGGGCTGCCCACGCTCCACGCCGAGGTCGGCGCGTGCCAGCGCTCGGAGTGCACGCACAACGAGCACCTGATGTGCACCGCCCACGACGTCAAGATCGGCGCCGGCGCGGACGAGGCCGACTGCCTCACCTACCGGGCCGCCTGAGCGGCGCCGGCACCGCGGGCCGGGGCCTCCCCGCACCGGGGCGGCCCCGGCCCGCGGTGCGTCCCGCCCCCTCCGGCCCCCGTCATCCGGCGACCGGTTCCCCGCGCCCCCTGGCACGCCCCCCGTCCCCGTCCTACCCTGACGCCACCGAGGCGGACGGTCCGAGGAAGCGGGGGACCCCATGAGCGACGCGCAGCAGTTGCCGGACGGGCAGGCCTCCCGGACGGCGGCCCTGGGGTGGTTCGCCGCCGGCACCGTCCTGGTGTTCCTGGCCCCCTGGGCGGGCACCGACCTGCTGGCCCTCGACCGGGACCTCTACCACCTGCTCCAGTTCACCGTGCTCCTGGCCTTCCTCGCCGCCTTCCTGGCCCGCACCGGCGCGCCCTGGGGCCGGTGGCTGCGGCGGCGCGCGGGGTGGAGTCTCGCCGTCGGCGCGCTCGTGTCCGTGGTGGCGGTGCTCAACGTGCTGCGGAACCCGCCCACGCCCCGCCCCGGCGGGCTCGAGCTCGTGGTCGACGTCCTGTGGCGCGGGCTCGTCTACGGCACCGTGGACGCCGCCGTCCTCTACGTCTTCCCCGCCCTCGTGGCGCTGCTGCTGCTGCGGGGGCGGACGGCGGGGGCCGGCCGGCACCTCGCCTTCGCGGGGCTCACGCTGCTGCTGGCCGTGGTCGTGGTCGGCGCCTACCACCTGGGCTACCCCCAGTACCAGGGCCCCGCGCTGCTGCTGCCGCTGGCCGGCGCGGTGCAGTTCTCGGTCCCCGCGCTCGTGACCGCCAACCCGGTCGGGGCGGTCCTCGCCCACGTGAGCACCCACGTGGCCGCGGTGCTCCACGAGAACGAGGGCACCACCTACCTGCCGCCGGCCGGGACGGAGGGCCGGCTCCTGGACGGCCCGGGCGGAGCCGTCGTCGTGGTCCTGTGGCTGTCGGCGGCGGCCGGGGCCTGGTGGTGGGGCCGGCTGCTCAGCCGGCGCTCCGGGGCGCGACCCGCAGGACCGCGTCGCCCTCGCCGTTCGAGGTCGTGACCCACAGGGCGCCGTCGGCGTCGAGGGCCAGGGAGCGCAGCCGGCCCCACGTGTCCTCGAGCTCGGCCATCCGGGCGGTGCCCGTGATCTCCCGTCCGTCGACCCGGTGGACGGCCACGCCGGTGTTCTTCAGCTCGGCGACCGCGAGCGCCCCGTCCCAGGGCCCCCACTGCTCGCCCTCGAGGAACACGGCGCCGCTCGTGGCGCGGGTGGGCCGCCCGGAGGACCAGGCCGTCCCGATCGCGTCCGGGAACGCCTGCCGGTCGGTCATCGGCACCGACTCGTCGTAGCCCGGGCCGGGGTCCCAGCCGTAGTTGCCGCCGGGGACGAGGACGTTGACCTCGTCGTCGGCGTCCGGGCCGTGCTCGGCCGACCACAGCGTGCCCGTGCCCGGCTGGACCGCGAGCCCCTGCACGTTGCGGTGGCCCAGGGTGTGCACGAGGGCGGCGTCCCCGGCGCGGTCGGCGAAGGGGTTGTCCGCGGGCACGGAGCCGTCGAGGGCCACCCGCAGGGTCTTGCCGCCGAGCGAGTCCGGGTCCTGCGGGTTGCCCGCCTGCGCGGCGTCGCCGGTGCCGACCACGAGCGTGCCGTCGGGGGCCACGAGCAGCCGGCACCCGCTGTGCCGCCCGGAGCTCAGCGGGATCCCGTCCACGACCGTGCCGGTGCGCTCGGCGGCGGAGGCGTCCCCGGCCAGCCGCCAGCGGGTGACGCGGACGTCCCGGGGCCGGCCGTCCTCCTGCGCGGCGTGGCAGAGGAACAGCTCGCGGGAGCGCTCGAAGTCCGGGGCGAGGGCGAGGCCCATCAGCCCGGCCTCGCTGCCGACGAACAGGTCGCCGAGGTCGGCGGCGACCTCCCGGGTGCCGCGGTCGTCGTGGACCAGCAGCCGCCCGCCGCGCTCGGTGACCAGCACGCCGCCGCCCGGCAGCGGCGCCACGTCCCAGGCGAGCTCGAGGTCCTCGACCACCGCCTCGACCTCCAGCGCGGGCGCCGGTCCCGCCCAGGGGGTCTCCCCGGGCACCGACGACGGCGCGCCGCCCGGGGCCGGTCCCGCCGCGCAGCCCGCGAGCAGCAGGGCGGCGGCCGCGGCGGTCGTGACCGCCCGGCGGACGGCGGGGACTCGGCCGGTGTCCATGGCGGTCAATCTATCCTGGTTCCCCGGTGGGCACACCGGCCCGGGGGCGCACGCCGTCCGGCCGGCCGCCGGGAAGGAGGCGCGCATGGACGCGGGCACCACGGGCCGGGCACGACTGGTCCTCCTGGGGGCGCTGGCCCCGGTGGTGTGGGGCACCACCTACGTGGTCACCACGGAGCTGCTGCCCCCGGACCGGCCGATGACGGCTTCCCTGCTGCGGGCCCTGCCGGCCGGGCTGCTGCTGCTCGCGCTGACCCGGCAGCTCCCGCCGGCCGCGTGGTGGGGCCGGCTGGCGGTGCTGGCGCTGCTGAACTTCGGGGCGTTCTTCCCGCTGCTGTTCCTGGGCGCCTACCGGCTGCCGGGCGGGCTCGCCGCCGTCGTCGGCTCCGCCCAGCCGCTCGTGGCCGCGGCCCTGCTGTGGACGGCGTTCCGGCAGCGCACGCCCCTGCCCCGTCTGCTGTGGGCGGCGGCGGCGGTGGCGGGTGTGGCCGTGGCCGTGCTCGGGGGCCCGGTGGTGCTGGACCCCCTCGGGCTGGCGGCCGCCGTGGCGGGCACCGCCGTGATGGCCGCCGGGGTGGTCCTGACCCGCCGGTGGGGCCTGCCCGAGGGGCTGGGCGGGATCGCGGCCACCGGGTGGCAGCTGACCCTGGGCGGGCTGATGATCCTGCCGCTGGTCCCGCTCGTGGACACCGGCCCCTTCGTCCTGGACCTGCCGGCGGCGGCGGGGTACGCCTGGCTGGCCGTGCCCGGCGGTGCGATCGCCTACGCGGCGTGGTTCCACGCGGGCCGGCGGCTGCCGTCCACGAGCCTGACGCTGCTGATGCCGCTGACCCCCGTCACGGCCGCGGTGCTGGGGTGGGCCGTGCTGGGCGAGGCCCTCACCCCGCTCCAGGCGGCCGGGTTCGGGCTGGCCGTGCTGGCGGCCCTGGCGGGGCAGCTGCCCGCCCCGCCCGGGCTGCGCCGCCGTCACGGGTCGTCACGCACGGACGCGCCGGACGAGCCCGCCGCGTCCCGCCGCGGGGCGGGCGGCGGCCCCGCCCCGCACCCGGGGCGGAAGGGGTGATCCGGGACACGCCCTGTCCGTAGGATGGGCGGGAGTCGCCGGAGCTTCCCGCTATCCCGGCGGCTGGGCCGGTACGGAGGACCTCTTCCGTACCGGCCGCCTCATCTGCGGCCGCGGCGGTTCGGGGCTACGGACGGTCGGGCCCGTCCCCGCCGTCCGCCAGGGAGCGGACGGCGGCCAGGGCCAGGGCCAGCAGGCCCAGGGACAGCCCGGCGAAGAACAGCACGGCGTCGTCGAGGCCGAAGGTGTCGACCGCGCTGAAGGGCGCCGCGGCGAGGTCCACGGCCAGCTCCGCGAAGATCTGCCGGTGGGCGAGCGTGAACAGCAGCGGCGCCGCCGCGGAGAAGACCATCAGCGCCCCCGAGCAGATCCCCAAGCCGACGACGACGCCGCGGGCCAGGGGCCGGGCGGTCCAGAACCGCCAGGACAGGTAGGCCAGGAAGAAGGCGACCCCGGCGATCAGGACGTAGCCGGTCAGCAGCACGGCCGTGTGGACCGCGAGGCTCTCCGGGCTGACCCCGCTGACCCCCACGTGGACGAGGCTGTAGCCGTCCGAGCTCAGCCGCGGGCTCAGGCGGGCCACCGGGGGCGCGTCGGCGGGGGCGGCGGGCAGCCACAGGTCGGCCTCGCCCGCGGCGGCGCGCACCGCGCTGGTCGCCCCGCCGAACAGGGTCAGGATCCCGGTGACCACGAACGCCACCACGGCGGACGCGCTCAGGGTCCGCCGCAGCCGGCCACCGGTGCGGGCGGGGCGGACGGGCGGGGCGGGAGCGGCAGTCATGGGTCGCCTTCGGGCAGGGGCGGACGGGGTGCGGAGGGCGGCCACGGCGGCCGTGGTCCACGCCGCCACCCTAGGCGAGGGCACGGGCCGGCACGGTGCCGTGAAGCTGCGTGACGCCCGCCCGGACGCGGCTCGGGAGCGGAGCGGCCCCGGGTCCCGCAGCGGGGCCCGGGGCCGGTCCTTCCCCTCGGTGGCCGGTCCGGCGCGCCGGCTCCGGTCAGCAGATCCGCTCCTGCGCGGGCAGCACCCCCTCGAGCAGGTGGGCGGTCACCGTCTCGTCGATGCACCGGTTTCCCTTGAGGTAGGAGCCGTGGCCCTCGCCCACGCGGGTCAGCAGGTGCCCGCCCTCGAGCTGGGCGGCCAGGGCCTGCGACCACGCGTACGGGGTGGCGGGGTCCCCCGTGCCCCCGACGACGAGGATCGGCCCGGCCCCCGCGGCGGCGATGGGCGCGGGCTCGCGCACGGTCTCGTACGGCCAGGGCTCGCACTCGACCGCGCCGTGGCTGAACCAGTCCCCCAGCGTCGGCGCCGCTTCCTGCAGCTGGGCGTCCATCGCCGCCATGGCCGCCGGGTCGGCATCGGCCGGGAAGTCGAGGCAGGTGACGGCCCGGAAGGCCTCGCTGCTGTTGTCCGCGTAGGTGCCGTCGGGCTGCCGGCCGTAGGAGAGGTCCGCCAGGACCATCAGCCCGGTGCCGTCGCCGTGGTCGAGGGCGAGCTTGAGCGCCTGGACGAGGAACCACCAGATCGTCTGGTTGTACATGGGCAGGATCACCGCGCTCCTGGCGTCGTCCACCGTGAGGGGGCGGCCGTCCAGGGTCGGCAGCGGCTGGGCCTCCGCCTGCCGCAGCAGGCCCTCGATCTCGGCCAGCCCCTCCTCGGCCGTGCCCTCGAAGGGGCACCCGTCCTGCGGAAGGCAGGACTCCACGAACACCCGCAGGGAGCGCTCGAAGCCGACCGCCTGGTCCAGGGTCCACCGCTCCTGGTCGATGGTCGGGTCCATGGCGGCGTCGAGGACGAACCGCCCGGTGCGCTCGGGGAACAGGTCGGCGTAGACCGCGCCGAGGAAGGTGCCGTAGGAGTAGCCGAGGTAGTCGAGCTCCGCCTGCCCCAGGACGGTCCGCAGGATGTCCATGTCCCTGGCGGCGCTCGCGGTGTCGACCTCGCCGAGCAGCGGCCCCGTGGCCGCCGCGCACGCGGCGGCGAACTGCTCGGCCGCGGCGCGGGCCTGCGCGAGCCCCTCCGGGGTGTCCCGGTCGATCGTCTCAGCGCGCTGGGCGTCCCACGCGGCGTCGTCGATGCACTCCACGGGGGTGGAGGCCCCCACGCCGCGGGGGTCGACGCCCACCACGTCGTAGCCGGCGCGCACCTGGGGCGGGAGCTCGGTCGCCCACTGCTCGACCCGGCCGGCCGCCGGACCGCCGGGCCCGCCGAAGTTCACGACGAGGGCGCCCTGCTCGGCCGTGGCGTCCGTGGCCGGCACGCGCGTGACGGCCAGCTCGATCCGTCCGGCGGCCGGGAGGTCGTGGTCGAGGGGAACGGCCAGCCGGGCGCACTCCGCGGCGGCGCCGCACGCCGTCCAGGCGAGCTCCTGGCCGTAGTAGGGCTCCAGGCCCGGCGGGACCTGCTCCTGGGCGGGCACGGCGGGGACGGGGGCGGCGACGGCGGGGCCGGCCGCGAGCAGCGCGGCCACGGCCAGCGCGGCCGCCGCCCTTCGGGTCCCGCGGCGGGCACGGGCGGGCACGGGTGGGGAGGAGAGCACGGGGCACCAGGTCTTTCGCTCGGACGTCCCGGGAGCGGAGCGGGGCCGCCCGCGGGGGCGTGCCGGTGCCGGTGCCCCACCGGCCGCGCGGAGGGCCGGGCACCCGGTGCTCCCGGCGCCCCGGGTCCGGCCGTCCGCGAGAGAACAGGGTCTGACGAGGGACTTCAGGCTAGGAAGGTCCCGCGGAGGGGGTCAAGGATGTGTCGCCGTCGGACGGCCGCCCGGCGGCCCGTCGCCGGCGTGCCCCGGCGGGCCGGTTCTCACTGTGCGATACGCCCCGTGGCCCCTCGACGTGCGCCGGGTCACACTCGGGAGCACACCCGTCCGTCGACGCAGGAGGAGCAGACCCGTGGTCTATCCCGCCAAGTACTCCGCCCTCAACGCCCTGGCCCTGACCGACGAGGCGAAGCGGACGCTCACCCGCATCATCCGGGTCGCGTTCCCGCACCCCGGCCTGCCCGACGGACCCTACGAGCGGATGACCGAGAAGATCGTCGCCGAGGCCGAGAGCTCGACCTGGTTCCGGATGGCCCTGACCCAGGGGCTGCTCACCATCGACTCGCTCAGCGACAGGCCCTTCGTGGAGCTCGACGACGACACGGCGCTGAAGGTGCTCAAGCGCATCGCCGACCTCGAGTTCTTCGGGTTCGTGCGCCGCACCACCGTGCTGCACCTCTACGACGACCACGAGGTGTGGGAGGCCCTGGGCTACGAGGGCGAGTCGTTCTCGAAGGGCGGCTACCTGCACCGGGGCTTCGACGACCTCGACTGGCTGCCCGACCCGCGCGTGGAGGAGTCCGAGGAGGAGCTCGTCGAGTGCGGCCCGCTGGGCTACGAGGTCGCGACCGCCGCTCCGCCGGAGGGCTGGAACATCGACCAGCAGGGCGCGTCCGAGACCACCGACCAGCCCTTCAGCGACCTCTTCAAGGGGTCGGAGACCATCGAGCCGGGAGAGACCGCATGACCACCGCACCCCAGGACCAGCAGCGCGGCGCCCGGATCGAGCTCGACGACGACTCCGCCGTCGTCGTCATCGGCTCCGGCGCCGGAGGCGGCACGCTCGCCCACGAGCTGACCGAGAAGGGCGTGAAGGTGGTGCTGCTCGAGGCGGGCCCCCACCTCACCTCCGAGGACTGGGTCAACGACGAGTGGGAGGCCTTCCACCAGATGGCCTGGCTGGACCCCCGCACGACCACCGGGTCCTGGCGGATCGCCCGGGACTTCCCGAACCTGCCCGCGTGGATCGTCAAGGCCGTCGGCGGGACCACGACCCACTGGTCCGGGGCCACCCCGCGGTTCAAGGCCCACGAGTTCCGCACCCGGTCGGTCTACGGCCGCGTCGACGGCGCCAACCTCGTCGACTGGCCGATCGCCCTCGAAGACCTCGCCCCCTACTACGACCGGGCGGAGCAGAAGATCGGCAGCACCCACCGCCACGGCCGCCCGCCCCTGCCGGCGAACAACAACTACAAGGTCCTGGCCGCGGGCGCCCAGAAGCTCGGCTACCGGCACTACGCGACCGGGCCCTACGGGACCAACGCGGAGCCCTACGACGGGCGCCCCGCCTCGGTCCAGGACGGGTTCAACTTCCAGGGCGACAAGAACCGCTCGAAGTGGTCCACCCTCGTCTCCGAGATCCCCAAGGCCCTGCGCACCGGCAACCTCGACCTGCGGGCGGGCTGCCACGCCGTGCAGATCACCCACACCGACAAGGGCCTCGTGGACAGCGTGGTCTACGTCGACGAGGACGGGCAGGTCCAGCGCCAGCGGGCGCGGGTGGTCGCCGTGGCCTGCAACGCCATCGAGACGCCCCGGCTGCTCATGCTCTCGGGCTCCCCGCTGTTCCCGGACGGTCTGGCCAACTCCTCGGGCCAGCTGGGCCGCAACTACATGCGGCACACCACGGGCTCGGTCTACGCGCAGTTCGACCGGCCGGTGCGCATGTACCGGGGCGAGACGATGGCGGGGCTGATCGCGGACGAGTCCCGCCACGACGTCGACCGGGGTTTCGCCGGCGGGTACTTCATGGAGACGATCTCCCTGGGCCCGGCCTTCCTGGCGAGCTTCGTGGACCCGGGCTCGTGGGGCCCGGAGTTCACGGCCCTGCTCGACGGCTACGCCAGCACGGCCGGTCTGTGGATCGTGGGCGAGGACATGCCCCAGGAGTCGAACCGCGTCACGCTCAACACGGCCGTCACCGACCACCTCGGGCTGCCCGTGCCCAACGTGCACTTCGACGACCACCCGAACGACGTCGCCATGCGCAACCACGGCTACCAGCAGGCGTCGCTGCTCTACGAGGCGGTCGGTGCCCGCTCGGTCCACCACACCCCGCCGTACCCGTCCACCCACAACATGGGCACGGCGCGGATGAGCGAACGGCCCGAGGACGGGGTGACCAACGCGTTCGGCCAGGCCCACGACGTCCCGAACCTCTTCGTCTCCGACGGGTCGGTGTTCACCACGGGCGCCGCCGCCAACCCGACGCTGACGATCGTGGCCCTCGCGATCCGCCAGGCCGAGTACATCGCCCAGCAGCTGTCCACGCGTCAGCTCTGAGGCGGGTCCCGCCTCAGCGGACCGCCGGGCCCTCCGCAGCGCCGTCGGCCGCCCGGAGGGCCCGGCCCACGCGGTCGGCCGCCGCCCGCAGCAGCGGGGCGACGCTCCCGTGCCGGCGCGCGAACTCGGGCGGGGGCAGGGAGACCGCCACCGACCCGAGGGTGCGTCCGGCCGTGTCCACGACCGGGGCCGCGAGGCAGGAGGCGCCGAGGACGAACTCCTCCCGCTCCACCGCCAGCCCCTCGGCCCGCACCCGGGCGAGCTCGCGCTCGAGCGCGGGCACGCTCGTGAGCGTCCGGGGGGTCAGGGCGGGCATCCCGTGCCGGTCCAGGTAGGCGGCCACCTCGGGCGGCTCCATCCGGGAGAGCAGGATCTTGCCGAACGCGGTGGCGTGGGCTGCGTCCGTGAAGCCGAAGTCCATGGGGTCGATCCGCGGCCGGCGCACGGAGTCCGCGACGTGGGCGAGCACGATCGCGTCCCCGCGGTAGACGGCGAAGTACGCCGCGGCGTCGGCCGCGAGGTGCAGCTCGCGGACCGCACGGCGCACCCCCGCCGGCGTGCCGACCTGCTGGCGGAGGGACGCGTCCAGGGCGTGGACCTTGTAGCCGAGCCCGTAGCGCCGCTGGTCGCGCAGGTGCACGACGTGCCCGGAGGCCACGAGGGTCTGCAGGAGCCGGTAGACGGTGGGCAGCGGGATGCCCAGTGCGGTGCCGATCGCGCGGGCGGTGACCCCGCGCGGGTCCTGGGCGATGACGTCCAGCAGCGCGAAGGCCTTCTGGACGGAGGCCGTGCCGGTCTGCGGGTCGGTGGGTGCCATGGCACACATTCTCGTGCCCGGCACCGCGAGGGGCCAGCAGCCCGGGCCGTGCCCGCGCTGCCGGCCCCGCCGGAAGCACTCAGGGGACGGTGATCTCGCCCATCCGGTCCCAGCCCTGGCCGTCGATCTGCCGGCTGATGATCTGCGGGGTCTCCACGAGGGCCTGGGGCGCCTCCGCGGTGAACTTCCTGAAGTGCTCGGTGTTGACGTGGGGCGCCGCGCCGTCGTCGGTGAAGGCCTCGACGAGCACGAACTCGTGGGGGTCCTCCACGCTGCGGGACCAGTCGAACCACAGGTTGCCCGGCTCGGCGCGGGTGGCCTCGGTGAACTCCCGGCTGAACTCGACCCAGCGGTCGGCCCACTCCGGCTTCACCTTGAACTTGACGACGATGAAGATCATCCCTGCTCCGCTCCTCCGCAGTTCGCGCCGGGCGGTTCCCGGCCTCCCGGCGATTCTTCCCGCCCGGGGGGCCGCGCGCCAAGGCGGCCTCTCGCGGGCCGATACGGCCGGCGGCTCAGGCCGCGACCCCGGCACGCCGACACGCACGGGGAGGTCCTGGCCGCGCCGGCGCAGCCGGCCCCGTCGTCGTCGCCGGTCCGGCACGGGGACGCGCGTCCCGGTGGCGCACCGGTGGCCGGAACACGACGGGGCGGGCGGGCCCGGAGCGCGGGCGCGGGACCCGGGGGCAGTAGCCTGAACTGCGCCCGGGACGACGACGCCCCCGTCCCGCCGCACCCGCCCGTCCCGAGGAGGTCAGACCGTGCGAAGCCCGCGCCCCGACACGTCCGCCGGGGGTCCCTCCGGCCCGTCCCGGCGGGCCCTGCTGTACCTGGGCGTGTGCGTGGTCCTGGTCGGGCTGAACCTGCGGACCGTCTTCTCGAGCTTCTCCGCGATCCTGCCGGAGATCACCGCCGCCGCGGACCTGCCCGCCTGGGCGGTCACGCTGCTGACCACGGCCCCGGTCACCCTGCTGGGGCTCTTCGCGCCGGTGGCGCCCCGGCTCGCCCGCCGCTTCGGGGCGGAGAACGTGCTGCTGGGCGCCATGGCGCTGCTGACCCTCGGCCTGCTGACCCGCGGCCTGCCCCTGCCGGGAGGCAGCGCCGTGCCGCTGCTGCTGATCGGCACGGTGGCCTGCGGCGCGGCGATCGCGCTGGGCAACGTGCTGCTGCCCTCGATCGTCAAGCGCGACTTCACCCACCGTCTGGGCCTGATGAGCGGGCTGTACACCACGGCGATCTGCGCCTCGGCCGCCCTCGGGGCGGGCCTGACCTACCCGCTCCTGCAGGCCACCGGCTCGTGGCGGCCCTCCCTGGCGCTGTGGGCGGCGCCGGCCGCGCTGGTCGTGGTGCTGCTCGTGCCGGTGGCACGGCGCCACCGCTCGGCCGCGTCGGCCCCGCCCGCTCCCGGCGGGCCCAGCCCGTGGCGGTCGCCGGTGGCCTGGCAGGTCACCCTGTTCATGGTCTTCCAGGCGATGATGTCCTTCAGCGTCTTCGCCTGGCTCGCCCCGATCCTGCGCGACCGCGGGGTCGACGGCGCCGCCGCGGGGCTGATCGTGGCCGTCTCGATCGTGCTGCAGATGACCGGTTCGCTCGTGGCCCCGCCCCTGGCGGTGCGGCTGCGCGACCAGCGGGTGCTCAACGCGGCGCTGGGCCTCATGGCCGGCGGGGGCTTCGTGCTCTCGATCTTCGGCCCGCTGCCGCTGATCTGGGTGTGGACGGGCCTGCTCGGGCTCGGCCAGGGCGGTCTCACCGCCGTGGCGCTGACCATGATCGCCCTGCGCACCCGCAGCGCGGCCATGGCGGTGCGGCTGTCCGGGATGATGCAGGGCGTGGGCTACGGCCTGGGCTCCTCCGGGACCTTCCTCGTGGGCCAGCTGCTCGCCCTGACCGGCGGCTTCGCGGCCGCGGGCGGAATGTTCGCGGTCGTCGGCGTCCTCGCGGCGGTGTTCGGCTGGCAGGCCGGGCGCCCCCGGTACGTGCGCGAGTGACCGGGCCGGCGGGGAGTCCTCAGTCCAGCAGGTCGCGGGCCAGCGCCAGGGCGCCCAGCACCCCGGAGTCGGCCCCGAGTCCGGGCGGGACCACGTAGCCGCTGCCCGGGTCCCCCGCGGGGTGGCCCTCGAGCGCCCCGCCCACGAGGCCGGCCAGCCGCTCCCGCGCCGCCCCGAGCAGGCCCTCGGCGCCGGCCACGCCCCCGCCCAGCACGATCCGCTCGGGCATCACCGTCCAGGTCACGGCGGCCAGCAGCTGGGCGGCGTACCAGGCGCCGAGCTCGACCGCCCGCTCCCGGTGGGGGCCGAGGTCCTCGGCCGGCCGGCCCCAGCGCGCGGCCACGGCGGGACCGGCCGCGAGACCCTCGAGGCAGTCGCCGTGGAAGCGGCACGAGCCGGGGAAGCGGTCCTGCGGGTGCCGGCGCACGAGCAGGTGCCCCGCCTCCGGGTGGGCCCGCTCCGACAGGGGCCGCCCGTCCACGAGCAGCCCCAGTCCCACGCCGGTGCCGACCGTGACGTAGGCGAGGTCGCGCACGCCCCGGCCCGCGCCGAGCCGGTGCTCGCCGACCGCCGCGCCGGTGACGTCGCTGACCACGGCCGTGGGCACGGCGCCCAGGCCCAGGCCGGTCAGCAGGTCGGTGCCGCTCCACCCGGGCTTGGGCGTCGCGGCGATCGCCCCGCGGCGCGGGTCGCGCGGGTCCGTGCGCACGGGACCGAAGGAGGCCAGGCCCACCGCCTCGAGCCGCCCGCCGGCGTGCTCGGCCAGGAACGCCCGCACCCGTCCGAGGGTCTGCTCCGGGGAGGTCGTGGGGATGCGGGCCGAGCGCACCGGGCGCGCGGGCGCCGAGGGCTCGGCGAGCGCGCACAGCACCTTGGTGCCGCCGGTCTCGATCCCGGCGATCACGGCCGGCCCCCGGCGGGCGGCGGACCGGGACGGACGGCGTGCGCGGGACGGGCGGGACGGGCGGGACGGGCCATGGTGCTCCTCCGGGGCGGGACGGCCGCCGCGGGCGGTGCGCCCGGGCGGCACGACCAGGATGCCCCACGGCGGCGGGGCCGGGCCGCACCGCCGGCCGCCGCCTCCAGGGGCCGGGGCTGCGGGCTCCCGCGGGCTCCCTGCGAGGACCGCTTCCCGAAAATTGTTGAACAATCCGGCCGGACGAGGCATCCTGGGGAGACCGACGTGAGAAGGAGCACATCATGCCCGCCCCCCGGATCGACCTGAACGCGGACTGCGGCGAGTCCCTCGCCGCCTGGTCCATGGACGGCGACGAGGCCATCCTGAGCGTGGTGACCAGCGCGAACGTGGCCTGCGGCTTCCACGCCGGCGACCCGACCGTGGCCCGCCGCACCTGCACGGCCGCGGCCGCGCACGGCGTGGCCGTCGGCGCGCAGGTCTCCTACGACGACCTCAAGGGCTTCGGCCGCCGCTTCATCGCCGTGCCGCGCACCGAGCTCGCCGACCAGCTCGTCTACCAGATCGGGGCGCTGCAGGCCCTCGCCCGCGCCTCCGGGACCGAGGTCGGCTACGTCAAGCCGCACGGGGCGCTCTACAACGCGATCGTCCACCACGAGGAGCACGCGGCCGCGGTCGTGGACGCGGTCCGGGACGTGGACCCGGAGCTGGCGCTGCTCGTGCTGCCGGGCTCGGAGATCGAGCGCCGGGCCCGGGAGGCGGGGCTGCGCACCGTCCGGGAGGCCTTCGCCGACCGCGGCTACACCCCGCAGGCGACCCTCGTCCCGCGCACCGAGCCCGGGGCGGTGCTGCACGACCCGCAGGCCATCGCCGAGCGGGTGGTGCGCATGGCCCTCGAGGGCGTCGTGGAGGCCGCCGACGGCTCGCTCGTGGCGGTGGACGCCCAGAGCATCTGCGTGCACGGGGACACCCCCGGGGCCGTCGCCATCGCCGAGCGCGTGCGGGCGGCCCTGCAGGAGGCCGGCGTCGAGCTCGGCAGCTTCCTGTGAGCAGCCCGCGCCGGGTGCGCCCCATGGGCCCGCGCGCCGCCCTGCTCGAGTGCGCCGGCCTGCACGACGCCGTGGCGCTGCGGGCCGCCCTCGCCGGGGCCGGGCTGCCCGGACTGGTGGACTGCGCGGCGGGGGCGGAGACCGTCGTCGTGCGCGCGAGCTCGCCCGCGGCCCTGCGCGGGATCGTGGCCGCCGCCCGGGCGGTCGCCCCCGGGGAGGAGGTCTCCGCCGAGCCGCGGACCGTGGACGTGGACGTGGTCTACGACGGCGAGGACCTCGAGGCCGTCGGCGAGCTCACCGGCCTCGGCGCCGAGGGCGTCGTGCGGGCCCACTCCGGGCAGGAGTGGACCGCGGCCTTCGCCGGGTTCGCCCCCGGGTTCTTCTACTGCCTCGGCGAGGCCGGGACCCTCGACGTCCCGCGGCGGGAGAGTCCCCGCACCGCCGTCCCGGCCGGCGCCGTGGCCCTGGCCGGGCGGTTCTCCGCCGTCTACCCGCGCCGCTCCCCCGGCGGCTGGCAGCTGATCGGGCGCACCGACGCGGTGCTGTTCGACCTGGACCGGGAGGAGCCGGCCCTGCTGCGCCCCGGCGACCGGGTCCGCTACCGGCCGGTGCGCGAGCTCGTGCAGCTCTCCCCCGCCCCCGCACCGGAGGCGCGCCCGGAGGGACCCGGGCTGGTCGTGGACGAGCCCGGGCTGCAGAGCCTCGTCGAGGACCGCGGCCGGCCCGGCTCCGCCGCCCTGGGCGTCTCGCCCTCCGGGGCCCTCGACGACGTCGCGGCCGCCGCCGCCAACCGCCTCGTCGGCAACCCGGCGGACGCCGCCGTGCTGGAGAACCTGCTGGGCCGGCTGCGCCTGAGCGCCTCCGGCGACCAGGTCGTGGCCGTCACCGGCGCCCCGGCCCCGCTGGAGGTGCCCGGAGTGGCCGGGTGGGCGCCGGAGCCCGGGGTGCCCTTCGCGCTGCGCGACGGCGAGCAGCTCGTCGTCGGACCGGTCGCGGCCGGCGCCCGGGTCTACGTGGCCGTGCGCGGCGGGATCGCCGTGGCCCCCGTGCTCGGCAGCCGCTCCACCGACGTCCTGGCCGGCCTCGGCCCCGCGCCGCTGGCCGCCGGGGACCTGCTGCCGGTGGGCCCGGACCCGGGCACGGCCGTGCAGGCGCCCGTCCCGGTGCCCGGGCCCCCGCGCGAGCCCGTGCTGCGCGTGGTCCCCGGCCCGCGCGAGGACTGGTTCACCCCGGCCTCCCGCGAGGCGTTCTTCGACCAGGAGTGGGAGCTCAGCCCCGACTCCGACCGCGTGGGCGCCCGCCTGCGCGGGACGCCGCTGGAGCGGGCCCGCACCGGCGAGCTGCCCAGCGAGGGCGCCGTCCCGGGCAGCGTCCAGGTCCCGCCGTCGGGGACCCCCGTGGTGTTCCTGCGCGACCACCCGACCACCGGGGGCTACCCCGTGCTCGGCACGGTCCACCCCGAGGACCTGTCCCTGCTCGCCCAGCTGCCCCCGGGCGCGCGGCTGCGCTTCACCCGCCACCCGGCGCCCGACCTGACCGAGAACCCACAGGAGTGACACCGTGCGCAAAGTCCTGATCGCCAACCGCGGGGAGATCGCCGTGCGCGTGGTCCACGCGTGCGCCGAGGCCGGGCTGGCCTCCGTGGCCGTCTACGCCGACCCCGACGCCGACGCCCCCCACGTGGAGCTCGCCGACGAGGCGCACTCCCTCGAGGGCTCCTCCCCCGCCGAGACCTACCTCGACGCCGAGAAGCTGCTCGCGGTCGCCCGCCGGGCCGGGGCCGACGCCGTGCACCCCGGCTACGGCTTCCTCTCCGAGAACGCCGGCTTCGCCCGGGCCGTGCAGGAGGCCGGTCTGACCTGGATCGGCCCCTCCCCGGAGACCATCGCGCTGCTCGGGGACAAGGTCGCCGCCCGCGAGCTCGCCCGCCGGGTCGGGGCCCCGCTGGTGCCCGGCACCGACGGACCCGTGGGCACCCCCGAGGAGGCCCGGGCCTTCGCGGAGGAGCACGGGCTGCCGGTGATCGTCAAGGCCGCCCACGGCGGCGGCGGGCGCGGGATGCGCGTGGTGCGCGAGCTCGAGGAGGTCGAGGAGGCCTTCGCCGCGGCCGCCCGCGAGGCCCGCGGCGCCTTCGGCCGCGAGGAGTGCTTCCTCGAGCGCTTCCTCGACCGCCCCCGCCACGTCGAGGCCCAGGTGCTCGCCGACGCCCACGGCCAGGTGGTCGTGCTCGGCACCCGCGACTGCTCCCTGCAGCGGCGCCACCAGAAGCTCGTCGAGGAGGCCCCCGCGCCGTTCCTCACCGACGACCAGCGCACCCGCATCCACGAGGCCGCCGCCGGGATCTTCCGCGAGGCCGGGTACGTGGGCGTGGGCACCGCCGAGTTCCTCGTGGCCCCGGACGGGCTGATCTCCTTCCTGGAGGTCAACACCCGCCTGCAGGTCGAGCACCCGATCACCGAGGAGGTCTACGGCGTGGACCTCGTGCGCGCCCAGCTCGACGTCGCCGCCGGCCGGCCCCTGCCGGTGACGCGCACGCCCGCCCCGCGGGGGCACGCGATCGAGTTCCGGGTCAACGCCGAGGACCCCGGCCGCGGCTTCCTGCCCTCGGGCGGGACGGTGGAGGCCGTGGACGCCCCCACCGGGCCCGGCGTGCGCCTGGACTCCGGGGTGCGGGCCGGCTCCCGCGTGGCCACGACCTTCGACTCCCTGCTGCTCAAGCTCGTGGTCAGCGCCCCGACCCGCGAGCAGGCCCTCGTGCGCGCCCGCACCGCGCTGCGCGAGCTGCGGGTGCACGGGGTGGCCACGACCGTGCCGTTCCACCGCACCGTCCTCGACGAGCCGGCCTTCGCCGGCGGCGACGGTCTCGGGGTGTGGACCACCTGGATCGAGGACGAGCTGGCCCCGCGGCTGGCCCCCGACACCGAGTACGCCCGGGCCGGCGAGGCCGGGCGCACCCGCTTCACGGTCGACGTCGACGGGCGGCGGGTGCGCATCGGGCTGCCCGAGGCCCTCGCCGCCGCGCTCAGCGCGGCCCCGGGGGCCGCGGCCGCCCCCGCTCCGGCCGCGGCGGAGGACGGCGCCGTGACGGCCCCGTTCGCCGGGACGCTCGTGTCCTGGCTCGTCGAGGCGGGTCAGGAGGTCGAGGCCGGCCAGGACGTCGCGGTGCTCGAGGCCATGAAGACCGAGACCCGCGTCCCCGCCCCCCGCACCGGCCGGGTGGGCGAGCTGCTCGCCGAGCCGGGCGAGTCCGTCGCGGCGGACCAGGTGCTGGCCCGGCTGGACTGAGCGTGCCGGTCCCGCCCGCGCCGAGCCGGGGTGCCAGGATGGGGAGGCGATGAACGCCGTCGACGACTCCACCCTCGCCGCCGCCGCCGCCCAGGCCGGCCCCGCACCCTCGGGCGAGGCCACCCCCTGGGCCGCGGCGGTGCTGCGCGGGACCATCACCGCCGGGCGGCTGCTGCCCGGGACCCGCCTGTCCGAGGCGCAGGTCAGCCGGGTGCTCGGGATCTCCCGCAACACCCTGCGGGAGGCCTTCGCGGCCCTCGCCGACGAGAACCTGCTGACCCGCCTGCCCCACCGCGGGGTCAGCGTGGCCCGGCCCGGGCCCGAGGACGTGCGGGAGATGTACCGGGTGCGCCTGGCCCTCGAGACCTCCGCGCTGCGCTGGGCCGAGCCGGGCCCCGCCCCGCAGCTGCACGCCGCGGTGGCCGCGGGCCGGGCCGCGCGCGAGCGCGGGGACGTCGCGGCCACCGCCGACGCCAACCAGCGCTTCCACCGGGCCGTGGTCGCGCTCGCGGGCTCGAGCCGCCAGGACGAGCTGATGGACCGGATCCTCGCGGAGATGCGCCTGGTGTTCCTGGGCATGCGCGAGGACCCGTCCTTCCACATGCCCTTCGTGGAGCGCAACGACCGGATCACCGCCCTGTTCGAGGCCGGCCGGTCGCAGGAGGCCGCCGCGGAGATGGCCGCCTACCTGGCCGCGGGCCGGGACCGGGTGCTCGCCGCCCTCGGGGTCCCCGACCGGGCCTGACGGCGGCCCGGTCGCCGCTGCCGGGCCCGGAGGCCCTGCCGGACGGACCGCACCCCGGGGGCCTGCCCGGTCGGGCAGGCCCCCGGGGTGCGGGGTCGGATCGGTCCGGGCCGCTCAGGGCACCTGGTACTGCCAGTTCGGGGCGTCGGTGACCAGCATGTGCCCGGGGGCGTGGCCGAGGGCGAAGGGCACCCCCGAGGCCAGCACGGCCGCCTGCGGGGTGACCCCGCAGGCCCAGAACACCGGCACGTGCCCGGCGGGGATCCCGACCGGGTCGCCGAAGTCGGGGGCCGCGAGGTCGCGGATGCCCAGCTCCTCCGGGGCTCCCACGTGCACGGGCGCCCCGTGCACGGCCGGGTAGCGGGAGGTGATCCGCACGGCGTCGGCCACGCGGGAGGCGGGGACCGGGCGCATCGAGACCACGAGCGGGCCCGAGAGCCGGCCCGCGGGGGTGCACTCCACCGAGGTGCGGTACATCGGCACGTTGACGCCCTGCTCGAGGTGGGCCACGGGGATCCCGGCCTCCTGCAGGGCGGCCTCGAAGGTGAAGCTGCAGCCCAGGGCGAAGGTCACGAGGTCGTCCCGCCACACGTCGAGCAGGTCGGTGCGGGTGCCGGCCGCCTCCCCGTGCTCGTAGACGGTGTACAGCGGCACGTCGGTGCGGACGTCGCCGCCGGGCAGCAGGGGCCCCTCGACCTCGCCGGCGTCGAGCACGCCCAGCACCGGGCACGGCTTGGGGTTGCGCTGGGCGAAGAGCAGGACGTCGAAGGCCCAGTCCCGCGGGACCACGATGAGGTTGGCCTGGGCGTGGCCGTCGCTGAACCCGGAGGTCGGGGTGACCAGTCCGTCGCGGAACAGGGCGCGCGCCGCGGCGGGGGCCAGGCCCGCCCGCTCGGCGCGGGCCGGCGCGGCGCTCATGCCCACAGCGCGGCGATGCCGCTGAGCGACTGGACGCCGAGCCAGATCGTCAGCAGCCACACCAGGGTGCCGAGGACCGCGAGCCACGTCGGGTACTCGTAGCCGCCCAGCAGGTCGCGCCGGCGCCAGGCCACCCACAGGAGCACGGCGAAGCCCAGCGGCAGGATCAGCCCGTTGACGGCCCCGGCCACGATGAGCAGGGTCGAGGGCGCCTGCCCGAGCAGGGTGAACACGGCGGCGGAGATCAGGATGAACGCCACGGTGAGCAGGCTGCGGGTGCGCGGGGCGGTGCGGGAGGTGGTGAGGAAGGAGACGGAGGTGTAGGCCGCGCCGATCACCGAGGAGACGGAGGCCGCCCACAGGATCACGCCGAACAGCCGCAGCCCGACCTCGCCGGCGGCCGACTGGAAGGCCTGGGCCGCGAGGTTCTCCCCGGCCAGCTGCGCCCCGCCGGCGACCACGCCGAGGATCGCCAGGAAGAGCAGGAAGCGCATCACGCCGGTGACGACGATGCTCACCACGGAGCTGCGGGAGATCTGCTTGACGTTCTCGACCCCGGTGATCCCGGCGTCGACCACGCGGTGGGCGCCCGCGTAGGTGATGTAGCCGCCCACGGTGCCGCCGATCAGCGTGGTGACCACGAGGAAGCTGACCTCCTCCGGCAGGACCACGTTGCGCAGGGCCTCGCCCACGGGCGGCTGCGAGACGACCGCGACGTAGCCGGTCACGAGGATCATCACGACGCCGAGGGCCACGACGATCCGGTCGAGGGCCACGCCGGCGCGGCGGCTGAGGAACACGCCCACGGCGAGCAGGGCGGTGAGGATCCCGCCCCAGGTCGCGTCGAGGCCCAGCAGGGCGTTGAGGCCGAGCCCGCCGCCAGCGGTGTTGCCGATGTTGAACACGAGCCCGCCGGTGGCCACGAGCGCGGCGATGAACCAGCCCAGACCGGGCAGCACGCGGTTGCCGAGCTCGTGGGCCTTGAGCCCGGAGACGCCGATGACCCGCCACACGTTCAGCTGCACGGCGATGTCCACGACGATCGAGACGACGATCGCGAAGGCGAAGGCCGCGCCGAGCTGGACGGTGAAGTTGGCGGTCTGGGTGATGAAGCCGGGGCCGATGGCCGAGGTGGCCATGAGGAACAGCGCGCCCAGCAGGGCGGAGCGGTTCACGGCCCGCATGGCCGCGGGGCCGAGGGCGGAGCCGGTCTCCTTCTCGGCGGGCGGCACGGGGGCGGAGCTGGACATGGAGCCCTCCTGGGTTTCGCGGTTGCGACCTGCACGACGACGGCGACGCCGACCGGCCACGGGAGTGGCCCCGGTCACTTCCGAGTCAGTGTAGTGATTGTTGAACAATCTGCGCAACGGTCGGGCGCGGAAAAGGCCCCGGCCGGACCGGCGGTCCGGCCGGGGCCCTGTGCCCACGACCTCCGGGAGGGGCGCCCCGGCTAGGGCCGCGGGGCGGGCGCCCGCAGCTCGGCGAAGTGGCAGGCCGAGGGGTGGCCCTGGCCCCGGTCCACCAGCTCCGGGACCTCCTCGGCGCAGACGTCCTGGGCCTTCCAGCAGCGGGTGCGGAACCGGCACCCGGAGGGCGGGTCGGCCGGGCTGGGCAGGTCGCCGCTGAGCATGATCCGCTCCCGGGATCCCCGCAGGGCGGGCTCGTGCACCGGCACCGCGGACAGCAGGGCCTGGGTGTAGGGGTGGGCGGCGCGCTCGTAGATGGCGTCCCGGTCGCCGGTCTCCACCACGCCGCCGAGGTACATCACGGCCACCCGGTCGCTGAGGTGGCGCACCACGGAGAGGTCGTGGGCGATGAACAGGAAGGACAGCCCGAACTCGTCCTGCAGGTCCTGGAGGAGGTTGATCACCTGGGCCTGGACCGAGACGTCGAGGGCGGAGACGGGCTCGTCGCAGACGATCAGCTCGGGGCGCAGCGCCAGGGCCCGGGCGATCCCGATCCGCTGGCGCTGCCCGCCCGAGAACTGGTGCGGGTAGCGGTTGGCGTAGTCGGCGCGCAGCCCCACCCGCTCGAGCAGCTCCCGCACCCGCGCCCCGCGGTCCTTGCGGTCGAGGGTGTTGGGGTGCACGTCCCAGGCCTCGGCCACGATGTCGCCCACCGTCATCCGGGGGTTCAGCGAGGAGTAGGGGTCCTGGAAGATGATCTGCACGTTGCGCCGGTACTCCCGCAGCTCGCGGGCGCCCATCGCCGCGACGTCCCGGCCCTTGTAGAGCACCTGCCCGGCGGTGGGCCGCTCGAGTGCCATCACGAGCTTCGCGACCGTGGACTTGCCCGAGCCGGACTCCCCCACCAGCCCCAGCGTCTCGCCGGCGCCCACGGTGAGGTCCACGCCCTCGACCGCCCGCACCTGCCCGATCGTGCGCCGCAGGACGATGCCCTGCGTGAGCGGGAAGTGCTTGGTCAGCCCCCGCAGCTGCAGCAGCGGCGCCTGCGCCGTCGTCGTCCCCCCGGGGACCGGTGCCGTCTCAGCCATGGGCGAGCTCCTCGCTGTAGTGGCAGGCCGCCGTGCGGCCCGGGACGATCTCGCGCAGCGCCGGGACATCTCCGGCGCAGTCGGCGCCGGGGGCGGCCGCGGCCCCGGAGCGGGCCAGCGGGCAGCGCGGGTGGAAGGCGCACCCGGAGGGGATGGCCGAGAGGTCCGGCGGGGTGCCGGTGACCGGGTGCAGCCGCTCCCCATGGGACTCGAGGCTCGGCATCGAGGCCATCAGGCCCTTCGTGTAGGGGTGCAGCGGGGCGGCCAGGACCTCGTCGACCGTGCCGTTCTCCACGATCCGCCCGGCGTACATCACGGCCACCCGGTCGGCGACCTCGTTGACGACCCCGAGGTCGTGGGTGATGAGGATCATCCCCGTCCCCGTCTGCTCCTGCAGCTCGGTGAGCAGGTCCATGATCTGGGCCTGGACGGTGACGTCGAGGGCGGTCGTGGGCTCGTCGGCGATCAGCAGGTCCGGGTCCAGGGCGACGGCCATCGCGATCATCACGCGCTGGCGCATCCCGCCGGAGAACTGGTGCGGATAGGCGTCGACGCGCTCGCGGGCGGCGGGGATGCCGACGCGCTCCATGAGCTCGACCGCCCGCTCCCGGGCCTCGGCGCGGGAGGCCCCGCGGTGGACGCGGAACAGCTCCCCGATCTGGTGCCCGACCGTGAAGACGGGGTTGAGGGCGGACAGCGCGTCCTGGAAGACCATGGCGATGCCCGGCCCGCGCACGGCCCGCTGCTCCTTGCGGGTCATCCCCAGCAGGTCGCGGCCGCGGAAGCGGATGGCGCCGCGCGTGATGCGCGCCGGGGGGACGTCGAGGATGCCCATGACCGCCTGGGCGGAGACGGACTTGCCCGAGCCGGACTCCCCGACGATGGCGAGGGTCTCCCCGGGGCGGACCGCGTAGGAGATGCCGTTGACGGCCCGGACGGTGCGGCGGCGGGAGCGGAACTCGACCGCGAGGTCCTCGACCTCGAGGACGGGCTGCTCCGCGTCCCGCTGCTGCGGGTCCGCCGGGGCGGGAACGGGGTGCGAGGGGTTCATCGGCGCAGTTTCGGGTCGAGGGCGTCGCGCAGCGCATCCCCCATGAGGATGAACGCGAGCACGGTCAGGGACAGGAAGAGCGAGGGGAACAGGATCAGGTGCGGGGCGTCGCGCAGCCGGTTCTGGGCGGCGTTGATCTGCAGGCCCCAGGAGATCTCGGGCAGCTGCAGACCCACGCCCAGGAACGTCAGCGTCGCCTCGGAGGCGATGATCGTGCCCACCGCGATCGTGGCGTAGACGAGCACGGGGGCCACGGCGTTGGGCAGGATGTGCCGGACGATGATCCGCCCGGTCCGGGCCCCGAGGGCGCGGGCGGCCTGGACGTAGTCGGACTGCTTGACCCCGATGACGTTGGAGCGCACCAGGCGCATCGCGGTCATCCAGCCGAAGGCGATCAGCGCGAGGGAGACCTCGAGCACCCCGCGCTCGGGCAGCACGGAGAGCAGGATGATCGCCCCCAGGATCAGCGGCAGGCCGTAGAAGATGTCGGTCACGCGGGCCAGCAGCGAGTCGATCCACCCGCCGTAGTAGCCGGCCAGCGCGCCCACGACCACGCCGATGGCGAGCACCCCGAGCACGGAGAGGAAGCCGATCGCGAGGGACACCCCGGCCCCGTGCACCACGTTGGCGTAGTAGTCGCAGCCCTGGACGTCGAAGCCGAACGGGGCCCCGGCCCGCGGGCCGTCCCCGGAGCGGGCGAGGTCGCAGGCCCTCGGGTCGGTCGAGGTGAACAGCCCCGGGGCCACCGCCATGGTCGCGAAGACCAGGAACAGCAGCGCGCCCACGAGGAAGAACGGGTTGCGGCGCAGCTGCCGCCAGGCGTCCTGCCACAGGCTGGTCTGCTCGATGTCCCCGGCCGCGGCCGCCGAGGCCAGCTCGTCGGCGCGGTCGTCCACCCGGTCGGCGTAGCTCTCCCGGTGCAGGCCCTCCGGGTGGGCCTGGTCCTCGAGGGCGTCCGTGCGGGGGTCATTCATAGCGGATCCTCGGGTCGAGGGCGGCGTAGAGGACGTCGACCACCAGGTTGAAGAAGATGTAGAAGAACACGAACAGGGTCACGATCCCGACGACGACGGCGCCCTCCTGCCGCAGCACCGCGTCGTAGACCGCCCGGCCCAGGCCGGGGATGTTGAACACCGACTCGGTGACGATCGCCCCGCCCATCAGGGCGCCGAGGTCGGCGCCGATGAAGGTGATCACCGGGATCAGGCTGTTGCGCAGGGTGTGCTTGCCGACCACGCGGGCCTCGCTCAGGCCCTTGGCCCGGGCGGTGCGCACGTAGTCGCTCTGCAGGTTCTCGGCGAGGCTCGTGCGGGTCAGCCGCGCCACGTAGGCCAGCGAGAGCGCCGCGAGCACCAGGCCCGGCAGGACGTAGCTGTACCAGCCCTGGGAGATGCCCGCGATCGGGAACCAGCCCAGGCGCACCCCGAAGACGTACTGGGCGAGGAAGCCCAGGACGAACACGGGGATCGAGACCACGACCGTGGTCGAGACGAGCACCAGGTTGTCGAAGAACGACCCCCGGCGCAGGCCGGCCAGGACGCCGGCGGCGATGCCGATGAGGATCTCGAAGCCCACGGCCACGAGGGCCAGGCGGGCGGTCACGGGCAGCCGGTCCAGGATCGTGGCGAGCACGGGCCGGCCGGAGAAGTCGGTGCCGAAGTCGCCCTGGACCAGCCCGGCCAGGTACTTCAGGTACTGGATCAGCAGCGGGTCGTCGAGGTTGTACTCGGCGCGCAGCTGCGCCTGCACCGCCTCGGAGAGCGGGCGGTCCCCGCCGAGGGCTCGGATGGGGTCGCCGGGCAGCGCGTAGACCATCGAGAAGATGAGCAGGGATGCCCCCAGCAGCACCGGGATGGTCAGCAGCAGACGGCGGAGGACGTACCGCCCCATGGGTCTCCTTCGTTCACGGTCGCAGCGCCCGGTCGGAGCGCTCGGTCTTCCGCACGGGCCCGGGGCGCCCCGATCGGGGGCGCCCCGGGCCTCGGGGCCGGGTCACTCCGAGCCGACGACGACGTCCTCGACCTCGACGCGGCCGAAGCTGTTGACGTGGACGTCGCTGACGTTCTCCGAGTGCGCGTACTGGACGAGCCCGTAGAACAGCGGGGCGGCCGGCATGTCGGCCAGGAGCACGTCCTCGGCCTCCTGGTAGGCCTGGATCGCGGCGTCGACCGAGTCGGCGGCGTTGCCCTCCTGCAGCTTCGCGTCGAACTCCTCGTTCGAGTAGAAGGTCACGTTCGACCCGGCCGGCGGCAGGGCCGCGGTGGAGTAGGTCGGGCCGAGCATGTTCTCCATGACCGGGTAGTCCATGATCCAGCCGGAGCGGAACGGGCCGGTCATGCCCTTCTCGTCCTGCTTGGGCAGGTACTCGGCGAACTGGAGGTCGCCGCGCAGCTGGTACTCGACCCCGAGGTTCTCCCGCAGCTGGTTGCCCACCGCCTGCATCCACTCCTCGTGCCCGGCCCCGGCGTTGAACCACAGGTCCACGGGCTCGGACCTGTCGAAGCCGGCCTCCTCGAGCAGGCGGTTGGCCTCCTCGACGTTCAGCTCGCAGGCGTCGCAGGCGTCCTCGCGGTGGCCGTCGATCACGGGCGAGACGAAGGACGCGGCCGGGGTCCGGGAGCCCTGGAAGATCGCGTCGGTGATCGCCTGCCGGTCGATCGCCATGGAGAACGCCCGGCGGACCTGCGGGTCGGCGAAGCGCTCGTCGTAGGTCGGGAAGCCCAGCGAGGTGATGTCCCCGCGCGGGGTGGTCTTGAACCGCTCGCCGAACTGGTCCTCGGCGGAGGCGATGGCGTCCGGCGGGATCTGGCCGACCACGTCGAGGGAGCCGGCCTGCAGGTCGTTGTAGGCGGTGTTGATCTCGGTGTAGACGCGGAACTCGACGCCCGCGGCCTTCGCCGGCTCCTCGCCGCCGAACTCCTCGTAGCGGGTCAGGGTGATGCCCTGGCCCTCCTGGAAGGCCTCGTCGGCCTTGAAGGGCCCGTTGCCGATCGGCTGCTCGCCGAAGCCCTCGGGGTCGTCGAAGAACGCCTGGGGCATCGGGAAGAACGCCGTGTAGCCGAGGGTCGTGGGGAACTGCGCGTAGGGCTCGGTGAGGGTCACCCGGAACGTGGTGTCGTCGACGACCTCGAGCCCGGACATCTCCGTCCCGGCGGGCTCCTTCCCCTCCTCGGCCTGCAGGTCCTCGTAGCCCTCGACGTTGGCGAAGAAGTAGGAGTTGCCCTGGGCGTTCGTGCTGTTGGCAACGTAGTTCCAGGTGTCGACGTAGCTCTGCGCGGTCACCGGGGTGCCGTCGTGGAAGGTCCAGCCGTCCTTGAGCGTGACCGTCCACGTCTTCTGGTCCTCGGACTCCACGGACTCCGCGACGCCGGTGTAGACGGCCTCGTTGGTCTCGCGGTCGTACTCGACGAGACCGGTCCACAGCGCGTCGACGACCTGGCCGCCCTCGGTCTCGGTGGTGTTGCCGGGGACCAGCGGGTTCTCGGGCTCGCCGATGTACGCGCTGAAGGTGCCGCCGCCGCCGTCGGCGCCGGCCTCGCCGCCGCCACCGCCGCAGGCGGTGAGCAGCAGCGTTCCGGTCATGAGCACTGCCGCACCCGCGGCCCGCTTCGTCCTCATCGTTTCCTCCATGGATCGGTACGGGCCCGGCGCGTCCGCGCGGTGGCGCGGACCCGGCCGGGCGAGGTCGGGGTGGGGTGGCCGCGGACAGGCTGGCCGAACGGGGGTCCCACGGGCTCCGGGGAGGTCGGCGGGGGTGCCGCCCTCCGGGCCTGATCAGGACCCTAGGCCGCATGAGACCTGGGTCACAGCCGACACGCCGAAGTTGTCAGGACTGTAGGTCTCGGATACCTCCCGGCCCCCTCCGCCTCCTCCCGCGGGCACGCGCAACGCCCCCGTCCGCGGGGCGGACGGGGGCGTTGCGGAGGCAGGTCCGGGCCGGGCGGGGTCAGACGACGGCGGCCAGGCCGCCGGCGGCACCGGCCGCGCCGGTGTCCTCGCAGGCCCGCTCCGGGGCGGCGAGGACCGCGCCGACCTCGCCGGTCTCGAGGGAGGCGGCCCGGGCGATGTCCTCGACGGGCAGGCCCTGGCGGGCGGCCCGGTGCAGCTCGGCGTGGAGCCGGCACACGGCCTGGTCCAGGGACCAGCGGGCCGTCTCGAGCTCGCTGTCCACGGGCTCGACGTCGAGGCCCACGCCGATCTCGGCGCCGCCCCAGGCGGCCTCCTCGCGGGTCCGGTCCAGCGCCCACTCGGCGGACTCGACCTCGCCGGCGGCGGCCAGGATGCGCCGTTCGAGCTCGGCACGCAGGAAGCGGGGGTCGGCGACGACGGCGCCCCCCTCCTCCGGCGCCTCGGCCGGCTCGTCGATCAGGTCGTGGAGGTCGGACAGGAGCGGGGACGGGGCGGGATCGTCCGCCCAGAACACCGGCTGCTCGTCTCGCGGGGACACTGCACTGCTCATGGTCGAACCTTCCTCTGCTGTCCGGCCCGGCCCACGGAGGGGCCGCGCCGGATCGGGGACGGGGCGTGGCCACCATGCAAGCCGAGAACCGCTAGAAAGTCTAGTTATCAGCCGCGGTGGCGGTACGATCGGTGCGTGCCGGGGGAACCCGGTCCGCGCCGGTCGCCGCCGACGTCCCACCAGTCCACCACCGAACAGCCCACGACGCCAGGAGATGACGGTGAACTCTGAGCCAACGCGGAGCTCCTCCGGATACTGGTACGGCGGCGCGGAGGAGCGGCGCGCCGCGGTGCGCGTGCTGGAGGCCTTGCGCGACTACCGCAGCGCGGAGTCGGCCATGCGCCGGCGCACCCGGACCTCGATGGGCATGGGCGAGACCGACCTCCTGGCCCTGCGCCACCTGCTGGAGGCCCAGCGCGCCGGCCGGCTCGTGCGCCCGGGGGAGCTCGCCCAGCGGCTGGGCATCTCCTCCGCCTCGGTCACGACCCTGCTGGACCGGCTCACCCGCAGCGGGCACCTGCGCCGGGAGCCGCACCCCACCGACCGGCGGGCCCTCGTCGTGCGCGCCACGGAGGGCTCCGACGACGAGGTCCGCGCGAGCCTCGACGCCATGCACGCCCGGCTGCTCGACGCCGCGCTGGGGCTGGACGCGCAGCAGGCCGAGACGGTGATCGGCTTCCTGCACGCGGCCCGGGACGCGGTGGACACCGTCGACGGCCAGGACTAGGAGCGCAGCCGCCGCAGGTGGGCGGCGGCCTGGGGCAGCACCGTCCGCAGGTCGCCCACCACGCCGAGGTCGGCGATCTCGAACACGGGCGCCTGGGGGTCCTTGTTCACGGCGACGACCACCTTCGCGGTCTGCATCCCGGCCCGCTGCTGGAGCGCCCCGGAGATCCCGCACGAGACGTAGAGCTGCGGGGAGACGGTGAGACCGGTCTGCCCGATCTGCGCCTCGGGGCCGATCCAGCCGGCGTCCACGGCGGCCCGGGAGGCGCCGATCGCCGCGCCCAGGACGTCGGCGAGCTCCTCCAGGGGGCCGAAGTCCCCGCCCGTGCCCCGCCCGCCGGCCACGACCACCCGGGCCTCCGCCGGGGAGGGCCGCCCGGTGGGGGGCAGGGGGTCGCGGCCGACGATCCGGGCGGCGGGGGCCCCGTCGGTGAGCTCGTGCCGGCGGAGCGCGGGCCGGCCCGCGGGCTCCCCCGCCGGCGGGGCGGGGTCGGGCAGCTCGACCGCGTGGGGCCGCACGGTCGCCACGAGCACGCCGCCGCGGGCCCGGCACCGGGTGGTCCAGCCGCCGGCGAGCACCTGCTTCGTGGCCGTGAGCTGCGCGTCGAGGGCCACGACGTCCGTCACGACCCCGGCCTCCAGCCGCACGCCCAGGCGGGCGGCGACGTCCGTGGCCTCGGGGGTCGCGCTCAGCAGCACCGCGTCCGCGGCGCACGCGCGGGCGGCGGCCTCGGTCAGGGCGGTGAGCGGGGTGGTGAGCCGGTCGTCCGGCTCCCCGGCGGGGACGTGGACGGCGGCCGTGCCGTGCGCGGCCAGCGCGTCCAGCAGCTCCTGTCCCGGCGCGCCGGGGACGACGGCGTGGGTCCCGCCGAGGCCGCCGGCGAGCACGAGCAGCTCCCGGTCGGCCCGGCGCAGCCGCTGCGTGCCGCCGAGCACCACGAGGGTCGTGGTCATCGTCGTCCTCCTCCTGCCCGGGCTCCCCGGGCGGTCGTGGGGTCCGGTCCGGCGGCGCCGGTCAGACGAGTCTCTCGGCGAGCAGGAACTCCGCCAGGCGGATCCCGCCCTCGCCGTCGTCGTGGATCACCCGCCCCGCGGTGCGCGGGGGCCGGGCCTCGGCGCCGAGGACCTCCGTGCGCGAGCCGACGGTGCCCACCTGTTCCGGGCCCAGACCGAGGTCCGCGGCGGACCAGGTGCGCACGGGCTTCTTCTTCGCCGCCAGGATCGCCTTGAAGCTCGGGTAGCGGGGGGTGCTGCTCCGGTCGGTCACGGCGACGAGGGCGGGCAGCGGCGCCTCGACCCGCAGGGACTCGGTCGCGGTCGCGTGCACGGCCGTGAGCGCGGCGGCGTCGTCGTCGAGGGACAGCGCGGTGGCGAAGCCGACGTGGGCGAGGCCGAGCCGCTCGGCGAGCTGGCCGGGCACGAGCGAGGTCTCGCCGTCGGTCGAGGCCATGCCGGTGAGCACGAGGTCCACGGGCCGGCCCTCCTCCTCGGCGGTCCGGCGCACGGCGGCGGCCAGGACGAGGGCCGTGGCCCAGGCGTCGGAGCCGGCGAGCGCGTCGTCGAGCACGTGGACGGCGGCGTCGGCGCCCAGCTGCAGGGCGCGCTTGAGCGCGTCCGCGGCGGGGGCCGGGCCCATGGTCAGGGCGAGCACGCGGTGGCCGGCGGCGGTCCCGCCGCGGGCCTCGACGAGCTGCAGGGCGGCCTCGAGGGCGTACTCGTCGAGCTCGCAGAGGATCCCGGTCCCGCGCTGCAGGCGGGGCGGGTCGCCGGCGAGGACGCGCTCCTGCGCGGCGTCGGGGACGTGCTTGACGGGGACGACGATCGTCAGGGGCCGGTTCACGGTGCTCCTCCGGGCGGTGGCGGGTGGTGCGGGGAACGGGGCGGGGGCCGCTCGCCGGCCCGGCGCAGCAGGCGCTCGGCGTGGCGCAGCAGGGGCTCGTCGACCATCCGCCCGCGGAAGGCGAAGACCCCGGCCGCGCCGCGGGCGGCCTCGAGCAGCTCCCGGGCGGCGGCGAGCTCCTCCGGGCCGGGGCGGTAGGCCTCCCGGACCGTGGCCACCTGCCCGGGGTGGACGCAGGCGGTGGCGGCGAAGCCGGAGGCCGCGGCGTCGCGGGCCTCCGCGCGCAGCCCGTCGAGGTCGTCGAGGGCCAGGTGCACGGCGTCGATCGCGGGCTTGCCGGCCGCGCCGGCGGCCAGCAGCACGGCGGAGCGGGCGTGCCGGGCGACGTCCCGGTAGGTGCCGTCGCGGTGCCGGGAGGAGCTGCCGCCGAGGGAGGCCACGAGGTCCTCCGCGCCCCACATGAGGGCGACGACGTTGGGGGCGCGGGCGATCTCCGCGGCGTTGACGACCCCCTCGGCGGTCTCGCACAGGGCGACCACCCGCTCCAGGCCCAGCTCGGCGGCGACGGCCAGCCGTTCGGCGGAGGCGGCCTTGGGCAGCATCACGGTGGTGTAGGCGGTGTGCCGCAGGGCCACGAGGTCGTGGGCGAAGTCCTCGGTGTCCTCGGCGCTGATCCGCACGACCGTGCGGGCGGGGTCCAGCGGGGTGGCCACGAGGGCCGCGCGGGCGGCGGGCCGGTCCGGTCCGGCCACGGCGTCCTCGAGGTCGAGGACCACGGTGTCGGCGCGCGCGGCGGCCTTGGCGTAGCGGTCGGGGCGGTCGGCCGGGCAGAACAGCAGGGCCGGGCCGAGGGCGGTCGCGTCGGTCACGGGCGTCTCCTCCGGTTCGGGTGTCGCGGCGGGCGGGGGCGGGGACCGGGTCACGGCGGGGCGGCGGCGCGGGTCCACACGAGCACCGACCGGGTGCACTCGGCGACCACCGTGCCGTCCTGGTCGCGCCCGGTGTGGCGCAGGCGGACGATCCCCTGCCCGGGCCGGGAGGCGGACGGGCGCGCGGCGAGGACCTCGGAGGAGGAGTAGAGGGTGTCGCCGTGGTGCAGCGGGGCGGGGAAGCGCACCTCCTCGAGGCCGAGGTTGGCCACGATGGTGCCCTGGGTCAGCTGCGCCACGGAGGCCCCCACCAGGGTGGAGAGGGTGAGCATGGAGTTCACCAGCCGCTGCCCGAAGGGCTGGCGGGCGGCCCAGGCGGCGTCCAGGTGCAGGGACTGGGTGTTCATGGTCATGGTCGTGAACAGGACGTTGTCCGCCTCGGTCAGGGTCCGGCCCGGGGCGTGCTCGTAGACGGTGCCGATCTCGAACTCCTCGAACCACAGGCCCCGCTGCCGGACCACCCTGCGCTGCTCGCCCATCCCGCTCCTCCTCACAGTCCCAGCTCGCGGGCGACGAGCATCAGCTGCACCTCGGTGGTGCCCTCGCCGACCTCGAGGATCTTCGAGTCGCGGTAGTGGCGGGCCACCCGGGACTCGTTGACGAACCCGTAGCCGCCGAAGACCTGGGTGGCGTCCCGGGCGTTGTCCATCGCGGCCTCCCCGGCCACGAGCTTGGCGATCGCGGCCTGGGTCTTGAACGGCCGTCCGGCCAGCAGCCGGGACGCGGCGTCGTAGTAGGCCAGCCGGGCGGTGTGCGCGCGGGCCTGCATGCGGGCGATCCTGAAGGCGACCGCCTGGTGCTCCCCGATCGGCCGGCCGAAGGTGCGGCGCTCCTGCGCGTAGCGCACCGACTCCTCGACGCAGCCCTGGGCGGCGCCGGTGGCCAGGGCCGCGATGGCGATGCGGCCCTCGTCGAGGATCGACAGGAAGTTGGCGTAGCCGCGGCCCTCCTCCCCCAGCAGGTTGCCCTCGGGCACGCGGGCGTCCTGGAAGGACAGCGGGTGGGTGTCGGAGGCGTTCCAGCCGACCTTGTCGTAGGCCGCCCCGACCTCGAAGCCCGGGGTGCCGGCGGGGACGACGATCGTGGAGATCTCCTTGCGCTCCCGCCCGCCGGCGTCCGTGCCGGTGCCGGTCACGGCGGTGACGGTGACCAGGCTGGTGATCTCCGTGCCGGAGTTGGTGATGAACTCCTTGGCGCCGTCGAGCACCCACTGCCCGTCCTCCCGCCGCGCCGTGGTGCGGGTGCCGCCGGCGTCGGAACCGGCCCCGGGCTCGGTGAGCCCGAAGCCCGCCAGGGCGCGCCCGGCCACGAGGTCGGGCAGCCAGCGCTGCTTCTGCTCCTCGGTGCCGAAGCGGTGGATCGGCATCGCGCCGAGGGAGACGGCGGCCTCGAGGGTGATGGCCACGGACTGGTCCACGCGGGCGATCTGCTCCAGGGCCAGGCACAGGGCGAGCAGGTCCCCGCCCATCCCGCCGTGCTCCTCGGGGAAGGGCAGGCCGAACAGGCCCATCTCCCCCATCTGCGCCACGATGTCGTAGGGGAACTCGTGGGCCGCGTCGTGGCGCGCGGAGACCGGGGCGATCACCTCGTCGGCGAACGCGCGGACGGTGTCGGAGAGGTCCTGGTGCTCCTCGTCGAGCTCGACGTTCACGGCTCACGCTCCTGGTCGGTCGGGTCGGGCCGGCGGGGCGCCCGCGGGCGCGGCGGCGGGATCGGGCGGGTCGTCGGGGACCACGCGGGCGAGCAGCTGGTGCAGGCGCACCCGCTCGCCGGGGCGCACCGAGACCTCGGCGGTGCCGGCGGTGGGGGCGGTGAGGCGGTGCTCCATCTTCATCGCCTCGACGACGACGACGGTCTGCCCCTCGGCCACCCGCTCGCCCGGGGCGACCGGGACGGCGACCACCGTTCCGGGCATGGGGGCGTGCAGCTCCGGGGCGGCCGGTCCGGCGGCCCGGTCGAGGGCCGCGAGGGAGCGCTCGAGCAGCTGCTCGCGGGAGAGCACGCTCAGCGCGAAGGCCGCCCCCTCGGCCCCGACCCACACGCGGTCCCCGCCGGGGGTCGCGGCCAGGTGCACGACCCGGCTCCGCCCGTGCGCCTCGAGCAGGTGCGCGGACGGGCGGCCGGGCAGCGGGCTCAGGCGCACGCCGTCGTCGACGGCCGTCCGCCGCGGCGGACCCAGGCCGTGGGCGAGGTGGACCGCGGGCCGGGCGCGGCCGGTGGGCCGCCACCCGTCGGGGCGCCCCCAGGGTCCGGGGTCCCCGGCCGGGCGGGGGTCGGGGGGCCGCCGGGCCGCGGCGAAGGCGGCCGCGGCGGCCCAGTGCTCCTCGTCCGGGACCGGCAGCGCGAGTCCCGGCAGGCGCCGCTCCACGAGGGTCGTGTCCAGCGCCCCGGCGCGCACGGCGGGCTCGGCCAGCAGCGCGCGCAGGTAGGCGGTGTTGGTCCCGACCCCCAGGACCACGGTCGAGGCCAGGGCGGCGTCGAGCCGGTCGAGGGCCTGGGCCCGGTCGGCGCCCCGGGCGATCACCTTGGCGAGCATCGGGTCGTAGTCCGGGCCGACGACCAGGCCCTCGGCGAGCGCGGAGTCCACGCGGACCCCGGGCCCCGACGCCTCCTCGAGGGCCAGGACGGTCCCGGCGGTGGGCAGGAAGCCGGAGGCGGGGTCCTCGGCGTAGACGCGGGCCTCGACGGCGTGGCCCGTGAGGACCACGTCCTCCTGGGCGAGGGCCAGGGGCTGCCCGGCGGCCGCGCGCAGCTGCTGCTCGACGAGGTCGACGCCGGTGACGGCCTCGGTCACGGGGTGCTCGACCTGCAGGCGGGTGTTCATCTCCATGAAGAAGAACTGCTCCGGCGCGGCGGCGGGGACGAGGAACTCCACGGTCCCGGCCCCGGTGTAGCCCACCGAGCGGGCCACCCGGCAGGCCGCCTCCCCCATCCGCGCGCGGGCGGCCGCGTCCAGCAGCGGCGAGGGCGCCTCCTCGATGATCTTCTGGTGGCGCCGCTGCAGGGAGCACTCGCGCTCCCCGAGGTGGATCACCGCCCCGTGGGCGTCGGCGAGGACCTGGACCTCGATGTGGCGGGGGGCCTCGACGAGCTGCTCGAGCAGCAGGGTGTCGTCGCCGAAGGCCGCGGCGGCGACCCGCCGGGCGGCGGCGAGGGCCTCGGGCAGCTCCCCGGGGGTGCGGGCGACGTGCATGCCCTTGCCCCCACCGCCGGCCGAGGGCTTCACGAGCAGCGGGAACTCCAGCGCGGCGGCGGCGGCCACGAGGGCGGCGTCGTCCAGGCCCGGCTCGGCGACCCCGCCGATCACGGGCACCCCGGAGGCGGCCACGCGGGTCTTGGCCCGGATCTTGTCGCCCATGACCTCCATGGCCTCGGGCCCGGGGCCGACCAGGACGATCCCCGCCGCCGCGCAGGCCCGGGCCAGGGCGGGGTTCTCGGCGAGGAAGCCGTAGCCGGGGTGCACGGCGTCGGCGCCCGTGGCCAGGGCTGCCTCGACGACCGCCTCGACGCGCAGGTAGCTGTGCGCCGGGGCGGCCGGGCCCAGGCACACGGAGAGGTCCGCCTCGCGCACGTGCACGGCGTCCCGGTCGGCCTCGCTGTGCACGGCGACCGAGCGGATCCCCAGGGCGCGCAGGGTGCGGAGGATGCGCCGGGCGATCTCCCCGCGGTTGGCCACGAGGACGACGCCGAACGGGCGCGGCCCGGTTCCGGCGCGCGGGCCGGCGGGGCGCTCGGGGACGGGGGCGGCGGTCACGGGCTCACATCCTGAACAGGCCGAAGGAGGGCTCGGGCAGCGGGGTGCGGGAGCAGACCTCGAGGGCCAGCCCGAGCACCTCGCGGGTGTCGGCGGGGGCGATCACGCCGTCGTCCCACAGCCGGGCGGTGGCGTACCAGGGGTTGCCCTGGGCCTCGTACTGCGCGCGGATCGGGGCCATGAACGCCTCGCGCCCGGCCGGGTCCCACTCCTGCCCGCGGGCGGCCAGCCGGTCGGCCCGCACGGTGGCCAGCACCGAGGCGGCCTGGGCCCCGCCCATCACGGAGATCCGCGCCTGGGGCCACAGGAACAGGAAGCGCGGGGAGAAGGCGCGCCCGCACATGGAGTAGTTGCCGGCGCCGAAGGAGCCGCCGATCACCACGGTCAGCTTGGGCACGCGGGTGGTGGCCACGGCGGTGACCATCTTGGCCCCGTGCTTGGCGATCCCGCCGGCCTCGTAGTCGCGGCCCACCATGAACCCGGTGATGTTCTGCAGGAACAGCAGCGGGATCCCGCGCTGGTCGCACAGCTGCACGAAGTGGGCGCCCTTCAGCGCCGACTCGGCGAAGAGCACCCCGTTGTTGGCCACGATCCCCACCGGGTGCCCGTGCAGCCGGGCGAAGCCGGTGACCAGGGTGGTGCCGTACCCGGCCTTGAACTCGCCGAAGCGGGAGCCGTCGACGAGCCGGGCGATCACCTCGCGCACGTCGTAGCCGGTGTTGGGGTCCACCGGGACCGCCCCGGGCAGCTGCTCCTCGGCCACCGCGGGGGCCTCGGGCGCCGTCACCGGCCAGGCACGGGGGGCGGGCTGGGGCAGGGTCGCGACGACGTCGCGGAGGATCTGCAGGGCGTGCTCGTCGTTCTCCGCGAGGTGGTCGACCACCCCGGAGGTGTGGGCGTGCAGCTCCCCGCCGCCGAGCTCCTCGGCGGTGACCTCCTCCCCGGTCGCGGCCCGCACGAGGGGCGGGCCGCCCAGGAAGACGGTGCCCTGGTGGCGGACGATCACGGTCTCGTCGCTCATCGCCGGGACGTAGGCGCCGCCGGCGGTGCACGAGCCGAGCACCGCGGCGAGCTGCGGGATCCCCGCGGCCGAGAGCCTGGCCTGGTGGTAGAAGATCCGCCCGAAGTGCTCGCGGTCCGGGAAGACCTCGTCCTGCAGGGGCAGGTACGCCCCGCCGGAGTCCACGAGGTAGACGCACGGCAGACGGTTCTCGAGGGCGATCTCCTGGGCCCGCAGGTGCTTCTTGACGGTCATCGGGTAGTAGGTCCCGCCCTTGACCGTGGCGTCGTTGCACACGACCATCGCCTGCCGCCCGTGGACCAGGCCGATCCCGGCGATCAGGCCGGCGGCGGGGCACTCGTCCTCGTACATCCCCTCGGCGGCCAGCGCGCCGATCTCCAGGAAGGGGCTGCCGGCGTCCAGCAGCCGGTCCACGCGCTCGCGCGGGAGCAGCTTGCCGCGGGCGGTGTGCCGCTCGCGGGAGGCCTCCGGGCCGCCGCGCGCCACCCGCTCCAGGCGCCGGCCCAGCTCCGCGGCCAGCTCCGCCTGCGCGGCGGCGTTGGCGCGGAAGGCCGCCGCCTCCGGCTCCACCGCGGTGCCCAGCACCTGCATCCGGGCCTCCGCCCCGGGCGGCCGGCCGCCCTTCCGGTGAGTGGTCGTTCACTGGATTTCCAAGTTAGTGGTGATTAACTAAACTGTCCAGCAGTTCCCCGTTCCCGCAGGAGGAGGTCCCGTGCCGACCCCGACCGACACCCCTCCGGCACCCCCCGGGCCGGTGCCCCGGGACGCTGCTCCGGCCACCGGGCGGGAGCGGGCGAAGGCCCGGCGCCGGGCGGAGCTGCTGCGGGCGGCGGCCGCCCTGTTCGCCGAGCGCGGCTTCGCGGGGGTCTCCATCGACGACGTCGGGGCGGCGGCCGGGGTCAGCGGTCCCGCCGTCTACCGGCACTTCCCGTCCAAGCAGGCCCTGCTGGGCGCCGTCCTGCTGGAGGTCAGCACCGACCTGCTCGAGCGCGCCCGCGCGGTGGCCGCCGCCACGGCCGACCCCGCCGCGCGGCTGGCGGCGCTGGTGGCCTTCCAGGTCGACTTCGCCCTGGAGCACCCGGCCGTGATCGTGGTGCAGGACCGCGAGCTGCCCCACCTCGCCGAGGAGGACCGCCGCACCGTGCGCGCCCTCCAGCGCGGCTACGTGACGCTGTGGGTCGACGCGCTGCGCGAGCTCGCCCCCGGGCGCGACCCCGCCGACCTCACCCTGCGCGCCCAGGCGGTCTTCGGGCTGATCAACTCGACCCCGCACTCCCTGCGCGCCGCGCGCCGGCTGCGCGCCCCGCAGGACGCCGGGAGCACCGGCGCCGCCCGCGCCGCGCTCGAGGAGATGGCCCGCGCCGCCCTGCGCACCGCCCTGGCGCCGGGCCCCGGCCCGTTCCCGGCCCCGACCGCCCCAGGAGGCACCCCGTGAGCACCGACCCCCGCCCCGCGCCGCCCTTCGACCTCGGGTCCTCGGCCTTCTACGAGGAGGAGCACGAGGAGTTCCGGGGGGTCGCCCGGGAGTTCGTCGCCCGCGAGGTCGCCCCGCACTGCGCCGGGTGGGACGCCGCGCACCTGATGCCGCGCACCCTGTGGACCGCCGCCGGCGCGGCCGGGCTGCTCGGGCTCGCGGTCCCCGAGGAGCACGAGGGCCTGGGCCTGACCGACTACCGGTTCCGGGCGGTGCTCGACGAGGAGCTCGTGCGCGCCGGCGCCCTGGGCGCGGCCCTGGCCTTCCACCTCGCCGACGACTGGGTGCTGCCCCACCTGCTGGCCGACGCCACCGAGGAGCAGCGGCGGCGGTGGCTGCCGCGCGTGCTCACCGGCGAGCTGGTGACCTCCGTGGCCTGGACGGAGCCCGGGGCCGGGTCCGACCTGCGCGGGGTGCGCACCCGGGCGGTGCGCGAGGGCGGGGACTGGGTGCTCGACGGCCAGAAGACGTTCATCGGCAACGGCATCAGCGGCGACGCCGCCCTGGTGCTCGCGCGCACGGACGGGCGCACCGACCGCGCCGGGGAGGACTCCTTCAGCCTGTTCCTCGTGCACAAGGAGGGCTCGCCCGGGTACACGACCGGCCGGCCGCTCGAGAAGATGGGCCTGCGCGCCTCGGACACCGCCGAGCTGTTCTTCGACGGGGTCCGCGTGCCCGGCGGCGACCTCGTGGGCGCCGAGGGCGGGGGGCTGCGGCAGATCCGGCGGCTGCTCCCGCAGGGGCGGCTGGCGATCGCCGTGGCCTCCGCCGTCGTCGCCCGCGAGACCCTCGAGGGCACCCTGCGCTACACGCGGGAGCGCACCGCCTTCGGCGAGCGCGTGGCCGACTTCCAGCACTCCCGCTTCGAGCTCGCCGAGCTGGCGACCCAGGTGGAGGTCACCGAGGCCTACGTGCGGCGGGCCGTGGCCGCGTTCAACGCCGGGGCCCTCGACCTCGCCGGGGCGTCGAAGGCGAAGTACTGGGCCAGCGAGCGCGCCAAGGAGGTCACGGACCGGTGCCTGCAGCTGCACGGCGGCTACGGCTACATCCTCGACCAGCCGGTCGCGCAGTCCTTCCTCGCCGCGCGGCTGCTGACGCTCTTCGGCGGAACCTCGGAGATCCTGCGCGAGACGATCGGCCGCGACCTGGTCTGAGCCGGCACGCGCCCCGGGCCCCGGCACGAGCCCCGGGTGCGGCGGCTCAGGCGCGGAACGAGGCGATCATCGCCTGCACCTGCCGGTGCTCCTCCGAGGCGGTGTACGCCTCGGCCTCCTGCAGCGTGGCGACGTCGTGGACGGAGCTGAGGACGACGGTGCGGTAGGTGATGCCGTTGACGGCGACCACGCCGGTCTCGACGAGCCCGAGGCCGTACATGACGTGCGGCAGCATCGTGGCCGGCGGCGGGACCTCGGCGTCGGTCAGGGAGGTCGTCAGCCGCACCGGCCCCTGCCAGCCGTAGAGGGTGCGCAGCTCCGGCTCCGCCCCGAGGTCCATCGCCACGGAGCGCACCACGAACTCCCCGCTGCGCGAGAGCGGCGCGCCCCCGGGCACGTCCCCGAGATGGACGACCGGCGGGGCCGGGCAGCCGGGGCTGCACTCGGCGCCCCAGGCCACGAGGACGCTGAGGTGGGCCACCGGGGCCCCGTCCTCGCCCAGGACGGTCACGGTGCCGCCCACGTCCGTGAACTCCCCCTGCACCGTCCACGCGGCGGGCATCTCCAGCGCGAAGGCCGCGTCCGCGGCGGTGCCCGACCAGGTCTTCAGCGCCGGTGCGGCCGTAGGGGCCTCGCCCGGTCCCGCCGGACCTGGAACCCCGGGCGCCGGGCCGGCGGGGGCGGAGGGGTGCTGCGAGGGGGCCGCCGTGGGCGCGGGAGCCGCCGTGGGCGCGGGGGCCGGCGGGGCTCCCCCGGTGGGGGAGGCGGTGGTGGACTCCTGCGCCGCAGGCTCGTCCCGCGGCGGCGCGGACGGGGACGGTGCCGTGGCCGTCGCGGCGGGTCCCGTCCCCTCCCCGGACGGGCCTCCCTCCCCCGGTCCGGCGCACGAGCTCACGAGCAGGCAGGCGGCGGCGAGCGCCAGGGCGGGGCGGGACGTGGTGGACATGGGGTGCGCTCCCTGCCCGGGACCCGTGCGGCGCGCGGGCGCGCTCCGGCCACGGTCCCGACGCACCGCAATCTACGCAGGCGCGCCCGCCCCGGCAACGGCCGCCGCGGCACCGGCCCCGTGCTGCGCCCGCCGCGGCCGGCCCGGGCGTCGGCGCAGGTCGGCGGCGCCCTCTTGTCGCGCTCCGCCCGTTCCCGGAGCATGGTCGCAACGGCTCCGCCCCGGGGCCGCGACGGGAGGACGGCCATGGACCTGGACGGCGCGAGGATCCTCGTGGTGGGGGCCACCGGTGTGCTCGGGCGGCGGCTGTGCGAGCGGCTCGCGGCGCGCACCCGGGAGATCGTGGTGACGGGCCGCTCGGCGGCGGCCGCCGAGGACGTGCGCCGGGAGCTGGGGCTGCGCGCCGCCCACGCCCTGGACCTCGTGGACCACGACGCCGTCGCGGAGGTGGTGCGCCGGGCCGCCGAGGAGCTGGGCGGGCTGGACGCGGTGGTGATCGCCACCGGCGCCGCGGCCTTCGGCCCCGCCGCCGAGGAGGACGGGGCGGTCGTGGAGGAGCTCTTCGAGGTCAACGCCCTGGGGCCCATGGCCCTGGTCCGGGCTGCCCTGCCGCACCTGTCCGACGGCGGGGCCGTGGCGGTGCTGACCGGCGTGGTCGCGGAGCTGCCGCTGGCGGGGATGGCCGCCTACGCCGCGTCCAAGGCCGCGATGGCCTCGTGGCTCGGGTCGCTGCGGCGGGAGCTGCGGCGGCGGCGGATCGCGGTGGTCGACGCCCGCCTGCCCCACATGGACACCGGGCTCGTCGACCGCGCCCTCGCCGGGCTGCCGCCGCGGCTGCCTCCGGGCCACGACGTCGACGACGCCCTGGCCGCCCTCGAGCGCGGCCTGGAGCGCGGGGTGCACGAGGTCCGGGTCGGCTGACCCGGACCCCGCCGCCGGCTCAGCCGGTCCGCCGGCCGGTGAGCTTGTCGAGCAGCCGGTCGACCATGCCCACGCCCGGGCCTACCGTCTTGTGGAACAGCTCGGCGTGCGGGGCGTGCGGGTGCGGCCGGGTGGGCGCCAGCTTCTTGGCGTGCTCGACCTTCCGCCCGAGCTCCACGAGGGTGTCGGCCGGGATGTGGGCGCGCAGCGCGGGGAACTGGTCGCTCTCCTCGTCGTCGGCGTGGTGGCTCAGTTGTCCCCGGAACGTGCGGACGAGCTCGAGGAAGGCGGGGTCGGCGGCGTCGACGGCCTCGAGCTTCTTCATCAGCTCGACGAGCTCCTGGTGCTCCTCCTTGTCGTGCTCGACCTCCTCGGAGCCGTTGGGCAGGTGCTGCTCCATCACGGGGTAGACGTGCATCTCCTCGGCCACGGAGTGGCGCATCACCTCGGCGATCACGGTGTCCAGGAGGTCCCGTCGCTCGCCGGGGTCGGAGGCGGCCTCGACGCGCCCGAGCAGCTCGAGCATGTCGCGGTGGTCCGCGGCCAGGATGTCGACGACGTCCTGGCCGCCGCCGGCGGTGTTCTCGGTCATGGTGGGTCCTTCCGTCGGTCCTGCTCCCGGCGGGAGCCCGCGGGAGCCGCCCGGCCCCGCACGTCCTCGTGCCGGGGCCGGCGCACACTTCGGCAGTGTGCTGAGCACCTCCGACTCTAGGCGGGCCGCGCGCTCCCGGCCAGGGGTGCCGGCCGGTCGCGCAGTGAGCCCGCGACCAGCACGGCGCCGAGCGCGAAGACGGGCACGACGGCGAGCGCCCAGCGCAGCCCCACCGCGTCGGAGAGCGCGCCGACCGCCGGGGAGAGGCCGAGGAAGCTGATCCGCATCATCCAGCTCACCAGCGCCAGGCCCGTGCCCGGCCGGAACCCGGGCAGGTGGTCGGCGGCGTGGAAGGCCGCCGGGACGAGGGTGGCGCAGCCGAAGCCGGCGAGCGCGAAGCCGGCGACGGCGACGGCCGGGACGGGGGCGAGCACGACCAGCAGCATCCCGGCGGCGCTCAGGCCTGCGCCGGCCCGGGCCACGGGGGCCCGGCCCCAGCGGTCGGTCATGGGGTCCCCGAGCATCCGCCCCACGAACTGGGCGGCCATCATCGCCACGAGCCCGAGGCCGGCGGCGGCCGGCGGGGTGGCGAGCTGGGTCGTGAGGTAGACGGCCGACCAGTTGGCGCCGACGTCCTCGACCATCACCCCGGCCATGGCCACGGCCGCGACGGGCAGCAGCAGGGCCGCGCGTCCCCGGCCGCCGCGGCCGGCCGGTGCGGCGCCGGCCCCGGCGGGCGCGGCGGGCGCGGCACCGGGATCCTCGGGACCGGCGGCGGCGCGGGTGTCGGCGGGCGAGGCCGTCGTCGTCCGCAGCCTGGTGCCGTCCTCGGGCCCGAGCGCGCAGCGCAGGGCCGTGAGGGCCACGGCGCTCCACAGCAGGCCGCTCAGGCCCAGGTGCCAGGCGATGGGCAGGCCGAGGGCCAGCGCGGCGGTGCCCATGAGCCCGCCGGCCACGGCCCCGAGGCTCCACAGCGCGTGCAGGGAGTTGATGATCGACCGGCCCCGGGCCCGCTGGACGTCCATGCCCTGGGCGTTCTGGGCGGTGTCGACGTGGGCGTCGAGCATCCCGGCGAGCAGCATCGCGAGCACGAACACCGCGAGGCCGGCGGTCGTGCCCGCCCCCGGGCCCGCGCCGAGGCCGGCGGCGGCCAGGCACGCCGAGAGCACGACCGTCCCGAGGGCGGCGAGCCGGCCCGAGCCGATGCGCCGGACCGCCCGTCCGGGCAGGGCGCCCACGAGGATCGCCCCGAGCGGGAACGCCACGACGGCCAGGCCGTAGAGGGTGTTGGAGAGCCCGAAGGCGTCCTTGACCTCGGGCAGCCGGGGCAGGAGGTTGGCGTAGAGGGCCCCGTTGGTGAGGAAGAACGCCGAGACGGCGAGACGGGCGCGGCGGATCCGGGCGGGGTCGAGAGCGGTCACCCGGCCGACTCTACGGGGCGGGCGCGGAGCGCACCGCCCCGGGTTCAGGCGACGGTGAAGCCGCGCTCGTGCCACCCGGAGGCGCCGTCCGGGGCGGGCGGGGCCTGCTCGCCGGTCTGCACGGTGCCGTCCGCGTCGACGGCCCGGACCCGGGCGGTGTGCGCCCCGGGGCCCAGTTCGGTGCGCAGCGCCCACTGCCGCCAGGTGTCCGCGGAGGGCACCGCGCCCAGTTCCGCCTCCCGCCAGGGGCCGCCGTCCACGCTGACCTGGACGGCGGCGATCCCGGTGTGCTGGGCCCACGCGGTGCCGGCGAGCACGACCGTCCCGGCGGCCACGGTGGCCCGCTGCCGGGGGACCTCGATCCGCGAGGCGGTCTTGACCGGGCCCCGCGCCGACCAGCCGCGCACGGTCCAGTACGCCTCGGCGCGGTCGAAGCGGGTGACCTCCAGGTCCACGACCCACTTGGTCGCCGAGACGTAGCCGTAGAGCCCCGGCACGACCATGCGCACGGGGTAGCCGTGCTCGAAGGGCAGCGGCTGCCCGTTCATGCTCACCGCGAGCAGCGCGTCCCGGTCCGGATCGGTCAGGGCCCCCAGCGGGGTGCCGGCCGTGAAGCCGTCCGCGGAGGTGGACAGGACCATGTCCGCCTCGGCGGCGACGCCGGCCTCCGCCAGCAGCTCCCGCAGCGGCACCCCGGTCCACACGGCGTTGCCGGCCAGGTCCCCGCCCACGGGGTTGGACACGCACGCCAGGGTCACGGCCCGCTCGAGCAGCGGCCGGGCCGTGAGCTGGTCGAAGTCCAGGTCGAGCTCGCGCTCGACGAGCCCGTGGATCCGCAGCCGCCAGGTCCCCACGTCGATGCGCGGCACGGCCAGGGCGGTGTCGATGCGGTAGAACTGCCCGGACGGGGTCAGCCACGGCTCGGCGCCCGCCACGCCCAGGTCCGTCCCGGGCGGGATCCGCTCGCGCAGGGCGGGGGCGGGCAGGCGCAGCAGCTCGCGGGCGGCCGGTGCCCGGGCGGCCACGGAGCCGGCCCACCGGCCGGCGGCCCCGGCGGCCGTGCCCAGCACCGCGGCGGCGACGGCCAGGGTGAGCACGTCGCGCCGCCCGGCACCGGCGGGGCCGTCCGGGGCCGGTGCCGCGGCGCGCGTCAGCAGGGTCAGCACCGCCACCCCGGCGGCGGTGCCGGCGACGACGGGCACCGCGTCGACCGCCCCCGCCCCGGCCCGCGAGAGCACCGCGAGCAGCCCGAGCAGCCCCAGCACCGCGAGCAGGACCGCGCCCATGGGCCGGTTCGCCCGCTGGGCCGCCCCGATCCCGGCGCCCAGTCCCGCGAGCCCGGTCACCATGACGAGCAGCAGCACGAGCTTGTCGGCGGTGCCGAACAGGGCGATCGCGGCGTCCTTGACCGGGGCGGGCACGGCGTCGACGACCACCCCGCCCACCGCGGTCAGCGGGGCGCCCACGGGGCCGGTCACCCAGGCCAGCAGCTCGGCCGTGCCGACGGCGACCGCGGTCGCGCCGAGACCGAGCAGCCACCAGGGCGGCCGGCGTCCTCCTGCGGGCTCCGTGCTCATGGCCGGGAGGCTCTCACGGGGAGCTGGTGGCGCCCTGGGCGAGGGCCTCCCCGAAGCGCTCGAGCCCCTCCTCCCCCACGACCTCCCCGGGCAGCAGGGGCACCTCGAGCACCGGCAGGCCGGGCAGGGCGGCCCGCAGCCGCGCGAGCCAGCCGTCCTCGAGGGCCCGGCGGGCGGCGAGCAGCTCCCCCGCACCGGCCGGGGAGCGCTTGTTCACCACGAGCGCCCCGACGTGCACGCCGGCCCGGGCCAGCTGCCCGTGCAGCTCGACGGTCTCCAGCACGGGCAGCCGCTCGGCGGCCAGGACGATGACGAACGCGCAGCGCCGCCGGTCGGTGAGGACCTCCCGCAGCGCCTCGAAGCGCTCGCGGCGTCGCAGGAGGACCCGGCGGATCCCGAGGTCGCGCTCGCGCCGGGGGTCGCGCACGGCCCCCGTGCCCACGAGCTGCTCGGCCCCGGCGTCCGGGTCCTCGAGCGCGCGCCGGGCGGCGCCGAAGCCCTCGGCCCGGCCGCGGCGGCGCAGCAGGCCCTCCGTCCACGCGGACATGATTTCGGGCAGTGCCATGAGCCGGGCGGTGTGCCCGGAGGGGGCGGTGTCGAAGACGACGAGGTCGTACTCGCGCAGCCCGAGGTCCACGAGCTCGGCGATGCGCTCGAGCACGGCGGCCTCGTGGGTGCCCGGGGAGTCGCGGGCGAGCTCCATGTGCTTGGTGACCTCGCCGTGGAGGTGCTCGGGCATCAGCCGGCGGATCGTGGCCCCCACTGCGGCGAGGTGGGCGTCGGTGGTGGCCACGGGGTCGACCTCGATCCCGTCCAGGCCCGGGGCCAGGGCGGTGATGCGGTCGCCGACCTCCCGCTGCCACAGGTGGCCGAGGTTGTGCGCGGGGTCGGTGGAGACCACGAGCACCCGCTGCCCGGCCCGGGCCCGGGCGAGCGCGGTGGCGGAGGCGACGGCGGTCTTGCCGACCCCGCCCTTGCCGCCGACGAACAGGACGCGCCGGGTCGCGGCGAGCTCTAGCAGCATGAGACGTGTTCCAGGGGCGAGCGGTCCATGCCCATGCGCCGGTGCCAGTCGTGGAACCGGTCGTAGACCACGGGCAGCAGCTCGGCGGTGTAGTAGCCGGCGGGGTTGGGCACGCCGAGGGCCTCGGAGAGGACGAGCATCATGAACAGGTCCTCCTCGTCGCGCTCGGCGCGGGCGAAGGTGCGCCGGTAGGGCGCGACGTAGAACTCGTGCAGGCCCGCCCGGAGGCGGGCCCGCACGGTGCGCAGCCGCTCGAGGGCCGTCACGGGCTCACCGGCTCACAGGGAGCGGTTCTCCCCGGCCGTGGACGGCTGCGGCTGGTCGTCCCGGTCCTGCGGGTTCTTCCGCGCACTGGCCATCGCGCCGACGGCCTCGACGATCACCCACAGCGCGGCCACCAGGATGACGACGTCGAGCACCAGCAGCAGCCAGTTCTCGGCGGCCCAGAACTGGCCCAGCTGCACGACCAGCGCGTAGACGGACATCACGAGCACGAACACGAGCGGGACGAGCACGGGCAGCACGGGGCGGCCCTTGCGCATGAGCATCACCGCGACGACCGAGAGGGTCAGTCCGGCCAGCAGCTGGTTGGTGGTGCCGAACAGCGGCCAGATGAGCATGCCGCCGGAGCCGTCCGCGCCGGCGCCGAAGGTCAGCCCCAGCGCCACGACGAGCACGATCACGGTGGCGAGCGCCTTGTTGAGGTTCACGCCCATGAGGTGGGCGGCCTCCTGGACCACGAAGCGCTGCAGGCGCACGCCGGTGTCCATCGTGGTGGCGGCGAAGAGCACGGCCATGGTCGCGAGGATCGTGGCCGACAGCGACGGCGGGATGCCGAGCCCGGCGTTCATGATGCTGCCCCCGCCCTGGACGAACGCGGCGACCCCGCCCTGGTTGAACGCCGTGTAGACGGCCTCCCAGTCGGCGATCGTGCGGTAGCCGGCGGTGGTGGCGATGATCGCCCCCAGCGCGAGCAGGCCCTCGCCCACGGCCCCGAAGTAGCCGACGAAGCGGGCGTCGGTCTCCTTGTCCAGCTGCTTGGCGGAGGTGCCGGAGGAGACGATGCCGTGGAAGCCGGAGATCGCCCCGCACGCGATGGTCACGAACAGCAGCGGCACGAGGCTGGGGGTGCCCTCGGGCACGGCCTCGTTGTAGGCCGGGGCCACGACCGTGGGCGCGGACAGCAGCACCGAGCCGTAGAGCAGGCCCAGGCCGATGAACAGCTGCAGGCCGTTGATGTAGTCGCGCGGCTGCAGCAGCGCCCACACCGGCACCACGGAGGCCACGCCGGCGTAGAGGAAGAGCACCACGATCCAGAAGGCGTTGGCGGACAGGCCCAGGACCGTGTCCGGCAGCACCACGGGGAAGCGGTCGCCGAGGAGGATGAGGCTGTAGAGGGCCACGACGCCGACCACCGAGACCAGCGGCAGGCTCCACTTGAGGCGGTAGATCGCCTGGCCCACGAGAAGCGCCACGACGATCGCGCCCCAGGTGGGGATCACGGCGGTCGGGGTGGAGACCAGCAGGTTGGCGATCACCACGGCGAAGGCCGCGTTGACCATCAGCAGCAGCAGGAAGATCACCACGAGGAACAGGTTGCGGCCGCGGGCGCCGATGTAGCGCCCGGACAGCGAGCCGATGGAGCGGCCCTTGTTGCGCACCGACGCCCACAGGGCGCCGAGGTCGTGCATGCCGGCGAAGAAGATCGTGCCGATGGTGACCCAGAGGAAGGCGGGCAGCCAGCCCCAGATCACGGCGACGGCGGGGCCCACGATGGGCGCCGCGCCGGCCACGGAGGTGAAGTGGTGGCCCCACAGGACGTACTTGTTGGTGGGGACGTAGTCGACCCCGTCGCGCAGCTCGTGCGACGGGGTCTCGAAGTCGGGCTGCAGGCGGTAGATGCGGCGGGCCAGGAACTTCGAGTACAGGGCGTACCCGAGGATCATCATGGCCACGCCGACCACGGCGAGGACGACGGAGTTCATGTCGCTCCTGATCGGTCGGAGGGAGGGTGTGCTCTGCGGCCCATCCTAGCCGCGGGCCGTGATCCGTCTCACCGGCCCGCGGGGGCGCGCCCGTCCTCGGGGGCCGTCGGGGACATCACCGCGAACGACTCCCGGTCGGGGCCCGCGAGCACGGCCAGGCGCCCGTACTCGAAGGCCATCGGCTCCTCCATGACGGCGCCGCCGGCCTCGCGGGCGCGCGCGGCGGCGGCGTCGGCGTCCTCGACCGCGAAGCACACCGACCACACCGCTGGCGCGTCCCCCGCGGCGGGGTCCGTGCCGCCGATGCCGCCGCCCCACTGCTGCCCGCCGGGGACGGTGAAGGCCGCGTAGGGGGCGCCCGTCGTGGCGCGGTCGGTGTAGGCGTAGCCGAAGACCTGGGCGTAGAAGTCGCGGGCCCCGTCCGGGTCGGGGGTCGTGAGGTCGCACCACACCGGGGCCCCGGGGACGTCGACGGCGGTGAAGCCGATCAGCTCCCCGGCCTGCCACAGCCCGAAGGCGGCGCCGGTGGGGTCGCGCCAGAGCCCGGCCGTCCCGGCGCTCCCGCGCGGCGCCGGGGCCCGCAGCTGCTTCCCCCCGGCCGCCAGGACGCGCTCGGCGCAGGCCTCGATGCGGTCGCAGGCCAGGTGGACCTGCCAGACGGGCGCCCCGTCCGGCGCGGCGCCCGGGGCGAGCCCGGCGACGGGTGCGCCGTCCACGAGGGCGAGCACCCGGCCGCCGGGGTCCGGGGCGGTGTGCTCCCAGCCGAGGACGGCGCGGTAGAACTCCTGGGAGCGGGCAGGGTCCTGCACGGCGAGCTCCGCCCAGCAGGGCGTGCCGGCGGGCCAGGGGGCGTGGCGGACGGTCATGGCGGGCTCCTTCCGGACGCGCTCCACGCTACGCGCGCCCCCGCACCCCGGGAAGACGGCCCGGCCGCGGCGGGCCCCGGTGTTGCCGTTCCGTGTCCTGCCGCGCCGGGGTCGCCACCTGTTGACCACGTCACACCGTGGAAATACGCTCTCGATACGATTGATATATCAGTCTCGTCGGCCCGCCGCCCGTCGCGGAGCGGCCCTTCCGCGAAGGAAGACCCACCCATGGCACAGACCACCCCGACCCGCGCCCACCTCGACACCGCGGAGCGGGCGAGCCCCCTGCGCGTGCTGACCTACGCCGGTGCGATCGTCGCGTTCCTCATCGGCTCCGGCTTCGCGACCGGCCAGGAGATCCTCCAGTACTACGCCTCCTACGGCTACTGGGGCGTGTTCGGCACCGGCGCCCTGGTCCTCGTGCTGATGACCTACGTGGCCGTCGAGTTCTTCGTCGTCGGGCAGGCGCAGCGCTTCGAGAAGCCCTCGATGGTCTTCCGCTACTACTGCGGCAAGCATCTCGGCACGTTCTTCGACTTCTTCTCGGTCCTGTTCGTCTTCCTGAGCTTCACGGTCATGGTGGCCGGCGCGGGGGCCGTCTTCGAGGAGCACTACGGGCTGTCGAAGCACGTGGGCGGCATCGGCCTGGCCGCCGCCGTCGGGATCACGGTGTGGTTCGGGCTCAGGAGCCTGGTCGACGTCATCGGCAAGATCGGTCCGCTCATCGTGCTGATCGCCGTGGGGCTGGGCGTGCTGGGCATCGTCCGCAACCCCGGCGGGATCCGGGAGGGCAGCGCCCTGCTGCCCGACCTGGAGCTCACCCAGGCGGCCTCCAACTGGTTCATGTCCGGACTGTCCTACGTGGGCTTCTGCATGCTGTGGCTGGCCGCCTTCCTCACGGCGCTGGGGCGGACGGCGCGCAGCCGCCGGGAGGCGGCCTCCGGCGGGGCGCTGGGCGGGGTCGTCTTCTCGCTGGCCTGCGTGGTCGTGGGCCTGGGCCTGCTCGCGAACATCGAGCGGGTCAACGGCACCGAGATCCCCATGCTCGTCCTCGCCGGGGACGTGAGCCCCGCGCTGGCCGCCGGGATCTCCGTGATGATCCTGGCCGGGATCTACACCACGGCCATCCCGCTGCTGTGGACGGTGTCCTCGCGGTTCTTCGCCGACAGGACCCCGCGCTTCAAGGGGCTGACCCTCGCCCTCGCGGCGGTGGGCACCGTGATCGGGCTCGTGCTGCCGTTCTCCCAGATGGTCAACATCGTCTACGTGGTCAACGGCTACGTGGGGATCCTCATGCTCGTGCTGATGCTGGCAACCACCGGGCTGCGGCTGGCCGGGCGCCGGCCGCTGCGGGCGCCCGAGCCCGCCGGCCCCGGCCGCTGAGCACCGCCCGGGCGGCCCCCGGTGCCGCGCAGGCCCCGCCGGACCTCCGGCGGGGCCTGCGGCGTGCCGGGAACGGGATCCGCCGCGCACCGGGAGCCGGGCCTTCCGCAGCCCCGTGCCGACGAGTGCATGCACAGGTCTGGACATTGGTCCATCGCCGGGTGCCCGCGCCCTGCGTAGCGTGGACCGTGCCCCTCCCGCACCGGCGCCGCCGGTGCCGTGCCGACCTCCTCCCCCGAAGGACGCGCCATGATCCGCAAGCCCACCCGCCGGGACGTGACCTTCTCCCTCGGCGTGGCCGCGCTCTCCGCGGCGTTCATCGGCATCTCGGCCCCGGCCGGCGCGGAGCTGGACCCGGCCGAGACGGTCGTCTCCGCCCCGGTCCAGCAGCAGCGCTGAGCGCAGGCCCCCTCGTCAGGCGCCGCCGCGCGCGGTGAGCTGCGCGGCCGCGTGGGCCGCCACCGGCCCGAACCGCGGCCAGGATCCCGGACGGCCCGCCAGGGCCGCCGTGTACAGCGCCGCCCACGCGGCGGCACGGACCCACACGGCGTCGTCGTGGCCCCCGGCGGTGTCGACGACGGCGCGGAACCCCGCCCGCTGCCGCGCGTCCAGGCTCAGCCACGCGGTGGCCAGGTCGGAGGCCGGATCCCCGGCGCAGACGTCCCCGAAGTCCACGAGCCCGCTCAGCCGCCCGTCCCGGTGCACGAGGTTCCACGGGTGCGGGTCCCCGTGCAGCCACAGCGGCGGGCCCGTCCAGGGCGCGGCCCGCACCCCCGCCGCGACCACCTCCCGCAGCCGCGCGGCCGTGCCCGGGCCCAGGCGGCGGGCGAGCGCGGACCAGTCGGGCGGAGCCGTGGCCAGCCGCCGGTCGAGATCCACCCCGCGCCGGGGGTGGTGCGGGGCCCCGGCGGGCGCGGGGCGGTGCAGCGCGGCCAGGGCCCGGGCGAGGTCGGCGGCCGGCCGGTCGCGCCGCACCACGGGCAGCAGCGCCACGGGCTCCCCCGGCACCCAGTCCACGAGCGCCCACGGCCAGGGCAGGCCCGCTCCCGGGCGCCCGGCGAACCGGGGCACGGGCACGCCGAGCCCGAGCCGCACCAGCGGCGCGGCGGCCTCGGCGGTCCAGCGCAGCTCGGCGGCCAGCAGCGGCACGGCCGCGGCCCGCAGCGGCAGGCGCGCGGCACGGTCCTCCCCCACCCGGAAGACGGCGTTGTCCCAGCCGCGGGCGGCGAAGCGCACGGGCGCGCCGGCCAGGTCCCGCAGGCCGGCGGGCAGCTGCTCGTCCAGCAGCCGCCGGACCTGCGCCGTCGTCGGCAGCTCCGCGTCCACGCCCCCACGGTAGTGCGCACCCGGCCCGGGCGGGCCTCTCGCGGCGGACCCGCTCCCGGGGGCAGGATTGAGGACAGGACCCGTCCCCGAGCCGACCGGAGGCCACCGTGACCACGCTGCACGACTTCACCGCCACGACCATCGACGGCCGCGAACAGCCGCTGTCCGACTACGCCGGGAAGGTGGTCCTGGTCGTGAACACCGCGAGCGAGTGCGGGTTCACCCCGCAGTACGCGGGCCTGGAGGAGCTGTGGCGCAACTTCCGCGACGAGGACTTCGTGCTCCTGGGCTTCCCCTGCGACCAGTTCGGCGGCCAGGAGCCGGGCGACGAGGAGCAGATCGCGGACTTCTGCCGCCGCAACTACGGCGTCACCTTCCCGATGTTCGCCAAGGTCGAGGTCAACGGCCCCGGCGCCCACCCCCTGTGGGCGTGGCTGCGCGAGGAGAGGCCCGGGGTCCTCGGCGAGGACGTGAAGTGGAACTTCACCAAGTTCCTCGTCGGCCGCGACGGCCGGGTGGTCCGCCGCTTCGGGCCCCGCACCCAGCCGGCGCAGATCGCGGGGAGCATCGAGTCCGCCCTCGGGAGGGCCTGACCCCCGGGCGCGGCCGGAAAGCCCTGCGCGGACGCCGCCGGGGCACCGTCCCCCGAAGTGTGCCGCCCGACACGACCCCGTCCGGCTGTGCGGTGGATCACGCCCCGGTATCGTCGAGGAACCCGGACGGACGCCGGTCCCCCCGTCCGAGGACGAGACCCGAGGAGTCGTCGTGCGCGAACACAGCACCCCCCGCCTGGTGGACGTCCCACCGCAGACCAACGTCACCGACCTCCTGCTGCGCCAGGCGCGCAAGAGCTCGGACCCTGCGCTGTTCTCCCGCCCCGACGGGCAGGACGGGTGGACGGACGTGCCCGCGAGCGCGTTCCTCGCCGACGTCCGCGCCCTGGCCAAGGGCCTGGTGGCCTCCGGGGTGGGCCCCGGGGACCGGGTGGGCATCATGTCGCGGACCCGCTACGAGTGGTCGCTGGTCGACTTCGCCGTCTGGTTCGCCGGGGCCGTGTCGGTGCCGATCTACGAGACCTCCGCGCCGCAGCAGGTGGCCTGGAACCTCTCCGACTCCGGGGCCGTGGCCCTCGTGGTCGAGGCCGCCCGGCACGAGGAGGTCTTCCGCCGCGCCGCCGAGGGCGAGGACCTCTCCGCCGTGCAGCACGTGTGGCGGATGGAGGACGACGGCCTCGAGGCCCTGCGCGCGGCCGGCGCCGGGGTCGACGACGACGAGCTCGAGCACCGCCGGGCCGCAGCGGGCCTGGAGGACCTGGCGACCATCATCTACACCTCCGGCACCACCGGACGGCCCAAGGGCTGCGAGCTGACCCACGGCAACTTCGTGGAGCTCTCCGACAACGCCCTCGCGGCGCTGCCCGAGGTCGCCTACGAGGGCGCCCGCACGATCATGTTCCTGCCGCTGGCCCACGTCTTCGCCCGGTTCATCTCCGTACTGGCCGTGGCCGCGGGCACCACCGTGGCCCACACCCCGGACCTGAAGAACCTGCTGCCGGACCTGCAGAGCTACCGGCCCACGTTCATCCTGGCCGTGCCGCGCGTGTTCGAGAAGGTCTACAACTCCGCGCAGCTGAAGGCGGAGGCCGGCGGGAAGGGCAGGATCTTCGCGGTCGCCGCCGAGACCGCCGTCGCCTGGTCGCGGGCGACGGAGCAGGGGAAGGTGGGCCTGGGCCTGCGCCTGCGCCATGCCCTGTTCGACCGGCTCGTCTACGGCAAGCTGCGCGAGGCCATGGGCGGGCGCGTCAAGCACGCAATCTCCGGCGGCGGGCCCCTGGGCGAGCGCCTCGGCCACTTCTTCCACGGCATCGGGCTCACGGTGCTCGAGGGCTACGGCCTCACGGAGACCACCGCCCCCATCACGGTCAACACCCCGGCGCGGATCAAGATCGGCACGGTCGGCCCGCCCCTGCCCGGCAACGCGGTGCGCATCGCCGAGGACGGCGAGGTCCTGGCCCGGGGCGTGTGCGTGATGCGCGGCTACTGGAAGCGCCCCGACCTGACCGAGGAGGCCTTCGAGGACGGCTGGTTCCGCACCGGCGACCTCGGGCAGCTCGACGACGAGGGCTACCTGCGGATCACCGGGCGCAAGAAGGAGATCATCGTCACCGCCAGCGGCAAGAACGTCAGCCCGGCGATGCTCGAGGACCGGATCCGCTCCCACGTGCTCGTCTCCCAGTGCGTGGTGCTCGGCGACAACCGGCCGTTCATCTCGGCGCTGATCACCCTCGACGAGGACGCCCTGCCGGGCTGGGCCGAGCAGCACGGGCTGCCCGCCTCGACCACGGCGGCCCAGGCCGCCGAGCACGAGACCGTCCTCGCCGAGGTCCAGCGCGTGGTCGACGCCGCGAACACCACGGTCTCCCAGGCCGAGCAGATCAAGGCCTTCCGGATCGCGCCCACCGACTTCACCGAGGCCGCCGGGCACCTCACTCCGTCGCTGAAGCTGCGCCGGGCACGGGTGCTCAAGGACTTCGGGGACCTCGTGGAGCAGATCTACGCACAGCCGCGCCCCTGACCCGCCACGAGAGGACCGACCATGACGCAGCACCCCGGCGACCCCCGCCGCGACGGGCAGGACCCGTACGCGCAGGACCCGCACGGACAGGCCCAGGGCGGCCCGCCCGCGGGCCACCAGTACGGGTCCGGCCAGTACGGGCAGGCCGAGTACGGGCAGCCGCCCTACGGCGAGGACCCGACCGCCCGGTACGGGCAGGGCCGGTACGGCCAGAACCAGTACGGGCAGACCGGCTCCTACGACCAGCACCAGTACGGGCAGACCGGCTCCTACGACCAGCACCCGCACGGACAGACCGCACCCTACGGGCAGGGCCAGTACGGGCACGCCCCGTACGCCGCGCAGGGCATGCCCGGCGGGTCCGAGCAGGGCCGCAAGCACCGCACGACCTCGATCGTGCTGGGCGTGATCGGCCTGTTCGTCCTGGGCATCGTCCTGGGGCCGCTGGCCGTGTGGCAGGCCGGCAAGGCGGAGAAGCTCGGGGTGAAGGCCACCGCGGGCAAGGTCCTCGGCTGGGTCGCGCTCGTCGGCAGCATCCTCGGCATGTTCCTGATCTTCGGCGGGGGCGGCGTCCAGCAGTAGCACCGCCCGGGGCGCCCCGTCCCGCCGGGACGGGGCGCCGTCCTGGCCTGCCGGCGCGCCGTTCCGGGTGCCGGCCGGGCGGGCGAGGACCACGCGGTCGTCCTCGAGCGGCCCGGTGACCGGGCCGTGGCCGGCGCACGCGACCGGCCGCAGCTCGACCCCTCCGGGAATGCGCCTCAGGCGCGGCGGCGCCGGGTCGCCGCGGCCGCCGCCCCGGCGCCCGCGAGGACCAGGCCGCCCAGGACGAGCGGCGCGGGACCGGGCCCGTCCCCGGCCGCCACGCCGGTGTCGGCACCGCCGACGGGCACCCGGTCCATCTGCGAGTACCCGTCGGCGGGCACGTCCCAGGACCCGGGGACCTCGTCCACGACGTGGTCCTGCTGCGCCCCGGGGGCGGGCAGGGTCGGCCCCGCCCCCGGGACCCGGTCGTAGATGTGGTGCTCGAACTGTCCCGGGACGACCTCGATCGGGACCCGGGTGGGGTCGTAGGGCCAGAAGTCGTCCTCGCACACGATCCCGTCCCCGTCCTCGTCCACGAGCTGGGGACCGTGGCCGGGCGCGCCGACCGGGATGTTGTGGACGCCGTACCCTGCCGCCTCGGCGCAGTCGCCGAACGCGTAGGCGGCGCTCGCGGGGGTCGCGGTGAGGCCGGTGAGGCCCGCCCCCGCCACCAGTGCCACGACCGCGGTGCTCGTCCTCATGGTGTCCCCACTGTCGCTGAAGGGCTCCGGCCGGTGCCGGAGCGGAGGAGATGGTGGGCGCATCGTAGTTCCCGGGTGCGAACTCCGTCCCGGACAGTCGCGGATGTGACGTGCGGGGGGTCAGGAGATCTGCAGGCCCCCGTTGACGTCGTAGGTGGCCGCGGTGATGTACCCGGCGTCCTCGCCCACGAGGAACGCCAGCAGTGCGGCGATCTCCCGCACGGCCCCGACCCGGCGCACGAGGATGTCCTGTGCCATGGCCGCCTTGCGCTCGTCGGAGAGCGTCCCGCCCATGATGTCGGTGTCCACGGCGCCGGGGGCGATGCAGTTGACGGTGATGTTGTGCTCGCCCATCTCGCGGGCCACGGCGCGGGTGAAGCCGATGATCGCGGCCTTCGACGCGCTGTAGGCGGACTTCGAGTAGGTGCCGCCGCCGCGCTGGGCGGAGATCGAGGAGATGCTGACCACGCGCCCGAGCTTGCGCTCGATCATCCCGCGCAGCACCCGCTGGGTGACGAGGAAGGTCCCGGTCATGTTGACCGCGAAGACCCGCTCCCACCCCTCCTTCGTCTCGTCCATGACGTCCGTGGGGGAGCTGATGCCGGCGCAGTTGACCAGGGCCACGACCGCGGGCAGCTCGGCCTCCACGCGGCCGATGGCCGCCTCGATGGAGGCCTCGTCGGTCACGTCCGTGCGCAGGCCGAGGGCGGGCACGCCGTGCCGCTCGGCGATCTCGCGGGCCGCCGCGGCGGCCTCGTCGCCGTCGACGTCCAGGACCGCCACGGCCCAGCCCTGGCTCGCGAGCAGGTCGGCGGTGGCGCGGCCGATGCCGCGCGGGGAGGCGGCGCCGGTGAGCACGGCGGTGCGCTCGGCGGGGAAGGGGATGATCTCGCTCATGTCGTGGTCCTCCGGGTCGGGTCGGGACGGGTGGGGTCGTGGTCGGGGCCGGCGGGCCGCGGGGAGCGGCCGATGTAGTGCTCGTAGTCCTCGCAGGTCTGCGTGATGTGGGCGTCCATCGCCCGGCGCGCGGCCTCGGGCTCCCCCGAGCCGATCGCTGCGAGCACGGCCCGGTGGTGGTGGATGGCGTGGCGCTGGACCTCCGGGAACGCGGAGGTCTCCCGCCGGGTGGCGTAGAGCAGCTGGCCGAGCTGGGCCAGCAGCACCGGGACGAAGGGGTTGCCGGAGGCGCGCAGCACGGCGTCGTGGAAGGCGAGGTCGGCCTCCGTGACGGCGTCCAGGTCCCCGGCGGCGTGGGCGTGCTCGAGGTCGGCCACGGCGCAGGCCATCGCCTCCAGGTCCTCGGGCCCGTGGCGGGTGGCGGCGAGCTCGGCGGCGCCGGTCTCGACCATCCGCCGGATCTCGAGCAGGCGCAGGGGCAGCTGCCCCGCGCCCACCCCGCGGGAGGCCGCCCGCAGGACGGCGTCGAGGCCCGTCCAGGTCTCGGGCGGGTTGACGTAGGTGCCCAGGCCCCGCCGGACGGTGACGACGTGCTGGGCCTGCAGCGCCTTGAGGGCCTCCCGGACGGTGACCCGGCTGACCTGCGCCTCCTCGGCGATGCGCGCCTCCGGCGGCAGCGCCTCCCCGGGGGCGACCTGCCCGGAGAGGATCCGCTCGAGCAGGGCCTCGGCGACCTCCTCGACGAGCGAGACCCTAGGCACCGGGGGTCTCCGTCCCGCCGCGGCGGCCGGGGGCCACGACGCGGATCACCGCGGAGTCGTCCGCGGCGCCCAGGCCCTGGGTGCGCCCGAGCAGGAACAGCTGCTCGGCGGCGGCCGCCACCGGGGTGGCCAGCCCGGCCGTGCGGGCGGCGTCGCCGACGATCCCCAGGTCCTTGACGAAGATGTCGAGCCGGCTGAGGACCTCGGCCCCGTCGTCGTCGTAGGCCTCGAGCATCCGCGGGCCGCGGTTGCCGAGCATGAACGAGCCCGCGGCCCCGGCCTCCAAGGCCGCGAGCGTGCGGGCGGGGTCGAGCCCGAGGGCGTCGGCGAGCGCGAGCGCCTCGGCGGCGGCGGCGATGTGCACCCCGCACAGCAGCTGGTTGACGGTCTTCAGCGCCTGCCCGTCCCCGGGGGCGTCCCCGACCACCGTCAGGGTCGAGGCCAGGCGCTCGAGCACGGGCCGGGCGGTGGCCAGGGCGGCGGGCTCCGCGCCGACGACGACGAGCAGGTCCCCGGCCCCGGCCCGGGCCGGCCCGCCGGAGAGCGGGGCGTCGACGAGCCCGACGCCCCGCTCCCGCAGGCGCTGCACCACGGGCGGGACCGCCTCGCGGCCCACGGTGGAGGTGAGGAGCACGACCGCCCCGGGGTCGAGGACCCCGGCCACGCCGTCCGGGCCGAAGAGGGCCTCCTCGAGCTGGGCGGCGTCCCGCACGGCGAGCAGCACCACCCCGGCCCCGGCGGCCGCGCCCCGGGCCGTGGGGTGGGGGGCGATCCCGGCCTGCTCGGCCAGGCACAGGCGGTCCGCGGCGATGTCGTGGCCGCGGACCGCGAAGGCCCCGGCGAGGCGGGTGGCGATGGGCAGGCCCATCGCCCCGAGCCCGAGGACGGCGACGGTGTCGGTGCTGGTCATCGGGAGACCTCCGGGTCGGTCGGGGTGCGGTCCGGGCCGGCCGCGGCGCTGAGGGTGCGCACGACCTCGGCGAGGGAGCCGTCCCCGCCGACGTTGCCGGCGAACACGACGTAGGGAATCCCGCGGGCGGGCCCGTCCACGGGCTCCCACAGGGAGACGATCCCGGGCAGCATCGGCCCGCGCACGATCGCACGGCGGATCCCCAGCCCGTGGGCGGCGACGTCGGAGGAGGTGATCCCGCCCTTGGCGACCACGAACCGGGGCGGGGACGCGGCGAGGGTGCGGCGGACGACGTCGACGACGGCCGCCGAGACGGTCCGGGCGATGCGCAGGCTCTCGGCGGGGTCCTCGGTGCGCACGAGCCCGCGGCTGGTGTGGAGCACGACGTCGCCGGTGGCCAGGGCCCCGGTCACGGCCTCGGCGGTGCGGGCCAGGCAGGCCTCGGCGCGGCCGGGGTCGAGGACCTCCTCGACGGGCAGCTCCACCGTGGTGGCGCGGGGGTGCTCGCGGGTCAGGACCTCGAGCTGGCGGGTGGTCAGCCCGACGTGGGAGCCGACGACGACGAGTCCGCCGGTGGCGGGGCCGTCCCCGCCGAAGCACTCCCGGCGGGTCAGGGGCGCCCGCTCCGGCTGGCCGATGCGGGCGCGCACGAACGGCGGGCCCACGCGGTGGAGCAGGTGCTTGCCGCGGCGCTCGGCCTCGGCCAGTCCCAGCGCCAGGGCGCGCAGGTCGTTCTCCGTGACGGCGTCGACGACGACGGGCACGCCGTCGTGCGCCGCCTCGAGGACGCCGGCGATCCGGTCGGTGCCGCCGCGCACGGCGTGCAGGTCGAGCACGAGCACGTCGTCGGCCCGCCACCGGCCGCCGGACTTCTCCTCGACCCAGCGGGGCAGCGCGGAGGACGAGTAGCCGAACGTGGCGTCGGCCGCGAACTCGGTCTCGGCCACGGGCACGAGCCCGCCGGCGCCGTCGCGCACCCGGTGCACGCCGCCGACGGTCACCCGCCCGGCCTCGGGGAACGCGGGGACCACCACGACGCCGTCCGTGGGCCGGCCCGCGCGCTCGGCCAGCTCCTCGGCGACGACGTCGGTCTCGAGGGGGAAGTGCCCGCGCAGCGTCGAGTCGCTGCGGGAGACGAAGCCGAGCTCGACCCCCGCCTGCTGCGCCGCGGCCAGGGCGTTGCGCACGGCCTCGCGGTTGCGCGCGGCGGCCTCCTCCGGGCCGAGGCTGCGGGTGTTGGTCAGCACGTACACGGCCGGGGGCCGCCGCCCGCCGATGCGGGCGCCGAGGGCCCAGGCGAAGTCCTCGACCTCCCAGCGGGTGAGCACGGGCAGGTCGGCGACCGACTGCGTGCCGGTCGGGTCGTCGTCGAGCACGACGAGCACGCGCCCGGAGGCGGTCACGGACGCGGCGACCTCGGCCGGGTCCACGGCGGGCTCCGGCGGGAAGGTCGACAGCAGCTCGGCTTCGGTGGTCACAACGCTCCCGCTCACTTGTCAGACGTCTGGACTGTGACTAGCCTCACACCCAGCGGCGTTTCCGTCAATCCGTGCGGCCCGCACCCACCGCAATCCCGAGGAGCTCTGATCTCACCGTGGACCTACAGCTGCTGCTGGCCCTGGTGCTGGGCATCGCGACCATCATCGTGCTGGTGCTGCGCACCCGGCTCGACGCCTTCGTCGCCCTGCTCATCGCCGCCCTCGTCACCGGCCTGGTCGCCGGACAGCCCGTGCTCGAGATCGTCTCGGCCATCACGACCGGCTTCGGCAACACCCTCGCCTCGATCGGCATCGTGATCGGCCTGGGGGTGGGCATCGGCAAGATCCTCGAGGTCTCCGGGGCGGCCAACGCCCTGGCCCTGGCCTTCCTGCGGGTCTTCGGCAAGGGCCGGGAGCCGTGGGCGCTGGGCAGCGTCGGGGCGCTCGTGTCGATCCCGGTGTTCTGCGACTCCGGCTACGTCATCATGAACCCGCTGGCCCGCTCGATCGCCCGGGTGAAGCGGGCCGGCTACGTCACCCTCGCCCTCGCGCTGGGCTGCGGGATGACGCTCACCCACCACCTCGTCCCGCCCACCCCCGGCCCGCTGGCCGTGGCGGGCATCCTCGGCGCCGACCTCGGGCTGCTGATCGTCGTGGGCCTGGTCTTCACCGTGGTGCTGCTGCCGGTCGTGGTGCTCTACGCCCGCTGGATCGGCCCGAAGCTGGAGCCCTCCGTGGAGGAGAGCGTCCGCGAGGCCGTCTACGGCACGGCCCGCACCGCCGGGGGCACCACCACGGCCGTGGCCGACCGCCCCGGGACCGCGGGCCCCGGACGCGGTGCCGACGGCGAGCTCGAGGACGGCCTCGACGCCGAGGCCCGCGGTCCCGTGGCCGATCCGGCCGTGGACCTCGGCGAGCCCCCGGCCGGCGCGAAGCCGCACCGGGTCGGGGCGTTCACCGCGTCCCTGCCGCTGCTCGTGCCCCTCGTGCTGATCATCGCCAACACCGTCACGGGGGCGATCGACCAGAACGCCCAGGGCGTGATCGGCGGCGACGAGTACGAGCCCTCCGCGTGGGCGGTGCCCTTCGCGTTCATCGGCAACCCGGTGATCGCCCTGGTCATCGGCATGGTGCTGGCCCTCTACGTGCTGCTGCCCCGCTGGACGCCGCGGAACAAGGCCCACGGCTGGTTCGCGGAGGCCGCGGCCTCGGCCGGACTGATCCTGCTCATCACCGGCGCCGGCGGGGCCCTGGGCCAGGTCCTGCGCAGCTCCGGGGTCGGCGACGCCCTGGCCGAGGCGATCGCCGCGACCCCGCTGCCGGCGTTCCTCGTCCCGTTCCTCATCGCCACCCTGGTGCGCATCGCCCAGGGCTCCGGGACGGTCGCGATGATCACCGCCGCCTCGGTCACGGCCCCGCTGGTGACCAGCCTGGACATCGCACCCGTGGTCGCCGCGATGGCGTGCACCGCCGGGTCCATGGTCTTCAGCTACTTCAACGACTCCTACTTCTGGGTCGTCACCCGCTTCACCGGCCTGCAGGGCGTCGACGCGCTGCGCGGCTGGTCGGGCATCACCACGGCGGTGTGGGCCGGGTCCATCCCGCTGCTGTTCGTCCTGAACGTGGTCCTCGGCTGAATCCGCACCGGTCCCCCCGCGACGCCGCGTGACGCGGGGGGACCGGTGCGCCCCGGTGAACCTCCTCACGCTTCCGGGCAACCTCCCCGGTGGGCCGGGCATACTGATCCGCGGCCGGCCCGCCCGAGGTCGCAGCGCACCGGCCCCGTGACCCGCGACCGGACCAGGACCAGGACCAGATGACACCGGAGAAGACCACCACCCCCGCACCGGCCGCCGAGGCGCCCGGCACCGTGGCGGCCACCGCCGTTCCTCCCGCCGTGGCACCCGATGCAGAGCAGACCCCCTCGAGCGGGACGGCGGAGCGGACCGAGGAGAAGAAGTCCGCCCTGAGCGTCCCGGGGCTGGTCACGGGCGCGGCGACCGCCGCGACGATGGCCGTGATCGGCGGCCACCTCAGCGTCGCCGGCACCGTGCTCGGCGCCGCGCTCACCAGCATCGTCTCCGGCGTGGTCGTCGCGCTCTACTCGACCTCGCTGGAGAAGGGCAAGAAGGGGCTGCAGAAGGTCCAGGGCACCGTGGCCGGCCGCCTGCGCCGCACGGGCACCGCCTCCGGGGCGGGCAGCACGGCCGTGGCCGAGGAGCGCGCCCCCTTCCCGGTCCGGCGCTTCCTGGCCAGCACCGGGGTGATCGTCGGGCTCGCGGTCGCGGCGATCTTCGCCGTCCAGGCCGTGACGGGCACCGAGCTCTCCGGCGGCACCGGGCAGCTCCAGCGCACCGTGACCGGCTCCGACGCCGTGGCCCCGCGCTCGGCCGCCACGACCACCCCGGTCGAGGACGTCCCGGCCGGCGGCGAGGGCGCGGCCGAGGGCACCGTCCCCACGGGGGCCGTTCCCCCGGACGCCCCCGCCGACGGGGCCGCACCGGAGGAGAAGACCGGCACCGGCCAGGGCGCGACCGGGTCGGACGGGCAGGTCGCGGACCCCGCGCAGCCGGGCTCGCAGGACCAGGGCACGCAGGACCAGGGCACCGGGGAGCAGGGCGCCGTCCCTGACGCGGGCGCGCAGAACGTCGCCCCCGGTGCGGCGGCGCCCGCGCCGGCCGCCCCGGGCGCCGCCGTGCCGGCGCCCTGAGCCGGCGGCACGGCGCTCAGCCCCGGGGCCCGCGGTGCACCGACTGGTAGGTCAGGTACGCGCTGAGCCCCTCGACGCCGAACTCCACGCCCAGGCCCGAGTCCCCCCGCCCGCCGAAGGGCGCGGCGTGGTTGGAAGCGAAGAAGTTGATGCCCACCGACCCGGTGTTCACCCGGCGGGCCACCCGCTGGGCCTCCTCCTCGTCGGCGGAGAAGACGATCCCGCCGAGGCCGAACGGCGTGTTGTTGGCCAGGGCCACCGCCTCGTCCACGTCGCGGTAGCGCAGCACCGTGATCACGGGCCCGAAGATCTCCTCCCGCGCCACCGTCATCTCCGGGGTGACGTCGGCCAGGACGGTGGGGGCCACGTAGAAGCCGGTCTCCCGGTCGGCGCGGCCGCCGCCGGTGACCACCCGGGCACCCTCCGCGCGGGCGGTCTCGAGGTAGCCCATGACCACGTCGTACTGGGCCCGGTTGGCCATGGGCCCGAAGACCGTGCCCTCCTCGAGCGGGTCGCCCTGCGGGGCCGCCGCGACGGTCGCCCCGACCATCTCGACGACCTCGTCGTAGCGGCTCTCGGGGTCCAGGATCCGGGTGGAGATGTAGCAGGTCTGCCCGGTGTTGCGCAGGCAGGAGCGGAGGAGCACGGAGGACATGTGCTCGAGGTCGGCGTCGGGCAGCACGATCGCGGAGGACTTCCCGCCGAGCTCCAGGGTCACGGGCTTGAGCTGCTCGCCGCACGCGGCGGCGATCCGCCGGCCCACCGGCGTGCAGCCGGTGAAGGCGACCTTGCGCACGGCCGGGTGCCGGACCAGCCGGTCGCCCATGCGGCCGTTGCCGGTGACGAGGTTGACCACGCCAGCGGGCACCCCGGCGGCGGTCAGCGCGTCGACGACGAAGCGCACGGACAGCGGCGTGGGCGAGGCCGGCTTGATCACCACGGTGCACCCGGCGAGCAGGGCCGGGGCGAGCTTGGCGACCACGAGGTTGATCGGGAAGTTCCACGGGGCGATGAGGGCGCACACCCCGACGGGGTTCTCGTGCACCACGGTCTCCCCCGCCCCGTTGGGGAAGGGGCGCACGTCCTCGGCCTCGAGCCAGGGGGCGAAGTAGCGGAAGATGCCGGCCGCGTTGGCCGCCGCGCCGCGGGTCTCGGCGAGCGGGGTGCCGTTCTCGCGGGTGTTGGTCAGCGCCATGGGCTCGCGGCGGGTCTCGATCTCCTCGGCGGCCCGCAGCAGGACCTGCGCCCGCTCGGCGGGGGTGCGCGCCGCCCACCCGGCGAAGGCGCGCTCGGCGGCGCCGACCGCGCGGTCGAGGTCCTCCTCGGTGGCGTTGGGCACCGAGGCCCAGACCTCCTCGGTGGCGGGGTCGACGACGTCGTTGCGCTGCGCGCCGGTCGAGGCGAGATAGGCGCCGTCGATGAAGTGGTCGTCGACGTGGGTGTAGGGCAGCTCCAGCCCGGCCCGGGCCGGGGCGGCGGTGGTGTCGGTCATCGCAGGACGCTCGCTTTCAGCAGGGCCCGGGAGCGGGCGAGGTCGGCCTCGGCCATCTGCCGGGCCGCGGAGGTCTGCAGCTCGGGGACGATCTCGGTCTCGAGCCGGTCCATGTAGGCGGAGGGGGTGAGCTTGAACCAGGACGAGGCCAGGGCGATGCCGACCTGGTCGAAGCGCCACAGCCGGTCGGCGTCGCGCACGAGGGCGTCCTCGAGGGAGCGGGCCTCGGGACGGGTGTCGTGGCCGTCGATGATGGCGGTGACCCGCCCGACGAACTCCGCGTCGTAGCCGAGCTCCGGGAGGACCTCCTCGGCGATCAGGCAGCCCTGCCGCTCGTGCTCGTAGCGGATGTCGGCCTTGCGCCAGTCCCCGGAGAACCCCTCCGAGAGGATCCGCTCCTCGTCGGCCCGGCCCCAGCCCGTGTCGTGCAGCAGGATCGCCGGGAGCACGACGTCCGGGTCCGCCCCGGGCACGAGCGGCAGCAGCTGGCGGGCGATGCCCCAGGCGTAGAGGCTGTGGGCGTCGTTGTTGCGCACGTCCAGGTGGGGCCGGGCGCGCACCCAGATCTCCCGCTCCGTGGCGGAGAGGCCGAAGACCCCGGCGACCTCCTCGGCGGGCGGGATCTTCGCGGCGAGGTCCTGGGTGGGCGCCCCGTGCGGCGCGGCGTCGGTGTGCATGCCGCCATGCCTACCCGACGACGCCGGGGCAGCGCTGGAGAATCCGGGACAATGGTCCGCGGCAGGACGGATCGGGCACACGGCGGGAGCCGGGGAAGGAGAACGACGTGCCGGAGGTGCTGGGCCCCACGGTCGACGACCAGACGCGGTGCGTCCACTACCGCACGCCCCTGGACGTGATCGCGATCAGGTTCCGGTGCTGCGGGGCGTACTACCCTTGTCATCGGTGTCACGAGGAGAGCGCCGGTCACCCGGCCGCGCAGTGGCCGGTCGCCGAGCAGGACACCGCGGCCGTGCTGTGCGGGGTGTGCCGCACGGAGCTCTCCGTCCGGCAGTACCTGGCCGTGGAGGCCTGTCCCCGGTGCGGGGCGGGCTTCAACCCGGGGTGCCGGCTGCACGCCCACCTGTACTTCGAGCCGGACCCGTCCGGACAGCGCTGAGCCGGCCCGGGCGCGACCGGGCCGAGGAGGGAGGAGCCGAACGTGTCGCTCCGTCATGCGCTGCGGCGCCCGTCCCACCGCGGGCAGCCCACGGCCCCCGGGACCCCCCGCGCCGGCGCCTCCGGCATCGAGCTGACCGGGGTGTCGGTGACCCGTGAGGACGTCGTCGTCCTGCGGGAGATCGACCTGGTGGTCGAGGAGCGGCGGGTGGCCGTGCTCGGGCTCAACGGCTCGGGCAAGTCCACGCTGGTGCGCCTGTTCAACGGTCTGCTGCTGCCCACCACCGGCGAGGTCCGGGTGGGCGGGGTCTCCACCGCCGAGGACGCCAAGCGGGTCCGGCGGGAGGTCGGCTTCGTGTTCCAGAACCCGGAGAACCAGATCGTGATGCCGCAGGTCGGCGAGGACCTCGCCTTCGGGGCGAAGAACCTGGGCCTGCGCGGGCCCGAGCTCACGGCCCGGGTGGACGCCGCGCTCGAGCGCCTGGGCATCGCCCACCTGCGGGAGCGGGAGTCCTACGCCCTCTCCGGCGGGGAGAAGCAGCTGGTCGCGCTGGCCTCCGTGCTGGTGATGGAGCCGTCCACGATCGTCTTCGACGAGCCGACCACCATGCTCGACCGCCGCAACCGCCGCCGCCTGCAGGCCACCATCGACGAGCTCGACCAGCGCGCGGTCGTGGTGACCCACGACCTCGACCTGATCGGCGGCTACGAGCGGGTGCTGGTGGTCCACGAGGGCCGCATCGCCTTCGACGGCGCCCCGGACGAGGCCCTCGCGTTCTACTGCGGGATCAGCGACTGATGGGCGCGCCCCGGCCGCCGCGCCCCGGGCACCGCGCGGCCCGCACCCACGGTGGGGTTCCCTCCGGCGTGCTGGCCCGGATCCCGGCCGGACCGAAGTTCGGCTTCCTCTTCATCGCCAGCCTCGGCATCTATGCCGTGGCGGACCTGTTCGTGCTCTCCGCGGTGTTCGTCCTGGCCGTCACGGCGGCGGTGCTGACCCGCACCCCGCTCCCCCGCCTCGCGCGGCTGCTGGCGGGACTGGTCCTGATCGTCGGGATCGTCGTGCTCACCCTGGGGCTGACCACCGGGTGGGTCGCGGCGGCCGTGTCGGGGCTGCGGCTGCTGAGCCTGTGCCTGTTCGCCTACGCGGTCAGCCTGAGCACCTCCTTCAGCGAGATGCTCGCCCTGTTCGAGCGCGTGCTGCGGCCCACCCGCCACCTCGGGCTCAACCCGGCCCAGACGAGCCTGGCGCTGTCGATGACGATCCGGTTCATCCCCGAGATCCGCGCGAAGTACCTCGAGGTCCGCGAGGCGCAGTTCGCCCGGGGCCTGCACAACAGCCCGGTGGCCGTGCTCGTGCCCCTGATCGTGCGCACCCTCGAGTCCGCCCAGGAGATCTCCGACGCCCTCGACGCCCGCTGCTTCGACTCCGCGCCCGCCCCCGGGCGCGCACCGCGGTCCACGACGACGGCGCCCGCCCCGCCTCCCGGCTGAGCCCGCCGCCCCGCCACCGCGGGCCCCGTCGCACCGTCTCCCGCCCGTTCCCCACCCACCCCTGCCCCGAAGGACGTCATGGCCGCCCAGAACCCGCAGACCACCCAGAACACCGTGCTCGTCGCGGTCTTCGCCGCCCTCATCGCCGCCCTCGGGCTCGTCCCGCCGATCACGGTCGGGATCGTCCCGGTGCCGATCACCCTCCAGACCCTCGGCGTCATGCTCGCGGGCGCCCTGCTCGGGCCGTGGCGGGGGATGCTCTCCGTCGTCGTCCTCCAGGTCCTCGTGCTCGCCGGACTGCCCCTGCTGGCGGGCGGGCGCGGCGGGCTCGGGGTGTTCCTCGGCCCGACCGGCGGCTACCTGGTCGGCTGGATCCCGGCGGCGCTGGTCATCGGTCTGCTCGTGCAGCACTGGGCGCTGCGGCGCACCGGGTCCACCGCCCGGTTCCTCGCGATGCTGCTGAGCACGGTCCTCGGCGGGATCGTCGTCATCTACGCGTTCGGCGTCCCGTGGACCAGCGTGGTCACCGGCCTGCCGCTGTCCACCTCCGCGCTGGGCTCGCTCGTGTTCGTCCCGGGCGACCTGCTCAAGGCGGTCGTGGCCAGCCTCGTGGCGGTCAGCGTCCACCGCAGCTACCGGCGCCTGCTCGGCGGCGTGCGCACCGCCGCCCGGTAGCCCGTGCCCTTCCTCGACCGGCTGGCCCGGTGGGCCGCCGAGCGTCCCGGGGACCCGGCCGTCGCCTGCGCCGGCGAGGCCGTCACCTGGGCCGGGCTGCGGGAGGCCGCCGCGGCGCTGGCCGCCTCCGGGGAGCCCACGGGGATCCTGCGGCGGCCCAACGGCACGGACCTCGCCGTCCGCTGGGCCGCCGGGGTCGCCGAGGAGCGGGCGTGCGCGGTCCTCGACCCGTCCTGGCCGCCCGAGCAGGCCGCGGCGGTGCTGCGCCGGTGTGCGCCGCTGCTGCCCGCCGGCCCCGCCCCGGCCCGGCTGCGCGACGGCGACCCCGCCTCGACCTTCCTGGTAGGGCTGACCTCGGGCACCACCTCGACGCCCAAGGGCTTCGCCCGCAGCCGCGGCTCCTGGCAGCGCTCCTTCGAGGCCTCGGCCGCGTGCTTCGAGCTCGGCCCGCACGACCGGGTGCTGGCCCCGGGGCCGCTGAGCACGAGCCTGAACCTCTACGCGCTCTCCGAGTGCCTCTGGACCGGGGCCGCGTTCACCACGCTGCCGCGCTTCGACGTCGCCGCCGCCCACGCCCTGATCGCCGGCGGCGGGGCGACCCGCCTGGTCGTCGTGCCCACGATGCTGCGGGTGCTCGCCGAGCGCGGCCTCGCCGTGGGCGCCGGAGCCCGCGGGCTCACCGCGGTCGTGTGCGCCGGCCAGCCCCTGGACCCCGCCACCCTCGCCGCGGCCCGCCGGTGGGCCCCGGGCGCCGTGATCTGGGAGTACTACGGCGCCGCCGAGCTCGGCTTCGTCGCCGCCCGCCGCCACGACCCGGGCGAGCCCCTCGACCCCGGGGACACGAGCGTGGGCGCGGCCTTCCCCGGGGTCGAGCTCGCCGTGCTCGACGACGCCGGCCGGCCGGTGCCCGAGGGCCGGCCCGGCACGATCGGCGTCCGCTCCCCGTTCGTCTGCGACGGCTACCTGTGGGGCGACGACGGTCTGGCCCTGGCCCGCCTCGGCGGCACGACCACCGTGGGTGACCGGGGGTTCCTGCGCGGCGGCCGGCTGCACGTGCTGGGCCGGGCCGCGGAGATGATCGTCACCGGCGGGCACAACGTCTACCCGCACGAGGTCGAGGCCGCCCTGACGGCCGTGCCGGGGGTCGCCGCCGCCGTCGTCGTCGGCCTCCCGGACCGCACCCGGGGCCAGCGCGTGGTGGCCGGGGTCCTGCCCGCCCCCGACGACGACGGGGCCCGCCTCGACCGCACCCGCCTGCACGCCGGGCTCGCCGGGCGGCTGGCCCCGGCGAAGCTGCCCCACCGCTACGTCCGGCTCACCGAGCTGCCCCTGACCGCCGGAGGCAAGATCAGCCGCCGGCTCCTGCGCGAGCGCCTCCTGGAAGGAGACCCCCGTGCCCGTCCCCTCGACTGAGCCCGGCGCTCCCCTGCTCCTCCTCGGGCGGCGCACCCCGCTGGCCCGGGCCGGGACCGCGCTCGCGGGCGTGCCCGTCCACCGGCTCCTGGCCCCGGTGCTGGACGCGCTGCTCGAGGAGACCGGCCTGGCCCCGGAGCAGGTCGCGGACGTCGTGGTGGGCAACGCCGTGGGCGCCGGCGGCAACCCCGCCCGGCTCGCCGCCCTCGAGGCCGGGCTGCCGCAGTCCGTACCCGGGCTCACCGTGGACCGCCAGTGCGGGTCCGGCCTCGACGCGGTCGTGCTCGCCTGCCACCTGGCCCGCGCCGGGGCCGGGCGGGCGTTCCTCGCCGGCGGCGCCGAGAGCATCAGCACCGCGCCCCTGCGCGGACGGCGGCAGGAGGACGGCGGCGTCGCGTTCTACCGCCGCGCGCAGTTCGCCCCGGAGCACCTGGGCGACCCGGACATGGGCGAGGCCGCCGAGACGGTCGCCCGCGAGCACGGCATCGGCCGGGAGCGCCAGGACGCCTTCGCCCTGCGCAGCCACCGGCGGGCGCTGGCCGCCGCGGCCGCCGGGGCGTTCGCCGGCGAGCTCGTGCCGGTGCGCACCCCGCGCGGGGCCGTCACCGCGGACAACGGCCCCCGCCCGCGCCTGGACGCGGCGCTGCTGGCCCGCTTCCCGCCCGTCTTCGCCGCCGGCGGCACCGTGACCGCCGGCAACTCGTGCGGGGACGCCGACGGCGCGGCCGCGGTCCTCGTCGCCGACCCGGCCGCCGCCCGCGAACTGGGCACGGCCACGGCGCTGGCCTTCCGCGGGGCCGCCACGGTGGGGGTGGACCCGGCCCGGCTCGGCCTGGGCGCCGCCGTGGCCGCCCGGCGGCTGCTCGCCGAGCAGGCCGTGCCCGTCCGGGCGCTGGCCGCGGCCGAGTTCAACGAGGCCTTCGCCGGGCAGGTGCTGGCCTGCACCGACCTGCTCGGCCTCGACGAGGAGGTGCTCAACGCCGAGGGCGGGGCCCTGGCCCTCGGCCACGCCTACGGCGCCTCCGGGGCGGTGTCGGTGGTGCGGCTGCTCGCCCGCGCCCGGGAGCTGCCCGAGGGGAGCCTGCTGCTGGCGATGATCAGCTCCGCCGGGGGCATCGGCACGGCGGCCCTGTTCGAGAAGGTCGCCCTCTGACCACGAGCTCGCGGTGGGCGTGGTCGGTCACGCGCAGTAGTCGCACTGCCCGGTGACGGGCAGCTGCATCCCGCAGGTGGGACAGGAGGGCACAGGCGGCGGCGCGGGAACCCTGCGCTCGAGCTTCTCGGCGAGTTCGCGGGTCAGCATCGGCTGCGCGCCGACGGGGATGTCCGGGCAGTAGTGGCGGTAGCAGTTGAGCCGTTCCTCGGCCGCCACCCACTCCAGCCTCACCGGGTCCTCGACGGGCTCACGCCCCTTCGTGCGCAGGAACTCGTTGAACCCCTCCCCCACCATTCCGTCGCCGCTGTGCACGACCAAGGAGGACAGCCCGGGCAGGTCGCGCTCCCGGCAGTACCACAGGACCGCCCCGAGCGGCTTGCCGATCCAGTTGCTCAGCCGCATCTGCGTGCGGACCCCGGTGGCCTCGAACAGCCGCTCCGCGAGGTCCTTGTAGGTGATGTACCCGCCGTACCGTGAGGCGACCTTCTCGAGGACCGGGATCGCCGCTGTGGTCCACTCCTCCAGGGCCCGCGGGAACGGGACGGCGGTGTGTCGATCCGGCTCTCGCCAGGTTCCCGGTTCACGGCCCACGCCCAGTGCTCCTCCACGCCCGTCGGAATGCGGTTGCACCAGCAACCCTAGGCCGTGGCCCGACCTCGGGGGAGGCCTGGGAGACGAGGCTCTCCCTGTGCGCGCCGGACCGGCAGGGGCTCCACCTCGTGCAACGCCGCGGAAACCCTCCGGACCCCATCCTGGGCCTGCACCGTCGCAACGTGCAGCGGTCACTGCATCACGGAGGAGACATCATGACGGAAGAAGCACGGGTGGCCCTGGTCACCGGAGCCGGCCGGGGCATCGGGAAGGCCATCGCCCTGAGGCTCGCGCAGGACGGGTTCGACGTCGGGCTGGTGGACCTGCGCGACGAGCTCACGCGAGAGGTCCTGGGCGAGATCGAGGCGACAGGTCGCCGAGCCTGTGCCGTCACCGCCGACGTCTCCGACCGCGACTCCGTGCGAGCCGCGGTCCAGGAGGTCGCAGAGAGGCTCGGTCGTCTCGACGTGATGGTCAACAACGCGGGCATCGCCCAGGTGCAGCCGATCCTGGAGGTGACCCCCGACGAGGTGGAGACGATCGAGCGGGTGAACATCAACGGCGTGCTGTGGGGCATCCAGGCCGCGGCCGCCCGGTTCCTCGAGCAGGGCACCAGGGGCAAGATCATCAACGCGGCCTCCATCGCCGGGCACGAGGGCTTCGCCGTGCTCGGCGTCTACTCGGCGACGAAGTTCGCCGTCCGGGGTCTCACGCAGGCCGCGGCGAAGGAGCTCGCTCCGCACGGCATCACCGTGAACGCCTACTGCCCCGGGGTCGTGGGAACCGACATGTGGGTGGAGATCGACGAGCGCTTCGCCGAGCTCACGGGCGCGGAGAAGGGCGCCACCTATGAGCAGTACGTGGGAGGCATCGCGCTGGGCCGCGCCCAGACGCCCGAGGACGTCGCCGCCTTCGTGTCCTACCTCGCCGGGCCGGACGCCGACTACATGACGGGCCAGGCGCCGCTGATCGACGGCGGGCTCGTCTACCGCTGAGCTCGCCGGAGGGGGATCAGGGCGCCGGGACGGGTCGATCCGTCCCGGCGCCCCGCCCCCGTGGCGGGGACTCACCGGGGGTGGTGGGACTCCTCGAGACCGTAGACCGGGGTGGGGACGCCCTCCATGCGGGCCTTCAGCTGCAGGGCCAGGTACTTGGAGTAGTGCCGGCTCTGGTGGAGGTTCCCGCCGTGGATCCAGAGGTTCTCCACGTTGGTGGGCTTCCACATGTTCCGCAGCTCGCCCTCCCACGGGCCGGGGTCGCGGGTCGTGTCGGAGCCGTAGCCCCAGCACTTGCCGACCCGGTCGGCGACCTCCGGGGAGATCAGGTCGGCGAGCCACTCGTTCATGGACCCGTAGCCGGTGGCGTACACGACGAGGTCGGCCGGCAGCTCGGTCCCGTCGGCGAGGACCACCGCGTCCTCCGTGAGGTGGTCGACCTGCCCGGTGGCCAGCCGGACCCGGCCGTCGATGATGAGCTGGGAGGCGCCCACGTCGATGTAGTACCCGGAGCCGCGGCGCAGGTACTTCAGGAACAGCCCGGAGCCGTCCTCCCCGAAGTCGAGGTCGAAGCCGGCCGCCTCGAGCGCCGCATAGAACTCCCGGTCCCGCTCGGCCATCTCGTCGAACGCGGGCCGCTGGACGTCCGGCAGGACCCGGTAGGGCCAGGAGGCGAAGAGCATGTCCGCCTGCTCCGTGGTGATGCCCGCCTCGAGGGCCTCCTCCGAGTAGAGGGGCTTGAGGACGAGGTCCATGAGGGACTCGCTGCGGGAGATGTGGGTCGAGGAGCGCTGGACCATGGTCACCTCGGCCCCGTGCTCCCACAGGTCGGCGCAGATGTCGTGGGCGGAGTTGTTGGAGCCGATGACCACGGCCCGCTTGCCCGCCCAGTCGTCGCCGCCGGCGTGGGCGGAGGAGTGGTGCTGGGCGCCGCGGAAGGTCTCGGCGCCGGGGAACACGGGGATCCGCGGGTACCCGGAGACGCCCAGGGCGAAGACGAGCTGGGTGGGGTGCAGCACGACCTCCTCGCCGTCGCGGTCCACGACGACCGTCCACGTCCCGGACGCCTCGTCCCACTGCGCCGACCGGCACTCCGTCCTCGACCAGTAGTTCAGCTCCATGATGTCGGCGTAGTGCATCAGCCAGTCGGCCACCTTGTCCTTGGCGGGGAACACCGGCCAGTCGTCCGGGAACGGCAGGTAGGGCATGTGGTCGTACCAGACGGGGTCGTGCAGGTGCAGGGACTTGTAGCGGTTGCGCCAGGCGTCGCCGGCCTTCTCGTGCTTGTCCACCACGATCGTGGGGATGCCCAGCCGTCCCAGCCGGGCGGCGAGGCCGATCCCGCCCTGGCCGCCGCCGACGACGAGGCAGTACGGCTGCTCGTCGCGGCCCAGGGACTCCTCCCGGGCCCGGCGCCGCTCCAGCCAGGTGGTGCGCTCGCGGGTGATCTCGTGGACGACGCCGCGGTCCCGGCGCGGGCCCTTCCGCTCCTCGAACCCGCGCAGGTCCTGCAGCGTGGTGAGCAGGGTCCACGCCTTCCCGCCGCGCAGGCGCAGGTAGCCCCACCCGGAGCCGGCGGCGGTCCCGAAGCGCAGCCAGCACTCCGTGACGCCGTCCGCCGTCGTCGGCTCCCCCTCGACCTCCCAGCCGGTGGGCCGCACGTGGGGCAGGGTCTCGGCGAGCATGCGGCGGATCTGCTCGCGGCCCTCGAGGGTCTTGAGGTTCCAGGTGAACGCCAGGAAGTCGCGCCAGAAGCCGCCCTCCTCGAACAGCTCGGCCGCGGCCCCCGCGTCCTCCGCGGCGAGGGCGTCCTGCAGGGCGGCCAGCCAGGTGCGGGCGGTGTCCGTGCCGGCCGCCACGCCGGTCTCGTCGATCTGGGTCATCGTTCCTCCTCGGTGTACGCCGGGACCCCGGTGGCATAGGGTCCGGTGTGATGCGTGTCACCACTGTGGGGCCGCGGGGGTTTCCCCGGCGTTGCATCGGGGCCGCGGCACGATCACCGGGCGCGGAGGACGGAGGAGCGCTGTGCACAGCAGAGGATCGACGGAGGCGCCGGAGCGGGTGCGCTCGGCCTGGGAGCGGTGCACCGCCCGCGGGCTGTCCCGGGACCTGGACGGCCCGCGCGAGGTGCTCCCGGACCGGACGGTCGAGGAGCTGCGGGTGGCCTCCCCGCTGCGGGCGCACGTCGAGACGGTCGCCGACCTGCTCGGCGTGGCCCGTGATCCGTCCGAGCCCCGGGTCGCGGTCCTGACGGCCCCCGACGGCACGGTGCTGTGGCGCCGCGGGGGCCGCGCGCCGCTGGGCCGGGCCGACGGGCTCGGCTTCGTGGAGGGCGCCGGCTGGGACGAGCACGGGGTGGGCACCAATGCGATCGCCCAGGCGCTGCGCAGCGGGACCGCGGAGGAGCTGCGCGGGACCGAGCACTTCGCCCGCGCCCACAGCGCGTGGGACTGCACCTCGGCGCCGGTGCGCGACCCGCACGGCGGCGAGGTGCTCGGGGTGCTCGACCTCTCGGGCCCGCGCGGCAGCGCCACGCAGGACACCCGGGGCCTGGTCCGCTCGGCCGCCCGCGTCGTGGAGACCCTGCTCGCCGCCCAGGCCCCGGCGCGCCCCCGCCCCGCGGGCCCCGGTGCGGTCCCGTCCCTGGAGCTGCGCCTGCTCGCCGAGCCGGCCACGGCCCGGGTGGGCGGCGGGGAGGAGCTCCCGCTGCCGACGCGCTCGGCGGAGATCCTCGCGCTGCTGAGCCTGCGCGAGCGCGGGTGGAGCGCCGAGGAGATGGCCTACGCCCTCTACGGGGAGCAGGGCAGCCCGGGCACCGTCCGCACCGAGATCCACCGGGTCCGCTGCCGGCTCGGGGCGGTGCTCACCACCGGCCCCTACCGCTTCGCCGACCCGGCGGGGGTCACGAGCGACGTCGCGCGCCTGCGGGACGCCCTCGAGCACGGCGAGGTCGCCCGGGCGCTGAGCATCTACCGGCAGCCGCTGCTGCGCTCTTCGGAGCTGCTCAGCATCGAGGAGTGGCGGGCCGAGCTCGACCGGGAGACCGCCGAGGCCGTGCGCCGCAGCGGCGACCCCCGGTTCGCGGCCCGCTGGGCCCACACCGAGATGGGCCACGCCCAGGGGTGCGGCTGACCCGTGCGGGACGACGACGCCGGGTGCCGCGGCGGGCCCGGTCCACCGGCCCCGGCAAAGAGCGCTACCGCCCGAGGGTCTCGCGCGGGTAGACCCCGTGGGCGCGGCGGTAGGCGGCGGCGAAGCGCCCGGGGTGGGCGAAGCCCCAGCGCAGGGCGATCTCCCGGACGGTGTCGCCCAGCGCGGGGCTGCCGGCCGCCAGGTCCGCGTGGGCGGCGGCGAGGCGGGTCCGGCGCAGGTGCTGGAGCGGGTGCAGGCCCAGCGGGTGGTTGGCGCGGAACGCCCGCACGAGCGCGGGCGTGGTGGTGCCGGCGGCGCGGGCGGCGTCCTCCACGGTGATCGGCAGGGAGGCGTGGGCGTCGAGGAACTCGACGGCCATCCGGTACCGGCGTGCCTGGGCCTCCATCGACAGGGTCCGGCGGACCGGGTCGCCCGCCAGCGGGAAGCACTCCAGGGCGGCCACCGCCAGGTGGCGGGTGAGGTCGGCCCGGACGAGCTCGGCCTCGAACGCCCCCGAGTTCACCGCCTCGCGGGCGATCCCCGACAGCCGCGTCCAGTACGTCCCCAGCCGGGGGCTCACCGGCTCGGTGGAGAGGAAGCGGACGGGCTCATCCTCGGTGCCGTAGACCGTCCCGGCGACCTCCTGCAGCAGGTGCGGGGCGAGGTTGATGTTGGTGACCTCCACGGCGGCGCCGACGACGAGCGCCGGGTGGCCGGGACGGAACAGCGCCGGGCCGCGCACGCCGCTGCCGGTCTCGTCGCGAGTCCGCCAGTCGTAGCGCTCGGCCCGCACGTCCGCGGCGCAGAAGACCTCGGTCTCGCCCCAGGCCGAGTAGGCACCCTCGAGCCGCAGCTGGACCACGGTGAGGCGCTCGTCGCCGTCGTGGCGGTGCCGGTAGGCGAACTGCTCGCCGACGGGCTCGAAGGAGAAGGGCACCCCGACGTCCTCGAACAGACCCCGGACCGCCTCGGAGCTGGTCACGGTGGCCTCGTGGCGCACCACGCCGCTCACCGGGCACCTCGGGGAGAGGTGGTCGTCCTGGGCACGGGCACGCGGGCCCGATCGGAAGCGGGCATGGCTCGTCCCTCCTGGGGGCGGCGCACGGACCGTGCGCCGCGGGTGAGGTCCATCCTGGTCGGGCCGCCCCCTGCCGGACAACCCTTTGCGGCGGCTCCCGTGATAAGAACCTTGGTCGAGACCATCAGGAGGTTGCCATGACCGGAAGCGCTGTCCACCGTCCCGCCCGCAGGGGCCGGTGAGCCGTGGCTGCCGTCGGCCTGCTGTACGTCGGGGCGGTCCTGTTCGTCAACGGGGTGATGCTCCTGGGGCGGATCCCGCCGAAGGCGGCGGCCCCGCTGAACCTGTTCGTGGGCGCGCTGCAGGTCCTCACCCCGACGTACCTGATCATCTCCGCCGACGGCGAGACCGGACGCATCATGCTGGCCGCCGGCCTGTACTTCTTCGGCTTCACCTACCTGTGGGTGGGCATCGACGCCATCACCGGCTGGCCCGACCAGGGGCTGGGCTGGTTCTCGCTCGTGGTGGCCGTCAGCGCCGTCGGCTTCGCCGTCCACTCCTGGGTGGGCCTGGGGGACCGCGCCTTCACCGCGCTGTGGCTGATGTGGGCCGTGCTCTGGCTCGCGTTCTTCGCCCTGATGGCCCTGGACCGGCCGCACCTCGGACCGGCCGTGGGCGTACTGGCCATCGGCAACGCCGTGGTCACCACCGGGATCCCGGGCTTCGCCGGGCTCGCCGACTGGTGGCAGGACTCCACCGCGCTCGCCCTGACCATCGCCGTGGCCGGGCTCGTCCTGCTGGCGGTGTGCCGCCCGCTGGGCCGGGTCCTGGCCGCCCGCACTCCGGCGTCGCCCGCCGCCACGGGGTAGGCGGCGCGCTGCTGCCGGTCAGCTCCCGGCGGGCAGCGAGCGCGGGCGCAGGTCCTGCATGAGCGCGGCGAAGCGCTCGTCGGCGCGGGCCACGTCCTCGGCGCTCCGGGCGGCGGAGACGACCGCGTGCAGGTGGGCGAACGAGGCGCCCACCAGGGCGCGGGCGACCACCCGGTCCGCCTCCCGGCCTGGGGCGCGCCGCTCCTGCCGCTGCACCAGCGCGTCGGTCAGCCGCTCCTGGAGGCGGTCGAACTGGCGCAGATAGGCGGCCAGGAGCACGGGGCTGTCGCCGATGATCCGCTGCAGCCGCTGCACCCCGCCCGTCTCGTACGGGCCCATCAGCAGCGCGCGGATCGAGTGGGCGCAGACCACCGTGAGCGTCTCCCAGACGTCCTCCTCGAGCGGTCGCTCGCCGAGCAGGGTGAGCATCTGCGCGTAGGCGTGCTCGTAGGGCAGGAGCACGACCTCGTCCTTGGTGGCGAAGTAGCGGAAGAAGGTCCGCTCGGAGGTCCCGACCGCCCGGGCGATCTCCTCGACCGTGGTCCGCTCGAAGCCGTGCTCCGCGAACAGGCCGAGTCCGACCTCGACGATCCGGTCCCGGACCGCCTCGCGCGAGACCTGGCGCAGCGATGACGTCGAGTTCATGCCCCCACCCTACCGGTCGTGTCAGTCACTGACAGTGGCGCTGTACACTGTCATTCCTTGCGGGCGACAGCACGCGAGCGACGCACGAGCAGGACCGAGGACCCGACATGACCGCGACCCCCGAGACCACCGAGACCGCCCCGCCCGGAGGACGGACGAGGCGCGGGATGACCGTCATGATCGGCGTCCTGCTGGTGGCGGCCTTCGTGATGGTGCTCAACGAGACGGTGATGAGCATCGCCCTGCCCCACGTCATGGCGGACTTCTCCGTACCGGCCTCGACCGCGCAGTGGCTGACCACGGTGTTCATGCTCACGATGGCCGTGGTCATCCCGCTGACGGGCTTCGTCCTGCAGCGCTTCGCGAGCCGGGCCGTGTTCGCCGGCGCGCTGCTGCTGTTCACCGCGGGCACCCTGCTGGCGGCCCTGGCCCCCGCCTTCGGGGTGCTGGTGGCCGCGCGGGCGCTCCAGGCGGCCGGCACCGCGGTCGTCCTGCCGCTGCTGACCACCACGATCCTCACCTTCGTCCCGGTCCAGCGCCGGGGCACCGTCTTCGGCCTCGTCTCCGTCGTGATCTCCGTGGCGCCGGCGGTCGGCCCGACGCTGTCCGGGGTGATCCTCTCGGCCTTCGGGTGGCGGGCGGTGTTCGTCGCCGTCCTGCCCGTTGCCGTCCTCGCGCTCGGTCTGGGGCTCGTGCTGGTCCGCGACATCGGCACCCCGCGCCCGCTGCCGCTCGACCTGCCCTCGGTGCTGCTGTCCGCGACCGCGTTCGGCGCGCTGATCTTCGGGCTCTCGAGCATCGGCGAGTCCACCGAGGGCCACGCCCTGCTGCCCCCGGCCCTGCCGGTCGCGGTCGGCGCCACGGCGCTGGCCCTGTTCGTGCGGCGCCAGCTGCGCCTGCAGCGCGAGGACCGGGCGCTGCTGGACCTGCGACCCTTCGCCCTGCGCCCCTTCTCGATCGGCGTGGTCGTCCTGCTCATCGCCATGGCCTCGCTGTTCGGCGCGCTGATCCTGCTGCCGCTCTACCTGCAGAACGTCCGCGGGCTCTCCGCGCTCGAGACCGGCCTCGCGGTGCTCCCCGGCGGTGTGCTCATGGGCGTCGTCGCCCCGTTCATCGGCCGCCTCTACGACCGCGTCGGCCCCCGCCCCCTGGCGATCCCCGGGGCCGTGGTGCTCGCGGCCGCGCTGTTCCTCATGGCCTTCCTCTTCGACGAGCGCACCGGGGCGCTCACCGTCACGCTCCTGCACATACTCCTGACCCTCGGGCTCGGCTTCCTCATGACCCCGCTGATGACCTCCGCGCTCGGGTCCCTCCCCCAGCACCTCTACTCCCACGGCAGCGCCATCATGAACACCCTCCAGCAGCTTGCCGGGGCGGTCGGCACGGCGCTGTTCGTCACCCTCATGGCCCTCGGAACCGCCGGCGCCGCCGCCGGCGGCGCCCCGGCGACCGCCGCCCAGGCGGCGGGGATCCAGCAGGCCTTCCTCGTCGGCGCCTGCGTGGCGGTCGTCGCGGTGGTCGCCGCGTGCTTCGTCCGCGGGCCCGAGACCCGGGCGGCGCAGGCGGTGAGCGGCGGGGACGCCTCCTGAGCCCGGCGCCACCGCTCCCCTGCCGGACGCCGCCCGCGGAGGCCGCGGAGCGTCACGGGGAGCAGGGGGCACGTCCGGCCCGGTGCCGCGCGGCCGGCGGCGGGGCGAGGCCGCTGACCACCTTCCCGCGGACGGCGGTCACGGGCAGGTACGGGCACCTCCAGTGGCGGCCGTCGTCGGAGCAGGCCCGGTTGTCGCCGAGCAGCAGCAGGTGCCCGGGCGGGACCCGGAAGGTGCCGCCCGGGCCCCCGGGGTGCACGACGTAGGGTTCCGCCACATCGCGGCCGTCGATGCTCAGGCGGCCGGTGGACCCGATCACCACCTGCTCCCCCGGCAGGCCGAGAACCCGCTTGACGACCGGTCGGCCCAGTTCGTGCGAGGTGACGACGAGGACGTCGCCGCGGCGGATCCGTCCGGTGCGGCCGAGGCGCCGGGTCAGCACACGACGCCCCGGCGCCAGTGCGGGGACCATGGAGCACGAGTCGACCAGCGTGACGAAGAGCAGCCGGCGGCGCACCACCAGACCGGCCAGGACGGCGACCAGCAGCGTCCCGGCGACCGTGACCGGGTCAGGTTCCACGGCTCGGTCCCGCAGCCACCGTCAGTGCCCGTGCCCGGCGCTCGCGTGGTGGTGGCCCTCCTCCTCGCCCTCGGCCAGCTTGACGAAACGGACGTAGGCCTCGACGTAGGCCCTGCCGGCCTCGAGGTCGTCCACGTCATGGCCCTTGCGGGCCAGCACCGCCGCGAGGCGGTCCTGCAGTTCCGGGACCTGTTCGGGACGCACCAGACCGGTCAGCGGTTCCAGGCTCCCCGCGTCGATGCAGCGGTCCGCGGCGGCCACCTCCTCGCCCACGGGCGCACCCGAAGGCTTCAGACCGGTGTATGGGGCCCCTTCACCGGCACGGTGGAGGCGCACGAGGTTCTCCAGGAACCAGCGCTCGGCCACCTCCCGGGCCGCACCGCCCTGGTCCCGCGCCGTCCGCGCCAGGGCGAAGATCTCGCGCAGCTCGCCCTCGTGCCCGGCGTCGACCCACTTCACGGCGTGGTCGGGGTTGCCCGTCTCCAAGGCTCGCCTGCCGTCCTGGGCGGCGGGTCCGTCCATGGTGTCGCAGTGCGCGGAGGCCCGCACCGGACGCAGGCACACCACCACGGCAGCCACCAGGCAGGCGGCGAGAACCAGCAGCACGCTCATCACGGACCTCCTCCTCCACGGGCATCCCCGGGGGCGGCCGGGGGAATGCCCCCACCAGGACCTGTTCACCCGCCCCGGCACAGCCAGTGTGCGCCGGTCGTCCCCGCGCCGCCTACGACCCGAGCCAATGTGTCTGCGGCTTATGCGGTCGTCACCGGCCGGCGGGCACCACCGCTCCCGGGACCGGGCCGTCGGCACCACCGCTGAGCGTGCGCCGGCCGCAGGACCGGGTCGGCCCGCAGGCCGGTCAGGACCACGCTCCCCCGCGGGACAGCGCCTCGTCCACGGAAATTTCTGCAGGACCGGGCACCGTGCCCATTCCGCCGGACGGGCCCGCTTCCGACGCTGTGACCATGACCACAGCATCGAGCCGTCCGACCGTGAACTCGGACATGGGCGAGGGCATCGGCCTCCACCGCTTCGGCAACGACCCGGAGCTGATGGAGGTGGTCGACCTCGCCAACATCGCCTGCGGCTTCCACGCCGGGGACCCGGACATCATGTCCGCCACCGTCGCCTCGGCCGCGGCCCACGGCGTGCGCATCGGCGCCCACCCGTCCCTGCCCGACCAGTGGGGCTTCGGCCGACGGGCCATGGTCCTGACCCCGGAGGAGGTCGAGTCCCTGGTCCGGTACCAGGTCGGTGCGCTCACCGGGTTCCTCCTCCAGCACGGCGCACCGCTGCACCACCTCAAGCCGCACGGCTCCCTCTACGGCATGGTCGCCCGCGACCCCGCGCTGATGGAACCGGTGGCCAAGGTCGCCGCCGACCACGGCGTGGCCGTGCTCGGGCTGGCCGGCACCGCCCACGAGTCCGTCTGCGCCGAGCGCGGGGTCCCCTTCGTGGCCGAGCTCTACGTGGACCTCGACTACGACGCCGAGGGCGGGCTGATCATCCAGCGCACCCCGCACGCCACCGACCCCCGGGCCGCGGCCGAGCGCGTGACCCGGGCCCTGACCACGGGGCGGATCGCCGCCGTGGACGGCACGGAGCTGCCGGTGCGCTTCGACTCCGTGTGCGTGCACTCCGACGCCCCCGGCGCCCCGGCCGTGGCCCGCGCCGTGCGCGAGGCCCTCGACGCCCACGCGGCGGCCGGCTGACCCGGCCCGCCCACCCCGAGCACGAACCGCCGAAAGGACCCACCATGGCCGAGATCCAGTCCCCGCTGCCGGGCGTCTTCTACCGCAAGCCCGGCCCCGACAAGGACCCCTACGTCCAGGAGGGCGACCGCGTCGAGGCCGGCCAGGTCATCGGCATGGTCGAGATCATGAAGCAGTTCACCGAGGTCCACTCGGACGTCGCCGGCACCCTCGAGAGCTTCTCGGTCGAGGACGCGGCCATGGTGAACCCCGGGGACACCATCGCCGTCGTCGCCGAGGGCTGAGCCGTGGCGATATCCACCCTGCTGGTCGCCAACCGCGGCGAGATCGCGGTGCGCATCCTGCGCTCCGCCCGGGACATGGGCATCCGCACGGTGCTCGCCGTCAGCGAGATCGACCGGGACTCGATGGCGGCCGGGCTCGCCGACGAGGTCGCCGTCGTCGGCCCCGCCCCCGCCCAGGCCTCCTACCTCAACGCCGAGGCGATCGTGCTCGCCGGCACGGAGGCCGGCTGCGACGCGGTCCACCCCGGCTACGGGTTCCTCTCCGAGAACGCCGCCTTCGCCCGCCGCGTCCAGGAGTCCGGGATGACGTGGGTGGGCCCCGATCCCGACGTCATCGACCTCATGGGCCACAAGACCCGCGCCCTGGAGGCGGCCGTGGCCGCCGACGTGCCCGTCCTGCCCGGCTCCAACGGCCCCCTGACGGACGACGACGACGCCGTGCTCGCCCTGGGCCGGGAGGTCGGCTACCCGCTGGTCATCAAGGCCTCGGCCGGGGGCGGCGGGCGCGGCATCCGCCTGGTCCGGGCCGAGGAGGACCTGCTGAAGACCGTCGACGTCGCCCGCGCGGAGGCCTCCGCGAGCTTCGGGGACCCCACCGTCTACCTGGAGCGCTTCGTCGAGCACGCCCGTCACGTGGAGGTCCAGGTCCTCGGCGACGGCGAGACCTTCCTGCACCTGGGCGACCGCGACTGCTCCATGCAGCGGCGCTCCCAGAAGATCGTCGAGGAGGCGCCGGCCCCGGAGCTGCCCGACCACGTCCGCGAGCGCATCCGCGCCTCGGCCGTGAACCTGGCCCGGCTGGCGAAGTACACGGGCGTGGGCACGGTCGAGTACCTCTACGACCCCGTCCGCCACGAGGCCGCCTTCATCGAGATGAACACCCGCCTGCAGGTGGAGCACCCGGTCACGGAGTTCGTCACCGGCGTGGACCTCGTCGCCGAGCAGCTGCGGATCGCCGCCACCGGGCGCACGCGGCTGCGGCAGGAGGACATCTCCTTCGACGGCCACGCCATCGAGTGCCGGATCAACGCCGAGGACCCGGACCGCAACTTCCTGCCCAGCCCGGGCAGGCTCACCCGCCTGGACTGGCCTGAGGGCGAGGACTACCGGGTGGACGCCGGGGTGCGCGAGGGCGACACCGTCGCTCCCTTCTACGACTCGCTGCTGGCCAAGCTGATCGTGCACGGCCACGACCGGCGGGAGGCCGTGCGGCGGATGAGCGAGGGCCTGGCCGCCACGCACATCGAGGGCATCAAGACCACGGTGCCCCTGCTGGCGCGGCTCGTGACGGATCCGCGGTTCGAGGCCGTGGAGCACTGGACCACCTACATCGAGACCGAGATGCCGAGCCCGGGGGGCGCACGATGACCGAGCAGTCGACCGAGATCCTCTACCTGCCCAACGCCCGCTACACGTGGGGCGGGGACGAGTTCCTGTTCGTGGAGTTCGACGAGGCCATGAACCTCACCGCCAACTACCTCGCCACCACGGTCGCCCACGGCCTCGAGCAGCTGGACCTGCCCGGCGTCGTCGACGTCTGCCCCGCCAACGCGTCCCTGCTGGTGCGCTTCGACCCCGACGTCCTCGGGGGCGAGGAGCTCAGGCGCCGCGTCCAGGAGCTCGAGGCCCAGGCCCGGACCGCCACCCAGCACACCGTGGAGACCCGCATCGTCGAGGTCCCCGTCTGGTACCAGGACCCCTACACCGCCGAGGTCGTCCAGCGCTTCCGCGAGGGCTACCACCAGGACCCCTCCGGCACGGACCTGGACTACGCCGCGAAGGTCAACGGCCTCGAGGACGCCGCCGAGTTCATCCGCCGCCACCACGAGTCCCCGTGGCTGGTGTCGATGGTCGGGTTCGTGGCCGGGCTGCCGTTCATGTACCAGCTCGTCCCGCGCGCCCGGCAGCTGGAGGTCCCCAAGTACCTCAGCCCCCGCACGGACACGCCCCCGCTGACCGTGGGCCACGGCGGGTGCTTCGCCTGCATCTACTCGGTGCGCGGGGCCGGCGGCTACCAGATGTTCGGGGTCGCCGCCGCCCCGATCTACGACCCCGGCCAGGAGCTGCCCGACTTCGAGGACTTCCTCATCCTCTTCCGCCCCGGCGACATCGTGAAGTTCCGCCCGGTGGACGAGGCCGAGTACCGGGCCGTCCAGGAGCAGGTCGAGGCCGGCACGTGGCGGTACAAGCAGGCGCCCGTGACCTTCGACGTCGAGGCCGCGCTCGCCGATCCCGCCACCTACAACCGCACCCTGCTGGAGGCCCTCGATGGCGCTGAGAACTGAGCAGCCCGGGCTGCTGACCACCGTCCAGGACCAGGGGCGGATCGGGTACTACAACGTCGGCATCCCGCAGGGCGGGGCGATGGACCAGGAGTCCGCGCAGACCGCCAACAAGCTGGTGGGCAACACCGCGGCCGAGGCCGTGCTGGAGTGCACCTACATGGGCCCGGCCTTCACGGTCGACGCCCCCACCACGATCGCGGTCGCCGGCGCGCAGGTGCCCGTGCTCGTCAACGGGCAGGAGCAGCCTCCCTGGACGCGCCTCGAGCTGGCCGAGGGCGACGCCGTGACCTTCGGCGTGCTCCGGGGCGGGGCCCGGTTCTACCTGGCCGTGCGCGGGGGCGTCGACGTGCCCGAGGTCCTCGGCTCCCGCTCGACCTACGCGATCGGCCGGCTCGGCGGCATGGGCGGGCGCAAGCTCGAGGCCGGCGACGTCGTCCCCGTGGGTTGCCCCACCGGGGAGCTGCCCGCCGTGACCGAGCTGCCGGAGTCCCTGCGCCCGGCCCTGGGCGGAGCCCAGGAGCTGCGCATCGTGTGGGGGCTCTACGACCACCTGCTCACCGAGGAGGGCCGCCGCCGGCTCGTCGAGGAGGAGTGGCGGCTCACCCCGGTGGCCGACCGCATGGGCCTGCGCTACGAGGGCCCCGGCGTGGAGTGGATCCAGCGGGAGCAGCCCTTCGGCGCCGGCTCCGACCCGTCGAACATCGTCGACGCCGGCTACGCCGTGGGCTCGATCCAGGTCCCCGGCGGCACCCAACCGATCGTGCTGCACCGCGACGCCGTCTCCGGCGGCGGCTACGCCATGGTCGGCACCGTGATCTCCGCGGACATGGACCTGCTGGCCCGCGCCACGCCCGGGACCGTCACCCGGTTCCGCGCCGTGCCGATGGAGGAGGCCCTGCGGGCCCGCCGGGAGCGGGCGGCACGGCTGCAGGAGATCTGGGCGCTCTGACCGGCCCGCGCACGACCGACCACCCGCACACCACGGCCGCCCCCGCCCCGGGGGCCGCCCGAGCACGAGGGGAACCATGAGCCTGAGCTGGAACATCGAGGAGGCCACGATCGCGTCCGTCCACGCGGCCTACCGGGAGGGGCGGGCGACCGTCCGCGAGGTCGTCCAGGCCTACCTCGACCGGATCGAGGCCCTGGACGCCGCCGGCCCGGGGCTGAACTCCGTGGTGACGGTCTCGGCGACCGTCCTCGAGGAGGCCGACGCCCTGGACCTGAAGTACGCCGCCCGCGGGGAGCTCTCGGGCCCGCTGCACGGGGTGCCCGTCCTGGTGAAGGACCAGGTCGCCACGGGCGGGCTGCGGACCACCTACGGCAACCGCTGCACCGCCGAGCACGTCCCGGCCGAGGACGCCCCCGCGATCGCCCGGCTGCGGGCGGCGGGCGCCGTGATCCTGGGCAAGACGACGATGCCGGACTTCGCCACCTCGTGGTTCTCGACCTCCTCGGTCTCCGGGGTGACGAAGAACCCCTACGCGCTCTCCCGCGACCCCGGCGGCTCCAGCAGCGGCACGGGAGCGGCGATCGCCGCGAACCTGGCGCTCGTGGGCATCGGCGAGGACACCGGCGGCTCCATCCGCCTGCCCGCCTCCTTCTGCAACCTCGTGGGGGTGCGCGTGACCCCCGGGCTGATCAGCCGGCAGGGCATGTCCCCGCTGGTCGTCCCCCAGGACACGGCGGGGCCGATGACCCGGACCGTGGCCGACGCCGCGGCGGTGCTCGACGTGCTCGTCGGCTTCGACCCGGGCGACGACTACACGGCCGCCGTGCGGCACCGGCGCGGCGCCGGGTCCTTCGTCGAGGCCGCCGCGGGCGGGTCGGTGCGGGGCAGGCGCCTCGGGGTGCTGCGCGGCGCCTTCGGCGACGGCGCCGACCCGGAGGCCGCCGCCGTCAACCGCGTCGTCGAGGCCGCCCTCGAGCGGCTGGCCGCGGCCGGGGCGGAGCTGGTCGACGTCGAGGTCCCCGGCCTGATGGACTACGTGGGCTTCACGTCCCTGTACTTCACCCGCTCCCGCCAGGACATGAACGCCTTCTTCGCCGCCCACCCGGAGACGGGCATCAGCAGCGTGGACGAGGTCCGCGCCCGCGGCGACCACGACCCGCACCTGGACCTGTTCGAGGGCATCACCGACGGGCCCGAGGATCCGCGCACCGACCCGGAGTACCTGGACCGGGTGCTGGCCCGCGAGGAGTTCGTGCGCGCCGTGCAGGGCCGGTTCGTGGAGCTGGACCTGGACGCGATGGTCCTCCCCGACGTCCAGCTCGCCGCCCCCACCCACGAGGACGTGCTCGGCGGCCGGTGGACCTGCCTCACCTACCCGACCAACACGGTGATCGCCTCCCAGCTGCACTTCCCGGCGGCCACCGTGCCGGCCGGGTTCACGGACGGGGACCTGCCCGTGGGTCTGGAGATCATGACCTCCGGCTTCGAGGAGACGGAGCTGCTCGGGCTCGCCCGCGGCGTCGAGGAGGTGCTGGACGCCCGGCGCGCCCCGCGGCTGGAGGCCGGCGCCGACCCGCTCACCGCGTAGCGGGCGGCCCCCGCCACCGGGGCGGCGTCCGGGATGTTGCGCCGGGTGCCGCCCCGGCGGCGCGTTCTCACCGATCGCTCATCTTCGCCGGGTATGCTCCGATCCTTCCGGCGCCGGAGCTCTCCGCGCCGCACCGAACGCTCGAGGAGGAGCCACCCCGCCATGGCCACCGATTACGACGCTCCGCGCACCCGGCCCGAGGACGAGCCGGCCACCGCATCCCTGGCCGTGGTCCAGGCCCGCGGCGCGACCGCCCAGGCCCCGGCGATCGACCTGGAGGACGCCGACACCGCCGAGGGCATCGACCTGCCCGGGGCGGACCTCTCCCACGAGGAGCTGACCATCCAGGTGATCCCGGAGCAGACGGACGAGTTCACCTGCGGCTCGTGCTTCCTGGTCCGCCACCGCTCCCAGCGCGCCCGGGAGAGCGGCGGCACGGTCTACTGCACCGACTGCGAGGGCTGAGCCCGGAGGGAGGGAGCATGCGCCGCCGCGACGCCACGGACGGTCCGCAGGAGGACGGCCGCAGCCTGTTCCGCCGCTTCGACGACTTCGCGATGCGCTTCTACGGCCCCGCCGCGCGCAGTCCCCGAGGCCTGCGGGGCCAGGACGAGCCCACCGAACAGGTGCGGGACTGGTACGCGAACCTCCAGCAGGAGTACGTGGTGGAGAAGGACGCGCAGGGCCGCACCTACCTCCGCCCCCGCCGGGACTGACACCGGCACGGACGGCTGACGAAGAACGGCGCCGGCGCCGCCCCGCGAGAGGGGTGGCGCCGGCGCCGTCCTCGGTCCGGGAGACCGGCCCGGCCCCCGGGCGCCGGGCGGAGGGTCAGGACGTGGAGCGCGGGCTCCGGCGGGCGAAGTCGCGGGCGACGTCCTCCATGAAGGCGAATTCGACGCCGTCGTGGGAGCCGATGTGGTCGAAGAGCCGCTCGAGCATCAGCAGGTTCTGCGGCCGGCCGGAGACGTCCGGGTGGATCGTGATCGGGAAGACAGCGTAGTCCATCTCCCGGTACACCCAGTCGAACTGGTCCTTCCACAGCTGCTCGATATCTCGGGGGCTGACGAAGCCGTGGCTGTTCGGGCTGGACTTGATGAACATCATCGGGGGGAGGTCGTCGAGGTACCACGAGGCGGGGATCTCGATGAGGTCGGTCTCCTCGCCGCGGACCAGAGGCTTCATCCACTCCTTCGCCGAGGCGGCGTCGTAGTCGATCCTGGTCCAGGTGTCCCCGACGCGGACGTAGTACGGGGTGTGGTCGTCGTGCATGAGCGAGTGGTCGTAGAGGAACCCGCGCTCGAGCAGGATCTCGTTGGTGACCCCGGAGAACTCCCACCACGGGGCGACGTAGCCCACCGGCTTCCTCCCGGCGCGCCGGGTGATGAGGTCGGTGCAGTAGTCGAGGATCTCGGTCTCCTGCTCGCGGGTCATCGCGATGGGGTTCTCGTGCGAGTACCCGTGCACGCCGATCTCGTGGCCCGCCTCGACGACCGCGTCGAACTCCGCGGGGAAGGTCTCGATCGAGTGCCCCGGCCAGAACCAGGTCACGGGCATCTGGCGGCGCTGGGCGAGCTGGAGCAGCCGCGGCACGCCGACCTCGCCGGCGAACAGGCCGCGGGAGATGTCCCCCGGGGAGTCCTCCCCGCCGTACGAGCCCAGCCAGCCGCCGACGGCGTCGACGTCGATGCCCACGGACACATAGATCTTCTTCGTCATGTTCTCTCTCCTCTGGGGGTGGATTCGTTCGTCGGAGGCGGCGTGCGCGAACGCGCAGGAGATGGCCGGGCCAGGACTGCGCGGGGAGACGGTGCGCCGGGGCCGATCGGATGGAGGGGCGTCGGGACCGCCTTTCCCCCGGGGCGGCTCGGCCGGGAAGCCGGCACTCTGTGCGAGCGGAGGTCGTCCTCGGGTGCTCGGGACCGTTGGCACGACCATACGGCCCTGCCCGGTGATCCGCATCACCTCGGACGGAGCCGGGCGGCTGCCCCGGCTCCGGTCACCGCCGCAGGTGGTCGCGGAGGCCGGGGATGGCGAAACGGACCAGTCCGTGCCCCGCGGCCTCGATCAGGCCGGCGTCGATGAGCCGCGTCCTGTAGTTGCCCACCGTGTTGGGCCTGGCGCCCATCCGGCGGCCGATGTCCGCGGTGGCGGACGGACCGTCGTCCTCCGCCATGGCCCGGAGGAAGTCGAGGTCCCGGCCCGACGCGGTGGAGAGGGCCGCCTCGATGACCACGCGCTCGTTGCGCCGCCGGGCAGCGGCCACCGCTCGTTCCACCATGTCGTCCGTGGGCTCGGCAGAGATCCTCTCCGTCTCCTGCCAGAGGAAGTACCCGACCAGCTGGATCAGGAAGGGATAGCCTCCGGTGGCCTCTGCGGCACGACGGGCCTGTTCCGCCGACAGGGTGAAGCCCCCGTCCGCGAAGATCTCCCGGTAGGAGCGCTCGACCTCGTCGACGGCGGCTGCATGCAGGTCGATCCGGTCTGCGCGGCGCAGGAATGTCGCCACCCCTTCGTTGAGCAGGTTCGACACGGCTGCGGGCAGTCCGGCGAAGACGAGGCTGATGGGCAGGTCCATGCGGATGAAGTGCTGCACGTCGGCCGCGAGCTGGGCGATCTCCTGCCGCTCGGCGGCGTGGATCTCGTCCACGGTGATGACCAGTCCGGTTCTCTGCTCCTCCAGCAGCCTCAGCAGCCGGACGCCCTCCTCCCGCCACTCCAGCTGCTGCTCGGGCGGCAGCTGCGTGGTGATGCCGAAGCCTGCGGCGGTGAGGGCGGTGACGCGCCTGCCGTGCGGGCCGGGCCCCAGCTCGTCGGCCAGGCGCCGCATGGCGTTGCCGATGCGTCCCATGAACCCCCGTGTCGCCGTCTCGGACACGACGGCCCAGCCCTGGCTGCGGGCCAGGTCCTCGGCCGCGCCCAGCATCACGGTCTTGCCCACCCCTCGGGCACCCGTGAAGATCGTGAGCAGCCCGGGTGCACCGGAGCGCAGGCGGAGGCCGTAGGCGTACTCGTCCAGGATGCCGGCCCGCCCGATGAGCTCCGGCGGGGTGGCCCCCGCTGTGGGTCTGAACGGGTTCTCCATGGCCATCCTGTGAATGTCGGTGAATCTTGTGAATCTTGTGAATCTCGGTCAGGACAGCGTAGCCCGAGAACAGTGTCGACGAATCGGCACGGGGTGGCCCCGTCACCCCCGATGCTGAGCGGTCAGCTCGTGGACTCGCAGCGCAAGCCGTGCCCCGAGAGCTCGATGAACACCGGCAGCGAGACCGCGGCCTCAGCCGACGAGCGTCGCGAAGACGACGTAGTTGTCGTCGAACTCCCCCGTGAGCCGGTCGTAGCCGTCGCAGGTGATCAGCCTCAGCTCGGGCCCCTCGGTGTTCCCGTAGACGGCGCGGGTGTCGAACGCGTCCTTGGAGTACTGCTCGGCGCGCTCCACGGCGAACACGGCGGTGGTGCCGTCCGCCCGGCCCACCTCGATCGTGTCCCCGGGCGCGAGCTCGCGCAGGCCGGCGAAGACCCCGGGGCCGCCGCCGGTGGCGTTGACGTGGCCGAGCAGGATCGCGGGCCCCCGCTCCCCCGGCGTGGGCGAGCCGTCGTACCAGGCCGCGGGCGAGCCCGGCGCCTCGGGCGGGACCTCGAGCGCACCGTCCTCGCGCAGCCCCAGGTGCAGCAGCTCCGAGCCGGTGCCGGTCGAGGGGATCCGCACGGCGACCGGGGCCGACTCGGCCATCGGCGCCGGGACGCCGGCCGCCGTGCCCGCCGGACCCGAGTCGGGCTCGGCGGAGGCAGCGGCGGCAGCCGCGGACGACGTCGGGTCCGCGGACCGCGCCGGCCGCCCGGACGGCACGGACGCGGAGGACGACGACGCCGGAGCCGTCGCGGCCTCCCCCGTCTCCCCGGAGGAGTCCTGGGCGCAGCCGGTCAGCAGCAGGGCGGCGACCGCCGCAGCGGCGAGGAGGCCGCTGCGGCGGTCGCGGGAGATGGTCGGCACGGGCACGAACCTATCCCGTGGATCCCGGCCTGCGGGTGCTCAGGCCCGGGCGGCGCGGCGGCGGACCGCCACGGTCGCACCGACTGCGGCGGCCAGGGTCAGGCCGCCGGCGAGCGCGAGGCCCGGCACGGCCGACTCACCCTCGGCGCCGGTGTCGGCACCGCCCACGGGCACCTGGCTCACCTGGTCGTAGCCGTTGCCGCCGTCGTTCCAGGACTCCGGCACCCAGTCGATGATCTCGTGCTGCTGCACGCCGTCGTCGGTGCCGTCGGCGTCGCAGCCGTAGCCGTCACGGTCGGCGTCCAGGTGCAGGCCGTAGGCGGGGTCCCAGGACGGGATGTTGGTCCGGCCGGCGGCACGCGCCTCGGTGCAGTTGTCGAAGACGGCGCTGTCCTGGACGACATCGTTCTGCACCACCTCGGGGGTCTCCGGCACCGGGGCCGGGGGAACGTAGCCGGGAACGAGGTTCGGGTCGTAGGCCACAGAAGCGTTCTCGCAGGCGAGGCCGTCACGGTCCCGATCCAGGTGGGTCCCGTACCCGGGCTGACCCGCCCGCAGGTTGTAGACCCCGTACTGGGCCGCCTGGCCGCAGCTGTCGAACACCATCGGCGCGGCCGAGGCCGGCGCCATCGACAGTCCCGTGAACCCGGCGGCGGCGAGTGCGGCCAGCGCTGCTGCAGTCTTCTTCATCGTGATTCCTCCAAGTGTGTGCGAACGTGATCCGTTGCACTTTCATCGTAGGAAGGGTGATCACGGGCGGGGCGAGCACGAGGGCGACACGACCCCGCACGAGCCTTGACCTGCGGAAACACGGCGGCCGCGGCGGCTCGGCGCCCCGTCGTCGTCGGCCTCGGCACTGTTTTCATCCCCTGATTGGGGGACATGTCACCGATCCGCGGACCCCGCACCGGACGGGCCGCACGACGCAGGGACGTCCCCGCTGCGCACCGACCCGTCACCGGGTCGGACGGGGAACGCACCTGCCCGCGCCTGCCGGGCGCGTCCGTCACCAGGGGTGCGCGCCCGACGGCCCCCCCTCCCTCCTCAGGAGGAGCTCTTCGACAGGATCAGCTGCTGGACCTGACCCGTGTCGGTGATCTCGCCGGCGTCGATCATCCGGCGGACGTCGTCGAAGTGGTGCTCCGGCACGACCGCCACCTCGGCGCCCTCCCGGTCCACCACGGTGCCGTTCTGCAGCTGGTCCCCGTCCCGCAGGTGGGCCAGGACGTCGGCGCGCACGATCCGCACCGGGGCCGCCGCCACGGCGGACGGGTTCTTCGCGTTGCCGGCGGTCAGCTCGTTGAACAGCAGGTTCAGCACGATCGCGACGATCGCCGCGGCGCTGATGCCCGAGCCGAGGATCGTCTGGGTCCACGCCGGGAACCCGGCGTAGAACTGCGGGGCGGCCACGGGCACGAGGCCGAGGGCGAAGGCGGTCTGGGTGAAGGAGTTCAGCAGCGGCGCCCCGGCCGAGGAGAGCATGTCGGCGCGCAGGCCGTTGGCCACGCGGCGGGAGTCGACCTTCGCCCCGGTGATCTCCCCGACCGCGAGGATGTCCGCGGTGGTCTCGGTCATGGTCACGAGCACCACGATGAGCATCGAGACGATCGCGGCGACCTCGAAGGTGGGGGTGCCGAAGGCCAGCGGGGTCGGGAAGGTGATCAGCGCGCCCTCGCCCACCCCGGAGGAGTCGGCCGTGCCCATGAGCACGGCCACGCCCGTGCCGAGGACGAAGGAGGGCAGGATCGACAGGCGGGAGATCATCCCGATGCCCACCTTGGACAGCAGCAGCACGATGAGCAGGGTGATCCCCGCGAGCAGCAGGCTGTCCGGGGCGGCCGCGCCGCCCTCCCCGCCGCCGGCCGCCCAGGAGATCGCGACGGGCAGCAGGGAGATCCCGATGACGGTGATGACGGTGCCGGTGACCACCGGCGGGAAGAAGCGGATGATCCGCGAGAACGCCCCGGCGAACAGGAACCCCACCACCGAGGAGACCAGGACGGCGCCGAAGACGGCCCGCAGGTCGCTGCCCCCGGCCAGGATGACCAGCATCGGGGCCACGCCGGCGAAGGAGACGCCCTGCACGAGCGGCAGCTTCGAGCCGATGTACGGGGCGCCGAAGCTCTGCAGGAAGGTCGCGATCCCGCCCATGAGCAGGCAGGAGCTGATGAGCAGGGCGGTCTCGTCGGCGCTGAGCCCGCCGGCCTGCCCGATGATCAGGGGCACGGCGACGATCGCGCCGTACATGGTCAGCACGTGCTGGAAGCCGTAGGCCGTGGTGCGGCCCAGCGGGAGCTTCTCGTCCTCGGGCCGGGGGTGCGCGGCGGCGGTGCCGTCCGCCCGCGGCGGGCCGCGCGGTCTCGGGTGCGGGACGCAGAGGGGGTCGATGACATGGAAGGTGCCTCCTTCAGCGCAGGCGTCGTCGCTGCTGCGCAAGGTCCGGCGATCCACTGTTTTTCCCGGGCCCCGGCCTCGTCGCAGGTCCCGTGAAGTGTCCAGATCTGGTGGTCCCGGTGGGCGCCGACCGGGTGCGACGTGAAGGGGTCGGGGACGGCCCAGGACGGGGCACGGACGCGCCGTCGTCGCCCGTCACGAAAGCACACGCGGCTCGCTACCGTAGGGACCGTCCCGTCCGCCCGCATCCGAGGAGTGCGATGACCTACGGCACCGTCCACGGCCGGCCCTACCGCACGCCGGAGCAGAAACTGATGAGCCGTGCCTGGCGGTGGCGGCACAGCGCGTGGCTGCTCGCCCCGCTGCTGGGCTTCGGCGTCTTCTCGGCGGCCGGGTTCGTCTACATCGCCGCCCGGGCGAAGCGGCCGGCGTGGTGGCTGGCCGCCGGCGTCTACGCGGTCCTCGGCCTCACGGGCACCGTCCTGGCGGACGCGAGCGACGGCGGGTCGTTCGCCGGCGGGATCCTCGTGCTCACGTGGGGCGCGAGCATCGTCCACGGGATCGTCGTCAACCCGCAGTACCTGCGCTGGCGGGCGGCCCACGGCCCCTGGTACGCCCAGCGCGTCGAGCCGGCGCCGCAGCCGGCGGGGCCGGTGCCGCACGCGGCCCGGGCCTGGCCGGCCGGCCCCGGGCCGGCGGGCAGCTCGGCGTGGGAGGCCCCGCCGGCGCCGGACCGGGACCGGCGGGGGCCGCTGGACCTCAACACGGCCACCGCCCAGGAGCTCTCGCGGCTGCCCGGTGCGGACCCGTGGCTGACCCACCGCATCCTCTCGGCCCGGATGGCCCACGGCCCCTTCCGGGACCTCGAGGACTTCGTCCGCTGCACCGGGCTGGTCCGGGAGCAGGTGGAGCGGATCGCCCCGCACGTGGTGGTCGACCCGCCGCCCCGGCTCGGCCCCGGTCGCTGACCGGGCCGGCGCCGGGACCTCTGTGCGAGGACCCTGGTCCGGGGCCTCAGCCCTGCGGGATCGCGGCGTCCGGGTACTTGGCCCGCACCGCCTCCCAGTCCCGGTCCATCGCCAGGGGATCCACCCAGGCCACGTCCCACCGGTGGCCGTCCGGGTCGGCGAAGATCCGGTAGCGCATGTAGCCCGCGTCCTCGCCCCGGATCTCGGGGGCGCCGAGGGCCGCGGCCCGGTCGGCGAGCTCGTCGACCTCCTCGGGGGTCTCGACGACCAGGGCGTAGCTGCCGCACAGCGAGCGGGTGGGATCGGCCAGCTCCTGTCCCTCGCCGACCATCTGCTGCATGTAGGACCGCTCCACGAGCGTCACGCCGAAGTCCTCGCCGAGGTCGAGGACGATGCTGTGCCCCTCCTCCATGCCCGGGCGCACCCGCCAGCCGAGGGCTTCGTAGAAGGTCCGCGACCGCTCCAGGTCGGCGACGGGGATGTGCGGGATGAACGTGTAGGCCATGACGGGCTCCTCCGGGATCGGCGAGGTCAGGGCCTCCATGCTCCGCCCGGGCGGAGGGGGCCACAACGATGTGACCCCTCTGTTGCACCGGCGCGGGTCCGGGCCCCCGCCCGCCGGCGAAGGCCCGGCGGCGCTCACTCGGGCCAGGCGTTCTCCTGGATGATCCGCACGAAGTTCTCCCGCTGGAAGCCGGGGTCGAAGTGGGCGAGCACGTCGTCGTTCATGGTGCCGAAGGTGGTCTCCGGCCGGTCGGCCATGCCCTGGTAGAAGGCGTGCAGGATCTGGTTCTTGAAGTCGGTGCGCGGGTGGGCGGCGACGACCTCGGCGCGGTGCTCCGCGGAGATCTCGTCCAGGTCCAGTCCCAGCACGTCGGTCTCGACGCCGAGGGTCACCACGGCGACCTCCGGGGCCAGGTGCAGGGGGATCTCGGGGGTGGTGTGCAGGGCGATCGCCAGCCACACGTTGCGGGCCTCCTCCTCGGAGCGGCCGTGGTCGCGCAGGAACGCCTGGGCCGCGGCGGCGCCGTCGATCTCGAAGCGCTGGTCCGTGGTGCGGTGGGCGTCGGTGAGGCCGAGGTCGTGGAACATCGCCCCGACGTAGGCGAGCTCGGGGTCCACCTCGCGGCCGCGGGCGGCGGACTTGAGCATCCCCCACAGGAAGACGCGGCGGGAGTGGTTGAACAGGCTCTCGTCGGCCGCCCGGCGGACCAGCTCGGTGGTCTCGCGGACCAGGGGCGAATCGGGAACGGTGATGCCGGCGATCGTCTCGGGCACGGTCTCTCCTCTGCTCGGGGGCTGGGTCGGCGGACCGGCGCCGCGGCGTGCGGGACCGGCCCACTCCCACCCTCTCGCGTTCCGCCGCGGTTGCCCAGCCTCCGGGCGGACGGCCGCCTCCCGGGCCCGGACGTCCCGCCCGCGCCGGGACCGGCGGGGACTACCGCCCGGCGGGGTCCGCCCCGGGACGCTCCGGAGCCGCGGCGGGCGACGACGGGGGCGCCGGGGACTCCTCGTGGACCCAGGCGGCGAGGGTCCGCAGCCTGGCCTCGGACTCGGAGCCGGGCTCGGTGGTGTAGACGAACAGGGTCTGGTCGGCCGCCCCGGTGACGTCGAGGGCCTCGTAGCAGATGTCCAGGCGCCCGACCAGCGGGTGGTCGAGCCGCTTGATCCCGTCGCGGCGCTCGACCACGCGGTGGTCGGCCCACCACGTGCGGAACTGCTCGCTGTGCACCGACAGCTCCCCGACCAGCTGGGCCAGCAGCGGGTCGTGCGGGTGGCGCCCGGCGTCCAGGCGCAGGGTGCCGACCATGGAGGAGGCCACCTTCTCCCAGTCCACGTAGCGGGTCCGGGCCTCGGGGTCCAGGAAGGCCCAGCGGATCAGGCTGCGCTCCCGGGCCGGCCGGGCCGGGAGGTCGGCGAGCAGGAACGCCGCCAGCGGGTTCATGGCCAGCACCTCGGTGCGCCGGCCGCGGACGAACGCCGGGTGGGCGGTGAAGGACTCCAGCAGGCGGTGCAGGGAGGGCCGCACGCGCTGGGCCTCCGGCGGCGCGGCCCGCTGCGGGGCCGCCACCGCACGGGCGAGGTCGAACAGGTGGCGGGTGGCCGTCTCGTCCAGCTGCAGGGCCCGGGCCAGGGCGTCCAGCACGGACTCCGAGGGGCGCTTGTGCCGGCCCTGCTCCAGGCGGGTGTAGTAGTCGGCGCTGACCCCGGCCAGGGCCGCGACCTCCTCCCGCCGCAGGCCGGGCACACGCCGCCGCGGCCCGCCGTCGCGATCGGGGGCGACGAGGGCGCGGCGGGCCCTGAGGAACTCGCCGAGGTCGGTACCGGGGTTCATGGTCGGGCCTCCTCTCCCTCTCCTCCATCATGCGCCCCGGCAGCAGCAGGACACCCATCCGATCCTGGGCATGCCGTGCCCAGGATCGGATGGGCACCCCCGGGAGAGCCCGCCGGCCGCCGGGCTCTGCTGTACTGGTCGCACCACCCGTCCGTCCGCGCCGTCCAGGAGTGCCCATGCCCACCGACCAGCAGACCCCGACCGCCACCCCGGCCGCACCGGTCGCGGAGAACGGGTCCTCGCCGCTGCTCGAGCGCCCCGGCACCCGCCCGGCGGGCCCGCGCCGGGTGCTGCGGGACCTCGGCCCGCAGCACGTGGCCAACGGCGTGATCGGGCTGATCTTCGCCGCCTCCGGGCCGATCGCGGTGACCCTGGCCGTGGGCGCGGCCGGCGGGCTCACCGAGGGCCAACTCGCGTCCTGGGTCAGCGGGATCTTCCTCTCCGCGGGGGCGGCGACCCTGCTGATGTCCCTGGTCTACCGCCAGCCGCTGGGCTTCGCCTGGTCCATCCCCGGCACCGTGCTGCTGGGCCCGTCCCTGCAGCACCTGTCCTTCCCCGAGGTGGTCGGGGCGTTCTTCACCTCCGGGGTGCTCATCCTGGCCCTGGGCGCGAGCGGGGTGGTGCGCCGGGTGATGGCGGCGATCCCGATGCCCATCGTCATGGCCATGGTCGCGGCGGTGTTCCTGCGCTTCGGCACCGACATCGTGGAGTCCACCCGCACCAACCCCGTGGTGGCCGGTCCCATGGTGCTGGCCTTCCTGCTGCTGAGCGCGGTGCCCGTCCTGGGACGGTTCCTCCCGCCGGTGCTGGGCACCCTGGTGGTGGGCATCGCCGCCGTGGCGCTCAGCGGGCAGTTCGCCCTGGACTCGGCGGACGGGCCGATCCTGGCCGCCCCCGTGTTCACCGCCCCGGAGTTCACCTGGGCCGCCCAGCTGGAGCTCGTGGTCCCGCTGGCGATCACGGTGCTCATCGTCCAGAGCGGCCAGGGCGTGGCCGTGCTGCGCGCCGCCGGCCACCGCCCGCCCGTCAACGTCTCGGCGATCGTCTCCGGGGCGTTCTCGGTGCTCAACGCCGGGTTCGGGGCCGTCTCGGCGTGCGTGACCGGTCCGACCAACGCCCTGCTGACCTCCTCCGGGGAGAAGCACCGCCAGTACACCGGCGCGGTGGTCTACGGCTCGATCGCGCTGGTCTTCGCGCTGCTGGCCCCGGCCCTGACCCGGTTCATGCTCGCCACCCCGGAGGCGTTCGTGCTGGCCCTGGGCGGGATCGCGATGCTCAAGGCCCTGCAGCAGGCCTTCGTCACGGCCTTCGCCACGACCTTCACCCTCGGCTCCCTGGTGACCTTCGTCGTGACCGTCTCCGGGCTGGACCTGTTCAACATCCACGCCGCGTTCTGGGGCATCGTCATCGGCTACGGCGTCTCCCGGCTCCTCGAGCGCCGCGACCACGCCGGGGCGTAGCCCGCGGCGGTCTCAGCCCACGGGGATCTCCAGGCAGCGCTCGCCGTCGATCCACCGGGACGCGGTGCCCAGCGCGGCGCTGCGCTCGGCCATCCGCGCCGCGATCGCCCGGGCCTCCCTGCCCGCCCGCACCACCCGGCAGTCCTCGACGACGGTGGGGTGCAGGCGCAGGGTCCGCGGCCGGGCCCCCTCGACGTCGAGGTGGAAGAGGAACGACTGGTCGTTGCGCTCGACCGGGTGCACCGCGTAGTCGTCGACGAAGTCGCCGGCGCTGTAGAGCACCGGCCGGCCGCGGTGGAGCTCCACCCCGCGGAAGACGTGCGGGGAGTGCCCGACGACGACGTCCGCCCCCGCCTCGACCAGTGCGTGCGCGAAGACCCGGTGCTCCTCGGGCACGTCGTCGCCCCAGTTCGGGCCCCAGTGCACGGCGGCGACCAGGAAGCCGGTGCGGGCCCGGGTCCGCCGGACGAGCGCGAGGAACTCCTGCGCCCGCGGGTCCTGCAGGTCGATCGGCAGCCACGCGATCCCGGGCGCGTCCGGGCCCGCGGCCCAGCGGCGTTCGTTGTCGGTGGCCGCCACGACGCCCACGGCCGTGCCGCCCACGTCCACGACGGCCGGGGCGGACGCGGCGGCCGCGTCCGGGCCGGCGCCGGTGCGGGCGATGCCGTGGGCGTCGAGCACCGCGAGCATCTGCCCCAGCGCCCCGGCGCCGTGGTCGAGGACGTGGTTGTTCGCCAGCGTCACGACGTCGATCCCGGCCGCCTCGAGCACGGCGACGTTGGCCGGGTCGGAGCGGAAGTGGAAGGTCTTGCGCGGCCACGGCGGCCCGTCGTCGGCGAGCACGCACTCCAGGTTGGCGATGCGCAGGTCCGCCTGCGCGAGCAGCGGCAGGACGTCGCCCCACGGGTAGTCGGGCGCCTCCCGGCGCAGCCGCTCGTCGACCAGGCGGCCCAGCATGACGTCGCCGGCCAGCGCGATCCGCATGACCCCTCCCCTCGGGACAGCTCCATGGTGGGCCGTGGGCCCTCCGAGGACAAGACGTCCGGACCGGCCGGCGGGCGCCCGGTCCGTCACACGGCGCACGTCCCTGTCCGGGCGGACCCGGCCGGAGTAGCGTGGTCGCCACGCCCCGCGGGGTGCCCCACCGGGACGGTCCGGCGGACCTGTCGGGCCGGCAGCGTCAGGGGACGGCCATGGACCGCAAGCAGATCGTGATCACCGCCGGCGCCGAGCTCTTCGGCGACCGGGACCCGACGGCCGTCGACCGCCACTGGGCCCCCGGCTTCCGCCAGCACTCGGCGCTCGGACCCGACGGCCCGGACGGGCTCAAGGCCGTGGTCGGTCAGCTGCCGCCGGACTTCCGGATCGACATGCTCCGGATGATCCAGGACGGGGACATGGTCGCGACCCACAGCGTCTACCACGGCTTCGGCCCCGACCCGATGGTGGCGGTGGACGTCTTCCGCCTGGACGGGGACCGGATCGCCGAGCACTGGGACGCATTCGAGCCCCTGCCCGGCGGGCACGAGGGGGCCCACCGGACCGGCGGGCCCCCGGAGGCCTCCGACGCGGAGCGCACCGCCGCGAACAAGGCACTGGTCACCGAGTGGGTGCACGAGCGGCTCCTCGGCGCCGACCAGGACGCCCTCGAGGAGCTGGGCCGGGGCCACTACTACGTCGAGCACCGCCCGGACCGGCGGCTGACCCGGCGCACGCTCCGCCGGGTGCTCGGCGAGGGCGACCTCGTGCTCACCCTGACCGAGGCCGACCTCGAGCCCGGCGACGGCGCGCCGGGCGCCCCGGTCCCGGCCGGCTGCTACGACCTGTGGCGGGTGGCCGAGGACCGGATCGTGGAGCACTGGGAGGTCGTCCAGCCCGTGCCGGAGCGGATGCCGCACGGCAACGGCTTCTTCTGAGCCGGTCCCCCGGGACCTCAGCCGGCCGCGGGCCCCTCCGGGCCCCGGGGGGCCGGCTTCGCGCCGACCGGGCCGTCGTAGGTGCGCAGCCACGCGACCAGCTCGGCGAGCCGGGCCACGATGTGGTCGTGGTAGCGCCGCCCCTTCTCCTCGCTGAGCCCCGTCGAGGAGCTGAAGCTGCCGGTCGGGGCGAAGCGCCGCTGCTCCTCCCCGGACCAGATGATGTCCACGCCGTCCGGGGCGGGACCGAAGAGGTCGTCGCCCACGAACCCGCCGAAGACCTCCTGGAAGTCCACGCCGGCGTCGGTGAGCCGGTCGGTGCGCACGGACCCGGGGATCCGGTGGTGGACGTGGGAGAGCTCGAGCTCCCCGCCGTGGTGCTCGTTGACGTCCTTGAGCCCCGGCGCCGCGGAACGGGCCAGGTGCAGCGGGTCGGCCACGGCGAAGAGCACCCCGGGCAGCTCCTCGTCGTGCAGCTGCCGCAGCGAGGTGGTCAGCGCGGGCAGGTTGGAGCCCTTGTGCCCGTTGACGAGCACGATCCGGTCGAAGCCGTGGCGGGCCAGGCTGCGGCAGACGTCGCGCACGAGCAGCGACAGCGTCGAGGCCTGGACGCTGAGGGTGCCGGGGAACGCCCCGTGGTGGCTGGAGTCGCCGAACCAGATCGGGGGCGTGCACAGCACGCCGGTGCGCTGGGCCAGGTCCTCGGCGAGGGTGATCGCCACGTAGGCGTCCACGCCCAGCACCCCGGCGGGGCCGTGCTGCTCGGTGCTGCCCACGGGGACGACGGCGATGCGCTCGTGCTCCAGGTACCCGGCCACCTCCTCCCACGTGAGGTCCTGCATCCACACGGACGGCAGGGCGCCGGCGGCCCCGGGCGCGGTGGTCTCGGTCGGGTCGGTCACGGTTCCTCCTCGGGTGGTGGTCTCCGGGTCCATCGTGGCACCGGGAAGCCGCGGTCGTCGTGGGCAGCGCGGGCCGGGGCCCGCGCTCAGCCCCAGAGCCCGACCAGGTCGGTGAGCTGGTAGGCGGCCAGGCCGGTGACGACGAGGCAGATGAGCGCCCCCAGCACGTTGGCCACCGGGCCGTTGCGGTACCGGCCCATCAGCCGGGAGCTGTTCATGACGATCATCAGGAAGATCGCGATGATCGGCAGGAGCAGCCCGTTGGCGGCCTGGGCGACGACGATGATCTGCACGGGGTTGAAGCCGGTCAGGGCGATGACGCCGCCGACGACGAGCACGCTGATCCAGATGATCCGCGCCGGGGTGCTGCGCAGGTCGGTGCTCCGCCCGATCGTGCCGCTGATGGCGTAGGCCGCGCCCAGCGGGCCGGCGACCGCGGAGGTGAACCCGGCGGCGAACAGCCCCACGGCGAAGACCCAGGGGGCGGCCGGGCCGAGCAGCGGCTCGAGGGCGCGGGTGAGGTCCTGGCCGGTCTCGGCGGTCATCCCCCGCAGGAACATCGCGCCGAAGGCGGTGGCCATGACGACGAGGGTGATCAGGCCGCCGACCGAGATCGAGACGACCGTGTCCGTGCGCGACTGGCGCATCGCGAGGTCCGGGTCGACGTCCCGGCCCCACTTCTCCTGCACGAGGCTGGACTGGAGGAAGAGGTTGTAGGGCACCACGGTGGTGCCGATGAGCGCGATGGTGGTGAGCAGGGCGCCGGCTGGCACGGTCGGCACGAACATCCCGCGCAGCATCTCCCCGATCGGCGGGCGGACGACGATCGCCGTGACGAGGAAGATCAGCCCGAGGATCACCACCATCGCCGTGAGCACGACCTCGATGGCCTTGTAGCTGCCGGTCCACAGCAGCGCGCCGATGAGCAGCAGGATCCCGACCACGACGACGCGCACGTCCAGCCCGGTGACCGTGGTCAGGGCCAGGGCCGTGCCCGTGGTGTCGCCGCCGGCGTAGCTGGCCCCGCCGATGCCGATGGCCGCGACGACGAGCACGACCATGACGGCACGGGCGGCCGTCGACTCGAAGACGACCCGCAGGGCCTCGCCCAGGCTCAGCCGCGTGGCCAGGCCCAGGCGTCCGGTCATCTCCTGCAGGACGATCGTCGCGAGGATCGAGAAGACCACGGCCCACGCGAGGGTGAAGCCGTAGGAGGCGCCGGTGACGATCGACGTGGTGATGGTGCCGGGGCCGATGAACGACGCGGCGATGATCAGGCCCGGCCCGAACGGCAGGCGCCGGCGGCGGCCGGTCGTCTCCCGGCCGCGGTCGGGGCCGGCGGTTCCCGGCGGGACGGTGGAAACCTCTGGGCGTCTGCTCTCGGGCACGGCCCGCTCCTTCGGTGGACGACGAGTTGTGATCCCACACACTAGGGATGGTTGAACCATTTGACCACCCCCGGGAACGGCAATCGACACAGAATCTGCAGAATTTACCCGGTATTCACACGCTTCCCGCCACTGGAGCGGACTTCCCAGAACCCCTGGAGACAGAAATGGTTGAACACTGGTAGCGTCGGAGGGTGACCACCACCGACGACACCGCGAGCGCCTCCGGGCGGGTCCGGGACGCGCTGCGGACCCAGATCCTGCGCGGTGAGCTGCCGCCCGGGGCGCGGCTGATGGACCGCGCGCTGGCGCCGCAGCACGGGGTCTCGCGCAACAGCGTCCGGGAGGCCCTGCGGCTGCTGGAGAGCGACGGGCTGGTCGTCCACGCCCGCAACACCGGCAGCTCCGTGCGGGTGCTGACGGCCGCGGACGTCGCCGACATCTACGCCGCCCGGCGGGTCCTGGAGGTCGGCGGGGTGCAGGCGAGCTCCCGCGCGACGGACCGCGACCTCGCCGAGGTGGACCGGGCCGCCACGGCCGGGCTCCACGAGCGGACCCTCGAGGACTGGCGCGGCGCCGGCACCGCCAGCCTCGTCTTCCACGCCGCGCTCGTGGGCCTGGCCGGCTCGGCCCGGCTCAACGCGTTCTTCACCGACCTCGCCGCGCAGCTGCGCCTGGCCTTCGCCGTGATGCCGGACGAGGCCGCGTTCCAGGCGCAGTGGATGGAGCGCGACCGCACGATCGCCGACCTGCTGCTGTCCGGTCGCCGCGACGCGGCGGAGATCGAGCTGCTGGCCTACCTCGCCGACTCGGAGGCCGCCGTGGTGGACGCGGTGCGGGCGGCGCAGCGCTCCGCCGTCGTGCCCCGATGACCCCGACCACCCGTTCCGTCCCCGAAGGAGTTCCCGTGACCCAGCCCGACGCCCGTCTCACCGAGGCCGCCTACCAGGGCGCCGCCCTGCAGGTCGACCAGGAGTTCTACGGGCGCATCGGCGCCGCGACCGAGCGGCGCACCGTCGTCGAGGAGCTGAGGGTCCCCATCCGCTCCGGCCGCGCGTGGGAGGTGCCGGCCGGGCACGTCTGCCGGATCTCCACGGTCGAGGGCCCGCAGGTCGGGGACCTGAACCTGTGGAACCGGCACAACCCGCGGGAGCGGTTCTGGGCGGCGCGCACCCGCCAGCTCCAGGCCGCCCACGTCACGACCTTCGACCGGCTGTGGTCGAACCTGCCGTTCCTGCGGCCGATGGCCACGATCGTCGGCGACACCCTGGCCGGCTACGGCGTGGACGCCGAGGGCGGGCGACTGCACGACACCCTGGGCACCCGCTGCGACCCCTACGTGTCGAAGATGCTCAACGGCGTGGACTTCGACTTCCACTGCCACTCCAACCTCGTGCGCGCCGTGCTGCCCTGGGGTCTGACGGAGTTCGACGTCCACGACGTCCTCAACGTCTTCCAGTGCACCGGGCTCAACGACGACGACGAGTACTTCATGAAGACCTGCCCGGCCACCCCGGGCGACCACTTCGAGTTCTTCGCCGAGCAGGACCTGCTCGTGGCGCTCTCCGCCTGCCCGGGCGGGGACCTGTCCAAGCCGATGTTCGGCCCCGGCGTGACCGACCCGGTGGAGATCTGCCACCCGCTGGACGTGACGGTCTACCGCCTCGACGACGAGCTGGTCGAGGGCTGGGCCGAGCCGGTCTCCCCCGACTACCGGGGTGCCCACGGGCTGCGCCACCAGCCCTGGAGCTGAGCCCTCCCCCACGAGGGACGGCCCCGGACCGCGCACAGTGCCGCGGGCCGGGGCCGTTCCTCGTCGTCGTGGTCCGGGACGCTCAGCCGGCGGGCCGGCGGTCGGGCACGCGCATGCTGCCGGTCTCCACGAACCGCTCGTGCCAGGAGAGGGCCTCGCCGAGCAGGTGCGGGGTGTGCTTGCCGAAGCTCTCCCGCTGGGCGCGCTCGGAGTAGTCCTCGAGCATCGGCCGGTAGTCCGGGTGGGCGCAGTTCTCGATGATCGTGCGGGCCCGCTGCTTCGGGGCCAGCCCGCGCAGGTCGGCCAGGCCCTGCTCGGTGATGACGACCATGGTGTCGTGCTCGGTGTGGTCCACATGACTGGCCATCGGCACGATCGCGGAGATGTTGCCGTTCTTGGCGGTGCTCGGGGACATGAACACGGACAGGTAGCCGTTGCGGGCGAAGTCCCCGGAGCCGCCGATCCCGTTCATCACCTTGGTCCCGGCCACGTGGGTGGAGTTGACGTTGCCGTAGAGGTCGGCCTCGATCATCCCGTTGAGGGCGATGCAGCCGAGGCGGCGGATGAGCTCCGGGTGGTTGGAGATCTCCTGGGTGCGCAGGATGATGCGCTCGCGGTAGAAGTCGACGTTGGCGTTGAACTCGTCCACCCCGTCCCGGCTCAGGGAGAAGGAGGTGGCCGAGGCCATCCGCAGCACGCCCTCCTTGATCAGCCCGAGCATCCCGTCCTGGATGACCTCGGTGTAGGCGGTCAGGCCCTTGTACCCGCCCTCGGCGAGCGCGGCCATCACGGCGTTGGGGATGTTGCCGACCCCCGACTGCAGCGGCAGCAGCCGGTCGGTGAGGCGGCCGCGGCGGATCTCGTGGTCGAAGAACTCCAGCAGGTGCCCGGCGATCTGCTTCGAGGACTCGTCCGGCGGGCTGAACGGGGAGTTGCGGTCGGGGCCGTCGGTCTCGACCACGGCGATGACCTTCTCGGGGTCCACGCTCAGGTAGGGCTCGCCGATGCGGTCCTCGGGGTCGACCAGCGGGATGGGCCTGCGGTGCGGGGGCAGGGCGGTGCCGTAGTAGACGTCGTGCATGCCCTCCATGCCGGCGGGCTGGAACCGGTTGACCTCGAGGATGACCTTGTCGGCCTGCTCGAGCCAGGTCTTGTTGTTGCCCACGGACGACGACGGGATCAGCCGCCCGTCCTCGGTGATGCCGACGACCTCGACCACGGCCACGTCGACGGGCCCGAAGAACCCGAACCAGGTGTGCTGGGCGACGTGGCTGAGGTGGATGTCGATGTAGTCGAGGGTGCCGGCGTTGATCCGCTCCCGCAGCGCGGGGTCGGACTGGTAGGGCAGGCGCAGCTCCATGCCGTCCACCTTCGCCAGGGCCCCGTCCAGCTCCGGGGCGGTGGAGGCGCCCGTGAGCACCCGGATCCGGAACGGCTGCTCGGCGGCCTCCATGCGCCGGGCCAGCGCCAGCGGCACCTCCTTGGGGTAGCCCGCGCCCGTGAAGCCGCTCATCGCGACGGTCATCCCCGGCTGGATCAGCGCGGCCGCCTCCTCGGCGGACATCACGCGCTCGCCGAGCCGGGCATTGCGGATCCGATCGTGCATTCTGGCCTCTTTCCGTGCGTCGGTTATCCGCCTCACGGTATCGAGAACCGGTGGTGCGCCAGGAATCCGGCCGCTGCGCCCGGAGGACGCCGCACGACGGTCCGGGGACGGGCACGGGCGGGCCTCGACGGGCCGGATGCCGGAGCGTGTCCGGGACAGGGGCCAGAATGGCGGTGTCACCGGGGAACCGCACGGGCTGTGCGGCGCGCCGGTGGCGCGGACCCCGCGCACGCGACGGCGAACGACCGAAGGACGTCCATGACGAGCACCCGCTTCCTGCACACGAGCGACTGGCAGCTGGGCATGACCCGGCACTACCTCGAGGGCGAGGCCCAGTCGCGGTACACGGGCGACCGCGTCGAGACGATCCGGCGCATCGGGGAGCTGGCCCGCGAGCGCGGGTGCGCGTTCGTGGTGGTGGCCGGGGACGTGTTCGAGCACGCCAACCTGAGCCGCCGGGACGTCGGGCGCGCCCTGGACGCCATGGGCTCCGTGGGGCTGCCCGTGTACCTGCTGCCGGGCAACCACGACCCCCTGGGCCCGGGCTCGCTCTGGGGCCGGCCGGACTTCCGGGACCTCGCCCCGGCCAACGTGGTGCTGCTCGACGAGCGGGGCCCGCACCCCGTCGTCGACGGCGTGGAACTGGTCGCGGCCCCCTGGCGCAGCAAGCGCCCCGACACCGACCCGGTGGCCCCGGCCCTGGAAGGCCTCGAGGCGGACGGGACGCTGCGCATCGTGGTGGGGCACGGCATGCTCGACGAGCTCGACCCGGATCGCACCTCCCTGACCACCGTGCGCCGGGCGCCGCTGGACGAGGCGCTGGCCCGCGGGGCAATCCACTACGTGGCCCTGGGCGACCGCCACATCCGCTGGCCCGAGGACGGGCACGGGGCGATCCACTACTCCGGCACCCACGAGTCCACGGGCTTCCGCGAGCCCGGCCGCGGCCACGTCCTGGAGGTCGACCTCGACGACGACGGGCCCCGCGTCACCGCCCACCCGGTCGGGCAGTGGGAGCACCGCGTCCTGACCCGCCACCTCGACGGCGCCGAGGACGTCGAGGCCCTGCGCGCCGAGCTGGCCGCGCTCACCCCCAAGGAGCGGATCGTCCTGAAGACCGTCTTCACCGGCACCCTGAACCTCTCCGAGGCCGCGGCCCTGGAGGCCCTGCTCGAGCAGCAGGCCGAGGTCTTCGCGAGCCTCAACGCGTGGGAGCGCCACACCGACCTCGCCGTGGTCCCCGACCGGCACGAGTTCGAGGACCTCGACGTCGGCGGCTACGCCGCGGACGCCGTCGCCGAGCTGCGGGCCACGGCCGCCTCGGAGACGGCGGAGGCCCCCGCCGCCGGGGACGCCCTGCGCCTGCTGTACCGCCTCGTGGGAGGAGCCGCCCGATGAAGCTGCACCGCCTGAGGCTGGAGAACTTCCGCGGCGTGACCGAGCGCGAGCTGACCTTCCCCGACGCGGGGGTCGTGGTGGTGACGGGGCGCAACGAGATCGGCAAGACCTCGATGATCGACGCCCTCGACGCCCTGCTGGACCTGCCCGACAGCAGCAAGCACAAGCGGATCCTCGAGGCCCGGCCCGCCGGCCGGGACGTGCCCGTGCTCGTGGAGGCGGAGTTCTCCATCGGGACCACCCGGGTGGTCTACACCAAGCAGTGGCTGAAGCGCCCGTCCACGACCCTGCGCCACGTCGCCGGGCCCGAGTCGGGGAGGGCCGTGACCGGGCGCGAGGCCCACGACGCCGCCGAGGCGCTGTGGGCCGGGGCCGACACCGCGCTGTGGAAGGCCCTGCGCTTCATGCAGGCGGGCGGGCTGGCCCAGAACGCCCTGACCGACAGCGCCGCGCTGCGCCGGGCCCTGGAGTCCCGCGCCGGGGAGGCCCCGGGCGACGACCGCGAGGTCGCCACCCTCCTGGAGCGCGTGGGGGCCGAGTGCGAGAAGTACTGGACGGCGACGCGGAAGAAGAACGCCGGCTACGTCCAGGCCGAGACCGCCTGCCGCGACGCCGAGGCCGCGGCCGCCGAGGCCGCCGAGGAGCTGCGGACGATCGCCGTGGTCGAGGACGAGCTCACCGAGCTCACCGCCTCGATCGCCGACGCCGAGCGCAAGCTGGCCACCGCCCGCGCCGAGCACGCCGAGCTGGACCGCGCCGCCGGGCAGGTCGAGGACGTCCAGCGGCAGCGGGAGGAGGCCCGGCGCCGCCGCGACGCCGCCCAGGGCGAGCTCGACCGCGCCCGGGAGCGGGCCGCCCGCCGCACCGAGCTCGTGGCCGCCCTGGCCGCCGAGGAGCAGCGCAGCACCGCGCTCGCCGGGCAGCTGGCCCGGTGCGAGGAGGAGCTCGCCCCGGTGCGCGAGCGCGCCGGGGAGGCCGAGCAGCGCCGGGCCGCCGCGCAGACGGCGGTCCAGCACGCCCGCGCGGCGGCCCGGTCCGCGCGGGAGGACCGGGCCCACCTCGACGACGTCGGGCGCCACCGCCGCGTGCTCGAGGTCCTGGGCTCGCTCGAGGAGGTCCGGGCCCGGCTGGCCGAGCTGCAGTCGCGTCCCGCCACGGAGGTCGACGAGGACGCCGTGGACCGGCTCGAGCGCGCCGAGCGCGCCGCGGAGCGGGCCGAGGCGGAGCTGGCCGCCGGCAGCGCCCGCCTCGAGCTCACCGCGCTCGGCCGGGCGCGCCCGCTCGTGCGCGACGGCGTCCGCGAGGAGGTCGACCCAGAAAAGCCCCTCGCGGTCCCGGTGACCGGGGAGGTCGAGCTCGAGCTGCCCGATCAGTGGCGGCTGCGCCTGTCCCCCGAGCAGGGCATCGAGACCCGCCGCGAGGCCGCCCGCACGGCCGCCGCCGCGTTCGTCGCGCTGCTGGCCCGGCACGGCGTCGCCTCGGTCGCCGCGGCCCGCGCCGCGCTGCGCGAGGCCCAGGAGCTCGAGCGGCAGGTGCGCGAGGCGGTCGCCGACCGCGACCGCCTGCTCGACGGCGAGGACGAGTCCCGCCTGCGCGACGACCGGGACCGGCTCGCGGCCGCGATCGAGCAGCACCGCGCACGGCGCGACGACGACGTGCCGCTGCCGGCGACCCCCGAGGCCGCCCGGGAGGCGGCCGACGCCGCCGAGGCCGCGCTCGAGGAGGCCGAGGACGCCGCCCGCCGCGCCGAGGCCGCCGCCGACGCGGCCCGGGACGAGCTGCAGCGGGCCCAGACGGACGTGCACTCGGTCCGGGGACAGCTGCTCGAGCTCGAGCGCAGCCTCACCGGCCGGCGGGCCCGGCTCGAGGAGGCCCGCCGGGAGGTGCCCGACGAGGACCTCGACCGCGCCGTGACCGCGGCGGCCGAGGCCATGGCGGCGGTCCAGGAGGAGATCGACGCCCATGAGGCCGCCCTGGCCGGCCTCGACGCCGACCGGGTGCTGACCGACCGGGAGCTCGTCGGCGACCAGATCGAGGGGCTCCAGAGGATCCTCGAGGAGCGGCGGGGCCGGCGCAGCTCCCTGGAGGGCCGGCTCGAGGGCATGGGCCGGGACCGGGTGCAGCAGGACCACGACCGGGCCGGGACCCGCCTGGAGGCCGCCCGGCGCCACCTGGCCGGGCTCGAGCGGCGGGCCGAGGCCGCCCTGCTGCTGGAGCGGACGCTGCTGGCCCACCGCGAGCGCGCCCACGCCCAGTACGTCCAGCCGTTCCGCGCCGCGGTGGAGCAGCTGGGCCGGGCGGTCTACGGCCCCGACTTCGAGGTGCGGGTCAGCGGGTCGCTGGAGGTCGAGGAGCGCAGGCTCGACGGCGACTGGCTGCCCTTCCCCGCGCTCTCGACCGGGGCCAAGGAGCAGCTGGTGATCCTCATCCGCCTGGCCACCGCCCTGCTCGTGGACCCGGAGGACGGGGTGCCGGTGCTGCTCGACGACGCCCTGGGCCACTCCGACCCGCAGCGGCTGCGGCGCCTGGCCTCGGCCATCACCACCGCCGGGGAGCGGACCCAGGTGATCGTGCTGACCTCCAACCCCGAGCGCTTCGCGACCCTGCGGGAGGCGCACCGGATCGAGATCTGAGCCCGCCGCCGTGCGGGGGCTCCCCGCACGGCGGGAGCACGTCCTACCGGCCCGGGAAGGACGGGGACCGCCGCGCCCCGAGCGCCTCGGCGGTGTCCCGGGCCCGGTCGAGGACCTCCGCGCGCGGGAGCAGCCGGGCGAGGACGGCGATCCGGTGGGTCCGCTCGGGGCCGAGCTCCGCCCGCAGGCCGGCCTGCAGGGCCCGGTAGCGCTCGACGTCGGCGCCGCCGAGGCCGGGCGCCGACCCGGCCACCTCGGCCGCGCCGAGGATCAGGGCGGCGACCTCCGGGCACCCGCCCGCGGCGAACAGCTCGGCCAGGATCCGCAGCGTGGTCCACAGCTGCGGCCAGTGGCCGCCGCGGCGCTGGACCTCCAGGAGGGTGCGCGCGAGGTCGAGGGCCTCCGCCCCGCGCCCGGTCCGGGTCAGCGCGGAGAGCAGCGCCACCGAGGAGACCGCGGAGACCTGCGCGGCGCCGACGCCCTCGGCGATCCGCGCCGCCTCCCGCAGGACCTCCACCGCGGCCTCCGGGTCGGCGGGCAGCAGCGCCTCACCGCTCGCGTAGAGGGCGAACGCCTCCCGGGACGCCGCGCCGCTGCGCTCGGCGGCCCGGCGGGCGGCGGCCGCGTGCTCCTCGGCCGGAGCGGCCGCGCCGGCCGTCGCGTGGGCCAGGGCCAGGACCGCGTGCGCGTCGACCCGGTAGGCCTCCGGCAGGCCGGCGATCGTCAGGACGTCCCGCCAGTGCCGCGCCGCCTCGTCCCGGTCCCCGGCGTACATGGCGGCGATGCCCAGCGCGGCCCGCGCCAGGTACCGCTCGGCCGGGGTGCGGGCCGCCCGGAGGGCCCGGGACCCGAGCCGGCGCGCCCGGCCGGGCTCACCGCGCTCGTCCGCGGCGAGGGCCGCGGCCCCGAGCGCCAGTGCGCCCGCCCCGGTGCTCCCGAGACGGGGGTGCTCGCCGACCTGCAGCGCGAGGTCGGACAGGACGGGGCCGGGGACCCAGTGCACGCACAGCCCGAGGGCGCCGACGGTGCGGGCCGCCGGTTCGAGACGGCCGGCCGCGAGGGCACCGGCGACGGCGGCGGCGAGGTCCGCCCGGGTGCGCTCGAGCCCGCCCAGGGCGGCACCGCAGTCCGGTCCGATCGCCGCGCGGGCGCACCGCTGCGCGTGGTCGGCCGCCCACCGCCGGTGGGCCTCCGGGGCGCCCGCGTCCGCGCGCTCGGCCGCGAAGGCGCGGACGACGCCGAGCAGCCGGTAGCGCGTCGCGGCGCCGTCCACCACGGGAAGGACCAGGGAGGCCCGTACGAGCCGGGCGAGGCCCGCGGCGGCGGGAGTCCCCGGGGCGACCTGCTCGGCGGCGCCGAGGTCGAACGTCCCGGTGAACATCGCGAGCCGGCCGAGCAGGGCCCGGTCGGGCGGGGCGAGCAGGTCGTAGGAGCGGGTGACGACGGTGCGCAGGGGCCCGTGCGCACCGTCCTCGAGCTCCAGCCCCGCCCCGAGGCCCTCGAGCACGGCCCGGACCCCGAGCGCCGCGGCCTGCGTGGCGGCCAGCTCGAGGGCCAGCGGCACCCCGTCCAGCCGGCGGCACAGCTCGACGACGTCCGCCGGCGCGTCCGGCCCGGCGCCGGGCCGGGCCCGGCCCAGCCGGTCGAGGAACAGCCGCACGGCACCGGTCCGGGCGGCCCGCTCCGGCGTGTCCTCCGGATCCGGCAGCGGCAGCGGGGCCAGCGGGAGGACCTGCTCGTCCGGGCGCTCGAGCCGGTGCCGGGCGGTCACCACGACGTGCACCCGCGGGGCCGTCCGCTGCACGGCGTCCACGAGGTCACGCAGCGCGCCGAGGACGCGGTCACCACCGTCGAGGACCAGCAGGAGGGAGGACGCCGCGAGGTACTCGAGCACGGCCTCCCGCAGCCGCCCGGTGGCGCCCAGGCCCAGGGCGGCGGCGACCCGGGCCTCGACCCGGGCGGCTGCGGCGTCCTCGAGCTCGACCACCACCGCCGGGCGGGCCAGCCGCCGGCAGAGCCCGGGCAGGGCCTCGGCGACGAGCCGGGACTTGCCGACCCCGCCGGGGCCGGTGACGCACACGAGGCGGTGGGCGGCCACGGCCCGCAGCAGCTGCGCGGTCTCCTCCTCCCGCCCGACGAAGGCGCCGGCGGCCGGCGGCCAGGCGGGCGCCGGTCCCCGCACGGCCGCCGGGGCGACCGGCGGGCCGGGCAGCAGGTCGTGGCCGAGGATCCGCCGCTGCAGGTCCTGCAGGGCCGGGGTGGGGTCCAGGCCCAGCTCGCCGGCGAGGCTCCGGCGCAGCGCGGCGTAGCGCTCGAGCGCCTCGGCCGCCCGCCCGGCGCGGTAGAGGGCGGTCATGAGCAGCCCGTGGGCGCGCTCCCGCAGCGGCTCCCGGATCACGAGGTCCTCGAGGGCGGCCACCGCGTCGTCGACCGCCCCGGTGCCCAGCGCCAGCACCGCCCGGTCCTCCACGGTCCGCAGGCGCAGCTCCTCCAGGCGCGCGGCCTCGGGGGCGGCGAAACCGTGGTCGGCGAACTCGGCGTAGGCGGGCCCGCGCCACAGCGCCAGCGCCTCGTCGAGGACCCCGGCCGCCTGCGGCGCCGGCATCCCGGCGGCCCGGGAGCGCAGGGCCTCGAACCGGCCGGCGTCGACCGCCCCGGGCGGCAGCGCCAGCCGGTAGCCCGCGGGACCGGCCCGCACGGCCTCCCCGCCCAGGACCGCGCGCAGCCGCGAGACGACGGTGTGCAGCGCCCCGCGGGGGCGGGCCGGTCCGTCGTCGCCCCACACGGCCTCGACGAGGGCGTCCACGGAGACCGGGTGCGGGGCGTGGACGACGAGCGCGGCGAGGGCCGTGCGCGGCCGCGCGCCGGGCAGCGCGACCGGTGCTCCGGCGCGCCGGACCTCGAGCGTCCCCAGGACGCCGATCTCCACGGGGTCCTGTCCCATGTCCCCATTGTCCGCCACTGACCGCGGGATGAAAGGCCCGTGAAAGCCCCGGCGCGCACCGTGGGCACAGGCCCACGAGCACGGAGGAGGTGCCGTCATGGCGGAACGAGCCACCACGGCCGGCGCGCTGACGCCCGAGGCGCTGGAGCGGCTGCGGAGCCGGATGCGCGGCCCGGTGTTCCTGCCGGGCGAGCCCGGCTACGACGCCGCGCGCGCCGTGTACAACGCGATGATCGACAAGCACCCGGCGCTGGTCCTGCAGTGCAAGGACGTGGCCGACGTCGTCGCCGGGGTCACCACCGCCCGGGAGACCGGGCTGGACCTGGCCGTGCGCGGGGGCGGGCACAGCGGCGCCGGGCTGGGCACCTGCGAGGGCGGGATCGTGCTGGACCTCTCCCCCATGAACGGCATCAGGGTGGACCCCGCCGGCGCCCGCGCCGTCGTGGAGGGCGGGGCGCGCTGGGGCGAGGTCGACCACGCCACGCACGCCTTCGGCCTGGCCTGCCCGTCCGGGATCGTCTCCACGACCGGGGTCGGCGGGCTGGCCCTGGGCGGCGGGATAGGCTATCTGACCCGCAGGCACGGGCTGACGGTCGACAACCTGCTGGCCGCCGACGTCGTGCTCGCCGACGGCAGGCTCGTGACGGCCGACGCCGAGCACCACCCCGACCTGTTCTGGGCGCTGCGCGGCGGCGGGGGCAACTTCGGGGTGGTCACCGCGTTCACCTTCCGGCTGCACCCGGTCGACACGGTCGTGGGCGGGCCCATGCTCTGGCCGGTCGAACGGGCCGCGGAGCTGCTGCGCTGGTACCGCGACTTCCTGCCCACCGCCCCGGAGGACCTCAACGGGTTCTTCGCCTTCCACATCGTCCCGCCCGTCCCGCCGTTCCCCGAGGAGCTGCACCGGCAGCGGGTGTGCGGGGTGGTGTGGTGCTGGACGGGCCCCGCGGAGGAGGCCGACGCGGCCCTCGCCCCGGCGCGGGCACTGGGACCGGCCCTGGACGGCGTGCAGCCGATGCCGTTCCCCGCGCTGCAGACCGCCTTCGACGCCCTCCTGCCGCCGGGCGACCAGTGGTACTGGCGGGCCGACTTCATCGGGGAGATCCCCGACGAGGCGGTGGAGCTGCACGCCCGGCACGGGGCGACGCTGCCGACGGTGCAGTCGACCATGCACCTGTACCCGGTCGACGGCGCCGCCCACCGCCCCGGCCGCACGGACACGGCGTTCAGCTACCGCGACGCCACCTGGGCCATGGTCATCGCCGCCGTGGACCACGACCCCGCCCGGGCCGAGGAGCTGCGGGACTGGTCCGGGCGGTACTGGCAGGCCATCCACCCGCACTCGCTCGGCGGCGCCTACGTGAACATGATGATGGTGGAGGGCCAGGACCGGGTGCGCGCCGGCTACCGGGAGAACTACGACCGGCTGCTCGAGGTCAAGCGCCGCTACGATCCCGGCAACCTCTTCCACGTCAACCAGAACATCCGCTGAGCCGCCGCGCAGGCCGGCCGGAAGGAGGCCCCCGTGGGCACCGCTCCCCCCGTCCTCGTCCTCGGTGCCGGCCCGGCGGGCCTGGCCACCGCCGCGGAGCTGCTGGCCCGCGCCGTGCCGGTCACCGTGCTCGAGCGCGGCGACCGGCCCGGTGCCGCGTGGACGGGCCGCTACGACGCGCTGCGGTTCAACACCTCCCGCCGCCGCTCCGCGCTGCCCGGCGCGCCCTTCCCGCGCGCGTACGGCCAGTTCCCGACCCGCGACCAGTACGTCGCCTACCTGCAGCGCTACGCCGCCGACCACGGCGTGCCGGTCGAGACCGGCGTGGAGGTCGCCCGGGTGCGCCCCGACGACGACGGAGGCTGGCGCGTCAGCACCTCGGCGGGCGACCGGCCCGCCCGGCACGTGGTCGTCGCCACCGGCGCCCTCAACCGGCCGAAGCTGCCCTCCTGGGCGGTCGGCAGCACGTTCCGCGGCGAGGTCCTGCACTCCTCGGCCTACCGCAGCCCCGCACCCTTCGCCGGCCGGACCGTGGTCGTCGCCGGCGCGGGCACCAGCGGGATGGAGATCGCCCACCAGCTCGTCGCCGGCGGCGCCGCGCGGGTGCTGCTGGCCGTGCGCACCCCGCCCAACATCCTGCTGCGCGAGCTGCACGGCGTGCCCGGCGACCTGCCCGTCCCGCTGCTGCTGCGCCTGCCCGACCCGCTCGTGGACCGGCTGCTGTTCGCCCTCCAGCGCCGGACGGTGGGGGACCTCAGCGCCTACGGCCTGCCCCGCCCCACGGAGGGGGCGATGGCCGCGATCAGGGCCCGCGGGGTCACCCCCGCGGTCGTCGACCAGGTGGTCCTCGACGAGATCCGGGCTGGGGCGATCGAGTGCGTCCCCGCCGTGGTGGGGCTCGACGGCGCCGACGTGGTCCTGGCCGGCGGCCGGCGCGAGCCCGCCGACGCCGTCATCGCCGCCACCGGGTACCGGACCGGCCTGGAGGAGCTCGTCGGCGGGCTCGGCGTGCTGGACGAGCACGGGATGCCGCGCGACGGCGCCGGCCGCGAGCTCGCTCCGGGCCTGCGGTTCGTCGGCTACGTCCACCGCCCGGGCCTGACCGGCTACGTCGGGAAGATCGCCCGGCGGGTGGCCCGGGAGATCGCCGCCGGATCCTGACCGGATCGTCCGCACCCGGCGGTGCGGTGGCTGTGGGCCACACTGGGAACTGGTCGCCGGAGGGCTTCCTGGCCATACTGGAGCTTCAGCGCCCAGGAGTTCGCCGACGCAAACGAGGGGGTCGGCCACCGGGTGCCCGCCCTGCGAGGATCGGAACGCCGACCATGGACACTTCCCTGCACGACCCTGCTCTCCTGACCCACGACCCGCTCGGGGCGGGACCGCCCCCCACACCGGTCGGTGCCGGGCTGCGCCGGGCCTTCAGCCTGGCCACCGACGCCGCGGTGGAGACCTGGGCGGAGGTCACCGGCCACCGCGCCGCCGGCGCCTGGGTGCACTGGCAGGTGCGGGCGGTGCTCTACCGGCACGGGATGGACGGCGCGGCCGGGGACCGCTGCGCGGCAACGGTCGCCGGGTTCGTCAGCCGGGAGGCCGCCCGGGCGGCCGAGACCGGGCGCGACCCGCGGCGGGCGGTGCTGGACCGGATCCCGCGGGAGGCGTTCAAGGCCTCCGGCATGTGGCCCGGCCTGTGCCCCGCGCTCGGCCGCGCCCGGGAGTGGGCGGAGTTCCTGGCGGACGCGCAGGCCTTCTACGCCCGGGCCAACACCGCCGCCGCCGCGGCGGTGGCCGGCTCGGACACCGCCACCACCTTCGGGCCGATGAGCACCGGGGAGCTGCGCGCCGAGACCGCCCGGATCGCCCGGTGGCTGTGGGAGACCTTCACGGCCGAGCCCGTCCCGGCGCCGGAGCGCCGGAGCCCGGCCGGGTCGGCCGTGCGCGTGAGCTGAACCACATAGACTCGTGCCCGTCGAGACGAGGACGGGCATGAGCATCGAGCACGAACGACGCTGCCGGGTCGCCACCACGGCGGCCCACCCCCACCGGCCCAGCCGCCGGGAGCCGCGCGAGCGGGCGGCCTACGAGGAGCGCCTGGAGCGCGCCCTGGCGGAGGTGCGCGCGGTCGGGGTCGAGGCGAGCGAGCTGCTGCGCGCGGAGGGGCTCGCGCCCGCGAAGCTCGTCCACGTCCCCCACGGCGCCCGGTCCTGGCCCCTGGTCGGCCGGGCCCTGTCCGGGGTCGTCGAGGGCCGGGGGTGGCACGTGGTGCGCGGCGTCGTCGTCGGCACGGACGGGCGGCTGTGGACGCGCTCCCCGGCCGGGGGCCCCGCCCCGCCGTCGGACCTGGACGCGTGGCGGCTGCGCGTGGAGCCGCCCGGCGGCCCGCTCGAGCTGCCCCCGAGCGTGCAGTTCGACGGGACCTCCCTGCACGTGGTGCGCCGGATCGCCGAGGACGTGTGCACGCGGGCCGGGCTCGTCGACCGGCTCACGGACGGCTACGCGCGGCTGCTGATCCTCCACCACCGGCGCCGCTCCTGAGCGCAGCACCGCGCACGGCCCGCCCGAGGACGTGCCCCGCGGCCCCCGGCACGGGAGCGCTCAGGCGAGCCAGGCGGCCACGGCGTCCTCGTGGCCGGCCATCCACTGCCGGGCAGCGGTGAGCGGGTCGAGGCCGTCGAGGTTGACCGTGCGGTCCATGGCGTTGACGGCCTCGATCGGGTAGTGGATCCGCCCGAGCACCTCCCGGGTGCGCTGCGGCAGCCGCTCCCAGGCGCCGCGGTGGGCCACGAGCGAGGCCCGGTCCGGGAGCGGGAAGACCCCCAGCGGGTCGGCCAGGGGCCGCAGCTCGTGCACGTCGTTGAGGTACTGCGGCTGCCACAGGGGCGTGACGAACCAGTCGCCGGCGGCGATCCGCCGCTCGACCGTGTCGAGGATCGCCTGCAGGTCCCCGATCCGGTGGGTCCACCCGGCCGCGTCCAGCCCGTAGTCGGCCACCAGCTGCTGGGAGCGCATGGTCAGCCCGGCCCCCGGCGTCGTGCCCTGGACCTCCAGCGTGGTCATCCGGGCCGTGACCTCGGGACGGGCGAGGTCACCGAGCGAGGAGACCAGCTCGGCGGGGACGTAGCCGGGCACGGCCCAGTAGAACCGGGCGCCCTCGAACAGCGGGGTGACCTCGAGGACCCGGTCGCCGACCTCCGCCCAGTAGGTCCCGTGGCCGCCGGGCAGCCAGCTGTCCGCGAAGAGCTCCAGCTCCCCCTCGGCCAGCTGCGGGTACATCTGCGGGTGCGGGCCCTCGCGCACCTCGACCTCGTGGCCCAGGCGCAGGAGCACCTCCTCGACCACGGCCGCGGCGACCTGGTGGAAGGACTCGTCGATGCGGCCCAGCACCACGGGGGCCGGTGTCGGAGACGTCATGGGGGTGTCCTCTCGTGTCGTGTCGGCGCGCGGCACCACCGCGCCGCGGCGCGCCGTGTCTCGGGCATCGTAACGAGGACGGCACCGCGGGCCCGGGAGGTGCGGGGCGGTCAGGCGGCGCGGTCCCGGCCCGGCACGGGCCGGTTCCGGCGCAGCCCGACGAGCACGAGAACGGCCAGGAGCAGCACCGCCACGGCGTAGCCGATCGCCGTGGGCACCAGCCCGGCCGGTCCCGCCACCGCGCCGGCGGCCACGGCCGGGATGCTGTGGGAGAGGTAGCTGACCACGTAGATCGCCGAGAGCAGCCCGGCGCGCTCGTGCGGGGCCGCCTGCGGCAGCAGCGTGCGCAGCACCCCGAGGAAGCCGGCGCCGAAGCCCACGCCGGCCACGACCGTGGCCGCGAGGTACAGCGCCACCGACCCGGCCGCGAGCGCCCCGATCGTGGCGGCCATCCCGGCCGCGAGCAGGCTCATGCCCAGGGCCAGCACCCGCCGCGGGGCCGTCGCACCCAGGAAGAGGATGGCGGTCCCGCCGGTGCCGGTCAGGGCCGCGACGACCACGCCGGTGAGGACCACCGACTCCGTCCCGGTCAGGGTGCGCACGAGGTTGGGGCCGAGGGAGATGATCAGCCCGCCCAGGGCCCAGCAGGCGGTCGCGGCGGGCAGCACCCACAGCGCCGAGGGGCGCACCTGCGGCGGGAAGGACACGCGCGGGACCAGCGAGGCCAGCGCCCCGGGCGCCCGGGCCACGGTCTCGGGGCCGAGCGCGGTGCCCACGGCCTGCAGCACGAGCAGGCCCAGCAGCACGAGGAAGACGAGGTCGATCATCGCCGGGGCCGCCGCGACGATCAGGCTCGAGACCACGGCCCCGGCGGCCAGGCCCAGCACGGGCCCGGCGCCGGTGAGCACCGTGCCCAGCCCCCGGCGCTCCCGCGGCTCGAGCTCGATGACGTAGGCGCCCAGCGCCCCGGTCGCGGTGCCGGTGGCCAGGCCCTGGACCAGGCGGGCGGCGATCAGGGTCCCGGCGCTGTCCGCGGCGACGAAGACGGCCATCGCGGCGATCTCCAGCACGAGGGCGGCCAGCAGCACCGGGCGCCGCCCCAGGTGGTCGGACAGCGCCCCCACCGTGAGCAGCGCGGCGAGCAGGGCCACGACGTAGGCGGCGAAGATGACCGTCAGCACGACCGGCGGGAAGCCCCACTGGTCCTGGTAGAGCGGGTACAGCGGGCTGGGCGCGCTCGAGGCGGCCATGATGACCAGCAGCACGGAGGCCTGCACCCAGAACGCCGCCCGCGCGGGCAGCAGGGGCCGGCGGCGGGGCGCGGCACCGGAGCGGAGGAACATGCGGGCCTTTCACGGCGGGACGGGTGGGCGCGGGACGACCGCGCCCACCTCACGCTAGCCCCACCGGGGGCGGCTGCCGCGCCCCGCCGTCGTCGTCGTGCGCTCCGGGCACCGTCCCGTGACGTTCCGGACCGCCTCCGGGCCGCGGCACGCCCCCGGGCCCGGTCCGGCCCGCGGGGCGGGCAGCGCCCGGCGGCGGGGACCGCCCCTTCCCACTTCCCGGTGGCTGCGTTCACGGACGCAACAGGACCGGCCACGTGCCCGATACGGGCGGTTCACGGCGCGCTGGCCCGCTGTTCGCCCGCCCTTGGTGGAGTCGGTCCCCGGAAGCAGCCGACCGAGCCAGTGAGGACCACGACCACATGAGCGCACAACAGACCCGGACGACGATGGGGCGCCGCGGACTCCTGAAGGCCGGCGGGGCGCTGAGCGCCGCCGCCGCGCTGTCCGCGCTGATGGGGAACACCGCGCACGCCGCCGAGGGGCGTGCGCGCGGCAACGACACGATGCAGGCTCCGGACAACGGCGGCTACGGGGCGCTGCAGCCCGCCCCGGGCGGGGAGCTGCTGCTGCCGGCCGGCTTCTCCTACGTGGCCTTCGGCCACACCGGCACCCCGATGAGCGACGGCACGCCGACGCCGGGCAAGCACGACGGCATGGCCGCGTTCCCCGGCGAGAACGGCATGATCAACCTGGTGCGCAACCACGAGCAGGCGGAGGGACCGGCCTTCGGCGCGCGCAGCTACGACCCGAACGCCGCCGGCGGCACGACCAACCTGGTCTTCGACCCGGCCACCATGTCCCTGGTCAGCACCTACCCGTCGCTGACCGGCACCATCCGCAACTGCGCCGGTGGCCCCACCCCGGCCGGGACCTGGCCGACCTGCGAGGAGACGTTCACCGGCCTGGACGTCGCGCACCCGCACGGCTACGTGTTCGAGGTCCCGGCCGGCGCCACCGCGCCCGTCGACCCGGTGCCGCTGAAGGCGATGGGCCGCTTCACCCACGAGGCCGTCGCGATCGACCCGAAGACCGGCATCGTCTACGAGACCGAGGACCGCGGCACCTCGGGGTTCTATCGGTTCATCCCCGACGACCGGGACGACCTGGCCGCCGGCGGACGGCTGCAGATGCTGGCCGTCAAGGACCGGCCCCAGTACGACACCCGCTTCAGCCAGCGCGTCGGCACGCCCCTCCCGGCCGAGTGGGTCGACATCGCGGACCCGGACCCGGACAGCACCGACACCCTGGCCGTGTTCAAGCAGGGCTACGGCCAGGGCGGCGCGGTCTTCGCCCGGCTCGAGGGCGCCTGGTACGGCGACGGCTCGATCTACATCAACTCCACCAGCGGCGGCGACGCCGGCCTGGGTCAGGTGTGGGAGTACCGGCCCCGCGGGAACTCCGGCGGTCAGCTCGTGCTCGTCTACGAGTCCACCGACCCGGAGGTGCTGCAGGCCCCGGACAACCTCTGTGTGTCCCCGAACACCGGCGGTCTGGTGCTGTGCGAGGACGGCGGCGGCAAGGACCTGCTGCGCGGGGTCACCACCGACGGGCTGATCTTCGACCTGGTGGAGCTGAACTCCCCGAACACCAGCGAGCTGGCCGGGGCCACGTTCAGCCCGGACGGCCGGATCCTGTTCTTCAACGTGCAGAGCCCCGGCATCACCTACGCGATCACCGGCCCGTGGGAGAACGGCGCGCTGTAGCGCGTCCGCCGCGCTGCGGCACCTGAGGTGACCGCGAGGCGCCGCCCGGAGGACTCCGGGCGGCGCCTCGCCGCACCCAGTAGGATCGTCTCCCGAGTGAGGTGGCCCACAGTCGATCGCGGCCGCCCGAGTGAGGGGCCGGCATGAGCATCGAGGACGAGCGTCGCTCCCGGGCCGACGCCGTGGAGGCGTCCGCGCCGGAGCCTGGCGCACGGATCCCGCCCGATCCCGCCCGGCACGACGAGGGCCTCCGGCGGGCCCTGGAGCACGTCCGGCAGGTGGGGGTCGAGGCGAGCGAGCTGCTGCGCACGGAGGGACTGAAACCGGCCACCCTCGTGTACGTCCCCCGGGACGCCCGGTCCTATCCCCTCGTCGGCCGGGCGTTCTCCCGGGTCACGTGCGGCCACGGGTGGCACGTCGTCCGCGGCCTGGTCGTCGGCACGGACGGGCGGCTGTGGGCGCGCACACCGGTCGGCGGCTCCACCCCGCAGACGGACCTGGGGGCGTGGAGACTGGCCGTGGAGCCCCCCCGGCGGCCCCCTGGATCTGCCCGCGCCCGTCGAGTACGACGGGACGTCCCTGCACACCGTGCGCAGGATCTCCGAGGACGAATACCTGAAGGTGGATCTCGTCGACCGTCTGCTGGACGGCTACGCGCGGCTGCTCATCCACCATCAGCGCCGGACGTCATGACGCCGCGCTGAGCGGCCGGGAGATCGCCGGCCGGCCCGGCAACGGCGCACGCCGCAGGACGAAGGGACACGCATGGCACTCTCCGCGGGCAACCGCATCGGCCTGGCGGGCGCGGCGGTGGTCGGGGTCGCCTTCGGCATGGCCCGGTACGCCTACGGCCTGACGCTGCCCGGCATCCGGCACGACCTGGGGCTCTCCGAACTGGTGCTCGGCCTGGTCTCCAGCGCCACCTTCGCGGGCTACCTGGCCGGCCTGCTGCTCGCGGGCCCGCTGGCCGCCCGTCACGGTTCGCGCGCCCCGACGACCGTGGGCGGGGCCTGCGGCGCCGCGGGGGCGGTGATCGTGACCCTCGCGCCGACCCCCTGGCTGCTCGCCGTGGGCGTCGTCCTGGCCGGCAGCGCGGGCGGCTGGGTCTGGGCACCCTACTCCGACATCGTGACCCGTGCCGTGCCCGTGCGGCAGCAGTCCCGAGCGCTGGCGATCATCACGACCGGCACCAGCGGCGGACTGCTGCTGCTGGCCGCCCTGGCCGTCCTCGCCGCGCTCGGCCCGTGGCGCCTGGTGTGGGCCGGCATCGCCCTGGCCGCGGTGGCCGCCGCAGTCGTGAACCTCCGCCTGGTGCCGCGCACCGGACCGACCCCGCGCCCGCACCCACGGGACGGCGCCTCCTCTCCGGCGGCAGCGCTCCGGGTCCCGGCCGCCTACTCGATCGTCTTCTTCGCGGTCATCGTCGTCTACCTCACCTACGCGGCCGACGTCCTCGACCGCGGCGCCCTCCCGGCCGCGGCCGTCCCCGCGCTCTACGCGGCCGTCGGCCTCACCGGGTTGGCGGGCGCGGCGACCGGGAACCTCGCCCGGCGACTGGGCAGCCGGCGGGTCGCCGCGCTGTGCCTCGTGACCGTGGGCGCGGCGCTGGCGCTCCTCGGGCTGGCCGGCGACTCCCTGACCGCGACGATGGCCTCGGCCGGCGTCTTCGGCGTGGGGTACATGACGGGCTCGGCGGTGGTCGCGGTCTGGACGGCCGAGCTGGTCCCGGACCGCGCCGGCGCGGCGTTCACGACCTGCCTGGTCGTGGGGGGCGTCAGCTCGGTCGTCGCACCCGCCCTGGCCGGGGCGATCATCCCCGGCCTGGGACTGGGAGCCGTGCTGGTCCTCACCGCCGCCGTGTCGCTGCTCGGCGGAGCGGCGCTGGTGCTGCCCGGCGCACCGCGGAGGGCGCCCGTCGGCACCGACGCGGGACGTGGTGACGCCTGATCCGGGACACCGGGAGGCACCGACGGAAGGAGGCGCACCGCGCCCGGGCCGCGCGCGCTACGGCGCCAGCAGCTCCTGGATGTCCGCCGCGCTCAGCGGCGCGGACAGCTCCCCGCCCTCGTCGACGACCCTGTCGAAGAGGTCGCGCTTGCGGTGCTGCAGCTCCACGACCTTCTCCTCGATGGTCTCGTCGGCCACGAGCCGGTAGACCATGACGTTCTTCTCCTGCCCGATCCGGTGGGTCCGGTCCACGGCCTGCGCCTCGGCGGCGGGGTTCCACCACGGATCGAGGAGAAAGCAGTAGTCCGCCTCGGTGAGGTTCAGCCCGAAGCCGCCCGCCTTGAGGCTGATGAGGAACACCGGTGCCGTGCCGGTCTTGAACTCCTCGATCCGCCGGGCGCGGTGGCGGGTGCGCCCGTCGAGGTAGACGTAGGCGATGCCCTCGGCGTCGAGCCGGTCGCGGACGGCCTTGAGGAAGCCGGTGAACTGGCTGAACACCAGCGCCCGGTGCCCGCCGCCGACGACGTCCTGCAGCTGTTCGAGGAGGACGTCGATCTTGCTCGAGCGCACCGTGGCGTACTGCTCGTCCACCAGGGCGGGGTCGAGGGCGAGCTGTCGCAGCAGGGTCAGGGACCTCAGGATCGTGAACCGGTTCTTGTCGACGTCGTCGAGCAGGCTCAGGACCTTCCGGCGCTCGCGCTGCAGGTGGGTCTGGTAGATCTTGGCGTGCCGCGGGTTGAGCTGGACGCCGATCACCTGCTCCTGCTTGGGCGGCAGGTCGGCGGTGACCTGCTCTTTGGTGCGCCGGCGGATGAAGGGGCGGATCCGGCGGCGCAGCGTGCCCAGCAGCTCCGGGGCGTCGCCGCGTTCGATGGGCTTGCGGTAGGTCTCGGTGAAGGCCTTCGGGTCCGGGTACACGCCGGGGGCGGCGATCGACAGGAGCGACCACAGGTCCATGAGGCTGTTCTCCAGCGGCGTCCCGGTGATCGCGAGCTTGAACGGCGCGGCGAGCCGCCGGGCGCACTGGTAGGTCTTGGCGTGGTGGTTCTTGACGAACTGGGCCTCGTCGAGCACGAGCCCGCTCCACGTCAGCCCCTGGTAGGCCTGCTCGTCGATGCGGAACAGGGCGTAGGAGGTGACGACGAGGTCGGCGCCCGCCACGGTCTCCGCGAGCGCCCGCCCGGCCTTCTGCTCCGTCCGCTCGACCGCGGTCACCGCCAGGCCGGGGGCGAACCGGGCGGCCTCCTCGGCCCAGTTGCCCACGACCGACGTCGGGGCGACGACGAGCACCGGCGCGGGGAGCGTGCCGTTCTCCCGGGCGCGCAGGACGGCGGCGAGGGTCTGGACGGTCTTGCCCAGGCCCATGTCGTCGGCGAGGATCCCGCCGAGCCCGGCGTCCCAGAGGTGGGCGAGCCACCGGTAGCCCTCGAGCTGGTAGGGACGCAGGGTGGCGACCAGCCCGGCGGGCGGCGCGGGCGGGTCGGCGCCCTCCCCGGCGAGCAGACGGCCGACGGCGGCGGACCACCGCTCGCTCTGCGCCTCGACGACGCCCAGCGCCGCGAGCTCCTCCCACAGCCCGGCCTGGTACGTGGTGACGCGCAGCCGGCCCGGCTCGCGGTCGGTCAGCGCCCCGGCCTCCTCGATGAGCTGCCGGAGCCGGTCGAGCTCGGGCCGGTCGATCGAGAACCACGTGCCGCTGTCGAGCACGAGGTGGTCCTCCTGACCGGCGAGGGCGACGAAGAGCTGCTGGAAGGGGATCCGCTCGCCGTCGATCTCCACCGTGACGCCGAGGTCGAACCAGTCCGCGTCCTCGGAGTCCGTGGCCGAGATCCGCACGACCGGCGCCGCGTCGGAACGCCGGTACTCGACCGCCTCGCCGACGACGTCGACGACGACGCCCTGCTCGCGCAGGGCGGGGACCGTCTCCTCGGTGAACACCGCGGCGTCGACCCCGCGCAGCCGGGCGGTGGGGGCGGGCCCGGGTGTGCCCGGCCCGGCGGAGATGGCGGCGCCGAGCCCGCCGGGCAGCGTGAGGCCGCACAGGAGGGCCTGCTCGGCGGCCCGGTCGCGGCCCGGTCCGCCGGCGGCGTCGATCGGCACGGTCCGGCCGGCGCCGTCGACGTCGTACCGGAACGACCACGCCAGGGCCACCTCCCGGGGGCCGTCGTAGGTCAGCGTCAGCCCCAGGCGCGGCGGGGCGATCTCGGGCAGCTCGACCGACCCGTCGGGAGAGCGGACGGCGACGATGCGGGACAGCGCGGGGTAGTACTCGGCCAGGAAGCGGGCGACGTCCTCGCCGGGCACGTGCAGCGGCCCGGCCGCGACCAGCGCGGAGGCCTGCCGGGTCAGCGGGCGCTCGAGCGGGGCGAGGACGAGCCCGGCCTCCCCGCCGGAGCGCTGGAGAACGACCCCGTGGGCGGGTTCGCCGACGAACGAGAGGGAGGCGCCGTCGTCGTCCACGCCCGGGACGTGGACGACGGGGGCGGCCGTCATCCCGTTCCCGTCCCGGGTCAGGTCCAGGGACAGCGCCGCCGGCGCCTCGGCGAGGACGACGGCGCCCACGGCCCGCTTGGCGGGCACGAGGGGCACCCCGGCCTCGACGGCGTCGCGCAGCAGCGGCCACAGCGCCGGGCCGAACTCGTCCAGGAAGACGGCCGCGTCGCCGTAGTAGTAGTACGCCGTGGACTGGTGCGCCTGGTACAGGGCGTGCAGGGCCTCCCGGTGGCCCGCTCTCCGATTGCGCGCCCCGTAGGGGTAGGCCAGGTCCCGCCAGCCGATGCCGGTGCGGACCCAGGGGGTCTTCTTCCCCGGCACCACCGGGCGCAGCCGCACCCGGAGCACGGCCGGGCGGCCGTACCGATCGGGCTCGGCCTCCGGCTCGAACTGCAGCCCGATGGGCGTGCCCGCCGCACCCTCGGCATCCGCTTCCGCCACGACGTCGACCAGTCGGCGCTCCCAGGCGGGCGTGGCCGGTGCCGCGGTCCCGAGGTCGTGGAGCGCGGCGACCAGCACCGCGGCGACGTGCTTGCAGTTGACCGCCACCGGGCACGTGCACCGCCCCGAGCTGTGCAGGGCGCCGTGGGCGTCGCCGACCTGCACGAACGTCTGGTAGGGCTCGCGCGCGCTGCCGGCCACGGCGGCGAAGAGGATCCGGTGCTCGGGGTCGCTGGTGAGGACGTGGACGCGCCCGGCCCGGGCGTACGCGGCGCCGCGGGCGTACGTCTCGGTGCCGAGGGCGGCGCGGACGGCCTCCTCGCTCGGGAGGTCGGACCAGCGGCGGGGCTCGGCCGGGGCGGATCGTGCGGGAGCCACCGGACCAGGCTAGCGCCCCGCCCCCGCCCGCATCGACGGATGTGGCTTCTCCACCGGCTCGACGCCGCCTCCGGGACGGCCCGCAGAGATGGCGGCATCACGTCTCCGGCGGGCCGCGGCGGTGGCGCAGTGCGCGCTCCGTGCCCTCAGCGCTGCACCGAGGCCACCAGCTCCGCCGCGCGGATCCCCCGGGCGGCCGCCTGGAAGATCGTCACCAGCATCATGATGAGCAGTCCCAGGGGGAGGAGCCCCGCGCTGTCGTTGTCGGCGAGCAGCAGGTTCCCGAAGACGACCGCGCCTCCCGCCACCCCGGCGACCACGGACCAGCGGAGCCTGGGCACGGCCGCCCGGTGCCCCGCCCGCCATGCCGTCTCCGAGGAGAGGCTCGCGGTGGTGCGCAGGCCCACCCATCGGTTGCGGGGCAGCCGCCCGGTCGCGGCCGCCGACACCACGAGGTACACCACCACCGGCACCAGGATCATCAGCACGCCCCGCACGATCACAGCGATCATCTGCTCACCTCGTCTCTCGGGGCCGGCCCCGGTGGGGGAACCAGGAGCCGTCGTCGCCCATGGCCCCAGTATGGGTCCCGGACCACGACGGGCCCGGGAGGGCCCGCGGACGGCAGCCAGTACTGACCCGCCCCGGAGACCGACGCACGCACCGCCGACCGGTGGGCCTCCCCGGTCGTGGGCAGGCCCGTAGAGCTGCGGGCATCACGTCTCGAGCTGGCCGCGGCGGTGGCGCAGTTCCCGCTGCGCATGGGTCAGCGGAGACCCCTCGAACGGCAGCGACGTCAGGTCCACGGCCGAGGCCGCCTTCAGGGCCAGGGTGTTGGCGGCCAGGGCGGCGCGTTCGGGCAGCCCGATCGCCCGGGCGAAGGCCGCCCAGTGCCTCGCCCGCAGGTTCTTCGTCCGCCCGTCCACCGGCAGGGCCAGGCTGTCGTCGCCGTACAGCAGGGTGCAGGGCACGTCGTAGACGGGGGCAATGGCGAAACCACCGGTCTGGCCGCCCAGGACGGAGACGTTCTTGGCGTGCAGGTCTCCGTTGCCGGTCAGCCAGGCGAAGACGAACTGCAGGTACAGGTTCCGCGCCGCGACCACGGGTGCCTTGCACACGGCGGCCAGGGCCAATACCGCGTCCTCGGACGCCACGGTGTACTTGGCGGCCGGGGGCAGGCCCATGACCTGAGCGGCGTCCTCCAACGGCAGCCGCCCCCAGCCCTCCCGCTCGCGGACCCGGTCGAAGCGTTCCACCAGCAGCCCGCGCCGCCCGTGGCGGTCGGCGACCACGGCTGCCTCGGCCACCGGGATCTTCAGCCCCTTGGCCGCGGCCAGGTGCAAGGCCTCGTTCTCCACCAGGTGCGGATGCCGGGGCGGGTTCAGCTTCAAAATCAGCCGCGCGCCCCGGGTGGTCAGCGGCGCGGTGAGCATGGAGGCGCTGGCCTTCTCCTGCACCCCCGGCAGAGCATGCAGGTCCACCGCCGCGGCCAGCACGGTGAAGTCCAGCTCCTGGGGGCTCGTGGAGTCGGCGAGGGGCTCGGGCTCGACCGGGCTCTGCCCGGCGGGAACGACCTGGACGTCTCCGGGGGCGTCGGCGCCGACGGCCAGCAGCAGTGAGAGCTCGTCGTCCAGGCTGGTCTTGACCGCGTCCTTCAGGACGGTCAGGCGGTGGCCCTCGGGCAGCAGCCCTGCGAAGAACGCAGGCACCCCGCCGGAGGGGACGGTGACGGGGTCGCCGGTCAGGGGCAGCGTGACGGCCACCGGCGGGTGGCCTGCGGCGAGGTAGGCCTGGTCGTAGGCGAACACTGTGCCTGCGTCCGCGGTGCGCTCGAGCCGGCCGGCCAGCCGGCCGGCCTTGTAGACGTCGGCCACGGCCACGAACCGCAGCCGGTGCAGGTCGGCCACTACGCGGCCACCAGGCGCAGTCCGAGCACGCCTGCCGCGGCGGCCACAGCGGCCAGCGAGGGATTACCGGTGCCGGTCTCGATCGCCCGGACCGTCCGCTCCGAGATGCCGACCAGGTCGGCAAGGTCCTTCTGGGTCAGACGGGCCTCCTTGCGAGCAGTACGGATCGCCCTACCGACCCCCTCGACGTCACTCATGGCCCTCCCCTTGCGGCAGCATCCTGCCGGTGCACACTGATCCTCCCCCATTCTGGTCGAGAAATGCATAAATCGGCAATATCCTGCTGATTTGATCCCCATCGACTCTCGGAGGCTCCGTGAGACAAGGAAGCGGCACTATGTTGCCGGTGTGATCGGACGAAGCCGGAGATGCGGGCGGCCCTCCGCACCCCCGTCCGAACCGTCGTGTCCTGACCGGCCGCACACGCTCGGCACCACGCGGAGATACCACTCTTGAGTGGCATTTCAGTCGCTTTTCAGGTGATGAACCAGTACGCTCTTGCCATGCCCCTGGGAGGGAGCGACATGGGAGTCTCCATCGACGTCGGCGGAACGCACGCCGGCACCGCGCGCCTGGGCATCCGCGAGATCGTTCGTCAGCTCAACACCGCCCTGGGCGCCACCCTCGTCGGGGCGCTGGCCGGGACGAAGGACCCGAAGATCAGCTACCGCTGGGCCCGCGTCGACGGCCCCGAGCCGCGCACGGAGGCGCAGAAGCGGCTGCAGCTGGCGCACCGGGCCTGGACCGTAGTCGCCGGCGTGGAGGGCGAGCACGTCGCCCGGCTGTGGTTCATCGGCGCCAACCCCTGGCTCGGGGAGATCTCGCCCATCGAAGCCATCAGCCAGGACCGCGCCCGGGACGTCATGGACGCCGCCCATGCCATGACCGAGGACCGCCACGGAGCATGAGCGGGGTCTGCACACGGACTGGGTTGGCCCGTGTGGACGGGCCCGTCAACGGGTTTCGGATCGCCAAGACGTCCTACGGCCCGCTGAACCCTCCGGTGCGCCCGGAAGCCATTGTGGACCGCTCCGACTCGTCCCGCTTCGACACGCCCGGTTCGACGGTCTACCTCTCCGGTGATGCCGCCACCGCCTATGCCGGGCCGAGGTCACCCTGGGCACGCTGGCCGGCCCGAACCGTACGGCCACCACCATGATTGCCGAGTGGATCCGTGAGCAGGTCCTCGACGACGGTTCCTACGCCGCCGGCCTGCAGTTCCACTCCGAGTACGGTTCCAGGCTGTGCCGGGCGTACTGGATGCGACGCCGCGATGAGCAGCTGGGCCCCGACGCCGTGTCCGTCGTCGAGAGGTCGTCGATCGAGCTCGAGGATCCCGACCTGCAGCGGGTGCTGGCGCGTTACGAGATCGACTCGCGCTGACCACCGTGGGCGCGGCGTCGGCAACCTCCGGACGCAGATGTATCGACCGGCTCGCCACGGAGATCTTCCCAGGGCAGAACTACCAGGCGTTCGTCGGGAACATGGACCTGCTGGCCGCCCTGTCCGCCTACATCGGCCTGCCCCATCTTCCTGACCCTGTGGGCCGGGCACCGGATCATGGCGGGCAGCCGCATGGTGCGCTACGAGGACGTGGACCTCTCACGCGTCTGACATGGGCCGGCCGGGTGCCGCACCCGGCCAGGCACACCCCGGGACGCCGGCCGACCGCCGAGAGGCAGGTCGCCGGCTGCAGCGCGAAGGGGCCGAGCAGGCGCAGGTCGATGATGAGCAGCGCCTGCTCGGTCTCCCCACCGTGGAGGTGCACGACGACGAGGACCCCGCTCACCGTGGGCGGGGCGCCACCATGGCGATGCCCGCGCCGGCGGACACGTGCGGGAGATGGTGCTGGTGTGCTGCTGGCTGACGATGAGGCAAGCCATGGCCCACCAGCACGTCGGTCGCTGAGCCCTGGTCCCCCGCGCTTATTGTTGTCCGATGATGCCTGACCCGGAAGTAGTGCCGCTCGACCACGTCCCGGTGCCGGTGCCGGATCTCCCGGATCTCCCCCGGTTTCCGGGGGTGTACTCTTGGTGGCTCGCGCCGTCGACGGCCGACGACCCCGCAGCCGCAGGCCTGGTCCTGCCGGTGGATCCTTCGCCCTTGTACCGCTCCGAGTCAGGCGCCCTCCTGCTGTACGTGGGACGCGCCCGTCGCAACCTGCACCAGCGCATCAGGCGCCAGCATCTGCAACGCACACGGTCGTCGGCCCTGCGCCGCACCCTGCTGGCATCACTGTGGCCACTGAGTCCCCGCTGGGCCGAAGGAGCCGCGCTCGACATCCGCGGCCGGGTCGACCCGGGCAAGCAGGCAGAGGACCGCCTCAGCGCGTGGATGAGCGAGCATCTGCTCGTGGGCTGGATCCAGCTCGACGACGTGGCCGAGGTGGACGCCCTCGAAGCGGCCTGGATCGCATGCTACGCACCTCCCCTGAACACGGACGGCACGGCTCATCGCCCGAAGCTGGTCTCGAGGAAGCAGGACTTCGTCCAGGAGATCCGCCGCCGGTCGGCTCTGGGCGGTCATTCGGACCACCCTTGATTCGGCACGCTCGGAGACCACCGCAGCGCCGCACGGAGGTCCACAAGCCGCTCATCCGGTGATGCAGCAGTCCCGGCCTACGTGGTCGGGCCTTGCCAGGCGGGCCTGATCCCCATCGGCCGCTCGCTCGTGATGGATCCCATGGCGGCGAGCGTCGCCGAGCTCGGGCCGGAGCCCTCACTCACCGTCGCGTACGTCCCCCGCAACGGAATGTCCCCTTGGGCACGTTCCGGCGCCCTCAGCAGGTGCGTCGGGACGTCCCGGGACGGTCAAGCACCGACAGCGGGCAACACCACGAGCGATCCGTCGCCTCGTCGTTCGATCTCGATGGCGACGTCGGCGTGGTGGTTCTTCATATCAAGGTCGTCGCCCAGGGCGCGCAGGCGGTACACAGCACTGAGAAGGTTGTCCACCTCTCCTTGCGTGTACATGATGCTGCGGAAGCCGCCGCGACGCTTCAATTCGAGAGTCGACAGCCGGAGCAGGACTGCGGTGATTCCGGCGTCGAGTTCGTCGACGCGACGCTCGTCGTCCCGCAACGTGCCAATGAACGTCTCGAACGGGTGGTCCGCTCCCTCCAGCTGTGCATGCTCCACGGCCTGGAGAACCAGTACACGGCGTTTCAGAGCGATCGCGAGGCGAGCGAGTTCCAGGTGCGCGCGGAAAATGCCACCTTCCTCGTTGACGCCGGGAAATGCTTTCGTGAGCGCCCCGATCTCGACCGGACCGTCCCCGAGCTCGACCAGTGCGCGCTGCCACTTGCCCAGCCGCCTGCGTGCCCGTTCGATCGACGCGCCGATGGCGTGCACAGCCGAGTCGAGGCCAAGGGACAGGCCGATGCGCCCCTGGTCGAGGAGGATCGAGGTGGCTTTGTCGATAGCGTCGCGGCAGCCGTCCAGTTCGCTGCGCTCGTCCTCGAGCTTGTCCTCGTGCAGCTGTTCGAGCAGATCCGTGATCCGCTCGATCGATTCCTGGCGTTGGCGCTCGGCATGAGCGCTGACACTGACCGCGACGGCCATGAGCACCAGCGGCGCGGCGACCGTCAATGCCCCGGCACTTGCGGCTGCCACACCAGCGGTGGCAGCCGAGCCCGTGGCCGCTCCCGCGGCAGCTCTCGTGCCGGCAACGGGAACGAGGGTGGCCTTCGCGACGATGCCGGTGGAGCCGACCAGATCGGTGTACACGGCGCCGGGGTTGGCTTTGGCGGCCATGGGTTTCACGAGGCCCTTGCCGACCTGGGCGGCGACCTTGGCGGGAACCACCATTCGGTAGAGCACCTCGCCGCTGTCGGAAATATTGGCCGTGGGCGCCGACTTCGCCGTCCGAGTGACGAGCTGCGACAACTGCTGCGCGAGCGGGCTTGCCGCACTGAGCGGAATACCGGCATTCCGGTCGCGCTTGGCCGACATGGGGTGCGCTTCCAATGTCGCGATCGGAGCGGCTGCGAGTGACGCCAATGCCGTTCTCAGCTCTGCGAGGCGGGCCGGCGTCATGCTTGCATCACCCAGAATGTTCGGAACGCTCTCGTCCTTGGTGGCCAGTGTCCACACCGGCACGGGCGAATTGTTATCGGCAGTCACGTCTCATTCCCCCCCACGCTGACACTTTCGACCATAGGCGGCACCGATGACATGTCGGGGCAATCGTGGCGTGTCCGCTGAATTCCGCAGGCAGAAATCTCGTCGCTGCGTGTGACGTCAATCAGAGTTTCTCCGCGTGCACGCCCGTCCGGCATCCGGCGACTTGCTCATCATGTCGCTCCCGGATCTCCACATCGGCAATGCCCAGGCACACGTTGCCGAGTTCGCAACGGATTGCCTGGAGGAGTTGCGGCGCCTCGTCTCCGACCAGTCACAGGCCTGCAATTGTGGCGGGTCAGCTCTGCCCTCCATCGTCTTGTCCAGCCACCAGGTGTGCCGCGTGCTCGCGCAGGTACTCCCGCAGGTAGGGGGCCTCGAAGTCGACCAGACCGTGGCCCGCCGCCCGGATCATGCCGGCCTTCAGCAGCCGATCGCGGTAGACGCTGGCATAGCGACTGTCCTTGCCCATCCGGCCGGCGATGTCCCCCAGGCGCGAAGGCTCATCGTCCCGGGCCATCATCACCAGGAACGTACGGTCCACCGCGGACAGATCCGCCAGCGCAGGTTCGTGCACCAAGGCACCCAGCCGCGACTGAGCCGCGGCCACTCCTGCCGTGACGTGCTCTTCCGTAATGGGCCCCCTTCCCGCCTGACGCCAGACGTGATAGCCGACCAGCTGGATCATGAACGGATATCCACCTGTGGCTTGTGCGCACTCCATGGCCAGTTCGTCGCTGATGGACCGATCGGCATCCGTGATGATCTGGAGGAACGAATCAGCGACCTCGGCGACCGGAACATCGGCCAGCAGCGGTCGCTCCGCCCGGCGCAGGAAGGTCGTCGGTCGGCTGTCACCGGCCAACAACTCCTCCACAGCCCGCGGCAAGCCGGCCATGATCAGCGATATGCGGCGCCCCTCGCGGACGAGCATCTGGACGTCTCCGGCCAGGATCTGCATCTGGCCCAGGTCAAGACTGTGGATCTCGTCGACCGTGACACATACTCCGGTGCCATGTTGCTCCAGAACATCCAGCAAGTCCGCCAGCTCGTCCGACCAGATCCGCAGCTCCGACCCCGAGGTCTGGCTCTCGCGGCCCAGCTCGCCCACGGGAGTGGTGATCCTCCAACTCGTCGTTTCGGGGCCGCGATCTCGCGAACCAAGCTCCTGCCGGTATGTCGAGGCCCGGCGTGCGATCCGATCGAGCATCCCCGGTCCGGCGGTGGCGTGGATGACGATCCACCCGTTGCGCGTTGCCACGTCGCCGAGTTCGTTGAGCATGACGGTCTTGCCGACGCCCCGGGCGCCGGTCATCAGCTGCAGCAGGTACGGAGCCCCGGGGCCGTCATCGATGGACTCCTGAAAGGCCTCCAGGATCGGCCGGCGCCCGACCAACAGCGGCGGAGTGGCTCCTGCGGTGGGCTTGAAGGGATTGGGCATCGCACCTCCCTTCCGTTTGCTCCGTTTAGATTTCTTTAGAACTTTTAGAATTCTATCCAGGTGTCGTCCAGACGTCACGTCCGGCTCCGCCCTGTGCATTGGCTCACGATCCCCTACAGTCGGGACTGGATTGCGGATGAAAAGCCATGCATCGGAGGGCGCCCGGAGACGAGGCACATCTCCGGTCGGCGTTGGTGGCACGGTCGATGCTTCTGCAGTCCCTGAAATTCGTCGAGGGAAGGACGAGCACCGTGACAGCAGCCCCGGACGAGCAGGACCCGTGGACCGCACTGGCCGACCGGGTCGCCGAGGCCCGCGCGGGGACTCCCCTGACCCGGATCACGATCGTCGTGCCGACGCCGGCCAGCGGCCTCGACGTCGTCCGCCGCCTTGCCCGGGCGGCGGCCGAGAAGGGCGGCCACGGCGTCGCCAACGTGCGGGCCGTGACGGTCGAGGAGCTGGCCACGGAGGTCTTCCTGGCCGACGACGTCGCCCGTGGCCGCAAGCCCCTCACCCCGGCGGTCCGGCAGGCTGCCGCGGCCGGGCTGCTGGCCGCGGACCCCGGCCGCTTCGACTACTGCGCGGACCGTCCCGTCACCGCCCAGGCCCTCGCCCGGTGCTCGGCCACCCTCGACGGCATCGATCTCGACCCCACCGGAGCACCCCCGGTCGTGCACGAGGTGCACCGCGCCCACCGCGCCGTCACCGAACGGCTGACGGGCGGCTTCTGGTCCCGCCACGAGGCGCTGACCACCGCGGCCCGGCGCATCGCGGCCGGCGAGGTGCGGAATCTCGGCACGGTCCTGGCCTTCGCCCTGCCTACCGCCCCCGATCCGGGCACCGAAGCGGTTCTGGCAGCGCTCGGCATCGAGGACGGCGACATCCTGAGAGCCGCACGCCCCCAGCTGGACAACGCCCGGTGGACCAGCGCCTCCGACCCCGAGGACGAGTCCCGCGCCGCGGTCCGGGCCGTCGCCTCCTGGCTGGCCGAGGAAACCCCCGGCCACCGCATCGGCATCTTCTGGTCCTCCGAGGAGATCTACCGCCCGCTCGTCTCCCGACGGCTGCAGGACGCGGGCATCGAGTTCAACGGCCCCGCGCCCGTCCAGCTCGTCGACACCCCGATGGCCCGCACCGTCCTGCGCCTGCTGGACCACCTCCCCGCCCCCGGTCAGCTGCTACCCGTCCGCCCGCTGCTGGACGCCATCGCCGAGGGCCTCGTGCGCCACCGGGAGCTCCCCCTGCCCTCCTCCGCGGCCTGCGAGCGCCTCTGGGTGAAGCCCGTGACCGACGACGACGCCGAACCGGCCGAGACCCCCGGCGAGCAGGACACCTCCGGTGAAACGGGCCCCGCCGAGCCAGGAACCGCGCAGGACACCGAGGAGGCCCGGTCCGCGGAGCGGAAGCGGCGACGCCGGGAGGACCAGCGCGCCTTCGACGCCTTCCACCAGGCGCTGTCCGCCCAGCTGCACGGCATCGCCGAAGCCCGCACGTGGGCCGGGGTCTCGGCGGGGCTGCTCGGCCTGGTGGACGACTTCCTGGCCGCCACCGGCCCCGAGGAACCCACCCGCGCCGCGGCCCGATCCATGCTGCGGGAGGCCCTCACGGACCTGGCCGACCTCGACGGGTGCGGCGCCACCCCCACCCCGGCCACCGTGGCGCACACCGTGGGCGAGGTCGTCACCGCCCACCGCTCCCGGACCGGGCGCATCGGCACCGGGGTGACCACCGGCTCGCTCGGCGACGCCCTGGGCCGGGACCTCGACCACGCGGTGTTCGTGGGCCTGGCCGACGGCCTCGTGCCCGTCCACGCCCAGGAGGACGCGCTGCTGCCGGAGTCGGTCCGACAGCAGACCGAGGGCCTGCCTGAGCTCGACGAGCGCGTCCGGAGACAGAGGGAACTCTTCGAGGCCGCCCTCGCCGTGGCCCCGGAGCCGCTGCTCTTCCAACCCCGCGGCAGCCTGCGGGAGAACCGCAGCTACCTGCCCTCGCGCTGGCTGCCCGCCCTGCTCGGCCGCCCGGAACCGGAGACGGCGATCCCGTCCTCGGTGGCCGGCATCGAACGCTCCGCCGGCTGGGCCACGGCCGCCGAGCCCCGCCCGGTCACCGCCCAGGAGTTGCGCCAGCAGTGGCTGACCGTGCGCGGCCACCGGGCGGACGGTCTCGGCGACGAGCACCTGGACCGCGTCCTGCAGCTGCGCGCCGACCGGCGGCGCGGGCGCTTCACCCGCTTCACCGGCCACGCGGGCCCGAGCGCGCTGCCCGAGGACTTCCTGGACCGGCCCGTCTCCCCCACCGCGCTGGAGGAGTGGGTCAACAACCCCTTCGGCTACTTCGTCACCAAGGTCCTGGGCGCCGAGTTGTTCGCGGACCGGGAGCTCGCCCAGCAGATCGACCCGCTGCTCAAGGGCACCATCCTGCACGAGGCGCTGGAAAGCCACGCGAACCGCGCCATCGAGGACGGCGCGCTCCCGCCCGTGGAGCACCTGCTCGAGGAAGCCGAGCGGATCATGGAGCGGGAGCGCAACGAGTTCTGGATCGAGGACCTCTGGCAGCACCACCGCGCCGAGATGCTCGAGCAGCTCGAGGCCACCCACGGCCACCTCGCCGCCCAGTGCCAGGACGGGTGGGGCATCGACGCCCCCGAGGTGGTCTTCGGCACCGACGCCGAGCTGACCCTGGACCTGTCCGACGGCACGGTCCTGCGCTTCCGCGGCACCGTGGACCGGGTGGACCGCCACGCGGACGGCACGGTGCGGGTGGTCGACTACAAGTCCGGCCGCCGGGACCGGTTCGCCCATCTCACCCGGGAGGACCCGACGGCCGGCGGCACCAAGTTCCAGCTGCCCGTCTACGGCCTCTACGCCCGCTCCCTCGGCGGGGCGGGCGTGCGCAGCGAGTACTGGTTCCTCTCCGCCCCCGGGGAGCCGGTGGGCTACGAGCTGACCGACGACGTCGTCGACGCCCTGCGCACCGGCGCCCACGGCATCGTCACCGCGCTGCGCGCCGGGGTCTTCCCGCACGTGCCCGAGTCGGAGCGCTACACCAACGTCACCACCGTCTGCGGCCACCGGGACGTGACGGCCCTGTGGGAGAAGCTGCGCGACGACCCCGGCCTCGAGCCCCACCTGTCCCTGCTGATCCAGGAGGACGCGAAGTGACCACGCAGACCGTGCAGCTCCCGCTCGTCGACGAGCCCGCCCGCGAGACCATCCGCCACGACCTGGACCGCTCCGTGTTCGTGGAGGCCGGCGCCGGCAGCGGCAAGACCCGGGAGATGGTCCAGCGCGTGGTGGCGCTGGTGGACCGCGGGACGCCCATTACGGCGCTCGTGGCCATCACCTTCACCGAGAAGGCGGCCGGGGAGCTGCGCGAGCGCGTCCGGACCGCGCTCGGGGCCGCCTCCGACGACGACGCCGTGCGCTCCCGCCGCGCCCGGGCCCTGCACGACCTCGACATCGCCCCGATCGGGACCATCCACTCCTTCGCCGCCCGGATCATCCGGGAGAACCCGCTGGAGGCCCGGGTCCCGCCGGGCATCGAGACCCTCGACGAGATCGAGTCCTCGCTGGCCTTCGAGGACCGGTGGCAGCAGATCGTCTCCGCCCTGTTCGGGAATCCCGAGCACTCCGCGGCCATGGAGGTGCTCTTCGCCTGCGACATGACCATGGCCAATCTCCGGGACACCGCCCGGGTCATGGACGAGAACTGGGACCGGCTGCCGCAGCACACTGTGGAGGCCTTTGAGTTCTCCGTCCCGGACACCGAGTGGTCGACGATCATTCGCTCCTGCGACGAGCTGCGCAGCATGCGCGAAGGATGCGAGTCGGTGGACGACCGCCTCTATGTCGGCACCGGGCGCCTTTTGAGCTGGGCGGACGGGATCGAGGCCGCTCGCCGTGGCGCGCCTCGGGCATTGGTGGCTCATCTGGCGAAGGTGCCCACCACGGGGTTCAGCCAGGGATCCAAGGCGAAGTGGACAGGGAACATCGCAGACGTCCGGACGCTGGCGAAAGAGATCAGCGCGAGAGCGGTGACGCTCAAGGACTCTCTGACCGGGCGGGCCCTGGACCTGGTGCTCGGCGTGATGGCCTCGGTGCTGTGCGAAGCCGCTGAGGAGCGCCGCCGGCAAGGACGGCTGGAGTTCCACGACCTGCTCGTCCTGGCCCGGGACCTGCTCGTGGGCGAGGAGCACGCCGAGGTCCGCTCTCGCCTGTACGACAGGTACGCGTGCCTGATGATCGACGAGTTCCAGGACACCGACCCCATCCAGGCCGAGATCGCCCTGCGCCTGGCCTCCTCCGCCGCCTGCGGGCCCGAGGGCTGGCGGGAGCTGCCGGTGGAGGGCGGGCGGCTGTTCATGGTCGGCGACCCCAAGCAGTCCATCTATCGCTTCCGGCGGGCGGACATCGAGACCTACCTGGGCTTCCAGGAGCGGGCCGCGGCGGAGGCGTCGTCGTCGATCGCGACCCTGCAGACGAACTTCCGCTCCGTGGCTCCCGTGCTGGAGTGGGTGAACCAGGTGTTCGGCACGCTGATCGAGGAGGAGCACGGCCGGCAGCCGGCCTACGTGCCGCTCGTGCCGGACCCGGCGCGGCCGCCGCTGCCGGAGGGCTTCGGGCACCCGGTGAGCGTGATCGGCCTGACCCTGCCCGGCGCGGAGGACGGCGGGAAGCCGAAGGCCGCGGAGGTGCACGAGCGGGAGGCCCGGCACGTCGCGCACACGGTGCTCACCGCACTGGGCCGCACCGGCGAACCGGCCTGGCGGCACCAGGACGGGCGCGACGACGCCGAGACACGTCCCGTCACCGAGGAGGACATCGCGATCCTGCTCCCCACCCGCACCTCGCTCGAGGTGCTCGAGAAGGCGCTGGACGAGGCGGGCATCGTCTACCGGGCCGAGGCGTCCTCGATGGTCTACGGCGCGGCGGAGGTCCAGGAGCTCATGCTGGTGCTGCAGGCGCTGGCCAACCCGGCGGACTCGGGCCGGCTCGTGCTGGCCCTGCGCAGCTCCATCCTGGGCTGCGGGGACGACGAGCTCGCCGCCTGGCGGCTGGGCGGCGGCTCCTGGAACTACCGGGCCGACGCCCCCGAGGGCCTCGAGGACACCCGCGTGGCCCGCACCCTGCTGGCGCTGCGCGCCCTCTCCCGGGAGCTGTCCCGGACCGGGGTGTGCGACCTCATGGAGCGGATCCTGGAGCAGTTCCTGGTCCTCGAGGCCGCCACGGACTCGCCCCGGCACCGGGAGACGTGGCGGCGGCTGCGCTTCGTCGTCGACCAGGCCCGCGCCTGGGGCACCGCCACCCACGGGAGCCTGCGCGACTACTTGCGCTGGGCCGGGACCCAGATGGAGGAGGGCGCCCGGGTGAAGGAGGCGGTCGTCCCCGAGACCGACGCGAAGGCCGTGCGGATCACCACGGTGCACGCCGCCAAGGGCCTGGAGTACCCGGTGGTCATCCTGGCCGGGACGGGCTCCACGCCCCGGTCGGGCACCCAGCACGTGCTCTTCGCCGCGGACGGGACCATGGAGGTCTCCCTCAAGAAGGGCCTGGCCACCGCCGGCCACGAGGAGCTCAAGGAGCGCGAGAAGGACATGCTCGCGGCCGAGCGGCTGCGGCTGCTGTACGTGGCGTGCACCCGAGCGCAGAGCCACCTGGTGGTGTCGCTGTACACGGTCTCGGAGAAGGGCGAGTCCTCGCACGCGGCGCAGCTCCGGAAGGCGCACGTGGCGGGCACGCCGGAGCTGCCGTTCGAGGATGTCGAGAGCGGCGGGCGCCGGGCGGAGACCGTGGCCGAGGAGCGGTCCTGGGACGAGGTGCTCGCCGAGTGGACCGCGGTGAGCAGCCGCTGGGCCGAGGCGTCGCGGGTCGAGGGCAGCCGGTCGGTCACGCGCACGGCGCACGCCGCGCCGGCGATTGCGGCCGGAGGGGACGGTGTGCCCGCGCCGTCCGCGTACGGCGTCACAGCCACGCCCGACGACGACGTCCCCGCCGCACCGGCCCCGCCCACCCTCGGGGAGCCCGAGCGCGTCGTGCCGCTGGAGAGCACCGCGCCGGAGGAGAGTGGAGAGCTGCTCCACGGGCCCGAGTTCGGCACCGCGCTGCACCGACTGATGGAACTGTGCGACCTCACCGACAGGGAGTCCATCGACCGACTGGCCCCGGCGGTGGCGGAGCTGCACGGCCTGCCCGGCACCGAAGCCCTGCTCGCCTGCGCCCGCATCGCCTGGGACTCCGAGCCTGTGCGGGCGGCCGCCGCGGGCGAGCACTGGAAGGAGCTCCCGGTCGCCACGGTCGACGAGGACGGCGCCGTCCTCGAGGGCGTGGTGGACCTGCTGTACCGGGAGCCCGGTGGGGACTACGTGGTTGTGGACTACAAGACGGACATGGCGCTCTCCGAGCTGAGCCAGGAGGCCTACCGGCAGCAGCTGTCCCTCTACGCCGGCCAGCTGGAGCGGATCACCGGCGGGCGCGTCCGCGAGCTGGTGCTGGTGTGCTGCCAGCCGACGGTGCCGCAGGTGATGGTGTATGAGCACGCCACGCGCTGAAGTTGAGTTCACTCACCGGGCTAGAAACGGCCGGGCCTCTGCACGCAGGGATCTGTCGATCCCGGAACTTGCTTGTAACTACGACCGCATCAGGCGGAAAACGTTCATATTAAAGGCCGTGCGTATAACCCGCTTCGGCGCGTCCCAGCCAAGCCGCACCAACTAAGAGCCCGGGACATCTTCAACAGAGACACTGGGAGCCCCGAGGGGCTCTAGTAGCACAACACCTCCGCCCCATCAGAATCAATTCACGACCACGCGTATCCAAGCAATATTTAGTACTACTCGTATCCCTTTATTTGCGGAACTCCCCGTCGAACTACGTCAATGAAGTCAACTGCATTTGAATCAGCGTCCCGAACAGTGACCAATTGCAGAAAGTATGACTGCAGTTCGCTAATCTTGTTAGCCTCAGGCGTCTGGCGCACAATGTCTATATTGTAAGCATTGGTTATGCGTCGCGTGATATCAGATTCTAGGTCAGACAGTACGGATCTGCCGTGAGGACACCCCTCCTTAAGGTAAACTAAATAACATTCAATTGACCATCGAATACCAACCCGCACAGGAACTGCTGTAGCATTTTTGCTGCTCCATGCAGCTTCAAGGCGTTCGTGGCCCAGATCGTAAACATGCCAAAATGAGGTACTTCCGATTTCAAACTCACGAAGGGCACGGATAAGAAGAATGCGCCCATAGGTTGTAAGTCGCCATGAATCGTTGCCAGCCAAATCTACCGCCTTGCCAGCATAGGAGGCGGATTTGGCATAATCTCGTAGTAGTTCCTCCGACTTTGATCTTTGCTCCCAAAAGCGTGCGTCCATTTCGTAAAAGGGGTGTATTGAGTCGTATAACGCACGAAGGGAGCTTTTTCCTACAATTTTAACCGCTGACTCCGCGCGCATAACCGCTTTTGCAATACGATATGCCTGCGTTTTCTGCTTTCTAGAATATTCATTCACGTAAGGTGAAAGACTGGCCAAGAAATTGACCAGAACATCGAAAAAGTCATGGCGGGAGGATGAGGCGTGTACATCTTCGGGCCGCATGGCTCGGTACCTCAGGGAGACTTGTCCTCGGCGAACCGTTAAAAACTTATTTAATTGATCACGGGATTGTGGCTTTGAAAAATCATGAGCTTGCACCCCCGCCGCAGAAGAAAAACTCAAAGGTAAAGTAAGGCCAGATTGATGTAGCACAGCCACGAGTTTTATCAAATGAAGCATCTCCGGAGACTGCAGTTCTCCAATCTGCGCCGTCAGTCGACTCCTATATCCCTTACCAAATTCCGCCTCTCCCATGGCGTCGAAGATTTCGCGGCCTTGGAAGAACGCAACTCTAGACGCATGGTCCTTCTGCTGCAGCAGTCCATATCGTCCGGCAGATTCCAGCTTAGTCACAAGAGTTTCAGACTCGCCTCTAGTCAAATGCCACCGACCCCGATCGTCGGCGCGCGTTAAATCCCGAAAGAGGTCAGTAGGAAATCGGGGCAGCACGAAATCTTTTCTAGAAATGGTATCAGCAGCGAGAATGAGCGCGGGTACTTTTTTATCCCTAAGGTCCTTAGCAATGTCAACAATACTATCAGCATAATCCGCAAAGCCATCAAAAACCAACACAGATAGCCCTTGGTGGGCTAAGTAGTCAACGGTCGCCTTGTGATTAGGTTTATGCTCGGATGTGAATTTATATGCGGTAAAGCCTTTGTCTATCAGTCTTTTGGCCATGGCCAAGAGGGCCACGGTCTTGCCGGACACCGGTGCACTGAACAGAAGGTAACACTTTGGGAGTTCCTTATTTATTTCATGGCCCGGAACATCAAGATGCCCCAAAGATTTTGCATACCAGGAAAAGTCGCCGTTCTTTTCTTCAATAATATCCAACCAGGAAGGTTCTTCTCCCGCATAAAAGTCACTTCGTTTTATAACACTGCGGTTATCCACACGAGGCATCATATGGTACTGCTCAGAAAATTCGGCCAGGACTTTTTTGGGCACGTCCGCCGACACCCATTGATAGGAATGCTTAGTACGGTACTCATTTACTAATTGAGCAACTTCTCGAAAAAAAGTTTCGGCCGTTGTCTCGATGCCGATAATATTTCGTATTTCTAATTGCTCTCGCATGGCAGGGCTTATGGTAGAAGATACGTAGAGATTAGGATTAGTACCCGAGGCCTTGCGCGCACGCGTGGACGTAGATAGATCGGGTTCATCTAACAGCGTGGCGCCTACTGTGACGAATGGGTATTGCACCCAGTCATCAAAGAACCTCCTGTGCCAGGCATGTTTCTTGTCGATTGATTCGGCGTACTGCACTATACTGAATATAAGTTGGGAATGATAGTCCGTCCTTGCGCGTCCGTGGAGATGAATGACTTGCAACCCGTCATATTCTCCCGCGTTTTTATGCCAGGAATAGTATTGGACTTTACGGTTGATTTCTGACGGTAGCGCCTTGGTCGCTTGTTCTACAACGTCGTCAATATTGAGATTCCAAATTTTCTTCCAACGTGGAATTAGGGCGTCGCTCCACCACTGTGCCGGTTCACAGTCAGTGAATCTGTCCTTTAGATACTTGTCTAGTTTGCCGTTTTTGTCGCGGTCTTGAGCGATTTCAAAAGCTTCTGTTAAGTTTTCTTGAACGGCCCCAGATAGGTTGTTAAGTTCAGCGGTCATATCCCCTGATCCCGGCAGGAACTCTCCGTTCTTACTTTTGGAATCACGACTGGCTCCCGCGCCGAGCAAGAGGTGATATTCTCCTGAACCCAGCAAAAACCGAACTTCTTCTTGCATGTGGGGCGGTATTTGGTCTATAAATGACATTACAAATCGCTCCAGTCGTGTTCTGTGAAATAGCGAGCTTGATTTGCTAATTTTACCGTATTATCTTGATTATTCGATTCAGTGTCAATGGGGCCCTTCACAATTGAGTGTGGGTAGGGGCGTGTCGCCACGGCCGATGGCCTCCGGCGGCGAGCAGCGCTCGTAGCCGATAGTTGCCGAAGTTCCGGAACTCTCGAGCGACCCGTCGCATTGTCTGGATGACGCCGTTGATCACCTCGACGGGTCCGTTCGAGGCGCCGGCGGTGTCGAAGTAGGCCAGGATCGCCGCCCTTCACCGCCGCAGCGTGCGTCCGAGCCGGGCGATCTCCGGGATGGGGCGGGTCGGGAACGCGGCGAGGATCTCGGCGACGAGCCGGCGTCCCTGCTCTGGGCGGGCGTGGTAGACGGCCCGGAGCTGCTGGTAGGAGTTCCAGGCCAGGGTGACCTCGTGGTGCGGGTCCCCGGCCACCAGCTTCGCACTCAGGCGCCGGATCTGTTTCTCGGTCAGGTACTCCACACCGATCTTCAGGGTCCGCCGGATCCCGTACAAGGGATCGCCGGCGCGGCCGCGGTGGCCCAAGGTGTCCTGCTGCACCCGCCGACGCACCTCGTCAACGACCTGCCCGCCGAGCTTGACCACGTGGAACGCGTCGAGAACGGTGATCGCCTCAGGCAGCTCGTCGCGGATCGCGTTGGCGTAGCCGTGGAACGGGTCCAGGGTCGCCGTGCGGATCCCGTTCGTGAACGCCTTGCCTTGTTCGGTGAGCCAGTCACCGTAGGCCGCTCCGGTGCGCCCGGCCACGAGATCCAGCAACCTCGCCCGGGACCGGCCGTGCTCGTCACGGGAGTGATCGACGATCCCGGTGACCAACCTGGTGCCCGGCGGACCCACGTGGCACCAGACGTGCTCGTCCACACCCAGGGTGTCCACCCCGGCCAGCCGATCCTCGGCGGCCAGCTGGGCCTCGATGACCGGGACGATGGCGTCCCACACGGTGTTCCCGGCGACCCCGAGCATCTCGGCCAGGGCCGAGACCGCGATGTCGTGGTAACGCAGCTGGGCCACCGCCCAAGCGACCGCCCGGCTGGTGAGCTTCGCCCGCGGTGCCGCCAGCTCGTGGACCTCGCTGAAGGTCGTCACCTCGCACGCCATCTCGTGGCAGCGGTAGCGGCGCTTGCGCCAGACCACGCGCACGGGCACCCCGGCGAAGGGCAGATCGTGCAACAGCACCGCCACCCGGCCGTGGTCGGCCGCGAGCACCCCACAGCAGGGGCAGCCCACCAGTGACGGCACGGTTTCGACCACCAAGGTGAACGAGGAGTGGTGACGCTCGATCGTGAGCACATGGACATCGGACAGGTCGAAGAGCGCGCACGTAGCATGAGACACGTCGAGGCCTTCGAGGACGGTTGGAGTAAGCACCCCCATCCCGGAGGCCTCGACCCCTACCCGACCCCCGTGACACGCACCTGGCCCTACCGATCACCCACACTCATCTGGGAAGGGCCGGAAAAGCCGGGCAGAATGGCGATCCACCCACGCCCATAACAAGAAAACGCTGACCAGCCCCGATCAAATTACCGAAAAAATCGCGTCGACGGATACAGGCTAAGGCGAGTCAGCCACTGATGACGCGGCCGCGCTCCAACGTCTGCGCCATCCCGGACCTGTCGGTCATCCGCTCCGCAATCGTCCGAAAAGAAAGCGCGGGTGGTAGCATCTCGAAGAATTTCAGCTGTCGGACCGACTTTTCGTCGGTTGCGGGAACAGCGTCGACAAGATCCATGCCGAACTTTTTCTGAGCGGCCCTCAGCGCCGAGAATACGGCGCCGCGGGTCGCGTCGCTGCGCAGAGCGATCTGGAAGTTGTCGAACGCGGTGGTGGTTTCGAACAGCTCAGGGGCCACCTCGGAGAGCGCTGCGACCAGCAGGGCGTTGGTTCTCGCCCCAGCCCACGTCCACCAGCGCACCCGGCTGTCGTCCTGACCGGTGACCACGGACCCGGAACCGTCCACCCGGTGGGCGTAGTCCTCACGGAGTTCAGCGATCCTGTCCTGGGCCCGCTTGGTCAGTCGCACTCCGTCCGGCTCGGCACCCAGCAGGACCCGGCGCACAGCGTCCGAAAGAGCGCAGGAGATGGGCTGCGGCATGCTCATCCAGCGGACGGCGCCGCCACTGTCGGAGGGCTCGACGAAGGCCTTGCGCCGCTTCCAGTCGATGTAGGTCACCCGCCAGGGTCGGCCGCCCAGGGTGATCAGTCGGGGCCCCTCGACCTTGCGCTGCAGCAGCATGGGGTCGACGGCACCGACCTCCTGCCGGCCGTGCAGGACGATGATCTGCGGGTCGGCCGTGAACACCGCCATGAGGTCTCGGTAATGGATCTTGCCGTAGCGTCGCTCAGCCTCGGGTCCGACGAAGAGCATCCCGCCGTCCTCGTCGAGATGTCCTTGCTGCAGGAGCCAGTCCTGGATCTCGGCCCACTCCTCCGGCGACGCCAGGCCGAGAGCACCGAACCACTCGGGCCAGAGGTTCCGGCCGACGTGGCGCTCCTGCAGGACGAGACCGAGCAGCTGCTGGGCAGCGACGTGTCGCGGCGAGGGCGGAGGCACGACCGGCTCGACGTAGCCCTCGGACCAGAGCAGCAACAACCCGTAGGCGCGCAGGAACTCGGCGTCGTTGGTGCCCAGGAAGAGCATGTTCCGCGACGTCCCCGAGCGCCGGCCCGTGCGGCCGAGCCGCTGCAGCAGAGAAGCAACCGTGCCCGGAGCGCCCACCTGAATGACTCGGTCGAGGTCGCCCACATCGATGCCGAGCTCCAGCGTCGAGGTGGCCACGATGACGCAGTCCCGTCCCTCGGCGAAGGCCGCCTCGGCGCGGCGCCGGGCGTCGGCCGACAGGGACGAATGGGAGACGTGGGTCTCGACGTCCCGGTGATGCAGGCCCAGCGCCAGGTCTTCCACGACCCGCCGCGAGTCGGCGAACACGAGTCGCTTCTCCCCACGGTGGAGGAGGGAGATGACCGTCGCGGCGTTGTCGGCGCTTCCGACGAAGTCGAGTTCCATGTCCGGGACCACGGCCGAGGAAATCTCGGGAGCCACTACCGTGGCCGGCCGGTCGGCTGCCCCGCCCTGGAGCCAGTGGAGCAGGTCCGGAGCGTTGCCCACGGTCGCGGACAGGCCCACCCGCTGGAGCGGGTGCCCTGCCAGCTTGCTGATGCGCTCCAGGACGCAGAGCAGGTGCCAGCCGCGGTCGTCACCGGCGAAGGCATGCACTTCGTCGACGACGACGGCGCGGACGTCGGCGAACAGCCGCCGTGGATCGCTGCTCGCAGACACGAGCATGGACTCCAGCGACTCAGGCGTGGTCAGCAGGATGTCCGGACGGTACAGCATCTGCCGGCGTCGGGCGGACGCACCGACGTCCCCGTGGCGGACGGCGGCCGTGCGGCCGAGCCAGGCGGTATAGGCGGCGATCCGCGGCTCCAGGTTGTTGAGGAGCGCCCGCAGGGGGCAGACGTAGAGCACCGAGGTGCCCTGCCACTGCTCCTCGGACATCCGGGACAGCAGCGGGAAGATGGCGGCCTCGGTCTTCCCGCCGGCCGTCGGGGCGAGCAGCAATGCGTCGTCGCCGCGCAACAGCGGCTCGACGGCCTGGTCCTGAAGCGGTCGCAGTGCCGGCCACCTGAGGGTGTTGACGATGTGGTGCTGGACCGCGGGGCTGAGCAGGTCGAATCCGCTGGGGCCCATCAGAGGTCGAGGCTGATGTCGTCCGCCGTCCGCGCACTGGCGTTCCGCTCGACATCCGTCATGTCGTCACGGGACAGCGTGAGGGAGTAGTGCTGCCGGGGGTCGAAGTCCTCGAACTGATCGACGCGGTCGAGCACGTCGCCGACGAGCTTCTTGAGGAACAGGCGTGGGGCGATGCCGACCCGACCGCCGAGCCCGCCCGCCACCGCGGCGGAGAGGTCCGCGAGGTAAGCGTCGTCGACGACGGAGCAGATCCGGTCGGCGCCGGAGGATCCTGCCGCGTAGAGGTCGCGCACCCGGCCGCCGACCTCCACCAGCGAGTCCTGGCTGAAGCCGGGCAGGCGGATCTGCACCGCCCGTGGGTTGTCGAAGCGCGCGTCGGTGGTGAAGTCCGTGGCCAGCCGCTGTGCGAGCGGTGGAAGCCGGGGCACTCCGGAGGGTCCCTCGAAAAACGCGGGCGTGCCCGTGAGCACGAGGTACAGGCCGGGGAAACGTCCGGCGTCGATCTCGTCCATGAGCTGGCGCAGGGCGTTGAGCGCCTTGTCGCGGACGTCGGAGCGCATGCGCTGCAGGGTCTCGACCTCGTCGAGCACCACGAGCAGCCCCGGGTGACCGGCATCCCGCAGGACGAGGAGCAGTCCCTGGAGGAAGGCCATGGCCCCGAAGTGGTCGAGGTCCCCCTTCACCCCGGCGGCGCGCTTGGCGGCCGCGGCAACGTGCGGCAGCCCGCCAAGCCAGGCCGCCAGCCCGTCGGCCACGGCCGCTTCTCCGGAGGCGACCGCGCCCCGGTATCCGCGCAGGGCCTGGGCGAAGGCCGGGGTCTTGGCGCTCACGGAGGCCAGGCGCTCGTCGAGCAGCTTGGTCACGGCCGCCTCCAGGGCGGCGGCATCGGAGGGGTCCAGCGCGGCATCTGCGGCCAGGGCGTCGTCCTCCAAGGTGAACAGCCAGGAGTCCAGCACGGATCGGAAGGCGGACGGCGGGACGGAGGCCGTGCGCAGGGACTCGGTGATCCGCCGGTAGACGGTCTCGAGCTTGTGCAGCGGCGTCTCGGTCTCCGAGATCTGCACCTCGGCGGCCGCGAACCCCCGGCGCAGCGCCGACTCGGAGAGATGCCGGGCGAAGAAGGTCTTGCCCGTCCCGTACTCACCGCGCACGGCCTTCACGACGGACCCACCGCCGGCCACGGCGTCGAGCTCCTCGCTCAGCGCGCCCTGGAATCGCTCCAGCCCCACGGCGAGCTGATCGAGCCCGTTGGCGGGCACGGTGCCACGGCGCAGGGCGTCGACGATCTCCTGCCGACGACGGGGCGAGACGGTGCTCATACGGCGACTCCGAACTGCTGGGCGAGGAGCGGGGCGTCCAGCACGAGCATGCCACCATCCATGCGCACCACGCGGTAGCCCTCGACGTTGAGCAGCTTCTGCACCTGTCCCACCGCGAACTGGACCCGCTGCTGGGGGATGCGCAGAAGGGAGGCCACGGCCGGAGCCGCGATCCGGTGGCCGTCGGCGCCCAGCAGGGCATCGATCAGATCCGCCAGCACGGCGTCGGACAGGCTCACTCGCCCCGAGATCTTCCGCTGGTCGGCGAAGCGATCAGTTGCCACCACCGCCCGACCCGCAGGCTGCAGCGCAGGTTGCTCGAACAGGTCGAACTCCCCCTGACCCGCCCTGTTCTCCTCCGGCTCAGGAGCAGTCGGAGGAGTCCCCGCTCGGGCGAGGTTCCACCAGACCGGCTCCTGGGACGGAGCGCCCGTCCAGTCGGCGACGCGGACCTCTTCACCGACGACGGTGGCGGTCGGGGTCAGCACGACGACCGGGACGACGACTTCGGCCGGCGAGCCGCCGCCGTGGTAACCGGCCTTGAGGGTCGAGTACCGCAGGTCCTCGTCGACGGCCAGCACCGCGGTGCCGCCGTGCGAGAGCACGCGCGGCCCGCTGACGAGGATCTCGCCCTCTCCGGCCGGCTCCTCGGGAGCCCGGGAGCGGGCGCTCGAGACCCCGGTGGCTGGGAGCTTGGTCCCCGCTCGTCGCTCGACGACGTGCCCGTGGTCGGCGGTGAGGACCACCGTCCGCCCGGCGGCATGAGCCGCGGCGAGCAGCGGGCGGAGGTGCTTGACGAGCTCCTCGTTCCACACCGTCCCGGCGGGGTCGCTGCGGTCGAGGGCGTCGTCGATGGTGTTGAGCACGCACCCGACGAGGCGGTGCCGGGACACGTCGGCAATGGCGTCCGCGACGTCGGCTGCGAGCTGAAAGCCGGCGCGGCGGGTGTCCAGCACAGCCTTGTGGAACAGCTTGCCGGAGGTATGGCCGGCCACGCGGGTGGTCTCGGCGAAGCCGGCGCGTTCCTCGGACTGGCCGCCGGTGACTGGGCGGCCGCTGAAGAAGGACGTCCGGCTGTGCTCGGTGAGGCTGGGCAGCACGGCGAGCGCGGAGGCACGGCGGGTGGTGCCGGCCGGGACGAGCTCCGTCCACTGCGCTCCGCCCTGCAGGACGCTGTCCAGCACCTGGGTCGCCGCCCCGGTGCTCATGCCATCGAGCAGCAGCACGAGAGTGGGCTCCTCGCGGGCGATCGGGGCGATCACCTCATGGGCCAACTCCTCGATCCGCCACACCCGGCCATCGCCCTGTGCGGCTCCACGCAGGGGTCGGCCCGTGGCCGTGCCCTCGTCCGCCAGGGCCCGGGCGAACTCCCGGTCGTGGCCGCGGCGCAGCTCCAACGCCCGACCGACGACCGCTTCGAGCCCCACCGCCAGGTCCGGATCGTCCACGCCGCGGGCGGCGGTGTTGACGGCGGCATCCACCCAGGCGTCGTCGGCGCTCTGCCGGCGGGTGAGCGAGACCAGATCCGGGGATTCGCCCGCCTCGGTCAGATGGGCGATCCAGCGCGTGATCCGCACTCCCGCCTCGGCCGGAGCACGCCGTGGGTCCGGGCGGCCTCCGGTGCCCCGCGCCAGGGGGTGCTTATCGATGGCCTGCCACGCGGGCTCCACGCCGTGGGTCCCGTTCGCGAGCGCCCGGCCGAGCACTTCGTAGGCAGCGTTGAGCGACGAGGGAAGGAGCCCGGAGCCCCGGGCGACCGTCGGTGCGGACACCTCGATGAGCGCCCGGTCGGTGCGGTCGAGAATGCGCTCGCCGGTCTCCCGGGTGGCGGTGCGCTCCAAGAGTTCCTGGACCGTGACCTCGCACAGTGTGCCGATCCCCTCGGCTTCCTCGGAACGGAGATCCAGTCCGCTCCAGAGCCGCTCGGTGAGCCGCACGGCGGCTGTCTGTGCCTCCTCCCGCAGGTCGCGCGACGCGCGGCGGAGCAGGTGGAGCGCGAGACCGGCGGGGAGGATCTCGCCGAGCCGTCCGCGTTCGAGCAGGTGCAGGATCGGACGACGCGCCGGACCGGTCTGGTCTGCCAACCAACCGAGAACCGCGTCGGTCAGAGCATCGCCCGTCCGCGCACGCAGCGTGGAGACGGCCGAAACCGCCTCGGGCCGCGTGGTCCACTGGAGGATGCCCGGCGCGTCGGCGCCCAGCAGCAGACCGAGGTACTTCACGGCCACCGAGGCGAACACGTGCTCCCTCGTGAGCACGCCGCCCGGCGCCGTGGGCCAGCCGTCGTCGGGGGTGATGGCGACGAGCTGGGACGGCAGGTCGGACTGCCTGCCCTCGGCCAGTAGCGCCCGCTGGAGGGTGCGGGCCCCGAACACCTGCATTGCCGCTTCCCACGGATCCGGGGTCAGGAGTCGATGGTCGACCAGGCGGGCGAGGGTGCCGGGACCGAGGTCGTCCTCGGGCCGGTCGGTGAGGACGACCAGCCACCCGGTCCCGTCCCAGCGGTGCAGGGCGTCCCAGACCGCCAGGGTGGACGGGCAGGCTTCCACCTGGATCCGGTGGCCGGCCGGTGAGGGGCGGGCCACCGTGACATCCGGGTCGGGGACTGCGCGGATGCCGAGGACGCCGCCGTTCCGGTGACGGCCGGTGGCCTCGACCCTGGCGACGACGGCGGCCACGGCCGCGCCCGTCACGGCCGGAGCCGCGAGCACGTCAGCCACCATCGACGAACCTCCAGCGCAACTCGATCCTGCGACCCTCCGCGTTGCGCTGGTCGAGCTCCTCCTGCAACTGCTGCAGGGAGTTGCTGCCCCAGGTCACCGTGTGGGCGTGCCACGCGATGTCAGGAGGATTGGGGTGGGGCGGCTCCGTGTCCGGTCCTTCGGGACGAACGCCCCACGGGCGCATGGCCCAGTCCCAGGCGGCCTTCTTCGCGACCGCGAGCGCTCCGACCAGTGACTGCTCGTACTCGTGGGCGGTCAGTGCTGTGCCAAGGGCGTCGAGGATTTTTGCGGCGGCTTCGCCACGCTCGGTGGAGTCGTTCCGGGCCTGCAGAAGGGCATCGAGCGGCTCCCACTCGACGGCGCGGAGAGCCTGGGCCACACCTGCGGCCTTGTCGAGGGAGACCGAGGCCATCGCGTCGGTCCCGGGCAGGTCGGCGGCGGCGAGGTGCCGGACCAGGGGCACCCCGGACAGCTCCCGAAGGGTCCGCACCAGCGTGGCGGCGGCACGAGCCATGTCGAGCCGGGCTCCCTGGCGCAGGCCGAGCTTTCCGTAGGCCTGCTCCAGCGCGGTGACGAGGTCCTGCGCCGGAGCGGCGAGCGCGGCGGCCTTGTCTGTGACGTGCTGGCTCAGACGGTTGACCGCCGAGGCGGTGAGGTACGGCTGGTCGCCCACGCCGAAGAGCTTCGAGGCCCGGTTCCGGGCACGGTCCCACTCCTCCGGCTCGGGCATCTCCTGCGGGCGGAGCTCCCAGGTCCCCTGGATCTTTCCGGGGACCACCTGCTCCCTCATCGGCACGTTGTAGGCGAACCAGGCTCGTTGCCGTAGCGCCGCCCACGCGATGATCACCGTGTCGGCGACCTCGTCGCGCAGTCCGCGCGCGGGTTCGGCGCGCTCGAGGATGCCGCGCAGCTGCTGGACGGTCACGGGCTCGTTCTCCTGGAGGCCCTGCTCCACCATGCCGCGGGCGATGAGCCGCGGCCAGTCGCCGAAGCGGTCCTCGCCGAAGAGGAAGTGGGTCTCCGTCGCCTGGCCCACATTCAGCGCATTGGCGATCCGACGGACCGCGACGTGATCGCCCTCCAGCGGCACCCGGTGGTCAGGGTGCGCCACGGCGCGCTCGACGTGGCGCAGGACCTGCTGCAGCTGCGGCACCCGGACCTCCTGATCCGCCGGCTCGAACTCCGGGTGCCCCGGGTAGCTGGCGTCGAAGGCGTCGGAGACCAGCCGCTCGAAGGCAACCTTCATCGGCCGGTCGGTGGCCAGTTCCGGGGTGAACCCGCGATCGAGGGACCAGAGCACCTGGCTCGCCGCCCCTTCCTGCAGAGTCCCGCCCTGAGCGGTGATCACGCCGTAGGCCTGGGCGACGGCCTTGTGCAGGGCGTCGTGCAGGGTCCGGCGCTGGCCGTGGAGGATCTCCTTGGCCACGCTGCGGTCGGTCTCGCTGAGGTGCTGGGAGTACTGGTTCCATCGGTCCCCGCTGCCGGTCAGCAGCCAATCGAGGACCACGAGGCGGCGGAGTTCCTTGAGCTTCTCCTGGGAGAGGAACCGCGGCAGCCACAGCACGGTCTGGCTGGCGACATTGCGGGCCAGGAGGCTGTCGATCCGTTCGACGTCCTCCCGGTAGGAGTGGCCTTCCTCGTCGAAAGGGTGATCGATGACGAAGCGCCAGGTGCCGGCCGTGGCCCGCAGCCGGTCCTCGGGCAGGTCGCCGGCATCACGGACGTTGCCGAAAACGATCTCGATCTCGCGCCGGGACCCCCGCCACACAACCGTGTGCCGGTGGGCGCCGGTCATGTCCGTGTCCTCGCCCAGGTTCAGTTCGAGGTTTTCCAGGAGGAGCCGACGGAGCATGTTGCGCTGGCGGCCGGCGTTGTCCTCAACCCGGGCCTTGTCCACGATCGACTCGTAGTCGACGTCGGAGAGCTGGACGCGGACCACGGGGTCCTGGTGGTCGTCGTCCACGTGGATCTCGGGCACGCGGCTGGCCCAGGTGCGCACCTTGGCGCCGACGACCCGGGCCTCGCCACCGGGCAGGGGTGAGACGATCGAGCCGTGGTTCAGGGAGGCCAGGCGCGTGGTGGTGAGCCGGCTGAGCGCGGGCACCTTCGTGGCGACGGCAGACAGCAGCAGCGTCTTGGCCAGCCGCTCGTCCGCCAGGTAGGCCGGGGGCAAGCTGTTGCGGTCCTCGAGGTCCTGCGGGGAGAGGTTGTTGGTCTCCAGCAGGACCGGCCGCAGCTTCTCCTCGTAGAGCTGGGCGGCGGACCGGAAGAGGGCCGCGGCCTGGGGATCGAGCACGGCGTTGCTCTTTCCGGTGACGATGTGGTCGAAGGCGTCGCCGACGGGGATTACCTCGTCGATGGTCATGGTGTCCTGACGCTCCACGAGCATCTGCTGCATGACCTTCAGCGCCGTGCGGTCGCGCTGCATCACCCCGGACAGGGACCGCAGCGTGGAGACCAGCGCCGGGGAGAACGGATAGGTCATCCGGAACGACTTCTCGTCGGCCCCGCGGTGCTGCTCGTCGGTGTTGACCCCGTCGAGCAGCACGGTCCAGACGTCGGGCGCGCGGTCGAGGTGGTCGAAGGCGGCCGCCACCGCGGCGCGGGCGGCGTCGTCCTTGGGCTGGAGCAGGCGTTTGCTGGCGACGTAGGGCAGGTTGTCGTCGCCCAGAGTAATCGTCGCGAACCGGCCCTCCTGGTGGCGGAAGGCCTGGTCCAGGGCGGCCTGCTGGCTGCCGCTGGCCCCGGAGTCCGCGAACCACTGGCTCAGGTCCATCTGGCGGGCGATGAAGGAGATCAGGGGGACCGGGAGCCGGCCGTAGGAGCCCTCCACGAGCTTGGTGATCTTCTGCGACTCCCGCCGGAAGAAGTCGGGGCTGTGCATGGCGAAGGCCAGCCACAGGACGAGCTCGTCCAGGAACAGCACCACGGCGTCGTAGCCGAGGCTCTGGGCGTGCTCGGACATCGCCCGCAGCCCCTCGTCCAGGTCCACGTAGGTGCCCTGCCGGGTGTACGACCGGAAGTAGGCGTCGGTGAGTGCGGTCACCAGCTCCTGGCGTTCCGTGCTGTGCGGCCCAGCCGCCCGCGCGGCGTCGTACCGGGCGCGGTCCCAGCCGTCCCCGCCGAGCACCATGCCCCACTCGTCGTCGGCCGGGGCGTCGCCGCCGAGCCCGGCGAAGAACGCCGCGTCCCCCATGGACGCGCGCAGCCCTTCCGCGTCGCGCAGGAGGTCGTCGGTCCGGTAGAACGCCGGCAGCGGGGCCTTCGGGTGCAGCGCCCTGACTTGCTCGACGTACCCGTCGAACAGCGCCTCCTCCATGGACGAGGCGTCGAGGAAGTGGAAGGCCAGCGGGAGGATGTTCTTCTCCCGCAGAGCGTCGTCGTGGCGGACGACGACGTCCTGCAGCTCCTCGATGGCCCGCGCCTCCGGGCGGTGCCGCAGCAGGGCGTGGAGCACGGCCATGAAGTGCGACTTACCGGAGCCGAAGGACCCGGCGAGGAAGGCCCCGCGGTTCTTTCGCTCCCGGATCCCGCTGGACACGAGGTCGAGCGCCTGGTCGAAGGCCTCTACCAGCGCAGGCGTGACCACGTAGTCGTGGATCGCCTGGGCGGCGCCGTCGTCGTCGACCGTGCTGGTGAGGCGCAGGACGTAGTCCTCTGCCCCGGCGCGGCGGGGGATGTCGAATACGTCCTTGAGGAGGGGGGAGGTCACGCGCTGATCCTTCCATCCGGGTCCGTCGGGGACAGAGTGCACAGTGCGGCCGTCATGAAGCCTTCTTCCGGCCACGGGTCGCCTTTGGCGGACGCCAGGCGACGAGGTCGTCCAGGGCGACGCCGAGGCGCGCCCTCCGCTGTTCGACCTCCTGCGCCGCGAAGTCGCCGAGGCTCACCCCGTAAGCGGGGTCGAGCTCGGCGTGCCACTGCTGCACCCACGGAAGGAGCTCGTGCAGCCCGGCCAGCACGGGGACGAGCCGGTCGTCCTCGGCGCCGTCGGCAATCATCCGGTCCATGTGCGAGGCCAGGGCGAGGAACTGCTCGGCGTGGTTCCAGCCCGCCCAGCCCAGCAGCATCGACCGGTCGGTGGACAGCTCCGCCCCGGGGTAGACGATGAAGCGTTCCTTCGGCACGTCCAGCTTCCCGCGGTGGGACCAGTAGGACTGCTTGCGGAAGTCCGCGGTGGTGTACTTGGGCGGCACGGGAATCTGTCCGACATCCTCTCCCGCATCCTCGCGCCGCTGGAGGTCCCACGTGGTCTTCCACGCCTCCCACTTGCGCAGGGCCGGTTCTTTCAGCCGGCACGCCGCGAGGTAGGGCACCGCCTCGTCGATCAACAGCTTGGTCAGCGTGGCCACCAGGTCCACGTCCCGCTGTCCCGCCCACAGCTCAAGGACGGACACGAAGTCCTGGTGACGCCCCAGCGCATCGGCCAGTTGACCGATGCTGCGCACCGACGGACGCCCTTGCCGGTCGAACCAGTGCTCCCGAGCCTCGATCCGGTCCAGGAGCCATCCGCGCAGAGCGCGCTCCTGGCGCTTCTCCCAGGGCTCCTCGGCCCAGCGGCGCTTGTACTCGGGGCGCTCGAGAAGATTGATCATGCGGTCGGACTCGATGACGTCGATCCGCCGCTGCACCAGCTCGCGGTAGTCCTGCGGCCAGTCCTGCGGGATGTCGGTGATAGGCGTGCTGCCGTGTCGGGTGAACCACGCGCTGTCCAGCTCACCGGTTGCGACCTTGCGAGCCATCACGATCTCGAAGGCGCGTTGTCCCGGAGCGACCTCCGGCAGGCGAGCGGTGTCGAACGTCAGCGTGTCGTTCAGCAAGCCGTATACCGCATAGTTCTCCCAGTCCAGCTCCTCCTGCAGGGCGACCATGCGACGCCGCAGGCTGGCATCCCGATCCGCGCAGCCAGCAGTGGAACTGACATCCGGGACCTGGTCCCCGGCAGCCAGTCGGCCAGTGATCTCCTGACGTTGCTGCGCCAATCCATCTAGGGAGGCCGCCAAACGGGCATCTAGATGGCTAGGCAAAGGGAAATCCTTGAGTGTTGTACCGGTGAACTCATAGAAGTTCTCCCACGGAACCTGTGTCTGCCGAGCTCCCTTGGAATCCACGGTACTGCCCTTGTTGTGACTGTTCTGCTTGAGCCAGAAGCAGGCCACCGCCGAATTGAGGACGCCAAGCAACGCCAGGTGCTCCTCCTCCGTCGCCCCCTCGGGCAGCTTGACCACCGGAGCGGACTGTTTGAAGACCTTCCCACCCCGGTCGAGCACGAAGTGATTATGCGTCGCTACAAAAGCGAACGTCAGAGTCAGCTTCGAAACCCCGATGTCCTTCGGCAGTTGGTGCCATTCATAGAACGGCCGACCCTCTGTAAAATACGTTTGTTTCGAGAATGTCGCCCGATTGCCCAGCTCAGTCCTCACCCGCCACAAGTGCCGACCCCAGCCAGGGAACTCGTCGATGCGACGGAGCGCATGGTTCTCGGTGTACGGAAACCATGTGGGGTAAGTCTCGGTGATGGAAAAGTCCCGCACCCTGTCGCCGACGACCAGAGCCGATACCGCAGACGTTTCCCGGTCGGTGCGTTCGGCCACACCATCTTCAAGCATCATGGCGTCATCGGCGCCCATGATCCCGAAGACGCCGATCCGATACGTGATGTCCCCGAGGTTTGAGTGCCGAGCGGCTTCGATTCGCCCAGCGACTGCGGGAGCTGATCCTCCGGTCAAACTCCAGGGATGCGCAGCCAACACTTGTCGCTCGAGGTCGACGACCGAGACCCATTCATCCTCGTAGCCTGGATCGCCGACATGAGCGGAAATGGACGCCCACACCAGCCCGCGGGAAGCATCGGCGGGACGGCCAGGCTCCCCTCGAATGCCGAGTACCGCACGGACGATTCCTGACTGTGGCCGGTCGTTGCGCCCCACCAGGATGACGGTGGGCGTGCCATGGCCCGGAATGTAGGCACCGGACGTGTCGATGACCGACCGGAGGTCGAGCTGGGACAGGAAGTCCTCGATGATCTTCGATCCGAACTCGCGCTTCATGAAGGAGTTCGAGGTGATCTGCCCGGTCCAGCCCGCGGGCTGGTGCGATGAGCCGCGCTTGGCGAGCTCGAAGAACCGTTCCATGAAGGGCACAGTCATGGCGTATTTGCCCTTGCACGTGCGGTACAGCTCCCGGTACCGCTCGTTGAGCGTCTTGTCCTTGACGGTGATATATGGCGGGTTCCCCACGACCACGTCGTACTGTCCCGGTGTCAGGATCTCCTTGAGCGCCTGCTGGTCTTCGGTGGCGTAGGCGAACAGGTCGGCGCCGGTGCCGTCCGAGAAGCCTTCGAACATGTCCTCGGCCTTGCCGTGGATCAGCGAGTCGCCGGTCTCCACATGGATGTCGAACGCATCGGCGGTGTCCAGGGACCGCTCGCCGCAGGCCTGCATCGCGGCGATGGTGAGGCGGAACCGCGCCACGGCCACGGCGAAGGCGTTGATGTCCACGCCGTAGACCGACTCCAGGGCCTTCTGCACGCGCTCCCGCGCTCCCATGCTCGGGGCCTTCTGCGCCCACAGGTCGTTGAACCGGGTGAAGGCGCCCAGCAGGAAGTGCCCCGAACCGCACGTGGGGTCGATGAGCTTGAAGCCCTCGAGCGGGCGCTCGTCGAGGGCCGGCGTCAGCGTCTGGTCGAGGATGAACTCCTCGACGAACTCCGGCGTTTGGAGCAGGGCGAAGGTTTCCCGGGCGTGCTCGGAGAGGTCCTGGTACAGGTCCCCCAGGAATCGGGTGGACAGCACCGGATCCGTCAGGTCGTGGGCCAGAGCGCCGTCGTCGCCGAGCCTGCGCCAGAACTCGATGATGCGGGTCGCCATTTGGCCGGAGGGACTGATCAGGCGCAACCAGGCGTGGTCGTCAACCAGCCCGGCGGTCGCGGGGTGGCTGCGCAGGTGCCGGAAGGACTCCTCGATCCACTCACGGTCGGTCAGCTCGGGGTGCTCGCGGAAGAAGGCCTGCTGGGCCTCGACGGCATGGTGCCGCCTCTCGCCGGGTCCGGTGAACCAGGTGGGGCCCACCAGTTCGTTGTCCTCGGCGAAGCGGGCGAAGACCGTGGTGAGCACCCAGGAGACCGCTGCCTGGACGATGCGGTCGTCCCGCCAGGTCGTCCAGGCCATGGCGGTGCGCCGGGCACGCATGGCCTGTCGGTGCTCCTCGTGCCAGTCCCTGCTGCGTTCGGGGTCCGCCTCCAGCCGGGCGCGGAGGTCGTCCTCGACCTCCAGGACCAGCTTTTGCAGGTCGGCGGTCAGCTGGGGGGTGGCTGTCATGCGTGGGCTCCTCGGGGATCACCGGGCTCCAGCAGTTGGGCCGCCCGGGGGTCGATCCACACGGAATCGACGGGAATGAACTGCTGCGGGGAGGTCTGCACGGACTCACCGTCGACCATGGCACCGATGTGGGACGCGAACTGCGGCACGAGCACCCACACCGCGCGCTCCCTGCGCTCGGTCAGGTCACTGAGCCGGCGCAGGACCGCGCCGTGGCCGTAGCGGACCAGCGGCGAGGTCTCGGTGAGGATCACCGGCCCTGGGCGGTCGGCGTCGTTCATGGCCTCGTGCAACCGGTCGATCACCGCGGGAATGGCCCGGTCCACCACGACCTGCAGGCCCTTGCGCGGCCGGGCGGTCTCCGGCTGGGCGTCGGCCGCCACGAGCGAGGTCCAGGGCGGGACCTTCCCCTCGTCGGCCATCCGGTGCAGTTCGTCCAGGAGCAGGCTGGTGACGTCCAGGACCTGACCGCCGAACTGGTCCTGCAGGATTCGCTGAAGCTTGTCCATGCGGTCCGGGCGGGTGCCGAGCACGAGGTAGGAGCGGCGGTCGATGCTGTCCTTGAGCCGCTGCGTCAGCGCACCGGCGCTGAGGTCCTCCGCGGTGTCCGCCACATAGGTGGGCACCTGGGTGTAGAGGCCTGCCGTGTCACCGCGCACCGTCGGGCTCACATAGGCCTTGCGCGTCTCGTCGAAGATCAGCTCCACGCCGGCGTCCCGGAGCACGGAGTCCAGGCCCGGGCGGTTCGGCAGGGATCCGAACGACGGGAAGCGTGTCCGGACGCGGTCGTGGATCTCCTTGGGCGTGTGCAGTTCCCGGACCCCCATCCCGCCGAGCACGAGCGCCACGGCCCGATGGGCAGGCAGGTCGCGGGAGTACAGCTCGCCGATGCTGGTGGCCGCCGCCGTCGCCGACAGCTGCGCGGCCAGACGCACGGGACGGAGCCCGTCCCACAGCGTCGGAGGGTCGTCGTCCTGTCTGTGCTTCTGGAGCCCTGCCAGGACGCGCTCCGCCGGAACGAGATCGTCCTCGGCGGCCAGGCGGCGGACGAGGGCGTCGGCTTCGGCGCCCAGGGAGTCCGCCCGGTCCAGCAATCGGGTGTCGCGGGCCACCGCCAGGACGCGCTTCTCGCGGCGCCGGATCTCCAGGGGCTGTGCGTCCTGTTCGCCGCGCAGCTGGGCGCGGCGCCGGTCGACGACGATCCGCAGCAGGCCGTGGGCGAGTCGGCGGGCCTCGGCCGGTTTCTCGGGCCCCGCCGCGGAGGCATTCCGGATGGCGTCGGCAAGCTCCTCCGGCGTGGCGACCTGGCCGAGTTCGTCGAGCCGGGCGTCGATCACGCGCTCCAGCGCCCGCAGCAGCCGGAGGCTGTCGTCGTGCTTCGCCCAGGTGTCCTGGAGACGGTCGAGGAGCAGGCTTGTCCCCGCCGACGTGATGGGCTTGGCCATGGATCCGCCGAGCTCCGCCTGAGTGGCGAAGGCGTCGACGGAGCCCGTCCGTCCGAGGATCAGGTCGACGGCCTCGACGCCGCTCGTGGTGCGGGTGCTGGTGAGCACCGCGTGGAGGAGGTCCGCAGCGTGCGTGAGGGTCGGGAGCCCGGACCGGTCCGTGTCCAGGGCGACCTGCTCGCCGAAGCGGCGCCGCCAGGCGTTCGCACGGCCCTTGACCTCCCGGCGGCTCGGCTCGGCCACCCCCGACAGGTGGTTGAGCCGGACGGCGTCGACCGCCAGCAGGTCCCCGACGGTCGTCACGCGGAAGGGCTCGAGGGCCGAGAGCCCCCTGGCGGAGAGCCCGGCCTCCGTGAGGGGCGTGTCCAGTTCCGCCCGTTCGGCGAGCTCGTCGGCGTCCTCCGGGGCCGTGGTGGCCTGGCCGGTGAACACCCGCTGCCACGCCGTCCGCATGTCCTGGACGGTGTCGAAACGGTCCGCGATATCGCGGGCCAGCGCGCGGCGGAAGAACTCGCCGAGCGGTTGCTCCACCGACGGGTCGAGCTCGCCGGGCCGGATGGTGACGTCGTCGTCCACCACGGTAGGCGCTGCGTACGGGTCGTCCCCGTAGTAGGGCGTCCGACCGGTCGCCATCTCGAAGAGGACGACGGCGGCGGCGTAGCGCTCCGCGGCGGAGTCGAACTGCGGGCGGTCCTTCCCCAGGAACGGGTCCAGGTACGGCGCGGTGCCGATCTCCAGATTGCCGGGGTCGGCCCGGGAGGCGGAGAAGTCGAAGAGCACGAGGTGCTTGGACTTGTTGCTGTCGGCCCGTACCCCGAGGTTTGAGGGCTTGATGTCGCGGTGGACGATGCCGGCCTTGTCGAGGAGTTCGACGGCCTGGAGCAGGTCGTTGCCGAAGCGTTCGGTGAGGTCCAGGGACAGACGGCCCCGGCGCTCGCGGAGCAGCTCGGTGAGGGTCTGCGGCCCGGCGGACTCCAGGAGGAGGGCTTGGCGGCCGTCGACGTCGATCGGCCCTTCCACACGAGCGACCAGGCGCGGGGAACGCGGCAGGTCGGCCATGACCTGGGCTTCGTCCTCCAGACGGGCGGCCGCCTTGTCGTCGAGCGCGAGCTTGAGCACACGGACCATCGGCTCCTCGCCGGACCGGTCCTCGACCTGCATGCCGACGGCGGTCGAGCCCTTACCCAGGCGCCGCTGCACGACGAACCGGCCGCCGACCAGGACGGTGCCCGCGGTGGCCTCCAACGGATCGTCCACAACGGTCTCGTCGACGTCCGGGCGTTCCAGCTGGTCCAGGAAGTCCCGGACGGTTTGCGTGCGGTCACTGGGCCGGGGTCGGGTGGCGCTGCGCACGGCATCACGGATGTTGGAGCCGAGCTGTGGCACCAGGGCCGCGGCGTCCAGGCCGCCCTGCTCGCGGAGCTTCTCCGCCAGGTCAAGAGGGCTGTCAGCCGGAGGCCGGCCGGTGAGGACATAGAAGGCGAGCGCCCCGAGGGAGAACACGTCCAGCCCCATGCGATCGGTGGACGGTCCGATCCAGCGGCCTTCCGGTGCGCGGTACACGTCGGCCCGTGAACCGTCGTCGTCCGTTCCTCCGAACACGGTGGCCTCGGACCGGACGAGGCTGGTCACGCCGGTCTCCGCGGCGTCGGCGGAGGCCGAGCCGGCGGTCTGCCAGTCGCTGAGCTTCACCGCGAGCCTGTTCCGCTCGCGCTTGACCCACACCGCCTGCGGCCAGAGACCGCGGTGCACCACGGCATTGCGGTGGGCGTAGTCGAGCGTTTCGGCAGCCTGCCGGATGATCTCGAGCTGGTCCTCAAGCTTTGCGCCGTTGACCTGGTCTGCCATCCAGAGGTCCAGCCGCTGGTAGTCCTTGTCGTAGTCGTAGACGAGGCCCACGCCCATGTCGGTCTCGAGCAAGTCCACCGGGCGCATGAGGCCGTCGTGAGAGAGCCTGCTCATGAGGCGGAACTCGTGCTCGGCCAGTTGGCGCCGGCGGCGGACCTCTTCCTTCGACGCGCCCTCGGGCGTGAGGTGGATGCGGATCCGTGCCTGGCGGTCCTGGACGGCGGAGTGGCTCGCGGCGAGATCGAGCCAGTCGGATCCTTGGCCGAGGACCTCGCTGGCGTGCAGGGTCCACGAGCCGTACTGCCGCTCGCGGCGCTGCACGCCGACGCGCTCGATCAGCTCGGCGAGGATCTTCTCCTGGTTCCTGCCGATCGGCGTGCCGCTGTGCGGCTCCTCCAGGATGAGGCTAGTGACCCCGGGGAGCCCGGAGACGTTCTCGGTGGCGTCGAGGCCCCACAGATCCTGCTTCGACTCCTCGCTCAGGTCGACGCGGACGCGCGGGTGATGGAGGAACACGTCCGCCTTCACGTACGGGACGACCTGCCGCATGAGCGCTCGGTGGTCGACACCGTTCTTGGTCGCCCAATCAGCGAACTCGTCCTTGAGCCGGGAGGCGAAGACCCGGGCCTTCTTCTGCGCCAGCATGAGCGGAGAGTCCTCGGAGCGGCTGCCGCCGCCGTTCTCGCGACGCCACCGGGTGTCCGTGCCGGTGATGGTCCCGCTGTAGTACTTCAGCTCGACGATGTGGAGGGTGTTGCGCGTGAGGATCATGGCATCGACCTCGTGCCAGCGACCCTGGGAGTCGCGGAACTCGAAGTTGGTCCATGCACGGTAGGGCATCTCGTCCGGGAGCCGCTCCCGGAGGTAGGCCAGACCCTGGGCCTCGTGCTCGAACTCCGACGGGCTGACTTCGATCCACCTCTCGTCAGCCAACGTCGTTCCTCCCTGCTTCCCGGTGTCGCTACGGTGCAGTCACGCTAACAGCATCATGAAAATGCAACCGGTTTGATGACGGCACATCCCTCCACCCTAGAGGATCCGAACTCTCGGCTACGGCGTTGCAACCTCTCCGAACGGCCAGGCTGCAACGCACGCCACTTGACCACGGCGACCGAGCTGGAAGTCAGTTCGGGCTCCACGATTCGACGCCCCGATCGACTTCCCACGACCGAACGGACGAGCGTCGGACTGTCCCGCGTAAAGGTTACAAGTCTGGCTTCGAAGCGAGTCCGGCTCACACCCCTTGCCCATGCCCGGCGCAGACAGGTTCGATGCCCGACAGGAAGCCGGGCAGCGGCGCCCAGCATTCCGAACGATAACCTATGGTAAGGGCACCATTTCTACCTGGTCGAATTAAACGTATCTGGGGGGAGTATTCCAATGGCGAACCGCTAGTGAGCGTTTAGTCCGAGAATTTGATCAAAGAATGCCGTCTTCAGTTTGGCGCCTTTAAACATACGATCCAGAGCAGTCTTGCCATCATCAAGCTTTCCAACCTCTTGATAGAGAAGCTCGTGCAGTTCAGTGAGCACAGTCGCGGATGGATTTTGCTTCAAGGCCGAAGTGGGAATCTTTTCGAAGTCCTCGAGCTTCTTGATGCCAGACGTTCGCAACCCGTAGCCGGCAACAAGGTAATAGCGCGCATTAGTCAGATCATCAGCAATAGCCTTTGCTTCACTCGTTCTGAGGTAATCATCGACCGCATCGACCACAGTTAAAGCCTTCAGGTAGAGTTCCTCCGATTCACTAGAATCAAAGACTTTCTCCCACCCGGCGTTGGTGCCGAGCAACGACGTAGGCCGCGCCCTGGCAGTGTCAGGCTGGAGGAGACGATACGCCATGACTGCCTGACCCACCTCGGTCATGTTTCGAATCCTGCTCGCAGGAACCTTCATTCCGCGATACTGGTAACGACGGCGTTCGTAGTACCAGCCGTAGGCGCGCAGGAACTCTTCGATGCGTAACTGCTTCTCTTCGTTTGCGTGAAGCTGGAGGCTTGCGATCGCGGTCTGATTGTTGGTCCCGCTGATGATCGCTTCGCGCACTTCGGGGTCAGATTCAGTAATCACCCGGACGAGGACGGACTGATTTAGTCGTTTTTTCGTAATGCTCTTGGCCAGATCTTGTTCATGGATGACATGTGACGTTTGTAGGCCGTTCACGATTAGAGGATTCGTCAGCACCCACACGAGTTCAAGTGGATTGTCGGCTTTGTCAACAATAATCGTGATCCCGTTATTGAGCCACCAGAACAGAGACTCAGAATCACCCGCGAGGGTCTTTCCAATCGCATCGTTGACGCGGACATTCGATCCAGCGTAATCGCGCACGTTAACGGCAAACATCTCATTTCGGATTACCTTGGATTTATCGTATCTCAGAAACTTGAGATAGTCTTTGATCGAGACCAGCCCTACCAGGGCATTAGCTTCGCGAATCGGCAACTTCGTTAAAACGAGCTTCGCCACGAAGTCCGATCCAACACGCAGACGAGTGACGAGTTCGGCATCACCTACGTACTCCACTGAGGTGGTGCTGCCCGTAGGGAGGCTGGTCACCAACCATGCTTTAAGTTGTCGGGCCTTAGTTTTCATGTAGTTGTTTACATCTGGTTGCTTCGCGAAGGTGGCGTAGTACACATGAAAATGAACGACAGGCGCGAGCATCGCGATCTTGGAGCGTAGCTTCCGCCACGTCATTGTCTTCTCAATTATGTCGTCATTGAGAGGGAATGATCTGAGGTCGGCGGCTGTCTGACTAGTGTCAAAGATGGATTTCAGAGCGCTTTCAATTTTAGGGAAAACATTCGTGTCCCAAGTCGACTCTTTTTTTGTCTGGACGACTACTACGTCGAGAGTGACGCCTGTTTGTAGTCCTTCAAGAGCATTCCTGCGGTTTGTGAGCCGTATTGAATCAGACCCTACCGGTTCACGGCCATTCAGGAACACGTAGAAGCCGTCAATGCCACCATCGTCGGTCCCAGATACCAGGCCCTGCTCGATGTCGGCAGGTCCGGCGCCGTACTGCTTTAGCAGCAAGCTCATGGTGAACCGCTCGAAGGCCTCATCGTCCGAGAGCTTCGCGTAGTTGGCTGCCTTGTATTGGGTGAAGTTGTCCTTCGCGATGACTTGATCCGGGGAGTCGCTCATTGGATGAATCTATCGCGCGATGCCATCTCGGGCCCGAGGACACGTGGCGGGTGGTCGAGTCGATGTCACCGTAGAGAGCGGCCTCATGGCCGGGCCCGTACTCGTATTTGCACTTCAGGTCGCCCATAAACGGTTGCGGCCTGCGGAGCCAGAACCTTTGCCCTACCAGTACGGGTCCGGCGGCGAGTAGCTCGGAGCCGCAGCCTTCGCCGCCAGGACGAACGCCCGCGCCGTCCCCGACGGACGCCGCCTCGCGGGCAGGGCGATCGAGACCCGCTCGGTCCACGGTGGTGGATCCAGTGGACGGCTGGCCAGCGGGAGCCCTTCATAGCTGAGCCCGCCGGCCGGCTCCTGGATGAACAGGGAGTAGCCCATCCCCCGCGCCACCAGCGAGCGGAGCAGCTCGAAGATGGAGAACATCTCCTCCGCGCGCGGGGACAAGCCCTGGCCGGTGAAGTACTCCATGACGTACTGCGGGCTCGGCGGGGTGTCGAGGAGGATGAGCCGCCGGGACATGAGCGCGGCGGCGGGCACCGTGGGTTCGGCAGCCAGCGGGTCGTCGGCGGCCAGGATGACGTGCATGCGGGTGCGGTAGAGCTCCACCGACTCCAAAGTGGGGTCCTCGTGCAGATTGTAGGAGACCGCCACGTCGATCTCCCCGGCCCGCAGCCGCTTGAGCAGGAGGTCTTCCGGCTCGGCATGGGCACGGAACTGAACGTCGGGGTGGGCGCGGGCGAACGTGTCCATCATGACCGGCAGGAAGGTCGGAGCGAGCGAACTGAAGCAGCCCACGGACACCGTGCCGCGCAGGCGCTCCGGATGAACCGCGCCCTCGAGCTCCTCGGCCTGGTGCAGCAGATTCGAGGCGAGCTCGAGCACCTCCTGGCCGGCCTCGGTGAGCACGATGCCCTGCGCCTTGCGTCGGATGACCAGTTCCGCGTCGAGCGACTTCTCCAGTTCCCCGAGCGCGCTGGCCATGGCGGAGCGGGAGGTCATTTCCTGCGCGGCGGCGGCACTGATGCTCCCGGTCCGTGCGATCGCCCGGAAGTACTCGAGCTGCCGCAGGGTGAACCGTGTCATCAGTGCCGCCTCGCGCCGGGGATCAGGTCAGCTCTACCGTACGGGTCTCCGGCATCCGCAGGGTGACGGCCGCGGTGACCAGGCAGGCGGCGATCAGGGCGACGACGAACACTGCGCGCATACCTTGGGAGGACACCCAGGTGTTCAGGTACGGGGCGCTGCCGCCGAAGACCGGCGAAGCGCCGCCGTAGGTGAAGCCGACCACGGTGGCCCGCACCCGGGTGGGCACGAGCTCGGTGAAGATCGCCCCCAGCGGGGCGCAGGCCGCGGCCAGCAGCACCGAGGCGATGCCCATGCTCGCGAACAGGCTCACCGACCCGGAGCCCAGCAGCCACTCCAGCGGGAACGCCAGGACGGCGAAGCCCAGGGTGAAGACGAAGGCCAGCGGCTTCCGGCCCCACCGGTCGGCCAGCCGGCCCATGAGCGGGATCATGCCCAGGAACACGCCCTGCACCAGCAGCCCGGCCACCAGGGAGTGCTGGGCATCCAGCCCGTGCACGGCCACCGCGTAGGACGGGGCGAAGATGAACCAGGTGTAGAAGACGACCACGCCGCTCATCGACAGAGCCGAGATGTGCAGGACCGCCCGCTTCTCGCTCCACAGGGTGCGCCACACGGACGGGCGGGCGACGACGACGTCGGCCGCTGCCGCCTCGGCACTGGCCTCGAACACGTGGGACTCCGCCATCCGGAAACGGATGAGCAGCCCGTAGAGGCCCAGCAGGGCGTCGACCCCAAGGGGATTCGCAGCCTGCAGGAGGACATCACCTTCTTCTCGACCTTTTAGAAGGCGGTCTGGTGGATGTCCCACGCCAAAATTACCGCCGAAGGGTCGAGCTCCACTGGCACGGTCTACCGACGGTTGTAGGAAGTTTCTCGCGGACGAATGGCGGCGTTGTTCTACCGAGCCGCCTCCTCCTGCATTTGAGCGGACTCTGACTCACCGCCATGGTGCGCTCGGGCCCCGCGGTCGCGTTGCAAAAAGAAACACCTTCGGGATCGAGTCCGCCATACGCCTAAGCTCGGCACCGTGGCGTCCCCGGCCACCATCCCCGTGCTGCATCCAGACAGCACCGCGAAAGGAAACACCCCCGTGTCTGAGCTCTCCACTGCCGTGCCTACGCGGCGCACCCTGCTCTCCGCCGTCGCCCTGCTCGGCGGTGCCGCAGCCCTCGCCGGCGGCACCCGTCTCTCCCCGGCCGTGGCCGCCGAGCCGACTCGCATGGCGCTCACCGCGTCGACGGCCTCCACCGGGTACTCCGGCCTCTTCTTCGACACCCCGGAGACCGACTCCGGGACCTTCTACGTCTTCCGCTACTGGTCCCGCTACAGCTCCACGCAGCAGGCGACGGCCCTGCCCGGCGCGACGGCGCTCAACCGCGCTACAAACATCATCTACGCCGGCGGCAAGCAGAAGGACAAGCTGGGCCTGACAGCCACCAACATGTCCACGCGCGCCTACCAGCTCTCCCCGGAGACCGCCGCGATCGGCTGGGTCTCCGGAATGACCGTGGCAGGGAACATCCTGTACTTCGGCACCGGCGACGGAGGCATCTACTCCCACGTCATCAGCATGGGCGCGGGCTCGGCGTCCTCCTATCGCCGGATTCATTCCCTGGCCGGCAGCGGGCAGGAGCGGGCCGAGTCGTGGGCCGCTACCAACTCCCACGCCGTCTTCGCCGCCGTGCCCGACGGGTACGACGACTACTACGGCGAGGCGCCCGCCGGCACCACCGGTGCGCTGGGCATCATCAACAAGTCCACCGGGACGGTCTCGATCCGCCACGACCTCTTCCCGGGCCACCGGGTCAACCACCTGACGGCCATCGGCGACACCGTCTACGGCACCACCCGTCCCAACGGCACCGACTACAGCGTCGCTCCGGTCGTCTTCGCCTTCGACCCGGCGACCTCCACGGTGCTGTGGCAGCGTGAGGAGCCGCACCGCACCGCAAGCTACTGGCCCTACGAGGTGTTGCACGCCATCGTGGAGGTGCTGGGCAAGCTCTACGTCTCTGCCGAGAGCGCCGTACAGGAGATCGACCCGGCCAACGGCGCCCGCATGATGACCTTCAACGCCGGATCACCCGACGACTACTTCGGTAGGTCCCTGCCCGGGCAGGTCACGCTCACCCGCATCGAGGGCACCAACCGTCTGTTTTGGCAGTGGCAGGAAGCCCAGCACGTCATCTCGCTGCCCTCCCGGCTGATCTCCCAGATCACCACCCATGGGCTGGAGGACATCGTCTACACGGCGACCGGGGGCATGCTGTTCTCCGACGGCTACTCCCCCGACTTCCGGCCGGTGGTCATGCACAACGCCTGGGACGGGATGCCCTACCGCGGGCCGGTGATGACCCCGTTCACCGACGTGTCCACCTCCTACGTCTTCTACAACGAGATCTCCTGGCTCTCGGAGGTCGGCGTCTCCGGAGGCTGGTCCACGCCCCGGGGCAAGGAATTCCGCCCCACCGCGAAAGTGACCCGCGAGATCATGGCCGCGTTCCTCTACCGCCTGGCCGGCTCACCGGCCTACACGGCCCCGGCCACCTCACCGTTCGCCGACGTCGCCACCACTCGCGCGTTCTACAAGCACATGGCCTGGCTGGCCGCGCAGGGCATCTCCACCGGCTGGTCCGGCCCCGGCGGCACCCGCCTCTACCGGCCGGAGTCCAACGTGCTGCGCGACCAGATGGCCGCGTTCATGTACCGCCTGGCCGGGGAGCCGGAGTTCACCCCACCGGCGGTGTCGCCGTTCATCGACGTCCCCACCAGCCACGTGTTCGGGACTGTCGCTCTAACGGTGTAAGAGGCGTTTCCATGGTTAGTGGTTCTCCGCTGCCGGCATCCGGTCGGCGAAGGTGATGGCGAAGGCGTTCAGCGCCGGCTTCCACCGTGTGACCCATCGTGTCTGCCCGGTACCCTTCGGGTCCAGGGAACGCACGACGAGGTACAGGGTCTTCATCGCGGACTGCTCATTCGGGAAGTGCCCCCGGGCCCGCACGGCACGGCGAAACCGGGCGTTGAGCGACTCGATCGCGTTGGTCGAGCAGATCACCCGGCGGATCTCCACGTCGTAGAGCCTGTTGCAGAATCGGCCTGCAGGAGCCGGTCCAAAGCTGGCCTGAGCCGATGATGACGAGGGGCCGGCCCAGAACCGCGCCGAGGACAGGGGTCCAGGACCCCTGCCTTCAGGCGGTGGGGGTTGCTCGGTGGATTTTGAGGATGTTGAACGCTGTGGCGGCCAGGTGTAGCTCGCTGGTGGCGTGATCGAGGCCGCGGCAGGAGAACCGGTCGATGATCTTCTTCAGGTTGCCGATGCCGGGTTCCACCGTCGCTGCTCGCCGCTTGTAGAGATCGCGGCCTTCACGGGTGCGTAGCCGGTGGGCGTTGGCCTCACGCGGGGTCGCCTCCGCTGGCGGCGGCCCGTGTGCTGGTTCCTGGGCTGCGGCGCGCTGGTCGTCGCGCCGCTTGCCCAGAGCGATCAATCGGTCCGGTCCTGCGGCTGTGAGGTTGGCGTCGCTGTTGTACCCGGCGTCGGCCAGCACGGTGCCCACCAGGTGATCGGGGTTGCCGGTGTGGGCGTGCATCCGCGTCGCGGCGTCCTGGGCGGCGTCCATCATCGGGGTGAAGCAGGCTTGATCGTTCGGTGTCTGTCCCACCTGCACCGCGACGATGAGCTGATCGCTGGTGACCGCGACCTGGGCGTTGTATCCCTGCAGGAACCCTCGACGGGTCGGCATGATCCGCGATTGCGGGTCGGTGGTGTTCGCCACGACCTTCGGCAGCTCCTTCCCGGCCGGGACCGGCTCCACGGCGGCTGCGGCGGCCTCGGCGTTGGCCACGACGCGGCGCGCCCGCGCCACCCTGGTGCTCTCGGCCATCGGCACCGGTGGTCGCCCCATCGGTTTCCTGCCGGCCGCGACCAGGGCGGCGTACCGGTCCAGTTTCGCCTGATGGGAGGTGATCTCCCGGGCCAGGTGCGCCCGTGCCTCAGCCAGCCGGTGCGGCCCGTTCGGGATCCGGCCCACCACCGGCTGTCCTTGCTCCGAGCGGCGGCGCCGGGCCAATGCGGCGGCCTCGTGCTCGGCCTGTTCCCGGGTCCGTCGTTGCCGCTGGGCCTTGAGCTCTTCGGAGGCCTGCTGGATCCTCTCCAGCCGCCGGGTGCGATCCCGCAAGGCGGCGGGCACCCGATCCGGGCGGTCGTCGCCATCACTCTCATGTGCTGCAGCATCCTCGGCCCGGTCTGTCTCCTCGGCCTCGGCGACCACGCCGGCGACGTGGCGGTCGAACCAGTCCTGGCCACGGTTGGCGTCGATCGAGGCGTTGGCTGCGATCTTGGTGCCGTCGATGGCGACCGTACCGAACCGGCCCAGCCCGGCCCGGGCGGCAATCATCAAGACCTGCGCGAACAACTCCGTGAACGCGTCCTGGGAATCGGCGCGGAACCGGGCGATCGTGGTGTGGTCCGGGCCGTCCTGGGCGCACAACACCCTAAACGCCACGTCGGTGAGACACATCCGTTCGATCGCCCGCGAGGACCGCACCCCTTGGCAGTAGGCGTAGACCAACAGTCCCAGCAGCATCTGCGGGTCGTAGCCGGCCGCGCCGGCCCCACCGCGACGCCGGGTGCGTTCCAGAGCAGTGGTGTCGAGAGCCTCGACGGTCTCCAGCACGAACCAGACCAGGTGATTCTGCGGAAGCCACTCCCGCAGATCCACCGGCAACAGCATCGGCTGGTTCCGGAGCACCGGGCGATACGACTTGGCCATGTCACATCATCCCCTGCCCGCCACCGACAAACCACGCCTGGGCAACACCCGATTCTGCAACAGGCTCCGTAGTCCAGGAACGGCACGAACTCCGTCCACGCCCCGCGCCAGAGTCGGCTGATCGCCGGGTACCGGGCGCCCCACTTGTCCTCCACTTCCTCCAGGGCGGCCTCGGCGGCGGCAGCGGTCGGGGCGGTGTAGACCGGTTTCAGGTCCTTGGCGAGCTCGTCCCAGTACTTCCGCGAGGCGTACCGGAACGTCCCGCGGATCAGGTGGATGATGCACGTTTGGACGATCGCGGCCGGGAACACCGCGTTCACGCTGTCGGGCAGGCCTTTCAGGCCGTCGCAGACCACGAAGAACACGTCCTTGACGCCGCGGGACTTCAGGTCGGTCAGCACGGCGTACCAGAACTTCGCCGACTCCCCGTCGCCGTCCCCGGCCCACATCCCCAGGATGTCCTTGTGCCCGGCCAGGTCCACCCCGATGGCGGCGTACACGGGCCGGTTGCGGACCTGCCCGTCACGGACTTTGACCATGATCGCGTCGATGAACACCGCCGCGTAGACCTGCTCCAGGGGCCTGGCCCACCACGCCTGCATCTCCTCGATGACCCGGTCGGTGATGCGGGTGACGGTGTCCTTGGAGACTTCCGCGCCGTAGACCTCGCCCAGATGCGCGCTGATCTCCCCGGTGGTCAGTCCCTTGGCCGAGAGCGAGAGGACGACCTGGTCCAGGTCCGAAAGGCGCCGCTGGCGCTTGCGCACGATTACCGGCTCGAAGGTCGCCTCGCGGTCCCGCGGGACCTCGATCTGCACGGGGCCGGCGTTGTCGGTGATGACCGTCTTGGACCGTTTCCCGTTGCGCGAGTTGCCGCGGTTGCGCCCCTCGGGCTCGCCGGGCTCGTAGCCGAGGTGCTCGTTCATCTCCTCGTCCAGGGCGGCCTCGACGACCATCTTGGTCAGCTGCTTCAACAATCCGCCCGGACCGGTCAACGCCGTCCCGCTGGCGCGGGCGGCACGGACCAGTTCCCGGACCGTGTCCTGCTCGGCCGGGGACAGCTCCGGTGTCTGATCCGGCTGCTCGCCGGGTGGTGGTGGGCTCACGTCCACCAGTGTCTCGATGTTCTCGCTCATGTCGACCCTCCAGCCCCTCTCGGGGTGATTGGGCCTCTTACACCGTTACTGCGATAGTCCCACGTGTTCTACAAGCCGATCGCCTGGCTGGCTGGCAAGGGAGTCTCCGGCGGGTGGAACACCTCGCGCGGCAAAGAGTTCCGTCCCTACGGGCCAGTGCTGCGCGACCAGATGGCCGCGTTCATGTACCGGTTGGCCGCCAGCGCCCTCTGACCGGGCAGGCGCTGTGGTCGCAGCGCGACATTTCGCGTGCCTGGGCCCCTGCCCCAGGACCTCCGAGGACCTGAGCGACTGGTGCCGATAGCGGCTGGTGGCCTACAAGGTCCGGGCCGAGGTCGAGTTCCTCGACGACTTGCCGCGGAATACGACCGGCGAGATCCTCAAGAAGGACTTGCGCAATATGGTGATCCAATGGCCCGCCCCGACCATGCTGGTCGTCCTGCGGGATGAGGGCGATCTCCTCGGGGAACTGTTGCGCCCGATGCCCGACTCCGACTGGGACCTCCTCACCCCGGCCGCAGGGTGCTCGGTGCGCCACCAGGTGGCCCACCTGGCCTGGACGGACGGTGCCGTGCTCAGCGCGATCGAGGCCTCTGCAATCTTCGCCGGGCTGCGAGAGCGGTGTGCTGCCGATCCCGACGTCGTCGATCGCGCTGCCGAGAAGGGCGCCGCACTCTCCCCCACCGAGATCCTGGAGTCCTGGTGCACGTCCCGGACCCGGGTGCTCGAGGCGCTCGCCGCCGCGCCGGAGGGCCGGGCGCATCCCGTGGATCGGCCCGCCCCTGGGCGCGGCCATGATGGCCAGCGCCCGGATCATGGAGATCTTCGCCCACGGCCAGGACGTCCGCGACGCCCTCGGCCTCCCGCCGGCCGCCTCGCCCCGGCTGCGGCACGTCGCCCACCTGGCCGTGGCCGCCCGCGACTACGCCTTCGCCCAGCGCCGGATGGACCCGCCCACGGAACCGTTCCGGGTGGAACTCACCCACAAAGACGAGACGTGGACCTGGGGACCGGCCGACGCCGCCCAGCGGGTGCACGGGGCGGCCCTGGACTTCGCCCTGCTCGCCACCCGGCGGCGGCACCGCCAGGACTGCGCCGTCAGCGCCGAGGGCCCCGACGCCGACGCCTGGCTGGACGTCGTCCAGGCCTACGCCGGTCCGCCGGGCCCGGGGCGTGAGCCGGGATCGGCGATCAGGTGACGTGCCGACCATCACGGGTTGGCTCACAACTGTCCGTGAGCAGGTCCGAGGACCTCCTGAGCGTCATCAGCCGGAGGAAACCGTCGGCCTTCCCCCCCACGCCCTGGCTGTCTTCGCCCCACTCATCGAGGGCCACGAGCCGCTCGTGACCGCACGCTTCGCCATCACGGAAACGAGGCCAGCGTCATCTCAGCACGCACTCTCTATATATGCACATCGATGGAGATAGCCTGGGGGGGACCACTGCCACAGGCCTCCGCAGGTGCTAGATGTGCAGGCGCATCGGCGACGAACCGAGGTCAAGTCCTTTTGAGTGGTGTACAGATTCGGCGTGATCCTTGTGGGGTCAGGCGCTGAGGGCGCCGAGGGCGGTGGTGTCCTCCTGATCGGTGTCGGCGGTATTGACGAGGGTCAGTCGGGACTTGGCCAGCACGTCCAGGCCCAGATAGCGGCGGCCTTCGGCCCACTCGTCGTGTTGCTCGGCCAGCACCGCCCCGACCAGACGGATCAGGGAGGTCCGGTCCGGGAAGATCCCGACCACGTCGGTGCGCCGGCGGATCTCGCGGTTGAGCCGCTCGTTGGGGTTGTTGGACCAGATCTGGCGCCACAGCCCCTTCGGGAAGGTGGTGAAGGCCAGGATGTCGGCCCTGGCCTCGTCCAAGTGGGCGTGCACGGCCGGCAGCTGGGGCTCGACCATCTCCAGGAGCTTGTCGAACTGCGCCTGCACCGAGGCGTCGTCGGGCTGGTCGTAGACCGAGTGCAGCATCGCCTTCACCGCCGGCCAGGAGGCCTTCGGGGTGGTCGCCATGAGGTTGGCCGCGTAGTGGGTGCGGCACCGCTGCCAGGACGCCCCGGGCAGGGTCGCCCCGATGGCCTCCACCAGCCCGGCGTGGGCGTCAGAAGTCACCAGTCGCACCCCGGCCAGTCCGCGGGCCACCAGATCCCGGAAGAACCCCAGCCACCCGGCGCCGGACTCGGCCGTGGCGCTCTGCACCCCGAGGATCTCCCGGTGCCCGTCGGCGTTGACGCCGGTGGCGACCATGACCGCGACCTTCACCACCCGCCCGCCCTCGCGGACCTTCATCGTCAGTGCGTCAGCGGCCACGAACGTGTAGGGGCCGGCATCGAGCGGGCGGGTGCGGAAGGACTCCACGTGCTCGTCGAGGTCGGTGGCCATGGTCGAGACCTGGGAGCGAGACAGCCCGGTGATGCCCAACGACTGCACGAGCTTGTCCATCCGACGGGTCGAGACGCCGAGCAGGTAGCAGGTGGCCACCACGGAAGTCAGGGCGGACTCGGCCCGGCGGCGCCGTTCCAGGAGCCACTCCGGGAAGTAGGTGCCGGTCCGCAGCTTGGGGATCGCCACGTCGATGGTCCCGGTGCGGGTGTCAAAGTCACGGTGGCGGTAGCCGTTGCGGGAGTTCACCCTCTTTGGCGAGGACGCCCCGTAGGCGGCCCCGCACACCGTGTCGGCCTCGGCCGAGAGCAAGGTGTTCACGAAGGTCGTGAGCATCTCGCGCAGCAGGTCCGGAGAGGCCTGGGCGAGGTGCTCGTGCAGGAACTGGGCAGGGTCGATACTGGAAGGAGCGGTCATCGTGATGGTCCTCTTCGAGAGTGCTGTGGAAGGTTCACTCGAAGGATCACGCGGTGACCGCCTTCGTCTGTGGCGACGCGCTCACCGGGCTACCCGTACACCACTCTGCAGGACGCAACTCGAACCGATAGGTGGCAACCGTAGGAACAGGGGACACATCACATGCAGGACGTAGCGGGACCAGCCCGACGGGCGAGACCTTCCTTTCGGGACACCCTGGGCCTGCTGTTCAAGGCGCGTTTCCCCGTTCTGTACATCGAGTCGTTCGAGGAGACCCGAGTCCTCCGGGAGATCTCGGCGATCGCTTCCGACGCCGAGCACGTACGAACACCGCGTCCGGTGTGGACCTGGTCGGCGACCCAGGGCCTGGTGGATCCGGAGGGAAAGATCCCGTCCGGCACGAACGATGCCGCGAAGGCCCTCGAACGCGTACTGAAGCACGAGGAGCCCGGGGTCTTCGTGTTCCGTGACCTGCACGCCCATCTCGGCGACGGCACCGGGCGCCCCGCGGATGTGGCCGTGACCCGCCGCATCCGCGACATCGCCGAGGCGTTCCAGACCGGCACCGCGGCGCGGGTACTCGTCCTCGTGTCCCCGGTGCTGCGCATCCCACCGGAGCTGGAGAAGGACATCACCATCGTTGACTTCCCGCTACCTGATGAGACCGAGATCCGGCAGCTTCTCGACGCCATGATCGACACCAACGCCTCGGGCGGGCGGATCCGGGTCGAAGTGGACGAGGCCGGGCGGGAGCGACTGGCTCAGGCCGCCATGGGGCTGACGCTCCACGAGGCCGCCAACGCGTTTGCGCGCGCCATGGTGAACAACGGCGTGCTGGCCAACGAGGACGTCCAGGTGGTCCTCGAGGAGAAGCGTCAGACGATCCGCAAATCCGGGTTGCTGGAATTCGTGCCGGCGGACGTGGACCTCGCGGACGTGGGTGGTCTGCAGAACCTCAAGCGGTGGTTGGGCAAACGTGACAACTCCTGGATGGCTGCCGCAGCCGACTACGGGCTTCCTGCGCCGAAGGGCGTGCTGATGACCGGCGTGCCCGGTTGCGGCAAGTCCCTCACCGCGAAAGCCGTGGCCTCCGCGTGGAGTCTTCCCCTTCTGCGACTCGACATCGGCAAGGTGTTCGCCGGTCTCGTGGGGTCCAGCGAGCAGAACATGCGCAATGCCATTCGCTCGGCCGAGGCAACGGTTCCGTGCGTCCTGTGGATCGACGAGATCGAGAAGGGATTCTCCGGGGCTGCCGGCAACGCCGGGGACTCCGGCACGTCCTCCCGCGTCTTCGGTTCCTTCCTCTCCTGGATGCAGGAGAAGAGCGCGCCCGTGTTCGTCATCGCCACGGCCAACAACGTCGATGTTCTGCCCCCTGAGTTCCTGCGGAAGGGCCGCTTCGACGAGATCTTCTTCGTGGACCTTCCCACCGCGGCCGAGCGGTGCGATGTGTGGCGACTGCACCTCCACAAACGCTTGGGCAACGGGAACGTCGCCACCGGGCTGACGATCGACGACGCCCTGACGTCCCGGCTGGCGGACGTGACGGAGGGGTACTCAGGAGCCGAGATCGAGCACGCCGTCATTGCCGGGCTCTTCGACGCCTTCTCGGAACGACGTCCGCTGACCGAGGAGGACCTGTTCCGCGCTGTCGAGAACATGGTGCCCCTCAGCATCACCCAGGCCGAGCAGATCCGGGCGATCCGCGCCTGGGCCGCCGTCCGTGCTGTCGCCGCGACCGCAGGGGAGGATCGCACCGGATACGGCGTCGAGACGCCTCCTGGGCCGGACGGACCGGACGAGGCAGGGACCACGTCCACCGGGACGGTGGTCGAGCTTCCGCTGAGCCGCGGCGGTCGACTGGTGGACTTCTAGATGACTCACTACTCCCCGGAGGGATCCCCATGAGCGTCTCACTGATCCTGGTGCCCGCGGCCATGGCCGCCGTTGCGGCGTGGAAGGCCAGCCGCCCGGAGATCGATGCACACGGTCGCACGGTCTGCCATGTCGCCACCCGCATGCGCAATGAGCACCTCCTCGCGGCCGCGCTCGCCGATACCGGCGCTTCGACGGCGCTCCACGAGAACCGGCTGTCGGCGGAGTGGCAGAGAGTCCACGCCGAGTTCCAGCGCGATGCGGAGGGTGCTTGGTCGGTGCACCTGGTCGGCGAGGTCGACACCGACCGGGCGGAACAGATCATCGCGGCCGTCGACGCGGCATACGGAGGGCGGGTCCAGCAGGAGGTGCTCGCCAAGCTGCGCGAACGGGCGCCCCAGGCCGGGATGACCCTGGAGTCCGAAACCGTCGAGCACGATAACAGCGTCACCGTGGTCCTGACCGTGGGAGCTTCGGCGTGACCGCCCCCGAGCCCCGGCAGATCGTCCTTCGCGTCGATCCCGACGGCGCCATCACGGCCGAGACCAGGGGCATGCTCGGCCCGAGCTGCCTGGAGTCGATCGCCGTTCTCGAGGACCTGCTCGAGGCCACCACTGTCCACAGCACGTTCACCGCCGACTACGACCGGCGAGAGGGCACCATCCACACCGAGGTACGACATGAACTACGTCAGCAATAACTCCGTCGGAGGCCAGCCGATGGCTGCGCAGAAGCTCGCCAACGGGAAGTGGCGCCTCCGTCACAGCGCGTGGCTGCTCGCGCCCATTCTCGGCCTGGGCCTGTTCTCGTGGGTCGGCTTCGTCTACGTCGCGGCGCGCACGAGGAAGCGCCGGTGGTGGGTCATCGCGGCGATCTATGCCGGTCTCGGTGTCTTGCTCTTCGTTCTCGACGAGGCGGCCAGGTCCACGGGAGTGCAGGCGTTCGCCGACGTCGGAGGGCTGCTACTCCTAGGCACATGGGTCGGCGGGGTCATTCATGCCTTCATCCTCAACAAGGAGTACCTTCGGTGGCGCGCCTCACTCGTCCCCTGGTACACGGAGGGCGCTCCGCCACAGGCGCCGCCTGCCGATTTGCGTCAGCCCGGCCAGCCGAGCCACAGCTTCCAGGGCATCGACAACGCCGCCTATTACCAGCCCGGTCGGCAGGCCCCGGCACCGGGTCCTCGACCGTGGACGCCGCCCCCGCCGCGCGGGCCGGCGCAGTTCGTACCTCCTGCCCCCGCATCGCCACCGGCATCGAGACCAGCACCGGTGCAGTTCGGACGTGTGCACGTCAACACGGCGACAGCCCAGGACCTGGCCCGACTTCCCGGCATCGACGAAGTTCTCGCCCAGCACATCCTGTCCGTGCGGAAGGCTCAGGGCCGATTCCGGGACGACGACGACTTCGTGCGGTCCACGGGACTGCAGCCTCACCAGTACACGAGAATCGCCCACCTCGTCACGGTCGACGCCCCGACCACAGAGCAGCGCGGCCCGCGTCAGGGGCCCCCAGGTGGACGAATCCTTGACATCTGACACGGCAACGCTGCGCGTGGCGCACGTCGTCCCGGTGACCCAGGCCGAGGGACCCGGGCGCCGGTTCGCGGTGTGGATCCAGGGGTGCAGCATTCGGTGCCGCGGGTGCTTCAATCCGCACATGTGGGCCAGGACGGGTGGGCGTCCCGTGGCAGCCCTCCAGCTCGCGGAGGAAGCCGATCGCTCGGACGTCGAGGGCATCACCCTGCTCGGCGGCGAGCCCTTCGAGCAGGCTGAGGGCCTCGCCGCGCTGGCCGAAGCGGTCCGCGTCGGCGGCCTGTCCGTCATGACGTTCACCGGTTTCCTCCGCGAAGACCTGGAGACCCGTGCGGCCCGTGGTGACACGAGTGTTCGTCGTCTCCTGGAGGCCACCGATCTTCTGGTGGACGGTCCCTATGACCGTGCGCGCCCCGACCTCGCCCGCCCCTGGGTCGGCTCAACCAATCAGCGCTTCCACTTCCTCACCCCGCGATATGCCCACCTCCGGAACAGGCTGGGCGCATGCAATGACCGCCTGGAAGTCCGAGTCACCGCTGAGGGGCAGGTCTCCGTCAACGGATGGGCTGCCTCGGACGATCTCGACACGCTTCTCGCCGACCTCGGGACCCGGCAACGTCCGCCGTCTCGCTTGCGCCGCTCCCGTGATGGGATCGCCCCGTCCGAGACCGGCTCGGCACCCCTCGGGGCCGGCTCCGACAGCGGAGGTCTACCGGTCCGCCGCCGATGAGGACAAGGCGGGCGTCAGCCCGCGGAGCTGCCGTAGGACCTCCCGTGGCTCACTGGTGAGGTCAAGATGCCACAGGTGCAGTCGCTTCCCCGCATGTCGCACCTCATGCGTGACCGGCACCTGCGGCCCTTGTGCGTAGATCAACGTGGCCTCCGGCAGGCCGGTTGCCGTGGCATAGGCCAACAGTTGGTAGAGATCTGCCTCGTGGCCGGGTCCTGCGTCCCGCTTGTACTTCACGTCGCCCACGAACCGCCAGTGTGCGCCGACCCGCACACCGAGGTCCGGGACCAGTGGGACCTGCCCGCTCTCGGCCAGGAAAAGCCCCTTCCCTCGCCAACTGTCGGGGAACTCCGTCTCCGTGAGGCCGGCGGCCTCGCGCAGGGCCGTGCGCACGAACTGCTCGAAAACCGTGTGCAGGTGCAGCGTGAAGCCGATCGTGCCCACGACTCCCCCGGCGAGGTCGGCCATGGAGTTCTCCAGCACGACCCGCGCCAGGCCGAGGACCTGGCGGTAGTGCTCGTTCTGACGGGTCCAGGTGATCGTGTCCAGTGCGGCGAGGGGTTCCCGCAGGGGCCGGACGTGCTCGAGGCTGCGCCACAGGCGGTCCACACCGGCCGCGAGCGCCGGGTCCGTCAGGCGGCTGTGGCGCAGCGCCGCGAGTGCCTCGCGGAGGATCCGGTTCTCCGTGATGTCGTCGTCGTGCACCTGGAAGCGGGACGCCACGGGTAGCGGTGCCGGCCGCCGCGCCTGGACGTTCCAGCGCACCCGACCCTTGACCATCGGCAGGTCGGCGTCGACGGTGCGGTACGAGCGCAGCAGTCCGCGCTGCAGTGTCCGGCGGCAGGCCGCGACGAAAAGGGCGGCCATGCCGTCCTCGAGGTCGTCGGCGCCGGCGATGACCGACCAGTTCTCCTCCCACCGGAACGGGTCCGCGGCGTAGGCGGTCATGAACAGCACCCGGTCGATCGGGATCTTGGGCCGCACCACGATCGGAACGCCGCCGACGCTGACGCTGCCCACCACGCCGCCGGGGCGCACAGCGACCTCATCCCCGTGGCCGCTCGCGCGGACGACGGCCTCGAAGCGGGTCTCCAGCACGTGCCGCTGGGCGGGAGTCAGGGTCAGGGGCCCGGAGGTCTCCCACTCAGTCAGCTGCAGCATCGCCCGCCGTGTGCGTCACGGCCGCCTTCAGGGTCGCGAACTCGAGCTGGTCCAGCAGCTCCGGGCGACGGTAGAACACCTCGCGCAATGTCGGCATCACGGTGTAGTTCCAAGCGCGACGGGCCCGTGTCTCGTCCATCTGCCGCCCCATGAAGTGGCTGGGGCCGACGCGCTGGTCCTTGTCCTTGATGATGGCATTCGCCCGGTCGAGGAGTTCGGCGAGCCATTCCAGCTCGGCGTCGTGCTGGGTGAGGTGATTGCGAAGCATGCCGTCCACCGGGGTCTCACCCGGGCGCAGATCCCGGACGTAGAAACGCCGGCGCAGTGCGGAGTCCAGGGCGGTGATGGAGCGGTCGGCGGTGTTCATGGTGCCGATCAGGAAGAGATTTCCGGGCAGGCTGAAGTCCTTGCCGTAGGTCAGCGTGACCGTCTCGCCACGGTACTCGAGCAGGAAGTAGAGCTCCCCGAACACCGCTGGCACGTTGCCGCGGTTGATCTCGTCGACGAGCAGCACGTAGGTGGCCTCCGGATGTGCCCGCGCCTCCTCGGCGATGCGGATGAGCGGGCCGTCGACCACCCGGAACGACGTGGGATTCTCCGGGTCCGGGCGCAGTCCCTGCACGAAGTCCTCATAGCTGGTGCCCGGGTGGAACTGGGTGAGCGTCACTCGCTTCGGGTCCTCAGCAAGGAATTCCGCGAGTTCACGTGCCAGATAGGTCTTCCCCGTACCAGGAGGGCCCTGAAGGATCAGCTGCTTCTTCAGCCGGAGCAGCTCGAGGGTCTCCTCGAGCCACTCGATGCCCTGCTCATCCAGGGACAGCGCGGCCGCCAGGTCCTCGAAGGAGGTCGACGACGCCTCCGTCTCCGGGGCCTCCGCCGGCGCGGTGACCGCTCCCGCGGAAGAGGTGCTGGCCTGCGTGGTCAGGGCGACCGCCTTGCCGGTGCGCCAGGCGTCGAAGGCACGCCACTCGGCGTCCTCCCACCCGTCGGGACGGCCGGTGCGGACGAGGAGGTCGGCGAGCACGGCGGCGTCGAGGCGAGTAGCCCAGAGGTTCTCTGGCGTTCCCAGCCCGACACGAACGGCGTCGAGACGCTCGAGGTAGAGAACGTAGTTCTCCCCCACGGTGGAGGAGTCCTGTCCCGGATAGCCGTTGGCGAGGCGGTGTGACGCAGCCGCGGTGTCGAACGGCCAGAGAGGCAATTCCTCGGCGCCCTGGGCCATGAGCAAGGCCGAGGCGAGTGCCATCTGGGCTCTGCCGCCTGTCAGCACGTCGTCGGGCACCCGGTCCAGGAACCGATCGATCGCTTCCCCGCCGCGGTGATCCGCGAAGGCGGTCAGGGCGTGCCGGGCGGCAGCGTCGTCGTTCTCGGCCCAGGACACGACGGCCGAGACGGCCGACGCGAGCCCCGAATCCAGGTCGTGGAGCGCTGCCCGCAGCGGCTCAGCGATAGGCGCCCCGCTGCTTGCCGCCCGCAGAGTTTCCGCTGCCCGCAGCGCACGCTCCTGCCAGGTGGCACGGGGCTGCTCCAGCATGTCGGTGAAGCGCCGTGCCCACGAGACATAGGCGTCCATCTTCGGGTTGGGTTGCTGCCACAGCTCCCGATAAGGCGTGCGGTACAGGTCCGTGTAGGCACGGTTCCCGAACCAGGCGTTCGGCTCGAGCCGGCGGACGATCTCGGCGACCTCGTACTCCCCGCCCAGCCGCTTCGCAAACACTTTGGGCAGAGCACTGCGGTCGTCGCGGCTCGTGATGGCCGGCGCGTAGTCCGGGAAGAGCATGTGCTCGAGGGCGAAGCGCTGGCTCCACACGGACTGGTCGTCGATGCCGCCCATGAAACGCTGAAAAGCGTCCCATTCGGTGAAGACTCCGCTTCGCTCGGCGCGAGGAAGTTTCTTCGCCGCCTCGTAGACCCGGATGAGATAGGCGAACATCTTCCACCGGAACGTGTTGTAGCCGGTTCCCGGGTGGGCGACACCGCCGGCGAGCGCCTCGGCGAACTCGTCCGGCAAATCCGTGGTGCCGGCGTCGCGGTAGTCGAGGATCATCTGGATCTGCTCGCGCTTCGTCTTCCCCCGCGCCGCTCGGGTGGTGACGATGAGGTAGTAGACGTACATCAGCTCCGCGGCAAGCTGCACCGCGTCCGCGCTGACCGTGGCCAGCTGGGTCTCGAGTTTCTCGTAGAAGGTCCCAGCGCCCAGGTCAGGTTGTTCCACGAACGCCTCCACCAGCTCCTGCGCTGCAGCTGCGCCGTTCATGGGCTCCCCGCTGAAAAGGCTGCGGTCGTCGATCAACGCGCGGTTCCGCCACTGCTCCGCCGCCCAGTACATCTTCTGCGCGGAGGGAAGAGTCACGCGGGAGCGGCTGGTTGTCACGTCATCGGGTTCTTCCATGGGTCCATGATGCCGAGTGAGGCTCCATCGCTGGGAGCGCCTCACCGCCGAGCTCACGCAATCATGGACTTGGGACGGCCCAGTCCTCCTTATGGGGTCGGCCCACGGACCTACCATGCAAATACATCACTGGCAGCAAGACATGGGATCCGGCGATCGCTCGCAGCGTGGTTCGGGCGCGCACACCGGCACGGAAATGAGGAGACGATGTCACAACCAGTCGAGACCGAGGACCTGGATACGCTCGGCCCCCGGGACTACCGCGCGTTCATGCGCACCGAGACTCCCGAACTGACGTTGGCCACGGTCCAAGACCAGTTCGCAACGTGGTTGCGCACCAAAGGGATCGACTTCGACTGCACCCACGGTGCGGAATACGTCTCTGAAAGGGTCCGGGCATCGGTCGTCGAGCATACCCGCGGTCATGACGACTACGTCCGGTGCCGGCTTATCGAATCGGAGACGCCACAAGGTACGTGGTGCACCGAGGTGGTGGCGTCCTCCGTCGGGTGGATCGACCTGACCGTGACGAACTCTGAGGGGAACTTCGTCGCCGTTCCCAAACTGGCCCGGTACCTCATGCAAGCCCTCGACGTGCGTGATGCCTCCATGCAACTCGTCGACGAGGTCAAGCTGTGGGACGTGAACGAGGTCGATCGGCTCGTGGAGCTGCTCGAGGACCAGGATCGGCACGGACTCGTGTTCGTCGCGGGGACCGCTGACGTACCTGATCTCTACGAAGCTTTCCGGACGCGGGTGTCCACCTGGACCCGTGAGGTCTTCGGCATGGCGCAGTCGATCGTCCTCACACCACGCGCCACCCAGGTGCTCAGCGAAAGGCTGGGCTACCACGCGGTTGGCCCATGGATGTTGCGGACATACTACCCAGGAGTGGCACCCGCCCAGATCGTGGACTCCCGCCGCCACCGGTATCTGACGACTGCCACTCTCGCCAACGAGAAGGACTGGCGAGTCAGACAACTCCTGGCGAACACCGCCCGCCGTCATGCGGCCACACGCCTGGATCCGGCAGAAGTGATTCGCGCGAAACGCGCCTTCACCCGCGCGGAGACGCGTGCACTGCTCGCAGCCTTTGAGGAGCCTGTCCTCCCTGCGCACGACCGTGCCGTTGACGTGCCGTCATCGCCGGACATCAGCGCCACACCGCCGGGGGTTGAGCTCCAGCCGGCGGATTTCCAGGACGTCGGCACAGACCACGCCGAACGTCCCGCCGTCTCCGCGGCGGAGGCCCAGCTCGATCTCGTCCGCTCGGTCCTGGGCATCACGTCCATCACACGCGCCGCTCTGGAGCAGGCAATCCGTCCCGGCCACACCGCGCCGTCTCCCGAGAGCCTACGCAGCGGGGCGTTGCAGGCGGCGAGCCTGCGCATCAAAGAACAGCTCGCTCGAATCGAGGAACTCGAGGACTTTCGGCGCGACGCCGTGCGTGCCCTCGACGACCAGCAGATCGAGCGCGCCGAACTGCAGGACGATTTGGAGAAGTCTCGGGCAACGGTCCGCTGGTTGCGGGACCGATTCGCGGAGAGGTCAGACTACGAGACGGCGTACGGCGAAACGCCTGAGGATGCACTGGAGGCCTATCCGTCGTCGTGCGTGGAACTCATCGCCCGGCTCCAGGAAGACCAAGATGTCCTGGTCTTCACGGGTGACATGGACAAGGTACGAGTCGTCGACGCCGCGGACACACTTCAACTGGCCGTGCGGAGCGCCTGGGAAGCCTGCGGTGCACTGAGAGAGTACGTACGGGCCCGCAACGACGGAAACTGGGACAGCGGCGTGGACCAATTCCTGAAGAACCGGCCCGAGGGCTACGACGGCGTCAGCGCCGGCAAGCACGGCCCGACCGAGACCGCAGTCACCATGAAGCAGTTCGGCGGCGAAAGGATCTTCCCGGTCCCGGCGGAGGTTGCGCCCGAACAGGTCATCACGATGAAGGCTCACTTCAAACTCGCCTCGATCGGGATGCTGAGTCCCCGTATGTACTACCACGATGACTACGCGAACACCGGCAAGATCTACATCGGGTACATCGGCCGTCATCTCACGAACACCATGACCAACTGACGGAGTTTCGAGCCGGCGCTGAAACATCACCCGGTTCGACGTCGGTCGCACCTGGATTACGGACCTCCAGCTGTTCCAGCTCATGGCCTCCCTGCCGGGATTCGATGAGGCGAGGCTGCGGCCCGTCGTCGTCGCCGTCGGAGGCTCCCCCGTCCCCCGCACCCTCGTGGACCAGTGGGCCGCCAAGGGCGTGCGGGTCATGGCCGACTTCGGCGCCACCGAGGCCGGATCCACCATCCTCACCATGTCCCCGCGCGGCAGCGACGGCCCCTCGGCCATCGGGATCCCGGTGATCCACGCCGAGTGCAGCGTCCGCGACCTCGAGGGCGCGGAGGTTCCCGCCGGGCAGATCGGCGAATTGTGGGTGCGCGGTCCCCTGCTCATGCAGGGGTACTGGAACAAACCGGAGGAGACGGCGAAGGCCATCACGCCCGAGGGCTAGTTGTGCAACTGACGGAGGCTTATGACAGGGGGTCTTGGGTTTTCTGGCGGAGGCGTTCGTAGGGTGTCTGCCCGCCCAGGTCGATGAGGACGGCATCTTCCACATCGTGGACCGGTGGAAGGACATGTACATCTCCGGCGGGGAGAACGTGTACCCCGCCGAGGTCGAGAGCGTGCTCTACCAGCACCCCGACGTCGTGCTGGCCTCCGTGGTCGGGATGCCGCACGAGCGGTGGGGCGAGACCGGCAGGGCGTTCGTGGTGCTGAGCGGGCGCTCCACCGCGACCGCCGAGGAGCTGCGCACCTGGTGCCGCGAGCGCCTGGCCTCCTACAAGGTGCCCACCGACGTAGAGTTCCTGGACGACCTGCCCCGCAACGCGACCGGCAAGATCCTCAAGAAGGAGCTGCGCACCGTGATGAGCCGATGACCCGCCCCGACCCCGCTGCCCTGCTGGCCGACCTGCGCCAGGAGGGGGACCTGCTCGAGGAGCTGCTGCGCCCGCTGCCCGCCGAGGACTGGGACCGCCCCACCCCGGCGCAGGGGTGGACGATCCGCCACCAGGTCGCCCACCTCACCTGGACGGAGCGGACCGTGCTGACCGCCCTCGAGGAGCCGGAGGTCTTCGCGCAGCTGCGGGAGCGGTTCCGGGCGGAGGCCGACGTCGTCGACCGCGGCGCCCAGGAGGGTGCCGCACGGCCCCCGGCCGAGATCCTGGCGTCCTGGCAGGACAGCCGCCGCCGGGTGCTCGAGCGGCTCGCCGCCGTGCCGGAGGGCGAGCGCATCCCGTGGATCGGCCCGCCCATGGGTGCGCCCATGATGGCCAGCGCCCGGATCATGGAGACCTTCGCCCACGGCCAGGACGTCCGCGACGCCCTCGGGGTTCCCCCGGTGGCCTCGCACCGGCTGCGGCACGTCGCCCACCTGGGCGTGGCCACCCGCGACTACGCCTTCACGCAGCGCCGGCTGGACCCGCCGGCCGAGCCGTTCCGCGTCGAGCTCACCCACGAGGACGGGACCTGGACCTGGGGCCCGTCCGAGGCGGCCCAGCGCGTGACCGGCCCGGCCCTGGACTTCGCGCTGCTCGCCACCCGGCGGCGGCACCGCCGGGACGGGGACCTCGTCGCCGAGGGCCCCGACGCCGACGCGTGGCTCGACATCGTCCAGGCGTTCGCCGGCCGGCCGGGCCCGGGGCGGGAGCCGTTGCCTCAGGCGGAGTAAGCGGACCGATTCCGATGAGCGCCGATATGTGCCTCCACGGCCCGGGCCCGTGCCGCGAGGTCCACGGCGTGGGCAGAGTGCGCGACCTCGACGGCGAGCTGAACCTGTGACCCCGCGCTGATTGGGTCACCGCACGTTTCGGGGCGAAGGACGAGGCCCGCCGCCTCGGAGTGCGCCTCTGCTGGGTGTTCAGCACTGGCGGGACGGTCCCGCCGTCGCGGGACGCACCGGCGACCTGGAACCGGCACGCCCTCGGCTTCGTGGCCCCTCGACGGCGTGTTCCCGCGGGCTCCGCCTCCCCGCCGAAGCACCGATGTCCTGCTCGGGGACCGCTCGGCCATGATGGATTCATTGGCATCGTTCCCCCGAGAGGCCCCCGATGAGTTCTTCACACCTTCCCCCCGATCCCCCGGAGGACGACGCCTCCCCGCGACCGGCCACCGCGCACGGTCCGGCCGCGCCCAGTGCCTCCACCGAGGACACGCGAGAGCTGCCGGCGACGGATGGCCCTCCGGGAACGCCTTCCGGGGAAGCGGCGGCGGGGAACACGGCGCCGGCGGCTGCCCGGGCCACCGTCCCGGCATGGCTGTCGGCACTCACGCCCAGGCACTGGGGCGGCACCGCGCTCGCCGTCCTGGGCTCCTACGCCGCGATGTTCCTCAGCGCGACGGTCCTGCTGCTGCTGCTCGCCGTCGGGGTCGCGCTCTCCTCGGACAACGGCTCGCCGTCCGAGGCCATCGACGACGCCGCGTCGTCCACCGGCATGTCCACGGAGGAGGGACCGCACCCGGCAAGCATCCTGTTCAGCCTGCCCGCCCAGCTGGTCGCCATGGCGTTCTTCGGGCGGCTCACCGCCTCCATGGGCTCCCCGCTGATGGGGACGCAGAGCGGCAACGAGGTCTTCTCGGTCCTGTTCTCCCCCCTGCTGCTCGCCGCGATCGGTGCGCTGGCCCTGCACCTGCTGGCCCGCCGGCTCGTCGGCCGGATCGGGCCGCTGGGGACCGCCTCGACCGGTGTGCTGGCCCTCGCCGGCGGCCTCGCCCTCGCGGCCGTCGTCGTCCTTCTCGCGACGATCTCCACGGTCCGGTACAGCGACGACGAGTCGTCCTTCCCCATGTCGCTGTCCCTGGAGGCGGCGTCCGGCACGGCCTTCGTCCTCGCCTGGCTCACCGGGACACTGGTGCTGATGGCCGCCCTGCTCCCGCGGGGACAGCAGCGTCCGGGTGCTCGGCTGGTGGGGCTGGGCGACAGGTACCTGCCGTCGCTGAGCCGGGCCCTGCCGGTCCTCGCCGTGCACCTGGCGGTCTTCCTGGTTCCGGCGGCACTCCTGCTGGTCGTGGTGGCGTTCACCGAAGGCGGCTGGGCCGGCGGGCTCAGTACCCCGCTGTGGGTCCCGTCCGCAGTGCTGTGGTTGTTCACCTGGGCCCATCTCTCCGGGATCTCCGTGCAGACGGAGGGCGCCGCCCGCCAGCTGCTGGCATGGGCCGACGCGCCGAGCGGCGGAACCGCCTACCTGTGGGGCGTCCAGCTGCCCGGGTGGGTCGTGGCGCTCCTGCTCCTGCTGGCGGTCGTGTCGGTGGTCGTCGCCTCGGTGGCCTGGCGCGTGCGCCGGGACGCCGGTCCGGCCACCCTGGCCCGGCCCGCCTCGTGGGCGGTCCTCCCGCTGCTCTACTTCCTGCTCGGGCTGCTGCTCACGGCCGTGGCACGGGTGGCCGCCGGCATGGACGCCAGCTTGTTCGGGCTCGGGACGGTGTCCGCCGCCGCGCTGCTGCGTCCTGCCGCCTGGACGTGCCTCGTCCTGCTGGTGGTCGGCGGCATCGTCGAGGTGCTCTCCCGCTACGTCGCCCCGGCCCTCGCCGACGTCCTGCCCTCGGGTCTCGTCCGGCGTCTGCAGCCGTCCGCTCCCGCGGCGTCGGGCCCGGCTCCGGACCAGGTACCGGGCCGCTCCCCCGACGGCACCCCGGCCGGGTCGCCTGCGGCATCCTCCGGCGGGGCCCAGCAGCAAGCCGACCCGTCCCGGCCCCCGATGAGCGAGGCTACCCGGAAGAAGGTGCGGACCGCGCTGGTCGCCGGCTTGGCCGTGGCCGTTCTCGCCGTGGCGGCCGCAGTGGCCCACTCCGTGCTCAGCAGGACGGTGTTCAGCCCCAGCCATGCGGTCGAGTCCTACCTGCAGTCCGTCGTCGACGGGCGGGCCGCGGACGCCACCCAGGCGCTCGACCCAAACGTGCCGACCGATCAGCGCCTGCTGCTGAACGACGACGTGTACGGCGCCGCGGCGAATCCCGTCACCGACTACAGCATCCAGGACGTGACCGTGAACGGCTCCACGGCAGAGGTCTCCGCCGAGATCACCCAGGATTCCGTCACCACGCCCGTGCAGTTCACACTGGCCCAGGACGGCCGCAGGGCCGGTCTCTTCAAGGACTGGAAGCTCCAGGGCGGAGGGTCCGCCCTCTACCAGACCCTGTCGGTGGATGTCCCGGCCGGGGTCACCGAGCTGACGGTGAACGACACGCCGCTGGATCTGGACGAGGCCGGGATCTCGGACGGCGAAAACGTCAGTCTCGTCGCGCTGCCGGGTGACTACGTGATCACACCGCCGCCGGGCGGGAAGTACATGAGCTACGGCGCCGAGCAGACCGTGGAGGTCCGCGCGGACGGCTCCGGGGACACCACTGCGGTGAGCTTCACCGCAGAGCCGACGGACGCCGTGCGGGACGACGCGATCGCCGCCGCCAACGCGGCGATCGATGCGTGTGCGGCCAAGGCCGAGTTCGACCCGGAGGACTGCCCGTTCGGCTCATCCTTCTACGACGATGACGACGACTACCGGAACCCGGTGTGGACGGTGGAGTCCTATCCGACGTACGCGGTGGAGGACACCTGGGGCTCGGTCTACCTGAGCACGGAGGACCCCGGGGAGGTCACCCTGACCTACGAGTACAACACCGAGTGGGACGACGAGGAGCCGGCGGACTGGGAGAGCCAGGACACGACCGAGACGGTCTACTTCTCGGCGCCCATCGTCCTGGAGGGCGACCGGTTGTCACTGGATCTGTCGGGCACCTGGTAGGTCCATCGGGGTACCCGACACGCGGAGGGCCCCACCTCTTCACTCGAAGAGGCGGAGCCCTCCGCGTGTCATTGCTCCCGCGGAGTGACCGCAGACCGTGTTCAGGAACCACCTCGGCACGTCACCCCTCGCGTTCGTCACGACGACCCGGCTGGAAAGCGCCCCCCGTTACCTTCTTCCCAACTCCTCGGTCCGACAGGATGGAGGGGTGCTGACCGGCCGGTCCTCGGCATGATCGTTTGCCCCCAGTCATCCATGATCCGGGGGGTGTAGTCACCGAGGACCGGTCCGGTGATCGCGGATCGCTAATAGAGGCAGGGCCCGCTGGATTAGGGCCTTCGTAACGTGGATGCCGAGCGTGATCACCATCCGGCCGGCCAGCATGCTCGTACAGCAGCGGATGAGAAGGGGCCCGGCCATGTCAGAGCAACCACAACCGGCGGTGTTCGTCGGCCTCGACGTCGGCAAGTCCGACCACCACGCCGTGGCGGTGACGGCTGCGGGGAAGACGGTCTACGACAAGGCCCTGCCTAACGACGAGACCCGGCTGCGGGCCATCCTCACCGACCTGGCCGCGGCCCATGGGCCGGTGCTGATGGTCGTGGACCAGCCGGCCACGATCGGGGCGTTGCCGGTGGCCGTCGCCGAAGGCACCGATGGCGTACAGGTGGCCTACCTGCCCGGGCTGGCGATGCGCCGGATCGCCGATCTGCACCCGGGCACGGCCAAGACCGACGCCCGCGACGCACTGATCATCGCCGAGGCCGCCCGGACCATGCCGCACACCCTGCGCGACATCCAGGTCGATGAGGCCCAGATCGCCGAACTGGCCGTGCTGGCCGGCTTCGACGACGACCTCGCCACCCAGATCACCGCCACCTCCAACCGCCTACGGGGCATGCTCACCCAGATCCACCCCGCCCTGGAACGGGTCCTGGGATCGCGGGTGACCCACCCGGCGGTCGCCGATCTGCTCAGCCGCTACCCGACCCCGGCCAAGCTCGCCGCGGCCGGCAGGGGCCACGTGCGGGCAAGGCTCAAGAAGCACGCACCCCGGCTGGCCGAGACCCTCACCGAGGAAATCTTCGACGCTCTGGGGCAGCAGACCGTGGTCGTGGCCGGCACCGAGGCCGCCGCCACCGTCGTGCCGATCCTGGCCGGGCAGCTGGCCGGCCTGATCCACCAACGGGCCACGGTGGCCGCCCAGGTCGAGGCCCTCGTGGAGGCCCACCCTCTTTGCCCGGTCCTGACCTCGATGCCCGGGATAGGGGTCAGGACCGCCGCGAGAATCCTCACCGAGGTCGTCGGCAAGGACTTCCGAGATGCCGGGCATTTGGCCTCCTACGCCGGGATCGCCCCGGTCACCCGAAGGTCGGGAACCTCGATCCGCGGCGAGCACGCCGCCAAGGGCGGCAACAAACGCCTGAAGCGGGCACTGTTCCTCTCGGCCTTCGCCTCACTCAACCACCCACCCTCGAGGGCCTACTACGACCGGAAACGCGCCCAGGGCAAACGCCACAACCAGGCGATCATCGCCCTGGCCCGCCGACGGACCGACGTCCTGTTCGCCATGCTGCGCGACGGCACCCTCTACCAAGACCCCACCGAGCCCCAGAACACGTCACCGGTGGCCCTGGCCGCTTGACGGAAACCATAGAGGCACCCCCCCGCCTGCTGCGACAGAGCGCTCCGAAGGCGACGGTGACGCAGGTGGACCTCGTCTGCGGGTTCTCGCACCTCGGCCGGTTCTCGGCCCTGTTCCGCGGGGAGTACGGCGTCCAGCCCTCGCCCGTTCTGGACCGAGCACGCAAGCGCGGACCCTGGAGTTGAACAGCCGACCCGGCACTCGTTGTCAGCCGTCCGAGCTGTCGGCCGAGAAGTTGGTCTTCGCCCATGCGCCCACGGCCCGGGTGCTGACGAGATTGACGCCGCCGCCGACAATGCCGCCCGCAATGGGCGCAAGCTTGGTCAGGTTGACGATGCCCTTCGAACCCGCCTTCGTGACGAGACGGAATCCCACCTTCTTGTTGATCTCGATCAGCACCTTTCCGGGCACCTGCTTGATCACGCCGACCGCCGTCTTGGTGCCGATCTCCACGCCTGCTGCAGCCAGCACCTCAGTCGCCGAGGAGCCGATCAAGGAGATCAGGACGACGGAACGCACTTCTTCGGACCGGAGGTCGTACCCGCGCAGGTGCGCGATCGCGCCGGCAAGGCGGGCCTGGGTCAGCCACAGTGCGGTGAAATCCGCGGGCACGGCCGCAGGCAGTGTCAGAAGTCCACCCAGCCCGGTCAGGAACCCCGAGCCAGAGGTGATCCGCACATGGGTAGCGATGAGCCGCTCGATGGCCTTCTCGACGTCCCCGTGCTTGGCGAGATGCTCCTCCGCGACCTCGATCGAGCCCTTCCACGGACCTTTGCCGTCGACCCCGACGTTGAGCACCGTCTCGGCGACCTGCATGGCGCGGGCGCTGATCTTCTCCCGTTTCGTGGAGTCCGACGATTCAGGAAGATCGTGCCCAGCATTGACGTACGCATTGTTTTGCATGAGCAAAGGCTAGTGAGTGGTAGAACCAGATGCTCGGAGAAGTTGTCGTTCTCGGTTCCTTACGTTGATGTCGAGACGGATGACGGTGGCGCAATCACCCCCTGACAGAAGCTCTGGCCAGCGTGGGTTTGTCCCACGCAACGCTGACCACCACGGTCTCGGGGGCATCAGGAGATCCCGCCAGCGTGGCCGCCACGTCATCGGCGACGACCTGGGCGTCGTCCTCGCTGATCCACGCCCAGATGTACACCTTCAGCTCCCCCTGATCAGTGGCGTCAAAGGTGTTGATGGCACTGGGCACGGTCCCCGGCGCTGTCTCGGCCTCCATGAATTCGGTGTAGCCGTACTGAGCCAGGTACTCGTCCTCCACATCTTCTGCCCATCGGGCGATCTCCCCGGGAGTCATCGCAGAAGCTCCCTGTCCCGTACTTGCGCCACCGGAGAGGCTCGTCCGGGAGTCGGCTGCATCGTCCGTCAGCACATTGATCCCGATGACGACGAGAAGCACAGCCAGGATGCCCCCGACGATCTTCCGCTGCCTCACGGACGCCCGGGCCCACCGCTCTTTGGCCATCGAGACATATCGCTGGGCACCAGAAATGATCTGATTGCGGTCCAAGTTCTTCATGGATCTTCTTCCTGTGCGGCAATGAACACATCAAAATTTCACAATTGGGAGGACGTCGGCGCAGCCGTGGAGCACTCACCGGGCATGTCGTCGTGGCCCCGCCGAGAACCAACAGACCTCTCCCGGCAAGACGCCGCCGGGACACCACATCCGGGCTCGAGGTGGCCTACATCCGCGCGTAGGCCACGAAGGACCCGCCCTGCTCCCGGAAGCACGACCACGAGGGCACGGTGGCGCCGCCGCGCTCGGCCGGCGCACGGGTGCACTGGGTGTCGTCGAGCACCTGGCCATCGCTGTCGGCGGGTGTTCCCTTCCCCTCGAGGAAGGGCTGGAGCATGCCCTTGGCCTCCGGGCACGTCAGGCCGTCGACCTCGGTGAACTCGTAGTTCACGCCCACGCAGTCGGCGGCGACGTCGGTCATCTCCTCGGGGGCACTGATCGTCGGGCCGGTCTCGACGTGCAGCAGGGGGTGGTCGGCCGTGATGGTGACCGGGTCGAGGAGGAAGCTGACGTCCGCGGCACCGACGACGCCGCAGGCGTACATCGGGTCGTGGTACGCCGTCTCTTCGACGCCGTCCCCGGAGCAGTAGTACTCGTCCGAGACGACGGACTGGTCGTCCTCGGCGCTCCCGGAAGCGCGCAGCTCGCCGACGACGCCCTGTGCCTCGTCGCAGCCGAGGCCTCTCAGGTCGGTGTAGACGTAGTCGCCGTCGCGGCAGACGCTCCCGGTGACGGAGGTGTCCACCGTGAAGCTGGCGAGCATCGCCACCACGGCGCGGCCCTCGGGAGAGGCCGTGTAGGCGTCGATCTCGCGGTCCACCGCGGCCTGCGAGAGCATCGTGGCACCGTTGCCGATGGCCCGGGTGCCGCCGAAGTAGACGAACGAGGCATCGTCCGACCGCACCCGCCCGTAGTTCGCAGCGGGGTCCCCGCCGTCGGCCAGGCCGAAGGCCACCGCCTCGCCGCCGACGGTCTGGCCGGGGAACAGCCCGACCACCGCGCTGACGGGCCGCCCGAGCGGGCCGGCGAGACCGGGCACGTCCACGGAGGTGTGGGCGGACACCGGGTGCACCGGGCTGGCGACAGGATCGGCCCGGTCGCCGATGGCCAGTCCCGCCATCAGCCGGCCGCTGCCGTCGCGCACGGCGTAGACGCCGGCCTCCGCGGGATCGGCGCGCACGGTCCACTCCGCAGGGTGCTCGAAGCGGTAGGCGCCGTCCGGGGTGGTGAAGGTCCTGGTCGCCGCCGGCTCGGCAGCCGCGACGGGCCGGGGTGCGGAGGCGTCCGACGACGACGGTGAGGCCACCGCAGGAGCAGGCTGCTGCTGCGGGGAGTCGACGGCGACCTCCACGCTGGTGCACCCGGTCAGTGCCAGCGGCACGGCCAGGAGCAGGCAGAACAGGCCCCGGCGGGCAGCGGGCGCGGTGGGCACGGCAGGACGGCGGAGCATGGGACCTACTTCTGGCGGTTCGACGCCTGCGGTGGAGGACACGGTCGTGCGTGCAGGCGGTATGAGGGAGGGCGCGGCGGGTGGTGCGACCCGACCGGGGAGGACCTCAGGAGGCGGCCGAAGCCGAACTAAGGAGCACCGGAGTCGACACCCGGATCCTATGCATCCGCATGTGTCTCAGCGAAGAGCCAGTTCTGGGGACAGCACCCCGTGGAGGGGGTACGCCCGGTGCGCTCGTGCCGCCCGGGGTGGTCGAGCAGGCGGCCGTGACCGACGATCTCAGGAGCCCGCGCGCAACCAGTCCTCGAACCGGGTCGGGGCGGTCGTGACCTCGCCCCGGGGTAGGAGGTCGCCGTTGCCGAGGGCGGTGAGATACACGGGCACCCGCAGCACCCGTCGGCGCCCGCCGCGGTGCGCGGCGACCGCGCGGGCCGGCTCCGCCAGGTCGCGGACCTCGTGCCGGCGCGAGACCTCGACGACCTCGGCCCCGCGCGCCCTCAGGTGCGCCACCACCCGCGAGCCCAGCAGCCCGGTCGCGCCCAGAACCGCCACCCTCGGGCGCTCGCCGCTGTCCGTGTCCGCCATCGCCGCTCCCCTGTCCGCCTGCGCTCCGGTGGTGCTGCGGCTGATTCTTCCCGCCGTACCGCCCGGCCGCGAGGGTCACTTTTCCGCCGACCGTCGAGAAGGTGCCACCACCGTGGGAGCCTGGGCCCATGATCCGCAGCGTCGCCGTCGTCGTCTTCGACGAGGTCTCCCCGTTCGAGCTCGGCGTGGCCTGCGAGGCGTGGGGGATCGACCGCTCCGCCGACGGCCTGCCGGTGATGGACTTCGCCGTGTGCAGCCCCGGCGGGCGGGCGGTCCGCACGACCGCGGGCTTCGACCTGGCGGTCCACCACGGGCTCGACCGGGTGGCCGCGGCGGACCTCGTGGTCCTGCCGGCGATGTCCCGGGAGCGGGAGGTCCCGGCGAAGGTGCTCGACGTGCTGCGCGCGGCCTCCGCCCGCGGCGCCCGGCTGCTGTCCATCTGCTCGGGGGCCTTCGTGCTGGGGGCGGCCGGGCTGCTCGACGGCCGCCGCTGCACCACCCACTGGATGCACACCGCGGAGCTGGCCGCGCGGTTCCCCGCCGCGCAGGTGGTGCCCGAGGTCCTCTACGTCGAGGACGGCCCCGTCCTCACCAGCGCCGGCACCGCGGCGGGCCTCGACGCCTGCCTGCACCTGTGGCGCCAGGAGTTCGGCTCGGCGGCCGCCAACACCGTGGCTCGGCGCATGGTCGTGCCGCCGCAGCGCGAGGGCGGGCAGGCCCAGTTCATCAAGGACCCGGTGCCCGAGCGCCGGGCCGAGACGCTGGACCCGCTGCTCGGCTGGATCGTGGCGCACCTCGGCGAACCGCTCGACGTCGACGCCCTGGCCCGGCGCGCGGCCATGTCCCCGCGCACCTTCGCCCGCCGGTTCCGCGACGAGACGGGCACGACCCCGCACGCCTGGATCACCGCGCGGCGCCTGCACCGGGCCGAGCAGCTGCTCGAGGAGACCGACCTGCCGGTGGAGCGCATCGCCGCGGACGTGGGCTTCGGCAACGCGGCCACGCTGCGCCACCACTTCGCCCGGGTCCGCCGGCTCAGCCCACAGCAGTACCGCCGCCGCTTCGCGACCACCGCCTGAGCACCACCCCGGCGGCACGGGCGGGGAATCCCGGACCGAGCAGCACCGCGGCGCGCGCCGGGGGCGGCCGTCCTCCGCCCGCGCGGCGCACCCCTGACCAGGGTTGGCAGAAATTGATCGGAAGGCGGCATTTCTGCCACTCGTGCGGCCGGAGCCGGACGAGCAGGCTGGTCAGCACGAGCGGGCGCCGGATCGGACCGGCCCCCACGGGCAAGGAGCCACCCATGACGACGGATCTGTTCCTCCTGCTGGCCGCCACGGGCATCCTGGCGGTGTACACGGCGATCGGGCGCCTGGCGATCCCGGCCGAGGACCGGGTGCCGTGGCACGAGCTCGGCTGGGACGGCTGGTGGCACACGCTGCGCCGCAGCCTGGTGGCCCTGGGCGAGGGCGCCCCGCGCGGCGGAACCTGCACGCCCTGAGACCGCCGAGACCAACGGCCGCGCCGAGGACCCCGGGCACCGGCACCCGGTGCGCGCTCAGCCCTGCGCGGCCGGCCCGACCGTCGCGTCGAGCGGGCGGTCCGCCCGCATCCGGGTGGTGAGCTCCGTGAAGAACGCCTTCAGCCGGGCCACCGCCTCCGGGCCGGCGCCCGCGCGCAGCAGCCGCAGGGTCTCCTGCCAGCCCTCGGCCCACAGCGGCACGAGGTGGCCGGAGGGGTAGAGCGAGATCCGCCGCAGCGAGCGCAGCATCACGTGCTCGGCCATCGCCGTCAGCTCGTCGTTGTCGGCGGTGGCCAGCAGCACGCGCACGGCGTCGATCAGGCCGGCGCGGGAGGCCTCGAAATGATGCTGCCCCACCTCCTCGGTGAAGCGGGTGACGGCGCCGGCGAGCGCATCGAGGCGTCCGTCGTCGAGGGCGGGCACGGCGCGCTCGAGCGCGGCCACGGTGACGACCCCGAGCACGTCCATGAGCTCGATGGCCTGACGCTGGGTGAGCACGGCGACGTGGCGGCGCTTGTTGGCGGTGCTGACCACGAGCCCCTCGCCGATGAGCTCGGTGATGGCCTCGCGCACCGGGGTGATGCTCACGTCGAGGCGGGCGGCGATCTCGGCGTCGCGGATGGGGGCGCCGGGGGGCAGGGCGCCGGAGAGGATCTCCTCCCGCAGGTGCTGCGCGACCGCCTCGCGCCGGGTGGCCGGCATCTCGAACGCCACAGTCCTCGTGTCCCTCCGTCGGCCGGTCCGGACGTCGCCGCCGGGCCCGACGCCAAGCCCATGTGGCAGATGAGCCCCGCCGAGGCCCGCGCCACCGCCGCCGCCATGAACGAGATGTTCGGCACCGGCCCCGAGATGCACCGCACCGAGGACCACGTCCTGGACGCCTCCGACGGAGGCAGCTTCCGCATCCGGGTGCACGTGCCGCGGGAGTCGCCGACCGGCGTGTTCGTCTACCTCCACGGCGGCGGCTGGGTGCTGCAGGACATCGACGGCTACGACACCCTGGGCCGGCAGCTGGCCGAGAAGTCGGGCTGCGCCGTCGTCCTCGTGGACTACCGCAAGGCCCCGGAGCACCCCTTCCCCACCGCGGTGGAGGACTCCTGGACCGCCCTGACCTGGGCGGGCGAGCACCTGGCGGAGCTCGCCGGGGCGCAGGCCCCGCTCTACGTGGGCGGGGACAGCGCCGGCGGGAACCTCTCGGCCGTCATGGCCCTGCGGGCGCGGGAGAACGGCGGGCCGGCGATCGCGAAGCAGGTGCTGATCTACCCGGTCACCGACGCCGACTTCACCCGCCCGTCCTACGGCGAGGAGGAGAACCAGACGCTGCTGACCACCGAGTTCATGTCCTGGTTCTGGGACCAGTACGTCCCCGACGCCGAGCAGCGCACGCACCCGGACGCCGCGCCGTTCCACGCCGAGGACCTCTCCGGGCTGCCGCCGGCGCTGGTCATCACCGCCGCCCACGACGTCCTGCGCGACGAGGGCGAGGCCTACGCCGCGAAGCTCGAGGAGGCGGGGGTCGAGGTCCACCACCGCCGGTGGGAGGGCCAGTTGCACGGCTTCTTCTCGATGGTCAACGTGCTGCCGGCCAGCGCGGAGGTCATGGACTTCGTGGTGGAGTCGATCGCCACGGACGTCCGGGCCGAGCTGGAGGAGGCGGGCGAGCGATGAGCACCGTGCGCGCGCTGGACGTCGTCGTCGTCGGCGCCGGGTTCTCCGGCCTCTACCTCCTCCACCGCCTGCGCGGGGCGGGGATGTCCGTGGCCGTGATCGAGAAGGGCGACGGCGTGGGCGGCACGTGGTACTGGAACCGCTACCCCGGGGCCCGGTGCGACGTGGAGAGCCCCTACTACTCCTACTCCTTCTCCCCGGAGCTGGAGCAGGAGTGGGAGTGGACCGAGCGCTACCCCACCCAGCCCGAGATCCTGCGCTACCTCAACCACGTGGCCGACCGCTTCGACCTGCGCCCCCACATCGCGCTGGACACCGAGGTGGTCTCCGCGGTCTACGACGACGCGGCCGCACGGTGGGCCGCGTGACCACCCGCTCGACCGTCGACGGCACCGAGGAGACCGTCAGCGCCCGGTACTGCATCATGGCCACCGGGTGCCTCTCGGCCGGGCGCGTCCCGGACTTCGAGGACCTGGCCGACTACACCGGGGAGGTGTACCACACCGGTTCCTGGCCGCACGAGGGCGTGGACTTCACCGGCAAGCGCGTGGCCTTGATCGGCACCGGCTCCTCCGGCATCCAGTCGATCCCCGAGATCGCGAAGCAGGCCGAGCACCTCACGGTCTTCCAGCGCACCCCGAACTTCAGCGTCCCGGCGCGCAACCAGCCGCTGGACCCGCAGGAGTGGGCGAAGATCAAGGCCGAGTACCCGCGGATCCGGGAGATCGCCCGGCAGACCCCCACCGGGCTGCCGTTCCCGCCCAGCACCGCCTCGGCCCTGGAGACCGACCCGGCGGAGCAGCGCAAGGTCATGGAGGAGCACTGGACGCTGGGCGGGTTCCGCCTCGGGCAGTGCTTCTCGGACCTCGCGATCAACAAGGAGGCCAACGACGTCGTGGCCCAGTACATCCGCGAGCGCATCGACGAGATCGTCGAGGACCCGCAGGTCGCGGAGCTGCTCAAGCCCTGGGACCACCCCGTGGGCACCAAGCGGATCTGCGTGGACACCGACTACTACGCGACGTTCAACCGGGAGAACGTCTCCCTGGTCGACGTCCGCTCCGCGCCGATCACCCGGCTCACCGAGCGGGGCCCGGCCACCACGGAGCGGGAGTACGAGGTCGACGCGATCGTCTTCGCCACCGGCTTCGACGCCATGACCGGGGCCCTGAACCGGATCGACATCCGGGGCACCGAGGGCCTCGCCCTGGCCGAGAAGTGGGCCGCCGGCCCGCGGACCTACCTCGGGCTGGCCACCGCCGGGTTCCCGAACCTGTTCCTGGTCACCGGCCCCGGCAGCCCGTCGGTGCTCAGCAACATGGTCACCTCGATCGAGCAGCACGTCGACTGGATCACCGACCACATCCGCTACCTCGAGGACCAGGGCCTCACCCGTTCCGAGGCCTCCCCCGAGGCGGAGGACGCGTGGGTGCAGCACGTCAACGACGCCGCGGACACGACCCTGTTCCCGCAGGCCAACTCCTGGTACCTGGGCGCGAACGTGCCCGGCAAGCCGCGGGTGTTCATGCCCTACGTGGGCGGGGTCGGGGCCTACCGGGCCAAGTGCGACGAGGTCGCGGCCAAGCAGTACGAGGGCTTCAGCCTGGTCTGACCCCGATCCGCCGAGCGGAGGGCCCCGGTGCACGTCCGCGCCGGGGCCCTCTCCGTGCCGCAACCCGGTGTCGCGGGCCCCGGCGGGGATTCAGCGGCCACGGCGCGCCGCCGCGGCGCCGTGCCGTGCGCCGGAGCCGGTGGCGAGGACGTGGAGCCGATACGCCCGGCCGAGGGCGGTGAAGGCCGCCACGGCCGCGACGGTGTTGAGGACCGTCCGGGAGCGGGCGTGCCAGGTCTCGAACTCGGCGGCGACCTGCCTCAGGTGCTCGGCGGAGTGCACGGCCGTGCCCTCGACGAACAGGACCTCGTTGCGCGGCCAGAAGTACAGCATCGAGACCACCCCCTCCGCCACGAACATGATCAGGCTCAGCAGCACCCACCAGCGGACCGTGGGCACCCGCCGGCACAGCACCAGGGAGGCCGCCCCCAGCACCCAGGAGGCGAGGCCCAGGGGCGGGAAGACGTCGGAGGGACCCCTGAGGGCGAAGAACTCCATCCCGAGCTCCAGGGAGCCCGGCGGGTCGGCGAAGACGTTGGGGTAGACCATGACCGTCTCCAGGACGACGGCGCCGAACGAGGTCATCGTGACCCACAGGTAGGCCGTCAGGACGGGCAGGGCCGGTCGGGTCAGGGCGCGCACGGGGCGCCTCCTGTCCGAGGAGCGGGCGGGGCCGGGTGTCGCCGGGATCATGGCCGGACTCCGCGCACGTGCTGCACGGCCAGGGCGAGCAGACCCGCCACGAGGCCCCACAGGGCGTTCGTGAGCAGGACGGGCACGACCGCGATCGGCACGGCGACCGGGCCCTGCACCGTGCCGGTCAGCACGGTCGAGAGGACCGCGCTCAGCGGGATGACACAGATCCCGTAGAGGAGGCCGGCCAGCACCAGGGTCAGCACGGGCCGGGGCACACGGCCGAGGCCTGCGACGCCGACCCACACCAGCGTGACCAGCCCCGTGAGCAGCAGCGGCCCCGCGGGCGCCCCGAGGCCTTCGGCCGCCCCGGTGATCCGGGCGAGAGGACGGACCAGCGCGACCGCGCCCAGGCCCAGCACCAGCACCCAGTTGACGGCGGGACGGGTGGTCGGAGAGGAGTCAGCCGAGTTCGTCATGGCACCGACGTTACGGAGCGCCGCCCCGGCGGACATCGAGCCGGAAGCGTCTCGTGCGTCGCCCCCGACCGACGGTTCCGGTCGCCTGCAGGCGACCCGCACTGTCGCGCTGGGACGGAGGGCGGGGGCGGGCGGCGTGGCTACGCTGGGACCATGCCCAGCACCGTGGCCACCCGCACCGCGCCCCGGCCGGCCGGGGAGGTCGACCCCCGGCTGGTCGACGGCGTGCTCGCGGCCGCGATGGCCGTCGTCGTGGCCGTCGTCGCCGCCGCGGACCTGGAGGGCACCGGCCGCGCCGGCGCCCCGGCCTACCTCTTCGCCGCCGGCTTCGGGGCCGTGCTCCTGGCGCGGCGGCACGCGCCCCGGACGGTGCTGGCGCTGACGGTGCTCGGCATCTTCGTCTACTACGTGTTCCAGCTGCCGCCCATCGGCATCGCCCTGCCGGCCGTGGCCGCCCTGTTCTCGGCCGCCGAGGCCGACCGCACCCGGTCGGTCGTCACCGCCGGGGCGGTGCTGGTGTCCGTGGCGGCCTACTTCCGCGTGGACGAGGGGCTGCCGGTCTCCTACCTGGTCAGCTACGACCTGCTCACGGACATCGCCCTGGTCGCGGCGGCCGTGGCACTCGGGGTGAGCGTGCGCTCGCGCCGGGAGCTGCGCGTCCAGCAGGAGCGGCTGCGGGCGCTGACCGCCGCCGAGGAGCGCCGGGAGGCCGAGCGCCGCCTGCAGGCCGAGAAAGCCGGGATCGCCCGGGACCTGCACGACACCGTCGGGCACACGATGTCGGTGATCGCCGTGCACGGCAGCGTGGCCGCCGAGGCCCTCGGGCGCGACGACGACGCGGTGGCGCGGGCGCTGGAGCAGATCCGGTCGGCGGCCTCCGCCACCCTGCGGGAGCTGCGGACCACCGTGAAGCTGCTGCGCACCCCCGGCGCCGATCCGGCGGAGCGCAGCAGCATCGGGCTCGCCGGGCTCCCGCAGCTGCTGGCCACCGCCGAGGACACCGACGTGGCGGTGACGGCGCGGATCGACGTCGACCCGGCCGAGCTGGACGCCACCATCGACGCGGCGGCCTACCGGATCGTCCAGGAGTCCCTCACCAATGTCCTGCGGCACTCCGGGGCCCGGCACGCCGTCGTGGCGGCCCGGCTGCGGGACGGGACCCTGGACCTGAGCATCACGGACGACGGGCGCGGCACGCCCCCGGGCACCGCCCCCGTCCGGGCGGCCGGCACCGGGAGGGACGGGCGAGGCCTGGCAGGGATGGCCGAGCGCGTGGGCCTGCTGGGCGGCACCCTCACCGCCGGTCCCCGGGACGGCAGCGGCTTCGAGGTCCGCGCCACGCTGCCGGCGAGGCTGGGACCGTGATCGCCGTCGTCGTCGTCGACGACCAGGAACTGGTGCGCACGGGGCTGCGGGCCCTGGCCGAGCGGGACGGGGACATCGCCGTGGTCGGGGAGGCCGCCACCGGGCGGGCCGCGCTGGCCCGGGTGCGCGAGCTGCACCCGGACGTGGTGCTGATGGACATCCGCATGCCCGAGCTGGACGGCCTCGAGGCCACCCGCAGGATCGTGGCCGACCCGGCGCTGCGCGACGTCCGGGTGCTCGTCCTGACCACCTTCGACGAGGACGAGCACGTGTTCGAGGCCATCCGCGCCGGTGCCGCCGGCTACCTGCTCAAGGACGTCTCTCCTGCCGACCTGCGCCGGGCCGTCCGCGTGGTCGCCGCAGGGGATTCCCTGCTCTCGCCGTCGGTGACCCGCACCGTGCTCTCGGCCGTGGCCTCCCGCTCGGGGACCCCGCTCGACGACGCCCCGCTGCGGGCCCTGAGCGACCGCGAGCGCGAGGTGCTCGAACAGGTCGGGCGGGGGCTGAGCAACGACGAGATCGCCCGGGCGCTGTTCCTCTCCCCCGCCACCGCGCGCACCTACGTCTCCCGGCTGCTGACCAAGCTCGACGTCCGGGACCGGTCGCAGCTGGTGGTCCTCGCCTACGAGACCGGGCTGATCACACCCGGCTCGTGACGCGACGGCCGCAGGCCCCGCCTCGTACGGTGGGTCCCACCACCGCTGCGCGTCCCGCCGGACCGCCCAGCCCGCCGACCCGAGCAGGAGAGCCCGACCCGATGAAGATCCTGATCCCCGACACCGCCGACATCGCCGCCGCGGACCTGCCCGGCCACGAGGTGGTCCGCTACGACGCCCAGGCGCCCGTGCCGCAGGAGCACGCCGACGCGCAGGTCCTCGTCGACTGGGGCACCCCGCTCGACGTCCTGCAGGAGACCGCCCGCCGCCTGACCCGGGTGGAGCTCGTCCAGGCGCTGGCGGCCGGGCCTGACGCCGTGCTGAAGGCCGGGTTCCGCCAGGAGGCGGTGCTCTGCGCCGGCATCGGCCTGCACACCCTGACCGTGGCCGAGCACGCGCTCGCGCTGATGCTCCACCTGGTCCGGCAGCTGCCGGCCGCGGCGCGCTCCCAGGAGGAGCACCTGTGGGACCCGGAGCTGGGCGGGCTGCAGCCGCTGCACCCCGAGGGCCGGCTCACCACCCTGCTGGACGCGCGCGTGCTCATCTGGGGCTTCGGCGCCATCGGGCAGCACCTGGCCGGGCTGTGCACCGCGCTGGGCAGCACGGTCACCGGGGTGGCCCGCAGCGCCGGCGAGCGCGGCGGCTACCCGGTCGTCACCCCCGAGCAGCTGCCCGAGCAGCTGCCGGAGACGGACGTGCTCGTGCTGATCCTGCCCCACGACCCGGCCACCGAACGCGCGCTGAACCAGGAGCGGCTCGACGCCCTGCCCCCGCACGCCTTCGTCGTCAACGTGGGCCGGGGCTCGACCGTCGACGAGGACGCCCTCGTGGACGCCCTGACCAGCGGGTCCATCGCCGGCGCGGCCATCGACGTCGCCTCCCGGGAGCCCCTGCCCGCGGACGCCGCCCTGTGGACGGCGCCGAACCTGACCATCACCCCGCACATGGCCGGCGGGCGGCCCATCGGCGGCGGGGAGCTGCTGCGTCAGAACCTCGAGGCCCTGGCGGGCGGCGGCGAGTTCACCAACCGGGTGGAGCGCAGCGGCGCATCGGCCTGAGACGACGGGCGCAGGGCCCCGGTGCGCGTGCGCACCGGGGCCCTGCGTCCGTGGCTCAGAGCTCGTGCTCCTCCAAGACCTCGAGGTTGCGGAAAACGGGTTCCCCGTCCATGAGGGTCATCAGCTTCTTCGCGTACTCCTGGGTCTCCGGGAGGTTGGAGTTCTCCATGGCGGACTCGTAGGAGTCGAAGAAGACGATGTGGGTGTAGCGGTTCGGATTGTCGAGGTCTTTCGTCGACAGGACCCGCCGGGCGGTCCTGTTCCCCTGGGAGCTGCTCTCCCACTCCGCGACGATCTTCTCCACCTCTTCCGGCTTCGAGGTGCTGAACTCGATCAGCTGGACGAAGGCCATGACGCACACTCCTTCGGATCAGGCCTTTCGGGAGTCCCAGTCTAGGTCCGCGACACCCGGGCGGACCTGCGTGAACACCACATGACGGCCCGCTCCTGGCGGACGGGCGCGGCGGCGGGCCGCCCGTCGTCGTCCCGGGTCCCGACACGGAACCGCCGGGAGTCACGGACCGGTGTCGATGCGGCCTCCGCCCTTGGGGCCGCGCGGGCCCGGGCCTACGGTCGGGGCACCCCCTGCGCGCGGTGCCGTCGCTGCCGCGCCGGACGGAAGGACGGGACGATGCCGCTCTACCTGACGAGGTTCAGCTACACCCCCGAGACGTGGGCGCGGATGATCGCCCGCCCGGAGGACCGCCGCGTGGCCGGGCGGCAGTACATCGAGTCGGTCGGCGGGCAGCTCCACGGCTTCTGGTACGCCTTCGGGGCCCACGACGGGTACACCCTCTGGGAGGCGCCCGACAACGCGTCCATGGCCGCGGTGGCCCTGGCCATCACCGGCGGCGGGGCCCTGAGCTCCTTCGAGACCACGGTGCTCCTGAGCGTCGAGGAGACCATGGACGCCCTGCGCCGCGCCGGACAGGTCGCCTACCGGCCGCCCGGCGCCTGACGTCCCTCACGGGCGTCGCTCGCAACCGGGGGGACCGCGACGGCGGCCTCAGGGTCTCCAGCCGAGCACGGAACTGCCGAAGGCCATGACGCCGAACCACGTGGCGGCGGCCGCGACCGGGACCAGCAGCACCCACCAGACGGCCAGAAGCACCACGGCCCACAGCGGCGCCATCAAGCCGCTGGCCAGGTAGTAGAACCCGACCACCAGGTGGAACAAGGCCGCGAGAACCGCGGCCAGCACGAACCACGGGGACGTCCTCGTCATGCCCACACTGTGCGCCCGCGGGACGGGCCCCGCAAGAGCGCCCGGACGGGCGTCGCCCACCGTCACCGTGCACAGAGCACTTCAGCGCTGTGCGAGTCAGAGACCGCTCAGCACCGCGCGGACCGGCTCAGACCCGAAGAAGAGCACCGCAGCGGCGGGACCGCCGAACCGCCACAGCGCGCGGCGGAGCCGGGCCGCGCGCACGCTCTCCTGGAGCGCGGTGAAGCGCTCGCGCAGCGTGACCGGGTCCTCCGCGGGGCCGGGCGCGTCGTGCCAGGTCTCCGGCCGCACGGCCGCCACCTCGAGGCGGGCGACCTGATCGGCGGTCAGCACCGCACGACGACGGCGCAGCCACCGCAGCAGCCTCTGGTCCGTGAGCACCTGCACGTCGGCAGGGCGCTGCCGGACGGTCAGCTCCTTCGGGGCCACCAGCACGATCACCGGGGTGACGTGCACGGGCTCCCCCACGGCGGCACCGAGCCTCTTGGCCGCGCGGGCCGCCTCGTGGCGGGCGTGGCGGAGGTGGTGGGTGCGCTGCCCCGCGACCATGAGCAGGTGCTCCCCGAGCCACACGTCCTGCCCTGCGTGGTGCTTGGTGTTCAGCGTGAACACCCCCGCCGGGCCCACGAGCACGTGGTCGATGTCGGAGGCCCCGGCCCCGACGGGCACCGAGTGCAGCACCGTCCACTCCGGGCCCAGCCGGTCGAGGAGCTCGCCGACCCACAGCTCGCCCTCCGCACCCCGCACCCACGGACGGCTCTCGGCACTGAGCGGGTCGGCACCGGTCAGGCGGCCCCACCACGACCGGAGCGGCACGCCCTCCTGGACGGAGAGGGCCTCGGCCATCACGGCCTGAGCCGCGCACCGGTCCGTCAGCGGCCGGAGGGGCGGCTCGGTCGCGGGCTCGGGCCTCGGTCGGAGCAGGCGGAAGGCCGCGAAACCCAGCGAGCGGATGAAAGGCGGCGAGGAGTCGTCCGGGAAGGCGACCGGCGGGACGGCGGTGGAGCGGGCGGAGGGCTCCGGCCCGACATGCCGGGGTGCCGTCGGCGGGTGAAGGGTCACGATGGCCTGCTCTCGGGAACGAGGGGTGGTCACCGGATTCCATCTCTTTGCATGTGCACACCACAAGCAGGCGAGACGCCGTGGCGTGCGATGACGTGGTGGCATGTGCGACGAACGGCCTGGCCAGCATTCCATTCACCCCTTTCCGTGCCCCCGCAACTGGGGACAGCGGCCTGCGCCGGTATTTGCACGTGCATCCATAGGCTGGGCGGCACCTGATGCTTTTCCGAGAGGACTCCCCCGTCATGACGCCTCCCTCATCCGCTGCCCGTCTGGGCTCCGCCGCGCTCGCCCTCCTGCTGCTGACCGGCTGCGGCGGGACGGCGGCCTCGACCGGCGCGGCGCCGTCGTCGTCGGCCACCCCCGCGGCTGCGGGGACCACCACGGCGGGACCCACCGCGCAGGTGCGCGGCGAGCGCGCGGTGGTGGAGCGGGTGATCGACGGCGACACCGTGGACGTGCGGCTGGACGGCGAGGTCGTGCGGGTGCGGCTGCTGAACATCGACACCCCGGAGACGAAGGACCCGAACGAGGTCGTGCAGTGCATGGGCCCCGAGGCGACCGCGCTGCTCGAGGAGCTGCTGCCGGCGGGGACCGTGGTGGGGCTCGAGTACGACCAGGAGCGCACCGACTCCTACGGCCGCACGCTGGCCGGGGTGTTCCTGGGCGACGGGACGCTGGTCAACGCCGAGATCGCCCGCCAGGGCCTGGGCACCCCGCTCTACATCGCACCCAACGACCGCTTCCTCCCGCCCGTCGAGGAGGCCTTCGCCGAGGCGCAGGAGCGGCAGGTCGGCCTGCTCGACCCCGCCCACGGCTGCACGATCCCCGCGCAGGTCCAGCAGGCCGCGAGCGCGCTCGCCGGGGCGGAGCCGGCGGACCTCGCCGACGCGGCCGGGGAGGTCGCCGCCGCGGTGGCGTTCCTGGCGGCCCTGGACGCGGTCGACGGCGACGCCCACCCGCACGTGCGCCACCTCGTGGGCCTGCCCTCGCTGAAGGGGAAGATCGCGGCGGTCCGCGACGACGTCGCCGCGCTGGAGTCGCAGCGCGCCGCGCAGCAGCGCCGGGCGGCGGAGCGGGCCGCGGCCGAGCGGCGCGACACCCCGCCGGCACCCCCGGCGCCCCCGGCACCGGCCCCGCAGCCGGTGGCGCCCGCCCCGAGGCCCGCCCCGGCGGCTCCGGCCGTGCCCGCGCCGCAGCCCACGGCGCCCGCACCTGCTCCCGCGCCCGCGCCTGCTCCGGCTCCCCAGCCGGCACCGAACCCGGGGGCGAACATCGTGGAGCAGGCCCCGCCGGGCTACTACGCCGACCTCCCCGGCTACACCGGCCCGCGCTGCTACGCGCCGGGCGGGAAGGTCTTCAGGCCCTGCTGATCCGGCCGGACAGCACGGAGGGCCGGCCGTCCGCGCGGACGGCCGGCCCTCGCCGCGTTTCCTGTCCCCCGACTTGTGGTGATCCCGCCACGCCGTCAGGATGAACCCGTGCCCGAACCCGCTCGGGGGTTCCGCCCCGGTCCGACCGCGGCGCCCGCCGGCGGGAGGCCCCGCATGCCGTGTGCGGCCGATCGAGTGCGTGGACCGGGAAACTCCGAACAGGAACGGCGGTAGGGCCCATGAACTGGTATCTGGTGTGGATCGTGGGGTTCCTGCTCCTGCTCTTCGCGGTGAGCGTGCGCTCGGCGCAGACGGTGAAGACCGCCGACGACTACGCGATGGCCGACTTCCGCCTCGGGTTCTTCCCGATCTGCGGCTCGGTGATCGCCACGGTGACGGGCTCGGCGGCGCTGATCGGCGGCGCCGGCCAGGGCTTCCAGCTGGGCATCTCCTACTTCATCACGGTGCTCGCCTTCACCGGGTTCACGGTCGTGGCGGTGCTGGTCCTGGGCCCCACGATCCGCGCCCTGCGCCTCTACACCGTCCCGGAGCTGTTCGCCCGGCGGTTCGGGAAGCTCTCGGCGCTGGTCCCGGCGCTGATCATCGGCTTCCTCTACATGACCCCCACCTTCGGCATGCAGCTGGTGGGCATGAGCTCGATCCTGTCCTCGATCACCGACCTGCCGGTGCTCTGGGGGATCGTCCTCGGCTTCGCCGTGACCCTGGCGTTCACCATGATCGGCGGCATGCCGAGCGTGGCGTGGACCGACACCGTCCAGACGGTCGTCATCGTGGCCGGCGTGCTGCTGATGCTCGTGCTGGGCGTGAACTACGTCGGCGGGCCCGAGGCCGTCGTCGGGTCCACCCCGGAGCACCTGCTGAGCTTCGGCAGCATCGGCTTCACCGAGCTGCTGAACTGGTTCCTGATCTTCGGGCCGTTCTACATCGTCTGGCAGACCACCTGGCAGCGCCTGACCGCCGCCCGGACCACCAGGACGGGGATTTCCGCCGTCGTCGTCGGCTTCCTGATCTCGGGGCTCATCGCACTCTTCGCGATCCTCATCGGGATCACCGCCGTCCAGGCGTTCCCGGAGGGCACCGACCCGGACGCGATCTACACCTCGTTCGTGGCCGAGGTCTTCCCCGGCTCGATCGGCGGGCTGCTCATGGTCTCGCTGCTGGCGGCGCTGCTCACGGGCGCGACGTCGTTCCTGCTCAGCGGGGCGATCAACATCTCCAAGGACATCTACCAGGGGTGGGTGAACCCGGCCGCGGACGACACCCGGATCCTGCGGGTCTCGCGGCTGTCCGTCGGGTTCATGGCCGTGCTGGGCCTGGTGATCGCCCTGTGGGTGGAGGACATCATCGCGATCTACCAGGTGGCGCTGTCCTTCACCGCCGCCGCGCTGGTCGCTCCCGTGCTGGCGGCGATGTTCTGGGAGCGGGCCACGAAGGCCGGCGTGCTCGCCAGCACGATCGGCGCCCTGGCCGCGACGCTGCTCTGGCGCCTGGCCGGCCAGCCGTTCGGCCTGCACGAGATCGCCCCGGGCCTGGTGGCCTCCGCGGTGCTGCTGGTCGCCGTGAGCCTGCTGACCCCCCACGCCCCGGACGAGCAGGTCACCGCCTACGTCCGCGAGTTCCGCGCCGGCCGCCTGCGCGCGGCCGCCGCCCCGGCGGAGCGCACGGGCGCGCCGGACCTGGCGGCCGTCCGCCGGCCCGAGGCCGACTGACCCGACCCGTTCCCTGCACGAGCCGCGACGCCGACCGCCCCGGACCGCGCCACCGAGAGGACCCCATGGAGCCCACCACCGTCTACCCGGCCCGCCTCGTGCGCACCATGGACCCCGCCCGGCCGACGGCGGAGGCCGTCGCCGTGCGCGGGGACCGGATCCGCGCCGTCGGCACCGTCGCGGAGCTGATGACCTATCCCGGCGCGGTGCTCGACGAGCGCTACGCCGGGACCGTGCTGCTGCCCGGCTTCGTCGAGGCCCACAGCCACGCCGGCTCCGGCAACGTGTGGGCGAACACCTACGTGGGGCTGGTGGACCGCACCGATCCCGACGGCCGCCGCTGGCCCGGCTGCCGCACCCTCGACGAGGTGCTGCAGCGCCTGCGCGAGGCCGAGGCCGAGCTGGCCGGCCCGGACGAACCGCTGCTGGCCTGGGGCCTGGATCCCATCTACTTCCCGGGCCAGCCGTTCGCGGCCGCGCAGCTGGACCGGGTCTCGGCGACCCGGCCGATCCACGTGGCCCACACCAGCGGGCACGTGTGCGCCGTGAACACCGCGGTGCTGCGCCGGTTCGGCATCGACGCCTCCACCCCCGTCCCCGGGGTGGTCAAGGACGACGCCGGCAACCCCACCGGGGAGCTCCAGGAGTTCGCCGCGATGGGCCTGGTCGAGGAGCTCACGGCCGGCACGGGGCTGCTGACCATCGACGCCCGGGCGCTGCGCCGCTTCGCCCAGGACGGCGTCAACACCGGCACCACCACGCTCACCGACCTCGGGTCGATGCTGCTCATGGACGACGACGGCGTGGAGCTCTACCGCTCCACGGTCGACGACGGGTTCCCGGCCCGGCTCGACGTCTTCCACTTCGGCGCCGGCGTCGGCCCCGTCTCCCGGCCCCTGCCCGAGGCCGCCGAACGGCTGGTGCAGCTGCGGGAGCTGAGCACGGACCGGCTGCGCTTCGGCAACGTCAAGCTCATGCTCGACGGCTCCATCCAGGGCTTCACCGCCCGCCTGCTGGAGCCGGGCTACCTCAACGGCGAGCCCAACGGGATCTGGGCCGTGAGCCCGGAGGAGTTCTGCGAGGCCTTCGAGACCTTCCACCGGGCCGGGCTGCTGATCCACGTGCACTGCAACGGCGACCAGACCACCCAGCTGTTCCTCGACACCCTCGAGGCCGTCCTCACCACCCATCCGCGCCCCGACCACCGGCACACGTGCACGCACTCGCAGCTGAGCACCGCGGCCCAGTACCGGCGCATGGCCGCCCTGGGCGCGTGCGCGAACGTGTTCGCCAACCACATCTGGGCCTGGGGCGACCAGCACATGGACCTGACCGTGGGCCCGGACCGGGCCGCGCGGATGAACGCCGCGGCCACCGCGCTGCGGCTGGGGGTGCCGATCTCGCTGCACTCCGACACCCCCGTCACGCCGCTGGGCCCGCTGCACGCGGTCAAGCACGCCGTGACCCGCCTGACCGTCTCGGGGCGTGTGATGGGCGAGCACGAGCGGATCGGGGTGCAGGAGGCGCTCGAGGCCGTCACGATCGGCGGGGCGTACCTGCTCAAGCGCGACCACGAGGTCGGCTCGCTCGAGGCCGGGAAGTTCGCCGACCTCGCCGTGCTGGCCGAGGACCCGCTGGCCGTGGTCCCCGAGGAGATTGGGGGCATCCACGTCCTCGGCACGGTGGTCGGCGGCGACCACCACGCGAGCGTGGTCCCGGCCCCGGGCTCGGCGCCGTGACCGCCCGGCTCGGGATCATCGGCGGCTACCTGGGCTCGGGGAAGTCGACGTTGGTCAACCGCCTGCTGGGCGGGGTGCTGCCGGGGCGCACGGCCGTGGTCGTCAACGACTTCGGCAGCGTCAACATCGACGCCGACCTCATCGCCTCGGCCTCCGGGGACACGATCGAGCTGACCAACGGGTGCATCTGCTGCCAGATCAGCGACGACGCCCTGCGCACCATGACCGCCCTCGCCGCCCGCGGGGACCTCGACCACGTGCTGTGCGAGGTCTCCGGCGTGGGCGACCCCGCCCAGCTCGCCGCGTGGCGTCGGTTCCCCGGCTTCTCCCCCGGCCCCGTGCTGGTCTGCGCGGACGCGACCGCCGTGCGGCGGCTGCTGCGCGACGCCTACGTCGCCGACACCGTGGCCCGCCAGCTCGCCGCCGCAGAGGTCGTCCTCGTGACGAAGACGGACCTCACCGCCCCCGCCGAGCTCGAGGCGGCGGTCGCGGCGTGCCGGGAGGCCGCCCCGGGCGCCCGGCTGCTCGTGCAGGACCCCGCCGACCCGGGCGCCGCGGCGACCGCGGCCTTCGCCGGCCCCGCCCCGGCGCCTTCCGTCCCGCCCGCCGACGACGACGGCGCTGCGCGCCCCTCTCCGGGCGCCCCGGCTGCCGCTGCCGGCCCGGCCGACGACGACGACGCGCCTCCTCCTGGCGCTCCGGCTCCCGCTGCCCCGGCACCTGCGGTCGCGGCACCGGCCCTCGCCGCTCCGGACGACCACGCGCGGACCCACGTGACCAGCGCGGTGGAGGATCCCGGCCCCGTCGACGTCGACGCGCTCGCCCGGGTGCTGGCCGAGCGGTCCGGACCCCTGGCCCGGGCCAAGGGCGTGGTCCGGGACCGGGGCGGGCGGTGGCACGAGGTCCAGCTCGCCGGCGGCCGGGTCGACCGGCACCCGCGCGCCGCCGACCGCCCCGTCCCGGAGCACCCGGGTCTGGTGCTCATCGCCGCGGGCCCCGACGCGCGGCAGGTCCTGGACGAGGCCCGCAGCGCCGTGCTGGGCTGCGCGGTCCCGCCCCCGGCGGCCACCGACCCGTAGCGCCACCCCGCCGCGCTGCGCGCTTCCGCCCACGCCGCCCCTTCCGCGAAGTCCGCCCCCGCCGGGCACCGCCACGACCCCGCAGCGCCGCCCGCCTCCCGCACCTCGCAGCCCGCCCCACGCGGTCCGGCCGCTGCACCCGTCCCGACGATGACGCGGGTCGGCGCCGGCACCTCCCCACGCGCCGCTTCCCCGGGGTACGCTTCGTTTGCTTTAGTGATTCATTGTCGGCTCGGCGCTCCGCTCCGTTCCCCGCCCCTGCGGGGGCAGGGCCTCGCCGCCCCGACGGGGGAACCGGGGAACTCCATGCACCAGACCGGCAGCACCGCGCCGCACCAGGGCCCGCGCGGGCGCCACGAGCCCGCGCCCGGCGTCCGCCTGCCCGTGCAGCGGGCCCCGAGCGGGCGGATCCCGCAGTGGGTGCTCGACGAGGCGGCCGAGCAGCAGCGGCGGGCCGGGCTGAGCCCCTCCCGCCGGCGCCGGGAGCAGCGGCGGGACGACCGCGCCGGACGCCGGGACGCCCGCCGGTGGGCGCGGGGCACCCGGCGCAGCAGCCGGGCCCGGCGGGCCTCGCCCGCGATTGGCGTCGTGCTGCTCGCGACCCTGTGGTTCACCCCGGGGCTGTTCGCCGACCACGCGCTGCCGGTCGTGCGCCCGTACCTGCCGAACGCGTCGGCGCCCCCGCCCGGGGTCGGGGCGGCCGACGAGCCCCTGGGGACCCCGCCGGCCGCGACCGGGACCGGGAGCCACCGCTTCATGGAGGCCCCGGACCCGGAGCAGGAGGTCCTCGCCTGGGACCCGTGCCGCCCGGTCCGCGTCGTCGTCCGCCCGGACAACGCGCCCCCGGGCGGGCAGCGACTGATCGAGGAGGCCGTCGGGCGGATCTCGGCCGCGACCGGCCTGCAGTTCATCGACGCCGGGACCACCGACGAGGCGCCCTCCTCCCAGCGCGATCCGTACCAGCCCGAGCGCTACGGGCGGCAGTGGGCGCCGGTGCTCATCACGTGGTCCGACCCCGCCGAGCACCCCGACCTCGCCGGGAACGTGGCCGGGCTGGGCGGCAGCACCCCGCGGCTGAGCCGGGACGGGACGTACGTGTCCGTGAGCGGGCAGGTCACCCTCGACGCCCCGGCCCTGACGCGGATGATGGACCGGCCCGAGCTCGTGCGGGCGGTGATCCTCCACGAGCTGGCCCACGTCGTCGGCCTGGCGCACGTCGACGACCCCGCGCAGCTCATGCACCCCGAGACCTCGGGCGTCACCGACCTCGCCGCCGGGGACCGCGCCGGCCTCGCCCGCCTCGGCGCGGGAACCTGCGCCCCGGACCTGTGAGGGGCGCCCGGCTCAGGGGCGCAGGTAGGCCCACCCCTCGGCCTGGCGGACCACCAGGTGCGCCACCCCGGAGGGCACGACCTCGGCCTGCGGGTGGAGGTCCGCCTCGCTCAGGCCGCGGGCGGTCAGGGTGTTCCGGCACACGCACAGGCTCGCCCCGGCGTCCAGCAGCGCGGTGAGCTGCTCGGTGGGCGGCTCCGTGGCCACGGCGATCCCGGGACCGTGGGCGACGAGCTCCACCCGGGTCCCCGGCCCGAGGGCGGCGAGGAGGTTGGTGGTGTTCTGCAGCACCGCCCGGATCTTCTCCGGGGCGGCCTCGTTGAGGTGGATCAGCGCGCGGTGCGTCATGGGGACCTTTCCGGTGCGGGGACGTCCCGGCCACTGTAGCCAGCCGCCGCGCGCACCCGCCCGGGCCGTCCCGCCGTGTCGGACCGGGCCGCGATCCCGGTCCCTGCGAGGATCGTCCTCCCAGCGACCGTGAGGAGCCCGCCGTGGAGAAGACCGGACAGTCCGTCGAGGAGCACCTGGCCGGGGTGAGCCCGAGGAAGCGGAGGGCCGACGCCGAGCGGCTCCTGCCGCTGTTCACCCGGGTCACCGGGCAGCCGGCCGAGATGTGGGGAACCGTCATCGGCTTCGGCCAGTACCACTACAGGTACGCCAGCGGGCACGAGGGCGACGCCCCCGCCGCCGGCTTCGCCCCGCGCAGGGCCGCCACGACGATCTACCTCTACGACGGCGTCGACGCCCACCGCGAGCGCCTCGAGCGGCTCGGCCCGCACACCACCGGCGTGGGCTGCCTCTACGTCAAGGACCTCGACGCCGTGGACCTGGCCGTGCTCGAGGAGATCGTCGCCGCATCCTACGCGGCCCTCGGCGACGTCCCGTGGCCGGCCCGGGCCCGCGACGGCGGGAAGGACCCGGCCGGCGGCAGCTGAGTCCCGGGGCTACTCCTGCACCGGCGCCGCCGGCAGCCCGTGCTCGCGGGCCGCGGCCGCGACGATGTGCTCGGCGATCGCCAGTGACGAGGTCGCCCCGGGCGAGGGTGCGTTGCGCACGTGGGTGACGCGGCCGCGGTGCTGGATGACGAAGTCGTCGACCAGCGCCCCGTCGCGGGTCATCGCCTGGGCGCGGATCCCGCGCGGGACCCGGGTGGTGCCGGCCCCGGCCAGGGAGGGGACGTAGCGCTGGGCCTCCTCGAGGAACCACCGCCGGGAGAGGACCGTGCGGATCTCGCGGGCGGCGGTGGGCAGGTTGCGCGCGGCGAAGCGCCGGAAGCCGGGGTGGGCGACGGTCTCGAGGGCGTCCTTCGGCGCGAGCCCGAGCCCGCGGTAGCCCTCGCGGGACAGGGAGAGGAACGCGTTGGGCCCGACCGTGGTCTCCCCGTCGATGCGCTTGGTCAGGTGCACGCCGAGGAACGGGTAGCGCGGGTCGGGGACCGGGTAGACCAGCCCGCGGACGTGGTCGCGGTGGGCGGGGTCGAGCAGGAAGTACTGCCCGAGGAACGGCACGATCGCGGGCTCCTCCTCCCCGCCGGAGGCGCGGGCCAGGCGGTCGGACTGCAGGCCGGCGCAGACGACGACCAGGTCGAAGGAGTGGCGGCCCCGGTCGGTGTGCACGATCGCCCCCGTGGCCGTCCCGCCGATCCGCCGCACCGGTGTGCCCAGGTGCACGGTGCCGCCGGCGGCCACGACGTCGTCGGCGAGCGCCCGGGTGACCCGGGCGTAGTCGACGATCGCGGTGTGCGGGGAGTGCAGCGCCGCCCGGCCCACGGCCCGCGGCTCGACCTCCCGGATCCCCTCGGGGCCGAGCATCCGCACGTCCGGGACCCCGTTGGCCACGGCCCGCTCGTGGATGGCCTCCAGCCGGGCCTCCTCGGCGGCGTCGAGGGCGACGACGAGCTTGCCGCACTCCTCGTAGGGCAGCTCCCGGTCGGCGCAGAACCGCTGGAGCAGCGTGGCGCCGCGGCGGCAGAGCCGGGCCTTGAGCCCGCCCGGTTCGTAGTAGAGCCCGGCGTGGACCACCCCGGAGTTGTGCCCGGTCTGGTGGGCGGCGACCTGCGGCTCCTTCTCGAAGACGGTCACGGCGGCACCGGGGAAGCGCAGGGTCAGCTCCCGGGCCACGGCGGCCCCGATGATCCCTGCTCCGACGACGGCGAACGACGGCACGGTCCCCTCCTGCTCCTGCGGCGTGCTCGGCCCGCGGCCGGGTCGGCGGCGGGTCCTCGGCAGCGGTTCCCAGCACCCTACGCGCCAGCCCCGCCCCGCTCACCTCTCCCCGCCGAGTGACCCCGTCCGCGCCGGGTGACCACGGCACGGCGTGGTCAGTGGCCGGGAACGTGGTCACTCGGCGGAAAGGGGGCGGGGCGGGGCGGGGCGGAGGCACTGCTCAGCGCACGTGCTCCTTCAGGAACGCCACGGCCCGGGTCCACGCGGTGCGGGCGTGCTCGGGCCGGTAGTTCTGCCGCTTCTCGTCGTTGTGGAAGGCGTGCGGGGCGTCGTAGTAGTGGAACTCCACGACCGGGGCCGAGGACTCCCGGCGGATCCGCTCCTCGAGCGCCTGCGCCTCCTCGACCGGGTAGGCCCGGTCCTGGCGGGCGTAGTGGCCCTGCACGCAGGCCTGCACGGTCTCGTAGGACTCCGGCACGCCCTGCCCCACCCCGTAGAAGGGCACGGCCGCGCTGACGCGGCCGCCCTCGTGGGCCGCGAGCGCGAGCACGAAGCCCCCGCCCATGCAGAAGCCGATCGCGCCGACGGTGGTGCTGGTGACCGCCTCGTGCCCGAGCAGGTGGTCGACGGCCCCGCTCAGCAGCCGGGCGCCCTCGTCCTCGGGCAGCCGGGCCATCATGCTCCGGGCCTCGTCCGGGTCGTGGGTGACCCGCCCGCCGTAGAGGTCCGGGGCGAGGGCCACGAACCCCTCGGCGGCCAGCCGGTCGGCGACGTCGCGGATGTGGTCGGTCAGCCCCCACCACTCCTGGACGACGATCACGCCGGGGCCGCGCCCGCCCTCCGGCAGCGCCAGGTAGCCGTGGGCCGTGCCGCCGGCCGAGGGGAAGGTGACGTTCTGGTGCGGGGTCTGCTCCACTGCGTGCTCCTGCATCCGGTCGGGCGACGACGACGGGCGGCCGCGGCGGCCCGTCGTCGTCAGTCTAGGCACGGGGCGGGCGCTCCCCCTCCCGCCGAGTGACCCCGTTCCGGTCGACCGACCAAGGCACGGCGTGGTCAATGGCCGGGAACGGGGTCACTCGGCGGGAGGGGCAGGGGGCAGCGCGCCGCCGCTCAGGCCGTCTCGGCGCCGGCCGGCACCGCCGCCGCCTGCCGGTCGGCGGCGATGAGCTCCGCCGCCCGCTCGCCGATCATGTAGACGGTGATGTTGGGGTTGACGGTCACCAGCTCCGGCATCACCGAGGCGTCGGCCACGCGCAGGCCCGCCACGCCCTTGACCCGCAGCTGCGGGTCCAGCGGGGACATCCCGTCCTCGACCGGGCCCATCCGGCACGAGCCGGCGGGGTGGTAGACGGTGTTGTGGGTCCGGCGCACGTAGTCGGCGATCTCCTCGTCGGTCTGCACGTCCTTGCCGGGGAACAGCTCCTCCCCCGCCCACTCGGACAGCGCCGACTGCGCGACGATCTCGCGGGCCCTGCGGATCCCGGCGGTCATGATCCGCATGTCGTAGCCCTCGGGGTCGGTGAAGTACCGGGGGTCGACCTTCGGCTTGTCCCGGAAGTCGCGCGAGCGCAGCCGCACGGTGCCGCGCGAGCGGGCGTGGGTGACGTTGGGGGTGAGGCAGAAGGCGTTGTCCGCGGTGGGGTAGCCCTGCCGGTAGGTGTGCATGTCGAAGTTGACCGAGCCGTAGTGCATCATCAGGTCCGGCCGGTCCCCGCCGGGGTCCACGCGGGTGAAGATCCCGGCCTCCCACCACTGGGTGGAGTCGGTGACCATGGGCTGCTTCGCCTCCCACTGGATCACGCCCTCGGGGTGGTCCTGCAGGTTCGAGCCGACGCCGGGGGCGTCCACGAGCACGTCCACGCCGACCTCGCGCAGGTGCTCGGCGGGGCCGATCCCGGAGAGCATCAGCAGCTTCGGGGTGTCGATCGCCCCGGCGGAGACGACGACCTCGCGGCGGGCGCGCACGGTGCGGGCGGTGCCGAAGGCGTTGTCGACGACCTCCACGCCCACGGCCCGGCCGTCCTCGACCACCACGCGCCTGGCCTGGGTCGAGTGCAGGACCGTGAGGTTGGGGCGGTCCTCGGCGGGGTGCAGGTAGGACACGGACGAGGACGCCCGGGTGCCGTCGGCGCGGCGGTTGATCTGGAAGAAGTTCGCGCCCTCGACCACGGTCCTGCCGGTGTTGAACGGGGTGCGCGGGATCCCGGCCTGCTCGCAGGCCTCGAGCACGGCGACGCCGCAGGGGTCGTTGTCGGGGACCTGCATCAGGTGCACCGGCCCGTCGTGGCCGTGGTGGGCCCCCGGGGCGTCGTTGGTCTCGAGCTTCTGGTAGAGCCGGAAGGCGGTCTCGGCGTTCCAGCCCTCGGCGCCGAACCGCTCCTCCCACTCGTCGAGGTCCTCGGCCGGGGCCCAGAACGCGATGCAGGAGTTGTGGGAGGAGCAGCCGCCGAGCACCTTGGCCCGGGCCATGCGCATGTGCGAGTTGCCGTTCTCCTGCTCCTCGAGCGGGTAGTCCCAGTCGTAGCCGGACTCGAGCAGCTCCATCCAGCGGTTGAGGGTGAGCACCTCGTCGACGCCCCGGTCGTGGGGGCCGGCCTCGATGAGCCCGACCGTCACGGCCGGGTCCTCGGACAGCCGGGCGGCGACGACGGCTCCGGCGGAGCCGCCGCCGACCACCAGGTAGTCGAACTCCTGCGGGGTCTCGGGGGCGGGGGTGGTGCTGGGCGTGGTCATGTCTCTCCTCTGACGGGTCTCGTCGGCCGGGGTGCGCCGGCCGGATGGCACCGGGCGGCGCCGCGGCGCCGTCGTCGTCGGGCACGGGAACGACGACGACGCCGGGCGGGCGCGGGTCAGTGCTGGGCGAACCAGCCGGTCACGGCGGGGGCGGTGTTCTGGTAGACGTGCTTGAGCTCCTGGTACTCGCCCAGGCCGGTGGGCCCGAGCTCGCGGCCGACGCCGGACTGCTTCATCCCGCCCCACTCGGCCTGCGGCAGGTAGGGGTGGAAGTCGTTGATCCAGATCGTGCCGTGGCGCAGACGGGCGGCGACCCGCTGGGCGCGCCCGGCGTCGGAGGTCCACACGGCCCCGGCGAGCCCGTAGACGGTGTCGTTGCCGATGGCCACGGCCTCGTCCTCGGTCGTGAACGTCTCGACCGTGACGGTGGGGCCGAAGGCCTCGTCGTGCACGCAGTCCATCTCGCGGGTGCAGCGGTCGATCACGGTGGGCAGGTAGAAGAAGCCCCGCTCGAGCTCGAGCGAGCCGTCGGCGGAGGTGCCGGTGGCGAACTCGCCGCCGCAGCGGACGCGGGCGCCCTGCTCGCGGGCGCGCTGGACGTAGGCGTGGACCTTCTCCCGCTGGGCGGCGGAGATCAGCGCGCCGGTCTCGGCCTGCTCGTCGAAGGGCCCGCCGAGGCGGATGCCCTCGGCACGGCGGACGAGCTCGTCGACGAAGCGCTCGGCGATCGACTCCTCGACCACCAGCCGCGCCCCGGCGGAGCAGACCTGCCCGGAGTGGACGAACGCGCCGTTGAGGGCGTTGTCCACGGCGGCGTCGAAGTCGGCGTCGGCGAAGACCACGTTGGGGTTCTTCCCGCCCAGCTCCAGGGCGATCTTCTTCACGGTCGGGGCGGCCGCGGCGGCGATCGACCGGCCGGTGACCACGCCGCCGGTGAAGGAGACGAGGTCCACGTCCGGGTGGCTCGCCAGCGGCGCCCCCGCCTCGGCGCCGGCGCCGGTGACGAGGTTGGCCACGCCGTCGGGCAGGCCGACCTCCTGGAGGACGTCCATCATGAGCACCGCCGTGTGCGGGGTGAGCTCGGCGGGCTTGAGCACGAACGTGCACCCGGCGGCGATCGCCGGGGCGATCTTCCACGCGGCCTGCAGCAGCGGGTAGTTCCAGGGCGTGATCATCCCGCACACCCCGACCGGCTCGGTGACCACGCGGGAGACCACGTCCGGGTTCCCGGCGTCGACGACGCGCCCGGCGTGCTCGGCGGCGCTCTTGCCGAACCAGTCGAAGCACGCGGCGATGTCGTCCATGTCGATCTCGGACTCGGCCAGGCGCTTGCCGGTGTCCAGGGACTCGGCGCGGGCGAACTCGTCCTTGCGCTCGCGCAGCCGGGCGGCGACCCGCAGCAGCAGGTCCCCGCGCTGCGGGGCCGGCACGGAGGACCAGCGGCCGTCGTCGAAGGCGCGGCGGGCCGCGGCGATCGCGCGCTCGGTGTCCTCGGCGGCGGCCTCGGAGACGGTGCCGACCTCGGTGCCGTCGGCGGGGCAGACGATGGTGCGGGTGCCGCCGGCGGCGGCGGGCTCCCAGCGTCCGTCGATGAACAGGGTCTCGGTCACGGCTGTGCCTCCTTGGTCGCCGCGGGGATCTGCCCCGTCGGCACGTCGCGGATGTCGGTGGACCAGTCGGGGTGGCCCTCGGCGCCGGCCTGGATCTTGGACGGGCCGGTGTGGATGCTCAGGAAGGCCAGGTGGGCCTCCCAGTTGTCGAGGACGTCGTTGATGAGCTGCTCGCGGTTCCAGTCCATGACGTCGGTGCCCTGCGAGCCGGTCTCGTTGAAGACCTCCAGGCGGTAGTAGAGGTCGGAGTCGGGGTTGGTGCGGAACCCGCCGAAGGCCGGGACCGGGGTGGCCACGGGGTAGATCTGGTAGCAGAAGTCCCGGTCCTCGCCCATCGGCACGGACAGCGTGAACTCGGACAGCCCCTGGTAGCCGACCTCCGAGCTGGAGAGCTGGGCGTCGTGGCCCTGGGCGCAGAACTCCTCGACGACCTCGGCCAGGGCCGGGGCCAGCACCTGCTCCTCGTAGCGGCGCACCGCCCGCGGGCCCGGGAAGGAGCCGATGCGGGTGAGCCGGCGCCGCCACTGACTGTCGGGGCCCGGGGTGCGGGAGGCCGTCACGGAGCGGCGGGTCGCGGAGCGGCCCTCCCGCTGGGAGCGCTCGGCGCGCAGCGCCTTCCAGAAACCGATCATCACGAGGTACATCACGACCGAGAACGGCAGGCCGATGATCAGCGTGGCGCTCTGCAGGGTCGGCACCCCGCCCACGAGCAGCATCGCCAGGGTCAGCAGGCCGGTGGCCGCGGCCCAGAACACGCGCAGCCACTTGGGCCCGTCCTGGGTGGGGTCCTGGATGGTCGAGGTGAACGTGGACATCACGAGCGCCCCGGAGTCGGCGCTGGTGACGTAGAACAGCAGCCCGGACAGGGTCGCGAGCGCGATGAGCAGCGGCGCGCCCGGGTACTGCTCGAGCAGGGAGTAGAAGGCCCGCTCGGGGGTGTTCATGGCGGCCTGCCCGAAGGCGTCGTCGCCGCCGGTGACGATCTCCAGGGCGCTGTTGCCGAAGACCGAGACCAGGATGAGGATGAACACGAACGGCACGGTCAGGGTCGCGACCACGAACTCGCGCAGGGTGCGCCCACGGGAGATCCGGGCCAGGAACAGCCCCACGAACGGGGCCCAGGCGATCCACCAGGCCCAGAAGAACAGGGTCCACCCGGCCATCCACTCGGCGGCCCCGGTGTAGGCGAAGGTGTCGAGGGCCATCGAGGGCAGCTCGGCCACGTAGTCGCCGAGGTTCTTCACGGTGGCGTCGAGCAGGAAGGACGTGCGCCCGGCGATCAGCACCCACGCCACGAGGGCCACGGCCATGAGCACGTTGAGCTCGGAGAGCCGGCGGATGCCCTTGTCCACCCCGGAGACGCACGAGGCGGTGGCCATGACCACGGCCACGACGATCAGGGCGGTCTGGGCGGCGACGCCCTCCTCGATGCCGAAGAGCAGGTAGAGGCCGTAGTTGAGCTGGACCACGCCGATGCCCAGGGAGGTGGCCACGCCGAAAATGGTGCCCAGCAGCGCGGCGATGTCCACCGCGTCCCCGGCCCGGCCGTGGACCCGCCGGCCGATCAGCGGGTAGAGGGCCGAGCGGATGCTCAGGGGCATGTTCCAGCGGTAGGCGAAGTAGCCGAAGGCCATGCCCATCAGCGCGTACATCGCCCAGCCGATCACGCCGTAGTGGAACAGCGTCCACACCACGGCCATGCGGGTCGCCTCGAGGGTTCCGCCCTCGCCGGCCGGCGGGCCGTAGTACTGGGTGACCGGCTCCGCCACGGAGAAGAACAGCAGGTCGATCCCGATCCCGGCCGCGAAGAGCATCGCGGTCCAGGTGAACAGGTTGTACTGCGGTTTCGAGTGGTCCGGGCCCATCTTGATGGTGCCCTCCCGGGAGACCGCGACGACGACGACGAACGCCGTCACCACCGCGGCGGTGAGCACGTAGAACCAGCCCATGTTGGTCGCGATCCAGCCGACCACGGCGCCGATCACGGCGGAGGCCTGCTCGGGGGCCAGGATCGCCCAGAGAGAGAACAGCACGATGCTCACGCCCGAGCCGGCGAAGACGGCCCGGTTGACCTTCGGGCGGGTCCGCGGCACGCCCGGCGGCTCCTCGCTCTCGGGGGCGGATGTGGACAGGGCAGCGGTCATGTCGGGTCCTCCTGGGAAGGGTGGTCCGGTCTCGTGGGGTCGCCCGCACGCCGGTCCGGGCGGACCGGGCGGGAGCGGGACGTCGTCGTCCCCGCGGCGGGCCGGGATCGCGCCCCGCGGGGCCCCGGCCTGCGTCACATGGTGTCACCAACCTTCCGGTTGGTAAAGTCTGGGGCATGAACTCCCCCACCCGCGACCGCATCCTGGACGCCGCCCTCGAGCTCGTGCGCAGCGGCGGCACCGTCTCCCTGGAGTCGACCGCGCGCCGGGTCGGGCTGAGCAAACCGGGGGTGATGTACCACTTCCGGACCAAGGAGGCGCTCATGCTCGCCCTCGTGGACCGGGTCCTGGACGGCTGGGACGCGGAGATGTCCCGGCGCCTGTCCGCCCCGGCGGAGCAGGTGCCCGCCGAGGAGCGCATCCGGGCCTACCTGGACTGGTGCCTGTCCGGGGAGGTCGACGAGACCGACCTCGTGATGCTCACCGACCAGCGGCTGCGGGCCACGCTCAAGAAGCACTGGGCGGAGCGGATCGCCCCGTGGGTGGACCTGCCCGAGGACCTGCCCGTGGAGCGGCGCACCCGCCTGCTGGCCGTGCGGCTGCTGGCCGACGGCGTGTGGTTCGCCGACGCCGCGGACGTCTTCGCCCCCGGCCCGGAGGAGCGGGCGCGGGTGCGGGCGGTCGCCGACGAGCTGCTCGCGGGCTGAGCCGTGCTGCGCCGGTCCCTGCTGGGCGCCGCCGTGGCCTGCGAGGTGGTCGCCTCGCTGTCCCTGAAGGCCGCGCTGGAGAACCCTGCCTGGTACGTCCTCGTGGGAACCGGCTACGCCGCCGCGTTCACGCTGCTGGCCGCGGTGCTGCGCCTGGGCACCCCGCTGGGCGTGGCCTACGGCGTGTGGGCGGCGCTGGGCGTGACGCTCACCGCCCTCGGCGCCGCCGCGGTGCACGGCGAGGCCCTCACCCCGCTCATGCTCGCCGGGATCGTGCTGGTGGTGGCGGGCGTGCTGTGCGTCGAGCTGGGCACGGCCCGGCCCGGCGGGGCCCCGGAGCAGGAGCGGCAGCCCGTGGGCTCCGCCCGGCGGGGGGACGCCTGATGGCCTGGCTGTTCCTCACCGGCTCGATCCTCACCGAGGTCGCCGCGACCCTGTCCCTGCGGATGGCCGCCCGCGGCCGGCCCCGGTGGTACGCCGCCGTGGTCACCGGCTACCTGATCGCGTTCACGTGCCTGAGCCTGGCCCTGGCCGAGGGGATGAACCTCGGGGTCGCCTACGGGATCTGGTCGGCCGCCGGGGTGGCCCTGACCGCGCTGGCCGGCTGGGCGCTGTTCCGCGAGCCCCTCACGTGGGTCTCGGCACTGGGCGTCGCCCTGATCGTGGGCGGGGTGCTGCTCATCGAGCTCGGCGCCCCGGCCGCCTGAACGGCCGTTCCCGATCCGGCATCTCTCCGTCCTGATCAGGACACATGCCGCGTTCGGCATGAAGGTCTGGACTTAAGTCCCCTGCCCCGGAGGGCCCCCGGGGCCTAGGGTCGGGGAGGACCCGTCCAGGTCCTCGGGCGGGGGAACCGACGACGAAGGGGGTCGCGATGACGGACCGGAACGACGCACACGGGGGCACCGCGCAGCACCCCTCGGAGCAGGTCGCGAAGTGGCTGGTGCTCGCGGCCATGGCGCTGTTCGTGGTGAGCGGGACCGTGCTGCTGCTGGAGGCCCAGGCCTTCGGCTGGGCGGCGCTGCTGTTCGCGGCGGCCGCCGCCGTGGGCCTGTCGACCGGCACGCTGGGCGACCCGCCGCGGGCCGGCAGCGCCCCGGTCCCGCCGGTCCACGCCATCCGGCGCTACCGCCGCGACCACCCCGGCGCGAGCCTCGGCGAGGCGATCGACGCCCTGCGCGGGTACTGAGTTCCCTCCCCGGAGCGCCGCGCAGACCCCGGCGTCCGCGCAGGTGCTGGTCGCCGCGCCGGCGCGGACGGATCTGTGCGGGTCGCGACCGTCGGGCGGCCGCCGGCGACCGGGCGCCGCGACACGGGGACCCGCACCCGGAGCCCAGCCGCCGCGCGCCGTGACACGGGGACGCGGGGACGCGCCGGGGGTTCGGCCCACGGCCGGTTCCGGCCCCACAATGGTGGGGCAGCCCCTGCGCACCCCCCGCCCTCCCGCCCCAGGAGCCGTTCCGTGACCCCCACCTCGCCCTCGTCCCGCCCCGGCCGTCGTTCCCCGCTGCTGCGCACCGGCCCCCGGCTCGCGGCCGCGGCCCTCGCCCTCGGCCTGCTGGCCGGGTGCACGGACACACCCTCCCCCGCCCCGGCACCCGGGCCCTCGGCCGCCACGCTCGCCCCCTCCGCCGGGACCCCGTCCGGGAGCGATCCGGCGACGCCGGGGGCGACCCCCGCCCCCGCTGCCCCCACCACGGCGGCGCCGGAGGCCCCGTCCCCGCCGCCGGCGCCCGCCTCCCCGGCCGCCACCGCGCTGGCGGACCTGCCGGTCGCGGCCGCCGGGACGATGTCCGACTACGACCGCGAGGGCGACTTCGGCGGGTGGGCCGACCCCGACGGCAGCGGCTGCGACGCCCGCAACGACGTCCTGGCCCGCGACCTCACGGACGTGGTCACGGAGGACGGGTGCACGGTGCGCTCCGGGATTCTGGAGGACCCCTACACCGGGACGGTCATCGAGTTCCGGCGCGGGGTGCTGACCTCCTCGGACGTCCAGATCGACCACGTGGTCTCCCTCGGCAACGCCTGGGTCAGCGGCGCCCGGCGGCTGAGCCAGGACCAGCGGGTGGCCCTCGCCAACGACCCCCTGAACCTGCTGGCCGTGGACGGGCCCACCAACGGGGTGAAGTCCGACAAGCACGCCGGCCAGTGGCTGCCGCCGAACGAGGCGTTCCGCTGCGAGTTCGTGGCGCTCCAGATCGCCGTCAAGACCCGCTACGACCTGTGGGTCACCGCGCCCGAGAAGCAGGCGATGGCCGACGTCCTCGTCGACTGCCCGGGCCAGCCCCTGCCCGGCGCCGCGCCCGTCCCCGAGCAGGCCCCGGCGGAGGAGCCCGCGCCCGCCCCCGCGCCCGCCCCCGCGCCCGCCCCGGCCGAGGAGGTCCACTACCCGAACTGCGCCGCGGTGCGGGAGGCGGGCGCCGCCCCGCTGCACGCGGGCGAGCCCGGCTACCGCGCCGGCCTCGACGGCGACCGGGACGGCGTCGCCTGCGAGTGAGCCCGGAGCTTCCTGACTGGACGATCGTGGGGTGGCATCGGCTCCGCGGGGCTGTCTACGGTCGCCCCATGGACATCAGGAACGGACGAGGAAAAGCACTGGTCACGACCGGGGCCCTGGCGGCGGGCCTCTTCTCCCTCGGGTGCGTGCCCGCGGAGCAGCTGCCGGAGGTGCCGCCCGTGGCCGCCGACGCCGCGGGCGCGGTGCCCGTGACCGTCACCCAGCAGCCGGGCGGGCAGATCGTCCTCGGCAGCGCCGACGCCTCCGCCCCGGGGACCGCCTACGACTACCTCGTGGTCGGCGGCCCGCTCGCGGCCCCGGTCGAGGGCTCCTTCGACCCCGCCGGCACGGCGACCCCCGGGCTGGCCGACGGGCAGTACACGGCTGCGGTGACCGCGACCGACGCCTCGGGCGTCACCGGCACGGGCACCGTGCAGTTCACGGTCGAGGACGGCCGGCTGATCGCCTGACCCCGTCCCCGCACGGAACGGCGGCACGCGCCGCCCGGGCCCCCGGCGCCACCCGGCACCGGGGGCCCGCCCCTGTCCGCGGGCGGGCCGCCGCGGCCGGCCTCCGGGCGGAGCACAGAGGTCGTCACGACACGTCGCCGGCATTCCCCCTTCCTCCCGCGGTTGCCGTCATCGTGGTGTCCTGCATCACATCGACGCGCGGGGCGGCGCCCCGCCACGGCGCACGTGCCGCACGCGGCGCGGGGAAGCGACGATCATGCCCGCTCAGCACAACGACCTGGACGACGCCGACCTGGCGGTGCGCTCGGCCGATCCGAGCCTGTTCAACGCGGACCTCGCCCCGCTGCCCGCCTCGCGACGGACGTGGGGCTGGTTCGCGATCTTCAACGTCTGGTCCAACGACATCCAGAGCCTCGCCGGCTACACGCTCGCGGCCAGCCTGTTCATCACCGCGGGCATCAGCGGCTGGTGGGTCTTCGCCGCGATCCTGCTGGCCGGGTTCGTCATCAAGGTCCTCGTGGACCTCAGCGGCCGCCCCAGCGTGAAGTACGGCTTCCCCTACCCGGTGCTCGCCCGCGCCTCGATGGGCGTGCGCGGGGCACAGTTCCCGGCGATCGTGCGCGCCGTCGTCGCCATCTTCTGGTACGGCGCGCAGACCTACTTCGCCTCCACCGCGATCGCCCTCGCACTCGACGCACTGCTGGGCTCCCCCGGCGGGGCGCTGTTCCTCGGCATGGACCGGGTCTCGTGGGTCTCCTATGTGCTGGCCTCGGTGCTGCAGGTCGCCCTGTTCCTGGGCGGGATCGACCGGATCGCCGGCTTCCTCAACATCGTGGGCCCGGCCGTCTACCTCGTGATGATCGCGCTGCTGGCGGCCATCTGGGTGCAGCTGGGCCCCGAGCTGCCCCGGGCGGTGAGCTCGGTCTTCTCCCGCTCCGAGGTCACCGGGTGGGCGGCGGTCTCGGCGTTCGCCGGGGTGACGGGCACGATGATCGCCTACTTCGCCGCAGTCGTCATCAACTTCGGGGACTTCGCCCGCAACGTGCACACGGAGCGGGCCATGCGCCTCGGCAACCTCACCGGCCTGCCGGTGAGCCTGGCCCTGTTCACGTTCCTGTCCGTGTTCATCACCGCCGGGGCCTACCTGCTCTACCAGGACGGCCGGGGGGGGGAGCCGCTGACCAATCCCGCCGAGATCGTGGCCCTCGTGGACAACGTGGCGCTGACCGTGCTGGCCGCGGTGACGTTCCTGGTGGCGACGCTGGGGATCAACGTGGTCGCGAACTTCATCCCGCCGTCCTACTCGCTGTCCAACATCAGCCCGTCGCGGATCTCCTTCCGCACGGCCGGGACGATCACCGCGGTCGCGGGCTTCGTCATCGGCGCGCTGTGGGTGGCCGTGATCTCGACGATCGGCCTGCCCCGCTTCGTCGACACCCTCGGGGCGGTGCTCGCCCCGCTGTACGGCATCATCGTGGCCGACTACTACCTCGTGCGGAAGCAGCGGCTGAACCTGCAGGACCTGTACTCGGCCGACCCGCGCGGCACCTACTGGTTCACGGACGGCTGGAACCGGCGGGCCGTGCTCGCCTTCGCCCTGGCCGCCGTGTTCTCGGTGCTCGCCGTGTGGCTGCCGCAGCTGGCGGGACTCAGCGGCTTCGCGTGGGTGATCGGCGCGGCGCTCGGCGGGCTCTTCCACCGGATCGCGATGCGCGGGGTGACCGTGCGGTCATCGGCCGACGACCGCTGAGGACCCGGCCAGCAGGCGCACGGCCTCGCGGGCGGCGGCCCGTCCGGCGCGGGTCGCCCCCAGCGTCGAGGCGGAGGCGCCGTAGCCGACGAGCAGCACCCGCCGGTCCCGGAGCACCCGCACGCCGTCGGTGCGGATCCCGCCGCCGGGCTCGCGCAGCCGCAGCGGGGCGAGGTGGTCCAGGGAGGCGCGGAAGCCGGTGGCCCACAGCACCGCGTCGGCGCGCACGTGCCGGCCGCCGGCCAGGACCACCCCGTCCGGGACGAGGGCCTGCAGCGGACCGGCGGAGACGAGCACCCCGGCCTCGATGCCGGCGCGGTACTCCGGGGTCAGGGGCAGACCGGTCGTCGCCACGACACTGAGCGGGGGCAGCCCGGCCCGGGTGCGCTCGGCGACGCGGTGCTCGACGTCGCGGCCCCACGCGGCGTCGAAGGTCCGGTCGGTGAACTGCGGGGGGCGACGGGTGGACCAGGTGGTCGTGGCCCCGGCCCGCTCGAGCTGGAGCAGGAACTGCACGGCCGAGGTCCCGGCCCCGACCACGACCACGTGCTGCCCGCGGAACTGCTCGGCGCCGCGGAAGTCGTGGGTGTGCAGCTGCCGGCCGCGGAAGAGCTCGCGCCCGGGGTAGTGGGGCCAGTACGGGCGGTCCCACGTGCCGGTCCCGTTGATCAGCAGCCGGGTCTCCCACGCGCCGTCCTCGGCCGTCACGCGCAGCGGCCCGGCGTCGTCGCCGGTCGTGGACCCGACCCGCCGCACGGCCACGGGGCGGTGGACGGGCAGACCGAAGCGGCGCTCGTAGTCGCCGTAGTAGCGGGCGACCACGGCCGAGGCCGGCTCGGCGGGGTCCGGCTCCCCCAGCGGCATCCCGGGCAGGTCGTGGATCGCGTGGGCGCCGCCGAAGGTCAGCGAGGGCCACCGGTGCCGCCATGCGCCCCCGGGACCGGGGTTGGCGTCGAGCACCACGAACTCCCGCTCGGGCTCCAGGCCCCGGCGCAGCAGGTGGTGGGCGGCGGACAGCCCGGCCTGCCCGGCCCCGAGAACGACGACGTCCAGCACGGCGACTCCTTCATTGACATGTCAATGAAAGGGCAACGCGGAGCGGGTGCGCGCTATTCCGCGGGCACGGCCCCGTCCACGAGGCGGGGGCCGTGGTCGGCCGGGTCGGTCGCGGCGTCGGCCACGGCCCGCAGCCACCGCCAGTCGGCGGGGTGCAGGGCGGGCTCCGCCTCGGCGGCCTCGAGCAGCAGGGCGGCCTGCCGGCGCAGCGGGGCCACCAGCCCGGGGCGCCCGACGTCCTCCGCGTGGACGGCGAGCATCCGCAGGGTGCGCAGCAGGGCGGCCGCGACCTGCGGCTGGGCCGGTGCGGCGTGGCGCAGCTGGTCGAAGGCGTGCCCGAGGTACTCCTCGTGGCTGAGCTCCCACGGGCGCAGCAGCACCCTCCCGGCGGGCCCGCCCACGGCCTCCGGCGGGAGGTCGCAGGCGATCAGCCGGCGCAGCAGGCTGCCCAGCCGCAGCACGGACTCGACCGCCGTGGTCGGGTCGTTGACCGCGGAGCTGAGGGCCCGCAGGCCGATGTCCACGAGCTGGCGCACGGCGAAGTCGACGTCCTCCTGCATCGTGCGGGTCGCGCTCACCCGCACGACCGCTCCCAGGCGCCGGTCCACGGGCCCGGGCCGGTCCGGGACCGGCCACAAGGTCGCCAGGGCCTCGCCCTCATGGATGTAGGCGCCGGTGCGGGTCTCCAGGCGCACCACGGTGCCCGGGGGGACGGCCGCCAGGATGTCGGCGCTGCCCGCCTGGGTGACCCAGCCGTCGTGCGGGGCCCGCACCACCCGGCACCCGCCTCCGGGCAGCTCGACCCGCCCGCGCAGGGGCTCCTCCGCCGCACCGCGGGCCAGGACGGCGTCGACGACGTCGCGCCCCTCCCCCGCGATGGAGCGCACGACCTCCCCCACCTGCAGCCGGCGGGCGAGGTGGTCCAGGTGGGCGATGATCAGCAGCACCGTGGCCACGGTGAGCACCACCGCGAGCGCCAGGGAGAGCCCCGGCGCGGGCTCGGCGGGCTCACCGTTGAGGTGGCGCAGCACGAGCACGCAGTAGACGAACGTGGCCACGAGCAGGCCCACCACGGCCTGGCTGAGCCGGTCGCGGACGAAGGAGCGCATCACCCGGGGCGAGAACTGGCTGGAGGCCAGCTGCAGGCTGACCACGGTCAGGGAGAACACGACCCCGGCGGTGGTGATCGTCGCCCCGGCCACGACGCTGAGCAGCCAGATCGCGGCGTTGGTGGACATCCGCAGCGAGACGGGCAGCAGCTCCGGAGCCGCGCGGTCGAGCGCCCAGGCGGCCTCGGCCGCCACCGCGCCCGCGACCACGATCAGCGCCGGCAGCAGGAACAGGCTCTCCCGGAAGGCGTAGAGCCCGGCGCGCAGCCGCAGCGCCAGCACGGTGCCGACCACCGTCGTCGTCCTCCTCGTCGCTCCCCGGGGACCCGCCGGTCCGGGCCTCACGCCGAACGGGGCTCGTGCTCCCGCGCGGCCCCGACCTCCCGCAGGGCGTCCCCGGTGAGGCGGAAGACGGACCACTCGTCCTGGGGCAGGGCCCCGAGGCTGCGGTAGAAGCCGATGGACGGCTCGTTCCAGTTCAGCACGCTCCACTCCACGCGGGCCCAGCCCCGGTCGACCGCGTGCCGGGCGAGGGTGCGCAGCAGCTCCTTGCCGTGGCCGGCACCGCGGGCCTCGGGGCGGACGTAGAGGTCCTCGAGGTGGATCCCGTGCACGCCCTCCCAGGTGGAGAAGGTGCGGAACCACAGGGCGAAGCCGAGCAGGCGCTCGCCGTCGTCCACGACGTGGGCGAAGACCGCCGGGTGCGTCCCGAACAGGGCCTCGGCCAGCTGCTCCTCGCTCATGCGCACGGCATCGGGCTCCCGCTCGTACTCGGCCAGCTCCCGCACCATCGCCAGGACGGCGGGGACGTCCTGGGGGCGGGCCTCACGGATCTGCGACATGCCCGGACCCTATCGCACGGTCCCGGGGCCGGTGAGCAGGAAGCGCACGTGCGCGAGCGCCCGCCGGGCCTCGGGGGTCCACCACGCGCCGACGTAGACGTGGAAGGCGCCGGGCTCGTAGATCAGCCGGCCCGGGTTGCCCGCGGCGGCCAGCCGGCGGGCGAACTCGAGGGCGTCGGCGGTGAGGATGTCGAGCCCGCCCTGCACCACGTGCACCGGCGGCAGGTCCTCGACCCGCCCGTAGAGCGGGCTGACCACGGGGTCGGTCAGCGCCCGGTCCCCGGCCCAGGCGGCGCACAGGGGCTGGACCTCGTCGACGGCCAGCATCGGGTCGTGCGGGTCCAGCTCGCGCACGGCCGGGTGGGAGGCGGTGAGGTCCAGGGCCGGGGAGAAGGCGACGACGTGGTCCGGGCCGCGCCGGCCGGCGTCGCGCAGGGCCATGGCCAGGCCGATCGCGAGGTTGCCGCCGGCGGAGTCGCCGGCCACCACGATCCGCCGCACCCCCGGGTCCTCGGTCAGGCCGGCCCAGGCGGCGGTGAGGAAGTCGTAGCCCTCGTCGGCATCGCCCTCGGGGGCCAGCCGGTACAGCGGGACGGTGACGGTGGTGCCGGTGCCCCGCACGAGCTCGCGCACGATCCACCAGTGCGCGGGCAGCAGCGGGTTCACGAACGCCCCGCCGTGCAGGTAGACCAGGTGGGTCCCGTCCGCCCCGGCGCGCGGGGTCAGCCGCAGCACGGGCCGCCCGGCGACCTCGGTGCGCTCCACCGCGTGGCTGCGCCGCAGGTCCCGCGGGACGCGGGCGGGCGGCGGGCAGGGCCGGCCGTGCAGCGCGGCGAGCTCCCGCCGCGGCGTGCGGCGGGCGCGGGCGGCGACCGCCCGGGCGGTCAGGGCCATCCTCAGGCTCATGGGGTGCTTCCTCCGGTGCTCGTCCGGGCGCGGCGGGGTTCCTCCACGACTCGTACCGCAGGCTACCGCTCCTCCGGTGGGAGGGGCCGGGGCGCCGGCGCGGTCGGCGGACCGGCACGGCGCCCCGGCGTCGTCCTCGGCGGGGCCCGTGCCCGCGCCGGGTGTCAGCGGAAGCTGACGTAGGCGTCGACCGGCATGGCGTCCACGGAGTGGACGACGGTGCCCTGGGACGGGTTCAGCGCGGAGATCATCTTGCCGCCGCCGAGGTAGATCCCGATGTGGGCGCCGCCGTTCTGGACGACGAGGTCGCCGGGCTGCGGGTCGGAGGTCGGGGTCCCGGCCGCCCACTGCTGCTGGCTGGTGCGGGGCAGGTCGATGCCCTGCTGCTCGTAGACCCACTGGGTGAAGCCGGAGCAGTCCCAGGCGCCGGGCTCGGTGCCGCCGTAGACGTAGCCGCTGCCCTCCTGCTGCATCGCGGTGCCGACGATGCCGCCGGAGGACGCGGTGGAGGCGATCTCGACGACGCCCTCCGACTGGGGGGCGAGGTCCGTGCCGGCGGGCTCCTCGGCCGGGGCGGCCGTGGGCGCGTCCAGCGGCGCGGGGGCGGCCGTGCTCGCCGCGGTGAGGGACGCCGTCGCCGCGGCGGGCGCGGTGGACGAGCTCTCGGGGGCGACCGGGATCTCGGCGTAGGCCTGGGCCGGGGCCACGGAGCCGAGCACCGCCGCGCCGGCGGCGGCCGTGAGCACGGTGCCGCGCACGAGACGGGACGAGGCGCTCGCGCGGTGGCGGGCGGAGCTGCTGCTGAAGAAGGTCATGCTGGTGTTCCTCCCTGCGCCTGCGGGGTGAGCTGTCGGGTTCGGGTGGGAGTCACCCGGCCGCCCGGACGCGCACGTCCGGGCGAGCTTCACCCCGAGGTCCCGGGCGGACCGGGACCGAGAAGTGGTTCCCCCGCTTCTGCCGAAACGGTCTGGTGGACCCCGGACACCGGCAGAACTCGGCGTCGTGCCCGGGGGTGCCGGGCGGATCTGTCCTCGGCACGTCGGTGACCGTAGCCAGCCCGGAGCCTGCATGTCACATTTCGATAACGGCATCGCCGGGGCCGTTCCCAGGCTCCTGTGCGGCGCCTCCCGCCCGGCGCCCAGCTCCTGCTCCCGGCTCGGCCCCCGCCCGGGCAGCCGGAGGCGGGCCCCTCCGCACCGACCCCCGGCGAGCCTCGGCGCCTCCGGGACCGGGCTGACCAGGGGCGTCGCGCCGGCGGACGGGGCCCGCCCGTCCGAGGGCGCGCCCCGGACGGGTGCCGGCGGAGCGGTTCCCGCACCCGGCGGCCGGGGAGGACGGCACCAGGCGGGAATCAGGATGTGCCGTTCACCACGGGCGGGAGCCGGCGGGATTCTTCACAGGACTGTCATGTCCGGCGGGGGCCCACCGCCCCGTCCGGGGCGGTCCGGGGCGGGGTGAGGAGCTGCGGGGCGTGGGCGCAGGACGCGGCCGGCGCCCGCGAGCGCCCCGGCGCCACCTCCGCGGGTGCCGGCGGCGGCGCGGCTCAGGCCGCCGCGGTCCGCCGGGCGCGCCCGTCCCGCAGCCGCAGCAGCACGGGTGCGGCCACCGCGGCCACGGTGTAGGCGCCGATGGCCAGCACCACGATGGTCGCCCCCGGGGACAGGGGCTGGACGTAGGTGATCGCGAGCCCGGCCACGCACACCGCGGCGCCCAGGCCCATCGCCACGGCCATGGTGGTGGCGAAGGAGCGGGTCAGCAGCTGCGCGGTGGCCACCGGCACGATCATGATCGCCGAGACCAGCAGCACCCCGACCACCCGCATGGACACCGAGACGGTCAGGGCCGCGACCACGGCCACGAGCAGGTTCAGCGCCTGGACCGGCACCCCGGAGGCGCGGGCGAACTCCTCGTCGTGGCACAGGGCGAACAGGGCCGGGCGCAGGCCGATGCCCACGCCGAGGATGAGGGCGGCCAGTCCGGCGGTGAGCCACACGTCCGCGGTGGTCACCGTGGAGATCGAGCCGAAGAGGTAGCCGGTGAGGCTGGCCGAGGTGCCGCCGGCGATCCCGATCAGCAGCACGCCGCCGGCGATCCCGCCGTAGAACAGCAGGGCCAGGGCCACGTCCCCGCTCGTCCGACCGCGCCGGCGCACGGCCTCGAGCAGCAGGGCCCCGCCCACGGAGGCCACGATCGCCCCGGGCACGGCCAGGGCGTCCTTGTCCCCCAGCCCGGCCGCGGCACCGGTGAGCCAGCCCATGGCCACGCCGGTCAGGGCCATGTGGCCGATGCCGTCGCCCAGCAGCGCCATCCGCCGCTGGACCAGGTAGGTGCCCATCACGGGGGCCGCGAGGCCCACGAGCACCGCGGCGATCAGGCCCCGCTGCATCAGCGGGCTGGCGAGCATCGCGCTCAGCGTCTCGAGCACCGGGGTCACCAGTTCCTCTCCAGGTCGGGGGCGGTCGGCGGGCGACCGGGGGTCTCGGGGTGGGGGTGGGCCTCGGGGTGCTCCTCCGGGCCGGGGGCCACCGGGCCGTCGTGGACCACCCGGCCGCCCTCGAGGACCACGGTGCGCGTGATCAGCCGCTCGAGCGGGCCGAGGTCGTGCAGGACCACCAGCACGGTGGCCCCGCGCTCGCGCAGCCGCCCGAGCGTGCCGGCGAGGGCCTCCATGGAGGCCCGGTCCATCCCGGACAGGGGCTCGTCGAGCACGAGCAGGTCGGGCTCGCGCACGAGGGCCCGGGCGATGAGCACCCGCTGCTGCTGGCCGCCGGAGAGCACCTGCACGCTGTCGCCGGCGCGGTCGGCGAGCCCGACCTCGGCGAGCGCGTCGAGGCAGCGGCGCCGGGCGCCGCGGCCCGGGCGCAGGGAGCGCCGGTGCAGCAGCCCCGAGGCCACGACCTCGAGGGCGGTGGCCGGCACCCCCGTCGTCGCCCCGGTGCGCTGGGGCACGTAGCCCAGGCGCTGCCAGGGCACCTGCCGGTGCGGGCCGGCGAGATCCGCGCCGAAGACGCGCACCCGGCCGCGGTCGGGGGCCACGAGCCCGGTGACGGTCTTCACCAGGGTGGACTTGCCGGAGCCGTTGGGCCCGAGCACGGCCACGACCTCGCCCGCGGCCACGGCCAGGCCGATCCCGCGCAGCACGGGGTTCGACCCGAGGGTCACGTCCAGGTCGTCAATGCGCAGCACCATGCCCCGATTCTCCTCGGGCACGGGCTCAGCAGCCCAGTGCGGCGCGCAGGGCTTCGAGGTTGGCGCGCATCACCTGCTGGTAGTCGGCGCTCTCGTCCGCCTGGGTCTCGACGGGGTCGAGGACGGCGGTCTCCACGCCGTGCTCGGCGGCGAGGGTCTCGGCGACGCCGGTGTCCACCTCGGACTCGGCGAAGACCGTGGTCACGCCCTCCTCCTCGACGACCTTGCCGATCTCGGCCAGGCGCGCCGGGGAGGGCTCGGTGTCGGGCTCGAGCCCGGCGACGGAGACCTGCTCGAGGTCGTACTTGTCCGTGAGGTACCCGTAGGCCTCGTGGGCGACGACGACGGTGCGCCGCTCGCAGGTCTCCAGGCCGGAGGCGAACTCCTGGTCCAGGGCCTCGAGCTCACCGGTCAGCTCCTCGGCGTTGCGCTCGTAGAGCGCGGCGTTGTCCGGGTCGGCCTCGCCGAGCTCGTGGGCGACCTCGACGGCGACGGCCGCCAGCCGCTGCGGGTCCAGCCAGAAGTGCGGGTCCTGGGCGCCGTGGCCGTGACCGTCGTCGGCCCCGCCCTCCTCGGCGTGGCCCTCCTCGGCCCCGGACGCCTCGCCCGCGTGGGCCTCGGCGCCGTGGCCCTCCTCCGCGGCGGCGTGCTCCTGGGCGGAGTGGGCCGCCTCGCCCTCGATGCCGGCGTGGGCGGCGTCGAGCGCGTGCTCGGGGGCGGCCTGGGCCACGGCGTCGTCGACGGCAGGCTGGAAGCCGGCGAGGTAGACCACTGCGTCGGCGGTGCGCACCCGGTCGACGGCCGCCGGGGACAGCTCGAGGTCGTGGGGCTCGGCCCCGGGCGGGGTCATCGACTCCACCCGGACCTGCTCGCCGCCCACGCGCTCGGTCACGTACTGCAGCGGGTAGAAGGAGGTCATCACGCTGAGCGTCTCCCCCTCCTCCCCGCCGGCCGCGGTCTCCTCCGACGGGGCGGCGCAGGAGGAGAGCAGGAGGGCGGTCAGCGCGGACAGCGCGAGGAGCGGGGATCGTTTCATGCGAACGATTCTCACGTATTTGAGAATCGTTGTCAATTGCGGAGACGCAGGGCGCACGGTCCCCGCCCGGCGCCCGCCGGAACGCGTCCGCCCCGGCCCTCCCCGCGGAGGGCCGGCACGGACGCGGGCGGTGCCGGGTCAGCGCACGCGCAGCCGCCGGCTGTCGTCGCGGATCTGGCCGACGAGCTCCTCGAGCACGTCCTCGAGGGTCACGATCCCCTCGGCCCTGCCCTCCGGCCCGAGCACGAGGCCCAGGTGCGCCCCGGAGTGCTGCATCAGCGCCAGGGCGCGGCGCAGGGGCACCTCCCGGCCGATCTCCGGCAGCCGCCGGATCAGGAGCGGATCGATCGGGGCGTCCCGCACCCGGGCGTCGAGCTCCAGCAGGTCCTTGATGTGGACGTAGCCGGCCGGCTCGCCGAAGACGTCGAGGACCGGGAAGCGGGAGAACCCGCCCGCGGCCACGGTCTCGGCCTGGGCAGGGGTGGTCCCGGCGGGCAGGACGGTGACCTCCGCGAGGGGGATGACGACCCCGGCCACGCTGCGCTCCTCGAAGGTCAGCGCGCCGAGCAGCAGCCGCTCGTCGTTGGCCTCCAGCAGCCCGCCCTGGCGGGACTCCTCGACCAGGGCGGCGACCTCGTCGCGGGTGAACACGGAGGCGACCTCGTCCTTGGGCTCCACCCTCAGCAGCCGCAGGATCGTGTTGGCCACCCCGTTGAGCAGCCACAGCAGCGGGCGCAGCACGGTGACCACGCCGACGAGGACGGGGCCGAGGACCACGGCCATCCGCTCCGGGCCGGCCAGGGCGATGTTCTTGGGCACCATCTCCCCGAAGACCACGTGCAGGTAGGTCACCAGGGACAGGGCGATCGCGAAGGCGACGGGGTGCAGCAGCGCCTCGGGGACGCCGATCGCGGCGAAGGGCACCTCCAGCAGGTGCGCGATGGCCGGTTCGCTGATCCAGCCCAGGGCCAGCGAGCAGATGGTGATGCCCAGCTGCGCGCCGGCCATCATCATCGAGACGTTCTCCATCGCGCCCAGGGTGACCCGTGCGGCCCAGGACCCGGCGAGGGCCTTGGGCTCGACGACCGTCCGGCGGGCGGAGATCAGGGCGAACTCCGCACCGACGAAGAAGGCGTTGGCACCCAGCAGCACCACGGTCAGGACCAGTCCGGTCAGCTCGCTCACCGCCGGGCCCCCTCGGCGTGCGCGGCGACGGCGGCGCCGTCGCCCTGGGGGGACTCGACGTGCACGCGCACCGCGGTGATGCGGTGCTCGTCGACGGCCGTCACCTCGAGGCCGATCGTGGCCGGCGGCGCCCCGGGGGCGGGCTCGGCGGCCACGGCCACCCGGTCGCCGACCTCGGCGAGGCGGCCCAGGTGCAGGGTCACGAGCCCGGCCAGGGTCTCGTACTCCTCGTGCTCGGGGACGCCCACCCCCAGGTGCTCGGCCGCCTCGTCCGGGCGCAGGGCCCCGGGCAGGTCCCAGGAGCCGTCGGCCTCCGCCGTGACGGGCTCGACGACGGGGTCGTGCTCGTCGCGGACCTCGCCGACGAGCTCCTCCACGAGGTCCTCCAGGGTGACCAGCCCGGCGGTGTCGCCGAACTCGTCGACCAGCACCGCCATCTGCAGGCCGCCGGCCCGCAGGGTGTCCATGAGCTCGTCCAGCTCGACCGTGTCCGGCACGAACCGGGCCTCGCCCATGACCGTGCCGACGGCCACCTCGTGGCGCCGCTCGTGGGGTACCGCGAGACCGTGGCGCACGTGCACCACCCCGGCCACACGGCCCTCCTCCGCCGCGACCACGGGGAAGCGGGAGTGGCCGGTGGCGCGGGCGCGGGCCAGCAGCTCCTGGACCGTCTCGTCCGGGGCGAGCGTGATCATCCGGCCCCGCGGGACCATGACGTCGTGGGCGCGCCGGTCGCCGAAGGCGAAGGAGCGCTCCACGAGCTCGGCCGTGGCCGCGGCCAGCGCGCCCCGGTCGGCGGAGTGGCGCACGAGCCCGGCGAGCTCCTCCGGGGAGCGGGTGGAGGCCAGCTCCTCCTGCGGCTCGACGCCCAGGGCCCGCACGATGCGGTTGGCGTTGCCGTTGAACAGGCGGATCGGCCAGTCCAGGGCCGTGGTGAAGCCGCGCTGGAAACCGGTGACCGCCCGGGCGGTGCCCAGCGGCCGGGCGATGGCCAGGTTCTTGGGCACGAGCTCGCCGAAGATCATGGTCAGCCCGGTCGCCAGCACGAGGGCGAGCACGATCGAGGCCGACCGCGCCGCCACCGGGGACAGCCCGGCACCGGTGAGCGGTCCCACGACGAGCGCGGCGACGGCCGGTTCGGCCAGGAAGCCGATGCCCAGGTTCGTCACGGTGATGCCCAGCTGGGCGCCGGAGAGCTGGGTGGAGAGGGTCCGCATCGCCGTCAGCACGCCCGCCGACCGGCGGTCCCCGGCCGCGGCGGCGGCCTCGACGTCGTTGCGGTTGACGGTGATCAGGGAGAACTCGGCGGCCACGAAGGCGCCGCAGGCGGCGATCAGCGCCACCCCCACGAGGATCGACAGGACTTCCATCAGCCCCACCACCCCGTCACATCTGCACGGCCCGAAGGCCCGGGTCTGTCACAGGGTGCGTCGCAGAGGGCGCTCATGATCTCCGTATCTCACTCGTGCGGCGGACCGGCTCTCGGACCGCGGGAAGCACAGAAGCTAGCAGCGCCGGCCGTGAGCACCCTGGGAGCCCCGTCGGGTCCGCCGGCCGGGGCCGGCAGGGCTCCTCGTGGCCGGCGGGACACGGCTCGAACCGCTCCTGCACCGACCGGCCCTGTCCCCCGAAGAGCCGACAGAAACGGATCGCGCGGCAGGCCCCGTGTCAAGTGCGCCGTCCGGCGTTCGGATAGTGTGACCTGCAGTGTCCTGCCCGGCCCCGGCGCACCGCCCGGGCCGCGGCCGCCCGACCGGCGCCCGGACACCCACCGCACCCGACCCGAGGACCGCCCGTTGCCCACGACCCTTGAGTTCTCCACCTGCGCGGAGACCGTGCCGCGCGCCTTCTGCGAGGCCCTCGGCGACTACGCCTGCCGGTGGGGCCTGGTCGCCACCGCCGGACCCGCGCAGGACCCCTCCGGGGAGCCGGTGACGGAGGTGGTGCTCGCCCCGGCCCCGGACACGGTGTTCGACCTGACGATGCTCGCGGTGCGGGAGGGGGACGTCCCGGCCGACTTCCGGGACCGCGCAGCGCCCACCGGGCCGGGTTCGGACCACCACGCCTGGGCCGTCGCCACCGCGCGCGCCTACGACCGGCACCGCTCCGCCCGGGACCTGGCGGAGCTGCGGCGCGGGATCGGGACGCTGGCGGCGCTGCACGGGATGGGTGCGGTGAGCGTGCGGGTCCGGCCGGTCGAGCCGGACACGGTGCTCGAGCAGCTGCTCGGGATCAAGAACCCGGCGTAGCCCCCGGCGGCAGCGTGCGCCGGCGGGCGCTCACGGGCGCTCCGAGTCCGCCTGCTCCGCGGCCGGACCCGGGGCGGCGGTTCCGCCGGCGGCGGGGGCGCCGTCGTCGTCCGCCGGGGTGTCCGTCCCGGGGACGGACGCCTCGGCGGGACGGCTCGCCGCGGTGCCGGCCTCGTCCGGGGTCCCCGCCCCGCGCGCCCCGCCGGGGGCCTGCTCGTCCCCGGGGACCTCGACGGCGTTGGGGCCCGGGCCCTGCGGCTGCCCGTCCGCCCAGGTGGCCCCCGGGCGGCGGGGCCTTCCGGCGGCGAAGGCGCGGGGCACGGCCGCGGCCTGCTCCCCGGGGCCCGCGTGCTCGGCCGCGGCGAGGACGGTGACGAACGCCCTGGTGTCGTGCACGAGGTCGGTGATGGTCTCGGGCGAGTCCACGGCCCAGTGGTAGGCGGTGGCCCAGTCCACGGGGCGGCCCCCGGCGGTGACGGTGCCCTGCTCGTCCAGCTCCACGGTCATGGGCCCAGGGTAGCGGCGGGCCCCGGCGCGGCCGGTCAGCCGCGCGGGGCGGTCCCGTCCACCGGCACCCAGCCCATCCGCCGGCTCACCCGCTCACCGGTCGCGCGCAGGTCCTCGAGCACCGCCTCCATCGTCCCGTCCGAGAAGCGGAAGGCGGGACCGGAGACGCTGATGGCCGCGACCACGGTCCCGAGGTGGTCGTGCACGGGCACGGCCACGGAGTTGAGGCCGATCTCGAACTCCTCGGACGTGGCCGCGTAGCCCTGCGCCGCGACGTCCAGCAGCTGCCGCTCCAGGGCCTTGCGGGAGGTGACCGTGCGGGCGGTGTAGGAGCGCAGGCCCTGCTCCTTGAGCACCCGGGCCCGGTCCTCGGAGGGCAGCCCCGCGAGCAGCACCTTGCCGGAGGCCGTGGCGTGCAGGGGGGTGATGCTCCCGATCCAGTCGTAGGTGGAGACCGTGGACGGGCCCATCTCCTGGCCGACGTTGACGGCGTGGCCCTCGCGCAGCACCGCCAGGTTGACGGTCTCCGAGACCGTCCGGGCCAGCTCGCGGATCTCGTCGCGGGCCTCGGTGACCACGCTCAGCCGTCCGGGGATCGCGTGGGCCAGGCGCAGGATCCCGAAGCCGAGCCGGTACTGGCCGCGGTCGGCGGCGTGGTGGACGAGGCCGCGGGCCTCCAGCGCGGCGAGCAGCCGGGAGGCGGTGGACTTGTGCACCCCCAGCTCGGCGGCCACCTCGGTCACGCTCGACCCGCCTGTGCGGGCGAGGATCTCCAGGACCGAGATCGCCCGGTCCACGGACTGCACGCCGCCGCCTCCTCCTTCCCCGCCGCTGCGCTCGGTCGTGGCGTCGGCGGGGTCGGAGGAGGCGCGGGCATGAGGGGGCATGACCCCCATGCTATCCACGGCCGTCACGGGGCTCAGGTCCGCTCCGGGGCCCGTCCCGTGGTCCGGGGCCGGTCCTTCCCGTTCGGGGCGGCGTAGATCGGCTGCCCGGCGGCGGTGGCGTCGACCGCCCGCAGCTGCCCCGTGGGCGGGTCGGCGCTCTCCCGGGTGACCAGGGTGAAGCGCTGGTGGCCGTACTCGTCGACCGCGGTGCGCACCGCCCGGTTCATCACCGACTCGGACAGGCGCTGGCGCAGCCACATCGGGTCCCGCCGCAGGTCCCGGACCAGCGCCACGCACAGCAGGGCCATCACGAGCACGAACGGCAGCGCGGCCACGATCGTCATCCGCTGCAGCCCGCTCAGGGCCTCGGCGGGGGTGTCCCCGCCGGCCAGCAGCATCACCGCGGCCACCGCGCCCATGAGCACGCCCCAGAGGACGACGACGGGGCGCGAGGGCTCCAGGCTGCCCCGGGAGCTGAGCGAGCCCATGACGATGGAGGCGGAGTCCGCCCCGGTGACGAAGAAGATGCCGGTGAGGACCATGGCCAGCACCGCCAGCCCGGTCGTCAGCGCCTGCGGCGCGTCCAGTCCGGTGAACATGTCGTAGATCGCGCTGTCGAAGGCGATGGTGGGCACCCCGTCCACGACCGTGGCGATCCCGTCCCCCGGGTCGGGCGTGGCGTCGGCCCGGCGCTGGATGTCGATCGCGGTGCCGCCGAAGACGGCGAACCACAGCAGGGACACCAGCGAGGGCACGAGCAGCACGCCGGTGACGAACTGGCGGATGGTGCGCCCGCGGGAGATGCGGGCGATGAACATCCCCACGAAGGGCGTCCAGGAGATCCACCAGGCCCAGTAGAAGACGGTCCACCCGGAGAGCCACTCGCGCATCGACGCGTCCCCGGCGGCCTCGGTGCGGGCGGCCATCTCCGGCAGCTGCTGGAAGTACGAGCCGATCGCCGTGGGCACCAGGTTGAGGACGAACAGGGTGGGCCCGACCGCGAAGACCACGACGGCCATGAGGACGGCGAGCACCATGTTGGTGTTGGCCAGGAACTGGATGCCGCGCTCGATCCCCGAGACCGCGGAGGCCACGAAGCAGAAGGTCAGCACCGCGATGACCAGCACCAGCAGCGGGGTCGCCACCTGCCCGACCACGCCGTTGAACTGCAGGCCGCTGCCGATCTGCAGGGCCCCCAGCCCCAGCGAGGCCGCGGAGCCGAAGAGGGTCGCGAAGATCGCGAGGATGTTGATGAGCCTGCCCCCGACCCCGTCGACCGCCCGGCGCCCGAACAGGGACACGAACGCCTCCGAGAGCAGGTTCTTGCGCCCCATCCGGAACGTGCCGTAGGCGATGGCGATCCCGAGCACCGCGTACATCGCCCACGGGTGCAGGGTCCAGTGGAACAGCGAGGTGGCCATGGCCGTCTCGATCGCCTCGGCGCTCTGACCGTCCACCGTGGCCGGCGGCGGGGAGACGTAGTGGTAGAGCGGCTCGGCGACGCCGTAGAACATCAGGCCGATGCCCATCCCGCACGCGAACATCATGGAGATCCACGAGGCCGTGCGGAACTCCGGGCGCTCCCCGTCCTTGCCCAGCGGGATGGCCCCGAACCGGCCCAGCGCCAACCACAGCACGAAGGCGACGAACAGCGAGGCCAGCAGCACGAAGACCCAGCCGGTGCTCTCGAGCACCCACGCCAGCGCGGCCGAGGACGCGGCGGACAGGGACTCCGTGCCGAGGAAGCCCCACAGCACGAAGCCGACCACGAGGGCGCCGGTGACCACGAGGATGGTGCGGTCCAGGCCCTCCAGCCCGGCGCGCACCGAGGTGCGGCGCTCGGCGACCCCGACCCTGAGCTCGTCGAGGATCGCGGCCTCCTGGGCCTCGGTCTCGTGCAGGTGCGTGGTGTCGTCCACGGGCGGGCGCACCTCCGGCGGCGCCGGGGCGTCGGCGGGGCGGGCCGGGTCCTGCCGGCCGCCGTCGCCGCTCACCCCTGCACCTCCTGGGCCGCGGGTGCGGTGCGCCGCTCGAGGACGTCCCCGACCTTCGTCAGGATCCAGTCGTGGAACGCGCCGATGTGGTGCTCGCTGGGCACCAGCACCCCGCCCTTGGCGTAGACCCTGGAGCTCATCGCGGGCTGGCAGCGCTCGCAGGCGTCGAAGTCCTGCTGGTTGACCCGGTGGAAGAGCTCGACCGAGGCGGAGACGTCCTTGCCGGACTCGACCACCGAGGGCAGGTAGAGCCAGTCGCACTCCACGACCGTGCGGTCCGCGGCGAGGGGGAACATGCGGTGGACGATCACGTGGTCGGGCACGAGGTTGACGAACACCGTGGGCTTGATGGTGATCGCGTAGTAGCGCCGGTCCTGGTCCTCGGCGACCCCGGGGATCCGCTCGAGGCCCTCGGTGCCGTCGATCGTGAAGCCCTGGACCTCCTCGCCGAACTCCGCGCCGTGGCCCACGAAGTACTGCGCGGCCAGCCCGTCGGCGAACTCGGGCAGCACCTCGGTGAGCTCGGGGTGGATGGTCGCGCAGTGGTAGCACTCCATGAAGTTCTCGATGATGAGCTTCCAGTTCGCCTTGACGTCGTAGGTGATCCGCCGGCCCACGGACAGGTGGGCGACGTCGTAGCCCTCGATCGCGGTCGCGTCCCCGAGCCGCTCCTGGATCGCGCCCACCACGTCCTCCTCGAAGGACGGGGGCTCGTCGGCCAGGCAGACCCACACGTAGCCGAGGTACTCCCGCACCGGCACGCCCACCAGCCCGTACTCCTGGCGGTCGATGTCGGGCATCTTCGTGAGGTTGGGGGCCGCGATCAGCTTGCCGTCGAAGTCGTAGGTCCACGCGTGGTAGGGGCACTGGAAGGAGCGGCCGGCCTCGCCCGTCTGCTCCGTGCACAGCTTCACGCCGCGGTGGCGGCAGACGTTGTAGAACGCCCGGATCCCGTGCTTGCGGTTGCGGGTGATGATGATCGACTCCCGGCCCACCTGCACGGTGCGGAAGGCCCCGGGCTTGTCCAGGTCCGAGGCGCGCACGGCGCAGAACCACATCTGCTCGAGGATCCGCTCCTGCTCGGCGCGGAAGACCTCCTCGTCGACGTAGCTGGAACCGGGCAGGGTGGCGATGAGGCTGTCGGAGATGACGGTGGTCGACAAGGTCGTGCTCCTGAGGGTCGAGGCGGCGGCCCGCCGCACGGGCGGCGGACGGGGGTCGGGACGGGCGGGTCGGGCTCAGGCGGCCACGGCGGGAGCCGCGGCCGCGCGGGCGGCGGCGAGCTTCTCGAGGGTCTTGCGCCAGCGGCAGAACAGCCGCACCTGGTTCCAGCCGAGCACGGCGACCGGCTCGTCGCCGGCGTAGTAGACGGCCAGCAGGGAGTCCTCGCCGGGCCCGCCCTGCTCGTAGACGATGCGGTCCCCGCGGGCGGCGTCCCCGGCGAACTGCAGGCGGGTGCCGTACTGGTCGGACCAGAAGTACGGCGGCTTCACCGCCGGCAGCTCCGCCGGATCGGCCCCGAGCAGCGCGCCGACGGCGATCGCCGGACGCTCGGCGGCGCCGGTCCAGTGCTCGACCCGGCGGTGGGTGCCCGTGGCGGGGTCGTACCAGGCGGCGCAGTCGCCGACGGCGACGACGCCGGGGACACCGGTGCGGCCCACCGCGTCGCACAGCACGCCGTTGCCGAGCTCGACCCCGGAGCCCTCCAGCCAGGCGGTGTTGGGCGCCGCGCCGATGCCGACGACCACGACGTCGGCCGGCAGCTGCCGCCCGCCGGCCAGGTGGACCGCGCGCACGGCGCCCCCGGCGACCTCGAAGCGCTCGATGTCGGTGCCGCAGAGCAGCTCGACGCCCGCGCGCTCGTGCAGGCCGGCCACGACCGCGCCGAGCTCGGCCCCGAGGGGCCCGCACAGCGGGGTGGGCGACTTCTCGACCACGGTGACCTCGAGCCCCAGCTCGTGGGCCGTGGAGGCGACCTCCGCGCCGATGAACCCGGCGCCGACCACGACCAGCCGCCGGCCCGGGGCCAGCAGCTCCCGCAGCCGGTGCGCGTCCGCGACGGTGCGCAGGGTCACGACGTTGTCCAGGCCGGCGATCGGCGGCAGCGACCGGGGCGAGGCGCCGGTGGCGACCACGAGGCCCTCGGCGTGCAGCAGCCGGCCGTCGTCGAGCACGACGGTGCGGGTGACGGCGTCGAAGGAGACCGCCCGCACCCCCAGGACCCACTCGGCGTCGAGGTCGTCGGCCTCCGTCTCCAGCGCGAGGTCCTCCGCGCCGATCCGGCCGGCGAGGAAGTCCTTGGACAGCGGGGGGCGGTCGTAGGGGCGCTGCGGGTCCTCGCCCACGACGGTGAGGCGGCCGGTGTATCCGTGGTTCCGTGCGGCCCGGGCGGCGGCGAGGCCGGCGAGGGACGCCCCGACGATGACGAGGGACTCCATGGGGGACCCCTTTCGGGTGTCTGGTGCAGGTGGTCGGGGGCGCGGCGGGGATCCCGCCGCTCCATCCGCCTGTGCGTCAAGTGCAACGCGATGCGTGATGTGAGGAACAGCGTGGGCCTCCCCACCCCCGCCGTCAAGAGGTTCCGGGAATTCGACACACGGATTTCACACCGCGCGCCCGTGTGACCCGGCGACACCCCGGGAGAACGGCGCAATCCTTGACACGACGCGGAAGCGGTCCCCACGATGTTGCGCATCGCAACACTCGTTGCTCATCGTGAGGTCGATGCGGCCGGGTCGGAGCACCCGGCACGGCACGGCCGCTCCTCAGGAAAGGATCCGTTCGGATGCACAAGGCCTGTCCCCTGAAGGACCTCGCACCCGGCGAGGCGCTGCGGCTCGAGACGACGCCGCCCATTGCCGTGTTCCACACCGAGGAGGGCGAGCTGTTCGCGATCGACGACACGTGCACCCACCAGGACGCCTCGCTCGCCGACGGCTGGGTGGAGGGCTGCGAGGTGGAGTGCCCGCTGCACGCCTCGAAGTTCGACCTGCGCACCGGCGCCGTCGACGCCCCGCCGGCGAAGCTGCCCGTGCGGGTCCACGAGGTGAGCGTGGTCGACGGCGACATCGTGGTCCGGGAGTCCGAGGAGGCCCCGAACCTGCCGCCCGGCCTCACGGTCCACGGCCACGAGTCCCGGCCGAGCTGAACCACGCCCGGCACCCACAGGTCAGGAGGACCGCCCATGAGCACCACCCCCCGCGTCGTCGTCATCGGAGCCGGGATCGTCGGCACGAACCTCGCCGACGAGCTGGTCCAGCGCGGCTGGACCGACATCACCGTCCTCGAGCAGGGGCCGCTGCCCCTGCCCGGCGGCTCGACCTCGCACGCGCCGGGGCTCGTCTACCAGACGAACCCCTCGCGCACGATGACCCGGTTCGCGACGTACACGGTGGAGAAGCTCCTCTCCCTGGGCTGCTTCAACCAGGTCGGCGGCCTCGAGGTGGCCACCACTCCCGAACGGCTGGAGGAGCTCAAGCGCAAGGTGGGCTGGGCGGCGTCGTGGGGCCTGCCGGGCCGGCTGCTCACCCCCGAGGAGGTCCTGGAGCAGCACCCGCTGGTGAACCCCGAGATGGTCCTCGGCGGCTACCACGTGCCGACGGACGGGCTCGCCCTCGCCGCCCGGGCCGTGCAGGTGCTCGTCGAGCGCACCTCCCGGGCCGGGGTGACCTACCGGGCGGAGACGACCGTCACCGGCATCGAGCGGGCCAACGGCCGCGTGACCGGGGTGACCGTCGCCGACGGGTCGACGGTGCCGGCCGACGTCGTCGTCTCCTGCGCGGGCTTCTGGGGACCGGCGATCGGCGAGCTGGCCGGCATGCCCTGCCCCCTCCAGCCCCTGGCCCACCAGTACGTCTTCACCTCCGCCGTCCCGGAGCTCGTCGGCAGGCACGACGCCCCGAACGGGGCCACCCTGCCGATCCTGCGGCACCAGGACGCCGACCTGTACTACCGGGAGTGGGGCGACCGGATCGGCATCGGCTCCTACGCCCACCGCCCGATCCCGGTGGACCTCGAGGAGCTCCCCCGCTGGGCGCCCCGGGACATCGCCCACGACCGGATGCCGTCCCGGCTGGAGTTCACGCCCGAGGACTTCGCCCCGCAGTGGGAGGAGAGCCGGCGCTTCCTGCCGTCCCTGCGCGGCAGCGAGGTGGCCGAGGGGTTCAACGGGATCTTCTCCTTCACCCCGGACGGCGGTCCCCTCATCGGCGAGTCCCCGGACCTCGCGGGCTTCTGGGTCGCCGAGGCCGTGTGGGTCACCCACTCCTCCGGTGTGGCCAAGGCCGTGGCCGAGCTGCTCGTGGAGGGTGCCTCCGAGACGGACCTGCACGGCTGCGAGGCCACCCGCTTCGAGGACGTGCAGCTGTCCCGCGAGTACGTCGAGGAGACCGGCAAGCAGAACTTCGTGGAGATCTACGACGTCCTCCACCCCCTCCAGCCCCGGGAATCCCCGCGCGACCTGCGGGTCAGCCCGTTCCACTCCCGGGAGCGCGAGCTGGGCGCCTTCTTCCTGGAGGGCCACGCCTGGGAGCGGCCCCACTGGTACGAGTCCAACGCGGCGCTCCTGGACGAGCTGCCCGAGCAGTGGCGCGAGCCCGAGCGGGAGCCGTGGGCGGCGAGGTACCACTCCCCCGTCGCGGCCGTCGAGGCCTGGAGGACCCGCACCGCCGTGGCGATGTACGACATGACCCCGCTCGCGCGTGTTACGGTCGAGGGCCCCGGCGCCGCCGCCCTGCTGCAGCGGCTGAGCACCGGCAACGTCCTGCGCAAGCCCGGAGCCGTGACCTACTGTCTCCTGCTGGACGGGAAGGGCGGGATCCGCAGCGACATCACGGTGGCCCGGCTCGACGAGGAGCTGTTCCAGGCCGGCATCAACGGCGCCGTGGACGTCGCCTACCTCTGCGCCGAGGCGAAGCGGCAGAGCGCCGAGGACCCCACCGCCTGGGTCCGGGTGCGGGACATCACCGCCGAGACCTGCTGCATCGGCCTGTGGGGCCCGAAGGCCCGCGAGGTCATGGCGAAGGTCTCCCGGGACGACCTCAGCAACGACGGGCTGAAGTACTTCCGCACCAAGCAGATCCGGGTGGGCGGGCTGCGGGTCACCGCGATGCGGCTGTCCTACGTGGGCGAGCTCGGGTGGGAGCTCTACACCACCGCCGACCAGGGCCTGAGGCTGTGGGACCTGCTGGCCGAGGCGGGCCGGGAGCACGGGATCGTCCCCGCGGGGCGCGCCGCGTTCAACAGCCTGCGCCTGGAGAAGGGCTACCGCGCGTGGGGCACGGACATGACCACCGAGCACACCCCCGTGGAGGCCGGGCTGGACTTCGCCGTGAAGAAGGACAAGGGCGAGTTCGTGGGCTCGGCGGCCGTCGCGGCCGAGCCCCCGGCCCGGCGCCGCCTGCGCTGCCTGACGGTGGACGACGGCCGCACCGTGGTGCTCGGCAAGGAGCCCGTGTTCGTGGACGGGGTCCCCGCCGGCTACGTCACCAGCGCCGCGTGGGGCTACACCGTCGGGCGGCCCGTCGCCTACGCGTGGCTGCCGCCCGAGGTCACCGAGGGCGACACCGTGGAGATCCTCTACCACTGCGAGCGGGTCCCGGCCACGGTCTCGGCCGAGCCGCTCGTGGACCCCGGCATGGAGCGCATCCGCGGCTGAGACCTCCGCGGCCGGGACGCCCGTCGCCCCGGCCGCGGTCGCACCGCCCCGGGCCCCGGGGAGCCTACGGATCCCCGGGAGCACGGAACCTCCTCGAACGGCGCCGGTCCCGGCGCCGACGACGACGAAAGGCAGGACAGCGCATGCACAAGGTCAAGGGCGTGGTGTCCAGGGGCAGGAACCAGCCGGTCAGCGTGGAGACGGTCCTGGTCCCGGACCCGGGGCCCGGAGAGGTCCTGGTCGACGTGCTCACCTGCGGGGTTTGCCAGACCGACCACCACTACGTCGAGGGCGGGGTCGGCGACGACTACCCGTTCCTGCTGGGCCACGAGTCCGCGGGCATCGTCTCGGCCGTCGGCGAGGACGTCACGGAGGTCGCCGTGGGCGACCACGTGATCCTCAACTGGCGCGCGGTGTGCGGGCAGTGCCGGGCCTGCAAGAAGGGCCGGCCCTGGTACTGCTTCGACACCGCCAACGCGACGCAGCGGATGACCCTCGAGGACGGCACCGAGCTGACCCCCGCCCTGGGCATCGGCGCCTTCGCCGAGAAGACCCTGGTGGCCGCCGGGCAGTGCACGAAGATCGAGGCCGAGCTGGCCCCGGAGCAGTACGCGGCCGTGGGCCTGCTCGGCTGCGGGGTCATGGCCGGCATCGGCGCGGTCCTCAACACCGGGGCCCTCCAGCGCGGGGAGTCCGTGGCCGTGATCGGCTGCGGCGGGGTCGGTGCGGCAGCGATCGCCGGGGCCGCCCTGGGCGGGGCCACCACGATCGTCGCCGTGGACCTCGACGACGACAAGCTCGCCACCGCCCGGCGGTTCGGCGCCACCCACACCGTGAACTCGAAGGACACCGACCCGGTGGCCGCGATCCGGGAGCTCACCGGCGGGCACGGCGCCGACCTGGTCGTCGACGCGGTGGGGATCGCCCCCACCTTCGCCCAGGCCTTCGAGGCCCGCGACCTGGCCGGGCGCCTGGTCCTGGTCGGGGTCCCCGCCCCGGGCACCACCTGGGAGGCCCCGCTGGACCAGGTCTTCGGCCACGGCGGGGCCATCAAGTCCGCCTGGTACGGCGACACCCTGCCCTCGCGGGACTTCCCCATGCTCGTGGACCAGTACCTGTTGGGCCGGCTGGACCTCGACGGCTTCGTCACCGAGCGGATCGGGCTCGAGGACGTCGACGAGGCCTTCGCCAGGATGCGGACCGGAACGGTGCTGCGCTCCGTGGTCGAGATCGCCCGCGACGGCACGGCCGCGGCCGGGACGGAGCGGAGCGAGACGGCCGGAGCCGCCCGGTGAGCGCCGGCCGCGTTCCCGGCCGCACCGTCGCGGCGGGCCGGTGCCCCCGCCGGCAGGAACGCGCCGGCCGCTGACCCGCACCGCCACGACGCCCCCCGGCTGCCCGGGGGGCGTCGCCGTGCGCCCGGGCGCGCAGCCCCGGGGAGGAGCCGTGCGCCCGGCACCGCTCGGCTGCGGGCGGGTGCCTCTCCCCCGCACCGCCGGACCCGGAACGGCCCCGGCACGCGCGGAGGGCCGGCGGGGAGCTCCCCGCCGGCCCTCCGCCGCGCCCTGCCGGGGCGGCGTTCAGCGCAGGACGACCGTGCGGTTGCCGTGCAGGATCACCCGGCCCTCGCAGTGCCACTTCACCGCGTTGGACAGCGCCTTGCACTCGGTGTCCCGGCCGGCGGCCACGAGGTCCTCGGGTCCGTAGGTGTGGTCCACCTCCACGACCTGCTGGGCGATGATCGGCCCCTCGTCCAGCTCGGCGTTGACGTAGTGGGCCGTGGCGCCCACGGTCTTCACCCCGCGCTCGTAGGCCTGGTGGTAGGGCTTGGCGCCCTTGAAGGACGGCAGGAACGAGTGGTGGATGTTGATCACCCGTCCCTCCATCCGGGTGGCCAGCGAGTCGCTGAGCACCTGCATGTACCGGGCCAGGACCACGAGGTCCACCTCGAAGCGGTCCACGAGCTCCAGCAGCCGGGACTCGGCCCGGGGCTTGGTGTCCGGGGTGACGGGCACGTGGAAGAACGGGATGCCGTGCCACTCCACGAGGCGCTGGTGGTCGCGGTGGTTCGAGACCACCGCGACGATGTCCACCGGCAGCTCCCCGGTGCGGGCGCGGAAGAGCAGGTCGTTGAGGCAGTGGCCGAACTTGGAGACCATCACGAGCACGCGCCGCTTGGCCCCGTGCTCGTTGAGCTCCCAGCGCATCCCGAAGCGCTCGGCCACCGGGGTGAGGTCGGCGCGCAGGGCGTCGGCGTCGAGGCCCTCCCCGGTGGCCGAGGCCACGTGCACGCGCATGAAGAAGTGCCCGAAGCGGCGGTCGTCGAACTGGGTCAGCTCCACGATCGTGCAGCCGTGCTCGAGCAGCACGCCGCTGACGGCGTGCACGATCCCCGGCCGCTCGGGGCAGTCCAGGGTCAGGACCAGCTCGGTGGTGGCCGGCGCGGTCAGCACGGCCTCCCCCTGCGGGCGCGGATCAGCATTCGACGACGTTGACGGCGAGTCCACCACGAGAGGTCTCCTTGTACTTGATCTTCATGTCCTTGCCGGTCTCCCGCATGGTCTTCACGGCCTGGTCGAGGGAGACCTTGTGCTCGCCGTCGCCCTGCAGGGCCAGCCGTGCGGCGTTGACGGCCTTGACGGAGGCGATGGCGTTGCGCTCGATGCACGGGATCTGCACGAGCCCGCCCACCGGGTCGCAGGTCAGCCCGAGGTTGTGCTCGATGCCGACCTCGGCGGCGTTCTCGACCTGCTCGGGGGTCCCGCCCAGGACCGCGCACAGCCCGGCGGCGGCCATCGAGCAGGCCGAGCCGACCTCGCCCTGGCAGCCGACCTCGGCCCCGGAGATCGAGGCGTTCTCCTTGATGAGGATGCCGATGGCGCCGGCGGTAAGCAGGAACCGCACCACGCCGTCGTCGTCGGCCCCGGGGACGAAGCGCGCCCAGTAGTGCAGCACGGCCGGGATGATCCCGGCGGCCCCGTTCGTGGGGGCCGTCACGATCCGCCCGCCGGAGGCGTTCTCCTCGTTGACCGCCAGCGCGAAGAGGTTGACCCACTCCATGGCCCGCAGCGGGTCGTCGACCCGCCCCGGCGCCGCGGCGGCGGCCGCCTCGAGCTCCTGCAGCCGGGCGCGCAGCGCGGGGGCCCGGCGGCGGACCTTCAGCCCGCCGGGCAGCGTGGGCTCCGGGCGGGTGCAGCCGTTCTCCACGCACTCCTGCATCACGGCCCAGATCCGCAGCAGCGCCTCGCGCGTCTGCTCGTCGGGGCGCCAGGCCCGCTCGTTGGCGAGCATCACCTCGGCGATGCTCAGCCCCTCCCGGCGGCAGATCGCCAGCAGCTCGGCCCCGGAGCGGAACGGGTGGGGCACCACCGTGGCGTCCGCCACCACCCGGTCCGCGCCGGCGGCCTGCTCGTCCACCACGAACCCGCCGCCCACGGAGTAGTAGGTGCGCTCGCGCAGCACCTGCCCGTCCGCGCCCAGGGCCCGGAAGGTCATCCCGTTGGGGTGGGCCGGCAGGGACTTGCGCCGGTGCAGCACCACGTCCCCGGACCGGTCGAAGGGCACGGGGCGCACCCCGGCGAGCAGCAGCTCGCCGCGCTCGCCGGTGGTGCGCACCGTGTCGTCGGCGGTGTCCGTGTCGACCGTCTCGGGGTCCTCCCCGAGCAGGCCCAGGACCACCGCCTTGTCCGAGCCGTGGCCCCACCCGGTGGCGCCGAGGGAGCCGTAGAGCTCGGACTGCACGCGGGCCACCTGATCCAGCAGGCCGTCGGCCCGCAGGCCCTCGGCGAAGCGCCGGGCCGCCCGCATCGGGCCCACCGTGTGGGAGGAGGAGGGCCCGATGCCGACGGAGAACAGGTCGAGGACGCTGAGGGCCATCAGGGCACCTGGGGAGCCGCGAACTCGGTCATGGCGTCCAGCAGCCAGCGGGCCGTGTAGTCCGCGAAGGAGGCGCGCGGCAGAACCCGCCACTCCTGCTCCCCGGTGCGCCACAGCAGGACCTGGACCGGGCCCAGGGTCGTGGCCACGGCGGTGCCGGCCGCGAAGGCCCGCGGGTGCAGGTCCATCGGGCAGCCCTTCTCGAGGACCTCCCGCGCCGAGGGGCCCGAGAGCTCGAGCGTGGTGCGGTTGGCGGAGAGGTCCACGACCTGCCCCGGCACCCCGGCCCCGGCCAGCGCCTCGGACAGGCGCACGGCCGCCGGGGCGGTGGACAGGCTCGGCAGGGCCCCGGGCTCGCGCTCGGCGCCCCCGGTGAGCCCTGCGGGCACGACCGTCTCGTCGGGGCCCACGAGCAGGAACTCGTCCGGGCCCAGCCACAGCACGGCGGTGGCCGCCGGGTCGCCGGTGACCTCCCCGTGGCCGCCCGGCAGGGGCAGGCCGGTCAGGTCCGTGACGGTCGAGGCGGAGTCCGTGCCGGGCACGAGCCGCAGCCCCACCATCGTCAGGAACGGCACCTCGCGCAGGGCCACGCCCCGCTCGCCCGTCACGGTCCGCTCCGCCATCGCCCCGGCCAGGTGGGCCAGCGGGCTGCGGCGCAGGGTCGTGAGGTCGGTGGCGTCGTCGGTCATCAGCTGCTCAGCCATCTCGGCGGTTCCCTTCGGGGTCGTAGAGGACGGGTTCGGCGAGGACGACGTCGACCAGCTGCCCGTCGAGCGGGGCCTGGAGCGTCTCGCCGATGCGGTTGCGGCCGTTCTTCACCAGGGCCAGGCCGAAGGTCCGGCCCAGGGCGGCGCTGCGGTAGCTGGAGGTCACGTGGCCCTCCATCGGCACGGGCCCCTCCTCCGGGGTGACGGGGGTGCCCGCGGTGATCAGCTGGGCGCCCTCCGGCAGCCGGAACTGCGGGTCGGCCGGCAGGACCGCCACGAGCTGCTTGCGGTCCTCGCTGGTCGCGGAGGGCCGGGAGTAGGAGCGCTTGCCGATGAAGTCCTTGGTCTTGGACACCACCCACTCCATGCCGAGGTCCTGCGGGGTGACGGTGCCGTCCGTGTCCTGCCCGACGATCGGGAAGGCCTTCTCGGCGCGCAGCACGTGCATCGTCTCCGTGCCGTACGGGGTGATGCCGAACTTCTCGCCGGCGGCGGCGACGTCCTCCCAGGTGCGCAGCCCGTACCAGCCGGCCACGTTGATCTCGAAGGCCAGCTCCCCGGAGAAGGAGATCCGGCAGATCCGCGCGGGGACCCCGGAGGCCAGCACGGTCTCGCGGAAGGCCATGAACGGGAAGGCGTCCTGGGAGACGTCCAGGTCCGGGGCCAGCTCCGCGACGACGTCCCGGGACCTCGGGCCGACGACGGCGATGGTCGCCCACTGCTCGGTCACGGAGGTCATGACCACGTCCAGCTCGGGCCACTCGGTCTGGGACCACTCCTCGAGCCACTCGAGGACCTTGGCGGCCCCGCCCGTGGTGGTGGTCATCAGGTACCGGTCCTCGTCCAGGCGCAGGGTCACGCCGTCGTCGAAGACCATGCCGTCGGGCGTGCACATCACGCCGTAGCGGCCCATGCCGGGCTTGAGCTTCTTGAACGCGTTGGTGTAGACGCGGTTGAGGAACTCGCCGGCGTCCTTGCCCCGGATCTCGATCTTGCCGAGGGTGGTCGCGTCCATGAAGCCCACCGACTCGCGCGCCGCGGCGCACTCGCGCAGCACGGCCGCGTCCATGTCCTCGCCCGGCTGCGGGTAGTACCAGGGGCGCTTCCACTCCCCGACGTCCTCGAACAGCGCCCCGTGCGCCTCGTGCCACTCGTGCATCGGGGTGCGGCGGGCGGGGGCGAACAGCTCCCCGCGCTGCCGGCCCGCGAGGGCGGCGAAGGCCACCGGGGTGTAGGGGGCGCGGTAGGTGGTGGTGCCGATCCCGCCGACGTCCTGGGTGTTCAGCGCCGCGGCGATCACGCCGATGGCGTTGACCCCCGAGGTCTTGCCCTGGTCGTTGGCCGTGGAGATCGAGGTGTAGCGCTTGACGTGCTCCACCGAGCGCATCCCCGCCCCGACCGAGCGCAGCACGTCGGCCACGGTCTGGTCGCGCTGCAGGTCCACGAAGGAGTTCCGCCACTCGGCCGGCTCGCCCTCGCGGGCGGGCACGAGCCACAGGGGCCGCACCGGGGCGGACTCGACGCTCTCCGCCTCGGGGGCGGAGGGCTGGACCTGGAAGCCGGCCCGGCGGGCGGCCTCGGCGCCGGCGAGCGCACCCTCGGTGAGGCACCAGGACAGGTCCGTGGTGCCGTTGACCGACCCGGCGGTGTGCTGGCCGGCCACCGGGGCGGCGGGCACGAACGCGGCGAGGCGCTCGTCCCAGATCAGCTTGCCCTGCCGCTGGCTGTGCAGGTGCACCACGGGGGTCCACCCGCCGGAGACGGCCAGCAGGTCGGCCGGCAGCGTCTCGGCGGGGCCGGCGGGCTGCCCGTCGTCGTCGAGCGGGGCGACGACGACGCCGCTGACGCGGCCCCCCGCGCCCTCGCCGAGGGTGTCGACCACGGCGCTGCCGGTGAGCACCCGCACCCCGGCCGCGGCGGCGAGCTCGGCCGCCCGACCCTCGAGCCGCGGCCGGGAGTCGACCACGGCGGCCACGCCCACCCCGGCGGCGGCGAGGTCGGCGACCACGTCGTAGGCCGAGTCGTTGGTGGTGGCCACGACGACCTCGGACCCGGCGGCCACGCCCCAGCGGTTGAGGTAGGCGCGCACGGCCCCGGCGAGCATGATCCCCGGCCGGTCGTTGTTCTCGAACACGATCGGGCGCTCGTGGGCGCCGGTGGCCAGCACGAGCTGGCGGGCGCGCACGTGCCAGATCCGCTCGCGGGAGACGCCCTCGGCGGGGGCGCCGCCGAGGTGGTCGGTGCGCCGCTGGACGGCCACGACGTAGTTGCTGTCGTAGCTGCCGATCGCCGTGGTGCGGGCCAGGACGGTGACCTCGGGGGCGTCCTCGAGCTCGGCGACGACCGTCCGGGTCCACGCGACGGCGTCCTCGCCGTCGATGCGCTGGTCGCGGCCGGCGAGCAGGGACCCGCCGGCCACGGGCTGCTCGTCCATCACCAGCACGCGGGCCCCGGAGCGGGCGGCCTCGCGGGCGGCGGCCAGGCCGGCGGGCCCGGTGCCGACGACGAGCACGTCGGTGTGCACGTGCTTGTGGTCGTAGACGGCCCGGTCCTCCCGGGGGTCGAGCTGGCCCATGCCGCGCAGCCACGTGGCGGACAGGCCGTCGGTGAGCTCCACGGCCGGGGCCGGCAGCATCGACTCGTCGACGTCGGCGGAGGTGCGGGCGGCGACCTTCACGAGGGCGTTGGGCTCCTCGACGCCGGCGGCCATGATCCCGCGCGGGCGGCCGAGGTACATCGAGTCGGCGCAGGAGACCCGGCCGGCGGCCAGCAGGGCCGAGGCGAGGGTGTCACCGGGGTGGCCGGTGAGCTCCTGGCCGTCGATGCTGAAGCGCACGGTGGCCGAGCGGTCGATGCCGTGGGCGGGGCTGCGCTCCGCGGACAGGCGCTGGGGCTGGGTGGTCATCGGACACCTCCGTTCTGCGGGGCGGTCTCGCCCATCCGGTAGACGGCCTGGATCTCGTAGGTGGCGGTGTCGCGCACGACGTTGAACCACCGGCGGCAGCCGGTGCTGTGCGCCCAGCGCTCCTTGAGCAGGCCCTTGGGGTTGTTGCGGTAGAAGAGGTACTCCGCCCACTCCTTGTCGGACAGGGCCGAGGGGTCCTCGGGGTAGGCGACGTGTGCCTCGCCGCCGTAGTGGTACTCGGTCTCGTTGCGCGGCCCGCAGTAGGGGCACTCGATGAGCAGCATGGTCTCTCTCTCCTGGTCCGCTAGTGCGCCACGGCGGCGGCGCCGTGCTCGTCGATGAGGATGCCCGTCTCGAACCGCTCGAGGCTGAAGGGGGCGTTGAGCGGGTGCGGCTCGTCGGTGGCGATGGTGTGGGCGAAGGTGTACCCGGCCCCGGGCGTGCCCTTGAAGCCGCCGGTGCCCCAGCCGCAGTTGACGTACATCTGGTCCACCGGGGTCTTGGAGACCACCGGGGAGGCGTCGAGGGTGACGTCGACGATCCCGCCCCAGGTGCGCAGGACGTGGGCCCGGGCGAAGATCGGGAACAGCTCGACGGCGGCGGCCATCTGCTGCTCGATCACGTGGAAGGACCCGCGCTGGCCGTAGCCGTTGTAGGCGTCCACGCCGGCGCCCATCACGAGCTCGCCCTTGTGCGCCTGGGAGACGTAGACGTGCACGTGGTTGGACATCACCACGGTCGGGTGGACCATCTCGTGCAGCTCCGAGACCAGGGCCTGCAGCGGGTGGGACTGGATGGGCAGGCGGAACCCGGCGAGCTCGGCGAGCACCGAGGAGTGCCCGGCGGCGGCGAGGCCGACCTTGCCCGTGCGGATCGTCCCGCGGGAGGTCTCCACGGCGACCACGCGCTCGCCGTCCTTGACGAACCCGGTGACCTCGCAGTTCTGGATGATGTCCACGCCCATCCGGTCGCAGGCCCGGGCGTAGGCCCAGGCGACCCAGTCGTGCTTGGCGATGCCGGCGCGCGGCTGGTAGGTCGCGCCCATCACCGGGTAGCGGATGTCGTCCCCGATGTTGATGATCGGGCACAGCTCCTTGACCTGCTGCGGGTCGATCCACTCGGCGTCCACGCCGTTGAGGCGGTTGGCGTTGACCCGGCGCACGCTCTCGCGCACGTCCTGGAGGGTGTGCGCCAGGTTCATCACGCCGCGCTGGGAGAAGAAGACGTTGTAGTCGAGCTCGTCCTCCATCTGCTCCCACAGCTTCAGGGAGTGCTCGTAGATCCCGGCGGACTCGTCCCACAGGTAGTTGGAGCGGATGATCGTGGTGTTGCGGGCCATGTTGCCGCCGGCGAGCCAGCCGCGCTCGAGCACGGCGATGTTGGTCATGCCGTGGTTCTTGGCCAGGTAGTAGGCGGTGGCCAGCCCGTGCCCGCCGCCGCCGACGATCACGGCGTCGTAGGAGGGCTTGGGGTCGGGGTTGTGCCACAGGAAGTCCGGGTGCTCCGGCAGGAGGTCGGCCATCAGAGGGCTCCGTTCAGGACGGGGGCGGACAGGTTCGGGTAGAGCGGGAAGCGCTCGGTCAGGGCGGTGACGCGCTCGCGCAGCCGCTCGGTGTGCGCCGGCTCGGGCTCGCGCACGAGGGCCTCGGCGATGATGTCGGCGACCTCGGCGAACTCCTCGGGCCCGAAGCCGCGGGTGGCCAGGGCCGGGGTGCCGATGCGCAGCCCGGAGGAGACCATCGGCGGGCGGGGGTCGAAGGGGACCGCGTTGCGGTTGACGGTGATCCCGATCGAGTGCAGCCGGTCCTCGGCCTGCTTGCCGTCGAGCTCGGAGTCGCGCAGGTCCACGAGGACCAGGTGCACGTCGGTGCCGCCGCTGACCAGGTCGATGCCGGCGGCCAGCACGTCCGGGGCGAGCAGGCGCTCGGCGAGCAGGCGGGCGCCCTCCAGGGTGCGCCGCTGGCGGTCGCGGAACTCCTCGCCGGCGGCGTGCTTGAAGGCCACGGCCTTGGCGGCGATCACGTGCTCGAGCGGGCCGCCCTGCTGGCCGGGGAAGACCGCGGAGTTGATCTTCTTCGCCAGCTCCTGGGTCGTGAGGATCACGCCGCCGCGGGGGCCGCCGAGGGTCTTGTGGGTCGTGGAGGTCACCACGTGGGCGTGGGGCACGGGGTTCGGGTGCAGCCCGGCGGCGACGAGCCCGGCGAAGTGGGCCATGTCGACCATGAGGTAGGCCCCCACCGCGTCGGCGATGCGCCGGAACTCGGCGAAGTCCAGCTGACGGGTGTAGGCGGACCAGCCGGCGACGATCATGCGGGGCCGGTGCTCCAGGGCGAGGCGCTCCACCTCGGCCATGTCGATCCGGTGGTCCTCCGGGGAGACGCCGTAGGCCACCACGCGGTAGAGCTTGCCGGAGTAGTTGAGCTTCATGCCGTGGGTGAGGTGCCCGCCGTGGGCGAGGTCCAGGCCGAGGATCGTGTCCCCCGGGTCCAGCAGCGCGAACATCGCGGCGGCGTTGGCCTGGGCCCCGGAGTGGGGCTGGACGTTGGCGTGCTCGGCGCCGAAGAGCGCCTTGAGGCGGTCGATCGCGAGCTGCTCGACCACGTCGACGTGCTCGCAGCCGCCGTAGTAGCGCCGGCCGGGGTAGCCCTCCGCGTACTTGTTGGTCAGCACGGAGCCCTGGGCCTCCATGACCGCGCTCGGGGCGAAGTTCTCGGAGGCGATCATCTCGAGCGTGGACTGCTGGCGGCGCAGCTCGGCGTCGACGGCGGCGGCGATCTCGGGATCGCTCTCGGCCAGCAGCTGGTACAGAGGGGACTCCTCGTGCACGGTCATGTGACCTCCTGGGATGTCTGCGGTGTGCAACTGATATATCAGTTGTTGACCCTTAGTATGTGAGCAGGACCACTCGGGGTCAAGCACTTTTTTCCGGGAGGCCCGAACACCCGTCACAGCACCGTCATCCCCGCCGCAGGAAAGGGTTCCCCGCATGCTGCTGCAGCACGACGACACCACGGAGGGCGGACGGTCCCTGGCCGACCAGGCCTTCCTCCGGCTGCAGGACCGGCTGATCCTGCTCGACATCCCACCGGGCAGCCCGCTCAACGAGGCCCGCCTCAGCGAGGAGATGGGCGTGGGGCGCACCCCCCTGCGCGAGGCCCTCAAGCGCCTGGAGTCGGAGCACCTCGTGGTCACCTACCCCCGCCGGGGAACCTTCGCGACCACCGTGGACATCACCGCCCTGTCCGAGATCTCGCAGGTGCGCGAGGTCCTGGAGCCCCTGGCCGCCCGCCTGGCCGCCGAGCGGCACGGGGGCGCCGCCCGCGAGCGCCTGCTGCGGCTGCGGGACCAGCTCGAGCAGCCGGCGGCGGAGGAGCGCGAGGACACGCTGCGCTGGGACGTGGCCATCCACCGCGCCGTCTACGCCGCCGCGGGCAACGCCCACCTGGAGACGACCCTGACCCGCTACGGCAACCTGGCCACCCGCATCTGGTGCGTGGCCGCCGACCGGATCCCGCAGCTGCAGGAGCACATCGCGGTGCACACCGCCCTGCTCACCGCGGTGCTCGAGGGACGCGACGAGGAGGCCGCCACGATCATGCTCGAGCACATCCGCGACTTCGAGGAGCAGGTGCGCAAGGTCCTCTGAGAACCTCCGCGCCGGCCCGGGCGGCGCATGCGCATGCCGTCATCCCCGCGCCCGAAGCAACCGTGTTGCAGACCGTTACCGATGGTTAACACGAATTAACGCGGAACCCATTGACCGTGAGCCGGACCACTCCCTACATTGAGGCAACGCTGTTGCAAAAGATGCAACACACCACCCCAGGGAGATGACATGTCACACTCCTCCGACGCCGCCGCCGCTGCGGCCCAGGCCGTGCCGGCGAGCCCGCCGGCCCCGGGCGCCCCGGACCCCTCGGTCCGCCGCCGCGTGGTGACCGCGAGCTTCATCGGCAACTTCGTCGAGTGGTTCGACTACGCGATCTACGGGTACCTGGCCGCGACCATCGCGGTGGTCTTCTTCCCGGAGTCGGACCCGCAGACGGCCCTGCTGGCGACCTTCGCCCTGTTCGCGATCTCGTTCTTCGTCCGCCCGCTCGGCGGTTTCGTCTGGGGGCACCTGGGCGACAAGCTCGGCCGGCGCACCGCGCTGTCCCTGTCGATCCTCATCATGTCCGTCTCCACGTTCTGCATCGCCCTCATCCCGGGCTACGCGACCATCGGGATCTTCGCGCCGGTGCTGCTGCTCGTGGTGCGCATCGTGCAGGGCTTCTCCGCGGCCGGCGAGTACGCCGGGGCCTCGGCGTTCCTCGTCGAGTACGCCCCCGCCAACCGCCGCGGCCTCTACGCCGCCGTGGTCCCGGCCTCCACGGCCACCGGTCTGCTCTTCGGCTCCCTGTTCGTGGCCGGGCTGACCGCGCTGCTCTCCGACGACCAGCTCAACAGCTGGGGCTGGCGCATCCCCTTCCTGCTCGCGGCGCCCATGGGCCTGATCGGCCGCTACATCCGCACGAAGCTCGAGGACACCCCCGCGTTCCAGGAGCTCGCCGAGGAGGACGAGGTCATCCAGGCCCCGGTCCGGGACATGTTCCGCAACCACTGGGGCGCCCTGCTGCGCGCGGTCGGCGCGGTGCTGCTCAACGCCGTGGGCTTCTACGTGTTGCTGAGCTACATGCCGACCTACCTCTCCGAGGAGATCGGGCTCGGGAAGACCGAGTCGTTCCTGGCCACCTCGCTGGCGCTGCTGTCCTACGTGGGCTTCATCTTCCTCACCGGCCTGGCCTCGGACCGCTTCGGCCGCAAGCGGATGCTCATGGCGGCGTCCGTGAGCTTCGTCGTGCTGACCGTGCCGGCGTTCATGGTCCTGGAGTCCGGGACGTTCCTGGCCGTGCTGGCCGTCCAGGTGCTGCTGGGGGCGATGCTGACCCTCAACGACGGCACGCTGCCGAGCTTCCTGGCCGAGCTGTTCCCGACCCGCATCCGCTACACCGGCTTCGCCGTGAGCTTCAACCTCGCCAACGCCGTCTTCGGCGGCACCGCACCCTTCATGGCCACGCTGCTGATCTCCGCCTTCGCCACCAACCTCGCCCCGGCCTGGTACCTGATGGCCGCCGCGGCCGTGTCCTTCGTCGCCGTCGCCCTCTCCCGGGAGACCGGCGGCAAGCCCCTGGAGCACTGAGCGCTCCCCGAACAGACCACCCCTCCCGGTCCGGCGCCGCCCGGCGCGGACCACTCCACACCCGAAGCACGCACCACCCACGGAAGGATCACCATGACCACCACGACCACCGCCAACGCCACCTCCGTCGCCGAGCTCGAGCGCCTGAAGGTCCTGCACAACGGCCAGAAGGAGCAGCTGACCTTCTCCGACGCCGAGTTCGAGCGCCGCCTCACCGGCCTGCGGAAGATCATGGCGGCCAAGCAGCTGGACGCCGTCATCCTCACCAGCTACCACGGCATCAAGTACTACTCGGACTTCCTGTACACGACGTTCGGCCGCAACTACGCCCTGGTCGTCACCGCCGACGACTCGGTCACGGTCACCGCCAACATCGACGCCGGCATGCCGTGGCGCACCAGCTACGGCGACAACATCGTCTACACCGACTGGCAGCGCGACAACTTCTACTTCGCCCTCCAGGAGGTCCTGCGCCAGCGGGGCGTGAAGGCGAACCGGATCGGCGTGGAGGACGACGCCCTGCCGCTGCTGACCCGTCAGCGCATCCAGGCCGCCTTCGAGGGCGCCGAGCTCACCGACGTCTCCCAGGACGCCATGCGCCAGCGCATGATCAAGTCCGCCGAGGAGATCGAGGTCATCAAGCACGGCGCCCGCATCGGCGACCTCGGCGGCGAGGCCATCCGCGCCGCGATCCGCGAGGGCATCACCGAGTACGAGGTCGCGCTGGCCGGCACGGAGGCGATGGTCCACGAGATCGCCCGCACCTTCCCGCACCGCGAGGTGCGCGACACCTGGGTGTGGTTCCAGTCCGGGATCAACACCGACGGCGCCCACAACTGGGCCACCACCCGCAAGCTGCAGCGCGGGGACATCCTGTCCCTGAACTGCTTCCCGATGACCTCCGGCTACTACACCGCCCTCGAGCGCACCCTGTTCCTGGGCGAGCCGGACGCCCGCTCGCGCGAGCTGTGGGAGATCAACGTCCAGGTCCACGAGCGCGGCCTCGAGCTGATCAAGCCGGGCGCGGTGTGCAAGGACATCGCCGCGGAGCTCAACGAGATCTTCGTCTCCCACGGCCTGCTGGCCAACCGCACCTTCGGCTACGGCCACTCCTTCGGCGTCCTCAGCCACTACTACGGCCGCGAGGCCGGCCTGGAGCTGCGCGAGGACATCGACACGGTGCTGGAGCCGGGCATGGTCGTGTCCATGGAGCCGATGATCACGATCCCGGAGGGCGAGCCGGGCGCCGGCGGCTACCGCGAGCACGACATCCTGGTGGTCGGCGAGGACGGCGCCGAGAACATCACCAAGTTCCCCTACGGCCCCGAGCACAACATCATCGAGGCCTGAGCCGCTCCTCCCCGGTGGCGCCGCCCGCGGGCGGCGCCACCGGTCTCCCCGGGCCTGCCGCCCGGGAACCCCGCACCCCGCACCGGGTCCGCGCCGCCGGCGCCCCGGGCACACGGAAGGATCCCTGTGGTCAGCACCCGCCACCTCGAAGACCTCGACGCCGCCTCGTACGAGGAGTACGCGTCCACCGGCCACGGCCTGGTGCTCGTGCCCACCGGGGCCACCGAGCAGCACGGCCCCCACATGCCGCTGGGGGTGGACGCGATGCTCTCCACCGCCGTCTGCGCCGCGGTCGCCGACGACCTCGACGCCGTGGTCGCCCCGGCGTTCCGCTACGGCTACAAGTCCCAGCCGCGCTCCGGCGGCGGCAACCACCGCGTGGGCACCACGAGCCTGTCGGGGCAGGTGCTGATCCTGCAGACCCGCGACGTGGTCTCCGAGTTCTTCCGCCACGGCATCCGCCGGGTCGTGGTCGTCAACGGCCACTTCGAGAACTACCAGTTCCTCTACGAGGGCCTCGACCTGGCCGTGCGCGAGCACCGCGACGACGACGGCGGGCCGGTGCGGGCGCTGCTGCTGTCCTACTGGGACTTCGTCGACGAGCAGACCCTGGAGGCCGTCTTCCCCGACGGCTTCCTCGGCTGGGACATCGAGCACGGCGGCGTGCTCGAGACCTCCCTGATGCTCCACCTGCACCCCGGGAAGGTCGACATGTCCCGGGCCCCGGTCCACCCCCCGGCCGAGCTGACCCCCTACGACGTGTTCCCCGAGGACCCGGCCCGCACCCCGGGCTCGGGCTGCCTCTCCTCACCGGCAGGCGCCACCGCGGAGCGGGGCGAGCTGCTGCTCAACGCCGTGCGGGCAGGCATCGCCCGCGCGGTCTCCAGCGAGTTCGGGAAGTGAGTCCGACATGACCAAGCACCTCGAGACCGGTCCGGCGTCCGCGCCGGACCACGGCAACGGGTACTCCGACGTCGACGTGACGACCGGGGCCATCAACATCCCGCGCTTCCGCGGCCGTCACCTGCCGCCCCTGGACCGGACCATCATCGCCGTCCTGCCGCCGCTGCTGATCATCGCCGTGCTGGTGGTCGTCACGCTCGACCCGGCCGGCGCCGCGGAGTCGATCTCCGGCGCGCGCACGTTCGTGACCGGCAACTTCACGTGGCTGTTCATCCTCTACTCGGTCGTGGCCGTGGCGGTGTGCCTGTGGCTGGTGTTCAGCCGGGTCGGCAAGGTCCGCCTCGGCGGCCCGGACGCCCGCCCCGAGCACGGGAAGTTCGCCTGGTACTCGATGCTCTTCGCCTGCGGACAGGGCATCGGCCTGATCTTCTGGTCCGTGGCCGAGCCCATCATGCTGCGCGACGAGAACCCGGTGGTGCCCGCCGGCCCGGACGGTGCCGGCGAGGGCGCCATGGTCTGGTCCTACTTCCACTGGGGCTTCACCGCGTGGGCGATGTACTGCGTGGTCGCCGTGTGCCTGGCCTACTCCCACCACAACCTGGGCAAGACCCTGACCTTCCGCGAGGCCACCGTGGACATCCTGCCCAAGTGGTCCCAGCGCGGGGCCGGCGTGGTCGTGGAGCTGCTCGCCATCAGCGCCACGGTCCTCGGCCTGGCCACCTCCTTCGGCTTCGCCGCCATGCAGTTCAGCTCCGGTCTTGGCTCCTTCACCGGGGTCTCCTCGGGCCCGGGCCTGTGGCTGGTCGTCATCCTCGGGCTGGGCGGGCTCACCGCCGTCTCGGCGTTCTTCGGGATCAACAAGGGCATGAAGCGCGTCAGCGAGCTCAACTCCGTGCTGAGCATCGTGCTGATCGCGGCCGTGTTCGTCTTCGGCCCCACGATCTTCCTGCTCTCGAACATCACCCAGACCTTCGGCTCCTTCCTCGCGAACTTCACCGCGATGAGCTTCTGGACCGACGCCGGCACCTCGGGCCGGCCGCTGGAGACCTGGCAGGACAGCTGGAACGGCTGGTGGACCGTGTTCATCTGGTGCTGGGTGATCGCCTTCAGCCCCTTCGTCGCCGGGTTCATCGCCCGCATCTCCCGCGGGCGCACGATCCGCGAGTTCGTCATCGGCGTCACCGTGGTCCCCTCCCTGATCGTCATGATCTGGATCGGCGTCATCGGCTCGGCCGCCCTGTACTACGACGACCGCAGCGACCGGGGCATCTCCGGGGCCGTGGCCGCCGACACCTCGAGCGGGCTGTTCGTGATGCTCGAGTCCGTGCCCGTCATCGGGTCCCTGCTGCTCGTGGTGGCGACCGTGCTCGTGGCCACCTACTACGTCACCTCGCTGGACTCCGGCGCCCACGCCCTGGCGGAGTTCGTCTCCGCCCCGCGCAAGGCCGGCCCCCTCTTCCGCGTCGTGCTCGTGGCCAGCATCGGGGCCGTGGCCGTCACGCTGCTGACCCTCGGCGGGACGGCCGTGGTGGACACGGTCCAGACCGGCACCATCATCGGCGCGTTCCCGTTCTCCTTCATCATCCTGCTCATGATCGCCAACCTGGTCCGCCGTCTGATCACCCGCAACCGGGAGATCGTGCGCCTGGAGCGGGAGGTCAACGACCCGACGCCCACCGCCGCGGAGCGCCTCGCCGGGGCCCGCATGGAGGCCGGGGACCTCCCGCCGGCCCCGCGCGCGGAACGGGCGGGGCCGGAGCAGCCGGGTCCGGAGCGGCCGAGCCCGAACGGCACCGGTCCGGCCTCCGCCCGGGCCGGCACCGAACCGGCGGCCACCGGCCCCTGAGCCGCTGAGCCCCGGGCCGCCCGCTCCCCCCGACGGGGGACGGCGGGCGGCCCCCTCCCCCAGCACCGGCACCGGGTGCGGCGTCCCGAGGCGCCGCACCCGGTGCCGTGCCCGTGCCCGGCCGGGTCGCGGGCCCCGTGGCACGGCGCGCGCCGGTGCGGGCCCGCGGGAACCGTCCGATGGTGAAGAATGGTCAGTCCTATGCCTGTGTCAGCCGAGAGCTCCCCGTCCAACGGCGAGGCCCGCGCCGCCTCCGTCGTCTCCAACGCGATCAGCGTGCTGCGCTGCTTCTCCACGGAGAGCCCGTCGCTGGGCGTCACCGAGATCGCCGCGCAGGTCGGCCTGCACAAGAGCACGGTCTCGCGGATCCTCTCGGTCCTCGAGCAGGAGGAGCTGGTCGAGCGGGACCCGCAGAGCCGCCGCTTCCGGCTCGGGCTCGGGCTGATCTCCGTGACCGGTCCCCTGCTGGCCGACCTCGACGAGCGGCGGGTCGCCTACCCGGTGCTCCAGGCCCTGGCCGAGCAGACCGGGGAGACGAGCACCCTGATGCTGTGGAACGGTGCCGAGAGCGTGTGCGTCGAGCAGATCCCCAGCCGCCGCCAGATCAAGCACACCACCCCGCTGGGTGCCCGCTTCAACACGGCGCACAGCGCCTCGGTGCAGGTCTTCCTCGCCGGCCAGCCGGCCGAGCGGGTCCGGACGATGCTGCTGTCCGGGGCGATCGAGCACCCCGCCCCCACCGAGGACGCCGTCACCGCCTACCTCGGGCTGCTGACGGAGGTCGCCCGCGACGGCGTGGCCCTCAACTACGGGATGACCTCGGTGGACGAGGTCGGCGTGGCCGCCCCCGTCCACGACCACCGCGGCGAGCTGGTCGCGGTCACGATGATCGCCGCGCCCCGCTACCGGGTCGGCGAGGAGCAGGCCCGCCTGCTGCAGGACGCCTGCCGCGCCGCCGCCGGGGAGATCTCCCAGCGCCTGGGCGGCTCGACCGGCAGGGTCTGAGCCGGACCGACGGGATCCCCGCGGCACGGGCCGAGGTGCGGAACCCGGCCGGGCGCGCGGGCCGTGTGCGGTGCCGCTGGGCTCAGACCAGCCGCATGGTGGTCAGGCAGGTCGGGTCCCCGGCGGAGGTCCCGAACGCGGTGCGCGCCGCCCCGTCCGCGGAGGAGACCTCCACGGTGCCGGTGATGTCCTTGGGCAGCCAGAAGCCCACGAACCCGTTCTCGTAGCTGGTGACCTGCTCGTCGACGAGCACCGCCCCGGAGGCGTCGGTGATCCGCACGTCGAGGTCCTCGCCCACGAGCTCCCCCTGGCAGCCGGAGAGGCTGTGGGCGAAGCACTCGTGCGTCGTCGTCCGGTACGGCGCGATCGCGAGGTAGAACCGGTCCTCGGGCATCGGCAGGGAGGTCTCCGCGGCGCCGTCGGCCAGCAGCACCTCGTCGTAGGTCACGGACCCGGCGAGACCGGCCTCGCGGTCCTCGTGGGTGCGGTCGAGCTGCGCCACGACCTCCTCCGTGCTCATCCCGGTCAGGCCGTGCTCGGCCAGCAGGGGGTCGGCGGAGCCGTCGTCCCCGGCGCAGGCGGACAGGAGCAGCACGGCGGCGGCGGGGAGCGGGAGCAGCACGGATCTCATGCCCCCAGGCTACCGGGGCCGGCGGTCCTCTCCTCCCGGGGCACCCGACCTCCCCCGCGCGGCTCAGCCTCCGGGCGGATCCGCCGCCGCACCCGCGTCCCTACGCTGGGAACCGCCGGATCCGGCCACCGCGCGCCCCGGCCCCCACGACCGAAGGATCCCCGTGCTCGAGACCCTCCAGGACTTCACCTCGTCCCTGCCCCCGCTGCTGCAGTGGCTGGGGGTGCTGCTCGCCGGTGCCGTGCCCTTCGTCGAGTCCTACTTCGGCTCGGTGATCGGCGTCCTGGCGGGGCTGCACCCGGTCGCCGCCGTCGGCGCGGCCGTGGTCGGCAACATCGCCTCCATGCTGCTGCTGGTGCTGGGCGCGCACCGGCTGCGGGGGCGGTTCGCCGACTCCCGGAAGGAGCCCTCGGCCCAGCGGCAGAAGCTGCGGCGGGCCTTCGACCGGTACGGCGTGGCCGGGGTCAGCCTCCTGGGTCAGACCATCCTGCCCAGCCAGATCACCGCGACCGCCATGGTCTCCTTCGGCGCCGCCCGCAACGCCGTGATCCTGTGGCAGATCGTCTCCATCCTGCTGTGGGGCACCGCCTTCGGCCTGCTCACCGCCCTGGGCGTGGACCTGCTCGCCCGCCCCTGACCCCCGGCTCCCGGAAGGAACCCCATGCCCCGCCACGACGACCCACCGCACCGTCCCGAGCACCGGAGGACCAGCACGTTCCTCGTCCTGGGGGTCGTGTTCCTCGTAATCGGGGTCGGCACCGCGTTCGGTGCCGAGAACGCCGGCAGCGGCATCGCCTTCCTCGCCGTCGGCATCACCTTCCTGATCATCAGCTCGAGCGACCACGGGGAGAACGAGGAGGGCTGAACTCGGCCCCGCCGCAGCGGAACGCCGCACGCCCACCGCCGCCGGGTCACATCCCGGCGGGGAGGCGCGGGCCCGTTGTGCTGCGGCCGCGGCGGTGCTCTGCTGGAGGAGCGGGAGCCGCGGCGGGGCGTCGTCGTCCGTCCGGTCCCGCCCGGGGGCGCGGGGGCGCCCCGGTCACGAGCGACGCGGAAGGGGAGCGCCATGGGGACGCTCGAGGGACGGACGGCGCTGGTCACCGGCGCGGCGCGCGGGATCGGGGCGGCCGTGGCCGTGCGCCTGGTCGAGGAGGGCGCCCGGGTGATGCTGGCCGACGTCCTGCCGGAGACGGACGTGCACCCCGCGCTCGGGGCCCGTGCCGAGCGGGTGCACCTCGACGTCACGGACGCCGGGGGCTGGGCCGCGGCGGTGGACGCGACGGTGGCGGCCTTCGGCGGGCTGGACGTGCTGGTCAACAACGCGGGGATCGTCGCCTTCGGGCACACCGCGGAGCACTCGCGGGAGGACTGGGACCGGGTGCTGGCCGTGAACCTCACCGGGGTGTTCCTGGGGCTGCAGGCGGTGGTGCCCGCGATGCGCGAGCGCGGCGGCGGGTCGGTCGTGAACGTCTCCTCGATCGCCGGGCTGCGCGGCTACGAGCGGATCCCCGCCTACACCGCCTCGAAGTCCGGGGTGCGCGGGCTGACGAAGACCGCGGCGCTGGATCTCGCCGCCGACGGCATCCGGGTCAACTCGGTGCACCCCGGTTTCATCGCCACCCCGATGACCGAGGGCATGTCCCCGGACGTCGAGCACGTCGCGATGGCCCGGGCGGGCCGGCCGGAGGAGGTCGCCGCGACGGTGGCCTGGCTCGCCGGGGACGACGCGTCGTTCGTGACGGGCGCCGAGATCGTCGTCGACGGCGGGGAGACCGCCGGCACCGCCCACAACCCGGTCCCGGGCTGACCCCCTGTGCCGGGGCCTCCCGCCCGGATACCCTGGAGGTCCAGGGCCGCAGGGTTCGGGAGGATCCCATGAGCACCACGCACCGGCGCCGCACCCACCGGGCCGTCCCGCACGGGGCGCCCCGCCCGCGGGGAGCACGGCCGTGATCGCCGCCGCCCTCGCCGCCGCCCTCCTCGCCCTGGGCCTGCTGGTGCACCTGGCCCTGAACGCCGTGCGCGCCACCGGCGCCGCCGCGCCGCCGCGCCCCCGGATCACCCCCGAGCAGGCCCGGCACGCCGGGGCGGAGGACATGCGCGCGGCCTGGCTGGGCGCCCAGCTGGGCGCGCTGCCGCCCCCGCAGCGGGGCGGGGACGCGGCCTTCGTGGCGGCGCGGCTGGCGGAGGTCCCCCGGGCGGACTGGGACGCGGCCGCCCTGCGCCGGCACGGCCAGCTCCTGTGGTCGCTGCGCCCGGCGGCCGCCCGCGCCGGGCTGCTCGCGGAGGTCGAGGAGCGGCTGGACCGGGTGGCGGCGATGCTCTCCGACCTGACCGGGCGGGAGTTCGACACCCGGCTCGGGCAGTCCGACGAGCGCTGCCTGTGCCACCCCGACCCGCAGGTGCGCGCCGCCTACCTCGCCGGCGGCTCCGACGGGGTGGACGCCGTCATGCGCACCATCTCCGAGGCCAGGGCGCGCGGGCGCCAGGACGCGGCCGCCCGGGCCGCCGCGGACTCCCTGGCCCGGCAGCGCAACGCCGCGCTGCGGGCGCTGCGCGAGATCGACCGCGCGACCCGCACCCGAGACGCCCACGCCGCCTGGGACGAGCAGGCCCGGCAGCTCGGCGGCTGAGGCGGCACACCGGGCTCTCGCCCGGGGTCGCGGCCCGGCCCGCTCAGCGGGAGAGCCGGGTCGCCACGACCGCGGCGCCCAGGGCGAGCACCGCGCAGCCGGCCATGAGCACCGCCATCGGCACCGCCGTGTGCTGCCCGGCGATGCCGCTGAGCGGGGAGACCAGCCCGCCCAGCAGGAACTGCACGAGCCCGAGCACGGCGGAGCCCGCACCGGCCCGGCCGGGCACCCGCTCCTGGGCGAGGGCCGTGGCGTTGCCCATCACGAAGCCCACGCAGGTCTGGACGACGAACAGCTGCACCAGCGTGGTCCATCCCGTGATCCCGGCCAGGACCAGTCCCAGGCCCACCACGGTGACCGCGGCCAGGACCGTGAGCGCGGTGCGCAGCACCACCGCCGGGTCGATCCGGTCGACGAGCCGGGCGTTGATCAGCGCCGCCGCGATCATCCCCGCGGCGTTGACGGCGAAGACGGCGGAGTAGGCGAGCGCCGAGTAGCCCAGGACGTTCTGCACCACGAACGAGGACGCCGAGACGTAGGAGAACAGGGTGCCGAAGCTCAGCCCGAAGACCAGCGCCCAGGCCATGAACGGTCCGTTGCGCAGCACGGCCCGGGAGCCGGCGACCGCCGCCCCGATCCCGCCGGTGCGGCGGCGGGACCGGGGCAGGGTCTCCGGGACCACGAGCACCGAGCACAGGAGCATCAGCAGCCCGAAGCCGGCGAGCGCCCAGAAGGCGACCTGCCACGGGGCCACCGTGGCGATGACCCCGCCGAGCAGCGGCGCCACGACCGGGGCCAGGGAGGTGATGGTCGCCAGCGCCGAGAACAGCTTCGCGGCCTGCCGGCCGGTGGCGATGTCCGAGACGACGGCGCGGGCGATGACGACCCCCGCCGCCCCGGCGACCCCCTGCAGGGTGCGCAGGGCCAGGACCGTGCCGATGCCGGGGGCGAGCACGACCGCCACGGAGCTGAGCAGGAAGACCACGTTGCCCGCGACCATCAGCCGGTGCCGGCCCAGCACGTCCGAGACGGGCCCGAGCAGGAACTGCCCCACGGCCATGCCGACCATGTAGGTCGTCATGGTCAGCTGCACGGCGGAGGCGGAGGCGCCGAGGTCGTCGGCCATCGCCGGCATGGACGCGAGGTAGATGTCCATGGCCATGGGGCTCACGGCGCTGAGGATCCCCAGCGCGCCCACGAGGACGAGGTGGTCGGCGCGCCCGGGCAGGTCCAGGCGGGAGCGCACGGGCTCGGGCGGGCGGGACGAGGACATGCGGCTCCTGGGACGCGGGGCGGGAGGGCGGGCCTTCCCGAGGCTACTCCCGCTCAGCCGGCGCGGCGCAGGGCGAGCACGGTGACGTCGTCGTCGAGCCCTCGCTCGAGCGCGAAGCGCAGCACCCGCTCGACGAGCTCCTCGCAGCCTGCGCTGTCCGCCACGGCCCGGCCGGCGCGGGCGAGGGCGGCGGGGACGTCCGGGAAGTAGTCGAGCAGCCCGTCGCTGATCACCAGCAGGGTCTCCCCGGGCGCGAGCCGCTCGGTGCGCGGCTCCCACGTGCTGCCCGGCAGCGCGCCCAGCGGCAGCCCGGAGGAGCACAGCCGGCGGTGGGCCCCGGTGGGGTCGCAGACGACGGCGAGGCCGTGACCGGCGTCGACGTAGTCGAGGACGCCGGTGCCGAGATCCACCCGGGCGGCGAAGGCGGTGACGAAGGTTCCGGTGTCCTCGAGGATCGACTCCAGGGCGGCCCCGGCCCGGTCGACCGCGGCCCGCTGGTCGTTGTAGCGGGCGGACCCGTGCAGGACCGCACGCACCGAGGCGGCCAGCAGGGCGGCGGGCAGGCCCTTGCCCATGACGTCGGCGACGTGCAGCTGCAGCCGCCCGTCCTGGACCCACCAGTCGTAGAAGTCCCCGCCGAGCTCGCGCGCCGGCGCCCACCGGGCCGCGAGGTCCCAGCCGGGGACGGACGGGGCGGTGCGCGGCATCAGCATCCGCTGCACCTGCCCGGCGTGGTCGATCTCGTGCTGGGCGGCGAGCTCGTGCTCGACCAGCCCGGCCAGCTCGGCCAGGATCGCCTGCTCGCGCGCGGTGAGCTCCCGCGGGACGGGGTCGGTCAGGCACAGCGAGCCGATCCGTTCCCCGCCGGGGGCGCGCAGCGGGTGCCCGGCGTAGAAGCGCACGGGCGGGTCGCCGCGGACGAAGGGGTTGGCGCGGAAGCGGTCGTCGGCCGCGGCGTCGGGCACCACGAGCGCGCCCGGGTGCTCGACGGTGCGGGCGCAGAAGGAGTCCCGCCGCGGGGTGTTCACCAGCCCGGGCAGCCCCACCTCGGCCTTGGTCCACTGCCGGTCGGCGTCGACGAGGTTCACGGCGGCGGCGCCCACCCCGAAGATCTGCTGGGCGAGGCGCACCACGCGGTCGTAGCGCTCCTCCCGCGGGGTGTCGAGCACGCCCAGGGCGTGCAGGGCCCCGACGCGCTCGGCCTCCGAATGCTCCATGCACTTCACTCTAACCAGCGCACGGTGTGCGGCGCCCGACGACGGGGCCGGGCCGCCCACGGCCCCGTGCGGAGGCGCCGCGGGGGCCGCGGGGATGGGTCATCATGGAGGTCCCGAGGACCCGCCGCCCGGTCCTCCCGCCCGCCAGGAGACCCCGTGCCCAAGAGCAAGCCCCGCAAGAAGGCCGCCGCGAAGAAGAAGCAGGAGCGCCGCCGTTTCCACGCCGGGGCCGCCGCGCCCGAGCCGGAGATCACCGGCGCCGAGCAGGGCACGTGGGACGACGACGCCCACGAGCTGCTGGTCGCCCGCGGCTGGACGGCCTACCGCGACCTGGAGATGGACCAGCTCGGCGACGGCTGGGAGTGGTTGCCCTCGCAGCTGCCGCTGGACGCCGGCGTGGGCGGTGAGCCCGGGCCCACCTCGGTGTTCGCCGCGGCCGAGGGCGGCTTCGACGTCGAGCTCGCCTCCGCGAGCGGCAGCGTGGCCGCGGACCGGAGCGCACACTACGACACCCTCGAGGAGCTCGCGGGCGACCTCGACGCGATCGAGGCCTGGCGCGTGCCGGACGAGGAGTACGTGCTGCCGGAGGTCCCCGCCTTCTCGGGCGACACCCCGGAGGAGATCTGCCGGCTGTGGACGGGCGGGATGATCGACCACTGGGAGCTCGTGGCGGACCTGATCCACTTCCCCTACGACGAGGTCCCCGGCGGCTTCGCCGCGGTGGAGCGGGCGCACCGGCTCGGGCAGGTGTCCACGAACCTCTACGAGGCGGTGCTGCGCGGGCGCGCGGGCTGACGCCGGGCCCGCAGGGCGCTCAGCGCGGACCGGGCGTGCGCGCGCCCCGCACACCGCGGGGGCCCCCGCGGCCCGCACGGCGCCCCCGGGGGCGGGGGCGCAGGCGGGGCACGGGTCCCTCCGTGGCCAGCTGGTCCCGCCACAGGACCGCGACGTCCTCCGGGGTGTAGGTCGCGGCGACCTGGGCGTCGTTGCCCCCGCCCAGCACGTTGCGCGGCCACAGCCCGCCCCACACCGTGCCCGGCACCGCGGGGTAGGTGGTGGCGCCGTCCGCGACCGGGCGCACGGGCACGCCCAGGCGCAGGGCCGTGACGTGCAGCCAGACGTCGTCGGCCCGCGGGCAGCACCGCTCGAAGGCGGGCCCGGCCTCCCGCAGCGCGTCGAGCACCCGGGGCGGGTAGAGCACCCCGGACAGCCCGGTCGCGAAGGTCCGCCGCGAGACGGTGCCCGGCACGGCCGGACCCCACTGGGCGTAGGGCAGCACCCGGCCGTTCTCCAGCCGGATCCGGTGGGCCCGGTGGGCGACGACGTCCTGCGGGTGGCGGGCGTGCGCGGCCAGCAGCTGCTCGAGCCACCCCGGCCCGTAGAGGACGTCGTCGTCGGCGGTGACCAGGGGCAGCTCGTGGTGGGCGCACGAGACCACGTGGTGCCAGTACTTGTTGTGCGGGCCCCGGTCCGGGTCCGCGCGGCGCAGCTCGAGGCCGCGGGCGACCAGCCGGGCCAGCGGCGGCGGCGGGTCGGCCACGACGGCGGCGTCGGGGACCCACAGCACCAGCCGGCGGGGGCGCACGGTGCCGGCGGCGATGGCCTCGACGGCGAGGTGGACGGTGCGCAGCCGCCGCCCGTGGGAGGCGAGGCTGACCACCACGGGGGCCTCGCCCAGCACCGAGGAGGTCGCGGTGCGGTTGGCCAGGGCCGCCGCCGCGGCGTCGCGGCCGATCCGCACGAGGCTCAGCAGCCAGCGCAGCAGCTGCGCCGTGAGCGCCCGTGCGGCGACGCGGGCGAGGGTGCGGACCAGCGCCCGGAGCCTGCCGGGCCCGCGCGGGGGGTTCACGGCAGGTGCTCGGCCGGCTCTCCCTGGAACTCCCGCACCTCCACCGGCAGGGTCGTGGCGCGGGCCAGCTTGCGCCCCCATTCGATGGCCGCGTCGTAGTCGGGGGCGGCCAGCACGCAGATCCCCCCGGCGTGCTCGTCCTCCCGCTCGTAGGGCCCGTCCGTGGTGACGACGTCGTCCCCGTGGAAGCGGACGACGACGGAGGCCTCGGCCCGGTCCAGCCCGCCCGCGAAGACCCAGGCGCCGGCGGCCCGCAGCTCGTCGTTGAACGCGGCGACGCGCTCCATCACGGGCCCGAGCACCTCGGGGCCGGCGGGACCGCCGTCGGGCTGTTCGATGCTGAGCAGGTAGTGCTTCATGACGGGTCCTCCTGGGCTCGGGCGGGAACGGGGCCGGTGGTCACAGGTACGGGCGCAGCGCCGCGGGCAGCTCGGCCGGGGCCGTGCCGTGGGAGAGCAGCAGCGCCACCAGGATGCGGGCCTGGAAGGGGCTGAGCTCCCCGGCGGGCACGGCGCCGGCGGCCACGAGGTCGACCCCGCCGCCGTCGCCGTAGCGGGGCACGACCGGCCCCCAGGGCACCCGGCTGCCGAGGACCACCGCACACCCGGCCCCGACCGCGGCGCGCACGGCCTCGGCGAAGCCCGGCCCGGCGTTGCCCGCTCCGGTCCCGGCCAGCACGACCGCCTGCGCCCCGGAGGCCACGGCGGCCTCGAGCAGGTGCGGGGTCGCCCCGGGGTAGGCGGTGACGACCTCGACCCGGGCCGTGCCGAAGCCCGGGCCCGGCAGCGGCAGCGGCGGCCGGCGCACGGGCTTGGCCAGCACGTGCAGCCGGCCCCCGGCGATGCGGGCGACCTCGGTGCCGCCGGCGAACGGGTCGGGGGCGGTGGTGTGGGCCTTGCGGGCCCCGCGGGCGGTGCGCACGGTGCCGGCGAAGCCGATCACGGCCCCGCAGTGGTGCAGCGCGGTCGAGGCGGCGGCCAGCACGGCGTCGGCCACGTTGCCCGGCCCGTCGGGGGCGGGGCTGTCGGCCGGGCGCTGCGCCCCGGTGAGCACCACCGGCTTGGGCGAGGCGTGGACGAGGTCCAGCAGGAACGCGGTCTCCTCGAGGGTGTCGGTGCCGTGGGTGACCACCACGCCGTCGTTGCCGCGGTCCTCCAGGGCCTCCCGCGCGGCCTCGGCGATGCGGCGCAGGTCCGCCAGGTCCAGCCGGAAGCTGTTGGTGGTCAGGACGTCGCGGGCGCCGACGGTGACGGCCCCGTGCTCGCCGCGGGCCAGGCCGGCGGCGAGGTCGGTCGCGACCGCCCCGGTCTCCCCGCTGCCGCGCGAGGCGATCGTGCCGCCGGTGCCGAGCAGCTGGACGTGGACCATGGCCTGCCTCCTGGACTCGCCTGCGTCGGTGGCCCGCCCCGGTCGCGCCGCTCCCGGGGGCCCGGGCACCGCTGGGTTCCGACGCTAGTCCCCGCGGCGCCCCGGCGGAAGGTCAGCCGCGCTGCGCGCGCCGGCCGGTGGGCGCGGCCTGCCAGGGCCGCACCCCGAGCAGGTCGGCGGCCTCCCGGTAGTGGGTGGTCACCAGGATCAGGCAGCCGGTCTCCACGGCGCGCCGGTAGCAGTGCGGGTCGAGCTCGTCGTCGTGCAGGTTCTCGTCGTAGCGGGTGAGGTCCAGGACCGTGGGGACGTCCCAGGACCGCAGCCGCAGCCCCTCCTCCGGGTCGGGCATGTACTGCCCGCCCCAGCCGATCAGCCGGGCCGGGTCGGGGGCCTCCCGGCGCACGTCCTCGGCCGTGCCGAGGCCGTCCCGGCCGGTGGGGACGCAGTAGACGAGCTCGGGGGCGAGCTCGCGGTAGGCCGTCAGCTCCGCCCGGCCGTGGACGGCGACGACGACGTGGGCGGCGGCGTCGTGGGCGCGCACCAGGCGCACGACCTCGGCCGGGTCGACGTCGTGGGCGACCAGCCACAGCACCGCCCCCTCCCGCACCGCCCACGCGAGGAAGTCGGCGGCCTCGCGGACGCGGTAGCCGGAGACCTCGCCGTGGTTGTCCACGAGGCGCTGGCTGAGCACGTAGTCGGCCGACTGCTCGCTGATGGGGCCGACGCCCGTGCAGGCCCGGCCCATGACGGGCTCGTGCAGGACCACGCACGTGCCGTCGACGGTGCGGCGCAGGTCCAGCTGCACGAGCACGCCCGGGCGGGTCGCGAGCACGTTCTGCGCCGACTCGAGGGCGGAGCCGGGCCAGGGGCCGTCCGGGTGGTAGCCCGCCCGGGACGCGACCAGCAGCGGCCCGGTGCGGGCCAGGTACTCGTGCCGGGTCGCGGCCGCGAGCTCGGCCGGGGAGCCGAAGCGCACCGGGTAGGGGCCGGTGGCGAACGGGTCGTGGGCGCTGCGGCAGCTCACCCGGTCCTCGGGACCGGGCGTGGCGGAGGTGGATGACATGGGGGAACTCCTCGGGGGGACAGGAGCGGGGCGGACGTGCTGCGGGCGGTCGGTCGGCCGCGGCGGGGGGAGGCCGCGGTGGCGCGACCCGGCGGGAGCGGGCGGCACCGGCGTGGCCCACACGCCCGCGCCCGTCCGTTCCCGGAGGTCACGGGGCCATTGTGACAGCGGCGGCGCCCATCCGCGGGGAACACTCCGGAGCCGTGGCCCGCGGCGTGCGCTCCGGCCCCCTCGCCCCGCCGGGTCGAGGGGGCGGGGCGAAAGTTCCGCCGAAAGTCCATTGCGCCGGCGCCCGGGGTCGGGAGGATGGGAGGGACCGCCTCCCCCGGCGGTCGCCCCGGCGCCCGCCCCCGGCGCCGGCTCCCCGCGCCCGCTCCCCCGGCGGCCGCGGCCCCGTTCGCGCCCGACGGTGCTCGAGCCCCCGGAGAAGAGCAGGCATGGTCGTCGTCGTCCTCGTTCCCGCCCTCGTCGTCGCCGCCGCCACCGCGGCGGGACTGGCCCTGCTGGTGGCACGCGCCGTGAGCGGCGCCCTGCGCCGCCGGGCCGCTCGCCGGGCGGGCCCGGACCGCCCCGTCTCCGCCGCGGTCGCCGCCTCGAGGGCCCGCACGGCCGCGGCCGTGCGGGCCCTGAGCACGCCGGCGGCCCGGCCGGCGGGTCCGGCCGGGCCGCACGGGTCCCGCCCCGGCGGGGCGGGCGGCACGGCGCTCAGGGGCGCGGCGGCTCCTGCGGGCCCCGGCCGTGCGGGTCCTGGCGGGGCGGCTGCCCGTCCGGGCCGGCCTCCCCGGGCCGCACGGACCCGGGTGCGGACCCGTCCCCGGGCCGCGGTCCCGTCCCGGGGCCTCCGCCGAGGAGGTCGCGGGCCTTCTGCTGGGCGCTGTCCACGTGGCGCTCGTACTTGCGCCCCGTCCGCCGGTCGACGAGGTTCCCGGCCCGGTCGATGACCTTGCCGACCTTGTCGGGGTTGCGCCGGGCGTAGTCCTTCGCCTTGTTCACGAGGCCCTTGAGGTCCACGGTCGTGTCTCCTTCCGGTGTGTCCCGCCCGCGCTGCCCGCGGACGGCCCGGTCCCATCATGCCGGGCGCGGGCCGGGCGGGACAGGCCGGGCCCGGCGGGCGGGCTCAGCGGACCTGGCCGACGACGTGCTGGAAGCGCAGCAGGTTCTGCGGGTCGTAGACGGCCTTGGCGCGCACGAGCCGCGCGTAGACCTCCTCGGACCAGGCCCGGGCCCGCTCCGACTCCCCGCCGGGCATCCCGTGCAGGTTCACGAAGGCCCGCCCGGTGCTCCAGGGGGCCAGGGCCCGCAGGATCGCCGCGAGGGCGGGCGGGGTGCGCTCGGCCACCCCCGGGGAGAGCCGGCCGATCAGCTCGAGGAAGAACGCGGCGTCCCGGCCGGTCACGGCGTCGTCCCGCGCGCCCGGCCCGGCCAGCGCCCCGCCCATGAGGCGGATCCCGACCTCGGGCAGGGGGCACTGCGTGCCGGGGCCGGCGTGCTGGAGCAGCGCCGCGAGCGCCGCGGCGTCGAAGTCCCGCAGGAACTCCCCGGTGAGCACGTACAGGCCCGGCTGGGTGGCGTCGAGGTGGACGCGGTCGATCCGGCGGTAGTCCAGCGGCGCGACCGTGTCCAGCAGCGGCCGGCCGGTCGAGCGCATCGGCTCGAGCGCGCGCCGGCCTTCCTCGGGGTCCCCGACCCAGCAGAAGCGCAGGTGCACGACCTGCCGGCGGGCCACCCGGGGGTCCACCGCCGCGGAGCGGGGCATCCAGCGCAGCGCCACGGACGTGCTCGCGGCCGCGGGCAGCCCCGGGGCCCACCGGCTGAACGCGGCCAGTACCTCCTGGGCGTCCTCCCCCGGCCAGAAGATGCCGCCGCCGAGCAGCGGCCCCAGCGGGAACAGCTCCAGGGTCATGGTCGTGACGATGCCCAGGTTGCCCTTCCCGCCCAGCAGCAGCGCGAACAGCTCGGGCTCGTGCTCGGCGTCCACCGCGCGCAGCCGGCCGTCGGGGGTGACGACCTCGAGGGCGCGCACCCAGTCGGCGGCGAAGCCGAAGACCCGGCCCAGCACGGGCAGCCCGCCGCCGAGCGTGTACCCGACGGCTCCCGCGTGGGTCGAGGAGCCGTTGAGCACCCCGAGCCCGTGGGGGGCGATGGCGTCGATCACCGACCCCCAGCGCACGCCCGCCCCGATCCGGGCGCACCGGCGGACCGGGTCCACCACGAGCTCCTGCATCCGGCGGGTGGTCAGCAGCAGCCCGCCCTCCATCGGCAGGTCCGCCCCGTGGCCGGTGGCCTGCACGCCGACGGGCTCGTCGTGGGCGGCCGCCCACTGCACGGCGGTGATGACGTCCCCGGTGTCGTCGGCGCCGACCACGAGGTCGGGGCGGTGGACGGCGGCGAGGTTGAAGCCGGCGACCTCCTCGGCGAAGCCGGGGTCGCCGGGCAGCAGGACGGGCCCGCAGATCTGCGGGACGAGCTCGGCCACGTCGGTCCGTGTGAACACCGCGCGCCCCCTCGGCGCCGTCGACGGTCGTGGTGCCGCGCGGATCGCGGTCCCGCGCGGAAGGCTGGGTCCAGGGTACGGCCGTCGCGCCCGTCCGAGGGGGGCGTCCGGCGGATCGATACCGGTTCGGGACCCGCGGGGCCGCAGGCACGGCGGACCGGCGACGACGCGGGCCGCGGGCCGGACCGTCCGGGCCGGGACGGGGCCACCGTCCGGGCCGGGGCGGCCCGGGGGCTCAGCGCTCCAGCGGCAGGCGGCCCGCGAGGTCGCGCAGCGCGGTGAAGGACGGGGCCAGGGCGTCGTGCAGGCCGTCGAAGACCGGGCGCAGGGCGGCGTGGACGGCGGCGTCGTGCGGGTCCGGGGCCACGGTCTCGGCCACGGTCACGAGGTCGGCGGCGACGTCCACCGAGGGGACCAGCCCGAGGGCCTGCATCCCGAGCAGGGCCGCGCCGAAGCCGGAGCCGTCGTGGCCGGGGGCGAAGGAGATCTCCGTGCCGAGGACGTCGGCGAGCAGCCGGCGCCACAGGGGGCTGCGGGCGAACCCGCCCGTGGCGCGGATCTCGGTGACGGGCAACCCCGCCTCGCGCATCGAGTCGAGAACGAGGGCCAGCTGCTGGCAGACCCCCTCGAGGGCGGCGCGCACGAGGTGCTCCCGCCGGTGGGCGCGCGTGAGCCCGACATATGCCCCACGGGGAATGGAGGTCCAGCGGGGCGCCCGCTCCCCCAGCAGGGCGGGGAGCATGAGCAGCCCGCCGGAACCGGCCGGGACGCGGGCGGCCAGGGCCAGCAGCTCCTCCTCGGGCTCGTCGCCGAGGTCGGGGGCCAGGGCGTCGCCGGCCCAGCCGAGCACCACGCCGCCGTTGTTGATCGCCCCGCCCACGACCCAGCGCCCGGGCACGAGGGCGTAGCAGAACACGCGCCCGCGGGGGTCGACCACGGGGCGGTCGACGACCACCCGCAGGGCCCCGCTCGTGCCGATCGAGCACGCGGCGACACCCGGGCGCACCGCCCCCAGGCCGAGGTTGGCCAGCGGCCCGTCGCTGGCGCCGACGACGACGGGGGTCGCCGCGGGCAGCCCCGTCGCCGCGGCGGCCTCGGCGGTGAGGCCCGGCAGGACGTGGGTGGTGGGCACGAGGCGGGGCAGCCGGTCCGGGCCGAGGCCGGCGAGGTCCAGGGCCTCGGCGTCCCAGTCCAGGGTGCTCAGCTCCAGCAGCCCGGTCGCCGAGGCCACGGAGTGGTCGGTCACGAGCTCACCGCACAGCCGCAGCAGCACCCACTCCTTGATCCCGGCCCACGCGGCGACCCGGGCGCACAGCGCCGGCTCCTCCTCTCGGAACCACACGAGCTTCACCAGCGGGGACATCGAGTGCACGGGGGTGCCGGTGCGCCGGTGCAGCTCCAGGCCGCCGGGCGCGGCCCGCAGGCGCTCGGCCTGGGCGCCCGCGCGGGCGTCGGCCCAGGTGATCAGCCCGGTCAGCGGCTCGCCCGCCGCCGAGAGCCCGAGCAGGCTGTGCATCGCGGCGCTGAAGGACAGCCCGGCCACCCGCGCGGGGCCGACCTCGGCGGCGACCCGGCGCACCGTGGTGAGCACCGCCTCGAGGATCCGCCGGGGGTCCTGCTCCTCCCGGCCGGGCGCGGGCGCCTCGAGGGGGTAGCCGGCGGAGGCGCAGGCCAGCTGCTCTCCCGCCGGGGTGAAGGCGACCGCCTTGGTGGCCGTGGTGCCGATGTCGACGCCGACGACGACCGGCCCTGCCGCCCCGGCGCGCGGGTCCGTCACCGGGCGCCGCCGGGGCGCAGGGACACGAGGACCTTGCCGGAGGCGGCCGAGTCGCGGGCGGCCTCGAAGGCCGCCACGGCCTGCCCGGCCGGGAGCACGTGGGTGACGACGTCCTCGATCTCCGGGCGGCGGGCGAGCAGCTCGAGCGCCTCGCCGATCTCGTCGTCGAAGCGGAAGCTCCCGCGCAGCTGCAGCTCCTTGGACACCAGCGGGGCGAGGTTCACCGGGCGGGGCTCCCCCGGGACCATGCCGACCTGGACGACCACGGCGGCCCGGCGCGCGCCCACGAGCGCCGCGCTCACGGCCGCGGGCACCCCGGAGCACTCCAGGACCACGTCGAAGGACAGGGGCGGGACCTCCTCGGTGCCCACGCGCACGGTGCCGTGCACCCCCAGCGCGCGGGCCCGCTCGAGCGGGCCCGCGAGCACGTCGGTGGCCACGACCTCGGCCGCGCCCCGGGCCAGCGCCGCGGCGGCGGCGAGCAGCCCGATGGGCCCGGACCCGGAGACGAGCACCCGGCGCCCGGCCACGTCCCCGGCCACCGTGAGGGCGTGCAGCGCCACGGCCAGGGGCTCGGCGAGCGCGGCGGCGCGCAGCCCCAGGCCCGCCGGCAGCACCCGGACCATGTCGCGGCGCACCACGAGGTGCTCGCTCATCCCGCCCTGGGTGTGCGGGTCCGTCGAGGCGCTGCCCAGGTAGGCCCCGCCGGGCCACAGGTGCCGGCGGTCCAGGATGCCGGGCTCGGGGGTGCCGAAGGTGGCGGGGTGGACGGTCACGGGCGTGCCGGGGGCGAGCTCCCCGGACGGGTCGAGGTCCACGGTCCCGGAGACCTCGTGGCCGGGCACGAGGGGCTCGCGCACGGCGTACTCGCCGTTGGCGCCCTCGTAGTAGTAGTGCAGGTCGGACCCGCACACCCCGGCGTAGGCGATCCGCAGCCGCACCTGCCCCTCGCCGAGCTCGGGGACGGGGCGGTCCTCGACCCGCAGGTCGAGCTTCCCGTGGATGACGACGGCCTGCATGGGGACTCCTCCTGGGGGTGCGGGCGGCGGGGACGGACGGGCTCAGACGACGGCGGTCATCCCGCCGTCCACGAGGACGTTCTGCCCCGAGACGAAGCTCGAGGCGTCGGAGCACAGCCACACGAGGGTCCCGACGAGCTCCTCGACCCGGCCCCAGCGCTGGGCGGGGGTGCGCTGGGCGACCCAGGCGCTGAACTGCTCGTCGGCCACGAGGGCCTGGTTCATCTCGGTGGCGAAGTAGCCGGGCGAGATCGCGTTGACCTGCACGTTGTGGCGGGCGAGGTCGGCGGCCATGCCCTTGGTGAGCATCACGAGCCCGCCCTTGGTCGCCGAGTAGGGGGCGATCGTCTGCCGGGCCAGCACGGACTGCACGGAACCGACGTTGACGATCTTCCCCGAGCCGCGCTCCTGCATGCCCGGGGCCAGCGCCCGGGAGACGTGGAACGCGCTGGAGAGGTTCGCCGCGACGATCTCGTCCCAGTCCTCGGCGGAGAACTCGCTGAACGGCGCCCGGCGCTGGATCCCGGCGTTGTTGACGAGGATCTCGGGCACGCCGTGGGCGGCGACCAGGGCCGCGAGCGCCTCGCGCACCGCGGCGGCGTCGGTGACGTCGAAGCGCACCGTGAGCGGGTCGGTGCCCGTGGCCGCCGCGATCTGCGCCCGGGACGCCTCCAGGGCCTCCCGGTCGCGGCCGTGGAGCACCACGCGCGCACCCGCCTGGGCGAGGCCCTCGGCGAGGACCCGGCCGAGGCCGCGGGAGGAGCCCGTGACCAGGGCCAGGCGGCCGGTGAGGTCGAACAGCTGCGCGACGGGGCGCATCAGGCGATCCAGAAGACGAGGAGGACGATCAGGAAGCCCAGCACGGACTCGAGGGCCTGCTGGACGGTCCAGGTCTTCAGGGTGGTCTTGACGTCCATGCCCATGAGCCGGCCGACCAGCCAGAAGCCGGAGTCGTTGACGTGGCCGGCGAACACCGAGCCGGCGGCGGTGGCCAGCACGATCGCCGCGACCTCCACGGAGCCGAACCCGCCCGCGGCCACGGCCGGGGCCATCAGCCCGGCGGCGGTCACGAGGGCCACGGTCGCGGAGCCCTGGGCCAGGCGCAGGACGACGGCGATGAGGTAGGCGGCGAAGATGACGGGCAGCCCGATGCCGTCCAGCGACGAGGCCAGGGCGTCGCCGATGCCGGAGGCGCGCAGGATGCCGCCGAACATGCCGCCGGCGCCGGTGATGAGGATGACGGAGGCGACCGGGCCCAGGGAGGAGTCGACGACCTTCTCGAGCGCGGTGCCGTGCTCGCCGCGCCGGGTGCCGAGCACGAACAGGGCCACGAGCACCGAGATCAGCAGCGCGACCGGGGACTCGCCCAGCGCGGAGAGCAGCTGGAACCAGGAGGTGTCCTCGGAGACCGTGCCGGCGGCGCGCAGGAAGTCGAGGCCGGTGTTCATGAAGATCAGCACGAGCGGCAGCAGCAACAGGGCCACGATGGTGCCGACCTTCGGCGGGTCGGCGGGCTGGTCGGGGTCGACCTCGCCGAAGAACCCGGGGACGGGCAGGACGTACTTGGTGCCCACGCGCTTGCCCCACAGGTACGCGGAGAAGTACCAGAGCGGGAAGGCCAGGAGCAGGCCGATCAGCAGGACCGTGCCGAGGTCGGCGCCGTAGAGCTCGGTGGCGGCCACGGGGCCCGGGTGCGGCGGGACGAAGACGTGCATGACCGAGAAAGCACCGGCGGCGGGGATGCCGTAGAGCAGCACGTTGTTGCCGCTGACCCGGCGGGCGACGGCGAAGATGATCGGCAGCATCACGACCAGGCCGGCGTCGAAGAAGATCGGGAAGCCCATGATCAGCGAGGCGATGCCGAGGCCGAAGGGCGCCCGCTTCTCCCCGAAGATCTCCACGAGCCTGTCGGCGAGCACCCGGGCGCCGCCGCTGTGCTCGACGAGCTTGCCGAGCATCGCGCCGAGGCCGATCAGCAGGGCGACCGAGCCGAGCGTGCCGCCGAAGGCCTCGACCGCGGTGTCCACGATCATGCCCGTCGGGATGCCCGTGGCGAAGGCGGTCAGCAGGGCGACCACGATCAGGGTGAGGAAGGCGTGCAGCTTGAACCTGATCACCAGGACCAGGATCAGCGCGATGGCGGCCGCCGCGATGCCCAGCAGGGGCGCGGTGCCGAGGGTCTGTGTCCAGTCGTCCACTGAGCATCTCCGTTGATCTCGTGCCCGGATCGGGCGGTGAGGCGTCGTCGTGATCCACGACACGCGCTAGGCTGGCAGAAAGATCATACTTTTGGCAACCAGCGGCAAGGACTTGCCCCGGCCACGGACGGAGGGCCCATGCACGGCGTGGAGCTGCACGGCGCGGTCCTGGACCGGCTCGGGGAGTCCATCGCCTCCGGGACCCGCCCGCCGGGCACGGTCCTGACCCTGGCCGGGCTCGAGGAGGAGCTCGGCGCCTCCCGCACGCTCGTGCGCGAGGTCGTGCGCGTGCTCGAGTCGATGGGACTGGTCGAGTCCCGGCGCCGGGTGGGCGTCACGGTCCTGCCCCCGGAGTCCTGGAACCCGTTCGACCCCCGGCTGATCCGGTGGCGGCTGGGCGGGCCGGGGCGGGCCGCCCAGCTGCTGGACCTGACCGAGCTGCGCTCGGCCATCGAGCCCGTGGCCGCCCGGCTGGCGGCCGTGCGCGCCGGCGACGACGAGCGGGCCCGCCTGGCCGGTCTCGCCGCCCGGCTGCGGGAGCTCGGGGAGGCCGGGCGGGGCACGGACCCGGAGTACCTGGCGGTCGACACCGCCTACCACCGCCTGCTGCTCGAGGCCAGCGGCAACCCCATGCTCGCCGCGCTGCGGGACGTGGTGGCCGAGGTGCTCTCGGGCCGCACGAGCCTGGGCCTGATGCCGGCGGACCCGGAGCCCGCCGCCCTGGCCCACCACGAGGCCACCGCCGCCGCCGTGCTCGCCGGGGACCCCGCGGCGGCCGAGGAGCACGCCCGGGCCGTCGTCTCGGAGGTGCTCGGGGACGTCCAGCCGCCCCCGCACGGGCGCTGAACGGCCGGGCCGCACCGGAGCGGGCGGTGTGCGCGGCGGGCGAACACCGCGCGGCGGGGTGGCCAGGGGCGGGTGCACACGGCACGATGGGGAGGATCCGAGCCGGGCGGCGCAGGCCCCCGGCCACCGAACGACGGAAGGACCGACCATGGTTGACATCGGAGGATTCGCGGACAAGGCCAAGGACCTCGCCGGGCAGCACCCGGACCAGGTCCAGCAGGGCATCGACAAGGCCGGCGACAGGGTCGACGAGCGCACCGGCGGGCAGCACGCCGAGCACGTCGACACCGCCCAGGAGAAGGCCGGGGACTTCCTCTCCGGCGGCCAGGACGAGGGCGGCGAGCAGCAGTGAGCCCGTGCCGCCGCGGGGTCCCGGCCCCGCGGCGGCACCCCTCGCCCACCCCTGTGCTGTGACCTGGATTTCATTCCCGTGTGATCCGGGTGACACCATGGGGGTCCATGAGTGAAACCCTCCTGACGCAGGAGCGCGGCACCACCCCCGCCGCGGCTCCCGCCCCCCACGGGACGCCCGACCCGGCGTCCGCCCAGCACCTCAAGCCCCGCCACCTCGTGATGATGGCCCTGGGCTCCGCCATCGGCACGGGCCTGTTCGTGGGCACCGGCTCCGCGATCGCCCTCGCCGGGCCCGCCGTGCTGATCTCCTTCCTCGTCGCCTGCGTGGTGCTCGTGCTCGTCATGCGGGCCATGGGCGAGATGGCCGCCGCCGACCCCGCCCGCGGGGCGTTCTCCGTCTACGCCGAGAAGGCCCTGGGCCGCACGGCCGGGCAGACCCTCGGGTGGCTGTGGTGGGCGCAGCTGGTCGTGGTCATCGCCGCCGAGGCCACCGCCGCCGCCCAGATCCTCAGCGAGCTGTGGCCCGTCCTGCCGCAGTGGTCGCTGGCCCTCGCCTTCATGGTCGTCTTCACCGCGCTGAACCTCGTCAGCGTCCGCGCGCTCGGGGAGTCCGAGTTCTGGTTCGCACTGCTGAAGGTCGGCGCGGTCGTGGCGTTCCTGCTCGTGGGCGCCGCGCTGCTGCTGGGCCTGCTGCCGAGCCCCTCGCCCGGGCTCGCCAACCTCACCGCCCACGGCGGGTTCATGCCCACCGGGGTGACCGGCGTGGCGGCCGCGCTGCTCGTCGTCGTCTTCGCCTTCGGCGGCACCGAGCTCGTCACCGTGGCCGCCGCCGAGACCCGCGACCCGCAGCGCAACGTGGCCCGGGCGATCCGCACCATCGTGGTGCGCGTGCTCGTCTTCTACGTCGGCTCGGTGGCCCTCATGGTCCTGATCCTGCCGTGGAACACCGAGAGCCTGTCCTCGAGCCCGTTCGTGGCGGTGCTCTCCGTGGCCGGGCTGCCCGGGGCGCAGGCCGTGATGGCGGTCGTGATCGCCCTGGCCCTGCTCTCGGCGCTCAACGCCAACCTCTACGGCGCCTCCCGTATGCTCCACTCCCTGTCCGACCGCGGCTGCGCCCCGCGCCGGTTCGTGCGGCTCAGCGGCTCCGGGGTGCCCGTCCCGGCGGTGGTCGCCTCGGTGCTCTTCGGCTTCGTGGCCGTGGTGCTCAACTACCTCTGGCCGGAGGCCGTGCTCGGGTTCCTGCTCAACACCATCGGCTCGACCGTGCTCGTGGTGTGGGCCCTCTCGCTGGTCTCCCAGATCGTCCTGCGCCGCCGCGCCGACCGGGAGGGCCGGGAGCTGCCGCTGCGGATGTGGGGCTTCCCCTACCTGTCCTGGCTGGCGCTGGCCCTCGTGGGCGGGATCCTCGTGCTGGGCTGGTTCGACCCCGTCGTGCGCACGCAGCTGGTGCTCACCGGCGGGCTCGTCGCCCTGATCGCGGTGCTGTGCGCGGTGCTCGGGCGCCGGGCCCGGCCCGCCGAGCAGGCCGGCGCGGCCGCCGGATCCCCGGCGGGCACCGGGTCCCCGGCGGCCGCCGCCGACCGGCCCGGGGCCTGAGCGGGTCCTCCGTCCGCCCCGCCGGGCGGACGGAGGACCCGGCCGCCGCCCCGGTCCCCGCCGGGGCGCCCCCGCTCCCCGGCGCTACTCCCCGGTCCCCGCCGTGGCGTCCGCGTCCTCCTCCGCGGCCTCGTCGGCGGTGCCGTCCGTGGTCCCGTCGGCGGGCCCGTCCGCGTCCCCGACCTCGATGACGATCAGCGGCAGGTTCGTGCCGGGACCGCAGACGACCTGGTCCTGGCACTCCTGGATGAAGCCCGAGACCACCGCCTCGCCCGGCTGGAAGGCCATGTTGTAGGCGACGGCCTGGTAGGTCAGCTCGATCTGCCCGCCCTCGCAGGTCCACTGCTCGAAGTCGCTGCCGTTGGCGATCCGCCCGTCGGAGACGGCCTGGGTGACGCTCAGGGAGACGAACACGTTCGTCCCCTCCGTGCAGGTGACGGTGTAGGTGCCCTCGACGGCGGCGCCGTCGGCGATGCGCGTCGCGTCGCTGATGTCGGAGAGCTCCATCGCGGCGCTCGCCGGGGCGGCCGCGGCGAGGCCGAGCCCCGTGGCGAGAAGGGCTGCGGTGGCTGCTCTGCGCATGGTCTTCATGGTCCTGGTCCCATCCCTCGTGAAGGAGCCGGGGAACCGGGGGAACCGGTGGCGCCCGGCACGACACGCTCAACGTATCGGCAGGTCAGGGGCGGGTGGACCCCATGACGCGAACATTTCTCGCCCCCGCCCGGATGTGCTTCGGCGAATCCCCGGCGGGGCGCCGGAGGACCGGCGGGGAGGGCCTCAGCGGCGCCCGTCGAGGACCCGGTCGCGGCCCGCGAACCAGGCCGTGACGCACAGTCCGGCCATGGCGGCGGCGACCAGCAGCAGCGGCCCCCGCCACGACCCGGTGAGGTCGTAGAGCGCGCCCACCGCGCCCGGGGCGAGCGCGGCCAGGGCGTAGCCGACCGACTGCGCCATCCCGGACAGCGCCGCGGCCTGGGCGGGGTCGCTCGAGCGCAGGCTGAACAGGGACAGCGCGATCACGATCAGCGCCCCGCACGAGACCGCGCCCACGAGCACCCACAGCAGCATCAGCCCGGGCGCCAGGGCCAGGCCCGTGTAGGCGACGGCCGCCAGGACGGCGGCGCCGACGGCGACCGGGCGCTGGTCGGCGAAGCGCTCCATCAGCGCCCCGGTGGCCAGGGACGCGAGCACCCCGCTCATCAGGAACAGCCCCATGTGGGCCCCGGCGGCCGCGGCGGGGACCCCGTGGCTGCGCTCGATGCTCGGCAGCCACGCCATGAACACGTAGAAGGCCACCGACTGCAGGCCCATGAACCCGGTGACCTGCCACCCCAGCGCGGAGCCCCACGGCGAGCGGGCCGGGACGGCGCGGGCGGGGCGCCGGACCGGGGCCTCCGGCGCCCGCCGCAGCCACGGGGCGAGCACGGCCAGGGCGATCAGGCCGACGCCGGCCCACACGCCCAGGGCCAGCCGCCACCCCGCCGGGGAGGCGGCGGCCACGGGCACCACGAGGGCCGAGCCGGCGGCGGCGGCCGCGCTCTGGATCGCGCTGTAGAGACCGGTGACCTGGCTGACCCGCTGGGGGAACTCGCGCTTGACCAGCGAGGGCAGGAGCACGTTGAGGAAGGCGATGCCCACGCCGATCGCCGCGGTGCCCAGCCACACGGCGGCCTCGGCCGGCGCGGAGCGGCCGAGGATCCCGGCGGTGAGCAGCAGCAGCGACAGCCACAGCGCCCGGTCGAGCCCGGCCCGTGCGGCCAGGGCGGGGGCGACCGGGGAGAACAGTGCGAACATCGCCAGCGGCAGCCCGGTGAGCAGGCCCGCCTGCCCGGCGGTCAGTCCGAGGTCGCCGCTGATCTCGCCGAGCAGCGGGCCCACCGTCACGAACCCGACGCGCAGGTTCACGGCGATCAGCACGACCCCCAGGAAGCCCGCGCCGAGGCGCACGCCCACGTCCTCGGTCCTCGACGCGCTGCTGAGCACGGGCATCCTCCTCGGGACGGGCCGGGCACGGCGGCGGCCCCGGGGAGGCGGCGGCCGGTACGGCGGCGGTGGCGCGGCCCCGCAGGACTGCGGGGCCGTTCCCTCGGACCCTAGTGCGGCCGGGGGCCGCGGGCCAGCACCGGAGCCCCAATGGTGCGGGCGGCGGCTACCGGGCGGGCAGGCCGAGCAGCCGGGCCCCGTTGTCCCACAGCACCGCGCGCAGCCACTCCTCGCCCAGGTCCAGCCGGGCGAGGGCCTCGAGCTGGTGGGCGTAGGGGTAGGGGATGTTGGGGAAGTCGGAGCCGAGCACGACCTTCTCCCGCAGCCCGGCCAGGCGCTCGCGGAACCCCTCGGGCAGGGGCGCGAAGGCCTCGGTGAAGTCGGTGCCGACCATGGTGGTGTCCAGGTGCACGCGGTCGAACTCCTCGGCGAGGTCCGCGAACGCGTGGTACTCCGGCATGCCCAGGTGGGCGACCACCAGGACGAGCCCGGGGTGGGCCTCCAGCAGCCGGCGCACAGGGCCGGGCCCGGTGAAAGCCCCCGGCCGCGGCCCGGACCCGGCGTGCATCACGACCGGGGTGCCGGCCTCGGCGAGCGCCGCCCAGGCGTCGTCGAGCAGCGGGTCGTCGGGGGCGAAGCCGCCGACCTGGACGTGGGTCTTCACCAGCCGGGCACCCTCGGCGAGGGCCCGGCGCACGTAGTCCCCGGCCCCGGGCTCGGGGTAGAGCGTCGCGCAGTGCACCACGTCGGGGACCCGGCGGGCGAACCCGGCGCTCCAGTCGTTGAGCCACTCCGCCATCCCGGGGCGGTGCGGGTAGGACAGGGCCGGCACCGCCCGCAGGCCGAGGGCTCGCAGGGTCGCCAGCCGGGTCCGCTCGTCGGTGCGGTAGGTGATCGGCCACGGCCGCCCGTAGTACTCCTCGGCCCCGTCGAAGAACGCCCACACCTTGCGCAGCACCCGGTCGGGCATGAAGTGCACGTGGATGTCGGCCAGTCCGGGCAGCCCGAGGTCCCGGACCCAGCCGGGCACCTCCTCGTCCGTGCGCGGTGCGGCGGTCATCGTCCCGTCCCCTCTCCTGCTCCGGCCCGCGGGCCGCGGTCCCGGGGCCCACGCTAGCGGCCGGGGCGGTGCTAGCCTCGAGCGACGCCGTTCCCCGGACGAGGTGATCGTGGAGAATCTGGACCCCCGCGTGCTGTTCGACGTCGTCGACCTGCTCGGCGTCCTCGCCAACGGCGTGCTCGGCGGGGCCGTGGCCCGGCAGATGCGCATGGACCTGGTCGGGTTCGTGGTCCTGGCGGTCGTCTCCGGCCTGGGCGGGGGCATGCTGCGCGACACGCTGCTGCAGGTGGGCTTCCCCGTCGCGCTGACGAACTCGGCCTACCTGAGCACCGCGATCGCGGGTGCCGTGATCGCCTTCTTCCTGCAGCTGCGGGGCCGGTGGACCAACCGCGTCCTCGTGGTCGCGGACGCGCTCGCCCTGGGCTGCTGGGCGGCCACCGGGACCTCGAAGGCCCTCGGTGCGGGCCTGGGCTGGCTGCCGTCGATCATGATCGGCGTGGTCACGGCGGTGGGCGGGGGCATGATCCGCGACATCGCGGTGGGGCGGGTGCCCCTGATCTTCGGGGGCAACACGCTCTACGCGACCGGTGCCGTGGTCGGCAGCCTGCAGATGGCGGTGCTCCACGAGGCCGGCAGGCCCAACTGGGGCATGGCGGCCTCGATCCTCACGGCGGCCACCCTCACCGTGCTCGCCCGCCGCCGCGGCTGGCGCCTGCCCGGGGCCGGGGAGTGGAACGTGCGCCTGCCGGGCCCGCGGGAGTGGCCCCGCCCCCGGCTGCTGCGCCGCCCGCGGCGCCGGGACCGGGACCGGGAGCAGGGACCGGAGCCCTCAGGCTGAGGGTCCGCCCGCTCCGCGCTCCCCCGCTCCGTTCCCGGGGCGGGCGGCGTCCCGGGCGCGGGCCACGAGGGCGTCGAGGCGCCGAGCGTGGGCGCCCCGCCAGTAGACCTGCCCGCAGCCGGTGCACCGGCGGAATGCGGTGTGGGCGGCCAGCGCCCGGGGCGGGACCCGGTCGGCGACCTCGTGCGGGTCCGCCGCGACCAGTGCCGCCCCGCAGCGCGGACACCGGGTCCACGGCGCCAGGGGCGGGGCGAAGCGCCCGAGGACGTCGTCGAGCTGCTCCTCCGGCGCCCGGCCCCGCACCAGCGCCCCCTCGGGCACGGCGCCGCGGTGGAGCAGCCCCCGGTCCTGGGTCAGCAGCACCCGTCCCTCCCTCAGGGCCCGGGCCACGAGCTCGGCGTCCTCGGCCGCCGGCTCCCACGCGGCGTCGAGACCGAGCAGGCGCAGGCGCCGGGCCAGGGCGCCCAGGTGGACGTCGAGCAGGAAGCGCGGCGGGCAGGAGCGGGTGGGCTGGGGCCGGGGCCGGGGCCCGACCGCGAGCACCGGTGCCGCACCGCCGGGCGGGACCCCGGCCGTGGGCCGCCGGTCGAGCCCGGCGGGCCGGCCGTCGAGGTGCACGGGGCCGATCTCGGTGGGCGGCAGCCCGACCGCGCGCACCACGTGCCCCACGGTGTCGGTCGCCGGGACCGGGAGGCCGAACCGCGGCCGGCGGTGCCGCGGCGACAGCAGGAACCACAGCGCGGGGTCGACCGCGAGCACGAGCTGCGGCACGGCGCCCGGCGCCCCGGGGTCCGGCGCCCCGGGGCCGGGCGGGCCGGACCGGCTCACGGTCGGGCCGGCAGCTCCGCGAGCCGGGCGGCGAGCGCGGGCAGGTCGGGGACCTCCAGGTCGGGCCCGTCGAAGTAGCCGGGGTACTGGGCGCCGGTGCGGTTGAGCCAGGCGGTGCGCAGCCCGGCCCGGCGGGCCCCGTGGATGTCCCAGGGATGGACGGCCACGAGCAGCATCCGGCCGGCGGGAACCCCGCACTCGGCGGAGGCGTAGGCGTAGGCGGCGCGGGCGGGCTTCCACGCCGGGGCGTCGTCCACGCTGAGCAGCGTGCGGAAGTGCTCCCGCAGCCCCGCCCGGGTCAGCAGGGACTCCGCGACCCGCGCGGAGCCGTTGCTGAGGGTGACCAGCTGCGCCAGGCCGGCGAGCTCGGGCACGCCGGGGCGCACGTCGGGGTGCACGTCGAGGCCCTTGAACGCGGCGATGATCGAGCCGGTCGCACCGTCGGTGATCGGGCCCCCGGCCTCGGCCAGCAGCCGGCCCAGGCTGTCCTGGGCGATCTCGGCGAAGGCCGCGTTGCCGCCGGCGGCCGTGATCGCGAAGCCGTCGCGCAGGATGCCCGCGAACCAGGTGCGCGCCAGGTGGGCCGGGGCCCCGGCCGCGGCGAACGCCTCCCCCAGGGGCGTCATGTCCGAGAGGGTCTCGTTGACGTCGAAGACGATCACGTCGGGTCTGGTCGTCACGGTCCACCTCGCACTTCGCGCCGCCGGTCCTGGTCGTGTCCCGCCCCCGCGCCCGCGCGGACCCGCTTGTCCGCGGGGGCCGCGCCCGGTACGGTCGGGGGCCGACGTGCCGAGCCTACGGCCCGGCGGCCCAGGACCCAACAGTCCGGAGGGGATCGTTGCGGCCCGGGTCGGCGCCGCGGGAACACGTTCCGCCCTCCCCCGGTTGTGCGGGGGACCAGCCGGGAGGACACCGTCCCGCACCCGTCCGGGACGGCACCCCGTCCGGCCCAGCACCCCGTCCGAAGGAGGACCCACCCATGGCCACCGACTACGACGCCCCGAAGGTCAGCGTCGAGGAAGAGCCCGCCAACGAGTCCCTCGAGGCGATCCGCGCCCAGCGCAGCGAGACCGCCCAGACGCCGACCCTCGACATGGAGGACAGCGACACCGCGGAGGGCATCGACCTGCCCGGCGCCGACCTCTCCCACGAGGAGCTGCGGATCCAGGTCGTGCCGGAGCAGGAGGACGAGTTCACCTGCATGTCCTGCTTCCTGGTCCGCCACCGCAGCCAGCTCGCGCGCGAGAAGAACGGGGCCGCGTACTGCATCGAGTGCGAGGGCTGAGCCCCGCCTGACCCGCGGTCCCCGGCGACCGTCCCGCACCGGACGGCTCGCACCGGGTGCACCCGCCGCACCGCGGCGGCGGGCACGGGACCGCGTGAAGATTCGGCGAAGATCGGCCGGTGCACCGGCTCCGGGCTCCTCCGCCGCGTCCGCACGGGAGGACACTGGGGGCATGAGTCCCGGCCCCGAACCGGCGACCGGCCGGGTGCTGGTCGTCGACGACGAGAAGCCCCTCGCCCGCATGGTCGCCGCCTACCTCGCCCGCGCCGGCCACGACGTCGCCGTCGTGCACACCGGGCCCGAGGCGGTCGAGGCCGCGCGCCTGCGGGCCCCCGACGTCGTGGTCCTCGACCTCGGGCTGCCGGGGCTCGACGGCATCGAGGTCTGCCGCCGCGTCCGGCGCTTCTCCTCCTGCTACGTGCTGATGCTCACCGCCCGCGGCGACGAGGACGACGTCCTGGCCGGCCTCGACGCCGGCGCCGACGACTACGTCGTGAAGCCCTTCAGCGTCCGCGAGCTCGTCGCCCGCGTCGCGGCGGTGCTGCGCCGTCCCCGCACCGCGCTGCCCGCCGCGGCACCGGTGCGGACGGTCGGCGGCGTCGTCGTCGACCTCGGCGCCCGCGAGGCGCGCGTGGACGGGGTCCCCGTCGCCCTGACCCCCACCGAGTTCGACCTCCTGGCCGCCCTGACCGCCGAGCCGCACCGGGCGCTGAGCCGCCGGCACCTCATCGACGCCGTGTGGGGCCCGTCCTGGGTCGGCGACGAGCGGCTCGTGGACGTCCACATCGGCCACCTGCGGCGCAAGCTCGGCGGCGCCCCGGCCGCCGTGGTCGAGACGGTCCGGGGCATCGGCTACCGGATGGCGGTCCGGTGAGCCCCCGGCGCGAGCGGGGCCTGGCCCTGCGCCTCCTCGGCGCCCAGCTGCTGGTCGTCGCGGCGAGCCTCGCCGCCGCCGCCACGGCCGCCGCGGTCGCGGGCCCCCCGATCTTCCACGAGCACCTCGTGATGGCCGGCCACGCCGAGAGCTCCCCGGAGCTGCTCCACGTCGAGCAGGCCTACCGGGACACCGGCCTGCTCACCCTCGGGGTCGCCCTCGGCACCGCCCTGGTCTGCGCGCTCGCGGTGAGCGCCTGGTCCTCCCGCCGCCTGCGCGGCCCCCTGGAGCGGCTGACCGAGGCGGCCCGGGGCGTCTCCCGCGGGCGCTACGACGCCCGGGTCCCGGCCATGGGCGCCGGCGCCGAGGTGGACGCCCTCACCGGGGCCTTCAACACGATGGCGGAGCGCCTCGAGCGCACCGAGGAGACCCGGCGGCGGATGCTCTCGGACCTCGCCCACGAGATGCGCACCCCCGTCTCGGTGCTCACGGTCTACGTGGAGGGCCTCCAGGACGGGGTCGTGCCCTGGGACGAGGAGACGGGCGCGATCCTGACCGACCAGCTGCAACGGCTCACCCGCCTGGTCGAGGACATCCACGACGTCTCGCGCGCCGAGGAGGGCCGGATCGAGCTCGACCGCACCGAGCAGTCCCTGGACGAGCTCGCCCGCGCGGGCGCCGACGCCCACCGCGAGGCCTTCGCCGCCAAGGGCGTGGAGCTCGTGGTGGAGGCCGGGCCGGCGACCGTGGCCCGGGTGGACCGGCAGCGCACGGGCCAGGTGCTGGGCAACCTGCTGACCAACGCCCTGCGGCACACCCCGCCCGGCGGCACCGTGACCGTGCGGGCCGCCCCCGACGGCCCGGCGCGCGCCGTCCTGACCGTGGCCGACACCGGCGAGGGCATCGCGGCCGACCGGCTGCCCCACGTCTTCGAGCGCTTCTGGCGCGGGGACTCCGCCCGCGACCGCGACCACGGCGGCTCGGGGATCGGGCTCACCATCGCCCGCGCCCTGGTCGAGGCCCACGGCGGCACCCTCACGGCCGCCTCCCCCGGCCCGGGACGGGGCGCGGTCTTCACCGCGGTGCTGCCGCGCGGGTGCTCGGCCCCTCCGGACCCGGCGGCGGAGGACCCCGGCACTCCCTTGCCAAATACCCCTAGGGGGTATATACCCTGGAGGGGTACGCAGGACGCCGACCGCACGCCGTGATCCGGCCCGAGGAGCACACCATGACCACCCACCACCGCCACGACCCCGGCGCAGCCACCGGGCACGCCGGCCACGAGGACACCGGGACCCACGGCCAGGCCGTGCCGCACGCCCACGCCCGCTCGGCCCTCGACGAGGACCACCAGGTCCACGCCCACGGGCAGCACGCCGGGCACTCGACGGCGATGTTCCGCAACCGCTTCTGGCTCTCCCTGGTGCTCTCGGTCCCCGTCGTGGTCCTCAGCCCGATGGTCGGGCACCTGCTCGGCTACCACGTTCCCCGGTTCCCGGGCTCCGCCTGGATCCCCCCGGTGCTCGGCACCGTGATCTTCCTCCACGGCGGCGCGCCGTTCCTGCGGGGCGGGCTCACCGAGCTGCGCTCGAAGCAGCCGGGGATGATGCTGCTGATCGCCATGGCCATCACGGTGGCCTTCACGGCCTCGTGGGCCACCACGCTCGGGATCGGCGGGTTCGACCTCGACTTCTGGTGGGAGCTCGCCCTGCTGGTGGTGATCATGCTGCTGGGCCACTGGATGGAGATGCGCGCCCTCGGAGCCGCCTCCTCCGCGCTCGACGCCCTGGCGGCCCTGCTGCCCGACGAGGCGGAGCGCATCGAGGACGGTCAGACCGAGACCGTCCCGATCGGCGCGCTCGCCGCGGGCGACCTCGTGCTCGTGCGCCCCGGGGCCCGCATGCCGGCCGACGGCACGATCACCGACGGGTCGGCCGAGTTCGACGAGTCCATGATCACCGGCGAGTCCCGCGCCGTCGCCCGCGGTCCCGGCGAGCCCGTGGTCGCCGGGACCGTGGCCACCGACAGCACCGTGCGCGTGCGGGTGGAGGCCGTCGGGGAGGACACCGCCCTGGCCGGGATCCAGCGCATGGTCGCCGACGCCCAGGAGTCCTCCACCCGCGCCCAGGCCCTGGCCGACCGCGCCGCGGCGCTGCTGTTCTGGTTCGCCCTGGGCGCCGGCATCCTCACCGCGCTGGCCTGGACCCTGCTCGGCTCCCCCGACGACGCCGTGGTGCGCACCGTGACCGTCCTCGTCATCGCCTGCCCCCACGCGCTGGGCCTGGCCATCCCCCTGGTCGTCGCGCTCTCCACCGAGCGCGCCGCGAGGGCCGGGGTGCTGATCCGCGACCGGATGGCTCTGGAGCGGATGCGCACCATCGACGTCGTGCTCTTCGACAAGACCGGCACCCTCACCGAGGGCGCCCACGCCGTCACGGGCACCGCGCCCGTGCCGGGGGTCTCCGAGGGCGAGCTGCTGGCCCTGGCCGCGGCCGCCGAGGCCGACAGCGAGCACCCCGTGGCCCGCGCCGTCGTCGCCGCCGCCGCCGCGCACCCCGGGGCCTCGGAGCGGCGGCTGCGCGGCACCGCCTTCCGGGCCGCCACCGGCCGGGGGGTGCGCGCGCAGGTCGACGGGGCCGAGGTTGCCGTGGGCGGGCCGAACCTGCTCCGGGAGCTCGACCTGGCAAGCCCCGCCGCGATCGCCGCGGCCACCCGGTCCTGGGCGGAGCGCGGCGCCGGTGTCCTCCACGTCCTGCGCGACGGGCAGGTCATCGGCGCCCTGGCCCTCGAGGACGCGGTCCGTCCCGAGTCCCGCGCCGCCGTGCGGGCGCTGCAGGAGCGCGGCGTGCGCGTCGCCATGATCACCGGCGACGCCCGTCAGGTCGCCGAGGCCGTGGGCGCCGACCTCGGCATCGACGAGGTCTTCGCCGAGGTCCTGCCCCAGGACAAGGACAGCAAGGTCGTCGAGCTGCAGTCCCGGGGGAAGACCGTGGCGATGGTCGGCGACGGCGTCAACGACGCCCCGGCGCTGGCCCGCGCCGAGGTCGGCATCGCGATCGGCGCCGGCACCGACGTGGCCATGGAGTCCGCCGGGGTCGTGCTGGCCGGCAACGACCCCCGGGCCGTGCTGTCGATGATCGACCTCTCTCGGGCCGGCTACCGCAAGATGCTCCAGAACCTGGTCTGGGCGGCCGGCTACAACGTCGTCGCCGTCCCCCTGGCCGCCGGCGTCCTCGCCCCGGCCGGGATCGTGCTCTCCCCTGCGGTCGGTGCGGTGCTGATGTCCGCCTCGACCATCGTGGTGGCCCTCAACGCCCAGCTGCTGCGCCGCCTCGACCTCGACCCCGCCCGGCTGGCCGCCGCCGGGGAGCCCCGGCCCGCCGAGCGCCCGGCCGCGGCCGCGGCGTCGTGAGGCCTGCCGGCGGGGTGCCGCCGTGACGTCGCGGGAAGACCCCCGATCCGATCCGAAGAGATCCCCGAGCAGAGAAGAAGGACATGACCCCCGAGCGTTCGACCACCCTGACCACCCTCGCCCTGGCCTCCGCCCTCGCCCTGGCGGGCTGCGCGACCGGCGGGAACGAGGAGAGCACCGCCCCGGCGACCGAGGCGCCGACCGCCACCTCCTCGGCCACCGGCAGCGCGTCCGCCTCCGGCGAGCCGATCGCCGCGGAGCACAACGAGGCGGACGTGATGTTCGCGCAGATGATGATCCCCCACCACGAGCAGGCCGTGCAGATGAGCGAGATCCTCCTCGCCGGGGAGGACGTCCCGGCCGAAGTGCGCGACTTCGCCCAGCGGGTGATCGATGCCCAGGGTCCGGAGATCGAACGGATGAACGCGATGCTCGCTGCCTGGGGGCAGGACGCCAGTGACATCGAGAACATGGGCCACGGGATGAGCGGCATGATGACCGAGGAGGACCTGCAGCAGCTGGAGACCGCCCAGGGCACCGAGGCGGCCCGGCTCTACCTCGAGCAGATGACCGCCCACCACGAGGGCGCGGTCGAGATGGCCCGCGACCAGGTCGCCGACGGGCAGAACCCGCAGGCCGTCGCGCTCGCGGAGGACGTCGTCGCGGCCCAGGAGGCCGAGATCGACGAGATGGAACAGATGCTCCAGGAACTGCCGGACGGATCGTGACCGTCCGGCGCCCGCGGACCGCCGCCCCGTGCGGCCGCCCGCGGGCAGCACCAGCCGAGCGAGACGGAGGAGGTCCGTGATGATGTGGGGCAACGGCATGGGAGGCGGCATGGGCTGGGGCCTGCTGTTCTGGCTGCTGCTGATCGTGGGACTGGTCGTGCTGGTGTTCGTGCTGGTCAAGGCCTTCACCGGCGGACCGGGCGGCGGGACCAGGCAGGGCGGGACCGCCCCGCCGCCGACCGGCGCGGGACCGCGCCGGTCGCGGGAGATCCTCGAGGAGCGCTACGCCCGCGGGGAGATCAGCACCGAGGAGTACCGGGAGCGGCTGCGCACCCTGGAGGAGGGCGAGCGGTGAGCCCGCTGACCCGGCGGCAGCTGCTGGCCCTCGGTGCGGCCGGGGCCGGCGCCGCCGCCTCCGGCGGGGCCGGCCTGTGGTGGACCTCCGGCGGCGGCGAGGCCCTCGGCGGCGGCCGGGACCTGGTCCAGCCCGAGGTGCTGACCGGCCGGGACGGCGTCCTGGACCTGGCCCTGGAGGCCGCCCCCGCCCGCGTGCGGGTCGGGGCGCGTCAGGCGCACGTGCAGGCCTTCAACGGCTCGCTGCCCGGCCCCACCCTGCGGGTCCGCCCCGGGGACACGATCCGGGTGGCGATGACCAACGGCCTGGAGGTCCCCACGAACCTGCACGTGCACGGGCTGCACGTCTCCCCGGAGGACAACGGGGACAACCCCTTCGTCAGCATCGAGCCCGGGGGGTCCTTCGACTACGAGTTCGTCCTCCCGGACGACCACCCGCCCGGCACCTACTGGTACCACCCGCACCGGCACGGGCACGTGGCCGACCAGCTCGCGGCGGGTCTCTACGGGGCCATCGTCGTCGAGGACCCCGACCCCGTGCCCGTGGCCCGGGAACGGGTGCTGGTGGTCTCGGACCTCACCCTCGACGACTCCGGGAACCTGGCCGAGGTCTCCCCGCCGCAGCGGATGATGGGCCGGGAGGGCGAGACCGTGCTGGTCAACGGCCAGGTCCGGCCCCGGGCCGGCGCCGCACCCGGGGAGCGGGAGCTGTGGCGGGTCGTCAACGCCTGCCCCTCCCGGTACCTGCGCCTGACCCTCGACGGCCAGACGCTGCGGCTGCTCGGCCGCGACGTCGGCCGCCTGCCCGAGCCCGTCGAGCTCACCGAGGTGACCCTGGCCCCGGGCAACCGGGTGGAGCTGCTCGTGGACACCCGCGAGGGCACGTCCGCGCTGACCGCCGCCCCCGTGGACCGCGGGAGCATGGACGGCATGATGGGCGGGGCGATGCCGGGCGACGGCCCCGGCACCGACGAGCCGATCGAGCTGCTCGCCCTCGAGGTCGCCGGGGACCGGGTCGGGGATGCCGACCCCGTGCCCGCGGGCCCGGCGCTGCGGGACCTGCGCGAGGAGCCGGTCGCGGCCCGGCGCACCCTCGACTTCGCCATGGGCATGGGCGGGATGGGCGGGATGATGGGCAGCAGGCGAGGCCCCGGGCAGATGATGTCCTTCACCATCGACGGCCAGGAGTTCGACGCCGAGCGCACCGACCAGCGGGTCCGGGTGGGCACCGTGGAGGAGTGGACCCTGACCAACTCCAGCCCCATGGACCACCCGGTGCACCTGCACGTGTGGCCCATGCAGGTCGTGGCCGAGGAGGGCCGCGACGTCTCCGCTCCGCAGTGGCAGGACGTGGTCAACATCCCGGCCTTCGGGGAGGTGACGGTCCGGGTGGCCTTCGACGACTTCGGCGGCCGCACCGTCTACCACTGCCACATCCTCGACCACGAGGACCTCGGCATGATGGGCACCGTCGAGGCCCACTGAGCCCGCCCGGACGTGGGCTCAGCCCCCGGGGCACTGCCGCTCGGCCGGCTCCTCGTGGTCGGGGACGGGTCGCGCCCGGGCCTCCTCGGCGGTGGCGGCCACGCCGTTGCGCTCGATGTCCTCGATCAGCCACTCCATCTCGGAGATCTCCCGCCGCTGGGCCTCGCTGATCTCCACCGCGAGCTCGCACACCCGCACGTCGGCCAGCTCGGCGCGCTCGGACCGGGTGATGGCCAGGGAGTGGTGCGGGATCATCGAGCTCATGTACGCGGTGTCCTGCACCGTGGTCTGGCTGCGGTCCAGGAACGCCCCGCCGCCCAGCATCAGGAGGCCGACCACCACCACGGCCACGTTGGCCCTGGTGCTCCTGTACATGTTCAGCATCCAGGCGAGCATGACCAGGACCATGGTCCCGCCCATGGTCAGCGTCATGAACAGGCGGTTCTCGCTCCAGCGCACGTGGCTCCACTCCCAGGAGCCGATGAACATGGTCGCGTACATCACCACCATGGCCGTGAGGATCATGGCCGCGAAGCGCAGGTACATCCCCTTGCCGCCGTGCCCTCCGTGCTGCTGGTGCTGGTCCCCGCGGCCACCGGTCCGCTCGCTCTCCGTGCTCGGCACGGCATCCCTCCGTTCTCCGCCGGGACGCCCGCGGGGCGCTCCGTCTGCGGGCGCACCTCTCGGGCGTCCCGGTCCGTGCGGTTGCGGCCGGGCTCAGCCCAGCGAGGCGAGCAGGTCCGCGCAGGCCTGCTCGCAGCGGCGGCACGCCTCGGCGCAGACCTTGCAGTGCTCGTGCATCTGCGCGTGCTGCTCGCACTCGTCGCCGCAGGACCGGCAGGCGGTCCGGCAGGCCTCGAGCACCGCCCGGGTGACCTCGGAGTTGTTGCCCGTCTGGCGGGAGAGCACGCTGCCGGTGCTCGCGCAGACGTCGGCGCAGTCCAGGTTCTTGCGGATGCAGGCGGTCAGCTCCGCGACCGAGTCCTCGGCCAGGCACGCGTCGGCGCAGGCCGTGCAGGTCTGGGCGCACTCGAAACAGGCGGCGATGCACGCGGCCAGCTTCTGCTCGTCGATGTTCCCCAGGTCCTTGGGGTAGGTCTTCAGCATCGAGCTCACGTGGGTCATGGGTCGCTCCTTCGTCCGATCGGTCGTCCGTCGTGCGATCCGGTGGGCCGGCCGGAGCCGGCCCGCCGTGACATCGACAGTAGCCTGTCGGTCGGAGCGCACGGAAGGCCGGGGCGATGAAGGTTCCGTGAAGATGCCCGGCCGCACCGCGGCGCCGCACCCGGGCGGGACAGGCCCCGCCCGCACGCGACCCTCAGCCCCGGGGTGCCGCGGCCGCCGGCCGGTGGGTCTCGTACATCCGCACCGCCACGACCAGCGCGGAGGCCGCGCTGACGACCGCGGCGGCCCAGACGGCGGCGTGCAGCCCGAGCAGGTCCGCCACGATCCCGCCGAGGACCGCCCCGACGGCGTAGCCCAGGTCGCGCCAGACCCGGTAGACGCCCACGGCGCGGCCGCGCCACGCGGGATGGGCGACGTCCCCCACGACGGCCAGCAGGGTCGGGTAGACCATCGCCGTGCCGGTCCCGAGCAGGACCGTGCCCGCCGCCCAGCCGGCGAAGCCGTCGCCGAGCGCGATGACGGCGAGCGCCACCGCCTGGGTCGCCATCCCGGCGGTGACCAGGTGCTTGCGCCCGATCCGGTCGGACAGCGCCCCGGTGACCAGCTGGCCCGCACCCCAGACCCCGGGGTAGAGGGCGAACAGCAGGCCGATCTCGCCCACCCCCAGGTCGGCGGTCGCGAACAGCAGGGGGAACAGGCCCCACGAGAGCCCGAAGTTGAGGTTGTTCACCAGCCCGGCCTGACTGGCGGAGGACAGCGCGGGCTCCTTGAGGCCGGCCTGGAGGGCGACCTGGCGGTCGGTGAGCCCGGCGTGGAGGTGGTCGTGCAGGCCGTCGGCCCGGGGGACGTGCCCGGCGGCCTCGTGATGGGCGTGGTCGCGGGTCTCGCGCACGAACACCCCCGACAGCAGCAGCGCCAGGGCGGTGTAGGCCAGTCCCAGCAGGAACGGGGCCGGGCGCAGCCCGTACTGCTCGGCCAGGTGTCCGGCCAGCAGGGCGGTCACGGCCACCGCCCCGTAGCCGGCGGCCTCGTTGAGCCCCATCGCCAGCCCGCGCCGGTCCGGGCCGACCAGGTCGATCTTCATCACCACGGTCGTGGACCAGGTCAGGCCCTGGTTGATCCCCAGCAGCACGTTCGCGGCCACCACCCACCACCAGTCCGGGGCCCAGATGAGCATCAGCGGCACCGGCACGGCGAAGAGCCAGCCCACCAGCAGCACCGGTTTGCGCCCCCACCGGTCGGAGAGGGTCCCGGCGAACCAGTTGGCGATCGCCTTGGTGACCCCGAACGCGGCGACGTAGGTGAAGACGAAGGTGTAGCCGGTGAGGCCGAACTCCTCCCCGGCCAGCAGCGGCAGCACGGTCTGCTGCTGGCCGACCATGCCGCCGACCAGGGCGTTGACGGCCACGAGGAGGGTGAACTGGGCGGCGTTGGCGCGCAGTCCCAGCTGCGGGGTTCTCGGCTGCAGGTCGGGCACGGCACTGCTCCTCCGCTCCCCACCGGGCAGGGGGCTTGCTCTGCTGTTCCACTGGACCACGGAAGGGTACCGCCTGGACGGGCTGCCGGTGGAGAGACTCCCCGGCGGCCTGACGCGGCCCAGCGCCCGGGAGCTGCCCGGGCTCAGAGCAGCGGCCAGGGCACCCGGCATCCGGTGGGGTCCAGCGGCAGCACGGGCTCCTCGAGCAGGTGCCGCACCCGCCGCCGCAGGGCCTCGGTCTCGGGCTCGTCGAGGAGCGCGGCGAGCTCGGGGGGCACGGTCCGCGCGAGCGGGGCGAGGTCCTCGAGCAGGGCCGCGGGCACCGGCTCCCCGGCGAAGTCCCACACGACCGTCCGCAGCCGGTGGCCGGTGCCGAAGCACAGGCCGTGGTCGATGCCCTGCACCCGGCCGTCGGCCGCGCGCAGCACGTGCCCGCCCTTTCGGTCGGCGTTGTTGGCCACGACGTCGAAGACCGCAAGCCGCCGCAGCGCGTCGTGGGTCTCGGGGGCGGTGGCCTGCAGGGTGAAGTAGTGCTCCCGGGGGTCGTGCTCGACGAACAGCTGCACGGAGCCGGCGCCGAACGGACCCTGCTCGCGCAGCACGGTCGGCGGGACGAGACCCCAGCCGAGGAGCTCGCTGAGCACGTGGGCGGCGGCCTCGCGCCGGTGCAGCCCGCGGGGGAAGTCCCGCAGGGGCCGCTCCCCCTCGACCGGCTTGTAGACGCCCCAGGCGGTGTCCGGGCCGTGGGCGAGCTCCACGAGCAGCGCGGAGTTGCTGCTGCCGCGGATCATCCCCAGCAGCTCGATCCGGCCGGACCTCAGCAGCGCGAGCTCGTCCACGGCGGCCCGCTCACGGGGTCCTCAGGCCGGCCAGCGGCTCGTCGGTGGAGTTGACGGTGAGCACCGACGGGCCCTGCCCGGGCGCCCACGCGACGGCCGAGACCGAGCACGGGCTGACGACGATGCGCTGGAAGAGGTCCAGGTGCGTGCCCAGGGCGTGGGCGAGCACCGCCTTGATCGGGTCGGCGTGGGAGAAGCAGACCACGGTCCCGCCCTCGTGGGCGGCGCGCAGGCGGTCGACGGCGGCCACGGTGCGCGACTGCATCTCGGGGAAGCTCTCCCCGCCCGGGAACCGGAAGGCCGAGGGGGCCCGCTGGACGGTCTGCCAGGCCTTCAGCCGGGAGAGCCGGGAGAGCTCCTCGCCGGTCCACTCGCCGAAGTCGCACTCGAGCAGGCCCGGCTCGACCACGGCCTCCCGCCCGGTGCGGGCCTCCACGGGGGCCGCGGTCTCCCGCGTGCGCTCGAGCGGCGAGGTGTAGAGGGCGTCGACGGCGACCCCGTCGAGGCGGCGGGCGACGTGCTCGGCCTGCTCCCGGCCGCGCTCGGACAGGTGCAGTCCGGGGGCCCGCCCCGGCAGGACCCTGCCCGTGGTGGGTGTCTCGCCGTGCCTGACCAGCAGGACGAGCGTGCTGCGGTGCCGTGCGCGCGGTGCCATCGGCACCAGCGTACCGACGGCCGTCCGTGCGGGAACAGGCCCCGTCGTCGTCGGACGCCCGGACGACGACGGCGGTGCGCCGGTCCCGGCCCCTGCGGCGGGGACCGGCCGGTCACTCGGGGGGCGGCACCGCCGCGTCCCCGAGCCGCCGCAGGTCGGCGCGGGCCCGCACGCGGACGAGGTCCCGGTCGGAGGGGCCGCCGGCGGCGAACTGCGCGAGCAGCGTGCCGACGTGCTCGCGCACCCGGGTCCGGAGGTGCTCGTGGACCGTGGCGGCCTCGATCCGGGCGGCCAGGTCGATCAGGGCGAGGACGACCTCGGCGTGCCCGCCGACGTGCGGGCGGATCTGGTCGAAGGGCATGTCCACGATCTCCTCGAGCTCGACGGTGGCGTGGCGCAGCCGCGGCACGCCGTCGGCCACGACCGTGTTCCCGGGGAGGGGGCGGGAGACGGCGGTGACGATCCCGGCGGCGACCTCCTCGACGGCGTTGATCGCCGTGTAGGGGTCGTTGGTGCCCGGGGACAGGGCCCGCACCGCGAGCTCGACCACCTGCTGCTCGGCGAAGCGCACGTCCTGGTCGGCCGAGCGGGCGTCGCCGAGGCGCACGGCCCGCCGCAGGGGACCCGCGAGGTCCTCCGCGCGCTCCTCGGGCCACACGCGGAAGAGCGGCTCGTCGCGCAGCCGGTGGTCGCCCACCCGCGGGAGGAGCTCGGCCCGGGCCCCGGCGTCCTCGAGGACGGAGCAGATCCGCGCCAGGTCGACGTCGAGCACGTAGCCGACCGCGTCCGCGCTCACCTCGCCCCCGCCGCCGCGGTGCCCGCCGGTGCGCGCCCGGTCCTCCGGCAGCCGCTCCGGGTGCCACCGCTCGACGACGTCCAGCAGCCGCCGGCGGGCGCCGTGCACGAGGGTGTCCACCTGGACGGAGTCGGCGATGTGGTGGATGAACCACACCACCAGGGCGACGTCGGCCACGGCCAGGACCACCGCGAGGTTCACGGCCAGGTGGGGCACGAACGGCTCGGCGAGGTCGTCGGAGGCCGAGCGGATCGTGCGCAGCACCAGCAGGGCGTAGACGAACGTGGCGACCAGCACGCCCAGCACGGTCTGGTTGCCGCGGTCGGCCATGAAGTTGCGGACCAGGCGGGGGCCGTAGGTGGAGCTGGCCGTGGCGATCACCGAGATCGTGATGGAGAACGCGGTCGCGGCCACCCCGAGCATCGACCCGCCGATCGCGGAGAGCATCGCGCGGGAGCCGTCGATGCCCACCGCGTACACCCAGGCGACCCAGGGCGAGGAGAGGTCGTCGGGCAGCGCCCGGTCCACGGCCACGGCGGCCTGGGCCAGGACCACCGCGGCCGCCAGGCACACGGCCGGGACGAACCAGAACCGGTTCAGCAGCCGGCGCCAGGCACCGGGGAGCGTGCTCATGGGCCCAGCCTACGAGCAGCGGCCCCGGCGGACCGGCCGCCACGACCTCCGGCGACGTCCGGGATCGGCCCCTCTTACGCCCGCCCGGCCGGAGGGCTACCGTGACGGTGTGAGCGACCGGACCCCTTCCCCCGACATCCGCACCCTCGGCGAGCTCCGCGCGGCCGGGCACCGCCACCGGCCCCTGCGCGCGGAGCTGCGCGAGAACCTCCTGCGCGCCCTCGCCGAGGGCCGGGACCCGTGGCCGGGCCTGCACGGGCTGCGGCACACGGTCCTGCCCCAGCTGGAGCGGGCGCTGCTCGCGGGCCACGACGTCGTGCTGCTCGGCGAGCGCGGGCAGGGCAAGACCCGCCTGCTGCGCACCCTCTCGGGCCTGCTCGACGAGTGGTCGCCCGCGATCGAGGGCTCGGAGCTCAACGAGCACCCCGAGGAGCCGCTCACCGAGGCCTCCCGGCGCCGCGTCGAGGCGGAGGGGGACGCACTGCCGGTCGTGTGGCGGCACCGCTCGGAGCGCTACGTCGAGAAGCTCGCCACCCCGGACACCTCCGTGGCCGACCTGATCGGCGACGTCGACCCCGTGCGGGTCGCCGAGGGCCGCCGCCTCGGCGACCCCGAGACCATCCACTACGGGCTGGTGCCCCGCGCCCACCGCGGGATCGTGGCGATCAACGAGCTGCCCGACCTCGCCGAGCGGATCCAGGTCGCGCTGCTCAACGTCATGGAGGAGCGCGACATCCAGATCCGCGGCTACGTGCTGCGCCTGCCGCTGGACGTGCTCGTGGTCGCCTCCGCCAACCCGGAGGACTACACGAACCGCGGCCGGATCATCACCCCGCTCAAGGACCGCTTCGGCGCCGAGATCCGCACCCACTACCCGCTCGAGCTCGAGGACGAGATCGCCGTGATCCGCCAGGAGGCCGAGCTCGTCGCGCAGGTCCCCGACCCGATCCTCGAGACACTGGCCCGCTACACGCACCTGCTGCGCGACTCCCCCGCCGTCGACCAGCGCTCCGGGGTCTCCGCGCGCTTCGCCATCGCGGGCGCCGAGACGGTCGCCGCCGCCGCCCTGCGCCGGTCCGCGGTGCGCGGGGAGGAGGAGGCGGTCGCGCGCACGGTCGACGTCGACACCGCCACCGACGTGCTCGCCGGCAAGATCGAGTTCGAGTCCGGCGAGGAGGGCCGCGAGCGCGCGATCCTCGACCACCTGCTCCGCCGGGCCACCGCGGAGACCGTCCGGGCCCGCTTCCGCGGCCTGGACCTGGGCCCGCTCGTGGAGGCCTTCGACGGCTCCACCACCGTGGCCACCGGCGAGGACGTCTCCGCCCGCGACTTCCTCGCCGCCCTGCCCGCCGTCCCGGAGGACGACGGCGGGGGCAGCGTCTACGACCGGATCGCCGAGCGCCTCGGCGCGAGCACGCCCGGCCAGCGCGCCAGCGCGATCGAACTGGCCCTCGAGGGCCTGTTCCTCGCCCAGCGCATCTCCAAGGACTCCGACGAGGGCGGCACCGTCTACGGCTGACCGCCCCGCCCGGGGCAGCGACGACACGACAGGGGGCGTCATGCCCGCACACCACCGCTCCGCCCGCTACGGCCGGTACGCCGGCGGGCCCGACCCGCTGGCCCCGCCCGTGGACCTGGCCGAGGCGCTCGAGGCCGTGGCCGAGGACGTCATGGCCGGGTACTCCCCCGAGGAGGCGCTGCGCGAGCACCTGCGCCGCGGCGGGAGCGGGCAGGAGGGCCTCGACGACCTGGCCCGGCGCGTGCACCGGCGCCGGCAGGAGCTGCTGAAGCACCACCGCCTGGGCGGCACGCTCGACGAGGCGAAGCAGCTGCTGGAGAAGGCCCTGCGGCTCGAACGGGAGCAGTTCCTACGCGACGCCCGGATGGACCCGATGGACCGCTCCTTCCGGGAGCTGCAGCTCGACGGGCTGCCCGCCTCGACCGCCGCCGCGGTCAGCGAGCTCGCGTCCTACGACTGGCAGTCCCGGGACGCCCGGGAGGCCTACGAGCAGATCAGGGACCTGCTCGGCCGGGAGCTGCTCGACCAGCGCTTCGCCGGGATGAAGCAGGCCCTCGAGAACGCCACCGACGCCGACCGCGAGGCCGTGGCGGCGATGCTGGGCGACCTCAACGAGCTGCTCGACAAGCACCGGCGGGGCGAGGACACCGAGGAGGACTTCCGGGACTTCATGGACCGCCACGGGGACTTCTTCCCCGAGGACCCGCAGTCGGTCGAGGAGCTGATCGACGCGATGGCCCGCCGCTCGGCCGCGGCCCAGCGGATGCTCAACTCGATGAGCCCCGAGCAGCGCGAGGAGCTGATGCAGCTCTCGGCGCAGGCCTTCGGCTCCCCCGGGCTCATGGCGCAGCTGGGCCGGCTCGACGCGAACCTGCAGGCGCTGCGCCCCGGCGAGGACTGGACCGGCTCCGAGCGCCTCGAGGGCCGGGACGGGCTCGATCTCGGCGACGGCACCGGAGTGTTCCAGGACCTCGCCGACCTCGACGCCCTGGCCGAGCAGCTCTCCCAGTTCCACCGGGGCGCGACCCTCGACGACCTCGACCTCGACGCCCTCGCCCGGCAGCTGGGCGGGGACGCCGCCGTCTCCGCCCGCACCCTCGCCGAGCTCGAGCGGGCCATGCGGGACAGCGGCTACCTGCGCCGCGACCCCGACGGGCAGCTGCGGCTCTCGCCCCGGGCCGTGCGGCGGCTCGGGCGCTCGCTGCTGCGCGACGCCGCCCAGCGGCTGTCCTCCCGCGCCGGGCGCCGGGACGCCCGCCTGGCCGGCGCGGCCGGGGAGCCCTCCGGCGCGACCCGGGAGTGGCGCTTCGGGGACGTCGAGCCGTGGGACACGACCCGCACCGTGACCAACGCGATCACCCGCACCGCCGCCGAGGGCGCCGACCCGCGGGAGGGGCTGCGCCTGGGCACGGGCGACATCGAGATCGCCGAGACGGAGGCCCGCACGCAGGCCGCCGTCGCCCTGCTCGTGGACACCTCGTTCTCGATGGCCGCCGAGGGGCGGTGGGTGCCGATGAAGCGCACCGCCCTCGCCCTGCACCACCTGGTCTCCACCCGCTTCCGCGGCGACCGGCTCGAGCTGATCGGCTTCGGCCGCTACGCCCGGCAGCTGGACGTCGGCGAGCTCACCGGGCTGCCGCCGCTGCGGGAGCAGGGCACGAACCTGCACCACGCGCTGCTGCTGGCCGGGCGGTTCTTCCGCGCCCACCCGTCCTTCCAGCCCGTGCTGCTCGTGGTCACCGACGGCGAGCCCACCGCCCACCTGCTGCCCGGGGGCGAGAGCTGGTTCTCCTGGCCGCCGGAGCCGGAGACGGTGCGGGCCACCGTCGAGGAGCTCGACCGCCTGGGCCGGGCCGGGGTGCAGACCACGTTCTTCCGGCTGGGCGAGGACCCCGGCCTGGCGCGGTTCCTGCAGCGGATGGCGCAGCGGGTCGGCGGGCGCGTGGTCACCCCCGAGGTCGAGGACCTGGGCCCGGCGGTGCTGCGGGAGTACCTGGGCTCGCGCACCCGCCGTCGCGGCTTCGAGCGCTGAGCCCTCCGCCGGGACCCTGGCCTATGGTGGAGCCATCTGCGGCGGGCCGACCGCCGCGCGAGGACGGGAGGAGCCATGTTCAGGCCGGAGGCCCCGGGCGAGCACATCGAGCGGCACGTCGAGGCGGTGATCGAGGAGCTCGTCGCGGAGCTCGACCACTGGTCCCGCACCGACCCGGTGCCCGAGGGTGCCGACGACCGGGCCTACGTCCAGGCGTTCTCCGACGCCCGCGAGAACAGCGACCGCGACCAGGTGACGCTGCTGCACGCCGCGGTGGCGCGACCCCACCTGGCCGAGGCCCTGATCCAGCGCAACCGCCGGATGGACCGGGAGGACCTGGACCCGGGGCACCCCGCCGGGGTGATCGGCGTGATCGTCCGCCTGGCCATGGACGGCCTGTGGGTGAGCGACATCCTGGACGCCACCCGGTTCGACGAGGCCCAGCGCCGGCGGATCATCGGGATCCTCACCGGACTGACCCACCTCACCGACGAGAGGCTGGAAGGGCTGCTCGCCGAGGTGGTGCCCGGCGAACAACCCGACTGAGCCGCGGCGGCGGGGCTCAGCGTACCGCGGACGAGCCGCCCTCGGCGGGCGGGGCGCCGTCGGAGGGGCGCGGCTGCTTCGCGGAGTGCCGGCCGTGGTGCTCCGGGCCGTGCGCGCCGCGGGCCGTGCCGTGGCCGGCGTGCGCCTCGCCCTCGGCGTGCCCGGCCTCGTGCTCGCCCTTGCCGAAGGGCAGCAGCTCCCAGACCAGCACGAGGACCGCGCCCCACACCAGGCCGAGCACGGCCGAGAAGAAGGTGTTGGTCAGCCAGGCCAGCGCTGCGCCGAGCCCGCCGGGCACGGCGTCGTGGACGAGCACCTCCACGTGGTGGACCAGGCCGTAGGGGCCGTGCCAGCCCAGCTCGTCGAGGCCCACGAGCACGATGTGGCCGCCGACCCACAGCATGGCCGCCGTGCCCACGACCGAGATCACGGCCAGCAGCTTCGGCATCCCGTCGACCAGCCCGCGCCCGATCCGCTGGGCCGTCGTGGAGGAGCGCTCGGCCAGGTGCAGCCCGAAGTCGTCCATGCGGATGATCAGCGCCACGACCCCGTAGACCAGGGCCGTGATGCCGATGGCCACCACGACCAGGATCGCCGCCCGGGACAGCAGCGTCTCGCCGGCCACCTCGTTGAGGGAGATGACCATGATCTCGGCCGAGAGGATCAGGTCGGTGCGCACCGCGCCCCCGACCATCCGGTCCTCGGCGGCCTTGCCCTTCTCCACGACGGGGGTCTTCGTCTTCGGCCCGTGCCCGGAGAGCTTGGACCAGATCTTCTCCGCGCCCTCGAAGCACAGGTAGCTGCCCCCGAGCATGAGGATCGGGGTCAGCAGCCACGGGGCGAGCTCGCTGAGCAGCAGGATGGCGGGGAGGATGAAGACGAGCTTGTTGCGCAGCGAGCCCTTGGTGATCCGCCAGATGATGGGCAGCTCCCGCGCCGGGGTGATGCCCTGGACGTACTGGGGCGTCACGGCGGTGTCGTCGACGACCACGCCGGCCGCCTTCATGCTCGCCCGCCCGGCGGCCGCGCCGATGTCGTCGACGGACGCGGCGGTGACGCGCGCGAGCGCGGCAACGTCGTCGAGCAGGGCCATCAGGCCGCCGCTCATCGGAGGACCTCCGGGACGGGCGTGGCGGCGGTGGACGCCGCGGGGTCGATCAGCATGCTCACAGAGTAGACGCCCCGGGGCGGGCCGTCAGGCCTCCGGCACGGCGCCGGGCCGGTGGCGCGCCGCCGAGCGGGAACATTCCTCAGGAGGAATGTTCCCGGGGATGTCGAGACGTCCCGTCCTGTTCCGTCCCAGGGGTGCACGCGGCCACAATGGGCCGCACCCCGCCGAGGAGGACACCATGACCAAGTACCTGCTGCTCAAGCACTACCGGGGCGCGCCCGCGCCGGTCAACGACGTGCCGATGGACCGGTGGACGCCGGAGGAGGTCTCGGCCCACGTCCGGTACATGGAGGACTTCGCCGCCCGCCTGCGGGAGACCGGGGAGTTCGTCGACGCCCAGGCGCTGGCCCCGGAGGGCACGTTCGTGCGCTCCGACGGCGAGGGCCGCCCCCCGGTCACCGACGGCCCGTTCGCCGAGACCAAGGACCTGATCGCCGGGTGGATGGCGATCGACGTCGACTCCTGGGACCGGGCCCTCGAGCTGGCCGGGGAGCTCTCGGCCGCGCCGGGGGCGGGCGGGGAGCCGATCCACGAGTGGCTCGAGGTGCGTCCGTTCCTCACTGCTCCCCCGACCGTCACGGAGTGAGCCCCGGTGGACGAGGTCCTGCTGCGCAGCGTCGTCCCCACCGCCATCGGCGTCCTCGTCCGCCGCGGAGCACCCTTCGCGGCGGCCGAGGACGCCGTGCAGGAGGCGCTCGTGCCGTTGGCCGAGCAGGACCGGAGCCTGTGGGACACCCGGATGATCGCGGAGGGCGTCGCCGTGCTCCAGGCGGCGCTGGCCCGCGACCGGCTGGGCGAGTACCAGGCGCAGGCCGCCGTCGCGGCGCTGCACGCCGACGCCCGGAGCCCCGAGGAGACCGACTGGGCCCAGATCGTGGAGTGGTACGACGAGCTGGTGCGCCTCACCGGCAGCCCGGTGGCCCGCCTCAACCGGGCCGTCGCGCTCGGGGAGGCCGCCGGCGCGCAGGCCCGGCTGGCCGCCCTCGCCCAGCTCGACCCCGCCCTGCCCCGCTGGACCGCGGTCGCCGCGCACCTGCACGAGCGGGCCGGCGAGACCGCCACCGCCGCCCTGACGGCCGGCGTGCTGTCGACGGCCGTCCTGCAACCGTCCCCGGCGGTGCGGGTGGGGCTCGGCGGACCCTGCCCCGAACCCCATCACACCCTGGGCTGAAGCGACGAAAGCTCCTCGGTTCACCGGGGCGCCTCGGCAGGTGCGGTCTCCGCATGGGCATGGTTCTCGCGGAGTCGGCGCCCCTCATCGACCAGGTCCTGCTCCTTGTCCTGCAGCCTCCGAGAGGCACGGACATCGCGCGGGGGCAGCCGCAAGGTGCCCTCGGCGGTGATGCCGGCCTGCAGTTCTCGTGCGCGCTCGATCTCGGCGTTGAACTCCGCCCCGGCCAGCAGCACGATGTTCATGATCCACAGCCACAGCAGCAGAACCAGCACCCCGCCGATGGCGCCGTAGGTGGCGTTGTAGTTGCTGAAGTGGGACACGTAGACATTGAAGCCGGCCGTGGCGGCGATCATGACCACGATGGCGAGCAACGATCCCGGGCTGAGCCACCGGAACTTCGGCTGATGGATGTTCGGGGTGGCGTAGTAGAGCACCGCGATCATGAACGTCAGCAGGCCCAGCAGCACTGGGACCCGGAGCGTGTTCCACAGCTGCAGGGCGGACTCGCTCAGCCCCACCACTGCCCCGAGACGTGCGGCGATCGGCCCCGACAGCAACAGCATCAGCATCATGGCGACCACCAGGATCACCAAGGACACGGTGACCCCGATCATCATGGGGTAGAGCTTCCAGATCGGGCGCCCTTCCTCGACCTCATAGATGCGGTTCATCGCCCGGGCGAAAGCACGGACATAGCCCGAGGCCGTCCACAGCGCGCCGACCAGACTGGCGGCCAGGGCCAAACCCGCGGAGGAGAAGTCGGCGAGCTCGTGGATCGGTCCCTCCAGCACCGCCACAGCACCGTCCGGGGCGCCGAACTCGTCCAGCAGGCGCAGGATGGTCGCGGTGGTCGCCTCAGCCTGACCGACCACACCGAGCAGGGACACCACCGTGAGCATCCCCGGGAAGACTGACAGGACCGCGAAAAAGGTCATCACCGCCGCGGAATCGGTGCACTGGTCGCGGCCGAACTCGTGAAACGACCGGCGCAGGAGATAACTCCAGGAAGACTTGGTGATCTCGGAGGGGGAGGACGGCTTGTCGCGGCTGTCCGGGTCACGCCCCGCGGTGCCGGCTCTGGTTGCCATGGGACTCCTCCACCGGTCGGTCGAAGGCGACCATACCGGAGGAGATCAGGGTCCGGGCGCATCAGCTCAACCACCGGCCTCAGGAAGTCCTCAACGGCCGGTCACCGGCGGAGCTTCTTGCCGCCTTGCTCCCCGTCCTGGGCCACCCACTGTTGCGGCCGTGGGGAGGAAGCACCCCGTCGCATCTGCTCGAATGCACCCGGCGTCGACATGAGCTGTGCACGCCACGGAAACCCCGGCGGACAAGGGCAGGCCGGCCCGGCGCCCAAGGTGGCAGGCTGCCCTGCGCCCAAGGGTGCTAACTCCTCTCAACTGTCACTGCAGTAGTCCCTCCCCGCGGACGACCGGTAGCGAGACGTGTTGAAGGAGGACGAGTAGGCCTGTGGTGGGATCAGGGAGTTGGCTCGCCTTTCTGGGTGGCGCGGATGGCCGCGACGTACTGGGCGTAGCCGGCCGAGGACGCGGTGGCGTGGTGGGCGATGGTGGCGGGGGCATAGCCGAGGGTGTCGGCGATGATCGCTACGGGAGCGTGCTTGGTGAGCTCGTGCAGGGTGCCCAGCCGGGCCGCCCGGGCGCTGAAGTGCGTGCTCAGCCGGTGCCTGAGGTGCCCGGCGCTCAGGTGCTGGCCGGGGAGACTGCTTCGGAACACCCACGGGCTGTTCGGGTGTGCTGCGGTGGCGTCGTGGCCCGGTGCGGCTGCCAGGGCGCGCCAGGGTTCATCGAGCGGGGCGGGCAGGGCGATCGGGTCGGCGCCGAGGACGAGGGTGACCAGCTCGTCGGTGACCGTGACGTCCTGCCAGGTCAGCTTCACGACGTCTTTGATCTGCTGGCCGAAGACGAGCACAAGGATCGCCGCAGCACGGTCGCGGGCCGGGAGGTCGCCGCTGACGGTGACGCGGTGGAGGGCCCGGTGCTGGTCGGTGAGGTTGAGCCTGGGGCTGGTGCCGCGGCGGTGCGGCGTCATGGTCAGGGTGGGGTCGACGAGCTGGGAGGTGATGGCCCAGTTCAGGAATCCATGGGCGGTCTGGCGGGTGGTGGGCCCTTCGGTCTGCCACTGGTCCAGATGGGCTTGTTGCAGGCCGGGCATCTGGATTCCGTGGGTGGTGAGCCAGTTGAGGAAGTCGATGGCCACCGTGGTGGACTGCTTGGCGGACAGGAACGTGCCGTAGGGCACGGGGGTCATGGCCTGCAGGCGGCGTTGGTGGTGCCAGCGGATGAACCGTCGGAGGACCTTGCGGTGGTCGCCGGTGGTGACCCGGGCCAGTGCGGCGGTGGCCCAGTCGTCGTAGCGGACGACCAGTTCGTCCCGGATGGGCAGGGCGCCGTGGGCGAGGAGCAGGGCCCGGACGTACTCGCGGGTACGAGAAGCCGGCAGCTCGTCGAGGGCCTCGTGGGTGATGGCCGGGGCGGTTGCGAGGCCGGTGAGAAACGCTGTGACGTGAGGCTGATGGAGCCAGGTCAGCCCGCTGTTGGGCCGGGTCATCGTCTTCAGCGCGGTGGCCACCGGGAGAAGGGCCGGGCGAATCCGGTCGGTGCGCGGGTCGGCGAGTAGCCGGTCGACGGTGGCGGCCAGTACGCAGGCCCAGCACTGGCCGTTGGAGTGCAGCTCGGCCTCGGCCCTACAGGTGCGGCAGTCGAGGTTCACGGCGATCCCGCTGCAGTCGCGACAGGTGGGGCGCCCGTCGAGGCGCCCGGGCAGCACGCCCGTGTGGCCGCAGGCGCAGGTGCCGGTGGTGCGTTTGGCCGCCTGATAGCAGTACCGGCAGACGGGCCCGTCGGGCCAGGTGGCGACGATCTCATGGTGACCCTGACACCGGGCGCACGGGATGGGCCAGGTCACCGGATCACTGGGCGGGCGGGGCCTGCTCACGAGGACTCGCCGGTCTCCTCGGGCACCAGATGGATCCGGCGGGCGATCGGCTGGCCCGGGGTGATGCCGATGTCTTCGGGTCGGGCCGGGGCGTTGGCGGTGGCGGCGGCGCGCAGCTCGAGGTAGGGCTCGAAGAGGTCGTTGGGGGCACAGTCCAGGATGTCGCACAACGCGGCGAAGGTGCGCGCCGGGATTCGTTCCGGGGTGGCCGTGACCAGCCGGTGCACCTGGGCGTTGGAGAGATTGATCCCGCGGGAGCGCAGCAGCGGGATGAGCTCGGTGGTCTTCCACAGGTTGCGTTCGGCCATGACCTTCCGCAGATTCCAGCGGTAGCCGATGCGTCGCTGTTCAGGCATCAGGGACCTCCTGGTGGGTGGTGGCCAGCCGGGTGGCGATCATCTTCTGGACGGTCTTGTGCTTGAAGTCGGCCGAGACCGAGGTGTAGAGCGCAGTGGTGGAGGAGTAGCTGTGCCCGACCTGCTGCTGGATAAACAACGGGTCGTAGCCGGCCTCGATCAGATGGGTGACGTAGGAGTGGCGCAGCGCGTGCAGCGACAGCTTCTCGGGCAGGCCCGCCAGCTGGCGGATCTGCTGGAAGGACCGGTCGAAGGTCCGCACGACCGCGGCCCCGGACCGTTCCGAGGGCCACATCAGGTTTGAGCGGTCCGCGGTGGCGAACCGTTGCCGGCCCGCCGGGGAAAGCCAGAACTGAAGCAGGTCGACCACCCAGTCGAACTCCGGCACGGTCAGCACGGTGCGCCGACGCGGGCCCGACCCGGCCACCCCTTTCGCCCAGCGCACCTGCACAGCGCCGAAGCCCTGGTAGGCGGGTACGTGTGGGTTGGGGCCGAAATCGACATGCTCCAGCATCGCCAGCTCACGGCGGCGCAGCCCGTAGGCGTAGGCGACCTTGAACGCGATCGAGTCCCGCAGCGCGGGCAGCCACCGCTTGGATCCCTTGGCGAACTCGGCGTCGACCACATCGACGACGGTGTCGAAGAAGCGCTGCAACTCCTCCTTGGTCAGAGACCGCCGTGCCGGGGGCACCGCGTCATCGGTGCGGTGCCGGGGAGCGTTCCACTCGAAGACCACCTGGGTCGGCACGTCCCCGAACACCTGCTCGCACAGGCCCGCCCAGCCGTACCGGGGGTCGGTGAGATAGGCGCAGAACATCCGGATCGCCCCGGCATTGGCCCGCAGCGTCGCCAGAGTCACCGGCCGTTCCCGGCTACGTCGATCGGCCAGGAACTCGTCCAGGTGATGGGCCGACCACCGCCACGGGTACTCGTTGGAGTGCTCCTGGAACCGGACCACCAGCCGGCAGGAGGAGAGGATGAATGTCGCCGTCAGTCCACGGGCCAGTTGCTGGGCCCGCCACCCATCCAGCATCGCCTCGAACACCCGATCCTCGGCCCGCAGCAATCCCACACTGTGATCGACCAAGAATCCCGGCACGTGCCCCGGAAGCCGCTCCATGCCCACACCGTACGCGCGAATCTCTCATTAAACGAGAGATCTGCGGGCTGACCTGCACGGACGAACCACATCGCGCGAGCTCGGCGACCCAGCCGATCCGCCGTGCACCCTGCCGCTGCCTGGGCAGACGCCCGTAGGCACGGTGGGACGAGTTCTCTCACCTGTTTCCACTCGTCCTGCTTGCTCCGTCCGCTAACCGGCCATACGTAAAGCGAGTAATCCGCGCCTGAACGCCCAAACGGTGAGGTCCTGAGCAACCACGGAGAGGCATGGTTGTTCAGGCCGTCGCGGGGCGACAAGTGCAAGCAGGGTCAGACGGTGGTTCCGGCCCGGACCTAGACCGCCCGCCCGAGGGCTTCCTCGGCGGCGACCCAGCCGAGCATGGCGCACTTGACCCGGGCCGCGAAGCGGGAGACCCCGGCGAAGGCCGCGGCGTCGCCGAGCAGTTCCTCGTCCGGCTCCACGGTGCCCCGCGACCGCAGCAGCTCCCGGAACGCCCCGATCAGCCCGAGCAGCTCGGCCCGGGTCAGGCCCGGTGCCGTCTCGGCCAGCACGGAGGCCGCGGCCATGGAGATCGAGCAACCCTGCCCCTTCCAGGAGATCCGCTCGACCAGTGGCTCGGCACCCCCGGAGGCCAGGGCGAGCTCCACCCGGACAGAAATCTCGTCGCCGCACGTGGGGTTGTACTGGTGAGACTCCCCGCACGCATTCTCGGCGGTCGGATCGGCCAGGTCCTCCCCGGACCGCCGCTTGGCGTGGTCGAGGATGACCTCCTTCTCTCACCTGTTTCCACTCGTCCTGCTTAGTGTCCGGTAACCGGCCATATGTAAAGCAGTGGATACGCCCCGGCCGCCTCACCCGGCCCCAGACTCCCTGCAGGTGGGCTCGGTTTCGGTATGGGGTGATGCTGCCCGGGGGCGTCAACGGCGCCGCAGGAGGCGCAACAGAGCAGTCACTGCTCGCTCATACGGATGCGCCCAGCCGCGGCTCTGTGTCGGCATGGAGTATGGGCGCCGTCGGCGGGGCACTACGGCGATATCCGACCAGGCGTCGAACATCGCGCTGCCCTCTGTGACCGCTAGCCGGTTCTGAGGGCCGGGACGTTCGGCAGGACCTCGGACCGCTCCGGTGCGTTTGTCGTAGGTGTAGCCGTCGTCGAGGGTGATGTGTTTATCGTTCTGCGCCACCATGGAGTACCACATCACGTGTACATCGGAGGCAGCCCCAGGGTGGATGATGGCGCGAGCTCCCGGGTGCGTGGCCCCACCGTGGTTGAAGTCGAACAGGTCAGCCATGAGGTCTTCCGATGAACTGGACCATGGGGTCGTCTGTGAGGCGGCAGCGACAGGGCGACCAGGGGCCTGTGTGGCCCGCATCTCCCTCACGAGGTTGGTGGCTGATTGTACGGACCGGCCACCGGTGACGACATGGTGATGACGTGTGGTCATCGCGTGCATGTGAGGGGTTGCCTCCGGCGAACGTTGTCGCGCGCCGATTCCCAGGTCGATTGCGCCCCTCCCCCAGAACCATGGCTTCCCTGTGTTAGGAGCGGCCGATGGCTACCCCTATACTTGCATTTGAAATGCGATATTAGGAATGGATGAGTCTCGTGATCAGCGCCCCACGGCCCCACGGCCGCGCTTCGTGGCATCGCCGGAGTGCCGCACCGATCCGCATCTGGATGGGCGTGCTGCTGGTCGTCATTCTGGTCCATCGCTGGGTTCCTGACTTCCGCTGGGTGATGGTGCACCTGGTGACCCTGGGCTTGATCACCAATTCGATCATGGTGTGGTCCCAGCACTTCACCGAGTCGTTGCTGAAGAACCGGCTGCCTGATGGCGCCAGGAGACGGCAACTGGCCCGCATCCGCATGCTCAACGTCGGGATCGTGCTGCTGATCGCCGGATTGCTGAGCACCTGGTACTGGCTGACCGTGCTGGCGGCGGTCCTGATCGGGGCGGCGCTGACCTGGCACGGGACTGCGTTGCTGGGGCAGCTGCGCACGGCGCTGCCGTCGCGGTTCGCTGTGACCGTGAAGTATTACGTGGTGGCGGCCTTCCTGCTGCCCGTCGGGGCCGTGCTGGGGGTCGTGCTGGCCGCTGGGCTGTCCGCGCCGTGGCATGCCCGGGTTCTCGTGGCCCACGAGGCGGCCAATGTGCTGGGTTTCGTGGGGCTGACGGTCGCGGGCACGTTGCTGACGCTGTGGCCCACGATTCTGCGCACCCGCATGTTCGGTTTTTCCTCCCGGATCACCGCAGTCGCCCTGCCGGGGATGACCGGCGGGGTCGTGACCACGGTCGTGGGGTCCCTGCTCGGGATGCAGTGGATGACGGTCGCCGGTTTGGCCGCCTACATCTGCGGGTTGGCGGCCGTGGTGGTGGCCATGGCCGGCACCGCTTTCCGACGGCGGCCGGCCGACTATGCCGGTTTCTCCGTGGCTGCCGGGGTGATGTGGTGGTTGGCTACGACGGCGGCGTTCGCCTGGCTGGTGGGCGTGCGCGGGTTCGAGACCGCGGCGCTGCGGCAGCTAACCGTACCGTTCGTGGCCGGTTTTCTGGTCCAAACTCTGCTGGGAGCCATGACTTATCTACTGCCTGTCACCATGGGCGGCGGTCCAGCGACCGTGCGGGCAGCCAATCAGGTGATCAATCGGGCGGCCATGTTCCGTGTGGTGGTCATCAATCTGTGTGTGCTGCTTTTCAGTCTGCCTCCCGGTCTGCTGCCGTCCTGGGTGCGGGCTGTGGTTTCGGTGCTGGGGGCCGCGGCGTTCTTCGCCTTCGTTCCTCTGATGATCTGCGCGGTCAAGGTCTCGGTGGCCGGGCGTAAGGCCGCTGCGGCACAGCAGGCTCGGACGGGCACACCAGTACCGGGTCCGGTTCCGCCGACCGCGGCAGTCCTGCCCTCCAGGCATGCCCGCGGGGCGGTGGTCGGGGTCCTCACCGTGGCCACCGCGGTGGTGGTGGGCATCGCCCTGAATCCGGCAGCGGTCGGCTTCGACCTTCGCGCTCAGGGCGCCGGCACGGTGCAACCCACCGGGAGGACCACGACCGTGCAGGTCAGCGCCGAGGAGGGCATGCGGTTCGAGCCGGCCTCGGTGGAGGTCCCGGTGGGTGACGAACTGGTGATCGAACTGACGAACAACGACCCGACGAACGTTCACGACCTCGTGTTGGCCTCCGGGGCCAGCAGCGGCAGGGTGGCCCACGGGCAGAGTGTGACCGTGGACGTCGGGGTGATCGGGGAGCCGGTGGAGGGTTGGTGCTCGATCGTCGGGCACAAGACCATGGGGATGAGCTTCGACGTCGTCGCGGTCGGCTCCGACGGTGCTGCCGTGGACATGGCACCGGCTCCGGTCCGGGAGGTGGCCGGACACACCGGCCCCCATACATCCACCGCGGAGTCGGCTGCGGATCCGGCCGCGTCCGTGGACTTCGACGCCGCACCCGGGGATCCGTTCGAGACCCGTTCCCCGGTGCTGGAGCCGATGAACGGCGAACTGGTGAACGGGCGCCGGGTTCACCGGGTGGAACTCGACGTCGAGGAGACACCTCAAGAGATCGCCCCGGGGGTGCAGCTGCAGGGTTGGACCTACAACGGCCGGTACATGGGCCCGACGCTGCACGGGCAGGTGGGCGATGTCTTCGAGATCACCCTGGTCAATGACGGATCGATGGGGCATTCGGTGGACTTCCACGCCGGTGCACTCGCCCCGGACGGACCGATGCGCACCATCGCCCCGGGAGAGTCGTTGGTCTACCGGTTTGAGGCCGTCCGCTCAGGCATCTGGCTCTACCACTGCTCCACCGCGCCCATGAGCACGCATCTGGCGGCCGGGATGTTCGGTGCCGTGGTGATCGACCCGCCCGGTCTGCCGGCGGTGGATCGGGAGTACCTACTGGTGCAGAACGCGACCTACCTGTCCCCGGCCGGGGACACCGCCGATGAAGGGGCGAACGCGGTGGTGGAACCGGGGGGCATCGCGCGCGGCGTGCCGTCGCTGACGATGTTCAACGGGCACGCCACCCAGTACGTCCACGACCCGCTCACCGCGCAGACCGGTGAACGGGTGCGGATCTGGGTGCTGGCCGCCGGGCCGTCGAAGGCGATGAGCTTCCATGTGGTGGGTGGACAGTTCGACACCGTCTACAAGGAAGGCGCCTACCTCCTGCCTCCCGGCGGGACCGGACCGGGCGGGGCCCAGGCCCTGGACCTGGCACCGGCCCAGGGCGGGTTCGTGGAGCTGGAGTTCTCCGAGCCCGGCACCTACCCGTTCGTCAATCATTCCCTGGCCGAGGCCGAGCGCGGGGCCCGAGGGTTGATCCAGGTCTCCCCGTGACGACTCCTCCGCCCACCCGGCGCAACCCGTCAGCACGTGCCGGCCAGCACGGCCGACAGGAGCATGTGGAGCTGCCTGCTGCCCGCGGGACCGAGCACGATGGGGGCCCTACCGGTGGCCGTGGCCCACCGACCTGGTCACAACGAATCCATTCATCGCTTCAGAAAGGAATGACCGTGGTGCAGAAGTCGTCTTTGATCGCCCTGGCCCGCCATCAGCTGCAGATTGCCCAGGAGGCTCCCAGTGGGCGCAGCGCTCACACGGTGTTCGGCGGACATGAGCAGGTGATGCGTCAGACCGTCATCGCGCTGCGGGCCGGCTCCGCGTTGAACGAGCACAACAATCCCGGTGAGGCCACCGTGCACGTCCTCCACGGACGGGTGCGTCTGCTCGCCGGTGAGCTCGAGTGGAGCGGGTCCCCGGGGGATCTGCTCGTCGTTCCGCAGGCCCGTCATGGGCTGGAGGCGGTGGAGGACTCCGTGGTGCTGTTGAGTGTGGCCAAGCGCCGTTGAGCCTTCAGTGCGCGGCCACGGCGTCTGCTGGCGCGCACGATGATCGCCCAGCCTCCCATTGGGCGAAGACGCGGTGACGGGCTGGCGCTCACCCTTGACTTCTTTCGGGAACCGGGTGCCCGCTCGGCGTGGAACCGCAGAGAATGCTGTCCCTGTCGGACCCTGTGAAGGAGCAAAAATGCTGTCAGACACCGCCTACCCCGTCGTGAAGGCCACCCTGCCCGTGGTCGGGGAGAACATCCAGGAGATCGCCAAGCGCTTCTACGCGCACATGTTCGCCGAGCACCCCGAGCTGCTGGACGGGCTGTTCAACCGGGGCAACCAGGCCGACGGGCGTCAGCAGCAGGCCCTGGCCGGGTCCGTGGCCGGCTACGCCGGATACCTGGTGAACAAGCCGACCGAGCTCCCGGACCATCTGCTCTCCCGTATCGCGCACAAGCATGTCTCCCTCGGGCTGGCCCCGGAGCAGTATCAGATCGTCCACAACCACCTGATGTGGGCCATCGTCGATGTCCTCGGCGAGGCCGTCACCGAGGAGGTCGCTGCGGCCTGGGACGAGGTGTACTGGCTGATGGCCAATGCTCTGATCACCCAGGAGCGTGGCCTTTACGAGGCCACCCGCCTGTCCCCGGACACCGTTTGGCGCACCTGGCGGGTGGTCGAGAAGATCACCGAGACCGCCGATGTGGTGACCTTCGTGGTGGAGCGCGTCGATGAGCGTGAGGTCAAACCCTCGTTGCCGGGCCAGTACGTCACGTGCAAGATGGAGATGCCCGACGGTGTGCATCAACCGCGCCAGTACAGCCTCACGAAGGCCGATGATGGGCGGCATCGGGTGTTCGCGGTCAAGCGCATCCGCGGCAATGGCACCCCGGCCGGAGAGATGTCGACGCTGTTGCACGATCAGGTGCAGATCGGCGACGAGATCACCCTCTCAGCACCCTTCGGGGATGTGGTCCTGGAGTACACCGATCGGCCGGTGGTGCTGGTCAGCGCCGGGATCGGCATCACCCCGATGGCCGGGATGCTCTCCCACCTGGTGGCGGGCGGGGCCCAGCGCAAGGTGCTGTTGCTGCACGCTGATGCCTCCCCTGAGTCCTTCGCGTTGCGCGCCCAGGTCACCGCCGACCTTGAGGAGCTGCTGGACGGGTCCCTGGCCGTGTGGTTCGAACACCCCTCCCCCGCCCCGGGTCCGAACGAGCACGCGGGACTGATGGACGTGCGGGCCGTGGAGCTGCCCGCCCAGGCCCAGTACTACCTGTGCGGGCCCTTGCCGTTCATGCAAGCGGTGCGCAGCGACCTCATCGCCCGCGGAGTGCCGGCCAAGGACATTCAGTACGAGGTGTTCGGCCCCGACTTGTGGCTGGCCGATTTCGAGTAGGAACGAAAATCCTAGGGAGGACGTCATGACCGCGGAGTACGGGGATGGAATCGAAACGCTGTCGGCCAGTGCCTGTTGGACGCTGCTGCGTGCCACGGACATCGGCCGTCTGGCGGTTTGGGTGGCAGATCACCCGGAGATCTTTCCGATCAACTACGTGGTGGATCACAGCAGCTTGGTGTTCCGCACCGCAGAAGGCACCAAGCTCTCGGCGGCTCTGTCCGGTGTGCCCGTGGCCCTGGAGATCGACGGGTACGAGGCGTCGGTCAATCGGGCGTGGAGCGTGGTGGTCAAGGGACGGTCCGAGCAGATCCGCGGTATCGAGGAACTGACCGATACGCTGAGCCTGCCGCTGCTGCCGTGGCAGAGTGGACCGAAGGGACGATTCGTGCGCATCCACCCCACTGCCGTGTCGGGACGCCGGTTCCAGGTGGCCGATCCGAAGGCGTGGCGCACCCCCTTGTCGGAGGCACCGCGGTCGCCAGTGGACTGACCCACCGCAGCGTCAACCGTCTGGGTAGATTCTTCAGTCGAGCCCTGTGGTCTCGCCCGTGCGAGGCCACAGGGCTCGACGACGAGCACCGGTGACAATGAGCGATGCGCCAGCGCCGGCAGTGCTGCCGGTGTCAGCAGCCCGGTCTGGCCCTGCCCTGCTCGGTCCTGCTGGCTCCACCCGTCGTCCCCGTGGCGGGGTTCATGCGAGCCGCGGAATAGGAACGGGGCCGCGGTGGTGGTGGACGCGTTCATCCACGGCATCACCGGGCACCTCGACCCCGCAGCTGTGGTTGCGCCAGGAGCCGGGGCAGGATCAGGTGTCTTGTGGATTCGCAGCAGGTGCCGGTACGACCGCGATGACGTCCTGGATGGTGTGGGCGGCGCCGTGATCCGGTGTCTTCCGGGTGCGTAGAGCCGTGAGGTATCCGGCGACATAGGCCGTGACCGGCACAGCGGGGCGGGCCACCCCGGTGGAGACCACCCCGGCCAAGGCCAGCAGGTCTTCCAGAGGCACGTCCATGGCGTCTAGCTCGAAGTCGGTTCTGAGCTGGTCGATCCATGCGCAGAGCAGGCGCCGTTCCTCCAGGGTCATCTTCTTCGCCATGCCGCGTTCCTTTCCTCGGGGGTGTTCTGTCAGCTGAGGCGGAAGGTGTGCACGTCGTCCCACGTGTCCACGTCCGCGGTGGCGTCCTCGCCCACGGTGACCTCCTGCAGGAGAAGGTCATGGGTGAAGGAGCGTACCGAGCGGTTGGTGGGGTCCTGGTCCGCGTAGGCCGCGCGCAGCGCCTCGGTGCGGTACAGGGCTACCAGGGGCTGACGTCGGCCCTCGGGGGTAACGCCGATGTGTCCGTCCGCTTCCGGCGCGGCCCGGGCGGCCGCCAGCAACAGGGGCACTGCCCGGGCCACTTCGGGCATGTCGCAGGCCAGGGTCATGGTCCAGTCCGCCTCCGACAGCGCCTCGAGCGCGGCCAGCCCGGCCGCGATGCCCGCAGCCGGTCCGGAGAACGGAGGGTCCTCCCGGGTCCGCAGCACGCCGGCGGGGATGGCCAGGTCCGCGGGTCCAACCACAACGACCCCGGCGGCCCCCTGCACCGCGTCCACCGTGAGCTCCACGAGGGTGCGCCCGTCTCGCCGTAGGCCCGCCTTGGGTGTGCCGCCCAGCCGGGAGGATCGGCCCCCGGCCAGGACCACAACATGGAAGACCGGAGCGCCGGTTGGGGTGCTCATCCGCCGGAGAAGGGCGGCAGGACGTCGAGGACCGCCGCATCCGGAATCTCGGTCGCAGGTTCTGGGCAGGCCACGCCGTTGAGCAGGAAACTGGAGCGGGCCAGCACCTGCGCCAGCGGCGGCTGCCCAGTGAGCGGCTGGGAATGCAGTTGCCCCAGCGATGCCTCCACGTCAGCGCGAGTAGGGGGTGGACCGTCCACGGCAGGTAGCTGCAGGGTCTCGGCCTCAGTTCCGGCGGCCGCCCGCGCGGCCGCGAAGTACCGCACCCGCACGGTGGTGCTCGTGGCACGGGTGCGGCTACCAGCGATGTGCTCGGCGGTGTTCTGACTCATCGTTCCTTCTTCGATTGCTGTCTTCGAGCGGCCACGGGCTCAGCCCCCGATCGCGCTCATCGAGCGCTCCGGCTGGACGTAGTCAGGGCTGTCCAGGCCGGTGTGCTCCATCCCGTGGGCGGCGGGCTTGGCCCACATCGCCGCCCGCCACCGGTGAGCCAGCTGCGCATCGGTGGCCCCGGCGCGCAGCATGTCCAGCAGGTCCACTTCTTCGTGGGAGAACAGGCAGGAGCGGACCCGGCCCTCGGCGGTGATCCTGGTGCGGGTGCAGTCGGCGCAGAACGGCTCCGTGACGGAGGCGATGATCCCCACGGTGCCCAGCGGCTCGCTTTCGTCCTCGGCCGGTACCGAGCGTACGTCCCACAGTTCGGCCGGGGCGCCGTCACGGGCCCCCGGGTGCGGGACGAGCCGGAACCGGGTGGCCAGCCGGTCGCGGATCTGCGCGGCGGTGACCATGTCTGCCCGGGTCCAGCCGTGGTCGGCGTCCAGGGGCATCTGCTCGATGAAGCGCAGCGCGAAGCCGTGCTCGAGCGCCCAGGCCAGCAGGTCGGGGGCTTCGTGGTCGTTGATCCCGCGCATGAGCACCGCGTTGATCTTCACCGGGGTCAGTCCGGCCGCCGCGGCGGCCTCGGCCCCGGCCAGCACGTCGGCGAGCCGGTCGCGGCGGGCGAGCCGGCGGAAGGTCTCGGCGTCCAGGCTGTCCAGGGAGATGTTGATCCGGGTCAGCCCGGCCCGCGCCAGGGCGGGCGCGCGGGCGGCGAGGCCGATGCCGTTGGTGGTCAGCGAGATCGGCAGGTCCCGGTGCGCCGCGCGCACCCCGGCGACGACGTCCTCGAGGTCGCGGCGGACCAGGGGCTCCCCGCCGGTCAGGCGCAGCTCGGTCACGCCGAGCTGCCGCACCCCGACGCCGACGATCCGGGTGATCTCGCCGGGGGTCATCAGCTGGGCGGCGGGCAGCCAGGGCAGGCCGTCGGCGGGCATGCAATAGGTGCAGCGCAGATTGCACTTGTCGATCACCGACAGCCGCAGATCGGTGGCGCGGCGGCCGTGGCGGTCCACCAGTCCCGCCCGGGGCGGGGCGGGACTGGGCGCCGGTCCCGCACTGCGGATCTGCGGAAGTCCCAGGGAAACGCTCATGTCACCGCCTCAGGCACCTCAACCGGCGCAATAGCACAGGCTTCACTTACTTTATTCAGCCACACTATGGGCTCACTCCGCTGACCCACAAAAGTTACCGGCCCTCGCCCGAGGCCTACTCGAGACCGGCTGTCCCTGACAATGGGGACGCAATTACAACAGGTCTGAATGACGAAATGCCGAGAAACTTATTAGGACCACTTTCGAAGCTTTCCGCACGCGGGGCAGACCACCTCGGATTGCTGCCAGTCCGGGCTAGAACGGGGCCAGCGGGCCCACTTTGTGAAACAAAGTTCTCCCTCTGAAACATATGACGCGTCAGCATTTCCCGCGGAATCCAGCGAAGGCAGAACGACGCGCGGCGCGATGACCAGTAGCGCGTAAGAATGGCATTCTTGCCGACGAATTACTAGGTTTTTTTCATGACGACCGACTCCGTTCCGCCGCGCATCGATGGTCCTGCTTCCGACGCTCTGCTCAAGCTCGGGAAGTTCTTCACCCGCTGGGAGGAGAGCCCGGACCGGCGCGCGGTGTTCCGTGAGGGAGGCCGGGCCGGCGACGCCTTCTACCGCAACCGGTGGAGTCATGACAAGGTGGTCCGCTCCACGCACGGGGTGAACTGCACGGGGTCGTGCTCGTGGAAGGTCTACGTCAAGGACGGGATCATCACCTGGGAGGCCCAGGAGACCGACTACCCCTCGGTGGGCCCGGACCGCCCGGAGTACGAACCCCGCGGCTGCCCGCGCGGGGCGGCCTTCTCCTGGTACACCTACTCCCCCACTCGGGTGCGCTACCCGTACGTGCGCGGGGTGCTGCTGGAGATGTACCGGGCCGCCAAGGCCGAGGTCGGCGGGGATCCGGTGCTCGCCTGGCAGGCGGTGGTGGGGGATCCGGAGAAGCGCCGGGCGTTCCAGCAGGCCCGCGGCAAGGGCGGGCTGGTGCGCTCGAGTTGGCAGGAGGCGCTCGAGATGACGGCCGCCGCCCACGTGCACACGATCAAGACCTACGGCCCCGACCGGTGCACCGGGTTCTCTCCGATCCCGGCGATGTCGATGGTCTCCCACGCGGCCGGGGCCCGGTTCATCAACCTCATCGGCGGGGTGATGAACAGCTTCTACGACTGGTACGCCGATCTGCCGGTGGCCAGCCCGCAGGTTTTCGGGGACCAGACGGATGTGCCCGAGTCGGGTGACTGGTGGGATGCGACCTATCTGATGATGTGGGGCTCCAACATCCCGGTCACCCGCACCCCGGACGCCCACTGGATGGTCGAGGCCCGCTATCGCGGCACCAAGGTGGTCTCGGTCAGCCCGGACTACGCGGACAACACGAAGTTCGCCGACGAGTGGCTGCCGGCCCAGGCCGGCACCGACGCCGCCCTGGCCATGGCCATGGGACATGTGATCCTCAAGGAGAACTTCGTGGACCGGCGGGTCCCGTTCTTCGAGGACTACGTGGTGCAGTACACCGACCTGCCCATGCTGGTCACCCTCGAGCAGCGTGGCGACGGCGCCGTGGTGCCGGGCAAGTTCCTGCACGCCGCCGATCTCGGCGGGGATGAGGCGCAGGTCTCCGACGCGGCGTTCAAGACGGTGCTGATCGACCGTGACGCCGGCGCCCCGGTGGTGCCCAACGGGTCGATGGGCTTCCGCTACAACGAGGCCGACGAGGGGAAGTGGAACCTGGATCTGCAGGGGGTGCGCCCGGCGCTGTCGATCACGGACGCGGCCTCCTACACCGGGACCAGCAGTGCAGTGGAGCTGCCCGCGTTCACCGACGCCACCGGCGAGGGCTCCGTGATCCACCGTGGGGTGCCTGTCATGGAGGTGGCGGGGCGGACGGTGACCACGGTCTTCGACCTGATGCTCGCCCAGTACGGGGTGGGCCGGGACGGGCTGCCCGGGCGGTGGGCGTCCGGGTACGACGACGTCACCACCCCCTATACCCCGGCCTGGCAGGAGGAGATCACCTCGGTCCCGGCCCAGGCCGTGGCCCGCATCGCCCGGGAGTTCGCCGCCAACGCGGAGAAGTCGCAGGGCCGGTCGATGATCATCCTCGGTGCCGGCATCTGCCAGTGGTACCACGGGGACGTCACCTACCGGGCGATCCTCGCGATGCTGATGCTGTGCGGGTGCCAGGGCCGCAACGGCGGGGGGTGGGCGCACTACGTGGGCCAGGAGAAGGCCCGGCCGATCACCGGGTGGGCGGCGATGGCCGCGGCCACCGACTGGACCCGGCCCCCGCGGTTCATGATCGGCACCGCGTTCTGGTACATGCACACCGACCAGTTCCGCTCCGACGGCTACTCCTCGGACTCGCTGCAGTCCCCGCTGGCCCAGGGTCACTTGAAGGGCATGCACACCGCCGACGTGGTCGCCAAGTCCACCCGCATGGGGTGGATGCCGTTTTATCCACAGTTCGACCAGAACTCCCTCGATGTCGCCGACGCCGCCGCCGAGGCGGTGGCCCGCGGGGAAGCAGACGATGAAGCATCCTGGGTGGCGGACCGGCTCAAGGCCGAGGACATGCGTTTTGCCGTCGAGGACGTCGACGCCCCACAGAACTGGCCGCGCACCCTGGTGCTGTGGCGCTCGAACCTGCTGGGCTCCTCGGCCAAGGGTGAGGAGTACTTCCTCAAGCACCTGCTGGGCACCCACCACAACGTCATGGGCGAGGACCACTCCCGGTCCCGGCCCAAGGACGTGACCTGGCACGAGCAGGCGCCCGAGGGCAAGCTCGATCTGCTGGTCTCGGCCGACTTCCGGATGACCAGCTCGACGCTGCTGTCCGACGTCGTGTTCCCCGCCGCCACCTGGTACGAGAAGCACGATTTGAACACCACGGACATGCACCCCTACATCCACGCGTTCACCCCGGCGATCAACCCGCCGTGGGAGGCGAAGACCGACTACGACCTGTTCCGGCTGCTGGCCGAGGAGTTCTCCCGGCAGGCGCGGACCCACCTGGGGGTCCGCAAGGATCTGGTGGCCACCGCGCTCACCCACGACACCCCGGGGGAGATCGCCCAGCCGGGCGGGCACGCCCCGGATTGGAAGGGCACCGACATCTCCGCCGTGCCCGGCAAGAACCTGCCCGATTTGAAAATCGTGGAGCGGGACTACACCGCGGTCGGGGAGAAGTTCGCCGCGGTGGGGCCCCTGGCCGAGCAGCTCGGCTTCACCACCAAGCACATCACCTACGACGTCTCCCACCAGGTGGACCAGCTCGCCCGCCTGCACGGGGTCTTCGACCGCGGGGCCGCCGCCGGCCGCCCCGCGGTGGACACCGACGCCCGCATGGCCGAGGCCATCCTGCTGTTCTCCGGCACGACCAACGGGGAGCTCGCCGTGCAGGGCTTCGAGACCCTCGAGAAGCGCACCGGCGTGGCGCTCGCCGACCTGGCCCGCGGCTCCGAGGAGAAGCGGATCACCTTCGCCGACACCCAGGCCGCCCCGGTGCCGGTGATCACCTCCCCGGAGTGGTCCGGCTCCGAGACCGGCGGGCGCCGCTACGCGCCGTTCACCATCAACATCGAACGGCTCAAGCCCTTCCACACCCTCACGGGGCGGATGCACTTCTTCCTCGACCACGACTGGATCCAGGACATGGGAGAGGCGCTGCCGATCTACCGACCGCCCCTGGACATGCACCGGCTCTTCGGGGAGCCCAAGCTCGGGGAGCGCGGTGACCTCTCGATCGCGGTGCGCTACCTGACCCCGCACAACAAGTGGTCGATCCACTCCGAGTACCAGGACAACCTGTTCATGCTCTCCCTGGCCCGCGGCGGCACGACCGTGTGGATGAGCCCCCAGGACGCGGGGCTCATCGAGGTCTCCGACAACGACTGGGTCGAGTGCGTGAACACCAACGGCGTCTACATCGGCCGGGCGATCGTCTCCCACCGCATGCCGGCCGGCGTCGTCTACGTCCACCACGCCCAGGAGCGGGTGGTCGACGTCCCCAAGTCCGAGGCCACCGGCCGCCGCGGCGGAATCCACAACTCCGTGACCCGCATCCTCGTCAAACCCACCCACATGGTCGGCGGCTACGCGCAGCTGTCCTGGGCCTTCAACTACCTCGGGCCCACCGGCAACCAGCGCGACATCGTCTCCGTGGTCCGCAAGCGCTCCCAGGAGGTCCAGTACTGATGCGAGTCATGGCCCAGGTCGCCATGGTGATGGCGCTCGACAAGTGCATCGGGTGCCACACCTGTTCGGTGACGTGCAAACAGGCGTGGACCAACCGCGCCGGCACCGAGTACGTGTGGTTCAACAACGTGGAGACCCGTCCCGGGCAGGGCTATCCCCGCCGGTACGAGGACCAGGAGAAGTGGAAGGGCGGCTGGGAGCTCAACCGCCGCGGCAACCTCAAGCTGAAGTCCGGTGGGCGGTGGGCGAAGCTGGCAGGATTGTTCGCCAGTCCCGTCCAGCCCGAGCTCAACGACTACTACGAGCCGTGGACCTACGACTACGAGAACCTCATCAACGCCCCCGCGGGCGAGGACTTCCCCGTGGCCCGGCCCAAGTCCCTGATCACCGGCGACGACATGAAGATCACCTGGTCGGCCAACTGGGACGACAACCTCGGCGGCGCCCCCGAGATGGGTCACCTCGACCCGGTGGTCGAGAAGGTCCGGCGGGAGTCCGAGGAGCGGATCCGGTTCGAGTTCGAGCAGACCTTCGCGTTCTACCTCCCGCGCATCTGCGAGCACTGCCTCAACCCCTCCTGCATGGCCTCCTGCCCCTCCGGGGCGATCTACAAGCGGGCCGAGGACGGGATCGTGCTCGTGGACCAGGACCGGTGCCGCGGCTGGCGCCAGTGCGTCACCGGCTGCCCGTACAAGAAGATGTACTACAACCACAAGTCCGGCAAGGCCGAGAAGTGCACCTTCTGCTACCCCCGCATCGAGGTGGGCATCCCCACCGTGTGCGCGGAGACGTGCGTGGGCCGGCTGCGCTACATCGGGATCCTGCTCTACGACGCCGACCGCGTCACCGAGGCCGCCGCGACCCCGGACGAGCGCGACCTCTACGAGGCGCAGCTGGACCTGATGCTCGACCCGCACGACCCGGAGGTGATCGCCGCGGCCCGGGCCGAGGGCATCCCCGAGGACTGGCTCGACGCCGCCCGCCGCTCCCCGGTCCACACCCTGGCCAAGGAGCTGCGGGTCGCCCTGCCCCTGCACCCCGAGTACCGCACGATGCCCATGGTCTGGTACGTCCCGCCGCTGTCCCCGGTCGTGGACCTGCTCAAGGACCAGGGCCACGACGGCGAGGACGCGGGCAACCTCTTCGGCGCCATCGAGTCCCTGCGCATCCCGGTGGAGTACCTCGCCGAGCTGTTCACCGCGGGGGACACGCAGGTCGTCACGGACGTGCTGCGCAAGCTCGCCGCGATGCGCTCCTACATGCGCGACATCGCCCTCGGCGACGAGCCCGACGAGGCGATCGCCACCGCCGTGGGCATGACCGGGGCCGGGATCCGGAAGATGTACCGGCTGATGGCGATCGCCAAGTACGACGAGCGCTACGTCATCCCCTCCGCCCACCTCGAGGAGGCCCACAACCTCGAGGAGATCGGCTGCTCCCTCGACGTCGACGGCGGGCCCGGGATGGGCCAGACCGGTGTGTTCGGGGAGGCCTCCGGCCGGCCCATGCCCGTGGCCGCCGAGAACTTCGCCGCCCTCCAGGCCCGTCAGCGCGGCGAGGACCCCACGGGCAACGAGGCCCTCGCCGGGCGGGTGAACCTGCTCAACTGGGACGGCCGCGGCGCCCCGCAAGGGTTGTTCCCGCCCCGTGACGGAAACGGGGCCAGCTGATGGGACTGCTGGAGAAGCTGCTCGGCAAGGCCGGCCCTGGCACGGTCGATCCCGGTGCGTACACCGACGACCGTCCCCGGCGCAGTGCGGTGGCCCGGCAGGCGGCCGCCGTCCTGCTGGGCTACCCGGATCACGAGCTCCTGCAGATGTTGCCGACCCTGCACGCAGCGCTCCAGGAAGTCGGAGCACCGGTCACGGAGGTCGAGGAGCTGTTCGCCTGGTTCACCGCCCGGCCCCTGGAGCAGGTGCAGGCCGACTACGTCCAGGAGTTCGACCTCTCCCGACGGCACAGCCTGCACCTGACCTACTGGACCGACGGGGACACCCGCCGCCGCGGGGAAGCCCTGGCGGCGTTCAAGCAGGTCTACCGCTCCCACGGAGCCGAACTCGACGAGTCCGAGCTCCCGGACTACCTGCCGCTCGTGCTGGAATTCACCGCCAAGGTCTCCCCCGAGGACGGCTACGAACTGCTGCAGCGCTACCGCCCGTCCCTGGAGCTGCTACGGCTGTCGCTGCGCGACGACCACCTGCCCCACCGCGGCGCCGTCGCCCTCGTCTGCTCCACCCTGCCCGGAGTCTCTCCCGAGGACCGCGACGCCGTGATGCGCATGGCCGGATACGGCCCACCCACCGAGTCCGTGGGCCTTGACCCCTACGACCCCCGGCTGCTGCCCGTCACCGAAAGGAACAGCCCATGAACCCCATGGCCCCGGCCCTCCAGAACGTCGACGTGGGCGTGAGCAGCATCCTGCTGTGGGGCGTGCTCCCGTACGTGGTGCTGGCCATCGTCATCGGCGGCACCATCTGGCGGTACAAGTACGACCAGTTCGGCTGGACCACCCGTTCCTCCCAGCTCTACGAGTCCCGCATCCTGCGCATCGCCTCCCCGCTGTTCCACTTCGGGATCCTCGCGGTGCTGGCCGGACACATCATGGGCCTGTTCATCCCATCGTCCTGGACCGAGGCCGTGGGCATGACCGAGGGTATGTACCACTTCCTGGCCCTGAGCATTGGCACGATCGCCGGGGTCGGCACCCTGCTGGGCATCGTGCTGCTCGTGTGGCGCCGCCGCACCACCGGACCCGTGTTCATGGCCACCACCAAGAACGACAAGTTCATGTACGTCATGCTCCTGGCGGCCCTGCTCACCGGGCTGGCCACCACCGTCATCTCGGTACTCGACCACGGAGTCCCGGACTACCGGCAAACCGTATCTCCGTGGTTCCGCTCCATCTGGATCTTCCAGCCCGATGTGGCAGCCATGGCCGCGGCCGGGCCGTCCTTCAAGCTCCACGCGCTGTGGGCGATGGCCCTGTTCGCGATCTGGCCCTTCACCCGCCTGGTCCACGCCTTCACCGCCCCGGTGCACTACCTCTTCCGCCCCTACATCGTCTACCGCTCCCGCGACCGTGGCTCCTCGTCCCATCTCGCACCCGTGCGCCGGGGCTGGGAACCCGTGGGCACCCAGGACCGCGTCCGCGGTACCACGAAGGCACCCACGGGCCGCAGCCGCGCCGGCCGCCACTAACGTCGCACCCCGACCACCGACCGTACGAGGACGCCATGTCATCCACCTCCCCCACGAGCACTTCCGGCACCATCACCCCGGACCTCAAGGCCGGGCAGCTGCGCAACCTCATCCTCGCCACCCTCGCCTCCACGATCGGGTTCTGGGCCTGGACGATCGTGGGGCCGCTGTCGAAGCGCTATGCCCAGCAGATGGAACTCGACGCGACCCAGACCGCCGTGCTGGTGGCCATGCCGATCCTCGTCGGCGCCGTCTGTCGGGTACCCGTCGGCGCGCTCACCGACCGCTACGGCGGGCGGGTGATGTTCACCGTCATCCTGGGCCTCACCGCCCCGCTGGTGCTGCTCACCGGAATAGTGGGACAGCTGAACAACTTCGGGCTGCTCGTGGCCGTGGCGTTCTTCCTCGGCATCGCCGGCACTGTCTTCGCCATCGGCATCCCCTTCTGCTCAGCCTGGTACGAGTCCCACCGCAAAGGCTTCGCCACCGGTGTCTTCGGCGCCGGCATGGTCGGCACCGCCGTCTCAGCGTTCTTCACCCCCCGCCTGGTGGCCGGCATCGGCTACCTGGGCGCCCACATCACCATTGCCGTGCTCGTCGCCCTTACGGCGGTGGCCTGCTGGCTGCTGCTGCGCGACTCCCCGGTGCACGCCGCGAAGACACCCGAGCCGGTGCTGCCGAAGATCACCCACGCCTTCACCCTCCCGGTGACCTGGCAGCTGTGCTTCCTCTACGGGGTGGTCTTCGGCGCGTTCGTCGCCTTCTCCAACTACCTGCCGACCTACCTCGACAACGTCTACGGATTCGACGCCACCGCCGCCGGCACCCGCACCGCAGGCTTCGCCCTGGCCGCCGTCATCGCACGCCCGATCGGCGGGATCCTCGCCGACAAGATCGGCCCTAGGACCGTCACCCTGGCCTCCTTCGCCGGCACCGCCATGCTCGCCATGGTCGTGGCCTTCCAACCCGGTCAGGAACGCGTCTACGGCCCCACCTTCCTACTCATGGCCCTCTTCCTCGGCCTGGGCACCGGTGGAGTCTTCGGCTGGGTCGGCCGAGCCGCCCCGGCCAAGGACGTCGGCACCATCGGCGGCATCATCGCCGCCGCCGGCGGCCTGGGCGGATACTTCCCACCCTTGGTCATGGGCGCCACCTACAACCCCGAGAACAACAGCTACTTCGTGGGCCTGGCCCTGCTGGCCGGCTTCGCGATCCTGTCCTTGCTGCTCGCCCTCACCGTACGCAACGGCGGAAAGATCGACGAACGAACCCACCCCTGAACACCACCACCAACTGCCCCCACCGCCGGCGCGGAGGTCCCCGCGCACCGCGCTGACGGCCACCCACGACAGGACACACATGACAGGCCATCCCCTAACCGATGACGCCATCCCCCACGCACCCCCGCTGGCCGGACCTGCCACGGCACCGGGACCGGCCACGGATCCCGTCCGGTCCGATTGGAACCCGCGGGGCCCGCAGGTCCGTCGCAACCCCGTGGCCGCCTACGACGAGCTGCGCTCACGCTGTCCCGTGGCCCGCGATGCCAGTGGTGCTTGGACGTTGTTCACCCACGCTGACGTCACCGCCGCCGCGCTGGGCCACGAGAGCTTCTCCAACGCGGTCTCCCGTCACCTCCAGGTGCCCAACGGTCTTGACGGTCCTACCCACACGGCCTTCCGCGCCCTCGTGGAGCGGTTCTTCACCCCTGAGCGGATGAGCGCCCTGGAGCCGGTGGTGCAGCGGGTCGCCACCGACCTGGTGGGCCAGCTCGAGGTCCCCGGCCCGATCGACGCCGTGGCGGTCGGCTCCCGCTTCGCGGTGCGGGCACAGACGGCCTGGCTGGGGTGGCCTGCAGGCCTGGAGGAGGATCTGATGCAGTGGATGCAGGACAACCATGCCGCCACCCGCTCCCGGGACCGTTCCCGCACCACTGAGGTCGCCCAGCGCTTCGACGCCATCATCCGATCCTTGACCGACGTCCGCCGCGAGGCCGGCGACGGTGCGCCCGATGACGTGACCACTGAGCTTATGCGTGCCCAGGTTGACGGGCGGGAGCTCAGCGACGATGAGATCGTCTCGATCCTGCGCAACTGGACCGGCGGTGACTTGGGGTCGATGGCGTTGTGCACCGGCGTGGTACTAACCTATCTGGCCGATCAACCCGAGTTGCAGGCCCGGCTGCGCTCGGGGGTGTCCGACCGGGAGTTCGACGCGATCCTCGACGAGATCCTGCGGATCGATGACCCGTTCGTCGCCAACCGCCGCATCACGACGGAACCCGTCACAGTCGGTGGTCGAGAGCTGGCCGCCGGCGACCGGGTGCTCCTGAACTGGACCGCCGCCAACCGCGATCCGCGGATCTTCGCTGACCCGGACGCGTTCGACCCGGTCGGCAACGCCCCGTACAACCTGGTGTACGGGATCGGCAAGCACGTGTGCCCCGGCAGGCCGCTGGCGACCCTCGAGCTGCGAGTACTGACCCGCGCCGCCCTGGCGGCGACGGCCGTGATCGAGCCCGATCCGGACCGGCCCCGGGAACGCGAGTTGCCGCCCGTGGGTGGGTTCGCCACCGCTCCGCTGCGCCTGCGGTGACACCCACCGCTCCGGCGGGAACACCGACCCCGTGTCGGGGTGGAGGAATCAGCCTCTCCCCGGCCGGGGCCGAGCACGCGTCGCTTGTCGGGACGCCCGAGCAGTCAACCCCTGGGGTTTAGTAGTTCTGGGGCGGGTCGGAGGCGGGGAAGGAATCGAGTCCCCACTGTTCGATCTTCGCTTCGTTCCGGTCGTACTGGGCGGCGGCTGTTTCCGCGTTCTTGATCAGCTGCTGGAGCTGAACGGTTTCGACGCTGGTGCGCGTCGCCGTGGCGATGCGGGGGCTCGTGGTCGGACTGGTCTTCTGGCACATGGGATGTTCCTTCTGTGGGCTGGATCCGCTCTCTCGCGCCCCGCCTCAAGATGAGTCGACAGGTGCCGGTGTGACGGCCCCCGTCAATGGGCTGGGGCCGCCACACCGGCGCCCTTGTTCTCACCGCGCGAGGCTCCGGGCGTGCCCATGATCAGCACACGGGGGTGGGTTCGATGACGATCTTGCCGGTGGCGTGACCGGCCTCGACCTCGGCGATCGCCCGTCCTGCTTCTGCCAGGGGATAGCAGGCGGTGACGTGGGGATCGACGAGTCCGTATTCGATGACCTCGGTGATCTTTTCCATCGCCTCCTCGGTGCGTTCCAGTGCCGCCCCGCCCAGTTCTGTGGCGGTCGTGGCGTCGGCCGCCGAGATGATCCTGGCCCGATCGGTAACCAGGCCGGCGACCTCGCCCAGGGCCTCACCCCCGACGAGGTCGACGATAAGGTCCACCCCCTCGGGGGCGACCTCGCGGACGCGGTCAGCCACTCCTTCCCCGGAGGGGACGAAGGTCGCCCCGGTGCATTCGACGATCTTGTGCTTGGACTGGCTGGCGACGCCGATGACGGTGAACTGGTGGACGCGCCCAATCTGGGCGGCCATCAGTCCCACCCCGCCGCCAGCGCCGAGAATCAGCAATCTCTGGCCGGGTTCGAGTTCGAACTGGTGGGTGGCGTCATAGGCGGTGGCCGCAGCCACCGGGATGGTGGCGGCGTCGGCGAAGGAGATCTCCTCGGGCTTGGCGACCGCCTCGGCCGCCCGCACGAGGGTGTGCTCGGCGAACCCGCCGTGACCCGGAGCGACGGGGCCGAGGACCTCGTCGCCGACCGCGAAACCCTCCACGCCTTCCCCTAGATCGGTCACGACGCCGGAGACCTCCCGGCCCATCGGGGCCGGCAACTCCCGGTCCCGCCCCAGTACCCCGGAGCGGATCTTCCAGTCGACAGGATTCACCCCGGCGGCCCGAACCTCCACGGCCAGCTCGCCCGGGCCAGGCTGCGGGGCGGGCCGATCGAGGAGCTGTTGGGTCTCAGGACCGCCGAAATCGGTGAACACGTAGACCATGGACATGGTCTTCCTCGTTTCTTCTCTAGAGGGTGTGGATGAGTGCGGGCTCAACCGGTTGGGGATTCGTCCCGGCCGGCGGCCTCGGCCGCGTCCGCCTCCTCCTTGGTGGCGTAGGCGGCCTCGGCGGCGTGCTCGGGCGGGCTGTAGACGGTGTAGAGCACCAGGGGCTCATCCCCGGTGTTGCGGAAGTTGTGCCGGACCCCGGCCGGGACCGCGCACTGGTCACCGGCCTCGATCGGATGCGTGTGCCCGTTCAGGTCGGCTTCCCCGGTGCCGGCGACGAAGGTGAGGATCTGATCGGTGTGCTCGTGAACCTCCTCACCGATCTCACCACCGGCAGGGATGGTCATGACAACGATCTGAGCGTGTTGGCCGGTCCACAGCACCCGGCGGAAGTCGGGGTTGCTGCCAGCGATGTCGGCGATGGTGAAGTGCTCAATGTTGCCCTCGATGGTGAAGTGCTCTTGCGCGCTCATGATGCTCCTCCTGCAGTGATGGTGGTCTCTCCGCCCGGGGCCGGGCAGGACTGGTGGTGCGTTCCTCCCCGTGGCGGGCGGTCCTGGTGTGGGGCCGCCCGCCACGGTGGTGTCCTAGGACCGGGATGTCACCCGGTCTGTGGCCGGGGCGGCCGGTGTGGTGCCCGTCGCGGGGGTGGTGTCCTGGGCACGGCGCAGCAGCCGCATGGCGTTGGCGATCACGATCAGCACGGAGGCCTCGTGGACGAGCATCCCGATCGACATCGTGACCCCGCCGGCGAAGACCCCGGCCAGCAGCAGCACCACGGTGATCAGGGCGACGGTGATGTTCTGATGCATCACGGTCACGGTGCGCTTGGCCAGCCCGATCGCTTCGGGCAGCTTCAGCAGGTTGTCGCCCATCAGCGCGATGTCGGCGGTCTCCACGGCCACGGCCGAGCCGGCCGCGCCCATGGCCGCGCCGATGTCCGCGGTGGCCAGGGCGGGGGCGTCATTGACGCCGTCACCGACCATGGCCACCACGTGGCCCTCCCGCTGCAGCGCCGCCACCGCCTCGAGCTTGTCCTCGGGCAGCAGCCCGGCACGCACCTCGTCGACGCCGGTGACGTGGCCGATGGCCTGGGCCACCAGCGGGGCGTCACCGGTGAGCATGACGACCTTCTCCACCCCGGCCTCGTGGAGCCGGGACACCATCTCGGCCGCGTCGGAGCGGACCTGGTCGGCCACGGCGATGACACCGATCACGGCATTGTCGACGGCCACGATCATGGGTGTCCGCCCAGCCGCGGCGAGCTTCTGGGCCGCAGCTGCAGCCTTCGGGTCGGTGATGCCGTACTGCTCCAGCAACGCGGCGTTGCCAATCAGCACCCGCACCCCGTCAGTGGTCGACACAATGCCCTTGCCCGGGACTGGGTCGACCGCCTCGGGGACCACGGAGGCGCCCACGCCCTCGGCCGCAGCGGCGTCGAGGATCGGGCGGGCCAGGGGGTGCTCGGAGCCGACCTCCGCGGCCGCGGCCCAGCCCAGCACGCCCGCGCGGTCCAGCGCCGGGTCCAGCACGACCACGTCGGTCAGCTGCGGGCGGCCCTCGGTGAGCGTGCCGGTCTTGTCGACGGCGACGGCGGTGATCTTCGCGGAGGTCTCCAGGAACTCCCCGCCCTTGATCAGGATGCCGTTGCGGGCCGCGCGGCCGATGCCAGCCACGATGGCGACCGGGATGGAGATCACCAGGGCTCCGGGGCAACCGATGACCAGCAGGGTCAGGGCGAGCACCACGTCCCCGGTGATCAACCCGGCCACCAGGGCCAGGACCATGATCGCCGGGGTGTACCAGGTGGAGAACCGGTCGATGAACGCCTGGGTGGCCGCCTTGGCGTCCTGGGCCTCCTCCACCCGGTGGATGATCCGGGCCAAGGTGGTATCGGCGCCAATGCCGGTGGCCAGCACCTGCAGGAACCCGCCGCGGGAGACGGTCCCGGCGAAGACCTGGTCGCTCTTGGCCTTCTCCACCGGGATGGACTCCCCGGTGATGGAGGCCTCGTCCACGGCACCGGTGCCGGCCACGACCTGGCCGTCGACGGGGACCTTGGCCCCGTTCTTGACCAGCACGATCTCACCCATCACCACATCCGCGGCCGGAACCTCCACCTGTTCCCCGTCACGCAGGACCACGGCGGTGTCCGGGGCGACCGCGACGAGCTCGGCCAGCGCCGAGCGGGTCTTGTTCAGGGTGGCGGATTCGAGGGCGTGGCCGACAGCGAAGAGAAAGGTCACCGCGGCGGCCTCCCAGTAGTTGCCGATGATGACCGCCCCGATGGCGGCGACCGCCACCAGCAGGTCGATCCCGACCATGCGGGCGACCATCGCCCGGACGGCCTTGACCACGATCTGATTGCCGGCGACGACGGCGGCGGCGAGCATGAGCCCATCCGCCCACAGGACCGAGCCGACGACCTCGGAGGCGACGAACGAGGCGAGGATCAGCACCCCCGCAACCGCGGGGATCGCCCACCGGCCGTAAATCCACCTCTGCACCCTGTTCATGATGTCCGTCCTTCCTGGTAACCGTTCTCGTCCCTGATGGGGGCTTGTTCACGACGCTACGCACAGCCCACGGACCCGAACATGTCGGGGATCAATCAACCGCACGATCGCAGGAAGGGCCAATGAGCGCCGGCTCGGCGGGCAACGAAGAGCGCCGCTGCCGTGACCTCCTGGGGAGGTCCCGGCAGCGGCGCGGGCTGTGGGTGCGGCGGGTCAGAAGGCGGCGGGGCGGGCGGTGTAGCCGGCCTTGGCAACAGCGGCGACGATGTCCTCCACACTCACGTGGGCAGGGTCGTGGTCGACCTCGATGCGGGCCGAAGCGAAGTGGACCTTCACCGCGTCGACGCCCTTCAGACGCCCGACGCGCTTCTCGATCTTGGCCACGCAGGAGGGGCAGGAGAAGCCCTCGGCGCGCAGGACCGTGTGAGTGGTGGTGGCTGTGGTGGTGGTCATGGTGGTGGTTCCTCTCCCTGTTGTGGAGTACTCACCTCATCGGGTGTGTCTCCAACCTACGAAGGGCCGGGTCCTCGGACCATGACGGGCGTCAATCAACCGCGAAGCTCGGGGGTCAGGCCTCCGCTCCGGCGATCTCCGCCAGCCAGCGCGGGTCACGCACGGCAGTCCAGCGGCGGCCGGCGTCGATGACACCGTCCTTGCGCCACCGGCTCATCACCCGGGAGACGGACTCCGGAGTCGACCCGGTCATCCCCGCCAGATCCGCCCGCGACAGCGGCAGCTCGATCAAGGTCCCGCCCTCGCGGGCGGGCTCCCCGAACTTCTCCGCCAGGCGCAGCAGGACCGCCGCCAGTCGCTCGGCCACGGTGCCCGTGGACTGCCGGGTGACGTCGGCGCGGGCCTGGGCGAGCAGCGCTGTGGTGTCCTCGAGCACCCGCAGCCCCACCTCTGGGTGCTCGCCGAGGATCTGGCGGAACGCATCGTCGCCGATCCGCAGGGCGCACACGGTGGTCAAAGCCTCGACAGTCTCGGCGTAGGCTTCCTGGCCGAGGGTGCGCAGCCCGCCGAACAGGTCTCCCGGCCCCAGTAGCTCCACCACGACCTCTTGCCCATTCGGGGCGGTCCGGTAAGCCTTGGCCCGTCCCGCGGCCACGAGGTAGAGGTGCTCAGCCGGTGCGCCCTCGACGTGGAGCGCGTCCCCCTCAGCCCAGGACAGGGAGGTCATCCTCCGGTCGATGTCGGCCAGCTGCTCCTCGACCAGCCCGGCGAACATCGGTGTCCGGGACAGCACCCGCATCCGCACCGGGACCGGACACGCGTGGGGCTGCGCGCAGGTCGACCGCAACGGGATCCTTCGCCGAGCAGACACCGGGGTAGCATCCGGGGCCATCCGCGCCGGCGGCCCCTGCAGGTCCTCGGCATGGGAGGGGGTGCTCATGCTGTTCCCTTCTGGCCAGGTGGGGGCGACGGCACCAGGGACGGGTCGCTCACCTGGTCACCGAATCGCGTCGTTCGGATTCCACCGTACGCCCACAGCATTCGGCGCCAGACCGGCTTCACGGCTTCCCGGACCCCGGCCCGCATCAACAACATGGCTTCTTCCCTAGACTTTGTCCGAAGGCCTATGCCCAGCATGGTCGTATAGGACGGTGCCACGGGCGTGATGTCGCCGGGCTGGGTAGTGAGCGCGCGCCAGGGGGGTGGTTGGGTAGTGCGAGAGCGACGGCGGTTTCCGCTGACCGAGCGGTCCAGGGCTCCCCACGTGTGTCCGCGTCCGGTGCGTCTGGAAGTTCTGCGACGCATGCCTCTGTTCGACGGGTTGACGATGGCCGAGATCTTTGACCTGGAGGCGCAGGTGCAGGCGCGTGGCTACCGCGCCGGGGAGTTCATCTACCGATATGGCGAGAACGCCACCAGCCTGTTCGTCGTGGCTTCGGGTACGGCGAAGTTGATCCGTCCTTCGGTCCACGGCCAGGAAGTCATGCTCAACATTCTGGGGCCCGGCGAGGGGTGCGGGACACTGGGCATCTTGGGGCAGGCTGTGTACCCGGACAGCGCCGTGGCCTTGACTGATGCGTGTGCCCTGGAAATACCAGCCAGGGCTTTTCAGGAGGCCATGGGGCGCCAGCCACGGCTGGTTCTGGCCGTTCTCGATGAGGTACTTCACCGTTTGGACCAGGCCCAGGAGACCATTCGCCGGTTGTCGGCGGACAACGTCGAGCAACGTGTTGCTGCCGCGCTTTTGGTCTTGGCCGACAAGCTCGGTGATGCGCAGGGTGAGAAGATCGCCTTAGAGGTGCCCTTGACACGTACCGATCTGGCGGCTCTGACGGGAATGACCCCCGAGACGGTGAGCAGGGTGATGAGCCGTCTCCGTGATGATGGCATTGTCGACACCGGGCGTCGCTGGACAACTATTCTCGATCGTTCACGCCTGTCAGCAGTGGCCGAGGGATAGGTGTCCCGCGCATTTCACCGCATGATGATCCGCAGGACTTCGATCAGGGTGATCGTACGTACTTCATGTGTCGTCGCCACGGTCAGCGGGACAACAGCGTCCCCTCCTGCTTCCACCCAGTGAAGAGCGCCAGGAGCGGAGCCACCGCCTTCGATTCTCCCTTTTCGCGTCCCAGGACTCAGCCCGGGATTGCAGATGGTCAAGCTGTCCTCCAGTGCCAGTGCCATCGTGACGTGCGAGGAAGTGAGTCTTCCCAAAGTGCTACGGCGGCCATTGACCTCAAGGGCCTCAATCTACGTGCACCACATCCCGGGGAACATGATCTCAATCATGTTCCCCTTCACCTGGGCTGATGTAGCGTGCCGCCTAATCGCCTGCCCTGAGCGGCAGCACAAAGTTTGCAGGTGAAACGGTGAACCCGTAGTCCGAGTAGAGGAGACAACCCTCATGGCTGAGATGACGTCTTCGAGCCTGCGTGGTCCGGCCGACTCGCCAGTGGCCAAGGGATGGGTTCAGGGTGTGGCCCTGGTCATGGTCTTCGGCTTCTTCATCATGGGTTTCCTGGCTTTCCGGACCTACACGGATTCGATGCCTCAACCCGAACGTGTCGTGGACGAGACGGGCCAGGTCGTCTTCACCGGCGAGGACATCACCGAGGGCCAACAGATCTTCCTGCGCCGCGGCCTGCAGGAGTACGGGTCGATCGTCGGCCACGGTGGCTACCTCGGCCCGGACTACACCGCCGACTACCTGCGCCGGTCGGCGACCTACATCCTGGAGGAGCTCGAGGCCTCGGGGGTGCAGGACCCGCAGGGCACGCTGACCGAGATGCTGCGGAGCAACCGCTACGACGAGGCCACCGGCACCCTGCAGCTCACCGACCTGCAGGTGGCGGCCTTCGAGGAGCTCCAGACCCATTACGGGGACTTCTTCGGCGCACCCGACACCCGCCACGGACTGGTCCCGAACGCGATCACCGATCCGGCCGACATCCATGACCTGACCGCCTTTTTCGCCTGGACCGGGTGGGCGGCCGCGGCTGAGCGGCCCGGGCACGACTACTCCTACACCAACAACTGGCCGCCCGAGCCGCTGGTGGCCAACGGGCCCACCGCGGACATCCTCGTGTGGAGCGGGCTGTCCCTGACCGCGCTGCTGGTGGGCATCGGCGCGCTGTTCGCCGTCTACGGGCGGTGGAGCCAGCGACTGGGCTGGCACGCCAACGAGGCCCCGGCCCTGGCATTCAAACAACCCGGCGAGGTCGAGGTCACCCCCGCACAGCGGGCCACGGTGTGGTTCTTCTTCATCGTCGCTCTGATGTTCCTCGCTCAGGCGCTGCTGGGCGGAGCGATCCAGCACTACCGGTCGGATTTGACCAGCTTCTTCGGTTTCGACCTCGCCCAGCTGCTGCCCTTCAACCTGGCCCGCACCTGGCACGTGCAGCTGTCCCTGTTGTGGACCGCCGCCTCCTTCCTGGCCGCCGGGATCTTCCTGGCCCCCTACATCTCCGGGCGGGAACCGAAGCGCCAGCACTGGCTGGCCTACGGGTTGCTCGGCGCTCTGGCCGTCGTGGTGGCCGGCACGATCCTCGGCTCGGCACTGAGTGTCTTCGGCGTCGAGTGGGCCGAGGGCTCACCGTTGTGGGACCAGCAGTGGGAATACCTGGATCTGCCCAAAGTCTGGCAGGGCCTGCTCGTGGTGGGGCTGTTCCTGTGGATCGCCATCCTCTACCGCGGCATCCGCGCCCGGCTCAAGACCGAGCACCGCACCAACATGCCGTGGCTGTTCTTCTTCGCCGGGCTGGCGATCCCGGCCTTCTACGCCGTCGGGATGCTCGCCGGCACCGAGACGCATCTGACCGTGGCCGACTATTGGCGGTTCTGGGTCGTGCACCTGTGGGTCGAGGACTTCCTCGAGCTGTTCACCACTGTCATGGTCGCCTACATCTTCGTGATGCTCGGGGTCGTGCGGCGTCCGATTGCCATCGCCATCATCTTCCTCGATGTCATCCTGTACTCGGTGGGTGGGGTGCTGGGCACCATGCACCACCTGTACTTCTCCGGCACCCCGGTGGAGCACATGGCTCTGGGCGCGTTCTTCTCCGCACTGGAGGTCATCCCGCTCACCTTCCTCACCGTCGAGGCCTGGACCTTCCTGCAACTGGGCTCCCGTCAGGAATCCCGGTCCTCGGCACCCTTTCCACACCGGTGGGCCGTGATGTTCCTCGTGGCCGTGGGATTCTGGAACTTCCTCGGCGCCGGCGTCTTCGGCTTCCTGATCAACCTGCCGGTGGTCTCCTACTACCAGATCGGCACGGCCCTGACCGCCAACCACGCCCACGGGGCGATGATGGGCGTCTACGGCATGATGGCCGTGGGCCTGGCCCTGTTCGCCCTGCGCTACCTGATCCCGCCCGAGCGGTGGCCGGACCGGCTGGCGAAGATCTCGTTCTGGTCCCTCAACCTGGGTTTGGCGTGGATGGTCTTCGCCACCCTCCTACCCCTGGGCGTGGTGCAGCTGTGGCACTCCGTCAACGACGGCTACTACGAAGCCCGCACCCTGCAATACCTCACCAATCCCGGCAACGCCGCCCTGGAGTGGATCCGACTGCCCGGGGACCTCGTCTTCATCGTTGGCGGGGTGCTGCCGTTCCTGTGGATCACCTGGTTGGGCCTGCGGCACGGGATCCGGCCCACCACCCAGATCGTCCCCGTCGAGGCGCTGTTCGTGGAGGAACAGCCCGTGAACGCCACACCCGGCATCGGACCAGCCGACGGCCCGCTGCCCCCGTCCCGGTACCGATCCGACCGGATCCGGGATGGCCAGCCCCCGGAGGATCCGGGGCGAACCGGAGGAGCCCCGTGATGGGTCATGTCGAAGTGACCGTATGGCTCGCCGTCGGGTACGCACTCTTCCTGCTGGCCGCAGCCTTCGGCGTCGACCAGATGGCCCGCCGGGCCGCCGCCCGGGCCGCAGCATGGCACCACGGAGGATTCACCTACCACGCCGACCACGACGCCTGGCAGTGCCCCCAGGACCATTGGCTGTGGCCCCAGTCCTTCGACCCGGACAACCGGGTCATGCGCTACCGGGCCTCCCCCACCGTGTGCAACGCCTGCCCGGTGAAGTCCACCTGCACCACCTCCCCGCACGGCCGACAGATCGGGCGCAACGTGGACCCATGGCCGGCCTCAGAGGCCGAGCGCTTCCACCGCGGCATCGCCTGTGCGGTGGCGGTCCTCGCAGTCGCCTGGCCGCTGGCCATGATGCTGGAGCACCGCACCCCGACTGAGCTGGTCGTCCTCGGCGGAGCCGTGGTCCTGGTGGCGCTGAGCAGCTGGCCGCTGTGGTCCCATCTGCGCCGGTCTCCGGCCGGTTTCCCCGTGGGCGTGAAGGTCGAGACGCTGGATGACACCGTCGCCGGTCGCACCGCCGCACCGCCGATCCGGTACCGCAGCGACCGGTCGACGGCCGACCGGCCCGGCGAGCAGACGCCGACCGGACGGAGCAGGGGGAGGAACCGATGAGCGCGTGGCTGGTGGCAGGCGTCATCGTCGCCCTGCTGGTGCTGGGCGTGCTGGTGGCCTCGGCGCGTGTGCTCAAGGAGTACGAACGCGGCGTCGCGTTCCGGCTGGGGCGCCTGCGGCCGGCGCTCACCCCGGGGCTGTGCCTCCTGCTCCCCGGCCTGGACAAGCTCGTCCGGGTGGACCTGCGCGTGGTCACCCTCACGATTCCCCCGCAGGAGGTGATCACCAAGGACAACGTGCCCGCCCGGGTCAATGCCGTCGTCCTGTTCCAGGTCACCGATCCGGTGCGCTCAGTCATGGCCGTGGAGAACCACGCCGTGGCCACCTCCCAGATCGCCCAGACCACCCTCCGATCCGTGGTGGGCAGAGCCGACCTGGACACCCTGCTGGCCCACCGGGCGGACCTCAACGAGGACCTCGCCCGGACCATCGACGCTCAAACCACACCGTGGGGTGTACAAGTCAACGTGGTGGAGATCAAGGACGTCGAGATCCCCGAGGCCATGCAACGGGCCATGGCCCGCGAGGCAGAGGCCGAACGCGAACGCCGCGCCAAGGTGATCAACGCCCACGGCGAGCTGCAGGCCTCCGAAGAGCTACGCCAAGCCGCTGAGACCCTCAGCCGCAATCCCGCGTCCCTGCAGCTGCGCTACCTGCAGACCCTCCTGGAGCTGGGCGCCGATCAGAACTCCACCGTGGTCTTTCCCCTGCCCATTGACATCGTCGGCCCGTTCATCGACAAACTGCCCCACCTCGTCGACCACTTCCACGCGAACAGCAACGGCACCTCACGACCTCCCGCTGAAAGCACGCCCCAGCCGGATCGGTCCGGATAGTGGATAGGAGCGACCCATGGCTTCCCAACACGTGCCAGAAACCCCTAGTAACACCGACGCGATACCGCCCGAGCGCAGGTCACCAAACTCCGCATTGACCGACCGCTCTCGAGGCATCAAAATGGCCATCCTCGGCGGATCAGCCATGGTGCTCGCCCCGCTCTTCGGCTTCCTGGGCGGCACCATGACAGGGGTAGGCAGCAATACCGGCGGCCCGGATCCCCTGGCAGTGTGGCTGCTGGGTGGCATGATCGTCGGAGGCATCGGCGGGATCATCACAATTCTGGGTCTGTTGCGCTGGACCCGGTCATCAACACGTCTTCGCGCCCGCACCAGCGAACTTTGAGGGCGGCAACCTCCACGTCGCCGCCCGTCCCAACCGGACTGCCACGGACGCGGCATTGGCCCAACGGATCCGCGCAATCCACGCTGGCGACAACACCGTCGGCGCGCAGAGGATGACCGCCGAACTCAACGACGGCGCCATCAACGGTGAGCGGGTCAAACACAAGCGCGTCGCGCGGATCATGCGCTGGGCCGGGATCGCCGGCTATGTGAAGAAGCGGCGCATACGCACCACCATCCCCGACCAGGCCGAGGCGAAGGTCCCCGACCTGCTCAAGCGGGACTTCACCGCACCGATGCCCAACCGCCGCTACATCGGCGACATCACCTACCTCCCGCTGGCCGATGGGAGCAACTTGTACCTGGCCACCGTCATCGACTGCTACAGCCGCCGGCTCGCCGGGTGGGAGATCGCCGACCACATGCGCACCAGCCTCCTGGAAGACGCGCTCAAGGCCGCAGCCGCGAGCCGCGGCAGCCCGGCTGGAGCGATCTTCCACAGCGATCACGGGTCGGTCGGCGTCTACACCTCCACGGACTACGCCAGGCTCTGCACCGACCTCGGTGTCACCCGGTCCATGGGAGCCGTGGGATCCTCGGCCGACAACGCGCCGGCAGAATCGTTCAACGCCGCCCTCACGCGCGAGGCCCTTCAAGACGCCGTGTCCTGGCCCGACGAGCTCGCCTGCCGCCGCCAGGTCTTCAGATGGCTGACGCACTACAGCACCAAGCACCGCCATACCTGGTGCCGCTACCAGCCCCCGAACGCCTACGAGACCGGCTACACCGCTACGCTGGCAACCGCCGCGTAATCACACCCCGTGTCCACGAACCGGGGGTAGGGCTCCTCGCCCTCTTGAGGTGAACCGTCTCGGCTTCTCTGCCGTCTTCATACGGGCTGCGTCTCCGGCGGGGACGCAGTGATCTGATCGTAGTGGGCGGCCTCGAACTCGGCCGGTGGGACGTTGCCGAGGCTAGAGTGCAGCCGGCGGGTGTTGTACCAGTCGACCCAGGCCATCGTGGCGTACTCGACATCGCTGACGGTCTTCAGCGGGCCCTTCACGAAGGGGCCCGGGCGGATGCACTCGGTCTTGTAGAGGCCGATGATCGACTCCATGAGGCAGTTGTCGTAGGCGTCCCCGACCGAACCGATCGACGGCGCCATCCCCTCCAGGGCCAGATGCTCGGTGAAGCGCAGCGCCGTGTACTGGGACCCGGCGTCGTGGTGATGGATCAGCCCGTCCGGCAGCACCAGGCCCTGACGGGTCCGGTCCCACCGGCCCATTCGCAGGCAGGTGAGCACCTGCTAGCGGACATGCCAATCTCCCTGTAGGCGGACACGTATCTCCCTGCTGACGGACAGCTGATCTCCCTGTCCTGGGCCCCCGGGGCCGGGCTCGTGTCGGTCCCTCCGCAGACGTCCCTCCGGGGGTTCGCTCGAGGTCTCTGACCACCTTGAGCCATCACCCGCCGGAGGGACGCATGAAGAAGTCTGACAGGGAGATCATGGAAATTCTCGAAGCCTATGACGCCACCGGTTCCGCGCACTCGGCCGCGACCCTGGCCGGGGTGGATCCGAAGACGGTCCGGCGCTACGCCGCCGCCCGGGATGCGGGCCGGCCGGTGACCGGGCCGGGCCGCCGGCCCCGGATGATCGACGCTTACCTGCCGAAGATCGAGGAGTGGGTCGAGCGCAGCCAGGGCACGGTCCGCGCCGACGTCGTCCACGCCCGCCTGGTCGCGGTGGGGTTCCCGGGGACCGAGCGCACCACCCGCCGGGCGGTGGCGCAGGTGAAGGCGGCCTGGCGCACCGGGCACCGGCGCACCTACCGGCCCTGGATCACCGAGCCGGGTCTGTGGCTGCAGTTCGACTGGGGCGAAGGCCCGAAGGTCCCCGGGGTGGACGGGACGCCGCGGCGCACCTGGTTGTTCTGCGCCTGGCTGGCGTGGTCACGGTACCGGGTGGTGATCCCGGTCTGGGACCAGACCCTCCCGACGCTGATCGGGTGCCTGGATGCGACCCTGGCCCTCATCGGCGGGGTGCCCACCTACGTGCTCACCGACAACCCCAGGACCGTCACCGTCGATCACGTGGCCGGGGTGCCGGTGCGCCACCCGCAGATCGTTCAAGCCGGCCGGCACTACGGCACCCAGGTGCACACCTGCGTGCCGTATGACCCGCAGTCCAAGGGCGGGTCGGAGTCCACGGTGCGCATCGCCAAGGCCGATCTGGTGCCCACTGACGCCAACCTGCGTGAGCACTACGCCTCCTTCGCCGCACTCGAGGCCGCCTGCGCGGCGTTCTGCGCCAAGGTCAACGGGCGCACCCACCGGGAGACCGCCCGGGTTCCCGCCGAGGCGCTGGTCGAGGAGCAGCAACGCCTGCACGTGGCCCCGACCGCCCCGCACACCACCGCCCTGGGGGTGACCCGCACGGTGGGCACCGACCAGACCATCCGGTTCGGCTCGGTGCGCTACTCCACCCCGCCGGGCCTGGTCGGGGCCGAGGTGTGGGTGCGGGTCGCCGGGCAGGAGCTGGTGGTCGTCGCCGACCTCGACGTCCTCCCCACGATGCCGGTCTGGGCGGCCGGGAGGGCCGGGCTCACCGAGGTCGCCCGCCACCGCCTCTCGACCCCGGGCAATCCACGGATCGACCTGGCCCACTACCTCGACCACCCCCAAGACCCCACCGGCGCCCCACGCCCGCCCCGGCCACGGCCCCGCAGCGCGGCGGAGAAAGACTTCCTGGCCCTGGGCGCCGGCGCGCACGCGTGGCTGGTGGAGGCCTCCGCGGCCGGGGCCACCCGGATCCGGGCGAAGATGGCCGCCGCCGTTGAGCTCGCCGCCCTCATCGGGGACGGGCCCGTGGACGCCGCCCTCGGGGTAGCCGCGGCCGCCGGGCGCTTCGGCGAGGGTGATCTGACCGCGATCTGCGATCACCAGGCCACCGGGGCCACCGCCGCCGGGCTCGTGGCCGCCGACGAAACCCACTCCGCCCAGCCCGGCACCGCCGCCTGGGCGTCCTTCGGCGCCAGCACAACAACCAGCACAACCCCCACCACCAAGGAGACCGCTCAATGAACACGGCCACCGCCCCGGCAGCGCCGCCGCTGCCCGACGATCTCGCCGCGGTGCTCAAGCGCATGCGGATGCCCTACCTGCGCGCGGCCGCCCCCGAGGTGCTGGCCACCGCCCGCTCCCAGCGCTGGGACCCCACCGAGGTCCTCCGGGTGCTGCTGGCCGAGGAAGCCCGTGGCCGCGACGAGGCCACCCGCGCGGCCCGACGCAAGGCCGCGGGCCTGCCGGCCGGGAAGACCTTCGCCTCCTGGCGCGAAGCCGACTCCTCGATCCCGGCCCCCACCCAGTCCGCCCTGGCCACCCTGGAATGGGTGGGCCGGGCGGAGAACCTCGCGATCTCAGGGCCATCGGGCACCGGCAAGACCCACTTCCTCGAGGCCCTGGCCCACCAGGTCATCGACGCCGGCATGCGGGTCTCCTGGTTCACCCTCGAGTCGCTGACCGCCGCGATCGGCCGGGCCGGGGTGGACGGTTCGATCGCCAAGACCATCGCCCGGATCACCCGGGCCGAGCTCATCGTCGTGGACGACATCGGGATGCTGCCCTCGGGCCAGGCCGCCGCCGAGGCCTTCTACCGCCTCGTCGACGCGACCTACGAACGCCGCAGCCTCGCGGTGACTTCCAACATCCATCCGGCAGGGTTCGACACGATCATGCCCAAGACCCTGGCCACCGCCGCCGTGGACCGGCTCCTGCACCACGCCCACGTGATCATCACCGAGGGCACCTCGCTGCGGCTCACCGAAGCCACCGCCGGACGCGGGGTGGTCCCACTGAACTGACACCGGCAGGGAGATCAACTGACCACGGACAGGGAGATCAGCTGTCCGCAGACGGGGAGATCACCTGACCGCCCACCGGGAAGTCCCGCTGACCGTTGACACCACGCCTTTACCTTGGGGATCCTGTGCTCCACGTAGGTGTGCATCACCAGGTGCAACTGCTCGTTCGATCACGCGGTGGCAACAGCGTGGCGATGGCACCCCGACGAAATGAGCCGGCGGCATGCTCGAGCAGGATTTGACGAGCTCTGGCGGACGATGAGCCAGCCTGACCCGCTGCACCGTTACCACGAGCCTCCCGTTGATAGAACCAAGCAACGAATCGGCCGCTATGTCGAAGACTCCCTCGTAGGCAAGGACAATGAGGGAGTCCGTGGTGTGGCCACCAAAGTCATCGCCCTCGCCCATCGAGTGAAGCACTCCTCGACTCCTACCCGTCGCGATGCCGGCATCACCGCGGACTCCTTGAGGCTTCTAAGCAACATTCTTCGACGCGTGGACCAAGACCTTTAGGGGACGTCATGCAAGCCCGGACGCGCCCGCGTAGGGCTCCGGCAACCGGGGGTGGTTGTCATGCCCGATGATCCTGCGCGATGAAAAGCCCGCACAGCTACGGCATACGAATCACGATCTCCACGGGCACCGACGGACTCAGATGGTCGTCGCCAGTTGAGCCCCCGATAGTGGTGTAGCGCGGTGGCCCTGCTCGTCGTCCCGGACGAGAGCGCGGCCACCGTGAGATCTTTCGAGTTCACCTCTCACAGCACCCTCGAAAGGACATCATCACGATGACCGCTCCTCATATTGTCGACCCTGCCGGCCTGCTCGGCGAAGCCCTGACCGAAGCCTCCCCGGACTTGATGCGGACCCTGCTGCAGACAGTGATCAACGCGCTGCTCTCCGCCGACGCGGACGCGGTGGTCGGCGCCGAGTGGGGCAGACCCGCTCCCGAGCGGGTGACCCAGCGCAACGGGTACCGGCACCGCGACCTCGACACCCGGATGGGTACGATCGACGTGGCCGTCCCGAAGCTGCGCGCTGGCACCTACTTCCCGGAATGGCTGCTCGAGCGCCGCAAGCGGGCCGAATCCGCCCTGATCACCGTGGTCGCCGACTGCTACCTCGCCGGGGTCTCGACCCGCCGGATGGACAAGCTGGTGAAGACCCTGGGCATCAACTCCCTGTCGAAGTCCCAGGTCTCCCGAATGGCCACCGACCTCGACGAGCACGTGGAGTCCTTCCGCCACCGGCCCCTGGGCGAGGCCGGGCCGTTCACCTTCGTGGCCGCCGACGCACTGACCATGAAGGTCCGCGAGGGCGGGCGGGTGGTCAACGCGGTCGTGCTGCTGGCCACCGGGGTCAACGGCGACGGCCACCGGGAGGTCCTCGGGATGCGGGTGGCCACGGCCGAGACCGGGGCGGCCTGGAACGAGTTCTTCGCCGACCTCGTCGCCCGGGGACTGGGCGGGGTCCGGCTGGTCACCTCTGATGCCCATGCCGGGCTCAAGGACGCGATCGCCGCGAACCTGCCCGGTGCCGCCTGGCAACGGTGCCGCACCCACTACGCGGCCAATCTCATGTCGATCTGCCCGAAGAGCATGTGGCCGGCCGTCAAAGCCATGCTGCACAGCGTCTACGACCAGCCCGACGCCACCGCCGTGAACGCCCAGTTCGACCGCCTCATCGACTACGTCACCGAGAAGCTCCCGGCGGTGGCCGAGCACCTGGCCAATGCCCGGGAGGACATCCTCGCCTTCACGAGCTTCCCCAAGGACGTCTGGGCGCAGATCTGGTCCAACAACCCTGCCGAGAGGTTGAACAAGGAGATCCGGCGCCGCACCGACGCGGTCGGGATCTTCCCCAACCGCGCAGCCATCGTCCGCCTCGTCGGCGCGGTGCTGGCCGAGCAGACCGACGAATGGGCCGAGGGCCGCCGCTACCTCGGCCTGGAGGTCCTCACCCGCTGCCGGCTCACCACCGTCGCCGACACCGGAAGCGAGGTGAGCCCCGACCCCCTGACCGCCCTCACCGCCTGATCCCCGCACGAAGGATCGCTACACCACTCCCGGGGGCTTGACCTCGTCGCCTGCGGCAGCTCCCGGATCCGCCGGTAGAGGGTGGCTCGGGACATCCCGAGGTCCCGGGCGACTTGAGTGGCCGTCTCCCCTGACTCGATCAGTCGCACGGCATTACGGATCTGGGAGTCGGTGAAGGTCTGGCGCCGCCCGCCCAGATCCTTGCCGGCCGCCCGCCTCTTGGCCACTGAATCCGTGATCCGCTCCCGCTTGATCTCCAACTCCATCTGCGCCAGGGCGGCCATGACGGTGAAGACCATCGAGCCCATCGGGGTGGCCGTGTCCACGTCTCCCCCACCGAGGTTGAGCACCCGTAACCCAGCACCTCTTCCCCGCAGTGCCTCGGCGAAGGTCAACATGTTCTGCGTCGAGCGGCCCAGACGGTCCAGCGTGGTAATCACCAGAGTGTCGCCCTCCTCCAGCGCCGCCACCGCACGGTCGAACTGCGGACGCGACGCACGGCCTCCAGACACTCCACTGTCGACATAGACGTCATCGCGCCGCACACCAGCAGCCAATAGGTCAGACACTTGACGGTCCGCGTCCTGTTGCCGCGTCGACACTCGCGCATAGCTCTAATGGGAGATGGCTGGTCCGGGACCGGCTGGCAGACTGGTGCCGCTTCGGCCGAGCGTGACTCAGTGCATACCTGGCCCGCCTAATCGGGCCCTTCGGATTTGAGCGGGGTGAGGGGGCTGGGCTCGTCACCGTGAGCAGGGCTCTCGGCGTGTCGGGAACCGGGTAGGCGTCAGGGCTTCCTTGGATGGGAAGCGACCAAGCAAACCCGTCCGAAGAAAGCCCCGACATGCCTGAGAGTACCGACCCTGACCTTGCCGTGTCTGCTTGCACCGAGCGGTGGTGCGTCCGCGCGGACGCGATGCTGGGCGTGGACGGCATCCACGTCGAGTCCGTCGTGAGGACCGAGGACGGGCTGCTGCTGGGCGTGGCCACCGCCCCGGGCCCGACCGGATGCCCGCAGTGTGGGGTCGTAGCCGCTTCCAAGGGTCGCCGGTCGGTCCTCGTCCACGATCTGCCCTGCTTCGGGGCGCCGGTGCGTCTGCTCTGGCGCAAGCGGATCTACCGGTGCCCGGAGGACGCCTGCGAGGTGATGACGTTCAGCGAGGTCCACGAGCTGGCCTCCCCGCGGGCGAAACTGACTCGCCGGGCCATCACCTGGGCCGTGGCGCAGCTGCGTTCCCACGACATCGCCGTCTCGGCCCTGGCCGAGATGCTTGGGGTGGACTGGCACACCCTGTGGGACGCCGCCAAGCCGCTGATCGAGGAAGCCCTCGAGCGGCCCGATCGGCTGGCAGGGGTGGACGCACTGGGGGTTGATGAGCACGTCTGGTCCCATGTGGGTCCACCCGGGACCGGGCTCATCACCGGGATCGTGGACCACTCCCGCGACGAGAACGGCCGCCCCAGAGCGCGACTGCTCGACCTGGTGAAGGGCCGCACCGGAACCGTCTACGCCGACTGGCTCACCACCCAGGGCCTGGGGTTCACGAGCGGGATTCGCACGGCCACACTGGACCCGTTCCACGGCTACGCCAACGCGATCCGCGACGAGTTGCCGGAGGCGATCACGGTGCTCGACGCGTTCCATGTGGTCAAGCTCGGCGGGCAGGTCGTCGATGAGGTGCGTCGCCGCGTGCAGCAGGACACCCTGGGCCACCGCGGCAGGGCAGGGGACCCGCTCTACGGCATCCGGCGCACCCTGCAGATCGGCGCCGAGCATCTCACGCCCAAGCAGATCACCCGTCTGAACGCGAAGCTGGTGGCCGGGGACCCGCACCACGAGGTCACTGTGGCCTGGCACTGCTATCAGAAGCTCCGAGCCGTCTACCATGCTCGCCCCGAGCAAGGGCGCCGGCTCGTGGCCGAGGTCCTCGCCTCGTTCCCGTCCTGCCCGATCCCGGAAATCGCCCGGCTCGGAAGAACGCTACGGCGGTGGAGGGCGGCGATTCTGGCCTATTTCGACACCGCCGGAGCCTCGAACGGGCCCGTCGAAGCCGTGAACGGGGTGATCGAGACGATGCGACGGGTCGCCCGAGGGTTCCGGAACTTCGACAACTATCGGCTACGAGCACTGCTCGCCGCCGGTGGCCACCGGCCCTGGCGAAACAGCGCCGCCCCCGCTTAAATCCGAAGGACCCCTAATCGACGGTGCCTTGGATCGGACTCGTCCGCTTGGCAGGGGCGGTGCCAGTCCTGCCCACTCCGATGGCTTGATAGAAGGTCGTCCGTCCCTGCGGTGGGACGTGACTCGTTAGAGATCCGCCTCGGCGTGGCTCTTCCCGGGCTGGGACCAGCATCGGCCCGCATCCAGGAGAGCGCCATGAGCATCGTCGCCGAGCAGTACACCCATATCGTCGGGGTGGACACCCATGCCAGGACCCACACCTACGCCGTGATGTCTTCTATCACCGGTCAGATCACCGACACCGCCACCTTCCCGACCAGCCCACCGGGCGTCGCCCGCGCCCTGACCTGGATGGGACGCCGCTCCACCGCCGGTAGAACTCTCGTCGCAGTCGAGGGCGCCAGCTCCTACGGCGCCGGGCTCACCCGAGCCCTGGAGGCCGCCGGCGTGGATGTCTGCGACGTCAAGCCTCCGCGGAGGGCCTCCCGGGCCGGAAGCGGCAAATCGGATGAGATCGACGCCTCCGCGGCAGCGCGCGCCGTGGCAGGGATCGACACTTCCCTGCTGTTGCGGCCCCGGACCGGAGGCAATCGCAACGCCCTGCGGATCCTGCTCAACGCCCGCCGCAGCATGGACCGGCAACGCACCGCCGACCGCAACGCGCTCACTGCCCTGGCACGGACCATGGACCTGGGCATCGACGCGCGCAAGGCCCTGACCGTCGCCCAGATCCGCACCATAGGCTCCTGGCGCGACCACCCCAGCGACACCCTCGAGACCGCGGTGGCCCGAACTGAGGCGCGACGCCTGGCCCGGGCCGTCGTCGGGATCACCGTCGACCTGGAAGAGAACCGCACCGCAATGGCACGAATAGTCGACACCATGGCACCGGGGCTGCTGGAGGTGCCCGGGGTCGGGCCGGTGACCGCCGCGATCCTGCTCGTGGCGTACTCCCACCACGGCCGGGTCCGCTCCGAGGCGGCGTTCGCGGCCTTGGCCGGCGTGAGCCCCATCCCCGCGTCCTCGGGCAACACTGTCCGTCACCGGCTCAACCGGCACGGAGACCGGCAACTGAACCAGGCACTGGACACGATCGCCCGCAGTCGCATGACCTTCGACCCAGCCACCCGCGACTACATCGCCCGACGCACCCAGGAAGGCAGAACCGGCCGGGAGATCCGCCGCTGCCTCAAGAGGACCATCGCCCGACAGCTCTATCGCAGGATTCGTGCCCTCATGCCTTGACCAGACCCATAGAAGGGTCCGATCAGTTTCCCCATGTCCACCCCATCTGTCTCGCAACTAACGTTGAGTATCCGATTCTAGGGGCATCAATAAAGCACATAGATGCGAGACATGCCCAACCGCGGAAACCAGCGGTGTGACTGTCGACGGTAAATGGCGGTGTTCTGGCAGAGGTAATTGGCGGCTGTGGTACTCCTGTGGCCTCAGATGTAGCTGCAGATCTGGGTGGCATCGCACTGGGTGGGGTCGCCTTGGGAGGCGGCCTGGTAGTGCTCGGCCACGGAGGCCCTTAGAGCGGTGAGTTCAGCGATTTGCTGGTCGAGGTCGGTGAGTTGCTGGTCCAGCTGGGCGGCTACGTGGGCGCAGGGGGCCTGCCCGGCGTCGCGTACCTGCAGGATCTTCCGGATCTCGGTCAGGGTGAGTCCGGCGAGTTTGCTGCGGCGGATGAACTGCAGGCGGGCGACGGTCTCTGGTGGGTAGTCGCGGTACCCGTTGGGACCGCGGTGCACCGGGGCGAGAAGTCCTTGCTGTTCGTAGAACCGTAGGGCTTTGGTGGTCATCTCGGCCGCTGCGGCGGCTTCACCGATCCGCACGGTGTACCTCGATCCTGGACTGTCTTGTGGCCTTCCACGGTAGAGGAAGGTTCCGGCGCAGAGTTCTGCCTGACCCGGAGGGGGTCGGTGGTCATCCGGGTTCGGTGCGGGAGCGGTCGGTTTCGACGGCCTGCCAGGTCTTGCGGGCGGCGATGAGCACCGGGTCCCACGCCGGGGAGAAGGGTGGGGCGTAGGAGAGGTCGATGTTGAGCAGCTCCTCCACCGGGGTCTCGTGCCACAGCGCCACGGAGAGCACGTCGATGCGTTTGGCCGCGCCTTCTTCCCCGACGATCTGGGCGCCGAGCAGTCGTCCGGTGCCGCGTTCGGCGATGAGCTTGGTGCGGATGGGTTTGGCCCCGGGGTAGTAGCCGGCCCGGGTGGTGGAGTCGACCACCGCGGTGATGGGGTCGAACCCGGCTGCCTGCGCTTCGAGTTCCCCGAGGCCGGTGCGTCCGACTTCGACGTCGCAGATCTTGGTCACGGCGGTGCCGAGCACTCCGGGGAAGGTGGCGTAGCCGCCGCCGATGTTGATTCCGGCGGTGCGGCCTTCCTTGTTGGCGTGGGTGCCCAGCGGGAGGGCCACGTGGCGGCGGGAGACGCGGTGGAACTTCTCCACGCAGTCCCCGGCTGCCCACACCCCCTCGATGCCGGTGCGCAGCCGGCGGTCCACCGTGATCGCACCCGTCGCCCCCAGGGGGATCCCGGCGCGGGCGGCCAGGGCGGTGTTCGGGGTCACACCCAGGCCCAGGATCACCAGATCGGTGGGGATGGTGGCCTGGTCGGTGACCACGGCGGTGACCTGCCCGTTGTGGGTGTCGAAGCCGGTGACGGTCTCCTCCATCCGCACCTCCATCCCGAAGCCTTCCATCGCGGAGGCGATGAGCGCGCCCATGTCGGGGTCCAGGCCCGGCAGCGGGGCCGGGGGGCGTCCGATCACGGTGATGTCCACGCCCCAGGCGCACAGGGCCTCGGCCAGCTCCAGGCCGATGTAGCCGGCCCCGACGACCACCGCCCGGCCCGGCCGGTCCTGCTCCAGCACTGCGCGCAGGGCGAGGCCGTCGTCGAGGGTCTGGACCCCGTGGATGCCGTGTGCCCCGATCCCGGGCAGGGGCGGGCGTGCCGGGGTGGCGCCGGTGGCGACCATGAGCTGGTCGAAGCCCTCCCACCTCTCCCGGCCGGCGGCCAGGTCGCGGACCAGTACGGCGCGGCGGTGGAGGTCGATCTCCAGGACCTCATGGCCGGTGCGGGCGTCGATGGCGTGGTGGTCGCGGAACTGCTGCGGGGTGCGGGCGATCAGCTCCGTGGTGTCGGCGACGTCCTTGCCGATGAAGTAGGGAATGCCGCAGGCCGAATACGAGGTGTAGTGACCGCGTTCGAAGGCCACGATCTCCAACTGCTCCCGGGGTAGCTGGCGGCGGGCGGCGGAGGCCGCGCTCATCCCCGCGGCATCCCCGCCGATGACGACCAATCGCTGGACCATGACTACCCCTTTCGTGCAGTGGCTCGTGAAGCGTGGGCCTGAGGCCGTGCTCGATGTTCAAGGCCTCTGGCTCCACCCGTGGGTGGAGGGCCGGCCCGCTCGAGGCCGGTCCTCAGGCGGCGCAGCAGGAGAGTTTGGAGACGTCGGTGCGGAAGGACTGGGCGGCGATCTTGAGTCCTTCGGCCATCGTCAGATACGGGCACCACAGGGTGGCGACCTGATCCACCGTCATCGAGGCGGAGAGCATGTAGACGCCCGCCGCGGCAAGCTCCCCGGCGTCCTTGGCCACCGCGGTGATGCCCACGACGCGTCCGGTCTCTGCCTCGGCGACGATCTTGACGAACCCGCGGGTGTCACGGTTGACCAGCGCCCTCGGCACGTACTCCAGGGGCAGCACCCGGCATTCGCAGGCCAGACCGGCCTGCCGGGCCTGCTGGTCGGTCATGCCCACCGCCGCGATGGCCGGGGTGGTGAAAGTGACCCGCGGCAGGTGGGTGTAGTCGATCTCCTGGCCGGTGTGGTGAAAGGCGTTCTCCACTGCGGTGACCCCGTGGGCCGAGGCCACGTAGACGTACTGGGGGTGCCCGGTCACGTCCCCGGCCGCCCACACCCTGGGGTGGGAGGTGGCCATCCGGGCGTCGACCACGATCTCGCCGTGCTCACCGGTGTCCACCCCGACCGAGCCGAGGTCCAGGTTCTCGGTGACCGGACGGCGCCCGACCGCGACCATGAGCCGGGTCGCCCGCAGGGTTTCCTGCCCGCCCGGGCCCGTGACGGTGGCCACCACCTCCCCGGTATCCCGGTCGGGAGCCACGGAGGAGACGGTGGCCCGGCGGAGCACCCGGATGCCCTCCTCGGCGAACACGCCCATCAAGGTGCGGGAGACCTCCGGTTCCTCATGGGAGGCCAGCCGGGACCGCACGACCATGGTGACCTTCGAGCCCAGGCGGGCGAAGAGCTGAGCCTGCTCCATGCCCACGTACCCGCCGCCGATGATCAGCAACGACTCCGGCACCTCGTCCAGGTCCATGGCCGTGGTGGACGTCAGGTAGTCCACCTCCGCCAAGCCCTCGACGTCCGGGACGATCGGGGTGGAGCCGGTGGCCACCAGATAATGGGCCGCCCGCACCTGCTGACGGGTACCGTCGGCTCCGGTGACCTCCAGCGCCGGGTCCTCGGCGGTTCCGGTGAACACGGCTTCGCCGGTGGCCAGTTCCCAGCCGTAGTCGGCGATCAGATCGAGGTACTTGTCCGAGCGCATCCCCTCCACCAGCGCGTCCTTACCGGTGATCAGCCCGGGCATGTCCACTCCGGCGGCCGACGTGCTCAGGCCGGGGAACCGTCCTGTGGCGTCCAGCGCCATGTGGCGGGCCTCGGCGGCGGCCAGCAGCGCCTTCGACGGCACGCACCCGGTGTTCACACAGGTACCCCCGACCATGGCACGCTCGACCATCACCACTGATTTGCCGAGATTGGTGGCCCGGATCGCGGCGGCGAAAGCACCACCGCCGGAACCGATGATCGCCAGGTCCACTTCGTGCGTTCCAGTCTCAGGCATGGCCGGCCTCCGTAAATCCGTGATGAAGGCCCCGAGTGGCCTTCTGTGTGCTGCGCTCTGCGCCCAGCCTGCACCTTCCCCTAGAGAGGAAGGTCAAGACGTCGTCGCGGCAACGTCGTGTGCACGACCGTATTCGCCGCAGACCCGGCGGCCTTCTCGAGGAGTCGCTGCCAAAGGCCACTGTCTGGCTGGTGGATCTCAGGAGCCGGTGGCCGGCCTGTGTGGTCAGTGACCGATGAGGAGTGCGTCGCGGGCGGCTTCGACGACTTCGGGGGTGACGGTGGCCAGGTGATTGATCTCCAGGATGCGTCTGATCTGGGTGAGGAGGCGGTCGACGAGGCGGAAGTTGCCGCCGGTGATCCGGGCGATGGTGGCGACTGCGACCGTCTGGGTGAACTCGTCGTCACCGGCCAGTCCGTCGGTGTGCCAGCGGCGGACCAGGACGGCGGTGAGCTCTTCAGGGGTGAGCTGGCGGTATTCGTGGGCGAAACCGACCCGGCTGTAGAGCTGGGGGTAGCGCCCCAGGCGCTTGTCGATGCCGGGCATCCCGATGAGGATCATCCCGATGGTGTGGCGGTCGTAGTAGTCGCGAACCTGTTCCAGTCCGGTCGTCTTGAGCCGGTCGGCCTCGTCGATGATGAGCAGCTCGGTGAGCCCGGAGGATCGCGATTCGGGGTGCACGAACGGGTCGACCCGGCCGTGGCGGTGGTAGTCGATGGCGTAGGAGATCTGCTGGCAGGACCGCGGCAGGGCTTGGTCGACCTGGCGGGGGCTGGCGTTGACGGTCGGGGTCCACAGCGCGGTGCGGGCCTGCAGGACCCGCTCGGGAATGGGGCCGGGCCCGCGGTCCTCGCCCAGGTCTCGTTGCCACTGCTCCCATTCCGGGGCCCCGGCGTAGTGCCGGGCCGAGAGCGTCTTGCCGACCCCGGGTGGGCCCCAGCAAACGCCGATGTAGCGGTGGGCGCGGACGGTGTCGGCGAACTCGGTGAAGCGGCGGTGCTCCCGCGTGGGCAAGAACGCCGGTGCGCCCGGATACGGGGGTGAGGTGAGCCCGTTGATCTCTCCGAACGTGCCGGAGAGGAACCGCCGGCCGTCGTCGTCCTTGCCCAGCAAGCTCCGCGTGGAGTCGGGCTCAGTCGGTGGCATAGGTCCGCAACCGGTGTCGGGGCGCCCGATCCGCCGGCATGTGCTCCGCTGGGTCCAGCGCCGGGGCGGGTGGTGGTGCCCAGCGGTCGTCGGTGGGCAGGGCGTCGGCGAGACTGCGCCGGGCGCGCAGCTGCTGCTTGAGCGCGGCGCGCCGGGCGCCCCGGGCCTGCTGCAGCTGCTGGAGGGTGACCGTCTCGGCGGCCAGTTCGGGGGCGATCGCCCGACACAGGTAGGTGTCCTGGTGGTAGACGCGCACCTCGCCGGCGTCGCGGGGGTCGTAGCGGATGGTCACGGTCTCAGAGACATAGGCGGCCAGCACCGGGGAGATGTAGCGGGTGCCCTGGAAGCGGATGCCGTCGCGCTGGACGATGCGGGTGGTCGCGGCGGTGAGCAACAACAGGTCGAGGTCCTCGCCCCGGGCCGGGGCCCGGGGAATCCACCCGGCCCCGATCCAGCGGGCGGCCGGGGCCTGGCCGGTCTCGGAGTGCACCCGACAGTGGTAGTCCTCGATGAGGTAGCGCCCCAGCACCGCGTCGAGCTGCTCCAGGCTCAGGGCGGGTGGTGAGGTGGGCCTGCCGCCGGTGCCGTGCGGGATGTACCCGGGCAGGTGCGGGAGCACCTCGGTGGTGATCGTACCGTAGAAGCGTTCGATCTTCCCCCGACCCTGCGGGACCCCGACACGGGAGTGGATCAGCCGGATGTGGGTGTCCAGGCAGACCCGCTCCAGCCGGGTGCTGGTGAAGTCGGCCCCGTGGTCGCTGTAGAGCACCTCGGGCAGCCCCTGCACCGGCCACCGCGGGTCAGGCTTGGCCCGCACCGCCTGGTGCAAGGCCAGGGCGGTCTGCTCGGCATTCGGGGCGCCGAGGAAAACGGTGTAGCCCGCGACCGCGCGGGAGTAGTCATCGAGGATCACGGTCAGCCACGGCCGCACCGGGCGTCCCCGGTGCTCGAGGATCTCGACGTCGAGCAGAGTGTGGTCGGCCTGCCACTGCTCATTGGGCCTCACCGCCGACCGCCGGTGCACCAGCTCGAACCGGTCCCGGTAGGCGGTGTCTCCTTCCAGGGCCAGGGTGCGCAGCCCGGGGTCGATGGCGGCGATCACACTGCGCACGCTCGAGTAGCTCGGGGGCGCCCAGCCGCGCTCCGGGGCCAGATCGCACACCCGGCGGTGGATGAACGTGGTCGTCGGTGCCGGCCTGCGCAGTGCCAGGGCCTCGATCACCGCGATCAGCTCCTGAGGCAGCCGGCGGTGACCGCGGTCGCTGCGGGCCTTGCGCTGCAGACCGGCTGCGGACGAGTCCGTCCGGTACTCGGCGGCCCAGCGCTGCAGGGTGCGGACCGAGACCTGGGCGTGGGCGGCGAGCCGGGTCAGCGGCACCCCCTCATCGAGGTGCTGGCACAGCAGTGCCGCCTTCTCCTGCGGACTCAGCTGCACCACCACCATCACCCCACGGGGGTCAGTCCGCCGGACCGGGCTCGAGCTCGGCGGCGGTGACCGACCCGGCCGTCACCGGCTCCGACGGACGCGGCGGGAGATGACGGTAGAGACTGGTGCGGGTGATCCCGGTCTTGGCCACGATCTCCGCCATCGTGTGCCCGCTCTCGCGCAGATGCGCCGCGTAGGCCAGCTTGTCCGGATCCACCACCGAAGGCCGCCCGATCCGCCGGCCCTTCGCCGCGGCCACCGACCGGGCATGAGCAGCGCGCTCGAGCGTGTACGTGCGTTCCATCTGCCCGAACAACGCCAGCAGCACCACCGCCAGCTGCGCCATCGGATCATTCGGGTTAGTGGAGTCCACCTTGATCGGATCCGCCAGGTTGCGCACCCCCACTCCCCGCTCGGCGAGGTCATGGATCAGGTTCAGGGTGTCGCGCACGGTGCGCCCGAGCCGGTCCAGAGTGTGCACCACGATCACGTCGCCCTCCCGGGCGTAGGCCACGGCCGCGGTCAGCCCGGGACGCTCCGTGGTGGCCCCGGACTTCTTGTCCACATAAATCCGCTCCGGCGCGATCCCGACCTGCCGGAGGGCATCGATCTGTCGATCGAGGTCCTGTTTGGCCGTCGAGACCCGCGCATAGCCCAATTCCATGCAGCCAGCGTACCGGAAGTCGACTCCGTACGGCTTAAACGAGACAACATTATGGGTCTAGCTTTTGGGACTTCAATCGCTATCCATAGTCCACAAGGAGGGATCTCGTCGCCGAGTGTCCCAGTACCTAGGAAGTGGGACGGCCAACGGGGGCCGGTCAAACCAGTGCTCACCTTGATCCGGACCCGTGGATGTCTGTCTCCTCATGGGGACGCCGAGGCGGCCATGTTGTGCGTAGCCGAGCTGATGGCGCTCAGGTGGTGGTGGGTGCCTCCGGGCCGGGTGGATCCGGCAGCACAGCACCTGGGCGCGCATTTTTCCGGATAGAGCGTCCGGGGCTCTGGATGCCGGGAACCAGATCTGGATCAAGGCCCACCCCACGGCGGTCAACGGCACGGCCAGCACAGCGCCCACGACGCCGGAGAGAATCGCTCCGCCAGCCAGGGCGAGCAGCACTACCAGTGGGTGCAGGCTCAGTGCTCGACCCAGCACCATGGGTTGGAGCACCCTTCCGTCGAGCTGGTTGATGGCCACCACCACCGCCACGACGACCAGTGCGACCACGGGGCCGTTGGCGACCAGGGCCACCAGGACCGCGACGGCACCGATCAGAGCCGCTCCGACGATCGGGATGAATCCGCCCAAGAAGATCAGCACGGCCAAGGGCAACGCCAGCGGCACCCGCAGCACCACGAGGGTCACTCCGATGACTACCGCCTCAAGCAGGGCCACCAGGGCGGTGCCGCGCACATAGCCGCCCAGCACGTGCAGGGTCGTGGTACCCGAGGTCAGTAGCTTCTCCAGGTTCTCACCGTGGAAGCGGCACAGGAAGAACGCCCAGATCTTGGCCCCGTCCTGGAGGAAGAAGTAGAGGATGACGGCCACCAGCACCGCTCCGGTGATCACCTGGGTGGCCGCGAAGATGCCCAGCAGCGCCCCGGCGCCGAACTGGGGGCTGGACGTGAAGTCCACGACGGCGGTGATGGCCTCGTCCAGGGCCTTCTGGCCGATCGGGATCGGGCCCGCGACGATGAACTGACGCAACCGTTCCAGCCCACCCACCGCGGAGAGCACCAGTTCGTCCCATTCGCTGCGCACGGCGAAGACGATGCCGGTGACCACTCCGCCCAGCACCACGATCGCGGCCAGGAAGGTGATCCAGGTGGCCAGCGCCCCGGGCACGCCCCGCCGGCGCAGGAACCCCACAACAGGGTGCAGCGCCGCGGCGAGGATCAAGGCAATCAACAGTGGGATGACGACCAACTTGAGCTGGATCAACCCGTAGACCACCACGACGGTCGCAGTCAGCAGCACCAGTCCCTGCAGCGCACGTATGGTCGCCCGCCCCAACGCATCGGCCCACAGATCACGGGCGTGCGAGACGCTGCGGTGGCGAGGGCTCGTCATGGGAATCCGCCTCCCAGAGATCCTTCGACGACCTGGCTTCAGGATGCGCCCGAGGACAGCGATTGCCAAGCACCGGAAGTCACCGAGGCCATCCGAAGACTCTCGGGACGGCGCCGGGACGGGCCCTCGATCATTGTCCCGTGACTGTTTCGTGGAGGCTCGGTAGTGCCGAAGCCGCCATTTATTTCCGTCAGAAGGCCGCCATTAACCTCCAACAGCCACAACCAGCGGGCGCAAATTTTCCGGACGAGACGTCTCGTATCCCTTCGGTTGCGCTCCATTGTGCGTCCTGGACATGCACTCCTCAGTATCCCTAACCCAGGCTTCTAGGCTGGGTGACAACCCGCGCGGGCCGTCGGGACCGCAGGATGCACCCGGGGAGGAGGCACCCGGTATGGCCGACCGCCGATCGCGTCCCAGCCAACGAGCCCTGCGCGGCTCCTGGGTCATGGTCCGGGCCTTCACCGCTCACCGGGCCTGGGCGGTGCTGGCCCTCCCCTGGACGCTGGTGGCGCTCGTGCCGGCCACGGTCCGCGGCGGACTGTTCCTCGAACCCACCCCCACCGGCATGGTGCTGCTGGACCGCCTCCGTCCGGCCCTCGACGCGCCCGTGCTGGCGCCTGCCCTGGGCGCCGTCACCGCCGGGTTCCTGCTGATCGCCAGGACCGCTCCCGGCACCCTTCCGCCCGTGCTCCTGCCCGCGGCGCTACTGGCGGCCGCACGTCCGAGTCCGAGTCCGAGTCCGAGGAGACCGACATGACCCGCTCGACGGAGAACCCGACGGCGAAGCAGGCCCGCCACCGGCCCTGGACGGTCACGGCACCTCTGGCCGCCGCCGCGCTCGTCGTCCTGGGCACGGCGTTCAACGCCGCCCTCTTCGGCGCCTACCTCGTGGCCGGCCGGCACCTGCTGCTCGGGACCGGGATGGATGGACGGCTGACCACTGCGTCGCTGCCCGAGGTCACCTCCGGGCAGGTGCCGCCCGTGGAGACCGTGCCCCTGACCGATCTCCCCGCGTCGTTGCGGTGGCTGTGCGCCGCCCCGACCCTGATCTTCGCCACGACTCTGCTCCTCGCCGTGGTCCTGGTCGTCGTGGCCGTGCGCGGACTCGCCTCCGCCGGCACGGGCACGCCCTGGGTGCTCCTGGCCGCGGTGCTCGTGGTGGGCGGCCTGACCCAGGGGGCGGTGGACACCGCCGCCGTCCAGGCCCTGCGCGCGCAGTACCACCCGTTCATCGTCTTCGGGTCCCCCGTGACCACGGCGGTCTTCGCCGTGCCCTGGCTCACCGTGGCCTGCGGGCTCCTGGCCGCCGCCACCGACGCCGCCCTGCGAGCACGCTCCGTCCGTCAGAGCCCCTCGTGAGCCATGTTCGCGAAGCGTGAGTAGTGGCCCTGGAATGCCACCACGATCGTCTTGGTGGGCCCGTTGCGGTGCTTGGCCACGATCACGTCCGCCTCGCCGGCGCGCGGGGACTCCTTGTCGTAGACGTCGTCGCGGTGCAGCAGGATCACCATGTCGGCGTCCTGCTCGATGGAGTTGTGCACCGTGATGCCGTTGGCCACGAAGTTGTGGGTCCCCGGCACGGTGGCGTCGAAGACCTCCTCCACGCCGTCGGACTCGATCGCGACCACCGTGTCCCACAGCAGGTCGTTGACGGCAGTGAGGTCCAGGTCGGCGCCGTCGAGCAGCGCCGTGGCCTGCTGCAGCTTCGGGGCCGGGGCGGCGGAGCGGACCTCGTCGACGCAGTCGCGGACCAGGGTGCCCACGGGCACGGGGTCCGCCAGGACGTCGCCGACGCTCTGCCACAGCGCGGCGTCGGTCTCCGGGCCGGCCGGGACGTCGAGCGCCTCGAGGGCCGCCCGGGCGGTCTCGCCGAAGCCGCTGCTGCGCCCGATCTCCTTGAGGAAGCGGATCTGGTCGTCGTGGTCGGCGACCTGCAGCTGCGCCCCGCCGTCGTCGGCCACCACGGCGGTGGAGATCCCGAAGCGCAGCAGGAGCCGGCCGAACCGGTCGGCCTGCAGGGCGCTGTCGAAGGGCGCCGCGACGTGGGCCCGGCCGCCCTCGAGGAGGACCGTCCCGTGCTCCGCCCAGAAGGTCTGGACGAAGCGGCGGATCTGGGCCTTGGGCAGGGCGAAGACCTCGGCGGGCAGGCCGGCGTCGCCCTCGGCGAGCGCCAGGGCGGCGTCCTCGACCTGGGCGTCGTCCCACTGCGTGCGCTGCGTCGGTCCGTCGGTGTGCCGCGGCACCCCGATGCGGTCGCCGGCGGCCAGCTCGCCCAGGGGCGTCCAGCCGCGGTACGTGAAGAACGGGTGGTTGGCCGTGGCGCGCACCGTCTTGCCGGAGGCGAGCCGGAGCCGGTGCACGGGCTTCGTGCCGGTGGGGAAGACGTGGGTCAGGGTGCGCTCGACGTAGCGCAGGTCGTCGCCCAGCGACCACACCGGCACGTCCCGGGCGCCGGTGGCGAACAGCTCGCCCAGGGTGACCTCCGCGCCGGTGTCGGCGCGCAGGACGCGGGTCTCCGCGGTGAGGCAGCCGGACTCGCGCAGGTCCGAGACCATCGGCTTCTTGTCCTGGCGCTGCTCGGAGCCACGGTTGAGCTGCGAGAGCGCGATGACCGGGACCTCGAGCTCCTTGGCCAGCAGCTTCAGGGCACGGGAGAACTCCGAGACCTCCTGCTGGCGGGACTCGACCTTCTTGCCCGAGCTCATCAGCTGCAGGTAGTCGAGGACCACGAGCTTGAGGTCGTGCTTCTGCTTGAGCCGGCGGCACTTCGCGCGGATCTCCATGAGCGACATGTTCGGGGAGTCGTCGATGAACAGCGGTGCCGAGTCCATCTTGCCCATCGTCGTGGCGATCTTCGCCCACTGCTCGTCCTGCAGGCGGCCCTTGCGCAGGTCCTGCATGTTCAGCGTCGCCTCGGCCGAGAGCAGGCGCATGGCGATCTCGTTGCGGCTCATCTCCAGGGAGAAGATCACCGTGGTCATGCTGTGCTTGATCGCCGCCGAGCGGGCGACGTCGAGCGCCAGCGTCGAGTTGTGCGTGGGGATGAAGCTCTTCCCGGCCAGGTACAGGTGCGTCGGGTGCTCGATCTCGATGCACCGGACCGGGACGGACCCGACCGGCTCGACGGCAGTGATCCGTCGTCGTCCGCCGGGCTCGTACTGCGCGTCCTCGCGCGCGAGCGCAGGGGCGTTGACGACGGCGTGCTGCTCCCCGGTGCCCAGGGACGCAAGGATCTGCCCGGTGGTGCGCACCGCCGACGCGTCGCCGGTCTCCGTGAGCCACTGGTGCTGCTCGTCGGCGACGATCTCGGAACCGTCGTCGAAGCTGACCCGGTAGCAGGGGCGCCCGGTCATCACCTCGGTGGCGGCCACGACCCGGGTGGGCGTGCCGTCGACGGCGAGGACCTCGTCGCCGACGGCGACCTCACCCATGGTGGTCCAGCCGGTCGGCGTCGGCACGGGGGTGTCGAGGGCGAGGGCCTTGCCCATGGCCGGGCGGGCGGCGATGACGATCATCTGCCCGCCCTGGAAGCCCTGGGTCAGCTCGTCGAGCTCGATGAACCCCGTGGGCACCCCGCGCATGCCGTCGCCGAGGGTGCCGGCGGCCTCGATCTCGTCGACGGTGGCCTCGATGACCTCCTTGAGCACGGAGTAGTCCTCGGAGGAGCGCCGCTCGGCGACCTGGTAGATCTCGGCCTGGGCGGCGTTGACGATGTCGTCGACCTCGCCGTCGGAGCTGTAGCCCAGCTGCACGATCTTGGTTCCGGCCTCCACGAGGCGGCGCAGCACGCCGCGCTCGCGCACGATCTCGGCGTAGAAGGCGGCGTTGGCGGCGGTGGGCACCGAGGAGATCAGGGTGTGCAGGTACGCGGGCCCGCCGACGCGCTCGATCTCCCCGCGCTTGGTCAGCTCGTCGGCCACGGTGATGGCGTCGGCCGGCTCGCCGCGGCCGTAGAGGGAGATGATCGCCTCGTAGATCGACTCGTGGGCGGGCTTGTAGAAGTCCACCCCGCGCAGCACCTCGACGACGTCCGCGATGGCGTCCTTGGACAGCATCATCCCGCCGAGCACGGACTGCTCCGCCACGTTGTCCTGCGGCGGGGTCCGCCCGAACTCGCGGTCGTCCCCGGACGAGTACTCCGACACGAACTCCACCTCTCCCCCGCGCCCGTGCGGGGGCACGATCGCGATCCACGACGACGACGCCGCCCCACCTCCCGGACAGCCCCTCCATTCTCGCACCGACCGCGGACACTCCCGACCGGGACGGGGACCGCTGCGGTGTCGGCCTCGCCACGCCGGCGCGGGCCGGACCTGTCGGCCACTGTGGGGCTTGTGGCCTCCGGACTCCCCAGGAATTATCGAAAGCAAACACATATCGAGGGGCGGGGGACACCGTGGCGAGCACGCGCTCGGCGCACCGGGACGGCGCGGCCGGCGACCCGTCCGATCCGGGCGGTCCGCCGGACGAGGTGCGGACCGTCTCGGAGGCGGTGCGCGCGGCCGAGCGGCACCTGCGGGCGTGGCTGACGATCAGCCGCTCCGCCGCCCGGGAGCTGCACGGCGTCGACACCGCGCCCGAGGCCGCCGCGTGGGGCGCCACCGCCCACCGCGGCCTGCGCGCGCTGGCGGCCTACGCCCGGGCCCGCCGCGAGGAGGGCTTCGCCGGGGGCTTCTGGGCCTGGTGCGCGCAGGGCGGGTCCGCCGCCGTGTGCTGGCCCGCCTCGGAGAAGAAGCTGGCGATGCGGGAGTCCCGGACGGTCATGGGCTGCGCGAAGTACCGGCGGACGCGGGTCTTCGATGTCGACCCGCGGGTCGAGCCCTCCGGCCGGATCGTGATGCAGGCCCACCTGAAGATCAGCGAGGGCGGCGGGGACCTCGCGCCCCGGATCTACTTCCACGACGACACCGGCGGGGCCACCGGGAAGGTGCACGTGGGCTTCGTGGGCCCCCACCACCTGGTCCCCAACACCCGCGCGTGACGGGCCGGCGGACGAGGGACCCCTTGCCGCCGCGCGGCCCGCACGGGGAGGATGAGCCATGACCCTCGACACAGGACCGGACGGCCCGCGGGGCTGGGACGTGCGCACGGCCCGGGCGGAGCTGGCGGCCCGGCGGATCGGCCACCTGGAGCTGCTCGACGCCCTGCTGGAGGCCCTGCCCGCGGCCCGCGCGCTCGGCGCGGTGCTCGCCGAGGACCTGGAGCTGGCCCGGGCCTTCGCCCACGCCCTGGACCGGCGGGCCACCGAGGGCCCGCTCACGGGCGTCCCGGTGGCCCTCAAGGACGTGCTCGACGTCGCGGGACAGGCCACGACCGGCGGCACCCGTGCCCTGGCGGGCAACGTCGCGGCACGCGACGCCGCGGTCGTCCACCGCCTGCGGGCGGCCGGGGCGCTGTTCCCGGTGCGGACCTCCCTGCACGAGCTCTCCTTCGGGATCACCTCGAACAACGGCTGCCACGGCCCGGTCCGCCACCCGCTGGACCCCTCCCTGAGCGCGGGCGGCAGCAGCGGGGGTGCGGCGGTCGCGGTCGCCGTGGGCCTCGCCCCGGCCGCCGTGGCCGCGGACACCGGCGGCTCCGTGCGGATCCCGGCCGCCCTGTGCGGGGTCGTGGGGTTCCGCCCGACCGTGGGCCGCTACCCGTCCGCCGGGATCCTGCCGATCTCCCGCACCCGCGACACCGCCGGGCCGATGGCCCGCACGGTCGACGACGTGGTGCTGCTCGACGCCCTGCTCGCCGGCGAGCACCCGCACGGCTGCCCGCCCCCGCGGCGCCTGGACCACGACGACGAGGCCGGGGCCGGCCCCCTGCACGGCGTGCGGCTGGGGGTGCCGGAGCCGTTCACGGAGGACCTCGAGGCGGGGGTCGACGCGGTGTTCGGCGCGGCCCTGCGGGCGCTGGAGGCCGCCGGGGCGGAGCTGGTGGCCGTGGACCTGCGGGAGGCGCGCGAGCTGAGCGCCGCGGCGGGCATGGCGATCGCCCTGCACGAGTTCCTGCCCGGGCTCGAGGACTACCTGGCCCGGGCCGGCTCCGGTCCCGACCTGGTTCAGGTCCGGGAGGGGTTGGCCGGGCCGGACCTGCGGCGGATCTGGGAGCTGGCCGAGGTCTTCCGCGCGGCCGACGACGACTACCGCGCCGCCCTGGAGCACCGGCGCGTGGCCCAGCGCCTGCACGCCGAGGCGCTCTCGGCCACCGGGGTCGCCGCGCTCGTGCAGCCGACCTGCCCCCTGACGGCCCGGCCCGTGGGCGAGGACGAGACCGTGGTGCTCAACGGCCGGCGCGTGCCCACGTTCGAGACCTTCGTGCGGCACACCGACCTCGCGGGCGTGCTCGGCACCCCGGGGCTGAGCCTGCCCGCCGGGCGCACGGCGGAGGGCCTGCCCGTGGGCCTCGAGCTGGCGGGGGGCCCCGGCTCCGACGCCGTGCTGCTGGAGCTGGGGCGCACGGTCGAGGCTGTCCTGCGGGAGGCCTGAGACCCGTTCGCCGTGCTGTGCACCTGCGCGGCCCCGCCTGTGGACAACCGGTGGAAAACGCCGTGGACGACTGTGCACAGGTTGGGGGAAACTCTGTGGACAGTTCTCCACAGGTCGCTCCCAATATGCTTCTGACCTGGGAAGATGCTCGTGCACAGCCTGTGCAGAGACAGTGGGAACTACACGGGTGTTCTCCACAGCACAGTGTGGGCACCGTCCCGTGACGACTGCCGGGTGCCGCCGGTACCGTGGGCCGGGAACCCGCCGCGGGCCGTGCCCGCCGATCCGCCCGGAAGGAGTCCGCCGTTCCCCGCCCCGCCGACCGTTCCGCCGCTCCCGCCCCCGCACCGCCCGGCTCCCCCGCCCGCTCCTCTCCTCCGGCTGCGCACGCCGCGCGCACGGTCGCGGACGTCGAGCGGCGCCCGGTGCGGGTCGTGCCCGGCCGGTGGGACGCGGCCGCGGCGCACGTCTTCGCCCGCGGCCAGTGCCTGGCCCTGGCCGTCGCGGTGGCTGAGACCACCGGGGGCCCCGTCGCGGCCCACGTCGAGCGCCGCGGGGACCGGGAGGTGCTGCGCCACTGCTGGGCCCACCTCGACGACCGGACCGTCGTGGACGGCTCCGGCGCCCACGACCTCCGGGTCCTGCGGGCCGTGGCGGGACGGCGGTGCGGGGAGGCCGTGCGCACCCTGGACCCGGCCGCGGCCTGGGCCCGCTGGGCGCGGGACCTCGTGCCGCAGGACCTCGCCCTGGCCCGCTCGTTCGTGCCGCGGGTGCTGGCCCGTTCCCGCACCCCGGGCCGCGGTGCGCACACGGTGCGCCGCACCCGCTGAGGGGCGGCCGGGAACGGGTGGGCGGCGCCGACGGTCGCCGACCGGAGCGGACGGCGTCCGGCTCGGACGGGCGGAGCGGAGACGGGTCGGCGCGGACGGGCGCCCGGACCGGACAAGGACCCGTCCGGACGGCGTCCGGCGCTGACGACCCCGGCGCGGACGGGCCGGTCAGAGCACCGTGGCGAGCAGCCCGATCCACAGCAGCGGGTGGCAGACCACGGCGAGCAGCAGCAGGACCGCGAAGCGCGGCCGGGCCCGCGGGAAGCCGATCAGCCCGGCGAGGGCCACCACGACCGTGACGCTCGCGGCCACGGTGGCCCCCACGAGACCCCCCACGAGGAACATCCCCGCGGTCTGCCCGCCGGCCGCATTGCCTCCCAGGAAGGCCACGGCGAAGGCCACTACGGTGGTGAGCAGGCAGCCCACCCCGAACCAGAGGAGGGCGGAGGGCGTGACGCGGGAGATCAGGGAGGGCATGGGTCCATTCTGACCCGCGGAGCCGTGGGGCCCGCACCCCCCGCCCCGGTGGCACGCCCCACCGGAGCCCCGACCCTGCCGCCGGACCGGGAGCACCCACCCGGCGCGGAAGCCCGAGCAGCGCCAGACCCCGAGGAGGACCGGACGTGGACGAGACGCAGAGGATGTGGGAGGAGCGCTGGGCCTCCGGGACGCACCCGCCCGACGGGACGGCGCCGCACCCGGAGGTCACCGCGCTGCTGGACCGGCTCGCCGGCCGGCACGGCGCCCCGGGCGCCCACCACACCCCGGAGGACCCGCGGCCCACCGCCCTGGACCTCGGGACGGGCTCCGGCCGGCACGCCCTGGCCCTGGCCCGCGCCGGCTGGGACGTCACGGCCGTGGACTATTCCCCGAGCGCGGTCCGCACGGTGGACGAGGCGCTGCGGGCGGAGGGCCTGCCCGGCCGGGCGCTCGTGGCCGACCTGCGCGCCTGGACCCCCGGCACGCCGGAGCACGCCGGGGAGAGCACCGGGACGGGCACCGTGCCGGCGCACGCCGACCTCGTCGTCGCCGCCTACTTCCACCACGACCTCACGCTGCTGCGCCGGGCCGCCGAGTGGCTCGCCCCCGGCGGGCACCTGCTGTGGATCACCCACGCCCCCGGCAGCGTCGACGGCCCGCCCCCGGCCGTGCCCCGCCCGGACGTGCACGAGACGCTCGCCGTGCTCGAGGGCAAGGACCTGGACCTGCTGCGCGCCGAGCAGGTGCGCACGAGCCCGACCGCGCTCGACGTCGTCGTGGAGGCCCTGCGCCCCCTCTAGACCCGTCCGGGACCCCGGAAGCGTCCGGGGACGCGCAAGGGCCCCCGCGGCACGCCGCGGGGGCCCTTGCGTCAGGTCCGTGGACCCGGCCGGAACCGGATCAGGCGGGGACGACCTCGAACTCGACGTTCGCGTTGACGTCCTCGTGCAGGCGCACGGAGGCCTGGTACACACCGGTGGTCTTGATGTGCTGGTTCAGCTCGACCTTGCGCTTGTCGACCGAGCCGAGACCGGCGGCCTCGACCGCGTCGGCGACGTCCTCGGCACGCACGGTGCCGAAGAGGCGCCCCTCGGCGCCGGCCTTGACCGGGATGGTCACGGTCGCGGAGGTGAGCTTGTGCGCCAGGGCCTGCGCGTCCTCCAGCGAGGCGACCTCGCGGGCGGCACGGGCGGCCTTGATGCTCTCGATCTGCTTCTCGCCGCCGCGGGTCCACGGGGTCGCGAAGCCGCGCGGGAAGAGGTAGTTGCGGGCGTACCCGTTCTTGACCTCGACCACGTCACCGGCGGCGCCGAGGCCGGTGACCTCGGTCGTCAGGATGATCTTTGCCATGGTGTCTGCGTCCTCTCGGGTCAGCGGCCGGCGCCGGAGTAGGGCAGCAGCGCGACCTCGCGGGCGTTCTTGATCGCGAGGGCGATCTTGCGCTGCTCCTGCACGGTCACACCGGTGACACGGCGGGCGCGGATCTTGCCGCGGTCGGAGATGAACTTCCGCAGCAGGGCGACGTCCTTGTAGTCGATCTCGGTGATCTTGGCCGCCTTGAGCGGGTTCTGCTTTGGTTTGGTCTTGCGAAGTTCAGCCTTGGCCATCGTGGTGCTCCTTGTTCTTCAAGTGGAGCCCGCGGCTGGGCACCGCGGGATGGGGATGTGGATAAAGCGGGGAAGGCCTAGAACGGCGGCTCGTCGTCCTGACCGGTGCCCCAGTCGTAGTTGCCGCCGGAGGACTGGCTCCAGGGGTCGCCCTGGGGCGCGGGCTGCTGGGCGGGCCGGCCGCCACCGCGGCCGCCGCCGAAGCCGCCGCCGGACTGCTGCCCGCCGAAGCCGGACCCGGAGTCGCCCCCGAACCCGCCGCCGCCGGACTGCTGGCCGCCGCCGAAGCCGCCGCCACCGCCACCGAAGCCGCCGGACTGCTGGCCGCCACCGCCGCCGCCGAAGCCGCCGCCCTGCCCGCCTCCGCGGGCGTTGCGGGTGACCTTGGCGGAGGCGTAGCGCAGCGAGGGACCGACCTCGTCGACGTCGAGCTCCGTGACGGTGCGCCGCTCGCCTTCCTTGGTGTCGTACGAGCGCGACTTCAGCCGACCCTGCACGATCACGCGCATGCCCTTCTGCAGGGACTCCGCCACGTTCTCGGCCGCCTCGCGCCACACCGAGCAGCGCAGGAACAGGGTCTCCCCGTCCTTCCACTCGTTGGACTGGCGGTCGAAGGTGCGGGGCGTGGACGCAACGGTGAAGTTGGCCACGGCCGCACCCGACGGGGTGAAGCGCAGCTCGGGGTCGGCGGTCAGGTTGCCGATCACTGTGATGACGGTGTCACCAGCCATGTGGACCTCCCGGGTCGGATGGGGTTCGCGGTCGTACGGGACGTGCGAGGAGTTCCCAGCATCTCACCGCCGCGCCCGGGGGCGCCGCGGGATCCGCCGGGACGTCGTCACTCGGCCGAGATCTTCTGCTCCTCCGGGCGGATGATCTTGGTGCGCATCACGGCCTCGTTGAGGCCGAGCACGCGGTCGAGCTCCTGGGCGGTCTGCGGGGTCGCGGTGAAGTTCACCACGGCGTAGATGCCCTCGGTCTTCTTCTGGATCTCGTAGGCGAGGCGACGGCGGCCCCAGATGTCGACGTTGTCGACGGTGCCGTTGTCCTTGGTGACGACCTCGAGGAACTTCTTGAGGGTCGGCTCCACGGCACGGTCCTCGACCTCGGGGTTGATGATGACCATCAGTTCGTATTCACGCATGGAAAGAACCCACCTCCTTCGGGCTGAGCGGCTGCGGTCCTTCCGCAGCAGGAGGTTCTGTGCGTCGTCCGCGCTCCGGCGCCGCACTTCGGGCGGCGGGGGCACAGACCGTCCAACACTACTACACCGCGGGGGACCGGCCCAACGCGCGGCGGCAGGAGGGCGCCCGCCCGGGCACGGCGGCAGGACGGGCGGGGGCGACGACGGCGCCGCGCGGGCCGGTCACCGCACCCAGGCGCCGCGGGCGATCGAGGCGTTCACGAAGGCGGTGCGGAAGGGCATCGTGAAGATGTCCAGGAACATCAGCAGCGCCCAGGGGATCAGGAACAGGAAGCCGATGCCGACCCCGGCCAGGCTCCAGCCCAGCCCGCCGAGGCCGAGGTAGATCAGCCCCCAGACCGGCTGGCGCAGGTAGAACTTGTGCACGCCCAGCCAGCCCAGCAGGAACCACAGGACGTAGGCGAGCAGCAGCGACTTCCCGCCGACCACCGTGACGACCGGCCGCTGCGGGGCGCCGAAGGGAGCGCCGCCGAAGGGAGCACCGCCGGAGGGCGCACCACCGAAGGCGGGGCCGCCGGAGGCCGCACCACCGAAGGCCGGGCCGCCGGAGGACGCGCCGCCGAAGGGGCTCCCGGCCGGGCGGCCGGACGCCCCGGGACGGTTCCCGGACCAGCCGGCGCGGGAGGGGTCGTTGTCGAGGGGGACGGGACGGTAGTACTCGGGCTCGGGGGCCACGCGGGTCCTTTCGGGAACGGGTGCGAGCGGGCCGCGACGGCCCACCCGGTCCAACGGCGCCGCCCGGGGCGCTATTCCGCCGGGCGCCCTGCGCCGGAATCCTCCCCGGCGCCCTCCTGGGCGTCCCGGGCGGCCGCCCGGGCCTGCTCCGGCACGGCCTCGAGGTGCTCGGGGCGCACGGGCGCCACGAAGTCGGCGTACTCGGGGTGCCGGCCCAGCCACTTCTTCAGGTACGGGCACACGGGCACGACCTTCATCCCGGCGTCGATGATGTCCTCCACCGCGTGCCGGGCCAGCCGGCTGCCCAGGCCCCGGCCCTCGTGGGAGGAGGCCACCTCGGTGTGGAAGACGATCCGCTGCGGCCCGGACCGGGCGCCGAAGGCCCGGTAGTGGGCCGATCCGACGACCTCGCCGCCGTCCACGAGCTCGTAGCGCCGCCGGCCGGGGGCGTTGCGGACGGTGATCGGTGACTCCTCGGGCATGTCTTCTCCTGATCCGCACCCGGTGGGGGCCGGACCGCGGGAGAGCGGGCCGCCGCCGGGAGCACGTCGTGCGTGTGATTAGGCTACTCTTTCCTTGCCAATTGTTCGCCGCGTGGTCCGCCGACCGCCGTGCCCCCGGGAGGTCCCGATGCGCCGCCGATCCCTTCTCGCCACGACCGGTCTGCTCGCCGCGGCGACCACGGTGCTCACCGGCTGCGGCGTCCTGGGCGTGGGCGAGGAGCCCGCCGACCTGCAGATCTACTCCGCCCGCCACTACGACCTCGAGGGCGCCTTCGGGCAGTTCACCGAGGAGACCGGCACCACCGTGGAGTTCATCACCGGCGACGACGCCGAGCTGCTCGAGCGGCTGCGGGCCGAGGGCGAGGACTCCCCCGCGGACGTGTTCATGACCGTGGACGCGGGCAACCTGTGGAACGCCGCGCGCCAGGACGAGCTGGCCGCCGTGGAGTCCGCGGCGCTCGAGGAGGCCGTGCCCGAGGACCTGCGCGACCCGCAGGGCCGGTGGTACGGGCTGGCCATGCGGGCCCGCACGATCACCTACAACCCGGACAACGTCGACCCCGCGGAGTTCGACGCGCAGGAGACCTACGCCGGCCTCGCCGACCCGAAGTGGAAGGGCCGGCTGTGCATGCGCGACGCGACCTCCGCCTACACCCAGTCCCTCGTGGCGAGCCTGATCGACCTGCACGGCCGCGAGGAGGCCCTGCGCATCGTGGAGGGCTGGGTCGCCAACGACGTCGAGATCATGAGCAACGACATGCAGCTGCTCGACGCGATCGACGCCGGCACCTGCGACGTGGGGATCAACAACCACTACTACCTCGCCCGCAAGCTCGAGGAGAACCCCGACCTGAAGGTCGACCTGTTCTGGGCCAGCCAGGACGGCGCCGGCACCCACGTGAACATCTCCGGGGCCGGGGTCGTGGAGGGCTCCGACAACGCCGAGCAGGCCCAGCAGCTGATCGAGTGGCTGGCCACCGACGGGCAGAACGCCTTCGTCGACGCCAACCACGAGTTCCCCGTCAACCCGGCCGTGGAGCCCGAGCCCGTGATCGCGGAGTTCGGGGAGTTCAAGCGGATGCCGCTCAACGCCGAGGCCTACGGCGACCTCAACGCCGAGGCCGTGGACCTGCTGGCGGAGGCCGGCTACCGGTGACCGAGGCCCCGGTCCTCGCCGAGGCGGGCACGCACTCCGGGACCTCCCGCAGGTCCACCGGCAGCGGCCGCCCCCTGTGGGCGGGGGTCGCCGTGCTCGCGGCGGTCCTCGTGGCCGCCCCCGTCGTCGCCGTCCTGCTGGACGGCGTCGGCGGTCTCGGCGGCGGCAGCCTCCCCCGCGGGATCGGGGACATGGTCCTCACGACCGTGCTGCTGATGCTCGGCGTCGGGACCGGGACGCTGCTGGTCGGCGGCGGGCTGGCCTGGCTCGTGACCGCCTACCGCTTCCCCCTGCGGGACGTGCTCGTGTGGCTGCTGGTCCTGCCCCTGGCCATGCCGGCCTACATCCTCGGCTTCGTCCTGCTCTCGGTCTTCGACGTGGCCGGGCCCGTGCAGGGGCTCCTGCGCTCGCTGTTCGGCGCGGACCTCTGGCTGCCGGAGGTCCGGTCGCTGCCGGGGGCCGTGCTGGTGATGTCGCTGACGCTCTACCCCTACGTGTACCTGCTGGCCCGCGCCGCCCTCGTGGAGCAGTCCCCCGGCACCTACGACGCCGCGCGCACCCTCGGGGCCACCCGCGGACGGGCCCTGGTCCGCGTCCTGCTGCCGCTGGCCCGCCCCTCCCTCGCGGCGGGGCTCTCGCTCGTGATGATGGAGACCCTCACGGACTTCGCGACCGTGCAGTACTTCAACGTCACCACCGTCTCGGTCGGGGTCTACCTCGTGTGGAAGGGCAGCTTCGACTTCCAGTCCGCGACCCAGCTGGCCGTGCTCGTGCTGCTGTTCGCCGTGGCGGTGCTGACCGGGGAGCGGCTGCTGCGCGGGCGCGCCCGGTTCCACCAGAAGGGCGCCCGGGGCCGCGGCCTGCAGCCGCGGCGGCTGACCGGGGCGCGGGCCTGGGCGGCGACGGCCGCCTGCACGGCCGCCCTCGCCGCCGGCTTCGTGGTCCCCGTCGTGCAGCTGCTGGTCTGGGCGGTCGGGCAGGCGGTGGCCGACCCGGCCTCCCTGCAGGACCCGCGCCTCGTGAGCTACCTGGTCAACAGCCTGACGGTCGCCACGGTCGCCGCGGTGGCCTGCGCGGCCCTGTCCACGACCGTGGCCCACGCCGTGCGGATGCGCGGCGGGCCCGTGGTCTCCTTCGCCGCCCAGCTGACCACGTTCGGCTACGCCGTGCCGGGGGCCGTGGTCGGCATCGGCGTGCTGCTGGTCTTCGCCCACGCCGACACCCTGCTCGAGGCCGCCGGGGTCCCCGGGGGCACGGGCCTGCTGGTGACCGGGTCCGTGCTCGGGATCCTCTACGCCTACGTCATCCGCTTCCTGGCCCCCGCCTACCAGGCGGTGGACGCCAGCTTCGCCAAGATCTCCCCCACGATCACCTGGTCCGCGCTGAGCCTCGGCGCCCCGCCGCGGCGGGTGCTCGCCCGGGTGCACGCCCCCATGGTCCGCCCCGGGGGGGCCGTGGCCCTGGTGCTCGTGGCCATCGACGCCGTGAAGGAACTGCCCATCGTGCTCATGCTCCGCCCGTTCGGCTTCACGACCGTGTCCGTGTGGGTCTACGAACTGGCCCGCGAGAACTTCTGGGAGAAGGCGGCCCTGCCCGCCCTGGTGATCGTCGCCGCGGCCGTGGTGCCGGTGTTCGTGCTCTTCCGCCAGGCCCGCGGCGCCGGGACACCCGGGGACGAGGCCCGCGCCGCCGCGGCCCCGGTCCCCGCGACCGGCGGGGAGGAGCGATGAGCGCGCCCGGGGCCGCCGGCCACGACGGGGGGACGGCCCCCGCCCTCGTCCTGGAGGGGGTCACCAAGCGCTACGGGGACTCCTCCGGGGCACGCTCCCTCGACCTGACGGTCGCCCAGGGGGAGCTCGTGACCCTGATCGGCCCCTCCGGGTGCGGCAAGTCGACGACCCTGCGGCTGATCGCCGGTCTCGAGCGCCCCGACGAGGGCACCGTGCGCATCGCCGGGGAGGTCGTCGCGGACGGCCGTCGCTTCCAGGAGCCCGAGCACCGCCGGGTGGGCCTGGTCTTCCAGGACCACGCCCTCTTCCCGCACCTGACCGTGGCGCGCAACGTGGCCTTCGGTCTCGACCGGATGCCACGCGCCGAGCGGGCGGCACGGGTGGAGGAGGTCCTCGGCCTCGTGCGCCTGGGCCACCTCGCCGGCCGCTACCCGCACGAGCTCTCCGGCGGCGAGCAGCAGCGCGTGGCCCTCGCCCGGGCCCTGGCCCCGCGCCCCGCCGTCGTGCTGCTCGACGAGCCGTTCTCCAGCCTCGACGAGTCCCTGCGCGGGCAGGTCCGCCGGGACACGATCGCCACGCTGCAGGAGACCGGGACCACGGCCGTGCTCGTGACCCACGACCAGACCGAGGCCCTGTCCGTGGGCCACCGGGTGGTCGTGATGCACGACGGGCTGATCGAGCAGGCCGACACCCCCGAGCGGGTCTTCGAGCACCCGGCCACGCGCTTCGTCGCCTCCTTCATGGGCGACGCCGACTTCCTGCCGGCCAACGTGGACCGGGCGCTGCTGACCTGCGAGATCGGGATCGTCTCCACGGTTCCCGGCTGGGCCGACAGCGACGTCGACGTCGACGTCGTCCTGCGGCCCCACGAGGTCGCGATCCGCCCCGACCCGGCCTCCTCCGCCCACGTCTACGCCGTCGAGTACCACGGCGCGTTCGTCCTCCACCACGTGCGCCTCGCCTCCGGGCGGACCCTGCGCTCGTGGCAGCCGCACACCGTGCGCCACCCCGTGGGGACCCCCGTGGCCGTGACCGTGGCCGCGGGCACCGTCCCCACCCTGCTCGTCGACGACCGCGCGGTCACCTCCCCGCCCGGCCGGGACCCCGAGGACGCGCCGGCGGAGCCCGCTCGCACGTCCCGCTAATTGCGCAAGACTTTTCTTCGCTAATGGATTCCTCTACGGTGGCACGGTGACCGTCCAGCCCGAGCTCGCCCCCGTGTCCTTCGCCGCCGGCCTCGCCCGCCACGGCGACCGGCCCGCCGTGCTCACCGCCGGGAGCGTGCTGAGCTACGCGGAGCTCGCCGAGCGGGTGGAACAGTGCGCCGCCCGGCTGGGCACCGAGCGCCGGCTCGTGCTGCTCGCCGCCGACGGGGAGCTCGACACCCTCGTGGGCTACCTCGCCGCCCTGTCGGGCGGGCACCCCGTGCTCCTGGCCCCCGGCGACAAGCCCGCCGCCCTGGCCTCGCTGACCGCCGCCTACGACCCCGACGTCGTCCTGCGCCCCGGCGGCAGGACCCCCCTGCTCGAGGAGCGCCGCCCGGGCACCCGGCACGAGCTGCATCCCGACCTCGCCCTGCTGCTGAGCACCTCGGGCTCGACCGGCTCCCCCAAGCTCGTGCGCCTGTCCCGCGAGAACCTCGTGGCCAACGCCGAGTCGATCGCGCAGTACCTCGGGATCCGCCCCGAGGACCGCGCGGCCACGACCCTGCCGCTGCACTACTGCTACGGGCTCTCGGTGGTCAACAGCCACCTCCTGCGCGGCGCCGGGCTCGTGCTCACCGGCCTGTCCGTCGTCGACCCCTGCTTCTGGGAGCTCTTCCGGGACCGGGGCGCGACCTCCTTCGCGGCCGTGCCCTACACCTTCGAGCTGCTCGAGCGCGTGGGCTTCGCCGAGATGGACCTGCCGCACCTGCGCTGCGTCACCCAGGCCGGCGGGCGGCTCGCCCCCGAGCAGGTGCGCTCCTGGGCCGCCACGGGCCGCCGGCGCGGCTGGGACCTGTTCGTGATGTACGGGGCCACCGAGGCCACCGCGCGCATGGCCTACCTCCCGCCGGACCTCGCCGAGGCCCACCCCGGGTGCATCGGGGTGCCGATCCCGGGCGGGTCCTTCCGCCTCGACCCGGTCCCGGACCTGCCCCACGCCGAGCTCGTCTACAGCGGGCCCAACGTCATGCTCGGCTACGCCCAGGACCCCGCGGACCTCGCCCTGGGCCGGGAGGTCGAGGAGCTGCGCACCGGCGACCTCGCCCGCCGCACCCCCGAGGGCCTCTACGAGGTCGTGGGCCGGCGCAGCCGCTTCGTGAAGCTCGCCGGGCTGCGGGTGGACCTGGGCCAGGTCGAACGGATCCTCGCCGGCCTCGGCGTCACTGCCGCCGCCGCGGGCGACGACGAGCGCCTCGTCGTCGCCGCCGCCGGGGAGCCCGACCCCGGGCTGCTGGCCAAGGTGCTCGCCGACGAGGTCGGCCTGCCCCGCGGCGCCGTGGTCGTCGAGGCCGTCGACGAGCTGCCCCGCCTGGGCAACGGCAAGGTCGACTACCCGGCCGTCCTCGCGCTCGCCCCCGCCGCACCGCCCGCGGCCTCCGCCCCCGCGGGCACGGAGGGCCCCGGGGACGTCCGGCGCATCCTCGCCGAGGTCCTCGACCGGCCCGACGTCGGCGAGGACGACACCTTCGTCTCCCTCGGCGGGGACTCGCTGTCCTACGTGGCCGCCTCGGTGCGGCTCGAGCGGGCGCTCGGGCACCTGCCGCCCGACTGGCACGTGACCCCCGTGCGGGACCTCGCCCCGCGCCCGCGCGCCCGCCGCGGGCGCGCCGTCGCCCGGCTGGAGACCGGCATCGTGCTGCGCGCCGCGGCGATCGTGTGCGTGGTCGCCACCCACGTCGAGCTGTTCACCTTCCAGACCGCCCACCTGCTGTTCGTGCTCGCCGGCCTGAACTTCGCCCGGTTCCAGCTCGGCGGCGAGCGCCGCCCGAGGCTGCGCCGCCAGCTGCGCAGCCTCGGGCGGATCGTGGTGCCCTCCGTGGCGCTGATCCTCGTGGCCCACCTGCTCACCGACGACTACACGTGGGCCAACGTGGCGCTGCTCAACGGGATGGTCGGACCCCAGCACCTCACGTCCCAGTGGCACTTCTGGTTCGTGGAGATGCTCGTCTACGTGCTCGTCGCCGTGATCGCCCTGATGGCCGTGCCGTGGGCCGACCGCGCGGAGCGCCGCTTCCCGCTGGGCTTCGCCCTGGCCCTGGTGGGCATCGGCCTGCTGAGCCGCTACGACCTCGTGGACCCGGGGCTGCCGAAGCCGGCGCCGGTGTTCTGGCTCTTCGCCCTCGGCTGGGCGGTGGCCCGCTGCCGCGGGACGGCGGAGCGGGTGCTCGTCTCGGTGCTCGCGCTGCTGAGCGTGCCGGGCTACTTCGGCTCGACCCTGCGGGAGGCCACGGTGGTGGCCGGGTTGCTGCTGCTCGTGTGGGTGCCGCGCCTGCCCGTGCCGGCCGGGCTGCGGCGGGTCACCGCGTGGCTGGCCGGGGCCTCCCTGCACGTGTACCTCGTGCACTGGCTGGTCTACCCGCCGCTGCTGGCCGTCCACCCCGTGGTGGCCGTGGTCGCCTCCCTCGCCGCCGGGGTGGCCTACTGGGCGCTGACCCTGCGGGTCGCCGCCGCCCTGGGCCGGTGGTGGGCCCGGCGCGCACCGGGCCGCCCCGGGGTCCCGGACGCCGGCGGGGCGGAGCACCCCGCCGCGGGGACGCCGGCCGGGGAGCTCACTGCGCCGGCTCAGGCCCCACGCTGATCTCGGCGCTGCCGCCCGTGGAGCGCACGCTCGCCCCGACGGGGAACTCGACCCGCTCCACGACCCGTTCCCCGTCCTCGCGGTAGCTCAGCTCGGCGACGGCGGGGCGGTAGGGGTCCGCGGTCCAGTGCAGCGGGTCCTCGGGGTCCTGGACGAGCACCAGCGCCGGGCGGGAGAGCAGCCGCCACGCGACGTCCTCGATCTCGGCGTCGTCCTCGACCGCGGTGCTGCCCCGGGTCGGGGTCCCGCTGGGCCGGGGCTCGAGCACGGCCCCGCCCGGGGCCCGGCGCACGGAGGCGGGGCAGCCCTCCGGGGCGAGCTCCTCCGCCGCCATGCACTCCCCGAGCCATTCGCGGATCCGCGCGTCGGTCTCCTCCCACATCCTCGGCGACGGGGACAGGCGCAGGTCCACGTCCGTGCGCCGCGGCCGGCGGAAGTCCAGCTCGACCGGCTCCAGGGGCGGGTCCACCTCGTAGTAGGAGTTCCCGGGCAGCCCCACGGCGTAGCGCCCGGGCAGGGCCTCGAAGCGCCAGGTCCCCCCGGGGCCCTCGGCGTCGGGAACCCGCTCGCGGGCGTCGATCCGCACGACGTCGCCGTTGACGGAGATCGCGTCCAGCGGCGCCGGCAGGTGCACGCCCACCACGGCGGCGTCCGGGTCCGCCAGCGCCCAGTGGTCGTTGAGGGGCCCCGTCCGGTGGACGCGGTGCACCCCGTAGACGTGCTCCTCCGCGCGGACCCCGCCGGGTTCGTCCCAGTGCACCCGCACCCGGACCTCCGCGCGGTCGCCGGAGACCTCCGTGCCCAGCAGCTCCCAGCCGTCGATCCGGCCGGCCGCGCCCCGGTAGACGCGGTTGGAGAAAACGTTGAGCGTGGGGTCGGCGCGGACCTCCTCCGTCCCGGAGAGCAGCTGCCGGGAGCGCCCCTCGACGAGGCCCTGCAGCCAGGTCCGCACGGGGTCCTCCGGCTCGCGGTCCACGAGCGCCCAGTTCACGAGCGTGGCCAGTCCGGTCACGAGCACCACGACCACGAGCAGCCAGCGCCGGAGGGTCCGGTGCAGCGCACGGGACTCCGTGGCGGTGAGGGCCTCCTGGGCCTCCCGGTCCTGCGCCACCGCACCCCCGTCCGTTCCGCCTCGGCTCCGTACCGGGCCCGCCGTCCGGCGGGCCCGCTCACATGGTAGGACCGGGCCCGGACGGGGCGGCGGACGCGCCCTGCGGCGCGCCCGCCGGGCGTGCCGGGCCTAGAGGGGCCGGCGCTTGGTGACGACGATCCCCGCGATCACGAGCAGCAGGCCCCAGCCGCCGTAGACGAGACCCGACTCGAGGTGGTCGAGCACCGGGTCCGGGGACTGGTACATCGTGGTCAGCTGCGTGCCGGCGGCTGCCGGGGAGTACGGCTTGACGTCCTCCAGCCACTCGAAGGACAGGGCGAAGAGCACGATCTCGAGCACGAGCAGGACCACGACGAGCACCACGATCCCCCACGTGGTGGAGCGCAGCAGGGCGCCGAGGCCCAGACCGAGCCAGGCCGTGAACACGTAGAACAGGCCCACGGCGAGGATGTTCAGCAGCACGGGCTTCTGCAGGACGTCGTAGCCCAGCCCCGGCCCGGCCAGCAGCGGCTGCACCAGCAGGTGGGCGGACGCGGCGCTGATCACCCCGAAGAGGAGGGCCACCAGGGACACGACCACGGTCTTGGCCACGAGCACCGGGGTCCGGCGGGGCACGGCGGTCATCGTGGTGCGGATCGCGCCGGTCGCGTACTCCGAGCCGATGAACAGCACGGCGAGCGCGCCCACGAGCAGCATCACGAGCTGCAGGCCGCCGTTGGCGCTGGTCATCGCCAGGTACTCCCCGAAGCCCATGTCCTCGGGCAGGGCCATGCCGGAGCCCTCGGCCATCTGCCGGTCGGCCTCGGCCGCGAACTGCTCGCGCTGCTCCTCGACGTCCTCCTCGGTGAGGCCGAGCTCGGCGGGGTCGCGGCCGTCGAGCATCGCGTCGACCTGCTCCTGGGCGGTGTCCTCGCTGAACTGCACGAAGGTCGTGGTGCTCCACGCGGAGAGCGCGGCGAAGCCCAGGGCCAGGGCCAGGGCGACGCCCAGCAGGATCCAGTGCGAGCGCAGGGAGCGGAACTTGATCCACTCCGAGCGCAGCACGCGGGGGAAGCTCAGGCGCACGGCCGGGGTGCGGCCGCCGTCCCGTCCGGGCTCGGCCGGTCCGCCGGCCTCCGGGCGGGCGGCGGTGGGGGTGCTGGTGCTCATGCTCGGTCTCCGTTCACGGCGGCGGGCTGCTCCCAGGGGGCGCGGACGGGGGCGTCGCCGGGCTCCCCGTCCGGGGCGGGCGCGCCGACCGGGGGCGGGGCGGACCCGGTGCCCGAGCGGTACTCGACCTCGTCCTGGGTCATGGCCATGTACACGTCCTCGAGGGTCTCGGTCAGGGGCGTGAGCTCGTGCAGCAGCACCCCGGCGGCCATCGCGGCCCCGGCGATCCGCCGCGGCTCCGGCCCGGTGACCACGACGCCGTCGTCGTCGATCTCCTCGACCTCGGCCCCGAGCACGTCGAGGGCGCGGCGCAGGCCCGGCCGGTCGTCGGCGCGCACCCGCGTGCGGGTGCTGCTGCCGGCGAGGATCCGGTCGATGGGGGCGTCGGCGAGGATCCGGCCCCGGCCGATCACCACGAGGTGGTCGGCGGTCTGGGCCATCTCGGACATCAGGTGGGAGGAGAGGAAGACGGTGCGGCCCTCGGCGGCGAGGAACTTCGCGAGGTGGCGGACCCACACGACGCCCTCGGGGTCGAGGCCGTTGACGGGCTCGTCGAGGATCACGGTGCGCGGGTCCCCGAGCAGCGCGGCGGCGATGCCGAGGCGCTGGCCCATGCCGAGGGAGAACCCGCCCACGCGCTTGTCCGCGGCCGAGCCCAGGCCCGTGAGGTCCACGACCTCCTGGACCCGCGAGCGCGGGATGCCGTGGGTGGCCGCCAGCGCCGCCAGGTGGGCGCGGGCGGTGCGCCGGGGGTGGACGGCTTTGGCGTCCAGCAGCACGCCGACCTCGGACAGCGGGGCTTGGTGCTGGGCGTAGGGCTTGCCGTTGACGAGCACGCTGCCCCGGGTGGGGGTCTCGAGGCCGACGACGAGGCGCATCGTGGTCGACTTGCCCGCGCCGTTGGGCCCGAGGAACCCGGTGACCCGGCCGGGGCGCACGGTGAGGCTGATGTCGTCCACCGCCGTCCGGTCCCCGTAGGTCTTGGTCAGGTTCTCGATCTCGATCACCGGCGCTCCTTCCGAGCACGTGCTCCGGGCTGGTCGTGGGCGCGGGCGTGGGGTGGCCACGGCGCTCCGCCCCCGAGCCTAGGCGAGGACGCCCCCGCGCCGGGACCACCGGAGGGATGATCCGCGGCCGCGGCGGACCTCCCCCGCGCGGCGGAGGTCCGCCGCGGCGCCGGGGCAGCTCACTCGTGCCGTGCGGAGGTCCCGCCCATCGCCGTGCGCCCGCGCAGGACGTCGACGGCGACCGCGGCCAGGAACCAGACCACGAACAGCAGCCGGGCGGCCGTGAGCCACTCCTGGGCGTCCTGCCCGAGCAGGACCCCGCCGGGCAGGGCCCGCCCGGGCAGGACGAGGCCCGTCCACCACAGCACCTCCACGAGCTGCCACGCGGCCAGCTCGATCCACCGCCGCCGGGCCAGCAGCACGAGCGGCAGCAGCCACAGCGCGTGCACCAGCGGGTGCTGGCGGTCCACGAGGACGACCACGGCGAGCAGCAGCAGCGAGACCTGGACCACGGACGGGTCCCACCGGGCGAGGAGCACGAGCAGCAGCACCGCGGCCAGGCCCAGCAGCAGCGCGGGCAGCGCCCACGCCCCCGTGCCGGCCGCCTCCGGGCCCAGCCCGGTCCGCGCCCACGTGCGCCACAGGGAGGCCTCCCCCGCCGCTGCGGAACCGCCCCCGGCGCGCAGGCGCTCCCACGCGGTGAGCAGCGTCCAGCCGTTGACGAGCAGCCACGTGGCGGCCGTGCCCGCGAGCACCACGAGGGCGTCGCGCAGGTACCGGTCCCGCAGGCCCTGCAGGAGGACGGCCCCGAGGACCACCAGCGGCAGGAGCGCGACCGAGGCCGCCAGGCCCAGCACGATCCCCGCCGGCAGCGGGCGGCCCCGCACGTGCAGCAGCAGGGCCGTGAGCATCAGGAGCACGGCCAGCAGGTCCCACGCGGAGAACCCGACCAGCACCACGACCGGGGACAGCGCCAGCACGAACGCGTCCACCTGGCGGCGCCCGGACAGCGCGGAGACGACCGCGACGACCCCGACCCACGCGAGGACCAGCAGCAGGCCCGGCAGCCCGTCCAGGACCGTCCCGTCCGTGCCCAGCAGCGCGGCGACCCGGGCCGAGAACCAGCCGAGGACCCCGGTGAGCATCCCGACCAGCGCGGGCTGCTCACCGGCCGTCCCGGCCGGCGCGCACAGCCCGGGCAGGCGCTCGGCGGCGTCCCAGCCGGGCACCCGGCAGGGCAGGCGCAGCAGGTGCGCCATGAGCACCGTCCACAGGCTCGCGCCGATCAGCAGAGCGCGGGTCCCGCCGCGCTCGCCGGTGCTCACGGGCGGCTCCCGCCGGGGGTCCACGGCGCGGGCCGCTCGTCGTGCCCGGCCGGGTCGCCGGCGCGCCCGGCCGGGTCGCCGGCGCGCCCCGCCGCTGCCCGGCCGGCCGGTGCCTCGTGCGCGACCGGCCCGTCGTGGGCCGCCGGCCCGTCCTGTCCCGCCGGCTGCGCGGGGACGGCCCGCTGCCCACGGGCGTCCGGCTCCTCCGCCGCCGCAGTGGGCGCGGCGCCCGGCCGGCGCCCGTGCAGGACGTCGCGGGCCACCTGCAGCACGAGCCAGCCCAGCACCAGCGTGTGCAGCACGACGGCGGTGAAGTAGACGTCCGCGGCGGTCCCCAGCCCCTCCGCCGCCACGACCAGGTGCCCCAGCCAGGTGAAGACCGCGGCCCAGTGGAAGACCTCGACCAGCTGCCAGACCACGAACTCCCCCACCCGCGGGCGGGCGAGCACGAGCAGCGGCACGAGCCAGAGCAGGAACTGCGGGGAGTAGACCTTGTTGGTGAGCACGAACGCGGCCAGCACCAGGAAGGCCAGCTGCTCGAGGCTCGGCTCCGTCCGCGCCCGCAGGCCGAGGACCAGGACCAGCGCGCAGCCCGCGGCGAACCCGCCCAGTGCCAGGACGGTGATGTCCTCCGCGGAGAGCAGGGAAACGCCCAGCCGGGGTGCCGCGACCTCGTTGAACCAGTGCCAGACCGAGGAGAACCCGGCCCCCCGGTCACCGCTGAAGCGCCAGAACCAGCTCCACTGCTGCGGGTCGGCCAGGGCCGCGGGCAGGTTGACCGCCGCCCACGCCCCCACCGTGCCGGCGGCGGTGCGCAGCGCGGGCCCGGCCTCCCGGCGGCGCAGCGCCAGCACGACCACCGCCCCGAGCACGAAGAAGGGGAAGAGCTTGAAGGCCGCCCCGATCCCGAGGGCGACCCCGCCGAGCACCCAGCGCGCCCGGCGGAAGGCCAGCAGCGCGAGCAGGGTGCACAGCACCGGCCACAGGTCCCAGTTGATGAACGCGGTCACCGCCACGGCCGGCGCCAGGGCCAGGAGCACCGCGGGGGCCGGCCGGGCCGCCAGCCGGGCGGTCGTGAGCACGACCCCGACCCACACGGCCGCGAGCAGCACGGCGTTGAGGTCGAAGTATATTCCTTGAGCGACATGCAGGGGTGCGCCGCCCGCGAGGCCGTGCGCCAGCACGCCGGTGGCGCTCGCGACCACGGTCTGCAGCACCGGGTACTCCAGCAGCGCGGTCGGGTCGAGGTACGGGAACCGCCCCTCGGACATGCCACGGGACGCATACAGGGTGGGGAGGTCGGAGTAGCACAGCCGGCGGAAGTTCTCCGGCTCCGCCCAGGACACGAGCCGGCACGGGAGCCGCACGACGTAGGCCGCCAGCGCCGTCGTCAGCGCCAGTCCGGCCAGGACCCACGGCCCGAGCCGCAGGCTCACAGGGTCTCCGCCGCCCAGGCCCGCAGCCGCCGCTCCGCCTCCTCGGCCCCCAGCTCCCCCTCGTCGAGGCGCAGCTCCAGGAGGAAGCGGTAGGCCCGGCCCACGACCGGTCCGGGCGGGACGCCCAGCACGGCCATGATCCGCTCGCCGTCGAGCTCGGGCCGCACCGCGGCGAGCTCCTCCTGCTCGGAGAGCTCCGCGATCCGCCGCTCGAGGTCGTCGTAGGCGGCGGCCAGCCGGGCGACCTTGCGCCGGTTGCGCGAGGTGACGTCGGCGCGGGTCAGCCGGTGCAGACGCTCCAGCCCGTCCCCGGCGTCGCGCACGTAGCGGCGCACCGCGGAGTCGGTCCATCCCGCCTCCCCGTAGCCGTAGAAGCGCATGTGCAGCTCCACGAGACGGGCGACCTGCTTGACGGTGTCGTTGTCGAAGCGCAGGGCCCGCATCCGCTTGGCGGTCAGCTTCGCCCCGACCACCTCGTGGTGGCGGAAGCTCACCGCCCCGGAGGGCTCGAAGCGGCGGGTCGCGGGCTTGCCGACGTCGTGCATCAGCGCGGCGAAGCGCAGCACGAAGTCGGGGGCCGGCACGGGCCCGTCCGGGCCCGTCTCGAGGGCGGCGGCCTGCTCCAGGACCGTCAGGGAGTGCTCGTAGACGTCCTTGTGCCGGTGGTGCTCGTCGACCTCCAGGCGCAGTGCGGGCACCTCCGGCAGCACGACGTCGGCCAGGCCGGTGCGGACCATGAGGTCCACCCCCGCCCGCGGCCGGGCGCCGCGGATCAGCTTCACGAGCTCCTCGCGCACCCGCTCGGCCGAGACGATCCCGATCCGCTGCGCCATCGCCGTCATCGCCTCCTCCACCTCGGGGGCGACCTCGACCTCGAGCTGGGCGGCGAAGCGCGCGGCGCGCATCATCCGCAGCGGGTCGTCGGAGAAGGAGTCCTCGGGGGTGCCGGGGGTGCGCAGCACCCCGGCGTGCAGGTCCCTGATCCCGCCGTGGGGGTCCACGAGCTCCAGGTCCGGCAGGCGCAGCGCCATGGCGTTGATCGTGAAGTCGCGGCGGTAGAGGTCGTCCTCGAGCCGGTCGCCGAAGGCCACGACCGGCTTGCGGGAGCCCGGCTCGTAGGCCTCGGCCCGGTAGGTGGTCACCTCGAGCTGGGCCCGGCCCTTGCGCAGCCCGATGGTCCCGAAGGCCCGGCCGATCTCCCACACGGCGTCGGCCCACCCCTCGACCACCTCGAGCGTCCGGTCGGGGGTCGCGTCGGTGGTGAAGTCGAGGTCCAGGGCGGTGCGGCCCAGGAACAGGTCGCGCACGGGCCCGCCCACGAGGGAGAGGTCGTGGCCGGCGTCGGCGAAGCGGCGCCCGAGCTCGAGGGCGGCGGGGTGGATCGCGGAGGGATCGATCAGCTGGGTCATGGTGGCGCCCATTCTTCCAGAGAGCTCCCGGGCCCCCGGGAGGCGGCGCCGGGGGCGGGGGCGGCGCCCGTCCGGCGCGTGCGGGCCCCGGCGGGAGCGCAGAGGATTGTGGCTAAGGTAGGAGGCATGGCTTTCCCCGTACCCAGCGCACCGAAGAAGCGGCCGACCACCCCGGCCGCCGCGCTGCCCACGGTCGAGGAAGTCTCCGCCGGCGGGATCGTGGTCGATCTCGGGCTGCCCTCCCACCCGGTCGCGATCATCGCCCGGATCAACCGGGGCGGGCGGCTCGAGTGGTGCCTGCCCAAGGGCCACCCGGAGAACGAGGAGACCAACGAGGAAGCCGCGATCCGCGAGATCGAGGAGGAGACCGGCATCGCCGGGGAGGTGCTGAGCCCGCTGGGCAGCATCGACTACTGGTTCACGGTCTCGGGCCACCGGGTGCACAAGACGGTCCACCACTTCCTGCTGCGCGCCACGGGCGGGCACCTGACCACCGACAACGACCCGGACCACGAGGCCGTGGACGTCGCGTGGGTGGACATCGACGACCTCGGCCGCAGGCTGTCCTTCCCCAACGAGAGGCGCATCGCGGACATCGCTCGTGAATACATCATCCACCAGCTCTGAGACCGGCCCCGGGGACGCCTCGGGACCGGCGGCGGGCACCGCGTCCGCGCCGGGCACGGGACCGGCCCCCGGGACGGCCCCCGCCGCGGCCCCGGTCCGCCGCTCGGGCGCGGCCTCCAGCGCCATCATGGCCTCGGGCACGCTGGTCTCCCGCGTGCTCGGCTTCGTCAAGGCCGTGCTCATCACCGTGGCCGTCGGCTCGGTCACCACGGTCGCCGACGTCTTCGAGCTGGCCAACACCCTGCCCAACCTGATCTACGTGCTGGTCGCCGGCGGCATCTTCAACGCCGTGCTGGTCCCCCAGATCATCAAGGCCTCCCGCAACGCCGAGGACCAGGGCGCCGACTACATCTCCCGGCTGCTCACCCTGGCCGTGCTCGCGCTGCTGGGCGTGGCCGCCGTCGTGGTCGTCCTCGCCGGGCCGATCATCCGGCTCATGGGCACGGACTGGGACGACGGCATGCTGGCCCTCGGGACCACCTTCGCGCTGTTCACCTTCCCGCAGCTGTTCTTCTACGGCCTCTACACCGTGGTCGGGCAGGTGCTCAACGCCAAGGGCGCGTTCGGCGCCTACATGTGGGCCCCGGTGCTCAACAACGTCGTGGCCATCGCCGGGCTGCTCGTGTTCGTCCAGCAGTTCGGCGCCTATCAGCAGGACCCGCACACCCTCGAGAACTGGACCGCCGGCAAGACCCTGTGGCTGGCCGGGACCGCGACGCTCGGGGTGGTCCTGCAGGCCCTGATCCTCTTCCTGCCCCTGCGCCGCCTGGGCCTGGGCCTGCGCCCCCGCTTCGGCTGGCGCGGGATCGGGCTGTCCACCGCGGCGCGGCTGGGCGGCTGGACCCTGGCCACGGGGGTGATCGCCAACCTGGCGTTCCTCGTGCTCACCAAGGTCGCCGCGATCCCCACCGGCTACCGCCCCGAGCACCTCGCGATGGACCCCCCGCAGCAGATCGCGGGCGTCACCGCCCTCAACCAGGCCTCGATGCTCTACTCCCTGCCGCACGGGGTGATCGGGCTGTCGATCGCCACGGTCCTGTTCAACCGCATGGCCGCGGCCGCCACGGAGGGCGACCGGGCGGGGATGGTCTCCTCCCTGTCCTCGAGCCTGCGGATCACCGGTGTCGCGACCGTCTTCGCCGCCGTGGCGCTGGTCGTCTACGCGGGCCCGCTCGGGATGCTCTTCAGCGGCGGGGTGCCCTCGGCGGGCGCGGTCGTGGGCCAGGTGGTCGCCGTCATCGCGATCGGCGCGCCGTTCATGTCCACCTCCTTCATGCTGGGCCGGGCCTTCTACGCCCAGGAGGACGCCCGCACGCCGTTCCTCGTCCAGATCGGCGTCGCCGTGTTCACCGTGGCCTGCGCCGCGGCGATCTGGGCGTTCGTGGCCCCCAAGCACATGATCTTCGCGGTCGCGGGCTGCTACGCGGCCCAGAACGTGCTGAGCACCCTGCTCTACCACCGCGTGCTCGTGCGCCGGGTCGGCGACTACGACGTCGCCCGCGTGCTCGACTCCCACGCCCGCATCCTCGCCGCGGCGCTGCTGGCCGGCGCGGCCGGGGCGGTCGTGCTGCACCTGCTGGGCGGCTACGACCCCGCGGGCTTCGCCTGGGGCAGCCAGCTCACGGCGGTCGTGGTCCTCGCCGTGGGCGGCACCGCGATGGGCGCGGTCTACCTCGTGGCCCTGCGCCTGTGCCGCGTCGAGGAGCTCGGCAGCCTCCTGCGCCCGGTCCTGGCCCGGCTCGGGCGCTGAGCCGCCTCCTCCGCTCCCGCGCCGCGACCTGCGGCGGAGGAGGACATCTCCCACCGGCGGGACCCCGCGCCCGGTAGAGTGCTGTCCGGCCGGTGCCCGCCCGGCGCCGCCCCGCACCGCAATCCGCCCCCGCGGATTCCCGACCCCCAGGGAGCCACCGTGCCCGCACCGCTGAAGCTCGGAGCCGTCCTCGGCGGACGCTACAAGGTCGTCGCCGACGTGCTCTCCACGGCCGAGGGCGACCACGTCCTCGAGGGTCAGGACCAGATCCTGGGCCGGCGCGTGTCCATCCTCCTGCCGGCGGAGCAGCACACCGCGCTGCTCGTGGAGAACGCCCGGTCGATGGCCAACGGCAGCATCGGGGCGCCCTTCCAGATCCTCGACCTCGGCCAGGCGGAGGCGCAGACCTACCTCGTGACCTCCCACGCCCCGGCGGCGGACATGCTCGACTCCCTGCTCGTGGAGCCCCACGAGGTCGAGGACGAGTCGCTCGGCGACGACATCTTCGGCGCCCCGCGCGCCACGGGCGGCGGCGCCTACCTCTACGAGGAGCCCGAGCCCACCAGCCCGACCCCGGTGGTCCCCGACGCGCCCTCCGGCGGTCCCGGCCCCACCGCCCCCCAGCCCAAGGTCACCCGGTGGGAGGACGACGACTCCTACGACGACGCCGCCCCCGCCCCCAGCGTCCGGACCCGGCTCGGCCGGCCGGTGCGGGTGAGCGCGACCTCGACCCGCACCACCATGTTCGACCGGGCCGCCGCGGGCGGCACGGCCGCGGCGGCCGGCCGGTCCGTGGGCACCGAGGTGGACCCCGGCTACGACGGCGACAACCGCTACGACAGCTGGTACGACGAGCACCAGGAGACCCCATACGCCGAGCCGGAGGCCCCGCAGCCCGCGAGCTCCCCCGCACCGCGCGAGCGCCGGGGCGGGCGCGGCCTCGTGTGGCTGCTCCTGCTGCTGCTGGCCCTGCTGGTCGGGGCCGTGGTGCTCAGCTTCGACCGGCTCGGCGGGCTCTTCGGCGGGGCGGACCCCGGCACGAGCACGCAGGCCCCCGCGCCCGCCCAGGACGACGACGGGCAGCCCTCGGCGCAGCCCAGCGCGGCCGAGGAGGACGGGCCCGAGCCGCAGGCGGCGTCCGTGCAGCGGATCGTGCCCACGAACCCGGGCTTCATGGCCGACCAGGACGCGCAGCTGGGCCAGACGGTCGACGGCAACCCCGCCACCTACTGGATCAGCTACGGCTTCTCCGACCAGAACTTCGGCAACCAGGCGCCCAGCGTGGGCCTCGTCGTCGAGCTCGAGGAGGCCGCCCCCGTCGAGGAGGTGCTGATCAGCCAGTCCGCGGGCTCCGGCGGGCTCTTCGACGTCTACGTCAACGACTCCCCCACCCTGGAGGGCGCGCAGCAGGTCGGGTCCGGCTCCTTCACCGGCCCGGACATCACGGTCTCCCTCTCCCCCGCCGCCCAGGAGGAGGACCACCGCTACGTGATCGTCAACTGGACCCAGCTGCCGCAGCTGACGAACCCCATCGCGGGCTTCCAGTACGGCCTGCGGATCGGCGAGATCGCCCTGCAGTGAGCCCCGCGGCCCGCGCCCGGGCGGGGGCGGCACCGGAATATCCGCCGCGCACGGCCCGTTCTCCCAGTGGTCCCCGCGGCCGGGCGTGCCCGGCCGCCCCCGTTCACGGAAGGTCAGCATCACAGTGAGCCCCGACTTCGGTCCCGTCATCAACGCCCTGGACCTCGCCGCGCAGCGCGAGGTGCCGACGGCCGCCGCCGAGGACGAGACCGTCCACGAGGTCGTCGTCGTCGGTTCCGGCCCGGCCGGCTACACCGCCGCGATCTACACCGCGCGCGCGAACCTGAAGCCGGTCGTCTTCGCCGGCTCGGTCACCGCCGGCGGCGAGCTGATGAACACGACCGAGGTGGAGAACTACCCCGGGTTCGTGGAGGGCATCATGGGCCCCGAGCTGATGGCCAACATGCAGCAACAGGCCGAGCGCTTCGGCGCCGACATCCGCTACGAGGACGTCGTCGCCGCCGACCTCGAGGGCGAGATCAAGACCCTGACCCTCGAGGACGGCTCCGTGCACCGCGCCCGCGCCGTCATCGTCGCCACGGGCTCCGCCTACCGCGAGCTGGGGCTGCCCGACGAGAAGCGCCTCTCCGGCCACGGCGTGAGCTGGTGCGCGACCTGCGACGGCTTCTTCTTCAAGGAGCAGCACATCGCCGTGGTCGGCGGCGGCGACTCGGCGATCGAGGAGGCGACCTTCCTCACCAAGTTCGCCTCGAAGGTCACGATCATCCACCGCCGCGAGGCCTTCCGCGCCTCCGAGATCATGCAGCAGCGGGCCTTCGACGACCCGAAGATCGAGATCCTGTGGAACAGCGAGGTCGTGGGCATCAACGGCGCCGACAAGGTCGAGTCCCTCGTGCTGCGCGACACCGTCACCAAGGAGACCTCCGAGCTGGCCGTCACCGGCCTGTTCGTCGCCATCGGCTCCGACCCCCGCACCGACCTCGTCAAGGACCAGCTGGAGCTGACCGCGGACGGCACCATCGCCGTGGACGGCCGCAGTTCCACCACGAGCCTCGCCGGCGTCTTCGCCGCGGGCGACGTCGTCGACCCGACCTACCGCCAGGCCATCACGGCGGCCGGCTCCGGCTGCGTGGCCGCCGTCGACGTCGAGCACTACCTCGCGGCCCTGGACAGCCGCTCGGTCCTGCACAGCTGAGCCCCCGGCACCGTGCGGACCCCGCGGCCCGCACGGTGCCCCACAATGGAACCGGGTCCGTCCCCGGACGGACCGCCCACCGTGGGCGCCGGCGCACCAGCGCCCCGGCGCCCGGAGAAGGAGAGACCATGAGCGCCGCCAAGAACGTCACCGACGCCGACTTCCGCACCGAGGTCCTGGAGTCCGACAAGCCCGTCATCGTGGACTTCTGGGCCGAGTGGTGCGGGCCCTGCCGCATGGTCGGGCCCGTGCTCGACGCCATCGCGGCCGAGCACGCCGACGCGGTCGAGGTCGTCAAGCTCAACGTCGACGAGAACCCCGCCGTCGCCTCGCAGTACGGGATCACCTCCATCCCGGCGATCTATCTCTTCTCCGGCGGCGAGGTGGTCAAGAAGGCCATCGGCGCCAAGCCCAAGAGCGCCCTCGAGAAGGAGTTCGCCGAGTACCTCACCCCCGCGAGCTGACGGTCCCGCCGTTCGGCCCACCCCGGGCTCGTCCGTCCCCTCCGTCCCGGAGCGGACGGACGAGCCCTTCCTGCACCGACCCTCCCCCCGACCGACGACCCGTGGGACCGCCATGACACCCGATCCGACCGAACCGATGCTGCGCCGCGCCACCAGGAGCCGGCGCGTGGTGAGCCTGCGGGAGCGCCTGCTCCGCGCCGGCGTCACCGTCGCCTACCTCGCCCCGCAGGACGTCAACGACCCCTCCGTCTTCGACGACCACGTCGACGCCGCCGTGCGCGCCTTCCAGCAGGAGCGCGGGCTGATCGTCGACGGCGCCGTGGGCCCGGAGACCGACCGCGCCCTCAACGAGGCGCAGTACTCCCTGGGCGACCGGACGCTTCAGCTCGACGATCAGGACCCTCTGCGGGGTGACGACGTCTCCCGCCTGCAGCACAACCTTTCCCGGTTGGGTTTCTACTACGGTCATCTCGACGGCGTCTTCGGCAGCGGGACCCACCACGCGGTCGTGGAGCTCCAGCAGAGCCTGGGCCTGGCCCCCACCGGCGTGGTCGACCGGGAGACGATCGCGGCTCTGGCCCGGATCAACAAGAACATCACCTCCTCCAAGGCCTTCTCGCTGCGCGACTACCACCGGCTCGAGCGGGCGTCCTCCGCCCTGCGCGACCGCTGCGTGGTCCTGGTGCCCTCCCCCGCCGCCGGGCAGCAGCCGCCGGCCGGGGCCCCCGCCGACTTCCCCGTCAGGGCCGGGGAGGTCACGACCGACGTCGCGGCCCGGGCGGCCTCGCTGCTGGCGGAGATCGGGGCGGACCCCGTGCTCGTGGCCGCCGTCGGCGCCGCGCCGGTCCGCGGGGGCCAGGCGGTCCGGACCGTGCCGGACCCTGCCCCGGTCCTCGCGGAGCATCCGGAGGCCGTCGTCCTGACACTGCACTGCGACTGGAACCGCACCGAGGCGGCGGGCGGGCTCGCCTCGTTCTACTGGGGCGACGTGGAGACCCACGAGATCTACTCCCCCATCGGGGAGCGCGCCGCGACCCTCGTGCTCAAGGAGATGGTCGCCCGCACCGGCGCCCTGGACCTGGGCACCCACCCCCGCCAGTGGTCGCTGCTGCGCGCCGCCGGGGCGCCCACGGCCTGGCTCGACCTGGGCTACCTCTCCAATGCCGCGGACCGCGCGGCCCTGGCCGGCACGGAGCACCGCAGTCACCTGGCGGAGGCGATCGTCTTCGGGCTCCAGCGGATGTACCTGCTCGCCGAGGAGGACCACCCGACGGGCACGATGCGCCTCGACGACGTCGCGGGCTACAACGGCGGCTGAGCACCGCACGCCGGCCGGAACGCCGCGGGCCCCGATGTTCCACGTGGAACATCGGGGCCCGTCCGCTCCCCGGGCCGGGCCCGGGACGGTGCTGCTCAGTCCCGCTCGATGCCCGGGTCCAGCACCTCGATGATGCGGTTGAGGTCCTCGACCGAGGCGAACTCGATGGTCATGCGGCCCTTCCGCGCCCCGAGGGCGATCTTCACGGCGGTGTCGAGCCGGTCGGAGAAGGCGTCCGCGATGTAGTCGAGACGCTCCTGGTGGCGCGACGTCGAGGCCGGGGAGCGCTTCGTCGAGCGCTTGCCGCCGTCCAGCAGCGCCACGGCCTCCTCGGTGGCCCGCACGGACAGTCCCTCCGCCACGATGCGCTGGGCCAGCCGCTCCATCTCGGCGGGGTCCGAGAGCGCCAGCAGGGCCCGCGCGTGCCCCGAGGAGAGGACACCGGCGGCGACCCGGCGCTGGACGAGCGGTGGGAGGCGGAGCAGCCGGATGGTGTTGCTGATCTGCGGGCGGGAGCGGCCGATCCTGCGGGAGAGCTCCTCCTGGGTCGCGCCGAACTCCTCCATCAGCTGCTGGTAGGCGGCGGCCTCCTCGAGCGGGTTGAGCTGGCTGCGGTGCAGGTTCTCGAGGAGCGCATCCCGCAGCAGCGCGTCGTCGGCGGTCTCACGCACGATGGCCGGGATGGTCTCCAGGCCGGCGCGCTGCGTGGCCCGCCACCGCCGTTCGCCCATGACCAGCTCGTACGGGGACTCCCCCGCTTCCCGGCTGCGCCGCACGACGATGGGCTGGAGGACACCGAGCTCGCCGATCGAGTAGGCCAGCTCGGCGAGCTCCTCCTCGTCGAAGACCTGGCGCGGCTGCTTCCGGTTGGGGTGGATGTCCACGACCCGGATCTCGGCGAAGCGGGCCCCGGCCACGTCGACGAGCTCCGGCTCGTCGGCCGTGTCCGGGCCGTCCGCCGCGTCGGGGTCCGCCGCGGGCCCGGTGGAGGCGGCCGTGTCGGTTTCACGTGAAACACCGGCGAGTGGAGCGCCGACCTTCCCCGCTGATGCCGGGGTGACGGTCGGAGCGGGGATGTCCAGCGTCGGGGTGTCTTCCGCCGCGGCAGCGTCTGTTTCACGTGAAACACGGTCCGGCGTGGCTTCCGGAGTCGGCTCCGTGTCCGCCGGAGCGGAGTTCTCGGCCTTCCCCCCGGTGCGGTCCGTGCCGTTCTTCCCCATGCTCTGCGCAGGACGGTCACGTGCGGCGGAGGACGATCCATCCGCGGCCCGATCCGTTCGCTTCGACGACCGCTCCTCGGGCGTCGATAACGCGGCGGCGTTCGAGGACGCCGCGGAGTCCTCGGTTCCCGCGGGTTCAGCCGTTTCACGTGAAACAGCGGACGCAGGTGAGGACTCCGTCTCCTGCCCGGATGCCGAGGTGGAGGGAAGGAAGAACATGTCCGAGGGCCGGCTGACCAGCGTGGTGTTGCGCAGGGCCTCGCCCATGTCCATCCGTGACTTCATGGCCTTCTGCCGTGCGGCCGGGCTGACGGTCCGCCTGCCTCCCGATCCGGTCGCGGACGTGGTGCGCCCGTGCTTCGGCTGCTCCTTCGTCCCCGTCCGCTCCGCGGGCACGCCACGCTCCGCGCCCCCGTCCTGGGGGGACGGCGCACCGTTCGATGCCGACGACCGGATCTCGTCCCGGCTCTTCGCCGGCGTCGCGGCGGGGGACGTGCCGCCCCGGACGGTGGGTGCGGCGGAGGGGGGCGTCGCTCCCGCGGTCGCGCCGGACGGCGCGCGACCGCCCTCGGAGGTGCCACGCTCGGGCGTCGTCGTCCCCGGTGCGTCTGCCGCCGCTGCGGGTGGGGTGCTCGGGATCAGGGCGCCCAGACCGCGCCCCAGACCCCGTCGTCGTTCTGCCACGTCGTTCCTCTCGATGCTCCGGCAATCCGGACCATCCTATCCGAGCGGCACGCGACCGACCGGACGATCCGGGCCGACGGGGGACCGGCCGTTCCGGGTCGAGAACGCGGGACACCGAGCAGCCGGGAGACGTCGCCGCCCCGTGGTTCAGGACGTCGCGGCCGAACGGTCGGCGTGTCCCACGACGGACTGGCGCGTCGCCGCCACGGCCGTCAGCCGTGTTCCGTGCGCACGAAGGAGGCGGACGAGGCACCCCTGCCGCCCCCGCCAGCGGGCACGAGACGTCGTGCCGCTGCGCTCCACGGACAGCAGGGCGGGACGCGGGCACTGATCCGTTCCACGCGAAACAGCACGGGCCGCAGGCACTGTCTTTTTTCACGTGAAACAGCACGGGCTTCAGACACTGTTTTGTTTCACGTGAAACAGAACGCCACAGTGCTGATGTCGTGTGTCACGTGAAACGCACCGCCCGTCGAACGGTGCCGGACGTGAGCGCCTCGGCTCCCGACGGACGGCGCCCCCGCCCTGTCGGAACAGGACGGGGGCGGCGGGAGACCGGGGGGGCGGTGGCTCAGCGCACCGGTTTCTGCGCGATCTCCGCGGCCGCCTCGAGGTAGGAGAGTGCGCCGGTCGAGCTCGGGTCGTAGCTGATGACACTCTGCTGGTAGCTGGGGGCCTCCGAGATGCGCACCGAGCGGGGGATCATCGTCTCGAGGACCTCGTCGGGGAAGTGGTTCCGGACCTCCTCGGCGACCTGCGAGGCCAGGTTGGTCCGGCCGTCGTACATCGTGAGCAGGATCGTGGAGACCTTCAGCGCCGGGTTGAGGTGCTTCTGGATCATCTCGATGTTCTTCAGCAGCTGGCTCAGCCCCTCCAGCGCGTAGTACTCGCACTGGATGGGGATGAGGACCTCGGTGGCCGCCACGAAGGCGTTGAGCGTGAGCAGGCCGAGGCTCGGCGGGCAGTCGATGAAGACGTAGTCGAGGCGCTCCAGGCCCTGCGCCTCGCGGTGCTTCGCGTACGCCTCGATCGCCTGGCGCAGGCGGTGCTCGCGGGCGACCATGGAGACGAGCTCGATCTCGGCGCCGGCCAGGTCGATCGTTGCGGGGACGACCCACAGGTTCTCCGCCTCCGCCGAGGGCTTGACGACGTCGGCGATGGGCATCTCGTCGATGAGGACGTCGTAGGTGCTGTCCACCTCGGAGCTGTGCTCCACGCCGAGTGCGGTGGAGGCGTTGCCCTGCGGGTCGTTGTCGATCACCAGCACGTTCTGGCCCTGCCGGGCGAGGGCGACGGCGAGGTTGACCGAGGTGCTGGTCTTGCCGACGCCGCCCTTCTGGTTGCTGATGGTGAAGACCCGCGTGCTCGCAGGCTTCTCCAGCTCGACGTTGCGCAGCCTGGCGCGGCGCCTGGTCTCTTCCACGAGCTTCCTCCCCAGCGGCGAATCCTCCGCCATCGTTGTGGTCCTCTGCGGACGCAGCGCGTCCGTTTCACGTGAAACACGGGTGCCCCGATCAGGAACAACCTTCATCGGTTGTTCAACGGGATCGGGGGGAAATCCCATGTCGATCCCCTGGCCGCTCTCCGCGCCCTCGCCGATGGTCATCGAACGTCGCACCTTCCCGGTTCGTCTCGAACACGTCGCGTCGGGGCGCCCCGTCCGCGCGGGACCGGGCACCGGGTCCGCGCCCCGGTCCCGGCGGGGCAGGGTCTGCGCGCACGCGCTCCAGCCTACCGCCGACCTCCCGCGGCCGCGGCGCACGCGGTCCCGGCCGCCCGCCGGCGCGGGGGAGCGGGGACCGCTCAGAGCCGCACGCGCACGACCGTGGTCGGCTCCTCGAGCAGCTCGGCGCCCGCCGTGACGATCTCGGTGGAGCGCGCGGCGTAGCGGTGCAGCTTCTTGCGCGCCTTCGCCACCTCGTCGGCGGCCGTGCGGCCCTTGAGGGCGAGCAGCTCGCCCCGGCCCCGCAGCAGGGGGAGGGTGATGTCGAGCAGCCCCGTGAGCGCCGAGACGGCCCGGGCAGTCACGACGTCGACCTCGCCGACCTCGTCGCGGGCCTGTTCCGCGCGGGCCCGCAGGATCCGCACGTTCGCCAGGCCCAGGTCGGCCACGACCTCCTCAAGCCACTGGACGCGGCGCTCGAGGGGCTCCACGAGGGTCATGCTCAGGTCCGGGCGGGCCAGCGCCAGGCACAGGCCGGGCAGCCCGGCGCCGGAGCCCACGTCGACGACCCGCGCCCCCTCGGGGACCAGCTCCTCGACCACGGCGCAGTTGAGCACGTGCCGGCTCCACAGCCGGGGGACCTCCCGCGGGCCGATCAGCCCGCGCACGATGCCGGAGGAGGCCAGGTGCGCCACGTAGCGCTCGGCGAGGCCGAGCCGGGGGCCGAAGAGCCGCTCGGCGGCGGCCCGCTCCCGGGCGTCGGGGACGGGCGGCTCCTGCGGGTCGGGTGCGGGACGCTCCGCGGTCGTCATCGGGCGGGCTCGGCCGTGACGACGATGTGCCGGGACTCGCCCTCGCCCTCGGACTCGCTGATCAGGCCGTGCTCGGCGACCACGTCGTGGACGATCTTGCGCTCGTAGGCGGACAGCGGGTCGAGGTGCACCGAGGCGCCGGTCTCGCGGGCCTTCTGCACCGCCTCGAGGGCCAGCTCCCGCAGCGAGTCCGCCCGCCGGGCGCGGTGCCCGCCGACGTCGAGCACCAGCCGCGACCGGCGGCCCGTGGCCGCGAGCACCGACAGCCGCACGAGCTCCTGCAGGGCCTCGAGGACCTCGCCGTCCTCGCCCACGAGCGCGGAGAGGGCGTCGTCGTCGTCCCCCTCGGCCACCACCGACAGGTAGGTCCGCCCGTCGCGGACCTCGATGTCGATGTCGCCGTCGAGGTCGGCGGTGTCGAGCAGCTCCTCGAGGTAGTCCGCCGCGACCTCGCCCTCCTCCTCGAGCGGGTCGAGGGCGGGGCCGGGCACGGGGGCGTCCCCGGCGGGCAGCTCCTGGTCCGTCCCGGCCGGTGCGCCGCCCGCGGCGGGCGGCTGCTCGTCGGTGTCCTGGACGGTGGGCCGGTTCTCGGTCATGGTCGTCTCCTGGGGGCCGTGGGGTGCCGCGGCCGGGTCGGCGCCCGCCGCGGGAGGGATGGTGCGGGGGCCGGTCGGACCGGCCGCGCTCACCGGGACTGCTTCTTGCGCGCCTGCTGCTTCTGCCGCTTCTTGCCCACGGGCTGCTGGCGCTGGCCCGCGGCCGCACGGGCCCGCTTCTCCTCGACCTCCGCCTCGTGCTCCTCCTGGGTCTTGCCCAGCGGGGGCAGTCCCTTGGCGGCGCGGCGCTCGTTGAGCTCGCGCTCGGCCTGGGAGCCGGGGGTGGGGTTGTTGCGGATGACCCACCACTGCTGGCCCATGGACCAGAAGTTCGACACGGTCCAGTAGATCAGCACGCCGATGGGGAAGTTGATGCCGCCGATCGCGAAGACCAGGGGGAACAGGTACAGCATCATCTGCTGCTGGCGGTACATGGGGGAGGCCTTGGCGGTCTCGCTCATGTTCTTCGCCGTGAGCTGCTTCTGGGTGATGAACTGCGAGGCGGACATCGCCACGATCATCACGACCGCGAGCACGATGGTCGCGAGCCGGTCGCCGTCGCCGGGGTTGAGCAGCGTGGAGAACAGCGGGGCCCCGAAGAACGTCGCCTCGTTGAAGGACTGGACCATGTTCGGGGGGAGCACGTGGATCGACTCGCCGGCGGCGGCGGACTTCGGCACGCCGTTGAGCACCTGGAACAGGCCGAAGAAGATCGGCATCTGCACGAGGATCGGCAGGCACGCCGAGAACGGGTTGGAGCCGTGCTTCTTGTACAGCTCCATCTGCTCCTGCGCCATGGCCTGGCGGGAGAGCTGGTCCTTCTTGCCCTTGTACTTGGCCTGCAGCTTCGCCATCTCCGGCTGCAGCTCCTGCATGCCGCGCATGGACTTGATCTGCTTGAGGAACAGCGGGATGGTCAGCGTGCGCATCACGAGGGTCAGGCCCACGATGCACAGCACCCAGGTGATGCCGGCCGCGGGGTCCATGCCCACGGCGGTGAGCAGCTCGTGGAAGACCCACAGCACGGCCGAGACGACCCACCTGAAGGGGAAGAGGATCAGTTCGAACAGGTTCATGGGGAAGGCTCTCCTTGGGCCGCGGGACCGGGGTCCGCCGCGGGACGGTACTGCCGGCGGTCGGCCGGGGTGGGGTGGTTCAGCAGCATGATCTTGGGCAGGGACGCGAGGTCGGGGAACTCCCGGCCTCCCGGCGGCACCCTGTCGATCCCGCCCGCGGCCCAGGGGTGGCAGCGCAGCAGCCGGCGGACGCTCAGTCCGAGCCCGCGCGCGGCGCCGTGCACCGTGACGGCCTCCAGCGCGTACGCGGAACAGGTGGGGAAGTAGCGGCAGACGTCGCCGTAGAGCGGCGAGACGATCCGGCGGTAGAGCTTCAGCAGCGCGATGAGCAGGTTCTGGGGGAGGAGGGCCACCGCCTGCCCGGCCGTGGCGGGGCGCACGTACTCCTCCGGCGCCGCGGCGAGGAGGTCCTCGGGCGCGTGAGCGTGCTCGCTCATGACTCGGGCTCCTCCCGTCCGGCGGGGTCCTGCTCGGCCGCGGGCACCCCGGCCCGCGAGGACGCCGTGCGCCACGCCCCGTCCCAGTCGGCCGCCAGCTCCGGCCAGGGGGCGGCCGCGGCGGGGGGCAGCGCCCGCACGACGACGTCGTAACCGTACGGCGCCCGCCTGACCGTGGACTGGGCGAGCGCGCGCAGCCGGCGCTTGACCCGGTTCCGCCGGACGGCGTTGCCCACGGCCTTGGACACGACGAAGCCCACCCGCACCGGGTCCCCCGGGCGGGTGGCGCGCACGGAGACGACGACGTTCCGGCGCCCGCTGCGGGCGCCGGAACGCGTGGTGGCCCGGAACTGGGCCGAGGTCCTCATCCGGTGCTGCTCAGGCAGCACGGCGGTGCTCCCGCACGGCGGACGGCGCGGGCTCCGTCAACGGGTGCTCAGGCGGAGAGCTCGGTGCGGCCCTTGCTGCGGCGGGCGGCGAGGATGGCACGGCCGGCGCGGGTGCGCATCCGGGCACGGAAGCCGTGCTTGCGGGCGCGACGGCGGTTATTCGGCTGAAAAGTCCGCTTGCTCACTGGTTACTCCAAAGGCGTCGGGGTGCGCGCCCGGCGGCGTGCCCGGCGCAGGGAAGCGGCGGGGCCCGCGTTCGGACGCGGCGGTGCTGGTGGATGCGTCCGAGCCTGCGGATGGGCACGACCGTGGACACAAAAGACTACCCCACCCTAGACAACGGTCCGGGGCGGGTCAAATCAGGGGTCGGGTCCGCGGGCGCCGGGACGGGCGGCGCTGTGCAGTGCACATCCTACCCACAGCTGTGCACGGATCTTGGTCACATCCTGTGGAAAACCTGGGGGACGAGAGCCCTGCTCCCGCGCCGGAGAGGGGCGGAACTACACGTCTGCAATTCCCCGGAGCCCGCGGGAGCGGCTATGAACAGCCCTCGCGCATGTTCTAGGCTGGCTTCCGCGGCCGGCCCCCGACAGCTTTTCCACCGCTGTGAACAACGCTGTGGACAAGACTCCCGCCGCGGGGCAGGGACGGACCCGTCCCCGCCGCCGCGACCGGCGGACGGACCCGACATCGACAGCAGGAGTACGCGTGGGCACGCAGGACAATCAGGCGCTCAGCGCCCAGTGGGCCGAGTGCGTGCAGCACATGTACGAGGACCCCATGACCACGGGCCGCTACCGCGGGTTCATCTCGCTGGCGCAGCCCCAGGGCCTGATCGGCACCACACTGCTGGTGGCCGTGCCCAACGAGCTCACCCGGGAGTTCTTCCAGAACCAGATGGCCCCCGTGCTGCGCTCGGCCGTCAACCGCGCCTTCAGCCCGGAGACGCTCGTGGCCTTCGTCGTCGACGCCGACCTCGAGGCCGTCGCCGCACCCGAGCCGGTGGCCCCCACCGGCCCGGGCCTGCCGCCCATCGACGAGCTCGAGGCCGAGCGCGGCCGCCCGGCCGCCCCCGCTCCGGCCGCCGATCCGGCGCCGGCCGAGTCGCCCTGGGCCGAGACCCTCGCCTTCCCGCTGCCCGCGTCCCCCGTCCCGGCGGGCGGGCCGGCGGCCGAGGACCCGGGCACGCGCACCCTGCCCCCGCGCCGGGACCCCCAGGCCGCGCCGCCCCGCCGGCCCGTCCAGGACACCGGGACCGCCCCGGCCGTGGTGGGGGAGTGGGACAGCTCCGCCCGGCTGAACCCCAAGTACGTCTTCGACTCGTTCGTCATCGGCCAGTCCAACCGCTTCGCCCACGCCGCCGCGTTCGCCGTGGCCGAGACCCCCGCCAAGGCCTACAACCCGCTGTTCATCTACGGGGACTCCGGACTGGGCAAGACGCACCTGCTGCACGCGATCGGCCACTACGCCAAGCGGCTCTACCCGCAGGTGCGCGTGCGCTACGTGAACTCCGAGGAGTTCACCAACGACTTCATCAACTCGATCCGCGACGACGAGGGCTCCTCCTTCAAGGAGATCTACCGCAACGTCGACATGCTGCTGATCGACGACATCCAGTTCCTCGCCGGCAAGGAGCACACGCAGGAGGAGTTCTTCCACACCTTCAACGCGCTGCACAACCACGAGAAGCAGATCGTGATCACTTCCGACATGCCGCCCAAGCAGCTCACCGGCTTCGCCGAGCGGATGCGCTCGCGCTTCGAGTGGGGGCTGATCACCGACGTGCAGCCGCCCGAGCTCGAGACCCGCATCGCGATCCTGCGCAAGAAGGCCACGAGCGAGGGGATGGACGCCCCCGACGACGTGCTGGAGTACATCGCCTCCCACATCTCCACCAACATCCGCGAGCTCGAGGGCGCGCTGATCCGCGTGACCGCCTTCGCCTCGCTGAACAAGCAGGCCGTGGACCTGCCCCTGGCGGAGCTGGTGCTCAAGGACCTCATCACCGACGACGGGGCGCAGGAGATCACGGCGGCCTCGATCCTGGCCCAGACCGCGGTCTACTTCGACATCACCCTCGAGGAGCTCAAGAGCAAGTCCCGCACCCGCACGCTGGTCACCGCGCGGCAGATCGCGATGTACCTGCTGCGCGAGCTCACCGACATGTCCCTGCCGAAGATCGGCCAGGAGCTGGGCGGGCGCGACCACACGACCGTGATGCACGCCGACCGGAAGATCCGCACCCTGATGGCCGAGCGCCGGCAGATCTTCAACCAGGTCACCGAGCTGACCAACCGCATCAAACAGCAGCAGCGCGAGGGCTGAGCCGCCCGCGCGGCCGCCGCCGCGATCCGCCCGAGGGCCCGCCGGACCGATCCGGCGGGCCCTCGGCGCGTTCCCGGCCCCCTTCTCCCCAGGTGCTGTCCACAGGCGTGGACCGCGGGCCCGCGCGGCGCACCGACCCGTCGTCCACAGGTTTTCCGGCCCTGTGGAGCGACTGTGCACAGCGCGAAACCCACACCTGTGGAAAAATGTGTGGAGAAGCACGGCGCAGCGGTGGACAACCTCGGCACAACCCGGCCCGGACCTGTGGACGCCCCGGAACGGCGCGGAATCCGTCCACGGGGCAAGGACGGTCCGGTGGACGGCGAATCACAAGAAGTGCACACCCCGGATCCGCGCGGATCCTGAGCGGGAGGCAGTTTTCCACAGATTCCACAGCGGTTATTAACACTCCTGTCCTTAAAGAAATCTCCGGCCAAACAACAAGAATCCTGATCCTCCGGCCCCGGTGCGGGGCTCCGGACCGGCCGGCGGGCCGGTCCTCGCCGCCCCGCCGCCCCTGCGGGGGAATGGCTCTCCGTTCTCGGGGACGGCTACGATGCACACGGCGAGTCCCGTCCTCGCTCCGCGGCGCCTCCGGCGCGACGGAGACCGGTCCCGGCCGGCGACCCGCCGGGACCCCGGCCCCGCCGCAGAAGCCCAGACTGAAAGGCAGCAACCTCTCGTGAAGTTCTCCGTCGAACGCGATGTTCTCGCCGAGGCCGTGACCTGGACCGCCCGGTCCCTCTCCCCTCGTCCCCCGGTCCCCGTCCTGTCCGGGCTGCTGATCCGCGCCCAGGACGGCGCCCTGTCCATCGCCAGCTTCGACTACGAGATCTCGGCGCGGCTGTCGATCAGCGCCGACGTCCAGGAGGAGGGCACCACCCTCGTCTCGGGCCGGCTGCTCGCCGACATCTGCCGGTCCCTGCCCTCCGCCCCGGTCGAGGTCCAGGCCGACGAGGGCAAGGTGACGCTGACCTGCCGCTCCTCCCGGTTCAACCTCGCGGCCATGCCCGTGGGCGACTACCCGGAGCTGCCCGCCCTGCCCGAGCTCTCGGGCGTCGTGGCCGGGGACGAGTTCGCCCACGCGGTCGCGCAGGTCACGATCGCGGCCAGCAAGGACGACACCCTGCCGATCCTCACCGGCGTGCGGGTGGAGATCGAGGGCGAGAAGATGACGCTGCTCGCCACCGACCGCTACCGCCTGGCCATGCGGGAGCTGACGTGGCGCCCGGCGGCGAGCGACATCTCCACGGCCGCGCTCGTGAAGGCCCGCACCCTCAACGACATCGCCAAGACCCTCGGCCCCTCCGGGGACATCAACATCGCCCTCTCCGACTCCGCCGAGCTCGTCGGCTTCGAGTCCGGCGGCCGCCGGACCACGAGCCTGCTCATCGACGGGGAGTACCCGAAGATCCGCTCGCTGTTCCCCGAGCACACCCCCATCACGGCCGCGGTGCGCACGAGCGACCTCGTCGAGGCCGTCCGCCGAGTCTCGCTCGTGGCCGAGCGCAACACCCCGGTCCGGCTGGCCTTCACCCAGGGCCAGGTGGCCCTGGACGCGGGCACGGGGGAGGACGCCCAGGCCTCGGAGATCCTCGACGCGCAGCTGACCGGCGAGGACATCACGGTGGCGTTCAACCCCACCTACCTCTCGGAGGGCCTGCACGCCTTCGACTCCGAGTACGTCCGGTTCTCGTTCACGGCCCCGCCGAAGCCCGCGGTGCTCTCCGCGCAGGAGACCCCGGACGGGGACGACGAGGACGACTACAAGTACCTGCTGATGCCGGTGCGGCTGCCCAGCCAGTGACCGGCCGGCCCCGAGTCGGAGGCTGCTGACCCCGCGTGTTCGTCGACCACCTCTCCCTGCTGGACTTCCGAACGTATGCCGAGCTCGACATACGTCTCTCCCCCGGGGTCACCGTGCTCCTGGGCCCCAACGGCGTGGGCAAGACGAACGTCGTCGAGGCCCTGGACTGGACCTCGGACCTGTCCTCGCACCGCGTCTCCTCCGACGGCCCGCTGATCCGCTTCGGCGCGGAGCGGGCGATCGTCCGGGTCCGCGTGCGCCGCGGCGGGCAGCAGACCGTGCTCGAGTTCGAGCTCAACGAGGGCCGGGCCAACCGCGTCCGGATCAACCGGGCCGCCCCGGTGCGGGCCCGCGACGCGATCGGCATCGTGCGCACGGTGCTGTTCTCCCCGGAGGACCTGGCCCTCGTGAAGGGCGACCCCTCGCACCGCCGCCGCTTCCTCGACCACCTGGCGGTGTCGATGCGCCCGGTGCTCGCCGGCACCCTGGCGGACTACGAGAAGGTGCTCAAGCAGCGCAACGCGCTGCTGAAGTCCGCCCGCCGGTCCGGGCGCTTCACCGACGTGCACCGCTCGACCCTCGCCGCCTGGAACGACCAGTTCGCCCGGGCGGGCGCCACGATCCTGCACGCCCGGCTGCAGCTGCTCGAGGCGCTGGGACCGGAGGTCGCCCGCGCCTACGGCCAGCTGACGGACGGGAGCAAGGCCACCCGGCTGCGCTACGTCTCCTCGGTGCTGCCCGAGAGCGCCGGCGGGGACGTGGCGCAGCTGCGCGGGTTCACCGTGGAGGACCTGCACGGGCTGGTGCTCGAGGCCTGTGCCGAGGCCGAGCGGCGCGAGGTGGAGCGCGGCCTGACGCTGCTGGGCCCGCACCGGGACGAGCTGGAGCTCCTGCTCGGCGAGGCCCCCGCCCGCGGCTACGCCTCCCACGGCGAGACGTGGTCCTACGCCCTGGCCCTGCGGCTGGGCTCCTGGTACGTCCACCTCGCCGACGACCCGAGCGAGGGCGCGGCCCCGATCCTCGTCCTCGACGACGTCTTCGCCGAGCTCGACGCCCGCCGCCGCAGCCGGCTCGCGGCGGTCGTGGCGACCGCCGAGCAGGTGCTGGTCACGGCCGCGGTCGAGGAGGACCTCCCGGCGGAGCTGGTCGCCGGCCCGCACGACGTGGTCCGGGTCGGCCCGGGGCGGGCGGTCCGTGAGGAGCCCGCCGGGACCGGGGCGGAGGGGGCCCCGCCGTCGTGACCGGGGACGAGCTCGGGACGCCCCTGCCCGGGGACACCGGCCCCGGGGAGCCCCCGGCCGCCGCGGGGCCGCCCGTCCCTCCGGAACCGGGGGAGCCGGCCGGCGTGGTGCGGATCGAGGACGAGATCGACGCCCCCGCCGCGCTGCTCGAGCGGATGCGCCGGGCCGCGGAGGCCCGCGGGGACGGGCGGCTGCACGGTGCGGCCGCCCGGCGCAACCTCAAGGGCTTCGGCGAGGCCATGGAGTCCGCGACCGCGTCCCCGGCCGAGCGCCTCCGGCGGCGGGGCAACAACGTCGACCCGCGCGCCCTCGGCGGCTACTCGGGCGCGGGCCGCTCCGCGCGGGACCCGCGCGGGGTCGGCGCGGTGCTCGACTCGCTCGTGGCGGGACGGGGCTGGAAGTCGCCGGTCGCCGTCGGCTCCGTGCTCTCCCGGTGGGACGAGCTCGTGGGCCCGGGCATCGCCGCGCACTGCCGGCCCGAGAGCTTCGACGAGACCGTGGTGCGCGTGCGCTGCGACTCCACGGCCTACGCCGCCAACCTGCGGCTGATGCTCCCGCAGCTGCTGCGGATGTTCGACGAGCAGCTGGGGGAGGGCATCGTCACCCGCATCGAGGTCCTGGGCCCCGCCGGCCCGTCCTGGAAGCGCGGCCGCCGCTCGGTGCGCGGGCGGGGGCCGCGGGACACCTACGGCTGAACCGGCTCCGGAGCGGTCGCCGCCGGGCGGGGCCCGGAGCGCTGGAGGCCTCTGTGGCGCTCCGGGGGGCCCGCGGTGGAACCCCGGGGTGGTCGAGGGGAGGCAAAACCGTCCTGGGCCGCTTTTCCGGCCGCTCAGGGGCACTCCCGGGCCGTTGCGGCCGCTGTTTTCCGCTAGAATCGCAGGAAGACAGACATCGACGGACCGGACCCCCCGACACCGTCCGCGGCCCCCGACCCCGGACGAGGGCGGCCCGCCCCGCCGACCCGCTCCGACCCCGCACGACGACCGGCCGGTGGACAGGCACGTCCCGCCGGCGGTCCCGCGTGCGCGCCGGAGCGGTCCGACGCCCAGCAGGAGGAGCCAGGAACCCGTGGCAACAGAGGAACCGCAGCAGCGCGAGTACGGCGCCGGCGACATCACGGTGCTGGAGGGCCTCGAGGCCGTCCGGAAGCGCCCCGGCATGTACATCGGCTCGACGGGCCCGCGCGGGCTGCACCACCTGGTCTACGAGGTGGTCGACAACTCGGTGGACGAGGCCCTGGCGGGGTACTGCGACGCCATCGAGGTGGTGCTGCAGGCCGACGGCGGCGTGCGCGTGAGCGACAACGGCCGCGGCATCCCCGTGGACGTCCACCCCACCGAGGGCAAGCCCACCGTCGAGGTCGTCATGACCATCCTGCACGCCGGCGGCAAGTTCGGCGGCGGCGGCTACGCGGTCTCCGGCGGCCTGCACGGCGTGGGCATCTCGGTGGTCAACGCGCTGTCCCGGCGCGTCGAGACCGAGGTGCGGCGCCAGGGCCGCGTGTGGCGGATGGCCTTCGGCGACGGCGGCCGTCCCCAGGGCCCGCTCGAGGCCGGCGAGGAGACGGACCGGACCGGCACCACGCAGGTGTTCTGGCCGGACCCGGAGATCTTCGAGACCGTCGAGTTCGACTTCGAGACGCTGCGGGCGCGGTTCCAGCAGATGGCGTTCCTGAACAAGGGCCTGCGGATCACGCTCGTGGACGAGCGCCGCCTGGAGGAGACCGGGGAGGAGATCGCCGGCTCGGGCGCCGACGCGGGCGAGCCGGTCGAGGGCCGCGACGGCGGCACCGACGCCCCGCAGTTCAACCACCTGGGCCACGACGAGGCCGGGCACCGGCGCGTGGTCTACAAGTACGACCACGGCCTGCTCGACTACGTCACCTTCCTGAACACCACCAAGAAGGCCGACCTGGTCCACGACGACGTCATCGCGCTCGAGGCCGAGGACGGCGGCCGCAACATGTCCCTCGAGCTCGCGATGCAGTGGACGACCGCCTACAGCGAGTCGGTGCACACCTACGCGAACACGATCAACACCCACGAGGGCGGCACCCACGAGGAGGGCTTCCGCTCCGCGCTGACCGGGCTGATCAACCGCTACGCGCGCGAGAACCGGCTGCTGCGGGACAAGGACGAGAACCTCACCGGCGACGACGTCCGCGAGGGGCTCACGGCGGTCATCTCGATCAAGCTCACCGAGCCGCAGTTCGAGGGCCAGACGAAGACCAAGCTCGGCAACTCGGAGGCCAAGACCTTCGTGCAGCGGGAGGTCAACGACCGGTTCGGCGACTGGCTCGAGCGCAACCCGGCCGCCGCGAAGGAGATCATCCGCAAGGCCATCAACGCCTCCCAGGCGCGCCTGGCCGCCCGCAAGGCACGCGAGACGACCCGGCGCAAGGGCCTGCTCGAGTCCGGCGGCATGCCCGGCAAGCTCAAGGACTGCTCCTCCAAGGACCCCTCGGTCTCGGAGATCTACCTCGTGGAGGGCGACTCCGCGGGCGGCTCCGCGGTGCAGGGCCGCGACCCGGCCCACCAGGCGATCCTGCCGCTGCGGGGGAAGATCCTCAACGTGGAGCGCGCCCGCCTGGACCGGGCGCTGTCCAACGCCGAGGTGCAGTCGATGATCACGGCCTTCGGCGCCGGGATCGGGGACGACTTCGACATCGAGAAGGCCCGGTACCACAAGATCGTGCTCATGGCCGACGCCGACGTCGACGGCCAGCACATCACCACGCTGCTGCTGACCCTGCTCTTCCGGTTCATGCGCCCGCTCATCGAGCACGGCTTCGTCTACCTCGCGCAGCCGCCGCTGTACCGGGTCAAGTGGTCCAACGCCCCGCACGACTACGTCTACTCCGACGCCGAGCGGGACCAGGTCGTCGCCCGCGGGCTGGCGAACAACCAGCGGCTGCCGAAGGAGAACGGCATCCAGCGGTACAAGGGTCTCGGCGAGATGGACTACACCGAGCTGTGGGACACCACCATGGACCCCGACCGCCGGACCCTGCTGCAGGTCACCATGGAGGACGCCGCCGCCGCGGACCAGACGTTCTCCGTGCTCATGGGCGAGGACGTCGAGTCCCGCCGCGAGTTCATCCAGCAGAACGCCAAGGACATCCGGTTCCTCGACATCTGACCCGCGGCATATGCCCGGCAGTGCATATGAAGCGGAGCGCCGGGCGCCGCGCCCCGGACCGAGGACCAGCAGACAGAACGGACTTCCCTGATGAGTGACGAGACCCAGGACGGGGCGGCCCCCGCCGCCGGCGACCTCGAGGGCACCCCGGTGCTGACCGACCGCGTGGAGCAGGTGGACCTGCAGACGGAGATGCAGCGGTCCTACCTGGACTACGCGATGGCCGTGATCGTGGGGCGCGCCCTGCCCGACGTGCGCGACGGCCTCAAGCCCGTGCACCGGCGCGTGATCTACGCGATGTACGACGGCGGCTACCGCCCGGACCGCTCCTTCAACAAGTGCGCTCGCGTGGTCGGCGAGGTCATGGGCCAGTACCACCCGCACGGCGACTCGGCGATCTACGACGCCCTCGTGCGCCTGATCCAGGACTGGGTGATGCGCTACCCGCTGGCGCTGGGCCAGGGCAACTTCGGCTCCCCCGGCAACGACGGCGCCGCGGCCCCGCGGTACACCGAGACCAAGATGGCGCCCGCCGCCATGGAGATGGTCCGGGACATCCACGAGGAGACCGTCGACTTCCAGGACAACTACGACGGGAAGAACCAGGAGCCGGTCGTCCTGCCCTCCCGGTTCCCGAACCTGCTCGCCAACGGCTCCTCCGGGATCGCCGTGGGCATGGCCACGAACATCCCGCCGCACAACCTGCGCGAGCTCGCCGACGGCGTCCAGTGGTACCTGCAGCACCCGGAGGTCTCCAGCGAGGAGCTGCTCGAGGAGCTGCTCAAGCGCATCAAGGGCCCCGACTTCCCGACCGGCGCCCAGATCCTGGGGCGCAAGGGCATCGAGGACGCCTACCGGACGGGCCGCGGGTCGATCCCGATGCGCGCGGTGGTCAGCGTCGAGGAGATCCACGGGCGCACGTGCCTGGTGGTCACGGAGCTGCCCTACCAGGCCAACCCGGACAACCTCGCGATGAAGATCGCCGACCTGGTCAAGGACGGGCGCATCACCGGCATCGCCGACATCCGCGACGAGACCTCGGGGCGCACGGGCCAGCGGCTCGTGATCGTGCTCAAGCGCGACGCCGTGGCCAAGGTCGTGCTGAACAACCTGTACAAGCACACCCAGCTGCAGGACAACTTCTCGGCCAACATGCTCGCGCTCGTCGACGGGGTGCCCCGCACGCTGAGCCTCGACGCGTTCATCCGCCACTGGGTCACCCACCAGATGGACGTGATCGTCCGCCGCACGCGCTACCGCCTGCGCCAGGCCGAGGCCGAGGCCCACATCCTGCGCGGGCTGCTCAAGGCCCTCGACGCCCTCGACGAGGTCATCGCCCTCATCCGCCGCTCGCCGACGGCCGACGACGCCCGCACCGGGCTCATGGAGCTGCTGGCGATCGACGAGGACCAGGCCCAGGCCATCCTCAACATGCAGCTGCGCCGGCTCGCGGCCCTCGAGCGGCAGAAGATCCAGGACCGCCACGCCGAGCTCGAGCGGCTCATCGCCGAGTACACCGCGATCATCGCCTCGGAGTCCCGCCAGCGCGAGATCATCTCGACCGAGCTCGACGAGGTCGTGGGCCGCTTCGGCGACGACCGCCGCACCCAGATCCTCGCCGGCTACGACGGCGACATGTCGATGGAGGACCTCATCCCCGAGGAGGAGATGGTCGTCACCATCACCCGCGGGGGCTACGTCAAGCGCACCCGCTCGGACCAGTACCGGTCCCAGCGCCGCGGCGGCAAGGGCGTCAAGGGCGCCCAGCTGCGCGGCGACGACGTCGTCGAGCACTTCTTCGTCACCACGACCCACCACTGGATCCTGTTCTTCACGAACCTCGGGCGGGTCTACCGGGCGAAGGCCTACGAGCTGCTCGAGGCCGGGCGCGACTCGAAGGGCCAGCACGTCGCGAACCTCATGGCCTTCCAGCCGGGGGAGCGGATCGCCCAGGTGATGGAGCTGCGCTCCTACGAGGACGCCCCCTACCTGGTGCTGGCCACCCGCAACGGCCTGGTGAAGAAGACGCGCCTGCAGGACTACGACACCAACCGCTCCGCCGGCGTGATCGCGATCAACCTGCGCGACGGCGACGAGCTCGTCTCCGCGCAGCTGACCTCCGCCGAGGACGACCTGCTGCTGGTCTCCCGCAACGGGATGTCCCTGCGCTTCACCGCGAGCGACGACGTGCTGCGGCCGATGGGCCGCAACACCTCCGGGGTGACCGGCATGAAGTTCCGCGACGGCGACGAGCTGCTCTCCGCCAACGTGGTCACCGACGAGTCCTACGTGTTCGTGGTGACCGAGAGCGGCTACGCCAAGCGCACCAAGGTCGAGGAGTACCGGGTGCAGGGCCGCGGCGGCCTGGGCATCAAGGTCGCGAAGCTCGCCGAGCAGCGCGGGCGGCTCGTGGGCGGGCTGATCGTGGGCGAGGAGGACGAGGTCCTCGTGGTCATGGAGTCCGGCAAGGTCGTGCGCACCGGTGCCTCCGAGGTCCCGGCCAAGGGCCGCGACACCATGGGCGTGATCTTCGCCAAGCCCGCCCAGGGCGACTCGATCGTGGGCGTGGCGCGCAACGCGGACCGCGAGATCGCCGAGGAGGTCGACGCCGAGGCCGTGGCCGAGGTCGACGTCCAGCAGGGCGAGGTGCTCGAGACCGCCGACGTCGTCGAGGCCGAGGAGAGCCCGGCGGACGGGCTCGGCGACGCCCCCGCTGCCGGGGACGGGGCGGACGATGAAGTAGCGTTGGACCGCAACGACAACGGAGGTAACGCATGAGCTCGAGTTCCGGCTCCAACGCCGCCGGCCGGTCCGGGCGGGCCCCCCTCGCGTCCGCACCGCGCACCGGCCCCGCCACGGGACGTCCCGCCCAGAGCGGTTCGGCGGGCAAGGGCGGCTCCGCGGGCAAGGGCGGCGGCCGGGCACCGGCGGGCCGTCCCGCCCCCGCACGGCCCGCCAAGGACTCCTCCGGCCGCTCCGGGACCTCCACCAAGGGCCTCGTCCGCCCGGCCCCGCGCCCCCGGGTGCGCCGGGCCCGGCTGGTCGTCTCCAAGGTCGACACCTGGTCGGTGCTCAAGCTCGCGTTCCTGCTCTCGGTGGCCCTGGGCATCATCACGGTCGTCGCCTCCGTGGTGCTGTGGATCGTGCTGGACCTGACCGGGATGTTCGACGGCATCAACGAGCTGCTCGGCATGCTCGGCGGAGCCGGCGGGGCCCTGAACGTCAAGGACTTCTTCTCGCTGGGGCAGGTGGCGATCTTCGCGACCATCGTCTCGGTGGTGAACGTGATCCTGCTGACCGCCCTCTCCGTGCTGGGCGGGCTGCTCTACAACATCGCCGCGGCCCTGGTCGGCGGCATCGGCGTCACCCTCACGGACGACTGACCGGTCCCGCGTCCGGCGGGCGTCCCCGGGGCGCCCGCCGGCACCGATTTGGCACGGGTGTCCGGTTCCGGTATCGTTTCTGATCGGCCCGCACGGGTCGAGAAGGGCGTATAGCTCAGACGGTTAGAGCGCTTCGCTGATAACGAAGAGGTCCCAGGTTCAATTCCTGGTACGCCCACGGTTCCCCCTTCACTGCCAGCCCCTGGAGGCAGTCCGTGAACAGAAAGCTCGCCGCGGCGCTCGCCCTGCTCGGGGCCTCGGTCGCGGTCCTCACGAAGTGGCGGGAGGCCGACGCCGGCCGGTCCGCCTGGGCCGAGGCCACCGACGAGGTGGAGTAGCCGGACACCGCGGGGGCGTGGCGCAACTGGTAGCGCACCTGCTTTGCAAGCAGGGGGTTAGGGGTTCGAGTCCCCTCGCCTCCACCGCAACGGATCCCGATCGAGCACCCGCTCGGTCGGGATCTTTCCCGTTCCCGGCTCCTCCCGTGCCCCGGCGCGGGCCGTGGCAGACTTGGCGGGTCCCCGGGGAGCGCCCGACGGCGCCCCTCCCGCCCGAACCAGGAGCACCTGCATGGCCCACGAGAAGTTCGCCGACAAGGCGAGACGACCGCTGCCGGGGATCGACCCCGACGAACCGCTCGAGAAGGTCAGCGGCTGGAAGGTCGTGGGACCGGGCCTGGTCGTCGCGGCCACCGGCGTCGGCGCCGCGGACCTCGTCGCGACCCTCACCGCGGGCTCCCGCTTCGGCTACGGCCTGCTGTGGGCCGTGGTGCTGGGCACGGTCCTGAAGATCATCCTCGTCGAGGGCGCCGGGCGCTACTCCCTGGCCACGGGACGGACGATCTTCGAGGGCTGGCGCTCGCTGGGGAAGTGGACCACCGTCTACTTCGGCCCCTACATCATCATCTGGGGGTTCGTCTACGGCGCCACCGCGATGTCCTCGGCGGCGCTGCCGCTGGCGGCCCTGTTCCCGGTCCTGCCGCTGTGGGCGTGGGCCGTGCTGATGGGACTGCTCGGCTTCGCCATGGTCTGGTTCGGCCGCTACGCCGTCGTCGAGAAGATCGCCGCCCTGATGGTCGGGATCATGTTCGTGGTGGTGGTGGGTCTCGCGGTCCTGACGGTGCCCAACATCCCGGAGATGCTGCGCGGCTTCGTCCCGCTGATCCCCGAGGGCGGCGTGGTCTACACCCTCGCGCTGGCCGGCGGGATCGGCGGGACCATCACCCTCGCCGCCTACGGCTACTGGCTGCGCGAGAAGGGCTGGTACCGCCCCGGGTGGATGCGCGTCATGCAGCTCGACAACGCCGCTGCCTACACCGTGACCGGCATCTTCGTGGTGGCCATGCTCGTGGTGGGCGTCGAGGTGCTCTACTCCGCCGGGTACGCGATCAGCGCCGGCGACGAGGGGCTGCTCGAGCTGGGCGAGATCCTCAAGGACCGCTACGGCGACGTCATCGGCACCGCCTTCCTCGTGGGCTTCTGGGCGGCCTCCTTCTCCTCGCTGATCGGCGTGTGGTCGGGCGTCTCGCTGATGTTCGCCGACTTCTGGGGCAATCTGCGCGAGAAGCCCAGCGGTCACCCCGACACGATCACCGGCGGCAAGTACTTCCGCTTCTACCTGCTGTGGCTGACCTTCCCGCCGATGCTGCTGTTCCTGCTCGACCGCCCGGTCTTCCTCATCCTGCTCTACGGGGTGCTCGGGGCGCTGTTCATGCCGTTCCTGGCGATCACGCTGGTGTGGCTGCTGAACACCGACCGCACGCCCCGGCGCTGGCGCAACGGGGCCTTCACCAACGTGGCCCTGGCCCTGTGCGCGGTGCTCTTCATCGTCCTGGGCCTCTACCAGGCCTGGGACACGCTCCAGGACGTCGTGGCCTGGTTCCGGGGCTGAGCGCCCCGCGGCCCCCGGCACGGACCGGGGGCCGACGACGGAGCCCCCGGTCCCGCTGTGCGGGTCCGGGGGCTCCGTCAGGTGCGTGCCGGGGTGCTCAGGCCTCGTCCTCGGGCTTCTTGCCCTGGATCTGCTCCTTGACCTCGTGGATCGTGGTCTTGGCGTCCTCGCCGATCGACTGGGCGCCCTCCTTGGCCTCGGCGGCCGCGGCGGAGGTGCCGCCGGACTGCCCGGCCGGGGTGGTCGCGTCCTTGACGTCGTCGACCTGCACGCCGGTGCCGGCGGCCACGGTGGACTGCGGGGCGACCGGGGAGGCGCTGACCCGCGGGGAGGTCGCCGCGGGGGTCTTCCACGGGTCCTCCACCGGGCGGGAGGCCTTCCAGGCGGCCACGCCCGCCACGCCGCCGGCCACGAGCAGCCCCAGGACGAGCAGGCCCTTGTGCGAGCCCTCGGCCTTCTTCTGCTGCTTGGCGTAGTCCTTGGCGACCTTGGCGGCGGCCTTCTGGGCGTGGGCCACGGCCTTCTTGTCACCGGTCAGCTTCGCGACGATGGCCTCGAGCTGCTCGGGGGTGTCGGCGTCGGCGAACTTGCCGGCCAGCAGGGCGGCGGCACCGGCGTACTTCGCCTGGACCGCGGCGCGGCTCTCGGCGGCGCGGTCGGCGGCCTTCGCGGCCACCGGGGCGGCGGAGCGGGCGGCCTTCGCGGCGACCGGCGTGGCCACGGCGGCGGCCTTGAGCTTGGCGGAGTCGGAGAGGTCGTGGGCGCGGCCCAGGCCCTCCTGGACCCGCGGGCCCGCGGCGGCCACGCCGCCGGCGAGGGCGGCGGCACCGGCCTCGATGCCGTGCTGGAGCTTGGGCGCGAGGTCGCCGATCTCCTTCGACGCCCACTTGCCCGCGTCGAGGACCTTGCTCTCGGCGGCCTTCTGGGCCGCCGCGGCCTGCTTCTCGCTCCTGGACTTCCTGATGCTCATGAATCCATCCCTTCCGAGGGTCGTGTCGATCCACTGTCAGCATACGTGGGGTGCCCGCCGCGGTGGACTCCCCGCCGCGCGCTCCCGCGGGTTTTCACTGTGCGCTGAACCCCCCGGTGCCCCGGATGCGCCCCGGGGCACCGTGCAAGAATGGCCCCATGACTTCTGCCATCCCCACCGCCAAGGCGACGATCCACACCAACCACGGTGACATCGTCGTGAACCTGTTCGGCAACCACGCCCCGAAGACCGTCGAGAACTTCATCGGCCTCTCGGACGGCTCCCGGGAGTGGAGCGACCCGCGCACCGGTGAGAAGCAGTCCGGCCCGCTGTACAAGGACGTGGTCTTCCACCGGATCATCAAGGACTTCATGATCCAGGGCGGGGACCCGCTCGGTCAGGGCATCGGCGGTCCGGGCTACGAGTTCGACGACGAGATCCACCCCGAGCTGAACTTCAACGAGCCCTACGTGCTGGCGATGGCCAACGCCGGCAAGCGCAACGGCAAGGGCACCAACGGCTCCCAGTTCTTCATCACCACCGCCCCGACCACGTGGCTGCAGGGCAAGCACACCATCTTCGGCGAGGTCGCCGACGACGCCTCCCGCAAGGTCGTGGACGAGCTCAACGCCGTCCGCACCGGGGCGATGGACCGCCCGGTCGAGGACTGCGTGATCACCTCGATCGACGTCGAGCAGCTCTAGCCCCGCGGTCCGTCCGCGAGGATCCCCGCCCGCTCCGCACGCAGCCGGGCGGACCCACGGCGCAGGCCCGTCCGGAACGCTCCGGGCGGGCCTGCGCCGTCCCCTTCCCGGCCCGCGGGCCGGTCCGAGACCACCCCGGCCGCGCGCCGGAGCACGAGGAGTCCCAGTGAGCGGCGATCGACCGCAGTACGGCGCGAGCCCCGGGGGAGAGGTCCCCGTCTGCCCGCGTCACCCCGACCGGCCCAGCTACGTCGCCTGCCAGCGCTGCGGGCGGCCCGTCTGCCCGCAGTGCCAGCGCCCCGCCGCCGTCGGCGTGCACTGCGTGGACTGCGTCGCCGAGGCCGCGCGCTCGCGGCCCGTCCACCGCACGAGCCTCGGTGGGCGCGTCCCCCGCGGCTCCGCCCTGCTCGTGACGTGGACGCTCATCGGCGTGAACACCGCCGTCTACGCCCTGCAGTGGCTCGCCGGTCTGCTGGGCCTGAACCTCACCGCGGTGGCCTCCTACGCCCCGTTCCTGACGGCCTCGGAGCCGTGGCGGATGCTCACGAGCGGGTTCCTCCACTCGGTGGCCAACCCGCTGCACCTCGTGCTGAACATGTACATGCTCCACGTCTTCGGCCAGATGCTCGAGCCGGCGCTGGGGCGCGTCCGGTTCCTGCTGCTGTTCCTGGTCTCCGTGCTCGGGGGCTCGCTCGGGGTGCTGGTGCTCGCCCCGCCCTTCACGTTCGTGGTCGGCGCCTCGGGCGGGATCTTCGGGCTGTTCGGGGCCCTGTTCGTGCTGCAGCGGCACCTGGGGCGCTCGATCACCCCGATCCTCGTGCTGATCGGCGTCAACGTGGTCTTCGGCTTCGTCTTCCCCGGCATCGCGTGGCAGGCCCACCTGGGCGGGCTCGCCGCCGGTGCGCTGGTGGCCCTCGCCTACACGACGACCGCCCGCCGGCGCTCCGGGCGCTGACCGCGGAGCGCCCCGGGTTCTCCACAGAGGTTGTCCCCAGCTGTCGACAAATGCCACGGGTGTGCTTCCACAGGTGTGCACAACCGTGTGGACGCCGTCAGCGCGGGCTCCACAGCTGTTAATAACGCTGTGGACGGGGAACTGTGCACAACGTTCTCCACACCTGTGGACAACTTTGTGCACCGGGTGGGGAGAAGACCACGGCACGCGGGTCCACAGCGCCCGCCCGGGCACACGGGCCGCGGGGCACGGGCGGGCCGTGGTCTGCACCCGTCGGCGGACAGGGTCCGGGACGCGCGGACCGGCCGGCACGGACCCGGGGGCACGGCCGGCGGCGCTCCGGCCCGTCGCCGGGGCGGTCCGGGTGCCGGTGCGCGAGACTGGACCCGGACGGAGCGGGACCCGGCGGGGCGCCGGAGCGGCCGCGCCGGAGGAGGACCGGAGAAGGAGGGGCAGGATGCGGGCGCTGCTGGTCGAGGACGAGGTGGACCTCGCGGAGTCGCTGCGCCGCGGGCTGGGCCACGAGGGGTTCGTGGTCGACCTCGCCCACGACGGCACCACGGGCGCGTGGCTGGCGGGGGAGAACCCCTACGACGTCGTCGTCCTGGACCTCATGCTCCCGGGTCGCAACGGCTACGACGTCCTGCGCGGGATGCGCGAGGCCGGGAACTGGACCCCCGTGCTCGTGCTCACGGCCAAGGACGGGGAGTACGACCAGACCGACGCCTTCGACCTCGGCGCCGACGACTACCTCACCAAGCCGTTCAGCTTCCCGGTGCTCGTCGCACGGCTGCGCGCCCTCATCCGCCGCGGCGCTCCGGAGCGGCCCGTGGTGCTCGAGGTCGGCTCGCTGCGCCTGGACCCCGTCCGCCGCACCGTCCACCGCCGGGGCCGGCCGATCGAGCTCACCGCCAAGGAGTGGGTCGTCCTGCAGTTCCTCGTGCACAACGCGGAGCGCGTGGTCTCCAAGGCCGAGATCATGGACAACGCCTGGGACGCGAGCTTCGAGGGCTCGGAGAACATCGTGGAGGTCTACGTCGGGTACCTGCGCCGGAAGATCGACGCGCCCTTCGGGCTGAGCACGCTGCGCACGGTCCGCGGCATGGGCTACAAGCTCGTGGCCGACGACCCGGCGCCCGGGCAGCCGTGACGCGGCCCCGCCGGCTGCGGCCCGCCCGCTGGGGCGTGCGGGGTCGCAGCGCGGCAGCCGCGGCCCTGCTCGTGCTCGCGGTCGTCGCCGTCGCCGGGGCCGTGCTGCTCGAGGTGCTCGGGCGCACGGCGGTGAACGCGGCCCACGAGGAGGCCGTGGAGCGGCGGGCCGAGATCCTGCGGGAGCTCGGCGTGCCCCCGGGTCTGCTGGCGGGGGAGGCCGGCGCCGTGGCCGTGCGCACGGACGCCGAGCCCGGTGAGCTGCTGCTGCGGCTGGGCCGGCCCGGCGTGGTCGTCCAGCTGCTCGACCCCGGCGGCGAGGTCGTGGCCGCCTCCCCGGCGGCGGCGCTGGGCCTCGACCTCGACGTGCCCGCGCTGGACCCCGGGCAGTCCCACGACTCCGCGGACACGGGCCGCGCCGGGCTGCTGCGCACCACCGACTTCACATATGTCGCCGAGAGCATGTACATCGACGGGGTGCCGCGGACCCTCGTCGTGGCCGTGCCGATGTCCTTGCAGCAGGACGTCCTGCGCACCGTCGCTCTGTTCCTGCTGGTCGGCGGGCCGGTGCTCGCGCTCCTGGGCGCCGGGCTGCTGTGGTGGCTCGTGGGCCGGTCCCTGGCCCCGGTGCGGCGCATCACCGACCAGGTGCGCCGGATCGGGACCGCCCGGCTCGGCGAGCGCGTCGACGTGCCGCCCACCCGGGACGAGGTCGCCGCACTGGCACGGACCATGAACGGCATGCTGGAGCGGCTCGAGGCCTCCGACCGGGCGCAGCGGCGCTTCGTGGCCGACGCCTCCCACGAGCTGCGCAGCCCCCTGGCCACGCTGACCACCACCGTGGAGGTCGCCGCGGCGGACCCCACCGGCGCGTCCTGGACGGAGCTCGCCCCGGTGCTGCGCTCGCACGCGCAGCGGATGGGGCGGCTGGTGGAGGACCTGCTCGTGCTCGCCCGGGCGGACGACGCGGGGCTGGACCTCCGGGTGGCCGACACCGACCTCGACGACGTGGTGGGGGAGGAGCTGGCCCGGGTGCGGCCCGTGACCCGCCACGAGCTGCGGGCCCGGGTGGAGCCGGTGCGGGTCCGCGGCGACGGCGCCCGGCTGCAGCAGGTGCTGCGCAACCTGCTCTCGAACGCCGAGCGGCACGCCGTCTCCCGGATCGTGGTCGCCCTGCGCGCCGACGGGCAGGAGGCCGTGGTCACGGTGGACAACGACGGCCCGCCCGTGGCCCCGGCCGACCGGGAGCGGGTCTTCGACCGGTTCGTGCGCCTGGACGACTCCCGCGCCCGGGACACCGGGGGCTCGGGACTGGGACTGGCGATCAGCCGGGCGATCGTGGCCGCCCACGGGGGCACGGCCACGGCCGGTCAGACCCCGGAGGGCGAGTGCCGCTTCGAGGTGCGCCTGCCGCTGGCCGGTCCGGGGGAGCGTTCCGGAGCGCAGCTCAGAGCGTGACGGTGAGCTTCACGTGGCCGTGGCCGTGCTCCTCGGCGACCTGCAGCGCCTCGGCGATCCGCTCGAGGGGGTACTCGGGGCCGAGGCAGTACTCGACGTCGATCTCGCCCTCCGAGATCCGGCGCAGCGCCTCGCGGAAGGAGGTCAGGCCCGGCTCGGCCTGGGCGGCGACGGAGCACTGGATGCGCAGGCTCTTCCGGAAGGCCGTCCACAGGGGGATCTCCGTGGGGCCGTGGCGCTCGGGCAGGCCGAAGAGCCCCACGACCCCGCGGTCGGCGGCGAGCTCGACCGCCTGGTCCCGCAGGACGTCGTGGCCCACCGCCTCGATCACGAGGTCCGCCCCGCGTCCGCCGCTGACCTCGGCCACGACCGCGGCGAGGTCCTGCTCCGGCACCCGGACGGTGCGGGCGCCCAGCGCCGCGGCGATCTCGAGGCGGGGCTGCTCGAGGTCGGAGACCACGACGTGCTCGAAGCCCAGCCGCCAGGCCTCCTGGACGAAGAACAGGCCGGCGGAGCCGGCGCCCATCACCACGCAGGTGCCGGCCCGGCGGGCGGGGGTCTCGTGGGGCCAGAACTGGCGCATGGCGTAGAGGCACGTTCCGTACTGCTGGGCCATCAGCAGCCGGCGCAGCTGCGCGGAGTCCTCGGGGTCGGTGCCGGCGGGCAGCTCCACGACGTGCCGGTCGTCGAGCAGCTGCAGCTCGGCGAAGCACCCGCCCATCTCGCCCTTGGGGACGGTGAGCACGAGGGCGCCCACGGGCACGTGCTCGGAGCGGGACTCGACGACGACGCCGACGCCCTCGTGGCCGGGGTAGCCGGGGCGGGCGGGTCCCTCCTCGTGGAGCAGGCCGTGGAAGACCACGTGCAGGTCCGAGCCGCAGACCGCGGCGTGGAGCATCCGGACCACCACCTGCCCGGGCTCGCGCGCCTGCGGGTCGGGCCAGTCGGTGACGGTGATCGTGCCGGTCGCGGGGACGTGGGAGCCTCGCATGCGGACCTCCTCGGGGCCGGTGCGGACGCTCCGCCCGGTGCTCCCATGCTACCCAGGGGTACCGCGCCCGCCGCGGAACGGCGGCCGGGTCAGTGCTCCGCCGGCTCCTCCGGGCCCGGCCCGGCGAGGACGTCGGCGGCCGGCACGGCGAAGAGCGGGCGCGGGGACTGCAGTCGCGCGGGCGCCCTCAGCAGCCGGCGCGGACCCCGGCCGGTCCGCTCGAGCTCGAGGGAGAAGCCCGCCACCGCGTGGTGGACGTTCTCCGCGAGCACCGCCTGCTCCACGACCTGCTCCGGCCCCGGCGGACCGTGGAGCAGCAGCACCGGCTCCCCCTCCGCGGGCTCCTGCTCGAGGCGCTCGAGGGCGGCGGCCCAGTGGCTCTCGCGGACCCCCTCGGGGGCGCGGAAGGGCACGAGGACGGCACCGTCGGCCGCCGCGTGCGTCCCGGCGGCGAGCACCCACGCGCGCTCGCCCGGCGGCGGCTCCGCCGGGGGTGTGCGGTCGCCGGGCTCGGGCCAGACGTAGTCGAGCCCCGCCGGGTCCCCGGGGAACACGGACCGGTAGAACTGCTCGTCCTTGCGCAGCAGGTTCGACCGGTGCGAGCGGTGCAGCGCGTCGTCGCCCAGCCACGGTGGCGGCTCGGCCACGCCGTCCTCGGGCCACCGGTCCCACGCGCCGGGGGCGAACTCGCGGATCTGCCACCCGGTGCTGTCGGCCCCGCCGCGGGCGGTCCACTCGTCGACCATCGCCCGCCCGTAGGCGACGAGGGCCGGGACGTGATGGGACCACATCGCGGTCGCCGGGTGCCGCCACCAGCCGTAGCCGGGCACGGTCGCGGCGCGCAGCACCTGGAGGGTCTCCACCCGCTGCTTGCCGAGCCGGCGGCGGTCGAGGGCGCGCGCGGAGCGGGCGAAGTCGGGGTAGGGGAGGAAGGTCTGCACCCGCCCAGTCTGCTACGCGCACCCCGGCTCCACCACCGCCGGCCGCACCGCACCGTGCTCCTCGCCGGGCGGGGCGCACCCGGTGCGCCCCGCCCGGCGACCGGTCAGTAGGCCTTGGTGCGCTGCTCGACGATCAGGTGGATCAGCGCGAAGCGGCCCTGCTCGTCGATGGCCTTCCGGGCGGCCTCGAGCGCGGCGGGGATCTCGGCGTCGTTCTCCACCCGCACCCCGAACCCGCCGAAGGAGGCGGCCATCAGCGCGAAGTCGGGATTGGCCAGCTGGGTGCCCGAGACCCGGTGCGGGTAGTCGCGCTCCTGGTGGGTGCGGATCGTGCCGTACTCCTGGTTGTCCATCACGATCACCAGCGGGGTGGCCCCGTACTGGGCGGCGGTGGCCAGCTCCTGGCCGTTCATCAGGAACTCCCCGTCGCCGGCGATGGTCACGACCCGCCGGCCGGGGTAGCGCAGGGAGGCGGCCACCGCGGAGGGCACGGAGTAGCCCATCGAGCCGTTGCGGGCCGAGATCATCGAGGCGTAGCCGCGGGTGGGGAAGTAGCGGTGGGCCCAGTTGGTGTGCTCACCGGCCCCGAAGGTCACCATCGCATCGGCGGGCAGGCCCTTGACGAGCTCGGCCATCATGGTGTCCATCCGCGCCGGGCCGTCCCCGACGGTGGCGGTGGGGGTGGAGAAGGCGACCTGCTGGGCGCGCAGCCGGGCGGTCCACTCCTTCCACCCGTCCTTGACCGGCAGGTCGATGCGCACCAGGTCGCGCACGAACACGTCGGGCTTGGCCACGATCTGGTAGGAGACCGGGCCCGAGCGCCCGCGCAGGGACGGGTCGATGGTGACCAGGAAGTTCTTCTTCGCCCAGTCCTGGCGGACCAGGAAGCCGTTGGTGATCACGTCCCCGGGCACGGTGCCCACGAAGACCAGCAGGTCGGTCTCCTCCAGCAGGTCGTGGGTGGGCTTCGGGCGGCCGTAGCCGATCGGGCCCACGTAGGAGTCCGAGTCGAAGGGCACGGTGCCCTCGGTGCGCCACTCGGCCGCGGCCGGCAGGTGGTGCTCCTCCAGCCACCGCGTCAGCCCCTCGGCCCCGGCGGTCGTCCAGTCGTTGCCGCCGGTGACGAACAGGGGCTTCTCGGCCGCCGAGAGCGCGTCGCGCAGCGCCTTCCAGTCGTTGACGGTCATCCCGCCGGTGGCCACGGGGATCGGCGGGTGCAGGGTCGCGTCGATCTCGTGCTTGATGATGTCCTCGGGCAGGCCCACGACCACGGGCCCGGGGCGGCCGGAGCTGGCGGCGAAGAACGCCTCGGCCACGATCTCGGAGGCCCGCTCGGCGTGGTCGAGGACCATCACGCGCTTGGCCCCGGAGTCGAACCAGGCGTGCGGGTCGAACTCCTGGAAGGCCTCGCGGTCGCGGTGCTCGAAGGGGATCAGCCCGACGAACAGCACCATCGGGGTGGAGTCCTGCCAGGCGGTGTGCAGGCCCACGTGGGCGTTGGCCGCTCCGGGCCCGCGGGTGACCATCGCCACCCCGGGGACCGGGGTCATCTTCCCGTCGGCCTCGGCCATGTAGGCCGCCCCGCCCTCGTGGCGGCACACGACCGTGTCGATCACCGAGTCGTGCAGCCCGTCGAGCACGTCCAGGTAGGACTCCCCGGGCACCACGTAGGTGCGCTCCACCCCGTGGGCCACCAGGCTGTCCACGATCACGTGGCCGGCGGACTTGCGGGCGGGAGCGGAGTCGGAGTGCGCGGGGAGCGCAGTGGTCTGGGTCATCGGTGGATCCTTTTCGCCGTTGAAAAAGTGGGGAGGGAGCGTGGCCGGCCGTCGCACGGCGGCCCCGCGAGATCGTGGGACGGCGCACCGGAGATCATCCGGCGCGCCGTCGTCGCCCTCGAAAATACCCGACGGCGCGCCGATTCCGTGCGGCGGGGGTCACGTCGGGGTAAAGATTGCCGCACGCGTCCGGTCCGCCGCGGTGAGTCCGGCCGCCCCGCGGCGGGTCTCGCGTGACCTGCGCCACGGCGGACGACGGCGGGCCGCGACCTCCTGCAGGAGGTCGCGGCCCGCCGTCGTCGGTCCCGGGTGCGGTCAGTCGGCCATGTCCTCGAGCTCGATGCCGGTGGTCTCGCGGACCATCCGGATCGTGAACAGCAGCGAGACCAGGGCGAAGAACGCGTAGAGGCCGTAGGCCAGGCCCAGGGAGGCCGCCGCGAGGGCCGGGAAGGTCACGGTCACGACCCAGTTGGCGATCCACTGCACGAAGCCGGCGACGGCCAGGGCGGCCCCGCGGATCTGGTTCGGGAACATCTCGCCGAGGAGCACCCACATCATGGGGCCCCACGAGACGCCGAAGAAGACCACGAAGAGGTTGGCGGCCACCAGCGCGACCGGGCCGGCGGTCGGGCCGAGCACGGGGGCGCCGTCCACGAGCGGGGCGGTCGCGAAGATCACCGCGAGCGTGCCGAGCATCAGGGTCATGCCGCCGGAGCCGATGAGCAGCAGCCGGCGGCGCCCGACGCGCTCGACCAGGGCGATCGCCACCACGGTGACGACCACGTTGGTCACGGAGGTGATCACGGTGATCGTGAACGAGTCCGCCTCGGTGAAGCCCACCGACTGCCACAGCACGTTGGAGTAGTAGAAGATCACGTTGATGCCCACGAACTGCTGCAGGGCGGCGAGGCCGATGCCGACCCACACGATGGGCTTCAGCCCGGCCATCCGGCCCTTGAGGTCGGACATCCGCGGCTTGCGCTCGGTGCGCAGGGTCTGCTGGATCAGGCGCACGCGCTCGGTCGCGGAGGCCTCGCCCTGCAGGTCGGTCAGCACGGCGCGGGCCTCGTCCGCGCGGCCCTCGGCCACGAGGTAGCGGGGGGACTCGGGGATGGTGAACGCGCCGATCAGGTAGGCCAGGGCGGGCACGGCCTCGGCCATGAACATCCACCGCCAGGCCTCGAGGCCCCACCACAGGGGCTCGCCGGAGCCGCCGGCGAGGGCCGCCAGCCACGCGTCCACGGCCAGGGAGATGAAGATGCCGAGCACGATGCCCATCTGCTGCAGCGACCCGAGGCGCCCGCGCACGGAGGCGGGGGCGATCTCGGCGATGTAGGCCGGGGCGATGATCGAGGCCACACCCACGCCCACGCCGCCGACGACGCGCCAGAAGATCAGCCACTCGAAGCTCTCGACCACGCCGCAGCCGATCGCGCTGACGAGGAAGAGCACCGCGGCGATCTTCATGACGGGCACACGCCCGAGCCGGTCGGCGATCCGGCCGCCGAAGAACGCGCCGGCGGCGGCGCCGAGCAGGGCCGAGGCCACGGCGAAGCCCAGGGGGCCCGGGCTGACGCCGAACTCCTCCTGGATGGCCGAGACCGCGCCGTTGATCACGGCGGAGTCGTAGCCGAAGAGGAAGCCGCCGAAGGCGGCGATGATGCTGATCCGCAGGACTGCGGACTTGTTCGGACGCTCGGCGACGCCCGTGGTGGAGGGGTCGTGGCTCATCGCGCAGCTCCCTTGCTGGTGGAGAGGTTCGGCCGGCCGTGCCGGGGTCGGCACGGTCCCGGGGTCCCCGGGTGCCGCACCACCCGGGAGCGGGAGGTCCCACTGGCGCCGAGGGCTTCTGGTGATGCGGACAACACTAGGGCTCCCGCCCCCGTTGTGTCCATTGGTCGAACACGATGACGGAGCGGGACGCTCAGTCCCGCGGCGGTCCCACCGGCAGCTCCGCGTGCTGGAGCGCCACGATCACGGCGCCGGCCACGTGGGCCTGGAGGCCGAGCCGGGCGGGCTCGATCCGCAGCTCGCGCACGGCCCCGCGCACCCCGTAGCGGCCCACGATCTCGCGCAGCGGGCCCAGCAGCAGCTCCCCGGACCGGGCGAGCTCGCCGCCGACCACCACGAGCTCCGGGTTGAGGGTGTTGCACAGGTTGGCCACCGTGACGCCCAGGGTGCGGCCGGTGTCGCCGATGACGCGCGCGCAGCCGACGTCGCCGGCCAGCGCGGCGTCGACGACGTCCGCCAGGGTCAGGTCCGGTCCGTGGGTGCCGGCCAGCAGGTGCACGACCTCGTCCGAGGACACGAACGTCTCGAGGCAGCCGCGGTTGCCGCACCGGCACAGCCGCCCGCGCTCGTCGACCGTGGAGTGGCCGATCTCCCCGGCGGAGCCGGTCGCCCCCCGGTAGAGCCGCCCGTCGAGGACCAGGCCCGAGCCCACGCCGTGGCCCAGCTTGAGGTAGGCCATGTGCCGGGTGCCGCGCCCGGCGCCCCACGTGTGCTCGCCGAGGGCACCCGCGTCGGCGTCGTTCTCGACGACGACGGGCAGCCCCAGCAGCGCCGAGGCCTCGGCGCGCACGTCGATGCCGCTCCACGCGGGCAGGATCGCCCCGGCGCTGATCACCCGGCCCTCGAGGTCCACGGGGGCGGGCACCGTCAGACCGCCCGCCAGCACCCCGGAGCGGGGGACGCCGATCTCCTCGAGCAGCCGCTGCAGGGAGTGGTCGACGAGCCGGAGGTCCTCGTCGAAGCGGTGGCCCTCGGGCAGGTCGTGGCGGCGCTGGGCGAGGATCCGCTGGTTGAGGTCGGCCACGGCCACGGTCGCGTGGCGGTGGCCGACGTCGACGCCCAGGACGTGGCCCGCCGAGCCGCGGAAGGTGATGAGCTGCCCGCGCCGGCCGGCGTGGTCGGCCTCCATCACGAGCAGGCCGGCCCCGATGAGCTCGTGCACGATGTTCGACACGGTGGAGGGCGCCAGCGCCGTCCGGCGGGAGATCTGCGCCTGCGTCAGGCCGCCGTGGCGGCGGACGGTCTCGAGCACCCGCTGCTGGTTGGCGCTGCGCAGGGAGCTCTGCGAGCCGGGGCGGGGGTCGGCGCCCGGTGGTGCGGACATGCCAGCTCTCCTTCAGCGTCGAACGCGGTCCTGGTTCTTGATTGTAGTTGTCCTTCGGAGGTCGAAGACAAGAGGGCGCCCGGTCGGCGCTGCAGGGGCCGACCCGTGCCGACCACCACGTCCGTCCGGTGCGCCATGCGCTCAGCAGCAGGACGAGGACGGCAGGAACGGGGCGGCCCCGATGGTGACCGGCTGGGGCCCGGGGCGACAGGCAGCAACCGGCTCCTGTGCGGCAACCGGGGCGCAGCAGCCCTGCTCGTCCACGCCCGGTGGCGGAAGGTCGCAGGAGCCGCCGAGGTCGGTGGAGCACACCCCGGTCTCGGGCAGCACCAGCTGCACGTCGTCGGCGGCGTCCCGGTCCCCGGCCAGGGCCGCGGCGATGGAGCGGACCTGCTCGTAGCCGGTGGCCAGCAGGAACGTCGGAGCCCGCCCGTAGGACTTCGTGCCCACGAGGTAGAACCCGGTCTCCGGGTGGGCCAGCAGCGTCTCCCCGTGCGGGGCGACGGAGCCGCAGGAGTGGAACTCCGGGTCGATGAGGGGTCCCAGCCGGCGCGGGGCCTCCACGGCCGGGTCCAGTTCCAGGCGCAGCTCCGCGAGCATCGCGAGGTCGGGGCGGAACCCGGTCGCCGGGACCAGCAGGTCCACGGTGAGCTCCTCGTCCCCGGTGGGAGTCGTGGCGCGCACGGTCAGGCCGTCGTCGTCCGTGCCGAAGCCGGTGATGACGAAGGAGGGGTGCACCCGGATCGTGCCGGACTCCACGAGCCGGCGCAGCCGGGTGCCCAGCGCACCCCGGGCGGCCAGCTCGTCGCGGTCCTCCCCGCCGTAGACCCGGGTGACGTCGGCCGTGCGGACGGCCCAGCAGATGCGGGTGCCCGGCTCCTGCTCGGCCAGGGCGCCGAGCTCGAGCAGGGTGGTGGCCGCGGAGTGCCCGGCGCCGACCACGAGCACGCGGCGGCCGGCGAACCGGTCCCGGTCCCGGCCCGTGACGTCGGGCAGCGGGGCGGTGATCCGCCCGGCGGTCACGGCCTCGGCCTCGCCCGGGGCCGGCAGACCGGCCTGCCCCAGCGGATTGGGCCTCGCCCAGGTACCGGAGGCGTCGATCACCGCCGACGCCTCGAGATCCTCCACGGTCCCGCCGGCGTGCTGGACGCGGACCAGGAACGGGGTCTGCGCCCGGCCCGCGGTGCGGGTCCTGTCGAGGCCGGTCCGGGAGACGGCGACGACGCGGACCCCGGTGCGGAGGCGCCCCGACAGGACGGTGGCGAGGGGCTGCAGGTACTGCTCCACCAGCTCGGCGCCGGTCGGCAGCGCCTCGGGATCCGGAGCGGTCCATCCCCGGCTCGCCAGCAGCCGTGCGGCCGCGGCGTCGACGTCGTGGCGCCACGGGGAGAACAGCCGGACGTGTCCCCACTGCCGGACCGCGGCCCCCGCCGCGGGGCCCGCCTCGAGGACCAGGGGGGCGAGTCCGCGCTCGAGCAGGTGCGCGGCGGCGGCCAGGCCGACGGGGCCGGCGCCGATGACGACGACGGGCAGCTCGGCGGCCCCTGCGGTTCCGGTCATCGTGCGGTCCGCCTCAGCTCCTGGCGGTGCCGGCGGGCAGCAGCTCGGCGATCAGCGCCTGGATGCGGGCCCTGATCTCGTCGCGGATGGGCCGGACGGCCGCCACGCCCTTGCCGGCCGGGTCCTCCAGGACCCAGTCCTCGTAGCGCTTGCCCGGGTAGAACGGGCAGGCGTCCCCGCAGCCCATGGTGATCACCACGTCGGAGTCCTGCACCGCCGTGTCGGTGAGGATCTTCGGGGTCTGGGCGCTGATGTCGATGCCCTCCTCGGCCATGGCCTCCACGGCGGCCGGGTTGACGGCATCGGCCGGGGCGGAACCGGCCGAGCGGACCTCGATCCGCCCGCCGGAGAGGTGGGTGAGGTAGGCGGCGGCCATCTGGGACCGCCCGGCGTTGTGCACGCACACGAACAGCACTGAGGGCTTGTCCGTGGTTCCGGAAGTGGGCTCAGCAGCCATCGGGATCATCCGTTCTGTCGGGAGGGGAGGGGCGGAGCAGTGCCGTCGGCGGTCAGCGGGTGGGGACGGTGGCATCGCCGGGGAAGAGCGTCCGGCCTGCCCACAGGGACACGTAGACCAGGGCCACGAGCACGGGCACCTCGATGAGCGGGCCGACCACCCCGGCCAGGGCCTGCCCGGAGGTGACTCCGAAGGTGCCGATGGCCACGGCGATGGCGAGCTCGAAGTTGTTGCCGGCGGCGGTGAAGGCCACGGTCGTGGACTTCGCGTAGTTCAGGCCCAGCGCGCGGGAGGCGAGCAGGCCGATGCCGAACATGAGGAAGAAGTAGGCCAGCAGGGGCAGGGCGATCCGGGCGACGTCCCAGGGGTTGGAGGTGATCGCGTCGCCCTGCAGGGCGAAGAGCAGCACGATGGTGAACAGCAGCCCGTACAGGGCCCACGGGCCCAGCTTCGGCAGGAACGTGGCCTCGTACCAGTCGCGGCCCCTGACCCGCTCGCCCAGGGTGCGGGTGAGGAACCCGGCCACCAGCGGGATGCCCAGGAACACCAGCACGGAGAGCACGATGGACCACACGGAGAACTCCGCCGACGTGGTGGGCAGGCCCAGCCACGCGGGCAGGACCTGGAGGTAGAACCAGCCCAGGGCGCCGAAGGCGATCACCTGGAAGACGGAGTTGATCGCCACCAGCACGGCGGCGGCCTCGCGGTCCCCGCAGGCGAGGTCGTTCCAGATCAGCACCATGGCGATGCAGCGGGCGAGCCCGACGATGATGAGCCCGGTGCGGTACTCGGGCAGGTCGGGCAGGAGGATCCAGGCCAGGGCGAACATCAGGGCCGGGCCCACGACCCAGTTCAGCACCAGGGAGGCCCCCATCAGGCGCCGGTCCCCGGCCACGCGGTGGGTCTCGTCGTAGCGGACCTTGGCCAGGACGGGGTACATCATCACCAGAAGCCCGATCGCGATCGGCACCGACACCTCCCCGATCTTCACAGCTTCCAGGGCCGTGTTCAGGCCGGGGACGAAGCGGCCCAGCAGCAGACCGGCGACCATGGCCGCGATGATCCAGACGGGCAGCCAGCGGTCGAGGAAGGACAGGTCCTTCATCACCCCCTGGTGCGGGGCGGGGGCGGTGGTGGTGCTCATGGGCGGGCTCGGTCCTTCGCATCGACGATGATCTATCGGGAACACTAGGGGTCACATCGACATCCGTCAATGTAGGATGGGGGCATGACGCTCGCCCCCGTTCCTCAGGTTCCCGCCGCCGACCAGTGCGCCCCGGGCGCGCCGGGTGCGGAGTGCTGCTCGCTCTCGGGCGGGCCCGTGGGGGTGAATGACGCGCAGCGGATCGCCGGGCGGCTCAAGGCGCTGTCGGACCCCACCCGTCTGCGGCTGCTCTCCCACGTCGCGGCCCAGGGGTGCGATGCGGTCTGCGTGTGCGACCTGACCGCGGTGGTGGGCATCAGCCAGCCCACGGTCAGCCACCACATGAAGAAGCTGGTCGACGCCGGGCTGCTGATCCGCGAGCAGCGGGGGAAGTGGGTCCACTACACCGTGGTGCCCGAAGCCTTCGCCGAGCTGCGGGCGTTCCTCGACCTGCGCTGAGGGGCCGGGTCCGTGCTCAGGGGTGCGTGCGCGCCCCGGCGATCAGGGCCTTCGCCGCCGCGACCTGCGCGGGGGAGGCGGCCACGAAGTGCTCCTCCGCGGTCACGACGGTGGGCACGGTCGCGTTGCCGTCGTTGAGCGACTCCACGTGGGCGAGGGCGTCCCGGTCCTCCCAGATGTTCGTCCACACCGCACGGCCGGCCTCCTCGCCCAGGCCCCGCTCGAGCATGCTGCAGAACGGGCAGCCGGGCCGCCAGTAGACGGCCACCCCGCCGTCCGCGACGTGGCGGGCCGCCTCGGCCTGCGAGACCTCCGGGCGGGCCCTGCGGGCCGGGTCCTTCCTGAACACGGGCGCTCCTCGGGTCGGGGCCGGTCGGTGCGGTCCGGAACTCGGCCGATGTGCTGGTGGCGCCCCAGTCTAGTCGTGGACCGTCGCGCAGCGTCGTGTCCCCTTTTCAAGGGACACGGAGGCAGAAGTGGTGGAGCGGGCCGGGGTGACCGCGGTCTTCCATGACGCGGCTGCATCACTCTTCTCCGGTTGACCGACAGGATGATACGCATCGCGTTCCACGTGAAACGAGGACATTCCGGTGGATGTCGCCCCCTCCAGGTTGCGGAATCCGCCTTGTCCCCCGAAGTGCGGCTTGCCCGACCTCCCGTCGAGACGCAAGCGTCGGGAACGCCTCTACAGCTTCATGAATTGTCATCCTCTGAGTGGTCGCTGGTTCCCGGGGCGGAAAATCCACCGGAACCGGGCGACTCCCGCGCTGCCGTCCGTGACGGGAACGTGGCCCGTGTCATCGTGGTGGGCATGGCACACCCGGCGCAGCATCCTTCCCCCCGGCCGGCCCGCTCCACCTGGTCCCTCCCCCAGTTGCACCAGTGGCTCGTCGTCCCGCTCATCGTCGTGCTCCTCACGGCGACGGTCGGGCGCATGCTCGTGGTCACGCCCGAGGTGGGCGCGCGCGAGGCCCAGGTCATCGAAGGCCTGCAGATCCTCCGCACGGGCGCTCTCGACGCCCTCGCGCTGACGCTCCACCACGTCTTCTCCACGCCCGGCGCCCTCGCCGTGCTCGCCGCCCTCACCGCGTGGCTGGCCGTGCGCCGGCGGCGCCCGTGGGACGCCGCCGGCTTCGCCGTCACCGCCCTGTGCGGCTGGATCGCCGTCGCCATGCTCAAGGTCGTCGTCGGCAGGCCCCGGCCCGAGCCGCTGCTCCCGGCCGACGCCGCGGCCGGGGCGGAGGCCGTGCCCGTCGCCGAGCCCCTGGTCGTCGTGGAAGGACTGACCTCCTTCCCGTCGGGGCACACCGGCGCCGCCGTGGCGATCGCCGCGGCCTTCTGCCTGGCGATGCGCCGCTCCGGCCGGGCCCCGGTGCTGCTCGTCGCCGGGCTCGGCACGGCCGCCGTGGTGGCCTGGTCCCGGCTCTACCTCGGGGTCCACTACCCCCTCGACGTCCTCGCGTCCTTCCCGGTGGCCTGGGCCGGACTGGCCGTGGGCTGCGGTCTCGCCAACATCCTCGTGCCCGCCCTGGCCTACGGCTACGGCTGGCAGCAGGAGGGCGTCGAGCAGGTCGCGGAGCAGTCCGAGCAGCCCGCGGGAACCCCGGCCGAGCCGGCGCACCCCCGGACCGACAGGGTTCCCGTGGTCGCCCGGCGCGAGGACCGCAGCGCCGCCTGAGCGCCGGGCGCGGGGCGGGCGGTTCGCATCCGCGCCCCGAGAGCGGCGCGGTCGATGACCCCTTCGCGTGCGGCGGTGACCCGTGCCGGGCGGCGGTGCCGGGCCCGGTCGCGTCGTCGGGGGCGACGACGGGCCACCTCGCCCGGCAGCGGTGGTGCCGCCGGATCAGCTCCCGTCGTCGTCCTCCGCGCCGGAGCCGCCCTCCTGCTGGTCGTCCTCCTGCTGGTCGTCCTCGTAGGGCAGTTCGCCCTCGGTGGGGCCCTCGGCCTCCTCGGTGCCGGTCCCGCCGTCGCCGGCGCCGGTCTCCTCGCCGCCGGTGTCCTCGGTGTCGTCCGGCTCGGGAGCGGGGCTCTGCTCGATCTGCTCGCCCTCGTCGGTCTCGGTGTTGTCGCACCCGGCCATGCCGAGGGCGGCCACGGGCAGGACCGCCACGGCCAGGGCCCGCCGCCACCGGGCGCGGTGGGGGCGCTCCTGGCCCGGCTCGTCCTGGGGGTGCAGCTCGTCGCTCATGGGGATCTCCTCCGTGCGCTGTGGTGGGCCGGTCCCGCCCGGCCGGTGCCGCGGCGCGGTGCGCCTGCCGTTCCCGGCGGGAGGCGGAGCCTCAATCGTAAGCTGGCTGTCTGTTCGGGACAACCGTCCGACGTGCTCCTCAGGGCTCGATCCGGCGGTGGAGCGGCCACCAGATGCTGCGCCCGACGTCGTAGGTCAGGGCCGGCACGAGCAGTGAGCGCACGATCAGGGCGTCCAACAGCACGCCGAAGGCCACGATGAACGCCAACTGGACGAGGAACATGATCGGGATGACCGCGAGGGCCGCGAAGGTCGCCGCGAGCACGATGCCGGCCGAGGTGATCACCCCGCCCGTGAGGGTCAGCCCGCGCAGGATGCCGGCGCGGGTGCCGTGGACGAGCGACTCCTCCCGGACCCGGGACATCAGGAAGATGTTGTAGTCGATGCCCAGCGCCACGAGGAAGACGAAGCCGAACAGCGGCACGGAGGGGTCGGCGCCCGGCAGGTCCAGCACGTGGTTGAACACCAGGGCGGAGACGCCCAGGGCCGTGAAGAAGGAGACCACGGTGGTGAGCACCAGCAGCACCGGGGCCAGCACCGAGCGCAGCAGCAGCATGAGGATCAGCGTGATCACCGCGAGGATCACCGGGATGATCAGCGTCCGGTCGGCGATCGAGGTCTCGTTGGTGTCGAGGTTCGTGGCGGTCGTCCCGCCCACGAGGATCCCCTCGTCCACCGCGGAGAGGTTCGCCCGCAGCTCCCGCACGGTCTGCTCGGCGGCGGGCGAGTCCGCCGCGTCCTCGAGCGTGGCCTGCAGCTGGACGAGCCCCCGGGCCTCGGTGGGCTCGACCCCGGCGAACGGTCCCGCCGGCGGCGGGGCGTCCTCCCCGACGGGCAGCGTGCCGGAGGGGGAGTCGACGGCCACGACGGCCACGTCCGCGACCCCGTCCGTGTCCTCCACGGCGTCGACGGCGGCGTCGAGCTCTCCGGTGGGCACCAGCACGACCGCAGGGCTGCCGGAGCCGCCCGGGAAGCGCTCGGCCAGGGCCTCCTGGCCGTCCCGCGCCTGGGACTCGCCGAGGACCAGCTCGCTCTGCTCCACGCCCGAGGCCTGGAACTGGGTGGCGAAGCCCGCCAGGACGACCAGCACCGCGGTCGTGACGATCCAGATGGCCCGCGGGGCCCGGGCCACGAAGCGGGCCACGGAGGCCCACAGGCCCTTGCCCTCGACCGTGGGCCGTCCGCCGGCGCCGTGGTCCAGCACCCGCACCCGGTCCCCGCCCACCGGGTCGTGGCGGGGGCGGAAGGGCCAGAACGCGCCGCGGCCGGTGGCCCACAGCACCGCAGGGAGGAAGGTCAGGGCGGCGAGGATCGACATCACGATGCCCACGGAGGCGACGGGGCCGAGGGCCTTGTTCGAGGCCAGGTCGGAGAGCAGCAGGCACAGCAGCCCGGCGATGACCGTGGCGCCCGAGGCGACGACCGGCTCGACCGTGCCGCGCAGCGCCGCGCGCGTCGCCGCCGTCCGGCTCCGGTGGTGCAGCAGCGCGTCCCGGTAGCGAGCCGTGTACAGCAGCGAGTAGTCGGTCGCCGCGCCCACCACGAGGATGAACAGGATGCCCTGCACCTGCCCGCTGATGGTCACGAGCTCCGCGGAGGCCAGCCAGTACACCACCAGGATCGCGGCGCTCAGGGCGAAGACGGAGGTGAGCAGGACGAGGACGGGCAGGACGGGGGAGCGGTAGACGACCAGCAGGATCACGAACACGACCGCGAGCGCGACCCCCAGCAGCAGGCCGTCGATGCCCTCGAAGCCGGCCACGAGGTCGGCGGTGAACCCGGCCGGGCCCGTCACCCAGCTCTGCAGCCCCTCGGGGGCGTCCTCCTCGAGCAGGGCGGTGAGCGCCTCGACGTCCTCGCCGACCTCCCCGTCCCCGAGGGGAACGACGATCTGCAGGGCGTCCCCGTCCTCGGAGGGGAGGGGCGGGGAGGTCTCGCCCTCGCTGAGGCCCTCCTCCTAGACGGCGGCGGTGAGCTCCTCGGCCCAGGCCCGGTCGCCGGCCTCCAGGCCGCCCTCGCGCACGAGGAGCACGATCGCCGGGACGGCGTCCGAGTCGCGGAACTCGCCCTGCAGGTTCGTCACCCGGGTGGACTCGGTGGACTCGGGCAGGAAGCTCGACTGGTCGTTGGTGGAGACCTCGGAGATCTTGCCGAAGTACGGCCCGCCGACGCCGGCGACCGCCAGCCAGCCCACGATCAGCAGGGCCGGCAGGAGGATCCGCAGCCAGTGCCGGTGCCGGGCGCGGTGGCGGCCCTGCGGGGGCTCGGTCCCGCCCGGACCTTCCGGGGAGCGGTCCGCCCCGGAAGCGGCGTCCCGGGGCCCGGAGCGGTCGCCCGGGCGCCCGGGGCGGGCGTCGGCCCGGGCGCCGGACCCGTCGCCCACGGTGTCGGAGCGGGCGCCCGGAGCGGGGGAGGAGGGCATCGTTCGGCCTTTCGGAGCGCGGCGCGGCGGAAGCCACGGGGACCTGGGACGGACCTGCCCCGATCCTAATGCTTCGGAAACCGAAATAAAATCCTCGGGCGTGCCGGGGATCAGTCGTAGACGGCCTTGACGCACAGCACGGGGCAGGGGCTCTCCAGCAGCACGCGCTGGGCGGTGCTCGCCATGATGATCTTGCCGACCGGTGAGCGGCGGCGCAGGCCCAGGACGATCAGCTCCGCGTCGTGCTCCCGCGCGGTGTCGAGGATGACGTCCGCCGGGTCGCTGTCGTGGTCGGGCTGGCGCAGCTCGTAGCGCACCCCCGAGCGGGCCAGCTTCTCCTGCTCCACGTCGATGTCCGCCACGACCTCCGGCGGCTGGTGGCGCCTGGGCCGCGGCTGCACGACCACGAGGTCGGTCCCGCGGCGCTCGGCCTCGTGGATGGCGGCGTCGAGGGCCGCGTGTCCGGGGGCGGTGGGCATGTATCCGACGACGATGGTCACGGTCTCTCCTCGGGTGCGGGCGCGGCGTGGACGGGGTCGGGTGCGGCGTCAGGCCCCGCGGTGGGGGTCCCGGTCCGCGGGCTCGTCCTCCATGCGGGCGAGGTCCTCGGGGTGCTCGAAGCGCACCTTGCGGCCGAGGAACAGGCGGTCGTAGAGGAAGTTGATGATCCACAGGACCAGGCCGATCCCGATCAGGACCACGGCGATCTGGTACTCGATCGGGTCCTGGGCCCACGGGCCGATGAGGTAGGCGCACGTGATCGCGCCCAGCCAGGGGAGCACCTTGGGGGCGTGGAAGTAGTCGTGCGTCGGTGCGGTGTCCTTGCGCAGGATGATCGCCGCGATGTTGACCACGGTGAACACCCCGAGCAGCAGCAGCGCCGTGGTGCCGCCGAGGGCGCTCGCGGTCCCGCTCTCCAGGAGGTTGTTGATGACGACGATCAGGCCCATCGCGAGCAGGGTCGTGAAGACGATGGACGACCACGGGGTGCGCCGGCCGTGCAGCACGTGCCCGAGGAAGTCGGGCAGCACGCCCTGGCGCGCCATGCCGTAGAGCAGGCGGGAGGCCATGAGCATGTTGATCAGCGCGGTGTTGGCGACCGCGAAGATCGTGAGGAAGGGGTAGATGGTGTCGATCGGGATGTTCGGCGCGCCGATCCGGACCATGTCCAGCAGCGGGGTCGTCGACTCCCCGAGCACCCCGATCGGCACGACCGCCACGGTGAAGATCGACACGAGGATGTAGATCACGCCGGTCAGCCCGAGGCCGAAGAGCATCACCCGCGGGAAGTCGCGGCTGGGGTTCTTCGTCTCCTCGACCATGTTCACCGAGTCCTCGAAGCCCACGAAGGAGAAGAACGCCAGGGAGGTCACGGCGGTCAGGGCGAGGAAGATCCCTTTGTCCTCCGAGGTCTCGAAGACCATCGTCTGGCTGAAGTCCGCCTGGCCCTGGAAGGCCGCCCAGAAGCCGACGAGGATCACGATGAGCAGACCGGTCAGCTCGATGCTCGTCAGCACCACGTTGAAGGCCAGGCCCTCCGTCACGCCGCGGATGTTGATGGCGGCGAGGATCCCGATGAAGACCACGGCGATCACGGTGACGGTCGTGGTGTCCGGCTCGAGGCCGAAGCCGCGGGCGAAGTTGGAGGCCACCGCCGAGGCCGCCGTCGAGGCGGAGGTCAGCCCGGAGCTGAGCACGGCGAAGGTCACCAGGAAGGTGACGAAGTGGATCCCGAAGGCCTTGTGCGTGTACAGCGCGGCGCCGGAGGCCCCCGGGTACTTGGTGACGAGCTCGAGGTAGGAGAACGCGGTGATCGTCGCGACCACGAACGCCACGAGGATCGGGGCCCATGCCGCGCCGCCGATCTCGCCGGCGATGTTGCCGGTGAGGGCGTAGACGCCCGTGCCGAGGATGTCGCCCACGATGAACAGCAGGAGCAGACCGGGCCCCATCACCCGCTTGAGCTCGGGCTGCGGACGGGACCGTGCCTGGGAATCGGCGGACTGTGTCATCGCTCGCCTCGCCTCGCATCGTTTTCGTGCCGGGCGCGGCCCGGCGGACAGTGACCGTTCGCACAGCCTATGCCAGGACCGGGTGCCGCGCAGGGTGACGTCCCGCCCGGGCCTCCCTAGCCTGGGGGCATGAGCACCGGTGCCCGCTTCCGCCTGTCCGACCTGCGCCTGCCCGTCGTGGGCGCCCCCATGGCGGGCGGGCCCTCCACGCCCGCCCTCGCCGCGGCGGTCACCGGCGCCGGCGGCCTCGGCTTCCTCGCGGCGGGCTACCGGCCCGTGGACAGGCTGGCCGCCGACGTCGAGGAGGTGCGCGGGCGCACCGACGGCCCGTTCGGGGTCAACCTCTTCGTCCCCGACCCCGCGGCCGGGCACCCCGGTGCGGACCTCCGCCGCGCGGTGGAGGACTACCGCCGGGCCCTCGCACCCGAGGCCGAGCGCCTGGGCGCCGAGCTGCCCGCCGTCGACCCGGCCGACGACGACGCCTGGGCGGAGAAGCTCGAGCTCGTCGAGCGGCTGCGCGTGCCGGTGGTCTCCTTCACCTTCGGGCTGCCGCCGCAGGAGGTCCTCTCCCGGCTCGCCGCCGCCGGCTGCACCACCGCGGTCACCGTCGCCTCCGTCCCCGAGGCCGTGGACTCGGCACGGGCCGGGGCGGACCTGCTGGTGGTGCAGGGCCCCGAGGCCGGTGGTCACCGGGGCACCCACCGCGTCGACGCCGTGCCGGGGGAGGAGCCGCTGCCGGCGCTGCTGGGCGCCGTGCGCGCGGCTGTGGACGTGCCGCTGGTGGCGGCCGGCGGGATCGCCTCGGCGCGGGACGCCGCCGCCCTGCTGGACGCCGGGGCCGCCGCGGTGCAGGTCGGCACCCTGCTGCTGCGCACCCCCGAGGCCGGCACCTCGGCGCCGTACCGGGAGGCGCTCGCCTCGGGCCGCTACTCCGGCACCGCGGTGACCCGGGCCTTCTCCGGGCGGTGCGCCCGGGGGCTGCGCAACGGCTTCCTGGAACGCTACACGCATATGGCGCCAGCGGCATATCCGCAGGTCAACCAGCTCACAAAACCGCTCCGGGCGGCTGCGGCCCGGGCCGGGGACCCGGAGGCGATCGCCCTGTGGGCCGGGACCGGGTCCGCCGCCGCACGGGAGGCGCCGGCGGCCGAGGTCGTGCGGGAGCTCGTCGCCGGGCGCTCCGCCCGCTAGACCGCGCCGGGCGTCGTCGAGGAGCACGACGGACGCGGTCTCCCCGCGGTCCGGCCGACGCCGGAGCGTGCGCGGCGTCCCGGCCGCGGTCGCGGCGCGCACCCCGACCGTGTCCCCCGGGGTCCGGCGGGCGACGTGCCGCGGCGGGTCCCCGCCGGCGTCGTGGGGGATGCTGGAGCCATGCCAGCACCTTCCCCCACCCCCGGGCGCCCCGCCGGGACGGAGCACCGCGACGTCGTGGTCGTCGGCGCGGGCCTGTCCGGCATCGGCGCGGCCTGCCGCCTGCAGACCGAGTGCCCCGGCCTGTCCTGCGCCGTCCTGGAGGCCCGCGACGGGATGGGCGGGACCTGGGACCTGTTCCGCTACCCGGGCGTGCGCTCCGACTCCGACATGTTCACCCTCGGCTACTCGTTCAAGCCCTGGCGGGACCCGCAGTCGATCGCGGACGGCCCGTCGATCCTGGCCTACATCCGCGAGACGGCCGCGGAGTTCGGCGTCGACCGGCACGTCCGCTTCCGCACGAAGGTCGTCTCGGCCGACTGGTCCTCCGCGGAGGCCCGGTGGACGCTGGGCCTCGAGGAGCGCGACGGCGCGGGCGGGACCCGGCGGCGGAGCATGACGTGCTCGTTCCTGTACTCCTGCGCCGGGTACTACGACTACGACCGGGGGCACGACCCGGCCCTGCCCGGGATCGCGGAGTTCGGGGGCAGGGTGGTGCACCCGCAGTTCTGGCCCGAGGACCTGGACTGGAGCGGGCAGCGGGTGGTGGTGATCGGCAGCGGGGCCACGGCGGTGACCCTGGTGCCGGCCATGGCCCGGGACGCGGCGAGCGTGACGATGCTGCAGCGCTCCCCCACCTGGATCAGCGCCGTGCCCGGGCGCGACCGGCGCGCCGACGCCCTGCGCCGGGTCCTGCCCGAGGGGGCCGCCCACCGGCTGATCCGCGGGAAGAACATCCTGTTCGGCACGGCCGTCCACCAGTTCTGCCGGCGCCTGCCGGGCCCGGCCCGGGCGTTCTTCACGTCCCGGGCCGCGCGGACCCTCGGTTCGGAGGAGCTCGTGGCCGAGCACTTCACGCCCTCCTACGACCCGTGGGACCAGCGGCTGTGCGCCGCCCCGGACGCGGACCTGTTCACGGCCCTGCGGCAGGGCCGGGCCGAGGTGGTGACGGACACGATCGAGGAGGTCGTGGCCGAGGGGATCCGGCTGCGCAGCGGCCGCGTCCTGGAGGCCGACGTGGTGGTCACCGCCACGGGGCTGAGGCTGCTGCCCCTCGGCGGGATCGGGCCCAGCGTGGACGGCGTCCCGGTGGAGCTGCCGGAGCAGTTCGTGTGGAACGGCGCCATGCTCACCGGCGTGCCCAACTTCGCCCTGTGCATCGGCTACACCAACGCCTCGTGGACGCTGCGGGCGGACCTGACGCACCGGCTCGTCTGCAGGGTGCTCCGGCACGTGGCGCGCCACGGCGCCGCCGCCGCGGTGCCCCGGGCCGCTCCCGGCATGGCCGGGCACCCGCTGCTGGACCTCAGCTCCGGCTACGTCCGGCGCTCGATCGGCGCGTTCCCCCGCCAGGGCGACCGCCACCCGTGGCGGGTGCGGCAGAACTACCTGCTGGACGCGGTGACGACCCTGCGCACCCCGCTGTCCCGGACGCTCGAGCTGATCCCCCGCCCCGCCGCCCGCGGCGCGGCCGCGTCGCAGGAGCCCCCCGCCTGACCGGGCACGGCCTCGAGGCCCTGCCGGCCGCCACCACCTCCCGCGAGATCCCATCACCACGGCGAGATCCCATGCCGCACGGGGGTGCGGCATGGGATCTCGCGACGGGCGTGGGAACTCGCGTGAAAGGGGGAGGCGGTCAGCGCACCCCGCGCATCGCGCGCGTGACGGGCCGGGCCACCACCAGCAGCAGCACGCCGATGCCGATGGTGACCGCTCCGAGGGTGCCGAAGTAGGCGCTCTCGGCCTGCTCGGAGTAGAAGCCGGCCAGCGATCCGGACAGCGCCGTCCCCAGCGCCACGGACAGGTAGTTCAGCGCGACCATGAGCACCGGGTAGGAGCGGGGGGCCAGTTTCGTGGACAGGGACAGCCCCACGGGGGAGACCATCAGCTCGCCCAGGGTCGCCACGAGCAGGATCAGGGCGATCCACAGCACCGGCACGGCGGAGACCCCCACCATCGGCAGGAAGACCAGGAAGGCCGAGCCCATGAGCACGATCCCGAGGCCGAACTTGGTGGGCGTGGCCGGCTGGCGGGCGCCGAGACGGGTCCACAGGGCCGCGAACACGGGGGCGAGCAGGATGATGAAGAAGGGGTTGAAGGACTGCACCCAGGAGATGGGCATGGTCCAGTCGCCGAGCGTGCGGTCCAGACGGGTGTCGGAGTAGATCGTGACCACGGTGAACTGCTGCTGGAACAGGGCGAAGAACGCCGCCGAGCCGATGAACATCGGGATGAACGACCGCACGCGGGAGCGCTCGTCGTCGTCGACCTTGCTGCTGGTGAGCAGGATCGCGAACAGGGCCACGGCGGCCACGAGGATCACCACGACCACCACGTCGGCGAGGTTGCCCGCGTTGAGCACGCCCGTGAGCACGGCCACGACGACGACGCCGAGGCCCGCCGCGGCGATCCCGATCCACTTCCCGTACTCCGAGCGCGGCAGGGGGTTGGGCACGTGGTGGACCTCGTCGGGGAGGTTCCTGCGGTTGAGCGCGTACTGGGTCAGGCCCAGGGCCATGCCGATCGCGGCCAGTCCGAAGCCGAGGTGGAAGCCCCAGGTCTGCTGCGCCCAGCCGGTGAGCAGCGGGCCGAGGAGACCACCGATGTTGACGCCCATGTAGAAGATCGAGAAGCCCGCGTCGCGGCGCGGGTCCCGGCGGTCGTAGAGGGAGCCGACGAGGTTGGTGATCGTGGTCTTGAGCCCGCCGGAGCCGACCGCGATGAGGATCAGACCGACGGCCAGACCGGCGACGCCGGGCAGCAGGGCGAGCGAGACGTGGCCGGCCATGATGAGGACGCCGCTGAGGAACATGGTCCGCTCGGAGCCCAGGACGCGGTCGGCCACCCATCCGCCGACGATCGCGAAGAGGTAGACGGCGCCGCCGTAGGCGCCGACGATGCCGGCGGCGGTCGCCTGGTCGATGCCCAGGCCGCCCTCGGCGGCGGTGAAGTACATGTAGAGCAGGACGATGCCCTGCATGCCGTAGAAGGAGAACCGCTCCCACGTCTCCACGCTGAACAGGTTCGCCAGCATGCGGGGCTGGCCGAAGAACGTGGGGCCGGTGGGGGCGGGGGAGCCGGGGTCGCCGTCGCGGGTGGGGACGGTGCCGGGAAGCGGTGCGCCGGCGCTGGTGGCGCCGTCCGTCCCGCGGGGGGTGTGCTGAGTCATGGGGACCATGGAACACCCGTGGGCGCCATCCGCACCAGTCGGGCCCGCCGCCCCCTCTCCTCGGCCCCTCTCTCCTCGGCCCCTCTCCCGCGAGGTCCCACGGGGAGCGCGAGATCCCATGCCGCAGCGGCGTGCGGCATGGGATCTCAGATCGGGCGTGGGACCTCGCGGGGGTGCTCGCGGGGGAGGGGCGAGGAGGGGCGGGGGGGTGGGGTCAGTTGAAGTCCATCGGGTCCGACCCGATCCGCCCGCCGTTGTCCAGGCCGCTGATCGCCTCGACGTCCTCGGGGCTGAGACGGACGTCGAGCGCCGCGAAGTTCTCGCGGATCCGCTCCGGGGTCACGGTCTTGGGGAAGACCACGTTGCCGATCGCCAGGTGCCAGGCGATGACGACCTGACCGGGGGTCGCGCCCAGGCGTCGGGCGATGCCGCCGATCACCGGGTCCTGCAGCAGCTCCCCGCCCTGGCCCAGCGGGGACCAGGCCTCGGTGCGGATCCCGCGGGAGGCGTGGAACTTCCGCAGCGGCTCCTGGTTGAAGTAGGGGTGCAGCTCGATCTGGTTGACCACGGGCACCGACCCGGTGGCGTCGATGATCTCCTGCAGCTGCTGCTGCGGGAAGTTGGAGACGCCGACGGAGCGGGCCCGGCCGCTGTCGCGGATCTCCTGGAAGGCCTCCCAGGTCTCCACGTACGTGCCGCGGGCCGGGGTGGGCCAGTGGATGAGGTAGAGGTCGACGTGGTCGAGGCCGAGGCGCTCGAGCGAGCCGTCGATCGCGCGCAGCGCGGCGTCGCGGCCGTGGTCGTCGTTCCACAGCTTGGTGGTCACGAAGATCTCGTCGCGCGGGATGCCGCTGCTGGCGATCGCGCGGCCCACGCCCTCCTCGTTGCCGTAGATCTTCGCCGTGTCGATGTGGCGGTAGCCGGCCTCGAGGGCCTGGGACACCACGTCCTCCGCGATGTCGGCCTCGACCTGCCACACGCCGTAGCCGAGCTGGGGGATGGCGGTGCCGTCGTGCAGGGCCAGGGTGGGGGACTGCGTCGTGGACTGCGTCATGGACCGTGCCTTTCCTGAGGGTTCGGGCGGTGCCGGGCGGGATGGGCCCGGCGTCCGTCGCCCAGTCTGTGCCGGGGCGCCGGCGCGGACAAGGCCGGGGGCGGGCGTTCCGCTCTCAGCACGACGCCGCGGCGGCCCCGGGGACCAGCAGCGGCAGGGCGCGGGCGGCCCCGGCGCGGACGGTGAAGTCCGCGTGCGGGGTCAGGGCGGTGTCCCGGGGATCGATCTCGACGACGGGGATGCCGCGCCCGGCTGCGATCAGCGGCAGCGAGGCGGCGGGCTGCACGAGCCCGGAGGTGCCCACGACGACGACGAGCTCCGCCGCCGCCACGGCCTCGGCCGCGCGGTCCAGCGCGCCCTCCGGCAGCAGCTCGCCGAACCAGACCACGCCCGGGCGCACGGGACCGCCGCAGGCGGGGCAGGCGGGCGGGTGCTCGCGCTCCGGCTCGCCGCCCGGGGCCGCCGCCCCCGGGGCGAGACCGGGCACGCGCTCGGCCGGGTACGGGGCCGAGCACCCGGCGCAGCGGAACGCGAAGAGGCTGCCGTGCAGGTGGGCCAGGACCGCGGAGCCGGCCCGCTCGTGGAGGTCGTCGACGTTCTGCGTGACCACCTCGACCCGGGCGCCGCGGGACCAGGCGGCGAGGGCGCGGTGCCCGGCGTGGGGTGCGAGCGCGCGCACCTGGCGGGCCCGCCACAGGTACCAGGACCACACGAGCTGCGGGTCGTCCTCCCACGCCTCGGGGGTGGCCAGCTCCTCGGGGGACCAGCGCGACCAGAAGCCCTCCCCGGGCTCCCGGAAGGTGGGCACCCCGCTCTCGGCGGACATCCCCGCCCCGGTCAGCACCGCGACCCGGCGTGCCGTCCGGGCGGCCCGCAGCAGCGCGGGGTCGAGGTCGGGGCGGTCGTGGTCCCGGGCGTCGTCCATGGCGACCACGGTAGCCGGGGCGCCCCGGACCCGGCGCGGTCCGCGCCGTCCCGCCGCCGTTGGCCGCCACGCGCGTGCGCGTGGTGGAATAGAGCTCATGAAGTTCAACGTCCAGCGCGTGCTGACCCCCGCCTACCTGACCTCCGTGGCTCTCGTCGTGGTCGGAGTGGTCCTCGCCCTGGCCTACTACCCCGTCGCCGCGTGGCTGTTCGTGCTCCTGGGCCTGGGGCTCAACGCCGTGGCCGTGTCCGTGACGGCGATCAACGACTCCCCGCGCGCGCCCCGGGCCGCGGGGTCCCGCCGCCCGGGCCTGCCCGTCCGCCGCCCGCGCGCGTCCGACGACGCCCCGGCCCTCGGCGACCGTCCCGAGCACGAGGCGCCGCTGCGCCGTCCGGCCGACCCCGAGGCCGAGACCGCGGAGAACCCCGTGGTCCCGCCCGCCGCGGGCTCCACCTCCCTGAGCTCGCGCGGCTGAGGCCGCCGGCACCGTGAGCCCTGCGCAGGCGTCCCCGGCGGACGCGGCCGGGCGCGTGCGCAGCGTCAACGCCGGGCGGCCCGAGCCGGACCCGGCCCGGCGCGGCCGGCCCACCGGCATCCACAAGCACCCCGTCGACGGCCCGGTCGCGCTGCGCGACCCGGGACCCCGCGGCGGGGGCCCCGGCTCCGGGGTGCCCGGCGACTTCATCGGCGACGCCCGCCACCACGGCGGCCGCGACCAGGCCGTCTACGCGTTCGCGCGCGAGGAGCTCGACCACTGGGCGCGCGAGCTGGGCCGGGAGCTGCCCGACGGCAGCTTCGGGGAGAACCTCACCCTCGAGGGCTTCGCCGTCGACGACGCCCGCCTCGGAGACCGCTGGCGGGTCGGCACGGCACTGCTGCAGGTCACCGACGCCCGCATCCCCTGCGGGACCTTCCGCGCGGCGATGCAGGTGCGCGGCTGGCTGCGGCGCTTCACCGAGCGCGGGTGCACGGGCGCCTATCTCCGGGTCCTCGAGCCCGGGACCGTGCGCGCCGGCGACCGGGTGGAGCTGGTGCACCGGGCCGGGCACCGCGTGGGCGTCCGGGACGCCTTCCGTGCGCAGACCACCGACCGGGGACGGCTGCCCGCGCTGCTCGCGGCGGGCCCGGACCTGCGCCCCGAGCTGCGGGCCGCGGCCGAGCAGGCCGTGGCGCAGCAGCCGCCGACGAGCGGCCGGGACGGCTGAGCGGCCGGGCTCAGTTCAGGGCCGCGGCCCGGTAGACCTCCTGCACCTGCTCCGCCGAGAGGCGGGTCTCGATCACGGTGGTGCCCGCGGGGTCGTCGCGCAGGAACCGCACCGGCCCGTGCGCGCCGGCCTCCAGCCGCCGGGCGGACCCGGCGTCGTAGACGGCCTCCACCACGGTGCTGAATCGCTCGCCGCGCACGGGGGTCACCGACAGCTCGAGGCGCGCCCGGACGGGCCCCTCGGCCGGGGCGGGCCCGCCGTCGTCGGTCCCGGCCGTCTCCGGCGCGGACGGCGTCCCGGTCCCCGGCCCGGCCGGGTCGCGGTCCGGGACGGGGGCCACGGTGACCTCGCGCACCACGCCCACACCGTGGACCACCACGTCGGCGAGCCGGGTGCCCAGCCGCTGCTGGGCGGCGGCGAAGGCCCGCTTGAGCCGGGAGACCCACCACACGGCGGCCACGACGAGGACCACGGCGATCAGCACCAGGGGCAGGGCGGAGCCGCCGGCCGCGGCCCGCTGCCACAGCAGCACCACCACGAGCGCGGAGACCAGCGGGATCACCAGCAGCAGGGAGGTGCCGAGCCTCTCGCGCAGCCCGGGGCGGTCGCCGGCGGCCGGGGCCTCCGCCGAGCGCAGCCGCTGCAGCACCTGCCGGTCGAAGGCGCGGTCGTCGCCGGACAGGGGCTGGGGCCAGGTGCCGAGGGAGTCCATGCCCCCATTATGGGGCGGCCCCGGAACGGCCGTGCCGGGCCCCGGGGAGGGGCGGCCGCGGCGGGGTGGGCCGGGCCGCCCGCCGCGGCGTCGGGCCGGGCTCGTAGACTCCCGTCCATGACCGCAACCCGATGGCTGTCCCCCGAGGAGCGCGAGGCCTGGCTCGCGCTCGTCTCCATCATGTTCACGCTGCCCGGCAGCATCGAGGCGCAGCTGCAGGCGGAGGCGGACCTGAGCCTCGCCGAGTACCTCGTGCTCGCGATGCTCTCCGAGGCCCCGGACCGGCGCCGGCGGATGTCGGAGCTGGCCACCGTGACGAACACGTCGCAGTCGCGGCTGTCCCGGATCGTGGGGCGGCTGGAGCGGGACGGGCTCGTGGTGCGCACGGGGGACGCGAAGGACAAGCGCGTGGTGCTCGCCGAGATCACCGACCGGGGCCTGGGCAAGGTGGAGGAGGTGGCCCCGGGTCACGTCGAGCACGTCCGTCGGACGGTCATCGACCGGCTCACCCCGGAGCAGGTCCGCCAGCTCGCCCTCATCGGCCGGGTCGTGGACGACGCCGCGGACGTCTCCGTCCTGGGCACCGTGGGGACGGCCGACTGACCGACCATGAACTTTCTGTCACAACAGTTGAACAGGAAAGTATTTTTCGGGTAGGGTCGTGCCCATGAACAGCACCACGACCGCCCCCGCGGCCCCCTCCCGTCCCGACCTGCGCCCCGGTGCCCGTCCCGAGCCGCCGACCACGGCCCTCGGCCTGACCCTGCTGCGCGTCGTGCTCGGCACGACCTTCCTGCTGCACGGCTGGCAGAAGGTCGACGAGTGGACCCTGGCCGGCACCCAGGCCGCCTTCGCCCAGATGGGCGTGCCCGCCGCCCAGGCCGCCGCCCCCGCCGTGGCCGTCCTCGAGCTGGCCGGCGGGATCCTGCTGCTCCTCGGCCTCGGCACCCGCGTCGTCGCCGCCCTCCTGGCCCTCGTCATGCTCGGCGCCCTCGTCCTCGTCCACCTGCCCGCCGGGTTCTTCGCCGCCGACGGCGGGTTCGAGCTCGTCCTGCTGCTCGCCGCCGCCGCCGCGCTCTTCGCCCTGGCCGGCGCCGGGCGCTGGTCGGTCGACGCCGTCCTCGCCGCGCGCCGCCGCCGCGCCGCCTGAGCCCGCCCGCCGGGCCGCCGCCGCGCTGCCCCCGCTCCTGCCCACGGGCCCCGCGCGACCGGCGCGGGGCCCGTGGCCTTCCCGCGGCCGGCGCGCCGGCTCCCCGGGCGGGCACCGGCAGGGCACTGGCCCTGCTCCCGTCCGGCGTCGGCGCGGGAGCGTAGGATCGACCGGTGCGGCGCCCGCACCGGGCCCGCACCGGATCGAGCGCGGGCGACCCCCGCAGATCGGGGGTCCCGGATGAGCATGAACGGTTCCGCGCACATGGTCATGTGGCGCACCGTGCGCGGCCACGAGGTCAAGGACCGCCGGATCTCCCGCGAGACCCTCCGGCGCATCGTCGCCTTCGCGGGGCCGCACCGGAAGGCCCTGGGCGTCTTCCTGGTCCTCTCCGTCCTGCTGGCCGTCCTCGGCGTGGTCACCCCGATCCTGGCCGGGGACGTGGTCAACGCGATCACCGGCGGGCGGAGCGTGGCCACCGTGGTGTGGCTGGCGCTGGCCATCGCCGGGGTCGCCGTCGCGGACGCCGGGCTCGGCGTGCTCAACCGGCTGCTGTCCTCGCGGATCGGCGAGGGGCTCATCCTCGACCTGCGCACCGCCGTCTACGACCACGTCCAGCGGATGCCGGTCGCGTTCTTCACCCGCACCCGCACCGGGGCGCTGGTCTCCCGGCTGAACACGGACGTGATCGGCGCGCAGCGGGCCTTCTCCAACACCCTCTCCGGGGTGGTCAGCAACGTGGTCTCGCTGCTGCTGACCGTCGTCGTGATGGTCACCATCTCCTGGCAGGTCACGGTGCTGTCCCTGCTGCTGCTGCCCATCTTCCTCGTCCCGGCCCGGGCCATGGGCGGGCGCCTGGCCGCCCTGCAGCGGGAGGCGGCCCAGCACAACGCGTCCATGTCCACGCAGATGACCGAGCGCTTCTCGGCCGGCGGGGCGACCCTCGTGAAGCTCTTCGGCCGCCCCGAGGCCGAGTCCGCCGAGTTCGCCCGCCGCGCCGGGCGCGTGCGCGACATCGGGGTGCGCGTGGCGATGCTGCAGACGACCTTCGTCACGGCCCTGACCCTCGTCTCCGCCCTGGCCCTGGCCCTGGTCTACGGCCTCGGCGGCGCGCTGGCCCTCACCGGCAGCCTCGACGCCGGCGAGGTCGTGACGCTCGCGCTGCTGCTGACCCGCCTCTACACGCCCCTGACCATGCTCGCCAACGCCCGCATGGACATCATGAGCGCGGTCGTCAGCTTCGAGCGCGTCTTCGAGATCCTCGACCTCGTGCCCCTGATCCAGGAGCGCCCCGGAGCCCGGCCCCTGCCCGCGGGCCCCGTCTCCGTCGAGTTCGACGACGTGCGCTTCGCCTACCCCTCCGCCGAGGAGGTCTCGCTGGCCTCCCTCGAGGACGTCGCCGTGCTCGACGCCCGCGGCGGCGAGGAGGTCCTGCACGGGGTGAGCTTCACCGTGGAACCCGGCCGCACCGTCGCCCTGGTCGGCTCCTCCGGGGCCGGGAAGTCGACCGTCGCCCAGCTCGTCGCCCGGCTCTACGACGTCACCTCCGGCGCGGTGGGCCTGGGCGGTGTCGACGTCCGGGACACCACGTTCGCCTCCCTGCGGGAGACCATCGGCATGGTCACCCAGGACGGGCACCTCTTCCACGAGTCGATCCGCGAGAACCTCACCCTCGTGCGCCCCGAAGCCACCGACGAGCAGCTGTGGGACGCCCTCGCCCGCGCCCGGATGGACCACGTCATCCGGGCCCTGCCCGACGGCCTGGACACCGTGGTGGGGGAGCGCGGCTACCGGCTCTCCGGCGGCGAGCGCCAGCGCCTGACCATCGCCCGGCTGCTGCTCGCCGCCCCGCGGGTCGTCATCCTCGACGAGGCCACCTCCGCACTGGACTCCACGAACGAGGCCCACGTGCAGGCCGCGCTCGGCGAGGCGCTCGCCGGCCGCACCGCCCTGGTGATCGCCCACCGGCTCTCGACCGTGCGCTCTGCCGACGAGATCCTCGTGGTCGAGGCCGGGCGGATCGTCGAGCGCGGGCCGCACCCGCAGCTGCTGGCCGCGGGCGGGCGCTACGCCGAGCTGTACGAGACGCAGTTCGCCGACCAGGAGGCCTGACCCGTGCCGCTGCCCGCCGCCGTCCCGCCGCCCGGGGACCTCGCCGGGCGGCTGGGCATCGACGCCCCGCACGCCCTCGCGGTGGTGGCCTCCGCGGTGGGGATCTACCTGGCGTTCCTGGTCCTGGTGCGCCTGTTCGGCCAGCGGGTGCTGTCGGGGATGTCGACCTTCGACGTGGTGATCACCGTGATGCTCGGCGCGGTCGCCGGGCGCGTGGTGATCGGCCACCCGCCCACGCTGGCGGCCGGCGTGCTCGGACTGGGCACCCTCTTCGTGCTCGAGGCGGCCTTCGGGCGCCTGCGCTCCGGGGTGCGCGGGGCCGCCGTGGTCAACGGACGGGCCCTGCTGCTGATGGCCGGTGCCGAGGTCCTCGAGGCCAACCTCCGCCGGGCGCACGTGGTGGAGGCGGAGCTGTTCGGGGCCCTGCGCCGGGCCGGGGTGCGCAGCCCCGAGGAGGTCGCCTGCGTGGTCTTCGAGCCATCGGGGGCGATCAGCGTCCTGCGCCGCGGGGTGCCGGTGGACCCCCGGCTCCTCGAGGGCGTGCGCGACGCCCACCGGGTCCCGGCGCACCTGCTGGCCCGCCCCGCGTGAGCCGCCGTCACTGCAGGGGCGGGCGCCGCGCGCCGTCGGCCAGGGCGTTGAGCTCGTAGGCCGTCCGCCCGTCGAGGCTCTCGCGGCTGATGTCCGCGTGGCCCGCGTGCCGGGCGCACTCCTCGACGAGGTGCAGCGCCACCCACCGCAGGGGCCACGACTCGAGGTCCTCGGGGTGCCACGGTGCGTCCGGCACGGGGACGGGGATTTCCGGGTCAGCGGCGCCGGGTGTGGGTCCAGAGGTCGCGCAGCAGGGCGACCTCGGCGCCGTGGTGGATCAGCTCGCGGTTGAGGTGCAGGAGCAGGGCCGGCATCGGCAGCTGCGCGTACGGTCCCTCCGCGGGACCGCACGGGCGCGCCAGGTCGGCGGGGATGAGCGAGTCCACCCCGGCGAGCCAGCGCTCGTACTCGCGGTCCAGCTGGGCGAGCGCCTCCGCGGCGGTGCCCGCATGGTCCCACTGCTGGTACGAGGCCGGCGGGCCGCTGAAGTGGCCGTGGCTGCGCACCGCCAGGATGTCCACGACCATGTGCGCCAGCCGCCAGGCGATGGTCGTGAACGGCGCGGGCACCGGCTCGGGAAGCGCGAAGTCCAGGACGAACTCCCCGGCACCCCGGCACCCCGGCCGCACCCGGAGCCGCCAGGGCCTCAGGGGCCCCGGAGGGTCAGGGCTTCGGCGACCAGAACCGGCGGTCGCGGTCCCACTGCACCGTGCCGTCGTGGGCCTTGCGGAACTCCTTGAGGACCTCCTGGTGGATGCCGGTGTGGCCGTTCTCCAGGGTGCGGACCCACTCGGGGCCGAAGGTCTCCGGGATCTCCTGGACCGCCTGGTCCTGGGAGAGCCGGCCCTCGGTGCGGATGCGCTCGAGCAGCCACGCGGCGATGTCCTGTGCGGTCGTCATGCTCCGAGCGTAGTCGTCCCGCGGGCGGCGGGGGTCCGCGGGCCGCCGGACCGGGGCGGGAGGCAACGGGCCGAGGACCCGGCGCCGGGACCGCGGAACCGCCCGAGGGTCCGCCCGCCTCACCGGTGTTCCGGGACCCGGACGCGGACCCGGTGCGCCGATCCCGTGCCCTGAGCCCACCCCGGTGCCCGTGCGCTGTGCCCGCGACCTGTGCCGGTGTCCGGTGCTCGTCCGGCGGGCGGAGCCGCCGGGCGAGCACTCTCCACCGCGCGGGGGACGCGCCGGGGCCGCCCTCCGTGCTTTGCTGAGGCACAGCAGTTCCGCACGCGCCGAGAAGGAGCACCCGCCATGACCACCCCTCCGCAGCACCCCGGGCAGGACCCCCGCGACCCGCAGGCCGGGGGCCCGCCGCGCTACGTCCCGCCGGCGGGCGGCGACCGGCACGGCGCCCCGCAGGCCCAGTACGGCGCCCCGCAGGGCCAGTACGGCGCTCCACAGGGCCAGTACGGGCCCGGTCCCCACGGCGCCCAGGGGCCGGCCGCCGCCCCACCGCAGCTGAAGCGGCTGCTGTCCCTCACTCTCCTCTCGGCGGCGCTCTACGCGGTGAGCAGCATCGTCTCCCTGGTCGCGAGCAGCACGATGGACCTGACCTCGATGGCCGGCCGGATGGGGATGCCCGCGGAGCAGGCTCAGCAGGCGGAGGCGATGGCGGGGCAGTCGGCCGCCCTGAGCGTGGTCTCCGGGCTGGTGACGCTCGCGATCGCCCTGGGCCTGTACGCGCTGGTCTACGTCTTCGTGAAAAAGGGCCGGAACTGGGCGCGGATCCTCGGGGTGGTCCTGGCGTCCCTGAGCACGCTCAGCGTGCTCTTCGGCTTCCTGGGCTACTGGCTCTACGGCGGCTGGGGCTTCGTGCTGATGGCCGTGGGCGCGGCGTTCGTCGTGGTCAACGTCCTGTGGATCGTCACCGCCTTCCGCGCCCCGCTCAACCAGTGGTTCACCCGCCCGCAGCGCGCCTGGTGAGCCGGTCCCTGGGACGGGGTGCGGGCGCGCCGCTTCCCGGGGCGGTCCACCGCCGCGCCGCCCCGGGTCAGGCCAGCCGCACCGTGGTGCGGGCGTCGGAGTCCCAGCGGCGCAGGCCCACCGCCCGCAGGGGCTCCGGCGGGGGCGCCAGCACCGCGAGCGCCTCGGCCACCTGCGCGGGGGAGAGCCGCCGCGCCAGGGTCACGTGCGGGGTCCACGCCCCGGGCACCGAGGTGCGCACCTGACCGGGGACGGGGTGCACGGCGGTGCACACGCGCCGGTGCAGCTCCAGCAGCTCGGGGGTGGTGACGAGCTGGCGCACGAGCACGTAGCCGCCGCGCCGCGGGCCGAACAGCAGCACCCCGGCGCTGACGAGGGGCAGGTCCACGAACCCTGCGGCGGCCGCGACCCGGTCGTCGACGCCCGGCACCGCCTCGGGGGCGAGGGAGGGGGCGGCCACGAGGGTGATGTGCGGGGCGTTCGAGGGGGAGCCGTGCCGGCCGGAGCTCGGCAGCCCGGCGGCCGTGAGCCGGTCCCAGTCGGCGCGCACGGCGGCGTCCCCGGCCTCGTCGAGGAGCAGTTCGAGACTGTGCACCGTCCACCTCCTGGGCACAGTGTACGGAGCCGACGGACAGGGGGCTGAGGGTGTCCGCCTATACTGGCCCGACGGCAACGGGAGGACCGCCATGACCGAGACCGCCATCCGCTTCGAGGGCGCCGGCAAGACGTACCCCGGCGGCACGGCCGCCGTGGAGGCCCTCGACCTCGAGATCCCGCGCGGCTCCCTGACCGTGTTCGTCGGCCCCTCGGGCTGCGGGAAGACGACCTCCCTGCGGATGATCAACCGCATGGTCGAGCCGACCTCCGGGCGCGTCGTCGTCGACGGCCGCGACGTCTCCTCGGTCCCCGCCCACGAGCTGCGCCGGTCCATGGGCTACGTCATGCAGCAGTCGGGCCTGATGCCGCACCGCACCGTGGTCGACAACGTCGCGACCGTGCCCCGGCTCACCGGTGTGCCGAAGCGGCGGGCGCGCGAGCGCGCCCGGGAGCTGCTGGCCACGGTCGGGCTCGACGTGCAGCTGGCGGAGCGCTACCCCGCCCAGCTCTCGGGCGGGCAGCAGCAGCGCGTGGGCGTGGCCCGGGCGCTCGCGGCCGACCCGCCGGTGCTGCTGATGGACGAGCCGTTCTCCGCGGTGGACCCGGTGGTGCGCCAGGACCTGCAGCGGGAGCTGCTGGACCTGCAGCAGCGCCTGCACCGCACGATCGTGTTCGTCACCCACGACATCGACGAGGCCGTGCTGCTGGGCAACCGGGTCGCGGTCTTCGCCACGGGCGGGCGCCTGGCCCAGTACGCGAGCCCGGAGGAGCTGCTGCGCGCCCCCGCCGACGACTTCGTGGCCGACTTCGTGGGCCGCGACCGCGGCTTCCGCTCCTTGACCTTCGACTCCGCCCGCGACATCCCCGTCCACCCGGTCGCCGTGGTGCGCCCGGACGGCAGCCCCGGGGTGATCGGCCCGGGCGGCGACGTCCCGGGGGGCTGGTCGCTGCGGGTCGACGACGACGGCGCCCCCCGCGGCTGGGTGCGCACCGGCGCCGAGGACGACCCCGTGGTCGGGGGCACCCTGCACCGGCCGGGCGGGTCGCTGCGCAGCGCCCTGGACGCCGCTCTGTCCTCGCCCTCGGGCCTGGCGGTCGTGGTGGACGAGGCCGGGCGGGCCGTGGGCGTGATGGACCCCGCCGAGATCGTCGCCGCCGTCGAGGACGCGCGGCTGGGCGGGCGGGCGCACCGATGAGCTGGACCGCGGCGAACTGGTCCCACGTCCTCGACCTCACGGGCATGCACGTCGTGCAGTCGGTGCTGCCCCTGCTCCTGGGGGCCCTGCTGTCGGTGCCGCTGGCCCGGGCGGCCGCCCGCAACCGGGTGTTGCGCCCCGTGGTGGTCAGCGGCTCGTCGCTGCTCTACACGATCCCCTCGCTGACCCTGTTCGTGGTGCTGCCCCTCGTGCTGGGCACGCAGATCACCTCGGTGGTCAACGTGATCGTGGCCCTGACGGTCTACGTCGTCGCGATCCTGGTGCGCTCCTCCGTGGACGCCTTCGAGTCGGTGGACCGCGACGTCCTGCAGGCCTCCACGGCGATGGGCTACCGGCCGCTGCGCCGGTTCCTGGGCGTGGAGCTGCCCCTGGCCGTGCCCGTGCTGGTCGCCGGGCTGCGGGTCGCCTCGGTCAGCAACATCTCCATGGTCAGCGTGGGCGCGGTCATCGGCATCCAGTCCCTGGGCACCCTGTTCACCGACGGGCTGCGCCGGTCGATCGTCGAGGAGATCGTGGTGGGCATCGTCCTGACCGTGCTCCTGGCCCTCGTGCTGGACCTGCTCCTGCGCGGCGCCGGGCACCTGCTGACCCCGTGGCAGCGGGCCGGGACGGCCCGGCCCCTGCCGCGCGTGCGGAGGGCCGCCGCGTGAGCCTCGTCGACGCCGCCCTCGCCTGGCTCACCGACCCGGACAGCTGGTCCGGGGCCGGCGGCATCCCCGCCCGGCTGGGCGAGCACCTGCTCTACAGCGGCCTGACCCTGCTGGCCGCCCTCGCCGTGGCCGTGCCGGTGGGCCTGTGGGTCGGGCACACGGGCCGCGGCAGCGGCGTCGTCGTCGGCCTGGCGGGCGCCCTGCGGGCGCTGCCCACGCTGGGGCTGCTGACGCTGTTCACGCTCCTGCTGGGGCTCGGCCTGGTCCCGCCGCTGCTGGCGCTCGTGCTGATGGCGATCCCGCCCGTGCTCACGAGCGCGTACGCCGGGGTCGCCAACGTCTCCCCGGCGCTCAAGGACGCCGGGGCTGCGATGGGCATGACCTCCCGGCAGGTGCTGACCCGGGTGGAGCTGCCCAACGCCCTGCCCGTCCTGCTCGGGGGGATCCGCAACGCCGCGCTGCAGGTCGTGGCCACCGTGACCGTGGTCGCCTACATCAACCTGGGCGGGCTCGGGCGCTACCTCATCGACGGCCTCGCCGTGCGCGACTACTCCCGGATGCTCGGGGCGGTGCTGCTCGTGGCGGTCCTGGCCCTGGCCGTCGACGCCGTGCTGGCCCTGCTCCAGCGCCTGAGCACCTCCCCGGGGCTGCGCCTGGCGGCCTGACCCCCCAGCCGCACCCCCGCCCCGCACCCCGACCGACGCACCCGACCGACGAGGAGAACCCCATGACCCACGCACCCGCCCGCCGCCGGCTGGCCCTGCCCGCCACGGCCGCCGCCCTCCTGCTCGGCCTGACCGCCTGCGGCGGCTCGGGCGAGGACCCGCTCTCCGGCGGCGAGCAGGGCACCGGCGCCGCCCAGGACACCGTGACGGTGGGCTCGGCGGACTTCCCCGAGAGCCAGGTCCTCGCCGAGCTCTACGCCGGGGCGCTGGACTCCGCCGGGATCGAGGCGGAGACGAGCCCCGGGATCGGCGCGCGGGAGGCCTACGTGACGGCGGTGCAGGACGGCTCCGTCGACGTGGTCCCCGACTACTCCGGCAACCTGCTGCTCTACGCGGACCCCGAGGCGACCGAGACCTCGACCGAGGAGATCATGCAGGCCCTGCCCGAGGCGCTCCCGGAGGGACTCACCGTGCTCGAGCCCTCCTCGGCGGAGAACAAGGACGCCATGGTCGTCACCCCCGAAACGGCCGAGCGCTACGGGCTCACGAGCATCGCCGACATGGCCGAGGTCTGCGACGAGCTCGTGATCGCCGGCCCGCCCGAGTTCCGCGAGCGCCCGCAGGGCCTGAAGGGCCTCGAGGAGCACTACGGGTGCGTGCCCCGCTCCTTCGAGCCCATCAACGACGGCGGCGGGCCCCTGACCCTGCAGGCGCTGCTCGACGGGGACGTCGACGTCGCCGACATCTTCACGACGACGCCGTCCATCGCCGACCACGACCTCGTGGTCCTCGAGGACCCGGAGAACAACTTCATCGCCCAGCAGGTGCTCCCGCTGGCCGCCGAGGGCCGGCTCTCCGAGGAGGCCGAGGCGGCGCTGAACGAGCTCTCCGGCAAGCTCACCACCGAGGACCTCGTGGAGCTCAACCGCAAGGTCAGCGGCGAGCAGCAGATGAGCCCGGCCGACGCCGCCCAGGAGTGGCTCTCCGCCAACGGCTACTGAGCCGCTTCCCGCCCCGCCGAGCCGGGAAGCGCACCGTGTCCACCGCGGTGCACAGCTTCTCCACACGTCGCCCCCGGACCCCGGTCCGGGGGCGACTGCCCTCCGACCTGGGGAAACGTCCTCCTTCCACGGGGCGGGCGGCGCTGTCCCCACCACGGATCCACACCTGTGGACAACGCTGTGCACAGCTGTGGAGGACGCCCGGGGACCGTGGGCTGTCGGCGGGGCGCGGCGTCAGTATGCTGTGAGGCGGGCCCGCCCGCCGCCGATCCGGAACGGGGGTCCGAGACGATGTCAGGGCTCGGCGTCAAGGAGGATCTCGAGCGCGCAGACCGCCCGCCGCGGGTGGACGACCGAGGGAGCACCGTGCCGCACACCACCCCGTCCGGGATGCCCGGGCTCTCGCCCGAGAACCAGGCGCGCGTCGTCACGGCGTGCGTGCGCCAGCGCACCGAGGACCGGTGGCCCACCGGCCCGGAGGGCGAGCAGTTCGCCCGCCGCTTCGAGGAGCACTTCCCGGCCCTGACGCTGCTGTTCGCCGAGGTCTACGGCACCCGTGAGGACTTCCTCGACCAGCTGGGCGAGCTCGTCCTGCTCATGGCCCGCTCCTGGGCCCGGCGCCCGGCCGATCTCAAGGCCCTCGACGCCCGCCGGGAGGAGGACCCGGCCTGGTTCACGTCCCGGCAGATGCTCGGCGGGGTCTGCTACGCCGACCGCTACGCGGGCGGGCTGCAGGGGATCCGCGAGCAGATCCCCTACTTCCGGGAGCTCGGTCTCACCTACCTGCACCTGATGCCCCTGTTCGAGGCGCCCGAGGGCAACTCGGACGGCGGCTACGCCGTCTCCTCCTACCGCCGCGTCGACCCGCGGATCGGGACCATGGAGGAGCTCGCCGAGCTCGGCCGGGAGCTGCGCGAGCACGGGATCAGCCTGGTCCTCGACTTCGTCTTCAACCACACCTCGAACGAGCACGAGTGGGCCCGCCGCGCCGCCGCGGGGGAGCCCGCCTACGAGGACTACTACTGGATCTTCCCCGACCGCACCGTCCCGGAGCAGTTCGAGCGCACCACCCGCGAGATCTTCCCCGACGACCACCCCGGTTCGTTCACCCGGGTCGCGGCGACCGAGGACGACCCCCGGTGGGTGTGGAGCACGTTCTACTCGTTCCAGTGGGACCTCAACTACACCAACCCCGCCGTCTTCCGGGCCATGGCCGAGGAGATGCTCTTCCTCGCCGCCCAGGGCGTCGAGGTGCTGCGCATGGACGCCGTGGCGTTCATCTGGAAGCAGCTGGGCACCGCGTGCGAGTCCCTGCCGCAGGCCCACGTGCTGCTGCGCGCCTTCAACGCCGTGTGCCGCATCGCCGCGCCCTCGGTGCTGTTCAAGTCCGAGGCGATCGTCCACCCCGACGAGGTCGCCCGCTACATCGAGCCCGGCCAGTGCCAGCTCTCCTACAACCCGCTGCAGATGGCCCTGACCTGGGAGGCCATGGCCACCCGGGAGCCGACGCTGCTCGCGCAGGCCCTCGCCGAGCGCCACGCCCTGCCCCCCGGCACGGCCTGGGTCGACTACGTGCGCGGCCACGACGACATCGGCTGGACGTTCTCCGACGAGGACGCCGCCCGGCTGGGGATCGACGGCCACGACCACCGCCGGTTCCTCAACGCCTTCTACACCGGACGGTTCCCGGGCAGCTTCGCCGACGGCGTGGCCTTCCAGGAGAACCCGCGCACCGGGGACTGCCGCGTGTGCGGGACCACCGCGTCCCTGCTGGGCCTCGCCGCCGAGCCCGGCCCCGCCGTGGACCGGATCCTGCTCGCCCACTCCGTGGCCATGTCCACCGGGGGCGTGCCCCTGCTCTACCTCGGCGACGAGGTCGGCCAGCTCAACGATCCCGACTGGGACCGCGACCCCGCCCACGGCGGGGACGCCCGCTGGGTGCACCGGCCGCTGCGGCCCGCCGAGGGCTACGCGCGCCGCCACGACCTCTTCTCCGTGGAGGGCCGGATCTTCGGCGGGATCACCCGGATGGTCGAGGTCCGCCGGCAGTGCCCCGAGTTCGACGGCAACGCCCTCGAGCCCTTCGACGCGCGCAACCCCCACGTGCTCGGCTACCAGCGCCCCGGCACCAACACCGTGGTGCTGTGCCTGGCCAACTTCTCGGACTGGTCCCAGTTCGTCACCGGCGAGACCCTCTCCGGGTTCCTGCCCGAGGCGCTCGACCTGCACGGAGGCACCGAGCTGGACCTGCGCCACGGCATCCTGCTGGAGTCCCACGGCTTCCGGTGGGTGCGCGCGGTCCCGAGGCGCTGAGGCGTGGGCTCCCCGCCCGTGCCGGCCCGGGACCGGTCCCCCGGCACGGGGCTGATGCTCGTGCTCATGGCCACCATGGCCGTGGGGCCGCTGCTCACGCACAGCCTCTCCGCCATGAGCCCCCTGGTCATCGCCGACCTGGGCCTGAGCGAGTCGCAGTTCGGGCTGCTCGCCACCGTGACCTTCGCCGCCGCCGCGGTCACCGCCGTGCGCACCGGCCGCTGGGCGGACCGGCTGACCCCGCGCACCCTGCTCGTCGTGATCTTCGGCGGGGCCGCGGTCTCCATGCTGCTCGCCGTCGCCGCGCCCGGCTACGCGGTGCTGCTCGTGGCCATGGTGGTCTCCGGGCTCGGGCAGGTGATGGCCAACCCCGCCACCAACCGCCTCATCCGCCTGCACGTGCCCGCCCCCCGGCGCGCGAGCTGGCTCGGGGTCAAACAGGCCGGGGTGCAGGCCGCCCAGCTCGCCGCCGGGCTCGTCTTCCCGGCCCTCGGGCTGCTGCTGGGCTGGCGGCCCGCCGTCGCCCTCGCCGCCGCCCTCGTCGTGGTGCTGCTGCTCGCGGGCGTGCGGACGGTCCCCGACGGGAGCGCGCCCCCGTACGGACGCGCGGGTCCCGGGGGGCCTGTCGCGGACGACGACCGCGCCGCCGGCGGGCGCATCGGCGCGCGGCGCCCCGGTGCCTCCGCCGGCCGCGGTGCCCGGGCCCCGGGCGGGGGCGCCCCGGACCGGGGTGCCCCCGCCCGGCGGCGCCGGCGCGCGGCCCGGCCGCCGATGCCCGGCGTCGTGCGGGCCTACGCCGCGGCCGCGGCGCTGACCGGGCTCGGGGCCCAGTCCGCCAACGTCTACCTGCCCCTCTACGCCCACCGGGAGCTGGGCCTGGACGTGGTCGCCGCCGGGGCCACGGTCTCGGTCGCGGCGCTGCTGGGCATCGCGTCCCGGGTCGTGTGGGCCCGCGTGATGGACCGGCCGGGCACGGACGGGTTCGTGCTGCTGGTCGTGATGGCCCTCGGCGCCGCCGGCAGCGCGGCGCTGCTCGTCCTCGCGCCCCTGCACCCGTCCCTGACCTGGACGGTGTGGCCGGCGGCGGTCCTGCACGGGGCGGCGGCGCTCGCGGTGAGCGTCGTCGTGATGTCCGGGACGATGCGCGCGGTGCCCGCCGAGCGGCTGGGGGCCGCGACCGGGGTGGTGACCATGGGCCTCTACGCAGGGTTCTGCACCGGCCCCCTGCTCACGGGCGGACTGCTCCAGCTCACGGGCTCCTTCGGCACCGGCTGGACCGTGGTGCTCGCCTGCTACCTCGCGTGCGCGCTCCTGGCGGCGCTGGCCCGCCGGCGCGCCCGCGCCTGAGGTCCGGTCCGCGCGACCCCGTCCCGCGCGGTCCTGTCCCCCAACCGGTGGACAACGGCGTCCGACCCTCGCCGGTCCCGGCCCCCGCAGTCGCAGCAGCGGCCCGTGAAAGTCGTCGCGGTCCGCTCCGTCCACCGGTTGTCCACAGCGGTCGTCCACAGCGTGGACAACTTCCACCGGTGGGATTTCCCCGGCAAGGACGTCCACGACCCCGTCCTGACCTGTGACAGCGGCTCCCGGTCCCGCGCCGGGGAGCCCGCGGCCCCGTTCTGCACAACGCCGTCCACACCTGTGGACAACGTTCTCCACCGGGTGTGCACGCAGGATCCGGCCCCCGGGACGTCCGCCCTCCCCGGTACAGTGGGGGTGTGCGCATACAAACACGTCTCCCCGTGCGCACGCCCCACCGCGCGCGGTGGCCGATCCGGGCGGGAGGCGTGGAGGATCCCATGGCGCGCCGTTCCACGACGTTCCGGCTGTCGCACAGCACGCTCGTCGCGGCCGAGCCCTCCCTCGTGGAGCGGTTCGTGCTCGACCCGGGGTGCTTCGCCGCCTGGCGCCGGGGCGTGCGCGGCGAGGTGCAGACCAGCACCCCGGTGCTCCAGCTGGGGACGTCGATCGAGTTCCTCGGGGGCTTCGGCCCCCTGCGCTTCCCCTACGTCACCATCGTCTCCGACCACGTGCCCGGCGAGCTCCTGGCGCTGCGCACCACGCGCGGGCTCGTCGACCTGGACGTGGTGACCCGCTGGCGCGCCGTCGACGGCGGCACCCTGGTCGAGGCCCACCTCGACGGCCGGTGCACGGCCGCCAAGGCGCGGCTGCTGCCCTTCGTCCGCGCTGCGATCGACCGGGACAACCAGCTCGACCTCGCGACGTTCAAGCGGCTGCTCGAGACCGGGGACTTCCGCTTCACCGTGCCGTCCCACCTCACCCCGCACCCGCCGCGCTGCACCCTGGAGAACCCCCCGGACTTCGTCTGAGGCGGCGCGTCCCGCGCCCCGCCCGGCCCGGCTCCGTACGCTGGTGGCGGAACCTCCTTGACCCCCCGCGCGCGGGCGGCCGAGGGTGGGACTACACGACAGCAAGCGAAAGGACTCTCCTGTGGCCGAGAAGTACACCCTTCCCGATCTGCCCTACGACTACGCGGCGCTCGAGCCCCACATCTCCGCGAAGATCATGGAGCTGCACCACGACAAGCACCACGCCACCTACGTGGCCGGCGCGAACACGGCGCTCGAGAAGATGGCGGAGGCCCGTGCCAAGGGCGACGCCGCCGCCGCGGCCAAGCTGTCCAAGGACCTCCAGTTCAACCTGGGCGGGCACGTCAACCACTCCGTCTTCTGGAACAACCTCTCCCCGGAGGGCGGCGACAAGCCGACCGGCGAGCTCGCCGCGGCGATCGACGACCACTTCGGCTCCTTCGACGCCTTCCGCGAGCACTTCACCGCCGCGGCCACCACGATCCAGGGCTCCGGCTGGGCGATCCTCGCCTACGAGCCGATCGGCGGCAACCTCGTCATCGAGCAGATGTACGACCAGCAGAACGGCGTCCCGGTCGCGACCCTCCCGCTGCTGCAGCTGGACATGTGGGAGCACGCCTTCTACCTCGACTACCAGAACGTCAAGGCCGACTACGTCAAGGCCTTCTGGAACATCGTGAACTGGGCCGACGTCCAGCAGCGCTTCGAGAAGGCGCGCACGGGCGGGGCCTCCCTGGTCTGATCCGCCCCGCCGGCGCCCGCGCGCCGGCATCCTGCCGGGACCCCCGGGCCGCAGCGGTCCGGGGGTCCCGGCACGTCCGGGTCCGGCCACCTCGGGGGCCCGCTCCCGGGTCCCGCGGCCGCCCCGGGGACAGGGCCGCGGGTGTCCACGTAACGTGGGTGTTTCCTGGGTCGGGGATACTGTCCGGGACCGTGCAGGCCCTCGACGACGAGAGCAGAGGAACACCCATGAGCACCCAGGACCAGCAGTCCGCCCCGATCACGTCCGAGGAGATCTTCGCCAAGCACGAGGGCGGGAAGCTCTCGGTGGTCGCGAAGTCCCTGCTGGCCACCCGCCGGGACCTGTCCATCGCCTACACCCCCGGTGTCGCCGAGGTCTCCCGGGCGGTGGCCGCGGACCCGGCGAAGGCGGACACCCACACCTGGGCGGGCCGGTTGGTGGCGGTGGTCTCCGACGGCTCGGCCGTGCTGGGTCTGGGCGACATCGGCCCGGCCGCGTCCCTGCCGGTGATGGAGGGCAAGGCCGCGCTGTTCAAGGAGTTCGGCGGGCTGGACTCGATCCCGATCGTGCTCGACACCCAGGACGTGGACGAGATCGTGCGCACCGTGAAGCTGCTGCGCCCGTCCTTCGGAGCGGTGAACCTCGAGGACATCTCCGCCCCGCGCTGCTTCGAGATCGAGGCCCGCCTCATCGAGGAGCTCGACATCCCGGTGATGCACGACGACCAGCACGGCACCGCCGTGGTCGTGCTGGCCGCCCTGCTCAACGCCGCCGCACTGGTGGGCAAGGACCTGGCGGGACTGAAGGTCGTGATCGCCGGGGCCGGTGCGGCCGGGATCGCGATCACCGAGATCCTGCTGGCCCAGGGCACCGAGGACGTGGTGCTGATGGACTCCCGCGGGATCGTCTCGAGGGAGCGCGACGACCTCAACGAGATCAAGGCCGGCTACGCGGCCCGGACCAACCCGCGCGGGCTGATCGGCGGCCCGAAGGACGCCCTGGAGGGCGCGGACGTGTTCGTGGGGGTCTCGGGCGGGAAGATCCCCGAGGAGCACCTCACCGAGCTGGCCGAGGACGCGATCGTGTTCGCCCTGGCCAACCCGGATCCGGAGATCATGCCGGACGTCGCCGCGAAGTACGCCTCCGTGGTGGCCACCGGCCGGTCGGACTTCCCGAACCAGATCAACAACGTCCTGGCCTTCCCCGGGATCTTCCGCGGGGCCCTGGACGCCGGGGCCCGGCGGATCACCGCGGCGATGAAGCTGGCGGCCGCGAAGGCGATCGCGGCGATCGCCGAGCAGGACGGGCTGGCGCCCGAGCACATCGTGCCCTCGGCCCTGGACCCCCGGGTCGCCCCGGCCGTGGCGGAGGCCGTGGCCGCCGCCGCCCAGGAGACCGGGACCGCCCAGGGGACCGCGACCGCCTGAGTCCTCCGGCAGCGGAGACTCCTCCTCCGAGCGACCACGTCCGCGTCGAGTGACCACACCGTGGTGTGGTCACTCGACGCGGACGTGGTCATCGGCGAGGTCACTGACGCGGTCACCGGCGGCGGTCCGCGGTCACCGGCCTGCCGGCGACCGCGGGGCCCGGATCAGGCGTAGAAGCGGTTGAGGAACGTGGCGACGACGGCGGGGCGCTCCTCGCCCTCGATCTCGATCGTGGCGTCGGCCACGAGGTGCAGGCCGCTGCCCTTGACCTCCTGCACGTCGGTGATCGTCACCGTCATGCGGATGCGGGCGCCGACCTTCACCGGGGAGGTGAAACGGACCTTGTCGAGGCCGTAGTTGACCTTGGTCCGCACCCCGGTGACGTCGAAGAGCTCGGACCACATGGGGATGAGCAGGGACAGGGTGAGGAAGCCGTGGGCGATGGGCGCACCGAAGGGCCCCTCCGCGGCCCGCTCGGGGTCCACGTGGATCCACTGGTGGTCGTCGGTGGCGTCGGCGAAGGTGTTCACCTGCTCCTGGGTGACCTCCCGCCAGGCGGAGTGGCCGAGGTCGGTGCCGATCAGGTCCTTGACCTCGTCGAAGGCGACGACGGTGCGGGCCTGGGTCTGTGCTGCGCTCATGGGGCTGTCCTCCGTGGTGTGTGGGGTCTGGGTGTGGTGGGGGCTCGTGGGGCCCCGCCGGGATCCGGGCGGCTCAGACGAACGCGCTGGTGCCCGTGACCGAGCGGCCGACCACGAGCGCGTTGATCTCGTGGGTGCCCTCGTAGGAGTAGACGGCCTCGGCGTCGGCGTGGAAGCGGGCGACGTCGGTGGCCAGGGTGATGCCGTTGCCGCCCACGACCTCGCGGGCCAGGGCGACGGTCTCGCGCATGTGCAGGCTGATCCACATCTTCGCGAGGGCCGAGTCCTCGTCCCGGTAGATCCCGTCCTGCTGCTGCTCGGCCAGCGCGGCGACCATGGTCAGGGACGCGGTGACGTTGCCCAGCATGCGGGCCAGCTTCTCCTGGACCAGCTGGAAGCCGCCGAGCGGGCGGCCGAACTGCTCCCGGGAGCGCACGTAGTGCAGGGCGGCCTCGTAGGCGCCGGCCTGGACGCCGGTGGCGATCCAGGCGACGTCGGAGCGCATGGCCCGCAGCATCGCGGCGACGTCCTTGAAGGAGTCCACGGCGCCCAGCCGCATGGCCTCGGGCACGCGCACGGCGTCGAGGTGGATGTCGGCGTTCTGCATCATCCGCAGGGAGGTCTTGCCGTGGATCTTCGCCAGCCGCACCCCGGGGGCCTGCCGGTCCACGAGGAAGCCCTTGACCTGCCCGTCGGCCTCGTCCCGGGCGAACACGGCGAGCACGTCGGCGCTGAACGCCCTGCCGATCCAGCGCTTGGCGCCGGTGAGCACCCACTGATCGCCCTCGCGGCGGGCGGTGGTGGCGAGGCCTCCGGCGATGTCGGAGCCGTGGTCCGGCTCGGTCAGGCAGAACACGCCGGTGAGGTCGAAGGAGCGGATCGCCGGGTCCCACGCGGCGAACTGCTCCGGGGTCCCGCCCACGCGGCAGGCCGTGCGGAACAGGCCCGCCTGGGCGGTGTAGAAGGTGGCCACGGAGGCGTCCGTGCGGGCCAGCTCGAAGATCCGGAACCCGTGGTAGAGCGCCCGCGGCTGCGCGCCGCCGGCGGTGAGCTCGGGCGGGTCCATGAGCCGCAGGGCGTGCAGGGAGGGGGCGATCGCGTACGGGAACTCCCCGGCCTACCAGTGCTCGGCCAGCAGCGGCCGGACCTCGTCCTCGAGCACTCGCCGCAGCCGGCGCAGGGGGGCCTTCTCCGCCCCGGTGAGCCGGTCCTCGATCCCGTAGGGGTCGCAGTCGGGGTAGAGCCGCCCGGCGGCGGCCTCGGCGGTCTCCCCGGCGGCGAGCTCCGCGGGGGCGCTCACGCCCGCGCCCCGTCCAGGCCGAGCAGGCGCACCGCGTTGTGCTTGAGGATCTTCGGGCGGACCTCGTCGGTGAACGACTGCTGCTCGAAGGCCCCCAGCCACTTCTGGGGGGTGATCAGCGGGTAGTCGGTGCCGAAGAGGACCTTGTCCTGCAGCATCCGGTTCGAGGCCTTGACCAGGGACTCGGGGAAGTACTTCGGCGACCAGCCGGAGAGGTCGATCCACACGTTGGCCTTGTGCGTGGCGATCGAGTTGGCCTCCTCCTGCCACGGCACCGAGGGGTGGGCCATGATGACCTGCAGCTCGGGGAAGTCCGCGGCCACGGCGTCGAGCAGCAGCGGGTTGGAGTAGGCGAGCTTGATGCCGCCGCCGCCGGGGAGGCCTGCGCCCATGCCGTTCTGCCCGGTGTGGAACAGGGCGGGCACGCCGAGGGCCTGGATCGCCTCGTAGATCGGGTAGAACTGCTGGTCCGAGGGGTCGAAGTTCTGCAGGGAGGGGTGGAACTTGAAGCCCTTGACCCCGTGGCCCTCGACGAGCTCCTTGACCCGCTCCACCGCGCGGGCGCCCTGGAGCGGGTCCACGGAGCCGAAGGGGATGAGGACGTCGTTGTTGCGCGCCGCCCCCGCGGCGATCTCCTCGATCGAGTTGGGCTCGTGGCCCAGGGCGGTGGTGGCGTCCACGGTGAAGACGACGGCGGCCATCCGCCACTGCCGGTAGCGCTCGGCGATGGTGTCCAGGGAGGGGGAACGGTCCTCGGCCTTGAAGTACTTGGCCGACGCCTCCGTGAGGGTCGCGGGCAGGGACGGGTGCCCGTGGTCGGAGCACTCGATGTGCACGTGCATGTCGATCGCGTCCAGGGACGCCAGGTCGAGTCCGTAGTCGTAGGTCTAAAACTGACAGAGGTTGTTGACACTCGGGGGTCCTCCGGGTCTCGTGGGGGCTTCAGCGGGCGTCGGCGGGGGCGGGCTGCAGCTCGGCGGGCAGCGGCGGCAGCGTCTCGCCGACCGGCTGGAGCCGGCCCGCCGCGATCGCCGGGAACTGCTCGCGCAGGGCCTCGAAGCTCCAGCAGCCGTCGCGGTGCTCGGTGACCACCGGGGCCGGGTGGGAGAAGACCTGCAGCCGGTCGCCGCCGGCGCCGATGGCCTGGCCGGGGATCCCGGCGGCGTCGTCGGAGGCCAGGTAGGCCACCAGCCCGGCGACGTCGGCGGCGCTGCCGAAGCCGAGCTCCTTGCGGAAGAACTCCGGCATGGGCTCGCCGGCCCGGTCGGCCTCGACGGCGGCGCGGAAGTAGGGGACGGTCTCGGTCATGGCGGTGGCCGCGACGGGGATGACGGCGTTGGCGGTGACCCCGGCCTTCTTCATCTCCAGGGCCCAGGTGCGGACCATGCCCACGATCCCGGCCTTGGCGGCGGCGTAGTTGGTCTGGCCGAAGTTGCCGTACTGGCCGGTGGGGGAGCCGATGGTGATGATCCGCCCGGCCACCCCGTTGTCCTTGAAGTACCGGTAGGCCTCGCGCACGCAGGTGAAGGTGCCGCGCAGGTGCACCTGGATCACGAGGTCGAAGTCCTCGTCGGTCATCTTCAGCAGCGACTTGTCGCGCAGCACCCCGGCGTTGGTGACCAGGACGTCGAGCCGCCCGAAGGCCTCCACGGCCCCGTCCACGAGGGCGGTCGCGGTCTCGGTGGAGCCCACGGGGGCGACGACGGCGACGGCGCGCCCGCCGGACCGGGTGATCGTGGCGACGGCGTTCTCGGCGGTCTGCCGGTCGACGTCGTTGATCACGACGGCGGCACCCTGCCGGGCGAGCTCCTGGGCGTAGGCGAGGCCGAGGCCCTGACCGGAGCCGGTGACGACGGCGACCTTGCCGTCCAGGGGTGCGGTGTCCTGAGCCATGGGGTTCCTCCTGGGGTGTCGGGTGCGGGCCGGCGGGCCGGCCGCGTCGGGGTCGGGACCATTCCACCCACAACCGTTGAAAAGGTCAACAGTTAAGAAACCCCATCTATACTGGAGGTCCGAACGTCCGCACCGGGCCGGTCCGCCCGGCCCCGCCAGCCCGAAGGTCCCGCCCATGACGCCCCGCACCCCTGCCGCCCCCGCCTCCCCGGCGCCCGCCGCCCCGCCCGCCGGTGCGGCGGGGTCCGACGACGGCGCCGCGGGCCCCGACCGTCTCGCCGGGGCCGGCCTGGCGGCGGAGCCGTTCTTCCTGATGGCCCGGGCCTCCACGATGGGCTCCTCGCAGGCCAACCGGGCGCTCACGGAGCTCGGGCTGAAGGTGCGCCACTACTCCGTGCTGGGCCTGGCCTGCAGCGGTCTCGAGCCGACGCAGCGGGAGCTCAGCCAGTTCCTCGTCCTGGACCCCAGCCAGATCGTCGCCATCATCGACGAGCTCGAGCGGCGGGGCGCCGTCGAGCGCCGCACCGATCCCCGCGACCGCCGCTCGAAGATCCTCGTCCCCACGCCCGCGGGCGAGGAGCTCTACGCCCGGGCCCGGGAGCTCGTGGCCGGCGCCACGGCGCGCTCGCTGGCGGCCCTGACGGAGGAGGAGCGGGACAGGCTGCTGGACCTGCTGCGCCGGGCGGCGTTCTAGGCGCAGCGGCGGGTCCGGCTGCCCGGACGGGAGCTGTCGCGGCGGCTGCCGCCCGGGTCCTGTGCCGGGGTGCCGGCAGGCCGCCGTCCGTCGGCGGTCGCGGGGCGGCCGCCGGTGTGCTCGTCGTTCGCCGGCGCGCGCCGTGGGCTCAGCCGCCGGTGTACTCGCCGGTGACGGCGTCGACCGTGCCGGCCTCGATGCCGCGGCACTGCGAGATCCCGGCCTCGGTCACCGGGGTGTACTGCAGGCAGAACGCGTCGTAGTAGGGCATGCCGCCCCGCCAGGCCGCGAGCGCCTCGTCGTAGGTGAAGTCCTGCTGGGGGACCGCGCCCGGAGGGGCGGGCGCTCCCGCGGCGACGGCGCAGCCCTGCGGGGAGCCGGCGGTCGTGGCCAGCGGCTGGCCGAGGGCGTCCAGCACGTCCACCTGCTGCGCGCCGGTGCCCATGGCGGAGCGGTACGCCTCGCACAGCCCGACGGCCACGCCGGGGTCGTAGAGGTTGGTGGTGAGCTCGTGGACGAGCCCGCCGCCGCGCTGCTCCTGGACGATCCCGGTGACGGCACCGGCGTACTGGGCGCCGACAGGGGTGGAGGTGAAGGCCGCCAGGGGGTCCGTGGTGCCGCCCGGGGCGGGCTGCTCGGGGGCGGGGGCCGGGTCGGGCGCCGGGGCCTCGTCCGTGCCGCCGCCCCGGGCGTCGTCGTCCTCGCCGTCGGGCCGCGACTGGGTGGAGGCGACGGTGGGGTCGGGCGAGGCCGAGCTCGTGGCGGAGGGCTCCTGGGTGGGGGAGCCCGTGGCGGATCCGCCGCCGGTGGGGCCGTCGCCGTCCGGCGAGGCGCCGTCGGCGCAGCCGGCCAGGAGCAGGCCGGCGGTGAGGAGCAGGGGGAGGAGGGTGGCCTTCGGCTGCATGGGGGGCTCTTTCCTCGGCGAGGCGGGGGGGCACCTCACACTGTAGGCCGCGGTGCGCCCGGCGGCCGTGCGACGCGGCGGGGCCGGCGGATCCTGGTGCACCTCTGGACAATGTGACCTGCCTCTCATGACCTGGCGTTCACAACAGTTGAGAAAAACAACAGTTCAATTCGACAACTCCACGCAGCCCGCCCGAGGAGGCACTCATGCGCAATCAGGGAATCGGTTCCTGGCTGGACCGCCGGCTCGCGAAGTCCGCCGACCGGACGGCCGTCGTCCACGGCGGGCGCACGCTGACCTATGCCCAGCTGCACGAGCGCTTCCACCGCCTGGCCGGGGCCCTCGCGGAGGCCGGCGTGGGGCGGCGCGACCGGGTGGCCTCCCTGGGCGAGAACAGCCCCGCCTTCCTGGAGGCGCTCTTCGCGGCCGGGCTGCTGGGGGCGGTGCTCGTGCCGATCAACACCCGCCTGGCGTCCCCGGAGGTCTGCTACCAGCTCGAGGACGCCGGCGTCTCCGTCCTCGTGCACGACGCCGGGCTGACCGGCCTGGCCGTGCCGGCCGCCCGGGACCTGCCGGGGATCACCCGGTGGGTCGTGGCCGAGGAGCCGGTCCAGGGCACGCCCACGCTCGACGCGGTGGTCGCCGGGGCGCGGCCGTGGACGGAGGACGTCCCGGTCGGGCTCGAGGACCTCGCCGTGATCCTCTACACCTCCGGCACCACGGGCCGGCCCAAGGGCGCGTGCCTGACCCACGGCAACTTCACGTGGAACTGCGTCAACGTGCTCGTGGACTACGACGTCTCGGCCGACGAGGTCGCCCTGATGATCTCCCCGATGTTCCACGTCGCCTCCCTGGGGATGGGCGTGCTGCCGATCCTGCTCAAGGGCGCGACCCTCGTCCTGGAGTCCCGCTTCGAGCCCGGCCGCGTGCTCGAGCTCATCGAGCGGCACCGGGTCACCTGGCTCTCCGGGGTGCCCACGACCTACCAGATGCTGTGCGAGCACCCGGACTGGGCGCGCACCGACCTCTCCTCGCTGCGCAAGCTCACCTGCGGCGGCTCGGCCGTGCCGATGCGGGTCCTCGACGCCTACGAGGACCGCGGGCTGGCCTTCACCGCCAGCTACGGGATGACGGAGACCTCCCCCGGGGCCACGAACCTGCCCGCGGCCCGCTCCCGCGAGAAGGCCGGGTCCTCGGGGCTGCCGCACTTCTTCTCCGACGTGCGGGTCGTCGGCCCCGACGGGAGCCCGGCCGCGCCGGGGGAGACGGGCGAGATCCTGCTCTCGGGGCCCAACGTCATCACCGAGTACTGGAACCGCCCCGACGCGGCCGGGTCCTTCGAGGACGGCTGGTTCCACTCCGGGGACCTGGGGCACCTGGACGCGGACGGCTTCCTGTTCGTCTCCGACCGGATGAAGGACATGATCATCTCCGGCGGGGAGAACGTGTACCCGGCCGAGGTCGAGGCCGCGATCCTCGAGCTGCCCGCGGTGGCCGCCGTCGCGGTGATCGGGGTCCCCGACGAGAAGTGGGGGGAGGTGCCGCACGCCGTCGTCGTCCCCCGCGAGGGCCACGACCTCACCGCGGAGGCGCTCCAGGAGCGCCTGGCGGGGCGCTTGGCCCGCTACAAGGTCCCCAAGACGCTCACGCTCGTGGACGAGATGCCGCGCACCGCCTCCGGGAAGATCCGCAAGAACGTCCTGCGCTCCGAGCTGCGGCCGGAGGTCGCCCGCTGACCGGCCCGGCCGGCTGAGTCCCGGGCGCACTCCGCCGGCGTCCCGCCACCCGCTCCTCCGGCGTCCCGCCACCCGCGCCGCGGTGACCCGTGCGCCGGCGGCGGCACGGACGCCGCCGGCCCGTTCGAGGCGCCCCGGAGCACCCGTCCGGCCCGCACCTCCTCCCCGCACGCACCGTCCTCTCTCCCACCACGCACGTTCTCTCTCCCACCACGCCACGGGCCGGTTCACCAGGTCCCCGTCCACCCAGGAGATCCACCATGTCCGCACCCGCCACGCCGCAGCTCGAGCAGCTGAGCCGGCAGGAGAAGCGCCGCGAGGCGCGCCGCGTCGTCGTCTCCAGCTACCTCGGCAGCACCATCGAGTTCTACGACTTCCTGCTCTACGCCACCGCCGCCGCGCTGGTGTTCCCGCACGTCTTCTTCACCGGGCTCGATCCCCTGGCCGCGACGATCGCCTCCTACGGCACCTTTGCCGCCGGCTACGTGGCGCGTCCGCTGGGCGGGGTGGTCTTCGGCCACTTCGGCGACCGGCTGGGCCGGAAGAAGATGCTCGTGCTGTCCATGCTCGTCATGGGCCTGGCCTCGGCGTTCATCGGCCTCGTCCCGCCGGAGTCCGCCATCGGGTCGTGGGGCGCGATCATCCTCGTGACCCTGCGCTTCCTCCAGGGCATCGCCATCGGCGGCGAGTGGGGCGACGCGGCTCTGATGGCCCTCGAGCACGCCGAGCCGAGCAGGCGCGGCTACGCTGCCTCCTTCGTCAACGCCGGCGCTCCCTCCGGTGCCGCGCTGGGCACGTTCGTCATGGGGATCTTCGCCTCCCTGCCCGAGGAGCAGTTCCTGTCCTGGGGCTGGCGGGTGCCCTTCCTGTTCTCCTTCGCGCTGCTGGTCGTGGGCCTGGTCATCCGGGCGCGGATCTCCGAGAGCCCGATCTTCCGGGCGGCCGTGGAAGCGGCCGACCAGCAGGAGACCAGGCCGAAGCTGCCCCTGTGGAGCATCCTGCGCCGGCCCAAGAACGTCGTCCTCGTCATGCTGGGCGGCGCCGCCGGCTTCGCCCTGCAGGTGTTCATGGCCTCCTTCGCCGTCACCTACGCCGTGGAGAACGGCGCCGAGCGCCAGCCGGTGCTCTACGCCTTCGCGACCGCGTCGCTGCTGAGCGTCGGCGTGGTCGTGCTCATGGGGAAGGTCTCGGACCGGGTCGGCCGCCGCCCGCTGATGCTCATCGGCATGGTCCTGTTCATGGCCCTGCTCCAGCCCGTCTTCGCCTGGTTCGCCTCCGCCAGCATCCCCCTGATCTTCCTCGCCTTCCTCGTCGGGCTCGTCTGCCACAGCATGATCTACGGGCCGCTGGCCGCCTTCATCTCCGAGCAGTTCGGCACCACTGCCCGCTACACCGGGGCCTCCGTGGGCTACCAGATGGCCACCCTCCTGGGCGCCGGCTTCACCCCGACGATCGTGGCCGGGCTCTACGGTGCGGAGGGCCAGATCGGGCGGGTCGTCCTCTACCTCGGCGTCCTGACGCTGGTCAGCGGCACGGCGATCCTGCTGACCCGGGAGTCCAAGGACATCGACCTGACCACCTACGAGCACTGAGCACCGTCCGTGACGGCCGGCGCGCCCGCACCCCGGGCGGGCCGGCCGTCACGAACGGTCACCGCCGCGCGCCCGCGGCCCGCCTGGGCTAGCGTGCGGAACGGGCCACGAGCCCGCACTGCTGTCGGGGGACGGAACACACGGGGGATCCATGCGGAAGAGTCTGGTGGCACTGGCCGCGCTCGCGGCGGGGGCCGCGGCGCTCGCGTTCTCGGGACCGGCCGCGGCCGAGTCCGCGCTGCACGAGGACGGCACGGGGTTCGTGGCGGCCGAGGACGTGCGGGAGGCACTGGGCTGGGACGCGGCCCGGCTGCGCGCCGCCGCCGACGAGCTCGAGTTCGTGGCCGAGACCGGCACCGTGACCACCACGGCCTGGGACTGCGCCCGCGAGGGCACCGAGGAGGTGCTCCCGCAGCGGATGGACCTCGTCGTCACCGAGTCCCGGGCGGTCACCGCGGTCGCCCGCAGCTCCTGGCGCGGGAAGGTCCTGGGCTTCCGCCTGACCGGCTACGACGGGCGGGGTGCGTCCTCGGCGGCGCCGGAGGGGCCCGCACCCGGGTCCTGCCCCGCCGGTCCCTGGCAGCTCGTCGAGGGCTCCCAGCGCACCGACGAGCAACCCGGGCGGACCGTGCTCACCGTGCATCACGACGGCGTGGCGCACGACCTCCCCGCGCCCCGCTGAGGTGTCGTCCCGCTGAGGCGCTGTCCCGCCGAGGTCTGCTCCGCTCAGCCGCGGGCGCCCAGCAGCCGGCCGACGACCTCCCGGACCGCGGCCACGACGTCGTCGACCTGCTCGGCGGTCGTACCGGGGGCGAGGCTGAAGCGCACCGCCGTCGTCGCCACCTCGGGCGGGAGACCCATCGCGGTCAGCACGTGCGAGGGCTCGGTGCTCCCGGCGGAGCAGGCCGACCCGGAGGAGACCAGCAGCCCGCGCGCCTCGAGGTCCACGAGCACCGTCTCGCCGTTGACCCCGGGGAAGCAGAAGGACGCGTGCCCGGGCAGCCGTGACCCCGGCTGCTCCCGCGGGTCGGGACCCGTGAGGACCGCACCGGGCACGGCGGCCAGGACGCCGCTGATCAACCGGTCGCGCACCGCGCCCAGCCGGCGGGTCCGGTCCGGACGCTCCTCGGCGGCCAGCCGCAGGGCGGTGGCCAGCCCCACGGCGCCCGCCACGTCGGAGGTGCCCGGGCGGCGGCCGCGCTCGTGCCCGCCGCCGCTCAGCAGCGGCCGCAGCGGCGTGCCGCGGCGGAGGTAGAGGGCGCCGGTGCCCTTGGGCGCCCCGAGCTTGTGGCCGGCCAGGCTCAGCGCCGCCACGTCGAGCGCTTGTACGTCCAGCTCCAGCGACCCGGCCGCCTGGACCGCATCCGTATGGAACGGGACCTGCCGCGCCCGAGCCACCGCAGCCAGCTCGGCGATCTCCTGGACCGCACCCGTCTCGTTGTTCGCATGCATCACGGATACCACCGCCGTGCCCGGGCGAACAGCCCCCGCGAGCTCGGCGGGGTCCACGAGCCCGTCGGGGCCGACGCCGAGCTCGGTGTGCGCGAAACCGTCCCAGCGGGCCAGGTCCCGGGCGGAGTCCAGGACCGCGCGGTGCTCGACCGCGCTCGTCACGACGTGGCGCAGCGCCGGGTCCCGGTCGCGGCGGCCCAGGGCGATGCCCTTCACGGCCAGGTTGTCCGCCTCCGTCCCGCCCGAGGTCAGGACCACCTCGGCGGGGCGGCAGTTCAGCACGGCGGCGATGCCCGCGCGGGCCTCCTCGAGGCCGGCCTGCGCGCGCCGGCCCAGCTCGTGGGTGCTCGAGGCGTTGCCGAACTCGCCGGTCAGGTACGGCCACATGGCCTCCAGCACCTCCCGGCGCACGGGGGAGGTGGCGGCGTGGTCGAGATAGAGCACGGCTCAGTCCAGCCGGACGTCGAGGCCCAGGTCGAGGCTGCGGGCCGAGTGGGTGAGCGCGCCGACCGAGATCACGTCCACGCCGGTGGCCGCGATCTCCCCGATCGTCTCCAGGCGCACCCCGCCGGAGGCCTCCACGGTCGCGCGGCCGTCGACGATCGCGACCCCGCTCACGAGGTCGGGCACGGAGAAGTTGTCGAGCAGGACGGTGTCCGCCCCGCCGGCGAGAACGGGCTCGATCTGGTCGAGGCGGTCGACCTCCACCTCGAGGTGGACGGTGTGCGGCAGCCGACGGCGCAGCCGCCGCAGCGCCCCGGTCAGGTCGGTGCCGTCGGCCGTGAGCAGGGCGAGGTGGTTGTCCTTGGCCATCACGGCGTCCGAGAGGCCGTGGCGGTGGTTGTGCCCGCCGCCGCTGACCACGGCGTGCTTCTCGAGCGCGCGCAGCCCCGGGGTGGTCTTGCGGGTGTCGGCGACCCGGGTGCGGGTGATCGTGCCGGCCGGCAGGTTCGCGGCCTGCTCCACGCGGGCCACGGCGGTCTCGACCTCCGCGACGTAGCGGGCGGTCAGCGTCGCGATCCCGCACATGCGCTGGACGAGGTTCAGGGCCAGGCGCTCGCCGGTGAGCACCCCGCGGGCGGGCCCGGTGACGGTCGCGAGCACCGTGCCGGCCTCGAACCGGTCGCCGTCGGCGAGGTGGCGCTCGACGGCCACGGCCGGGTCGGCGGCCGCGAAGGCGGCGGCGAGGACCTCCCCGCCGGAGAACACCCCGGACTCACGGGCCACGAGCCCGGCCCGGGCCGTGGTGGTCGCGGGGATGAGGTGCTCGGAGGTGAGGTCGCCCCACGGGGCGTCCTCGGCGAGGCCTCGCTCGACGACCTCGGTGATGGCGGCGCGGGTCAGCATGCGGGGATCCTCTCGTGCATGTCGTCGGAGGCATGTGCACTGGTCAGTACGGGAACATGCCGTTCGGCGCACCAAAAGGTGCGGGTGGCCAGGGCGGGGTCCGGGTGCGGGTGGTCCTCGCGGGCGTGGGCGCCGCGGGACTCGGTGCGGGCGGTCGCCGCGGCGGTGACGGCCCGGGCCAGCTCGAGCAGGCCGCGGTCCTCCACGGACCGGCGGTCCGTCCCGGCGGGGGCCCGCAGCGTCCCGAGCCGCCCGGCGAGCGCGGCCAGCCCGGGACCGTCGCGCAGCACGCCGGCACCGGCCCACATCGCCTCCTGCAGGGCGGAGCGCAGCGGCACGCCGTCGTCGTCGGACGCCCCCGGTGCGGCCGGTGCCGCGGTGCCCGTCGAGGGGGCCGCGGGGAGGGGCCGGACCGGGCCGCGGGGCACGAAGGGACCGCGGTCGTGCCCGAGAGCCGCCGCGACCCGGGCACCGAGCACCACGCCCTCGAGCAGGGAGTTGGAGGCCAGCCGGTTGGCCCCGTGCACGCCGGTGGCCGCGCACTCGCCCACGGCCCACAGGCCGGGGACGGTGGTGCGCCCGTCGGGGTCGGTGGCGATCCCGCCCATGAGGTAGTGCGCCGCCGGGGTGACGGGAACGGGCTCCCGCGACCAGTCGAGGCCGTGGGCGCGCAGGGCGGCGTCGACGGTGGGGAAGCGCGCGGCCAGGAACTGCCGGCCGAGCCCGGTCGCGTCGAGCACCACGGGACGTCCGCCCTGAGCGAGGCAGCGGCGGACGATCTCGCGGGCCACGACGTCGCGCGGGGCGAGCTCGGCGCGCGGGTGCGCGTCGCGCAGGAAGCGGCGGCCCCCGGCGTCGCGCAGGACCGCGCCCTCCCCGCGGACGGCCTCCGTGACGAGGAAGCAGCCCGGGGCGGCCAGGGCGGTCGGGTGGAACTGCACGAACTCGAGGTCGGCCACCACGGCCCCGGCGCGCAGGGCCGCGGCGATGCCGTCGCCGGTGGCGCCGGGGGCGTTGGTGGTGTGCGGGTAGAGCTGTCCCGCCCCGCCCGTGGCGAGCACGACCGCATCCGCCGCCACGGTGCGCAGCAGCCCGTCGGGGCCGAGCACCAGCGCGCCGGTCACCGGGGCGTCCCCGGGCCCGCGCAGCAGGTCCACGAGCAGGGTGTGCCGCAGGATCTCCAGGCGCCCGGCCCGCTCGGCCCCGAGCGCGGCGGCCAGCAGTGCGCGCTGGATCTCCCGGCCCGTCGCGTCGCCGCCGGCGTGCAGGATCCGCGGCACCGAGTGGGCGCCCTCGAGGCCCTCGACCCAGGGGGAGCCGGGTCCGGCGGTGCGGTCGAAGGCGACGCCCCACCGCTCGAGGTCCGCCACGGCGGCTGCCGAGCCGGCCACGAGGGCGCGCACGGCGGGCTCCTCGCACAGTCCGGCCCCGGCGGCGAGGGTGTCGGCGACGTGCAGCTCGGCGCGGTCGCGGGGCTGGCCGCCGGGCAGCCCGGCGGTCATGGCCGCCATCCCGCCCTGGGCGCGCACGGTGTTCGTGGCGTCGAGGGCATCCTTATCCTTGGCCGCGAGGACCACCTCGTGGCCGCGGGCACAGGCCTCGAGGGCCGTGGTGACCGCTGCCCACCACGAGCACGCGCGGGCTCCGGGTGGCGTTCACCGCGGCAGCGCCGCCAGCATCCGCTCGAGCGCCACCTGGGCGTCCCGGGCGGTGGCGGCGTCCACGGAGACCTGGTTGACCACCCGGCCGGCGACGAGCTCCTCCAGCACCCAGGCCAGGTAGCCGGGGTGGATGCGGTACATGGTGGAGCAGGGGCAGATCACGGGGTCGAGGCAGAAGATCGTGTGCTCGGGGTGCTCCGCGGCCAGCCGGTTGACCATGTTGATCTCGGTGCCGATCGCGAAGGTCGTGCCGGGCGCGGCGGCCTCGACGGCCTTGCGGATGTGGTCGGTCGAGCCGCTCTCGTCGGCGGCGTCGACCACGGGCATGGGGCACTCCGGGTGCACGATCACGCGCACCCCGGGGTGCTCGGCGCGGGCCTGCTCGATCTGGGCGGTGGTGAAGCGCCGGTGCACCGAGCAGAAGCCGTGCCACAGGATCACCTGCGCGTCCTCGAGATCCTGCGCGGTGTTCCCGCCCAGGTCCTGGCGCGGGTTCCACATCGGCATCCGCTCGAGGGGGATCCCCATCGCCTTGGCGGTGTTGCGGCCCAGGTGCTGGTCGGGGAAGAACAGCACCCGCCGGCCGCGCTCGAAGGCCCACTCCAGGACGGTGGCGGCGTTGGAGGAGGTGCACACGATTCCGCCGTGGCGGCCGCAGAAGGCCTTGAGCGCCGCGGAGGAGTTCATGTAGGTCACCGGGACCACGGTCTGCCGGCCGTCGTCGTCGGTCTCCCCGAGGACGTCCATCAGCTGCTCCCAGGCCTCCTCGACGGAGTCCTCGTCGGCCATGTCCGCCATGGAGCAGCCGGCGGCGAGGTTGGGCAGGATCACGGACTGGTGCTCGCCGGAGAGGATGTCGGCGGTCTCGGCCATGAAGTGCACGCCGCAGAAGACGATGGCCTCGGCCTCGGGCTTCGAGCGGGCGGCGCGGGCCAGCTGGAAGGAGTCGCCGAGGAAGTCGGCGTGCGCGACGATCTCGTCGCGCTGGTAGAAGTGCCCGAGCACGACGACCCGCTCGCCCAGCTCCCGCTTGGCGGCGGTGATGCGGGCGGCGAGCTCCTCGGCGGAGGCGTGCTTGTACTCCTCCGGGATGGCCGGCTGGGCCGGGGCGCCGGCGGGCACGGCGTCGTCCTGGGAGGCGCCCGGGCCGTAGCCGGCGGAGACAGCGGGGGCGAAGTCCCACGGGTTCGTCGCGAGCTCGGAGCTGCAGGTGCTGCGTCCGGCGCCTGCGCCCGGCAGCCCGTCGGGCCGGGTGCGGAGCAGGTCGATGCGGGTGGCGACGGAGGTCATCGGTTCTCCTGGGGAGTGCGGCCGGCCGGTGCCCGGTCGGCGAGGTCGAGGGTCGAGTTGTAGCGGTAGAGCCGGGGCGGGCGGTGGCGCGTGCCCTCCAGCCGCGTCCCGGTGTCGATCACGGCGCCGGAGGCCAGCGCCTGCCGGCGGAAGTTCGCCGGGTCCAGCGGGGCGCCGAGGATCGCCTCGTGCACCTCGCGCAGCTCGGCGAGGGTGAACGTCTCGCCGAGGAAGGAGAAGGCCACGCGGCTGTAGGTGATCTTGTTGCGCAGCCGCTGGAGGGCGTAGTCCACGATGTCGTCGTGGTCGAAGGCCAGCGGCGGCAGGTCGGCCGCGCGCAGCCACGAGACGTTGAGGTCGGCGTGCAGCTCGGAGGCCTGGTCGGCGCGGATGGAGGCCCAGTAGACGATCGAGACCACCCGCTCGGCGGCGTCCGCGGAGCGGGTGAGGCCGCCGAAGGCGTAGAGCTGCTCGAGGTAGCCCGGCTGCAGTCCGGTCGTCAGGTGCAGGGAGCGGGCGGCGGAGGCCTCGAGATCCTCGTCCGGGCGCAGCGGTCCGCCCGGCAGCGCCCACAGGCCGCGGAACGGGTCGCGGATGCGCCGGACCAGGGGCAGCCACAGCTCCTTGCGGCCGTCGGGGCCGGTGCCGCGGGCCGCGAAGATCACGGTCGAGACGGCCAGGTCCACCTCTGCTGCGGTCATAGCACCTCCCGGGTCGGCCGCGTTCTTGTCGCACTGACTCTAACACTCTTCTGGTCAATGTGACCTTAACTTTTCCGTGACCGACCGGACGCTGACCAGGCCTCATGATTTCGCGCCTTGTGACGTGGCGTCGCCGGTCCACAGGGGTTGCTCGCGCACACGCGGGGCCGCCTACTATCGGGGGCATTCCGCCGCCACGGGGACGGCGATCGAGCGAAGCGGGGGATCCATGGTCCGGTCGTGGTCAGTCGGTGCGCCGATCGGAGTCGTTCTGCTGGCGACGCTCCTCCTCACGGGCTGCGCCCCCGGGGAGCCCGGGAACGACGACGCCGCAGCCCCGCCCAGCCCCGGCTCCTCCAGCCCGGCCCCCACTTCCTCCTCGGGGGAGGGGCCCGCGGCGACCGCGGACGAGTACGTCCCCGCCTCGCTCGAGGGCCCCGCCCGCAACGTCCCGGAGCCGGTCATGCCCGCGCTCGCGAAGGAGGAGTCGCTCGAGGGGGCGCAGGCGTTCCTCGACTACTGGTCGGACGCGATGTGGTTTGCCAATCAGACAGGTAACACAAAATTTGTTCGCGAAGTAGTCAGCACTTCATGTGAACGATGCTATGAACAGTTTGACGTAATTGATGAAGTCTACGCGCGAGACGCCTGGTTTATCGGAGGAAGAGAGCGCGTTGAAATTCAAGATGAATCTCTGGTTCGAGCCGTAGATGGCGTCTACAAGCCCGTGTCATTAGCCAACTCTGAGGGCATCAAGTTAGTTGAGAACGGTCGAATCACATACGAGGCAGAACCTCGAAAGGGCCTAAATGATCCATTTCCCATTTACCTCGATTACAGGAACGGTAAATGGTTATACATAACGGCGGCTAATATGCCAGGCGTCGGGGAAATGCAGTGAAAAAACGATTGGGAATATCTGCACTTACGTTTGTATTGGCATTTACTGCGGGGGTTCCAGCGCGTGGAAACGAAGGCGACTCTTCAGATCTGTCCGAACTGGTTTCCTCTGTAGGTGGCGGTCATTCCGTTGTGGACCAACGCGGCGCCGGGGTCGAAAATGCCACGAGGGCCGTCGCAGACGGCGGGGAGGTCAAGCTCCAGCTCCGTCTCGAAGAGGGCCCGGTCAGCGGCAGCTCGGAGCAGCCCGTCGCTGCCGTCCCTGTCGGCGCCGACCCCGTGGACTACGACCCCGATAAGGACCCCGCCTTCCAGAAGGCGCTGCGGCAGTACCTCGAGGACCAGGGCATCGACCGCCCGTTCAGTCCGGAGTCGATCGCGCGCTCCCGTGAGCAGGTGTTCCGGCTGGAGAACTCCTGCGCGCGCTACCGGGACGACGCCGCACAGTTCGACGACTGCACGGCCGAGCAGTCCTGCACCCCGGAGGGCGGCGGCACCGGCGTGTACATGAACGTCGTCGTCAACCAGGGCACGGACCTGAACACCCCGTGGGGCGAGCCGATGTGCGTCTCCACCGAGCAGGCGGAGGAGGGCGGCGAGACCATCGAGCTGCCGACCTTCACGCTGGAGGACTTCCGGACCCTCGCCGTCGCCCCGGCGCTGAGCACCGTGGAGCCCTCGCCCGACACGCTGAAGGGCATGCACACGAACGTCTACGCCGTCGCCCAGCCGCAGCAGTTCGCCACGGAGCTCGGCGGCTTCCCGGTCCAGGTCCGGGCGCTGCCGGTGCAGTACGCGTGGAACTACGGCGACGGGACGAGCCTGGGCCCGACCGAGCTCAGCGGCGCGCCCCTGGCGCCGGGGGCGTGGGACGAGCCGACCGACACGAGCCACGTCTACACGCGGACCGGGGACTTCGCGGTCACCCTCACCACCTACTTCGCGGGCGAGTACTCGATCGCGGGCGGGCCGTGGCTGCCCGTGGCCGGGCTCAACGACGTCACGAGCGCGCCCGTCCCGGTCAGCGTCTGGCGCTCGACGGTGCGCAACTACGCCGACGACTGCCTTGAGAACCCGCAGGGCGCGGGCTGCTGATCCTGCTCGTGGACCCGGCCCGCGGGTCCGCAGGCCGGCGGGTCCGGGCGCACTCGTCCGGCGGCTCGGCCCGCGTTCCCGCCCTCTCCCGGGGTCGTGTGCCCGTTCGCCGACCGGGCCGGGAGCCGTCCGAGTAACCCGGGCCGTGAACCGTCCGAGCAGCCCGGAGCAGCTCTCAACATGATGTTCATGCATCTTTCACCGGGGCGGAAGAGGCCGTTGCCGCGGGTTTCCTAGCCTCGGCGCCATGACCACCTCGCGCAGAACCCTGCTCGCCGCCGGCCTCGGTGCCGGCCTCGTCGCCGCCGTCCCCGGGATCGCCACGGCCGCCCCCGCTGCCTCCCGGGGCGCGTCCCTGACGGGGGACCCGTTCACCCTGGGCGTCGCCTCCGGGGACCCCTGGCCCGACGGCTTCGTCCTCTGGACCCGCCTGGCCCTCGACCCGCTGGCCGAGGACGGGCTCGGCGGCATGCCCTCCCGCCCGGTCCAGGTCTCCTGGGAGGTGGCCGAGGACGAGGGCATGCGCTCGGTCGTGCGGCGGGGCAGCGAGATCGCCCGCCCCGAGTCCGCCCACGCGGTCCACGTGGAGCTGCACGGGCTGCGCCCGGGCCGGGAGTACTGGTACCGGTTCCGCACGGCCCGCCACCTCTCCCCGGTGGGACGGGCCCTGACCACCCCGGCGTGGGACGAGACCCCCGCCGCCCTCGCCATGGCCTTCGCCTCCTGCTCCCAGTACGAGCACGGCTGGTTCACCGCGTACCGCCGCCTGGCCGAGGACCAGCCGGACCTGGTGCTGCACCTGGGCGACTACCAGTACGAGTACCGGGCGAAGTCCTACGTCTCGGGGGACGGCAACGTCCGCGACCACGAGGGCCCCGAGACCGTGGACCTGCCGACCTACCGGCTGCGCCACGCCCAGTACAAGACGGACGAGGACCTGCAGGCCGCCCACGCCGTGGCCCCGTGGCTGGTGGTGTGGGACGACCACGAGGTGGACAACAACTGGGCCGCGAGCATCCCCGAGAACCGGGACGCGGGACAGGGCAACGACACGGACGAGCGCTTCCGCCGGCGCCGGGCCGCGGCGTTCCAGGCGTACTGGGAGAACATGCCGCTGCGCCGTCCCTCGGCACCGGCGGGCGACCGGATGCGGATCTACCGGCGGGTCCAGTGGGGGCAGCTCGCGAACTTCCACATGCTCGACACCCGCCAGTACCGCGACGACCAGCTCGCCGGGGACGGCTGGGACAAGAATGTCGCGGAGCGCTGGGACCCGGCGCGCTCCATCACGGGTGCGGCGCAGGAGAAGTGGCTGCTGGACGGCTTCCGCTCCTCGACCGCCCGCTGGGACCTGCTGGGCCAGCAGGTGTTCTTCGCCGAGCGGGACCGTGCGCAGGCGCCGGACGTGGACGACGTCTCGATGGACGGCTGGGACGGCTACGCGGCCTCGCGCGAGCGCATCGTGCGGGGCTGGCAGGACGCCGGGGTGCGCAACCCGGTGGTGCTCACGGGCGACGTCCACCGGCACTGGGCGGCCGACATCCGGGCGGACGCCCGGGATCCCGACGCCCCGGTGGTCGGCTCCGAGCTGGTGTGCTCGTCGATCACCTCCACGGGCGACGGCTCCGGCGCGACCACCGACCCGATGATGGCGTGGAACCCGCACCTGAGGTTCTACGCCGACCAGCGCGGCTACGTCCGCACGCGCATCACCCCGGAGGCGATGACCGCCGACTTCCGGGTGCTCGACCGGGTCACCGTCCCCGGCGCGGCGGCCACCACGAAGGCGTCCTGGGTGCTCGAGGACGGGGTGCGGGGCCTGCAGCGCCGCGGGTGAGGGTCCGCCCGCGGCCGCCCGGGGGTGTCCCGGGCGGCCGCGGTCACGGCGCCTGCGCCGCCGCCCACTCGGCGACGCGCGCGGCGCTCTGCTCGTCGGTGAGGTCCTCGACGCGCGTCATGACGGACCAGCGCACGCCGAAGGGGTCCCGCAGGCTCGCGTACCGGTCCCCGGAGACGAAGTCGGCCACCGGCTCGCGCACCGTGGCGCCGGCGGCCACGGCACGGGCGACGACCGCGTCGACGTCCGGGACGTAGAGCCCCAGCGAGTAGCCGGCGTCGTCGCCGCCGGGCGGGGGCACCAGGTGCAGGGCGGGGTTCGTCTCCCCGACCTGGAGACGGCCGAGGCCGAGGTCCAGCGTCGCGTGGACGACGACGGGGCTGCCGTCGGGGCCGGGCATCTCGGTGCGGTCGACGACCTCGGCCCCGAGGACCTGCTGGTAGAACCGCAGGGCCCCGGCGGCGTCGCGCAGGGCGAGGAAGGGCGTCAGGGCGGTGAAGCCGCGGGGCCGCCCGTCGACGGTGTGCTCGCCGGTGACGCCGCGGGGTGCGGAGGCGTCGGGGGTGGTGTCCGTGCTGTGCGTGCTCATGGATCCATGCTGGGCGCCGGGCGGCCGCGCGGTCTTGAACATTCCCGCCATCCCGCCCCGGACGTGCGGGCCCCTGGCTGCGCTCGGAGCATGAGCGAGCCGTCGACCACGCGGGGCCACCTCACCCCGGGGGCGGGGGCCGTGGTGACGCGCCGCGGCGCGCCCGACGACGTCGCCGCCCTGGTCCGGCAGCTGTGGCTGCCGGAGTGGTCGCTGCCGGCGGGGGAGTCGGCCGAGCAGCTGGTGCTCGGCTACCCGGCGAGCAACCTGGTGGTGGAGCCGGCGGGCGTCGCCCTGCACGGGCCCACGACCCGGGCCTCCACCCGGGTGCTGACCGGCACGGGGTGGGCGGTCGGCGCCCTGCTGCGCCCGGCCGGGGTCCTGCTGTTCACGGAGCGCCCCGCGCAGCTGCTGGACGGCTCGGCGCCCCTGGCCGCCGGCGCGCTGCACGAGCGGGTGGTGCGGGCCATGGCCGAGGAGGACCCGCGGGCGCGCCACGACCGGGCGGTGGGCCTGCTCCTCGACCACGTGCGGGAGCGGGCGGCGGCCGCGGATCCCGGGCTGCTGGAGGAGGGCCTGCTGGCCAACCGGCTGGTCGACCTCGTCGAGGCGGGCCCGGAGGAGCGGACGCCGGCGGGGCTCGCCCGGCGGCTGCACGTGTCGGAGCGGACGCTGCAGCGGCTGGCGGCGCGCTTCGTGGGGATGCCGCCGGGGCTGCTGCTCCGCCGTCGTCGGCTCCAGGAGGCCGCCGAGCGGGTGCGGGCCGATCCGGGGCTCGATCTCGGGGCGCTCGCCGCGGAGCTCGGCTTCGCGGACCAGTCCCACCTCACCCGGGAGTTCCGCACGGTCCTGGGCACCACCCCGCGCGGCTACGCCCGGTCCCCGCGCGGGTCCCCGCCCGGGGACCGGGGTGCCGTGCGGTCCCGGCGCTGAGGCGGCGTGGAGTCGGGCGACGCGCATCGGGCGGCGCGGGATCGGACGGCACGGATCGGGTGACGCGCATCGGGCGGCGCGGGATCAGACGTCACGGGACCGGGCGGCACGGATCCGGAGGCGCGGGCCAAGCAGCACGGAGTGAGCGGTGCGGATCGAGCGGCGCGGGATTCAGACGCCACAGGACCGGACGGCACGGATCCGGAGGCGCGGGTCAGGCGACGCTGCCGGGCCGGCCGTTGCGGCCGACGACGCGCTGCCCGGCGCGCTGCCAGGCCTGCATGCCGCCGCGCAGGCTCGCGACGTCGTAGCCGGCCTCGGCGAGCTGCCGCGCCGCCGCGGCGGAACGGGCGCCCGAGCGGCACACGAGCACGACCGGGCGCTCCGGGGAGAGCTCGCGGCGGCGGGTGCCGAGGGCGTCGAGGGGGATGTGCCGGGCGCCGGGGGCGTGGCCGGCGCGGTACTCCTGGGGCGTGCGCACGTCCACGAGCACCGCGCCGGTGCGCAGCAGCTCCTGGGCGCGCTCGACGTCGACGGTCTCGAAGGAACGGCCGGCGGTCCGGCCGAAGAGGCGGCTGAGCAGTCCCACGGCTCAGCGCTCCACGGTGCCGGCCGGGGTGGTGATCGGGTGGCCCGCGCGGTACCACTCGTTGATCCCGCCGAGGACGTTGACGGCGTCGAAGCCCTGGGTCTCGAGGAACTGGGTGGCCCGGGCGCTGCGCCCGCCGCCGGCGCACAGCACGTGCAGCGGCCGTGCGGCGGGGACGTCGTCGAGGGAGTCGGCCAGCCGCGAGAGCGGCACGTTGCGCGCCCCCGCGATCCGGGCCTCGGCGAACTCGTCCTCCTCGCGGACGTCGAGGACCACGGCGTCGGCGCCCAGGCGGGCCAGCTCGTCCACGCTGATGCTCTTCATGGGAAATCCTTCCGGTCGTCCCGACGGACTCGGGTCGTGTGCTCCCAATATACCCCAGGGGGTATCGCTTCGACCACTCTGTGAGCGACAAGACAGGCCGCACGCGAATGATCCGGGACCGGGAACCGTTGAGGGAGGAAGAATCAGCCCCCTGCCGGAAAGGTGTTCCCCGTGCCGCAGACCGTCCTCACCACCCCGCTCGCCGTCGGCTCCCTCGAGCTGCCCAACCGCCTCGTCATGGCTCCGTTGACCCGCCTGCGCGCCGGTCGCGACGGCGTGCCCACCGACCTGATCGTCGAGCACTACGCCCAGCGCGCGTCGATGGGCCTGATCGTCACGGAGGGCACCTACCCCGACGTGGTCGGCCAGGGCTTCGCCTTCCAGCCCGGCATCCAGACCCCCGCGCACGTCGCCGGGTGGCGTCGCGTGGCCGAGGCCGTGCACGCCGAGGGCGGCCGGATCTTCATGCAGGTCATGCACGCCGGCCGCATCTCCCACCCCGACCTCAACGGCGGTGCGCAGCCGGTCGCCCCGAGCGCGGTGGCTCCCGGCGGCACGGTCCGCACCTACAGCGGCAAGGCCGAGCTGCCCGTTCCCCGCGCCCTGACCGCCGAGGAGCTGCCCGCCGTGGTCGAGAACTTCGTGCAGGGCGCCCGCAACGCGGTCGAGGCCGGCCTGGACGGCGTGGAGCTCCACGGCGCCAACGGCTACCTGCTCCACGAGTTCCTCGCGCCCACCGCCAACCACCGCGGGGACGCCTACGGCGGCTCCCCGGAGAACCGGGCCCGCTTCGTGGTCGAGGTCGTGCGGGCCGTGGCCGAGGCGGTCGGACCCGACCGGGTCGGGCTGCGGATCTCCCCGGAGCACAACATCCAGGGCGCGCTCGAGACCGACCGTGCCGACGTCGAGGCCACCTACGGCGCCATGGTCGACGGCATCGCCGGCCTCGGCCTCGCCTACCTCTCCGTGCTCCACGCCGAGCCCGGCGACGAGCTCGTCCAGGGCCTGCGCACCCGCTTCGGCGGGGCGTTCCTCGCCAACAGCGGCTTCGGCACCCCCACCACCCGCGAGGAGTCGGTCCGGCTGCTGGAGGAGGGCGTGGCGGACGGCGTCGTCGTCGGGCGTCCCGCGATCGCGAACCCGGACCTCGTCCGCCGCTGGTCGGAGGGGCTTCCCGAGACCCCGGCCGACCCCCGGACCTTCTACGCGCAGGGTCCCGAGGGCTACATCGACTACCCGTTCGTCGGGGAGGGGGCGCCCAGCGGCGCGGCGTAGCGCACGGACCCCGCCGGTGGCGCGCCCGGGGAGTTCCGGCTCCTGCGCGCTGCCGCTCGCTGCTGCGCAGGCGCCGGCCTGCCGGCCGGTGCAGGGTCGGCGGTTCGCCGGGGTCCCGGTCGGTGCGCCGCCGGTCTGCGCGGGCTGACCTCCGCGCCTCGTCCGGCCGGGGCCGCCCGGTGCGCCCCGGCGAGAACGGGTCTGCTGGTGATGCGGATCACTTCTTAGGGTGTCCGACGCGGATCGGATGATGGTCCCATGACTTCCCCCGCCGTCCGTCCCTCCGTGGCGGTCCCGCGTGCGACCGGTGGTCCGGAGAGCGCTGCCACCGGGGTCCGCGCTGGGCGGCGGACGGTCGAGGGGCGACCGGTCACCGGCTGCGTGGCCGGCCACCCACGGACCGGCCGGCACGAAAGCCCGGCGGCCGGCGGCGCGGGTTCTCCGCCTCCCCGGGTGCCTCCCCGGACGGAGTACGCCGCCGCGGTGACGGCCCTGACGGAGGCCTGGCAGGACGAGGCGCGGGCCGCCGGGGCGCAGTACCGCTTGCTCCACCGGCTCTGGGAGCTCGCACGCCGGGAGCAGGAGCTGAGCTGGCAGGCCCAGGCGGCGTGGCTGCGCGCAGGAGCGGTCGTGGCCGTCCCCTCGTCCGCGCAGGCGGAGGAGCAGGCGCTCCTCGACGTCGCCGAGGAGGCCGCCCCGGCGCTGCGGCTGCCGTCCGTGACGGCCATGGGACGGGTGCGGGAGGCGATCACGCTCGGTGAGCACCTGCCCGAGGTCCTCGTCGAGCTGGAGCACGGCGCCGTGGGCGTGGCGCAGGCCCGCGTCGTCATCGCGCTGTGGCAGGACCTGGTGGAACATCCCGGTCTGCCGGCCGACCGGCGCCCCGCCGAACCGGCCGTGCGCAGGGCGGTCCGGGAGCTGCTCGACCGGGCGCCGGACTCGACCGCGGCCCAGCTGCGGGCGGTCGCCCGGGCGCGGCGGGCCGGACTGCAGGCGGGGCTCGAGGCGGCGCACCGTGCGGCCCGGGCCCGCCGGAGGGTGTGGGTGGAGCCCGTGGAGGACGGGATGGCCCAGCTGTGCGCGGTCCTGGAGGCGCCCGTGGCCGCGGCCGTCCTGGACCGGCTCGAGGTCCTGGCGGCGGCCCAGGCGGACGCCCCGGGACACCCCGGTGGTGCGCCCGGCTCCTGCGGCACCGCGGCCGCCGCCTCTTCTGTCGCCGCCTCTTCTGCGGCCGGCTCGCCTGCGGCCGACCTCCTCGAGCAGCTGGAGCCCGCGGGCGTCGATCCGTCCCATCCGTCCGTCCGGCGCAGCGCCGCCCAGCGGCGAGCGGACATTCTGGCGGACCTGCTGCTCGAGGGCGAGCCCGCCCGGTGGCCGGGGCACCTCCGGGGGATCCGTGGTCAGGTCACCGTCACCGTTCCCGCCCTGGCCCTGCTCGACCACGCGCAGCGGCATCAGCGCTCCGCTCCGGGCGCGCCGTGGAACGGCTGCGCCGACCTGGGCGGTTTCGGCCCGGTGACGGTGGCGCAGATCGCGGAGATCGCCGCGGCGGCCCCCTCCTGGGCGCGGGTGCTCACCGACCCGGTCACCGGAGTGGTCCTCGACCACGACCGTCGCACCTACGCGGTCCCCGCCGACCTGCGGCGGCGACTGCGGCTCCGTGACGGAACCTGCCGCTTCCCCGGCTGCCGGCGCCGGGCCGAACGCTGCGACCTCGACCACACGCTGGCCTGGGAGGACGGCGGCACGACCGCCGCCCACAACCTCGCCCACCTGTGCCGCGGCCACCATCTCCTCAAGCACCGCAGAGGCCCGTTCGGGGCCTGGCGGGTCCGGCAGGTCCGACCTCGGAGTCCGGAGCCCTTGCCGCCGGGCGGTGGGGGCGGCTGTCCACCCGGCGTCCCGGGCGACGGCGTGCTGGAGTGGACGTCGCCCGCCGGTCGTGTCTACCGCACGCTCCCGCAGGTCCTCGGCTCCCTGCCCGTTGCGCCGGGGCGCTCGTCCGGCACCGCTCGCTGCACGACCCCGGTCGGCTCGGGGGCCGCAGCGCCGGTGGGCACGGGTTCCACACCGCCGGCTGGCTCGGGGTCCACATCGTCGACCGGCACAGGGACCGCGCCCGCGGTCGGGGCAGGGTCCGCGTCCCCGGTCGGCTCGGGGTCCACCACCACGGTCGGCGCGGGGCTCGCATCGCCGGTCGGCTCGGGGCTCGCACCGCAGGGCGGCGTGGGGTCCACAGCCAGGATCAGCGCGGGGACCGCGCCCTCGACCCGTGCGGGGTCGAGGTCCCCGGTCGACGAGCCGTCACGGCCGGGGCGCGGTCCGTCGTCCGTGGACGAGCCACGGACGCTCAACGGCGATCCCCCACCGTTCTGACGGTCTCCGTCGCTGCGGCAGCGCGGCCGGTGCCGCAGCGACCGCAGTGCCGACTGCCGGTGCCGACTGCCTGTGCCGATCACCGGTGCTGGCTCGCGGACCCGCGCTCTGGAAGGCTGGGACGGCCCTGTCCCGCACCGTCCCGACGAGCCTGGAGAACGGGTCCGACATGACCGACACCCCCACCCCCGAGCGCATGCGCTCCGTGCTGCTGGAGCTCGCCCGGAGCCGGGGCCCGGAGCGGACGATCTGTCCCTCCGAGGCGGCGCGCGCCCTCGACGCGGACGACTGGCGGACGCTCATGGAACCCGTGCGCGCTCAGGCGTGCCGGCTCGCCGACGAGCGCCTGGTGGAGATCACCCAGAAAGGTGCGGTCGTGGACGGCCGCACCGCCCGGGGGCCGATCCGCGTCCGCATCCGCTGAGCCCCGGCGGCTGGGCGAGCGGGGAGGTTCCGCTCGCACGGTCCGTACTCCGGTCTGCCACGTGCGTGGTCCCGCCCGGCCACCGCTGTGCTCCGGCGGTGGCGCTGTTCCCCTGGTCGGCGGTGGTGCGGCCGTCCCAGGGCGGTGGTGGGAGCTCCCCGGCCGGCCGTGGCCTCTCCTCCAGCGGCCCGGGTAGCGTGGGGGTCATGACGCCCGCACCTGTCAGCGCCGTCCTCGGCACCGTCGCCACGGCCCCGTTCGCAGTGCTCAAGCGCTTCCGCCCGCACCGGCCCATCCACACGGAAGGGGCCGGGCTCGAGGGCACGCTGCTGCGGACCGGCGGTGCGAGCGGCATCCGCTGGATCGACGAGCCGGGGCAGGACCCCGTGCGGGCGCGCTTCTCCCGCTCCTTCGGCTTCCCGCACGGCTGGCCCGACATCCTGGGCCTCGCCCTGCGGGTGCCCGGCGCCGAGCCGGGTGACCGTGCCGACGTCCTCCTCGCCACCGCAGGGGAGGGCCGGCTCTCCCGCTTCGTCCCGACCTTCCACCGCCGCGTGCCGGAGAGCGCGTTCGCGTCCTTCATGCCCTACCGCGGCGACCGGGGGCCGGTGCTCGTCGCGGCCCGTCCCGAGTCGCGGGAGCAGCCGCTGGCCACGAGCCCCGATAGCTTCCGGCAATCGCTCGCCGGCAACCCGTGGGTGCTGGACCTGCTCTGGGCCACTCCCACGGGGCCGTGGCAGCGCTTCGGCACCCTGGAGCTGCGACCGGGCGCGCCGTTCGGCCCCGACGAGCGCTTCGACCCGCTCCTCAACGTCCCGGTCGGGGCCCGCAACTACGGGTGGACCCACCGCCTCCGGGAGCCCTCGTACACGCTGGCCCGCACCCCGCGGGAGCGTCCGGGCCGGGCGTAGGATCAGGGCATGGGACTGACGCTGCGCCCCGGTACGGGGGCTCCGTCCACCGGCCGCCGCCACGCACTCGTGGACTCCCCGATCGGCCCGCTCGCCCTGGTCGACGAGGACGGCGCGCTCGCGGCCCTCTCCGTCGAGGGCGCCCGCCAGGGTCCGGTGCCCGCCTCCTTCGGCCCGCGCGACGACGACGCCCTGCCGCACGTCCGGGCGCAGCTGGACGAGTACTTCGCCGGACGGCTGACCGAGTTCGAGGCCGACGTCGTCCTCCACGGCACCCCGTTCCAGCAGCGGGTGTGGCGTGCGCTGGCCGGCGTGGGCTACGGCACCACGGCCACCTACGGCCGGATCGCCCGCGAGATCGGCGCTCCGCGCGCGGCGCAGGCCGTGGGCGCCGCCAACGGCCGCAACCCGGTGAGCCTGCTCGTGCCGTGCCACCGCGTGGTGGGCGCCGGCGGCCGGCTCACGGGCTACGCCGGCGGCATGGCCCGCAAGGAGTTCCTGCTGCGGCTGGAAGGAGCCCTGCTGTGACGGACGACCCCGCCGGGCGGGGGCCGAGATCGTCCTGACGCGGCACGGAGCCCGCGCCCGGCTGCCGGTCCGTTGCCGACGACGGTCCCGTTCCCGATACTGAGCGCAGGACCGTTTCCGGTTGCAGGCTCGTTCCCGACCGCAGCCCCGATCCCACTCCAGGAGGAGCGATGCCCGACCTCCACGACGTCGCCGGCACCATGCTCGCGAAGGCCCTGACCTCGTCCGCCGGCCGCGGCGCCGAGCAGGTGGTGCACGACGGGCCCCTGCGCCAGACCGTGATGGCACTGCGCGCCGGCACGGAGCTCGCCGAGCACGACGCCCCGCCCGCCGCGACCCTGCAGCTGCTGCGGGGCCGGGTGCGGGTGCTCAAGCGCGGGCAGCTCGCCGAGGAGCTCACCCCGGGCGAGCTGCTCTCCCTCACGGGCTCCCGGCACACCGTCGAGGCCGTCGAGGACTCCGTCTTCCTGCTGACCACGGTCTCGGGGCTGCCGGGCGACACCAACCCGCGGGTGGTCTGAGGCACGGGCCGGAGGGCAGCGGGTCGGGGAACCTCGGATCAGAAGGCATAGCGCACCTCGCAGTACGGCAGCTTCCGGTGCACCAGCTCCAGGAACTGCTCGAGGTGGCGCTGCTTGTCCCGGAACCGGTAGCGCACGTTCAGCGCGCCGTTCTGCGACCGCTTCGTCTCCTGGAGGTCGGGCCGCCACAGCACCTCCTCGGCGCGGGGGTGCCACTGCTCGTTGACCTCGTGCAGCTGGGCGTTGTGCGTCAGGAAGATGACCTCCGCAGCCAGCTGCTCCTTGGCCGCGGGGCTCAGCGCGGCGTCGAGCTGGTCGAGGAGCTCCGCCCAGTCCTGCAGCCAGGTGTCGGTGACGATGACGGGGGAGAAGTTCACGTGCACCTCGTAGCCCGCCGCCACGAAGTCGTCGATCGCCGCGATCCGCTCGGGGACGGGCGTGGTGCGGATGTCGGTGAGCTTGGCCAGGTGCGCCGGCATGAGGGAGAACCGCACGCGGGTCCGGCCCTGCGGGTCCCAGTCCAGCAGCTGACGGTTGACGTACTTGGTCGCGAAGGACGCCTTCGCGGTCGGGTGCCGGCGGAAGAGCTCGACCAGGTCGCGGACGTTCTCGCTCAGCAGCGCGTCCACGGAGCAGTCGCTGTTCTCGCCCAGGTCGTAGACCCACGCGGCGGGATCGCACTGGTTCGGCTCCTGCTTGGCCCCCTGCCGGCGGATGTGCCGGTCGAGGTAGCCGGTGATCTGCTCGATGTTCGCGAAGACCGTGACGGGGTTGCTGTAGCCCTTGCGCCGCGGCACGTAGCAGTACGCGCAGGCCATGGCGCAGCCGTTGGCGGTGGACGGGGCGATGAAGTCGGCCGAGCGGCCGTTGGGCCGTGCGGCGAGGGACTTCTTGACCCCCAGCACGAGCGCCTCGCGCTTGATCCGCACCCACCGCCGCACGTTGGCCTCGTCGCCGTGCAGCTCGGGGATCTGCCAGTGGCTGGGCACCTCCACCAGGGTCGCGTCCGGCCACCGCTCGAGCACCTCGCGGCCGCGGGGGAGCGCGGCGGCCGCCGGTTCGTAGTAGATGCGGGTGATGTCCACCATCGAGGGGTCGGAGGGCATGGGGCCCAGCGTAGGGACACCCTCCGACACCGGGTCGGGCCCCGTCGTCGTCCGCAGGAAGGACCGGTGACGGAGGTGCTCGACCGCGAGGGGGCGCCCGCAGGAACGGCTCACCCGGCCGACGCCCGCGGAACCCCGGCCGGATCAACAGTGGACTGATCACCCCGGGGCCGGGAGGATGGCCCCATGAGATCCGTATGGCTCGACACCCACCAGGTCCCCTCCGCACCGGCCGGGACGCTCGAACCCGGCGCCCGCTACGACACCGTGGTCGCCGGCGCCGGCCTCACCGGCCTGGCCACGGCCGTGCTGCTGGCGCGGGCCGGCCAGCGCGTCGCCGTCCTCGAGGCGCGCACGGTGGGGGCGGTGACCACCGGCAACACCACGGCGAAGCTCTCGCTGCTGCAGGGCACCACGCTCTCGCAGATCCGCCGGCACCAGTCCGACGACGTGCTGCGCGCCTACGTCGAGGGCAACCGCGAGGGCCGGGACTGGCTCGTGCGCTACCTGACCGAGCGCGGCGTGCCCCTCCAGCACCGGACCGCGTGGACCTACGCGACGACGACGAAGGGCGCCGCCTCCCTGCGCCGTGAGCTCGAGGCCGCGCAGGCGGCGGACCTGCCGGTGAGCTGGAACGACGAGACGGAGCTGCCCTTCGGCGTCGAGGGCGCCCTGTCCCTGCCCGAGCAGGTGCAGTTCCACCCGATGGAGGTCCTCGGGTCCCTCGCCGCGGAGCTGCGCGAGCGCGGCGGCACCCTCGTCGAGGGGGTGCGGGTCACGGGGGCCGGGCTGCGCTCGCCGCTGACCGTGCGCACCTCCCACGGCTCCGTCGAGGCCGATCGGCTGGTGCTCGCCACCGGCATCCCCGTCCTCGACCGCGGCGGCTACTTCGCCAAGGTCGCCCCGAACCGCTCCTACGCGATGACCTACCGCGTCCCGGGCGCCCCGGCGACGATCCCGCAGGGCATGTACCTCAGCGCCGACGGCCCCGGCCGCACCCTGCGGACCGTGCCCGTCGGGGACGAGGAGCTGCTGCTCGTGGGCGGCAACGACCACGTGACCGGCCGCGGCGGGTCGGAGCAGGCGCGGCTGGACGACCTCGAGCAGTGGACCCGCCGCTGGTTCCCCGGCGCCGAGCGCACCCACGCGTGGGCCGCGCAGGACTACCGCTCCGTCAACCTCGTGCCCTTCATCGGCACGCTGCCCCGCGGCGGCGGGAACATCTACCTGGCCACCGGCTACAACAAGTGGGGGATGTCCAACGCCGTCGCCGCCGCGCTCGCCCTCACCGCGGAGATCCTCGGGGGGAGCGTGCCGTGGGCGCGGACCCTGGGGCGGCGCGTCACCACGCCGGCGGACCTGCTCAGCGCGCTCAAGGTCAACGCCGGCGTGGGCTTCAATGCGCCCAGGGACTGGCTCAAGGCCGAGCTCGCCGAGCTCCCCGGACGCACCCCCGAGGAGGGGGAGGGCCTGGTGGGGCGCGAGCACGGCCGCCCCGTGGCCGTCTCGACGGTCGACGGCGTGACGTGCAAGGTCTCCGGGGTGTGCACCCACCTCGGCGGCGTCCTGCGCTGGAACGACGCCGAGCGCTCCTGGGACTGCCCCCTGCACGGCTCCCGCTTCGGCGCCGACGGCGCCCTGCTGGAGGGTCCTGCCGTCCGCGACCTGCGCCGCGTCGAGGGCTGAGGCGCGCCGGAGCGGACCCCCGCGGCCCCCGAGTGCCGCCGGCACGACGTGCGACGGCCCCCGCCCATCGGGCGGGGGCCGTCGCACGTGAGCGGTCCGGAGCGGACTACTTCTTGCCGGAGGTCTCCTCGAGCTTGAGGGCCACGCCGAGGGCGAAGAAGGTCGGGGCCCACTCGCCGGTGAACAGGCCCGTGCGGTCGGCCTGCTCCTTGCTCTTGGTCCGGCCCAGGCTGACGAGCCAGGACGCGAAGGTGATGCCGATGGAGGCGAAGCCCGCCGCGTAGGCGTGCTCGCTGCGGATGCCGAGGTTCTGGATCGTGCTGAGCATGGTGTGCCTCTTTCCTGTCGGAACTGCTGTCGTCCTTGCGGGGCAGGGGGCGTGCGGTCCGGCGCGGCAGCCGCGCCGTGCACGAGTGGCCCCAGTCTCACATGCCCTCCGAGCGTTGACAAGCAGGCTGACGACTCCCTTCGCCTTCCGGCCTCTTGCGATCACAAACAGCATGCTGACCTGCGGAATCATCCGGGCGCCCGTCACCCGCTCCGGTGTGTCGTTGCGGTGTGGGCCTATTTGGGGTCGCCGGAAACCCGCATTCGCCGATGCAAAAACCTGTTCTCTCATGCAAACTGATCGGAACCCGACACGCCGGCAGGGGGCCGGCGGCATCGGGACGGCGCAGCACCGACCGGGGGGCCGGCGCGCCGGGGCCCGGTCACGGTGTGGCCGGGCGAGCGAAGATTTCTGGGGGGAAACCATGCTGCCATCCGTCGTCGGCGCTGCGCTCAGCGCCGCCGTGCTCGCCTACGTCCTGTCGAAGGGCACCTATCTCCGGCACGCCCGGGGGATCCGCACCATGCGAGCGGTGCGCAACGGCATCGCCGCCGTCTTCTCGGTGCTGCTGGCGCTGAACGTCTGGTGCGTCGTCGCGATGCCGGAGAACGTGCTGCTCTGCGACATCATCGCCGCAGCCACCCTGCTGGCCACCGCCGTGCTGGCCGCGGTGATCGCCGAGCGCCGCATCCCGGCCCGCGACGTCACCCAGCGGCGCAAGGTCCTGGCCGTGGGCGCGCACCCGGACGACCTCGAGCTGGCCTGCGGGGGCACGCTGGCGAAGCTGGTCGACACCGGCCACGAGGTGCGCGGGCTCGTGATGAGCTCGGGCGAGGTGGGCGGCAACGCCGGGGTGCGCCCGGACGAGGCCCGCCACGGGGCGGCGTTCCTGGGCCTGAGCGCCCTGCGCGTCCACGACTTCCCGGACACGCAGCTCGAGACCGTCAGCAACGAGATGGTCCGGGCGATCGAGACCGCGATCAAGGACTTCGGCCCGGACGTGATCTTCACGCACTCCGCCCACGACCAGCACCAGGACCACTACGCGGTGCACCAGGCGACCCTGCGCGCCGCCCGGGCCCACCACTCGATCCTGTGCTTCGAGTCGCCCTCGGTGACCCGCGACTTCGACCCGTCGGTGTTCGTGGACATCAACGGCTACGTCGACGTGAAGGTCGAGGCCGTCCTCTCCCACCGCAACCAGGCCGGCAAGCCCTACATGACCCCGGGCCGCGTGCGCGGGATGGCGGCCTTCCGCGGGGCACAGGCGAAGAACTCCAACGCCGAGGCCTTCGAGTCCGTGCGGCTGCTGGGCTCGGCCATCGGCGACCTCTGACCGGGGGCCTCCCGGCGGGGCCGGGCACCGGGACGACGACGGACCGGCACCCGGCCCCGCCGCCCGAGGGAGCTCCCGGAGCGGCGCCGGGTGGCGGGGCCGGGCTCCTGAGGCCGCTCGCGGAGCGGCGCCGGCCGGTCCTCCGGCCACGACGGGAGGGCCGCGGCCGTTCCGGGACCGGAGGGTCGGTGCGGTCGTTCCGGGACCGGAGGGCCGCTGCGGCGCCGCACCGCGGTCGCCGGGCTCCGGCGTCCTGCCTGCTCAGGCGCCGCCGCGAACGGGCCCGTCGCTGCCGGCGGGGTACTCCTGCAGCGGCACGCGCCCGTCGTCGAACGCCGCGAGCACCTCCTCGACGATCCGCCACCCCTGCTCCGCGGCGTCCCCGCGGACGCTGAACGCGGGGTCGCCGTCGAGCACCCCGCGCAGCACGCTGCCGTAGGCGCTCAGCCCCGGCTCCGCGGTCCCGGAGGAGAGGGTCAGCCGGGACATGCCGCGGGAGTCGAAGGGCCCGCCCACGTTGAGCTCCAGGCCCAGGCGCTCCTCCTCCAGGCCCAGGCGCAGCACGTTCGGGGCGACCTCGCCCCCGTGGGGGAACTGGGCGTAGGCGTGCGGGGGCCGGCGGAAGGTGACCACCACCTCCTGCCGGGGCGAGCCGACCGCCTTGCCCGAGCGCAGCGTGACGGGCACTCCGTTCCACCGCCAGGTGTCCACCTCCAGGGTCACCTGCGCGAAGGTCTCGGTGCCCCGCCCGGGGTCCACCCCTTCCTCCGCGGTGTAGTCCGGCAGGTCCTTCCCGCCCACGTGCCCGGCGGTGTAGCGGCCCCGCACGGCGGTCAGCGCGGGGTCCCCGCCCCAGGGCTTCGTGGCGCGCAGGACGTGGCCGGTGAGCACGGGGATCTCCGCCTGGTCGAAGGACGCGGGCGGCTCCATCAGCAGCAGCGCCATGACCTGCAGCAGGTGGGACTGCACCATGTCCCGCAGCGCCCCGGTCGCGTCGTAGAACTGCGCCCGGCCCTCGAGGCCCAGGGTCTCGTCGAAGACGATCTCCACGGACTCGACGTGCTCTCGGTTCAGCAGCGGCTCCAGCATGCGGTTGGCGAAGCGCAGCCCCACGAGGTCGAGCACGGCGGGCATGCCCAGGAAGTGGTCCACCCGGAACGTGCGCTCCTCGGGCACGAGGCGGCCCACGAGCCGGTTCAGCTCGCGCGCCGAGGCGAGGTCCGTGCCGACCGGCTTCTCGAGGGCGAGCACGAGGTCCTCCGGCAGGTCCAGCCCGGCCATGACCTCGCACGCCGCCGCCGTGACGGCGGGGGGCAGGGCGAAGTAGAGGCAGACGGGGCCGGCCACGTCGTCGAGCAGGGCGCGCAGGTCGGACGCGTCGGTGACGTCGCACCGCACCCAGCGCGCGGTCTCCCGGGCGTGCTCGACGGCGGGGCCCTCGGCGCCCACGGAGGCGAAGGCGTCGGCGACGGTCGCCGGCCACTCCGGGGCGTCGTCGCGGGCGGTGCCCACGACCTCGACCCGCCGCTCGGGGAACGTGCTCAGCAGCGTGCCCAGCCCCGGCAGGAGCAGCCGCGAGGTGAGGTCGCCGCTGGCGCCGAGGATGACGAGGGTCCTGATGCTGTCCATGCCTGCACGCTATCGCGGCGCCGGCGCGGGGGCGGTGCATCCCCCGCCCGCGGGCGGGAGGACGCCTCCGCCGTGTCGAGCGGGTGGCGCGGGCGGGTCGACCGACGATGCCCCGGCGGCTGATTGAATGGGCCCATGAGCGCCGATCACCCCGAGTCCGCGTCCGTTCCCCTGGAGGACTACGCGCTGCTGTCCGACCTGCACACCGGCCCGCTGGTCTCGCGCGAGGGCAGCGTCGACTGGCTGTGCTTCCCGCGCTTCGACTCCCCCTCGGTCTTCGCCGCCCTGCTGGGCTCCCCGGAGGACGGGCGCTGGAAGCTCTCGGCCGTCGACGGCGAGGTGGCCTCCCGCCGGTACCTGCCGCGCACCTTCGTGCTCGAGACCACCTGGCGCACCCCCACCGGCACCGTGGTCGTCACCGACTTCCTGCCCCCGGGCGGGGCCGAGGACCACCCCGACCACGCCGACCTCGTCCGCCGCGTCGAGTGCGTCAGCGGGGAGGTGGAGGTCGAGCACGACCTGCGGATCCGCTTCGACTACCACCGGGCCCGCGCCTGGACCCGGCGCGTGGACCTGCCCGGCTGCGAGGCGTGCGGGCTGCTGGCCGTTGCCGGCCCGGACGCCCTGCTGCTGACCGGCCCGATGCTGCACGCGGTGCCCGAGGTCCCGCCCGCGCGCCCGGGGGCCGCGACCGGGGTGCCCCTCGATGCCGGGGACGCCGCGCCGGGGGAGGGCCGCGGCGCCGGCGCCGACGCCGGCGCCGACGCCGGGAACGGCGAGGGACGGCCCGACGACTACGAGGGCGCCGTGGCCGACCGCTTCGGCGGCCGGTTCCGGCTCGTCGCCGGGGAGTCGATGGACTGGGTGCTCACGTGGCACGAGTCCCACCACGACCTGCCGGTGCCCGTGGACCCGGCGAAGGCCCTGGATCGGGCCGTGGCGTTCTGGGCCGACTGGTCCTCCCACGTCTCCACGCACCGGCCCCACGAGCAGGACGTGCTGCGCTCGCTGCTCGTGCTGCGGGCCCTGACCCACCGCGGCACCGGCGGGATCGTGGCGGCCCCGACCACGTCCCTGCCCGAGGAGTTCGGGGGCTCGCGCAACTGGGACTACCGCTACACGTGGCTGCGGGACGCGGCGCTGACGATCGAGGTGCTCGTCGCCCACGACTTCACCTCCGGCGCCCTGCACTGGCGCAACTGGCTGCTGCGGGCGGTCGCCGCGGACTGGCGGGACCTGAAGATCATGTACGGCGTGGCCGGTGAGCGGCACCTGCCGGAGCGGGAGCTCGACCACCTGGGCGGCTACGAGGGGTCCCGGCCGGTGCGGATCGGCAACGGCGCCGTGGACCAGTACCAGGCGGACGTCGCGGGCGAGGTGATGATCGCCCTGGCCGCGCTGCGGGACGCCGGGGTCGCCGAGGACCGGCACTCGTGGGGTCTGCAGAAGAACCTGCTGCGCTTCTGCGAGCACCACCTCGACCACAAGGACCACGGGATCTGGGAGATGCGCGGGGACCCGGCGTACTTCGTGCACGGCCGCGCCATGATGTGGGCGGCCTTCGACCAGGGCGTGCGCGCCGTGGAGGAGCACGGGCTGAGCGGCCCGGCCGGGCACTGGCGGGCCCTGCGCGACCGGCTGTGCGAGGAGATCATGGCCCACGGCTTCGACGAGGAGCTGAACTCCTTCACCCAGACCTACGGCAGCACGGAGGTCGACGCCTCCCTGCTGCAGCTGCCGCACACCGGCTTCGTGGCCTACGACGACCCGCGGATGCTCGGCACGGTCGCCCGGATCGAGCAGGACCTGCAGGGCCCCGGCGGCCTGCTGCACCGCTACCGCACGGCCTCCGGGCTGGACGGGCTCGCGGGCGACGAGTACCCGTTCCTGATCTGCTCCTTCTGGCTCGTGGAGCAGTACGCCCGCAGCGGGCGGGTCGACGACGCCGAGGCCCTGCTCGAGCGGCTGATCGGCTGCGCCAACGACCTCGGGCTCTTCGCCGAGGAGTACGACCCCGGCACCGGCCGCCTCGCCGGGAACTTCCCGCAGGCCTTCAGCCACCTGGGCTTCATCCGGGCCGTCGACGCCGTGGTCCGCGAGCGCGCCGGCGAGGACACCGAGCAGCGCCTGGAGCTGTAGCGGCGGCGCGGCCGGCACCTCCGGCGGTGCCGGCATCGTGGTCCCCGCCGCGGCGGGACCGCGTCCCGGGTGGGACGGGACCGTCCCCGGCCGGGGTGGCGGGTCAGGCGCCGCGCGAGCCCGCCGGAGCCTGCCGCGTCCCGGGACGCTGCGCCCGGCGGCGCAGCACCGCGGTCGCCGCGACCACGAGCAGGGCCGCCACGGTGGCGGCGCCGGCCACGAGCATCGAGGACGGCTCGTCGAGGGCCCGCCCCACGGCGATCCACGACAGCCCCCACGCCGAGGCGGCGGCCACCGCCCAGCGGCCGCCGACCCGCGCCTGGACCGCGGCGACCACCGCGGCGAGCACGAGCACGACGACGACGCCGATCCACTCCGCGCCCCGGCCCTCCTGCGGCACGCCGGAGGAGACGAGGGCGGCGGCGACGTTGGCCGCCGTCGCCACGGCGACCCAGCCCAGGTACAGCCCGAAGGTGCCGTCCACGACGACCCGGTCGGCGACCCCGTCCCGGCCGGGCACCCGCTGGAGCCGGTCCACGAGCAGCCCCAGCACCAGCACGAGCGCCACGATCACCACGACACTGGCCCAGATCCACCCCTGCTGGGTGACCAGCAGCCAGCCGGCGTTGAGCAGCATCGAGGCGGCCGCGAGCCAGCCCGTGGCCCGGAGCCTCGGGTCCGTGGCGCGGGAGGGCAGCCACTGCCAGACGGTGTACGCGGCCAGGCCCAGGTAGATCACCGACCAGATGGAGAAGGCCGGTCCGGCCGGGGCGAGCAGGGTCGCGTCCGCGGCGAGGTCGCCGCCGGAGGACTCCTCGACGCGGGTGCCGAAGATCCCGATGCCCACGAGGGTGCCGAGCACGCAGGCGATCTCGCTGAGGGTCACCACCACCTGGCGGGCGCGGTCCGCGCCGGTGGGCCGGTCCCGGACCTCCGGGTCCTGCGGGCGGGCGGGGGAGGGGGTGGCGCTCATCGGACGGCCTCTCGGTGCGGTGGTGCGGTGCGGTGCGGTGCGGTGCGGCGGGCGGCGGGTGCCTGCCGCACCGCCCTCCTCCAGCCTGTCACGCCCCGCGGCCCGGACCTAGAGTGGGCGGATGGACGACGACCGCAGCGGCAACGACCGGCCGGTGGTGGGCCTGCTCGGCGCCACCGGCATCACCGGGCGCACGGCGCTGGCCCACCTCGTCGAGCGGGCCGCGGCGGAGGGGGCGGGCGTCGTCGTCGGTGCCCGGGACCCCGGGGCGGTGCGGGCGCTGTGCGCGCGGCGCGGCCTGCCCGAGCCGGAGATCCTGCGCACGGACATCGCCGACGACGCCTCCCTGCGGGCGTTCGTGCGCCGGGCCGACGTGGTCGTGGACCTCGCCGGGCCCTACACCCGCCTCGCCCCGCCCGTGCTCGCCGCGTGCGTGGCCGAGGGCGCCTCCTACCTCGACCTCACCGGGGAGACCGCGCTGTCCCGGCGCACCGACCGCGACCTGCACGAGCCCGCCCGCGCCGCCGGGATCGCGCTCGTGCACACCGCCGGCTTCGAGGCGCTGCCCGCCGACGTCCTGGTGGACGCCGCCCGCCGCCACGCCGCCGCCCGCGGGGAGGTGCTGCGCAGCGCCGACCTCGTCACCTCGGTGCGCACCCCGTCCGGGGCCGGGTTCTCGGACGCGGTCTCCGGCGGAACGCTGCGCAGCCTCGTCGAGATCCTGCGCGACCGGGACCCCGTGCGGCTCGACGACCCCGCCGCCCGCACCCCCGGCCCCCTCGCGGGATCCGTGCGCCGCACCAGCCCGCTGCGGCTGCGGGCCCGCACGGCCGGCGGACGGGTGCTCGCGCCGATGAGCCCGCTCGCGGCGATCAACCCGCCGGTGGTGCACCGCACCCAGGCGCTCAGCCCGGTCCCGGGGGCCGCCGCGCACCCGCTGCTGTTCCGGGAGGCCGTCGACCTCGGCCCCGCCGGCGGGACGGCCGGGCTCCTCCGGCGGGCCGCCGCGCACGCGTCCGCGGCGGGCCAGGCGCTCACCGGCCTGGCCGTGCGGCTGCCGCACCCGGTGCGGGAGCGTCTGGCCGGGGTCCTGGAGCGGGTCCTGCCGGCGGCGGGCACCGGCCCGGAGGGCGACGTGCTCACCGGCTGGTCCTGGCGGACCCGCGGGAGCTTCACCACGCACGAGGGCTCGGCCTTCGCCGGGGTGCTCGAGGCCGAGGGCAACCCCGGCTACGGCACGACCCCCTGGCTGACCGTCGAGCTGGCCCTGCGGCTGGCGCTGCGCGGGGTGCCCGCGCCGGCCCGCGGCTCGACCACGCCCGCGCTCGCCCTCGACGGCGACCTCGAGGCCCTGCGCCCGGCGCGGGTGCGCATCACCGTGGGCTGAGACCCGTGCAGGCCCCGGCGCCGCGGCCGGCCCCGGTCGGGGGCGGGTCGCAGCACCGGGGCACGGTGCGCACGGCGTGGACTACGGCTTGAGCACCACCTTGATGCAGCCGTCCTCCTTCTTCTGGAACGTCTCGTACATCTCCGGGGCCCGCTCCAGCGGCACCCGGTGGGTCGCGAGGTCCAGCACGCCCAGCGGGTCGGAGGGGTCGTCCACGAGCGGCAGCAGCTCGTCGGTCCAGTAGCGCACGTTGCACTGGCCCATGCGCAGCTGGATCTGCTTGTCGAACAGCGTGAGCATCGGCATCGGGTCCTTCATGCCGCCGTACACGCCGCTGAGGGAGATCGTCCCGCCGCGCCGGACGGCGTCGATGGCCGTGTAGAGGGCCCCGAGCTTGTCCACCCCGGCGGTCTCCATGGCCTTGCGGCCCAGCGGCGACGGCAGCAGGCCGACCGCCTTGTGCGCCGCGCCGGCCACGTGCGAGCCGTGCGCCTCCATGCCCACGGCGTCGACCACCGCGTCCGGGCCGCGCCCGTCGGTGAGGTCCTTCAGCCGCTCGGCGACGTCCCCGGCGGAGTCCATCGTCTCGACGCCGTGGCGCTCGGCCATGGCCCGCCGCTCGGCGACCGGGTCGACCGCGATGACGCGGTAGCCCAGGTGGCGGCCGATCCGGGCGGACATCTGCCCGATCGGGCCCAGACCGAGCACCGCGAGCGAGCCGCCCTCGGGAGGAGCGGCGTACTTCACGGCCTGCCAGGCGGTGGGCACCACGTCGGAGAGGTACAGGTAGCGCTCGTCCTCACCGGTCTGCGGCACCTTGATCGGCCCGTAGTCGGCGTGCGGCACGCGCAGGTACTCGGCCTGCCCGCCCGGCACCGAGCCGTAGAGCCGGGAGTAGCCCAGGAACGCCGCGCCGCTGTTGTACTCCCGCACCTGGGTGGTCTCGCACTGGGACTGCAGGCCCTGCTTGCACATGAAGCAGTGCCCGCACGAGACGTTGAAGGGGATCACCACGCGGTCCCCCGCCGTGATGTGGGTGACCGCCGGGCCGACCTCCTCGACGATGCCCATCGGCTCGTGGCCGATGATGTCGCCCTTGTCCATGAACGGGCCGAGCACCTCGTACAGGTGCAGGTCGGAGCCGCAGATGCCGGTCGAGGTGATCCGCACGATCGCGTCCGTGGGCTCCTGGATCCGCGGGTCCGGGACCTCCTCGACGCTCACGGAGCGCTTTCCCTGCCAGGTCAGAGCCTTCATCGGTCCTCCTTCTCGCGGCCGGCCCCCTGCCGCGCGGGCACGGAAGGTCAGCCTGCTGATCTGTTCGGTCCCGACCGATCCTACTCCCGGGTCTCGCCGGAAGGCCAGGGCCCCGCTCCGGGATGCCGTCGTTCCCGCGGCGATCGCCCGGGCCTCGCCGCCCGGGCGTGGGAGCCGAGGGACTGGGTCCGGAGTCCGGGGTCGGGGCTGGCCCGGGGGCCGGGACCGGGGCTGGCCCGGGGGTCGGGACCGGGGCCGGGCCAGGAGTCGGAGTCGGGGAGGGGGCCGGGCCGGACCGCCCGGGACGGGATCAGCCGGCGGCGGTGACGGTGGCGTCGACGAGGATCGGCTCCTCGCCGCGGTCGACGTAGAGCTGCGCGGTCTCCTGGTCGGTGACCGTCTGCAGGGACTCGAGATCGTCGACGGTGAAGACGTCGCGCTCCTCGACCGTGCCGGTGGCCTCGACCTCGTCGCCCACCATGATGCCCTCCGGCAGCTGCTCGGCCATCACCAGCGTGTCCTCGGCGCCGATGGCGATCACCTGGTGCGCCAGGACCGCCTGCACCTCCCCGGTGAGGGTCATGGTCTCCCCGACGAGCTCCTCGGTGGGCACCCCGGACTGGTCGGCCTGGGTCAGCTCGGTCTCCTCGGCGCAGCCCGCCACGGTGCCCGCGAGCAGGAGGGCGGCAGCGGCGGCGGTGGTGCGGGGAAGGCGGCGCATGGTGGTCTCCTCGTTCGTCGTGCGGCGCCCGGCCGGTTCCGGGGGCCGGTGGCGACCGTACGCATGCTGATCGGCGGATCGCCAGCGATCCCGGGGGTTCGCCGGGGTCTCCCCGCGGATCGTGATCGCCTCGTGACCCGGGAGCGGGCGACGATGCCGTGCCGGGCTGCCAAGAACCATTGCACGCCGTGCAACTTTGCACTGTGTGCACCATTGCACGTAGTGTAAGCACTCGTGACGACCCTGCCCGCCGAGCCCGCACCCGACCGCCCGCCGCACGACCGGCGCGAGGCGGTGAAGTACCACAACCGCCGCGCCATCATCGACGCCGCGGCGGCCCTGGCCGAGGAGCGGGGACTGGGCGGGTTCACCGTCACCGACCTCGCCGACCGGGCCGGCGTGTCCCGGCGGACGATCTTCAACCACTTCGCCGCGGCCGACGACGCCGTCCACGCCCGCTTCAGCGAGCTGCTCGGGGTCTTCGTCGACAACTTCGCGCGCGTCGTGGAGGCCACCCCGCCGCCGGCCGAGCCGAGCATCGGCGCCGTGCTCGAGCAGCTGGCCGACGTCATCGAGCGCACCGAGCTCGTCCCCGCCATGTGCCACATCGCCCGGCTCATGGGCGCGAGCGAGAACAGCCCGACCACCGCGGTGTGGTCGCACGAGGTGATCGAGACCCTCACCGCCCGGCTGGCCGCCGAGATCACCGACCGCGTGCCCGAGGCCCCCGCGTTCACCGTGGACCTGCTCGCGACCCTGCTCCTGCACGCCCTGGCCGTCGCGTTCCAGCGGTGGGCCGAGGAGACCGGCGCGGTGGACACCCCCGCGAGCCGCAGCACGTGGCTGCGGGTGCTGCGCGAGGCCGTGGAACGGCTGCGCCACGGCTTCGCCGACCCGGCCCCCGGTGGCGGAGCGCCCGGTGCCGGGACGCCTAGTCCGGAGGCACCCGGTGCCGGGACGCCTGGTCCGGAGGCACCCGGTGCCGGGACGCCCGGTCCGGAAACGCCTCGCCCCTGAACCGCCCCGCCCCTGGAGCATCGACCCCCGGGGCAGCGCCGCCCCAAGCACTCCGGCTCCTGGTGCACCCCGATCCGGGAGCACCCCGCCCGGGCCCCTCGCCGGGGCGCCGGGCCGACCGACCCGACAGAGACGAACAGAAGAAGAGACATGGCACACCTGCTGTACCGACTCGGGCGCTTCGCCGCCCGCCGCGCCTGGGCCGTGGTCGCGGCCTGGGCCGCGGTCCTGCTCCTCGCCGGCGGGGCCTTCGCGGCCTTCGGCGGCCAGCTGACCAACGCCATCACCGTGCCCGGCACCGAGACCCAGCGCCTCGCCGACCGGCTGCAGACCGAGCTGCCCGACGCCGGGCACGGCACGGGCCGGATCGTGTTCACCACCGAGGACGGCGAGCCCTTCACCGCCGCCCAGCGCGCACAGGTCGGCGACGCCCTCGCGGCGGCCGAGGAGTCCCCGGGCGTCGACGCCGTGCTGAACCCCTTCACCGCGCAGGAGCAGCGGGAGGACCAGCGGCAGCAGCTCGAGGACGGGCGCGCCCGGGCCGCCGACGGGCAGGAGCAGCTGGAAGCGGCCGAGGAGACCCTCGACGAGGGGCAGGCCGAGCTCGACGACGCCCGCGAGCAGGCCGAGCGCGCCGGCGCCCTGGACCGGGTGGAGGACCGCCTCGACGAGCAGCAGGAGACCCTCGACGAGGGCCGTGCCGAGCTCGAGCGCAACCGCGAGCAGCTCGCCGCGGGCCTGCCCGAGCTGGACCGGGGCGAGCGGCTGCTCGCCCTGGCCGAGGAGACCCGCACGGTCTCCCGGGACGGCACCGCGGCCATGGCCGTGGTGACCTTCACCGAGGAGCAGCAGGCGGTCACCGCCGAGGACAAGCAGGCGCTGCAGGACGCCGTCGACGGCGCCGAGCTCGACGGCGTGCAGGCCGACTACTCCCTGGAGATCACCCAGGACATCTCCCAGCTCTTCGGCCCCGCCGAGGTGATCGGCGTGGTCATCGCCGGGATCGTGCTGCTGGTCATGCTCGGCACCCTCGTGGCCGCGGGCCTGCCCATCCTCATGGCGCTCACCGGCGTGGCGATCGGCGCCCTCGGCGTGCTGTCCTTCTCCGGGGCCGTGGACATGATGTCGGTGACCCCGATGCTGGGCGTGATGCTCGGGCTGGCCGTGGGCATCGACTACTCCCTGTTCATCCTCAACCGCCACCGCCAGCAGCTGCTGGCCGGCACCGGGCTGCACCGCTCGATCGGGCTGGCCACCGGCACCTCCGGCAACGCCGTGGTCTTCGCGGGCCTGACCGTGATCATCGCCCTGGCCGCGCTCAACGTCACCGGCATCCCCTTCCTGGGTGTGATGGGCACCGCCGCTGCGGTCTGCGTGGCCGTGGCCGTGCTCATCGCCGTGACCCTTACCCCCGCGCTGCTGTCGCTGGTCGGGCAGCGCCTGCTCTCCGCGCGGGCGCGGGCCCGGGCGGCCCGGCGCCCCGCGCACCTGGGCGAGCCCCGTCCCGGGGTGGCCACCCGCCACCCGGTGGTCACGCTCGTGGTCGGTGTGCTCGCCCTCGTGCTCGTCGCGCTGCCGGCGGCCTCGATGCGCCTGGGCCTGCCGGACGCCTCCTCCGAGCCGGAGGACTCCACCCAGTACCGCACCTACCAGGTCATCGAGGAGAAGTTCGGCGCCGGGGCCAACGGCCCGCTGCTCGTGGTCGCCGACCTGCCCGAGGGCACGGACGCGGACGGGGCCGCCGAGCTGCAGGTGGACGTGGGCGAGGCGCTCATGGCCGAGGACGACGTCGTCTCCGTGGTCCCGGCCGGGCTCTCGGAGGACAACGGCACCGCGGTGTTCCAGGTGGTGCCCGCCGACGGCCCCGCCGCCGAGTCCACCGAGCAGCTGGTCAACGACCTGCGGGCCCTGTCCCCGCAGCTGGAGGACGAGCAGGGCGTGCGGATCGGGGTCACCGGCCAGACCGGCGGCAACATCGACGTCTCCCAGCTGCTGGCCGACGCGCTGCCGCTGTACCTGACCGTGGTGATCGGGCTCTCGCTCGTGCTGCTGGTGCTGGTCTTCCGCTCCGTGCTCGTGCCGGTCGTGGCCACCGCCGGGTTCATGCTCTCCCTCTTCGCCGCCTTCGGCGCGGTCGTGGCGATCTACCAGTGGGGCTGGCTCGGCGGGCTCCTCGGCGTGCACGCGCCGGGGCCGGTGCTGAGCTTCCTGCCGACCATCCTCGTGGGCGTGCTCTTCGGCCTGGCCATGGACTACCAGCTGTTCCTCGTCTCGGGGATGCGCGAGGCCTTCGTGCACGGGCGCTCCGCCCGCGCCGCCGTCCAGGAGGGGCTCACCGCGGGCCGGGCCGTGGTCACGGCCGCGGCGATCATCATGATCTCCGTGTTCGCCGGCTTCGTCTTCTCCCACATGGCGATGATCCGGCCCATGGGCTTCGGCCTCGCCTTCGGGGTGCTCGTCGACGCCTTCGTGGTGCGCATGATGCTGATCCCCGCGACCATGCACCTGCTCGGGGACCGGGCGTGGTGGCTGCCGCGCTGGCTGGACCGGATCCTGCCGGACGTCGACGTCGAGGGCGAGTCCCTGCGCCGCGAGGCCGAGGAGCCGGCCGCGGGGGACGATCCGGCCGGGGACGGCCCGTCCGGGACCGCCGACGGCTGGGGCGGCACCGGGCCCGGCCCCGACCCGGACGCCGAGCCCGAGCTGGTCGGCGCCGGGCGCCGGGACTGAGCGCACCGGGCTCCCCTCCCGACGACGGCGCGCCCGCCACCCGGCAGCAGGTGGCGGGCGCGCCGTCGTCGTCGCGGGGTGGACTCAGCCGATGCCGTTCGTCTGCAGCCACATCTCCAGCAGGCCCAGCTGCCACAGCACGTTCGAGCGCAGCGGCGTGTGGTGCGTGTTGGGGTCCGCGAGCAGGGACTCCACGACCTCGGAGTTGTACAGTCCGCGCCGCACCGCCGCCGGGTCGGTCAGGGCCGCCTCGACCCGGTCGAGCGTGCCGCCCTCGAGGGTGCGGATCGCCGGGACGGGGAAGTAGCCCTTCTTCCGGTCGATCACCTCGTCCGGGACGCTCCCGCGCGCCGCGCGCTTGAGCACGCCCTTGCCGCCGTCGGCGAGCTTGAGCTCCGGCGGGATGCGCCCGGCGAACTCCACGAGCTCGTGGTCGAGGAACGGCACGCGCGCCTCGAGGCCCCAGGCCATGGTCATGTTGTCCACGCGCTTGACCGGGTCGTCCACGAGCATGACCGTCGAGTCGGTGCGCAGCGCCGCGTCCACCGCGGTCTCGGCGCCGGGGCGGCCGAAGTGGCGCTCGATGAACGCGGTCGGGGCGTCGTGGGTGGCCATCCACTCGGGGGAGAGCACCTTCGCGAGCCGCGACCACGGCCGGTCGAAGAACGCGTCCGCGTAGGTCTGCCGGGCGTCGTCGCGGGCCACGTCGGCCAGCGGCGGGTACCAGTGGTAGCCGCCGAGGACCTCGTCGGCGCCCTGGCCGGACTGGACGACCTTGACGTGCTGGGAGACCTCCTCGCTGAGCAGGTAGAACGCCACGCAGTCGTGGCTGATCATCGGCTCGCTCATCGCCGCGACGGTGCGGTCGATCGCGGGCACCAGGCGGGCGTCGTCGATCGCGATCTGGTGGTGGTCGGTGCCGAAGCGGCGGGCCACGAGGGAGGAGAACTCGAACTCGTCCCCGGCCTCCTCGCCGCGGGACTCGAAGCCGATGCTGAAGGTCCGCAGGTCCTCCTGCCCGCTCTCCGCCAGGAGGGCGACGACGAGGCTCGAGTCGATCCCGCCGGACAGCAGCACGCCCACGGGCACGTCCGCGACCATGCGCCGCTTCACCGCGGTGCGCAGCTTCTCGACGAGCCCGTCCTGCCAGTCCTGCTCGGACCACCCGGAGCGGTCCTCGTCGCGGGTGAACTGCGGGTTCCAGTACTCGAGGTCGGAGGCCGAGCCGTCCGGCTCGATCGTGCGCACGGTGGCCGGCGGCATCTTGCGCACGCCCTTGAGGATCGTGCGCGGGGCCGGGATCACCGAGTGGAACGTGAGGTAGTAGGACAGGGCGGTGCGGTCGATCGAGGTGTCGACGTCCCCGGCCGCCAGCAGCGCCTGGACCGTCGAGGCGAAGCGCAGCCGCTCCCGGGAGTGGTCGACGTACATCGGCTTGATGCCCAGCCGGTCGCGGGCCAGCACCGTGCGCCCGCTGGTGTGCTCGGTGATCGCGAAGGCGAACATGCCGTGGAAGTGGTAGACGCACTCCCGGCCCCAGCGGTGGTAGGCCTTCAGCGCGACCTCGGTGTCCGAGGTCGAGAAGAACTCGTAGCCCATCCCGCGCAGCTCCTCGCGCAGCCTGCGGTAGTTGTAGATCATCCCGTTGAACACGATCGACAGCCCCAGCCGGGAGTCGACCATCGGCTGCCCGCCCGAGGGGCTGAGGTCGACGATCTTCAGCCGGCAGTGGCCCATCGCCACCGGCCCCTGGGCCCACGCCCCGGAGCCGTCCGGGCCGCGGCCCGACTGGGCGCAGGTCATCCGGTGGATCGTGCCGGGGTCGGCGGCCCGGCCGTCGAAGCGGAGCTCACCGGCGATGCCGCACATCAGCGCTCACCCCCGTTCCCGGGCAGGGAGGAGGGGTGCGGTTCTCCACGGGGCGTCAGCATCCTTCCAGTCTAGGGGCCGGGCGTGACGGGCACGTCACAGTCGGGTCCCGGGCCGGCTCAGGCGGCCTCGAGGGCGAGCAGCGCCGCCTTGGCCTCGAGGCCGCCGACGTAGCCGCCGGGACCGCCGTCGGAGCGCAGCACCCGGTGGCACGGGACGACCACGGGCAGCGGGTTCGTGGCGCACGCCGTGCCCACGGCCCGGCTCGCACCCGGCCGGCCCAGCGCGCGGGCCAGCTCCCCGTAGCTCGTGGTGCGCCCGTAGCCGATCCCGGGCAGGCGCTCCTGGACGAGCCGGCGGAAGCCGTGGGAGAGGGAGCGGTCCAGGGGCAGGTCGAAGGCCGTGCGCTCCCCGGCGAAGTACTCGCGCAGCTGCGCCGCGGCCGGTGACAGGACCTCGGGGGCGGTGAGGACGCGCGCGCCGAGGCGGTCGGCCAGCTCCTGCAGCACCCGGTCGTGGTCCTCGCGGGCGTAGGCCACCCGCACGAGCCCGCGGGGCGTGGCCGCCAGCAGCAGCGGCCCGACCGGGGAGTCCACGGTCGTGACGGCCACGTCCAGCAGGTCCTCCGCGGCGGCCCGCCGCTCGAGGCGCCGGTGCAGCCGGGCCAGCACCGCGGCGTCCGGGACGTCCTCCGGCACGAGGGTGCTCGGCGACGGCCGTCGCCCGCTGCCCGGGGCGTCGTGGTGGGGGTGCGTGCTCATGTCCTCGTCTCCTCCTGCGTGCCCCGGGGTGCGGGGCGCTCGGTCCAGGTGCCCGCCAGCGTGCGGCGGAGGGTGGCCAGCCCGTCGGCGGCGGCCCGCCGGGCGGCCTCCGGGGTGCCGCCGAGGATCCCGGCGACCTCCCGGTAGGAGAGCCCGCCCAGGTGGCGGTAGGCGAGGACCCGGCGCTGCTTGTCCGGCAGGGCCGCCACCGCCGCCCACAGCGCGGCGGCGTCCTCGGGCTCCGCCGCGGCCGGGGCGGGCCGCTCGGGCAGCGGGTCGACCGGCAAGGCCGCGCGGCTGCGGGCCCGCACGACGTCGAGGGCCTTGCGGTGGGCGATCGTCACCAGCCACGCCTGCACGTTCGCCGAGGCCGGCAGCTGCGGCCAGGCGCGCAGGGCCGCCAGGAACGTCTCCGACCACGCGTCCTCGGCGTCGGCGGGACCGGGCAGCACGGCCCGGCACACCCGCCACACCACCGGGCCGTGGCGGGCCACCACCGTCTCGAAGGGCTCTTTGGTCTCCATCACCGGGAAGACGCCGCGGCGGGCGGGAACGTGAGGTGCCCGGGCCGGTGCCGGCCGGGGACGGGGCTCACGCCCCGGGGACCGGGTCCAGCAGGTCCTCGATCACCGGGCCGGCCTGCCGGAACCAGGGCCGGGAGGCCTCGAAGCCGTCCCAGCCGTCGGTGAGCACGACGACGACGTGCTCCCGCCCGCCGGTGCGCAGCAGTCCGGCGTCGTGGGAGACGTCCTCGAGCAGGCCCGTCTTGTGCGCGAACTCCGTGCCCGCGGACAGCCCCGAGGACAGGGCGTAGTCGAGGTGCTGGTCGCGCAGCAGGCCCAGGAACAGCTCGGTCGAGGCCGGGGAGAGCAGCCGGCCGCGGCGCAGCCGCTCGAGCAGGTCGGCGACGTCGTCCGGGGTGGTGGTCATGGCCACGATGCCGTCCTCGCCGGTGCCCGGGTCGAAGGTCGTCGTGGTGAAGCCGTGCGCCCGGGCGGAGTCCTCGAGCGCGTCCCACCCCAGCTGCCCGCCGAGGGCGGCCCCGGAGGCGTTGTCCGACCACGTGATCATCGCGTCGAGGGCCTGCGCCACGGTCAGGGCGGTGCCGGGGACGGGGTCCGACAGGGCTGCCTCGCCGCGGTCCACCCGCTCGAGGACGGCGTGGGCGACGAAGAGCTTGTACAGGCTCGCGCTCGTGAAGGACCGCTCGGCGGCGCGGGTGACGACCGGCCGCCCGTCCGGGTCCAGGACCACCAGGCCCAGTTCGCCGGGCACCCCGGCGGCGAGCTCCTCGACCGCGGCCTCGTGGCCGGGGTCCGCCGCCGTCACCGCGGTGTCCGCGGTCCGCAGGGAGCTCACGCCCGGCTCGGCCGCGCACCCGCCGAGCAGCAGCAGCGCCAGGACCGTCAGGGTCGCGGCCGCCCGGCCGGGGCGGACGGGCCGCGGGCGGGACGGGCGCGGGCGTCGTCGTGCGGGCACGGGGCGGCTCCGATCGGGGGCGGGGGCGGGGTCGCCCTCCACCCTGCTCCGCCGGGGGCGGGCCCGCCAGCCGCCGATGTGGGGACAGCGGGCGCGGCGCCGCGCTCAGCCGGGCACTCCGTAGCGGTGCTCGGGGCGGCCCGTGCTGCCGTAGCGCAGGTGCATCTCGACCACGCCCTCGTCCACGAGCGCGGAGAGGTAGCGCTGGGCGGTCGCCCGGGAGACGCCCACCTGCTCGGCGACCGCGGCGGCGGAGTGCTGGCCGCCCGCCGCGAGCGCCTGGAGCACCGCGGTCTCGGTGGCCGAGCGGGTGCGGCTGGGGCCGGCGGCCTGGGGCAGGCGCAGCGTGCGCACGGCCCGCTCGATCGTGTCCTGGTCGACCGTGCGGTCCCCGGCGAGCATCCGCCGGTACCGGGCGTAGGCGCGCAGCCGCTGGGCGAGCTCCTCGGCGCCGAAGGGCTTGAGGAGGTAGCCGACCGCGCCGCGGCGCAGCGCCCGGCGCACGGCCGAGGCCTCGGCGGCGGCGGTGAGCACGAGGACGTCGACGTCGAGGCTGCGCATGAGGTCCAGGCCCAGGGCATCGGGCAGGTAGACGTCGAGGAGCACGAGGTCGGGGTGCTGGGTGCGCACGGCCCGCAGGGCCGCCTCGGCGGTGCCGACCGGGCGCAGGGCGGTGAAGCCCGGGACGGCGTCGACGTAGCCGGCGTGCAGCTTGGCCACGTGGAAGTCGTCGTCGACGATCAGCACGCGCAGGTCCTCGCTCATTCCGCCCCCGGGTCCTGGGTCCGGGCCGCGGCCGCGGCCCCGTCGGCATGGTAGCCGGACGCCCCGTCCCCGTTCCCGCCCCCGGGCTCCGGGGGTGCGACGGTGCCGGGCAGGCGGGCGCAGAACACGGCGCCGGGCCCGCCGGGGCGGCCGGGGTCGGCCAGCCACACGGACCCGCCGCGGGCCTCGGCCAGGCGGCGGCACAGGAACAGCCCGAGGCCCTGCCCGTGGGCGTCCAGCGGAGCGGCGGCGGCGGTGGAGAAGCCCTCCTCGAAGACCTGCTCGGGGTGGGCGGTGCCGTCCCCCGAGTCGGCGACCACCAGGTGCAGGGTGCCGCCGGCGTCCGTGAGCTCGTCGAGGGCCTCGACCTCGACCCAGCGCCCGGGGGCGGAGCCGTGCACGGCGGCGCGCACCGCGTTGTCGACGAGGTTGCCCAGCACGGTGGCGACGTCGTGGGGGTCCGCGACCCGCCCGCGGACGAGGGTCTCGGGGCCGACCCGCAGCTGCACGCCCCGCTCGGCGGCCTCGACGGCCTTGGCGCCCACGAAGGCCTGCAGGAACGGGTCGCCGAGGGCCTCGGTCTGCTCGGCGGGGAAGCGCTCGGGGTCGGCGGCCAGCAGCCCGCCCACGTACTCCTCGGCCTCGTCGTGGCGGCCGGTGCTCAGCAGCCCGAAGACGGTGTGCAGCCGGTTGGCGAACTCGTGGCGCTGGGCCCGCAGCGCCCCGGTCATCGCGCTGACGGCCTCGAGCTGCTTGGTGAGGTCCTGCAGCTGGGTGCGGTCGCGCACCGTCACGACCGTGCCCAGGTCCGGGGCGCCGGGGCCGGTCCCGCGCACGGCGCGGGCGGAGAGGATCAGCACGCGGGTGCCCACGACCTCCTCCACGGCGGGGGTCTCGGCGTGCGGGGCGGCGGAGGCCTCGGCCGCGAGCCGCACCACGACGGGCGGCAGCCCGGCCCGCGCGAGCGGGGCGCCGGCGAGCTCGGCCGCGGGGTCGAGGCCCAGCAGGGTGCGGGCCTCGGCGTTGACCACGGTGAGCCGCCCGTCGGCGGCGACCCCGACCACGCCGTCGTCGACCCCGCGCAGCACCGCCTCCTGGTCGAGGACGAGCTCGGTGATCTCCTCGGGCTCCAGGCCCAGGGTGAGCCGGCGCAGCCGGCGGCTCAGCAGCCAGGACGCGGCCGCGCCCACGGCGAGGGCCCCGGCGGCGGTGAGGACGATCAGCTCGACGTCGTCGCGCAGGTTCTCGCGGATGCCGCGCACGCCGAAGCCCACACTGACCTGCCCCACGACCGTCTCGGAGCCGGGGGCGCGCACCGGGACCTTGGCGCGGGCGGAGAGCCCGAGGGTGCCGCGCTCCTGGTCGGTGGCCTCCACGCCCTCGCGGGCCGCGACGGGGTCGGTGCTCACGGGCAGCCCGATCAGGTCCCGGTCGGGGTGGGTCAGGCGGGTGCCCTCGCCGTCGGTGACCACCACGAACAGCGCCCCGGTGCGCTCGCGCACCGCCTCGGCGTGGGCCAGCAGCGGGCTGCGGGCCAGCTCCTCCGGGGGCGTGCCCGCGGCGTCGGCGGCGTCGAGGCGGGCGACCTCCGCGCGCACGGCGTCGGCGGCGGCGACCGTGCGGGCGACGGCGAGGGCCCGCTGCTCGGCCTCCTCGCCCGCGAGCTGGTAGGTCAGCCAGGCGTGCACCCCGGTGGTCACGAGCACGGCGAGCAGCACGGTCGCCAGCTGCAGCAGCAGGGTCTGGCGGCCGAAGTCCAGGGCCGGGCGGCGCCGTGGGTGCATCCTCGCCTCCTCGGCGCGCAGGGCGCCGGACAGCGGACGGGCCGCCCGCGTGCGGGGCACGCGGGCGGCCGTCGTCGTGGTGGTCCGGACCACTCTAGTGGGGGTGGTGCGCGGGGCCCAGGGCGCTCACACGTCCTGGCGGGCGCGGTTGACGATCTTCGAGCGCACCGTCAGGGCGATCACGACCAGCAGCAGGCCGTAGAGCACCAGCGGGATGGGGCCGGTGACGAAGACCGTGTAGTCGCCGTTGGAGGACAGCAGCCCGTCGCGCAGGCTGGTCTCGGCCAGCGGCCCCAGGACCATGCCGATCAGCAGCGGGGCCACCGGCACGCCGTGGCGGCGCATCATGAAGCCCAGCAGGCCCAGGGCCAGCAGCAGGAGCAGGTCGAAGACCGCCCCGGAGGTCGCGTAGATGCCCAGGCCGCAGAACACCACGATCCCGGCGTAGAGGTACTGGCTGGGGATCAGCAGCAGCTTCGCCCAGTGCCGGGCGAAGGGCAGGTTGATCACGAGCAGCACGACCATCGCGATGAAGAAGCTGGCCAGCAGCGCCCACACGAGGTCCGGGGCCCGGTCGAACAGCAGCGGGCCCGGCTGGAGGCCGTACTGCTGGAAGGCCGCGAGCATGATCGCCGCGGTCGCCGAGACGGGCAGGCCCAGGGCCAGCAGCGCGCCCATGGCGGTGCCCGTGGTGGCGTTGCCGGCGGCCTCCGGGGCGGCGAGGCCGCGGATGGCGCCCTTGCCGAACATGGGGTTCGGGCGGCGGCGGTCGATGCGGCGCTCGACGTCGTAGGCCATGAACGTGGGCACCTCGGCCCCGCCCACGGGCACCACGCCGAAGGGCAGGCCGATCGCGGTGCCGCGGATCCAGGCCGGGGCGGCCTCCTTGAGCTCCGCGCGGGAGAGGAACGGGCGGCCCGAGAACGTGAACCGGTGCGCGGCCGGGTCGCGGCGGATCCGGGAGGCCACGTGCAGCACCTCGCCGAGGGCCAGCACGGCCACGGAGACCGTCACCAGGGAGATCCCGTCGAAGAGGTTCGGGGAGCCGGCGGTGAAGCGCTCCGAGCCGGAGATCGCGTCGATGCCGATCGTGGCGATGCCCAGGCCCAGCACGAGGGAGAGCAGGCCCTTGACCGCGGAGTCGGAGACCACCGAGGAGGTCGCCACGAAGGCGAACAGCGCCAGGGCGAAGTACTCGGCGGGGCCGAAGTTCGCCGAGAAGTCCGCCAGCCGCGGGGCGAGGAAGACGACGACGACGGAGGCGACCATCCCGCCCACGAACGCGCCGATCGCCGCGGTGGCCAGCGCCTGCGGGGCCCGGCCGTCCTTGGCCATCCGGTGCCCCTCGAACGTGGAGGCGATCGCCGAGCCCTGCCCGGGGGTGTTCATGAGGATGGCCATGGTCGAGTCGCCGAACAGCCCGCCGAAGTAGACCCCGGCGAAGAGGATGAACGCGGCGGTCGGGTCCAGCGCGAAGGTCATGGGCAGCAGCAGGGCCACCGCCATCGAGGAGCCCAGGCCGGGCAGCACGCCCACGGCGGTGCCGAGCAGGCAGCCGACCACGACCCAGACGAGGTTCATGGGGGTCAGTGCGCCGGCGAAGCCCTCCGCCAGCAGGTTCAGTGCGTCCATGTCAGAGACCGCCTCCCAGGATGCCGGACGGGAGGGTGAGGTCCAGGCCGACGGCGAATGCCAGGTAGATCGCGCTGCTCACGAACAGGGCGAGCACGAGGTCGAACAGGGGCCGGCGGCTGCCGAACCCGCGGGCCACGGCCCAGAAGAGCAGGGCGGCGGCGAGGATCCAGCCGAGCAGCTCGAGGGTCAGGGCGAAGACGAGGAACCCGCCCGCGCCCCAGGCCACCGCGGCCCAGTCGGAGTGGGTGCGCCACGAGCGCCCGGAGAGCTCCGCGGGGTGCTCGGGGGTGCGCAGGTAGTGCAGCGCCAGCAGCGCCGAGAGCACGTACCCGGCCACGACGAGCAGCAGCGGGTAGAACGCGGGACCCGGGAAGTCGGTGCCCTCGGGGATCTCCATGGTGAGGGCCCCGACGAGCAGGTAGGTGCTGAAGCCGGCGGTGACCGCCGGGACCACCAGGCCGCTGCGCCCGGCCCACCACGACGGCGGGGACGGGGGCCCGTCCGGGGTGCGCCGCGGCGGCTGCGCGGGGGCGGGGTGCTCGCCGGCGGTGCCGGCGGGCGAGGACGTGGACGTGCTCATGATCAGTTCAGCTCCTTCACCAGCGCGGCGATGCGCTCCTGCTCCGAGGCCATGAACTCGTCGAACTCCTCGCCCGCGAGCCACACCTCGGTCCACTTGTTGCGCTCGACGGCCTCCTGCCACTCGGGGGTCGCGACCGCCTCCTCGACGAGCGCCCGCAGCTCGGCGAACTCCTCGTCGGTGATCCCGGGCGGGGCCAGCACGGCCCGCCAGTTGGCGAGGTCCACGGCGTAGCCCTGCTCGGTGAGCGTCGGGATCTCGACGCCCTCCAGCGGCTGGGGCGCGGCCATGCCCAGGGCGCGCAGGCGCCCGGCCTCGATCTGGTCGGCCACGTCCATGTACCCGGAGGTCGCCGCGTCGGCGGTGCCGGTGATCAGCGCCTGGGTGGCCTCGCCGCCGCCGGACTTGGGGATGTAGGTCGTCTCGGCGGGCTCGATGCCGGCCTCGAGGGCGAGCTCGGTCATCACCAGCTGGTCGAAGGTGCCGCCGCCGGTCCACGCGACCTCCCCGGGCTCGGCGCGCCAGGCGGCCACGAGCTCGTCGATGGTCCCGTACGGGGAGTCGGCGGGGACCACGACCACGTCGTACTCCTCGACCACGCGGGCGATCGGGCGCACGTCGTCGTGCGTGACCGGCGAGCCGGTCTGCTCCACGCCCGCGACGAGCCCGGCGCCGGTGACCATCAGGGTGTTGGCCTGGCCGTGCATGGTCGAGAGCTTGCCCAGGCCGATCGTCCCGGCGGCGCCGGGGATGTTGACGACCTGGGAGTTGTTGACCAGCCCGTTGGTGCGCATCGCCTGCTGCTGCTCGCGCATGAACGTGTCCCAGCCGCCGCCGGCGCCGGCCGGGGCGATCAGGGTGAGGTTCGCCCGCAGGTCGGAGCCGCCGGACGCGGACTGGATCGAGAAGAAGGACGCCAGGCCGATGACCACGGCGGCGACCACGCCGTAGACCGTCATTGCGACGGGGTGGCGTCGCCGCGCCGCGGGCGGCGCCGGGTCGGGGATTGTGCTCACGGGTGCTGTTCGCTTTCCGTCGATCCCGGACGGACCGGGAGGGGATCGTGGACGGGGCTCTGCCGAGCCGCTCCGGACGACCCTAGGTGACCCGCGTCACGTCCACGGGGCTTCTGCTCGCTTTCCCGGCTACTGCTCCTTGTGCGGGTTCTGCGCATTGTGCTCACGCGCGGAACGGCGGATTCCCGGCGCCCGGCCGTAGGGTTGACCTCGCTCGCGGCCGCCGACCCCCGGCGTGCCCGTCCCTGACCGTCCCAGCAGCGGAGGCCCCCATGACCGTCGTCGTCGCCCGTACCAGCACCCCCGAGGGGGAGGCCGCGCTCGCCGCGTCCCTCGAGGAGGCCCGCCGCCGGGCCGAGGACCTGCTCGTGTTCAACCTCGAGGGCGCCCAGCTCGACCCCGAGGGCACCCAGCTCGAGGGAGTGCCCGTGGCCTTCCGCACCCCCGACGCCCGCAACCGCGACGCCGTGGGCGAGCTGCTCGACGCCGCCGAGGAGGTCGGCGCCTCCGCGATCGTCATCGGCGTGCGGCACCGCAGCCCCGTCGGCAAGCTGCTGCTGGGCTCCGCCGCCCAGCAGGTCCTGCTCGAGGCCAGCGCCCCGGTGATCGCCGTCAAGCCCCGCCGCGCCTGAGGCGTGGCCCCGGCGAGCCCCCGCACGGGCGCGTGGCTGTGGCTGCTCGTCGCCGCCGCCACGCTCTCCCAGACCGCCCTGAACCTGGTCCGGCCCGTCACCACGTACAAGCTCCTCGCCCTGGGGGCCGACGCGGTGACGGTCGGCCTGGTCACCGCCGCCTACGCGGTGCTGCCCCTGGTCACCGCGATGTGGCTGGGGCGCACCACGGACCGCGTGCGCGAGCTGCGCCGGATGGTCGTGGTCGGCGCCGTGGTGCTCGCCCTCGGGGCCCTGGCCCTCGACCTCGCCGCGACCGCCGCGCTCGTGGCCCTGGCCAGCGCCGTGCTGGGCATGGGCCACCTGCTGTTCACCATCGCCGGGCAGGCCGCGATCGCCCGCCACTCCCCGGACGACCAGCTCGACAAGGGCTTCGGCTGGTTCACCGCCGCGTTCTCCGCGGGCCAGCTCGCCGGGCCGCTGCTGGCCGGGCTGCTGCTGGGCACGGGCTCCGCCGTCGCCTCCCCGGAGCGCCTCGCCGACATCCGCACCGCGCTGTGGCTGGGCGCAGGGCTCTCCCTGCTCGCCGTGCCCGTCCTGCTCGTGCGCGCCCGCACCCCGCGGGGCCGCCCCCGGGACGACGACGCCGGTGCCGCGAGCACCGCCGCGGCCGGGCAGCAGCCGGCCGCGGGAGAGGCCGGGACCGTGCCCGCGCCGCTCCCGCGCGCCTCGATGCTGCGGATCCTGCGGGTGCCCGGGGTGCCCTCCCACATGCTCGCGGCCCTGTCCCTGCTCGCGATGCTCGACATCCTCACCGCGTTCCTGCCCCTGGTGGGGGAGCGCGCCGGGGTGCCGCCCGCGTGGATCGGGGCGCTGCTGGCCGTGCGCGGCGGGGCCTCGATCCTCTCCCGCGTGTTCCTGCCGCGGCTCGCCCACCGGTTCTCCCGCCGGTCCCTGCTGCTCGTGAGCCTCTACGGCTCCGGGATCGCCCTCGCCCTGCCGCCGCTGGTCATCACCGTCCCGTGGCTCGCGGCGGTCCTGCTCTTCGCCGGCGGCTTCTGCCTGGGCCTCGGGCAGCCGCTGACCATGACCCTGATCTCGACCTCCGTGCCCGCGTCCTGGCGCGGCTCGGCGCTCGCGGTGCGGCTGGTCGGCAACCGGGTCGGGCAGGTGGCCATGCCCCTGCTGGCCGGGCTGGTCGCGGCACCGCTGGGCCCGGCCGGGGCCATCTGGTCCACCTGCGCGGTGCTCGTGGGCAGCGGGCTCGAGAAGACGCTGCGCCGCCGGTCCTGACCGGTGCGCCCCCGGCACCGGCGGCTTGTGGTCCATGCACAGCGATGCTTACGGTGACCGCGCAGGCGCGGCCGGGCACCCGGCGCCGGCCCGGCTGCCCGAGGAGGTGGCGGACCGCATGGGCGCGGCAGAACCCCGTGACGAGCTGGTCGCGGCCCTGACCCGGCTGCACGGGATGCTCCTGGAGGAGCCGACGGCCCCCGGGACCCTCGAGCAGCTCACCCGGATCACGCGGCGCGTGGTGCCCGCCGCCGACGCCGCCGGGGTCTCCACGATCGACGCCGACGGCACCACCATCACCACCGCCGCGACCGACCCGGTGGTCGAGACCGCCGACGCGCTGCAGTACGACCTCGAGGAGGGCCCGTGCCTGAGCGCGTGGGCGAGCGCGGGCCTGCAGCGCCTCGACGACACCGCCGCGGACACCCGCTGGCCCGCGTGGTCGGCGGCCGCCCACGACCTGGGGATCCGCTCCGTGCTCAGCGCCCCGCTCGTGCACGGCGGGGAGACCCTCGGCGCGCTGAAGGTCTACGCGCGCGGGCCCGGGGTGTTCAGCGCGGTCGACGAGCACCTGCTGGCCCTCGTGGCCGGCACGGCCGCCGCGCTGCTCGCCGGCGGGCGCCGCCCCACGGCCCCGCCCCTGCTCAGCTCCGCCCTGCACGAGGTGCTGGCCCACCGGCAGCTGGTCGACCGGGCCACCGGCGTGCTCATGGAGCGCCACGGCACCGGCTCCGCCGCCGCCCGGCGGCGGCTCGAGGAGACCGCGGCGGCCACGGACCGGACCCCGGAGCAGGTCGCGCGCGAGCTCCTCGGCGAGCTCGGGGCGTGATCCCCGCCTCACAGCGGAATCACAGCTTCGGTCTAACCCCGGCACAAGGCAGAATGTTCTTCTGTGAACAGGCCGGGAGCGCTCCCGGTGCGGCGGGCAGGGGGCCCGCCGGCAGAGGACCCGGGGGACGAGACACGATGACCGACGACCAGCACCGGACCGCGCCGCAGGCGCCGTGGTCGGGCACGCCCACGACCCCTCCGGCGGTCGGGACGGACCCGGGCCCGGCCGCGCCCGGCGACGCGCGGCCCGCCGGTCCGCGCCGGCCGCGCCTGATCGGCATCGACGCCGCCCGCGGCTTCGCCCTGATCGGGATGATCTCCATCCACATCATGCCCATGTGGGATCCGGAGACCTTCGAGCCCACGGCCCAGTGGACGGTCTTCGCCGGTCGCTCCGCGGCGCTGTTCGCGCTGCTGGCCGGCGTGGGCCTGGCCTTCAGCTCGGGCGGGCGCCACCCGCACGGCGGGCGCACGATGACCGCCGACCGGGTCGGGGTGGCCGTGCGCGCCCTGCTGATCGCGCTGCTCGGGCTCTCGATCAACCACGTGCTGCCCGGCAACACCCCCGACGACGTGCCGGCGTTCAACATCCTCGTCTACTACGGGGTGTTCTTCCTGCTCGCGATCCCGTTCCTGCACCTGCGCGCCCGGTCCCTGTTCGCATGGGCGGCGGGGTTCATGGTGGCGGGTCCCGTGCTGCTGCACCTGCTGGGCGAGGCCCCGCTGTCCTCCGAGCAGTACAACCCCACGTTCACCTCGCTGCTCGCCGAGCCCGGCGCCACGCTCGTGCAGCTGCTGCTGACCGGCACCTTCCCGGCCCTGTCCTACATGGCCTACCTGCTCGTGGGTCTGGGCATCGGCCGGCTGGACCTGCACGAGGGCCGCACCCAGGCGCTGCTGCTGGCCTTCGGGGTGATGCTCGCCGCGATCGCGTGGCTGGTCTCGTGGGTGCTGGTCTTCCAGGCCGGCGGCTACGAGGGGATGCTGTGGAGCGAGGACTGGGTCACCCGGGAGGCGATCAGCGACACGATGATCTACGGCCCGGACGAGGAGCTGCCCACCGGCAGCTGGTGGTGGCTCGCGATCATCGCCCCCTACACCAGCACCCCGCTGACGCTGCTCTCGGCGACCGGCACGGCCGTGGCCGCGGTGGGCTTCTTCCTGATCCTCGCCCGCGGCGTCGGGCAGTGGGTGCTGCCGCTGTCGGCGATGGGCTCGATGACCCTCACCCTCTACTCCCTGCACCTGCTCGCGCTGTCCCTCGAGCTGCACTACGACCAGCCCGCGTGGTTCGTCATCCACGTGGCGGTCGCGGCGGCGCTGGCCCTCGTGTGGCGTCAGCTCTTCGGGCAGGGACCCCTGGAGCGGGCCGTGGCCGAGGCGGTGCGGGCGGTGCGGCGGCCGGTGCTGGCCCGCGGGACCCGCTGAGCCCGGCTCAGTAGCTGCCCGAGGCGCCGCCGCCGGTGAACCCGCCGCCCCCGCCGAAGGACGACCCGCCCCCGGAGGAGCCGTCCCCGCCGCCGCTCCCGCCGCCGGAGTACAGCCCCGGGTTGGCGAGGTAGAGCGGCAGCCACACGGCGGGGTTCACCACCGCGTCGTCGCCCCGGTGCGAGTACCGGTACTTCCGGTAGGCCTCGCGCTGGTCGTCGCTCAGCCGCAGGTCCGGGTCGGCGGCCTCGGCGGCGCGCAGCTCCTCCTCGGCGATCCGGCGCCTCCGGCGCGCGTCGGCCACGGCCCACCCCACGAGCAGGACCACGAGCAGGGCGGTCCCGCCGATCACGGAGCCCACGAGCCACCAGTTCGTGGGCTCGGCCACCGGCTCCTCGCCGGCGGCCCAGCGATGGACGAGGTCCACCGTGCGCTCGAGCCCCTGCGCGTAGCGCTCGTCGGCGAAGGCCGGGGCGAGGACGTCGTCGACCACCTCCTGCGCCTCCTCGTCGGTGAAGGTCTCGCGCACGCCGTCGGCGACCTCGATCCGCAGCTCGCGGTCCCCGGTGGCCGCCACGACGAGCACGCCGTTGTCGGCCCCTTCGTCGCCGACGCCCCATGCCCCGGCGACCTCCCGGGACCAGTCCTCGATCGGGGCCCCGAGCTCCTCGACGACCACCACGGCCACCCGGGCGGCGTCGGAGGCGGCGCCGCGCCGCTCGATCAGGGCGTTCAGCCGCTGCTCCTCCTGGTCCGTGAGGACGTCGGCGGCGTCGAGCACGCTGCCCTCGGCCGGCGGTGCGGGGACCTCGACCTGCGCGCTCCCGCACCCGGTGAGCACGGCGGCTACTAGCAGCAGGAGCGCGGCCGGGCGCCGTCGTCGTCCCGTCCCGGCGGTGCGGCCCCCCGGCCCGGACGGGACTGCCGGACGGGACGGGGCGCCCGGACGGGTCCGGTCCGGGCGCTCGGAGGGGACGACCTGATCGCTGCGCATGGCACAGCACGCTAGTCCCCGCGGGTCCCCGGCGGATCCGCCGGAGGAACGATTCCCGGGTGGGGGCTCAGCCGCGCGCCGGAGCGGCGCCGGGGCGCGGGCGGCGCAGGTAGAGCCGCGCGGCGTTGTCCCACAGCACCGCCGGCAGGTGCTCGGGCGGAACCGTGCGGCGCACGAGCTCGAGGTCCTCGTCGGCGAAGGGCCGTGCGGCGCGGGTGGAGGGCAGGTCGGTGCCGACCACGAGCGCCCGGGGGTCCACGGCGAGCACGGCGGCCATCGCCCGGGCCGGGTCGAGCGCGACCCGGCCGAAGCCGGTGGCCTTGACCACGGCCCCGCGCTCGACGAAGCCGAGCAGGTGCCCCAGCCCGTCCTCGTGCAGGCCGAGGTGGTCGACCACGACCGCCGGCAGGGCGGCGAGGACGCCGGCGAGCTCCGGCAGCTCCCGGGCGTCGACGTAGAGCTCCGTGTGCCACCCGGCGACCTCGTGCACCCGGCGGGCCAGCCGGTCCAGCTGCTGCGGGGTCACGGGGCCGCCGCGGCGCAGGTTGACGCGCACGGCGCGCACCCCCGCGGCGTCGAGGGCGAGGAGCCGCTCGTCGGCCACGGTCTCCGGCAGCTGGGCCACGCCCACCCAGTCCGGGCCCAGGCGCGCGAGGGCGTCGAGCAGCCACCCCTGGTCGTGGCCCTGGAAGGACCCCGCCACGACCGCGCCGCCGGCGATGCCCAGCCCGGCCGTGCGCCGCCGGTACTGCTCGACCGTGAACGGCTCCGGCACCCACCCCTGGTTCGGCACGAGCGGGTGGGCGGGCGGGGTCGATGACGTGCAGGTGGGCGTCGAAGACGCGCTGCGCGCTCACCGCCTCAGGCCCGGGCGGCGAGGGCCCTGCGCCGCACCGCGGTGGCGAGGATCAGCAGGCCGGCCACGGCCAGGCCCACGCCGACCCACGCGGGGGCGCGGTAGCCCCAGCCGGCCGAGACCACGGCGCCGCCGAGGAAGGCGCCCAGCGCGTTGGCGAGGTTGAACGCGGCGTGGTTCATGGCGGCGGTCAGGGAGGGGGCGTCCTTGGCCTCGCGCAGCAGGCGCACCTGCAGGGAGGTGGTGAACAGCGAGCCCATGATCCCGATCCACAGGGCCCCGGCCACGGCGGCGACCGGCAGGTGCACGAACAGCCCGAAGAACGCCAGGGCCACGCCGGTGACGGCCCCGGCGCCGAGGGCGGTGCGCTCGATCGAGCGGTCCACGAGCGGGCCGGCGAGCAGGGAGCCCAGGGTCATGCCCACGCCGAAGACGGCGAGCACCCACGGCACGGCGGTGATGTCGAGGCCGCTGAGCTCGGTGAGGGTCGGGGAGATGTAGGTGTAGACGGCGAACATCCCGCCGAAGCCCACGGCCCCGGCGAGCAGGGTCAGCACGACCTGCGGGCGGGCCAGGGCGCCGACCTCGCGGCGCACCGAGGCGCCCCCGTTGCCCTGGCTGCGCGGCACCCACAGGGCCAGGGCGGCGAGGGTCAGGACCCCCAGGACGACGACGAGCAGGTACGCCGCCCGCCAGCCCAGCGCCCCGCCGACCGCCGCCGCGACGGGCACGCCCACGATGTTGGCCACGGTCAGGCCCAGCATCACGCGCGCCACGGCGGTGCCGCGGCGGCCGGGGGCGGCCAGGGCGGCGGCGACCACGGAGGCCACGCCGAAGTAGGCCCCGTGCGGGAGCCCGGAGAGGAACCGGGCGGCGTAGAGCAGCTCGAGGGAGGGCGCGGCCGCGGAGAGGCCGTTGCCGAGGGTGAACACGCCCATGAGCAGCAGCAGCAGGGCCTTGCGCTCCATCCGGGCGGCGACGGCGGTGATCAGCGGGGCGCCGACCACCACGCCGAGGGCGTAGAGGGAGATCGAGGTGCCGACCGAGGGGATCGAGGCGCCGAGGTCCTCGGCGATGAACGGCAGCAGGCCCATCGAGGCGAACTCGGTGGTGCCCACCCCGAAGCCGCCGAGGGCCAGGGCGAGGATCGCCAGGCGGGCGCCGGCGGGGCTCGGGGTGCGGACGAGCTCGAGGACGGCGGTGCGGGGCGCGGACATGGCGGATCCTTCCGGAGGCGGGCGGGAGGACTGCGGCTCGCCGGCGAGCCCGGACGGCCGCGGCCGTCACAGCAGAACTTGTCGATGCTACGCGCGTCTCGGGCTCCCGCCCAAGGGGCCGCCGGTGTGATCCTGGTCCCCCCGCCCCGCCGGGGCCTCAGCGGAAGGCGGCGTGGCCGGTCAGGTGCTGACCCAGGATCAGGGTGTGCACCTCGTCGGTGCCCTCGTAGGTGCGCACCGACTCGAGGTTGTTGGCGTGGCGCAGCGGCGAGTGCTCGAGGGTCACGCCGTTGCCGCCCAGCACGGTGCGGGCCTCGCGGCAGATCTCGATCGCGATCCGGCAGTTGTTGAGCTTGCCCACCGAGATCATCTGGTTCTCCAGCCGCCCGGCGTCCTTGAGCCGGCCCAGGCGCAGGGCCAGCAGCTGGCCCTTCTGGATCTCCAGGGCCATGTCCACGAGCTTGCGCTGGGTCAGCTGGTAGGCGGCCAGCGGCTTGTCGAACTGGATCCGCTCCTGCGCGTAGGCCAGGGCCGCCTCGAAGGAGTCCCGGGCCGCGCCGAGGGCGCCCCACACGATCCCGTAGCGGGCCTCGTTGAGGCAGGAGAACGGCCCGCGCAGCCCCGGGTTCTCGGGCAGGATCGCGTCGGCGGGCAGCCGCACGCCCGCCAGCTCGATGTCGCACTGGATCGAGGCGCGCATCGACAGCTTCGGCTCGATGGGGGTCGCGGTGAAGCCGGGGGTGTCCGTGGGCACGAGGAAGCCGCGCACGCGCTCGCTCCCGCTGCCGTCGTCGGCCCTGGCCCAGATCACGGCGACGTCGGCGATCGAGGCCAGCCCGATCCAGCGCTTGGCGCCGGTGAGCACCCACTCCCCGCCCTCGCGCACCGCGGTGGTGGCCATGGTCGAGGGGTCGGAGCCGGCGGTGGGCTCGGTCAGCCCGAAGCAGCCGATGATCTCCCCGGCGGCCATGCCCGGCAGCCAGCGCTGCTTCTGCTCCTCGGAGCCGTGCTTGGCGATCGCGCTCATCGCCAGCGAGCCCTGCACGGACACGAACGTGCGCAGCCCGGAGTCCCCGGCCTCGAGCTCCTGCATCGCGAGGCCGTACTCCACGGCGGAGCGGCCCGCGCAGCCGTAGCCGTGCAGGTGCATCCCCAGCAGCCCCAGCTGCGCCATCTCGGGGACGATCTCGCGGGGGAAGTGCGCGTCCTCGTACCAGCGGGCGATCTCCGGGCGGATCCTGCGGTCGACGAACTCGCGCACCGCGTCGCGGGTCGCCAGCTCCTCGGGGCTCAGGTCGGCGTCGAGGTGGAGCAGGTCGGTCACGGAGCTGGTGGGGCCGGCGACGGCGGTCATGGCGGTCCTCTCGGGTCAGGGCGGTCGGGACGGGCGGTCCTCCCGTCGAGGATCGCCCACCGGGTGCCCGGGCGGAACACCCCCGCTGACATTTGCTCACAAGGTATTGCTGAACGCCTGATTCGGTATTTCAGATCTCCCAGTCGGTGCGGCAGTGTGATCTGGAGCAACACCCGCGTCCCGAGCTTTCCGGAGGTCCGCCGTGCCGCACCCGACGCCCAGCGCCCGCACCGCCGCCGGTGCCGCCGACCGTGCCGACGGCACCGTCGCCGTGCCCCCGGCGCCGCGGGTCCGCGTCGAGCACGAGGGCCCCGTGGCCGTCGTGGTGCTCGAGGACCCGGCCCGGCGCAACGTGCTCGGGGCCGCGCTGCGCGAGCAGCTCCACGGGGCCCTCGGGCGGCTCGCGGAGGACCCCGGCGTGCGCGCCGTGGTGCTCACCGGCGCGCACGGCTGCTTCAGCGCCGGCGGCGACCTCGCCGCCATGCCCCCGGCCGCACCGGCCGAGGGCCGGGCACGGATGGAGCGGGTCGTCGCGCTCGCGTTCGAGGCCGAGCACCAGCCCGCCCTGTTCACCACCACCGACTTCCTCGAGGGCAAGCAGGCGTTCGCCGAGCGCCGCGCCCCCGCCTGCTCCGGACGCTGACCCCGTCCCGACCCGTCGAAAGGCCACCATGATCAGGACATCCGGACGCATCCCGCGTCTCGCCACGCTGGGCGCCGCCGCGGCGCTCGGGCTCTCGGGGTGCACGCCCGCCACGAGCGACGACGGCCGGGCGGGGGCGAACGGGCTGCCCCAGCAGCTGGTGTGGTCGACCTACAACGTGGGCACCGGCACCTACAACGACCTCGCCGCCGTGGCGAACGCCCTGACGGGCGAGGAGGGGGTCCAGGTCCGACTGATGACCGCGGACACCGGCATCGGCCGGCTCGCCCCGCTGGTGAACGGCACCGTGGACTACTCCCGCGCGGGCGACGAGTACTACTACGCCTACGAGGGGCTGTACGAGTTCGCCAGCCCGGAGTGGGGGCCCCAGGACCTGCGCATGGTGTGGGCGCCGCTGGGCAACTACGGGCTGCTCGTGCGCGAGGACAGCGGCATCGACTCCTACGAGGACCTCGAGGGGAAGCGCTTCCCGGTGCTCACCGCGAGCACCTCCATCAACAACAAGATGGAGGGCTTCCTCAACTACGGGGGCCTGACCTGGGACGACGTCGAGCAGGTGCCGATCTCCTACGGCGAGCAGATCGCCGGGCTGGAGTCGGGACAGATCGACGCGCTGTACCAGAACGTCGTGGGCTCCAACATCGAGGAGCTCGCCTCCACGCACGACGTGACGTGGCTCAGCCTCGACGACCCGGACCCGGCTCGCTACGGGACCTGGGACGAGCTGATGCCCATGGTCACGGTCGGCGAGGTCACCGGCGGCGCCGGGATGGCCGAGGGCGAGTCCGCCCGCGTCCTCGAGTACACGATCCCGCTCACCACGACCGGCGAGCGCGACGCCGACGAGGTCCACCACCTCGTCAGGGCGATCGTGGAGAACTACGAGCACTACGCGGGCACCACCCCGGACGCCGAGCAGTTCCACCTCGAGAAGGTGCTCAAGGAGCCCCTGGTCGTGCCCTTCCACGAGGGCACCGTGCGCTACTTCGAGGAGCGCGGCGTGTGGACCGAGGAGCTGGAGCGGAAGAACCAGGAACTGATCGAGCGCGGCGAGCGGATGCGCGAGGCGTGGCCCGGCGTCGTCGAGGCCTCCGGCGAGGAGGACCTCGCCGCGAACTGGGAGGCCTGGAAGGCGACCGAACTGGACGGGCCGGGCGGACCGGCCGAGGGAACGAAGGACGAGGGGACCGACGATGAGGACTGAGACCCGGGTGACCCCCTTCTGGCGGGCGGTCGTGATCGGACTGACCGTGCTGGGCGTGCTGCTGGCCATGAACCAGGTGTTCTTCTGGAACGCCGGCGGACTGTCCCTGCTGACCAACTCCTACCTGTACCTGATCCTGGGCTGCTTCCTGCCTGTGGTCTTCGCCGTCAACCCGGTGCGCAAGCGGTCCCTGGCGGTGCAGGCCGGCGGGGACGGGGACGACGGGGCCGCCGAGCGCCCGGTGGCGTGGTACGACGTCGCGCTGATGCTGCTCGCCGCCGCCGTCTGCGGGTACTTCGCGGTCAACGGCACCCGGATCAAGGAGTACGGCTGGGAGTTCATGGCGCCGACCACGGCCACGGTCGCCGCGTTCGTGCTGTGGGCCGTGGTGCTCGAGGGGCTGCGGCGCACCGGCGGGACGGTCGTGGCCGTGATCGCCCTGCTCTTCTCCCTCTACCCCCTGGTCGCGGAGGACCTGCCGGTGGGGATCCTGCAGGGGATCACCTACGACCTGCCGACGCTGGCGCAGGTCCACGCCATGGGGGCCGAGGGCGTGCTCGGGCTGCCGATCCAGACGGCCGCCACGATCCTCATCGGCTTCCTGCTGTTCGGGGTGGCCCTGCAGCACACCGGCGGCGCCGACTTCTTCCACAGCCTGTCGATGTCGGTCTTCGGCCGCTACCGCGGCGGGGCGGCCAAGGTCTCCGTGGCCAGCAGCGCGGCCATGGGCATGATGAGCGGCAGCGCGGTCTCCAACGTGCTGACCACCGGCCCCATGACGATCCCCGCCATGAAGAAGTCCGGCTTCAGCTCCACCTACGCGGGCGGCGTCGAGGCCACCGCCGCCTCCGGCGGCTCCATCACCCCGCCGATCATGGGCACCGCGGCGTTCCTCATGGTCTCCTTCGTGGGCGTGCCCTACACCGAGATCCTCGTGGCGGCCACGATCCCCGCGGTGCTGTACTTCCTCGGCATCTACCTGCAGGTCGACGGCTACGCGGCCCGCAAGGGGCTGCGCGGGGTGCCGGCCCACCGGCTCCCCCGGACCCTGGCGACCCTGGTGCAGGGCTGGCCCTACGTGCTCGCCCTCGCGCTGCTGACGGGCCTGCTCTTCCTCGCCGGCTCCGAGGCCCAGGTGCCCTACTGGGTCGTGGCCGTGCTGCTGGCCATCGCGGTGCTGCGCCCCGGCCGGCAGTTCGGGCTGCGCCAGTTCACCGACTTCCTCGTGGACGCCGGGCGGACGCTGAGCAGCATCATCGGCATCATCGCCGGCGTGGGCCTCATCCTCGGCGGGCTCACCGCCACCGGGGTGAGCCTGTCGCTGGCCCGCGAGCTCGTCTCCGCGGTCGGGGACAACGTGGTGCTCATCCTCATCGCCGGGGCGGTCACCTGCTTCATCCTGGGCACGGGCATGACGATCTCCGCCGCCTACGTCTTCCTGGCCATCGTCATGGTCCCCGCCGTGGTCGAGCTCGGGGTGAACCCGATCGCCGCCCACCTGTTCGTCATCTACTGGGCCTCCGTCTCCTACATCACCCCGCCCGTCGGCCTGGCCTCCTTCGCCGCCGCCGGGCTGGCCAAGGCCCCGGCCATGGCCACCAGCGTGGCGGCCATGAAGCTCGGCGCCGTGAAGTACGTCGTGCCCTTCGGCTTCGCCCTCAACCCGGCGCTCGTGGCCCAGGACTCGCCCGGGCGCATCGCCCTGGCCTTCGCCCTGAGCCTGGTGGCCGTCTACGCCCTGGCCTCGGCCATCGAGGGCTGGACCGTGGGCTTCGACCGGCGGATGCCGGTGCCGGCACGGCTGGCCGCGGGCGCCGGTGGCGTCCTGCTCTTCCTGCCCACGCCGCTGACGGCCGTCTCCGGCCTCGCCCTGGTCGCCGGCAGCGTCCTGCTGACCTTCCTCACCGTGCGGGCGGGCGCCGGCGCGGAGCCGGGCACGCGCCCCGGACCCGCGCCCGAGGACGACGACGCTCCCGCACCGACCCCCGCCGCGGCCCCCGCGGCCCTGTGACCCCGGAAGGACCTGTCATGACCACCACCCCCGCCGACACCCGGGTCGTCGACCTCGCGGTCCGCGACCAGGTCGCCGTCGTCACCGTCGACCGCCCCGAGGTGCGCAACGCCCTGAACGCGGCCGTGCTGGACGGCCTCGAGGCCGCCCTCGACGAGTGCGAGCGCCGCACGGACGTGCGCGCCGTCGTGCTCACCGGCGCCGGGGAGAAGGCCTTCGTGGCCGGCGCCGACATCTCCCAACTGGTCGGCTACACCCTGCGGGACGGGCTGCGGGCCCGGATGCAGCGGCTGTGGGACCGGATCGAGGACCTCGAGCTGCCCACGATCGCGGCCGTCAACGGCTTCGCCCTGGGCGGGGGCACCGAGCTCGCGATGGCCTGCGACATCCGCATCGCCGCGGGCGGCGCCCGGTTCGGGCTGCCCGAGGCGAACCTGGGGATCATCCCCGGGGCGGGCGGCACCCAGCGGCTGTCCCGGCTGGTCGGGCTCGGCCGGGCGCAGGAGCTGATCCTCACCGGCCGCCTCGTCGACGCCGAGGAGGCGCTGCGCATCGGCCTCGTCACCTCCGTGGTGCCCGGCCCCGAGCTGCTGGACGCCGCCCTGGGGACGGCCGCGACGATCCTCGCGAAGGGCCCGCTGGCCGTGCGGATGGCCAAGCTCGTGGTCCGCCACGGCGCCGAGACCGATCAGCGCACCGGGCTGCTGCTCGAGCGCCTGGCCCAGTCCCTGCTCTACGCCGCCGACGAGAAGGCCGAGGGGGCGGCCGCCTTCCTCGAGAAGCGCCCGGCCCGCTTCCCCGGCTGACCGGCCGTCCCGCCCCCGCACCCCGCACCCCGCACCCCGCACCCCGCACCCCGCACCCAGTCACCGCACCGGACCCGCGGGTCCGCTTCAAGGAGAACCATGAACCCCCAGCCCAGCATCGACTCCGTCCGCCGCGTCCTCGTCGTGGGATCCGGGACGATGGGCACCCAGATCGCCGCCGTGTTCGCCCTGGCCGGCTACGACACGACCACCAGCGACCTCGACCCCGCCGCCCTCGAGCGCTCCCGGGAGGAGGCCCGCCGCCGCCTCGGGCGCCTCGCCGAGAAGGGCCGGCGCACCCGGGAGGAGGTCGAACAGACCCTCGCCCGCATGGCGTGGACCACCGACACCTCGGCGGCCGCCCGCACCGCCGACTTCGTGCTCGAGGCCGCCGTCGAGCGCCTCGACGTCAAGCGCCGGCTGTTCGCCGAGCTCGACGAGGCCGCCCCCGCCCACGCGATCCTCGCGACGAACTCCTCCACCATCCCCTCGTCCCTGCTCGTGGACGCCACGGACCGGCCGGACCGGGTGTGCAACATGCACTTCTTCAACCCCGCCCTCGTCATGGCCTGCGTCGAGGTGGTCCGCGGCCCGCAGACCTCCGACGCCACGGTGGAGACCACCCTCGAGCTGGCCCGGCGGATCGGCAAGCAGCCCGTGCGGCTGAACCGGGAGGTCCCCGGGTTCGTGGCCAACCGGCTGCTCGGGGCGCTGCGCGACGAGGCGCTGCGGCTCGAGGAGGCCGGGGTCGCGTCCTTCGAGGACATCGACGTCGCCGCCCGCACCGCCCTGGGCCACCCCATGGGCCCGTTCGAGCTGATGGACCTCGTCGGCATCGACGTCGCCTACCTGATCCGCATGGCCGCCCACGAGCAGACCGGGGACCCCGACGACCTGCCGCACCCCTCCGTGACCCGGCTCTACGAGCAGGGCCACCACGGGCGCAAGTCCGGGCGCGGCTGGTACGAGTACGCGGCCGGCTGAGAGCCCGCCCCAGACACCCCGCGCCGCACCTGCGGGTGCCGCGCCGCACCGACGAGGAGACGAGACGACCATGGACCAGTCCACGCACACCGACCTGCTGCAGGAGATCTTCGGGCGCCCCGGCACGGGCCCGCTCGCCGGGGTGGTGGTCGCCGACCTCAGCCGGGTCCTGGCCGGGCCCTACTGCACCATGCTGCTGGCGGACATGGGCGCGACCGTCATCAAGGTCGAGAGCGCCGCGGGGGACGACGCCCGCGCCTGGGTGCCCCCGCAGCGCGACGGGGAGAGCACCTTCTTCCTGTCGGTCAACCGCAACAAGTACTCCATCGCCCTGGACTTCGACGACCCCGGCGACCTCGGGCTCGTGGAGCAGATCGTGGCGCGCGCCGACATCCTCGTGGAGAACTTCAAGCCCGGCGGCCTGGCCCGGTGGGGCCTGGACTACGAGAGCGTCAGCGCCTGGCGGCCCGACATCGTCTACGCCTCCATCACGGGCTTCGGCACCGACGGCGGGGCGCAGCTGCCCGGCTACGACCTGCTCGCCCAGGCGCTGTCCGGGATGATGAGCCTCACCGGCAGCCAGCACGGGGAGCCCTACCGGGCCGGGGTCGCGCTCTTCGACGTGATCACCGGGCTGCACGCCGCCGTCGGCGTCCTGGGCGCCCACCACGAGCGCCGGGCCTCCGGGCTCGGCCAGCACGTGGAGCTGAACCTGCTCTCCTCGGCGCTGTCGGGGCTGGTCAACCAGACCGCCGCGTTCGTGGCCGGCGGCACCGTGCCCACCCGGATGGGCAACGAGCACCCCAGCCTCTACCCCTACGAGCCGTTCCCGGCCCGGAACAAGGAACTGGTCATCGCGGTGGGCAACAACGCCCAGTTCGCCCGGCTGTGCACCTGCCTGGGCGCCCCCGAGCTGGCGGCGGACGAGCGGTTCGCGACCGTCGCCGCCCGCAACGCGAACCGGGCGCAGCTGCGCGAGCTGATGATCGAGCGCCTCGCCGCGCGCGACGCCGAGGACTGGTTCGAGCGGCTCATGGCCGTCAAGGTGCCCTGCGCCCCGATCCTCGGCGTGGACGAGGGGGTCCGCTTCGCCGCCGACCTCGGCCTCGAGCCGGTCGCGGTCGCGGGCACCGGGGAGCGGCGGATCCCGACCGTGCGCCACCCGGCCTCCTTCAGCCGCACCCCCGTCGACTACGGCCAGGCCCCGCCGGCGCTGGACGGCGACCGCGAGCGCGTGCTCGCCTGGCTCGCCGCCGGGCGCCCGGTCGGCGCGGTGGCCGGCGCGGCCGTGCGGGAGGCGTCGTGAGCAGCGTCTTCACCACCGAGCTGCCCGTGCGCTGGTCCGACCAGGACCTGAACCGGCACGTGAACAACGCCCGGGTCGTCACCCTCCTGGAGGAGGCGCGCCTGGCGGCCGTGGCCCGGTGGCTCGGGGAGGACGGGATCCCGGACCCGGCCCGCCCGCGGGTGGTCGCCTCCCTGCACCTGGACTACCTGCGGCCCATCGACCACGGACCGGCGCTCACCGCCCGGGTGTGGGTCGCCCGGGTCGGGGGCTCCTCCTACACCGTGGCCTACGAGCTGCACCAGCACGGGACCGTGGCCGCCCGGGCCCGCACCGTGCTCGTCCAGACGGACCCGGCCACCGGCTCCGCGACCCCGCTGCCCCCGGCCGTGCGGGAGGTGCTGCTCGCCCTCGAGACCCCGCAGCCCGGGGAGGAGTCCGCTCCCGCCGGGGCGGGCGGCAGGCGTGCATGAGCCCGCGCACGCGCCGGCCCGGGCCGGGGCGGATCGCCTACCCGGCCCTGCTGGCGACCACGGCGCTGGGCACGATGTCCTCCGCCGTGGTCAACGCCCCGCTGTGGGTGATCCGCACCGACCTCGGCCTCACGGCGGAGCAGGCGGTCCTGGCCGTGGCGGCGTTCACGGTCGCGATGGCCACGACCGTGCCGGTCTCCGGCTGGCTCGGCGACCGGCTGGGCGCCAAGCCGTTCCTGCTCGCCGCCCTGGCCGTGATGGTCCTGGCCGAGCTGGCGGCCGCGGCCGCCGGCGGGCTGGGGATGCTCGTGGCCGCCCGGGCGGTGCAGGGGGCGGCCTGCAGCGCGATCCCGCCGTGCGTGCAGACCGCCCTGGTGACCGCCTGGCCCGACCGCACCGCCCGCACCATGGGCACGTGGGCCTCGGCCATCGGCCTGGGCCAGGCGGTCGGCCCGCCCTTCGGCGGGTTCATCACGGACGCGCTGGGCTGGCGCTGGGTCTTCCTCGTCCACGCCGGGCTGGTGCTCGTGCTCATGGCCGCCCTGGCCGCGGCCATGCCGGGCGTCCCCCGGGGGCGCCCGCCCCTGCACGTGGCCGCGCTGAGCTGGCTCGTCGTCGGCTGCGCGGCCACCGCGAGCGCTGTGGTGCTGGCCGGGCAGAACGGGCCGTGGGCCGGCGTGGGCCTGCTGGTGGTCCCCGCGGCGGCCGGGTGGGTGCTGTTCGTGCACCTGTCCCGGCGCCGCTCGCGCCGGGCCGCCGCGGACCCCGCCGCGCCCCGGCCGCTGCTGGAGCCGGCCCTGCTGCGCGGGCCCGGCTACCGCACCGCCGCGGCCGGGGCGGGACTGGCCATGGGCGCCATGGCGGTCGCGATCGTGGCCACCCCGCTGTTCCTGGCCGCCGAGCTGGCCCTCGCCCCCGCGCAGATCGGCCTGGTGGTGCTCACCCTCGCCCTCGCCATGACGGCCACCGGCCCGCTCGCGACCCGGCTGGGCCGCCGTCACGGCAGCGGCGTGCAGCTGGGCCGCGGCGTGGCGCTGGTCGTGCTGGCAGCCCCGGTGCTCACGACCGCGACCGTCGCCGCCCGCCTGGGCGTGGACGCCTGGGTGGTCGTGGCCGTGGTGATCACCGGCCTCGTGGTCGCCGGCGCGGGCATCGCCTGCGCGCAGAGCGCCGCCGCCACCGAGCTGCTGCTCTCCCCGGCCGGGCGCTCCGGCACGGCGGTCGGGCTGCACAACATGATCCGCTTCCTCGCGATGGCCCTCGGCTACTCCGCCGTCTCCCTCGCCCACGCCCTCGACGCCCCCGGGCTGATCTTCCCCGCGCTGGGCCTGGCCGGGCTCGCCGTGCTGGTCGCCCTGCGCACGCCCCGGCGGCCCGCACCGGCCGCCGCGCCCGGGCCCACCGGGCCCGACCCTGCCGTCCCCGACCGGACCGACGGCGCCGTTGCCGCCGATCCCGACCCCGACGACGACGCCGCCCTCGGCGACCCTGCCCGCATCCACCATCCCCGCCCCACCGACGCTCCCACCGACGCCCCCGTCCCGCCGGCACTGCCGCGGACCGCCGGGGCCTCCCGACGAGAGGACCGACCATGACCACGATCTCGACCGCCCCCGCCGCCGCCGAGCGCACCGATCCGGCCGCCGTGCGCCGCGGCCGGGCGAGCTCGGACTACTTCCGCCTCGACGACCAGCTCAGCCCCGAGGAGCTCGCGATCCGCGACAGGGTCCGGATCTTCGCCCAGGAGCGGGTGCAGCCGATCATCAACGACTACTGGGAGCGGGCCGAGTTCCCCTGGGAGCTGCTGCCCGGGCTGGCCGAGCTGGGGATCGTGGGCACCACCATCCAGGGCCACGGCTGCCCCGGGATGTCCCGGAAGGCCGCCGGGATGGTGGCCCGGGAGATGGCCCGGGTGGACGGCAGCATCAACACCTTCCTGGGCGTGCACGCCAACCTGTGCATGGGCACGATCAACATGCTCGGCTCCGAGGAGCAGAAGGAGCGCTGGCTGCCGGCCATGGCCCGGCTGGAGAGGACCGGGGCGTTCGCCCTGACCGAGCCCGAGCACGGCTCCGACTCGGTGGCCCTGGAGACCTCCGCCCGCCGGGAGGGCGACGAGTGGGTGCTCAACGGGCACAAGCGCTGGATCGGCAACGGCGACGCGGCCGACGTCGTCGTCGTCTTCGCGCGCAGCACCGCCGACGGGCAGGTCAACGCCTTCGTCGTGGAGAAGGACGACCAGGGCAACCACCCGGCCGGCTACGCCCCGGAGAGGATCACCGGCAAGATCGGCAAGCGCGCCATCCAGCAGGCCGACATCGTCATCGAGGACCTGCGGATCCCGGCGGCGAACCGGCTGGCCCACTGCGACTCCTTCACGGACGTCTCCCGGGTGCTGCAGGCCACCCGCGGCGGGGCCTCGTGGGAGGCGGTGGGCCACGCGATGGCCGCCTTCGAGATCGCCGCCGACTACGCCGCGACCCGCCGGAACCAGTTCGGCGGCCCGATCGGCGGCTACCAGCTGGTCCAGGCCCGGCTGGCCAACATGCTCAGCGAGCTCACCACCATGCAGCTGCTGTGCGACCGCATGGCGGAGCTGGCCGACGCGGGGCAGCTGAGCACCGCGATGGCCTCGATGGTGAAGATGTCCACCTCGCAGAAGGGCAAGTGGATCTGCAACGAGGCCCGTGAGCTGCTGGCCGGCAACGGACTGCTGCTCGAGCACCACATCGCCCGGCACCTGACGGACATGGAGGTCGTCTCCACCTACGAGGGCACCGACTCTGTCCAGGCCCTGCTCGTGGGCCGCGACGTCACCGGGATCTCCGCGTTCAGCTGAGCCGGCTCAGGCCGGTGCGGCGCCGGGTCCCGGGTCCTCCCCGGGGTCCGGCTCCGCCCCGGGGCCCGGGAAGACCGTGCGCGAGAGCTCGACGACCGAGCGCAGCGCGGGGCTGCCGTCCCCGCGCCGCCAGATCATCCGCACCTCCACCGGCTTCTGCTCGGCCACCAGCGGCCGGTAGACCACGCCCCGGGAGGGCACGTTGTCCCGGACGCTGGAGAGGATGAGGGAGATGCCCATCTCCGCGCCGACCAGCACGATGAGCGTCCAGGAGTCCGGGGCGACCTGGACGATGCGCGGGACGAAGCCCGCGTTCATGGCCAGGGTGTTCAGCCGGTTCGGCAGGGTCGCCCCCGCCCCGCCCGGCAGGACCAGCCAGGCCTCCTCGGCGAGGTCCTCGGCGGCCACCGCCTCCCGCTCGGCGAGCCGGTGGTTCTCCGGCAGCGCGATGAGCAGCTCCTCGATCGCGATGAGCCGGGAGTCGATCCCCGCCGGCAGGAAGTCCCAGCGGCCGATGAGCAGGTCGAGGGAGTCGTCGAGGACGCGCTCCAGCCCGAGGTGGGAGAACTGGGAGCTGTAGAGCTCCAGGCTCAGCCCCGGGTGGCGGCGGCGCACCTGCCGGGCGAGCTCGCCCACCGCCTGGTTCACGGAGGCCCCGGCGAAGCCCAGCCGGACCCGGCCGATCTCCCCGTCCTGGGAGCGGCGCACCACGTCCTTCATCCGCTGGGAGAGCATCACGAGCTCGCGGGCCGGCTCCAGCAGCGCCTCGCCCTGCGGGGTGAGGGCCACGTGCCGGGTGTTGCGGTCGAACAGCGCCGCCCCGAGCTCGGACTCGAGCTGGCGGATCAGCCGGCTCAGCGGGGGCTGGGCCATGTGCAGGCGCTGGGCCGCCCGCCCGAAGTGCAGCTCCTCGGCGACGGCCAGGAACGCCTGGGCCTTGTGGACTTCCATCCCGCCAGGCTATGCCGCCGGGTGGGGCGGGTCACGGCGGCCCGCGCTGCGGGCCCCGGTGTCCCGCCCACCGGTGACGGCCCCGGCGGGAACCGGTCCCCGCAGGACCCCCGGACGGTGCCCGCAGGCCATCGGGTGATCCGGTCGGACTGCGACGACGACGCAACAGGACGACGCAACAGTGCTACACGTTGGCCCCGCCCGGGCATCATGGGCGGGTGGCATGCGTCACGAGCCGGAAACCCCCGGAGCGCGGCGCGGAAACACGATCTCCATACAGTTCCGAGCACCCCGCTCGACCTGCCCCCGAGGAGACCACGATGACCGATCCCGCCGACCACCGCGCCGGCCCCGGAGCGCGCGCGCCGCGCCGCCCCGCCCTGCGCGTCATCGACGGCGACGCCGCGGACGGGCCGGCGCCCCGCCGGACGGTCTCCGCCGCCACGGCCGCGGCGATGGCCGCCCACCCCTCCTCCGGGCTCGGCGTGCGCCGGGCCCTGGAGCCCCCGGCGCCCGAACGGCTGCCGTGGGGCCGCCTGGACCCCGCCGGCACCGAGCCCGGGCCGGGATCGGTGCTGCTGGACGGGGCACGACCGGGCCAGGTCCTCAAGGTCGAGGACGAGGCCGCCGGCACCGCGCTGTACCTGCCCGTGCGCACCGAGGGCGCGGTGTTCACCCCCGAGGACCCGGACGCCGCCGACGTGCTGCGGCTGAGCCTGTGCCGGCCCGGCGAGGCCGGCGTGCCGGCCGTGACCGCCCGGCACGCGTTCGCCGAGACGGGCACGCACTGGGTCGCCGTCGGCGCCCCGGAGGCCGGGGACGCGGAGCACCCCTACCGGCTCACCGGGGCGATGCGCCGGGCGATGGCCGCGGGACTGGACTTCCTCGAGGGCGACCAGCGGATGGACCGCACGATCGCCCAGGCCTACCTCGCGGCCACGGCCGAGTTCTCGACCTGCCGCGTCGGCGGCGGTCCGCTGGGCGTGCACGTGCTGCTCGTCAAGGCCGACTTCTCCTGAGCCCCCTCCGCTCCGCCGGGCACCACCCCACGGCGGGGGAAGGGCGACGACGCCGGGGCGCTCACTCCTCCGGACGCTCGAGCCTCTCCCGCCAGCGGCGGTAGAGGGAGAACGTGCCCGCGTAGGCGAGCGCGGCCAGCGCCACGACCGGCAGCCACTCGCCGATCCCGATCGAGGTCAGCAGCACCCCCGCCGAGGTCAGCACCAGGGCGGCGACCAGCAGCCAGGCCACGAGGGTTCTCACGGGGATCTCCGTCGGATCGGGGGCGGGGAGTCCCCCCATCGTAGCGAGATGCCGCCCACCCCGTGCACCGGACGGCGATCGCTCTGGTCCGTCCCAGTTCATGTCTCTACGCTCGAAGGAGCGGCGGGAGCACGAACGCCTCCTGCCGGTGAGCCGAGAGGACGAACGCCATGAGCCTGGACCGTGGTCACGCCAAGTCTCGGAGCCTGCTCCGCCGCGCGCAGGCCACCAGGGCGCCGCGGGCCCTCATCCTGAGCGGCGAACGTCGCCCCAAGGGGTACATCGCCACGTCGACGTCGCTCGCGGGCCCGGAGCCCTCCATCCCACCCGTCCTCGGAGAGGTTGCCATCCGGGCGCTGTCCAGTGAGCAGCCCCGGGAGCTGAGCGCGGACGAGGTCGACAGGCTCATGGCCCCTCTGCCCACGGACGACGGTGGCTGGGCGGCGGAGCTGGAGGAGGACCGCCGACGCACCACTACCGACGATCCTTCGGCTGGTCGATGAAGGCGCTGCTCGACACCAACATCCTGATAGCCCTCCTGAGCACTGGCGAGCGCAGGCCGGACCTGAGGGAATTCAGCGGCATGGTGATCAGCTCGCTCTCCTTCTCGGAGATGCACATGGGCGTGGCGACCGCCGCTGCTGGATCCCCGGAGCGTGTGGCGCGCGAGGAGCGAATCGCCAGGACGAGGGCGGCCTTCGGTGCCGGCATCCCTTACGACGACCGTTGCGCTCTGGCGTTCCAGGTGGTCTCGGAGGAAGTCCTCCGGAACGGTGGATCGCCCAGGAGCAGCGTCGTCGACAAGATGATCGCCGCCACCGCCTTGGCGCACAGCCGCGTCCTGGTCACCAGGAACGTCGACGACTTCAGACACTTGAGCGGACTGGTGCACGTCGAAGCGCGCTGAACCTCGGGCTGACGGGCCCACTCGTGGTCGTGAGCGCAGCTGGGCGGGCCGGACTCGGCGCTGCGTGCGCAGACGCCCGTGGCCGGATGCCGGGGCGTGGGGCATCATGGGGGGCGTGGTGATGTGGATCACAGGAGCGGCGGCGCTGGTCGTGGCGGTGGGCTGGCTGACGGTGCAGGCGGCGCGGCGCTGGCTCTCCGCGCGCCGGCGGCGGTGGGTGCGCCAGGGCCTCGACGCGCTGCACGTGGACCTCGAGAGCTCCTACGGCACGATCTGCTCGCACGCGGCCGTCCACCCGGGGCAGGGCGCCCCGGCGCGCGAGGAGCTGACGTGGGCGCTGGACCAGGTCGAGCGGGTCGTCCAGCGCCACCGGGAGCAGGAGGGCGGATCGGACCGGGCGCCCTTCGTGCCCCGGGCCCACCTGGTGGCCGCGCTCGCCCTCGGCGCCACCGGCCTCGCCCTGCTCGTGGCCTCCGCCCTCTGAGCGCCGGCGGGCAGCAGGGGGACGACGGCGCCCGGTCCGTCCCCTCCTGCCGGGGAAGGGGGGCGGACCGGGCGTCGTCGAGCCGGTGAGGATCAGTCCAGGTGCGTGACGCTCTCCGTGTTCTGCTCGACCTGCTCGGGGAAGAGGTTCTCCTCCTTGCAGCCGAAGGCCGTGTACATCGCCAGCTGGTCGCTGTAGTGCGGGGAGCGGGTGCCGTCCGGGGCGATGAACCCGCTCTGGCCCGGGGGCGTGACCGTGCAGGCGTGGGCGTGCTCGCCGTCCAGGGCGATCAGGTTGTTCTCCGTGCCGCGGTTCATGTACTCCGGGGTGCGCAGCTCCTCGTCGGCGCCGGCCTGGTCGATGCCCATGAAGTTCTTCGTGCTGTAGACGTGCGGAACGGCCTCGGCCCGCCACTGCTGCGGGTCCTCGCCGTGCTCGGCGCGCAGGTCCGCGACCGCCGTGGCGAAGGCGTCGCGGACCACGTCGGTCCCGTCCCGGCCGTCGAGCAGGTCGACGGTCTGGGGCACCCCGGCGTCCTCGCCCTGCAGGGCGTTGTCGATGAGCTTCACGGACTCGGCCGGGCGGGCGGAGCCGCCGGGACGGGCGTAGACGCCGTCGGCGTACTTCGCGTAGATCTCCTCGGGCAGGTCGTCGGCCAGCACGTCCTCGGTCAGGGCCGCCACCCACGCGCGCATCATGGCCGGCTGCGGGCCGTCGTAGGAGCCGTCGGCGTCCTCGTCGCGGGTCTGCCCGTCCCACTCGAGCAGCAGGCGGGCGTCCTCGGCCAGCGGGTCGCCCGCCGGCAGCCCGCGCACGGCGTCCTCGAGGTGGGGGCGCAGGTAGCGGATGTTGAGGTCGGCGAAGGAGGTCTCCTCGTTGATCGCCCACATCTGCTCGGCGGTCAGCCGGCGCTGGGCCTGCAGGCGGGAGGTGATCTCGTTGACCCGGTCCACGTCCGACCAGGTGCCGGAGTCGCCGGTCGCCCCGGGGCCCGACTGGTTGTTCCAGTTCGCGATGTAGCCCTGCCGCGGGTTGTAGACCTTCGGGTTCTCGGCGAAGTCCCGGATGCCCTCCCACTCCATGCTGCCGTCGCCCACGGCGGGCAGGCGCGGGTCCTGCCCCTCGGGGCGGTCGGGCATGTGGCCGGGGGAGACGTAGCCGATGTTGCCGTCGTCGTCCGCGTAGTACCAGTTGATCGAGATCCCGACCTTCTCGGCCTGCTCCAGGTACTCGTCCCAGTCCGTGGCCTTGGTCTTCTTCGTCCAGGCCAGCAGCGACTCGATCTCCGAGCCCGCCCAGGAGCGCTTCTTGGTGTAGGCGGTGCCGTTGGCCTCGTCCGTTCCGGTGACGAAGCCGTGGACGGTCGAGCGGACCTCGACCACCTGGTCCTCGCCGTCGCGCACGCGCACGGTCTCCTCGCGCACCTCCATGTCCCGCCACGCGCCGTCGTGCCAGTACTGGTCCGGGTCCTCGGGGTTCAGCCGCTCCTGGTAGACGTCGTTGACGTCGAGCGGGCCGGCGGTGGAGCCCCACGAGATGTGCTTGTTCGTGCCGAACAGCACCATCGGGTAGCCGAACGGGGTGTTGCCGGTGACGTCGAAGCCCGCCCCGTGCAGGCCCACGCCGTAGACGTAGGAGGGGTTGTACCAGCCGAACTGGGGGCCGTTGAGCAGCACCGACCCGCCGTCGGCGGACTTCTTCGAGCCCACGGCCCACAGGTTCGAGGCCGTCGGCCGCTGGTCGGGCCAGTCGCCGCCGCCGTGACGGGCCATCAGCTCCAGGCCGGCGTCGGCGAGGTCCTGGTCGACGGGCGCGAGCTCCGGCGCGGCGGAGCGGCCCGCGGGGGCGGCGGCCCCCGCCCGGTCGGCCCGGGCGTCCCCGCCGCGGCCGGGGCGGTCGCCGGGCATCTCCCCGTGGACCTCCGGGCGCGGGTGGTCGGTGCGCGGCACCGTGGTCGGGGCCGTGGGGTCCTCGGTCCACAGGATCTGGTCGAAGAGCTCCTGCCCGCGCTCGGGTCCGTGCTCGGCGACGAGCTGGTCGCGCACCTGCAGGTTGGCGACCTCCGAGGTGCTGTCCGAGAACCGGTTGGCCATGGTGCCGATCCAGATCATCGCCACGTCGTAGCCCGTCCACTCGGAGGGCTCGAACCCGCGGTCGAGGAACTGCTTCGGCATCAGCTGCTCGCGATCGGCGAGGACCTCCTGCACGCGCCGGTTGAAGCCCTCGGCGTAGCCGTCGAGGATGTCGCGGTCCTCCTGCGGCAGCGCCTCGATCTGCGCCCGGATCGCGGCCGGGTCGAAGTTCGCGCGGGTCAGCCGGTCGTGCGCCGTGCCCGCCTCGCCGAGCACCTCGGCGGTGGTGCCCAGCACCGAGCGCTTGGCCATCTCCATCTGGAAGAGGCGGTCCTCGGCCACGGCGTAGCCGTAGCCGTGGAAGAGGTCACGGGTCGTGTCGGCGTAGACGTGCGGCACGCCCCACCGGTCCCGCTTGATGGTCACCCGGACGTCCCCGGTCGACCGCTCGGCGGAGTGCTCCTCGGGCACGGACGCGGTGGCGGGGGACAGCGGGGCGGCCAGCAGGCAGCCGACGGCCAGGGCGGCCGCCGCGCGGGCAGGGGAGAGCCGGGGGAATCGCATGGTGCTCCTCGGGGAAGAAGTGATGCGCAACACTGTTGCAGGAGCTCCCAGGAAAATCAATGGTTTTACTGCTGCACAACCCAGGAACGGGTCCGGCCCGTGCCCTCCGGGGCGGAGGGCACGGGCCAGGGACGACCGGGGCGGCGGGTCAGTGCGTGGGGAAGCCCAGGTCGATCTGCGACTCCGAGGGCTCGGGCCAGCGCGTGGTGACGAGCTTGCGGCGGGTGTAGAAGTTGAACGACTCCGGCCCGTACATGTGGGTGTCGCCGAACAGGGAGCTCTTCCAGCCGCCGAAGGAGAACGCGCCGATCGGGACCGGGATCGGGACGTTGACCCCGACCATGCCGACCTCGATCGCGAACTCGAACTCCCGGGCGGTCTTGCCGTCGCGGGTGAACACGGCGGTGCCGTTGGCGTACTGGTTGGTGTTGATCAGCCGCACGGCGTCGTCGAAGGTGTCGACCCGCACCACGGAGAGCACGGGGCCGAAGATCTCCTCGTCGTAGACCTTCATCCCCGGCCGCACGTGGTCCACGAGGGAGACGCCGGTGAAGAAGCCCTCCCCGTCGAAGTGCTGCTGCGTCCCGTCCACGACCACGGTCGCGCCCTCGGCCGGGGCGTTCGCCACGTAGCCGTTGACCCGCTCGAGCGCCTGGCGGGTGATCAGCGGGCCCATCTCCGAGGCCGGGTCGGTGCCGGGGCCGATCGTGAGCTTCTCGACGCGCTCCTTGATCCGCTCGATCAGCGGGTCCGCGACGTCGCCGACGGTCACGAGCACCGAGACCGCCATGCACCGCTCCCCGGCGGAGCCGTAGGCCGCCGAGACCGCGGCGTCGGCCGCGGAGTCGAGGTCGGCGTCGGGCATGACCACCATGTGGTTCTTCGCCCCGCCCAGGGCCTGCACGCGCTTGCCGTGGGCGGCGGAGGTCTCGTAGATGTATTTCGCGATGGGGGTCGAGCCCACGAAGGACACGGCCTTCACGAGCGGGTTGGTCAGCAGCTCGTCGACCGCCTCCTTGTCCCCGTGCACCACGTTGAGCACCCCCGGCGGCAGCCCCGCCTCGGCGAAGGCCTCGGCGATCCACACCGCCGCGGAGGGGTCCCGCTCGGAGGGCTTGAGGATCACGGTGTTGCCGGCGGCGATCGCGGTGGTGATCATCCACAGCGGCACCATGGCCGGGAAGTTGAACGGGGTGATGCACGCGACCACGCCCACCGGCTGGCGGATCTGGTGGACGTCCACCCCGGTGGCGGCCTGCTCGAGGAACTCGCCCTTCATGTGGTGCATGACCCCGGTGCAGAACTGCACGTTCTCCAGGCCGCGGGCGACCTCCCCGGCCGCGTCCGAGAGGACCTTGCCGTGCTCGGCGGTGATGATCGCCGCCAGCTCGGGGGTGCGCTCGCGGATGATGTTCTCGACCCTGAACAGGATCGTGCTGCGCTTGGCCAGGCTCGTCGCCCGCCACGCGGGCAGCGCGGCCTCGGCGGTCTCCACGGCGGTCGCGACGTCCTCGGCCGAGGCCAGGTGCACGTGCCGGGCGACCTGCCCGGTCGCGGGGTCGTAGACGGGCGCGGTGCGCCCGGAGGTCCCGGCCGTGCGCCGGCCGCCGATGACGTGCTCGACGTCGGGGCCCGTCGCGGCCTGCCCGTCGGCGCCCGCCGCCTGCGGGGCGCGGGCCTCGGCCTCCTGCTTGGTGTCCTCCATGGTGGCTCTCCTTCGTGGTGTTCGGTGGTGTCGTGCCGCTCAGGCCTGCTCGGGGTCCCAGCCCCGGATCCGCCCGTCCGGCGCGGCGTACTTGGTGATCAGGGAGCAGTCCTTGTCCGCGTACCCCTCGTCGATCAGGCGCTGCAGCCGCTCGGCCACGAGCTTCGCCGCGGGCAGGTCCACCCCGGTCTGCTCACCGGCCATCAGCGCCAGCCCGGCGTCCTTGGCGGCGAGCGCGGCGCTGAAGGTCGCCTCGAAGTTGTGGTTGGCGGCGGCGGAGTCGACGATCCCGGGCACGGGGTACCAGGTCTGCAGGGCCCAGGAGTTGCCGGAGGACACCGAGGCGATGTCCCAGAACACCTGGGGGTCCAGGCCCAGCCGGTCGGCGAGCACGGAGCCCTCGGCACAGGCCTCGAGGCAGATGAACAGCATCATGTTGTTGACGATCTTCGCGGCCTGGCCGGTGCCGGCCTCGCCGGTGGCCACGATCTTGCGCGCCATGGGCTCGATGTGCCCGCGGGCGGCCTCGACGTCGTCGGGCCTGCCCCCGATCATGAACGTCAGGGTGGCCGCCGCGGCGCCGCTGATCCCGCCCGAGACGGGGGCGTCCACGAAGCGGAAGCCGGCCTCCTCGGCCGCGGCGTGCAGCTCGAGGGCGGTCTCGACGTCGATCGTGGAGCTGTCGATGAGCAGGGCGTCCTTCGGGGCGTGGGCGAGCACGCCGTCCTCGCCGAGGTACACGGCCCGGGAGTGCTCGCCCTTGGGCAGCATGGTGAAGACGACCTCGGCGCCCTCGAGGGTCTCGGCGATCGAGGCGCAGGTCGTCACCCCGTTGTCCCGGGCGGCGGCCAGGGCGGGCTCGCTGAGGTCGTAGCCGCGCACGGTGTGGCCGGCCTTCACGAGGTTCGCGGACATCGGATTGCCCATGTGGCCGAGGCCGATCCAGGCGATGGTGCTCATGGTCGGGGACTTCCTTTCGACGGTGTGCAGTGGTGGGTCCCCGGCGCCGGGAAGGAGCCGGGACGACGGCGCGCGCCCGTGGGCGGACCGGCGATCCGGTCCGCCCACGGGCGCGGCGGTGCGGGGTGTGCGGTGCTCAGGCCCCGGTCCCCCGCGCGGAGCGCTCCTCGGCGAGACGGCGCCGGTCCTCGGCGTCGACGTCCTGCAGGGAGATCCCCTTGGTCTCGCGGAGGGTGACCACCGCGACCAGGGTGATCGCGCAGGCGATCGCGATGTAGACCGAGATCGGCACCCAGGTGCCGAACTGGCGGAGCAGGGCGGTGGCGATGATCGGGGCCAGCGAGCCGGCGACGATCGAGGTGACCTGGTAGCCCAGGGAGACCCCGGAGTAGCGCATCCGGGTCGGGAACATCTCGGCCATGATCGCCGGCTGCCCGGCGTACATCAGGGCGTGGATCATCAGGCCCAGGGTCACGGCCGCGAGGATGACGAAGCTGTTGTCGGTGTCGAACATCGGGAAGGCGATGAAGCCCCACACCGCGCCCAGCACCGCGCCGGTCGCGTACATCGGGCGCCGGCCCACCCGGTCGGTGAAGCGGCCGACGATCGGCACCGTGATCGCGTGGATGACGTGGGCGATGAGCAGCAGCAGCAGGATCCGGCTGGTGTCGACCTCGCGCTGGGTGGAGAGGTAGGTGATCGAGAAGGTCACCACCACGTAGTAGAGGATGTTCTCCGCGAAGCGCAGGCCCATCGCGCCGAACACCCCGCGCGGGTAGCGGCGGAAGACCTCGCCCACGCCGTAGCCGGCCTTCTTCTCCTCGACGAACTCCTCCTGCGCCTCCTTGAAGATCGCCGCGTCCGTCACGTGGGTGCGGATGTAGTAGCCGATGGCCACGATGATGATCGACAGCCAGAAGCCCACGCGCCAGCCCCAGGACAGGAACGCCTCCTCCGAGAGCACGGAGGACAGGACCAGCAGCACGACGGTCGCCAGCAGGTTGCCCAGCGGCACGGCCGCCTGCGGCCACGAGGCCCAGAAGCCGCGCTCCTTGTTGGGGGAGTGCTCGGCCACGAGCAGGACCGCGCCGCCCCACTCGCCGCCCACCGCGAAGCCCTGCACGAAGCGCAGGACCACGAGCATCGCCGGGGCCCAGTAGCCCACCTGGTCGAAGCCGGGCAGGCAGCCCATGAGGAACGTGGCGATGCCGACCATCAGGATCGAGACCTGCAGCAGGTGCTTGCGCCCGTACTTGTCGCCGAAGTGGCCGAAGACGATCCCGCCCAGCGGGCGGGCGATGAAGCCCACCGCGTAGATCAGGAACGCCTTGAGGATGCCGTCCAGCGGGTTGCCGGTGTCGACGAAGAACAGCTGGCCGAAGACCAGGGTCGAGGCGGTGGCGAAGAGGAAGAACTCGTACCACTCCACGACCGTGCCGGCCATCGAGGCGGCGACGACCTTCTTCAGCCCGCCCCGGTTCTCGGGGGAGTCGTTGGGGTCGGCGCTCGCGGCGACCCGGTCCTCAGTGCTCATGGCGCCCTCCTGTGGCGGTCCGGCGTGACGGTCGTCACGACATGCTGACCCCAGTGTGGTCCGCGGTGAGCCCGGTCACAATGACCAGGAGCTCGCGTCGCCTGTGCAAAACTGCACATGCTCGGCGGAGAGGTGCATCGGCCCACGTCCCGCACTGTCCGCGCCCGACGACGACGGAGGTGGCCCCGTGACGCACGGTGCCGACGACCTGCTCCTGCTGCTCGCGGTGGTCCGTCACGGCTCCTACGCCGCGGCCGCCGGGGCGCTCGGGCTCAGCCACACGACCGTCTCCCGGCGCGTGGCCGGCCTCGAGCGCACCGTGGGCGCCCGGCTGCTCGTGCGCTCCGGGGACGTGTGGGAGCCCACCGAGCTGGGCCGGGAGTTCGTGGCCGCCGGCGAGGAGGTCGAGCTCGCCCTCGGCGCGCTGCCGCTGGGCCCCGGCGGCCGGGGGCACGCCGTGGGCGGGGTGGTGCGGATGATCACCCCCGACGGCTTTGGCGGGGTGGTGATGGGCGCGGCCGTGCGCCGGCTCATCGACGCCCACCCCGGGGTGCGGGTCGAGATGATCAACGCCGCCCGCCGGGCCCAGACCAACCCGGTGGGCATCGACCTCGAGGTCGTGGTGGGCCGGCCCGAGGTCTCGCGCAAGGAGGCCTTCCACCTCGCCGACTACTCCCTGGGCCTCTACGCCTCCCGGACCTACCTCATCTCCCACGCCCCGATCACGGACCCCGAGGACGTCCAGGAGCACCCGCTGGTCTACTTCGTCCCGTCCATGCAGGACGTCGCCGAGCTCACCGCCCCGCTGGAGCGCTTCCCGCGGATGCGCCAGGCCGTGGGGGCGACGTCGTCGGTCGTGCACGTGGAGCTCACCCGCGCCGGCGCCGGGGTCGGGCTGCTGCCGTGCTTCCTCGCCGAGCGCTGCGGGGACCTCGTGCGGCTGCTCCCCCACGAGCTGACCTTTCCCGTCTCCTACTGGGTCGTCTCCCGCACCGACCTGCTGCGCCGCCCCGCCGTGCAGGCCGTGCTGGGCGCGGTGCGCGCGGCGGTCGAGGAGATGCGCGAGGAGCTGCTCGCGGCCCCCTGAGCCCCGGGCCCTGCTGCGCCGGAGGGTCGGGGCGTAGGGTCGGGAGCGGCCCCGTTCCCGATCCCGAGCAGAGGAGCCGCACCCCATGGAGTACACCCGACTCGGCCGTTCCGGCCTGATGGTCTCGCGCCTGGCCCTGGGCACCATCCCCTTCGGCTCCGGCGGGGGGTTCGAGAAGATCGCCGGCCTCGGCCCCGACGAGGCCCGCCGCCAGCTCGACGAGGTCCTCGCCCGCGGCGTGAACTTCATCGACACCGCCAACCTCTACTCCGCCGGCGACGCCGAGCGGGTCCTGGGCGAGATCCTGGGGGCGCGCCGCGACGACGTCGTGCTCACCTCCAAGGCGCGGACTCCCACCGGGGCGGGCCCCAACGACGGCGGGGCGAGCCGCATCCACGTCACCCGGGCGGTCGAGGACAGCCTGCGCCGGCTGCGGACCGACCACCTCGACCTGCTCTACCTGCACCAGTGGGACGGGCAGACCCCGATCACCGAGACCATCGCGACCGCCAACGAGCTGATCCGGGCCGGGAAGATCCGGTACTGGGGCGTGTCCAACTACAACGGGTGGCAGCTGGCCAAGACCGTCTACGAGGCCCGGGCCGCCGGGCTCGAGGGCCCGATCGCCCACCAGGCCTACTACACGCCCGAGGCCCGCGAGATCGAGTACGAGATCATCCCCGCCGCCCGGGACCTCGGCGTCGCGACCTTCGGCTGGAGCCCCCTCGGCGAGGGCCTGCTCAACGGCAAGGTCCGCCGCGACGCGGAGACCCCGGCCGACACCCGCCAGGGCACCGGCTGGCCCGAGCCCCACGTGGTGGACCGCGAGCGTGCCTACGACCTCATCGAGCTCTTCGACGGGATCGCCCGCGAGCTGGGGTGGACGATCCCGCAGGTGGTCATCTCCTGGATCCTCGGCCGCCCCGGCATCGCCGGGACCGTGATCGCCGCCCGGCGCTTCGAGCACCTGCAGGAGGACCTCGACGCCGCCGAGCTCGAGCTGCCGCAGGAGGCCCGCGACCGGATCACGAAGGCCTCGCAGCTGCCCGCCTACTACCCGCTGTGGCACCGGCTGCTCAACGGCCAGGACCGCCCCGAGCCGGCCGAGGCGGAGTTCTGCGCGGAGCAGCGCGGCCACGTGCTCGGGGAGGACGGGGGCTGATCGCGGCCGGTCAGCCGATGAGCATGCCCGCGATCGTGGCGCTCATGAGGTTGGCCAGCGTGCCCCCGAGCACGGAGAGCAGGCCGAGCCGGGCGATGTCCGCGCGGCGGCTCGGGGCGATGCCGCCGAGGCCGCCCAGGAGGATCGCCAGGGACCCGAAGTTCGCGAAGCCGGTCAGGGCGAAGGTGACGATGGCCTGGGCCTTGGGGGAGTAGTCCTCGATCTGCGGGGCGAAGTCGGCGAACGCGACGAACTCGTTGAGCACGAGCTTCTGGCCGAGGAAGCTGCCGGCGTCCAGGGCCTCGGCCCAGGGCACCCCGACCGCGAACATCACCGGGGCGAAGACGTACCCGAAGAGCTGCTCCAGGGTCAGCGCCTCGAGCCCGAACAGCCCGCCGACCGCGCCGAGGACGACGTTGACGAGCGCGATGAGCGAGATGAAGGCGATGAGCATCGCCCCGACGTTGAGGGCCAGGCTCAGCCCGTCGGACGCGCCGCGGGCGGCGGCGTCGATGACGTTGGCCGGCTCGTCGTCCTCGCCCGCCGCGCCGGTCGCGGGGACCGGTTCGCCGCCCGGCGTGCGGGTGGCATGGTCGGGCGCTCCGGCGCCGGCCGTCCCTCCGGCATCCCCGGGGCGGTCGGTGCCGGCGGCCCCCGCGGCGTCGCCGGGACGGGCGGCGGCGGGGGAACCGGCAGCACCGCGGCCGGCATCCGTGCGCTCCGCGGCGGGGGCGTCCGGGCGGCGGGTGAGCTCGAGGGCGGCGTAGGAAGTCGCCCCGCGCCGGGCGCCGCCGGCCAGCCACTGCCGAACGCCGCGGCGACCCGTCCGCTCCTCGTCCTCCTGCGCCGGACCGCCGGCGCCGGGGCGTGCTCCGTCGTCGTCGGCTCCGTCCGCGGAGGCCGGGGCGTCCTCGAGCGCCCCGGAGGGTACGAGGAGCTTGGCCATGAGCAGCGCGGCCGGTGCGGCCATGAACGAGGCGGCGATGAGGTACTCGAGCGGCGCGCCCAGCAGGGAGTAGCCCACGAGCACCGAGCCGGCCACGGTCGCCAGCCCGCCGCACATCACGGCGAACAGTTCCGAGCGGGACATCGCGGCCACATAGGGGCGGATGACCAGCGGCGCCTCGGTCTGGCCGACGAAGATGTTGGCGGCCGCGTTCATCGACTCCGGCGTGGAGGTGCCCAGCAGCTTCGCCAGCCCGCCGCCGATGATCTTCACGACCCACTGCAGGACGCCCAGGTGGTAGAGCACCGAGGTCAGGGCCGCGAAGAACACGATCACCGGCAGCACCTGGAAGGCGAAGACAGAGCCCTCCTCGGGCAGGACCGGGCCGAAGAGGAAGTCGATCCCAGCCCCGGAGGCGTTGATCACGGCCTGGACACCGCGGGTGACGGTCTCGAGCGCAACCCGTCCGGCCGGGACGTAGAGCACGAGCACCCCGAAGCCCACCTGCAGGGCCAGCGCCAGGGCCACGGTGCGGAAGCGGATCCTGCGGCGGTCCACCGAGAAGAGGAGGGCGATGGCGATGATCACGATCATCCCGCCGATGCCCCAGAGCAGGTCGAGCATGTGCGTCGTCCTTCCGTCGAGGCCACCCGGGCCGTGCCCTCGGTGCGCCGCCGGCCGGGTGTCGACGGCGACGCCGGCGAGCTACGGCGTACTCTAACCGGATCTCCCTGCGCTCCCCGGATCGGCCGGCCCACCGGGCGCGCCTGCCCGGGAACGCCACCGGCGGGGACGGTGGTCGTCCCCGCCGGCGGCGCTCGGTGCGTCGAGAAGTTCTCGCGGCGGGCGGCCCGAGTCAGAGGGTCCGCCGGGTCGGACGCCTCAGGCGGGCATCCTCCGCAGGGTGAGGTAGGAGCCGGCGGCGAGCAGCGCGCTCAGGCCGATGCCCCACATCGTCAGGCCCAGGGCGCCGGCCCCGGCGAGCCACTGCCCGACCTGCGGCCACGCCTGCTGCCAGGTGATCAACGCGACCACCCCGATCAGCGCCAGGCCGATCGCGAGCAGCACCAGCACGAGGACCGCGGTGCCGAAGCGCTTGAAGACGGTCGCGAACCAGAAGCCGACGATGAAGAACAGCATCGTCAGCACGAAGTACGTCAGGCCCGCGGCCAGCGGCCCGTCCGCCCAGACCCAGTCGAGGTAGGCGAAGTAGCCGTTGAACCCGTACCCGTCCGTGGCCTGCTCGACCAGCCCCAGCAGCACGAACGCCAGGGACATCCCGAGCGCGCTGACCGCCGCGGCGGCGAGGGAGCCGACGTAGAACTCCCGGCGGGTCAGGCTCATCGCCTGGGAGAAGGGGAAGGTCATGGTCATGGCCTGGACGCCGATGACCAGGAAGTACCACAGCGGGGCCTGCGAGCCGCCGCCGTACTTGGGGTCCGTGCCGCCGGCGCTGTGGATGATCGCGTGGATGAGCAGGGTGAGCACCCACGCGCCGCCGAGCACCAGGGCCGGCACCCACACGAAGGTCTGCGCGTTGACGAACTGCAGGCGCACCACGTTGAGCGTGCGGTGCCGCCCGCCGGCAGGGGCGCGGTCGGCGGTCGGGGCGGTCATCGGAGGACTCCTTCCTGGGCGGCCGCGGCGGTGGTGCCGCGGCCGGGGGCGCGGTGCTGGGTGAGGCGCACGATCAGCTGCTGCAGCGAGACGGGCGCGAGGTCCAGCCCGGCGGCGGTGAGGGCGGCGCGCTCGGCGTCGTCGAGGGCGCCCAGGAACGTCACGGAGGCCACGCGCCCGAGGCGCTCGCGGTGGATCACCTCGCGGCCGCCGACGGCGCGGTCGACCGCGGCGGCGTCCCCGACCACGGTGGTGGCCTGGGCCCGGGCCTCCTCGGTGGACTCGTCCATGAGGATCCGGCCCTCGTCGATCACGAGCACCCGCTCGATGAGGTTCGCGACCTCGTCGATGAGGTGGCTCGAGAGCAGCACCGTGCGCGGGTGCTCCGCGTAGTCGGTGAGCAGCCGGTCGTAGAAGGTCTGACGGGCGACGGCGTCGAGACCGAGGTAGGGCTCGTCGAAGAACGTGATCTCCGCGCGGGAGGCCAGGCCGATGACGACGCCGACGGCGGAGAGCTGGCCGCGTGAGAGCTTCTTGATGCAGCGCTTGAGGGGCAGCTGGAAGTCCTCGACCAGCGCCTCGGCGAGCTCCTGGTCCCACCGCGGGAAGAACATCCGGGCGGCGGCGAAGGCGTGGCGCGGCGTGGCGTCGTCGGGGTACTTCTGGCCCTCGCGCACGAAGCACATCCGGCTCAGCACGCGGGGGTTCTCGTAGGGGTGCTCGCCGAACACGCGCACCTCGCCGCTGGTGGCGAGGTTCTGCGCGGTGAGGATCGACATCGTGGTGGTCTTCCCGGCGCCGTTGCGTCCCAGGAACCCGTAGATGGTGTCCTGCTGGACGTCGAAGCTGACGTCGTCGAGGGCGAGCTTGTCCTTGTAGCGCTTCGTGAGGTTGCGGACCTCGATGACGGGTTCCATGGTGTCCTTCGATCGGCAGACGGGATGCGGAACGGGTGGTCAGGGTGCCGGCTCGGCGGCGCCGGCGCGGACGAGCTCGGCGACGTCCTCGGGTCCGAGCCCGATCCTGCGGGCCTCGGCGAGCAGCGGGCGGACGTAGCGGACGGCGAAGGCCTCGCGGCGCTCCCGCAGCAGCAGCTCGCGGGCGCCGGGGGAGACGAACATGCCGATCCCGCGGCGCTTGTGGAGCACGCCCTTGTCGACGAGCAGGTTCACCCCCTTGGCGGCGGTGGCCGGGTTGATGCGGTGGAAGGCGGCGAGCTCGTTGGTCGACGGGGCCCGATCCTCCTCGGCGAGGCTGCCGTCGACGATCGAGTCCTCGACCTGCTCGGCGATCTGCACGAACAGGGGCTTGCCTTCCTCGATCACCGGGGCCTCCTGCTTGGTCAGTTAGTTACTCCACTAATGAACCATCGGACCAGTCGTGCGTCAAGAGGCCGGCGGCAGCGGGCCGGATTGCGACACGGCCCTGCCGCTGCGGGGGAACGCCCGGCGGTAGCGTGAGCACCGTCACCCCGTCGTCGTCCCGGAGGTCCGCCGTGAAGATCCGTGGAGCCGTCCTGCACACCATGGAGGCCCCCGCCCCCTACGCCGAGTCGCGGCCGCTGGCCGTCGAGGAGCTCGAGCTCGGGGAGCCCGGGCCCACCGAGCTGCGCGTGCGGATCACCGCCGCCGGGGTGTGCCACTCCGACCTGTCCGTGGTCAACGGCAACCGGCCGCGGCCCCTGCCGATGCTGCTGGGGCACGAGGCCACCGGCGTCGTCGAGGTCCTCGGGCCCGAGGTCACCGACCTTGAGGTCGGCCAGCACGTGGTCATGGCGTTCCTGCCGCGCTGCGGGCGCTGCGCGGCCTGCCGCACCGAGGGGCTGCTGCCGTGCACGGTCGGCTCCCGCGCCAACGCCGAGGGCACCCTCATGGAGGGCGCCCGGCGCCTGAGCTCGCCCACTCGCGGGACGGTCCACCACCACCTCGGGGTCTCGGGCTTCGCGACCCACGCCGTGGTCGACCGGCGCTCGGTGGTGCCCGTGGGCGCGGACGTCCCCGCGCCCGTCGCGGCCGTGCTGGGGTGCGCGGTGCTCACCGGGGGAGGGGCCGTGATCAACGCGGCGAGGGCCACCCCCGACGACGCCGTGGCGGTGGTTGGCCTCGGCGGCGTGGGCCTGGCCGCGCTGCTGGTGGCCAAGGCGGTCGGCTGCCGCCGCGTGATCGCGGTCGACGCTCTTCCGGAGAAGCTCGGGATCGCCCAGGACTTCGGCGCCGACGAGACGCTGACCCCCGACGAGGTCGTCCAGCTCAAGGAGAAGCCGCGCGTAGTCATCGAGGCCGCCGGCCACCCCCGCGCCTTCGAGACGGCGTTCAACGCCACCGGCGTGGGCGGGGTGACCGTCACCGTGGGCCTGCCCGCCCCCGGGGCGATGTCCGAGATCGAGCCCCTGAAGCTCACCGCCGAGGCCCGCCAGGTCATCGGCAGCTACCTCGGCTCCGCCGTGCCGGCCGTCGACATCCCGAAGTACGAGCAGATGTGGCGCGACGGCGTGCTGCCGCTGGAGAAGCTGATCACCTCCCACATCCGGCTCGAGCAGATCAACGAGGCGATGGACGAGCTGGACGCGGGCCGGACGGTGCGGCAGGTGATCGAGTTCCCCGAGGCGTGAATCAAGCACTGCAGCGTGGTCATTAGGACGAAGCAGTATCGAGTGTGATGGCGTGCGCGTCCTTCGACCCTTAGGTTGGACTGGCGCCTTAGACTCCGTTTATGGCTGCCTCCCCCCGCATGACATTCGAGCACGAAATGCAATTCCGCCACGCGGCCATGGAGTGGCTAGCAATGCGCACCAATGACGGTGCTGAACCGATGTACTACCTCGATATTGAAGAATTTGAATACGAGGGTATGAAAATTCCGCTCCGTAACCGTTACAAGGGCATTTGGAAGCCCGCAATTTTTGGTGCCGCACTTTCCTTCACCACGAAATACACGAAGCCGGGTAAGGAGCGGCCGTACGAGGATGTCGTGGGCAGCGATGGACTCATGCGCTACAAATGGCGAGACGGCGGGCCGGATATTCCTGACAACCGTGCTCTGCGAGCAGCCATGGAAGCTGGTTTGCCGCTAATCTGGTTTTACGGCGTCGCTGAAGGCTTTTATCAGGCAGTCTTCCCCGTATTCCTCGTTGGTGAAGAGGCTGATGAGCAGCAGTTTATGGTTGAAGTCGCCGATATGGATCGTTTATCTGCGGATGGACAAGTCTTTTCTGAGGGGCCATCTCTGAGTGTAGTGGAGAAGCGCTACGCCGCTCGTATGGCTCGGCAGCGACTTCACCAGCCAGTGTTTCGATCTATGGTTATGAAGGCCTACGACGAGCACTGTGCCGTTTGCGCCCTACACCATGTGGAATTACTGGATGCCGCCCACATATTGCCGGATGCTCACGAGGATGGCATTGCCGCTGTGACCAATGGGATATCTTTGTGTAAAATTCACCACTCCGCCTATGACAGAAATTTCATGGGAATCCGCCCGGATTATGTCGTGGAAATTCGGGCAGATCTATTAAATGAAGTCGACGGTCCGATGCTGCGTCACGGATTGCAGGAGCGTCATGGGGAACGACTCTTATTTGTTCCCCAGCAGCGCAAAGAGCGTCCTTCGAGCGTCTTGCTGGAGGCGGCTTATCTCCGCTTTCGGGAAGCCGCATAGCAGACATGGACACCCCTTTATTTCGAATACAAATGACACAAGCGCACTCGTCTATTTGCTGTCAGGGGCAACATAAGTGGCCTTGCCGATGTGTGTGGCACCTGAGTGTTGCCTTGCGTAGCAGCCACGGCTCCATTGCAGCGGCGCACGTCCTGGCTAAGGGGGCGTGCTTTGGGTCTATGCCGGGGCGGAGATCACCACGTGGGTTGAGAGGGCCCGCATCATGGCTTCGTAGTGTTGCGGGCATCGCCCACCGACTGCCCTTTCCATCTTCTCGCCAGGTGCCTGTCGCCTGACGTCCAAGCAGGTGGGATGCGGGAAGGGAGCTGGGTCCAGCGCCTTCACGGGTAGTAGTGTCATTGCGGACAACCCCGTTGGTCGATTCGCTTAGATGTTGCCGGCTTAGTCTTCGGGCGGACGCTTAGACCTGGTCTCATAACTCTTCTACCTGACGCAGTCGGCGGAAGTTGATGAGCGTGACGGCGAGCAAGAGCAGCGGGAGCAGCGTGGCTGCAGTGCGGTCGTAACGGATCCCGAGACGCTTGAACCGCAGGACCCAGGAGATGGTGCGCTCCACGACCCAGCGGTGCCGGCCCAGGTGGGTCTTGGCCTCGATTCCGCGCCGGGCGATCCGGACCTTGATGCCTCGCCGGTGCAGGTAGCGGCGGCACCTCGGGTAGTCGTAGCCCTTGTCCGCGTGCAGCTTCTCCGGCCGGCGGCGGGGCCGCCCCGGACGCCTTCGCCGGCCACGCACACTCGGGTTGGTCTCCAGCAACGGCTCGAAGAGTTTGCTGTCGTGGACGTTTGCGGCTGAGGCCAGCACATGCAGGGGCAGCCCGGCCGCGTCGGTGAGCAGGTGGTACTTCGTCCCCGGTTTCCCGCGGTCGGTGGGGTTCGGGCCGGTCAGCTCGCCCCCCTTTTGGCACGTACGGACACCGCGTCGATACTGGCCCGCGACCAGTCGAGGATCTCCTGCTCGGAGAGCTCCTCGAGCACTGCCCGGTGCAGCTTCTCCCACACCCCGGCCCCCTGCCACTGCCTGAGCCGGCGCCAGGCGGTGTGCCCGGACCCGCAGCCCAGGGCCGGGGGCAGGTCCCGCCAACGGCACCCGGTGTGCAGCACGAACAGGATCCCCTCCAGTGCCGCCCGGTCCTCGATCCGGGGTCGCCCCCCGGGCCCTCGAGGTGGTGGCTGGGGTGGGATCAGCGGGGCGATCAGCTCCCACAGACGGTCATCGACCATCCACGACTGTGTCCTCGTCGTCATGCAGGCACTGTGGACCGTTCCCAGGCAGGTGGGCAACGACCGATCAGGTTTTGAGACCAGGTCTTAATCGTCGAGTCCCGTCTTGACGCGCGGCTCCCCACGTGAGGACGTGGGGAGCCGCGTCGTTGGTGGGGACTCGGCGGCATCGGCCGGGGCCAGGGGATCCGTCAGTCGAAGGTGCGGGTGAGGTCGGCGTCCTCGTAGCGGACCATCCTCGAGCCCGTGACCAGCCGGTGGCCGGCCCACAGGGCGAGGAAGAGGGGCAGGCCGATGTAGGCGGTGGCTGCGGCGAGCAGGTCGACCTGCCCGAGGAAGGCCTGGTAGTTCTGCCCCAGGATCACCACCGCGCACAACGCGAGGGCGATCATCGGGCCCAGCGGGAAGAAGCGGGCCTTGTAGGGCAGGTCGCCCAGGTCCTTGCCCTGGGCGGTGTAGGCCTTGCGGAAGCGGTAGTGGCTCCAGGCGATGCCCATCCACACGATGAACCCGGCCAGCCCGGAGGCCGAGACGAGCCAGACGTAGGCGGCCCCGTCCCCGATCAGGGTGGTCAGGAAGCAGGCGGCCCCGACGGTGGTGGTGGCCAGCAGGGCGTTCATCGGCACCCCGCGCCGGTTGACCTTCGCGAGGAACTTCGGCGCTTTGCCGGAGTCGGCCAGGGCCCAGAGCATGCGGGTGGAGGCGTAGAGCCCGGAGTTGCCGGCCGAGAGGATCGCGGTGAGGATCACCGCGTTCATCACCGAGGCCGCCGCCAGCACCCCGGCGTTCTCGAAGACCAGGGTGAAAGGCGAGATGGAGATGTCCTCGACCCCGGAGCCCAGCAGGTGCGGGCTGGTGTAGGGGATGAGGAACCCGACGATGGTGATCGCCCCGACGTAGAAGAGCAGGATGCGCACGAACACGGTGCGGATCGCGCGCGGGACGTTCTTCTCCGGGTCCTCGGCCTCACCGGCGGCGACACCGACGAGTTCGGTGCCCTGGAAGGAGAAGCCGGCGACCATGAAGATCGCCAGGATCCCCGCCCCGCCCCCGACGAAGGGGGCCTCCCCGGTGGTCCAGTTGTCGAACCCGGGGGATTCGCCGCCGAGGATGCCCACGATCATCAGCACGCCCAGGACGAGGAAGATCACCACGGTGGCGACCTTGATGAGGGAGAACCAGAACTCGCTCTCACCGTAGGCCCGGGTGGACAGGGCGTTGAGGCCGAAGAGGATCGCCAGGAACAGGGCCGACCAGATCCAGGAGGGGACATCGGGCAGCCAGTAGCGCATGATCAGGGCTGCGGCCACGAGTTCGGCGGCGACGGTGATCGCCCAGTTGTACCAGTAGTTCCAGCCGATGGCGAAGCCGAAGGAGGGGCTGACGAAGCGGGTGGAGTACTCCTCGAAGGCCCCGGAGACCGGCAGGTAGGTCGACATCTCGCCCAGCGACTGCATGAGCAGGAACACCATCAGCCCGATGGCGACGTAGGCGGCCAGGGCCCCGCCGGGGCCGGCGGTGGCGATGGTGTTGCCCGAGGCCACGAACAGGCCGGTGCCGATGGCACCACCCATCGCGATCATCGTCAGGTGGCGCGGTTTGAGGCTGCGCCGCAGCCGGGCGTGCGCCTCGGCGGGTGTGGGCGGTCGGGTCGGGGCGGTCGTCTGGGGCGGTGCGATGGTGTCCACGGGAACCTTTCCTCGGAGGTGGCGGGTCTGCACGCCGGGGGAGAGGGCCGGGGCGGTGCGCCCCGGCCCCGGGGTCAGTCGTTGATGTAGAGCAGGCGCTTGTTGACGAACTCGTCCATGCCCAGCGGGCCCAGCTCGCGGCCGTAGCCGGAGCGCTTGACCCCGCCGAAGGGCATGCCGGCGCCCTCGGCCTCGGCGGCGTTGACGTTGGCCATGCCGCACTCCAGCTGCTCGGCGAGCCGCCGGGCCCGCTCGGGGTCGGTGCTGAAGACCGCCCCGCCGAGGCCGTAGGGGGTGTCGTTGGCCAGGGCGAGCGCCGCGTCGTCGTCGTCGGCCCGGTAGACCACCGCGACGGGACCGAAGAGCTCCTGGTGGTGGGCGGCCGTCTCCGGGGTGACGCCGGTGAGCACGGCCGGGGCGAGGTAGGCCCCGGGGCCCTCGGCGAGGGTCCCGCCGGTGTGCAGGGTCGCGCCGGCCTCGACGGCCTCGCGGAGCTGGGCGGCCAGGGCCTCGGCGGCGGCGCGGGAGGCCATCGGGGCGTAGGTGTCCGGGGCCTCCACGGACGGGTCGCCGGGCACCAGCGCGGCGGCGGCGCGGGTCAGCTCGGCGACGAACTCCTCGAAGATGTCCGCGGAGACGATCATGCGCTTGTTGGAGTTGCAGGCCTGGCCGGTGTTGCCCAGCCGGGTGGCGAGGGCGGCCCGGGCGGAGGCGACGACGTCGTCGGTGTCGAGCACCACGTAGGGGTCGGACCCGCCCAGCTCCAGCACGGCCTTCTTCAGGTGCCGCCCGGCCAGCGCCCCGACCGCCGCCCCGGCCCGCTCGGAGCCGGTCAGGGACACGCCCTGCACGCGGGGGTCGGCGATGACGTCCTCGATCTGGGCGTGGGTGGCGAAGAGGGTGCGGTAGACGCCGGCGGGCACCCCGGCGTCGTCGAGCAGCCGCTGGAGGGCCAGCGCCGAGCGCGGGCAGGACTCGGCGTGCTTGAGCAGGACGGTGTTGCCGAGCACGAGGTTGGGGGCGGCGAAGCGGGCCACCTGGTAGTAGGGGTAGTTCCACGGCATGATCCCCAGCAGCACCCCGACCGGGCGCCGCTGGAGCACCGCCCGGCCCGTCCCGTGCGGGGTGGGCAGGGGCTGGTCGGCGGCCAGGTCCGGGCCGTGCTCGGCGAAGTAGGCGAAGATCTCGGCGCAGAACTGCGCCTCCTCGCGGGCCTCGCTCAGCGGCTTGCCCATCTCCTGGGTGGCGATCGCGGCGAGCTCGTCGGCGCGCTCGGCGAAGAGCTCCCCGACCCGGGCGGCGACGGCGGCCCGCTCCCGGATCGGGCGGGCGCGCCAGGCGCGGAAGCCGGTCTCGGCGGCGGTCAGGGCGTCCTCGACCTCGGCGTCGGTGGCGGTGGGGACCTCGGCGACGAGCTCGCCGGTGGCGGGATCGACGGACCGGTAGGCGGAGCGGCCGGTGCGGGCGGACAGGGACGGGGCGGCGGTCATGGTGCGGTTCTCCTTCGGGCAGGGGAGGGCGTTCGAGCAGGAACGGGCGTAGACAGGGCCGGGTACGGGTGCGGCACTCCCGGTGCGGAGCGGCCGGGGGAGTGCGCCGCGAAGGATCGGGCTGCCGGCGCGCGAGGGTGTGCTCGGCCGGCGGGGGCAGGATCCTGCCCCCGCGGGCACGGCGGGAGGGGACGGGCGATCGCCCGGCGGGACGGGGCCGGCGGCGCCCGGCGGGCTCAGCCGACCGGGACGAGCTCCGCGCGCAGGGCGGCCACGAAGGCGTCGACGTCCTGCTCGGTGGTGTCGAAGCTGCACACCCAGCGGACCTCGCCCGTGGCGGGGTCCCAGTCGTAGAAGCGGAAGCGCTGCCGGAGCCGGTCGGCGATGCCGGCGGGCAGGGTCGCGAAGACGGCGTTGACCCGGGTCTCCTGGGCGAAGGCCACCCCGGGCATCGACCCGTCGGCGAGCCCGGCCTCGATGCCCGCGCGCAGGCGCCGGGCCATCGCGTTCGCGTGCCCCGCACTGCGCAGGTACAGGTCCCCGTCGTAGAGGGCCAGCAGCTGCGCCGAGACGAAGCGCATCTTCGAGGCCAGCTGCATCTGGTGCTTGCGCAGGTAGACCAGCCCCTGCGAGGCGGACGGGTTCAGCACCACCACGGCCTCGGCGGCGAGGGCCCCGTTCTTGGTCCCGCCCAGGGAGAGCACGTCGATCCCGGCGTCGGTCGTGAACGCGCGCAGGGGCAGGTCCAGGGCGGCCGCCGCGTTGGCCAGCCGTGCCCCGTCCAGGAACACGGACATCCCGCGGGCGTGGGCGTAGTCGGTGATCGCCCGCAGCTCCTCCGGGGTGTAGAGGGTGCCGAGCTCGGTGGACTGGGTGAGGTAGACGACCAGCGGCTGGGCGCGGTGCTCGTCCCCCCAGCCCCAGGCCTCGGCGGCGATGAGCTCGGGGGTGAGCTTGCCGTCGTCGGTGGGGACGGGCAGCAGCTTGAGCCCGGCGGACTTCTCGGGCGCCCCGCCCTCGTCGACGTGGATGTGGGCGGTGGCCGCGCAGATCACCGCGCCCCAGCGCGGGAGCATCGACTGGAGGCCGACGACGTTGGCGCCCGTCCCGTTGAACACCGGCCACACCGAGGCACTCTCGCCGAAGTGGCGGGCGACCACCTCCTGCAGCCGCGCCGTGTAGACGTCCTCGCCGTAGGCGACCTGGTGGCCGCCGTTGGCCTCGGCCAGGGCCTCGAGCACCTCCGGGTGGACCCCGGAGTAGTTGTCCGAGGCGAACCCGCGCACCTGCGGGTCGTGGATGGTCTGCATGTCAGTCGGTTCCCTTCTCCTGGATCGTCAGGATCGAGTCGTTGAGCTCCGCCGGGTCGGCGGCCCACAGCTGTGCGAAATCCTCGGCGAGGCGGTCCTCCAGCCCGGCCAGGGCCTTCACCCGGAGGACCACCGCGGCGGCGCGCAGCGGCTCGCCGGCCTCGCGGGCGGCCTTCGCCCAGCCCTGGGCCACGGCCCGGGTCCAGGCCTCGCCCGCGGCCTTGACCGCGGCGTAGTTCGCCCCGCCCGCCAGTGGCCGGGCCACCGCGGTCGAGGAGACGATCGCCAGCCGTCCCGCCGGCGAGGCCCGCAGGTCGTCGTCGAGGGCCCGGCTCAGGTGCCGCAGCGCGGTGAAGGAGGCCTCGAGCGCGCGGTAGTCCTCCTCCGTCTGCCCGGCCAGCCCGCCGCCGCCGCGCCAGCCGCCGACGAGGTGCAGCAGCCCGTCGACAGTGAGCCCGCGCTCGTGCAGCCGGCGGACGAGCGCGCGCACGGCCTGCTCGTCGGTCGGGTCGAGGACCTCGGTCTCCGCGCCCAGGGCCGCGAGGGGCTCCAGTTTCTCCGCGCTGCGCCCCGTGGCGACGACGCGGGCCCCTCGCGCGAGCAGGGTCCGCGCCGCCGCCCGACCGGACGCACTGGTGGCGCCCGCGAGCAGGACGGTGCGTCCGGTCAGCTCCGGCATCGCTCAGGCGTCCGTGGCGCGGATGCCGGCCGTGGACTCGATGACGCCCTTGAGCTTCTTCCCGAGCGCCTCGAAGAACATCGACAGCGGGAACTCGTCGTCGAGCACGAGGTCCGTGTAGCCCCGGGGCGGCCCGGCGAGCACCTCACGGGGCAGGCCCTGCGCCCACGCCGAGGCCGGGTGCGGGGGGACCACGGAGGCGATCAGCTCGTAGGCCTTCAGCCAGTGCACCGTCTTGGGGCGGTCGATGGACTCCCAGTAGAGCCGGTCGATCGCCTCGCCCAGCTCGACGACGGCGTCCGCGACCCGCTCCCAGTCGACGCTGAGCTCGACGTCGCGCCACTGCAGCACGTGCTTGCGGTGCAGCCAGGCGAACAGCAGCTGCCCGCCGAGCCCGTCGTAGTTGCGCACCCGGGACCCGGTGAGGGCGAAGCGGAAGACCCGGTCGAAGAGCACCGCGTACTGCACGAGCTTCGCGTGCCGGCGCGTCTGCTCCTCGAGTCCGGACAGCTGCTCGCCGGCCGCCGCGCGGGCGGTGAGGGTCCGCTCGATGGTCACCGACTCGCGGAACGCGGTCAGGTCGCAGCGCAGCTCCTCGAGGGTGTAGAGGAAGAACGGCATCCGCTGCTTGATCATGAACGGGTCGAAGGGCAGGTCCCCGCGCATGTGCGTGCGGTCGTGGATGAGGTCCCACATCACGAAGGTCTTCTCGGCGAGGTCCTGGTCGGTCAGCAGCGCCGCCGCGTCCTCGGGCAGCTCCAGCTTCGTGATGCCGGCGGCCGCGGTGACCACGCGGCGGTAGCGGGCCGCCTCGCGGTCCTGGAAGATCGCCCCCCACGTGAACGCCGGGACCTCCCGCACGGCCACCGTCTCGGGGAACAGCACCGCGGAGTTCGTGTCGTAGCCCGGGGTGAAGTCGATCAGCCGCAGGGACAGGAAGAGCTTGTTGCCGTAGTCGCCGGCCTCGAGCGCCGCGATGAACTCCGGCCAGATCGCCTCGACGACCAGGGCCTCGACGTGCCGGTCCGCCGACCCGTTCTGGGTGAGCATCGGGAAGATCACGAGGTGGCGGATCCCGTCGACGCGGTGCTCCTGCGGCCGGAACGCCACGAGGGAGTCGAGGAAGTCCGGCACGCCGAAGCCGCCCTCGGCCCAGCGGTCGAAGTCGCGGGGCAGGGCCGCCAGGTAGGCGGCGTCGTGCGGGAACAGCGGGGCGAGCTCGGCGACCGCGGCCGTGATGACCGCGACGTGCTCGCGGGCGGCCGGGTGGTCGGCGGGGTCGGGGACCGAGCCGTCCTTGACCTGCAGGCCCTGCAGCGCGGTGGCCGCCGCCTTCAGACGCAGCCAGGCCGGGTGCGTCTCCACGGTGCGGGCGTCCTCGACGACCTCAGGTTCGCCGATGATGGCCTGCACCGCCTGCAGAGACGTGGACATTGAAACCCTCCTGTCGTCGAGTCAACGGAAATTTTCCGGTGATCGGGATCACGCACAGGAACATTCACACGTGGGGGAGGGGGTGTCAACCCCTCCGGCGCGAGCAGCTGATAGCGTTCGGCCCATGGACGACCCCGTGGACGTGCGACTGGCAACCGAGGTGTCCCACGACCCGCGGGCCACCCTCGCCCAGCTCTCCGAGCGGATCGGGCTCTCGACCTCGGCCGTGCAGGCGCGCCTGCGCAAGCTCGAGAGCAGCGGGGTGATCACCGGCTACCAGGCGATCCTCGACCCCGAGACCATCGGCAAGCCGCTCGCGGCGTTCATCGAGATCACCCCCCTGGACCCGCGCCAGCCGGACAACGCGCCCGAGCTGCTGGAGCCGATCAGCGCGATCGAGGCCTGCCACTCGGTGGCCGGGGACGCCGCCTACATGCTCTTCGTCCGGGTGGCCTCGCCGAAGGCGCTCGAGGCCCTCGTCAACGAGGTGCGCCACGTGGCCTCCGTGAAGACCCGCACGACCGTGGTGCTGCAGACCTTCTACGAGCACCGGCCGATGCTGCCCGCCGAGGGCTGAGCTGTTCCCTCGCCCGCGCCGCGCGGATAGCCTCGAGGTGGGCGGTGCCGCTCACGGACCGCCCGTCCTGGCGGCCGGCCGGTGACGGCCCGGCCGCCCGAACTCGAGGAGGCCGGCATGAGCGATGCACAGCAGGATCCGAACCAGCAGGAGGGACCCGCCGACGGCGGTGCCTTCGGCGCCCCGGGGGCCCACGACGGCGGAGCGGACGGCGGCGCCGACGGCGGCGCCGAGGGCCCGGCCGACGGCGGGGCGGCGGGCGTCCCGGGCGTTCACGACGGCGGTGCCGACGGCGGTGCCGAGGGCCCGGCCGACGGCGGCGCCGCGGGTGTCCCGGGTGTCCACGACGGCGGTGCCGACGGTGGTGCCGAGGGCCCCGCGGACGGCGGCGCCGCGGGTGTCCCGGGTGTCCACGACGGCGGTGTCGACGGTGGGGCGGACGGTGGTGCCGACGGCGGCGCGGACGGCGGCGCGGACGGCGGCGCCGACGGAGAAGCCGGAGCACGAGGCCTCTGAGCGTGGACCGTCTCCCCACCGACGGGCAGGACCCCGGAGCCCCTGACGGCTCCGGGGTCCTGGAGACCCGTCTGATCGACATCGGCCGGGAGCGGTTCGTCCGCGAGGTCTGGGGCCGGGAACCGCTGCTCACCCGCAGGGTCGAGGGCTTCGCCGACCTGTTCTCCGCCGGGGCCGTCGACGAGCTGATCTCGCGCCGCGGGCTGCGCACGCCCTTCCTGCGCGTGGCCAAGGACGGCTCGACGTTCCCCGACGCCTCCTTCACCGCGCCGGCCGGCGTCGGCGCCACCATTGCGGATCAGCTCGACGACACCGCGCTGTGGCGGCAGTTCGCCGACGGTGCCACGCTGGTGCTGCAGGCCCTGCACCGCACGTGGGAGCCGGTCGCGGCCTTCAGTGCGGCGCTGAGCGGCGAGCTCGGGCACCCGGTGCAGGCCAACGCCTACGTCACCCCGCCGCAGAACCGCGGGTTCGACGACCACTACGACGTCCACGACGTCTTCGTCCTGCAGATCGAGGGGACCAAGCGCTGGGTCCTCCACGAGCCGGTGCACCCGGACCCGCTGCGGGACCAGCCGTGGACCGGCCGCCGCGCCGCCGTGGCCGAGGCCGCGAAGGGCCGGGCGCACCTCGACGTCGTGCTCGAGCCCGGCGACGCCCTCTACCTGCCGCGCGGCTGGCTGCACGCGGCTCAGGCGCAGGGGGCGGTCTCCGTCCACCTCACGCTCGGGATCCACACGTGGACCCGCCACGGCCTCGCCGAGCACCTCGTCCAGGAGGCACTGGCGCTGCTGGCCGAGGACCCCGCGATGCGCCGGTCGCTGCCCCTGGGCGTGGACGGGCCGGGCGGGGAGCTCGAGACCGTCCGGGAGCGGCTGGTCGCCGCGCTCGCCGAGGCCGATCCCGCCCCGCGGTTCCACCGCACCCGGCGCGGCCAGGGGCGCCCGGCCCCGCTGGGGCCGCTGGCCCAGCTCGCGGCCGTCCAGGACCTGGGCCCCGGATCCCCCGTGCGGCTGCGCGGTGCCCTGGAGGCACGGCTGGAGGGCCCGCGCCTGAGCACGCGCGTGGGGTGGCTCGACCTCCCGGAGGCCGACCTGCCCGCCGTCGCGCGCCTGCTCGACGGCGGGGTCCGCACCGCCGGTGAGCTGGGCGTGGAACTCGCCGAACGACTGCTGCGCGCGGGCGTGCTCGTGCCCGCCGCCCCGTGACGGCGCCGTGACGGCCGGGGAGCGCTTCTTCTGCGCCGAGGCCGCCCGGGAGCGCGGGGACCCGATGGCGGGCACGGCCCTGCGCGGGCTGGCCTGGGTCCTGGTCGAGCACCGGGGCGGCTGGCCGGTGAACGGGTTCGACGGCCTCGAGCTCGAGCCGGGGACCAAGGCCCGCGTGGTCGCCGCCGCCCAGGCCGCGGGCGCCCGGATCCTCCTGGTCCGGCGCCACGGCCGCCGCCGGCACGAGGAGGGCCCCGCCCGGTGGGCCGTGCTGCGCCACGACGGCTCCGGCGGCGGCCGCCAGCACTGGGGCACGTGGCGGCGCGACGAGGACCTGGCGGGCATCGCCGCCGCCCTGGACGGCCCCGGGGAGAGCGGCCGTCCGCCGGTGGTGCTGGTCTGCGCGCACGGTCAGCACGATCCCTGCTGCGCGGTGCGCGGCCGTCCCGTGGCGCAGGCCCTGGACGAGCGCTGGCCGGAGCTGGTCTGGGAGTGCTCGCACGTCGGGGGTGACCGGTTCGCCCCCAACGTCGTCGTCGTCCCCGACGGCGTCTACTACGGGGGCCTCGACGCGCCGTCCTCCGTCGCCACGGTTGCGGAGCACCTCGCCGGCCGGGTCGGCGCGGCGCACCTGCGCGGGTACACCGATCTCTACCCGCCGCAGCAGGCCGCGGTGGCGGCCGTGCTCGGACGCTTCGGCCCGGCCGGCCGCCACGACTGGGCGGTGACCGGGACCGCCCGCGACGGCGACCGCTGGTGGATCCGCCTCACCGGGCTCCCGCCGCGGCCGGGCCTCGTCGAGGTCGAGCTGTGCTCCCGGGCCGCCCCGCCGCACCGGCTGACCTGCCGCGGGGCGGCCCCGAGCTCGGCCCGGGTCTACGAGCTCACCGCGCTGCGCGTCCTCTGACGGGCCGGGCGGTCAGGGGCCTTCGGCCCGGATGCCGCAGCAGGAGGCGCCTCCGGGGTCAGAGGAACCGCCACAGCGGCCGCAGGACGACCTCCGCGAAGCGGGCGGCGGGGTTGCGGCGGTCCCACTCCTCGGCGGTGAGCGTCCGGCAGTTCTCGCTGTCGGCGGCGAAGATCCGCTCCATGTCCTCGGCGAAGGCGGAGTCGTGGATCTCGAGGGTCGTCTCGTAGTTGAAGCCCAGGCTCAGGCGGTCGATGTTGGCGGTGCCCACGAGCGACCACTGGCCGTCGACGGTCACCGTCTTCGCGTGGATCATCGCGTTGCGGTAGAGCAGCAGCGTGATGTCCTCGGCCAGCAGCGCCGAGTAGAAGCCGCGGGCCAGCCAGTCGGCGAGGACGTGGTTGGAGTTCTCCGGGATGATCACCCGCACGTCCACGCCCCGGCGGGAGGCCTCGACCAGCGCCTCGAGGATCTGCTGGTCGGGGATGAAGTACGCCGTGGTGAGGTGGATGTGGTGCCTCGCGCGGTGGATCGCGTCGAGGTAGACGCTGCGGATCGGGTAGACCAGGCTCGCCGGGATGTTGTTGACCGCGTGCACCCGGGAGTCCCACTCACCGGGGCTCAGGTGCGGCAGCCGGTCCGGCCGGTGGCCCGAGGAGTGGTTCCACACGGCGGTGAAGGAGTGGCCGAGCTCCATGGCCGAGGGGCCGGTGAGGCGCACGTGGGTGTCGCGCCACTGCGTCGCGTAGAGGTCGCCGATGTTGTAGCCGCCCACGAACCCGACCTCGTCGTCGACCACGAGCAGCTTGCGGTGGGTCAGCCCCGAGGCCTGCAGCGGGGTGAGCAGCCGGCGCACGTGCACCGCGGGGAAGCGGTAGACGTGCACGTCCGGGTGGAACGCGTAGAAGGAGCGGGGCACCACGAGGTTGCCGAAGCCGTCGTAGACCACGTAGACCTCGACCCCGCGCTCGGCGGCCTCGTTGAGGGCGTCGCGGAAGGCGGTGCCGACCTCGTCGTCCTTCCACAGGTAGGTCTCGAGCAGGATGCGCTGCTGCGCGCCGCGGATCGCGGCGAGCATGTCCCGGTAGAGGTCCTCGCCGTAGGTGTAGGCGGTGGTGCCGGTCCCGGCGACCTCCCCCTCGAAGGTGCCCGGGCGGGGGAAGCCGCTGCGCCGGACGCGCTGCTGACGCTTGATCGCGTCGGCGCCGATCAGGGTGACGACGACGGCGGCCTGCACCGCGGCGAAGCCGGCCGCCGAGCGCAGGACGAGCGTGCGGAGGAGGTGGGGGTCCGCTGCGGGGGAGGGGCTCATCCGCGAAGCCTATCCACCGGGGCTGGGCGCTTCCCGGGACGGCCCGCCGTCGTCGCACGGCCGGCCGTCCCGGAAGGAGCCCGGACACCGAGGGGCCGGGGCCCGGCCTGACCCGGGGCCTCAGGCGGCGCGGACGAGCTCCGCCCGGTCGGTGTACTCGAGCCCGTGGGCCTCGCTCACCGAGCGGTGGGTGACCCGCCCGGCGTGGACGTTGAGCCCGGCGGCCAGGGCCGGGTCGGCGGCCAGCGCGGCTTCGGCGCCCTTGTCGGCCAGGGCCACGGCGTAGGGGAGGGTGACGTTGGTCAGCGCGTAGGTGGAGGTGTTCGGCACGGCCCCGGGCATGTTGGCCACGCAGTAGAAGACCGTGTCGTGGACGCGGAAGGTCGGGTCCTCGTGGGTCGTGGGGCGGGAGTCGGCGAAGCACCCGCCCTGGTCCACGGCGATGTCCACGAGCACGCTGCCGGGCGTCATCGCCGCGACCATCGCACTGCTCACCAGCTTCGGGGCCCGCGCCCCGGGGATCAGCACGGAGCCGACGACGAGGTCGGCCTCGGTCACGGCGCGCTCGACCTCCAGGGCGTTGGAGGCGATCGTCCGCAGGCGCCCGGCGTACTGCGCGTCGAGGGCGCGCAGCCGGTCCACGTTGATGTCGAGGATGCTCACGTCCGCGCCCAGGCCCACGGCCATCGCGGCGGCGTTGGTGCCGGCCACGCCGGCGCCCAGGACGGTGACCTTCGCCGGGCGGACCCCGGGCACCCCGCCCAGCAGCACGCCCTTGCCCCCGGCCGGGGCGGTGAGGGCCGCGGCCCCGGCCTGCACGGCCAGGCGCCCGGCGACCTCGCTCATGGGGGCCAGCAGGGGCAGGCGGCGGTCGGCGGTCTGGACCGTCTCGTAGGCGATCGCGGTGACCCCGGCCTCCAGCAGGGCGGCCGTCAGCTCGGGCTCGGCGGCCAGGTGCAGGTAGGTGAACAGCACCAGGCCCTCGCGGAAGCGGTGGTACTCGGCGGCCACCGGCTCCTTGACCTTCAGGATCATGTCCGCCCGGGCCCACAGCTCGTCCGCGTCGGCGACGATCTGCGCGCCGGCGGCGGTGTAGGCGTCGTCGTCGATCCCGGACCCGGTCCCGGCGCCGGCCTCGACGAGGACCTCGTGGCCGTGGGCGACCAGCTCGTGCACGCCCGAGGCGGTGATGGCCACCCGGTACTCGTTGTTCTTCACTTCGCGGGGAACGGAGACGATCATGGCGGGGCCTTCCGAAGAAACGGTGGTTCGGTGGGAAAAACCTACGCTTTCTTCCCCGGGTACGCAGTAGAATCGAAGATCATTCGGCACATGCCGCAGAACCGGCAGAACGGAAGGAAATGTGACGCATCCCACACCGCGTCCACCGCAGGATCTGCGGCCGGCCCACCAGCTCGACGACCTCGACCTGCGCCTGCTCGGGCTGCTGCGCGAGAACGCCCGGGCCACCAATCAGGCCCTCAGTGAGGCCCTCGGGGTGGCGCCGTCCACGTGCCTGGCCCGGACGAAGGCGCTGCAGCGGGCCGGGGTGATCCGCCGCTTCACGGTCGAGGTCGAGCCCAAGGCCCTGGGCCAGACCATCGAGGCGCTCATCAGCGTGCGGCTGCGTCCCGGGGCCCGGCAGCAGATGGCCGCCTTCGGGGAGTCGCTGAAGACGGTCCCCGAGGTCTCGCAGTACTTCTTCCTGGGCGGGGTCGACGACTTCCTCATCCACGTCCGGGTGCGCGACACCGAGCACATCCGCCAGTTCGTGATCGAGCACCTGTCCTCGAACCCGGTCGTGGCCGCGACCCAGACCAGCCTCGTGTTCGAGCACGTGCCCGGCCCGCAGGGGCTGTGAGCGGACGGGCCCGCCGTCGGCCGGGAGACTGTCCCCAGAAGTGCGAGCATGACACAGTGCATGCATTTGCATTTGTAATGCCAGGATGAGGGTACGCCCCCGACGGCGCTCCACCCCCCATCCTGGAGGCCCCCGATGTTCCTCGGACTGCTGTCCCCTGCTCGCACCCGCTCCGCCGGTTCCCCCGCCGGCCCGCTCCGGGCGGCCGCCGCCTCCGCGGTCGTGGCGGGACTGGTGCTCCTCGGCGGCGCCGTGCCCGCCGAGGCGGCGTCCACCTACAGCGCCCCGTTGCGCACCGCGGTGAAGTCCCTGCCCGTGGCCGCGGAGAACAACGCCGGCTACGACCGCGACCGGCAGTTCGGGACCTGGAACGACGCCGACCGGGACTGCCGGAACACCCGCGCCGAGGTGCTGCAGAACGAGACCCGGGCGTCCCTCACCTTCACCACCGCCAAGCGGTGCACCGTCCGGAGCGGGCGCTGGGTCACCAGCTGGGACGGGCGGACCCACACCTCGGCCACCACCGTGCAGATCGACCACACCGTGCCCGTCCACGAGGCCTGGGGCTCCGGCGCCCGGTACTGGACGAAGGCGAAGCGCGTGGCCTTCTACAACGACCTCGGCGACTCCCGCACGCTCAGCGCCCAGACCTCCGCCCTGAACTCCGCCAAGCAGGCCCGCGGCCCGGAGCAGTGGATGCCGCCGCGCCACCGCTGCGGCTACGTCGGGGAGTGGGTCGCGGTGAAGATCCGCTGGGGCCTGAAGGTCGACAGCGCCGAGAAGGCCGCCCTCACCCGGATCGCCGCGTCCTGCCCCAACGTGGGCCTCACCGTGCGCAAGGCCTGAGCCGCGGACGGCCGCGGGACGCCGGCCTGCGCCAGGGATGGCGGTGCCCGGTCGAGCTCAGTCGGTGGTGAGCAGGACCTTGATCGCCCGGCGCTCGTCCATGGCCCGGTAGGCCTCGGCGGCCTGCTCGAGGGGCAGGGTGAGGTCGAAGACCCTGCCCGGGTCGATCTCCCGCTCCCAGATCAACCGGATCAGCTCGGGCAGGAACCGGCGCACCGGCGCGGGACCGCCGTGCAGGTGCACGCCGGAGAAGAACAGCTCCTGGCCGGGCAGCGAGACGTCGTGGGAGACCCCGACGTAGCCGACGTGGCCGCCGGGGCGGGTCGACCGGATGGCCTGCAGCATCGACTCCTGGGTGCCGACGGCCTCGATGACCGAGTGGGCCCCCAGCCCACCGGTGAGTTCCTTGATCCTTGCCACGCCCTCGTCGCCGCGCTCCGCCACGACGTCGGTGGCGCCGAACTCCCGGGCCAGGGCCTGCCGGTCGGCGTGGCGGGAGAACACGATGATCCGCTCCGCGCCCAGCTGCTTCGCGGCGAGCACGCCGAGCAGCCCGACGGCGCCGTCGCCGACGACGGCCACGGTCTTCCCGGGGCCCACCTCGGCGGCCACGGCGCCGAACCAGCCGGTGCCCAGCACGTCCGAGGCCGCCAGCAACGAGGGGATCAGCTCCGGGCCGGGCTGTCCGGGGGTGGCCACGAGCGTGCCGTCGGCCAGCGGGACGCGCACGTACTGCGACTGGGCACCGGTGGCCGCCCCGGGCTGCCGGCGCACGCAGTGGGTCTGGTAGCCGGCCCGGCAGATCTCGCAGGTGTTGTCCGAGGCGAAGAAGGAACCGACGACGAAGTCGCCGACCGCCACGCCGTGCACCGCGCCGCCGACCTCCTCGACGGTGCCGACGTACTCGTGGCCCATCGGGGCCGGTCCGTCGACGTCCTCGAGGCCGCGGTAGGGCCACAGGTCGGAGCCGCACACGCAGGCGGCGGCGACCTTCAGGATCGCGTCGGTGGGCTCGACGATCGCCGGGACCTCGCGGTCCTCGACGCGGACGTCGCCGGGGGCGTACAGCAGGACTCCACGCATGACGAGTGCTCCTCGCGGGTATGGGGTCCGTCCCGGGGGTCGGGGCGGTGGGGTCCGGAGCGCGGCGGGGCGCACCCGATGCGGTGCCCAGTCAACCCTGCGCCCCGGCAGCGCGGGAACCCCTGACGTGCGGTCGGCGGGTGCTCCCGTTCGTGCTGCCGGAGCATAGACTCTTGCCCATGACGCAGGAGATCGAGCTGGACACCGTCATCCGCCGGCGCATCCGCGGGCTGCGGCTGGCCCGGGGCTGGTCCCTCGACGCGCTCGCGGCCCGCTGCTGGCTCAGTCCCTCGACGCTGAGCCGGATCGAGACCGGCCACCGCCGGATCGCCCTGGACCAGCTCGTGCCCATCGCCCGGGCCCTGGGCACCACGCTCGACGAGCTCGTGGAGTCCCCCGCGGACGAGGACGTGGTGATCCGGCCCGAGCCCGAGCACGCCCGCGGGGTGACCACCTGGCTGCTGTCCCCGGAGCGGGACCTGCACGGGATGACCGTGGCGAAGATGCGCTTCACCGAGGAGCACCCCTCCGGCCGCGACCGGCTCGCGGTGCACCCGGGCCGGGAGTGGTTCACCGTGCTCTCGGGCACCGCCCGGCTGCACCTGGGGGAGCGGACCCTGCTCGTCGAGGCCGGCCACGCCGCCCAGTTCTCGACCATGGTCCCGCACTCGATCGGCGCCCACGGCGGTCCGGTCGAGATCCTCACGATCTTCGACCGCGACGGCGAGCGCGCGCACCTGCACGCCGGCGACCCCGGGGAGGCGCCCGGACCGGGAAACGGGCCGCGCCCGTGAGGGCCGGCCGCCGCGCGGGAGCGGCGACGCCCTCGCGCAGGATGCCCCGGCGGCTGGTGCAGCTGCTCGCCGGGCTGGTGCTCTACGGGTTCTCCATGGGCCTGCTCGTGCGCGCGCAGCTCGGCGTGATCCCCTGGGACGTCCTGCACCAGGGCCTGGCCGGGCGGCTCGGGCTGAGCATGGGCACGGTCGTGATCGGGCTCAGCCTCCTGCTGCTCCTGCTGTGGATCCCGCTGCGCGAACGGCCCGGGATCGGCACCCTCGCCAACGCCGTCGTCGTCGGGCTGGCGCTCGACGCGACCCTCGCCCTGCTCCCGCCGGTCGAGGCGATGCCGCTGCGGGTGGTGGCCGTGCTCGGCGGGGTGGCGCTCAACGCCGTGGCGACCGCCGCGTACATCGGGGTGCACCTCGGGCCCGGCCCGCGCGACGGGCTGATGACCGGCCTGGTGCGGCGCACCGGGGGCTCCGTGCGCGTGGTGCGCACCTCCATCGAGGCGGTCGTGGTGCTCGCCGGCTGGCTGCTCGGCGGCACCGTGGGGCTGGGCACGGTCCTCTACGCCCTGGCCATCGGGCCGCTGGTCCAGCCGCTGATGCCGCGGCTGAGCGTGCGGCTCGACCGGTGACGGGGCCGCGGTCCGCTGCGGTTCCCCGCGCCGGGGGACGACGGCGTAGCCTGGAGCGTCCGGAGGCGACCGCCTCCGCGCCCCCCGCCGTCGCCCCCGCGACGGCCCCACCGCAAGGAGACCTGCCCGTGGAGCCCGAGCCGCTGGAACCCCTGATGCGCTACTTCGCCGTGGACGGCGCCTCCGACCTCGAGGGGCTGGCCCAGCGGATCCCGGGCTCGGGGTTCCTGTGCTTCTATCCCAACGACGAGGAGTACGAGGGCTTCCTCGACGGCACCGGGCGGATCTGGCTCAAGGGCGACGACGCCACCCCGGCCAAGGAGCTGCTGTCGGTGCTCGAGCCGCCGTTCCGGGTGGCCTACCCCGTGGCCCCGGCCGTGGGCGCGGGGGAGGAGTCGGTCGTCTCGGCCGGGGTGCTGCACACCCCCGAGGAGCTGGCCGCCTACCGCGAGCGCTTCGCCGACGTCGAGGGCGAGCTGGACATGGACCACCAGGCCCACGCCGTGGACGGGGCCGGCCAGCACTGGACCCTGATGCTGGGCACCAGCCCGGGCGAGGTGCTCGCGATGTGCTTCGGCCGCGACGAGACCGGCCAGCCCTACTCCGCGCAGACGAGCTTCGACGCCGAGGAGCTGCCCCTGCCGATCACGGTCGTCGAGCTCGACTGAGCAGGCCCCGCCCCGGGGCCGGGGCGGGCAGGCGGGTGGCCGCGGTGACGCCCACGGCCACCACGACGATCAGGGCCGAGACCCCCAGCGCGTAGACGCCCACGGCGGTGTAGCCGCCGACCCGGTCCGGGTCGAGGAAGAAGTAGGGGTACCAGCCCACCAGGCGCCCGCGGGCCAGGGTGTAGAGCGACCACAGCACCGGGTAGACCATGGCCGCCCACGCGGTGGACAGGCGCAGCCGGTGCCGGCCCGGCCCCACCAGGAAGTCCAGCAGCGCGTAGACGGGCAGCACGAAGTGCAGCACCTGCGAGGACCGGGGCACGAGGAAGAGGTGGCCGAACAGCTCCGCGTTCAGCAGCATCACGGTGAACACGATCCCGGAGACGACCACGTAGGTGGTGGCCAGCGCCCGCAGCCCGGTCAGCCACGGGGGCTCGCCGCCGCGCAGGGCGTGGTGGACCAGGGCGAGCACCAGGGCCAGCACGAGAAGGACCGTGCTGTGGATCGTGAAGTAGCTGAAGAGGTTCGTGCCCAGGCACGTGCCGGTCACCACGGCGCAGCGGGAGCGGGCGACCAGGGCGGCGACCGCCACGGTCAGGGCCGCGACGCGCAGCAGCGGCACGGCGACGCGCACGGGTCCTCCTCCCGTCCGGGCGGCACGGGCCCGCCCCGACCCGCCCAGGATAGGGGCCCGTCCCCGGGGACCGAAGCCCTCCGGGCCCGGAGGGCGTCCCGGCGGGCGCGGGGGTGTTCCCCGGCGGGCGGCGGCGCCTAGGCTGACAGCACCCGCAGCCCGTCCCGCCGGTGAGGACCCCGACCATGCACCCGTTCCCGACGCCGACACCGCGGCGCGCCCCGGCCCGCACCGGGCGGTGGGCCGTGCCGGTCGCGGCCGTCCTGCTGCTGGCCGGCTGCGCCGACCCGGGGCCGGGCGGGTCCGGGCGGACCGGGGCCGCGCCGGGCCCGTCGTCGTCGGCGCCCGTCCCCACGGCCACGGCCCCGGCCGACGGGCGCTGGGGCAGCTACGGGGGCCGGGCGGAGGCCTGCGCCGCCGTGGCCGACCACGTGCTCACGCTCTCGGTGCTGCCCTCGAGCCTGTCCGTCACCGGGCGGGTCGAGGACGTGCAGCAGGTCGAGGACCAGGTGGCGGACCTGGTCGAGGCCGCCCCCGAGGAGCTCGTCGCGGACCTGGCCCGCATCCAGCTGACGGTCGACTCCTACGGCGAGGACCTGGCCGCCGGGCAGTCCGCCACCGCCGCCCCCGACGGCCCGCGGGCCCGGTTCGACCGGCGGGCGCTCGAGGACTCCCTGGGCTCGCTCCGCCGGTGGCTCGCGGACGCGTGCGCCGACGACGGCGGATAGCGCGTCAGCGTCCGTCGCCGCGCTCGCCGGCCGGGCCGTCGCCGGGTGACCCGGGCGCTCGCGGGTCCGGGCGCGCGGCGGGGTCCTGGTCGCGCAGGAAGTAGGCGCCCAGGGAGCCGGCCAGGGTCGCGAAGACCGCCACGGAGTAGACCGCCAGGACCACCTGGAGCACCTTCGAGAAGGGGTCGTCGGTGGTGATGCCGCTGCCGGTCACGGTGGCCAGGGCCGCCTCGTGCAGGGCGGTCCCGTAGTCGGTGTGCGCCTCGAAGGCGTAGAGCAGCTGGCTCGCGGCCAGCACGACCACGGCCGTCACGGCCGAGAGCCACCCGATGCGGCTGGACAGCAGCCGCCCGGCCGAGCGGGACCCGCGCACGCTCGCCGAGACGATGCCCCCGGCGCGGGCCAGGCGGCTCAGCCGGGCGAGGCGGACCAGGCGCAGGGCCTGCAGGGCGCGCACGAAGCGCAGGAACGGCAGCAGCAGGAACAGCACCTGCCACCAGTTGTGCCGCCAGAAGGAGGTCTGGAACCCGGCGAGATAGGCCCGCAGCCCGAACTCGGCGACGAAGATCCCCCAGAACACCCACCCGAGCACCGTCAGGGCGCGGCTCCAGCCCGGGTCGGTGACCAGCAGCTGGCCCAGGACCACGAAGAGGAACAGGATCCCGAGGAACCCCATGGGGCGGTCCAGGCGGGCCGCCAGCGCCTCGGCGGCCCGCAGCTGCTCGGCCGGCTCCTCCGGCGGCGCCGCGTGGCTCACAGGTTCTCGCGCCCGCACACGTCCCGGAGCGCGGAGCCGTCGCCGTAACGGCCGCCGGCGCGGCGAGAAGGACGGCGGGTCATGCGGCGGCCTCCTGCTTCTGCTTGTGCTCCGGTTCCCGCTTCTGCAGCCAGGCGCTGAGCGGAGCGGTGGAGAGCCCGTGGACCAGCACGGACCCGGTGATCGCCAGGGTGGTCCAGGTGAAGATCTCGTGGTGGCCGGTGTGCCGCTCGGCCAGGGTGGCGTAGAACAGCGCCGAGACGCCGATGGGCCCGAACCAGCTCAGGAACGCCGTCTCGGGGCGGTCGTGCACGCCCCGCAGCAGCGGGCGCAGCACCCACAGGGCGACCAGCCGGCGCAGCAGCACCGCGGCGAGCACGACCACGGGGGCCGTCCAGCCCAGCCGCGCCCACTCGTCGAGGGGCAGGGACAGGCCGATGAGCACGAAGACCGGCAGCAGGAAGAAGCGGTTGACCGCGTCGTCGACCTTGTCCTCCTGCTCCTCGTCGCGCTGGGGGATGACCTGGCCGAAGACGGCGGCGGCCACGAACACGGCCAGCACGGCGTCGGTGCCCAGCAGCTTGCCGGCGCCCAGCACGAACAGCCCCAGTGGCACGAGGAAGCCCAGGTAGGAGCTCTCCTCCATGAGCCCCCGGTCCTTCACGGCCACGAACAGCCTCCCCAGCAGGTACCCGGCCACGGCCCCGAACACCGCCGCGCCCAGGACCTCCCACAGCAGCACCGTGGTGAGCAGCTCCGACCACGCCCGGTCCGGGGCCGTCAGCAGCAGCACCGGGAGCATCACGAAGAGGTAGCCCAGCCCGTCGTTGAGGCCGCTCTCGGCCGAGAGGTTGTGGCGGACCCGCTCCGGGATCCGCTGCTCCGCCAGGGACCCGGTCACCACGGGGGTGGTCACCACCGGGTCGGTGGGCGTGATGATCGCGCCCAGCAGCAGCGCCAGCACGAACGGCACCCCCAGCAGCCCCCACAGGACCCCGGTGGCCACGGCCAGCATCAGGACCATGCCCGCGCCGATGATCACGGCGATCCATCGGGCGTCGGCCCGCCAGTACCCGTGGGGCAGGCGCAGCGCCACCCCGGCCAGGCCCATCCCCAGGGTGATCCGCGCGGCCTGCTCCAGCAGCGTGCCGGTGGGCACGCCGAAGTCCTCGATCCGCAGCAGCCCGGTGGCGTAGGGGCCGATCAGCACCCCGAAGGCCAGGGCGAGCACCGGTCCCGGCAGGCTCAGCCGCTGCAGCAGGGCCGAGAACGCCGAGAGCGCCAGGATCAGCCCGGCGAACAGCGCCAGCACGAGGTTGATGTCCACGGTGTCTCTCCCGTCCTGCGTCCCGTCGGAGTCCTCGGGGCCGCGGTCCCGCCCGTGCGGTGCGCCGCGACCGATCCCACAGTAGCCTTATCAACGATGGGCGGGGCAACCGTGCCCCGCCGGTGCGCTCCGCGGGAGCCCCGCGCGGTTCCCCGGGCGGGACCCGGCGCCGAAGACGGAGGAGAATCCCGTGCAGATCGTGCTGACGCTCCTGGGGGTGGCGGTCGTCGTGCTGGGGCTGCGCGACATGTACCACAGCCTCCTGCACCCCAGCGGCAACGGCTCCCTCAGCCACACGGTCATGACAGGGGTGTGGAAGCTGTCGCGGGCCACGGGGCACCGCTTCGGCTCGGCCGTCGGCCCGGCCGCCATGGGCTCCGCCGTGCTGCTGTGGGTGGCGTTGCAGGCCCTGGGCTGGGCCCTGGTCTACCTCCCGCACGTCCCCGGCGGCTTCACGTACTCCCCGGGCGTGGACCCCGCCCGGTACGGCGACTTCGCCGAGGCCCTCTACGTCTCCCTCGTGACCCTGGCGACCCTGGGCTTCGGCGACGTGGTCGCCACGGACGCGTGGGTGCGCCTGGCCGCCCCGCTGGAGGCCCTGACCGGGTTCGCGCTGCTCACCGCGGCCCTGACGTGGTTCACCCAGATCTACCCGCCCCTGTCCCGGCGCCGCTCCCTGGCCCTCGAGCTCAAGGGCCTGGCGGACACCGGCTGGGCGGACCGGCTGCCGCGGCTGGACCCCGTGGCGGCAGCCGGCGTCCTGCACCCCTTGGCCACGCAGATCGGGCGGGCCCGCATCGACTTCACCCAGCACAGCGAGACCTACTTCTTCCAGGAGCAGGACCCGGACCTCTCCCTCGCCGCCCAGCTGCCCGCCGCGCTCGCCCTGCGCGACGCCGCGGCGGACAGCCCCGCACCGGAGGTGGCCGCCGCGGCCGAGGTCCTCGACCGGTCGCTGGACCAGCTGGGGGCGAAGCTGGGGGAGTTCGTGGGCGGCGGAGAGGACCCCGAGGCCGTCTTCGCCGCCTACGCCCGCGACCACGGCCGCGCGTTCCGCCGCTGAGCCCGGCGGGCGGACCCGGTTGCTGGGGACGACGACCCGCTCCGACCCCGAGGGCCACATCGGCTGGGAGATCCGGTGCGACGGCGGCTGCGCGGCCGCCGGGGACCTGCCCGCCGGCTACGCCTGCCCCGCGCCGGACCGGGTGCTCACCGGCTGGGACTTCGACCTCGAGTCGATGCAGGTCGCGAAGGACGGGACCCTGTGGTTCGGCGACGAGTTCGGCCCATACCTGCTGCACACCGACGCGCAGGGGCGGCTGCTCGAGGCGCCGGTCAAGCTGCCCGGGATCACCTCGCCCTCCGACCCGGACCCGCAGGCCCCGGCGGCGAAGCTCACCGACCCCGGGACAACTCGGTGTGACCGGCGTAACATGAGGACATGTCCGACCTCGACCGGCTGCTGACCAGGGACTCCATCCACCTCGACGCGGCCGCCGCCGACTGGCGGGCCGCGATCACCGCGGCGGGGGAGCTGCTCGAGCGGGAGGGCGCGGTCACCGGCGCCTACACGCGGGCGATGATCGACAGCGTCGAGGAGAAGGGCCCCTACATCGTGGTGGCGCCGGGCTTCGCCTTCGCCCACGCCCGCCCCTCCGAGGCCGTCCACCGCACGGCGATGTCCTGGGTCCGCCTGGCCGAGCCGGTCGAGTTCGGCCACGACGCCAACGACCCCGTGACCCTCGTCGTCGCCCTCGCCGCGAAGGACCCGAAGGAGCACCTGCGCGCGATGCGCCGGCTGGCCACGGTGCTGGGCTCCCCGGAGCGCCGGGCCGCCCTCGACCGCGCGGCCACGCCCGACGAGGTGCTCGCCGTGCTCACGGAGGGCGCCCCGTCGTCGTCCCCGGCCGGCGAGCACCCCGCGGGGGCCGCGGCGCCGGACGCGGGGGCGGAGCGGGCGACGACGGCGGGCGCCGCGGCCAGCCGCAACAAGATCCTCACCGTGTGCGGCAACGGCCTCGGCACGAGCCTGTTCCTGAAGAACACCCTCGAGCAGGTCCTGGACCGCTGGGGCTGGTCCCCGTTCCTGACGGTCGAGGCGACCGACACCATCTCGGCCCGCGGCAAGGCCAAGGAGGCCGACTGCATCCTCACCTCCGGGGAGATCGCCCGCACCCTCGGGGACGTGGGCGTGCCCGTGCGGGTCGTGGAGAACTTCACCAGCACCGCCGAGCTCGACGCCGCCCTGCGCGAGCTCTACGACGTCTAGGAGCAGGATCGCCGTGAACTGGCTCGTCAGCATCCCCGAGTTCCTGGTCAGCGAGATCCTCGCCGTCCCGGCGTTCCTCATCGGCATCATCACCGCCGTCGGCCTCGCCGCCCTGCGCAAGGGGGTCGGGCAGATCGTGGGCGGGGCGATCAAGGCGACGCTGGGCTTTCTGCTCATCGGCGCCGGCGCCACGCTCGTGGTCGCCTCCCTCGAGCCGCTGGGCGCGATGATCCTGGGCGCCACCGGCGCCCAGGGCGTGATCCCCACCAACGAGGCCATCGCCGGGATCGCCCAGGCCGAGTACGGGGCGCAGGTCGCGTGGCTGATGATCCTCGGCTTCGCCGTCAGCCTCCTGCTGGCCCGCTTCACCCCGCTGCGCTACGTGTTCCTCACCGGCCACCACGTGCTGTTCATGGCGACGATGCTGACCATCATCCTCGCCACCGCCGGCTACGACGCCTGGGTGACCGTGCTGCTGGGCGCGCTGCTGCTGGGCATCCTCATGGTCTCCCTGCCGGCCCTGGCCCACCCGTGGACCCGCCGGATCACCGGCGACGACAGCGTGGCGATCGGCCACTTCGGCACCGCCGGCTACGTCGCCGCCGGCGCGGTCGGGCAGCTGGTGGGGAAGAGAAGCCGTTCCACCGAGGAGACCCACCTGCCGGAGGGCCTGCGCTTCCTGCGCGACTCCATGGTCGCCACCGCGCTGTCGATGGCGCTGATGTACGTGGTCCTCGCCGTGCTCTTCCTCGTGCGTGCAGGGGAGGAGGAGGCCTTCACCGCGTTCGCCGACGGGGCGACCGGGGTGGGCAACTACATCATGATGTCCATCACCCAGGGCCTGCAGTTCGGCGTGGCCGTGGCCGTGATCCTCTTCGGCGTGCGCACCATCCTCGGCGAGCTCGTCCCGGCCTTCCAGGGCATCGCCGCGAAGGTCGTCCCCGGGGCGATCCCGGCCCTCGACGCCCCCATCGTCTTCCCCTACGCCCAGAACGCGGTGCTGCTGGGCTTCGTCTCCAGCTTCGTGGGCGGGCTCGTGGGACTGTTCGTGCTCTCCGCGTGGCTGAACCCCGCCCTGGGGCTCGCCCTGATCCTGCCCGGGCTCGTCCCGCACTTCTTCACGGGCGGCGCGGCCGGGGTCTACGGCAACGCGACCGGCGGCCGCCGCGGCGCGCTCGCCGGCGGCTTCGTCAACGGCCTGCTCATCACCTTCCTGCCGGCCTTCCTGCTCTCGGTGCTGGGGACCTTCGGCTCCGAGAACACGACCTTCGGCGACGCCGACTTCGGCTGGTTCGGCGTCGCCGTCGGCTCCGCCGCCCGGATCGGCGCCGTGGGCGGGATCGTGGTCATGGCGCTCATCGGCCTGGCCGTCCTGGGGCTGGCGGTGCTGGTCCAGCGCAAGGTCGTCGACGCCCGCTGGGACCCCTCCCCGGGCCGGCCCTGGCCCGGGGGCGCCGGCGAGGACGAGCCGGCCGCGGCCACCGCCGGCTCGGCGCGCGCCCACCCGCGGATCGCGCCCCCGAAGGGCGCGCCCGCCCCGCCGCCGCCCCCGGCCTGAGCTCCCGGCCGGAGTCCCGGTCTTGTCCCGCGGTGGTCCCCGGGGGACGATGACGACGACGGAGAACCGCCACGACCGGGCCCCGGCGCCCGGGGCCGAGGAGACGCCATGAGCCCGGAGACCCCCGCCCCGACCACCACGATGCCCGCGGCGTTCTTCGGCCACGGCAGCCCCATGAACGCCCTCGAGGTCAACCGCTACACCAGCGCGTGGCGGGCCTTCGGGGCGGCGGTGCCGCGGCCGCGGGCGATCCTCGTGGTCAGCGCCCACTGGTACATCAACGCCACCGCGGTCACCGCGATGCCGGACCCGCGCACCATCCACGACTTCTACGGCTTCCCGCAGGAGCTCTTCGACGTGCAGTACCCGGCGCCCGGCCTGCCCGGGCTCGTCGAGGAGATCAGCGACACCGTCCACCCCACCTGGGTCGGGGCCGACGTCGACAGCTGGGGGATCGACCACGGCACGTGGTCCGTGCTCACCCACGCCTTCCCCGACGCCTCGATCCCCGTGGTGCAGATGAGCATCAACGCCGACAAGCCGCTGGACTACCACCTCGACCTCGGCGCCCGGCTCGCCCCGCTGCGGGAGCGGGGCGTGCTCATCGTGACCAGCGGCAACATCGTGCACAACCTCGGCGGGATGGACTGGGCGCTCACCGACGACGGCTACGACTGGGCGCGGCGGTTCAACGAGGACGCCAAGGAGCGGATGCTCACCGACCCCACCGAGCTCACGACCCTCGACGCCCACCGCGACTGGGGCCACGCCGTGCCGACCCCCGACCACTTCATCCCGTCCCTGTACCTGGCCGGGCTCGCCGGCGCGGCCGGGGGAGCGGACACCTCGGTGCTGGTCGACGGCTACTCCTACGGGTCGCTGTCGATGACCGCCTACACCCTGGGCCTGGAGTGCCCGCAGGGCGGCGACGGCGCGGGCTCCCCGCGCCCGCCGGCGGACCTGCCCCCGGACGGCTCCAACATCTGAGCGGCCCCGGCGGGGTTCAGGAGTTGCGGCCGCGGGCGGCCACGGTCCACCGCTCCAGCAGGTCGCCGCCGCGGACCACGGCGACGTCGTCGACGAGGTTCATCGTCAGGCACACGTGGTTGGGCACCACCCGCAGCCGCCGCCCGAGCGCGGGCAGCTCCTGGTCCGCGGGCCACAGCACGGTCGCGTGGTGCTCGGAGAGCGCGCTGATCCGGGCTTCCGGGTGGTCGAGCAGGCGGCCGTGGCCGGTGGCCCACGCGGGGCGGTCGCTGCCGAGGACCTTGCTCCCGGCGTCGAGGACCACCCGCCGCGGGATCCCGCCGCCGCCCTCGTGGCGGCTGACCACGGTCGCGGCCACGGTCAGGGCGATCTCCTCCGGGGCGCACCGGCCCAGCTCGAGCTGCTGGGCGTCGCCCAGGACGTAGACCCCGGGGCGCACCTCGGTCGCGGTCCCGGCCTCGGTCAGCAGCGCGGAGGGCGTGGACCCGCCGCTGCGCACGCGCGCCTCGATCCCGGCCTCCTCGAGGGCCGCGGCGGCGCGGGCGAGCGCCTCCTGCTCCTGCGCGGCGGCCTCGGCGGGCATGCCGGGGGCGTAGCTGTGGCCGGGGAAGGTGAAGACCCCTTCCACCCGCAGTCCCGCCCGCACCGCAGCGCGGGCGACGTCCCCGGCGGCCTCGGGGCGCACGCCGCTGCGGTGGTGGCCGCTGTCGACCTCCACGAGCACCGCGATCCGCCCGGCCGCGTCACCGAGGTGCGCGCCCATCGTGGTCGCGGCCTCGGCCGAGTCCGTGCCCACGGCGACCCGGGCGTCCCGCGCGAGCCGCCGCAGGCGCTGGGCCTGCCGCGGGCCCACCCACAGCGGATAGGCGATGAACAGGTCCTCGGCCCCGTGGGCGGCGAAGACCTCGGCCTCCCCGATCGTGGCCACCGTCAGCCCCGCCGCGCCGGCCGCCAGCTGCAGCGCCGCGATCTCGGGCACCTTGTGCGTCTTGGCGTGCGGGCGCAGCGCCAGCCCCTTCCCGCGCACGGCCGCGGCCGTCCGCTCGACGTTGCGCTCGAGCACGTCCTTCTCGATCAGGACGTCCGGGGTGTCGATCTGCTCGGGGATGCGGTCCACGGGACTCCTCGTGCGGTGCGGGCGGGTGCGTCCATCGTAGGGCCGGGCTCCTTATGCTGGTCCGGTGACGATCCTCGACGCCGTGCTCGCCTTCGCCGTGGTCGACCGGGTCACCGGGTCCGGCGCGGGTGGCCTTCGGCGGGAAGCTGCTGCTGGACGCGCCGTCCCGCTGAAGGTCCGGCCGTAGCACGCCCGGGTTCTTGATCAGTAGGCTGGTGAAGGCTGGTGGGGCCCGGACGTTCCGGTCCAGGTGCCCGTTCCCCAGCCGGACCTTCTGGGCCCCCCCGGCTCAGCGACCTCGATGGAGGAGCCCGCACCATGTCCCGTTCGGATCCCTCGCAGCCCGCCGACGCCGATCCGGCCGCGCCCGCCCCCGGCGCGGACTCCCGTCCGGCGTCCCGTTCCCCGGAGGTCCCGGAGGCCCGGGAACGCCCGGTCGCCGAGGACGCCGCGGGCGCCCTGCCGGAGGAGGAGCTCCCGGAGGCCCCGCCCGCGGAGGTCACCTACGACGAGGCGTTCTACCCGGCGCGTCCGCGGGCCCTGCGGCCCCGGGCGCGGCGGAACCAGCAGTACGCGGACCTGAAGCCGCCCTTCGAGCCCGACGGGCGCAACAGGGCCTACGTGGAGTGGCTGCGCAACCAGTCGATGCTCGGGGACGCGCGGATCCTCGCCCGACAGCTGTCGGGCCAGGCGGGGATGTGGCAGAACCCGTACGCCCACCCCAGCCCCCGGCGCGCGGTGGAGGCGGCCTCGGTGTGGTTCACCGCCTACCCGCTGGGGCTGATGACCGCGCCGGGGCAGTCGTTCCTGGCCGCGATGGGCGATCCGGGGCTCTGGGAGACCTTCGAGCGGATCGGCATCGACGCCGTGCACACCGGGCCCGTCAAGCGGGCCGGGGGGCTGAAGGACTGGGAGTACACGCCCAGCGTGGACGGGCACTTCGACCGGATCAGCATGGCCATCGACCCCGTGTTCGGCACCGAGGAGGAGTTCCGCGCCATGTGCGCGGTGGCCAAGGAGCACGGGGGCACGATCATCGACGACATCGTGCCCGGGCACACCGGCAAGGGCGCGGACTTCCGGCTGGCGGAGATGAACTACCGCGACTACCCGGGGCTCTACCACATGATCGACATCCCCGAGTCCGACTGGCACCTGCTGCCGGAGGTGCCCGCGGGGGAGGACTCGGTCAACCTCGACCGCGACGCCGAGCGGGCGCTGCAGGAGGCCGGGTACATCATCGGCGAGCTGCAGCGGGTGATCTTCTACGAGCCCGGGGTCAAGGAGACCAACTGGAGCGTGACCCGCCCGGTCGTGGACACCACCGGGCAGGTGCGCCGCTGGGTGTACCTGCACTACTTCAAGGCCGGGCAGCCCTCGCTGAACTGGCTGGACCCCACCTTCTCGGGGATGCGCATGGTCATCGGTGACGCCCTGCACTCCCTGGTCGACCTGGGCACCGGCGCCCTGCGGCTGGACGCCAACGGCTTCCTCGGGGTGGAGAAGGGCGCGGAGGAGGCCGCCGGCTGGTCGGAGGGCCACCCGCTGTCCGAGGCCGCCAACCAGCTCATCGGCTCGATGGTGCGCAAGGTCGGCGGGTTCACCTTCCAGGAGCTCAACCTCAGCATCGACGACATCCACACCACCTCCCGGACCGGCCCGGACCTCTCCTACGACTTCATCACCCGCCCGGGATACCACCACGCGCTCGTCACCGGGGACACCGAGTTCCTGCGCCTGACCCTGCGCCAGGCGATGGAGATCGGGGTGGACCAGGCCGGGCTGGTCCACGCCATGCAGAACCACGACGAGCTGACCTACGAACTGGTCCACTTCACCACCCGGCACAAGGACGAGGTCTTCGAGCTCGGCGGCCAGGAGCTCACCGGGGCCGAGCTGGCCGAGCAGGTGCAGTCCACGCTGCGGGAGCGGATCACGGGGGAGGCCGCTCCCTACAACCTGGTGTTCACCACCAACGGGATCGCCTGCACCACCACCAGCGTGATCACCGCCGCCCTGGGCATCAGCGACCTGGGCGCCATCACCGAGGAGGACACCGCCCGGATCCGCGACGTCCACGTGCTGCTGGCGATGTACAACGCGCTGCAGCCGGGGGTCTTCGCCCTGTCGGGCTGGGACCTGCGCGGGGTCCTGCCGCTGCGCAGGGAGCAGGTCGCGCCGCTGATCGCCCAGGGCGACACCCGGTGGATCAACCGCGGCGCCCACGACCTCATGGGGACCGGCCCCGACGCGGAGGTCTCGGCCTCCGGCATGCCCCGGGCCAGGGCCCTCTACGAGGCGCTGCCCGACCAGATGGCCGACGAGAGCTCCTTCGCCCGCCGGCTGGCGCGCGTGCTGGCCGTCCGGGAGGAGCACGGGATCGCCACGGCCGCGCTGCTGGACGTGCCGGAGGTCTCCCAGCGGGGGCTGCTGGTGATGGTCCACCGGCTGGCGACGGGCCGGCTGCAGCTCACCGTCCTGAACTTCTCGGCCCAGGAGGTCAGCGGCAGCGTCCGGTCCGCCCACCTGGAGACCGGGGCGGGGATCACCGACGCCTTCACCGGGGAGGAGGTCGGCACCGTCGACGACCTGCACAGCTTCTTCCTCACCCTGCCGGCCCACCAGGGCACCGCTCTGCTGGTGGAGCCGGAGGTGCAGCTGGACGACGCCTGAGGAGCGGTCGACCTCCCGGGAGACCGCCGGCGCGCCACCGGGGCTGCCCGCTGTGCGGTGCGGTCGTGACCCGGTCCGGTCGGCCGGGCGCGGAACCGGTCCGCGGCGACGATCAGACCGGCAGCTGCTCGACGAGCAGGGCCACGCCGAGGGCGACCATCGCGAGACCGGACAGGCGGGTCACCGTGCGGGCCGCGGCCGGGCGCGCACCGAGCACCCGGCGGGCTCCGGTGCCCACCGCGGTGTAGACGACCGCGCAGCTCGCGGTGTGCACGAGCCCCAGCAGCGCGATCTGGGCCGCGAACGGCCAGGGCGCACCCGGGTCGGTGAACTGCGGCAGCAGCGCCAGGAACAGCAGCAGCGCCTTGGGGTTGAGCCCGCTCACGCCCGCCCCCTTCACGGCCTGGCGCAGCCACGACCCCGTGCTCGCGGTCCCGGCCGCCGCCGGCGCGGACGGGCGGGTCAGGGCCACGACGCCCAGCCACACGAGGTAGCCCGCCCCCACGGTCATGAGCACGGTCAGGACCAGCGGTGAGCCCGCGACCAAGGCGGCCACGCCGGCGACGACCACGGCGGTCAGCCCCACGTAGCCCGCGACCAGCCCGCCGACCGCCGGCAGCACCGTGCGCTCCCGCAGCCCGGCGGTGATCGCGTAGGCCCAGTCCGCACCCGGCACCAGCACCAGCAGGAAGGACACCGCCCAGAAGGCGGCCACCGTGCTCAGCTCCATGCCCGACCTCGCTCTGCCCGCAGGTGGATTCCCCGGACCCGGCGGGTCCTCGACAGAGACTAGGCGCCACGGGGCCGAAAGTGCTTCCAGATTTCCCTCGGAAACCGGGGCGTTCGGGGAAGAATCAGCTCCATGGACCACGTCGACCGCACGATTCTTGCCGAGCTCCAGCAGGACGGGCGGCTGAGCCTGACCGAGCTGGCCTCGCGGGTGGGGCTCAGCGTCTCGCCGTGCCACCGCCGGCTGCGCGCGCTGGAGGCCTCCGGGGCCATCACCGGCTACCGGGCCCAGCTCGACGCCCGGGCCCTCGGGCTGGCCTTCGAGGCCCTGGTCTTCGTCACCATGCGCCAGGAGGACCGCGGCACGGTCGCGGCCTTCGAGTCGGCCATCGCCGAGATCCCGAACGTGGTGCAGGCCCAGCGGCTGTTCGGCGACCCGGACTTCCTGCTGCGGGTGGTCACCGCCGACCTGCCCGCTTTCCAGGTGCTCTACGACGACCGCCTGGCGACCCTGCCCGGGGTGCAGCGGCTGAGCTCCACGCTGGTGATGAAGAGCGTCGTGGAGGACCGGCCCCTGCCGCTGTGACCGGTCCGGGACTTTCCCTGTCCCGGGTGACAGGGACACGGATCGGTGCTTAGAATCTGAGGAACGCCGGGCCGCCGCCCGGCGAGGAGAATCAGGCTCCCGCCCTCCCCGGGGACGGTCGAGCGGGTTCCCGACCACACCGCCCCTCGAGTGTGGGGAAGCGGCCCGGCGCCCCGCCCGCGCCGGGCCGCTTCGTGGGCCCGTCCCGCCCGGGGCGGGCCGCCCGCGCCCGGGGGTGCCCCTCCGCACCGGCGCCGGCCCGCGGCGACGTCCGTCGTCGGGGTCCGGCGGTAAAGTCGACGAGATGCCGTCCTGCCGTGGGCGCGCAGCTCTCCCTCGAACCAGGACCGCCTCATGACCTGCACCTCCTCGCCCGGCGTGGCGATCCCCGCACCCCCTGCCGCCCCGGAGGGGCGCCGGTCCGCGCCGCTGTGCGCGGGCCTGGACATCGGCGGCACGGCGATCAAGTACGCCCTGGTGGACCCGCTGCGCGGGACCACGACCGGGCCGGTGCGCCGCGTGCCCACCCCCTCCCCGGCCACCCCCGCGGCCGTGGTGGCCGCCCTGCAGGGCGTGCTCACCGAGCTCGAGGCGGAGGCGGAGGAACCGCTCGCCGCGGTGGGCGTGGGCGTGCCGGGGATCGTCGACGACGGGATCGTGCGCTCGGCCGTCCACCTCGACGACTCCTGGCTGGGCGTCGACGCCCGCCGGCTGCTCACGGAGGGGCTCGACCGGAGCGTCGCCGTGCTCAACGACGCCGACGCCGCCGGTCTCGCCGAGGCCGGATTCGGCGCGGCCCGCGGCGAGCCGGGCACCGTCCTGATGATCACCCTGGGCACCGGCATCGGCTCCGCCCTGTTCCTCGACGGCACCCTGGTGCCCAACACCGAGCTCGGCCACGTGTGGCTGGACGGGCGCGACGTCGACGGCTGGGCGGGGGCCTCCGCGCGGATCGCCGAGGGCCTCGACTGGCCCACCTACATCGACCGCGTGCAGCGCTACCTCACCCACCTGGAGATGCTGATCTCCCCGGACCTGATCGTCCTCGGCGGCGGGATCAGCGAGCGGCAGGAGGAGTTCGTCCCGCACCTGCGCCTGCGCGCCCGGGTGGTGCCGGCGCAGCTGCGCAACGCCGCCGGGATCGTGGGGACCGCCCTGCAGGCCTACCGGGCGAGCGTGGCCGCGGCCTGACCGTCCGCCGCGGCCGGTCCGCCCGCCGCCGGGGTGCGCGGCGTGCGCGGGATCAGTGCCACGGCGCCGGCGGCCACGAGGGCCACGGCGGCGAAGACCCCGAAGTTCCACTGGAACGGCAGCTGGGCCGAGCCGATCCAGCCGCCGATCAGCGGCCCCGAGATCGCCCCCACGCGGGCGAAGGACAGCGCCCAGCCCGTGGCGGTGGTCCGCGAGTGCGCGGGGTAGTACTCGGCGACCCAGCCGGTGAGCACGAGCGAGGTCGAGATCGAGCCGACCCCGGCCAGCGCCACGAAGACGTAGTTGACCACGAGGCTGTTGGGGAACATCAGCAGCAGGATCCCGGCCCCGCCGAGCAGGTAGAACACCACGAGGACCAGCTTCTTGCCCCACGCGTCGGCCGCCCGCCCGAGGACCACGCCGCCGATCGCCGAGGCCAGGCTGAAGACCACGAGGAACATCAGGGCCGGGCCCAGCTCGTAGCCGGCGGCGCGCATGATCGCCGGCAGCCACGTGTTCAGCCCGTAGACCAGGACCATCCCGCAGAACAGGGAGATCCAGAAGAAGACGGTCGGGCGCAGCCAGCCGCGGGCGAACATCGCCGCCAGGGACTGCCTCCAGCCCACCGGGCGGGCGGCCGCGCCGGCCGCCGGGGCCGGGGTCCAGTCGGCGGGCACGAACGGGTCCACGCCCAGCCGCCCGGCCGTGCGGGCGGCGTCCTCGTGGCGCCCCTTGGCCACGAGGTGCTCGAGGGACTCCGGGACCAGGAGGGCCAGCACGGGCAGCAGCAGGACGGGCAGGGCGCCGGCGCCCACGACCCAGCGCCAGCCCAGCTCCGGGAGCAGGGCCAGGGCCACGAGGGCCGCGACGAGGATGCCCAGCGAGTAGCCGGAGTACATCACCCCGTAGTTGAAGGAGCGCCGCCGCGGCGGGGAGTACTCGATGGTCAGCGCGGCCGCGACCGGGATGATCCCGCCCATCCCGAGCCCGCCGAGCAGGCGGAAGAGCCCGAACAGCTCCGGGGTGGGCGCCAGGGCCGCGCCCAGCTGCATCGTGGTGAACAGCGCCACCGAGACGAGCATCATCCGGCGGCGGCCGACCCGGTCGGAGAGCGTGCCGATGACCATCGCCCCGACGAGCATGCCGACCAGGGCGTAGGAGCCGAGCCCGCCGAGCTCGAGCGGGGTCAGGTCCCACGCCCGGTACTCGGCGAGGGCGGGCAGGACGGCGCCGAGCACGCCGACGTCGTAGCCCTCGGCGAGGATCGCGAGCCAGCACGCCAGCAGCACGCGGTTCGTCGTCGTCCGGGGCACGGGCCACGCGGGGGTGGCGGGGGAGGCGGTCATGCGCGGGAATCCTTCGGGTCAGGGCGCCGACGACGACGGGCGCCGCGGCGGGACCCCTCGATTCTAGGGATCCCCGCCGCCGGGGGAAGGGGCCGCCGGGAACAGTGCGGGCCCGCCGCCGCTTGTGCCGGGTGGAGACCCCACGAGATGCCCCCGAGAGAACGGAAGTGCCCCGCCATGGCCCGTCTGCCCCGCACCGACCTCGAGCTCTTCCCGCTGAACCTCGGCGGCAACACCTTCGGCTGGACCGCCGACCGGGACGCGTCCTTCGCCGTCCTCGACGCCTACACCGCCGCCGGCGGCAACTTCGTGGACACCGCCGACGTCTACTCGGCGTGGGTCGACGGCCACACCGGCGGCGAGTCCGAGACCGTGCTGGGGCAGTGGCTGGCCGCCCGCGGCAACCGCGAGGAGATCGTGCTCGCCACCAAGGTCGGCGCCCACCCGCAGCGGCCGGGGCTGACGCGCGCGAACGTCGTCGCCGCCCTCGAAGACTCCCTGCGGCGGCTGGGCACCGACCGGATCGACCTCTACTACGCCCACCACGACGACGAGTCGGTGCCCGTCGCCGAGCAGGCGGCCGTCTTCGACGAGCTCGTGCGCGCCGGGAAGATCCGCGCCGTGGGGCTGTCCAACTACGGCCCCGACCGGCTGCGCGAGTGGTTCGAGACCGCCGAGCGGGAGGGCCTGACGGTGCCCGCGGCGATCCAGCCCGAGTACAACCTCGTGGCCCGGCGGGACTACGAGCGGCAGATCGCCCCCGTCGCCCGCGGGCACGGCGCCGCCGTGATGCCCTACTACGGGCTGGCCTCCGGGTTCCTCACCGGCAAGTACCGCACCCCGGCCGACCTCGAGGGCCGCGCCCGCCGCGGGGCCGCCGCCGCGCACCTGAACGAGCAGGGCCTCGCCGTCGTCGACGCCCTCGTGGCCGTGGCCGGGGCGCACCGGGCCGAGCCCGCGACCGTCGCGCTCGCCTGGCTGCTCGCCAAGGGCGCCACCGCCCCGATCGCCTCGGCCTCGGCGCCCGAGCAGGTCCCCGCCCTCGTGGCCGCACCCGGCCTCGAGCTCACCGCCGAGGAGGTCGCCGCCCTGGACGAGGCCTCCCTGCCCTTCGCCTGACCCGGTGCGCGGACGGACCGCCGCCGGGGCCGTCATCCGGGCCGTGACCCTGGGCCGCCGCGTTCGCTTCCGGTAATTTGGGATCGGGCGGCGGCACCCCCGTCGTCGTTCGTGCACTGCCTTCATCCCCCTTCGGAAGGAACTCCCATGATCGACCTGTCCCTCGTCCTCGACGCCTTCTTCAACCCCAACTTCACCGCCATCCTCGGGATGGTCCTGGACTTCCTCGCCTCGCTGCGCTGAGGTCCCGCACGGCCGGGCCCTGGGGCATCGCTCCCAGGGTGCCGGCCGGCAGGCGCCCGCTCCCCGCCCGGGGTGCGGGCGCCGGCGCGTCCCGGTCCGCGGCAACTCCTGTCCACCGCGCGGTCCCGGCACCGCGGGTCGCTAGGGTGGGTGTCATGGTGGCTGAGATGAAGAAGGCGCAGATCGGTGTGACGGGTCTGGCGGTGATGGGGGCGAATCTGGCCCGCAACTTCGCCCGCAAGGGGTACACGGTGGCGTTGCACAACCGGTCGGTGGCGCGCACCGATGCCCTGCTGGCCGAGCACGGGCACGAGGGCTCGTTCGTGCGCACGGAGTCGTTGGAGGAGCTGGTGGGGGCGTTGGAGTCCCCGCGGCGGATCCTGGTGATGGTCAAGGCCGGGGGGCCGGTGGATGCGGTGATCGAGGCGCTGGTGCCGTTGCTGGACCCGGGGGACATCGTGATCGACGGGGGCAACTCGTATTTCCAGGACACCCGCCGCCGGGAGGCGGCGCTGGCCGCGGTCGGGCTGCACTTCGTGGGGGTGGGGGTCTCCGGCGGGGAGGAGGGGGCGCTGCTGGGTCCCTCGATCATGCCGGGGGGTCCGCAGGAGTCCTATGCCTCGTTGGGGCCGATGCTGGAGTCGATCGCGGCGAGGGCCGAGGACGGGGCCCCGTGCTGTGCGTGGATCGGTCCGGACGGGGCGGGGCACTTCGTGAAGATGGTGCACAACGGCATCGAGTACGCCGACATGCAGGTGATCGGGGAGGCCCACGAGCTGCTGCGCTCGGTGGCCGGGCTGGAGCCGGGGGAGCAGGCGGAAGTGTTCCGCCAGTGGAACACCGGGGAGCTGGCCTCGTACCTGATCGAGATCACCGCCGAGGTCCTGGGTCAGGTCGATGCGCGCACGGGTAAGCCCTTGATCGATGTGATCGTGGACGCGGCCGGGCAGAAGGGCACCGGCACCTGGACGGTGCAGGAGGCGTTGGCCCTGGGCAGCCCGGTGACGGGGATCGCCGAGTCGGTCTTCGCCCGGGCGCTGTCCTCGGCCGAGCCGGCCATGCGCGCCCAGGCCCAGCGCCTGTTGCCGGCCGGGGTGGGGGCCACCACCGAGGACGTGGTGGGGGATGCGGGGTTCGTGGAGGATGTGCGTCAGGCGCTCTACGCCTCGAAGCTGGTGGCCTATGCCCAGGGGCTGGACATGCTCACCCTGGCCGGGGCGGAGTACGGGTGGGAGCTGGATCTGGCCGCGATCGCCTCGCTGTGGCGGCAGGGGTGCATCATCCGCGCCCAGCTGCTGGAGACGATCATGGAGGCCTACGCCGGGGAGTCCGCCCCGGCGAACCTGCTCTTCGCCCCGGCGGTGACCACCGCCCTGGAGGCGGCGCTGCCGGCGTGGCGGCGGGTGGTGGCCCGGGCGGTGGAGCGCGGGATCCCGGCCCCGGTGTTCTCCTCGACCCTGGCCTACTACGACTCCCTGCGCCGCCCGCGGCTCAACGCGGCCCTGACCCAGGGGCTGCGCGACTACTTCGGGGCCCACACCTACCGGCGCGTCGACGACGCCAGCGCCGGGGCCTACCACACCCTGTGGTCCGGGGACCGCTCCGAGGTCATCGCCTGAGCCCACCCCGCGCGCGCCCAGCGCACGACGAGGGGCGGCGTCCTGTGGCTCCCCCCGCGGGAGAACCACCGGACGCCGCCCCTCGGCGCTGCCGGTAGAGGAGGAACCCGGGCCCCGGCCTGTGTGGGGCCGGATCGCATCGCGCCCGGAGCCTGTCCTCAGGCGGTGAGCCGGCCGAAGGCCGCGAGGACGAGGTAGGCCACGGGCAGCATCGCCGCGGTCAGGGCGGCGATCCCCCGGCGCCCGCCCGCGCCGCGGGGCGCGGTGCCCGGCTGCGGGGGCAGCGGCGAGAGGACCGCGTCGTCACCGGGGCCGTGCACCAGCTCCCGGTGCACGGCCCACGCCAGGACCAGGACCACCGGGAACAGCCCCACCGCGACCGGTGCGGCGGGCAGGGAAACCGCCGCCGGCAGGTCGAGGCGCCCGGCGAGCGCCGCGCCCAGCCCCGTGAGCTGGACGACGACGACGAACGGGAGCCCGACCGTCCAGGGCCGGCGCACGAGCGGGCCCAGGACCCGGGGCAGGGCCAGCAGGAGCAGCACGAAGACCCCGAGCAGGCCCGCCTGCACCGCGTTGTAGGCCAGGTCCTCGCCGCGGGCCCAGGGTCTCGCCGCGGCGGTGCCCACCAGCAGGGCCGCGACCTGGGCCGCGGACAGGGCCGTGATCCGCCGGAACCCGGACGCCGGCCGCGTCGGGGACTCCTCGGCGATGCCGGCGGCGTAGGCGGCGGGGTCCCCGAAGGCCTCCTCCGGGGTCTCACCGGCAGCCGTGCAGTGGCTCTCGACCTCGCCGAGGCGGTCCCCGATCACCGGGCCCGGGACGTCGCGCAGGCGCAGCTCGAGCACGAAGTCCTCGCACCACGCGTGGTGGGCCCGCACGAACGGGCGCTGCCAGACCTCGGCGGAGAGGGGACGGGTGCGGGCGTCGGCGTTCACGGTGTGCTCCTCGAGGTGTGGGGGGTGCGCGGGGGCGGCGGGGCGCCGTCGGCGGGGGAGAGGTGGCCGGTGACCGTGGCCGCGAACGTCCGCCACCGGGCGGTGCCCTGTTCGAGCTCGGCGCGGCCGGCCTCCGTGAGGGCGAAGTACTTCCGGCCCGGCCCACCCTCGCCGGCCCGCCACTCGACGGTGACCAGGGCGTTCTTCTCCAGCCGGGCCAGCAGCGGGTAGAGCGTCCCGCCCTTGACCTCGCCCAGACCGGCCTCGGCCAGGGCGGTCGCGATCGCGTAGCCGTAGCTGGGCCCTCCGGCGAGCGTGCGCAGAACGCACAGGCCCAGGACGCCGCGCAGCCACTCGCTGTGCTGGGTGACGGTGCTCATGGCTACATAGTGCCGCTATCTAGTCAGTCTGTCTACTGTCTGTGCTCCCTCCGGCCGGCGTTCAGCGGGTTCCCCCGCGCAGCACGTCCACGTGCACGTGGTCGAGGTGGCGCAGGATCTCGTTGTCCGGGTCGGGGGCGTCGTAGTCCTGCCACTGCCCGCGCAGACCGTGCACGCTCCAGACCCGGTCGTCGAAGATCACGTACTGCACCTCCAGCTCCTCGGCGTGGGCGGCGAGCCAGTGCGCCAGGACCCACCCCTGCCGCCGGTTCTCCTCGGTCACCGGGCGGAAGAAGACGTCGACGGCGCGGCCGTCGTAGTGCGTCGACTCCGCCCCGTGCCCGGTGCCCACGCCACCGGGGGCGAAGCCGCCGAGGCTCTGCTCCCCGAAGACCCCGGTCATCGCCTCGAGCAGCCGCTGGGCGCGCGGGGTCAGGCCGGAGGGGGTCAGCTCCTGCGCCGGCAGGTCCTCGGCGGCCGTCGCCCGGCAGCTCAGGCTCGGGCCGGCGTCCCCGGGCGGGCCCTCGGCCAGCCGCTGCAGCACGGCGTCGTCGAGATCGGAGGTGTCCGGGGGAGCCTGCCCGCGGGCCGCGAGCGCGACCGCGGTGGTGGCCCGCTGCGCCTGCTCCCGGTCGAGCCCGATCCGCCCCTCGGCGGTCTCGACCGTGCACTCGCTGCCCCAGCCCGGCCCCGCGCCCGTGCGCAGGGCCTCGAGCAGACCGGGGCCGAGGAGGGCGAGCGCTCCCGCGAGCGCCGCGAGCAGCAGCAGTCCCGCGAGCGGGCGCCGGGAGCGGCGCCGGTCCCCGGTCGTGGTGGCGATGGCGCACCTCCTCGGCATGCGGTCCGGAGCTCACGTTCTAGCAGGCCCGGCTGGGTCCCGGCGGGGAGCAGCGCGGCGCTGGGGGACGATCCGTGGTCCCGGGTCCCTCGCCCGGCCCGCCGGGGCGGTGGACCATGTGCAACGGCGGGTTCTTCGCGGAGGGTGAAGAACCGGCGATGTTCTGCTCCTGGACGGGGATGCGCAGGGCCGGCACTGGGGCACAGTGAGGTGCACCACGAACGGGAACGGCAGTTCCCGGGGGATCGAGATCCGGACGGCACCCCTCGACCTGGGATCCCCACCGCAGCTCCGGCCGGCTCCACCACGACCGGCCGGAGCTGTGCGGCACCGCCGGCGCGCCTCGCCGGCCGCCGATCCCGCACAGCGTCCCGCCCCGCCCGCCCGGCGGAGCGGGGCGCGGGCCCGCCCGGCGGGCCGCCCGAGACGAACACCCCTTCACCGGGGAGGAGATGACCCATGAACCGATCAGCCGTCCGTCTTCACGAGCACGAGGTGACGCCCGTGGGCCTGTGGGCCCTGCGCGCCGGGGCCCCCACCGTGGCCGTCGTGGTCTCGCTGAACTTCCCGGGGCTCACGCCCCGGCACCGCGACCTGGTGCGCCGCTACACGCGCACCGCGCTGCAGGCCCTCGTCGACGCGGGCGCCCGGCCGGTCCTCGTCGACTCCAGCGCCGCCGCGCTGCCCGACCCGGCCGTCGCCGCGGCCGCCGACGGGCTGCTGGTGCTGGGCGGCGGCGACGTCGACCCCGCCCTCCACGGGGCCGAGGGGCCCGTGCCCGGCCAGTACGGCGTCGACCCGCGCGCCGACCGCTACACCCTGGAGCTGCTCACCGCGTGCCTCGACCGCGACGCCCCGCTGCTCGCCGTCGGCCGCGGCGCCCAGCTGCTGAACATCGCGTGCGGCGGGACCCTCGTCCCCGGCCTCGGCCCCGGGCACCAGGGGCACCCCGAGCGGGCCGAGGCCCGGGAGGAGGAGGTCGTGCTCGCGCCCGGCAGCCGCCTGGCCGGTCTCCTCGGTGCCGGGCGGGCCACCGTCCGCTCCGACCACCACCAGGGCCTCGCCGTCGTCGGCCCCGACCTGCGGGTCGCCGCCGTGGCCGGGGACGGCACCGTCGAGGCCGTCGAGCACCGCCACCGCACCTGGGTCCTCGGGCTGCAGTGGCACCCCGAGGACTCCCACGGTCCGTGCGCGCACCGGCGGGCGCTGTTCGGCGCCTTCGGGGCGCAGCTGGCGGCCGGCCGCCGCCCGGCCGCGGGGGAGGACCTGCTGGCCGCGTGAGGTTCCCCCAGTCCGCGAGGGGCGGCGTTCGGCGGTTCTGTTTCCCGCAGAGCCGCCGAACGCCGCCCCTCGCGGTGTTCTTCCGCGGTGCGTCCCGGGGCGCGTGCCGGGCTCAGGCCGGCAGCAGCTCCCGCAGCCGGCGGGCGGCCGCCTCCGGGTCGACGGCCTCCGTGACGGCCCGGACGACGACGGCGCGCCGCGCCCCGGCCGCCAGCACCGCCGGCAGGCGGTCCGCGTCGATGCCGCCGATCGCGAACCACGGCACGGCCCCCGCCCGGCCGGCGGTCAGCGCGGCGGTCTCCTCGACGAGCCCGAGGCCGGTGGCCGCCCGCCCGGGCTTGGTGGGGGTCTCCCACAGCGGGCCGGTGCAGAAGTAGTCGACCTCGGGGTCCTCGAGCGCGGCGCGGGCCTGGGCGGCACTGTGGGTCGAGCGCCCGATCAGCACGTCCGGGCCGAGCAGCGCGCGGGCCTGGGCGGGGGAGAGGTCGTGCTGGCCGCCGTGGAAGACGTCGGCGCCCACGAGCGCGGCGACGTCGGCGCGGTCGTTGACGGCGAACAGCGTCCCGTGCTCGGCCGCGACCCGCGCCAGCACGTCCAGGGCCTCGAGCTCGGCGTCCACCTCGAGGGACTTGTCGCGCAGCTGCACGACGTCCGCCCCGCCGGCGCAGATCGCGTGCAGGAACTCCTCGAGGTCGCCCCGCTCCGTGCGCGCGCCGGTGCACACGTACAGCCGGGCCGTGGCCAGCCGGGCGGCCCGCTCGCGGCGCAGCGCGCTCACCGGCGCGCTGCCGGGGGCACCGGGGGTCGTGACGGATCGGGGGGTCTCGGTATGCTGGGTCACACGCTGAAGGGTAGTCCGTGAGGACGAGCTCCAGCGCGTTCTGCGGGAGCCCCGGACGGGGCTGAGAGGGCTTGAGCGCCGACCGCCACACCTGATGCGGGTCATGCCGCCGTAGGAAAGGACAGCCGGTGGACACCGTGCACCCTCCGACCACCTCCCCGCACCCGGCCGGGACCGAGCACCTGCGCGCGGACGTCGCCGTGGTCGGCGCCGGCGTCATCGGCCTGGCCACCGCCTGGGAGCTGCGGCGCCGGGGGTGCTCCGTCGTCGTCGTCGACCCCGACCCCGGGGCGGGCGCCAGCCGCGCCGCCGCCGGGATGCTCGCCCCCGTCAGCGAGGTCCAGCACCGGCAGGACGCGCTCGTCCCCCTCATGCGCGCCTCGGCCGCCGCGTACCCGGGGTTCGTGGCCGGGCTCGAGGCCGCCGCGGGCGCGTCCGTGGGCCACCGCGCCACCGAGACCCTCGTCTGCGCCGCCGATCCCGCCGACCGGCAGGCCCTGGCCGACCTGCGGGAGCTGCAGCTGCGCCACGGCATGGAGGTGGAGGCCCTGCCGGTGCGCGCGGCCCGCGCCCTCGAGCCCGCGCTGAGCCCTCGGCTCGCCGGCGCCTTCCGGATCCCCGGGGACCACCAGGTCGACCCGCGCCGGCTCGTCGCGGCCCTGCTCGCCGCCCTCACCGCCCAGGACCCGCCCGAGGGCGCCCCGGCCGGGCCCGTCCGCATCGTCCACGACCGGGTCACGGCCCTGCGCCGCGGGCCCTCCGGTGCCGTGACCGGCGTGCGCCTGTCCCGGGGCGGGATGGTCTCCGCCGGCGGGACGCTCCTGGCCCCGGGCGCCGCCCTCGCCGCGATCGACGGGCTGCCCGCCGGGGCCCGTCCGCCCCTGCGCCCGGTGCACGGGGACATCCTGCGCGCCCGCCTGCCCGACGGGGCCCCCGAGCTGCTCGGGCGCACCGTGCGCGGGCTCGTCCACGGGGTGCCCGTCTACCTCGTGCCGCGGGCCGACCGCACGCTCGTGATCGGGGCGACCTCCCGCGAGGACGACCTCGCCGGGGCCAGCGCCGGCGGGGTGTTCCGGCTGCTGCGCGACGCCCAGGCGCTGGTGCCCGGCACCGCCGACCTCGAGCTCACCGAGGTCCTCGCCCGCGCCCGCCCCGGCACCCCCGACGACGTCCCCTGCCTGGGTCCGGTCCGCGACCCGGACGGGACCCCCGTGCCCGGGCTCGTGCTCTCCACCGGCTACTTCCGCCACGGCGTGCTGCTCACCCCGCTGGCCGCCCGCCTCGCCGCCCAGCTGCTCGCCGGCGAGCCCGGCCCCGACCCCGCCGCCGACGCGGAGCTGCTGACCACCACCGACCCGCAGCGCTTCGCCACCCCGTCCCCGACTCCCAGGAGCCCCCGATGACCGTCCTCCGCCTCAACGGCCGCCCGCACGAGACCGAGGGCGAGCCGACCGTCGCCGACCTCGTCGCCGAGGCCGTCGGCCGCCCCCTAGGGCCCGACGGCGCCCCGCTGGACGGCGGGCGCCTCGGGGTCGCCGTGGCCCTCGACGCCGCGGTCGTGCCCCGCAGCCGGTGGGCGACCACCACGGTGGGCGAGGGCCGGTCCGTCGAGATCGTCACCGCCGTGCAGGGAGGCTGAGCCCGTGCACCCCGCCTCCGACCCGCTCGTCCTCGACGGCGTGCGCCTGTCCTCCCGGCTGATCATGGGCACCGGCGGACTGAGCTCCCTGCACACCCTCGAACAGGCCCTCGTGGCCTCCGGCACCGAGCTGACCACCGTGGCCCTGCGCCGCTACGCCCCCGGCCGCGGCGACTCGCTGTTCGGGCTGCTCGAGCGCCTGGGCATCCGGATCCTGCCCAACACCGCCGGCTGCGCCACCGCCCGCGACGCCGTGCTCACCGCCGAGCTCGGCCGCGAGGCCCTCGGCACGGACTGGGTCAAGCTCGAGGTGATCGCCGACGAGCAGACGCTGCTGCCCGACGTCGTCGAGCTGCTGGACGCCACCGAGCAGCTCGTGGCGCGCGGCTTCCGGGTCCTCGCCTACACCTCCGACGACCCGGCGCTCGCCCGCCGGCTCGAGGACGTGGGCGCGGCCGCCGTCATGCCCCTGGGCGCCCCCATCGGCACCGGCCTGGGCATCCTCAACCCGCACAACATCGAGCTCATCGTCGCCCGCGCGTCCGTGCCCGTCGTCCTCGACGCCGGGATCGGCACCGCCTCCGAGGCCGCCCTGGCGATGGAGCTCGGCTGCGACGCCGTGCTGCTGGCCAGCGCCGTCACCCGGGCCCAGGACCCGGTGGCCATGGCCACGGCGATGCGCCACGCCGTGACCGCGGGCCGGCTCGCCGCGGCCGCCGGGCGGATCCCCGTCCGCCGCCACGCCGCCGTCGCCTCCTCCCCGCGGGCCGGGCGGATCGGCGCCGGTGCCTGCGACCCCGGCCCGTCGGACCTCGCGGGGGTTCCGGCCGGGGGCCGGTCCCCGGCCGGTGGGCTCCGGTGAACCCGTTGCCCCCGCTCGTGGACCCGGGCCCCGAGCTGACCCGCGCCGAGCTCGAGCGCTACGCCCGCCACCTCGCCCTGCCCCAGGTCGGACCCCTCGGGCAGCGGCGGCTGCGCCGCGCCCGCGTGCTCGTGGTCGGCGCCGGGGGACTGGGCGCCCCGGTCCTGCAGTACCTCGCCGCCGCCGGGACGGGGGTGCTCGGGATCGTCGACGACGACGTCGTGGCGCTCAGCAACCTCCAGCGCCAGGTGCTCCACGGCACGGCGGACGTCGGCCGGCCCAAGACCGACTCCGCCGCCGAGGCCGTCGCCCGGCTCGACCCGGGCGTCCACGTGCGCACCCACCCCGTGCGGCTGGACGCGGACAACGCGGTCGCCCTGTTCTCCGGCTACGACCTCGTGGTCGACGGCGCCGACAACTTCGCGACCCGCTACGTGGTCAGCGATGCCGCCGCACTGGCCGGGATCCCGTGCGTGTGGGGCTCGATCCTGCGCTTCGAGGGGCAGCTCAGCGTCTTCTGGGCCGGGCGCGGGCCCACCTACCGCGACCTCTACCCCGAGCCGCCGGCCCCCGGGGAGGTGCCCAGCTGCGCCGAGGGCGGGGTGATCGGCGCCCTGCCGGGCACGATCGGCGCGGTCATGGCCACCGAGGCGGTCAAGCTCGTCACCGGCGCCGGGGAGCCCCTGCTCGGACGGGTGCTGCTGCACGACGCCCTGGCCATGACCTGGCGCGAGCTGCGCCTCGAGGCCGACCCCGCCGCCGCCCCCGTCTCGGCGGTCACCCCCGCCGAGGCCTCCTGCGGCGTGCCCGGGGCCGACGCCGGGGCCGCCGCCGCCGAGAGCCTCTCCGCCGCCGAGCTGGCCGGGCTGCTGGAGCGCCGGGAGCAGGGCCGGGCCGCCTTCGCGCTGGTCGACGTGCGCGAGGGCTGGGAGCGCGAGCTGGCCGCCGTCCCCGGTGCCGTGCACGTCCCCCTGGCCGAGCTGCTCGACCACGGCCCCGCCGCCCTCCCGCCCGCGGCGCGCGGGACCGACCTCGTGCTCCACTGCCAGGCCGGGACCCGGTCGGCCCGGGCGCTCGCGGCCCTGCGCCCCGCCTTCGCGGGCCGGGAGGAGACCGTGCGCCACCTCGAGGGCGGGGTGCTCGCCTGGCTCGCGCACACCGGGCAGGAGCCCCCGCGCGGGTGACGTCGCGGTTGCCTCTCTCGCGACTCCTCTTCTGCTCGCGAGGGGTGGCGTTCGGCGGTTCTCCCCTCCCGGAAGCCGCCGAACGCCGCCCCTCGCGGCCCGGGAGGTCACGGAGCGTAGCCGACTGCCGGACAGGGGCGTTCGCCGGATACCGTGAGGCGCATCACTGTAGATGCTTGACCATGCAAGGAGGGTCGGCGGCAATGGAGCCCAAGACCGTGTACCTGGCGTGCGCCGCGGAGGACGAGCTGTACCGGGGACTGTTCACCACGCAGTGGTCCCGTGCGGGGGCCACGGCCCGCTTCCTCGGCCCGCCGGAGGAGGACGCCCCCGACGAGGACTGGCAGCGCGAGGTCCGCGGCCGCGTGCGGGAGTCCGACGGCGTGATCGCCCTGATCGGCGGCTACACCGAGACCTCGGACGAGGCGCTGTGGCCGATCCGCTGCGCCGTCGCCGAGAAGAAGCCCCTGCTGGGGCTGTGGATGGAGACCCAGCACCGTGTGAAGCCCACCGTGATGGGCTCGGCCCGCTGCAAGGGCTGGACGTGGGAGAACATCGGGGAGTTCCTCGAGGCCATCTGAGCCGCACAGCTCACCGGCCCCCACCGCGAGGGGCGGCGTCCGGTCGGTCTCCACTCCCGGAAGCCGCCGAACGCCGCCCCTCGCGGTGGGGGAGGAGGGGGTGGGGGGTGGGGCGGGTCAGGCCGCCGCGGCCACCTCCACCAGCGTCCGCCACGGGTCCTCGAAGCGCAGCACCGCGCCGTCGTGGCGGGTCGCCACCCCGTGGTGGGCCAGCCGCTCCTGCAGGGCGGCGACGTCCTCGGCGCCCGGCAGGTCGATGTTCACCCGGCCCAGGCCCAGGGAGGCGGCGCGGGGCCCGGCCCCGGCGCTGTTCCAGGTGTTGAGCGCGAGGTGGTGGTGGTAGCCGCCGGCGGCGACGAACAGGGCCGAGCCGATGTCGCTCATGACCTCGAAGCCGAGCACGTCGACGTAGAACTGCCGGCCCAGGGCGATGTCCCCGACCTGCAGGTGCACGTGGCCCAGGGTGGCCGGCGGTGCGGTGCGGGTCGCCGGGGCCGCCCCGGGCAGGTGCTCGCCGAGGAAGGCGTTGGGGTCCAGCGGGTTGGTGGCCAGGGTCAGCAGCCCGCTGGCCTCGCGCCGCCAGGTCTCGCGCGGGCGGTCGGCGTAGAGCTCCACACCGTTGCCCTCCGGGTCGTCGAAGTAGAAGGCCTGGCTGTAGAGGTGGTCGGCGCTGCCGGTGAAGGAGCCGGGGAAGGCCGTGGCGACCGAGGCGACGGCGGCGGCGAGGGCCGCCTCGTCCTCGAACAGCACCGCGGTGTGGAACAGCCCGGCCTGTCCGCGCCGGGCCGGGGGCAGCTCCTTGACCTGGCGCAGCCGCACGATCGTGCGCCCGTCGCGGCCGAGGACGGCGGTGTCCCCCGCGTGCGCGAGCACCTCGAGGGTCACGCCGCGGGTGTAGTAGTCGAGCGTCGCGTCCAGGTCGGCGACCAGCAGCTCCACCGCGCCCATCCGGGTGGCAGGGGAGAGGAGGTCCTCCGCGGGGCGGGCCCGCAGGGACTCGGGGCTGGGGTGCTGGGGGAAGATCGGCATGGGAGGCGTCCGTCCTGGAGGATCCGGGGGCGACGACGACGGGGCCGCGCCGCTTGTTGATGTGTCCCTGAGGATAGCGGAGAAATACTTTCCCAAGCAAGTATTAAGCGTCGGTGAGCGGCGACCCGCCCGCCGGTGACCCGTCCGCCGGCGGCACGACGGACCTCCCGGCACTGCGCGAGGCCCGTCCGTCAAGGGATGGGCCGGGCACGCCCGCTGTGTGACGAAGCGTGACGAAACCCGTGGCCGGGGCGGCTTTCCTCCCTAACCTGGGAGTCAGAGCCCGTCCGGGCCGGTCGGGGCCGATCCCAGAGGGCCCCGCCGGCCGGAAGACCGCCACCCGGAAGGAAGCCCCATGTCGCTGTACCTCATCGAGCTCGCCCCCGCCGCCGCCGGGAAGGACGCCGTCCGCCCGCTGCTGGACGCCGTGTCCACCGCCGTGGCCGGGACCGGGGCCGAGCTCATCGAGTCCCAGGTCACCGCCGATCTCGGCCGCGTGTTCGTGATCGTCGAGGCCGGCAGCCCCGAGGGGCTCGCCGAGACGGTCCGCGAGGCCCTGGGCGGGTCCGTCACCGAGGTCACCGGCCCGGACGAGGTCCGCCTCGTCGGCGCCGAGCTCGAGGACCTCAAGCAGCTCAAGGGCCAGACCGACTTCCTCGTCGAGTGGGACATCCCCGCCGAGATCACCATGGAGCAGTACCTGGCCCGCAAGAAGGCCAACTCCCCGAAGTACGCCGAGGTCCCCGAGGTCTCCTTCCTGCGCACCTACGTGCGCGAGGACACCGCCAAGTGCCTGTGCTTCTACAACGCCCCCGACGAGGACGCCGTCGAGCGCGCCCGCGCCGCCGTGGGCACCCCGTTCGACCGGATGTTCAAGCTCTCCGTCTGATCCCCGGCAGCACCTGCCCGCCGACGGCGGCCCACCGCGTCCGGAGGGCCGCCGTCGTCGTTCCCGCACGCCCTCCCGCCCCGAACGGAGCACCATGTCCCAGCCCGCCCCCGCGGCCGCGCCCGCCCCGGAGGAGATCGCCGCGCCGCTGACCGGCTACCCGCAGCACGGGCTCGTGCGCGAGCTCGCCGCCGCCCGGGCGCGGGCGGTCGACACCGCCGGGACCTCCCCCTTCGAGACCCTGCGCGAGCTGGGCGCCGCCGGCCTGCTCGACCTCGGCCTCGAGGGCTCCCTCCTGACCCAGGCCGCGGTCGTGCACGACCTCGCCCTCGAGTGCACCGCGACCGCCTTCTCCCTGTGGGCCCACCGGGTCGCCCTCGAGTACCTGCACGCCACGGGGACCCCGGTCCCGGAGGCGATGCGCACCGGCGAGCTGCCCGGGTGCTCCGCGATGGCCCCGGCCTTCAAGCACGCCGCCGGGATCGGGGAGATCCCCGTGACGCTGGGCCGCCGCGACGGGGCCCACGTGCTCGAGGGCACCGTCCCGTGGGCGTCCAACCTCTACCCGGACGCCGTCGTCGTCCTGCCCGCCGTGCGCGAGGACGGCCGGCACGTGATCGTGCGCACGCGCACCTCCGCCCCCGGCGTGCGGGTGCGCCCGCTCGAGGGCCTCATGGCCCTCGACGCCACCGCCTCGGGCGTGCTCGTGCTCGAGGGCGTGCCAGTGGACCCCGCAGCGGACGTGCTCACCGAGGACGTCCCCGCGTTCCTCGCCGCGGTGCGCGGGCCCTTCCTGCTCCTGCAGAGCGCCTTCTGCCTCGGCCTCTCGGCCGCCGCCCTCGAGGCCGCCGCCGCCGCGCTGCAGGGCGTGGCCGAGGTCTTCCGCGACGAGCTCGACGACGCCGTCGCGGAGCACCGCCGGCTGCGCGCCGACCTCGTGCGCATGGCCGGCCGGCCCCGGGAGCAGGCCCCCCGAGACCTGCTGGGCCTGCGCCTCGAGGCCGCCCTGCTGACCGGGCGCGCCACCCGCCTGGAGGGCAAGGTCGTCGGCGGGCGCGGCTACGCGATGACCTCGCCCACCGCCCGGCGCGCCCGCGAGGCCGCGTTCCTGCCCGTCCAGTCGCCCACGGAAGGACACCTGCGGTGGGAACTGCGCCGGCTCGGCTGAGCCCCGACCGCCCCGCGCTGCGCGTGCGCGGGGTGCACAAGACCTACCCCGGCGCCGCCGCCCCGGCCCTCGACGGCGTGGACCTGACCCTCCACCCGGGGGAGACCCTCGCCGTGCTCGGGCCCAGCGGCTCCGGCAAGTCCACGCTGCTGCGGGCCATCGCCGGGCTCGAGCCCCTCGACCGCGGCACGGTCGAGTTCGGCGACCCCGACGAGCGCCTGGCCGTGGTCTTCCAGGACCCCGGCCTGTTCCCCTGGCTCTCGGTGCGCGCCAACATCGCCCTCGGCGGCCGCTACCGGCGCAACCGGGACCGCTTCGACGAGGCGCACGTGGACGAGCTGCTCGGGATCCTCGGGCTGGCCGAGCTCGCGCGCACCCCCGTCCAGGAGCTCTCCGGCGGGCAGGCCCAGCGCGTGTCCGTGGGGCGGGCGCTCGCCGTGCGCCCGGACGTGCTGCTGCTCGACGAGCCGTTCAGCGCCCTGGACCCCGCGACCCGCCAGGATCTGCAGCAGTGGCTGCGGGGGCTGGTCCGGGAGCTGTCCCTGACGGTCTTCCTCGTCACCCACGACGTCGAGGAGGCCCTGGTCCTCGGCGACCGGATCGGCTTCTTCGGCGGGCCCGCCGGGTTCACCCGCCAGTGGGTCCCCGCCCGCGACGGCGCGACCGCCGAGCAGATCCTCGCCCACTACCGCGGCACCGATGCCGCCGGCGGGGCCTGGGAGATATGAGCGCCCCGGCCCCCGGCGGTGCCGACCGGCTGCCCGGCCGGCGCACGGTGCTGCGCGCCGGCGTCGGCGCCGCCGCGCTGACCGGGCTGGGCTGGGGCGCGGGCAGCCTCTACGCCGCCACGGCCCGCGAGGACCGCTCCGGCGGGGACCGCCCCGTGCGGATCGGCTACCTGCCCATCACCGACGCCGCCCCGCTGCTCGTGGCCCACGCCAACGGCTACTACGACGACGCCGCCGTGCCGGTCGCCGAGCCCGTCCTGTTCCGCAGCTGGGCCTCGCTGTCCGAGGCGTTCGTGGCCGGCAAGGTCGACGCCATCCACATGCTCATGCCCATGGCCCTGTACATGCGCTACGGCCTCGGCGCCGACGTGCGGATCACCGCGTGGAACCACACCAACGGCTCGTCCCTGACCGTGCGCCCGGACGTGGCCGAGCTGGGCGATCTCGCCGGGGAGTCCGTGGCGATCCCCGCCTGGTGGTCGATCCACAACGTGGTCGTGCAGAAGATGCTGCGCGCGGCCGGGCTCACCCCCGTGATGCGCGAGGCCCCCTCCGCCCGGGACCGCACCGTGGCGCTGCTGCCCATGGCCCCGGCCGACATGCTCCCGGCGCTGAACAACGGGGTGATCGGCGGCTACGTGGTCGCCGACCCGTTCAACGCCGCCGCCGAGGCGCGCGAGGTCGGGCACATCCACCGCTTCCTCGGCGACGTGTGGCGCGACCACGCCTGCTGCGTGACCATGCTGCGCGGGGAGCTGATCCGCGACCGCCCCGGGGCCGCCGGCGGGTTCATGGACGCCCTCGTGCGCGCCCAGGCCTGGGCGCGGGCCAACCGCCCGGAGACCGCCGCGGCCCTGGCCCGGGACTACCTGCCCCAGCCCAAGCCCGTGATCCTGCAGGCGCTCACCTACGACGCCGCCGCCCACGCCGGCGCGCTGGAGCACCCCTCCTGGCACGGGGAGCGCCTGGACTTCCGCCCCTTCCCGTACGCGAGCTTCACCGAGGAGCTCGTGCGCTCCATGCAGGAGACGGTCGTCGACGCCCCGGCCGGGTTCCTCGCCGGGCTCGACCCGGCCCGGGCCCACCGGGAGCTCGTCGACGACACGCTCGTCACCCGCAGCATCGCCCGCGCCGGCGGTCTGGGCGTGTTCGGGCTGACCGGCACGACCCGCACCGAGGAGATCCGCCCATGAGCACACCGCGACCCGCCGGGCCCGCCGACCTCGACGCCCCCCGCCCGGCCGCGCCCGGCCGGACCCCGCCCGGGGCGGCCACGCCGCGCCCCCGCCGCACCGGGGCCCGCGGCGCCGGCCTCGCCTGGGGACTGTTCGGGCTGGCCGTGACCGTGGCCGTGTGGTGGGCGTTCACCCACGCCGCCGCGGGGGCCTCCACGATGATCGCCGCGTTCCGGCCCGAGCGGATCCCCGGCGCCGCCGCGTCCCTGCTCGAGCGCGGCGTGGTGCTCCAGGACGGGGCGACCAGCCTCTGGCGCCTGCTGTGCGGGCTCGGCCTGGCCACCGGGCTCGGGGTGCCGCTGGGGCTGCTGCTGGGCGCCTACCGCCGCTTCCGCTGGACCTCGGCGCCGGTGGTGCAGTTCCTGCGCATGGTCTCGCCCCTGTCCTGGGCGCCGGTGGCCGTGGCCCTGTTCGGGGTGGGCAACGCCCCGGTGGTCTTCCTCGTGGCCGCCGCCGCGGTGTGGCCGATCACCATGAACACCGCCGCCGGGGTGCGGGCCATGGACCCGCTGCACCTGCGGGTCGCCCGGACGCTGGGGGCCACCCCGTGGGAGCAGCTGCGCACGGTGGTGCTGCCCAGCGTGCGCCCGTTCGTCATGACGGGGGTGCGCCTGGCGCTGGGCATCGCGTGGGTGGTCATCGTCCCGGCCGAGATGCTCGGGGTCAGCAGCGGCCTGGGCTACGAGATCCTCAACGCCCGCGACCGGCTGGCCTACGACGAGATGCTCGTGGTCATCCTCGTCATCGGCCTGCTGGGCATCGCCCTGGACGCGCTCGCCCAGTGGCTGCTGCGGGAGCGCACCCCGCGCGCCTGAGCCCGGCCCGCCCGGTGCCCCGCTCAGGCGGGGTGCAGCTGCTTGGCGTGCTGCGCGGGCGGGAGGACGCCGAAGCCGTGGCCGCGCCAGAACGCGTCCATCGGGTGGCGCAGGGGCGGGACGGCGATCTCCAGCACGGTGGCCCCGCGGTCGAGGGCCAGCTGCTCGCAGTGCCCCAGCAGGGCGCTCCCGCAGCCGGCGCCGCGGTGGTCCTCGTCCACCACGAGCGCGGTCAGCCGCGCCCACGCCGGCTTGCGCGGGTGGTCCGGCGGCAGCAGGTACAGGTGGGCGGCGGCGACCGGGACGTCGGCCACCGTGGCCACCGCGTGGGCCTCCCACCCGGCGTCGGCGTCGAGCCGGGCGCGGATCCACTCCGGGTCGATCCGGTAGCCGACCTGGTCGGCGAGGTCCATGAGCAGGAACAGGTCGGACAGCCGGGCCGGGCGCAGGACGAGCGCGCCGGTCTCCGGCCGGCCCATCGGTGTCTCGATCGCCACGACGCCCTCCTCGTCCCCGGCCGGTGCCGTTCCCGGCACCACGGTCCTGACCTTCGTCCAGTGTGTGAAGCCACATTACGCACACTCGGCCTGGAAGCGCACCCCCGGGGCGCACCGCGGGGGCGCACCGCGGGGGCGCACCGCGGGGGCGCCGCGTTTCGTTGCACGGCCCGACCGGGCCTAGAGTGCTGGTCATCGGTCAAGCAGGCGGCCGCTGCTTCTGTCATGCCCGGAGGACTCCCGTGACCGTCACCCCGCCGCCGCCGCCCGTTCCGCACCCGTCGCTCCCCCGAGACCGCGCCCAGGCGCGTGCCGCGGCCCGGGCCACCGCCTGCGCCGGGGGCACCACCGGCCCGCAGGGCTCCGCCGGCCCGCAGGGCTCCGCCGGCGCGCGGCCCCGGGTGGAGCGGCTGCGCGTGCGCACGGAGGACCCGGCCGAGGGTCTGGCCGTGCTCGAGCAGGTCTACACGGCCGGGCAGATGCAGGTCTGCGAGGACGTGCCGTTCCGTCTCCAGCAGGAGGTCCGCTCCGCGGCGGACGTCAGCCTCGAGCGCGCCCGGCTGGGCGGGGTCATGGCCGCCGCCCGCATCGACGCCACCGGCACGGTGCGTGTGGCCCAGCTGCTGGGCGGGCGGCTCGTCTTCACCGACGGGACCCCCACCCGGCCCACGCCCGCGCCCTTCCTGCTGCCCGTGCGCCCCTACACGTGCCGCTGGGACGACCTGGACCTGCGCACCGTGACCCTGGACCTCGAGCGCCTGCAGGCCCTGGCCGCGGGCCTGCGGGGCACCGAGCGCCTCCGGCTGCGGTTCACCGGCTCCGCCCCGGTCAGCGCCGGGATGGCCCGCTACTGGAACGCCGCCGTGGCTCACTTCCGCCAGGTCCAGCTCGAGCACGACGAGGCCATGGCCGCGCCCCTGCTGCGCGACCAGGCCTTCCGGTCGCTGACCACGACGCTGCTGCACGCCTTCCCCTCCACGTTCCTCGAGGACGAGCAGGCCCCGGCCACCGCGTCCCGTCCCGCGCCGGCCGGGGTGCGCCGGGCCGTGGCCTTCATGGAGGCCCACCTGGCCGAGCCGGTCGGGCTGCCCGAGATCGCCGAGGCCGCACGGCTGAGCCCGCGCGGGCTGCAGGTGGCCTTCCGCCGCGAGCTCGGCACCACGCCCCTGGCGCACCTGCGGGCCCTGCGGCTGGAGGCCGCCCACGCCGACCTGCGCGCCGCCGACCCCGCGGACGGGCAGACCGTCACCGGCATCGCCGCCCGCTGGGGGTTCGGGCACACCGGCCGCTTCGCCGCCGCCTACCGGCAGCGCTACGGGGTCGCTCCCGCCGAGACCCTGCGCGACTGAGCCGGGCCCCGGCCGCCGGCGGGGGCGCCCCGGGCGCGGGTGTCACGGGTCCTGGCCGGCGGGGCTCTCCGCGCCGTGGACCCGGACCAGCCCCGCGGCGCCGTCGACGGTCACCACCTGGCCCTCGGCCAGGCGGGTGGTGGCCCCGGGCACGCAGACGACGGCCGGGATGCCGTACTCGCGGGCCACGGTCGGGCCGTGGGCGATCGGGGAGCCCGTCTCCGTGACGAGCCCGCCGAGGGCCAGGAACAGCGGGGTCCAGCCCGGGTCGGTGGTCGGGGCGACGAGGATGTCGCCGGGCTCCAGCCGCGCCTCGGAGGGGTGGTGGACGATCCGCACCGGACCGGTCGCGACCCCGGTGGCGGCGGGCTGCCCGACCAGCACGTCCGGGCCGTGCCCCGGGGCGTCGTCGTCGGGCAGGGCCATCGGGTCCGTGCCGTCGGACAGCAGCAGCCCGGGGACCTGCCGCCGCCGGGCCTCGCGGTCGTGCTCCCGGCGCCGGCCGGCCACCGCCGCGCGCAGGTCCGCGCCGTGGGCGGCCCCGAGGGCCTCGTCCAGGGTGAGGAACATGATGTCCTCCGGGCGTTCCAGCAGGCCGCGCCCGGCCAGCGCGGTCCCCGCGGCGAGCAGCTGGCGGCGCACCTCCGCCAGCGGGCTCAGCCAGAGGAACTTGGGCAGCTCGCGCAGCCCGGCCAGCTCCCGGCCGCGGCGCAGCAGGGCGCCGGCGAGCCGGGCCCGCAGCGGCCGGGTGCGCGCCGCGCGCTCCACGAGGCCCGCCAGGGCGGCCTCGGCCTCGGCCTCGGCGCGGGCGAAGCGGACCGGCGGGGCCTGCTCCGGGTCGCCCACGCGCAGGTACCCGGCCAGCGCGGCGAACACCGGGGTGGGGTCGTCGGCCCACCGGGGGGAGCCCACGTCGATCTCGGCGCTGCCGCGGATCCCGTACCGCGCCAGGAAGGCCGTCAGCCCGAACTCGGGCAGCTCGCCGCGGGCGAACCGTGCGGCGAGCTCGTCCGGACCGGTGCCCAGCAGCAGCTCGCGGTGGGGCCGGGCGGCCACGGCGACGTCCCACAGCTCGAGGTCCATCCGCGTGGTGACGTTGTGGGGCATGCCCCGCAGGGTCGCGTTCAGCTCGCCGGGCCGCAGGACCCCGCGCAGCAGCCCGCCGGCCACCCCCTGGGCGAGGAGCGCCGCCCACAGCGGCGGCAGGGTGCGCATCATCGGCCCGGTCAGCGTCGCGTCCTGCAGGCCGGCGGCGCGGTGGATCCGCTCCGCCGGGTCCCCCGGCTCGCTCCGGGGCTGCCGACGGACCCGCTCGAGCTCGCGGAACGCCCGCTCGCGGGCCGCTGCGGGCCGGGCCAGGGCCCGCAGCGCGCCGAGCAGCGAGGCGGGCAGCACGGCCAGGAGCAGCCGCGCCGCCGCGGCGGGGGAGAGCGCGCGCCGGCCGGGCGGCGCCGGGCGGGGCGCGAAGCGAGGGTCGTCCAGGACGCGCCGCACGCCCCGCGCCACCGCCGGGCCGTAGACCCGCACCGCCTCCGGGACGCGGGAGCGCAGCCGCGGGCTGCGGACGAACCCGGTGAGGTCCGTGAACAGCCGGCCCCCGATCTCGACGAGGAAGGTATCGGCCGCCGCGGCCCCCACGCCGACGACCTCCAGCCAGCGGCGGGTCGTCTCCCGCAGCACGGACACGCCCATGGGGGTGACCGGGCGCCGCAGGCCCTGCATGTGGCCGACCTCCAGGTAGAGGCGCGGCTCGCCGTGCACCGGGTCGGTCCCCGGGGGGAGCGGGAAGAGGGTGGTGACGGGCCGGGACTGCAGCAGCCACAGCGTGCCCTCCGCGTCCCAGGCGAACTCGACGTCCTGCGGGCCGCCGAGGGCCCGCTGCACCCGCCGCCCCGCCTGCTGGAGCTCCCGCAGCCGGGCCGCGGACAGGCACCCGTGCTCCGGCTGCCCGGGGTCCGGACCCTCCCACGGCAGCACGTAGTGGTCGGTCTCCGCGGCGCCGTCCACGACGCCGGTGCCCAGCCCCGGGACCGCGTCGACCACGGTCTGCGTGCGGTTGCCGGTCAGCGGGTTCGCCGTGAACATCACCCCCGCGGCCACCGGCTCGACCATGCGCTGCACGACGACGGCCATCGCCGGGTCCTCGTCCGCCAGGCCCTGCGCCGCCCGGTAGGCCACGGCGCGCTCGCCGGACAGGGACGCCCAGCACCGCCGGACCGCCGCGAGCAGCGCGTCCCCGCCCACCACGCCGAGGACGGTGTCCTGCTGGCCGGCGAAGCTGGCGCCGGGCAGGTCCTCGGCCGTGGCGCTGGAGCGGACGGCGATCGGGCCGCCGCCGAGGCGCTCGTAGGCCGCCAGGAGCGCCCGCTCGGGCACCGTGCCCGCGCGTTAGGCCTCGGTGGTCAGGCAGAAGCCCTCCGGCACGCGCTCACCCGCCCGCAGGAGGGCGCCGAGGCCGGAGGCCTTGCCCCCGACGAGCGGGGTCGTCCCGGGGACGATGTCCGCGAGGTCGATGGTGTCCACGGGAGGCCTCCCTGCCGGCCCGGGGAACGGTACCGGGCGGCGCCACGGGGCGTCCGGCACCCCGTTGAGACCCGATGATCGGCCCCGGTCACCGGCGGGTCAACCCCCGTGCCGGCGGCGTCCCGGCGGGTCGGCGCGCGGGACACGCGGGACGGCGGCGCCGGAGGGGTGGCACGGAGGGAACGGCGCGGCCGGCGGCCCCCCGGTGCGCGGCGGGCTCAGAGCAGGAGCACGAGCAGCAGGATGATGCCCACGATCACGAGCCCGAGGATGCCCCAGTTCTTCAGGCCCGCCGGGTCGTCGTCCTCCTCGCCGGACAGCGCCGGGCCGGGCTCGCGGGGGCGGCGCTCGGCCTCCTCGAGCACGGCGGAGAAGCGCTCCAGCGGCTCCGAGCCGTCGTGCTCGCGCGCCAGCATCCGCCGGACGCGGCGGCGGACCTCGCGGTAGACGCGGTCGTCGTCGTCGATCCCGAGATCGCGGGCCGCCTCGGCGAGCGCGATCGGGGGCCGGTCGGGGACGGGGTGCGTGGCCCACTCCAGCAGTCCCGTCAGCAGGGGCCGCTCCAGGACGGGGGCGAGGGCCGCGCGGGCGCCCGGCACGCCGGTGAAGCCCAGCAGCGCCTCCGGCGGGGCCGAGGGGGCGCCCGGGAAGTCGCCCGGCGCGCGGGCGGCGCGCTCGAGCAGGGCGGTGTCGTCGAACAGGGTGGCCAGCAGCACGGCCGCCGCGAGCCGGTCGGGGTCCCGCGCGGGGTCCTGCGCCGTCCCCGGCGCGCCCTGTCCGGCGGCGTCCGGCGGGGCCTGCCCGGGGGTCTCCGGGAGGACGTCCGGCGCCGCGGGGCCGGGGCCCGCCTCCGCCCAGTGGGCGGCCAGGGCGCGGCGGGCGGGCTCGCCGGCCAGGCGCACCTTCAGCTGGAGCTCCTCGGGTCCGCGCACGGTCCGCTCCGGGTGCTCCACCGCGTCGCGCACCTGCGGGTCGAGCTCGAAGTCCATGGGGCCACCTTCCGTCGTCGTCCTCCCCATGGTCGCAGACCGGTGCGGGCTTGTGCGGGGCGGAATGCTCCGTAGACTGACGATCCCGCACGCGGTCCGACCGAGGAGAGGGATCCACCATGACCGAGCACGACCACGCCGAGCACGTCGAGAAGGTCCGCGAGATCATCAGGAGCACCCGCATCGCGCTGCTCAGCCACGTCGACGACCACGGGCGCATCGTCGCCAAGCCGATGACCACCCAGGAGGTGGACTTCGACGGCACCGTCCGCTTCCTCGCCGAGCGGCACTCCGACCAGGTGCAGGGCCTGCTGCGGCGCCCCGCCGTCAACGTCGCCTACTCCGGGGACGGCGCCTGGGTCTCCCTGGCCGGCACGGCCCGCGTGGTCGACGACGTCGCGAAGATCAAGGAGCTGTGGAACACCTTCAACGCCGCCTGGCTCGAGGGCGGGCCCGAGAACCCCGACAACGTGATCGTCGAGGTCGACGCCGAGACGGCGGAGTACTGGGACGCCCCGGGCGGCAGCAAGGTCACCCAGGTCGCGAACCTCGTGAAGTCGGTGGCCACCGGCAGGCGGGTGCAGGGGGACAGCGCGGTCGTCGACCTCTGAGCCGCCCCGGCGCACGCGGCGGCCCCCGGAGCCCGCGGGCTCCGGGGGCCGCCGCGCGTCCGTGCGGGCCTGCGGCTCAGGCGTCCTGACCGGGGTCGGAGCTCTCGCCGAGGATGTCGTCGAAGGCCTCGCGCACGGCCTGGCGGGTCGCCAGGCGCACGCTCGCGGCGCCCTGCTTGTCGGCGGTGTCGGCGTCGGCGATGCGCCGGCGTTCCTCCTTCTCCTGCTCCAGGGCGTGGTCGCGGGCCTGGCGGATGCGGTCCATGATCTCGTTGGCGTCCATGGGGAGAGCCAACCACAGATCCGCCGGATTCGACAGAGGGCTGATCATTGCGGGGACGCGGCCCCGCGGGGAGAGCGCTGCCGGGCGCCGGGCTCGTGCGAGCGGCGGTACTGCGCGGCCAGCCGAACGGGCGCGTTGGGCGCCCCGAAGCCGGCGTAGCCGCCGCGGCGCTCGACCACCTCGAAGAACACCGTGCCCAGGGTCCCGGTGTAGAAGTGCAGGAACTCGCCCCCGGTGTCCCGGTCGTAGAGCAGGTCGAGCTCCTGCAGCGAGGCCACGAACGCCTCGTCGAGGTCGAAGCGGGCAACCAGGTCCTCGTAGTAGTTCTGCGGCACGGGCAGCGGGGCCAGGCCCCGGCGGCGGGCCCGGCGGGCGGCGGCGACCACGTCCGAGCAGGCCAGGGCCACGTGCTCGGGGTAGGCGGCGCCCACGAACGAGCCCTGCTCCGCGGCGGCCGGGGCCACGTTCAGCGGCATCCGCACCGCGCCGTCGGCCGAGCGCATCACCTGGCTGCGCACGAGCCCGGACGGGCCCGGGACGTCCTGCGCCGGCTGGGCCTCCAGGGCCAGCACCGAGGTGTAGAACAGCACCGCCTCGTCGTAGTGCTGCCAGGGCTGGGCCATGTTGACGTGGTCCACGCCCGTGACCAGGGCCGCGGGGTCGAGGACGTCGTCGGCGCCGAACTCGCCCAGCCACGGCGGCACCCCGTCCGGGCTCGCCCGGCAGAAGAAGATCTCCGTGCCGTCCGGGGCGTGCACCCCGCGCAGCACCTGCTCGCCCGGGCCCTGGGTGCGCTCGACGGGGCGGGCCCGCAGGCGGGTCGCCCGGTCCACGGCCGCCTCCGGGTCCTCGACCGTGAACCCGAGGGCCGCGATCTCCGTGGGCGAGGCCCCCGGGACGGCCTCCCGCACGGCGTCGACGACGACGACGCGCACCGGCCCCTGCACCCACACCTGGACGTGCTCCTTCGACTGGTGGTGCCCGCCCAGGGCGAAGCCCAGCTGGTGCAGCAGCCGCGTGGTCTCCCCGAGCCGGGCCGTGCGGATCTCCACGAAGTCGTAGCCTGCGGGCTCCGCCACGGCGGGCAGGGCCTGCAGCTCCAGGCGGTCCCGCACCGGCTGCCCGGCCAGCGCCCGGAGGGTCTGGTCCTCGAGCCAGCGCAGCGAGCGCAGCCCGTCCACCGCGGTGCGCCGGACGTCGGCCTGGCGGAAGGCGTCGTTGAAGATCTCCAGGGAGACCGGCCCGTCGTAGCCCGAGCGCACCAGCCGGGTCATGAAGCCGACCATGTCGAAGTCGCCCTCGCCCGGGAAGACGCGGTGGTGGCGGGACCAGGAGAGCACGTCCATGCTCAGCAGCGGGGCGTCGGCCAGCTGCACGAAGAAGATCTTCTCCGCCGGGATCCGCTCGATCGGGGCCGGGTCCCAGCCGCGGGAGAGGATGTGGAAGCTGTCCAGGCACGTGCCCACGCTCGGGTGGTCGGCGAGCTCCACGATCCGCTGGGCGTGCTCGAAGTCGTCGACGTAGCGGCCCCACGCGAGGGCCTCGTAGGCCAGGCGCACGCCGTGCTCCCCGGCGAGGTCCCCGAGCGCCCGCAGCTGCCGGGCCGCGACGGCGTCGTCGTCCACGGTCGCGGTGGCCACGTTGGAGCACACGAGCACGGTGTCCGTGCCCAGCCGGTTCATCAGCCGGAACTTCGCCGCGGCCCGGCGCAGGACGGCCGGGACCAGCTCCGGGCCGACCCCTTCGGCGTCGCGGAAGGGCTGGTAGAGGTCCAGGCCCAGCCCCAGCTCCGCGGCCAGGTCCCGGATCCGCTCGGGGGAGGAGGGGGAGACCACGAGGTCCTGCTCGAAGACCTCGATGCCGTCGAAGCCGGCCGCCGCGGCGGCGTGCATCTTCTCCTCGAGGGTGCCCGAGAGGCAGACGGTGGCGATGGAGGTTCTCATGCGGGTCCTTCTCGTGGGGGTCGCGGGACGCGGGCGGAGTGCGCTGCGGCGCGGCTCAGCGGGCGGCGGGGGCGGGGCGGCGCTCGCCGAGCAGGGACAGGAAGTGCGCGCGCATCCGGGCCCGGTCGGGCCGGCGCCCGGTGATCAGGGCGAAGGCGTCGGCGGCCTGACCCACGGCCATGTGCCCGCCGTCGAGCACCCGGCAGCCGGCGGCGCGGGCGGCGGTGACCAGCGCGGTCGCCACGGGCAGGTAGACGACGTCGGCGACCCACTGGGTGCCGTCCAGCAGCGCCGGGTCGAAGGGGGTGCCGGGATGGTGGTGCATGCCCACGGGGGTCGTGTTGACCACGCCGTCGGCGGCCGGGACCAGCTCGGCCAGCTCGGCCGGGGCGGCGGCCAGCACCTGCCGGTCCGGGAACATCGTGCGCAGGGCCGCGGCGCGCTCGGCGGCGCGCTCCGGGTCGAGGTCGACCAGGTGCAGGGTGGCGACCCCCTCGGACAGCAGCGCAGCGGCCACGGCGGCCCCCGCCCCGCCCGTGCCGACCTGCACGACCGTGTCCGTGGCGGCGCCCGGGAGCTCGGCGCGGAAGCCCGCGGCGAAGCCGGAGCGGTCCGTGTTGTGGCCGACGAACCGGCCGTCCCGGACCAGGACCGTGTTCACCGCGCCCAGGGCCGCGGCCTCCGGGGCGACCTCGTCCAGGTGCGCCAGCACCAGCTGCTTGCACGGGTGGGTGATGTTGAAGGCGTTGAAGCCCAGGTCGCGGCCCGCGGCCAGCAGCGCGCCCACGTCGGTGCCCGGGCGGCCGACGACCTCCAGGTCCACGGGGCGGTAGAGGTAGTGCAGGCCCTGGTGGGCGGCCTCGGCCTCGTGCATGGGCGGGGTCAGGCTGGCGGTGATGCCCTCGCCGATCAGGCCCACCAGGTAGGACTCGGACACGGTGCTCATGGAAGCTCCTCGGGATGGTGCGGGGTCGGGGCGGTGGGTCGTCGGTGCGTCGTCGCGCGGGGTGCCCGCGGGCGCGGCGGACGGTCGCGAGGGTGTCCCGGGACGTCCCGGGGTCGCCTCAGGGGCGGGAGGGCAGCTCCAGGGCCAGGTCCTCGGCGGCCTGCCGCAGCTCGGGCAGGCGCTCCTGCAGTCCCCCGAGGGTGCTGCGGAACAGCGGGGCGGCCAGGGCCACGGCCGCCACGAGCCGCCCGCCGGGGCCGAGCACGGGCACGCCGAGGGCGGCCATGCCGGTGTCGTTCTCCTCCTGCTGCCCCGCCCAGCCCTGGGCGCGGATCCGCTCGACCTGCCGGCTCAGCTCGGCGCGGTCGGTGATCGAGTGCCCGGTGCGCGGGCTCAGGTCGATGCGCCCCAGCAGCTCCTCGCGCACCGGGGCGTCGCTGAAGGCCAGCAGGACCTTGCCCACCGCGCTGGTGTGCAGCGGGCCGCGGTCGCCGGGGTCGGTGGTCGTGCGGAACTGCGGGCCGTCGACCTTGTGCACGGTCAGGAACCGGTCGCCGTCGAGCACCGCCAGGATCGAGCTCTCCCCGGTGCGCTCGGTCAGCCGCTGCAGGATCGGGGCGGCGGTGCCCTCGAAGCCGCGCTGGTGGGCGACCCGCCGGCCGAGCTGGTAGACGCGCAGGCCCAGCCGGTAGCGCTTCTCCCGGGGGTCGTAGGTCGCGAACTCCTCCTCGACCAGGGTGTGCAGCAGCCGGTAGGCCGTGCTGAACGGGTAGCCGGCGTCCTCCGCGACCTGCCCTGCGGTCGCCCCGCCGGGGTGCTCGCCGAGCAGGGTGAGCACGCGCAGCGCCTTGCCGACCGTGCCGGAGCGTTCCGCTGCCATCCGTCGCCTCCTTGACGTCGTGCTGTGACCTGCGTCATCCTAGTATCCACTATACAGCAACCATTGCCAATATGCGGCAACGCGGCCCGGGGGCTCCCCGGACCGCGACGGGGGCGAGGGACGGTCCCGGCGGCGCCGGCCTCCCCGGCCCGCGGGCCCCGAGCCCGCCCCGTGCGCCCCAGGCCCCGACCGGAGGACTCCCCGACCATGAACCCCACCGCGCCCCCGGGCTCCCACGCCAGGACGCCGAAGAAGGCGGCTCTCGCCAGCTGGATCGGCTCGGCCCTGGAGTACTACGACTTCGCGGTCTACGGCACCGCGGCCGCCCTGGTGCTCAACCACCTGTTCTTCCCCGAGGACGCCGCCCCCGGCGTGGCGATCCTGCTGTCCATGGGGACCGTGGGCGTGGCCTACGTGGTCCGCCCGCTCGGGGCCCTCATCCTCGGCCCGCTGGGCGACCGGTACGGCCGGAAGTTCGTGCTGATGCTGACGCTGTTCCTCATCGGCGGGGCGACCTTCGCCGTGGGCTGCCTGCCCACCTACGACCAGGCCGGGATGCTGGCCCCGGCGCTGCTCGTGCTGTGCCGCGTGATCCAGGGGCTCTCCGCCTCCGGCGAGCAGGCCAGCGCGATCTCCGTCTCCCTCGAGCACTCCGACGAGCACCGCCGGGCGTTCACGACCAGCTGGACCCTCCAGGGCACCCAGTTCGGCACGCTGCTGGCCACCGCCGTGTTCATCCCCTTCACCCTCGTGCTCACCGAGGAGCAGCTGTTCAGCTGGGGCTGGCGCGTGCCGTTCTGGCTCTCGGCCGTGGTCGTGGTCGTGGCCTGGGTGATCCGCCGCCGCCTCGAGGAGCCGCCGGCCTTCGAGCAGTCCCGCGCCGAGGTCCCCGGCGAGAAGCCGGCCACCCCGCTCGCGCTGATGGTCAAGCACCACAAGACCGCGGTGGTGCGCATCGCCGCGGCCGCCATGATCAACACCGTCAACGTGGTCTTCCTCGTCTGGTCGCTGTCCTTCGCCACCTCCGTGGTGGGGCTGGAGCGCTCGACCATGCTGTGGGTCTCCGTGCTCGCCAACGCCGTGGCCCTGGCCGTGATCCCGCTCGCCGCCGGCGTCGCCGACCGGATCGGGCGCAAGCCGGTCTTCCTCGCCGGCGTGCTCGGCCCGGCCGTGCTGATGTACCCCTACCTCGCCGCCGTCGCGGCCGGGAACTGGGTGCTGATCTTCCTGTTCGGCGCGGTCCTCTCCGGGTGCTTCTACTCGATGGCCAACGGCATCTGGCCCTCGTTCTACGCGGAGATGTTCCCGACGCGCGTGCGGGTCACCGGCCTGGCCATGGGCACCCAGATCGGCTTCGCCGTCTCCGGCGGGCTCACCCCGGTCGTCGCCTCCGCGCTGGCCGGCGCCGACGGCACGAACTGGCTGGCCGTGGCGGCCTTCGTCTCCGGAACCTGCGCGGTCTCGGCCCTCGCGGCGCTGACCGCGAAGGAGACCAAGGACCTGAGCCTCGCGCAGATCGACGAGCTGCACACCACCCGCACCGAGGCCGCGGACCTGGCCGCCCTCGACCGGCAGCGCGCCGACGTCTCCTGAGCGCCGCCGCCCGTCATCTGCGGCGGCTCCCCGGGGACCGCCCGGGGAGCCGTCGTAGACTCCGGCCATGAGAAGCCAACTCGTGCGTCCCCGCTCCGGCAAGCTGCTCGGCGGCGTGTGCGCCGCCCTGGCGGCACGCTTCGGGCTGCCGAAGTTCCTCGTCCGCCTCGGGTTCGTCGTCTTCGGGCTCGTGGGCGTGGGGGAGCTGGTCTACATCGCCCTGTGGATCATCATCCCGAAGGAGCAGTGAGCCGGTTCAGCCCGCCGCGCGGCCCAGCCGCGCCTCCGGGGCCAGCTCGTCCGGCACCCGGCCCCTGGTCGCCGTGCGGGCCAGGGCCTCGCCCAGCGCCGGCGCCTGCTTGAACAGGTTGTGCCCGGCCACGGCCGTGACCCCGTCGGCCGACCACACGCCCACGCCGTCGTCGCCCCACGGCAGGCGCGTCACCCAGCAGTGCACGTGGTCCAGCGGCTCCGGGACCACCCCCGGCAGGGCCCGCTCCACCCAGCCGACCGTGCGCTCCACGAGCCCGGCCAGCGCGGCCGGGTCGGCGACCCCGCCGTCGGCGGCCGCGCCCGTGGTGTCGCCGAGGCCCACCGACCAGAACCGGTCGCCGGGGTAGGGCGCCGCGTAGACGCCCGTCTCCCCGAAGGCCCCGCTGCCGTCCTGCAGCGTCGGCAGCCCGGCCGCCGCCGCGACTTCCGGGCGGACGGCGAAGCTCACGCGCACGTGCGCGCCGAGCTCGACGGGCAGCTCCAGGCCGGCGCCGCGGGCCAGCGGCGCGGTGCCGCGGCCGGCGCACAGCAGCACGTGGTCGTGGTGGTGGACCCCGGTGCCGGTGCGCACCTCCACGCCCCCGCGCACCGGGCGCACCGACAGGACGTGGTCGGGCACCAGGGCACCCTCCAGCCGGCCGACGAGCGCGCCCACCGCGGCGAGGGTGCGGATCGCCCCGCCGCGCTCGTCGAGCATCGCCGTCCCGTCCCACGGCCCCAGCAGCGGCAGCCGCTCGCGCAGCTCCTCCGGGCCGAGCCGCCGGACGGGCACCTGCGCGAAGGGCTCCAGCACGGCCAGCTTGTCCTCGACGCCCGGGCCGAGGGCCACGGCCCCGGCGGGGGAGACGAGCTCGGTGCCGAACTCCTCCTCCCACTGCGCCCACAGCGCCCGGGAGCGGACCACGAGCGCGACCAGCCGGGTGTCCTCGTGGGCGTGGCGGAAGATCCGCGACTGCCCGGCCGACTGGCCCCCGCCGGGGCCGCCCGCCTCGTAGACCGAGACCTCCGCCCCGAGGGCGCGCACGGCGTGCGCCGCCGCGAGCCCCACGATGCCTGCACCGACCACTGCGACCCGAGTCATGGGTCGAGCCTAGCGGCCTGCTCCGCGGCCGGGTCGGCCGCCCGGGCGGGAGCCGCGCCCCCGCCGGGGGCGTCGTCGGGGGCCTCCGGGGTCCCGCCCACCATGACGACGGCGCTGGCCGCCACGACCAGGCCCATCCCCGCCAGCTGGAGGCCGGTCAGGCCCTGGCCCAGCACGAGCAGCCCGGCGAGTGCGGCCACCGCCGGCTCGAGGCTGAGCAGGATCCCGAACACGGCCGGGGGGATGCTGCGCAGCGCGAGCAGCTCGAGGGAGTACGGCACCACCGAGGACAGCAGGGCGATGCCGGCGCCGGCGGCCAGCACCGGGACGGTGAGCGCCGGCAGCTCGACGGTGGCCAGGCCCGCGGGGGCCACCAGCGCGGCGGCGACCACGAGGGCGACGGCGAGCCCGTCGAGCCGGTCGAAGTGCCGGCCCGCGGCGCGGCTGCCCACGATGTAGGCGGCCCAGCCGGCCCCGGCCGCCGCCGCCCACGCGAGGCCGCCGAGGTCGAGCTCGGCCCACGGGACCGTGAGCGCCTGCGAGATGAGCACGATCCCGGCCAGGGCCGCGAGCACCGCCGTCCCGTCGCGCAGCCGCCGGGAGAGCACCGCCGAGAGCGCCAGCGGGCCCAGGAACTCCACGGTCACGGCCACCCCCAGCGGCAGGGTCGCCAGCGACTGGTAGAACGCGAAGTTCATCCCGGCCAGCGCCGCCCCGAAGAACAGGCCCGCCCGCCAGGCCTCCTTCCCGCGCCCGCGCAGGCGGGGCCGGATCACGGCCAGCATGATCGCCGCGCTCACCAGCAGCCGCACGGTCACGGTGGCGGAGGCGCCGATGAGCGGGACGAGCACCGCGGCCAGGGCCCCGCCGAACTGCACGGAGACGACGGCGGCGAGCACGTAGAGGGTCGGGCGCAGCCGGGCGCTGCGGGCGGGAGCGGTCACCCGTCCAGGGTAGGGGCCGCCGGACCGCCTCCAGCTCCCGCGCGGCGCGCCCCGGTACCCTGGCACCCGCCCCGACCCCCTTCCCCGAGGAGCCCTCTGTGAGCCCGACCCCCGGCCCGTCCCGACCGCCCGGCACCGCCGCGGCGGGCACCGCCCCCGCCCCCGGGCGCCGCAGCCTGCCCGGCAACCTCGTGCGCGGGGCCCTGATCGGCGTCGTCGAGACCGTGCCCGGGGTCAGCGGCGGCACCGTCGCCCTCGTCGTGGGGATCTACGACGAGCTGATCAACTCCGCCGGCCACGTCGTCTCCGCCGGCCGGCGCCTGCTCACGGGCCCCGACCGCGCCGCGGGGCTGCGCGAGCACCTCGCCCGGGTGCACTGGCGGATCGTGGTCCCGGTGGTGCTCGGGATGGCCGCGGCGCTGCTGACCGTGGCCGGGCCCGTCAGCCACCTCGTCGAGACCCAGCCCGTGCTGATGCGCGCGCTGTTCTTCGGCATGGTCCTCGCCTCGATCGGGGTGCCGCTGCGGCTGGCCGGGGGAGGCCTCGGCCCCCGCGCCCTGCTGGTCGTGGCGGCCGCCGCCGTCCTCGCGTTCGTCCTCGTCTCGATCCCGCCGACCACGGTCGCCCCCGCCCCGCTGCTCGTGGTGCTCGCGGCCATGGTCGCGGTCTCCGCGCTGCTGCTGCCCGGGCTCTCCGGGTCCTTCCTGCTGCTGACCATCGGCCTCTACCAGCCCACCCTGCGCGCCGTGGACGAGCTGGACCTCGGCTACCTCGCCCTGTTCTTCCTGGGCGCGGGGCTGGGGATGGTCGTGGTCGTCAAGGGCCTGCAGTGGCTGCTCCACCGCCACCACCGGATCACGATGCTCGCCCTGACCGGGCTGATGCTCGGTGCGCTGCGCACCCTGTGGCCGTGGCAGCTCGAGGACCGCACCCTGCTCGCCCCCGCGGGGGACTGGTGGGTGCAGCTGCTCGCGGCCGCGGCCGGGGCCGCCGTCGTCGTCCTCCTGCTCGCCGTGGACGCCCGCACGCGGGCGCGCACCGGGCACGGCTCCCCCGAGGAGCTCGCCGGGGTGGAGGACCCGGACCCCTCCCGCTGAGCCCGCGCCCCGGCCCCCGCACACGGCAGGACCCCGGAACCGAAGGGTTCCGGGGTCCTGGACGGCGGCGGAGTCTCAGCGGCCGTCGGTGAAGTTCCTGGCCGCGTCCTTGACCTTCTCACCGGTCTGCTTCGCATCGGCCGAGACCTTGTCGGCCTGGCCCTCCGCCTGCAGGTCACGGTTGTCGGTGGCGTCGCCGACCTTCTCCTTGGCGGCGCCGGAGGCCTTCTGCGCGGCGTTCTCCATCTTGTCTCCGATACCCATGGGCACTCCCTCCGTCGGTGAACAGGTCCCTCAAGAGTAGACCCCTCAGCATGCTGAGGGAACAGTCCCGGACCGGTTCGCCCCAGGGCGAACAGCCGGCGGGCTCAGCGCTCGGGCACCTCGAGGCCCGCCGCCGCGAGGCGCTCGCGGGCCCAGTCCGGGATCTTCCGGCCCATCCGCCGGTGGGCGGCCAGGTGGCGGCGCAGGTCCTCGGCGGTCACCGGGTGCGGGGCGTGGACGGGCGGGCGCGGGTCGTCGTCGTGGTGCAGGACCAGCTCCACGACCGGTCGCTCCCACCGGCTCCCCGCGACGCTGACGAGCAGGGTCGCCGACAGCCACGTGCCGTCCACGAGATCGGCCTGCGCGGCCTGCAGCCGGCGCAGGGTCCGCCGCAGGCGCCGGTCCGGGTCCACCGGGTGCACGCGCGTGCCGGCCCCGCGCACCTCGCGGACCTGGGCGCGGACGTCGCGGCCCACGCTGAGCACCTCCAGCACGAGCGCGTCCCACCCGGGCTCCGCCCCGGTCCCGCGCACCAGCCACCGGGCGAGCCGGTCGATGCTCCTGCGCTCGCCGCGGCGCCGCTCTCCGTCCACGGCGCCCACCCTAGCGCCCTGCCCCCGCGGCAGGCGGAGGGGTCACTGGTAGGAGACGAACCAGGGGGCCGGCTCGAGCGCCATCGTCTGCTCGGGCGTGAAGGTCGGGGTGTCCTCGTCGTAGAAGTTCTTCCACGCCAGCCGCATCCCCTCCGGCAGGCCCGCCTTCAGCCGCTCCCACGTGCCGGTCTTCAGCTGCGGGGTGCCGTGGCCGTCGGCGTGCAGCAGCAGCGCCAGCTCGGGGTGCGAGGTGTCGACCAGGTGGCGGTCCGTGATCATCGACTCCGCGAACTGGTGCAGCACCACGACCTTCTGCGGCAGCCCGTGCTCCCGGGTCAGCCCCGCCAGCCACTCGGTGGTCGCGTTGATCTCGGCGGCGTCCACCGAGCCGATCTGCACGAGGTGCACCTGGTCCGGGGCCAGGCGCCACTCGGGGTCCAGGGCCAGGCCCACGTTGGGCATCCGCAGCAGCTCCTCGTACTGGCGGGCCTGGCTGAGGAAGTCCTGGCGGCCGGGCTGGAGGTCGAGCACCACGTAGACGCCGTTCGCCGCGGCGGTCTCCACGAACGGGCGCAGCTCCTCGACCGGGGTCTCCTCGGAGTAGTCGCCGTCCGGGCCGGGAGCGGCCGAGGCGGTCGAGGCGATGATCTCGAACGCGGGCACGACCGGCTCCTCGCTGAAGGGCTCGTACTGCGCGGCGAGCTCCTTCGCGCGGACCGCGGAGGCCTCGGCGTCCTGCTCGCCCAGCACCCCCAGCGCGGAGTTGCCCGGCCGGCCGTAGAGGGCCACCATGCGCCGGCCGGGGAAGACCTCGGTGCCCCCGCCCACCAGCTCGGCGGCCTCCTCGGGGGCGGGCGTCGGGGTCGCGGGCGGCGGGGCCGACGACGACGGCGCCGCGGTGGCGTCCGCCCCCGTCGCGGACGGGTCGCCGCCGCCCGCGGCGCAGCCGGTGAGGGCCAGCGCCGCGGTCAGGACCACGGTGAGCAGGGGAGAGGTGGCTGCGCGCGTCATGTCGGTTGTCCTGGGGTCCTGGGGGAGACGGGAGGGGCTGGGCCCAGCCTACGCAGGGGCCCGCGCCCCGGCGGGGGCGGTGGGGCCCGGCACGCCGGGACGCCCCCGACGTTCGGCTCCCGTTGACCGCGTGGTCACGCGGCCGGGGGAGACCGGTCACCGGTGGCGGGCACGCTGATCCGGACACGATCCCCCGTTCCCGGAAGGACTCCCCGTGCCCCCGTACCTGCGCACTCTCGTGGCGGCCGGCGCCGCCGCCCTCCTCCTGTCCGCCCCGCAGACCGCCGCCGCGGCCGGGGCCGAGCTGGGGCAGCCGCTGCCCCGAGCCCACGCCGAGGGCCACCGGGTCCGGTTCTGGGCCACGAACGACATCGCGGGGCCGGCCCGCGAGAACCTCTGGACCGAGCTGCGCGCCGCCGGGGTGGAGCACATCAACACGGACGACCTCGCGGGCCTGCAGGAGTTCCTCGCCGGCTGAGCCGGCTGAGCCGGCGGGCGCGCCGCCGTCGCCCGGGACGTTTACCATGGGGAACAGATGTCGTCCCGTTCCCCGGAAGGCCGCACCCCATGGCGCGCTCGTTCAACCCGCCGCCCGCGTGGCCGCGCCCGCCCCGCGGCTGGACCCCGCCGCCGGGCTGGGAGCCGGACCCCTCCTGGGGCCCCGCCCCGCCCGGCTGGCAGTTCTGGGCCGACGACGACGCGCCCGTCCCGCACGGCGCCGGCCCCTGGTCCGCACCGGCGGCCGGCGCCCACGGCGCGCCCGTGGTGCCGGGCCCCGGTGCCGCGGGCCCCGGTGCGCGGGGCCGCCGCCCGGGCCGGCTGCTGCTCGGGCTCGGCGCGGTGGGCCTGCTCGTACTCGGCGCCGGCGGGGCCGCCGTGGTCGGGGCGCTCGCCGGGGACCGCGACGAGGTCGCGGCCGGCTCGGGGTGGGCCGCCCCCGCGGATCCCGGTGACCCCGCCGGGCGGGCCCCGGCGGCGGCGCCGGAGGTGCCCGGGGACGCCGTCGAGATCGGGGCGCCCCCGCCCGTCGAGATCCTCCGCGGCGAGGGCGGGGAGCGCTTCGACCTGCCCCGCCCGGACGGCACCGACCGGCCCGTGCTCGCGAGCACCCTGCGGGCCGGCTCCGGCTACGTGTGGTTCGAGGGCCACGACGAGGACGGCGAGCTCAGCGAGGTCACCCCCGTGCCGGAGCCGGGGCACGAGGCGGTGTTCCTCGTCGACGACTCCCGGGACTCCGCGCGCACCGAGCGGATGGAGGCCCAGGCCGAGGACGGGGAGTCCTGGGAGTTCCGGGTCCACGACCTCGAGGACCTCACCGCGGTCGACGAGGTCCGGGCCGTCACCGGCACCGGGGCGCGCGTGTTCCGCTGGCGCGCCGGCCAGGCCCACGTGCTGGCCTCCTCCTCGGGGGAGGCCAACTTCGTGGTGACCACCCGCCCGGTGCGCCCGGACGACGAGCACCACGGCGACCTGCTCGTCAACGAGATCGGCGCCGTGGAGCGGGCCACGACCCTGCCGGACGCGGACGTGTGGGTGGTCGTCGAGGCCGACGGTCCCTGGGCGATCGTCCCCCAGGCCGGAGGGGGCCGCGGCTGAGCGGTCGATGACGTCACAGTTGGCGGCGACCCAGCTCACTGTGCTACGTCGCATGACGTCCGGCTGGAGTCGTGCGGGGGGCGGAGGCCTATCGTCGCCGGGTGCTCATCTCAGGTCTGATCATCGGTGCCGCCCTCGGGTTCGTCCTCCAGCGCGGCCGTTTCTGCGTCACCGGCGCGTTCCGCGACGTCTGGATCGCGAAGAACACGTGGTGGCTGTCCGCCTTCTTCGTGGCCATCGCCGTCCAGGCGGTGGGCATCTGGGTGCTCGACGCCCTCGGCGTCATCACCCTCGGGGCCTCCGCCTTCCCCTGGCTGGCCACGATCGTCGGCGGCTTCATCTTCGGCTTCGGCATCGTCCTCGCCGGCGGCTGCGCCACCGGCACCTACTACCGCGCCTCCGAGGGGCTCGTCGGGTCCTGGTTCGCGCTGATCTTCTACGCGCTGTTCGCGGCCGTGTCCAAGTACGGGCCCCTGGCCGGGGCCACCGAGGCCATGCGCGGGGTCACCGTCGGCACCCAGGGCTCGATCCACGAGACCCTCGGGATCTCCCCGTGGCTGCTCGTGCTCGTCCTCGTGGCGGTCGCCGGGGTGTGGGCCCGCCACCACCTCACCAAGCCGCGGGCCAAGTTCGCGACCCTCCCCCCGGAGAAGACCGGCCTCAACCACCTGCTGTTCGAGAAGTCGTGGAACCCCTTCGCGACCGCGCTCGTCCTCGGCGCCATCGCGATCATCGCCTGGCCCGCCAGCTGGGCCACCGGCCGCGAGTCCGGCCTGGGCATCACCACCCCCTCGGCCAACATCACGAACTACCTGGTCACCGGCGACGTCGAGCTCGTCGACTGGGGCGTGTTCCTGGTCCTGGGCATCCTGATCGGCTCGTTCGTCGCCGCCAAGGGCTCGGGCGAGTTCAAGCTGCGCGTCCCCGACGCGCAGACGATCGTGCGCTCCATCGGCGGCGGCGCCCTCATGGGCGTCGGCGCGGCCTGGGCCGGCGGCTGCACCATCGGCAACGCCCTGGTCGCCACCGCCGCGTTCGAGTGGCAGGGCTGGGTGAGCTTCGCCGTCATGATCCTCGGCACCGGGGCGGCCGCCAAGCTGTTCATCGCCCCGCGCAAGAAGACCGCCGCCCCCGGGCGCGTGCCCGCCGGCGTCTGACCCCCGTCCCGTCCCCACCCCAGGAGGAACCCCTCATGGCACAGCACGTCCTCGAGACCGACGGCCTCGTCTGCCCCTTCCCCGTCGTCGAGGCCAAGGCCGCGATGGCCGAGATGCCCGCCGGCGACGAGCTCGTCATCCACTTCGACTGCACCCAGGGCACCGAGGCGATCCCGCGCTGGGCCGCCGAGAACGGCTACCCGGTCACCGAGTTCACCAAGCGCGGCGCCGCGGAGTGGTCGATCACGGTCCAGAAGGCCTGACCCCGCCCCTTCTCGCGGGATCCCGTCGCGCCCCCGAACCCCCACGCCGCTGCGGCGTGGGGGTTCGCCGTTGCCGTGGGGTCTCGCGCCCAGGGGCGGGGCGGAACGGAAGGGCAGGGGGAAGGGGAAGGGCCGGACGGGGGAGGATGTGTGGCGGGACACACCCCGGGGTACTAAAATGAATGGCACTCATTTACAGTGGGCGGCAGCCCCGCGCCCGCCCCGCAGAGAGGACCCCACCATGAGCGACGTGCTCCAGAACTACGTCGACGGCGCCTTCACCGACGCCCACGGCACCGGCCGCCTCGACGTCGTCGACCCCGCCACCGGCACCGCGGTCGCCGTCTCGCCGGTCTCCGACGCCCAGGACGTCGACGCCGCCTTCGCCGCCGCCAAGCAGGCCTTCCGGACCTGGAAGCGGACCACGCCGGGCGAGCGCCAGCGGCTGCTGCTGCGCCTGGCCGACGCCCTCGAGGAGCACAGTGCCGAGCTCGTCGAGGCCCAGCACCGCAACACCGGCCAGCCCCGGCAGATGATCGCCGACGAGGAGGTCGCCGCCGGTGCCGACAGCCTGCGCTTCTTCGCCGGCGCCGCCCGCACCCTCGAGGGCAGGGCCGCCGCCGAGTACCTGGGCGAGCACACCTCCTACGTGCGGCGCGAGCCTCTCGGCGTCGTCGCCCAGGTCACCCCGTGGAACTACCCGCTGCTCATGGCGCTGTGGAAGCTGGGCCCGGCCCTGGCCGCGGGCAACACCGTGGTGCTCAAGCCCTCCGACACCACCCCCGAGTCCACGCTCGTGCTGGCCCGGCTCATCGACGGGATCCTGCCGGCCGGGGTCGTCAACGTGGTGCTCGGCGACGCCTCCACGGGCGCGCTCATGGCCGCGCACCGCACCCCGGCGATGGTCGCGATCACGGGCTCCGTGCGGGCCGGGCGCGCCGTGGCCACGGCCGCGGCGGGCAACCTCACCCGCGCCCACCTCGAGCTGGGCGGCAAGGCCCCCGCCGTCGTCTTCGCGGACGCCGACCTGCCCGCCGCCGCGCAGGCGCTCGTCGAGTTCGGCACCTTCAACGCCGGCCAGGACTGCACCGCGGTCACGCGCGTGCTCGTCCAGGACAGCGCCCACGACGAGTTCGTGCGCCTGCTCGCCGAGGCGGCCCGCGGGATCGTCACGGGCCGGGCCGACGACGCCGAGAACTTCTACGGCCCGCTCAACAACGCCGCCCACTTCGAGACGGTCTGCCGCAAGCTCGCCGAGCTGCCCGCGCACGCCACCGTGGTCACGGGCGGGCGCCCCGTCGAGGGCGCCGCCGGGTACTTCTTCGAGCCCACCGTGGTCACCGGCGTGCACCAGGACGACGTCCTGGTGCAGGAGGAGACCTTCGGGCCGGTGCTCACCGTCCAGTCCTTCGCCACGGAGGAGGAGGCCCTGGAGCTGGCCAACGGGGTCGACTACGCCCTGGCCTCGTCCGTGTGGACCACCGACCACGGCACCGCGATGCGCGTCTCGCGCGAGCTCGAGTTCGGCTGCGTGTGGGTCAACACCCACGTCCTGCTCGTCGCCGAGATGCCCCACGGCGGGTCGAAGAGCTCCGGCTACGGCAAGGACCTCTCCCTGTACTCCCTCGAGGAGTACACCCAGGTCAAGCACGTGATGCACGCCCTCGACGTCTGAGGGGCGCCCGGCCGGGCCTCAGTCCCGGCCGGCCGCCAGGCGCGCCCGGAAGCCCTCGAGCATCGCACCCAGGCCCACGTCGAAGGCCCGGTCCGCGGCGGCCCGGGGGTCGGCCGGGCGCGCCCGGGCGGAGCGGGTGAACACCGGGGCGAGCTCGGCCCGGTCGCCGGGCTCGAAGATCTCGGCGGGCGCGGTGGCGTCGTAGGCCGAGCCGAAGACGAACGACTCCACCGCCACGACGACGTCCACGACCGTCCCGCCGGCGAAACCGGCCTCGGCCAGCCCGCGCGCGACCGTCTCGTACATCCGCAGGGTGTGCGGGGAGTCGGCGACGGGCAGCACGGCCATGACCGGGATCATGGCCGTGTGCTCCGCGTAGCAGTCGCGGTAGGACCGGGCCCACAGCTCGAGGGCTCGGTCCCAGGGCAGGGTCCCGAAGCCGGAGCAGTCGATGCCGTCGTTGATCCGGTCCTGCACGCGGATGAGCACGTCGCGCTTGGACGGGGTGTGGTTGTACAGCGCCGAGGTCGAGACCTCCAGCTCCCGGGCGAGCCCGGTCATGGTCAGGTGCCGGTAGCCGCGGGTGCTCACGATGCGGATCGCCGCGTCCGTGATCCGCTCCGTCGAGAGCACGGGGCGGCTGGGGCGCCCGCGCCCGCGGGCGGGGGGTGCGGCAGGGGCCACGGTCGGGTCTCCTCCTGGGGTCGGGCGTCGTGGGCCGCGGGCGGCAGCTCGCGCGGCGGGTCCGGCGGGGTTCCCGTCGAGTGTAGGCCCCCCCGCCGCGGGAGGGGTCTTGACGGGATGCCGCCGGTGCCTCTTAATGAACCTAATTCATTTTGGAGTGAAGGAGATCACCATGTCGGATCAGCGCACCCTGGGCAGCGAGCGGGCGATCGAGCGGGACGTCGTCGTCGTCGGCGCCGGGCCCGCGGGCCTGATGGCCGCGCGCACCCTCGCCGCGGCCGGGCGGTCGGTGGCCGTGCTCGAGGCCCGCGACCGCGTGGGCGGGCGCACCTGGTCGCGCACCGTCGACGGGGCGTTCCTGGAGATCGGCGGGCAGTGGGTCTCCCCGGACCAGACCGAGCTGCTGGCCCTCGTCGACGAGCTGGGCCTGGAGACCTTCCCCCGCTACCGCGAGGGCGCCTCCGTCTACCTCGCCCCGGACGGGAGCCGGCACACCTACACCGGCTCGATGTTCCCGGCCGGGGAGGCCACGGTCGCCGAGATGGGCAGGCTCATCGGGATCCTCGACGAGCTCGCCGCCGAGATCGGCGCCGCCGAGCCGTGGGCCCATCCGCGGGCCCGCGAGCTGGACACCGTCTCCTTCCACGCCTGGCTGCGGGCCCACTCCGACGACGAGCGGGCCTGCGAGAACATCGGCATCTTCGTGGCCGGCGGGATGCTCACCAAGCCCGCCCACGCGTTCTCCGCCCTGCAGGCCGTGCTCATGGCCGCCTCCGCCGGGTCCTTCTCGAACCTCGTGGACGAGGACTTCATCCTCGACCGCCGGGTGATCGGCGGCATGCAGTCCGTCTCCGAGGCGATGGCGGCCGAGCTCGGCGAGGACGTCGTCTTCCTGAACACCCCCGTGCGCACCGTCCGGTGGGGCGGGCCGGAGGACACCTACGCCGAGCACGTGCCCGGCACCCCGGTCACGGTCTGGTCCGACCGGCTCACCGTGGTCGCGAAGGACGTGGTCGTGGCCGTGCCCCCGAACCTCTACTCCCGGATCTCCTTCGAGCCGCCCCTGCCGCGGCTGCAGCACCAGATGCACCAGCACCAGTCCCTGGGCCTCGTGATCAAGGTCCACGCCGTCTACGAGACGCCCTTCTGGCGGGACAAGGGCCTGTCCGGCACCGGCTTCGGCGCCCACGAGCTCGCCCAGGAGGTCTACGACAACACCAACCACGACGACCCCCGCGGCACCCTGGTCGGCTTCGTCTCCGACGAGAAGGCCGACGAGCTCTTCGGCCTGCCCGCCGGGGAGCGCCGGCGGCTGATCCTCGAGTCGATCTCCCACTACCTCGGGGAGGAGGCCCTGCACCCGGTGGTCTACTACGAGTCCGACTTCGGCTCCGAGGAGTGGACCCGCGGCGCCTACGCCGCGAGCTACGACCTCGGCGGCCTGCACCGCTACGGCGCCCACCAGCGCACCCCGGTCGGCCCGATCCGCTGGGCGTGCTCCGACCTCGCCGCCGAGGGCTACCAGCACGTCGACGGCGCCCTGCGCCAGGGCCGGCTGGCCGCCGCCGAGGTGCTCGGGCAGGTCCCCGCGGGCGCGGCCGGGACCGCGCTGACGGGGGCGGCACGATGAGCGCCCCCGGGCCCGTGCGCTACGTCGTCGGCTGCGCCGGGGACAAGCGCAGCCGCGACGCCGTGCGCCTGGGCGCCGCGATGGCCCGCGCCTTCGGCGCCGAGCTCGACCTCGTGCTCGTGCTGCGCCGCGACGACCCCTTCCAGCAGGTCTACCCGCCCGTCGGGGACATCTCCCCGGTGCTGCGCACCCAGGGCCGGCGGTGGCTGGAGGAGGCGGCGGCGCTCGTGCCCGACGACGTCGTCGTGCGCACCCACCTGCGCGAGGCCGACTCCGTGGCCGGCGGGCTCGTCGAGGCCGCCGAGGAGCTCGGCGCCCGGCTGATCGTGGTCGGGTCGAACTCCGGGACCGGGCGCCTGTCCCTGGGCCCGGCCGTCGACGCCCTGCTGCACAGCTCCCCGGTGCCCGTCGCGCTCGCCCCGCGCCGCTACCGCGGGGAGACCCCGCTGACCCGCCTCTACGCCGCGGTGGGCACCCGCCCCGGCGCCCACCAGGTCCTCGACGAGGCCGCGCGGGCGGTGGGACGCAGCGACCTCGAGCTCGTGCTGCTCTCCTTCCTGCCCCGCGAGGACGACGACGCCGCCCGCCGGGCGGTCCAGCACCACCTCGAGGAGGCCGCGGCCGCGGTGCGCCGCACCAACCCCGTCACGGTCGAGGTCGCCGCCGGCCCCTCCCTGAAGAAGGCCGTGCGCGCCGTGGACTGGGCCCCCGGCGGGATCCTGCTCATCGGCTCCTCCCGGCTCGCCCGCGGCCGGCAGATCTTCCTGGGCGGCACCGCCGCCCGCGTCCTCGCCCACCTGCCCGTGCCGATGGTCGTCGTGCCCCGGCCGGACCCGGAGGCCGTCCCGGACACCGGCACCAGCGCGGCCGCCCCCGCCGGGGAGCACGGCACCGACCACCGCAAGGGTCTGCGGACCGGCTCCGTGGGGCTGCTCGGCTCCGTCGTCATCGGGGTCTCCTGCATCGCCCCCGCCTACACCCTCTCCGGGGCCCTGGGCCCCACCGCCTCCGTGGTGGGCACCTCCCTGCCCGCCATCTTCCTCATCGGCTTCCTGCCGATGCTGCTCGTGGCCGTGGGCTACCGCCAGCTCAACCGGGCCATGCCCGACTCCGGCACCACCTTCACGTGGGCCTCCAAGGCCTTCGGCCCCTGGGTCGGCTGGCTCGGCGGGTGGGGGCTGCTCGCCGCCACGATCCTCGTGCTCTCCAACCTCGCCGGGATCGCGGTGGACTTCTTCTACCTCGCCCTCGCCCAGCTCACGGGCAACGACGCGCTCGCCGGGCTGACCCGCAGCGTCCCCGTCAACATCGCCACCTGCCTGGCGTTCGTGGCCCTCGCCGCCTGGATCTCCTACCGCGGCATGGAGACCACCAAGGCCGTCCAGTACGTGCTCGTGGCCTTCCAGATCGTCGTGCTGCTCTGGTTCTCGGCGGCCGCCTTCGGCCACGTGGCCGGCGGCACCGCCTTCGAGGGCCTCACGATCCGGGCCGAGTGGTTCAACCCCCTCGGCATCGACTCCTTCTCCGCGCTGGCGGCCGGGGTCTCCCTGTCGGTGTTCATCTACTGGGGCTGGGACGTGGTGCTGACCATCAACGAGGAGACCCGCGGCGCCGCGACCACCCCGGGGCGGGCCGCGATCGCCACGATCCTCGTGATCGTCACCCTCTACCTCACCATCGCCCTGGCCGTGCTCAGCTACTCCGGGGTGGCCGAGGAGGGGCTGGGCCTGGGCAACGAGGAGATCCAGGAGAACATCTTCGCCGCGCTCGCCGGGCCGGTCATGGGCCCCTTCGCGATCCTGATGTCCCTCGCGGTGCTCTCCTCCTCGGCGGCCTCGCTGCAGTCCACCTTCGTCTCCCCGGCCCGCACCATGCTCGCCATGGGCCACTACGGGGCGCTGCCCTCCCGCTACGCCCGCATCGCCCCGCGCTTCCAGTCCCCGGGCTACGCGACCGTGGCCGCCGCCGTGGTCACCGCCGTGTTCTACGCGGTGATGCGCGTGGTCTCCGAGAACGTCCTGTGGGACACCATCACCGCCCTGGGCATGATGGTCTGCTTCTACTACGGCGTCACGGCCCTGGCCTGCGTGTGGTACTTCCGCCGGCAGTCCCGCCGCAGCGCGAAGGCCTTCCTGGCCCAGTTCCTCGCCCCGCTGCTGGGCGGGATCCTGCTGCTGGTCTTCTTCGTGCAGACCTCCTGGGACTCCATGGACCCGGACTACGGCTCCGGGTCGGCGATCGGCGGGGTGGGCCTGGTCTTCGTCCTCGGCGTGGGGATCCTGCTGCTCGGCGTCGTCGTCATGGTCCTCCAGCACCGCCGCAACCCGGCGTTCTTCCGCGAGCGCTTCGAGACCACGGAGCTGCCGGTCCTCGACTGATCCCGGCACGGCCGGCTCCGTGCCGCGCGGGCCCGGCGGGCCGGCGAGCGCGGGCAGGACCGCGACGTGGTCGGTGGACGGGTGCAGCGGGGCGTGCACGGTCCCGGTGCGGCGGGAGCGGGACGCCGTGGCCCGCCCCGCGCGGGCCACGGCGTCCGTGGCGGTGCTCACACCCGGGCGGCCCGGGCCGGGCGGCTCAGCCGGCGGTGGGCTCCGCCGTGGCCCCCGGGTCGGCGGTGCTCGCGCCGGTGGGCTCCCCGGTGCTGCCGCCGGCGGCCTCGCCGGTGCCAAGCCACTTCGCCTCGAGCTCGGCGAGGCTGCCGTCCTCCTTCATGGTGGCCAGGGACCGGTCGACCTGCTCCAGCAGCGCGGTGTTGCCGGTCTTCACGGCCAGGCCCAGCTGCTCGCCCGTCTCGATCTCCTCGACCAGGCGCAGGTCCGGGTTGTCGGTGATGGCCGGGCCCATCACGGAGATGTTGCCGATCACACCCTCGACGTCGCCGGTGTTGAGCCCCTGGATCATCAGCGCCGAGTCCTCGTACTGGACGACCTCGGCGCCGTTCTCCTGCGCCTGGGCCTCGCCGGTGGTGGCCTGCTGCACGCCGATGCGCTTGCCGGCGACGTCGCCGACCCCCTGGATGCCGGAGTCCGGGGTCACGAGCAGGGCCAGGTTGTCGTCGAGGTAGGGCTCGGAGAAGTCCATGACGGACTCCCGCTCCTCGTTGATGGTCATCCCCGAGGCCGCGAGGTCGCACTGGTCGGAGTCCAGGGCCACGCCGGACTGGATGCCCTCGAACGAGGTGCGGATGAACTCGGTCTCCACGCCCATGTCCTCGGCGATCGCGTTGACCAGGTCGACGTCGAAGCCGACCGTCTCGCCGTCCTCCGTGTACTCGAACGGGCGGTAGGGGATGTCCGAGCAGACCGTGAGGGTGCCCTCGTTGATCAGCTGCACCTCCCCGCCGCCGGCCTCGCCGCCGCCTTCCTCCTCCCCGCCGCCGCCGGCGCAGGCGCTGAGCGCGAGCGCGGAGACGGCGAGCAGGGACAGGGTCCCGCGGGTCCGGCGCTGTGCGGGTCTGGTCATGGAACTGTCCTTCCGTCGGGCGGTGGCGGACCGGGCGGGGGCCGCGGCCGGCCGGTGAATGTGCTTCAGTGTATGGGCAATCCGGTGCCCGCTGTGGCGTGCACCACTTTCGGGGACGGAGGCGAGATGACGACGACGGAGGCGCCGGCCACCGTGCGCGTGGACGTGTGGCTGTGGGCGGTGCGCGTGTTCAGGACCCGCTCCGCCGCCACCGCGGCGTGCCGGGCCGGGCACGTGAAGATCGACGGGACCTCGGTCAAGGCCGCCCAGCCGGTGCGGCCGGGCCAGCGGGTGAGCGTGCGCCGGCCCGGCCACGAGCAGGTGCTCGAGGTCGTGCGGCTTCTGACCAAGCGGGTGGGGGCGCCCGTGGCCGCGCAGGCCTACGTGGACCGCAGCCCGCCCCGCACGCCGGCCCTGCACGCGGCCGTGCCCCGCCGCGAGCGGGGCGCGGGCCGGCCGACGAAGAAGGACCGCCGGGAGACGGACCGCCTCCGCGGCCTGTGACCCCCTCCCGCCCCTCCCGCGGGATCCCCCGGCCGCCGCGCGGCCTCGCGCCGGCCCCGCCGCGGGCGTGGGGGCCCGCGGCCGGCGGGGGATCCCGCGGGAGGAGCGCTCGGGGGCGGGGGAGAGGCGGGGTCGGGGCGGGTCGCTAGCCTGGTCCGGTGACCACCACCTCCCGCCCCCGCGGTCTCAACCGGCAGATCCTGGCCCTGGCCGTGCCCGCCTTCGGCGCGCTCGTGGCCGAGCCGCTGTTCCTGCTCGCCGACTCGGCGATCGTCGGCCACCTCGGCACCCCGCAGCTCGCCGGCGTCGGTGTCGCGGCGACCGTGGTGCAGACGGTCGTGGGGCTGATGGTCTTCCTGGCCTACTCCACGACGCCGGCGGTGGCCCGCCACCTCGGCGCCGGCCGGCTCGGGGAGGCGCTCGCCGTGGGCCGGGACGGGATGTGGGTCGCCGCGGGGCTGGGCGTGCTCCTCGCCGGGGCCGGCGCGGTGCTGGGCCGGCCGCTGCTCGCGGCCACGGGCGCGAGCGGGGCCGTGCTCGACCACGCCGTCACCTACCTGCTCTGGTCCCTGCCGGGCCTGCCCGCGATGCTGCTCGTGCTCGCCGCCACGGGGGTGCTGCGAGGCCTGCAGGACACCCGCACCCCGCTGGTCATCGCCGGGGTGGGGGCCGCGGCCAACGCCGGGCTGAACCTCGTGCTCGTCCACGGGGCGGGCCTCGGGGTGGCGGGCGCCGCCCTGGGCACCTCGGCGGTGCAGTGGGCCATGGCCCTGGCCTACCTGCGCATCGTCGTGCGGCTGGCCCGGGCGGAGGGGGTCGGGGCCGCCACGAGCCCGGCCCGGGTCCGCGCCCACCTGACCGTGGGGTCGTGGCTGATGCTGCGCACCGTCTCCCTGCGCGTGGCGATCGTGACCACCCTGCTCGTGGTCACCGGCCAGGGGGCCGAGAACCTCGCCGCGCACCAGCTCGTGCTCACCGTCTTCAACTTCCTCGCCTTCGCCCTGGACGCCCTGGCGATCGCCGCGCAGGCGCTGCTGGGCCGCGAGACCGGGGCCCGGGACCTGCGCGACCCGGCGGGGCGGCGCGCGGTGCGCGAGCTGATGGACCGGCTCGTGCTGTGGGGGCTGAGCTTCGGCGTGGTCACGGGCGTGCTCGTGGCACTGGTCGGGACCCGCCTGGGCTTCCTGCTCAGCCCCGACCCCGCGGTGCAGGCGCTGTTCGCGGCGGCCCTCGTCGTCGTCGCCGTCGGCCAGCCGCTGGCCTCCTACGTCTTCGTCCTCGACGGCGTGCTCATCGGCGCCGGCGACGCCCGCTACCTCGCCCTCGCCGGGGTGCTCAACCTCGTGCTCTACCTGCCGCTGCTGGGCCTCGTCGCCGCCCGCGGCGGGGACGGGACCGCGGGCCTCGTGTGGCTGTGGACGGCCTACGCCGGCGGCTACATGGGGGCCCGGGCGCTCACCCTCGGCCTGCGCGCCCGCTCCGACGCGTGGCTGACCGCCGCCGCCCGCTGACCGGACCGGTAACAACGGCGCATCCGGACCGGGAACGTAGCGCGGATCACCTACGATGCGACCATGACTACTGCGCCTCGCGACAACAACCAGACCTCCGCCGTGATCGTGGGCATCGACGGCTCCGACCAGGCCCGCCACGCCCTCCAGCGGGCGCTCGAGGAGGCCCGTGCGCTCGAGCTGCCCGTCCGGCTCGTCGGCGCCTACCCGGTCATCGGCGTGGGCGACCCCGGCCTGGAGCAGCGCTTCACCGAGGCGGTGACGAAGGAGAACGCCGAGCACCTCGCGGAGGCCCGCGAGCTCGCCCAGCAGGCCGGGGTGCAGGCCGAGACCGTCGAGGCCGGCGGCGACGCCGCCAAGGCGATCGTCGAGCAGTCCGAGGGCGCCGCCCTCGTGGTCATGGGCAAGCGCGGCCGCGGCGGCGCCCTGCGCGGCCGGCTCGGCTCGGTCTCGGCGGCCGTGGCCGCCCACGCCAAGTGCCCCGTCATCATCGTCCCCGAGGCCTCCGAGGACCGCCCCGCCCGGCACGGCGGCGGCGGGGACATGGCCCTCGAGCCCAACGGTCCCGTCAAGGTCGACGAGATCGACTTCTCCGGGCGCGTGGTCGTGGGCCTCGACGCCCTCGGCGCCCGCAACCCGGCCCTGTGGCAGGCGGTCGAGTACGCCCGGGGCCACGGCAGCAAGCTCGCGCTCGTCTCGGTCAACGGCGCCCTGTCCGGCACGCCCTCCTGGTTCCAGGACGAGTTCAACCAGGCCCGCTACTTCCACGAGGCCGAGCAGAAGCTCGCCGAGATCTCCCGCGAGATCGCCGCGGAGCACCCCGAGCTCGAGGTCGAGCACCACATCTTCGTGGGCCGCCCGGCGCGGATCCTCATGCGCGCCACCGACTCCGCCGAGCTGGTCGTGGTCGGCTCCCGGGGCATCGGCGGGTTCCGCGGGCTGCTGCTGGGCTCGGTCTCCCAGGCGGTGCTCGAGAACGCGACGGGCTCCGTGATGGTCGTCCCCTCGCACCCGGCCTGATCCGCCCCTCGACCCTCAGGAGGTCCCCTGGCCATGGCAGCGCAGATCGTCGTCGGCTACGACGGCTCCGAGAACAGCGACCGCGCCCTCGACTGGGCCGTCCGCGAGGCCGCCGCCACGGCGGCGCCGCTGCGGGTGGTCGTGTCCATGGGCCGGCCGGTCGCCGTGGACCCGAGCCTGTACGGGCCCTTCCTGGAGGCGATCGAGGAGGAGGCGGACAAGGTCGCCGCCACGGCGGTGGGCCGGGCCCGGGAGCAGGGTGTCGAGGCGGTCGCGGTCGTGGAGCGCGGGGACGCCGCCGGGGTGCTCGTCGAGGAGTCCCGGGGCGCGGCGGTGCTCGCCGTCGGCCGCCGCGGCCGCCACGGCGTGCGCGGCCGGCTCGGCTCCGTCTCCGCGGCGGTCGCCGCGCACGCCGCCTGCCCCGTCGTGGTGCTGCCGGAGGGCTGGGACCCCGGGGCGGCGCCGCGGCCGGGCACGGCCTTCGACGGGCGCGTGGTGGTGGGCGTGGACCGGCTGGGCCGGGACAACCCCGCCGTGCAGGCCGCCGCCCGCTGGGCCGAGGACCACGGGCTCGGCCTCGTCCTGCTCACGGTGATCCCGGAGGCCCTGAGCATGCCCACGGCCTCCGCCGACCTGGACCGGGCCGTGCGCGAGCAGCTCGTGGGCCCGGCCCAGGCGATGGTCGACCAGGTCGCCGCCGCGGTGCGCGCGGACCGCCCCGGGCTGGACGTGACCACGGCGGTGCTCTCGGGCGCGCCCACCGAGCGGCTCGTCGACGCCGGCCGCCCGGCGGCGCTGCTCGTCGTCGGCTCCCGCGGTTACGGCGGCTTCCGGGGGCTGCTCATGGGCTCGGTCTCCCAGGCCGTGCTCAACGACGGGCGCGGGCCCGTGATGGTCGTGCCCTCCCGCCGGAAGGACTGAGCGCCCGGCCCGCGACGCACGGGGCGGCCCCGGGGTCCGGACAGGACTCCCGGGGCCGCCCCGTGCGTGCGGTGCGCGGCCCGTGCTCAGGCCGCGGCGGCCCGCCGTCCCGCCGCCAGGGCCAGCAGCCGCTCGTGGACCGCGGTCTCCCCGGTGAGCTCCGGGTGGAAGGAGATCCCGAGCACGCTGCCGCTCGCGACCGCGACGACCTGCCCGCGGTGACGGGCCAGGACCGCCACGCCGGGACCGGTGCGGGTGACGACCGGCGCCCGGATGAACGCCGCCCGCACCGGGGCCCGCTCCTCGCCCCAGGCCAGGACGGTCTCCTCGGAGGCGGCCTGCGGGCCGAAGGCGTTGCGGGCGACCGTGACGTCCAGGACCTCGAGGCCGCGCTGGCCGGGGGCCGGGTCCTCGATCGCGGCGGCGAGCAGGATCAGCCCCGCGCACGTGCCCAGGGTCGGCAGCCCGCCCAGCACCGCCGCCCGCAGCGGCTCGCGCAGCCCGAAGAGCCGCAGCAGCCGGTCCATCGTGGAGGACTCCCCGCCGGGCAGCACGAGGGCGTCCAGCCCGGCGAGGTGCTCCGGAGTGCGCACGAGCACGGGCTCGGCGCCGAGGCCCCGCAGCATCGCGGCGTGCTCGGCGACCCCGCCCTGCAGGGCGAGCACCCCGACCCGGGGCGCGCAGCTCACCAGCCGCGCTCCGCGAGCCGGTGCGGGGCCGGGAGGTCGGCCACGTTGATCCCGACCATGGCCTCGCCGAGCCCGCGGGAGGCCTCGGCGATCTTCTCGGGGTCGTCGTAGAAGGCGGTGGCCTTGACGATGGCCTGGGCGCGGGCGGCAGGGTTGCCGGACTTGAAGATCCCGGAGCCCACGAACACGCCGTCGGCGCCGAGCTGCATCATCATGGCCGCGTCCGCCGGGGTGGCCACGCCGCCGGCGGTGAACAGCACCACGGGCAGCTTCCCGGTCCGGGCGACCTCGAGGACGATGTCGTAGGGCGCGGCGAGCTCCTTGGCCTTGACGTAGAGCGCGTCCGGCGCGGCCCGGTACAGGCCCTGCAGCTCGGCGATCTGGCCGCGGATGGTGCGGATGTGCTTGGTGGCCTCCGAGACGTCACCGGTGCCGGCCTCGCCCTTGGAGCGGATCATGGCCGCGCCCTCGGCCAGCCGGCGCAGGGCCTCGCCGAGGTTGGTCGCCCCGCACACGAACGGCACGGTGAAGCGCTGCTTGTCGATGTGGTGGACGTAGTCGGCGGGGGAGAGCACCTCGGACTCGTCGATGTAGTCCACGCCGAGGTGCTCGAGCACCTGGGCCTCGACGAAGTGGCCGATGCGGGCCTTGGCCATCACCGGGATCGAGACGGTGTCCACGATCGCCTCGATGAGGTCCGGGTCGGACATGCGGGCCACGCCGCCCTGGGCGCGGATGTCGGCGGGCACCCGCTCGAGGGCCATGACGGCCACGGCCCCGGAGTCCTCGGCGATGCGCGCCTGCTCCGCGGTGACGACGTCCATGATGACGCCGCCCTTGAGCATGTCGGCCAGGCCGCGCTTGACGAGGGGGGAGCCCGTGAGGGGCTGGGCAGGGGAGGTCTGCAGATCGGTCATGGACCCCATCGTCGGGCCTCCCACTGGTCCACCGACAGGTCCACCGGGCGTAGAATCCGGTGGACCAAGAGGGCGGACGACGACGACAGGAGGCGCACGTGCGGCACCCCCACGGCGCCGAACTGCCGCTGCGGCTCGACCGCTCCGACCTGGTCCCGCTGCCGGCCCAGCTGGTCCGGCAGCTGCGCGAGCTCGTGGTCTCCGGGGCCCTGCGCCCTGGGGAGCCCCTGCCCCCGACCCGCGGGCTGGCCGCCCGGCTGGGCGTCTCCCGCGGCACGGTGGTCACCGCCTACGACCAGCTGCACGGGGAGGGCTACCTGCACGCGACCACCGAGGCGACCGTGGTCCACCCCGACCTCGCCCGCCCGGCGGCACCGGCGCCCCCGGCCGGGACGGCCGACGCCCGGCCGGTGCGGGCGGCCCGGCCGCGGCGGGAGCGGCCGATGATCGACCTCACCCCCGGGCGCCCCGACACCGCCCGCCTGGCGACCCCCGCGTGGCGGGCCGCGTGGCGCGACGCCGCCGCGGCGGCCGCCGGCGCCGCCCCGCCCCCGCCGCAGGGCTCCGCCGCGCTGCGGGAGCAGATCGCCGAGCACCTGCGGCTGATGCGCGGGGTGGTCCGCGACCCGGAGGACCTGCTCGTGACCACCGGTGCCCGCGACGGCCTCCAGCTGCTGCTGGCCGTGCTGCACGGGCGCGCCGGGCGCCCGCTGCGCGTGGCCGTCGAGGACCCCGGCTACCCGTCCCTGCGCCGGGTCCCGCAGCGGCTGGGCCACGAGGTGCTGCCCGTGCCCCTCGACGCCCACGGCCTCGACCCCGCCCGGCTGCCCGCCGGCGCCTGGGGGGCGGCCGGGGACTGGGAGGTCGAGCGGGCCCCGGACGCGGTGGTCGTCACCCCCAGCCACCAGTACCCCCTGGGCGCGTCCATGCCCGCGGCCCGCCGGCTCGAGCTGCTCGGCTGGGCCCGCGCCCACGGGGCCCTGGTCGTCGAGGACGACTACGACTCGGAGCTGCGCTACGTGGGCGAGCCCCTCCCGGCGCTCGCGGCCCTCGACCGCGCCCCGGGGGCCGACGACGGCGGGCACGTGGCGACCCTCGGCTCCTTCACCAAGGTCCTCGCGCCCGGCCTGGGCGTCGGCTACCTGCTGCCCCCGCCCGCGCTGCGGGAGGAGCTGCTGCGGCTGCGCACCGACCTCGGCAACCCCGCCTCGGCCGTGGCCCAGGACGCCCTGGCCCGGTTCCTCGCCGCGGGCGGGCTGCGCCGGCACACCGCCCGGATGCGCCGGGAGTACCGGCGCCGCCGGGACCTGCTCGCCGCCGCGCTGGCCGGGACGGCCGGCGTCCGGGCCGTGCCCATGGACGGCGGGCTGCACGCCGTCCTGGAGTTCACCGGCGAGGTCCCGCTCGAGGAGCAGGACGTGGTCGACCGCGCCGCCGCCGCCGGGGTGCGGGTCGCGGCGCTGGGCACCTACTGGGCCGAGGGATCCCGGGGCTCCCGCCGCGGCGTCGTCGTCGGCTTCGGGGCGAGCGGGGACGCCGCCGGGGACGACGCCCTGCCGGACGCCCTCGAGGTCCTCGCCGGCGTCCTGGCCCGTCCCTCCGGCGCCGCCTGAGCGCGGCCCTCCTGGGCACGGGCCGGGGGTGCGCTGGGAGGTGCCCGGGGGGCCGGGCTCCCGGCGGACCCGGGGCGGGCGGGCCCCGCCCCGGTGGCTAGACTGGCCGGGGCGCTCCGCCCCTCCCCGCACCCTCCCGAAAGGCCCGATCCGTGCAGCCCGACCCGAGCACCGGCATCCACCGCGACCTGTTCGCGCCCACGCTGGTGCGCGCGCTCGCGGCCCTCGTGCTGGGGGCCGTGACGATCTTCTGGCAGGAGCCGGGGATGACCGCCGTGGCGTGGGGCACGGGCCTGTACCTGGCCGCGACCGGGGCGGCGAGCGTCCTGCTGCAGCTGCGGCTCAACGGCAACGACGCCGTCGACCTCGGGCCCGGCCGCCAGATCCCCCAGTCCTACGGGGTGCTCTACCTCGTCGGCGGCGTCCTCACGGCCCTCGGCGCGGAGGACCCCGCGAGCCTGGTCCTCTACGCCGGGTCGGTCATGGGCCTGGCGGGGCTCACCGAGCTCGCCCTGGGCCTGAAGCACCGCACGGACTTCCCCCTGGGCCGGGACTGGACCATCGCCGGGCTCGCCACGGTCCTCGCCGCGACCGGGCTCGTGCTCGTCGTCGACCTCGGCCCCAAGGCCCTGTTCGGCGTGGTCGGCGGCTCCGCGATCGTGATCGGCGTGACCCACCTGCTCGCCGCGCTGACCCTGCGCCACGAGGACCGCCGGGGACGGGCCCCCACCGGGACGGCGTAGACTGGACCACCGCGGGCCGGACCCCGGTCGGGGCCGGCCGCGCCGCGCGGGCCGGATCCCCGCGGCACCCCACCCCAGCAGCACCTTCCCGAAGGAGGACGAGTGGCACAGCGCAAGGGCTCCCGGGCCGACGTCAAGGGACCGCTCATCCTCTCCACCGTGATGGCCGTGGTCGCCTTCGCCGCCGTGGCGATCTTCGCGACCGGCGGCACCGACAACGCGCTGCGCCTGGACCTGGCCCTCATCGCCGCCGGCATCGCGTTCATCGCGACCGTCGTGGTCAGCGCGACCCTGATGATCGTCGAGCGGCCCAACGACCCGAGCCTGGGCCAGGGCACCGGCGTGAACCGCTCCTCCGCGCGGCTCTACGCCGAGGCCAAGGCCCGGCGCCAGCGCGAGGCGGCCGCCCGCCGCGACGGCGAGGCCGAGTTCGGCCGCCGGGTGCGCCCCGACACCGAGGGCGAGGACCTCCTCGGCCGCGGCCCCGGCACCCCCGACGACGGTCCCGCGGCCCCCCGCTCCTGATCCGGCGGGCCCGCACCCTCCGCGCCGGGCGCGGTGGTCCGGCGCCCGCCGCTCCCGACCCGGATCCCACCGGTCCCGTTTCTGGCCGGTGCGCGCGTCCCACCGGTAGGATCGGCCGGCACGGAGGCGCCCGCCGCGGGCGTGCGCCGCACAGCCACGAGACGGGAGCCACGCATGAGCGATCAGCCGACACAGCCGGCCCAGGGCGAGGGCGAGTTCGAGGAGCAGGTCGAGCACCGGCTCGCGGAGCACCCCGAGCGCTCCGCGGACGACGACGCCGGCGACGTCGCCCAGGAGGACCACAAGGCGTCCCTGCCCGAGCTGGACACCGAGGAGGACAGCCCCGTCAACCCGGGCACGGCCTGAGGCCCCGGCCCGTCGTGCCGTGCCCGGCGGGCCGGGCCGCCCACGGCGGAGGGCCCGCCGCGACAGGAGACCTCCTGCCGCGGCGGGCCCTCCGGCTCCCCGCCGCGGCGGGGAGCCGGCTCAGCGGCCGAAGCCGCGCAGCCGCAGCGAGTTCAGCACCACGAACACGGAGCTGAAGGCCATGGCCGCGCCGGCGACCACGGGGTTGAGCAGCCCGGCGGCGGCCACCGGGATGGCCACCACGTTGTAGGCGAACGCCCAGAACAGGTTGGACTTGATCACGGCCAGGGTCCGGCGGGAGAGCGCGATCGCCGTCGGCACCGCCCGCACGTCGTCGCGCACGATCGTGAGGTCCGCGGCCTCGATGGCCGCGTCCGTGCCGGAGCCCATCGCCACGCCGAGGTCGGCCTGGGCGAGCGCCGCGGCGTCGTTGACGCCGTCGCCGACCATGGCCACCACGCGGCCCTCGTCCTGCAGGTCCCGGACCACCGCGACCTTGCCCTCCGGGGAGACGTCCGCGACGACGTCCCCGGCGGGGATGCCGACCTCGGCCGCCACGGCCCGGGCCACGGGCCCGTTGTCGCCGGTCAGCAGCATCGGGCGCAGCCCGAGCTCCCGCAGGCGGTCCACGGCCTCGCGGGCACCGTCCTTGACGGTGTCGGCGAGGTCCACGAACCCGGCCAGCGCCCCGTCCACGGCCACGAGGACGGTGGTGAACCCGCCGCCCTGCGCCCGGCGCAGGGCCTCCTGCTGGGTGTCGTCGAGCCGGATCCCGTTCTGCGCGAGCCAGGTGGTGCGCCCGACGACGACGGAGCGCGAGTGCATGCCGTCGGCCACGTGGGCGCGCACGCCGCCGCCGGGGGCGGAGACGAAGCGGGAGACGGGGAAGCGGTGCGGGGTCGCGGCCGCGATCGCGCGGGCGATCGGGTGCTCGGAGGAGTCCTCCACGGAGGCCGCGAGGTCCAGGACCTGGTCCTTCGACCACGCGGAGAGCGGGGTCACGGCGGCCACGGCGAGCCGGCCGCTGGTGACGGTGCCGGTCTTGTCGAGGACCACGGTGTCGACGGTGCGGGTGTCCTCGAGCACCTCGGCGCTCTTGATGAGGATCCCCAGCTGGGCCCCGCGGCCCGTGCCCGTGAGCAGGGCCGTGGGGGTCGCCAGGCCCAGCGCGCACGGGCAGGCGATGACGAGCACGGAGACGGCGGCCACGAAGGAGGCGTGCACGTCCCCGGTCAGCAGCAGCCAGCCGGTGAGCGTGGCCAGGGCGAGCACGAGCACGACCGGGACGAAGACCCCGGAGATGCGGTCGGCCAGCCGGGCCACGGGGGCCTTGGTCGCCTGGGCCCGGGAGACCATCCGGCCCATCTGGGCCAGGGTCGTGTCGGCGCCCACGCGGGTGGCCTCGACCACGAGCCGGCCGGTGGTGTTGACGGTCGCGCCCGTGACCGTGTCCCCCTCGGCGACCTCGACCGGCAGGGACTCGCCGGTGAGCAGGGAGGTGTCCACGGCGGAGCGGCCCTCGAGGACCGTGCCGTCGGTGGGGATCTTCTCCCCGGGGCGCACCAGGATCCGGTCGCCCGGGCGCAGGGCCTCCGCGGGCACCCGCACCTGCTGCCCGTCGCGCAGCACGACCGCGTCCTTCGCGCCGAGCTCCAGCAGGGCGCGCAGCGCCTCGCCGGAGCGGGCCTTGGCCCGGGCCTCGAGCCAGCGCCCGAGCAGCAGGAACGCGGTGACGAGCGCGCCGGTCTCGAAGTAGAGCTGGTGGCCGCTCATGTCCATGGCGTGGCCGAGCATCGCCCCGGCCGTCATGTCCGGGTCGCGCAGCAGGTTCCACAGCGAGAACAGGTAGGCGGCGGACACGCCCATGGAGACGAGGGTGTCCATGGTGGAGGTCAGGTGCCGGGCGTTGACGGCCGCCGAGCGGTGGAAGGGCCAGGCCGCCCACGTGACGACCGGCAGGCTCAGGACCGCGACCACCCAGCCCCAGTGCGGGAACTGCAGCCCCGGGACCATGGAGATCGCGAACACCGGCACGGACAGCGCGGCGGCGACCACGAGCCGGCGGCGCAGCGACTCGGGGGAGCGCAGCGAGGACGCCTCGCGCCCGGCCACCCGGGCCATGGCGTCGGGGCCGGGCCGCGCCCCGCCGTCGTCGTCCCCGGCCGCGCCGGAGGGCCCGGCGGAGCCGCCCGGGGCGGACCCGCCCTGCAGGACGGCCCCGTACCCGGCGTTCTCCACGGTGCGCAGGATCTCCTCGTCGCTCACGGCCTCGGGGGCGTGGACGGTCGCGGTCTCCAGGGCCAGGTTCACGGAGGCGTCGACGCCCTCGAGCTTCCCGAGCTTCTTCTCGACCCGGGCCACGCACGAGGAGCAGGTCATCCCGGTGATGCCGAGCTCGAGGGTGCGCAGCGGCCCCGCGACCTCGGCCGGGACGGGGGTGCGGGTCTCAGGCAATGCTGTACCCCGCTTCCTCGACGGCCTCCTGGAGCTCGGACGGGCTCAGCTCGCGCCCGGCGGTGACGGTCACGGGGGAGACCCCGCCGGCGACGAGGTCGACGTCGACGGCCTGGACGCCCTCCAGGGCGGTGAGCTCCTCGGTGACGGCGGTGACGCAGTGGCCGCAGGTCATTCCGGACACGTTGATGACGGTCTGCACGGTGTGCTCCTCGTGGGTCGTGGTGCTGGTGGGGTCGTTCTGGTGGGGCGCGGTCAGCTCTTGACCAGGCGCGCGATGGCGGCGGAGGCCTCGCGCAGCTTCTCGTCGACGTCCGCGGTGCCGCCGGTCTCCCGGGCCGCCTGCACGGCACCGGCCACGCAGTGGTTCAGGTGCTCGTCGAGCAGGCCCAGGCTCACGGAGCGCAGCGCCGACTGGATCGCGGAGATCTGGGTGAGGACGTCGATGCAGTACTGGTCCTCCTGGACCATGCGGTGGATGCCGCGGACCTGGCCCTCGATGCGGCGCAGGCGCTTGAGCCAGGCGTCCTTCTCCTGGGTGTAGCCGTGCGGCGGCAGGTTCTCGGTCACGGGTCCTCCTCGGTCGTCCTGCCCCGAGATTATACCCCCTAGGGGTATAGTGCAACCCCCGGTGCCCGTGCGATGTGCGAATCTTGGGGCATGGCTTCACCGATCGAGGACTACGCCCTGCTCTCGAACATGCGCACCGGCCCGCTCGTCTCCCGCAGCGGGTCGCTGGACTGGCTGTGCGCCCCGCGGTTCGACGCGCCCTCGGTCTTCGGGGCCCTGCTCGGGGAGCCCGAGCACGGGCGCTGGCTGCTCGCCCCCGCCGGGGCCGTGGACGAGGCCGGGGACCTGCTCGAGGACGACGACGCCGACGCCCAGGTCGCCGAGCGGTTCTACGTGGAGAACACCTTCGTCCTGCAGACCGTCTGGGTCACCGACACCGGCTCCGTGCGCGTGACCGACTTCCTGCCGCTGACCTCCCGCACCGACGTCGTGCGCCGCGTCGAGGGCCTCACCGGCGAGGTCGAGATGTACCAGGAGCTGCGGATCCGCTTCGGCTACGGCACCGTGGTGCCCTGGGTCAGCCGCTTCGAGGGGGAGCTCGGCCCCGACGGCGAGGAGGCCGCGCCCCCGATGCTCGTGGCCATGGCCGGGCCCGACGCCGTCGTCCTGCGCGGGGAGCCCCTGCCCGAGGCCGCGAGCGACGACGACGAGCGCCGCCACCGCGGGACGTTCACGGTCTCGGCCGGGCAGGCCCGCGACTTCGTGCTCACCCACTTCGCCTCCCACCGCACGCCCCCGGCGCCCATCGACGTCAACGACCAGCTCAACCGCACCGTGGAGCTGTGGCAGGAGTGGTCCGGGCTCTACGGGCCCGCCGAGGCGGGGGCCGAGGAGCCCGACGGGCCCGCGGCCGGGCACGAACCCGTCCCGGTCGAGCGGACCGGGGCCGTGCGCCGGTCCCTGCTCGTGGTCCGCGCCCTGATGCACCAGGAGACCGGCGGGCTCGTGGCCGCCCCCACCACGTCCCTGCCCGAGGTGATCGGCGGCGAGCGCAACTGGGACCACCGCTTCGCCTGGCTGCGCGACGCCGCCACCGCCCTCGAGGTCATGCTCGACCACGGCCACGACCGGGAGGCCTCCCAGTTGCGCAACTGGCTGCTGCGCTCGGTGGCCGGGGACCCCCACGACCTGCAGAACCTCTACGGCGTGGCCGGGGAGCGGCGCGGGCGCGAGCACCAGCTCGACCTGCCCGGCTACGAGCGCTCCCGGCCCGTGCGGGAGGGCAACGGCACCGCCGTGCACCACCAGTCCGACGCCGTGGGCCACGTGATGGTCGTGTTCGAGCGGCTGCGCCGGCGCGGGGCCGCCGAGGACCACCTCTCGTGGCCGCTGCAGCAGGCGATGCTGCGCTCCGTCGTGGAGAACTACGAGGTCCAGGACCAGGGCCTGTGGGAGATGCGCGGCGAGCGCCAGTACTACACGCACTCCCGGGTGCTCATGTGGGCCGCCCTCCAGGCCGGGGTGGACGCCGTACGCGTGCACGGGCTGCCCGGCGACGCCGCGCTGTGGGAGCAGCTGCGGGACGCGCTCGCCGAGGAGATCTGGACCTCCGGCTACGACCCCGAGATCGGCTCGTTCGTCCAGTACTACGGGACCACGAGCGTGGACGCCTCCCTGCTGCAGCTGCCGCAGGTCGGCTTCGTGGCCCACGACGACGAGCGGATGCTCGGGACCGTGCGGCGGATCGAGGAGCAGCTGCGCCACCCGTGCGGGCTGATCCACCGCTACCGCAACGTCCTCGGCCCGGTGGACCCCGCCGACCCCGACGCCTACGCGGGCGTCATCGGTGTCGACGGCTTCCCCGGCCAGGACCCACCGCACCTCGGGGCGTCCCTGTGGCTGGCCGCCCAGTACGCCCGCACCGGCCGGCGGGAGGACGCCGAGCGGCTCGTGGACCGGGTGCTCGCCACGGCCAACGACCTCGGGCTGCTGGCCACCGAGTACTCGCCCGAGCTGCACCGGCTCACCGGCAACTTCCCGCAGACCCTCACCCACCTCGCGCTCGTGCAGGCCCTCGACGCCCTGGACGCCCTCGACGCGCCCGCGGAGGAGCCCTCCGCGGCGCCGGAGGGCTCCTCCGCTGCCGGGGAGGCCCCGTCCGCCGTCCCGTCGTACGCGGCCCCGCCGGCCGGGGCGGCCGGCGGGGAGCCGGCGTGAGCTCCGCGGCCGCCGTGCCGTGGCGGTCCTCGCCGGCGGTGCGGATCGGGCTGTCCCTGTCCGTGGCCACGGGACTGTACGGGATCTCCTTCGGCGCCCTGTCCGTCGCGGCGGGGCTGACGTTCTGGCAGACGGTGGCGCTGTCCGCGCTGATGTTCACCGGCGGGTCGCAGTTCGCGTTCATCGGGGTGCTCTCCGGCGGCGGCGCCGGGGCCTCCGCGCTCGGGGCGGCCACGCTGCTGGGGGTGCGCAACGCCGTCTACGGGATGAGCATGAACGCCCTGGTGCGCCCCCGCGGCTGGAAGAGGGTGCTCGCGGCGCACGTGACCATCGACGAGTCCAACGCGGCCGCGTCCTCCCAGGCCGACCCGGTCGAGGAGCGGCGCGGGTTCTGGGTCGCCGGGCTGGGCGTGTGGGTGCTGTGGAACCTGTTCACCGTGCTGGGGGCGCTGCTGGGCAACGCCCTGGGCGACCCCGCCCGGTGGGGTCTCGACGGCGCCGCCGTCGCCGCGTTCCTGGGCCTGCTGTGGCCGCGGCTGAGCGCGCGCGAGCCCGTGGCGGTGGCCGCCGTCTGCGCGCTCGTCACGGCGCTGACGATCCCCGTGCTCCCGCCCGGGGTGCCGATCCTCGTGGCCGCGGTCGTCGCCGGGGCGATCGGCTGGGCCCGCCGCGGCGGGGGCGGCGACGGCGCCCCCGCGCCCCGGGTCGGCTGCCGGGAGGCCGGGGCGTGAGCACCTGGTTCTGGGTCCTCGCCGCCGCCGGGCTGGCCTTCGCCCTGAAGTTCGTGGGCTACCTCGTCCCCGACCGGGTGCTCGACGACCCCCGGGTGGGCCGGATGGCCGGGACGGTCACGGTCGGGCTGCTCGCGGCGCTCGTGGTGATGAACGCCGTGGGCTCCGGGCAGGCGATCGTGCTCGACGCCCGGGTCGGCGCCCTGGCCGTGGCCGCGGCGGCGCTGCTGCTGCGCGCCCCGTTCCTGGTCGTCGTGGTCCTCGGCGCGGCCGCCGCGGCGGTGCTGCGCCTGCTCGGGGTCCCCTGAGCCCGTCCCGGCTCAGGCGGCCGCGGGGAGGACGTTGTGGTTGCGCCGCAGCAGGTTCTGCGGGTCGTAGCGCAGCTTCAGCTCGGCCAGCAGGCGGTGCTTCTCCGGACCCCACGACCGCCGGGCGGCCTCGGCCCCCGGGGGAGCGCCCTCGGCGCCGAGGAAGTTCACGTACTCCCCGCGGTCGGCGAAGGGCAGCAGCCGGGCGTGGGCGGACCGGGCGAAGGCGGTGAGCCGCTCGTCCTCGGCCGGGTCCTGCCAGAACCCGTAGACGTTGAGCCACAGCTGCGCCGACCGGTTCGGGAACGCGGTCGTGCCCTCCGGCACCCGGCCGAAGAACCCGCCCATCAGGTGCAGGTCGAGGCCCGTGCCCGCCCAGTCGACCTCGCCGGCGACCGCCACGAGGGCGTCCAGCATCCGCCCGTCCGGGCCGGCGAACGAGAGGTTCTTCCAGTACCCCCGGGACCCGGTGGGGAACAGCCCGTCCATCGCGGACTGCCACTGCGGCCAGGGCAGCGGGGCGATCTCCTCCCCGTCGGGCGGCGCGGCCGTCCGCAGCCGGTCCACGAGGGCCAGGCCCGCGGCGTGGTCGGGGTCCGCCCACGCGAAGGCCACGAGCATCACGGTGTCCTCGCCGACGCCGAACTCGGGGGGCAGCCGCAGGAAGGAGACGATCGGGTTCATCGCGTCGGGCAGCTCCTGCGACCAGCGGCCGAAGGCGCGCAGGGCGCTGCGCCAGTGCTCCCGCGCCCACACGAGGGTGCCGGTGAGCACCGGGGCCGGCAGGGGCCGGGCCCGGAAGACGAACGAGGTGACCACCCCGAGGTTCCCGCCGCCGCCGCGCAGGCCCCCAGAACAGGTCGGGGTTGTGCACCGAGCTCGCGTGCAGGTGCTCGCGGGTGCCCGTCACGACGTCGGCGGCCAGGAGGCTGTCCAGGGCCAGGCCCCAGGTGCGGGTCAGCCACCCGACGCCGCCGCCGAGGGTCAGGCCCGCCACGCCCGTCGCGCTCACCACCCCCAGGGGCACGGCCAGCCCGTGCGGGGCGGTCGCGGCGTCGACGTCGGCCAGGGTCGCCCCGGGCGCCACGACGACCTCGCGGCTGTCCGGGTCCACCGACACCGCGCGCAGCCCGCCGAGGTCGAGCACGATCCCGTCCTCGACCGTGCCGTGGCCCGCGACGCCGTGGCCGCCGCCGCGCACCGCCAGCGGCAGCCCGGTGTGCTGGACGGCGCCGAGGACGGGGTCGACGTCGGCGACCGAGCCGGCCCGCACCACGGCGGCGGGGCGGAGGTCGATCATGCCGTTCCACACCCGGCGGGCGTCGTCGTAGCCGGGGTCGCCGGGCACGGTCACGGTGCCCGTGAGGTGGTCCCGGAGCTCGTCGAGGGGTGGCCGGGGCGTGCTCCCGGGCCTGGGCTGCTGCGCGGCGTTCATCGGACCGGCTTCCTGTGCACGGGGGTGCTCCCCCGACCTGGTGAGCGGATCGGTGCCGGCGCGGTCGCCGGAGCGACCCGTGGGGTGGTGCCCCTCATTCTAGGTCCGGGGCGGGGGCCCGCCAACGGGTCGGCCCAGGTCACGGCCGGGATCCGTGCGCCGGGCCCCGGGGCCCGCTCAGGCCAGGGGCAGCACGGGCGGGACGACGCCGTCCTCGACGGCGCGCTTGTAGAGCTCGAGCTTCGTGCGGGCCGGGCGCTCGACGAGCGCGTACTTGCGGCGGATCCGCTTCAGGTGCTCCTCGACCGTGGACTCGGCGATGCCCAGCGTCGCGGCGACCTCCTGCTCCTGGAGGCCCTCCACGTAGTGGGTGAGCACCTCCCGCTCCCGCGCCGAGAGCTTGGCGGGCGAGCGGTCGGGCAGGGCGGCCAGGGCCGACTGGAGCTGGTCGCTGACGAAGTCCCCGAGCTGGCAGGCCAGACGCATCGTGCGGAACACCGAGCGGATCGGCTCCCACTTGCCCACGGCCCCGGCCGCACCGAAGGCCAGGGCGGAGCGCACGCGGGCGACGTCCGTGTGGGAAGCCAGCACGACCACGGCGTGGTCGTGGGCGGTGAGGTCGGCGATGTTCTGGGCCGTGCTGCGCCCGTCGAGGGTGTCCATGCTCAGCAGCACCACCGGCGCCTCGAGCGGGCCCTGCTCGAGCAGCTCCGCCACGGTCCCGGCCGCCGCCCCGATGCGCACCCCGTGCTCGGGGTGGTCCTGGGACTCCCGCTGCATGGCGATGCGGGTCATGGGCTGGGGACTGATGACGGCGGCGTGCAGCATGGGGCGGGCTCCTGGGATCGTCCCGCCCGGCGGGGCGGGTCTCCGGGGACCGGGGGGAGGCCGGACCGCTCCGGCACCCGGACGGCGACGACGACGGACCCCCGGTCGCACGCCGGCATATGCCGCAGTCGGCATGCTGGGGTGAGCGGGAGGGGTGCCCGTGCGCGGTCGGAGCGTCCGGCGGGTCGCGCCGGCGGAGGAAGTGCGCTGTGAACCTCCAGGATCCCCGACCCGGGGGACGGCCGCCAACACGAGCGCGTGCGGACCTTCAAGTTCGTACACATGACGCCGCGCGTCCCGCGTCCCGTATGGGACGGGGGAGTGCGGGACGGCCGCCGTGCGGAGGACAATGGGGGCGTCCGGACACCCCGGGACCGCGTCCGAGAGGATCCCGTCATGCGCGTCGCGCTCCTGACCGCTCCGCCCGCCGACCCGTCCGCCGCCCTCGGGCACCGTGCCGTGCTCGCGGCCCTGGCCGCCCGCGGGGTGGAGGTGCTCCGGTCCGCGGAGCCCTTCCCCGAGGCGGCTGACGGTCCGGCGCCCTCCGGCCCGGCGGCCGGTGCGGCCGGTGCGGACGCGGCGGGCCCGGACGCCGGGGACCGGAGCGGTGCGGCGGGCCCGGAGGCCCTCCTGGTCCTCGGCGGGACCGGGTGCGCTCCGGCGAGCGTACCCGAGCTCACCGCCTGGGGGCGGGCCGCCCGGGCGGCCCAGCGCGCCGCCCGGCCGGTGGTCGTCGCGGGCCTGGGTCTCGAGGCCGGGTGCGCGGGCCCCCGGGCCCGGCTCGTGGGCGAGCTGCTCGGCGCGGCCGACCTGGTGGGCCTGGCCGACCGGACGTCCCTGGCCGTGGCCCGGCGGCTGTGCCCGGAGCACCCCGCCCTGCGGATCGCCGGGGACGCCTCCGTCCTCGCCGCCCCGCAGGACCACCGCGGCCCGGGGATGCCCGCCGCGGGGCGTGCCGCCGACGGTGCCGGGGCGGGGCGGCCGCACCTGCTCGCGTGCTTCGAGCCCCACGACGGCCCCTTTTCCCCGGGCGAGGCGGCCCCGGCCCTGGCGGCCGTGCTCGACGCCCTCGCCCACCGCACGGGTGGTGCGGTCACCGTCCTCGGGGGCGCGCCCGCCCCGGCGGCCGCGGACGAGGCCGCCGCGGCGGCCTGCGGAGCGCCCGCCCCGGCCGCCGGGGGCCCGCCCGTCCCGGAGCCGGCCCGAGCCCCGGACGGGCCCGCCGCCGCCCCGGACGGAGCGGCGGCGGGCGTCCCGCTGTCCGACCGCGTCGCGGCACGGCTGGCCGAACCGGCCCGTCCCGCCGCGCCGGAGGCGCTGGCCGCCCGGCTGGCGGAGGCCGACTGGGTCGTCACCTCGCACCCGGAGCTCGTGCGCGCCGCGCTCGCCGCCGGAACGGCCGCGCTCCCCGTTGCGACCAGTGCATATGCCGATGATCGCATGGAAGGGGTGCTGACCTCGTGGGGGCTCGGCGGGCATACCGTGCCCCTCGCGGCCCTGCTCACCCCGGGGCCGGCCGCCTGGGACACTCGGGACGCGGCCCAGCGCTGGGCCACCGAGGCCCTCGCCCGGCACGAGGCGTTCTGCTCGGCGCTCGCCTCGGCCGCCCCGGCGGTCCGGGCGGCGGCGGGGGCCTGGTGGGACGACGCCGTCACGGCGCTCGGCGGGGCGGTGCCGGAGGCGCGGCCGGACGAGGACCCTCCGCCGCGCGGCGTCGCGGCCCCCGTGGTGGCCGAGCTGCGCCGCCGCCACGCCCGGCCGGCGGTCCCGGCGGTGCGCCCGACCGTGGCCGTGCTGCTGCGCACCCACGGCGAGGAGCCGGCCCTGCTGGCCCGAACCGTCGACGACGTCCTCGCCCAGACCTTCACCGACTGGCGGCTGCTGGTCGTGGCCGACGGCGCCGACCGCGCCGCGGTCGAGGCGGTCCTCGCGGAGCGGGCCGAGGCGCTGGCGGACCGGACCGAGGTGCTCCACCGCCGGCGGGACGCGGGGCCCTGGGCCGCCGCGAACCGCGGGCTGCGGGCGGCGGACTCGGAGCTCGTCGTCCTCCACGACGAGGCCGACCGGTGGCACCCCGCCCTGCTGCAGCGCGCGGTCGCCTGCCTCGAGGACCCGCTGGTGGCCGACGACGGGGTGCTGGTGCGCACCCGCGCCGCCGAGCTGGACCCGGCCGACGGCGCGGCGCGCGAGACCGGCCCGGGCCCGGAGCCGCCGGCCCGGGGCGAGCTGACGCTCTCCGAGCTGGTGCGCGGCGGCGGGCAGGCCCCCGGCGTGCTCGTCCACCGCCGGGCCGTCCACGACGTGCTGGGCGACTACGACGAGCAGCTCGGTGCGGCGGGGGAGTGGGAGTTCCGGCTCCGGTTCCTGGAGACCTTCACCGTGGGCGTGCTCGACGGCCCGGTCGAGGTGGTCCGCGGGCGGCTGCCGGCCGGCGCCGCCCCGGGCGCTCCCGGCCGGGCCGAGCGGGAGGAGCTGCTCGTGCGCGAGCGGCACCTGAAGCAGTGGACCGCGGAGCACGGCATCGGCCTGCCGCTGCACCTGGCCCGGGAGGCGGCCGAGCACGCCGGCGGCCTCCACCGCCGCCTCGACGCGTCGGAGCAGCTGCTGCGGGAGCTGCTCGAGCTCGCCCGGGAACAGGCGGTGCGGATCGAGCGCCTCGAGGCCGCCGCCCGGGACCGGGGCCTCCGGGGCCTGCTGCGGCGGCTGGGCCGGTGGTTCCGGGCCGGCTGAGCGCCGCCCGCCGTCGTCCCCGTCCCTCCCTCTCCCCGCGAGACCTCACGGGGCGCGCGAGGCCCCACGCAGCAGGCACCGGCGGCGTGGGTCCTCGCGACGGGCACGGGCTCTCGCGGAGACGGGGGAGGCGCAGGATGCCCCGCCGGGAACGGGCAGGCTGCTTCCCGTTCGAGATGTGGATGTGACATGCTTCACCCCGGAGCGCCCCGGCGACGCGAGGGACTCCCCACGACGAGCGAGGAGTGCAGCGATGGGTTGGCTCGATCGACAGCACACGGTGGCGCCCCCGGGCTTCAACCGCTGGCTGATCCCCCCGGCGGCGCTGGCGGTGCACCTGTGCATCGGCCAGGCCTACGCCACGAGCGTGTACAAGACCGCCCTGGTCGAGCACTTCGGCGCGTCCCTGACGCAGATCGGCCTCATCTTCTCGATCGCCATCGTGATGCTGGGCCTGTCGGCCGCGGTCTTCGGCACCTGGGTGGACACCCACGGCCCCCGCAAGGCGATGTTCACCGCGGCGCTGCTGTGGACCGGCGGCTTCCTGGTCGGCGCGCTGGGGATCTTCACCCGGCAGCTGTGGCTCGTCTACGTGGGCTACGGGGTGATCGGCGGCATCGGCCTGGGCATCGGCTACATCTCCCCGGTCTCGACGCTGATCAAGTGGTTCCCCGACCGTCCCGGGCTGGCCACCGGCATGGCGATCATGGGCTTCGGCGGCGGCGCGCTCATCGCGAGCCCGGTCTCCTCCGCGCTGCTGAGCTTCTACGACCCGGCCTCCGGCACCGAGGGCTGGGCGCCCAGCGGGGACGCCGTCGGCAAGCTCTTCCTGACCTTCGCGGTCGTCTACTTCGCCTACATGATGTTCGGCGCGTTCACCATCAAGGTCCCCCCGCCCGGCTGGCGGCCGGCGGGCTTCGACCCCACCACGGTCAGGACGCAGGAGCTCGTCACCAGCAACCACGTCTCCGCGCGCAACGCCGTGCGCACCCGGCAGTTCTGGCTCGTGTGGCTCGTGCTCTTCTGCAACGTCACCGCCGGCATCGGCATCCTCGAGCAGGCGGCGCCCATGATCCGGGACTTCTTCCGCCAGGCCGACGGCTCCTCCCTCGTGACCGCGGCCGTCGCGGGCGGGTTCGTGGGCCTGCTGTCGATCGGCAACATGGGCGGGCGCTTCGTGTGGTCGACCACCTCGGACGTCGTGGGCCGCAAGCGGATCTACCTGATCTACCTCGGCGTCGGCGCGGCGCTCTACACGGTCCTGGCCCTGTTCGGGTCCTCCTCGACGCTGCTGTTCGTGCTGCTGGCCTTCGTGATCATCTCCTTCTACGGCGGCGGCTTCGCCACCGTGCCGGCCTATCTGCGGGACCTCTTCGGCACCTACCAGGTCGGGGCGATCCACGGCCGGCTGCTCACGGCGTGGTCGGCGGCGGGCGTGGCCGGGCCGCTGATCGTCAACGCGTTCCTGGACGCCCAGGGCACCCCCGGCGAGCTCACCGCCGCGGCGTACCGGCCGGCCCTGCTGACGATGGTCGCGCTGCTCGTCGTCGGCTTCGTCGCCAACCTCCTGGTCACCCCGGTCGACGCCCGCTGGCACGAGCCCTCGGACAGCCCCGCCCACGGACGGGCCGGGACCGACGACGACGAACGACCCGCTGACGGCAGGCGCGTCCCGGCGCCGGTCGTCGCCGCGAAGGAGGACCGGTCATGACCACAGCACGTCTCGCCCTGGGCTGGGTGCTCGTCGGGGTCCCGCTGGGCTACGGCATCGTGCAGACCCTCATGAAGGTCGCCGCCCTGTTCGGCTGACGGTCCCGCCGTCGCCGGGAGGCGGCGGGTCAGGGGGCGGTGGCGGCGTCCTCGCGCAGGGCCGCCACGAACGCGTCGACGTCCTCGGCGGCCGTGTCCCACGAGCACATCAGCCGGACCTCCCCGGTGGTCCCGTCCCACACGTGGAACGGCCACCGCCGCTGCAGCCGCTCGGCCGACCCGGCGGGCAGCACCGCGAACACGGCGTTGGCCTCGACCGCCTGGGTGATCCGGACGCCGGGCACGGCGGCGAGGCCGTCGGCGAGCCGGCGGGCAGCGGCATTGGCGTGCGCCGCGGACTCCCGCCACAGCTCGCCCTCGTGCAGGGCGAGCAGCTGGGCGGAGACGAAGCGCATCTTCGAGGCCAGCTGGGCCGAGAGCTTGCGCACGAACCGCGGCTGCCGCACGGCCGCGGGGTCGAGCACCACGACCGCCTCCGCGCCCAGGGCACCGTTCTTCGTCCCGCCCCAGGAGACGACGTCGACGCCGGCGTCGGTGGTCAGCGCCCGCAGCGGCACCCCCAGGGCCGCGGCGGCGTTGGCCAGCCGGGCCCCGTCGAGGTGGACGCTCAGCCCGAGCCCGTGGGCGTGCTCGCACAGCGCCCGCAGCTGGTCGGGGGTGTAGAGGGTGCCGAGCTCCGTCGACTGCGAGACCGTGATCGCCCGCGGCTGGGCGTGGTGCTCGACGCCGAAGCCGTGGGCCCGGCGGTCCACGAGCTCGGGGGTCAGCTTCCCGTCGGAGCTGGGCACCGGCAGCAGCTTCACCCCGGCGAGCTTCTCGGGGGCCCCGCACTCGTCCACGTCGACGTGGGCGGAGTCCGTGCACACCACCGCGTCCCAGCGGTCGGTCATGGCCGCGAGGGCGACGACGTTGGCCCCCGTCCCGTTGAAGACCGGGTGGCACTCGGCCTGCGCGCCGAAGTGGCGGCGGGCCACGTCCTGGAGCGCCTCGGTGTACGGGTCCGCGCCGTAGGCGCCCACGTGCCCGCCGTTGGCGGCGGCGAGGGCCTCGAGCACGGCCGGGTGGACCCCGGCGTGGTTGTCGCTGCCGAAGCCGCGGCGCGCGGGGTCGTGGCGGGTCAGGGGGCTGGAGGTCACGGGGTCCCTTTCCGGTGGCGGGGCGGCCGGGTGCCGCGTCCGCACTCTACTGCCCGAGCCGGTGCGCCAGCCGCTCCATGACCGCCCGCAGCCGCTCGGCGTCGTCGTCGTGGAGGGTGGAGAGGAACAGCTCCTCGACGTCGCGGGCGTGGGCCGGGCGCAGGCGCCGGAAGGCGCGCAGGCCCTCGTCGGTGAGCTCGGCCTCCAGGCCGCGCCCGTCCTCGGTGCAGCGCCGGCGGCGGACCCAGCCGCGCCTCTCGAGCACGCCGATCTGGTAGCTCAGCCGGCTGGGCGAGAAGACCAGGCGCTGGGCCAGCTCGCCCATCCGCAGCCGGTGGCCGGGGGCCTCGCGCAGCAGCAGGAGCACCTGGTAGTCCATCAGCGAGCAGCCGTGCTCCTTGAGCCGGGCCTCGATCTCGGTGGTCAGCCGGGCCGAGGTCTCGAAGAACAGCCGCCAGACCTCCCAGGGGTGCCCGCCGTCCGCCGGGGCGCTCACCGGGTCGTCCCGGCCAGCAGGTCGGCGAAGGCGGGCACCGCGGTCCCGTCGTACACGGGCCCGGAGGGGGCGGTCGCGCGACGGGCGGGGGCGGCCGGCGCGGGCCCGCGGTCCGCGCCGGGGGTGCCGGCGGCACCGTCCGTCCCGGCAGGTCCGGACCCGCCGGCGGCGGCATCCGTGCCGGCGGGCCCGGGTCCGCCCGCCGCCCCGCCCGCGCCGGAGGCCCCGGGTGCGCCCTGCGCCGCGGGGGCGAGGTGGCGGGCCAGCTGGGCGCCCGCCCGCCGGATGCGGGCCTCGAGCTCCGGGCCGGCCCAGTCCTCGGTGGCCGCGTACACCCCCACGGGCAGCACGAGCGCCCGCAGGTGGGTGAACAGGGGGCGCAGGGCGGTGTCGAGCACCAGGGAGTGCCGGGCGCTGCCGCCGGTCGCGGCCACGAGCACGGGCACGTCCTCGAGCACGTCCGCGCCGATGAGGTCGGCGAAGGACTTGAACAGCCCCGAGTAGGAGGCCTGGTACGTGGGCGTGGCCGCGACCACGGCGTCCGCGCGGTCCAGCGCCGCGAGGGCCTGCGCGAGCTGCGGGCCGGGGAACCCGGTGAGCAGGTGGTCGGCGATCGCGTGCGCCAGCGGGCGCAGCTCGATGCGCTCGACCCGCACCGGCACGGGGGCCAGGGCCTCGCGGACCGCCCCGGTCAGCCGGTCGGCCAGCAGCGAGGTCGAGGACGCGTCGGACATTCCCGCGGAGACGACCGCCAGGGTGAGCGGGCGGGGCGCGCCCGTCGTCGTCGGGGTGCTCACCGGCGGGCCTCCTCCGGGGACCGCGCGGCGCGGGCGCGCCCGGCGGGGGAGTCGTCGGCGCCGCCGGGCACCGGGTCCTGGCCGGCGCGGTGGCGGGCCACCAGCGAGGCGTGGGTCGGGGCCTCGGGCACGTGCGCGGGCTTCAGCGCGGCGAACTCCTTGCGCAGCACCGGCACGACCTCCTCGCCCAGCAGGTCGATCTGCTCCAGCACGGTCTTCAGCGGCAGCCCGGCGTGGTCGATGAGGAAGAGCTGGCGCTGGTAGTCCCCGGCGTAGTCGCGGAAGCCGAGGGTCTTCTCGACCACCTGCTCGGGGGTGCCCACGGTCAGCGGCGTCTGGGCCGTGAAGTCCTCCAGGGAGGGCCCGTGGCCGTAGACCGGGGCGTTGTCGAAGTAGGGGCGGAACTCCCGCACGGCGTCCTGGGAGCGCCGGCGCATGAACACCTGCCCGCCCAGGCCCACGATCGCCTGGTCGGCCGAGCCGTGGCCGTAGTGCTCGTAGCGGGTGCGGTAGAACTCCACCATCCGCTGCGTGTGCTCGGCGGGCCAGAAGATGTTGTTGTGGAAGAACCCGTCGCCGTAGTAGGCGGCCTGCTCGGGGATCTCCGGGGAGCGGATCGAGCCGTGCCACACGAACGGCGCCACGCCGTCGAGCGGGCGCGGGGTCGCGGTGAAGCCCTGGAGCGCGGTGCGGAACCGGCCCTGCCAGTCGACCACGTCCTCCCGCCACAGCCGGTGCAGCAGGTGGTAGTGCTCGACCGCGAGCGGGATGCCCTGGCGGATGTCCTGGCCGAACCAGGGGTAGACGGGACCGGTGTTGCCGCGGCCCATGGTGAGGTCCACCCGGCCCCCGGTCAGGTGCTGGAGGTAGGCGTAGTCCTCGGCGATGCGCACGGGATCGGTCGTGGTGATCAGCGTGGTCGCCGTGGACAGCCGGATCCGCTCGGTCTGCGCCGCGATGCTCGCCAGCAGGATCGGCGGGTTCGCCGGGGCCACGAACGGCGGGTTGTGGTGCTGGCCCGTGGCGAAGACGTCGAGGCCGACCTCCTCGGCCTTCTTCGCGATCTCGACGGTGGCCATGATCCGCTCGTGCTCGGTGGGGGTGCGCCCCGTGGTGGGGTCCGGGGTGACGTCCCCGATGGTGAAGATGCCGAACTGCATGCCGTCCTCCTGGTCGGTCGCGGGACCCGCGCGGGCGCCGCCCAGGTCTTTCAAATTTGAACTACCTGGGGAACGCGGGTCCCCGCCGGTTTGTTCCCGGCCCGCCCCCCCGCCCCGGTAGGGTGCGCCTCATGCGCACCGTGCGGGCCGCCGCGGCCGTCGTCCTCGACGAGCGGGGCCGGCTGCTGCTCGTGCAGCGGGGCCGGGCGCCCCAGCGCGGCCGGTGGACCCTGCCCGGCGGCGCGCTGGAGCCCGGGGAGACCGTGGCGGGCGCCGCCGCGCGCGAGGTCCTCGAGGAGACCGGGCTGCGGGTGCGGGTCCGCCGGGAGCTCGGCACGGTGCGGGTGCCCGCCGGGGAGGACCTCGTCTACGAGGTGCACGACGTCGAGGCCGTGGCCTGCGGCGGGACCCTGCGGGCCGGCGACGACGCCGCCGCGGTGCGCTGGGCCTCCCCCGGAGAGCTGGCCGGGCTTCCCACGACCGACGGGCTGATCGGGCACCTCGTGCGCTTCGGCGTGCTGCCCCCCGAGCCCGCCGGCGGCTGAGGCCGGCATCCCCGGACCGGTTGCGCGATCCGCGCCCCGTCGTCGTCCCGGCCGTGCTTCCATGGACCCATGGCACGCGAACGGGGCTTCTACGTCGACACCGTCGAGCGCACGAGCACGGCCGGACCCGACGCGCTGTGGGCCGCCGTCGAGGGCCTCGGCGGCGAGCGCGGCTGGCACGGCACCGACCGCCTGTGGTTCCTGCGGGCCCTGCCCAACCGGGCGTCCCTGCCGCCCTCCCGGCTGCGCCACCGCGAGGACCCGGACCGCCTCGCCGAGGGCCGGCGCCTGGACTGGTGGACGGTCGAGGCTCTCGAGCGGGGCCGGCACCTGCGGCTGCGCTCCCTGGTCCGGATGCCCGGGGAGGCCTGGCTGGACATCGCCCTGCTCCCGGGCCCCGGCGGCACCGTGCGCTACCGCCAGACCACCGTCTTCCGGCCCGCCGGGCCCGCCGGGCACCTCTACTGGTACGCGATGCTCGTCCCGCACCGGGCCGTGCTCGGGCGCCTGGCCGACGACGTCCTGCGCGCCGCCGCCGGCTGAGCGCCCCGCCCGCCGGGGCGGACGGGATCCGGGCGGGCCGGTCCCTTCCGCAGCGGCCCGCCCCGCCGTAGCGTGGTGGCACCGGCCGACGCGCCCGGCGGCAACCGGCCGGGAGCCGGGGGAGTGCCCCGGCGACCGAGGCCGGGCGGAGCCCAGGAGCGTGCCATGCCTGCCGATGCCCCGGACCCGACCGACGACCTCGGCGTGCTCGCCGACGACGCCGTGGCCCTCGTGCGCACCTGGCTCGAGCGGGCCCGCCGCGGGCGCCGCCACCGGGATGCCGCCGCCGACCGGCTCGCGACCGTCCTGCAGGACCCCCACGGCCTGGAGTTCACCGTGGGCTTCGTCGACCGCGTGGTGCGCACCGAGGACGAGCGGGCCGCCGCCGCGGCCCTGCACGCCCTGGCCCCGATCGTGCCCCGGACGATGCCGCGCGCCGACCGCGCCCAGCTGCGCGCCGGCGCGGCCCTGGCCCCGACCGCCCCGCAGGTGGTCGTGCCCGCCGCCCGGGCGCGCCTGCGCCGGCTCGTGGGGCACATGATCGTCGACGCCCGGCCCGGGCCCTTCGGCCGGGCCGTGCGGCAGCTGCGGGCCCAGGGCCACCGGCTCAACATCAACCTGCTCGGCGAGGAGGTGCTCGGGGCCCAGGAGGCGGACAAGCACCTCGCCGACGCCGCGGCGCTGCTCGAGCGCGAGGACGTCGACTACGTCTCGATCAAGGTCTCCTCGGTGGTCCCGCAGCTCTCCCACTGGGGCTTCGAGGAGACCGTGGCGCAGGTCGTCGACCGGCTGCTGCCCCTCTACCGCGCCGCGGCCGCCGCCCCCGCCGGCACGACGTTCCTCAACCTCGACATGGAGGTCTACTCCGACCTGCACCTGACCACCGAGGTCTTCACCCGGCTGCTGGAGCACCCCGAGCTGCGCGGGCTGGAGGCCGGGATCGTGGTCCAGGCCTACCTGCCGGACGCGCTCGGGGTCCTCCAGCGGCTCTCCGCGTGGTCGGCGCGGCGGGTCGCCGACGGCGGGGCCGGGATCAAGGTGCGGCTGGTCAAGGGCGCGAACCTGCCCATGGAGCGCGTGGACGCCGAGCTGCACGGCTGGCCCCTGGCCGCGTGGGGGTCCAAGCAGGAGACCGACACCAACTACAAGCGCGTGCTGGCCTGGCTCTTCGAGCCCGAGCGGATGCGCGGGCTGCGCCTGGGGGTCGCCGGGCACAACCTGTTCGACATCGCCTTCGCCCACCTGCTGGCCCGGCGCCGCGGCGTCACGGAGCGGATCGAGTTCGAGATGCTCCAGGGCATGGCCGTGGAGCAGGCCCGGGCCGTCAGCGCCGACGTGGGGCAGCTGCTGCTCTACGTCCCGGCCGTGCGCCCGGCGGAGTTCGACGTCGCCGTCTCCTACCTCGTGCGCCGGCTCGAGGAGAACGCCTCGCCCGAGAACTTCATGTCCGGGATCTTCGCCCTCGCCCCGGACAACGAGGTCTTCCGCCGCGAGGAGACCCGCTTCCGCGCCGCCCTCGAGGCCCTCGCCGACGACGACGGCGCCGTCCCGGCCCCCGCCCGCACCCAGGACCGCGGCGCGCACGGCGCCGGCTCGGCCCACGTGCCGCTGACGGAGCCGTTCCGCAACGAGCCCGACACCGACGTCTCCCTGCCCGCGAACCAGACCTGGGCCCGGGGGATCGGGGCCCGCATCGCCGACCGCGCCTGGTACGGGGCGCTGCCCGTCCCCGAGCCGTTCGGCCCCGGCGACGTCGACCGGGTCGTCGCCACCGGCCGGGCCGCCGCCGAGGGCTGGCGCGCCCGCGGGGCGCGGGAGCGGGCGGAGATCCTCAACCGGGCGGCCGACGTGCTGGCCGCCCGCCGCGCGCACCTGCTCGCCGTCGCCGGGGCCGAGGCCGGCAAGACCCTCGACCAGTCCGACCCCGAGGTCTCCGAGGCGGTCGACTTCTGCCGCTGGTACGCCCGCCGCGCCCTCGAGCTCGAGGACGTCGACGGCGCCCGGTTCGTCCCCGACACGCTGGTGCTCGTCACCCCGCCGTGGAACTTCCCGCTGGCCATCCCCACCGGCTCCACCGTGGCGGCCCTGGCCGCGGGCGCCGCCGTGCTGCACAAGCCCGCCCCGGAGACCCGGCGCTGCTCGACCGCCGTGGTCGAGGCCCTGTGGGCGGCCGGCGTGCCGCGGGACGTGCTCCAGCTCGTCGACTCCGTCGAGGGGGAGACCGGCCGGGCGCTGGTGGCCCACGAGGGCGTGGACCGGGTCGTGCTGACCGGTGCCTACGAGACCGCCCGGCTGTTCAGCGGCTGGCGGCACGGGCGCGGCCTCACGGCGGAGACCTCCGGGAAGAACGCCCTGGTGATCACCCCCAGCGCCGACCGGGACCGGGCCGTGGAGGACCTCGTCGCCAGCGCCTTCGGCCACGCCGGGCAGAAGTGCTCGGCGGCGTCCCTGGGCATCCTCGTGGGCAGCGTGGCCCGCTCCGAGCGCTTCCGCCGCCAGCTGCTCGACGCCGCCTCCTCCCTGGTCGTCGACCGGCCCCAGAACCTGCAGGCCACCGTCGGGCCGGTCGTGGGCGAGCCGGGGGAGAAGCTGCACCGGGCCCTGACCCGGCTCGAGCCGGGGGAGGAGTGGCTGCTGGAGCCGCGCCCGCTCGACGACACCGGGCGGCTGTGGCGGCCCGGGATCCGCACCGGGGTCGCCCCCGGCTCCTTCTTCCACCGCACCGAGTGCTTCGGGCCCGTGCTCGGGCTGATGAGCGCCGAGGACCTGCCCGAGGCCCTCGAGCTGCAGAACGCCGTGGACTACGGGCTCACCGCCGGGCTGCACTCCCTGGACCCCGACGAGATCAGCACCTGGGTCGAGCTCGTGCAGGCCGGCAACCTCTACGTCAACCGGGGCACCACCGGGGCGATCGTGCGCCGCCAGCCCTTCGGCGGCTGGAAGCGCTCCGCCGTGGGCCCGGGCACCAAGGCGGGCGGACCCCACTACCTCGCCGGCCTCGGCACCTGGGAGAAGGCGCCCTTCGCGACCGGCGGCACCGGCGCCCGGCTCGACCCCGAGCTCGCCGCCCACCTCGAGGCCCTCGCACCGCTGCTGCCCGAGCCCGACGCCGCGTGGCTGCGCGCCTGCGCCGAGCACGACCAGAGCTGGTGGGAGCTCGAGTTCGGCAGGGCCCACGACCCCAGCGGGCTGGCGTGCGAGGCCAACGTGCTGCGCTACCGCCCGCGCGACGTCGTCGTGCGCGCCGCCGAGGACGCCCCGCTCACGGACGTGGCCCGGGTCGGGCTGGCCGCGGTGCGCTCGGGCTCCCGGGTGGTGCTCGCCCCCGCCGCGGAGGTCCCCGCCCCGGTGCGCGAGCTCTTCCGCGCGATGCTCGACCCCTGCGCCGACGAGGCCTTCGCCCACGTCGCCGCCGACTGGGCCGAGTCCGGCACCGCCGGGCGGATCCGCGTGGTCGGCACGGCCCCCGGGCTCGCCGCGGCCCTCGCCGGGAACCCGGAGACGGCCGTGCTCGCCGGGCCCGTCGTCGGCGCCTCCCGGGTCGAGCTGCTGCACCTGCTCGCCGAGCAGTCCGTCTCCGTCACGACCCACCGCTTCGGCAACCCCTCCCGGGACGCCCAGACGGTCGTGCGCCGCCTGCTCGGGGGCGCCGCCCCGGCCGACGCGGGCGCGCAACGGTCGGACTTCTAGCCGTTCGTCCTGGTCAGGGCCCCGCCCCGGTGCCAGCATGAGCCCATGCGCGCCTCCTCGAGAACCTTCGCCCTCGGACTGGCCGGGGCGCTCGCCCTGCCCGGCACCGTCCTCGCCGGCCCCGCGGCCGCCCACGAGCGCCCGCCGCACGAGCACCCCGGGCACGCCCGGGGCGGCGGCCCGCCCACGGCCGAGCCGCCCAAGGTCCCGCAGATGAGCGGGCGCGGCGGGGCGGTCTCCTCCGTGGACCCCGTGGCCAGCCGCGTCGGCATCGACGTCCTCGAGCGCGGCGGCAACGCCGCGGACGCCGCCGTGGCGATGGCCGCGACCCTCGGGGTGACCGAGCCCTACTCCGCGGGCATCGGCGGCGGCGGCTTCTTCGTCCACTACGACGCCCGCACCGGGGAGGTCCGCACGATCGACGGCCGCGAGACCGCCCCGGCGACCTACGACGAGGACGAGTTCCTCGGCGCGGACGGCGAGCCCCTCGACTTCGACACCGTGGTGAACTCCGGCAAGTCCGTGGGCGTGCCCGGCACCCTGGCCACCTGGGAGGCCGCGGCCGAGGAGTTCGGCACGATGGAGCTGGGCCGGCTGCTGCACCCCGCCGAGCGGATCGCCCAGCGCGGGTTCGCCGTCGACGCCAACTTCGCCGAGCAGACCGCGGCCAACGCCGAGCGCTTCGCGCAGTTCCCCGAGACCGCCGAGACCTTCCTCGTCGACGGGCAGGCCCCCGAGGTCGGCACCGTCTTCCGCAACCCCGACCTCGCCCGCACCTACCGGACCATCCGTCAGCAGGGCACGGAGGCCTTCTACGAGGGCGGCATCGCGGAGGCGATCGTGGCCGAGACCCGCACCCCGACCACCGCCGAGGGCGTGGAGGTGCTGCAGGGCGAGCTCACCCTCGAGGACGTCGCCTCCTACGAGGCGCTGTTCGGCGAGCCCACCCGCAGCGAGTACCGGGGCCTGGAGGTCTACGGCATGGGGGTGCCCAGCTCCGGCGGCACCACCGTGGCCGAGACCCTGAACCTGCTCGAGGCCTACGACGAGCGCACCGGGGAGACCCTGTCCGAGGTCCCCGAGGAGCAGTACCTGCACCGCTTCGCCGAGGCCACGGCCACCGCCTTCGCCGACCGCAACCGGTGGGTCGGCGACGTCGCGGACGTGCCCGTCGCCGAGCTCACCGGCCAGGCCTTCGCCGACGAGCGCGCCTGCGGCTTCGACCCCGCGGCCGCCCGGCCGCGCCCGGTCCCGTTCGGGCAGCCCGACGGCGACTACGCCGCGTGCGGGGCCGCCGCGCCCGCCCAGGAGGCCGTGGCCGGCGGGGTGTCGACCACGCACCTGAACGTCGCCGACCGCTGGGGCAACGTGGTCGCCTACACCCTGACCATCGAGCAGACCGGCGGGTCGGGGATCACGGTGCCGGGCCACGGGTTCCTGCTCAACAACGAGCTCACCGACTTCGAGTTCGCCCCGATCACCGAGGGCGTGCCCCACCCGAACCTGCCCGGCCCCGGCAAGCGGCCGCGCTCGTCGATGAGCCCCACCGTCGTGCTGCGCGACGGCGAGCCGTGGCTGGCCGTGGGCACCCCGGGCGGGGCCACGATCATCACCACGGTCGCCCAGATCGTCACGGGCCACGTCGACCGCGGGCTGCCGCTCGTCGACGCCATCGCCGCCCCGCGGCTGAGCTCCCGCAACGGGGAGACCGCCGGCGCCGACCTCGGCCTCGCCGGCTCGTCCCTCGGCGCGCAGCTGGGCGGGCTCGGCCACGAGCTCGAGGACGTGCGCTGGATCGGCAACGCCTCGGCGATCCGCATCCTCGGCGACGGCCGCTTCGAGGCCGCCGCCGAGACGGAGCGCGGCCACGGCGGCTCCGCCATGGTGGTGCGCCCCGACCGGTCCCGCTGAAGCGGCCTACCCTGGGCAGGTCACCCGCCGCGCCACCGCCCAGGAGGAAGCCCGTGCTCTTCAGCCACGTCCCCGACCCGGAGCCGGTCCCCGGCCCGGCCGACACCGCCGCGGGCGACCCGGCCCTGGACGCCCGGTGGCGGGCCGCCACGACCGGGTGGCGCTCGCGCTCGGTCGACCGGGACGAGCAGCGCACCTGGGCGTGGGTGCGCCACGGCTGGGAGGCCCTGCTCGAGCCGGGGGACGGGTCCGGGCGGGCCGCGGACGTGCTGCTCGTGGCGGCCCTGCTCGCCGTGCAGCAGCGCTTCCTCGCCGTCGGCACGGAGGACCCCGACACCGTCGAGCTGCCCGACCCGCGCGAGGACGGCGCGCCGCTGGAGGACGCCGAGCTGCTCGCCGTCCTCGGCGAGCACTGGGAGCTGGACCCCGCCGAGGCCGAGCAGGACCCCGAGGGCTTCGCGCGGCTGGTCGGCGGCTTCCTCCAGGACCACCTGGCGGAGCGCTCGGACGAGGTCCTCGGGGCGCTCGTGGAGCGGTGGGGGGCCACGACGGTGTTCGCGCAGCTGTGGAGCCTCGGCCGCCCGGGCGAGGTCGAGGCCGACCCGGACCGCCCGGCCTTCCCGCTGTCCACCGACGAGATCGCCTGGATCGTCAGCGGCGTCCCCGCCCCCGAGAAGCACCTCGCGTGGGAGTGGGTGAACCGCTGAGCCCGGAATACGCGGCACCCCCTCCCGGTTCTGTGGACAGTTCAACAAAATCTGGAGGAGGACCCATGGAGCTCGGGCTCAACACGTTCGGCGACATCTACCCCGGCCCCGACGGCCGGATGCTCAGCGCCGCCCAGGTGATCCGCAACGTCGTGGCCGAGGCCGAGCTGGCGGACCGGGTGGGCCTGGACTTCTTCGGCATCGGTGAGCACCACCGCGAGGACTTCGCGGTCTCCAGCCCCGAGACCGTCCTGGCCGGCATCGCCACCCGCACCGAGCGGATCCGCCTGGGCTCGGCCGTGACGGTGCTCAGCTCCGACGACCCCGTGCGCGTCTACCAGCGCTTCGCCACGGTCGACGCCCTCTCCTCGGGCCGGGCCGAGGTGATCCTCGGCCGCGGCTCCTTCACCGAGTCCTTCCCGCTGTTCGGCCTGCCGCTGTCCCAGTACGGGGAGCTGTTCGAGGAGAAGCTCGCGCTGTTCGACGTGCTGCGCGCCGAGGGCCCGGTCCACTGGGAGGGCCGGCTGCGGGCCCCCATCCAGGGCCTGCAGGTCCATCCCAGGACGGAGTCGGGCTCGCTGCCGGCGTGGATCGCGGTGGGCGGCTCGCCGGAGTCCGTGGTCCGGGCGGCCCGCTACGGGCTGCCCGTGATCTTCGCGATCATCGGCGGGCGGCCCGCGGCGTTCCGGCCGTTCGCCGACTACTACCGCCGGGCCCTGGAGCACTTCGGGAAGGGCCCCCAGCCGGTGGCCTTCCACTCCCCGGGCCACGTCGCCGAGACCGACGAGCAGGCCCGCGAGGAGTTCTTCCCGGCCCAGGCCCACACGCACGGGCGGATCGGCCGCGAGCGCGGCTGGGGCCCGCTCACCCGCGCGGAGTTCGACGCCATGTGCGGGCCCGAGGGCGCCTACTTCGTGGGCTCCCCCGAGACGGTGGCCCGCAAGATCGTGGCCTCGACGACGGCGCTGGGCGCCTCCCGCTTCGACCTCAAGTACGCCGCCGGCACGCTGGAGCACGCGCGGATGACCCGCAGCATCGAGCTCTACGGCACGGAGGTCCGCCGCTACGTGGAGGACATGCTCGCCGACCTGCCGGAGGGCGCGGCCACGGCCTGACCCTTCCCGCAACTCCCCACCTGCCGCGAGGGGCGGCGTCCGGCGGCTCCGCGAGGGGCATACCCGCCGGACGCCGCCCCTCGCGCCCTGGGAGGAGCCCGGGGAGGGGCCGGGGTCCGGGCAGGCGTTCAGGCGGAGCCGCCGCGCAGCCGCGCCACCGCCTCCTCCTGGTCCAGGAGCTCCTGGCGCAGCTCGTCCTCGAGGAAGGCCAGCAGCGCCCGGGAGAGCTCGGCGTTCTCGGAGGCGACCGCCTCGCGGGCCACGGCGCCGCGGAAGTCGTGGGCGAAGGCGTCGATCGCGGTCTGGGCCACGCAGCTGTGCGTCGAGACGCCGCAGACGACCACCCGCTCCGCCCCGAGGTTGCGCAGCCGCGCGGCGAGGTCGGTGTTGAAGAAGGCGCTGTCGCGGGTCTTCACGAGCCCGACACCGTCCTCGGTGTCGAGCCCGGCCACGTACTCGGCCTGCTCGGTGCCGGGGAAGGCGAAGCCCTGGTCGTCGTCGTGCATGCTCACGGTCCAGGTCGAGCGGTCGCGCTCGTGCTGGGTGCGGACGAGCAGGATCGGGTTGTCCCCGGCCCGGGCCGCGCGAACGAGCTCGTTGACCTTCGCGGTCACGGGCTCGCGCTGCTCCTCGAGCTCGGGGAAGTCGAAGTAGGAGTTCTGCATGTCCACGACGAGCAGGGCCGTGCGGCCCCCGGGGTGGCGCGGGCTCATGGTGCTCCTTCCGGCGCGGTGCCCGCGGGCGCCGCGCGGTGCGGGTCGGTGCGGATTCCGGGCGGGGGACCGCCCGTTTCGCCCAGCATACTGATGACCTGCGCGGACGGCAGAGCGGCCGGCCCGCCGGACGCACCCCGGCCGGGCGCACGGGGCCGGGGCGCCGCTCGGGTAGCGTGTGCGCCATGGCTTATCACGCGGACGCAGCGGAGCTCGAGGGCAAGGAGGTCCTGACCTGGGCGGGCTTCGGGGAGGCGACCCAGGAGCTGGCCCGCACGGTGGTGGACAGCGGCTTCGTGCCGGACATCATCATCGCGGTCGCCCGCGGCGGCCTCCTGCCGGCCGGGGCGCTGTCCTACGCGATGGGCGTGAAGCTCTCGGACGCGATCAACGTGGAGTTCTACACCGACGTCCACCAGACCCTGCCCGACCCGGTGCTGCTGGCCCCCATGCTGGACACCGAGTCGATCGCGGGCCGGAAGCTGCTCGTGGTCGACGACGTCGCCGACTCCGGGCGCACCCTCGCCCTGGTGCTCGAGCTGCTGCGCGGCTTCGGCGCCGAGGCGCGCTCCGCGGTGATCTACGCCAAGCCGCGCTCGGTGGTCGAGCCCGACTTCGTGTGGCGGGCCACCGACGAGTGGATCGTCTTCCCCTGGTCCGCGGCCCCGCCGCTCACCGCCGGGGCCTGACCCGGACAGCGCTCAGCGCAGCACCGCGCGCACCGCGGGGCGGCCGGCGACCACCAGCCACACGGTGTTGACGCCCACGAGCGCCAGCGTCAGCAGCCCCGGCAGCAGGCGCCCCGAGAGCAGGTGGACGAGCAGGTCCACGACGTCGCCCAGGACCGCCAGCGCGCACAGGACGATCCCCAGCACCCACCCCCACTGCCGCCGCTCGCGCAGCGGGAGGTACACCAGGGCGTAGAGCGCCGCCGTCAGCAGCAGCCCGTAGGCGAGCACGGCCAGCCCCAGCGGTGTCGTCGGGCCGGCGATCCCGGCCCCCGGCAGGGGACCGGGCACGGGCCCCGGGCCCGTCCAGGCCTCGACCACCCCGGTGAGCACGGTGACGGCCATGGACACGAGGGTCAGGCGCAGCAGCGGCCGCAGCGCGGCCGGCACGGGCGCCCCGCCGCGGGGTCCGCCCGGCGTCCCGCCGGGGACGCGGCCCGGGTGGTGGGTCATCGCGCACACCTCCTGCGCCGAACCTACCGCGCCCGCCCGCCCGGTGGTACGGGTCGCGGGCCCCGCCCGGCGCGCCCGGCCACGCCGGGCCTGGGAGCGAGCCGGGGCGGGCCGGTAGGGTGAGCCAGGACACCGACGGCGCGTCCGCCCGGCGGTCGTGCCCGGAACCGGCCCGACCGAGCAGGCAGGAGCGCCCGCCCATGACCGAGCACGACCGTCCCGTCCCCCACCGCATCGACGCCCCGCTGCGCGCCGACGTCCGGCGGATCACCACGCTGCTGGGGGAGACCCTGGTGCGCCAGCGCGGGCCCGAGCTGCTCGAGCTCGTCGAGCAGGTGCGCGGGCTCACCAAGGAGGCCAAGGCCTCCGGCGACGACGACGCCGCCCGCCGCGCCCGCGAGCTGCTGGGCTCCCTCCCGCTGGAGCGGGCGACCGACCTCGTGCGGGCCTTCGCCCACTACTTCCACCTGGCCAACGCGGCCGAGCAGGTCCACCGGGTGCGGCTGCTCGGCGCCCGCCCCGAGGCGCAGGCGTGGCTGGCCGCGGCCGTGGCCGACGTCGCCGGGGAGGCCGGCCCGGACGGGCTGCGCACCGCCGTGGAGCGCCTCGACGTGCGCCCGGTGTTCACCGCCCACCCCACCGAGGCCTCCCGCCGGTCGGTGCTCACGAAGATCCGCCACCTCTCCGACCTGCTGGCCGAGGACACCGCCGAGGGCACCGCGGCCCGCCGCCGCCAGGACCGGCGCCTCGCGGAGCTCGTCGAGCTGCTGTGGCAGACCGACGAGCTGCGCCGGTCCCGGCCCACCCCGCTCGACGAGGCCCGCAACGCCCTGTACTACCTGCGGGAGGTGCTCTCCGGGACGGTGCCGGGGCTGCTGGCCGACCTCGAGGACCTGCTCGGGGAGCACGAGGTGGCCCTGCCCGCGGGACCGCCGCTGCGCTTCGGCTCCTGGATCGGCGGCGACCGCGACGGCAACCCCAACGTCACCCCGGCCATCACCCGCGAGGTGCTCCGCCTGCAGGGCCAGGCCGCCGTCGACACCGCCCTGGGCTTCCTCGAGCTGCTCGTCTCCCGGCTGTCCTCCTCGACCGCGATCGTGGCCGTGGAGCAGGAGCTGCTGGACTCCGTGGCCGAGGACGTTGCCCACCTGCCGGGCCTGGACGCCCGCGTGCTCGAGCTCAACGCCCAGGAGCCCTACCGGCTCAAGCTCACCTGCATCAAGGCCAAGCTGCTCAACACCCGCCGCCGCTTCGCGGAGGAGACCGCCCACGAGCCCGGCCGCGACTACCGCAGCACCGGGCAGCTGCTCGCCGACCTCGACGTGGTCGCCCGGTCCCTGCGCGCGCACGCGGGCGAGCGGGCGGCCGGCGGGGCGCTCGCGGCGGCCGCGCGCACGATCGCCGGATCGGGGCTGGTCCTGGCCTCCCTCGACGTGCGCGAGCACGCCGACGCCCACCACGAGGCCGTCGGGCAGCTGCTGGACCGCCTCGGCGAGCACGACCGGCCCTACGCGCAGCTGGACCGCGCCGGCCGCACCCGGGTGCTGGCCGCCGAGCTGGCCGGGCGCCGGCCGCTGGCCCCGCCGGGACTGGCCACCGGGACGGTGCAGCTCGAGGGGGACGCGGACCGCACCTTCGCCGTCTTCCGCGAGATCGGCCGGGCCCAGGCGGTCTACGGCGAGGAGGCCGTGGAGACCTACATCGTGTCGATGACCCGCGGCGCGGACGACATCCTCGCCCCCGTGGTCCTCGCCCGCGAGGCCGGGCTCGTGGACCTCACGGGGGAGCGGCCCCGGGCGGGCCTGGGCTTCGCCCCGCTGCTGGAGACCGTCCACGAGCTGCGCCGCTCGGCCGAGGTGATCGACGAGCTGCTCTCCGACCCCGCCTACCGTGAGGTCGTGCGCGCCCGCGGGGACCTGCAGGAGGTCATGCTCGGCTACTCCGACTCCAACAAGGAGTCCGGGGTGATGACCAGCCGGTGGGAGATCCACCGCACCGAGCGCCGGCTGCGCGACGTCGCCGCCCGGCACGGGGTGCGGCTGCGGCTCTTCCACGGCCGCGGCGGGTCCGTGGGCCGCGGCGGCGGCCCCACCCACGACGCGATCCTCGCCCAGCCCGGCGGAGTGCTCGACGGTGAGATCCGCTTCACCGAGCAGGGCGAGGTGATCAGCGACAAGTACTCCCTGCCGGCCCTGGCCCGGGAGAACCTCGAGCTGTCCCTGGCCGCCGTGCTGCGCGCGACCGCCCTGCACCAGGGCCCGCGCTCCTCCGAGGCCGAGCTCGAGCGGTGGGGGCAGGTGATGGACGTGGTCAGCGACGCCGCCTTCGCCGCCTACCGCGGGCTGATCGAGGACCCCGACCTGCCCGAGTACTTCGTGACCGCGACCCCCGTGGAGCAGCTGGGGGCGCTGAACATCGGTTCCCGGCCCTCGAAGCGCCCGTCGTCGGACGCGGGGATCGAGGGGCTGCGCGCCATCCCGTGGGTCTTCGGCTGGACCCAGTCGCGCCAGATCGTCCCCGGCTGGTTCGGCGTGGGCTCCGGGCTGCGCGCCGCCCGGGAGGCCGGGATGGCACAGGACCTCGCGGCGATGCTCGAGCGCTGGCACTTCTTCGCCTCACTGGTCTCCAACGTGGAGATGACCGTGGCCAAGACGGACCTCGGGATCGCCGCCCAGTACGTCTCCGCGCTCGTGCCCGAGCGGCTGCACCACGTCTTCGACACCGTCCGGGCGGAGTTCGCCCTGACCTGCGAGGAGCTCGCCCGGCTCACCGGCCAGGCCGAGCCGCTGGACGACAACCCGGTCCTGCAGCAGACCCTCGCGGTGCGCGACCAGTACCTCGACCCGATCTCCCACCTGCAGGTCGAGCTGCTGCGCCGGCTCCGGGAGGCCGGCGGCGAGCCGGACGAGCAGCTGCAGCGGGCGATGCTCATCACCATCAACGGCATCGCCGCGGGCCTGCGCAACACCGGCTGAGGCGCGCCGGGAGGACCCGTCCCGCGGGGCTCAGCCGCGCGGGCGCAGCTGGACGCCCGGCAGGGCCGGGGCCGGCAGCGGGGCGGGCTGCCCGTCCGGGTAGGGCCCGAAGCGGGGGTGGGGCGCGCCGTCGTCGCAGCTGCCGCCGGGCGGGGGTCCGGCGGGCTCGGCACCGATCTCGGCCTGCCAGGCCGCCCGGTAGGAGGCGACCTCCTCGTGGGTGCGGCCGATGAAGTTCCACCACATGACGATCTGCTCGCCCAGCGGCTCCCCGCCGATCAGCAGGGCCCGCACCGGTTCCTCGCCGGCCTCGAGCACCACGGACCCGTACCCGGGCGGCAGGTAGGCGAGGTGGTCGCCCGGCACCGGTGCGCCCTCGAGGCTCAGCCGTCCCGCGTCGAGCAGGATCCCGTGCTCGCAGGCCGGGTCCAGGTCCAGGACCAGCCGGGCGCCGGGCCGCAGGTCGAGCTGGGCGGCGAGCAGGGGCGGGGTGTGCGTGACCACCGGGGAGACGGACCCGGCCAGCGCGCCGATGAACACCCGCAGCACGGCCCCGTCCAGGGTCACCGGCTCGGGGGTGTGGTGCTCGAAGCCGGGCGGCAGGTGCCGGGTCGCCTCGGGCAGGGCGTACCACAGCTGCACCCCGTGGAGGAGGTCGGTGTCGGGGGTGGAGAACTCCTGGTGGGAGATCCCGCGCCCGGCGATCATGAGGTTGACCTCCCCGGGGCGCACCTCCGCGGCGTGGCCCGCGGAGTCGAGGTGGGAGATCCCGCCGGTGAACAGCAGGCTCACCGTGGCCAGGCCCGTGTGCGGGTGGCGGGCCACGCGCATGCCCCCCGAGTCGGCCACGGGGTCGGGCCCGTAGTGGTCGACGAAGCACCAGGCGCCGATCAGCGACCGCTCCCGCTGAGGCAGGGTCCGTCGCACGGTCATCGCCCGCGGCCCGCCCAGGGGCACGTCGCGCGGGGCCAGCAGGGCCGCCCCGGCGCCGAGGGCCTCGGTGCACACGATCTCCTGCGGGCGGGCCTCGAGGTTGGTCATCGCGGTGCTCCTGAACTCCGTCGGGGTCGGCGCACGGTCGTGCGGTCCCGGACCCAGCAGACACCCGGGCGGAGGGCCCGTCAAGGCGCGGGGCAGGCCCGGGGCCCGCTCAGTGCCCGCGCCCGGCGTGCGGGTCCTGGTCCTGGAAGTGCCGCAGCCCGGGGAGGACCCGGGCGGAGAGCGGCCCGTCGAGGACCACGGCAAGGATGCGCAGCGGGACCTCGGCGAGATAGGCGGCGATCAGCCGGTGGTTGGAGTCCAGGACGATGAACTCGTCGCCGGCCCGGTAGGCCGGCAGGGCCATCACGACCGGCTCGTCCTTCTCGTCGGTGAACTGCTCGCGCATGCGCTCGATCTTCGCCCGGCGGTCCTCGGGCCAGTCGTGCACGGCGGCCTCGCAGACCTGCAGGGGCTTGTTCTGCGGCTCCGACCACTCGCCGGGGTTGCCCTCGGGGTCCACGTGCCACACCGTCCAGAGCTCGCCCACGTCCTCGCGCTCGGTGATCACGCGGTCCTCCACGGAGGCGTTGTCCTCGCCGACGGCGTCCCAGTCCATCCAGGTGCGCACGCTCTCGCCGAACAGGGTCTTGAATCCGGAGACGTCCATGCACCTTACTTCAGCATACTTATCATCGGTGCGCCAGCGCCCCGGTGCGACGGGCGGGCGGAGCCCCACCCACCAGCGGCGGGGGAGCTCAGCCCGCCGCGGTCCCGGCGACCAGCTCGGCGGTCGCGGCGGCGATGGCCTGCTCCTCGTCGGTGGGCACCACGAGCACCTCGAGCCCGGAGCCGGGGGCCGAGATCCGCCGGGTCCCGCGGGAGCGGGCCGCGTTGGCGTCGTCGTCGAGCACGACGCCGAGGGCGCCCAGCCGCCCGCAGACCCGGGCCCGGAACGCCGCGGCGTTCTCGCCGATCCCGGCGGTGAACACGAGCGCCCGGGCCCCGCCGACGGCCACGTGGTAGCCGCCCACGTACTTCGCCAGCCGGTGGGCGGCCATCTCGAGCGCCAGCTCGGCGCGCTCGTCCCCGCGGTCGGCGGCCTCCTGGACCGTGCGCATGTCGTGGTGGCCGGCGATGGCCCTGAGCCCGGAGGCCGTGTTGAGCAGCCCGTCGAGGGCCTCGGGGGTCATCGACGGGTCCCGGCGCAGCACGGAGGTGACCACGGAGGGGTCGAGGTCGCCGGTGCGGGTGCCCATCACGAGCCCGGCCAGCGGGGTGTAGCCCATCGAGGTGTCGTAGGAGCGCCCGCCGCGCACGGCGGTGACCGAGGCGCCGTTGCCCAGGTGGGCGACCACGGCGTGGAAGTCCTCCCGCGGCACGCCCAGGAACTGCGCGGCCCGCCCGGTGACCCAGTCGTGGGAGGTGCCGTGGAAGCCGTAGCGGCGGATCCCCCAGCGCTCGTAGAACTCCTCCGGCACCGCGTAGCGCCACACGTGCTCGGGCATGCTGCGGTGGAACGCGGTGTCGAAGACCGCGACCTGCGGCAGGTGCGGCCACGTGCGCAGCACGGCGCGCAGGCCCAGCACGGCGGCCGGGTTGTGCAGCGGGGCCAGCGGGGCCAGCCGCTCGATCTCCCGCACGATCTCGTGGGTGACGAGCACGGGCGCGGAGAAGCGCTCCCCGCCGTGCACCACGCGGTGCCCGGCGGCGTCGACCGTGCGCCCGCCCAGCTCCTCGTCGAGGCGCCGGGCGAGCAGCTCGAGGGCCTCGGTGTGGTCGCGCACCTGCGGGCCGCCGATGTTCTCCACCAGCCCGGAGGTGAGCACGGTACCGCCGTCCGTGCCGGCCGCGACCTCCCGGACCTGGTACTTCAGCGAGGACGAGCCGCAGTTGACGACGAGCACGAGCATGGCGGGAACTCCCTGGGTCGGTGGGGCGGGCTCAGGCGCTCTGGGCCTGGATCGCGGTGATCGCGACCGTGTTGACGATGTCGTCCACGGTGCAGCCGCGCGAGAGGTCGTTGACCGGCTTGCGCAGCCCCTGGAGCACCGGGCCCACGGCCACCGCGCCGGCGGACTGCTGGACCGCCTTGTAGGTGTTGTTGCCGGTGTTCAGGTCGGGGAAGACGAACACGGTCGCCTGCCCGGCCACGGCCGAGCCCGGCAGCTTGGAGGCGGCGATCGAGGCGTCCACCGCGGCGTCGTACTGGATGGGGCCCTCGACCTCGAAGTCCGGGCGCATCCCCCGCACGAGCCGGGTGGCCTCCCGCACCGTCTCGACGTCCGCCCCGGAGCCGGAGCCGCCGGTGGAGTAGGAGAGCATCGCGACCTTCGGCTCGACCCCGAACTGGCGGGCGGTGCGCGCCGAGGCGAGCGCGATGTCGGCGAGCTGGTGCGCGTCCGGGTTGGGGATCACGGCGCAGTCGCCGTAGACGAGCACCCGGTCCTCGAGGAGCATGAAGAACACCGAGGAGACGGTGCGCACGCCCTCGGCGGTCTTCACGAACTCCAGGGCCGGGCGGATGGTGTTGGCCGTGGTGTGGGCCGCGCCCGAGACCATGCCGTCCACGTCCCCGGTCTGCACCATCATCGTGCCGAAGTAGGAGCCGTCGAGCATCCGCTCGAGGGCGGTCTCCTTCGTGACGCCCTTGTGGGCGCGCAGGCGCACGTACTCGTCGGCGTAGCGGTGGCGCAGCCGCTCGTCCCGCTCGAAGTCGACGAGGTCGAGGCCCTCCTCGGCGAAGTCGAGGGCGATGCCCTCCGTCTGGCACAGCTGCGCGATGCGGCCGGGGTCGCCCAGGATCGTCAGGTCGCAGAAGTTGCGGCGGTGGATCATCTCGGCGGCGCGCAGGATGCGGGGGTCCTCGCCCTCGGGCAGCACGATGTTCTTCCGGTCCGCCCGCGCGGTCTCGACCAGCTCGTGCAGGAAGCGCAGCGGGGTCCGCCGGGCCGGGCGGGGCAGGTCGAGGCGGCTGACCAGCTCCTGGCCGTCCACGCGGCGGGCCCACTCGCCGAGCGCGGCGGCGACCTTGCGCGGGTGGGCGCCCGAGAGCGTGCCCCGGGTGCGGGAGACGGTGCGGGCCGCGGAGTAGGTGTCCAGCGGCGTGGTGAGCACCGGGAACGGCGCCGCCGCGGTGAGGTCCTGGATCCGGCCCTCGGTGCTGAACCCGCCCGTGAGCAGCATCCCGGAGGGCACCGGCAGGGCGGGGGAGAGGGCGGAGGCGAGGGAGGCGACGACGATGTCGGCGCGGTCGCCGGGGGTGATCACGAAGTCGCCGTCGGCCAGCTGGTCGAGGTAGTGCCCGACCGTCATCGCGGCGACCTTCACGCCCTTGACGTCGCGGTCCATCGAGACCTCGGCGGGGCCCGTGCCGAAGCCGTGCCGGTCCCGCAGCTCCGCGACCGTGGGGGCCGCGACCGCCGGGTTCTCCGGGATCGCATAGACGGGCAGCCCGCGCACGCCCCGGGCCGCCCGCGCGGCGATCTCCTCGGCCCACTCGGGGCGGGTGCGGTTGACGATCACGGCGAAGATGTCGCACCGGGCCTGGTAGAGCTCCGCCCGGGTGACCTCGACGGCGTTGAGCACGTCCGCCCGGGACTCGGCCTCGTCCGCGCCGACCACGGCGAGCACGGAGGCGCCCAGGTTGTTGGCCATCCGCGCGTTCATGTCGAACTCCGCCGTGGCGGCGTTGTGGGCGAGCAGGTCGGTGCCGTCGACCACGACCACGTCGCAGTGCGGGGCCATCTCGGCGTAGACGCTCACCGCCATCGCGTCGAGCTCGTCGTGGTCGCCGGCGGCCAGCAGCTCGCGGGTGCGGGCCAGGGAGAAGCCGCCCCGGCAGCGCTCGTCGGTCAGCCCGAAGCTGCGCTTCATCAGCTGGACCATCGGGTCCTCGGCCGGGGTCGCCCCGAGGTGGACGGGCCGGAAGTAGCCCAGCCGGTCGGTCTTGCGGAACAGCGAGTCGGCCAGGCCCAGCACGACCAGCGACTTGCCGGACTGGGGGGTCATCGCGCTGACGTAGATGCCTTGGGTCATGACGGGGCGTCCTCCGGGGCCGCGGGCGGGCTGGTGGCCCCAGTCTAGGGGTGGGCCCGGCCGCGGCCCCGGAGTGCGCCCGGGCGCAGCGCCCGGTGGAGGAACCCGGGCGGACGGCCCGGGCGGGGCCCCTCAGGCGAGGGAGAGGAACATCTTCTCCAGCTCGGCCTTGTCCAGGCTCGGGTCCTCCGAGCGCAGGCACTGGTCCAGGCCGGTGGCGATGATCGAGAAGCCGGCCTTGTCCAGGGCGCGGGAGACCGCCGAGAGCTGGGTGACGACCTCCTTGCACTCGCGGCCTTCCTCGAGCATGCGGATGACGGCCCCGAGCTGGCCCTGCGCGCGCTTGAGGCGGTTGAGGGTGGGGGTGAGGTCCTGGGGATCGAGTTGCATGGCGTGCTCCTGGGTGCGGGGTGGATCGGTGTCCATCATATACCCCCTAGGGGATCTTGCATACCCTAGGGGGTATGGTGCACACTGGTGGCACACCCACCGACGTCCGGAAGGAAACACCCTATGACCTCGAAGGTCTCGCCCGCCGAGCTGAAGTCCTGGATCGACTCCGGTGAGGAGGTCGCCGTCCTCGACGTGCGCTCCGCCGCCGAGTTCGCCGCCGAGCACATCGACGGCGCCTACCACGTCCCCGTCGACCTGGTCGCCGACCACGCGCAGGACATCGCCGCCGCCCTCGGCGGCAAGGTCGCGCTGATCTGCCGCTCCGGCGCCCGGGCCTCCCGCGCCCAGGAGAGCCTCTCCGCCGCGGGCACCGACAACGCCTACGTCGTCGACGGCACCGTCGACGACTTCGAGAAGGCCGGCGGCGCGGTCGTGCGCGGCTCCTCGACCTGGGCCATGGACCGCCAGGTGCGCATGGTCGCCGGCTCCCTCGTGGTGCTCGGCACCCTGGGCGGCACGCTCGTCTCCCCGAAGCTGCGCCTGGTCTCCGGCGGCGTCGGCGCCGGGCTCGCCTGGTCGGCGCTGTCGAACACCTGCGCGATGGCCAACGTGCTCTCGAAGATGCCCTGGAACCAGGGCGCGAAGGACCCGTCCAAGGACGCCGTCCTGGAGCAGCTCGCCGACAGGTGACGGGCCGGCCCCGCCCGCCGGCTCCCGGGAGGAGCCGGCGGGGCCGTGCGCCGTCACGGGGGCGCCCGCGCCCGCGGCGGGCTTCACCGCGGCCGGTCCGGGTGGGAGGATGGGCCCATGCTGGTTGCCTTCTCCGTCTCCCCGTCGGGCGGCTCGGACGAGTCCGGGTCCGTGCACGACGCCGTCGCCGCCGCCGTGCGCGTGGTCCGCGCGTCCGGACTGCCGAACCGCACCGACGCCATGTTCACCACGATCGAGGGCGAGTGGGACGAGGTGATGGACGTCGTGCGCCGGGCCACCGAGGCCGTGGGCGCCTACGGCCCGCGCGTGTCCCTCGTGCTCAAGGCCGACATCCGCCCGGGCCGCTCCGGCGAGCTCGAGGGCAAGGTCGAGCGGCTCGAGGCCGCGATCCAGCGGCAGGCGATCGAGTCCTGACCGCACCCCGCACCGCGGCGCGGATCCGTCCCGCCGGCACCGGCGACGCCGCCGCCTGGTCCGCGCTGCACCTGCGCTGCCTCGAGGAGACCTACCGACCCCTGTTCGGCGACGCCTTCGCCGACCGGCAGCTGGCCGAGGCCGCGCGCACCGCCGGCCACGACCGCGCCCTGCTCGCCGACGCGCGCGTGCGCGCGGCGCTCGCCGTCGACGACGACGGGGCGCCCGTCGGCCTCGCCGCCGCCGGGCCCGCCCCCGCGGCGTGGGAGGCCCGGGCCGGGGTTCCCCCGCCGCCGGCCGGCCGGCAGCTGTTCCTGCTCTACACGCTCGCCGCGACCCACGGCACCGGCCTCGGCGCCGCGCTGCTGGCCGCCGTCACGGACGCGGCCGCCACCTACCTGTGGATCATGGACGGCAACGCCCGCGCCGAGGCGTTCTACGCCAAGCACGGCTTCCGCGCCCTCGTCGGGTCCTTCCCCGCCGGCGGGCCGTGGACCGGGCAGCGGATGCACCGCATGCTCCGGGAGGGGCCCGCATGAGCCGCCGCTCCCGCGCGGCGGGACGGGCCGCGGGGCCGGCCGCCGGTCCCGCGGCGGGGACCTACCCGATCGACACCGGCACCGCCGAGCTCGTCCCCGACGAGTACGCCCCCGGCTCCTGGGTGCTGCACGTCAACGGCGTGCCCTCCTCCCACGTGGACCCCGAGCACCCCGAGCGGCTCGACTTCGAGTACATGCGCTGGATCGCCGCCCTGGCCGGGGCCCACGTGCGCGCCCACCTGGACCCGGCCCGTCTGCGCGTGCTGCACCTCGGCGGCGGCGCCTGCTCCCTGGCCCGCTGGTTCGCCCACGCCCACCCCACCGCGCGCCAGGTCGTCGTCGAGCTCGACGGCCGGCTCGCCGAGCTCGTGCGCCGGTGGTTCGACCTGCCCCGGGCCCCGCTGCTGCGGATCCGGGTGGGGGAGGCCCGCGAGGTCGTCGAGGCCCTCACCCCCGGCACCCGGGAGATCGTGGTGCGGGACGTGTTCGCCGGGGCCGAGACGCCCCGGCCCCTGACCACGGTCGAGTTCGCCCGGCACGTCGAGACGGTCCTCGCCCCCGGCGGGCTCTACCTGCTCAACTGCGGCGACACCCGCGACCTCGCCGGCGCCCGGGCCGAGCTCGCCGCGCTCGCCGAGGTCTTCGGCCACGTCGCCGCCGTGGCCGACCCCGCGATGCTCAAGGGCCGCCGCTACGGCAACGTCGTGCTCGCGGCCTCCCACGCCCCGCTGCCGGCCGAGGGATCGGCCGCGGCCGCGGCGCTGACCCGCGAGCTGCTCGGCGGCGCCGTGCCCGCCCAGTACAAGGACGGCGCCTGGGTGCGCGCCTTCACCGCCGGCGCCGCGTCCCGCCACGACCCCGCCCCGGGGGCCGGTCCCGCCCCCGGCGGCCGCGGCCCGGCAGAACGCCCGTGAGCGCCGCGCCCGGTGCCGGCGCGCTCCTCGCGCTCGCCGCCCGTCACGGCCTCGACCTCGACCCCGCCTCGCTGCGCGTCGAGGAGGCCGGGCTCGACTTCCGGGTCGTCCTCGCCGACGGGACCGACGGCCGGCGGTGGGTGCTGCGCATCCCCCGCCGCCCGGACGCGGCCGCCCGGGCGGCCGAGGAGCGGCGCGTGCTGGCGCACCTGCGCCCCCGCCTGCCCGTGCGGGTGCCCGACTGGCAGGTGGTCTCCCCGGAGCTGATCGCCTACCCGCTGCTGCCCGGCCGCCCCGGGCTGACCCTCGACGCCGCCGGCCGGCCGGTGTGGCACCTCGACCCCGCCTCCCCCGTGCACGCCCGGTCGCTGGGCGAGCTGGTCGCCGCCCTGCACGGGCTGGACCCGGCCGAGGCGGCGGCCGCCGGCGTGCCCGCGAGGACCCCCGAGCAGCTGCGCCGGCAGTGGGCGGAGGACCTCGAGCGGGTCCTGGACGAGTTCGCCGTGGCCCCCGCGCTCACCGCGCGGTGGCGGGCGTGGCTCGACGACGACGGGCTGTGGCCGCGCACCGCCGTCGTCACCCACGGGGAGCTCTACCCCGCCCACACGCTGCACGACGAGCAGGGCAGGATCCTCGGCGTGCTCGACTGGACGACCGCCGCCGTGGGCGACCCCGCGGTGGACCTCATGTACCAGCACCTCGTCGCCCCGCCGGAGGCCTTCGCCGCGACCGTGCGCCGCTACGAGGAGCGCTCCGGGCGCCACGAGCCCCGCCTCGCCGAGCGGTGCGCGGCCCTGCAGGCCACCGGGCCCCTGGCCTACGCCCTCTTCGCGCTGCGCACCGGGGAGGCCGGGCACCGGGCCACCGCCGCCGCCCAGCTCGGCCCCTGAGACGGGCGGCCCGCACCGCACGGCGCCGGGACGGTCCGCACCGGGGACGGGACCGGGCGCGCGGTCGGCTACAGTGTGCGGGGCGTCACCCACCGTGCGCGCCGGGCCCGCCCACCGCGGCCCCGGCGCCGGGCGTGCGGGACCCGACCGGTCCGCGCGTTCCCGGAGGAGGCCGCACCACCCGCCACCACCCGACCGCGAGGACCACCATGTCGCGCACTCCTGCCGGGCGGACGACCTCCGCCGGCCCCGCCACCACCGCCGCAGAACCCCCCGTCGCCGCACCGCCGGCCCCCGGAGCCGCCGCCCCCGGAGCGGCCGCACCCGAGGCGGCACCACGGCCCGCCGCCGTGGACACCGCCTGGACGATCAGCCTCTTCGGCACCGCCGTCGGCGCCGGGATCCTGTTCCTGCCGATCAACGCCGGGGCCGGGGGGCTGTGGCCGCTGCTGGTCGTCACCGCGCTCATCGGCCCGATGACCTACCTCTCCCACCGCGCGCTGGCCCGGTTCGTGTGCGCCTCCCCGCGCCGGGGCGAGGACATCACCGCCGTGGCCCGGGACTACTTCGGCGACGGCGCCGGGCGGGTGATCACCGTCCTGTACTTCCTCGCGATCTACCCGATCGTGCTGATCTACGGCGTGGGCATCACCAACACCGTCGACAGCCTCCTCGTCAACCAGCTCGGCCTCCCGCCCGTGCCGCGCGTGCTGCTGTCCGGGGTGCTCATCGCCGCCATGATGGTCGTGATGGTCGCCGGCCAGCGGATCATGCTCGCGGTCACCCAGTGGCTGGTCTACCCGCTCATCCTCGCCCTGCTCGGGGTGACCCTCTACCTCGTCCCGTCCTGGCACGTCGGCGACCTCGCCGCGGTGCCCTCCGCCGGGGACCTCGCGGCGTCCGTGTGGCTCGTGATCCCCGTGCTGGTCTTCGCGTTCAACCACTCCCCGGCGATCTCCCAGTTCTCCCTGGCGATGCAGCGCGCCCACGGGGCAGGGGCGGCCGAGGCCGCCTCCCGGGTCCTGCGCCGGACCACCGCCCTGCTCGTGGTCTTCACCATGGGCTTCGTCTGGTCCTGCGTGCTGGCCCTGGGCGCCGACGGCCTGGCCGGGGCCCGCGAGGCGAACCTCCCCGTGCTCTCCCACCTGGCCAACGAGCTCGGCAACCCGCTGATCGGCTACCTCGGCCCGGCCGTGGCGATCGCCGCGATCGTCTCCTCCTTCTTCGGCCACTACCTCGGCGCGAGCGAGGGCGCGGCGGGCATCGTGCGCGGGCTGCTGCCCGCCCGCGTCCCGCAGCCGCGCGAGCGCACGCTGCGCGGGGGCATCGCCGTGTTCGTCTTCCTCACGACGTGGCTGGCCGCCGTGCTCAACCCCAGCATCCTGGGGCTGATCGAGTCCCTGGCCGGGCCCGTCATCGCCGCGATCCTCTACCTCATGCCGATGTACGCGATCCGCCGGATCCCCGCCCTGGCCCCCTACCGGGGCCGGCTGTCCAACGTGTTCGTGACGGTCGCCGGGATCGTGGCGATCAGCGGGATCCTCTTCTCCCTGATCGGCTGAGCGCCCGCCCCCGCAGGCCCCGCCGGTTCCGCCGCCCCGCCGGTCCCGCCGGCGGGGCGGCGCCGCCGGACCGGCCGCCGGACCGGCCGCCGGACCGGCCGCCGGACCGGGCGCGGGACCGGTGCGCAGGGGGAGGGGTGCCGTGCAGACTGGGGGAGTCCGCCGTCCCCGGCCCCCAGGAGCTGCCCGTGGCCCCGCTCGCCCCCTTCCGCTTCCCCGGCGCGACCGCCGTGCTCACCGGCGCGGCCTCCGGCATCGGCGAGGAGCTCGCCCACGGGCTGGCCGCGCGCGGGACGGCCCTCGTGCTCGTGGACCGGGACGCGGCCGGGCTGAGCGCGGTCGCCGCGACCGTGCGCGCCCGCCACCCCGGGGTCCGGGTGGACACGGCCGTCGTCGACCTCGCCGACCTCGAGGCCCTGCCCGCGCTCGCGGCGCTCGTGCGCGCCGAGCACCCGCGCATCGACCTGCTGATCAACAACGCGGGCACCGCCCTGGTCGGGTCCTTCGAGGAGGTCCCCGCCGAGGAGTTCGACCGGCTCGTGGACGTCAACTTCCGCGCGCCCGTGGTGCTCACCCGCGAGCTGCTGCCCGCGCTGCTCGCCGCCCCCGGCGGGCACCTGGTCAACGTCTCCAGCCTCTTCGGGCTCATGGCCCCGCCCGGGCAGGCCGCCTACGCCGCGAGCAAGTACGCCCTGCGCGGGTTCACCGAGGCCCTGCGCCACGAGCTGGCCGGGCGGGTGGGCGTCACCGTGGTCCACCCCGGCGGGATCCGCACCCGCATCGCCGCGTCAGCCCGCGTCCCCGAGGGGGTGCCACCGGAGCGGGCGCGGCGGGACCTGGCGGAGTTCGCCGCCCTGCTGGGCTACCCGCCGGAGCGCGCGGCGGCCGAGATCCTGGCCGCGGTGCAGCGGCGGCGGGCCCGGCTGCTGATCAGCCCCGGCGCCCTCGCGCTCGACGTCGTGGTGCGGCTGCTGCCGGGCTCGTACTGGCCGGTCCTGGAGCGCGGGCGCCCCCTGCTGCGGCGCCTTCCCGGACGGCGCCCGCGCCCCTAGGCTGGGCCCCATGACCAGCACCGTCTCCGCCGTCGTGATCGACTGCCGCGACCCCGAGGTCCTGGCCCGCTTCTGGAGCGAGGCCCTGGGCTACACGGTCCACGGCGAGGCCGAGGGCTACGTCGGCCTCGTGCCCGCCGAGGGGCGCACCGGCCCCCACCTCGACCTCGTGCTCGTGCCGGAGGAGCGCCGGGGGAAGAACCGGCTGCACCTGGACCTGCGGGCCCTGGACGGGGACCGGGCGGGCGAGGTCGCCCGCCTCGAGGGCCTCGGCGCCCGGCGGGTCGACGTCGGCCAGGGCGAGGACGTCCCGTGGACCGTGCTCGCCGACCCCGAGGGCAACGAGTTCTGCGTCCTGGACGGGGCGCCTCAGCCGGGCACGCCGTCCACGTAGTACCAGCGCCCGTCCTCGCGCACGAACCGGGAGCTCTCCCGCTGCGCGCCGCGCTGACCCGTGCCGGGGGCCCCGCGCCAGTGGCCGGTGAAGTCCACCCACCCCTCGTCGTCGAACGGGCCGCCGGCCGCGGTGCCGTGCACGTCCAGCCGGTACCACCGCCGCCCCGGGTCGAGCTCGAGGGCGGCGGGCCGGGTGCCCGGGTGCCACGTGGCCAGCAGGTGCGCGGCGTCCCCGGCGGCGAAGGCGCTGAAGCGCGAGCGCATCAGCAGCTCCGCCGTCGGCGCCGGGCGCCCGGCGTGGAAGCGCCCGCAGCAGGCGCCGTAGGTCTCCCCGGTGCCGCAGGGGCAGCGGGCGTCGTCGTCGAGCACGTCCTCGGTCCTCCTCCCCGCCGGGGCGGGCCGGCCGCTCAGGCGGCCAGCCAGCCCTCGACCACGCCCTTGCCGAAGAACACCACGAAGGACGCCGCCACGACGTACATCAGCGGGTGGACCTCCTTCGCGCGGCCCTGGACCATGCGGATGAACACGTAGGAGACGAAGCCCGCGCCGATGCCGTCCGCGATCGAGTAGGTGAACGGCATGACGGCGAAGGTCAGGAACGAGGGCACGGCCAGGCCCCAGTCGTCCCACTCGACGCGCACGACCTGCTTGGCCATCAGGAAGCCGACCACGACCATCGCCGGGGCCACGGCCTCGAAGGGCACCACGTTGACCAGCGGGGTGACGAACATGGCCAGCAGGAACAGCACGCCGGTGACCACGTTGGCCAGGCCCGTGCGGGCGCCGTCGGCGATGCCCGTGGAGGACTCCACGAAGATCTGGTTGGAGGACACGGACCCGGCGCCGCCGGCGATCGCGCCCGCGGCGTCCACGAGCAGCACCCGGTCCACGTTCTCGATCTGGCCGTTGCGCCCGACCAGACCCGCCTGCTGGGACAGGCCCACCATGGTGCCCATCGCGTCGAAGAAGATCGAGAGCAGGATCGTGAACACCAGCAGCGCCGCCGCCAGGGCCCCGAGGCTGCGGAAGGCCTCGAGCGGGGCCACCGCGCCCACGAGCGAGAGGTCGGGCAGCGCGACGAGGGACTCGGGGGTCGCGGGCACCACGAGCGACCAGCCGGTGGGGCTGTCCACGGAGGAGCCGGAGGGGACCACGGCCTCGAGCACGTGGGCCAGGACAGTGGTCAGCACCACGGCGATGAGGATCGCCCCGCGCACGTTGCGCACCACGAGCGCCACGGTCAGCAGCAGCCCCACCACGAACGTGAGCGTGGGCCAGCCCAGCAGCGTCCCGCCGTCGCCCAGCTGCACGGGCACGGTGGTGCCCGCGGCGTCCGGCACGCGGCGCACGAACCCGGCGTTGACGAAGCCGATCAGGGCGATGAACAGCCCGATGCCCACGACGATCGAGGTCTTCAGCGACGGCGGCACGGCATTGAACACCGCGGTGCGGAACCCGGTGAGCACCAGCACGAACATGATGAGACCCGCCCACACGACCAGGCCCATGACCTGCGGCCAGGTCAGCTGCGGGGTGGTCGCGATCGTCACGGCCAGGAACGCGTTGACCCCCAGACCGGTGGCGATCGCGAAGGGCGAGCGGGCCACCAGGCCCATGAGGATCGTCATCACGCCGGCGACGAGGGCGGTCACGGCCGCGACGCGCTCGCCGCCGAGGACGTTGCCGGCCCCGTCGGGGCCGTAGCCGAGGATCAGCGGGTTGAGCACCACGATGTAGCTCATGGCGATGAACGTGGCGACGCCGCCGCGCACCTCGCTGGTCACGTCGGAGCCGCGCTCGCTGATCCTGAAGAAGCGGTCCAGGCCGTTGCGCGGCGGGCGGGACGGGGACGTCTCGGCGGAGACGGAGGGGGAGGAGGCCATGGCGGTCCTTGGGCGGTCGGGCGGACGAGGGACGGACGGCTCGCCGGGAGCCGTTCCGCAGTCTACGGCGGCTGCCGCGCCCGGGCCGAGGCCGCCCCGCGGCGGCGCGCGGACCCCGGGACCCGGGGTGCGCACCGGAACACCTCCCCGGCCTCCCGTGTTGCACCGGGAGCAAGCCCTCGCGGAACGACGAGACCGAAGAACCAGGAGCGACCGTCCATGACCCAGCCCTCCCCGATCCCTCCGACCTCCTCCCGCAACTACCGGGTCCTGCGCAGCGTGCCCACCTACGACGAGGCGCAACGGATCGTCGACACCCTCTCCGACGCCGGGTTCCCGGTCGAGCACGTGCGCGTGGTCGGCACGGGCCTGCGCTCGGTCGAGCAGGTCACCGGCCGGATGACCAACGGCCGGGCCGCGCTCTACGGCGCGGCCTCGGGCGCGTGGCTCGGGCTGTTCATCGGCCTGCTGCTCGGCATCTTCACCGTGGGCTCCTGGCTCGCCGTGATCCTGTGGGCCGTGGCCCTGGGCGCCGTGTGGGGCCTGCTCTTCGGGCTGATCGGCCACGCCGCCACCGGCGGGCGCCGCGACTTCCGCAGCGTCCAGGGCTTCGAGGCCGAGGCCTACGACGTCCTGGTCGAGGCCGAGCACGTCGAGGCCGCCGCCGCGCACCTGGACGGCGCCGGCCCCACCGCCTGAGGCGCCCGCCCGTCCGCGGCGGGGCCGGGGACGCGCCCCGCCGTCGTCCCCGGCCCCCCGCACGCCCTTCCTCCCGGCACGGCCCCCGGGTCCCGCCCCGCACCGGGCGCGACCCGGGGGCCGCCGCGTGCCCGGGAGCTCCCTCGGGCCCGGAAGCGGCCGGCTCCCACGTCCGGCCGGGGCTGTCCAGCCCGTGTGACGCCGGGCTACGGCCCGTGGCGGAGTGTGACGCCCGGCGTGACCGACGGGGGCCGGGGACGAAGAATCGGGGCCATGACTCAGACGACGCGTGCGCCCCGGACCGCCCGGAAGGCCAAGCCCGAGGGCCAGTGGAAGGTCGACGGCCGGGAGCCGCTGAACCCCAACGAGGTGTTCAAGCAGGCCGACGACGGGCTCAACGTGCGCACCCGCATCGAGGAGGTCTACTCCGAGCACGGCTTCGCCTCGATCGACCCGACCGACCTGCACGGCCGGTTCCGCTGGTGGGGCCTGTACACCCAGCGCCGCCCCGGCATCGACGGCGGGCGCACGGGCAAGCTCACCGACGCCGAGATCGAGGACGAGTACTTCATGATGCGCGTGCGCCTCGACGGCGGGGCGCTCACCCGCGCCCAGCTGCGGGTGCTCGGGCAGATCTCGGCGGAGTTCGCCCGCGACTCGGCCGACGTCACCGACCGGCAGAACATCCAGTACCACTGGATCCGGATCGAGGACGTCCCCGAGATCTGGCGCCGGCTCGAGGAGGTCGGCCTCGACACCACCGAGGCCTGCGGCGACGTGCCCCGCGTGCTCCTGGGCTCCCCCCTGGCGGGGATCGCGGCGGACGAGATCATCGACCCCACCCCGGTGATCGCGCAGATCAAGCGCGAGCACATCGGCAGCCCCGAGTTCTCCAACCTCCCGCGCAAGTACAAGACCGCGATCACCGGCCACCCCTCCCTGGACGTGGTCCACGAGATCAACGACTGCGCGTTCGTGGGCGTGGTCCACCCCGAGCTGGGCCCCGGCTACGACCTGTGGGTCGGCGGCGCCCTGTCCGTCGTCCCGTTCCTCGGCAGGCGCCTCGGCGCGTTCGTGACCCAGGAGCAGGTCCCCGCGGTCTGGGCCGGGGTCACCGGCATCTTCCGCGACTACGGCTACCGGCGGCTGCGCAACCGCGCCCGCCTGAAGTTCCTCGTCCAGGACTGGGGCACCGAGAGGTTCCGCCAGGTCCTCCAGGACGAGTACCTCGGCTACGCGCTGGCCGACGGCCCCGCCCCCGCCCGCTCCGCGGTGCCCGGCGACCACGTCGGGGTGCACCGGCAGAAGGACGGGCGCTACTACATCGGCGTGGCCCCGCGCGTGGGCCGGGTCTCCGGGCAGAAGCTGCTCGCGCTCGCCGACGTCATGGCGAGGTACGGCTCCGACCGGCTGCGCACCACCCCGCACCAGAAGCTCGTGGTCCTCGACGTCGAGGAGGCCGACGTCGAGGCCGTCGTCGCCGAGCTCGAGGCCCTCGACCTGCAGGCCAGGCCCTCCGCGTTCCGCCGCTCGACCGTGGCCTGCACCGGCATCGAGTACTGCAAGCTCGCCATCGTCGAGACGAAGCGGACCGCCTCGGAGACCATCGACGAGCTCGAGCGCCGCCTCGAGGGCGTGGAGCTGCCCCACCCCATCTCCCTGCACGTCAACGGCTGCCCCAACTCCTGCGCCCGCATCCAGACCGCGGACATCGGGCTCAAGGGCCAGCTGCTGCCCACCGACGACGGCGGGCAGAAGCCCGGCTACCAGGTGCACCTGGGCGGCGGGCTGACCGACGACACCCGCGCCGAGGCCGAGCTCGGCCGCACCGTGCGCGGGCTGAAGGTCTACCAGGACGACCTGGCCGACTACGTGGAGCGGCTCGTGCGCCGCTTCCTGGACCAGCGCACCGGCGAGGAGACCTTCGCCGAGTGGACCCGCCGCGCCGACGAGGAGGACCTGGCATGAGCACGACCCCCACCGCCCTGCGCGACGAGCGGACCCTGCGCGGGCTCGCGGCCGAGGGCGCCACCGCGCTGCGCGCCGCGCTCGACGCCGAGGGCCGCGTGCCCGCCGCCGGGGAGGCGAGCACGGAGGAGGCGATCCGCTGGGTCGCCGAGCACTTCGACCCCGCCAAGGTCGCCGTGGCCTGCTCCATGGCCGACGCCGTGCTGCCGGCCCTGGTCGCCGAGCACCTGCCCGGCGTGGACGTGCTGTTCCTGGAGACCGGCTACCACTTCCCCGAGACGATCGGCACCCGCGACGCGGTCGCCCACATGCTCGACATCACCGTCGTCGACGTCCTGCCCGAGCTCACGGTCGCCGAGCAGGACGCCACGATCGGCACGGACCTCTTCGCCACCGACCCCGCCCGCTGCTGCGCGATCCGCAAGATGGACCCGCTCAAGCAGGCCCTGTCCGGCTACGAGGTGTGGTTCACCGGCGTGCGCCGCGACGAGTCCTGGACCCGCACCAACGCCCCCATGGTCGCCTTCGACGAGACCCACGGGCTCGTGAAGGTCAACCCCATGGTGCGCTGGAGCCTCGACGACCTGCTCGGGTGGTCCCAGGAGCACGGGGTGCCCGTGAACCCGCTGATGTCCGAGGGCTATCCCTCCATCGGCTGCGCCCCCTGCACCCGCCCGGTCACCCCGGGCGAGGACCCCCGCGCCGGCCGCTGGGCCGGCAAGGACAAGACCGAGTGCGGCATCCACCTGTGAGCGCACCTTCCCACCGGACGACGACGGAGGACACCGTGAGCACCATCGTGAGCGCCGCACCGGGCGCCGCCCCGGACACCGAGCGCACCGGCGCCGGCGTGCACAGCAGCCTCGACGCGCTCGAGGCCGAGTCGATCCACATCCTGCGCGAGGTGGTCGCCGAGTTCGACCGCCCGGCCATGCTCTTCTCGGGCGGCAAGGACTCGGTGGTCATGCTGCACCTGGCCGCCAAGGCCTTCTGGCCCGGCCGCATCCCCTTCCCCGTGCTGCACGTGGACACCGGGCACAACTTCCCCGAGGTCCTCGGCTTCCGGGACCGCACCGTGCAGCGGCTGGGCGTGCGCCTGGTCGTGGCCGCCGTCCAGGACTACATCGACGACGGCCGGCTGCTCGAGCGCGCCGACGGCACCCGCAACCCCCTGCAGACCGTGCCGCTGCTCGACGCCATCGCGCAGAACAAGTTCGACGCCGTCCTCGGCGGCGGACGCCGCGACGAGGACAAGGCCCGCGCCAAGGAGCGGATCCTGTCCCTGCGCGACGAGTTCGGCCAGTGGGACCCGCGCAACCAGCGCCCCGAGCTGTGGACCCTCTACAACGGCCGGCACACCCCCGGCCAGCACGTGCGGGCCTTCCCCATCAGCAACTGGACCGAGCTCGACATCTGGCGCTACATCGAGCGCGAGAACATCGAGCTGCCCGCCATCTACTACGCCCACGAGCGCGAGGTCTTCCGCCGCGACGGGATGTGGATGGCCGTGGGCGAGTTCTCCGCGCCCACCGGGGCCGAGACCGTGGAGCGGCGCACCGTGCGCTACCGGACGGTGGGCGACATGTCCTGCACCGGGGCCGTGCTCTCCGGGGCGCGGACCGTCTCCGACGTGGTGGCCGAGGTCGCCGTGTCCACACTGACCGAGCGCGGGGCCACCCGCGCGGACGACCGGATCTCCGAGGCCGCCATGGAGGACCGCAAGAAGGACGGGTACTTCTAGAGATGACTTCCCCCACCACCGCCCGGGCCGCCGAGCACGCGCCCACGATCGACCCCGGCTCCCTGTTCCGCTTCGCGACCGCCGGGTCGGTCGACGACGGCAAGTCGACCCTCGTCGGGCGGCTGCTGCACGACGCCAAGGCCATCCTCGCCGACCAGCTCGAGGCCGTGGGCCGCACCTCCGCCGAGCGCGGCTTCGGCGGCGGCACGGGCCGGCTCGACCTCGCGCTGCTCACCGACGGCCTGCGCGCCGAGCGGGAGCAGGGCATCACGATCGACGTCGCCCACCGCTACTTCGCCACCGACCGCCGCTCCTTCATCCTCGCCGACTGCCCCGGGCACGTGCAGTACACGAAGAACACGGTCACCGGCGCCTCGACGGCCGACGCCGTCGTGCTGCTCGTCGACGCCCGCCACGGCGTGGTCGAGCAGACCCGCCGCCACCTCGCCGTCACCGCCCTGCTGCGCGTGCCGCACGTGGTCGTGGCCGTGAACAAGATCGACCTCGTGGACTGCTCCCGGGACGTCTTCGAGCGGGTCGCCGGCGACGCCCGCGACGTCGCCGCCCGGCTGGGCGTCGAGGACGTGCACGTGGTGCCGGTCTCCGCGCTCGAGGGCGACAACGTCGTGGAGCCCTCGGAGCGGACCCCCTGGTACACGGGCCGGCCCCTGCTGCGGGTGCTCGAGGAGCTGCCCACGGCCGACGAGTCCGGCCGCGGCGCCGCCCGCCCGTTCCGGCTGCCCGTCCAGTACGTCCTCCGCCCCCAGGGCGGCACCGCCCCCGGGCTGGACCCCGAGGCCCTGCGCGACTACCGCGGCTACGCCGGCCAGATCGCCTCCGGCGCCGTCGCGGTCGGGGACGAGGTCGTGGTCCTGCCCTCGGGCCGGCGCACCACCGTCACCGGCATCGACGTCGCCGGCACCGCCCCCGCTCCCGGGGCGCCCCTGCCCGGGGAGCAGCTGGCGGAGGCCGCCGCGCCGCTGTCCGTGACGCTGCGGCTGGCCGACGACATCGACATCGCCCGCGGCGACCTGCTCGCCGGCGCCGCCGACGAGCTGCCCGAGCCCGTGCGCGAGCTGCCCGCCTCCCTCGCCTGGCTCGGGGACCGGCCCCTGCGCCCGCGCGACCGCGTGCTCGTCAAGCACGGGGCCGCCACGGTCCAGGCCATGGTCGAGGAGCTCGAGGGCCGGCTGGACCTCGACGCCCTCGAGCTGCGCGCGGCGGACACGCTCGAGCTCAACGACATCGGCCGCGTCCGGCTGCGCCTGGCCTCGCCGCTGCCCGTGGACCCCTACGACCGGCTGCGGCGCACCGGCGCCTTCCTGGTCATCGACCCGGCCACCGGCGGCACCCTCGCCGCCGGGCTCGCCCGGGGCGCCTGAGGTGCAGCCGCAGGACCGGCCGGAGCCGACCACGGTCACGGCCGGTGCCGGTGCGCGCCCGGCCGGCCGCCGCGGGGGCTGGCCGCTGGTGCTGACGGCCCTGCTGCTGCTCGCCGTGCTCACGGCCACGGCCACCGTGCTGCGGGGCAACGGGACCCTCGAGGCGTGGCAGGCGGCCCCGGTGGAGACCTCCGAGGCCGCCGACCTGCGCCTGGGCTACTTCGGCAACCTCACCCACGGCCCGGCCCTGGTCGGCCTGGACCAGGGCCTGCTGGCCGAGGAGCTGGGCGGGACCGAGCTGTCCACCCAGGTCTTCGGCAGCGGCCCCACCGCGGTCGAGGCCATGAACGCGGGCTCCCTCGACGCCGCGTTCGTCGGCCCGAACCCCGCGATCAACTCCTTCGTCCAGTCCGACGGGCGGTCCCTGGCGATCGTGGCGGGCGCGGCCTCCGGCGGGGCCCAGTTCGTGGTCTCCCCCGACGTGGCCGGGGCCGGCGACCTCGGCGGGCGCACCCTGGCGACCCCCGAGTTCGGCGGCACCCAGGACGTGGCCCTGCGCACCTGGCTCGCCGAGCACGGCTACGTCCCCGACGGCGAGGGGGAGGACGCCGTGGCCATCACCCCCATGCCGAACGGCCAGACCCTGCACACCCTGCGCCAGGGCCGGGTCGACGGCGCCTGGCTGCCCCAGCCCTGGGCGACCCGGGCCGTGGCGGAGGGCGCCCGTGTGCTCGTCGACGAGCGCGAGCTGTGGCCCGGCGGCCGCTACCCCACCACGGTGCTCGTGGTGCGCCGGGACTACCTCGAGCGCCACCCGCGGACCGTGGAGCGGCTCGTGCGCGGCCTGCAGCGCTCCGTGGACTGGCTGGAGGCCCACGAGGACGAGCCGGCACTGCTGGCCGCGACCCTCAACCGCGGCCTGGAGCGGGCCGAGGTCGAGACCCTCCCCGAGGACACGGTCGCCGGGGCCCTGGCCGCGATCGAGTGGACCACCGACCCGCTGGCCGGGACCTACCCCGTGCTGCTCGAGGACGCCGTCGCGGCCGGCACCACCGACCCGGCCCCGCTCGAGGGTCTCGTGGACCCCACGGCGCTCGAGCGCGTGCGCCCCGACCCGGAGGAGGGAGCATGACCCCCACCGCCGCCGGCCCCGAGGCCCCGGCCGAGGAGCGGACCGCGATCCGGCTGCGCGGTCTCGGCAAGACCTTCGCCCCCGAGGACGGGCCCGTCCTCCAGGACGTCGAGCTGAGCGTGGAGCGCGGGCAGTTCGTCGCGCTGCTGGGCGCCTCCGGGTGCGGGAAGTCCACGCTGCTCAACATCGTCGCCGGCCTCGAGCACCCCACCACCGGGTCCGTGACGGTCCCCGCCGAGGGCGCCGCCCTGATGTTCCAGGACGCCGCCCTGTTCCCGTGGCTCACCGCCCGCCGCAACGTGGAGCTCGCCCTCGAGCTGCGCGGCGTGCCCGGCCCGCAGCGGCGGGCGCGCGCCGGCGAGCTGCTCGAGCTCGTCCGGCTGGGCCGTGCCGGGGACAAGCGCCCCCACGAGCTCTCCGGGGGCATGCGCCAGCGGGTGGCCCTGGCCCGGGCGCTGGCCCAGGAGCGGGAGGTGCTGCTGATGGACGAGCCGTTCTCGGCGCTGGACGCCATCACCCGCGACCTGCTGCACGAGGAGCTGCTGCGGGTCTGGCGCAGCACCGGGCGCACGATCGTGTTCATCACCCACAACGTCGCGGAGGCCGTGCGCCTGGGCGAGCGGGTGCTGCTGATGTCCTCCCGGCCCGGCCGGGTGGTCCAGGAGTGGGACACCCGCCCGTGGAAGGACCCGCAGTCCTACGGCTTCGAGGGCAGCGCCCAGTCGCTCGACGAGACCCTCGCCGAGCTCACCCGCACCGTCACCGCACGCCTCCGGGAGGAGATCAGCCGCCATGCGCAATGACACCGCCGCTCCCGCCGTCCCGGCCGGGACCGCGGTCCGGCCGTCCCAGGCACCCGTCCCGCCGCCGGCCGTGCCCCCCGCGGCCGTCCCGGCCCCCGCCGCGGCCGGCGCCGGGCAGGAGCTCGCCGGGCTGGACGCGCTGCAGACCGAGCGCACCCGCCGGACCCCGGCCGCTGAGGTGCTGCGCACCAAGGCGGCCCCGCCCCTGGTGGCGCTGCTGTTCGGGCTGCTGCTGTGGCAGCTGCTCGTCGCCGTCCTCGGCCCCCGCCCGGACGTGGTGCCGGGGCCGCTGGACGTCGCCCGCCGGTTCGCCGAGCTGCTCTCGGACGGCACCGTCCTCTCCGCCCTGGGCACGAGCCTGTGGCGCGGGGTCAGCGGGTTCCTGATCGCCGTCGCCGTCGCCACCCCGCTCGGGCTGCTCGTCGCCCAGCGGCAGGGGCTGCGCAACGCCGTCGGGCCCCTGATCTCCGGGCTGCAGGTGCTGCCCTCGGTCGCGTGGGTGCCCGCCGCGATCATCTGGTTCGGCCTCTCGGACGCCACCGTCTACTTCGTGGTGCTCATGGGCGCGATCCCCTCGATCGTCAACGGCATGCTCGCCGGCGTGGACCAGATCCCGCCCCAGCTGCGCCGGGCCGGGCACGTCCTCGGCGCCCGCGGGTGGACCATGGCCGTCAAGGTCGTGCTCCCCGCGGCGCTGCCCGGCTACGCCGCCGGCCTCAAGCAGGGGTGGGCGTTCTCGTGGCGGTCGCTGATGGGCGCCGAGCTCATCGCCGTCGGCGGCTCCATCGGCTTCGGCCTGGGCTCCCTGCTCGAGCAGGGACGGACCGTCTCGGACATGGCCGTGGTGATGGCCGCGGTCCTGTCCATCCTCGCCGTGGGGATCCTCGTGGAGCTGCTGCTGTTCAACCCCCTCGAGCGGCGCCTGCTGCGCGGGCGCGGGCTGCTCGGCCCCCGCCCGTGAGTTCCGTTACCTCCCGGGCGATTCCCGGGGAAGTTCACTAACGTTGTCCCAGACCCGATGCGCGCGGCGGTCCCCGTGCGCGCTCCCGAAAGGAATCCCACGTGGCTGACACCACCACCCGCCCCCTGCGCGTCGCCGTGATCGGGGCCGGCCCCGCCGGCATCTACGCCGCGGACATGCTCACCAAGTCGGAGCCGGTCGCGAGCGGCGAGCTCGCGGTCAGCATCGACCTGTTCGACCGCTACCCGACCCCGTTCGGGCTCATCCGCTACGGCGTGGCCCCCGACCACCCCCGCATCAAGGGCATCATCACCGCCCTGCGCTCGATCCTGGGCCGCGGCGACATCCGCTTCTTCGGCAACGTCGAGTACGGCACGGACCTGACCCTCGCCGACCTCGGCGCCCACTACGACGCGGTGATCTTCGCGACCGGCGCCGTCTACGACGCCCCGCTGAACATCCCCGGCATCGAGCTCGAGGGCGTCCACGGCGCCGCCGAGTTCGTGGCCTGGTACGACGGCCACCCCGACTTCCCGCGCGAGTGGGAGCTCGCCGCGAAGGAGATCGCGGTCATCGGCAACGGCAACGTCGCCCTCGACGTCGCCCGGGTGCTCGCCAAGCACGCCGACGACATGCTCGTCACCGAGATCCCCGGCAACGTCTACCAGGGGCTGAAGAGGTCCCCGGTCACCGACGTGCACATCTTCGGCCGCCGCGGCCCCGCCCAGGTGAAGTTCACCCCGCTGGAGCTGCGGGAGCTCGCCAAGTCGCGCGACGTCGACATCGTCGTCTACGACGAGGACTTCGCCTACGACGAGGCCTCCGAGCAGGCCGTGGCCGAGAACAACCAGGTCAAGGTCATGGTGAGGACCCTCGAGAAGTGGCGGGCCGACGACTCCCCGAAGACCGCCTCCCGGCGCCTGCACCTGCACTTCCTGCAGAGCCCCCGCGAGATCCTCGGCGAGGACGGCAAGGTCGTGGGCCTGCGGATGGAGCGCACCCGCCTCAACGGCGACGGCTCCGTCTCCGGCACCGGCGAGCTGATCGACCACCCCGTCCAGGCCGTCTACCACGCGATCGGCTACCTCGGCTCCCGGCTGCCCGAGCTGCCCTTCGACGACGCCCGCGGCGTGATCCCCAACGCGGAGGGCCGGGTGCTCAGCGAGGACGGCAGCACCGTGCTGCACGGGCTCTACGCGACCGGCTGGATCAAGCGCGGGCCCGTGGGCCTGATCGGCGCCACCAAGTCCGACGCCCTCGAGACCGTCACCCACCTGCTCGAGGACCGGCCGGTGCTGCCCGCGGCGACCTCCCCGGACCCCCGTTCGGTCGTCGATCTGCTCGAGGCCCGCGGCGTGGCGTACACGACGTGGGAGGGCTGGCTCGCCCTCGACGAGCACGAGCAGGCCCTCGGGCAGTCCTCGCACGACGCCGAGGGCAACCCCCGCGAGCGCGTCAAGGTCGTCGAGCGCGACGAGATGGTGAGCGTCTCCCGCGACGGCGTCCAGCAGCCGGTCTCCTCGAACGTCTGAGGCACCGTCCCCGGCCCGCCAGGGGCGGCGTCCGGTGGGAAACCGCACCGGTTTCCCACCGGACGCCGCCCCTCGCGCCGTGGTGGTCCACGCCGTGGTGGTCCCCCCGCGGCGTGGTGGGTCAGAGGCCGAGCAGGGACCGGACGTGGTCGTTGAGGAACACCCCGTCCGGGTCGAGCTCGGCCCGGACGTCGAGGAAGTCCTGGAACCGCGGGTAGACGCTGCGCAGGTACTCGGCGTCGCGGGTGTGCACGGTGCCCCAGTGCGGGCGCCCGCCGTGGGCGGCGAAGATCTCCTCGGCGGCCGCGAAGACCTTCGGGTCGTGGCGGCGCCAGTACTGCCGCAGCGCGATCCAGCCGGTGGCCCGCCCGTGGGCGGGGGAGAGCCAGGCCTCCTCGGCCGCGGAGCAGCGCACGTCCACGGGCAGGGAGAAGGCGTAGCCGCGGCGCTCGATCAGCGCCTGCAGCTCCCGGAAGGCGGGGACCAGCTCCTCGTCGGGCAGCGCGTACTCCGTGGAGACGAACCGGACCCGGCGCGGGACGGTGAACACCCGGTGGGAGAGGTCGCTGTAGCGGCGCGGGCTGTTGGTGAACGCGTCCAGCCGGTTCACCCCCGGGGTGGAGCGCGGCAGCACCGTCGCGAGCTGGTGCAGCCCGGCGGTGAGGGTGTTGCGCAGCAGGAGGTCGTCGAGCCGCCGGACCGTGCGCGCCACGGGGGAGCCCGGGCGGGTGTAGGACTCCGGGAGCTTGTGCAGGCGGGTGAGGATGCGGGTCTGGGCCGTGGAGGTCCCCGGCGTCCAGAAGAACTCGAAGTGGTCGGCCCCGGCCATCCGGTCCCCGAGGGAGTCCACGAGCTGGCCCAGGGGCTCCTTGAGCTCCGCCGCGTGCAGCCGGAACGCCGGCTCGCACTGCAGGGTGACGGTCGCGACCACCCCGGTGATGCCGAGACCCGTGCACGCGGCCCGGAACAGCTCGGGCCGCTGCTCGGCGGAGCACTCCAGCAGCTCCCCGGAGGGGCTGACCAGGGTCAGGGCCACGACCTGCCCGGACAGGGACGGGAACCGCAGCCCCGTGCCGTGGGTGCCGGTGGCCACGGCCCCGGCCACCGTCTGCCAGGTGCTGTCGGGCAGGTTCGTCACCGCGAGGTCGTGCTCCTCGAGGTCCTGGCTCAGCGCGGCGAGGGTGGTCCCGGCGAGCACGGTCGCCCGGTGCTGCTGCGCGTCCACGTCGACCAGCCCGGTCAGCGCCGAGAGGTCCACGAGCACCTCGGGGGCCACCGCGAGCGCCGAGAAGCTGCAGCCGGAGCCCACCGGGCGCACATGCAGGCCCCGCCGGGCGGCGGCGGCCACGCCCCGGGCCAGCTCCTCCACGGAGGAGGGCGCCAGCACGTGCTCCGGGGTCACCGTGTGGGTGCGGCCCCACGTGGTCCACTCCCTGGTCCCGGTCTCCCCGGGCAGCGGCGTCTCGCTCATCGCCAGGACCGTCCTTCCTCGGTTGCGGGGTGCAGCGCGCGCCCTCATCCTCTCACCGCGGGCGGCCCCGGCGCGCCGGGGTGCGCGCGTACCATCGGAGGCGAAGCCCCGCACCGGGGGAGCCGCACCGGCGACGACCCGCGGGACCCGCGCACAGGAAGGCACCGTCATGACCGACCGACCGTCCCGTGACCGGGACCGCGAGCGGCGCCGGGGACCCGGGCGGCCGGAGGACGCGAGCACGGGCAGCACGGCCGGGGACGCCCCGGACGCCACCGGCGAGATCGTGGTGGGCATCGACGGCTCCGAGCAGAGCCACGGCGCGCTGCGCTGGGCCGCCCGGGAGGGGCGCCGCCGCGGTCTGCCCGTGCGGATGGTCACCGCCTACAGCCTCCCGGTGTTCTCCGGGTCGGGCTTCGACACCGGCTACGCGACGGTCGACGAGGCGGCCCTCGCCCGCGGCGTCGAGGAGCTGCTCAACGACGCCGCCGCGCAGGTGCGCTCCACCGGCGTCGAGCTGCGCGCCACGGTCGAGACGGGCGACCCCTCCGGGGCCCTGCTCGAGCTCAGCCGCACCGCGGAGCTGCTCGTGCTCGGCTCGCGCGGGCGCGGCGGGCTGCTCGGCCGGCTGCTGGGCACCGTCTCCACGGCCGTGCCCGCCCACGCGACGTGCCCCACCGGGGTCGTCCCCCTGCCGTGGTCGAAGGAGCACCTGGGGGAGGAGGCCCTCGCCGGCACCGCGGCGCTGGTCGAGCGCGTCGTCGTCGGCTCGGACGGCTCGTCCCAGGCGCGGGCCGCGATGCTGGAGGCCGCGGAGGAGGCCCGGCTGCTGGACGTGCCCCTGACGGTCGTGTGCGCGGTCCCGCCGGTCAGCGGCGCGGTCGCGTGGATGCCCACGGCCGTGGACTTCGAGGCCATGTACGACGACGTCGCCCGCGCCCTGCAGGGCGGGGTGGCCTGGCTGAAGAGCTGGTTCCCGGACCTGGAGATCGGCTCCGAGCTGGCCGACGGCCCGCCGGTGCAGGTGCTCGTGGACCAGACCCGCCGCAACCGCCTCGTGGTCGTCGGCACCCGCGGGCGCGGCGGCTTCGCCGGGATGCTGCTGGGCTCCACCTCCCAGGGCGTGCTGCACAACGCGGCCGGGCCCGTGCTGATCGTCCCGGACCGCTACGACGAGCGGATCGAGACCCGCAAGGACTTCGACCTCGACGACGTCCGCCCCTGGGACGCCTGACCCGGGCGGGGCCGGCTCAGCCCCAGCCGAGCTCGTGCAGGCGCTCGTCATCGATCCCGAAGTGGTGGGCGACCTCGTGGATGACGGTCACGGTGATCTCCTCCACCAGCTCCTCCCGGTCGGTGCACATCCGCCGCAGCGGCCCGCGGTAGACGAAGATCCGGTCGGGCAGCGAGCCCGCGCCCCACCCGCCGTCCCGCGCGGTCAGGGGCACGCCCTCGTAGAGGCCCAGCAGCTCCGGGGAGTGCGCCGGGGGCTCCTCCTCGACGAGGATCACCACGTTGTCCATCGCCCGGAACAGCTCGTCGGGGATCAGGTCGATCGCGTCGTCGACGGCCCGGTCGAACTCCTCGTGCGTCATCTCCATCACCACTCCTTCCTACCGCACGCGGCCCGCCGGGGGCCGCGCGGGAATTGTGCGAACCCCCACCTGCCTCTAAGCTGAGGTGGCTGTCTCCCGTCCCGGAACCCGGCCCGCCGGCCGAGCGCACCCGGAGCGGGGAGCCGCAGGCCCCCATCGTCTAGCGGCCTAGGACACCGCCCTTTCACGGCGGCGGCACGGGTTCGAATCCCGTTGGGGGTACGCGTGGAAACGGTGGGAGCACCGATTTGCACAACAGCCGAGGAGTGCTGATAGGATCAGTCCTCGTTGGCGACAACAGCAAGGCCCTGTAGCGCAGTTGGTTAGCGCGCCGCCCTGTCACGGCGGAGGTCGCGGGTTCAAGTCCCGTCAGGGTCGCTCAGGCGGCGAGGTGTCCCCGGACAGCTGCGCCGTCTCGGCGCATCCGATGCGCCGAGGCTCTGTAGCTCAGTTGGTAGAGCGTACGACTGAAAATCGTAAGGTCACCGGATCGACGCCGGTCGGAGCCACCGCGGAAGCCCCCGGTCCCAGCAGGGACCGGGGGCTTCGTCGTTCCCGGCCGCCGCACGTCCGGGGAGCCCGCCGCCGGCTGCCAGCACCTCCCGAGGTTCCCGGCCTACGGTGGGGGCGTGAACCGCCACCTCCGACGAACGGGCCCGCTCGCCGGGCTGGTCCTGTGCCTGCTCGCACTGCCCGCCTGCGGCACCGCCGCCCCGCAGCGCAGCATCGTCCTCGAGGACACCCCGAGCGCGCGGCCCGATCCCGCCCCGACCGCGCTGCCCGCGGCGGACCCGCGCACCTGCTTCGACGTCGCCGGCGCGCACACGGCCCTCGCCGTGGTCCCCCTGTCCACCGACGAGGCCGACCCGCGCTACCGGCCCGAGGAGATCAGCGCCTCCGTGCACGAGCTCGCCTCCCGGGTGCCCGCCGAGCTGCGCCCCGCGTTCGACGACGCCGGGGCGGTGCTGGCCGGTGCCGGCGACTCGCTGCAGCCCGCCGAGCTGGCGGAGCTGCAGCGCACCCTCGCCCCGGTCGACGAGTGGCTGCAGGCCCGCTGCGAGGAGCCCGCCCCCACCCGGTGATCAGCCTCCTGCCTACGATGGGGGCACCGCCCCCGCCGGGGGCCTGCGACGGAGGGAGGACGACCATGACGGAGCAGCAGCCCGATCCGGGCAGCTTCGAGGACCAGCCCGCGGTCCAGCGGGAGGACGGGATCGTGCTGGAGCCGGGCGGCGAGCCGGCCGAGGAGCTCGCCCGCCAGGACCCGCCCGCCGAGGAGGAGCGGCCCTGACGCCCGCGGGCGCCGGCCGCTGACGCACCCGGGGCTCCCGGCGGGCGCGTCCCCCCGGGAGCCCCGGCGTGCTAGTCCAGGGACACCCACGCCGCGGCGGCGGGGCCCAGCACCCCGTCCACCAGGGCGTCCTCCAGGCTGGTCAGCAGCACCTCGCCCGCCGGCAGCGCCACGGGCTGCTCGCCGGTGTTCGCGGCGACGAGCACGCGCCGGCCCGCCGGGGTGGTGCTGACGAACGCCAGCAGCCCCGTGGCGCCGTCGTGCGCCTCGTGCCACGCGAAGGAGCCCCGGCCCAGGCCGAGCTCACGGCGCAGCCGCAGGGCGTCCCGGTAGAGGCTGTGCGTGGACCCCGGCACCCCCACCTGCCGGTCGGCGGCCAGCGCGGCGAAGGCCGGCGGCTGCGGCAGCCACGGCTGGGGCCCGAAGCCCAGGCCCGGCTCCCCGGCCGACCACGGCATCGGCACGCGGCAGCCGTCCCGGCCGATCTCCGCGCCGTCCGTGCGGGCGAACGTGGGGTCCTCGCGCACGTGCGCGGGCAGGCTCGTGTGCTCGGGCAGGCCCAGCTCGTCGCCCTGGTAGAGGTAGGCCGAGCCCGGCAGCGCGAGCTCCACGAGGGCGGCCGCGCGGCCCCGGGCGAGGCCCTGGTCGTAGTCGGGCTGCTCGTGCTCCGCGGCGATGCCCATCGGGTAGGCGATCGGGTCGGCGAGCCCGAAGCGGGAGACGTGCCGGACGGTGTCGTGGTTGGAGAGCACCCACGTGGTGGGCGCGCCGACCTTCGCGGACTCGGCCAGGGAGTCCTCGATCGCCCGCGACAGCCGCGCCCAGTCCCACCCGGCGACCAGGAAGTCGAAGTTGAACGCCTGGTGCATCTCGTCGGAGCGCACGTACATCGCGAGCCGGTGCGCGGGCTCCACCCAGGCCTCGGCGACCATCATCCGGTCGCCGTCGTACTCGGCGAGCACCCGGTGCCAGTCGCGGTAGACCTCGTGCACCCCGTCCTGGTCGAAGTAGGGGCTGCCGGTGTGCATCGGCGTCTCGGGACCCTCGGGCCGGTCGTGCTCCCTCGCCTCGTGCTCGCCCTCGACCATGCGCACCTGCCGGTCCCAGTCGGGCAGGCCCTCGGCCTTGACCAGGCCGTGGGCCACGTCCACCCGGAACCCGTCGGCGCCGCGGTCGAGCCAGAAGCGCAGCACGGAGCGGAACTCCTCCCACACCTCCGGGTTCTCCCAGTTGAGGTCCGGCTGGGTGGAGTCGAACAGGTGCAGGTACCACTGGCCGTCCGGCAGGCGGGTCCAGGCCTCGCCGCCGAAGACCGAGCGCCAGTTGTTGGGCGGCAGCTCGCCGTGCTCGCCGCGGCCCTCGCGGAAGACGTAGCGGTCGCGCTCGGGGCTGCCCGGCCCGGCGGCGACGGCGGCGCGGAACCACCCGTGCTCGCTCGAGGTGTGGTTGGGGACCAGGTCCACGATCAGCCGCAGCCCGAGCTCGGCCATGCGCGCGCGCATCCGGTCGAAGTCCTCGAGGGTGCCGAAGCGGGGGTCGATGTCCCGGTAGTCCGAGACGTCGTAGCCGGCGTCGTTCTGGGGGGAGACGTAGAACGGGGACAGCCACAGGGCGTCCACCCCGAGGTCGGCGAGGTAGTCCAGGCGGTCGATGATGCCGGGGAGGTCGCCCATGCCGTCGCCGTCGGAGTCGTTGAAGGAGCGCGGGTAGATCTGGTAGATCACCGCGGAGCGCCACCAGGGCGCGGTGTCGGTCGAACGGTCGGTCTCGGCCTGCTGCGTCATCGGGTCTGGGGGTCCTCCGGTCGCGGGGATGTGCGCCCCCAGCTTGCCAGCCCACGGGTGCGGTGTCAGCACGGGCCGCGGCGGTCCTCATCCGGACGGCGGACCGGTGGGCGGGAGGATCCATCCGAAAGTACATGTATTCGGATCAGTTCCGCTCTAGGGTCGAGGAGTCGCCGGCGGATCCCCGCCGGGCCGACCACGCCACCAGGAGGTAGAGCACTGATGAGCACCACCACGACCTTGGACCGGAAGAAGCTCGGCGGCGCCGCCGCCGTCCTCGCCGCATCGAGCATCGGCACCCTGTTCGCCGCCTTCGGCGCCCTGTGGGTGGCCGGATCGCTGGGCATCTCGACCGCCGCCGCCAGCCAGATCGTCGCGGCCATCGCCGCCGGCGGCTGGGCCCTGCGAGCCGTCATCATCGTGTTCGGCGCGGGCGTGATCGGCGCCATCGCCGCCACCGTGATGTGGTTCATCACGACCAAGGGCAAGGGCGCCGCGATTGCCTGACGCACCCTCCCGGCGGAGCCCCGGCGGGCTCCGCCGGGGCGGACGCGGGCGCGCACCCGTGGCGCTGCGGCGGACGCTTCTCGTCAGCGCGGCGGCGGTCCTCGTGCTCACGGCCGCCGGGGTGCTGCTGGGCTACACCTCGCTGGCGGGCCTGAGCGGGGACGGGACGTGGGCCCCGCGGGCCGGCACGGAACCGGTCCCCGCCGCCCGGATCGCCACGACGAACCTGGCCGCCGCCGCCCTGCTGTTCTCCGGGGCCGCCACGGGCGGCATCGGCACCGCCGTCGGCCTGCTCCTGGTCTCCGCCTACGTCGGGGCGACCTGGGCCGTGGCCACCGGCAACCTGGGCTGGCAGCGGGTGCTCGAGGAGATCGGGCCCTACGCAGGGCTCGAGTTCGGGGGCCTGCTGCTCGTCGCGGTCGGGGGCCTGCTGCCGGCGGTCCACGCCGGGCGCGCCGCCCTCGCGGACGCCCGCCCCCGCCCGTCCGCCTATCTCGGCGCCCTCGTGCCGGCGGCCGCCGTCGCCGTCGCCGGCGCCGCCGTCGTCGCCGTGGGCGCCGTCGTCGAGTCCGCTCTGCTGTGATGCCCATCGCATCCGGAAAGGCCGTCATGAGCCACACCGCCGAGACCCTCTCCCCGGCCGGTCCCGCCGCGCGCACCACCGGCCGGCGCACGGCCGTGCTGCTGGTGCTCGTCCTGACCTGCGTCATGGCCGTGCGCCTGCCCTCCCTCTACGCCGCGCTCGAGCGGGACTTCCCGGCGGAGCTGGCCGCGGAGCTGAGCGATCCGCAGCTGCGGACGCTGGCCCTGCGGGTCGGGGTCGCCGTCGGCCTGCTCGTCTCGGTCCTGGCCGCCGCGGTCTTCGTCCTCCTCGCCCGGCAGCTGGAGCGGACCGTGTTCCCCCGCACCGTGCGCGCCGGGGGCCTCGAGGTGGGTCTGCACACCACGGTCTACGTCCTGTCGGTGGTGGTGAACCAGGCCGTCCCCGCGCTGTGGCCCGCCGCCGCGGCGGCGGCACCGCTGCTGGTCCCGCTCGCGTGCGCCGTGGCCGCGACCGGGGGCGGGGCGCTCGCCCTGTCCGGGCCCCTGCGCCGGGCGGCGCCGAGGCCCCGGTCCGTCGCCGTGGCCAGCGCCTTCCTCCTCGCGGTCCTGGCCGGCTGGAACTGGCTCCCGTGACCGGGGGACTGACGCTGCGCGGCGTCTCGAAGGCGGTGGGCGGGACGGCTGTGCTCACCGACGTCGGCCTCGCGGTCCGTCCCGGCCGCGTGCACGCGCTGCTGGGCCCCAACGGCTCGGGGAAGACGACCACGGTCCGCGCCCTGCTCGGGCTGTGCCGCACCGACGCGGGGGAGATCCTCTTCTCGGGCGGCCCGCTGGAGCGGCGGCACGAGGACGGTCCCCGGCTCGCCGCCTGCTTCGACCGCCTCGGGGCCGACCGCGGGGCCCGGGTCCGCGACGTCGTCCGTCTCTACGCCGCCGCACGGCCCCGGTCCGCGCGGCTCCGGGAGGCGGTCCGCTCCCACGGCCCGATCGGCTCCCTCTGGCGCCGGCGCGTCGCGGAGCTCTCCTTCGGGCAGCGCCAGCTCCTCTCGCTGTGCCTGGCACTGGCCACCGAGGCCGACCTCTACCTCCTGGACGAGCCGTTCAACGGGCTGGACGTCTTCACGAAGCTCGAGGTGGTCGAACGGATCCAGCGGCTCGCCCGGGACGGGGCGTGCGTCCTGGTGACCTCGCACACGCTCGACGGCTTCGAGGACGTCGTCGCCGACGTCACCCTCCTGCGCGGGGGCGAGGTCCTGTTCACGGGCACGAAGGAGCAGCTGCTGCGCACCGCCGGTGCGGACGAGCTCCTCGTGCGCACCGACGACGACGGGCACGCGCTGGCCCGGCTCGCCGAGGCCGGCCACCGGGCCCGGTCGGCGGCGCACGGGCTGCTCGTCGAGGCCCGCACCACCGACGAGATCGGGCACCTCCTGAGCCGGGCGGGGGTGGCCGTCCTCGAGCTGCGCCGCCGCGAGCCGTCCCTGCAGGACGCGTTCGTCGGCCTCGTCGGCGCGCGCGGCGCGGACGGGGAGGGGGGCCGATGAGCTTCGGGACGATGGTGCGCTACGAGTTCCTCCGCGTCGTGCTCTCCCCGCTGCACCGGGCCGCCGCGCTGACGGCGGTGGTCGTCTCCGTGCTGGGCTGCCTCAGCTACCTGGTGCTGCTCCGTCAGCTGACCCCCGGCGACGGCGGCACGGCCGTCGAGGCCGTGCAGCTGGCCCTCGGCAAGGGCTCGGTGCTCCACCTGTACGCGGCGCTGCACGGGGCCCTGGCCGTGGGGGCGGAGCTCGGCAGCGGACGCGCGGCGCAGCTGCTCGTCGCCGACGGGCGCCGGGGACGGTGGCTCGCCGCCAAGGCGCTCGTGGCCGCCGCCTGCGTGCTGCCGCTCCAGGTCGTGACCGCCGCGGTGTGCGTGCCGCTGATCCCCGTGCTGGCCGGCGCGGAGACGGCGGGCCCACCGGGCCTCGTCCTCACCGTGGTGCTCGGCGGCGCCGCGAACGCCCTGCTGTGGATCGCCTACGGCACGGGCCTCGGCGTCCTGCTCCGCGGATCGCCCTGGACGGTCCCCGCCGTCCTGGCGCTCCCGTTCGTGCTCGGCCAGCTCTTCCGCGCCCTGGGAGCCTCGACCAGGGCGCCCGAGTGGCTGTCCTCGGTCGACCCGTTCCGGGGCGCCGAGCTGCTGCGCGCACCGCTGGCCGTCGACGCGCCCCTCGTGCTCGCCCCCGGCGACGGCGCGGACGCCACGGTCGTGTACTTCACCGTGTTCGCCCTCGGCGCGGCGATGATGGGGGCCAGAAGTTTCCGGATCCGTGATGTCAACCCCTGAAAGAAGGTCAACCATGCTCCGCATCGGCTTCTCCGCCGTCGTCCTCCTGTCCGTCGTGGCCGGTCTCGTCCTGGCGGGCGTCGGCCTGTCCCGGGGCGAGACCGGGCTGGTGGTGATCGGCGCCGTGTGGGCGCTCTTCGGGCTGCTGTGCTCGGTCAGCGTCGCCAAGCTCTGGTCGCGCTGAGCGGTGCCGGTCCCCGCCGCCGCGGCCGACCTGCGCGTGGTCGCTGCCTACGCGACGCTGGTCGGGCGCTCCCAGCACGCGCCGCTCAGGGACTGGGTGGGCTTCCGCGTCTGGCTCCTCCTGCGCCGGAGCCTGCGCACGGCCGGCGCCGTCCTGGCGGCCGGCGCCGGCTGGCTGGCCGGTGCGCTGTGGACGACGGCCGGCGGCACCCCGGCCGCCGCCGCGTCGGCGGCCTCGCTGCTGGCCGTCGCCGCCGGCGGGCTGCTGATCCTGCGCAACAGCATGTCCGAACGGCGCACCGCCGTCTGCGCCCCGCCCGAGCGGGCGCTGCTGGCGATCACGGACGTGACCCGGCTGCACGTGTGGCTGGTGCGCTCCCTCCGTCCCGACCTGGCCGCGTTCGCGGGCCTCGCCGTCCTCCTCACGGCCTTCGGCGCGGCCGCCGGGCTTCGCCCCTCCCAGGCGGGCGCCGTCGCCGCCCTGCTCGGGGGCGCGCTCCTGGCGGTCGCCCTGGTCGACGCCCTGTGGGCGCTCTCGCGCCCCCAGGCGCGCCGGCGCGGGCCGGTGCGCCTGAACCCGCTGCTGGGGGCCGCGGTGCTGGTGCTCGCGTGGGCCGTGACGGCCGGAATCCGCGCGGGGACGGCCGGCCTCCCGGTGCCGGTCCCGGCGCCCGCCCTCGCCGTGGCGCCCTGGCCGGTCCTGGCCGTGGACGCCCTGCTGCTCACGGCCGTGGTGCTGCTCGTCCCCGTGCTGCGCCGCGCCGGGTACGACGCCGGTGCGCCCGGGCCCGCCCCCGTTCCGGCGGGCGCGGGCGTGGCCTCGCGCACGAGCAGCAGGGTGGCCGGCTCGGCCGTGCTCCCCTTCCTGCGCTCCACGGGCCGCCTGGTGGCCGTGCTGGGCCTGCTGGGCGCGGGGTGCCGGCTGGGCGGCGGTCTCGGGGCGGAGCTCACACCGGTGGTGTGGTCGGTGGTGCGGGGCTACGCCTTCATCTCCGCGATCGTGCTCGTGGGCCTGTTCTTCTCCGTGGCCGGGCCCAGCGCCTCGGTCGCCCACCTGCGCTACGAGTGGGAGGTCTCGGGGCGGAGCATGGCGCGGGTGCTCCTCGGCGCGCTCGGGGCGCTGCCCCGGCTCGTGGGCCGGGAGTGGCTGTTCCTGGCCGCGGGGGTCGGCCTGCTCGTCTCCGCCCGGTCGGCGCTGGCGCTCGGCCTGCTGCCGATCCTCGTGGTGGGCGCCGCCCTGATCGCCGAGGCCGTGGAGGGCGGGGGGCAGGGCGTCGACGGGAGGACGACCCAGGGCACGGTCTCCTCCGTGTGCGTCCTCGCACTGTGCGCCCCGTTCTTCGCGCTGTCCTCGGGGGCCTGGGGCGTGGCAGCGCTGTCCGTATACACCTGCGCCGTGCTCGCCGTGGGCGTGGCCGTCGCGGTCCACCGCACGAGAGGAGTCCCGTGGCGGGCTTGATCGACTTCCAGGACGTGTTCTTCGGCTACGGGGACCAGCCGGTGCTCCGGGGGCTGCGCCTCACGGCGGACCCCGGCGCCGTGGTCCACCTGACCGGCCCCAACGGCTCCGGCAAGAGCTCGGTGCTGCTGCTCTACGCCGGGTACGCAGCGGCGGGCTCCGGTGCGGTGCGGGTGTGCGGGCACGACGCCCAGGACCCGGCCGTGCGGGCACTCCGGCGCTACTGCGGGGTCGACCAGGCCCTCTACCCGCAGCTGACGGTGCGCGAGCACCTGGAGTTCGCCACCCGCGCCCGGGGCCTGCCGTGGCGTGCCGCCGCGTCCCGGGCGGAACGGTACGGGCTGGACCGGTGGACCGACGACACGGTCTCCGCGCTCTCCACGGGCAGCGCCCGCAAGCTGTGGATCATCATGTGCACGCTCGGGGAGTTCGCCGCGGTGGGCCTGGACGAGCCCTTCCTGGGCCTCGACGAGGAGGCCGCCGGGGTGCTCGCCGAGGAGCTCGTGGAGTGGAGCCGCGACCGCGCGGTGCTGCTGGTCAGCCACGACGTCCCCCGGACCCTGACGGGCCGGCGCGAGGTGGCGCTGGGCGCCGCCGTCGGCTGAGCGGCCCCGCCGCTCAGCTGGCGGTCTCGAGGTGGGCCAGGGGCAGCCAGCGGTGCATCAGCCGGCGGAAGGCCACCGCCGCGCCGGTGTCGTCCCGGGCGTCGAGCAGGGCGACGGCGTCCTGGAGGTCCTGCGGGCTCTCGTCGGGCTGGAACCGGTCGGCGACCGCGCCGTAGTGCAGCACCAGCAGCCCGTTGGCGGGGAAGGCCCCCAGCCACCGGGCCAGGTGCGTGAGGTCCTCGCCGAGCCCCTCGAGGTCCTCCCCGCCGGCGTCCTCCACGACCTGTGCGGCGTGCACGACGCGGCGGGTGGCGACGTCGACCGGCACGGCGCAGCGGTGCACCCGGTTGCCGTGGTGGAGGCTCTCCACGTGGTCCTCCGCCGTGAAGGGCGCGAACCACGCCATCGGCGCCGTGAACGCCGCCTGCCGCGCGTACACCGGGGTGAAGTGCTCCCGGGTGACGCGCTCGCCGGCGGCCTTCACGGCCTCCTCCGGGACGAGCAGGGACGGCAGCGGCTGCCCGCCCTCCTCCTCCGCCAGCGCCACGAGGCGCAGGGACCGGCGCAGCCGCTGCGGGGGGTGGAAGACGGGGAAGTCCCCGAGACCGGCGGCGAGCATCCGCCGCCCCGCGGGGGCGCAGGAGAACGGCAGCGTCCACAGGGGCTCGCTCGCCGGGGGCAGGGGGTCCGCCCCCGGTGCGGCGAGGCGGGCCAGCTGCTCGGTGAGCTGGTTGACCCCGGCCTCCTCCGGCGGCAGCGCCCGGGGCAGCAGGGGCGCGTAGAGGGCGTCGAGGTCCTCGGCGGGCACGTAGACCCGCAGGGCGAACTCGTGCGGGATCCCCGTCGCGGAGCGGAACGCCCGCCCGACCTGCAGCAGCTGGGCCACGGCGCTCAGTCGATCGCCACGACGACGGGCGCGTGGTCGGAGGCGCCCTTGCCCTTGCGCTCCTCGCGGTCGATCAGGGCGTCGGTGACGCGCGCGGCGAGGGCGGGGGAGTAGAGCTGGAAGTCGATGCGCATGCCCTCCTTCTTGGGGAAGCGCAGGCCCTTGTAGTCCCAGTAGGTGTAGACGCCGGGGCCGGGGTGGCGGGGGCGCACCACGTCCTGGTAGCCGGCCTCCTCGAGGAACGCCCGGAAGGCCGCGCGCTCGGGCTCGCTGACGTGGGTGAGCCCGTTGTCGAGGAAGAACTGCAGGTCCCACACGTCCTCGTCCTGCGGGGCCACGTTCCAGTCGCCGACCAGGGCGACCTGCGCCGCGGCGTCCTCCTCGACCCACCGGCGGGCGTGGTCCTTGAGCACCCGCAGCCACTCGAGCTTGTACGGCATGTGGGGATCCTCCAGGCCCCGGCCGTTGGGGACGTAGAGGGACCACACGCGCACCCCGCCGCACGTGGCGCCGATCGCGCGCGCCTCCGGCACCGGTTCCTCGCCGGGCTTGCCGAAGGCGGGCTGGTCCGGGAAGGTGCGCTCGACGTCGTCGAGGCCCACCCGGGAGGCGATGGCCACGCCGTTCCACTGGCTCAGGCCGAAGTGGGCGACGTCGTAGCCCATGAACTCGAACAGCTCCCAGGGGAAGTTCTCGTCCTTCGCCTTGGTCTCCTGGATCGCGAGGACGTCCACGTCGGAGCGCCGCAGCCACGCCTCCACGCGGTCGGCGCGGGCGCGGATGGAGTTCACGTTCCAGGTGGCGATCCTCATGCGCTCCACGTTACCGGCTGGCGTGCCCGCGCCCGTGCCCCGGACGGGTCCGCGCCGCGCCCGTGCCGCGCCCGCCCGGCCCGGCGACTCCCCGTGACGCGCTCCCCTGGCCAGGCTGGATTGCTAATGCTAATTTTTGTCCGGCCCGCGTCCCCCGGCGGTGCCGCCCCCAGCCCGAGGAGCCCCCCGTGCCCGCTGTCCCGCCCCGCTCCCTCCTGGCCCTGGCCACCGCCACGGCCCTGCTGCTCGGGGGCGTTCCGGCGCTCGCCGCCGAGCTGCCCGCCCCGGCCGCCGCGGACCCCGGTGCGCCCGCCCCGGAGCCGGGCGCGTCCGCTCCCGGCGGCCGGCCCGGATCCGCCCCGGGGGGCGTGCTCAGCGGCGGGGCGACGATCGACGGCGCGCCCGCCGCCCCGCCCGCGGCCCCGGCCGGTGCCGCGGCGGCCGCCGCGGATCCCCGCGCCGGGGAGCCCTCCGCCCCGGGGTCCTCGGCCGGCCGCACGGGCACCGCCGCCGCGGCCCCCGTCACCACGCTCGCCCACGTCGAGGAGGCCTTCCGGATCGTCAACGAGCACCGGGGGCAGGCGAGACGGGCGCCGCTGGCCTACAACAGCGCCCTCTCGCGCACCGCCCAGCGGTGGGCCGAGACCATGGCCGCGGCCCGGGCGCCGCTGTCCAACCCCGACCCGTGGTCCGGGGCCCCGGCCGGGGGGACGCGGATGGACCAGTACTACGGCAAGGGCGAGTTCACCGGGACGTTCGCGGGCACGGACGCCGTGCAGGCGCTCACCCACTGGCTGCTGGACTTCTACCCGCGCAACGGCACCGACCAGTTCGCCCGGGACCTCACGCACGTGGGCATCGGGGTGGCCCACGTGCCCACGACCGGCCCGGACGGTCCCGGGTGGGAGACCTACCTGACCCTCTACTACTACGCGTACCCGGCCGGGCAGGCCGTGCCCGGCACCTGGGCCGACCCGGAGTCGGGCTGGCAGGCCCCCGTGCCCACGGCCCACCCCGTGGGCGGGGCCATCGGCTCGCGCTGGGCCCGGATGGGCGGGGAGGCCGTGGTCGGGGCGCCGACCACCCCCGAGCGCGGCGGGCTCGCCGAGGGCGGGGTCTACCAGCAGTTCGCCCGCGCCGGGCGCACCACCACGATCTACTGGGCCCCGGGCCACGGCGCCTGGCCCCTGGAGAACTGGACCGCGATCGGGCGCAAGTGGATCGCCGCGGGCCGGGAGCACACCCACGGCCTGCCCGTGATCGAGGAGCGGTCCCTGCCCGGCGGCGCCTGGCAGATGTTCCGCCGCGGGACGAACGTCTACAAGGTGCTCTGGAGCCCGGGCGCCGGGGCCCGGATCGTGCAGGAGAACAGCGCGATCGGGCAGCGGTGGAAGGCGGCCGGCTACGAGCGCGGCTACGGCTTCCCGGTCACCGACGAGTACCGGTGGGGCACGGAGGTCCGCCAGCGCTTCTCCGGAGGCCACACCGTGCACTGGTCGTCGGTGACGAAGCGGGTGTGGGTCACCCGCTGAACCCGGCCCGCGGGAGCGGGCCGGGAGCGCGGGCTCAGCGGCGCCACCAGTCGTCGAGGGGCGTGGCGGGCGTCGTGCGCTTGTGACGGGTGATGCGCCAGCGGTGCTCGATCCGCTCCGCCACCGCGTCGTCGACCTCCCGGCCCTCGAGGTAGTCGTCGATGTCGTCGTAGGAGAGCCCCAGCTCGGCCTCGTCGGTCTGGCCCGGGGCGTCGTCGAGCAGGTCGGCGGTCGGGGCCTTGGCCCACAGCCGCTCCTCGGCGCCGAGGGTCTTCGTCAGCAGCCGGTTCTGCCGCTTGTTCAGCCCGAACAGCGGCAGCACGTCCGCCCCGCCGTCGCCGTACTTGGTGAAGAACCCCGTCACGGACTCGGCGCCGTGGTCGGTGCCGAGCACGAGCAGGTTGCGCTCCCCGGCCAGGGCGTACTGGGCGATCATCCGCACCCGGGCCTTGATGTTGCCCTTGTTGAAGTCGGAGATCTCCCGGCCCGCGGCCTGGCGGAACTCCGTCTCGAAGCCGTCCACGGCGGCGGCCACGTTGTAGGTCACGGTGGTGGACGGGCGGATGAACTCCAGGGCCGCCTGCGCGTCGTCCTCGTCGTGCTGGACCCTGTAGGGAAGGCGCACCGCCACGAACTCGGCCGTCACACCGTCGGCGGCCAGGCGCTCGACCGCCAGCTGCGCGAGCCGGCCGGCCAGCGTGGAGTCCAGTCCCCCGCTGATGCCCAGCACGAAGCCGTTGGTGCCGCTGGCCCGGAGGTAGTCGCACAGGAAGCCCACCCGGGCCTCGATCTCCTGCTCCGGGTCGATCTCGGGCTTCACGCCCATCTCGTCGATGATTGCCCTCTGCAGTTCGCGCATGCCCCCATGCTAGACGGGCCCCGGCGCGCGGCGGCAAGGACCCGCCCGGCCGGGAGGCGCCCGGCTAGGATCGGCGCCATGCCCCAGCGCACCGGAGGAGACGCCCGCCCGGCCGCCCGGCCGACCGGCCGGGCGCGCCGCCGCGCCGCGGCCGCGCTGCTGCCGCTCGCGGCCCTGACCGGGTGCGCTCCCACCGCGGCCGGGGACCGCCTGGACGTGTGGGCGGCGTCCTCCCTCGCCGGCGTGCTCCCCGAGCTCGCGGCCGAGTACGAGCGGGCCCACCCCGGCACGGAGGTGGCCCTCAACTTCTCCGGCTCCTCGGACCTCGCCGTGCAGATCGCCGAGGGCGCCCCCGCCGACCTGTTCGTCGCCGCCGACGAGCGCACCCTGCAGCGGGTCCTCGACGCCGGCCGGGCCGCCGGGCCGGCGCGGCCCGTGGCGACCAACCGGCTGGTGATCGCGGTGGCCGAGGGCAACCCCCGCGGCGTGGGCTCCCTCGCCGACCTCGCCGGGGACGGGGTGCGCACCGTGGTGTGCGCCGAGCAGGTCCCCTGCGGGCACGCCGCGCGCACCGTCCAGGACCTGGCCGGGGTCGACCTGCGCCCGGTGAGCGAGGAGAACGCCGTGACCGACGTCCTCGGCAAGGTCCGCACCGGGCAGGCCGACGCGGGGCTCGTCTACGTCACCGACGTCGCCGCCCACGAGGACGAGCTCGACGCCGTGGCCCTGCCCGAGGCCGCCGCCGCGGCCAACCCGTACGCCGCCGTGGTGGTCCCCGGCGGCGAGGAGGACGCCGCCGCGGCGTTCGCCGAGCTGCTCACCGGCCCCGCGGGCCGGGAGCGGCTGGCCGCGGCGGGCTTCGGCCCGCCCCCCGCCGCGACGACGCCGGCGGGCACCGACCCCGATCCGCACGACCCAGGAGGCAGCGCATGACCGAGCAGCACGAGAACATCCGGGTGGAGACCCGCGGCCGCACCGGGATCATCACCCTGCACCGGCCCAAGGCCCTCAACGCCCTCGACGCCGCGACCCTGCGCGAGGTCGTGGCCGCCGCGGCCGCGATGGACGCCGACCCGGGCATCGGGGCGATCGTGCTCACCGGCTCCGGGAAGGCCTTCGCCGCAGGGGCCGACATCAAGGAGATGGCCGACCGGGGCTTCTCGGAGATGTTCCGCGCGGACTGGTTCGCCGGCTGGGACGCCTTCACCCGGGTCCGCACCCCGGTGGTCGGCGCCGTGGCCGGCTACGCCCTCGGCGGGGGCTGCGAGCTCGCGATGATGTGCGACGTGCTCATCGCCGCCGACACCGCCCGCTTCGGCCAGCCCGAGATCAACCTCGGGGTCATCCCCGGGATGGGCGGCTCCCAGCGGCTGACCCGGGCCGTGGGCAAGGCCAAGGCCATGGACATGGTGCTCACCGGCCGGCAGATGGACGCCGCGGAGGCCGAGCGCGCGGGCCTCGTCTCCCGCGTGGTGCCCGCCGACCGCCTCCTCGACGAGGCCCTCGAGGTGGCGGGCACGATCGCGGCGAAGTCCCTGCCGGCGGCCATGGCCGCGAAGGAGGCGGTCTCCGCCGCCTTCGAGACCGGCCTGGCCCAGGGGGTGCTGTTCGAGCGCCGGCTCTTCCACGGGCTGTTCGCCACCGAGGACCAGAAGGAGGGCATGGCCGCGTTCGCGGCCAAGCGCGAGCCGCGCTTCACGCACCGCTGAGCCGCCCGCCGCCGCGGCCGGGAGTCCCCGGCCGAGGCGGCTACGGTGGTGCCATGCAGACACCGCCGCACGACGCCTCCGCCTGGCAGGTCCGCGAGTCCGCCCTCGACCTCGGGGACCGGGGCGCCCTGGAGGCCGTGCTGACCCTCTCCAACGGCTACGTCGGGGTCCGGGGCACCCTCGACGAGCCGCAGCCCAGCGACTCCCGCGGCACGTTCATGGCGGGGGTCTACGAGTACCACCCGCTGTCCTACCCCGAGGGCGGCTACGGGCACCCCGAGCACGGGCAGGCGATCGTCGGCGTGGCCGACGGCAGCACCGTGCACCTGCAGGTCGACGGCGTGCCGCTGGACCTGCGGGAGAGCCCGCCCGAGCACCACGAGCGCGTGCTGGACCTGCGGGCGGGCACGCTGGAGCGCGAGACGCAGTGGACCACCCCGCGCGGGTCCCGGATGCGGCTGGCCTCCACACGCCTGGTCTCCCTGGCCCACCGCTCCGTCACGGCGATCCGCTACGAGGTCGAGGCCCTGGACCGCACCGTGCAGGTCGTGCTGCGCTCCGGGCTCGTGGCCAACGGCACCCCGCCCAAGGTGCGCAACGAGGACCCCCGCGTGGCCGAGGTGCTGGCCGAGCCCTTCCGCGCCGAGCGGCACTCCTGCCACGGGACCGGCGGGGTCCTCGTCCACCGCACCGCCCGCAGCGGCATCGGCGTCGCGGCCGCCGTCGAGCACGCCCTCGACGTCCCCGAGGGCGGCGCGGTGAGCACGCAGTGCGACGAGGACCGCGTGATGACGACCGTCGTCACCGACCTCGCCCCCGGGCAGCGGCTGCACCTCGTGAAGTACCTGTGCCACTCCTGGTCCGCGGAGGACCCCGCCGACGACCTCCGCGGTCAGGTGCTCGCCGCGATGGCCGGGGCGCGCCGGCGCGGCTGGGAGGGGCTGGTCGCGGACCAGCGCGCGGTCCTCGACGAGCACTGGGCCGGCGCCGACGTCGAGGTCGACGGCGCCCCCGACCTGCAGCTCGCGCTGCGCTTCGACCTGTTCCAGCTCCTCCAGGCCTCGGCCTGCGTGCACCGGGCCCCGGTCGGGGCGAAGGGACTGACCGGCGGCGGGTACAGCGGCCACACGTTCTGGGACGTCGAGGGCTTCGTGCTGCCGGCCCTGGCGCTGCTGCGCCCCCGCGACGCCGCCCGGCTGCTGCAGTGGCGCTCCTCCACCCTGGACCGGGCCCGCGAGCGGGCCCGCGTCCTGGACCTCGGCGGCGCGTCCTTCCCCTGGCGCACCATCGACGGGCACGAGACCTCCGCGTACTGGCCCGCCAGCACGGCGGCCATGCACGTCAACGCCGACATCGCCCGGGCCTTCACCTGGTGGGCGGACACGACCGGCGAGGAGCTGACCGCCGTCGGCGGCGTGGACGTGCTCGTGGAGACCGCCCGGGTGTGGGCGGCGACGGCCCACGAGGACCACGACGGCGGGGTCCACCTGCTCGGGATGACGGGGCCGGACGAGTACACCGGCGTGGTCGACGACAACGTGTTCACCAACCTCATGGCCCGGCGCAACCTCCGGGCCGCCGCCGCGGCGTGCGCGGCCCACCCCGACCACGTGGGCCGCCTCGGCGTGAGCGCCGACGAGCTGGACCGGTGGCGGGACCTCGCGCAGCGCCTCCACGTCCCCTTCGACGAGGTGCGCGGCGTGCACCCGGCCAACGCGGGCTTCACCACCTACCGCGAGTGGGACTTCGAGGCCAAGCGGGACGGCTACCCGATCGAGGAGCACTTCCACTACGCGAAGATCTACCGCCGCCAGGTCGTCAAGCAGGCCGACCTCGTGCTGGCCCTGTGGTGGTGCGCCGAGGACTTCACCCCCGAGCAGACCGCCCGGGACCTCGACTACTACGAGCGGCGCACCGTGCGCGACTCGTCCCTGTCCGCGTGCGTGCAGGCCGTGGTCTGCGCCCGGGTGGGCCACCTCGACCTCGCCCACGCGTACCTGCGCGAGGCCGCCCTCGTGGACCTGCGGGATCTCCAGCAGGACACCGCCGAGGGACTGCACCTGGCCTCCGCCGGTGGGGCGTGGCTGGCGCTGGTCTGCGGCCTCGGCGGCCTGGACCCCGAGGGCGGGCGGCTGCGCCTGGCCCCCCGGCTGCCGGCGGGCCTGGACCGCATCGCCTTCCGCCTGCGCTGGCGCGGGCGCCGCCTCGGGGTGGAGACCACCCGCGCGGGCACCGTCGTGCGGGTCCTGGACGGGCAGCCCGGCGCGGTGGACCTGCAGATCGATGGGCGGGCCCGCACGGCCGCGCCCGGGCGCCCCGCGACCGCCCCGCTGCACGTGCCCGACCCGCCCGCCCCCGCGCCGGTCCAGCCCCCCGGCCGGGCCCCGCGCGCCTGAGCGCCCGGCACGGCGCCCCGCACCGGGGCGCCGCCCGCAGCGGCTACCCTGGCCGTGTGGGCGAGACGTGGAGCGGGCCGGAGCCGCCGGAGGACGTGGACGGACGGGCACCGGAGGACCTCCCGGCGCCCGGGCCGGGCCGGTCCGCGCCGCTCGAGGTGCTCGCCCGGGTGTGGGGCTACGACGCCTTCCGCGGGCAGCAGGCCGAGATCATCGACACGGTCGTCGCCGGCCACGACGCGCTCGTGCTCATGCCCACCGGCGGCGGCAAGAGCCTGTGCTACCAGATCCCCGCGCTCGTGCGGGAGGGCACCGGTGTGGTCGTCAGCCCGCTCATCGCGCTGATGCACGACCAGGTCGACGCCCTCGAGCAGCTCGGGGTGCGCGCCGCGTACCTGAACTCCACCCAGACGGTCGAGGAGCGCCGGGCGGTCGAGGCCCGCCTGCTCGCCGGGGAGCTCGACCTGCTCTACCTCGCCCCCGAGCGCCTGCCCGCGGCCGCTGAGCTGCTGGACCGCACCCGGATCGCCCTGTTCGCCGTGGACGAGGCCCACTGCGTGGCCCAGTGGGGCCACGACTTCCGCCCCGACTACCTCGGGCTCACGCTCCTGCACGAGCGCTGGCCCGGGGTCCCGCGCATCGCCCTCACCGCCACCGCCACCGCGGAGACCCGCGAGGAGATCGTCCGCAACCTCGACCTGGGCGGCGCCCGCGTCTTCGTCTCCAGCTTCGACCGGCCCAACATCTGCTACCGCGTGGGCCCCAAGCAGGACGCCCGCCGGCAGCTGCTGCAGCTGATCCGCACCGAGCACCCGGGCGAGGCCGGCATCGTCTACTGCCTCTCCCGCGCCTCGGTCGAGCGCACGGCCGAGTGGCTGGCCGCCCAGGGCGTTCCCGCGCTGCCCTACCACGCGGGACTGCCCGCCGAGCAGCGCCGGCTGCACCAGTCCCGCTTCCTGCGCGAGGACGGCGTGGTCATGGTCGCGACCATCGCCTTCGGCATGGGCATCGACAAGCCCGACGTGCGCTTCGTCGCCCACCTCGACCTGCCCAAGAGCATCGAGGGCTACTACCAGGAGACCGGCCGCGCCGGCCGCGACGGGCTGCCGTCCACGGCCTGGCTGGCCTACGGCCTGCAGGACGTCGTCCAGCAGCGGCGGATGATCGAGGACGGGGAGGGGGACCGGCAGCGCAAGCGCGCCCAGGCCCTGCACCTGGACGCGATGCTCGCCCTGTGCGAGACCGTGCAGTGCCGCCGGCAGCAGCTGCTGCGCTACTTCGGGGAGGAGAGCGGCCGGTGCGGCAACTGCGACACCTGCCTGGACCCGCCCGAGTCCTTCGACGGCACGGTCCCGGCGCAGAAGCTCATGTCCACGATCGTGCGGCTGGCCCGCGAGCGTAACCAGCAGTTCGGCGCCGGGCACCTGGTGGACATCCTCCTCGGGCGGGAGACCGAGCGGGTGGTGCGGATGCGCCACACAGCGCTCACCACCTTCGGCATCGGCACCGAGCTCACCGAGCAGGAGTGGCGCGGGGTCGTGCGCCAGCTGCTCGCCCAGGGCCTGCTGCAGGTGCAGGGCGAGTACGGGGTGCTCGCCCTCACCGAGGCCGCGGGGGAGGTGCTGCGCGGGCGCCGGGAGGTGCGCCTGCGCCGCGAGCCCGAGCGCGTGCGCGCACCGCGCCGGCCCCGGTCCGGGGCCGCCCGGCCGGAGCTCGACGAGCCCCAGCAGGAGCTCTTCCAGCAGCTGCGGGCCTGGCGCTCCGCCGTGGCCAAGGAGCAGGGCGTGCCGGCCTACGTCGTCTTCACCGACGCGACCCTCGCCGCGATCGCCCGGGCCCGCCCCGGCTCCCTCGGCGAGCTGAGCGGGCTCTCCGGGGTCGGCGCCGCCAAGCTCGAGCGCTACGGCGAGGCCGTGCTCGAGGCCGTCGCCGGGGCATGAGACGGCCGTGACCGCCCGGCCCCCCGCCCCCGTGAGGACCCCGCGCCCGCCGCGGGTACGCCGCCGCCCGCGCGCCGCCACGGGGGTGCCCCGCTGGCTGTGGGCGCCCGCGGCGCTGGGCGCGGCGCTCGTGGTCCTTCCCGTGGTCGCGATGGTCGCCCGCGTGGACTGGAGCGGTTTCCTCGGGCTGATCGGCTCCCCCTCGGCGCTGCACGCCCTCGGGCTGAGCCTGCGCACCGCGGCCGCCAGCACCGTGCTGTGCGTGCTGCTGGGCGTGCCCCTCGCGCTGCTGCTGGCGCGCACGGCCTTCCCCGGCCGGCGCGCGCTGCGCGGGCTCGTGCTGCTGCCGCTCGTGCTGCCGCCCGTCGTCGGCGGCCTGGCGCTGCTCTACACCTTCGGGCGCAACGGCCTGCTCGGGCGCCACCTCGAGCTCGCCGGGATCAGCATCGCCTTCACCACCGCCGCCGTGGTCCTCGCCCAGACCTTCGTGTCCCTGCCGTTCCTCGTGGTCAGCCTCGAGGGCGCCCTGCGCACGGGCGGGGAGCGCTACGAGCGCGTCGCCGCGACCCTCGGCGCCCGCCCCGGCACGGTGCTGCGCCGAGTCACCCTGCCCCTCGTGCTGCCCGGGCTCGCCTCGGGGGCCGTGCTCGCCTTCGCCCGCAGCCTCGGGGAGTTCGGGGCCACCCTCACCTTCGCCGGCAGCCTCGAGGGCGTCACCCGCACCCTGCCCCTGGAGATCTACCTTCAGCGCGAGACCGACCCCGACGCCGCCGTCGCCCTGTCCCTGCTGCTGGTGGTCGTGGCCGTGGCCGTCGTCGGCGTCTCGGCCCCCGGGCGCTTCCGCGCCGCCCGCGGTCCCGGTGCGGGCGGCGCCCCGGCCGGCACCCCCGCCGACGGCGCGCGCCCCGGTACGGGGGACCGCCGGTGAGCCTCGAGCTCACCGCCCGGGTGGCCCGGCGCGGGCTGGACCTGTCCGTCACCGTGGCCGAGGGGCAGACCCTCGCCGTGACCGGGCCCAACGGCGCGGGCAAGTCCTCCCTGCTCGAGGTCGCCGCCGGGCTGCTCGTGCCCGACACCGGCCGGGCCGTGCTGGACGGGCGGGTCCTGTTCGACCTCGACGCCCGCGGCCGCGGCCGCTGGGTGCCCGCCCCCGAGCGCGGGATCGTCCTGCTGGCCCAGGACCCCCTGCTCTTCCCGCACCTGTCCGTGCTCGAGAACGTCGCCTTCGGCCCCCGCGCCCGCGGGGCCGGCCGCGGCCCGGCCCGCGAGCGCGCCCTGCGCTGGCTGGCCGCGGTCGACGCCACCGGGCTGGCCCGCCGCCGCCCCGGGGAGCTCTCCGGCGGCCAGGCCCAGCGCGTGGCCCTCGCCCGCGCCCTCGCCGCGGAGCCGCGGCTGCTGCTGCTCGACGAGCCCTTCGCCTCCCTCGACGCCGAGACCGCCCCCGCCCTGCGCCGGCTGCTGGCCCGCGTGCTCGCCGACCGGATGGCGGTGGTCGTCACCCACGACCCCGCCGACGTCGCCGCGCTGGCCGGCGCGGGCCTGCGGATCGAGCACGGACGGGCGGCGCCCCCGGCCCGGGACCACCAACCGGACCGGGGGAGCGGGACCGGCGCGGCGGTGCGGCCCGCCCGGTGAGCCCGGTCACAGTACGATCGTGGCACCGACCCACCGCACCGACGCACTGTCCGGCCCGCACCCCCGGGGAGACCCCCCGCACGGGCGGTCCGGCGAGAGGACACCCCATGACACCGGTCCTGCGCGGGGAATCCCCGTCCGTGACGGAGACCCCCGGCATCCCCTGCCCCGACGCCGACCTGCTCGGCTTCGCCGGCCTCCTGCCGCCCGCCGAGCGGGAACGGCTCGCGGCCCTGCACGAGTTCCTGCAGACCCGCATCCGCCCCGCCGTCGTCGAGCCCTGGACCCGCGAGGAGTTCCCCGCCCACCTGCTGCCCGCCCTCGCCGAGCACGGGCTGGGCGAGCTCGAGCTCTCCGGGGCCTCCCGGCTGTTCACCGGCCTCGCCCACGCCGAGGTGGCCCGGGCGGACGTGTCCCTGAGCGCCCTCGTGGGCATCCACAACGAGCTGATCCTCGGGCTGATCGACGCCCTGGGCTCCCCCGAGCAGAAGCAGCGGTGGCTGCCCGCCCTGCGCACCTTCCGCGCCCTGGGCGCCTTCGCGCTCACCGAGCCCGAGCACGGCTCCGACATCGCCGGAGGCCTGTCCACCACCGCGACCCGCGACGGCGGGGACTGGGTGCTCACCGGCACCAAGCGGTGGATCGGGGCCGGCACCGTCGCCGACGTCGCCATCGTGTGGGCCCGCGACACCGCCGACGGGCAGATCAAGGGCTTCCTCGTGGAGACCGACCGCCCCGGGTTCACCGCCACGAAGATCGAGCACAAGCTCGGGCTGCGCATCATGCAGAACGCCGACCTCGTCCTCGACGCCGTGCGCGTCCCGGCCGAGGCCCTCCTGCCGGGGGCCACCGGCTTCGCCGCCGCCAACGAGATGCTGCGCAACTCCCGCGCGTGGGTCGGCTGGCAGGCCGCCGGCGCCCAGCTCGCGGTCTTCGACATCGCCCGCGACTACGCGCTCGCCCGCCGGCAGTTCGGCCGGCCCCTGGCCGCCTTCCAGCTCGTGCAGGAGCCGCTGGCCCGGATCCTGGGCAACGCCTCCGCGTCCCTGGGTCTGATGGCCCGCATCGCCGGGCTGCAGGAGGAGGGGCGCCTGGACATGCCCCAGGCCGCGCTCGCGAAGGCCACCACGACCCGCCTCGCCCGCGAGTCGGCGGCCCTGGGCCGGAACCTGCTCGGCGGCAACGGTGTGGTCGCCGAGCACGGGATGGCCAAGGTCTTCGCCGACATCGAGATCATCCACACCTACGAGGGCACCTACGAGATCAACGCCCTGATCGTGGGCCGGGCCGTCACCGGCGTCTCCGCCTTCGTCTGAGCCCCGACCCGCCGCACGGAAGGACCCCGCATGGACGTCACCGACACCTCCGCCCTCGTCACCGGCGCCGCCTCCGGCCTCGGCGCCGCCACCGCCGCCATGCTCGCCGGCCGCGGCGTGCGCGTGACCGGCCTCGACCTGCCCGCCGCGCTCGAGCGGGCCCCCGACGTGCCCGGGGTCCGCTATGCCCCCGCCGACGTCACCGACCGCGCCGCCGTGGCCGCCGCCGTGGAGACCGCCGCCGGGCAGGGGCCGCTGCGCACGGTCGTCAACTGCGCCGGGATCGCCCCCTCCGCCCGCGTGCTGGGACGCGGGGGCGTGCACGACCTCGAGCTGTTCGAGACCGTGCTGCGCGTGAACCTGCTCGGCACCTTCACCGTCCTCGCGCTCGCCGCCGAGCACATCGCCGCGACCGACCCCGTCGACGACGACGGGCAGCGCGGGCTGGTCGTCAACACCGCCTCCGTCGCCGCGTTCGAGGGACAGGTGGGGCAGGCCGCCTACGCGGCCTCCAAGGGCGGGGTGCACAGCCTCGGCCTCACCGCGGCCCGCGACCTCGCGAGCGCCGGCATCCGGGTGAACACCATCGCCCCCGGCGTGGTCGAGACCCCCATGCTGGCCACGGTCAGCGACGAGTTCCGGGCCGGCCTCGCGGCGGGGGTCCCGTTCCCGCGGCGGCTGGGCCGGCCCGGGGAGTTCGCGCAGCTCGTGGCGGCGTTCCTCGACAACGACTACCTCAACGGCACGACCGTGCGGATGGACGGCGCCCTGCGCATGGCCCCGCGCTGAGCCCCGTCTCCCGGGGATCCGCCGTGCGAGGGGCGGCGGGCCCCCGGGAGCGTGCGGAGCCGCCGCCCGCGCCCCGGGACGCCCCATAGACTGGGCCCATGACCACTGACTTCTCGCCCGTCGACCTCGCGACGGCCCGCGACCGCCTCCGCCAGCTGATCGTCGACCTCGCCGTGGTGCGCGGGAAGGTGACCCTCGCCAGCGGCATCGAGGCCGACTACTACGTGGACCTGCGCCGGGTGACCCTCCACCACGAGGCCTCCCGCTACGTGGGGCAGGTGATGCTCGCGATGCTCGACGAGGCCGGGATCTCCTTCGACGCCGTGGGCGGGCTGACCATGGGCGCCGACCCCGTCGGCACCGCCGTCATGCACGCGGCCGGGGGCCAGGGGCGGGCCGTGGACGCGTTCGTGGTCCGCAAGGACCAGAAGAGCTACGGGATGGGCCGCCAGGTCGAGGGCCCGGGCGTGCAGGGCCGCGACGTCGTCGTCGTCGAGGACACCTCCACCACCGGGGGCTCCGCGCTCACCGCGGTCGAGGCCCTGCAGCGGGCCGGGGCCAACGTCGTGGCCGTGGCCGTGATCGTGGACCGGCTCACCGGGGCCACCGAGCGGATCCAGGACACCGCCGGCGTGCCCTGCCTGCACGCCTTCACCAAGGACGAGCTCGGGCTTGACTGACCGGCCGGACGGCGCGCCGGAGGTCGGCGTCGGCCCCTGGGAGGGCCCGTGGCCCGAGGGCGAGCACTGGGACCCGGAGCTGCTCGCCCACGGCGACCGCCGCAACGTCGTCGACGCCTACCGCTACTGGCGCACGGAGGCCGTGGTCGCCGACCTCGACACCCGCCGGCACGCCTTCCACGTCGCCGTCGAGAACTGGCAGCACGACCTCAACATCGGCTCCGTGGTGCGCACCGCCAACGCCTTCCTCGCCCGGGAGGTGCACATCGTGGGCCGGCGGCGCTGGAACCGCCGCGGCGCGATGGTGACCGACCGCTACCAGCACGTGCGCCACCACGGCGGCGTCGAGGAGTTCACCGCGTGGGCGCGCGCCGAGGGGCTGCCCGTGATCGGGGTCGACAACTTCCCGGACTCCCGGCCGCTGGAGACCTACGACCTGCCGGAGCGCTGCGTGCTGGTCTTCGGGCAGGAAGGCCCCGGGCTCAGCCCGCAGATGCACGCGGCGGCCCAGGCCACCCTGTCCATCGCCCAGTTCGGCTCGACCCGCTCCGTCAACGCCTCCGCGGCGGCCGCGGTCGCGATGCACGCCTGGGTCCGCCGCCACGTCTTCGGCCAGACCGTTCCGTGACGCCCCGCGCCGCGCCCGTCGTCCCCCGCGGGCCGGGCCGCTAGAGTGGGGCGCAGGCCACACCCGACCCGAAGGAGTCAGCATGCCCATCGCCACCCCTGACGTCTACGCCGAGATGATCGACCGCGCCAAGGAGAAGGGCTTCGCCTACCCGGCGATCAACGTCACCTCCTCCCAGACCCTCAACGCCGCGATCCGCGGCTTCGCCGAGGCCGGCTCGGACGGCATCATCCAGGCCTCCACCGGCGGCGCCGCCTACTGGTCCGGGGCCTCCGTCAAGGACATGGTCACCGGCTCGCTCGCGATGGCCGCCTTCGCCCGCGAGGTCGCGAAGAACTACGACGTCAACATCGCCCTGCACACCGACCACTGCCCGCAGGACAAGCTCGAGGGCTTCGTGCTGCCGCTGCTGGAGGAGTCGGAGAAGGCCGTGGCCCGCGGCGAGGACCCGATCTTCCAGTCCCACATGTGGGACGGCTCGGCGATCGAGCTCGACGAGAACCTGAAGATCGCCCAGGAGCTGCTGGCCCGCACGTCCAAGGCCAAGATCATCCTCGAGGTCGAGATCGGCGCGGTCGGCGGCGAGGAGGACGGCGTCGAGAACGAGATCAACGAGAAGCTCTACTCCACCGTCGAGGACGGCCTGGCCACCGTGGAGGCCCTCGGCGCCGGGGAGAACGGCCGCTACCTCACCGCCCTGACCTTCGGCAACGTGCACGGGGTGTACAAGCCCGGCGGGGTCAAGCTGCGCCCGGAGCTGCTGCAGCAGATCCAGCAGGAGGTCGGGGCCAAGCTCGGCCAGGACCGGCCCTTCGACCTCGTCTTCCACGGCGGCTCCGGGTCCTCCGCGCAGGAGATCGCCGACGCCGTCTCCTACGGCGTGGTCAAGATGAACGTGGACACCGACACCCAGTACGCCTTCACCCGCCCGGTCGCGGGGCACATGTTCACCAACTACGACGGCGTGCTGAAGATCGACGGCGAGGTCGGCAACAAGAAGAAGTACGACCCGCGCGTGTGGGGCGCCCTCGCCGAGGAGTCCATGGCCGCCCGCGTGGTCGAGGCCTGCGAGAACCTCGGCTCCGCCGGGACCTCGGTCAAGTAGGACCCCCGCGCCCGCCGCACCCGGCGGAGCACCGACGGCGGCGCCCTGCCACGGGCGCCGCCGTCGCCCGTCCCACCCGCCCCGCGACACCGATCGGAAGGACCCGCACCCATGAGCCTCGCCGGCAAGAACCTCCTCGACGGCCCCGAGCCCACCCTCCTGAGCGAGGACCCCGCGCTGAGCGCGCGGCTCGAGGCCGGCGACGAGGCCGAGGACCTCGCCCTCCGCTTCCCCAAGGCCTCCCTGCCCTGGGCGATGTGCGCCGAGGACGCCCTCGACGAGGGCCGCACCCTCGAGGGCTACGCCTACGCCCGCGTCGGCTACCACCGCGGCCTCGACGCCCTGCGCCGCCACGGCTGGAAGGGCCACGGCCCCGTCCCCTTCGCCCACGAGCCCAACCGCGGCTTCCTGCGGGCCCTCGCCGCCCTCGGCCGGGCCGCCGCCGCGATCGGCGAGCTCGACGAGGCCGAGCGCATCCAGCAGTTCCTCGACGACTCCGACCCCACCGCGGCGGCGCAGCTCTCCCGCTGACCCGCCGGCGCCGTTCCCGGGCGGGGGACGTCCGGACCGGGCGGACGTCATCCTCCCGGCCGAGGATTGTCGACGATCAGACACCGTGGGACCATGTGGCATGGCCAACATTTCACGGTTCATCCCGGAGGGGCCGGCCCCGGACCGCGTCATCGGCGTCGTGAACCCCTACGACATGGCGCTCGACCGGGAGCTGTGGCGCTGGATGCCGGACGACGTCTCGCTGGCCGTCGCCCGCACGCCCCACCACCCCCTGGTGGTCGACGAGATCATGGCCAGCGCGCTGGGCGACGACGCGGAGATCCGCTCCACCGCCCGGTGCCTCACGGCCGTCGAGCCGGAGGCGGTCGTCTTCGCCTGCACCTCGGGCAGTTTCGTGAACGGGATCGAGGGGGCCCGGCGCATCTCCGCCGCCATCGCGGAGGAGGTGGGCGCCCCGGCCGTGACCACGTCGGAGGCCCTGCTCGAGGCGCTGGACGCGCTGGGGGTCACCCGCCTGGCGATCGCCACCCCCTACGTCGAGCGGCTGACGGCCCGGCTCGAGGACTTCCTCGCGGCCGACGGGCGCACGGTCGTGGGCACGGCGGGCCTGGGGCTGGACCGGCTGATCTGGCACGTCCCGTACGCCACCACGGCGGAGCTCGTCCGGCGGGCCGACCGCTCCGACGCGCAGGCCGTCTTCGTCTCCTGCACCAACCTGCCGACCTTCCACATCATCGCCGCGCTCGAGGACGAGCTCGGCAAGCCGGTGCTCACGGCCAACCAGGTCACGGCGTGGGCCGGGCTGCGCCGGCTCGGGCTGCCGCTGGTCACGGAGGACCAGCGGCTGGGCTCGGCCGGACCCGCTGCGGCCTGACCGCAGGCCCGCCCCCACGACGACGGCGCCCCGCGGGGCGCCGTCGTCGTGGGGGCGGATCCCGGCCGGCGGCGGGGGCCGGCCCGGCCTCAGCCGGCGAAGAGGGCGCCGAGGCCCTCGGCGCGGGCGGGGTGGCCGGCCAGCCGGAGGCCGTACCAGGCGGTGACCTGGTTGGCCGTGAGCACCGGCATGCCCAGGGTCTCCTCGAGCCGGGGCAGCACGGCGACCGTGTGCAGCGCGGTGTCCGGGACCAGCAGGGCCTGGGCGCCGGTGAGGTCGGCGGCGCGGGCCGTGGCCAGCACCCACTCGGCGTCGAGCCGGCCGGCGTCCTCGCCGCTGGGGACGTCGTAGGTGGACAGGGCCGTCACGGTGATGCCCTCGGCCTCCAGGAGCCGCACGAAGTGCGTCGCGACGTCCTCCGGGTACGTCGCGGCGACGGCGACCCTGTTCAGGCCCAGATGGTGCACCGCCTCGGCGAAGGCCAGGGAGGTGGACGAGGAGGGGACGCCGGCCGCCTCCTCGACCCAGCCCGCCTGGTCCCGGCAGCCGTCCCGGCCGTAGACGAAGCTGCCGGAGGTGCAGGCCCACATGGCGGCGTCGGGGGACAGGTCGCGGGCCCTCTCGGCGGAGGGGGCCAGGTTCTCCCGGGAGCCCAGGGTCAGCAGCGCCTCGACGTCGTGGTCCGTGCTGCCCTCCCAGGTGTGGACCACCGGGAAGGAGGCCTCCGGGACGAGCTTCTCGAGGGCGGGGAACTCGTCCTCCGCGCTGTGACCGGGGTACAGGATGGCGACGGTGGTCATGGTGGCGACGGCCCCTTCGTGGTGTGGTGCAGGTCTCACCGAAAAGCTTACAGTTGGATTGTCGACAATCACAGGGTGCCGTGCTCCGGTGCCCGCGGCCTCACCCGAACGGAGACCCTCCATGACCCGGTACCTCACCATCACCCTGGAGAAGCGCGGTGTCACCGCCCGGGCCCGTCTGCTCGACGACGCCGCCCCGCGCACGGCGGAGGCCGTCTGGCAGGCGCTGCCCCAGTCCGGGCAGGTGTTCCACGGCAAGTTCGCCCGCAACGAGATCTACGCCCTCGTCCCCGCCTTCGCCGACGAGGAGCCGGGCCCGGAGAACCAGACCGTCACGCCCCTTCCCGGTGACCTGTGCTACTTCACCTTCGAGGGGGTGCTCGACAACCCCGCCTACGGCTACGAGGCCTCGGCGGGCACGACCGAGAACCGGCTGCTCATCGACCTCGCCGTCTTCTACGGCCGCAACAACCTCCTCGTCAACGGGGACGTGGGGTGGGTGCCCGGCAACGTCTTCGCGACGATCGAGGAGGGGCTCGAGGAGCTCGCCGCCGCGTGCCAGGACGTCTGGATGGGCGGAGCGCGCGGCGAGACCTTGAGCTTCGCCCGCGCCGAGGGCGCCTGAGGCGCGGAGCGGGGCGTGCGGCGGGGCCGGTCCTCAGCCCCGCCGCACCCAGCCCAGCTGCTTGTCCACCTGGTTGACCAGGTCCTCGCCGGCGCACCAGCGGGCGAGGTTGTCCGCGAACTGGTCCGCCAGCGTGTCGCGCCAGCCCACGACGTCCCCGCTCATGTGGGCGGACACGTGCACGTTGTCCATCCGCCAGAACGGGTGCTCGGCGGGCAGCGGCTCCTCGGCGAAGACGTCGAGCGACGCGGCGGCGATCTCGTCCCTCTGCAGGGCCCGGACCAGGGCCGGTTCGTCCACGAGCGCACCCCGTCCCACGTTCACCAGGTGCGCGGTGGGCCGCATCGCCGCGAACACCTCCGCCCCGGCGATCCCCCGCGTGTCCTCGGTCAGCGGCGCGATGAGCACGAGGTGGTCCGCCCATCCGGCGTGCTCGGCGAGCTCCGCGCTCGGGACCACGGTCCCGAAGTCCGGGTCGTCCTCCCGGGCGGCGCGCCCGGCGCCGCGGACCTCCAGGCCCACGGCCCGCAGCAGCCGGGCCGTGGCGCGCCCGATCCCGCCCGTGCCCACGACCAGGGCGTGCCGGCCCGCCGTGCGCCGCAGCTCGCGGTGCCGCCAGACCCCGCGGCGCTGCAGCTCCTTGCTCGGGTGCAGCTGCTTGTCGTGGGCCAGGACGGAGGCCAGGACGAACTCGGCGATGGGCCCGTCGAAGGCGCCGTGGGCGTTCGTGACCACCACGTCCGAGGCGCGCAGTCCGTCGAAGAGCAGGGAGTCCACCCCGGCGGCGGCCACGTGGACCCACTCCAGGGAGCCGGCGTGGGGCCAGGCGTCGCGCAGGGCGGGGGAGAAGAAGTCCCACACGAGAAGGGCCCGGGCTCCCGGCAGGGCACCGGGCAGTCCCGCGGCGTCGGTCTGCACGAGCTCCGCGTGCTCCTCGAGGGTCGCGGTGTTGTACGGCGGGGGCGTGCCGGCGGCCGTGAGGACGACGACCTTCGGGCGGGGGCGGGTCTCTTCCATGGCTCCACTGTAAGAGGGTGGAAGATTGTTGACAATAATTCGATATGGCCGTCAGGATGTGAGCCATGACATCTCTCAGCCCCGTTCTCAAGCAGGCGACCCCCGTGGTCGTGGACCACGCGCAGGGCAGCTGGATCCACGGCACCGACGGCCGGTCCTACCTCGACTTCACCACCGGCATCGGCGTGACGAGCACGGGGCACTGCCACCCGAAGGTCGTGGCCGCCGCCCGGGAGCAGGTGGGCAGGATCATCCACGCGCAGTACACCACCGTCATGCACCAGCCCCTGCTGGCGCTGACCGAGAAGCTGGGCGAGGTGCTGCCCGCGGGGCTGGACTCCGTGTTCTACGCGAACTCCGGCTCCGAGGCCGTCGAGGCCGCGATCCGCCTGGCGCGCATGGCCACCGGCCGGCCCAACATCGTCGTCTTCCAGGGCGGCTTCCACGGCCGCACCGTCGCCGCCGCGTCCCTCACCACGGCCGGCACGAAGTTCTCCGCCGGCTTCGCGCCCCTGATGGCCGGCGTGCACATGTCCGCCTTCCCGTACGCCTACCGCTACGGCTGGGACGAGACCACCGCCGTGGACTTCGCCCTGCGGGAGCTCGACTACCTGCTGCAGACCCGCACCGCGCCCGCCGACACCGCGGCGTTCCTCATCGAGCCGGCCCTCGGTGACGGCGGCTACCTGCCCACCCCCGGGACGTTCATGGACGGGCTGCGCGAGCGCGCCGACCGCCACGGCATCCAGCTGATCTTCGACGAGGTCCAGGCCGGCGTGGGGCGCACCGGGAAGTTCTGGGGCCACCAGTACTCCAGCGTCTCCCCGGACATCCTCGTCACGGCCAAGGGCATCGCCTCCGGCTTCCCCATCTCGGCCATCGCGGCCTCCACGGAGACCATGTCCAAGGCGTGGCCGGGCTCCCAGGGCGGCACCTACGGCGGCAACGCCGTCTCCGCCGCCGCGGGCGTGGCCACCCTCGAGGTCGTCGAGGAGGAGGGCCTCGTGGAGAACTCGCGCGTGCGCGGCGAGCAGCTGAAGGCTGGGGTCGAGGAGATCCAGGAGCGCTTCCCGGTGATCGGCGACGTCCGCGGCCGCGGCCTGATGCTGGGCATCGAGTTCACCGCCGAGGACGGGTCCCCGGACGCCCGGACGGCCGCCGCCGTCCAGCAGGCCACCACGGAGCAGGAGCTGCTGACCCTGACCTGCGGCCCCGCGGGCAACGTGGTCCGGCTCATCCCGCCCCTGGTGGTCACGGCCGAGGAGATCGCCACCGGCCTGGAGCGCTTCGAGGCCGCCGTCGCCGTCGTCACCGAGGCCGTCACCACCGCCACCGGATCCTGAAGGGCACCATGAACCCCGGCACCTCCGAGCCCACGACGGCGGACCGCGCGGTCGCCGACGCGAAGACCGCGGACGCCCAGGCCGTCGCCGCGCGCGAGCAGGCCTCGGCGGAGCCCGCCGTGCTGGCGCGGCTGGCGGCCGTCGGCGTGGCCGCCGACGCCGCGCCGCGCCGGCTGGCCGAGTACGCCTACGACGCCTCGAACTACCGGGTCGCCCCGGTGGCGGTGGTGTTCCCGCGCACCGTCGAGGACGTGGTCGGGGCGGTGGCGGCGTGCCGGGAGACCGGCACGCCGCTGACCGTGCGGGGCGGGGGCACCTCCATGGCCGGCAACGCCGTGGGCCCCGGGGTGGTGCTCGACCTCTCCCGCCACATGAACCGGATCCGCACCGTGGACGAGGCCGCGGGCACCGTGGACGTGGAGCCGGGCGTGGTGCTCTCGGACCTCACCCGGGAGGTGGAGGCCGCCACCGGCAGGCGCTCCACCTTCGCGCCGGACCCCTCCTCGAAGAACCGGGCCACGGTCGGCGGGGCTCTCGGCAACGACGCGTGCGGCAACCACTCCGTGCGCTACGGCCGCACCTCCGACCACGTGGCGGAGATCGACGTCGTCACCTCGGACGGGGCCCGCCTCACCGCCACGAGCACGGGGCTGCGCGCCACCGACCCGGACGACGAGGTGTCCGCGACCCGTGCCGCGCAGCTGGCGGAGTCCCTGCGCGCCCTGGCCCACGAGAACCTGGCCGCGTTCCGCCTGGAACTGGGGCGGATCCAGCGCCAGGTCTCCGGGTACCACCTGCAGCACCTCCTGCCCGAGAAGAAGTTCGACGTGGCCCGGGCCCTGGTGGGCTCCGAGGGCACGTGCGCGGTCGTCGTGGGTGCCCGGATGAAGCTCGTGCCCAGGCCGGCCAGCGCGCTGCTGGTCTGTCTGGGCTACGAGGACGTCGTCGACGCCGCGCGCGACGTGCCCACGATCCTGGAGTTCTCCCCGGCTGCCGTGGAGGGCACCGACGAGGCCATCGTGGAGACCATGCGGTTCCGGCGCGGGGCGGACTCGGTCCTGGGCCTGCCCGCCGGACGGGCCTGGCTGTTCGTGGACCTGGACGGGGACGACCCGGGGACCGTGGCCGAGCAGGCCGAGCGGCTGCTCGAGCGGCTGGCCGGGAACGGGCGGCTCGTCGAGGGCCGGGCCGTGCCGGACCCCGTGGCGCGCGCCTCCCTGTGGCGCGTGCGTGAGGACGGGGCGGGCCTGTCCTCCCGCCTGGCCTCCGGCGGTGAGTCGTGGCCCGGCTGGGAGGACTCCGCGGTGGCCCCGGAGGACCTCGCGGACTACCTGGCCGACCTGCGCGCCCTGCTGGACGGGCACGGGCTGGACGGCGTGATGTACGGGCACTTCGGCGCGGGGTGCCTGCACATCCGCATCACCTTCGACCTGCGCACCGGGGCCGGACGGGAGGTCTTCCGCCGCTTCACGCGCGAGGCCGCCGAGCTGGTGGTCCGCCACGGCGGGTCGCTGTCCGGCGAGCACGGGGACGGGCGGGCGCGGTCGGAGCTGCTGCCGATCATGTACTCCCCGGTCGTGCTCGCGGCCTTCGCCCGGTACCGGCGGCTGTGGGACCCGTCCGGGATCCTCAACCCCGGCTCCATGACGGCACCGGACCCGATGGACGCCCACCTGGCCCTGGAGGGGGTGCCGGCGCGGGAGTGGCGCACGAGCTTCGACCTGCGCCCGATCGGCGGCCACGGCGGCTCCCTCGCGGAGACCGACGACCCGGCCACCGCCTCCGGCGCCGGGACGGACCCCTGGGTGCACGCCGTGCAGGGCTGCATCGGCGTGGGCCGCTGCCGCGCGGACACCGGCGGGGTGATGTGCCCCAGCTACCGGGCCACCCGGGACGAGAAGGACTCCACCCGGGGCCGGGCCCGCGTGCTCCAGGACATGGTCCGCGGCGCGGCCACCGTGCAGGAGGGCTGGCGCTCCGAGGAGGTGCGCGAGGTCCTGGACCTGTGCCTGTCCTGCAAGGCCTGCGCCACCGACTGCCCGGCCGGCGTGGACATGGCCACCTACAAGTCCGAGTTCTTCGACCACTACTACCGCGGCAGGCTCCGCCCGCTCTCCCACGTCTCCCTGGGCTGGCTGCCGCGCTGGCTGAAGCTCACCGGCCGGATCGCCCCGCTGGTCAACGCCGTGCTGGCCACCCCGCTGGCCAAGGTCGCCGCGATGGCCGGCGGGCTGACCACGCACCGTGCGATGCCCCGCTTCGCCGGCGCGAGGCAGTGGCGCCGCGAGGTCGCCGACGCGACCGGCGGCACCGCGCCCGGGGACGGCTCGGCGGTGCTGTTCGTGGACACCTTCACCCGGGGCTTCCGCCCCGAGGTGGCCGGTGCCGCCGCCCGCGTCCTGGCCGACTCCGGTGAGGCGGTGGAGTGCGCGGCGGACGCGTGCTGCGGGCTCACCTGGATCTCCACCGGCCAGCTCGGCACGGCGAAGAAGCTGCTCGCCCACGCCGCCGCGGCCCTCGACGACGGCACCGACCGGCCCATCGTCGTCGTGGAGCCCAGCTGCGCCGCCGCCCTGCGCACGGACCTGCCGGAACTCGTCCCCACGGACCAGGCGCGACGGGTCGCGGCCCGCGTGCGCAGCTTCGCCGCCCACGCGGGCGAGCGCGCCGCCGGCGGGTGGCGACCCGCCCCGGCCGGTCCGGTGCCGCAGCAGGTGGTGCTGCAGACCCACTGCCACGAGTACTCGGTCTTCGGTGCCGGTGCGCAGCGGGCCGTGCTCGCCGCGGCCGGGGTGCCCGAGGTCGTCGACGCCACCGGCTGCTGCGGCGTCGCCGGCAACTTCGGCTTCGAGAAGCAGCACTACGAGGTCAGCGTGCAGGTGGCCGAGAACGCCCTGGCCCCGGCCCTGCGCGCCACGGGGCCGGAGGCCGTGGTCCTCACCGACGGCTTCTCCTGCGCCATGCAGGTCGACCACCTCGACCCCGCCCGGCCGGGCCTGCACCTGGCCCAGGTCCTGGACCCGGGCCGGCTCCCGGAACCGTCCCGTGAACCGGCTCCTGCCGACACCCCCTCCGCGACCCAGAAAGAGGACACCCCATGACCGCCAGCGTCAACGCTTCCCGCACCTCCCAGCAGGCCCTCGACGCCGTCGGGAGGGTCAGCACCGGCCTGTTCATCGACGGCCAGTGGTGCGAGGCCGCCTCCGGCGCGCGCTTCGACGTCGTCAACCCCGCCACCGAGGAGGTCGTCGCCACGGTCGCCGACGGCGGCGCCGAGGACGCCCGGCGCGCCATCGAGACCGCCGGGCGGACCCAGAAGGAGTGGGCGCGCACGGCGCCCCGGGAGCGCAGCGAGATCCTGCGCCGGGCCTACGACCTCATCATGGAGCGCCAGGACGAGCTGGCCCTGGTCATGACCACGGAGATGGGCAAGCCCTTCGCCGAGGCCAGGGGCGAGGTGGCCTATGCCGCCGAGTTCTTCCGCTGGTTCTCCGAGGAGGCCGTGCGCATCGGCGGCGACCACACCACCACCGGGGACGGGAGGAACCGGATCCTCGTCTCCAAGGAGCCGGTGGGCCCGTGCGTGCTGGTCACGCCCTGGAACTTCCCGCTGGCCATGGGCACCCGCAAGATCGGCCCCGCCATCGCCGCCGGCTGCACCATGGTCTTCAAGCCGGCGAACCTCACGCCACTGTCCTCCCTGGCCCTGGTGGACATCCTCGTGGAGGCCGGGCTGCCCGCGGGCGTGCTCAACGTCGTGTGCACCTCCAAGGCCTCCTCCGTCGTGGGCCCGTGGATGTCGTCCGGGATCGCCCGCAAGATCAGCTTCACCGGCTCCACCGAGGTGGGCGTGCGCCTGCTCGAGCAGGCCGCCCAGCACGTCATGCGCTCCTCCATGGAGCTGGGCGGCAACGCCCCGTTCATCGTCTTCGAGGACGCCGACCTCGACCGCGCCGTGGAGGGCGCCGTCGCGGCGAAGATGCGCAACATGGGCGAGGCCTGCACCGCGGCCAACCGGCTCTTCGTGCAGCGCTCGATCGCCGGCGAGTTCTCCGAGCGCCTCGCCGCGCGTCTGGGCTCCCTCGCCGTGGGCGACGGCGCGCAGGACGGCACCGACGTCGGTCCGCTCGTCGAGGAGAAGGCGCTCACCAAGGTCCAGGAGCTGGTGGACGACGCGGTGTCCAAGGGCGCCACGGTGGTCTGCGGCGGCTCCCGCCCGGACCGCGCGGGGTATTTCTACGCGCCGACGGTCCTGTCCGACGTCGATCCCTCGGCCCAGCTCATGAGCGAGGAGATCTTCGGCCCGGTGGCCCCCGTGATCCCGTTCGACACGGAGGAGGAGGTCGTGCGCATGGCCAACGACACCCCGTGGGGCCTGGTGGGCTACCTCTTCACCCAGGACGTCGACCGCGGCTTCCGGGTGGGCGAGGCCCTCGAGGTCGGCATGCTCGGACTCAACACCGGCATCGTCTCCAACCCCGCGGCGCCCTTCGGCGGGGTCAAGGCCTCCGGCCTGGGCCGCGAGGGCGGGCGCGTGGGGATCGAGGAGTTCCTCGAGCACAAGTACATGGCCGTGCCCCGCAGCTGAGACCGGTGCCCGGTGCACGCACCGGGAGAGCCCCCGGTGGACCGCTCCGGTCCTCCGGGGGCTCTCCCGTGCCCGGGGTGCTCCGCCGGGGCGGAGCACCCGCGGGCACCGGGCCGGGGGTCAGGCCTCGGCGGGCCGGAGCCGCCCGACGGCGTCCTCCATGTGCTCCAGCAGCAGCCGGTCGACGTGGGCGGTGTCGCACCGCCCGACCGCCTCGGCGATCTCCCGGTGCTCCTCCAGCCGGAAGGAGTGGGAGGCGTAGCGGTCCTCGAGGGCCGTGATGCACATGCGGGTCTCGACCATGAGGGTCGTGTGCATCCGGGAGAGCCGGGGGCTGCCGGCCAGGGCCACCAGCAGCGTGTGGAACTCCAGGTCCGCCTCGGTGAGGGCGTCGGCGTCGTCGCGCGCGACCGCCTCGGCCATGGTCCCGACCACCTCGGCCAGGCGGGCGCCGGCGTGCGCGCCGTCGACCTCGATGGCCCGCGCCGCCGCGGCCCGCTCCACGGCCGTGCGGGCCAGGTACATGTCCCGCACGTCGTCGTCGGTCACCTCGATGACGAACACGCCCCGGTTCCGGATGCTGACCAGCAGACCCTCCTGGGTGAGTCGCTGCATGGCCTCCCGCAGGGGGCCGCGGCTGACCCCCAGCCGGCGGCTGAGCTCGGCCTCGTTCAGCTGCTGCCCGGGGGCGAGCTCGCCCTCGCCGACGGCCCGGCGCAGCTGCCGTGCGATGAGGGCGGGGGTGGTCTCCTGGACCACCGGATGGAGCGTGGGACTGGTCATCGTGCCTCCGGCCGTGCGAACCGCGGAAAGTGAAGATTGTCCACAATCATACCCTCAGTCGACCGGGGGTGACGGAGTCCGCGGGGCGGTCGGCCCGCCCTGACGCGGGGAGCGGCGCCGGGTCGACATGTGTCGGCACGGTGTTGCCTGGATCACACTCGACCCCTATGCTCCAGTTGTAGACAATCGGACGACATCGGCTGGTCTCCGGGCGGCACACCGCCCGCCCCGTGCGGAGCAACCGCGGAGGGCCCCGAGGTCCGGGGACCGGGGCGCAGGGCGCCGGCCGAGGGCGCTGCGACGACAGGGAGAGCACATGAGCGATCTGACCGACCTCACGGCACTGGAGCTGCTGGAGGGCTACCGCAGCGGCAGCCTCTCCCCGGTCGACGCCGCGCGGGCCGCCCTGCAGGCCGTCGACGACCTCGACGGCACCGTGAACGCCTTCGTCTCCGTGGACGGCGAGCAGGCGCTGCAGGCGGCCGAGGCGTCGGAGAAGCGCTGGCGGGCCGGGAAGCCGCTGGGCCCCGGTGACGGCGTCCCCACGTCCGTCAAGGACATCTTCTACACCCGGGGCCGGCCCACCCTGAGAGGGACCCGGCTGATCGACGCCGACCGCCCGTGGGAGGAGGACGCCCCCTGCGTGGCCCGGCTGCGAGAGACCGGCGCCGTGCTCCTGGGCAAGACGACCACGCCCGAGTTCGCGTGGAAGGGCGTCACCGACTCCCTGCGCCACGGTTCGACCGGCAACCCGTGGAACGCCGAGCTGACCTCGGGCGGCTCCAGCGGCGGCAGCGCGACCGCCGTGGGCACGGGCATGGGGCCGTGGTCGGTGGGCACGGACGGCGGCGGCTCGGTCCGCATCCCGGCCGCCTTCACGGGCACGGTGGCGCTCAAGCCCACCTACGGCCTCGTCCCCATGTTCCCGGCGAGCCCGTTCGGCACGCTGGCCCACGCCGGTCCGATGACCCGCACCGTGGCCGACGCCGCCCTGCTGCTGGACGTCGTCACGGGCTTCGACTCCCGGGACTGGTCCGCGCTGCCGACCCCCACGGGCTCCTTCCTGGACGGGCTCGAGGACGGGGTGCGCGGGCTGCGCATCGCCTTCTCGCCGACGCTGGGCTTCGGGCGCAACGACCCGGAGGTCGACCGGCTGGTCCGGGCGGCCGCCGGGGCCTTCGAGGAGCTCGGTGCCGCGGTCGAGGAGGTGGACCCCGGCATCGAGGACCCCGTCGAGGCATTCCACGTCCTGTGGTTCGCCGGTGCGGCCAAGGTCCTCGAGGGCTACGGTCCCGGTGCGATGGACCGGGTCGACCCGGGGCTGCGCCGCGGCATCGAGGAGCTGGGGGAGATCAGCGCCTCCGACTTCCTCGACGCCACCGCGGTGCGGACGGCCCTGGGCGTGACCATGGGCCGCTTCCACGAGACCTACGACCTGCTGCTCACCCCCACCCTGCCGATCCCCGCCTTCCCGCGGGGCCGCGACGTGCCCGAGGGCTGGCACTCGCGGGACTGGACCAGCTGGACCCCGTACACCTACCCGTTCAACATGACCCAGCAGCCGGCGGTGAGCGTGCCCTGCGGCTTCACGGAGGCCGGCCTCCCCGCCGGGCTGCAGGTCGTCGGCCCCCGCCACGCGGACCGGACGGTGCTGCGCGCGGCGCAGGCCTACGAGCAGGCCGTCGACTGGGGGACGCGGCGACCGGCCCGGGCGGTGGCCGGCCGTGGCTGAGCGCCCGGCCGCCGGGCACCGCGGCCGGCGAGGCCACCGGGACGGACCCCGGCACCCCGGGCTCCTGACCACGAAGAACCCGGGCTCCGGCGCGCCGAGTGCCGGGCCCCGCACGACCGGGCTCCCGGCCCGTGCACCGCACGAACTCCGACGGAGGCTTCCATGAACGCGCACCACACGCCCGGCCGTCCCGCCCACGGGGACGAGCACGTGCCCCGGAACCCGGAGACGGGCCGCCTCGAGCCGGACGCCAGGACGGTCAACCGCGCCGTCGCGGCCTCCGCGATCGGCAACGCCACCGAGTGGTTCGACTACGGCGTCTACGCCGTGTCGGTCGTCTACATCACCCAGAACTTCTTCCCCGGCGAGTACGGGACGATCCTGGCGCTGAGCACCTTCGCGTTCTCGTTCCTCGTCCGCCCGCTGGGGGGCCTGTTCTGGGGGCCGCTGGGCGACCGCCTCGGCCGCAAGCGCATCCTCGCCCTGACGATCATCCTGATGGCCGGGGCGACCTTCTGCATCGGCCTGCTGCCCACGGTGGAGACCATCGGGATCGCCGCGCCGATCCTGCTGATCCTGCTGCGCGCCGTCCAGGGCTTCTCGACCGGCGGCGAGTACGGCGGCGCCGCGACCTTCATGGCCGAGTACGCCCCGGACAAGCGGCGCGGCTTCCTCGGCAGCTTCCTCGAGTTCGGCACCCTGGCCGGCTTCGCCCTCGGCTCGCTGATCGTCCTGCTCGGCGAGGTCGTGCTGGGCAACGACGCCATGAGCGAGTGGGGCTGGCGCATCCCGTTCCTGCTCGCCGGCCCCATGGGGCTGGTCGGCCTCTACCTGCGCTCCCGGCTCGCCGACTCGCCCGTCTTCCAGGAGCTCGAGGAGTCCGGGCACACCGAGTCCTCCGCCGGGATGGCGCTCAAGGACCTGGTCACCCGCTACTGGCGCCCCATGCTGATCATGACGGGCCTCGTCATCGCGCTCAACGTCGTGAACTACACGCTGCTGAGCTACATGCCCACCTACCTCGAGGGGCAGACGGGGATGGCGAACCGGACGGTGCTGACCATCATGTTCGTCGCCCAGTTCGCCATGATGCTCGTCATCCCGTTCGCGGGGGCCCTCTCGGACCGCGTCGGGCGCAAGCCCATGTGGTACACCTCGCTGATCGGGCTGTTCGTGCTGGCCATCCCGATGTACATGCTGATGGCCAACGGGTTCTGGTGGGCGCTGCTGGGCTTCGCGGTCCTGGGCCTGCTCTACATCCCGCAGCTGGCCACCATCTCGGCGACCTTCCCCGCGATGTTCCCGACCCAGGTGCGCTACGCCGGGTTCGCGATCACCTACAACCTCGCCACGGCCGTCTTCGGCGGCACCGCCCCGCTGGCCAACGAGGCGCTCATCGGCGCCACGGGCAACCCGCTGGTGCCCGCCTTCTACATGATGGCCGCCTGCGTCGTGGGACTCGTCGCGGTGCGCGCCATGAAGGAGACCGTCGGCGCCTCCCTGCGCGGCACGGAGATCCCGGAGACCAAGCCCCAGGACCTCGTCCGCGCCCGCTCCTGAGCGCCGGCCGCCGGGGGCGCTGCGCACGGTGGTCGGCGCGGGCCGCCGGCGGGCGGCCCTGCGCCGGGACGCCGCGGACCCGGAGCAGGGCGGCGGGGCCGGACGGGCGGACGGCCGCCGCGGCCCCGGGAGGGGCGCCGCGACGGCCGTCCCGGCGGGCCCTCAGGCGCCCAGCAGGCGCAGGGCGGTCAGGGCGTAGGCGCGGGCGGCGAGGACGAGCTCGTCCGTGCCCACGGACTCGTCGACCTGGTGCGCCTGGTCGTTGAGACCGCCCGGGCCCATGACGACCGTGGGCACGCCGTGGTCGCGGGCGACGAAGCCGCCGTCGCAGGCCGCGGTCCAGCCGCCGACCGAGGCCGGCCCGCCGAGCTCGGCGACGGCGCCGTGGACCGTGGTGACCAGGGGGTGGTCGACGGGGGTGCGGAAGCCGGGCATGGCCATGGTGACCTCGGCGGCCACCGTGATGCCGTCCCGGTCGATGCCGGCGGCGGCCACGGCGGCCAGCAGCTCCCGGACGATCCGGTGCGGGTCCTCCCCGGGCATCAGCCGGCGGTCCAGCCACACGCGGCAGGAGGGGGCGACCATCGAGGTGGTGCGCCCGCCCTCGATCCGGCCCACGTTCCACGACCCGGCGCCCAGCAGCGGGTCGAGGTCCTGCTGCAGGCGCGCGTGGTCGGCGCGCACGAGCTCGAGCACCCGCGCCGCGGCGTCGACGGCGTTGCGCCCGTCCGCCGGCCGCCCGGAGTGCGCCGGCACCCCGGTCACCTCGAGCTCGAGGTAGGCGTCGCCCCGGCAGGCCACGACGGTCTGCAGGTCGGTGGGCTCGGCCACCACGCAGCCGCGGAACGCCCGGCCGAGGCCGCGTCGGGTCAGGTGCCGGATGCCGGTGCCGAGGTCCTCCTCGTCCACGGTGCAGGCCAGGCGCACGGGCCCCGCGAGCGGCGCCCCGGCCCGCCGCAGGGCGGCCACGGCCACCAGCACGGCCGCCAGGCCGCCCTTCATGTCGGTGGCCCCGCGCCCGTACAGCCGGCCGTGCTCCACGACCGAGCGGAACGGCTCCCGGCTCCACCCCGGCCCGGCGGGCACCACGTCGGAGTGCCCGAGGAAGAGCAGGCCGGGGCCGTCCCCGACGGGCCCGCCCGGGGGCAGTTCCACGTCGACGTTCGGCCGCCCGGGGACGACCGGGTCCGTGCGCACGGCCAGCCCGCGGGCCCGCCCGGCCTCCGCCAGGACCTCCGCGGTGCGCTCCTCCGTCCCGCCGGGGTTCTCCCCGCCGGCGTCCACGAGGGCGCGGGTCAGGGCGACGACGTCGTCGGGCTCGATCGAGGCCAGGACGGCGCGCTCGAGCCCGCCGGGGGACCCCCGGCGGGCGGCGGAGGCGGGCGCGCCGCTCAGCGCTCCGCCTCCTCGCGCGCGATGTCCAGGGCGCGGGCCAGGCGCTGCAGGCCCACCTCGGTGCGCTCCGGGGTGGTCGAGGCGAAGCAGAGGCGGAAGGCGTCCTCGAACCGGCCCGAGGGCGAGAGCGCCGGGCCGGGGATGAAGGCCACGCCCTCGGCGAGGGCGATCTCGAACAGGCGCGAGGTCCGGACGCGGGCGTCCTCGCCCTGCAGGGTGACCCAGAGGAAGAACCCGCCCTCGGGGTCGGTCGTGCGCACGCGCGAGCCCAGGTGCCGGGCGATCGAGGCGTCCATGGCCTCCTTGCGCCGGCGGTACTCCGCACGCAGGCCGGCCAGGTGCTCGTCGTAGCCGCCCTGGCGCACGAAGCGCTCCACGATGTGCTGGGCGGGCACGTTCGTGCACGTGTCCATGGTCTGCTTGCCCGCGATGAGCAGCTTGCGCAGCCGCGGGTCCGCGTCCACCCAGCCCACGCGCAGGCCCGGGGCCAGCACCTTGGAGAACGTGCGCACCGAGAAGACCAGCGGGTCGTCCGGGCTGATCGCGCGGAAGCCGGGGACCTCGGCGCCGGCGAAGCGCAGCCCGCCGTAGGGGTCGTCGTCGAGGATGATCGAGCCCCACCGGTGGGCCAGGTCGAGCAGGCGCCGCCGGCGGTCCTCGCTGAGGGTGGTGCCGGAGGGGTTCTGGAAGTTCGGGATCGTGTAGATCACCCGCGGCGTCCGGCCGGCCTCGGCCACGAGGGTCTCGAGCGCGTCCACGTCCATCCCGTCCCGGTCCATCGGGACCTCCAGGATGTCGGCGCCGTAGCCCAGGGCCGTGCCGGAGCCGTTGGTGTAGGTGGGGCTCTCGACCGCCACGAGGTCTCCCGGGTCCACGAAGAGCTTGAACGCCAGGTCCAGGCCCTGCATGCCGCCGGAGGTGATGACCAGGCGCTCGGCGCGGGTGGGCTCGGGCGTGGTGGAGTGGTGGTCCACGACCGTCTCGATGAGGCCGGGCTCGCCCTCGGTCGCTCCGTAGGTGAAGGAGGAGCTGTCGAGGACCTCCGCCGCGATCCGGCGGAACTCCTCGGTGGGCACCGTCTCGGCGGCCGGGGCGCCCATGGCGAAGCGCACGACGTCGTGGCTCTGGGCCGCGAGCAGGGACGTGGAGGAGTCGATGACCGAGCCGATGAGCCCGTCGGCCCGGCGGGCCAGCGGCAGCAGGCCCTGGGCGGGGTCCCCGGAGAGGCCCCGGGTGGGCTTGACGGCGAGGTCGTCGACCGTGGTCAGGCGGGCGGTGGTGATCGTCATGGGGATCTCACTTCCTGATGAGGGCTCGGGGGAACGAGGTGAAGGTCTCCACGCCGGTGCGCGTGACGCGCACCGACTCCGAGACCTCGTAGCCGTACCCGGTCATCCACATGCCGCAGATGATGTGGAAGGTCATGTTCTCGGCGAGCACGGACTCGTCCTCGCTGCGGATGCTGATGGTGCGCTCGCCCCAGTCGGGCGGGTAGCCGATGCCGATGGAGTAGCCGAGCCGGCTGTGCTTCTCGAGCCCGTGCCCGGCGAGCGCCCAGTTCCACGCGCTCGCGAGCTCCCGGACCGGCACCCCCTCCGCCATGGTGTCGAGCACGCTCTGCAGCCCCTCGGCCACGGCCGCCTCGAGGCGCAGCAGCTCGTCGGAGGGCGGGCCCAGCATCACGGTGCGCGCGAGCGGCACGTGGTAGCGGCGGTGGGCCCCGGCCAGCTCCACGACCACGGCGTCGCCGGGCTGCAGGACCCGGTCGGACCACGTCAGGTGCGGGGTGTCGGCGGAGGCCCCGGTGGGCAGCATCGGGACGATGGCCGGGAAGTCCCCCCAGGCGCCGTCGACGCCCTCGGCCTGCGCGCGGGCGATCTGGGCGGCGACCCGGTTCTGGGGCGCTCCCGGCTCGACGGCGTCGATGGCCGCCTGCATGGCGGCGGCGGTGACCCGTCCGGCGGTGCGCAGGTACTGGATCTCGGCCTCCGACTTCACGGCCCGCACCCAGTTCACCAGCTCGAAGGCGTCGACGAGCGTCCACTCCGGCAGGGCGTTGACCAGCGCGCGGTAGCCCTTGGGGGAGAAGAAGTGCGCGTCCATCTCCAGGCCCACGCACCCCTTGGCGGCCGGGGCGATCCGGCCGCGCCGGCGCAGGTCGAAGGCCACCCAGTCGAAGGGGTGCAGGTGGGGGCGGTGGACGTAGCGCTCGGGGTAGCCGATGAGCTGCTCCTGCGGCAGCCAGCTCGTGCGGAAGGCGCCGTTGGCGTCCATCTCGCGCAGGTACAGGAGCATCTCGCCCTCGAGCGGGACGAAGAGCATCTGCGGGGTGTAGAAGGACCAGGCGTCGTAGCCGGTCAGGTAGAAGAGGTTCGCGGGGTCGGTGACCACCAGGGCGCTCAGGCCCTGGTACGCCATCCGCCGGCGCACGGCCTCCAGGCGCCGGTCGTACTCCGCCGGGGAGAACAGCGCCGGGCGCACGTCGGGGTCCGCGGGGCGGGCGCCGGCCGGGTCCGCCGGCTCGGCGGGCAGGTACGAAGTGGCCATGACCCATGATGGGAACGCCCATTGCAGATTGTCAACAATCCGGCGGGGGCGTAGGCTGAGCGGCACCGCTGCGCCCGGTGACGGCGCCGCGGCCGCGACCGGAGGAGGGCGGGAGCCATGCGCATCGGGGTGCCCCGGGAGATCAAGCCGGCCGAGCGGCGGGTGGGGCTCGTCCCCGCCGGCGTCACCCGGCTCGTGCAGGAGGGCCACGAGGTCCTCGTGGAGTCGGGCGCGGGGGAGGGCTCGGGCTTCGACGACGACGCCTACGCCGCCGCCGGGGCCCGGCCGGCCACCCAGCAGGAGGTCTGGGAGCAGGCGGAGCTGCTGGTCAAGGTCAAGGAGCCGGTCGCGGCCGAGCACGGCTTCCTCCGCCCCGACCTCACCCTCTTCGCCTACCTGCACCTGGCCGCCGACCGGCCCCTCACCGAGGCGCTCGTGGCCGCCGGGACCCGGGCCGTGGCCTTCGAGACCGTCCGCGCCGGACGCACCCTGCCGCTGCTGCAGCCGATGTCCGAGATCGCCGGCCGGCTCGCCGCCCAGGCCGCCGCCCACCACCTGCAGTCCAACGCCGGCGGACCGGGGATCCTCATGGGCGGGGTCCCCGGGGTGGCGGCGGCCCGGGTCGTGGTGATCGGCGGCGGCGCCGTGGGCACCCAGGCGGCGCTCGCGGCCTCCGGGCTGATGGCCGACGTCACCGTGCTGGACGCCTCCGGGGTGCGGGTGCGGGAGCTGACCGACCTGATGGGCCACCGCGCCCGCGTGCTGATGAGCGACGAGCACGTGCTCGCCGAGGAGATCGCCGGGGCCGACGTCGTGATCGGCGCGGTGCTGGTCCCCGGCGCGGCCGCGCCCAAGCTCGTGCGCCGGGAGCACCTGCCGACCCTGCACGAGCACGCGCTGCTCGTCGACGTCGCCATCGACCAGGGCGGGTGCTTCGAGACCTCCCACGCCACGACCTGGGACGAGCCCACGTTCGAGGTCGACGGCATCACCCACTACTGCGTGGCCAACATGCCCGGCGCCGTGCCGCGCACAGCGACCCGCGCCCTGGCCCACGCCACGACCCCGTACGTGGTGCGCCTGGCCCGCGGTCCCGAACGGGCCCTGGCCGAGGACCCCGAGTTCGCCGCCGGGCTCAACGTCGAGGCCGGGCGGATCCGCCACGCGGGGGTCGCGGCCGCGTTCCCGGACCTGCCCGCGCAGGCGGACTGAGGCCGGGGCCCGCCCGGCTCAGTCCCCGGCCGGGTGCTGCGCGGTGCCCGTGCGGGCGCTGCGCCGGGCGGCGTCGAGGACCGCGGCGACCGCGACGGCCTCGCGCGGGTCCACCGGCACCGTCCCGCCGTCGGTGAGCCAGCGGGTCACGGCCCGGTAGAAGTCCGCGGGTCCGCCCGCGGCGGTGGGCACGGGCTCGGCCTCGGCGCCGCGGACCAGCCACCCGGCCATGCCCTCGCCCGGGTCCAGGACGTCGAAGGGGCCCGGGGCGTCGTCGTGGCCGGGGACCAGGAACGCCCCGGCCGAGCCGAGCACCCGGGTGCGCGGTCCCGGGGCGCCGACCAGGCTGCCGGCCGTGAGGTGGCTGAGCACGCCCCCGGCGTGCTCCAGGGCCAGGAAGACGTCGTCCTCGGTCGGGGTGGTCAGCGCCCGCAGCTCGGCGCGCACCGCGGTGACGGGCCCGAACAGCCGCAGCGCGGCGTCGACCAGGTGCGGGCCGAGGTCCAGCAGCAGCCCGCCCTCGCCCACGGCGTTCTCCCGCCACCGGTCCTTGGGCACCGGGCGCCACCGCTCCCAGCGCCGCTCGAAGCGGTGGACCGTGCCCAGGCGCCCCTCGGCCAGCACCTGCTCCAGGGTCAGCTGCTCGGCGTCCCAGCGCCGGTTGTGGAAGACGGTCAGCGGCGTCCCGGTCTCCTCGGCCCGCCGCACGAGGGCCGCCGCCCCGTCCCGGTCCAGGGCCATCGGCTTGTCGACGACCACCGGGACCCCCGCCTCGAGCCCCGCCAGGGCGTGCTCGACGTGCCGGCCGCTGGGGGAGGCCACGACGAGCAGGTCCGGCCGGGACCGCTCGAGCAGGGCGGTCAGGTCCGGGTGCGCCCGCACTCCCGGCCAGTCGGCCTCGGCGGCGGCGCGGCGGCCCGGGTCGGCGGTGACGACGTCGCCGACCCGCCACCCCGCCCGGCGCAGCAGCGGGGCGTGGAAGTCCCGCCCGGCCATCCCGTAGCCGACGATCCCGGCGCGCAGCACCCGGTGGTCCGGATCCTGTGCGGTGTGCGCTGCTGCGGCGTCCGTGTGCATCCCGCCACGCTAGCGGACCGGGCCCGCCCGGCGGGACGGCCCCGCCGGGCCGGCCGCGGGCGAGCACGCCCACCCCGCCGGCCTTCCGGTCGGCGAGGGCCGGCCGGCGGCGCAGCACCGGGTCGAGCCCGGACCCGGCCTCGACGTCGTGCGGGACGTGGACCAGCGGGGTGGCCGTGGCCACGGGCGGCGCCCTTCCCGTGGCGCGGCGGGCGGCGTAGCGTTGTTCTCAACATCTCAGTTGATCAACCGGGATGTTGAGAAGCAGGAAGGGCGAGGCCGCCGTGGACGAGGAGCAGCTGGACCGGGCCTTCCTGGCGCTCGCCGACCCGGTCCGCCGCCGCCTCGTCGCCCGCCTCAGCAGGGGGCCGGCCACGGTGACCGAGCTGGCGGAACCCTTCGAGATCTCCGTCCAGGCGATCTCGAGGCACGTCCGGGTGCTCGAGCGGGCCGGGCTCGTCACGCGCAGCCGGAACGCCCAGCGCCGGCCCGTCCACCTGGAGCCCGCACGGCTGGAGGCGCTCACCGCCTGGATCGACCGGTACCGGACGGTCCGCGAGGAGCAGTTCCGCCGCCTCGACGCCGTGCTCGAGACCCGCGCCGCGCCCCGCGGCGCCGCCGAGAAGGACCGATCACCATGGGACACCCCCTCGAGCTGAGCATCCCGGACGGGCTGCCGTACATCGACTTCGCCCGCGAGTTCGACCACCCCGTCGCGGAGGTCTTCCGCGCCCACGCCGACCCCGAGCTCTACGCCCGGTGGATCGGCCCGCGCGGGCTGCGGACCCGCATCGAGCAGCACGACTGCCGCACCGGGGGCGCGTGGGCCTTCGCCCAGACCCCCGAGGAGGGCGGGGAGGAGTACGGCTTCCGCGGGACCTTCCACACCGTGCGCCGCGACGAGCTCATCGTCCAGACCTTCGAGTACCTGGGTGCACCGGACGCGGTCGACCTCGAGTTCCTGCGCTTCGAGGACCTCGGCGACGGCCGCTGCCGGCTGGCCGGTCACACCGTCCACGCCTCCGTCGCCGCCCGCGACGCCATGGCCGCCTCCGGGATGGAGGACGGCATGACCCAGGGCTACGAGCGGCTGGACGAGCTGCTCGCCGAGCTGGCCGGCGGGCAGGGCGGCTGAGCGGCAGCCCGCCCCCGGCCGAGGGTGCGGGCCAGCAGGGCGATCAGCGCCACCAGCCCGGCGGTCAGGAGCAGCTGCACCCGCACGGCGTCGTCGAGCAGGCCGAGCAGCACGATCCCGGCCAGCAGGGCCAGCGCGAACCAGGACAGCCACGGGAACGCCCACATCCGCAGGGGCAGCACGGTCCCGGCGCGGTCCGCGCGGCGGCGCAGCACGATCTGGGAGACGAGCGCGAGGCCCCAGACCACGAGGCAGGTCGCGCCCACGGTGTTGAGCATCCACAGCAGCACGGTCTCGGGCCACAGGTAGTTGAGCACCACGGCGGCGAAGCCGAAGACCACGGAGACCACCACCGCGGTGCGGGGCACGCCCCGGTCGCTGAGGTCCGCGAACGCGCGCGGGGCGGAGCCGCGGCGGGCGAGCGAGTACAGCATCCGCGAGGAGCCGTAGATGTTGGCGTTGAGCGCCGAGAGCAGCGCCAGGATGATGATCACGGCCATGACCACGTCGGCCCCGGGCACGCCGGCGGCCTCCAGGACGGCGACGAACGGGCTGACCGAGAGCTGCTCGTCGTTCCACGGCAGCACGAGGACCATGACGGTCACCGCCCCGACGTAGAAGACGAGGATGCGCACGAGGATCGTGCGGATCGCCCGCGCCACGTTGTGCTGCGGGTCCTCGGTCTCGGCCGCGGCGATGGTCACGAGCTCCGTGCCGCCGAAGGCGAAGATCACCACGAGCAGCGCCGCCGCGACCCCGGTCAGGCCGGTGGGCAGGAAGCCGCCGTGCGCGGTGAGGTTGCGCAGCCCCGGGGAGGGGACCTCGAGCAGGCCCAGCAGCAGCGCCACCCCGACCGCGAGGAACACCAGCACGGCCAGGACCTTCATGAGCGCGAACCAGAACTCCGTCTCGCCCAGCGTGCGCACCTTCACGAGGTTGATCACCGTGAACACGACCATGAACACGAGGGCGAGCACCCACTGCTCGGTCACCGGCCACAGCTCCGTGAGCAGCTGGGCGGCGGCCGTGGCCTCCGCGGCGACGACCACCACGATCTGCGCCCACCACAGCCAGCCCAGGGTCCGCCCCACCGTGCGGCCCATGGCGTTCTCGGCCCAGGTCGAGAAGGCGCCGGGGGACGGGTCGGCGGCGGCCATCTCGCCGAGGGCGCGCATCACGAGCACGAGCAGCACGCAGGCCACGAGGAAGGACAGCAGCACGGCGGGCCCGGCGGTGCGCACCGCGGCCCCGGAGCCGATGAACAGCCCCGTGCCGATCGCGCTGCCCAGGGCCATCATCACGAGGTGGCGGGCCTTCAGCCGGGCCCCCGGTGCGGCAGGGGCCGCGCCGGGGGCCTCCGGGCCGGGTGCGGTCCACGAGGAGGGGGAGCTCATGGGCACCGAGGGTAGCCCACCGGCGGCGTCGCGGTCCCTGGCCCCGACGGACCGGTAGACTTGCCCGGTAAGAGCCCCTGGACCTCCTCCCGCCGCCGTGGCACCCGATCGACCGGGCGGGCGGGACCGGACGGACCCGGGGCGTTGTCGTGTCCGGCCGGTGCACGCCGCCGGGCGCCGCGGGCGCCGTCCCGCACCAGCCAGGCAGGAGAGACGTTCGATGCCAGCAATCGTGATCGTCGGCGCCCAGTGGGGCGACGAGGGCAAGGGCAAGGCCACCGACCTGCTGGGGGGCCGCGTGGACTACGTGGTCAAGCCCAACGGCGGCAACAACGCCGGGCACACCGTGGTGGTGGGCGGGGACAAGTTCGAGCTCAAGCTCCTGCCCGCCGGGATCCTCAGCCCCAACGCCGTGCCCGTGATCGGCAACGGCGTGGTGGTCAACCCCCAGGCCCTGTTCGAGGAGATCGACGGCCTCGAGGCGCGCGGGGCGGACACCTCCCGGCTGCGGATCTCCGCCAACGCCCACCTCGTGGCCCCCTACCACCAGACGATGGACCAGGTCTCGGAGCGCTTCCTCGGCAAGCGCGCGATCGGCACGACCGGCCGCGGCATCGGCCCCACCTACATGGACAAGGTCGGCCGACTCGGCATCCGGGTCCAGGACGTGCTCGACGAGTCGATCCTGCGGCAGAAGATCGAGGGTGCGCTGCGGCAGAAGAACGAGCTGCTCGTGAAGCTCTACAACCGCCGGGCCATCGAGGTCGAGGAGGTCGTGGAGTACTTCCTGGCCTACGCCGAGCGGCTGGCCCCGATGATCGTGGACTCCACCCTGCTGCTCAACCGGGCCCTGGACGAGGACAAGGTGGTGCTCATGGAGGGCGGGCAGGCGACCTTCCTGGACGTCGACCACGGCACCTACCCGTTCGTGACCTCCTCCAACCCGACCGCCGGCGGCGCCTCCGTGGGCTCGGGCATCGGCCCCACCCGCATCACCCGCTCGATCGGGATCATCAAGGCCTACACGACCCGCGTGGGCGCCGGCCCGTTCCCCACCGAGCTCTTCGACGCGATGGGCGAGCAGCTGCGCACGACCGGCGGGGAGTTCGGGGTCAACACCGGCCGGCCCCGCCGCACCGGCTGGTACGACGCCGTGATGGCCCGCCACGCCTCCCGCATCAACGGCTTCACGGACTACTTCCTGACCAAGCTCGACGTCCTCACCGGCATCGAGCGCATTCCGGTCTGCGTGGCCTACGACGTCGACGGCGTGCGGCACGACGAGATGCCGATGACCCAGACCGAGTTCCACCACGCGAAGCCGGTCCTCGAGCACTTCGACGGCTGGGACGAGGACATCACCGGCTGCCGCACCCTCGAGGACCTGCCCGCCAACGCCCGCGCCTACGTGGAGGCGCTCGAGGCCATGAGCGGGACCCGGATGTCGGCCATCGGCGTGGGCCCGGACCGGGACGCCACCATCGTGGTCCGCGACCTCATCGACTGAGGCCCCGCGCCGGGCCGGCCGGGCGGGGTCAGACCAGCACGAGCACGACCCAGATCCCCAGCGAGGCGAGGGCGAGCACCGCCACGGAGGTCGCCAGCACCGCGGTGACCTCCGGCTCGGCCCGCTCCCGGGCGATGCCCCGGGCCCCGCGCGCGTAGCGGGGCCGCTGGGTGAGGTAGATGGTCCCGGCGCTCAGGCACGCGAGGGCGAAGAGCACGAGCACGAACGGCCCGTGGTGGGGGAGCCAGCGCAGGAACACCGCCGCGACCACCACGAGGGACATCAGGGTGCGCCCCCAGGCCATCGTGGTGCGCTCGGGCTGCAGCCCGGGGTCGCGGTGCGGCCGGGCCGGGAGCCGCCCGCGGCGTGCGGCGGCCACGGTCAGGCCTGCAGGACGACGACGACGAGCACCCCCGCCGCGACCGCCCCGCCCACGGCCAGCAGCGGCGCGATGAGGGGCAGCGGCAGCGGCGCCTGCCGGCGCATGCTGCGCTCGACGCCGATCCAGCGGAACGTCGCCCCCGCGCTGACGAGCATGCTCAGCAACAGCAGGACCACGGCGAGGAACGTGCGGACCGGCTCGTCGAAGAGCTCGCCGGTGAACGCCTCGATCGCGATGCCGCCGGCGAGGAAGGCCAGCGACGTGCGGATCCACGCGAGGAAGGTCCGCTCGTTGGCCAGCGTGAACCGCGGGTCCGGGTCCTCCCCGCCGCCCAGCACGCGCTCGGTGAGCCGTCCCCGCCACGGGGGCTCGTGCGGTTCCTGCGTCGTCGTCCCGTCCACGTCCTGTGCGCCCTCCTCGGTGCCGTGGCCGCGGGGGGAGCGCGGCAGCGGCACCATCCTGTCACGCGGGGACCGGCGGCGGGGCCGGGGCTACAGTGGGAGCCCCACCCGCGCCCGCCGAGGAGGACCCCGTGAAGATCGCCGTCGGACAGTTCGCGCCCACCGCGGACACGGCCCGCAACCTGGAGACGATGGCCCGCCAGGCCGAGGAGGCCGCCGCCGCCGGGGCGGGGCTGATCGTCTTCCCCGAGGAGGCGATGCTCGCCGAGCGGCTGATCGGCGAGGACTTCGCCGTGCGGGTCCTGGAGGGCTGGTCGGGGTTCGTCCAGCAGCTGTCCTTCCTGGCCGCGCGCACGCGCATCGCGGTGCTCGCCGGCGGCTACGAGACCTCCGCGGACGGGCGGCCCTACAACACGCTCGTGACCGTGGGCGCCGACGGCGCGATCCTGGGCACCTACCGCAAGCTCCACCTCTACGACGCGTTCAGCCACCGGGAGTCCGACCGCATCCGCCCCGGGGACAGGGGCGTGACCGTCGTGCCGGTGGGCGAGCTGCGGGTCGGGATGATCACCTGCTACGACCTGCGCTTCCCGGAGGTCTGCCGGGCGGTCGTCGACGCCGGGGCCGAGGTGCTCGCCGTGCCCGCCGCCTGGTTCGCCGGGGAGCACAAGGTCGACCACTGGCAGGCGCTGCTGAAGGCGCGGGCGATCGAGAACACCGTGTGGGTCGTCGCCGCCGACACCTGCTCGGAGCACACGATCGGGCGCTCGGCGGTGCTCGACCCGCTCGGGGTCGTCGTGGCCGAGGCGGGGGAGGAGGAGACCGTGCTGTGCGCCGAGGTCGACCGGGCCCGCATCGACGAGGTGCGGGAGGTCGTGCCCGTGCTCGCCAACCGCCGCTTCGCGCCCAACGCGGCCATCAGCGACCCCGCCGGGGAGGTCCCGGCCGCCGGGACGGAGGAGCGGTCGTGAGCACCCCGTCCGGACCCGGCGGGGAGCCGGTGCCCCCGCAGCAGCCCCCGCCGTGGGGCCCGGTGCCGCCGTGGCTGAGCCCGCAGGCGCTCGAGGGCCGCTCCCGCGCGGAGACCGCGCTCGTGCTCGGGATCCTCAGCGTGGTCGTGCTGCCGCTGCTGGGGCCCTTCGCGGTGTGGCAGGCCGGGGAGGCCGAGAAGCTGGGCGTGCCCGCCACCGCCGGGCGGGTGCTCGGCTGGGTCGGCACGGCCCTGCTCGTCGTCGGGGCGGTGCTCTTCGCCCTGTGGGCCGCCGTGGCCGTCTACCTCGTCACCTCGAACGGGGGCTGAGCCCCCGGGTGCTCACCAGATGCGCACGCGCTCGGCCTCGGGCAGCCACAGCTCGTCCGCGTCCGTGAGCCCGAAGGCCTCGTAGAAGGCCGGGACGTTGCGCAGCGTCTGGTTGGCCCGGAACTCGTTGGGGGAGTGCGGGTCCGTGGCGATGCGCTGGCGCAGGGCCTCGTCGCGGGACTTCTGCTGCCACACGTAGGCCCAGGACAGGAAGAGCCGCTGGGCCGGGGTGTAGCCGTCGACCAGCTCGCCCGCCCCGAAGGCGCTGTCCCGGGAGAGCTCCCACGCCCGGTGGGCGATCGACAGCCCGCCGAGGTCGCCGATGTTCTCGCCCAGGGTCAGCTCCCCGTTGACCGACGGGCCGTCGTCCCCGAACTGGGCGGGGACGAGGTCGTCGAACTGGCGCACGAGCGCCGCGGTGCGCTCCTCGAAGGCGCGGCGGTCCTCGTCCGACCACCAGTTGCGCAGCCGGCCGTCGCCGTCGCAGGTCGAGCCCTTGTCGTCGAAGCCGTGGCCGATCTCGTGGCCGATCACCGCGCCGATCGCCCCGTAGTTCACGGCGTCGTCGGCGTGCTCGTCGAAGAACGGCGGCTGCAGGATCGCCGCCGGGAAGACGATCTCGTTGCGCAGCGGGTGGTAGTAGGCGTTGACCGTCTGCGGGGTCATCAGCCACTCGTGCCTCTCCACCGGGTTGCCGGCCTTGCGCACGAGCTCCGCGAGCCGGAACGCGCGGGTGCGCACGAGGTTGCCCACGAGGTCGTCGGGACGGATCTCCAGGGCGGAGTAGTCCTTCCACTTCTCGGGGTAGCCGATCTTCGGGGTGAACTGCGAGAGCTTCTTCAGCGCCTCCTGCCGGGTCGGCTCCGTCATCCAGTCCAGCTCCGTGATGGAGATCCGGTAGGCCTCCAGCAGGTTCGCGACCAGCTCGTCCATCCGCTCCTTCGCGGTGGGGGAGAAGTGCGCGGCGACGTAGAGCTCGCCCACCGCCTCGCCCAGCACGCCGTTGACGAGCTCCACGCCGCGCTTCCACCGGTCCTTCAGGCGGGGCGTGCCGGAGAGGACGGTGCCGTAGAACGCGAAGTCGGCCTCGACGAACTCCGCGGACAGCCACGGCGCCCGGGCCGAGACGAGGTGCCAGCGGGCCCAGGCGCGCCAGGCGTCCAGCAGCTGCTCGTCCAGCAGCTCCTCCACGCCGGTGAAGAAGGTGGGCTGGGCGTTGACGACGGTCGCCAGCGCGGACACGGGCAGCTCGGCGCCCTCGGCCAGCAGCGCCCAGTCCAGCGCCGTCGTCGTGCCCGCGAGCTCCTCGAAGGCCATGGGGTTGTACATCTTCGTCAGGTCCCGCACGGTGACCTTGTCCCAGTGGTGGGCGGCGATGCGGGTCTCGAGGTCCACGACCGCCCGGGCCTGCTCCCCGGCGTCCTCGACCCCGGCCAGGGCGAGCATCTGCTCCACGTGGGCGAGGTACTCCGCGCGCACGGGCGCGTGCTGGTCGTCCCGGTAGTACTCCTCGTCCGGCAGGCCCAGCCCGGACTGGCCGACGAAGGCCAGGTAGCGCTCCGGGTCGCCCGGGTCGGAGTCGACGTCGATCTCGACCAGCCCGCCGATCCCGCGGCGGATCATCCGGCCCAGGTGGCGCACGAGGCCCGGGACGTCGGTGACGGCGTCGACCTCGGCGAGGTCCGCGGCCAGCGGCTCGGCGCCGAGGGCCTCGATGCGCTCCTCGTCCATGAAGGACGCGTAGAGGTTCGCGATCTTCGACTCGACCTCCTGCGGGTCCCCGGCGCGGGCGGTCGTGATCAGCTCGCGCACCGCGGCCTCGGCCTGGTCGCGCAGCTCGATGAAGGCCCCCACCGAGGGCTTGTCGTCGGGGATCTCGGTGCGGGCCAGCCACGCGCCGTTGACGTGGCGGTAGAGGTCGTCCTGCGGCCGCACGGAGCGGTCGAAGCCCGAGAGGTCGAACACCGAGGAGGTCGCCGTATCAGTCATGTCCCCACGGTAGCGGCCGCGGCGGCGCACCGGCGGCCGTGTTCCCCGACCGCGTAACGCCGCCCCGGCCCCTCCTCGCCCGCCCTCTCCTTCTGCGAGATCCCACGGCAACGCCGAGTCCCCACCGCAGCGGCGTGGCTGCGGTGGGGACTCGGCGTTGCCGTGGGATCTCGCGGGTCAGTGCGCGGCGGGGCGGGCACCCGTGAACTGCGGCTTGCGCTTCTGCTGGAACGCCGCGAAGCCCTCGGCGTAGTCCGCGCTGCGGCACAGCTCGCCCTGCACCCGGTTCTCGTTCTCCACCGACTCCCACAGCCCGATCCGCTCGTCGCGGATCTGGGCGACGAGCTCGCGGGAGGCGAGGAACGCTCCGGTCGCGCCCTCGGCCACGGCGGCGGCCCGGGCCCGGGTGAACTCGAGCAGCTCCTCGGCGGGCACGGCGCGGCTGAACAGGCCGGAGCGCACGGCCTCGGCCCCGCTCATCAGCTCCGCGGTGTAGATCAGGTCGAGCGTGCGGTGGGCGCCGAGCCGCTCGGTGAACAGGGCGTGGCCGCCGGAGTCGAGGGTCGCCCCGAGGTTGGCGAAGGGGGAGCCGATCTTGGCGTTCTCCGCCACGTAGACCACGTCGGTGGCGATGGCCAGGCCCAGGCCCACGCCGAGGCACGCGCCCTGCACGGCGGCGAAGGTCGGGGCCGGGAAGCGGCTCATGGTGCGCAGCAGCGGGGTGACCCTGCCGGCGAGGTAGCCGTAGGCGTCGTCGGTGGCGGGCTCGACCCCGGAGATGTCCCGGCCGGCGCAGAAGCCGCGGCCCTCGCCGCGCAGCACCAGGGCGCGCACCCCGGCGCGCTCGGCCTCGGCGTAGGCCTCGCCCAGCTCGGCGAGGGCGGTCTCGTCCAGGGCGTTCATCTTCTGCGGCGCGTTCAGCACCACCTCCGCCACGGCGCCGTCGATGGTCAGGTCGATCACTGGGTCTCCTCGGGGTTCTCGGGGCGGTCGGGCAGGACGGGAGCCCGGTGCCGGGGACGGCACCGGGCTCCCGGGGCGGGCTCAGGCGTCGAAGTCGACCACGAGCTCGTCGGTGGTGGGGCGGGTCTGGCAGGTCAGCACGTAGCCGGCGTCGACCTCGTCCTTCTCCAGGGCGTAGTTCTCCTCCATCTCGAACTCCCCGGAGACGACCTTGGCGCGGCAGGTGCCGCACACCCCGCCGGCGCAGGCGAACGGGACGTCGGGGCGCACGCGCAGGGCGGCGTTGAGGACGGTCTCGTGGGCGCTCTTCGGGGACTCGATCCGGCTGGAGAGCCCGTCGAGGGTGAACTCGATCCCGTAGTTCTCCCCGGACGGGTCGGCCTCGACCACGCGGCCCTGCTGGCCCTGCGGGTTCTCGGGGCGGCCGGTGGTGAACAGCTCGAAGCGGATGCTCTCCTCGGGCACGCCGCGGGCGGCGAGGGTGTCGCGGCACAGCTGGACGAGCTCGAAGGGCCCGCACAGGAACCACTCGTCGGTGCGGTCGACCTGGACGACCTCGTCGAGGATCTCGTTGAGCTTGTCGGCGTCGATCCGCCCCGACATCAGGGGGCTGATCCGCTGCTCGCGGGAGAGCACGTGGTGGACGGCCAGGCGGGAGGGGTACTTGTCCTTGAGGTCCCCGAGCTCCTCGGCGAACATCACGTCCATCGCCGAGCGGTTGGCGTAGACGAGGTCGAAGGTCGAGGTCTCCGAGGCGCGCAGCACGGCCTTGGCGATGGCCATGATCGGGGTGATCCCGGAGCCGGCGGCGAAGGCGACCAGGTGCACGCTGCTGTTCTTCGCGACCTCCTCCGCGGCGAGCTTCTCGGGGTCGTTCAGCGAGGTCAGCCGCAGCTTCGAGGTGAACGCGCCCTGGGGGTTCATCACGTCGAGGCGGTCGCCCGCCTTGAGCTGCTCGTTGGCCCAGGTGGAGAAGACCCCGCCGATGTCCTTCTTGATCGCCACGCGGATCTCGCCGGGGCGCGGCTCGGCGCAGATCGAGTAGGAGCGGCGGACCTCGTGGCCGCCGATCTCGGCGCGCAGGGCCACGTACTGACCGGGCAGGTAGTCGTAGTCCTCGACCAGCTCCGGCGGCACGGCGAAGGCGACCTCGACCGAGTCCGCGGTGAGCCGGCGGACCTGCGAGACCTCGAGGGAGTTGAAGGAGGCGCGGCGCTTGGCCGGGGCCTGGGCGGTGGAGTCGGTCATCAGTGCACCTTGAAGTAGTCGAAGGGTTCGAGGCACTCGTTGCAGACGTGGAGCGCCTTGCACGCGGTGGACCCGAAGCGGGTCATCTCGCGGGTGTTCAGGGAGTGGCAGCGGGGGCACTTCACGGCCAGGCCGAGCCGGACGGGCCCGGCCGCCGCGCGCCCTGTGGGCGGGGCGATGCCGTACTCCTCGAGCTTGGCCCGCCCCTCCGGGGTCATCCAGTCGGTGGTCCAGGCGGGCTGCAGGACGAGGTCCACGCGCACGTCCGCCCAGCCGGCGGCGTGCAGGGCCCGCTCGAGGTCCTCGGTGATGGTCCCCATCGCCGGGCACCCCGAGTACGTCGGGGTGATGACGACGACGGCCCGGCCGTCCTCGACCCGGGCGTCGCGGAGGATGCCGAGGTCGGCGACGGAGAGCACGGGGATCTCGGGGTCGTTCACCGTGGTGGCGACGTCCCACACCCGGGCCGCCGCGGGGTCGGCCGGGCGCACCGCCAGACCGGCCGGGGGGGCCTCGGCGCCGTGGTCGTGCGGGGTCATGGGAGGTCCTCCTGTCACCAGGTGGCGCCGGGGTGCTGGCGGGCCAGCACCTGCATCTCCGCCAGGATGTGCCCGCGCTGCTCGCTGAACTCCCCGGAGCGGTCCCCGCCCCAGGCGCCCGGGATCCCGGGGACCTCGAGGCCGGCCTCGCCCAGGATCTCGGCGATGCGGCGGTCGAAGTCGGCCCGCAGCGTGGACGGGCGCACGGCGATCCCCTCGAGGGCGTCGATGAGCTCGTCGTCGTGGAAGAGCTCGTCGACGTAGGGCCACATGTAGTCCAGCCCGTCCTGCACGCGGCGCTTGGACTCCTCGGTGCCCAGGCCCAGGCGCAGGATCCACTGGCTCGCGTGGTCCTGGTGGTACTGGACCTCCTTGAGCGCCTTGTCGGCGATCGCGGCGAGGGTGGCGTCGGAGGAGTCCACGAGCCGGCGGTAGAGCTCGTACTGGTAGTAGGAGAAGATCAGCTGCCGGGCGATGGTCTGTCCGAAGTCGCCGTTCTCCTGCTCCACGAGGCGGCAGGAGCGGAACTCCTCCTCGTCGCGGAAGTAGGCGAGGTCGTCCTCGGTCTTCCCCCAGGCCGTGCCGGCGTAGGTGAGGAAGAACCGGGCGTGGCCGAGCAGGTCCAGCGCGATGTTGGCCAGCGCGATGTCCTCCTCGAGCTCGGGGGCGCGGGCGATCCACCAGCCGAGGCGCTGGGCGAGCATCAGGGCGTCATCGCCGAGCCACAGGGCGTAGCGGGCCACGTCCTCGGGGGCGGTGGCCCCGCTCGCGCCGATCTCCTCGGCGGTGATGGCCTGGCCGGCGCTCTGCTTGGTCGCGGAGTCGTGGGACGCGAAGCTCACAGGTGCTTCACCCCTTCGCTCTTCGTGTAGTAGGTCGCGTGGCGGTAGCTCTTGCCCTGCGGGGACTCGAAGTACCCGCCCTTGGAGTCGGGGTCCGAGGCGGAGACGGCGTCGGCGGGCACGACCCACACGGAGGTCCCCTCGTTGCGGCGGGTGTAGAGGTCGCGGGCGTTGCGCAGCGCCATCGTCGCGTCGGGGGCGTGCAGCGACCCGGCGTGGACGTGGGAGAGCCCGCGCGAGGACCGCACGAACACCTCCCACAGGGGCCACTCGCCGGCCGAGGCGTCGATCGTGCTCACGGTGTTCTCGCTCATGGGGCGTCAGGCTCCGATCAGCTCGGCGGAGGCGTGCTCCGCGGCGGTCTTGCGGGCGTAGGCGGCGGCGGCCTCGCGGACCCACGCGCCGTCGTCGTGGGCCTGCCGGCGGCGCTGCATGCGCTGGGAGCTGCACGGGCCCTTGCCGGCGATCACGGCCTTGAACTCGTTCCAGTCCAGGGGGCCGTAGTCGTAGTGGCCGCGCTCCTCGTTCCACTTCAGGTCCGGGTCCGGCAGGGTCAGGCCCAGGGCCTCGGCCTGCGGGACGATCATGTCCACGAAGCGCTGGCGCAGCTCGTCGTTGGAGAAGCGCTTGATGTTCCAGGCCATCGACTGCTTGGAGTTGGGGGAGTCCTCGTCCGGCGGGCCGAACATCTGCAGGGCGGGGCCGTAGAAGCGGTTCACGGCGTCCTGGGCCATCTTCTTCTGGGCGGGGGTGCCGTGGGAGAGCTCGTAGAGGATCTCCCAGCCCTGGCGCTGGTGGAAGGACTCCTCCTTGCAGATGCGCACCATGGCCCGGCCGTAGGGGCCGTAGGAGGCCCGGCACAGCGGGACCTGGTTGGCGATCGCCGCGCCGTCCACGAGCCAGCCGATGGCGCCCATGTCCGCCCAGGTGCGGGCGGGGTAGTTGAAGATCGAGGAGTACTTGGCCCGGCCCTCGAGCAGCTGCTGGTTGAGCTCGTGGCGCGGGGTGCCCAGGGTCTCGGCGGCGGAGTAGAGGTAGAGCCCGTGGCCGGCCTCGTCCTGGACCTTCGCCATGAGGATGGCCTTGCGCTTGAGGGAGGGCGCCCGGGAGATCCAGTTGCCCTCGGGCTGCATGCCGATGATCTCCGAGTGGGCGTGCTGCGAGACCTGGCGGACGAGCGTCTTGCGGTAGGCGGCGGGCATCCAGTCGCGGGGCTCGATGCGGGAGTCCTCGGCGATGATGCGGTCGAAGTGCTCCTGGCCCGCGCGCTCGGCCTCCGCCTGCTCGGCCGCGTCCGCGGCGGGCACGGCGTGGAGCCCGGTGTTCTGCGACGTCATGGTGTCCCTCTTCCGAAACGTGGTGGGGTCCGCGGGGTGCCCCGCGACTAACTGACCGTTCGTTCAGAATATGCGCCCCCGGCGGCTCCGTCAACAGGTCCGCGGGTCCGTTCCGGGTTGACACGGGAGCCGTTCTGGGATTGTCTACTGAACATTCGGTCGTGAATTGTGAGGAGTGTTACATGGCCCAGGACCACCCCATCCTCGCCGGGGACCACGCGTCCCGCTGGATGGGCATCGAGGTGGACCGCGCCGAGTACGGCAGCGCGCAGATCCGCATGACCCTGCGCGAGGAGATGCTCAACGGCTTCGGCATCGCCCACGGCGGCATGATCTTCGCGTTCGCCGACACGTGCTTCGCCCTCGCCTGCAACGACCCCGCCGGCGACGGCAGCACCATCACGGTGGCCTCCGGCGGCGACATCAACTTCATCTCCTCCGCCCGCCGGGGGCAGACCCTCACGGCCGTGGGCACCGTCCGCGCCCGGGCCGGCCGCAGCGGTGTCTACGACATCCAGGTCACGGCCGACGGCGAGCTCGTCGCCGAGTTCCGCGGCCGCAGCCGCACCATCCCCAACCCGGCGCGCCGCGCCGCGCCCCCGGCCGAGCAGCCCGCGGAGCCCGAGCCCGCCCTGCCGTCCGGGTCCGCCCAGCCGTCCGCCCCGCAGTCCCAGGAGGCCTGACCATGACCGAGTGCTCCGTGCCGAACCCCTACGCCCCCGCCGCTCCTGCCGCGGACCGGTCCCAGCCGGACCCCGAGGAGACGATGAGCCGGGACCGGATCGAGGCGCTGCAGTTCGAGCGGCTGCGCTGGACCGTCCACCACGCCTACGAGAACGTGCCCGCCTACAAGGAGCTCTTCGACGACCACGGCGTGCACCCGGGCGACCTGAAGGAGCTCGAGGACCTGCGCCTGTTCCCGTACACGGACAAGGAGTTCCTCCGGAAGGCCTACCCCTTCAAGTCCCTCGCGGTGCCGATGAGCGAGGTCCGGCGCATCCACGCCTCCTCCGGCACGACCGGCCAGCCCACCGTGGTCGCCTACACCGAGAACGACATCAGCACCTGGGCGAGCCTCGTGGCCCGCTGCTTCCGGCTCTCGGGCGTGCGCCCCGGGGACAAGGTGCACAACGCCTACGGCTACGGCCTGTTCACCGGTGGCCTCGGCGCCCACTACGGCGCCGAGCGCCTGGGCTGCGCCGTCATCCCGATGTCCGGCGGGCAGACCGAGAAGCAGGTCCAGATGATCCGCGACTTCGAGCCGCAGGCCATCCTCTCGACCCCCACCTACCTGCTGACCATCGCCGACGGCTTCCGGAAGCTCGGCCTCGACCCCCGGGAGACCTCCCTGCGCACCGCCGTGCTCGGCGCCGAGCCGTGGACCGAGGAGATGCGCCGGGAGATCGAGACGACCTTCGGCATCGACGCCTGCGACATCTACGGGCTCTCCGAGGTCATGGGCCCCGGCGTGGCCGGGGAGTCGGCGCAGTCCAAGGACGGCTCCCACATCTGGGAGGACCACTTCCGCCCCGAGATCATCGACCCCCTCACGGACGAGGTCCAGGAGACGGGCCGCCCCGGCGAGCTGGTGTTCACCTCCCTCACCAAGGAGGCCCTGCCGATCATCCGCTACCGCACCCACGACCTCACCCGGCTGCTACCCGGCACCGACCGCCCCGGCCACCGGCGCATGGGGCGGATCACCGGGCGCTCGGACGACATGATCATCCTGCGGGGGGTCAACCTGTTCCCCTCGCAGATCGAGGAGCTGGCCCTGCAGGTGCCCGAGCTGAGCCCGCACTTCACGCTCGAGATCACCCGGCCGAACCGGATGGACCAGATGACCATCAACATCGAGCGCCGCGAGGAGGTCACGGTGGAGGCCGCCGAGGCCGGCGGGCAGAAGCTCGTCCACGCCATCAAGACCAAGATCGGCTCCTCCGCCGCGATCCGCATCGCCGAGCCCGGCACGCTCGCCCGCTCCTCGGGCAAGCTGCGCCGGGTCTACGACCTGCGGGACAAGTGAGCCGCTGACCCCGCCGCCGGGCCCCGGGGGCCCTGGGGCCCGGCGGCGGGGTAGGATCGTTGCTCCCCGCGCCCTCCCCACCCGATCGAGGTCCCCATGACGCACGCCCCGGCGCCGGCCGCCCCGGCCGGCGAGACGCCGCGCCGCGGTCGGCCCGGCTACGACCGCGAGACGCTGCTGAGCGTCTGCGTGGAGGTCTTCAACGTCCACGGCTACGACGCGACGTCGATGGGGACCCTCTCCAAGCACCTGGGGATCTCCAAGTCCGCGATCTACCACCACGTGGCGTCCAAGGAGGAGATCCTCGAGCAGGCGCTCGCCCGCGCCCTCGACGCGCTCGAGGAGGTCCTGGCCGGCGCGGCGGCCGCCGAGGGGCCGGCCGTGGCGCGGCTCGAGCAGGTGATCCGGGGGACCGTGCGCGTGCTCGTGGAGCAGATGCCCTACGTGACCCTGCTGCTGCGGCTGCGCGGGAACTCGGAGGTCGAGACCCGCGCCCTCGAGCGGCGCCGCACGGTCACCCGCCGCGTGGGCGAGCTCATCGAGCAGGCCCAGGCCGAGGGCGCCGTGCGCGACGACCTCTCCGGCCGCTCGGCGGCCCGTCTGCTGCTGGGCATGATCAACTCGATCGTGGACTGGTACCGGCCCGAGGCCGGGGACACCACGGACCAGCTGGCCGACACGGTGGTCGGCCTGGCCTTCTCGGGCCTGCGCGCCCCCTGACGCCCACCCGGTCCGGCCTCCTCCTCCCGCGAGGTCCCACCGGCACGCACGAGACCCCGAGCCGCACGCGTGTGCAGCACGGGGTCTCGTGCTCACCGTGGGATCTCGCGGACTCCGGCGGGACCACCAGGCCCGCCGGACCCGGCGGGTCCGGCGGTCCCGGGCGGAGCGGGTCGGATCAGGCGGTGGGCCAGGTCTTCGCCACGAGGGTCAGCACGTCGTAGGTCGCCACGATCTCGTCGTGCTGGTTGTGCAGGACCGCGTCCCAGCAGACCTCGCCGTACTCGTCGGTCACCCGCGGGGTGATCTGCTTGGCGGTGAGGGTCACCCGGATGGCGTCGTCGTAGGTCACGGGGGTGATGAACCGCAGGTTCTCGAGCCCGTAGTTGGCCAGCACCGGACCCGGGGCGGGCTCTACGAACAGCCCGGCCGCCCACGAGACGAGCAGGTAGCCGTGGGCCACCCGGCGCGGGAAGAACGGGTTGGCGGTGGCGGCCTCCTCGTCGGTGTGCGCGTAGAAGGTGTCGCCGGTCCTCTCGGCGAACTCGAGGATGTCCTCGAGGGTCACCGTGCGCAGCTCGGAGGCGAACTGGTCGCCGATCCGCAGGGTCTCCAGCGACTTGCGGAAGGGATGCTCGCCGGTGCCGTTCTCGACCGCCTCACGGGTCACGGTGTTCGCCGCCGCGCCCCGATGCCACACGCCGGTGACGGCGGTGAGGATGTCGGGGGAGCCCTGCAGGGCGGTGCGCTGCATGTAGTGCTTCACGCCGCGCACGCCGCCCAGCTCCTCGCCGCCGCCGGCGCGGCCGGGGCCGCCGTGGACGAGGTGGGGCATGGGTGAGCCGTGGCCGGTGGAGGTCTTCGCGTCCTGGCGGTTGAGGAAGTGCACACGACCGTGGTGGGCGCCGATGCCGGCGGCGAAGGCCGCGGCGGTCGGGCCGTCGTTCGTGCACACGGTCGCCACCAGCGACCCGCCGCCGAGGGCGGCCAGCCGCACGGCGTCGTCGACGTCCTCGTAGCCGATCACGGAGGTGACCGGGCCGAAGGCCTCGACGAAGTGGACCTCGGGGGTCTCGGGGTCGTCGAAGGACAGGACGGTGACGGGGAAGAAGGCGCCGGTCCCCGCGCCGTCCACGGCCTCGTCGGGCCCGCCGAGGCGGACGGTGCCGCCGGCGGCCACGAGCCGCTCCACGGCCTTGCGGACCTCCGTCTGCTGCTCCTTGGAGGCCAGGGCGCCCATGGTCACGCCCTCGGTGCGGGGGTCGCCGATGACCACCCGCCGGCGCACGCGCTCGGCCACGGCCGCCACGACGTCCTCGACGCGCTCCTTCGGCACGATGACGCGGCGGATGGCGGTGCACTTCTGCCCGGCCTTCGAGGTGATCTCGGTGAACACGGCCTTCACGAAGGCCTCGAACTCCGGGGTGTCCGGGGTGGCGTCGGGGCCGAGGATCGCGGCGTTGAGGGAGTCGGTCTCGGCGGTGAAGCGCACGCCGCCGTTGACCACGTTGTCGTGCTCGCGCAGGGAGCGGGCGGTGGCGGCCGAGCCGGTGAAGGCGACGTGGTCGCGGTAGTCGAGGTGGTCGAGCAGGTCCCGGGCGGAGCCGGAGATCAGCTGGAGCGAGCCCTCGGGCAGGATCCCGGACTCGACCATCAGCCGCACGCACGCCTCGGTGACGTAGCCGGTGGGCGTCGCGGGCTTGACGATCGTGGGCATGCCGGCGACGAACGCGGGGGCGAACTTCTCGAGCATCCCCCACACGGGGAAGTTGAACGCGTTGATCTGCACGGCGACCCCGGGCATGCGGGTGTAGACGTGCTCGCCCAGGAACGAGCCGTCCTTGGACAGCTGCTCCACGGCCCCGTCCACGATCACGTTGGCGTTGGGCAGCTCGCGGCGGCCCTTGGAGGAGAAGGTGAAGAGGGTGCCGATCCCGCCGTCGACGTCGAAGAAGTGGTCCTTGAGCGTGGCCCCGGTCGCGTAGGAGAGGTCGTAGAGGACCTGCTTGTGCTCGGTGAGGTGCTGGGCGAGCTGCTTGAGCTTCAGCGCCCGCTCGTGGATCGTGAGCTCGCCGAGGGCCTTCTGCCCGACCGTGCGCCCGTGCTCGACGGCACCGGCGGTGTCGATGCCGTCCGTGGACACCCGGGCCACGACCTCACCGGTCGAGGCGTCGGCGACCTCGGTGACCTTCTGCGGGTTCTCCGGGCTCCACCACCGGCCCGCGACGTAGCTGGGCAGGATGGTCTGGGTCTGTGCTGCCACGGTGCGTGGTCCTTTCGCTCGGGTGCGCGCGGGCGGGGAGGACCCCGGCCGCATCCTGACCGATCGTTCGGTATTATGACCACGATAGCCCACGTCACATCCTGGGACCACCGGCAGCCGGCAGCGGCTGCGGACCCGGCGCCGACCCCCGACCGAGGAGCTCCATGACCGCGACCGAGACCCCCGAGCCCTGGCGGATCGTGCTGGGCGAGTTGGACGAGAAGATGGGCGTGACCGTCCTGGAGCAGTCGGCGCAGCGGGTGGTGGCCACGATGCCCGTGGCCGGCAACCGGCAGTCGCTGGGCCTGCTCCACGGCGGGGCGATGGTCGCCCTCGGGGAGGCCGTGGGCTCGTGGGCGGCGGTCATCCACGCCTCGACCATGGGCAAGGTCGCGGTGGGGGTCGACGTCAACGCGACCCACCACCGGTCCTCGACCGACGGCACCGTGCGGGCGACGGCGACGGCGATCCAGCTCGGCCGCAGCCTGACCTGCCACGAGGTGCTCATCGAGCACGAGGACGGCACCCGGCTGTGCACCGTGCGGATCACGAACTTCCTCAAGGACCGCCCGGCCGGCTGAGCCGCTCGCGCAGGGCGGTCAGCTCCCCGGCGCCGAGGCCGGCGGCGCGCAGCCAGGCCGCGGCGTCGAGGCCCCGGGCGAGCGGGGCCAGGGCGGCCCTGCGGTCGGCGAGCACGGCCTCGAGCCGCTCCGGCGGGTGGTGGCGCTCGACCGGGTGCGGCACCGGCGCGACGCGGTGCCACGCGTTGATCCCGCGCACGGCGGCCTCGTCCTCGGCGAGGATCCGCTCCGGGGAGGCCCCCGCGAGCCGCAGCAGGAGCAGCGCCAGCAGGCCCGTGCGGTCCCGGCCCGCGGAGCAGTGGACCACGACCGCGCCCTCGGCGGCGGCCACCGCCCGCACGGCCGCCCCCACCGGGCCGGGGAACAGCCGCAGGTAGTCGGGGTAGGCGCGCGGGTGGTTGAGGTAGGGGGTGCCCACGAGGGAGAACTCGGGGTGGGCCGGGTCCTCGGTGGGCCGGTGCAGCACGGTGATCCCGGCGCGGGCGGCCGGCTCGTCCACGGGGTCCTCCGGCCGGCGCCGCCGCTCGTCCCCGTTGCGCAGGTCCACCACGGTGCGCACGCCCGCGGCCGCGGCCGCGCGCCAGCCGGCAGGGGTCAGCCGCTCGGAGCGGCCCATCCGCCACACGTCCCCGGCCAGCCGCCGGGCGTTGAGCGCCCCGTCCCAGCCCGCGGGGGGCCCCGGTCGATCGTCCATGGCCCCACCGTAGGCCCCCGGTCCGACGACGGAGTGCCCCACGGCCGCCCGGGGCGCGCAGGCCCCGGGCTGTCGCGGGGCGGCGGGCGGTGCGCCTGTCGCGGACGGGGCGGGTCCCGGCCGCCGGGGGAGGCCGCACGGCCGGCACGGGCTCCCGATCGGCCGCAGGGCCCCGGTCCCGCGCGGGACCGGGGCCCTGCGGCCGGTGCGGACGGGCCTACTGCTCGTAGTCGAAGAAGCCCTTGCCGCTCTTGCGGCCCAGCTCGCCGCGGGCGACCATCTCGCGCATCAGCTGCGGGGGCTCGAAGCGGGGCCCGAGCTCGGAGGCGAGGTACTCGGCGATGCCCAGGCGCACGTCCAGGCCCACGATGTCGGTCAGCGCCAGCGGGCCGACGGGGAACTTGTAGCCCAGCACCATGGCGTTGTCGATGTCCTCGGGGGAGGCCACGCCCTCTTCGACCATGCGGATGGCCTCGAGGGCGATCGCCACGCCCAGGCGGGAGGAGGCGAAGCCGGGGGCGTCGTTGACGACCACCGGGGTCTTGCCGAGGCCCTCGACCCACTGCACGGACAGCGTCCGCAGCTGCTCCCCGGTGTGCTTCGAGAGCACGACCTCCACGAGCTTCGAGGCCGGCACGGGGTTGAAGAAGTGCAGGCCGCAGAAGCGCTCGGGGCGGGCCAGCTGCTCGGCGAGCCCGTCCACGGACAGCGAGGAGGTGTTGGTCGCCAGCCACGCGTCCTCGCCCAGGTGCCGCTCGGTCTCCTGCAGTGCTGCGACCTTCAGGTCCCAGGACTCGGGCACGGCCTCGACGACGAGCCCGGCCGGGGCGAAGTCGGCGTGGTCGAGGGAGACGGTGAGGTTCTCGGCCCACGCGTCGAGGTTGCCGTCGATCGCCCCGCGCTCGAGCGACTTCGCGCAGGTCGCGCTCGATGCGCTCCTTCGCCGCCTCGGCGGCCTGGGCGTCGCACTCGACGACGGTCACCTCCGCCCCGGCGAGGAGGAAGGCGTGGGCGATCCCGGCGCCCATGCGGCCCCCGCCCAGGACGCCGACGACGGCGGGGACGGTGCGTTCGTGCTTCTCGGTCATCCGTGCTGCTCCTGCTTCTTCTGCTTCCGGTCCAGGAACGCCTGCATCCGGTCGAACTTCGCCTGCGACTCGAAGAGCACGGCCTGGGCCAGCTCGTCGACGTGCGGGTGGGCCTCGCGCGGCATGGCGAAGACCCGCTTGGTGATGCGCACGGCCAGGGGGTCCTGGGCGGCGATCCGGTCGGCGAGCGCGTGGGCGGCGCCGACCAGCTCGGCCGGCTCGTGCAGCTCGGTGACCAGGCGGGCCGCCAGGGCCTCCTGGGCGTCGAGGATCCGCCCGGCCAGCAGGATCTCCAGGGCCAGCGGCTCACCCACGAGCTCCTTGAGCCGCCACAGCCCGCCGGCGGCGGCGATGATGCCCAGGTTCGTCTCGGGCTGGCCGATCCTCAGGTGCGGGGTCGCGAGGCGGAAGTCGGCCGCGTAGGCCAGCTCGGCGCCGCCGCCGAGGGCGTAGCCGTCGATCGCGGCGATCACCGGCAGGGGCAGCCGGTGGATGCGGTCGAAGATCTGGGAGTTGATCCCGGCCAGGGCGTCGTCGCGGCGGCGCTCGCGCAGCTGGGCGATGTCCGCCCCGGAGGCGAAGATGCCCTTCCCGTTCACCTCGGTGCCGGAGAGGATCAGGATCTTCGGGTGGCGCTCGAGGTGGTCGCACACCGCGTGCAGCTCCTCGACCATGGTCGCGTCGATCGCGTTGCGCACCGCGGGGCGGTCGAGGACCACGTGCAGGCGGTCCTCGCGCTCCTCGAGCCGCAGGGCCGTGAACTCCCCGGTCGGCGCGGGCGCCATCAGAGGGTCTCCACGAGCATCGCGGAGCCCTGGCCCACGCCCACGCACATGGTGGCCAGGCCCCTGGTGGCGCCCTCGCGCTCCATGCGCCCGAGCAGGGTCACGACCAGCCGCGACCCGGAGGAGCCCAGGGGGTGGCCGAGCGCGATCGCCCCGCCGTCGTTGTTGACGATGCCCGGGTCGAGGTCGAGGCGGCGGATGCACGCCAGGGACTGGGTCGCGAAGGCCTCGTTGAGCTCGACGGCGCCGAGGTCGCCGATCGACCAGCCGGTGCGCTCGAGCACCTTCTGGGTCGCGGGGACCGGCCCGATGCCCATGATGTGCGGGGGCACCCCGGCCGAGGCGCCGTCGACGACGCGCGCCCGGGCGCGTCAGGCCGTACTTCTCGGCTGCCCGCTCCGAGACGACGAGGATCGCCGAGGCGCCGTCGTTGAGGGAGGAGGAGTTGCCGGCGGTGACGACGCCGTCGGTCTTCACGACCGGGCGCAGCTTGGCGAGCACCTCGGCGGTGGTGCCGGGGCGGGGGCCCTCGTCGGTGTCCACGACGGTCTCGGCGCCCTTGCGGCCCCTGACCGTGACCGGGACGATCTCGTCGGCGAAGTGCCCGGCGTCGATCGCGGCGATCGCCTTCTCGTGGGAGGCCACGGCGAAGGCGTCGGCGTCCTCGCGGGTGATGCCGTCCACGGCGGCGACCTCCTCGGCCGTCTCGGGCATCGAGTAGGTCATCTTGTCGTGCTTCTTGAACTCGGGGTTCGTGAAGCGCCAGCCGATCGAGGTGTCGAAGACCTCCCCGGGCTTGGCGAACGCGGTGGCCGGCTTCTCCATGACCCACGGTGCCCGGGACATCGACTCCACGCCACCGGCGACGACGATGTCCGCCGCCCCGGCCTTGATCATCTGCGAGGCCATGGTGATCGCCGACAGCCCCGAGGCGCACAGGCGGTTGACGGTCATGCCCGGGACGGTGTCGGGGAAGCCGGACAGCAGCCAGGCCATGCGGGCGACGTTGCGGTTCTCCTCGCCGGCGCCGTTGGCGTTGCCCAGGATCACCTCGTCGACGTCGTGCGGGTCGATCCCGGCGTCGGTGACCACCTGCTTGACGACCAGGGCGGCGAGGTCGTCCGGGCGCACGCTCGAGAGCGCGCCGCCGTACCGGCCCACGGGGGTGCGGGCGCCGCCGACGAGGAAGGCCTGAGGGGCTGAGGACATGGGAGAGCTCCTGTCGCGTCGGGAGAGGCCGGCGCGGGCGACGGTGCCCAGCAATAACCGACCGAACGTTCGACTAACAATCCCACGTCCGCGCGCGCGGGGTCAACAGACGACGGCGCCCTGCCGGGCTCCCGGCGGCCGCCGTCCGCTCACATCCGCTCGCCGGGCAGGCGGGCGGCCTGCCCGATCCAGGAGCGCAGCTGCGCCTCGTCCGGCTCGTCGTCCTCGTGGAGGTCGAGGTAGCGCACCTCCGGGTGCTTCGAGGCCTTCGGCGGGACCGGGTCCAGCGAGGAGCCCCGGAAGAACTGCACCTGCACGTACCTCGTGTAGCAGCGGAAGGCCAGGAACCAGCCCTCGCCCTCGTGGCCGTAGAACGGCTGGTTCCACTTCACGGCCTTGTGCACGCCGGGGACCGTCTCGGTGACCAGCTCGTCGAGGCGCTGCCCGACCGCCCGCTTCCAGCCGGGCATCGCGGCGATGTAGGCCCGCACCGGGGCCTCGCCCTCGCCCTTGGGGATCTGCGGGTTCCCGCCGGCGAGCAGCTTCGGTCCGGCGTCGTTCGCACGGGGGTCGGTCATCGGTCGGCGCTCCTCGGGGCGGTCCGCGGCTGCCCGGTCCGTGCGGGCGGCCCTGCGGCCGAGTGTAGTGGCGGGCGCCGGCGACGGGCACCGCCGCGCCGCCGTCGACGCCGGTGCGGGCCGCGCCGGTGCGCACACGACCCAGGGGTCGAACGGCGTCGGCTAGGGGGCCGCGGGGCCGCCGTCGTGTCCGGCCGCGGACCGCACGTGGGCCGCCAGGTTCGCCAGCGACGAGGCGAGCCCGGCGGCGTGGTCCTCCGCGGAGATCCCGTCGGGGACGTTCTCTGCGCGGACCTCCACGCGGGTGCCGCCCTCGACCGGGGTGAGCTCCCACGTCATGGTCATGGAGCCGGCGTAGGCCGGGTCGTCGGAGACGAAGTCCCCGGCCTGCACGACGCGCACGCCGGGGACGAGCTCCACGAAGCGGGCCTCCACGACGTCGGACGCGGCGGTGGTCTTGCCCGGGGCGCCGGAGGCGTCGTCGTAGGTGAGGATCATGCGATAGGACCCGCCCGGGCGGGCGTCGAAGTGGTCGAAACGGGCCGTCATTCCCTCCGGTGGCAGCCAGCTCGTGAGCGCGTCTGGATCGATCAGGGCGGCGTAGACCCGTTCGGGGGAGGCGGGGACCACTCGTGCGGCGGTGTCCGTGCGGGCCATGTCGTCATGGTAGGTCCCGGTCCCGTCCTCCTCCAGGGAGGACGGGACCGGTGTTCCCGCCGGCGGTGCGGGGGCTGCCGACTTCCCGGTGGGGGGACGGGAGAGAGTCCGGGGCAGGACGGGACGGGCGGCCGATGTCGGAGTGCCGGTGGGTGGAGTGCGCTCGCTGTGGTTCAAGCGATGGGATGCGAGACGTCTCGTCGGACTCGAAGTGACCGTCCCACTTCCTTGGTAGTGGGACGGTCGGCGGCGAGGTCCATTCACGAGCATTATGTATAGTCATTGAGGTCCCAAAAGCTAGGCCCATAAAAGAGTTCCGTTTCAGACGTACGGTAACGACTTCCGGTACGCTAGCGGCATGGAATTGGGCTACGCGCGGGTCTCGACGGCTAAACAGGACCTCGACCGGCAGATCGATGCTCTTCGGCAGGTCGGGATCGCGCCGGAGCGGATCTATGTGGACAAAAAGTCTGGGGCCACCACTGACCGTCCCGGTCTGGCCGCGGCGCTGGCCTACGCCCGCCAGGGCGACGTGATCGTGGTGCACACTCTGGACCGGCTCGGACGTACCGTGCGCGACACCCTGAACCTGATCCATGACCTCGCCGAGCGGGGAGTGGGGGTGCGCAACCTGGCGGATCCGATCAAGGTGGACTCCACTAACCCGAATGATCCGATGGCGCAGCTGGCGGTGGTGCTGCTGGCGTTGTTCGGGCAGATGGAGCGTACCTACACCCTCGAGCGCGCCGCCCATGCCCGGTCGGTGGCCACGGCCAAGGGCCGGCGGATCGGGCGGCCTTCGGTGGTGGATCCGGACAAGCTGGCCTACGCAGCCCATCTGCGCGCCAGCGGGCACACCATGGCGGAGATCGTGGCCAAGACTGGCATCACCCGCACCACCCTCTACCGCCACCTGCCGCCGAGGCCTCCGGAGTCGGTGACCGCCGGGCCGGTCACCGCCGCCGAAGCCGACCCTGGTCCGGCAGGCTGACTCCTCATTACACCCCTGACTGTCAGGGCTCAGCCGGATGGGTATCCCCAGCTGGCTGGGCTCTGCCTACGGTCATGGGCGTTAGTGGCCGATGATCCCCTCCGAACCGACGTCGGTGTTCTCGACGTACGTCTTGAGCTTCTGCATTGGTTGCTCGACCGCCTCGGACCATGGGTGAGCAGCGCGTTGGGCTGCCGGTGCTGCGGTGGCGGTGCTACGCAGGACCACCGGGTGGGAGAGCTGATGGGTCAAGGGCAGGGCCGGGTCCTGCTCCTGGGCGGAGAATCCCTCGCTGTGCTGGGAAAGCAGAAAGCCGGACATGGGATGGTGTCCGGCTTTCTGTGTGGGAGATGCCTTTCCGCCACAGCACCAGTGTGAAACACCGTAGGGGCCGCTGACGAGAGGTTTCGTGCCGTGGTGGACGCGTATGACCGAGTGAGTCCAGGGGGTGGCGTCGATGACGATGGTTGCCCTGGGATCAACGTCGCTCACAAGGGCGCCGCCCGACCGAGGGGATGGCTCGTCAGTCGGGGGCTGGGCTGAGCGACGTCTTCTGGGGGCGGATGCGCCTGCCGTCGCTGCGAGATGGTGGATAGATGTGGCAGGGGCGGGGTGGCCCCCCGGCCATCCCGCCCCGTGCTGCTTCGTCGCGGACCATGATCTGGCTCGCACCATGGATCCCCCCGGAACCACGGTGCGCCCGGTCAACACGGCCGAAGCTGGAGGATGGTCTGATGCAGATCGCCTGTCCCCCTGGTAAGCCAGGATGCTCGCTCCCGTCGCGTGCGGCAATGTCGGGGCTGTGTTCGCGTTCACAACCTGAAACAACAATGTGCGCTTGTGAATAGAAGGGGTCGGGGTGGTCGGGCGCGGCGGGAAGGGGTGGCCCGTGCGCGGGGTCAGCCGCCGATGCTCGAGGTCTCGTCCTTGAGGTCGTCGAGCACCCACTCCGAGAGCTGTCCGGCCGGGACGACGAGCGTGTCCTCGCGCAGCAACTGCGTCTCCTGGTCCGAGAGGGGTTCCTCGGTGACCTCGGTGTCGTGGACGGCCCGTGCGGCTGCATAGCCGGCGGCCAGTTCGGTGGCCCACTCCTGGTGCCCGGCGTAGCAGGGGTGATCGGGATCGGAGCTGCACGCCTCCAGCCACCGTGCCGGCTCCCGTGGGGCGGACGTGGTGGTCATCAGGTGCTGGTGCAGCTCCCAGGTCACCTCGGCCCAACGGCCCACGGGGGTGACCACCATGGGGTAGTAGATGGCGGCCCACTGGGTGGGAGAGGCCGGGTGCAACTCGACGGCCAGGGCTCCAGGTGCAGAGGTCGTCATGTGTTGTTCCTGTTCGCAGGTGAGGGATGGTCTCGCGGCGCCGACTTGGGGCAGGGCAGGGCAGTGCCGGCAGACCGGGGCCCCGTGGTGATTTACCAGGGTAGGCGCAGGGTTGATAATTCTAGAAGCAAGCTGAGCAATGTGACGTCAGGCCGCTCCGCATGCCAAGGGTTACAAGCCGTTTAAGTTGCAAGACTCGACTGTCACTGACGGTTGGGAGCGTTCAACCTGCCGGCACACGGTAGCGGACCAGCACAGAGGTCATGGTCGTCCCGATCCTCGTGCGTCTGGTGACCTGCCCTACGGTGGAATCATGAGCTCCGACGCTGCCGCCAATTTCCTTGCCAGGGGATCGATCCCGCATACGTTGCGGGCGGTCCAGACCCAGCCGAACGCCGAGGGCACCGGCGGGTGGGAAGTCGTCCTGTCCCTGGATGGTTTCTACTGGCGCCGGGAGGACGCGGTCCGCGCGGCCGAGCAGTGGAACGCCTGGGCACGGGAAGCCAGCTTGGACATAGTCCGCGGCCAGGACGCCACGGGGCTCTGAACTGACCCCGTCTTGCATCCTCGAGGGATGCGAGATATCTGTGTTGTGAGACACTGCGCAGCTGGGGGAGGGGGCTCGCGAGTAGAGTCGGAGAGCGGATACACCGATGCCTGCCCGGCTCGACCCGTAAGGGGATGACCCCGTTGGATACTGCTTCCGTTGGTTCTTCTGCTCCTGCTCCCACGACGCCTGAGAAACGACGTCCTGTTGGCACGGTGGTGAAAATCGGGTTGATCCTGGTGGTGACCTTGGCCGTGTGGGTGGTGCCGGCCCCGGAGGGGGTTGATCCTCGGGGAATGCACATGGCGGGGATCTTTCTGGGCACGGTTCTGGCGTTGATCTTGCAGCCGTTGCCGACCGCGCCCGTGGCATTGGTCGGCTTGGCGGCGGCGATGATCACCGGGACCATGGATCCGGGCGAGGAAGCCCTGACGGGGTTCGCCAACAGTGCGGTGTGGTTGATCGTGGCCGCGTTCTTCATCGCGGACGGCTTTCTGTTGACGGGCCTGGGTCGGCGGATCGCCCTGTGGTTCGTCACCAAGCTGGGGCGGTCCAGCCTGGGGCTGAGCTATGGGATGGCAGTGACGGATCTGTTGCTGGCCCCGGCCACGCCGTCGAACACGGCACGAGCCGGTGGGGTCGTGTTCCCGATCATCTCTTCCCTGTCCCAGGTCCAGGGGTCGACGACGAAGTCGACGGAATCCCGGCGCCGGTTGGGTGCTTACCTGGCGATGACCTCGGTACAGGTCAACACGGTGACCTCAGCCATGTTCGTCACGGCCATGGCCGGCAACCCGTTGGCGGTCCAGTTCGCCGCCGATGCCGGTGTGGAGATCACGTGGGGCTCTTGGGCTCTGGCCGCGGTCGTGCCCGGGGTGGTGTCGTTGCTGGCGGTGCCCTGGGTGATGTCCAAGATCTATCCCCCCACGCTGAAGAAGACTCCTGAAGCACCTGGGCAAGCGCGGGCGGAGCTGCATGAGGCGGGGCGGATGAGCCGGCAGGAGACGATCATGGCGGCTACCTTCGTCGGGTTGTTGGTGATGTGGTGCCTGGGTTCCGTGTTGGGTCTCAACGCCACGGCGGTGGCCTTCGTGGGGGTCGCGACTCTGCTGGTCACCGGGGTGCTCACGTGGAAGAACCTGGCGGCCAACGGAGGTGCGTGGTCCACGCTGATCTTCTTCGGCGTGCTGGTCGGCATGGCCACGCACCTGAACAACCTGGGGGTCATCGACTGGATCGGTTCTAGCGTGGCCGGTGCCGTGGGGAGCCTGTCCTGGTTGCTGGCCTTCGGCATCCTGGCCTTGGTGTACTTCTACATCCACTACTTGTTCGCTTCCAACACCGCCCAGATCGTGGCGATGTATGCGGTGTTCCTCGGTGCTGCTATCGGGGCTGGGGCCCCGCCGTTGTTCGCGGCTCTGGTGTTCGGGTTCATCGGCAACCTCTTCGGCGGGTTGGCCCACTACTCCTCGGGCCCGGCCGGGGTGGTCTACGGTTCCGGGTACGTGACCACCACGGAGTGGTTCCGGGTCGGTTTCATGATCAGCGTGGTCAACATTGTGATCTGGACGGTGATCGGCGGGGCATGGATGAAACTGCTGGGCATGTGGTGAACACCATCAGGGGGGCGTCGCCCGGTCCCTGGTGAGCAGCCGATGACCCCGCGGTGCTTGCTGTGACATCCCGTTCAGGGTCAGGGACCGGGCGGGTGTGTTTTGGGTGCTGGTTCTCAGTTGTCGCGGTTGCCGCGCAGTCGGGAACGCAGGGTTTCGCGGTTGACCGCGCTGATGGCTGAGAGGGGAATCCCGGCCGGGCACACCTCGGCGCATTCGCCGTAGATGGAGCAGGGCCCGAATTCCTCGTCGGCGGTCTGCGCCACGGATCGCGCCCGTCGGCCTCGTTCCGGACGGCCTTGGGGCAAGGTGGCGAGGTGTTCGAGCAGTGATCCGGTGAACAGGTGTGAGGAGCCGTTGGGGCAGGCCGCGATGCAGGCCCCGCACTGGATGCAGGCGGCGAAGTCCAGGGCCTTCTCCGCGGTGCGGAACGGCACCGGTTGGGCGTCGGCGTCCGGGGCGGTCCCGACATCCACGGCGATGAACCCGCCGGATGCGATGATCCGGTCCAGCGCGCTGCGGTCCACGATCAGGTCGTGCAGGACGGGGAAGGCATTGGAGCGAAATGGTTCCAGCCGCAGATGGTCCCCGTCCTGGTAGGAACGCAGGTGCTGACGGCACGATGGGGTGTTGGGCACTGGTCCGTGGGGTTGGTCGTTGACCGTGATTCCGCACGTGCCGCAGATGCCTTCTCGGCAGTCGGAGTCGAAGGCGACCGGTTCCTGCCCGTCTTCCACCAGCTGGTCGTTGAGCCGGTCCAACAGCTCGAGCAAGGACATCTCCGCGGAGGCGTCGTCCACCTGGTAGGCCACGAACTGGCCGTCGGTCTCGGGGGATTCCTGGCGCCAGATTTCCAGGGTCAGTCTCATGTGCTTTCGCCCCTTAGGTGTAGTTGCGGGTCTGTAGCTGGACCACGGTGAAGTCCAGGGGCTCTGTGTGCCGCACGGGCAGGCCCGGATGGACCTTGTCCGTTCCCGGGGTGTGTTCCCAGGCGGAGACGAAGCACCAGTTCGCGTCGTCGCGCAGGGCCTCCCCTTCGGGGGTCTGGTGTTCTTCTCGGAAATGGGCCCCGCAGGACTCCTCCCGGTCCAGGGCATCAAGGCACATCAGCTCGCCCATGTCGAGGAAATCGGCGACCCGTCCGGCGCGCTCGAGCTCCTGGTTGAGCTGGTGCCCGCGGCCCGGTACTCGCAGATCGGCCCAGAACTGTTCGCGTAAGCCCCGGATCTGCTCCAGTGCCTCGGTCAGACCGGCAGCGGAGCGGCTGACCCCGCACCCGGTGTAGAGGATCTCCCCGAGCCGGGCGTGGAACCGGTCCGCGCCCTGGGTACCGCCGATGGACAGCAACCGATCGGTGCGCTGCTGCACCGCCGAGATCGTCGCCTGCACCGCCGGGTCTTGAACGGAGAGCACCGGTTGGCCCAGCTGGCCCGCCAGATAGTCCGGGACTGCGTAGGGGAGGGTGAACCACCCGTCCACGCACGCCGAGAGCAGGGAGTTGGCGCCCAGCCGGTTGGCCCCGTGGTATCCCCAGCCGGCTTCCCCGGCCACGAACAGGCCCGGGATGCTGGTCATCATGTTGTAGTCGCTCCACAGCCCGCCCATCGCGAAATGGGCGCCCGGGGCGATACGCATCGGCACCGTGAAAGGGTCCTCGCCGGTGGCGTCGAAGTACATCTCGAAGAGGTTGCCGTAGCGCTCTTTGATGACCTGCATCCCCCACCGGTCGATCGCGTCCTGGAAGTCCAGGTACACGCTGTTGCGCAACGGGCCCACCCCGTGGCCGGCCGCGATTTGCTCCCGTGCCGCCCGGGAGGAGATGTCGCGCGGGGCCAGATTGCCGTAGGCCGGGTACTTGCGCTCCAGGTAGTAGTCGCGCTCCTGCTCAGGGATCTCCCCGGGGGAGCGGTCATCGCCGGGGCGGGCGGGCACCCAGATCCGTCCGTCGTTGCGCAGGGACTCGCTCATCAGCGTGGTCTTGGACTGCCACCGGGAACTGACCGGCAGGGCGGTGGGATGGAACTGGATGAAGGACGGCGAGGCGAAATACGCGCCCCGGCGGTGCGCCCGCCAGGCGGCGGTGACGTTGGAATTGCGGGCCAGCGTTGATTTGTGGAACACACTGCCGTATCCGCCGGTGGCCAGCACCACCGCGTGGGCGGTCTGGGCCTCGATCTGCCCGGTGTGCAGATCGCGTGTCACCACGCCCTGGGCCCGGCCGTCGGTCACGATCACGTCGAGCATCTCCTGGCGGGTGCGCAGCTCCACGGTGCCCGCGGCGACCTGGCGCTGCAGGGACCGGAACGCGGCCACTTCCAGTTGCTGGCCGGTCTGTCCTCGGGTGTAGAAGGTCCGGGAGACCTGGACGCCGCCGAAGGAGCGGGTGCGTAGCTGTCCCCCGTATTCGCGGGCGAAGGGAGCGCCGATGGCGGTCGCGTGGTCGATGACGCGCACGGACTCCTCCGCCAGCCGGAAGCAGTCGGCTTCCCGGGCGCGGAAGTCTCCGCCCTTGATGGTGTCTTTCACGAAGCGTTCCAGGGAGTCGTTGTCGACCTTCCGAGCTCGGGCTGCATTGATCCCGCCCTGGGCGGCCACGGAGTGGGCCCGCCGGGCGGAGTCGTGGATGGTGTAGGCCACCACGTGGTACCCCAGTTCTCCCAGGGCGGCCGCACATCCGGCCCCGGCCAGGCCCGTGCCCACGACGATCACGGTGAACTTGCGGCGGTTCAACGGACTGACCAGCCGGTACTCCAGCTTGCGCCGCCCCCAAGCGGTGGCCGGATCCCCACCCGGAGCGCGCCCGTCGAGCACCTGACCCTCCGTGGTGCTCTGCGCCGGCGAGGACTGTGTGGTGGTTCGGACGCTCATGTCAGTCCTCCGGTGAGAACGGCGATGGGGATGGTGATGTTGCCGATCGCTACGCCCAGTCCGATCACCAGCGCCACGAGACGCAGGATCCTCCAGAATTTGGGCCCGCCGGCGATCCCAAGATCCACGACCATGCTCACGATGCCGTGGATCAGGTGGGCGGCCAGGGCGAGCATCGCCAGGATATAGAACAGGGAAACCGGTAGCCGGCTGAAACTGGCGACCGTGTTGTGGTAGGCGTCGCTGGAGGTAGTGCTCGCTGCGCGGAAATCGTCCGGGGCCATCGGCTGAGCACCCAGGGTGAGGTCCAGGACGTGGAAGACCGTGAACAACAACAGGATCACACCGGTGCTCGCCATGGTCCGGGCGGTGAACGCCTCCCGTCCCAGACCTTTGCGGCGAAAGGCACCCCGGGCACGACGAGCCCGCACTACCAACAGCGCCGAGCAGTACACGTGCGCCAGCAGACACACCACCAGCACCCCGCGCACGATCCACAACAACCCCTCGTGGGGTAACACCGGTTCGAAGGCCGCGCGCAACCAGTGCGCGTAGTCGTTGAAGTGCTCCGGCCCCTGGTAGATCTTCAGATTGCCGATCATGTGCACCAGCACATACAAGGCGAAGACCCCGCCCGTGACGGCCATGACCACCTTGACCGTGACGTTCGACGGTCCACGGGGACGCACCGCTGCCGGGCTGCGCCCGTGCGGGGCTGCGGAACGAGGACGGACGGTGGGCTGTACCATGGCAGCTCCCAACTGACAGGGAATCTCCGTCACGACCGACACCCACAACCTGCAACACCGGGAAGTCCTGCCCGCTGCAGGCTCAGCCGCATCACGCCCAGTCTAAGCACATCAGAACCTGCCCCGAGCTGCCTCCGGGGCCGGGCATCCTCGGGTCATCCCCGACAGCCCGAACACCGGCGCACCTCATCGAGCGTGACTCTGCCGTCAGGAAGCCCTCGACCGGGCCGATGCGCACCTCCTTGTGGTCCTGCCGTGAGCACGACCGGCGCCACCGTCATGAGGAAGTGCCTCCGATGATGAACGCCTCACAAAGGACGGTCTCTGTCGTGACAACATGCGCCGGGCACTCAGTGGTGCCGCGAGGCAACAGAGCGACCGAACCCCAACCGCCACCCCAACAGTCCGCGCCGGGGGCGCACCTACGGCCACCCCATGACGACGTCGCGGCGGCAGCTTTCACCGGACGTTGCCCGGATCAGTTGTCCTGGTGGGTGGGAACGATCATGACTGGGCTCTCACCGTCGTTGAGCACAGCCTGGGAGACCGAGCCCATGAGCAGACCTCGGAACCCGCCGTAGCCGCGGCTGCCCACGGCCACGATCTCAGCCGATCGGCTGGCTTCGAGGAGTTGGTCGGCTGGCACACCGGACAGCACCGACGTCTCGACCATCAGCCCAGAATGTTCCGATGAGATCTCCTCAGCGACCCGCTCCACCAAGGACTGGGAGGAGCGGATGAGCTGCTCGTGCACTGCCTGGTGTGCTCCCACCGATCCTGGAAGCACGCTTACCGCCTCGGGTACCACGGTGACCAACGCCAGGCCCAGGGCGTGGTCCTCGGCGTACTGGGCGGCGGCCCTGACCGCGGGATTGTCCGCCCCGAGCTTGTCCACCCCAATCACGACCTGGCCTGCGAAGGAACCCTCACGGGTCTGGGCCTGCGGGTCCCAGCGGGCAGGCAGGACCATGACCGGGCACTTGGCGTGGGCTGCCACCGCAGCCGAGACGGATCCGACCCGTCCCCGCACTCCGTGCCGGCCGTGCTTGCCCACCACTAGCGCCGAAGCGGTCTGCGACTCGTGCACCAATACCCCGGCCGCGTCCCCGTGCTGAACCACCCCGACAGCCCTCACGCCCTGAGCCCGAGCTCGTGCCACGGCGGCTTCTGCGACCTGCTCGGCCTCTTCCTCGATGGACTCCAAGAAAGCACCGTAAACGCTGGGCTCCCCGGCTACGGGACGGCCCAGGGATACCACCACCTTCAATGCCACCGATAAGGTCCCGGCTTCGCGGATCGCCCAGTCCAGGGCACGGTCACTGAACTCGGACCCGTCGTACCCCACCGCGATGTGCTTTGCTTGCTCTGCCATCACTCTTGCTTTCCTTTCGTTGTCTCGAGCTCTTGTCCTGGCCCTCCTGTGGGCAGGGCCAGGGTGCCGTGCTGGCCTCAGTGGAGGGAGATCCCGGTCAAGGACAGCACCAGGGTCCACACGCTGATGAAGGCCAGCAGGCCGGCGCTGTAGACGATCGAGGCCCGGAGGATTTCGCTCTCCCGCCCGGAGAGTCCGACGGCGCCTGCTGCGATCGCGATCGATTGGGGTGAGATGACCTTAGCGGCAGTACCCCCGGCCGTGTTGGCGGCAACCAACAGTGTCGAACCGACGCCGATCTCGCTGGCCGTTGTCGCTTGCAGCTGAGCGAACAGAGTGTTGTTGTTCACGACCGAGCCGGTGAGGAAAACCCCGACCCACCCGATGATGGGCGCGAACAGGGGGAACAGAGGTCCGGCCGCCGACAGGGCGTTGCCGATGCTCGCTGACCCTCCGGAAAGATTGGCGATGTTCGCGAGAACCAGGATCACCCCGATCAGCACCAGCGCCCGCCACAGCTCGCGGACCGTGAGTTGCAGCTGTCCAAGGAACATCGCTCCGGTGATCTTCGACGTGGTGAGGTAGGTCGCGAGCACTGCCAGCAGAAGTGCGGTACCGGTGGCATTGATCGGGGTCCAGCTCCACGTGCTTGCGACGACGGCGCCGGCGGCCGTGGTGATCTGCTCGGTCACGCCCGGGATGGGCAGGGTGAGCACGGACCAGTCCAACGCGCCTCCGGGAAGGAAAAGTCCCTTGAAGTACGGGGTGCTCCACACGAAGACGAACGCCGTGAGGATGTAGAACGGGCTCCACGCAGCGACGACCTCACCCGGGGTGTGCCGCTCCAGGGAGGGCGCCTCGACGCCGTCCTCGCGGAAGATCCGCCGAGGCCGCCACACCCGACCCAGAGCCGCGAGAGTCACCATGCCCAGCAGGCCCGGCACAATAGCGGCGAGCTCGGGACCGAGGAAGATCAGGATGCCGGCCTGGCTGAGGGAGAACACCACAGTCAACGCCACGGTCGCCGGCCACGTCTCCCGCAGTCCGCGCCAGCCGTCGAGGATCACCACCAGCAGGAATGGGATGAGAAAGGTCAGCGGTTGCAGGATGAGGACCAGATCGCGGGAGAGCTCCATCACGTCCACCCCGCCGACCTGCGCGCCGACGATCACCGGGATGCCGACGGCGCCGTAGGCGCCGGCGGCGAAATTGGCCACGAGGCTCACCATCGCCGCTTTGAGCGGCCGGAATCCCAGCTGCACCAGCATGGCGGCGCAGATGGCGATCGGAACACCAAAACCTGCCACTCCTTCCAAGAACGACCCGAAGGAGAAGCTGATCAGCAGGACCTGGATTCGTTGATCCGCTGAGATCTGCGCGATCGAGGAACGGATCACGTCGAATCGTCCGCTGGCGACCGCTAGTTTGTAGAGCCACACCGACATCACGATGATGTAGGCGATGGGCCAGATGGCGGTCAGCAGGCCCAGCAACCCTGCCCCGGCCACGGACGGTGCCGGCATCCCGAAGACCCACAGGGCCACGAGCACTTCCAAAAGGAGAGCGATCCCTGCTGCTTTGATGCCCGTCATCTTGAACACGACCAGGCACAGCAAAAATGTCACGATCGGGAGTGCGGCCACGAGGGCTGACAGCCACAAGAGGCCTAGGGGGTCGGTCGTCTGGGTCCACATCAGGGCACGTCCTCAAGCTTTCATGTCTTTGCGGGCCGCCTTTCTGCGAGGGCACCGCGACATGGGTGTGCCGGGAAAAGGGCGGAGATGATTTACCGTCGTAACAAGCCGAGCGACGGGTCGAGCGATGGGTCGGATGACGGCCGGTCAGTTGCGCAACGATTCCAGGACGCCGGCCAGGGCGTCGGAGGAGCGATGGAGGAGCTGAAGCTCTTCCTGTGAGAACGGCGTGTTGGGAATCGGTGTGGCTCCGGTGGAACCCACGACGGAGGGAACCGACAGCGCTATTCCGTCGATGCCGTGAAAGTCCTCCAGGACCGTGCTCACGGGCAGCACCGCCTTCTCGTCCTGCAGGATCGCTTCGATGATGCGGGCGCTGGACAGGCCGATCGCGTTGTTCGTCGCCCCCTTGCCCTTGATCACCTTGTAAGCGGCATCACGGACGTCGGTGGCGATGTGGTGCAGTTCATCGACGGTCAGGCGGGGGTGGTCCTCTGTTTCCCAGTCCAGGATCGGGACGGGACCGATCCTGGCCTCCGACCACAGGGGGAACTCCGTGTCGCCGTGCTCGCCCACGATGAAGGCGTGGATGCTGCTGGTGTTCACGCCGACGCGCTGGGCCAGCTTCCATCGCAGGCGCGAGGTGTCGAGCACGGTGCCCGAGGAGAAGATCCGGTTCCGCGGCAGGCCTGAGGCTTCTGCCGCGAGCACTGTGAGCACGTCGCAGGGGTTGGTCACCAGGACGTAGACGGCATCGGGGGCGACTGCGAGGAGATCAGGCATCATTCCGGAGATGATGTCGGCGTTGACCGAGGCAAGTTCGGTGCGCGACTGTCCCGGCTTCTGCTTGGCGCCTGCGGTGATAACGACAACCTGGGACCCCTCGACAACCGAGAGGTCGGACCCGCCGGTGATGTCGCTCGCGCCGGTGAACTGGGTCCCGTGCGCAAGATCGAGCACCTCGGCCTCGACTTTTTCGGTGGCTATGTCGTAAAGGGCGACATGTCTGGCGGATCCTCGGATCAGGGCGGCATAGGCGATGCTGGTCCCTACGCTGCCAGCTCCGACGACTGTTAGTTTCGAGTTCTGCATAGTCCTCATACCTGAATAATATCCCCGTACGAGATAAGTGCGGAAATCACTTCCACCTGTCGGGACTTCAACGTTGCGGACCATGAGATTGGACACAATCAATTCACTGACGAATCGCCTCTGAGTATAATCAACATTCATTCAGGTTGTGTTCATGTCCTCATTTATGTCGGGGGGGTGTGGGGTATGAGTCCATCACTCCGGCCCCTGCGGTATTGGCTCCAGGACCACGGGATTCTGCTCCGGTGGCGCCAGCGCTTCCGTCTCCTGATCCTGCACCGGCCGATTAGGTCACGACGGGCAACCACGCCAACTGTTCCGCCGCCCGCGCGGCAGAGGCTGCGACGGTCTCCGTCAGTCAACCCGGCGACGGTCTCTGTCTGGACCGTGACGGCAACGCAGTAGCCTGCGAGAAATCAGCCCGCGGGCAGGCCTTCCTGGCCATGGCAAGGCGTAAGGCCTTGGATCGGGTGCAGGGCTTCCCCTCCGCATTTGAGCCGTCCTCTGTCCCTGCAGCCGCAGTAGATCCTGTCAGATGACCCGGGCCCAAACGCGCACGGGCTATGCAACGGCGCGGCAGCGGACGTGTCCACCGGCAGAGGGGTTAGTGAGCGGCATAGTAGGCGTCCTTGACGGACTGGTGGATGCGGCCGCGGTCGGAAACCGGGTGACCGTTGTCTTTGGCCCATGCGCGGATCTTCGCCGTGTCCGGATCAGTGCTCGGGGGCGGGTCCAGGCGTTGCGGGTGCCGCAAGTGCGAGAGGCCTTGCGGCCGGTGGCCACGTAGGGCCGCAGCGCTTCGCGCAACTTCTCCGCGTTGGAGTTCGAGAGGTCGATCTCGTAGTCCTTGCCGTCCAGGGCGAACGTCACGGTGTGCTCGGCGGGGCCGCCGTCGAGGTCATCCTCGAGGCGCACTTCAACTTTCTGAGCCATAGGGGCTGTTCCTTTCATTTCCCACATCGGGGAGTGATGGTGTCAGCGTGACGCTAGCGGGGTCGGAAGGGTCTTCGGCCAGCGAATCAACCACAACATCGTCGACCGAGGAATGATCCTTAGCAACAGAATCTATCAACGCCGTGCTTTTGGTGCGATTGCCGGTAATAACCGTACCTTTTTCAGATAAGTCCCGGCACAACATGCCGTCCTCCACGAAAGGCTTCCACCGCCTCGTGGCGGTGGTATCGATATCGTAGTGAGCGGTGAACGCGGTTGCCGCGATCATCGCCTGTCCAGGACCGCGCTTCGAGCCGGTGCGGACCGCGTAGGCATGCGGGGCGGATTCATCAGCCGCACGTAGTGCCATGACCTGTCGGTCGCGATCGTAGAGCAGCTCCACCGTGTCATTGTTGTCGATCAGGTCGTGGGCCGTCTTGTTCAACGAGGTCACCCCACGTTACTGAATTTTCACGCTTGGCGCCTTTTCCGGGCCTTCACAGCTGAGTGTGGGTAGCGGTTCTCCGCCAGGGGCGATGACCGCCTGCGGCGAGCAGAGCCCGTAACCGGTAGTTGTCGAAGTTGCGGAAGCCGCGGGCGACGCGACGCATGGTCTCGATGACGCCATTGACCGCTTCCGTGGGCCCGTTCGAGGCCCCTGCGGTATCGAAGTAGGCCAGGATCGCGGCCTTCCACCGGCGTAAGGTCCGTCCGAGCCGGGCGATCTCCGGAATGGGACAGGACGGGAAGGCACCGAGAATCTCGGCGACGAGCCGGCGCCCCTGCTCGGGGCGGGCGTGGTAGACCGCGCGCAGCTTCTGGTAGCAATGCCAGGCAAGGGTGACCTCGTGATGCGGGTCCCCGGCCTCGAGCTTCGTGTTGAGTCGGCGGACCTGCCTCTCGGTCAGGTGCTCGGCGCCGATCTGCAGGGTGCGGCGGATCCCGTACAACGGGTCCCCGGCTCTCCCGCGGTGACCCAGAGTGTCCTGCTGCACGCGGCGGCGGACCTCATCGACGACCTGCCCGCCGAGCTTGACCACATGGAAAGCGTCGAGAACGGTGATCGCCTCCGGGAGCTCGTCGCGGATGGCATTGGCGTAGCCGTGGAACGGATCCAGCGTCGCCGTGCGGATCCCGCTCGTGAACGCCGGTCCCTGCTCGATGAGCCAGTCGCCGTAGGCCGCCCCCGTGCGCCCGGGCACCAGATCCAGCAGTCGTGCCCGGGGCCGGCCGTCCTCGCCGCGGGAGTGGTCCACGATCCCGGTGACCAGCCCAGTGCCGGGTGGGCCCACGTGGCGCCAGAGGTGCTCGTCCACGCCCAGGGCGTTCACCCCGGCCAGCCGGTCCTCGGCGGCCAGCTGGGCCTCGATGACCGGAGTGATGGCGTCCCAGACGGTGTTCCAGGCGACCCCGAGCATCTGGGCCAGGGCCGAGACCGCGATGTCGTGGCAACGCAGCTGCGTCACCGCCCAAGCAATCGCGCGGGTGGTGAGCTTGGCCCGCGGTGCCGCCAGCTCGTGGACCTCACTGAAGGTCGTCACCTCGCACGCCGTCTCATGGCAGCGGTAGCGGCGTTTGCGCCAGACCACCCGCACGGGCACCCCGGCGCAAGGCAGGTCGTGCAGCAGCACCGCCACCCGGCCATGGCCGACGGCGAGCACCCCGCAAGCCGGACAGCCCACCAGTGACGGCACGGTCTCGACCATCAGGGTGAACGAGGAGCGGTGCCGCTCGATCGTGAGCACGTGGACATCGGGCAGGTCGAAGAGCGCGCACGCCGGCGCGCACATAGCATGGGACACGTCGAGGCCTTCGAGGACGGTTGGATTCAGCACCCCCATCCTGGAGGCCTCGACCCCTACCCGACCCCCGTGACACGCACCCCGCTTGGGCCCTTACCCACACTCATTTGGGAAGGGCCCCTTTTCCGGTGGAGTCATTCTCTTGTCGAACCCCTCAAACGGCGACGTTCCTCCTGTAGCTCCTAACTAATCACACCGAGGTCATTGTCTCCATTGCTTCCAATAATGAGGAAGCCACCGGTATGCACTGGACCGTGTCTTGGAAGCCAAGGGATGCGAGACGTCTCGCCGAAGAAATTTGCGCCCGCATGTGTGAGGTGCAGAGATAAGTGGCCGTCTTCTCGCAGAGGTAAATGACGCTCTCGGGATTTCCTCGGTGGCATGAACCGCGTCGTACAAGAGTTTTTTCGTTCTGGGGCTGCGGCCGCGGGGCTCCGACCACGGGGGTGGCTTCAAGAGGACGTGCCCCTGATCGGCTACGGTATTGCGAAAGCGAACTGGATGGGTGTCGATGATGAAGCACCGCGCGAGAAAGTACATGTCCTTGATGGCGGCGCTCGGGCTTGCCGGGGTCGTTGCTGGTTGCAGTAGTGACACCGAGGATCTGCCGGCGTTCGACTCCTTGAATGCCACCTACCAGGCCGTCGACGAGGTCGTGGACTGCTCGGAGGACGTATCGGAGCCACCGGTGAAGTCCCCCGGGTCTGGTAAGGACGCAGGCGAGTCGGAGTTGTGCACCAACACGGTCGAAGTGCTGTGGTTTGACAACGACGAAGCCCGCGACGACGTCTACGAGCTCCTGGCCAGCGCGGCCGGATCCACCGGCGCGGTGTACTTCGTGGAGGGCCGGAATTGGTTCGTCGCTGACTATTCCGAAGTACAGGCGGGCTCGGTTCCGGAGCGCAAGATCGATATGGAGCAGCTCGCGGAGGTTCTCGACGCCCAGTACACCGTGGAGCAATAGCTCTTCTTCACCCGTGGAATCCCGCCGCAGACTTGGAACCGTATGGACGGGCGTACCCAGCACAGATGGCGTGCAGGGTCAGCAACGACTTGTGATCGGCGGAGTGCCGTGGCGACGCACTTCCTCGCTCAGTGGCCGATGAGGAGTGCGTCGCGGGCGGCTTCGACGACTTCTGGGGTGACGGTCTCGAGCTGGTTGATCTCCAGGATGCGTTTGATCTGGGTGAGGAGGCGGTCGACGAGGCGGAAGTTGCCGCCGGTGATCCGGGCGATGGTGGCGATCGCGACGGTGCGGGTGAACTCGTCGTCCTCGCCGGCCAGCCCGTCGGTGTGCCAGCGGCGGGCCAGGATGGCGGTGAGCTCTTCGGGGGTGAGCTGGCGGTATTCGTGGGCGAAGCCCACACGGCTGTAGAGCTGGGGGTAGCGTCCCAGGCGTTTGTCGATACCGGGCATCCCGATGAGGATCACCCCGAGGGTGTGACGGTCGTAGTAGTCGCGGACTTGTTCCAGGCCGGTGGTCTTGAGCCGGTCGGCCTCGTCGATGATGAGCAGCTCGGTGAGCCCGGAGGAGCGGGAGTCGGGGTGCACGAACGGGTCGACGCGGCCGTGGCGGTGGTAGTCGATGGCGTAGGAGATCTGCTGGCAGGCCCGCGGGAGGGCTTGGTCGATCTGTCGGGGGCTGGCGGTGACGGTCGGGGTCCACAGCGCGGTGCGGGCCTGGAGGACTTGTTCGGGGATGGGGCCGGGGTCGCGGTCCTCGCCCAGGTCTCGTTGCCACTGCTCCCATTCGGTGGCCCCGGCGTAGTGGCGGGCCGAGAGCGTCTTGCCGACCCCGGGCGGGCCCCAGCACAGGCCGATGTAGCGGTGGGTGCGGACGGTGTCGGCGAACTCGGTGAACCGGCGGTGCTCCCGGGTGGGCAAGAACGCCGGTGCGCCCGGGGGCGGGGATGAGGTGAGCCCGTTGATCTCCCCGAACGTGCCGGAGAGGAAGCGCCGGCCGTCGTCGCCCTTGCCCAACAGGCTGCGGGAGGAGTCCGGCTCAGTCGGTGGCATAGGTCCGCAACCGGTGTCGGGACGCCGGCTCCGCCGGCGGGCCCGCGGTCGGGCGCGGCGCCGGGGCGGGTGGTGGTGCCCAGCGGTCGTCGGCGGGCAGGGCGTCGGCGAGGCTGCGCCGGGCGCGCAACTGCTGCTTCAACTCCTTGCGCCGTGCGCTCCGGGCCTGCTGCAGCTGCTGGAGGGTGATGGTCTCGGCGGCCAGTTCGGGGGCGATCGCCCGGCACAGGAAGGTGTCCTGGTGGTAGACGCGCACCTCGCCGGCGTCGCGGGGGTCGTAGCGGATGGTCACGGTCTCGGAGACGTAGGCGGCCAGCACCGGACAGATGTAGCGGGTGCCGTGAAAGCGGATGCCGTCGCGCTGGACGATGCGGGTGGTCGCGGCGGTGAGCAGCAGCAGGTCGAGATCTTCCGGCCGTGCTGGGGCTCGGGGGATCCACCCGGCCCCGATCCAGCGGGTGGCCGGGGCCTGTCCGGTCTCGGAGTGCACCCGGGCGTGGTAGTCCTCGATGAGATAGCGCTGGACCACTGCGTCGAGCTGCTCCAGGCTCAGGGCAGGTGGTGAGGTGGGGGTGCCGCCGGTGCCGTGCGGGATGTGTCCGGGCAGGTGCGGGAGCACCTCGGTGGTGATCGTGCCGTAGAAGCGTTCGATCTTCCCCCTCCCCTGCGGGACCCCGACGCGGGAGTGGATGAGCCGGATGTGGGTGTCCAGGCAGACCCGCTCGAGCCGGGTGCTGGTGAAGTCGGCCCCGTGGTCGCTGTAGAGCACCTCGGGCAGCCCCTGGACCGGCCAGGCCGGGTCGGGCTTGGCCCGCACGGCCTGGTGCAGGGCCAGGGCGGTCTGCTCCGCATTTGGGGCGCCGGTGAAGACCGTGTAGCCGGCGACCGCGCGGGAGTAGTCGTCGAGGATCACGCTCAGCCACGGTCGCACCGGGTTCCCCCGGCGGTCGAGGATCGCCACGTCGAGCAGGGTGTGATCGGCCTGCCACTGCTCATTGGGCCTGGTGGCCGTCCGGCGGTGCACCAGTTCGAACCGGTCCCGGTAGGCGGTGTCTCCTTCCAGGGCCAGGGTGCGCAGCCCGGGGTCGATCGCGGCGATCACGCTGCGCACGCTCGAGTAGCTCGGGGGCGCCCAGCCGCGCTCCGGGGCCAGATCGCACACCCGGCGGTGGATGAACGTGGTCGTCGGTGCCGGCCGGCGCAGCGCCAGGGCCTCGATCACCGCGATCAGCTCCTGAGGCAGCCGGCGGTGGCCGCGGTCGCTGCGGACCTGGCGTTCCAGTCCGGCCGTCGAGGAATCCGCCCGGTACTCGGCGGCCCAGCGCTGCAGGGTGCGGACCGAGACATGGGCGTGGACGACGAGCCGGGTCAGCGGCACCCCGTCGTCGAGGTGCTGGCGCAACAGTGCCGCTTTCTCCTGCGGACTCAGCTGCACCACCACCATCACCCCACGGGGATCAGCCCACCGGACCGCGGTCGGGCTCGGGTTCGGCGGCGGTGACCGGTCCAGCCGTCACCGGCTCCGGCGGTCGGGGCGGAAGGTGGCGGTAGAGACTGGTGCGGGTGATCCCGGTCTTCGCCACGATCTCCGCCATCGTGTGCCCGGCCTCGCGCAGGTGCACCGCGTAGGCCAGCTTGTCCGGATCCACCACTGTAGGCCGTCCGATCCGCCGGCCCTTGGCCGTGGCCACCGATCGGGCGTGGGCAACGCGCTCGAGAGTGTAGGTGCGCTCCATCTGCCCGAACAACGCCAGTAGCACCACCGCCAGCTGCGCCATCGGATCGTTCGGGTTGGTGGAGTCCACCTTGATCGGATCCGCGAGGTTCCGTACACCCACCCCTCGCTCGGCCAGATCGTGGATCAGGTTCAGGGTGTCGCGCACGGTGCGCCCGAGCCGGTCCAGGGTGTGCACCACGATCACATCGCCCTCCCGTGCGTAGGCCAGGGCGGCAGTCAGTCCGGGACGCTCGGTGGTGGCCCCGGACTTCTTGTCCACATAGATCCGCTCCGGGGCGATCCCGACCTGCCGGAGGGTATCGATCTGCCGGTCGAGGTCCTGTTTGGCCGTCGAGACCCGCGCGTAGCCCAATTCCATGCGCTCAGCGTACCGGAAGTCGGTTCCGTACGACCTAGATGGCACTGAGTTCTAGGCCTAACTTCTGGCATTCAAATCGATATCCATAGTCCCCGAACGTGGATCTCGGCGCCGACCGTCCCAGTACCTAGGAAGTGGGACGCCCATCTTGAGCCGGCGCCCTCGATCGGCTCGACCTCGACAAGAGGTCTCCCATCCCCTCGCGGGTCGGGCCCGGTGCGTACATTTCTGTGGTGGACCATTCCCCTTTGCAACCTCACCTGATTGCCTGATCCATAGAGGGTCTGGAACGGGGGAAGAGGGGACACATGCGGGGATCAAAGACGCAGGGGCTGCTGACGGGAATGGCCGCCCCGACGGCTCTGGCGGCCGCCGGTTGCTTCGCGGCGGGGTACACGCTCCTGGGGCTGGGGCTTGTCGTGCTAACTCTTGGCCTGGTCTATGCCGGTTGGCGCGCCGTGAAGCGCGGCCGGACGACCGAAGCGATGGAAGCCAGAGCCGAGTACGACCGGCTGCACGGGAGAGAGCATCACGACGAGTCCAGCTGAGCCGCCGGCGCCCTGGGTGGGGTACCCCCGATCGGGAAGTCGGCGCGCCCGTCAGGGTGCAGCAGGCCGAGGCCGGCACGGGCTCTGAGCCCCGCCTTCGTAGTACTTCGTGAGATCCGTCGTGGGGTGTTGTGCTCCGCGCTTCGGACGGGCAGACCGATAGGGGGCATCGTGGCCACGGGAAAAGCGCCGATCAGCGGGAGCATCGCCATCGTCTTGGGCGTTCTGGCTGTGACCCTCTTGGTCCTCGCGATTTTCGACGGAGTCTCCTGGAGCACGGTGGTGGGCGCGTTCCTCAATCTCGCGCTCTTCGTCATGGTGTGGCGAGGAGCGAAAGAGCAGGATCGGGAGTACCGAGAGCGCATGGAACGCCTGGAAGAGCGCCTGAAAGGCGATTAGTTCTACCCCCGACGCCCCGAAACCTGTCCCATGCACTTCGGCCCCCAGCGGTCCAGCTGATCGGACCACACACCCTCGAGGCCGTCAGTTAGCTCTGTGAGAAGCGCGCCACTTATCGCTGTGGTTCACACCCGCATGTTTCCGCGGTTTGGCTTGTCTCGCATCCTTGTGCTTTATCCATGCCCCTAGAATCGGATACTCAACGTCAGTTGCGAGACAAATGAGGTGGGCATGGGGAAGTTGATCGGTACGCCAGGGTGTCGACGCGCCAGCAGGATGCAGACCGTCAAGTGGCTGACCTTCTGAATGCCGGTGTTCGGCGCGATGACGTATATGTCGACAGTGGAGTGTCTGGCGCCCGTGCTTCGCGTCCGCAGTTCGACCGGGCGGTGGCGGCGCTCGAGTCGCGGGATACTCTGGTCATCACCACGCTGGACCGTTTGGGTCGGTCGACGCAGAACATGCTGGCCTTCGCCGAAGCGCTGCGGTGGAGGGGTGCGGGGTTGCGGGTGCTCAACCTCGGTGGGGGAGACGTGGACACCACCACTCCGATGGGCTCGATGGTGTTCACCGTCATGTCCGCTCTGGCGCAGATGGAGCTGGAGATCAAACGGGAGAGGATCACCGACTCGGTGGCCAAACGCCGGGCCGCCGGCAAGGACCTCGGCGGGCGGCGCCAGACCTTCACCGACTCCCAGGTCGGCAACGCGCTGCGGCTGATCGACGGCGGGGAGCCGGCCACCCAAGTGACCAAGGACCTCGGGATGTCGCGGGCGACGCTCTACCTGCGGATCCGGGAGCTGCCGCAGGCGACGACCATCTGAGGCAGTCGTTGTCTGTGGACATCGTGATGCACATGTCGTGCCCCAGCGGGCTTTTCACCACTCGGGGCGAACGGGCATGGCCATCCCGCCTGAATGCCAGCAGCCCGGACAAGCGCAACGGGGCCCGCTCGTGGTTCCCCGGCGGGCCAGCACGTCGGCACTGGATGCGGGAGTTCCGGTGAGGGCGATGGGGGGTGGAGTCCCGTGTGCGCGGGGGAGGAATCTCCTCGGGGGCGGTCCCTCCCCCGGAGGGCGGGCTCAGATGGTACTGGTGCCGTCGTCGTCGCGTCGGTTGTCCGAGGTGGTGGTCCCGGCGGCGGCCTGCGTGTCGGCGTGGGTGCCTTTGACCGACTCGGCCGCAGCGGCGGACACTGGCTCGGGTTCGGGGGCCACGCCGGTGCGCTCGTACTGGCGGTGCTTGCCGTGGGCGCGGTCCAGCAGCTCGTGGAAGTGCCTCTCGGATTCGATGAGCTCCTCCCGGTAGCGGGGGGAGATCGAATCCATCTTCTCCTGGTAGCGGGCGACTTTGGCGGCCAGGGCCCGGCGCTGCTCATCCGGGGCGTCCTGCGGCAGGGTGACGTACTGCTCGGCGGTCGTCTGCAGTCCACCGATGATGCGCAGGGCCCGCCCCTTTGGACTGAACAGTGAGGCCAGAACCGTGATCATCAGCACGCCGATGATCACCGACAGCGACAGCCCGATGCTGATCTCCACGACGTCGACGTGCTGCCCGTTGTTGATGAAGCCCAGGGTGTTCTCGTGCAGGGCGTGGATGATCAGCTTCACCCCGATGAAGCCCAGGATGATCGCCAGGCCCCAGGAGAGGTAGATGAGCCGGTCCAGCAGCCCGTCGATGAGGAAGTACAGCTGGCGCAGGCCCATCAGCGAGAACGCCACGGCGGTGAACACCAGGTAGGTCTCCTGGGTCAGGCCGAAGATCGCCGGGATGGAGTCCAGGGCGAAGAGGATGTCGGTGCCGCCGATGGCGACCATGACCAGCAGCATCGGGGTCATCGCCCGCTTGCCGTTGTGGACGGTGAACAGCTTGTCGCCGTCGTAGTAGTCGGTGGTGTGGATGAAGCGCTTGGCCAGGCGGACCACGAAGTTGTCGGCCTCGTCGTGGCCCGACTCCGAGAGCTCGCCCTTGATGAGCGAGCCGGCGGTGAGCAGCAGGATCAGGCCGAAGGCGTAGAACACCCACGCGAACTGGTTGATCAGCCCGGCGCCCACGAAGATCAGGGCGGTGCGGGCCACCAGGGCGAAGGTGATGCCGAAGAGCAGCACCTTCTGCTGGTCCTCGCGCGGCACCTTGAAGGACGCCATGATGATGAGGAAGACGAAGAGGTTGTCCACGGACAGCGCCTTCTCGGTGATGTACCCGGCGTAGTACTCCCCGGCGTAGCGACCACCCCACTCCACCAGGACGAACAGGCCGAACAGGAGCGCGAGGCCCACGTAGATCGCCGACCAGATCGCGGCTTCCTTCAGCTGGGGCTCGTGCGCCTTGCGCACGTGGAACACGTAGTCGAAGAGGAGCAGGCCGGCAATGGCCGCGATGGTGACGATCCAGACGGTGGGTGAGACTTCCATGGTTCTGCTTTCGGGGTCGAGTACGGGACAGCCGTAAGTCTCTCCGCCGAGCACGCCGCACCCTTCGGGTGCGCCGCGCTGGGTCCGGCCGCTGCGTCCGGCCGGGTCCGGGGACCCGACGTGCTGACGTCCACAGCGCTGAAGGATACTCCCCTAGGCTTTTGCCAGGGTATACGAGGTCCTGTGCTGCCTTCTATGAGGAAGGGCACCTACGGCGGGTGGCCCCTTGATGGGAACAGAGCAATGGGGGCCACTTGCGAGGCGATATCCAGCGACGGTCGCTGGAGGAGCGCACCCGGCGCCCGGGCCGGAGTGGTCGGCGCGCCCGACGCAGTCTCGATCCCGGAAGGGGGTGCTGGCGACTGGGTGCCTGGGCGCACCGGCGGGTCAACCGGCCGGTTCTGTCTCGGTGGTGCTGGCTTCGGTGGCGTTGGTTTCTGGCAGGCGGATGATGCGCACGCGCTCCACCCGGTTGCGGTCGGTGGCGATCACTTCCAGCCGGTAACCGTCGACCTCCACGGCGTCGCCGGTGCGCGCCACCCGTCCCAGCCGCTCCATGATGAACCCGCCGACGGTCTCGTAGTGACCCTCCGGGATGACCAGCCCGGTCTCCGCCGGGACCTCCTGGATGATGAGCCCGCCGTCCACGAGCACCGCCTCGCCTTTACGCAACACGGTATCCTCGTGCTCCTTCGCCCCGGTGTCGAACTCGTCGTAGATCTCGCCGACGAGCTCCTCGACGAGGTCCTCCAGGGTCACGATGCCCGCGGTCCCGCCGTACTCGTCCACGACCAACCCGATGTGGTGACCGCCCTTGCGCATGAACTGCAGGGTGCGCAGCACGGAGTTGGTCTCGGGCAGATAGGGTATCGGGCGCAGGATTTCGGCCAGGGTGCGCGGGGGTGACTCGATGACCCCGTCCCCGTCGGCGTCGACCACCACCAGATCGCGGATGTGCACGAAGCCCAGGACGTCATCGATGTCTTCACCGGTGACCGGGTAGCGGGAGTGCGGCAGGGCCAGGGCCTGCCGGTAGGCCTCCGTGACGGGCAGGGTGCCGTCGAGGAAGTGCACGTCGGGGCGCGGGCGCATGACCTCGGCCAGCCGGCGGTCGTCGGCCTCGAAGACGTCGGTGAGGATCGACCGGGAGACGGGGCCGAGGCCGCGGGTGTCCACGACCATTTCCCGGATCTCCTCGGCCGTGACTTCCTCGGTGACCGCGTGCGGATTCCCGCCGAGCAGGCGCACCACGGCGTTGGTGGAGACCGACAGCAGCCAGATGACCGGGCGCATCAGCTTCGCGAAAAAGCTCAGTGGCGGGGCCAACACGCGGGTGAAGCCCACGGAGCGCTGCATGGCCAGGCGCTTGGGCACCAGCTCCCCGAAGACCAGGGAGAGGTAGGCGATGACCAGAGTCATTCCGATCAGCGCCGTGGTCTGCGCGGCGGCGCCCGACAGCCCGGCTTGTTCGAACAGTGGGGCGATGTCCGGGGCGATGGTGGAGGCGCCGTATGCGGAGGAGAAGAACCCGGCCACGGTCACCCCGATCTGCACGGCGGAGAGGAACAGGTTCGGGTCCCGCACCAGTGCTGCGGTCCGCGCACCCTTGCGCCCGGAGCGTTCGATCTTTTTGATCTGGCTCTCGCGCAGGCTCACGATCGCCATCTCCGTGCCGGCGAAGACGCCTCCGACCACCACGAAGGCCAGCACGAGGCCGAGGTTGATCAATGTGTCGCTGTCCATAAAAGTCCTTCAGTCTCCAATACAGATCAGGTTCAAGCGCACCGGGTCAGTACCGGTAGGGCATCAGCGCAAGAGGTAGTTGACAAGCGGTGCACGGGCTCCGCGGCAACAACCGGCGGCCCGGGTCGAGGGCGCCGTCGCTGCTGCCAGGGCGCTTTGTGTGGGAGGGCGCCGCCGAACTCGGTGTCTGGGGTTGCTCTCTGCAGGCCTCCGGCGCGCAGGATGCCCGACAGCCGGGTCACGGTATCGGGCCCGACGATGGGCTCGCTCAGCACCTGCCCGACCGTGGTCGTGCTGCCCCGGCTACCAGCGCGGTCATGCCGTGGCGAGCGTGCACCGCATCGATGGGCGTCCCGGTGGCCCTCTGCCCGGGCGGGAGGGAAGTATCAGTGCGTGGGTGCGGCGTTCAGTGTCACTCCGACCAGGAGGCAGAGCAGGGGCCTCTGCTCCACTGCCCCGCAGGATCCGTCCGGCCCGAAGGCCAGGGTCTGTCATCGGGGGCGTCGCAGGCGGCGCTCATGATCTCAGTATTCCACTAACGGTCGGGGCCTGGGTATCAGGCCGCAGGAAACGCCCAGATAGCAGTGTTGGCCGGAAAAACGCTGTGAGTTCCACCCCACGACCGCAAGGCACCGGGTCCGGGACCCTAGCCTGGGGTCGTGGCTACCCTCAGCACCCCTGTCCTGCTGGAGGTGCTCGGTGGCGCGGTCACCATCACCGGGCTGGTGCTGCTGGCCGGTGGGCTGCTCCTGCGCTGCTGCTACCTCCGGTGGCTCACCGCCGAGGCCCGTGCACGTGCTCGGGGGGCGGCCAGCCCCCATTGCCCTCGAGCACGTACACGGGCCTCCGCGAGGAACCGTGGCTTCCCCCAACACAGCCCGCACTGACCACCGGGGAGGTGATCACGGTGTACTACCGCGCCGGTCCCCCCCCGAACGGTGGATCCTGGCCGTTCCCTACCACCACACCTGGGCACTGCTGGGGGCCGGTGCTCTTCGGCATGGCCCGAGATCACCGGTGGGTCTCTCCCGGCGGCGACCGGGCTACTCGGGTGCCTGGCGAGTCAGGCCTCGCAGTCGGTGCAGAACCGGTGACCACCGGTCTCACGGGCCAGCCGGCTTCGGTGGTGGACCAGGAAGCAGGAGGCGCAGAGGAACTTGTCGTCCTGTTCGGGGATGATCTGGATGACCAGTTCTTCCGCCAACAGATCTGCCCCAGGCAGGTCGATGCTCTCAGCGGCGTCGGCCTCGGCATCGTCGATGTCCGGGCTTTGGAGGGGCCCGCTGCCGGCGGCGCGGATCACCTCCAACGACTCGTTGGCCTGCGCGTCCTCCGGGCTGGGGCGCGGAGCGTCGTAATCGGTGGCCATGGTGGTCCTCTCCGGGTGATGAAGGCTTGGGAAGGCTCAGGTGAGCGGTGGTAGTACGGTGTTCTGCCATTTCGTCGCCCTGGGGGTAGGACGTGTTTCGGTGTCGGTCAGCCGACGGTGTATCTGCAGTGCGGTCTGGCGGCCCCGGGCGGGGGTGGCCGGACGAGGATGGCACTCAGTGATCAGCAGGGTGGGCGGCCACCAGCTCGGCGACCAGTTCCCGCAGCTTGATTCCGCGGCGGTGGGAGGCCGTACGCAGGAGGCGGAAGGCCTCCTCCTGCGGGCAACCGTATTGGCCCATGACGATGCCCACGGCCCGCTCCACGGTGGTGCGCGAGGCAGTGGCCGCGGCCAGCTCCGCCTCCCGATCCCGGCGGCGCAGCAGCAGCGACGCCTCTCGCAGTGTCCGGGAGGTGGCGGCGACCATCTGCTGCACCGCCTGGATCTGCGCGCTGTCGAACGCGTGGGGACGGTCGCAATGGGTGTTCAGGCACGCCGGGCCGACACCGGCCAGGTCGAAGGGCACCGCCAGGACGGAGCGGATGCCGTCGTAGGCGGCGGCGGTGGCGTAGGGCGGCCACCGCCGATCGGTGCGGATGTCCCCGGCATGGACGAGGAGCTGCTCGCGGGCGGCCGTCAGACAGGGGTCGTCGGCGAAGCGGATCTGCATCTCGTCCAGTTCCCGGGCACGGTCATCGCTGCAGGCCACGGTGGAGGCTTCGCCCTCGTGCAGCGCGGTGATCGTGCACCAGGCCTGCTGGTCGCCACAGGACAGGCCGTCGGCCAGGATCCGGGTGCATGTCCTGCTCCGGATCGATGCTAGGAGGGAACGCCGTTCGTGGGTGCTCCGAGGGATTCGTTCTGTCCGGAGTCGGCCAGTGTCACCCCGGCTACGCCCCAGTTCTCCCGCGGAAACTCCTCGATGACCACCCGGATGGTGTCCGGGCGCATGTTCATCACGCGTGCGTAGGTGTTCGTGAGCTCGGCGATGAGCTCACGTTTGCGTTCCGTGCTGGAAGCGGTGGCGTTGAGGACGTGGATCATCGGCATGGGTCAGCTCCTTGGTCGGGATCCCACCATAGGCGCCAACAGATGTGCGGTAGGGGTTCTGAAGCGACACCAGAAGTTCTGTGCGCTGTGGTGCCGCGGGCTCGTGGTCGACTGGGGGACATGTTCGATCCGCCTGACCCGATCGCTGGGGTGTGGCCTCGGCGCACCGGCCGATGCCTGCTGCGTCCGGTGCGGGCCGCCGACCTGGATGCGATGCTCGTCTACCGGGGTGACCCGCACGTCACCGAGTACCTGGGCCATGCCGCGTTGTCGCGCGATGAGGTGCAGGAGCGCATCCGGGCCCGTTTGTCCGGGCAGGATGCGGTGCCGGGGTGGTTCGTGCGCGGGGTGGCGGTCTTCCTGGAGGGCCGGATGATCGGGGATGCGACGCTGCGTCTTCAGCCGGCTCCTGCAGGGCAGTCCTGGCAGTTGTGGATCGGCTACGCGCTGCGACCGGAGGTGTGGGGGCGCGGCCTGGCGACCGAGGTGGCCACCGAGCTCGTGGGCATCGGCGAGGAGCTGGGTCTGTCGGTCTGGGCGGAGACGTTCGCGCAGAACAGCGCATCGCAGCGCGTCCTCGAGAAAGCAGGGCTGGAACTCGTGGAGGAGACCCTGGTCAAGGGCCGGCTGTGCCGCGTCTTCCGGAAGTGCTGACGTTCGTCTATGGCCGCCAGTTGCCGGTGCGGTCGCCGTGCTGGTGCGCGTAGTCCTTGATGCCGGCGGTGACGCCCTTGCGCACCACCCAGTAGAGCAGCCACAAGGTGAGGGCGACCATGAGCGACCAGATGAACAGTCCGAGGAACGCTCCGAAGCCGGCGACGTCCATCATGAGGATCCTCCTGGGGTAGGTCTTTCCACGCTATAGAGGATTGCCGTGTTCTTCTCCACCCCGCCCGTGCTGTGCGTGTCGGCCGCTCCTCCTGTGTTCCGCACATCGTGCGCCGGCTTCACATCCCGGCCCGGGGGGGGGGGGAGGACTGGGTGGGTGTGGAGGTTCAGTAGGTGGTGCCCATGGTTTCGCGGACTTCGGTGAGGGTGGCCTCGGCGATCTCGTGGGCTCGTGCAGTGCCGCGGCGCAGGATGTCGCGCACCAGGTGCGGGTCCCGGGCCAGTTCCTGTCGGCGTCGCCGGTGGTCGGTGAGGAAGTCGTTGACGGCCTCGGTGGTGAGCTGTTTCAGGCGCCCGGCCCCGGCGTCGCCGACCTGTTCGGCGATCTGTGCCGGGGTGGTGCCCCGGCACAGGGCCGCGGTGGACAGCAGCGCGGCGACCCCGGGGCGGGTTGCTGGGTCGAAGGTGATCCGGCGGTCGGCGTCGGTGACGGTACGCCGGATCACCGCCGCGGTCTCCTCGGCGGTCATCGACAGGGCGATGGTGTTGCCGTAGCTCTTGGACATCTTCCGCCCGTCCAGTCCCGGTACTTCCGGGGCGGCGGTGAGCAGGGCGTCGGGGACGGGGAAGACGTGCCCGTAGCGGTCGTTGAAACGGCGGGCGATGACCCGGGTGATTTCCACGTGGGGCAGGTTGTCCTTGCCCACGGGCACGAGGTTGCCCTTGCAGAAGAGGATGTCGGCGGCCTGGTGCACCGGATAGGTCAGCAGCAGCCCGCTCAACGCCCGGCCGGAGGCGGCGGCCTCGGCCTTGACCGTGGGGTTGCGGTGCAGCTCGGCCTCGGTGACCAGGCTCAGGAAGGGCAGCAGCAGCTGGTTCAGCGCCGGTATCGCCGAGTGGGTGAAGATCGTGGTGCGCTTCGGGTCCAGCCCGGCGGCCAGGTAGTCCAGCACCGCACTGTGCACGTTCTCCTGCACGCGGTCGGTGGTGTCGCGGTCGGTGATGACCTGGTAGTCGGCCAGCACCAAGAACGTCTCCACCCCGGCCTGCTGCAGCCGGAGGCGTTCGATGATGCTGCCGAAGTAGTGGCCCAGGTGCAGAGCCCCGGTGGGGCGTTCCCCGGTGAGTACCCGGAAGTTCTGCGGGGCCTGGGCGATGGTGCGGGTCAGTTCGGCTGAGCGCTGCTCGGCGACGGCGAACGAGTCCATGTGCGTGCTCCTGTTCGAAAGGGAGCTGCACGCAAGGCCGTGGCGGTGGGGCACGGGCTGCTGTGCAGCCCGTGGTCGTGCTTCAACCGGCTGCTATCGCAGCCACCACCACGCCAGACGGTTGAAGATCATGCCCATACTCTACGCACACGGCGCACCAACCACCCGGGGATCAAGGGTGGGTAGCTCACCGCCACCACTCGCTTTACATATGGCCCAGATAGCGGCCATCAGGCTACCTTTCATGGCACCCAGCGACGCAGCAGTCCCGTCCCTTCTTGTATCGATGCAGGATTGTCTGGTCGTGACGATGAAGAATTCGATGAATAGGAGTGGCACGGGTTGGACCTTCGGTCCATGACGGTTCACCGTATGCCCCGCGGCCTCGGGCGCTCTTTACGCTCGAGAAACAATGGCGACATGGTGCGGCATCATGGCGTCGCTAGGTTCGCAGGCGACGCCCGCCGACCGAAGGAAGCACCGTGACCGATCAGCTGCCCCCGCCTTTTACCGACCCGGGGGCGCATCCCGCTGCCGGGATTTCTGTTCTCGACTCGCCGGCAGCTCCCGCCGGCGCGCACGCCCCGGGAGCCCCCGAGCGCGACGTCAGCCAGGCCACCAAGGAGTCCTTGGAGGACTACACGCTGCGCTTCGCCCCGCGCTCGTACCGGAAGTGGGGCCCGGGCGTGGTGGCGACCAGTGCCTTGGGTGGCATCGCCTACCTGGCCGATTTCTCCATCGGCGCCAGTATCGGCATGACCCACGGCACGGCCAACGCCCTGCTGGGCATCGCCGTGGCCGCGGTCATCATTTTTGCCACCGGTCTGCCGCTGGCCTACTACGCGGCCCGGTACAACATCGACCTGGACCTCATCACCCGCGGCTCGGGCTTCGGCTACTACGGGTCCGTGGTCACCAACATCATCTTCGCCACGTTCACGTTCATCTTCTTCGCCCTTGAGGGCTCGATCATGGCCCAGGGTCTCGAGCTGGTGCTGGGCATCCCGCAGGCGATCGGGTACGCGATTTCCACGCTCGTCGTCATCCCGCTGGTGATTTACGGAATGAACACCCTGGCCAAGCTGCAGGTGTGGACCACCCCGTTGTGGCTGTTGCTGATGGTCTTCCCGTTGGCCTTCCTCGTGGTCACCAATCCGGAATCGGTGGAGACCTTCTTCGCCTACCAGGGGCAGAGCGGCGACGGCGGACTCAGTATGTCCGCGGTCATGCTGGCCGCTGGGGTGTGTCTGTCCCTGATGGCGCAGATCGCCGAGCAGATCGACTACCTGCGCTTCATGCCGCCCAAGACCGCCGCCAACCGCCGCGCGTGGTGGACCGCCGTGGTCATGGGCGGGCCCGGCTGGGTGGTCTTCGGCGCCCTCAAGCAGGCCACGGGCCTGTTCATCACGGTCTGGCTCCTGGCCAAGCTTGACCCGGCCGCCTCCGCTACGGCCACCGAGCCGGTGCATCAGTTCCTCGGTGTCTACGAGGAAATGATGCCGACCTGGCTGGCGCTCACCCTGGCCCTGATCCTCGTGGTGGTCTCGCAGCTGAAGATCAACGTCACCAACGCCTACTCCGGCTCCCTGGCCTGGACCAACAGCTTCACCCGGATCACCAAGCACTACCCGGGCCGGTTCGTCTTCATCCTGTTCAACCTCGCCATCGCTCTCGTGCTGATGGAGGCGAACATGTTCGACTTCCTCAACACCATCCTGGGCTTCTACGCCAACTGCGCGATGGCTTGGGTGGTCACGGTTGCCACCGACATCGCCGTCAACAAGTACCTGCTCAAGCTCTCGCCCAAGGCCCCCGAATTCCGCCGCGGCATGCTCTACGCCGTCAACCCGGTCGGCTTCGTCTCGATGCTGCTCTCCGCGGGCGTGTCGATCGCCGTGTTCTTCGGCGCTTTCGGGGCCGCCGTGCAGCCGTACTCGCCGATGTTCGCGATTGGGCTGGCGTTGGTCTGCCCGCCTCTGCTCGCTGTGGCCACCCGTGGGAAGTACTACCTGCGGCGCATCGACGACGGCATCGATCTGCCGATGTTCGACGCCGACGGCAACCCCTCTGACGTCAAGCTCATGTGTCACGTCAGCGGCCTGGAGTTCGAGCGCCCGGACATGATGCTCTCTGCCGAGCCCGGACCGCACGGGGAGAAGCAGTACATCTCCTCACTCGCCCTGGCGACCGACAAAACCGGGCGGTACGTGCTGCCTGCCCAGACGTCCTAGTCCGGGTTGTGCACATTCTGCGGTGGTGCGGCCCTCCGGTCCGCACCACCGCAGCGGTCTGTGACCCGACGCACGGCGTGATACATCGAGAAAACGCTGACGACACAGACCCGTAATACGGCCTTGTCATGCTTCCGGCAGTGCGGGTCGCGTCACCAGCCCGCAAGACGGTCCTTCCGGAAGGCGGCTGATTCCCGTGCACGTTCCTGATCATCTTCTTGATCCCGCAGTGTCTTTGACGACAGCGGCGGTCGCCGCCACCAGCGTCGCAGTCGCGGCGTGGCGGGCCGGCGGCGAGAGGTCCCGGCACGACCTCACCTTCGGTGCAGCGGTGACTGGATTCGTCTTCGCGGCCCAGATGGTCAACTACGCGGTGCTGCCGGGCACCAGCGGTCACCTCATGGGCGCTGCCCTGGCCGCGGCCCTGTTGGGACCGTGGCGGGGGATCCTCTCGGTCACGATGGTGCTGGTCGTCCAGTGCCTGGTCTTCGCCGACGGCGGGCTCACCGCGCTGGGCACGAACGTGGCGCTCATGGCTCTCCTGGGGGTCGGCTGCACGGCCGCCGTCATGGGCCTGGTCGACCGTGTGGCCGCACGACCGTCGCCGTTGCTCGGTGCGGGACTGGGCGCGCTGATCTCGGTGCCGGCGGCTGCGCTGGTGTTCTGCGGGCTCTATCTCCTCGGCGGCGCTACGTCGGTGCCGGCCGGTGATCTCCTGGGATCCATGCTCGGCGTCCACGCCTTGATCGGGGTCGGGGAGGCAGTGATTTCCGTGTCGGTCCTGGCCTTTGTCATGGCGCTGGCTCCGGGTCTGGCCGCCGCTGATGAGCGCGCTTTTGTCGGGTCGGCGCAGCCGCGCGGGGTCCTGGGCCTGGTCGGCGCGGGATTGGTCTGCGCCGCTGTCCTGTCCGGTGTGGCCTCCTCCGCCCCCGACGGACTGGAGTCCGTGGCGATGGCCTACTCCTTCGTCGACACCTCCGGAACCCATCCCTTCGCCGGTAGCGTCCTGGCCGGATACGGGGAGTCCACGGGGTGGCCGACCGCTCCGGTCGGGGTTCTGGGATGGGCGCTGACGGGTGCCTCGGCGTGGCTGCTGCTGCTGGTGACACTCCGCTCGTCTCGCTCTCGTGCGGCAACTTGCCCCGCTTGATCCCACCGCTCCCACCACCTGAAGGACAACCGTGCACCTGACACCCCGTGAGCAGGAGAAGCTGTTGATCGTCGTCGCCGGGGACCTGGCTCGCCGCCGCCGGGAGCGGGGGCTGAAGCTCAACCACCCGGAGGCCGTTGCCCTGATCACCGCGGAGCTGCTCGAAGGCGCCCGGGACGGCCGAACCGTGGCCGAGCTCATGTCGTGGGGTTCCACTTTGCTGTCCCGTGAAGACGTCATGGAGGGGGTGCCCGAGATGGTTCACTCCGTTCAGATCGAGGCAACCTTCCCGGACGGCACCAAGCTCGTCACCGTGCATGACCCCATCCGCTGACCCAACCGCGTCGAGACGAGGAGCTGCTGTGATCCCTGGAGAGTACGTCCTTGGACCTGATCCGGTGGTGATCAACGCGGGCCGGCCCACCGTGCAGGTCGACGTGGTCAACCGCGGCGACCGCCCTGTGCAGGTGGGCTCTCACTTCCACTTCGCCGAGGTCAACCCGCAGCTGGAGTTCGACCGGGACACCGCCCATGGTTTCCGCCTCGACATCCCGGCGGGCACTGCGGTGCGGTTCGAGCCCGGCGACCGCAAGCGGGTGCGCCTCGTGGGCCTGGCCGGGCGCCGCGAGGTGCACGGCCTGGCGAACCGGGTGAACGGTCCCCTGGACCCGCCCGCTGGGGCATCCACCGCCCCGGCGCCCGAAGGGGAGCAGGCATGAGCCACGAGATGTCCCGCGCCCAGTACACGAGCCTCTACGGGCCTACCACCGGAGACCTGGTGCGTCTGGCTGACACCGAGTTGTTCCTCGAGGTGGAGCGCGACCTCACGGTCCCCGGAGACGAGGCGGTCTTCGGCGGCGGCAAGGTGATCCGGGACGGCATGGGCCACAACGGCCGGCTCACCCGGGACGACGGCGTGGTGGACACCGTGATCACCAACGCCGTGGTCCTGGACGCCTCAGGGATCTACAAGGCGGATGTGGGCCTGCGGGACGGGCACATCAGCGCGATCGGCAAAGCCGGCAACCCGGACATCATGGACGGCGTCGACATCCTGATCGGGGCCTCCACCGAGGTGATCGCCGGCGAGGGGCGTATCCTCACCGCAGGCGGCGTCGACTCCCACATCCACTTCATCGGCGCCGACCAGATCGGCACCGCCCTGTCCTCGGGGATCACCACGATGTTCGGCGGTGGCACGGGCCCGGCCGAGGGCTCCAACGCCACCACGATCACTCCCGGAGCGTGGCACCTGGATCGGATGTTCCGGGCACTCGACGATTACCCCATGAACTTCGGCCTGCTCGGCAAGGGCCACGCCTCCGCCCGCGAACCGCTGGCGGAGCAGATCCGAGCTGGGGCCGCAGGCCTGAAGATCCACGAGGACTGGGGTGCCACGACCTCGGCGATTGACACCGCGCTGTCCGTCGCCGACGAGTTCGACGTGCAGGTGGCCATTCACACCGACACCCTCAACGAGTGCGGGTTCCTCGAGGACACGATGGCCGCCATCGCGGGCCGGGTGATCCACACGTTCCACACCGAGGGCGCCGGAGGCGGCCACGCCCCGGACATCATCCGCATCGCTTCCCTCTCCCACGTCCTGCCCTCCTCCACGAACCCCACGCTGCCCTACACGCGCAACACGGCCGAGGAGCACCTGGACATGCTCATGGTTTGCCACCACCTCAACCCGGACATCCCCGAGGACGTGGCCTTCGCCGACTCCCGGATCCGGCCTGAGACGATCGCCGCCGAGGACGTCCTGCACGATCTCGGTGTCTTCTCCATGACGTCCTCGGACTCCCAGGCGATGGGCCGCGTGGGCGAGGTGGTGCTGCGCACCTGGCAGCTGGCCGACCAGATGAAGCGGCGTACCGGCCCTCTGCCGGAGGAGACGGGCCGCGGGGACAACGCCCGGTTGAGGCGCTACGTGGCCAAGTACACGATCAACCCCGCGATCGCCCACGGGATCGCCGACGTCGTGGGCTCGGTCGAGACCGGCAAGTTCGCCGATCTCGTGCTGTGGGACCCAGTGTTCTTCGGGGTGAAGCCGCACGCGGTACTCAAGGGCGGGCAGATCGTGCACTCCCTGATGGGCGACCCCAACGCCTCGATCCCCACCCCCCAGCCCCAGCTGATGCGCGACGCCTTCGGGGCCAAGGGCACCGCCCCGCACGCGAACTCCATCACCTTCATGTCCGGTGCCGCCGTCGAGGCTGGCGTCGGTGAGCGGCTGGGGCTGCGCAAGCGTGTCCTGCCGGTGGGTGGGATCCGCGGGCTGTCCAAGAAGGACATGCGGCACAACCACGCGACGCCGGTGATCGAGGTGGACCCGCAGACCTACGAGGTTCGGGTGGACGGGGTCCTCGCCACCTGCGAGCCCGCCGAGGAGCTGGCCATGGCCCAGCGCTACTTCCTGTTCTGATCCTGTCCCGACCCCTGAGAACACTTCGAAAGGAATCGCCCCGTGATCGTCGACACCGTGATCGGCAACCTGGCCGAGCTGACCGAGCAGGAGCGCTCCGGTCTGCACCTGGAGCGGATCGCCCTGTCCGGGACCGCGTTGCGCAAGCGCGTCCAACGGGTCGTGACCGACCACGGCACCGAGGTGGGGATCCGTCTCGCGCAGCGGCAGGAGCTCAGGGACGGGGACATCTTGCACCGGGAGGGCGCCAACGCCGTGGTGATCTCCTCCCTGCCCACCGACGTCCTGGTTGTCGCCCCGGCCACGATCGAGCAGATGGGTTTCGTGGCGCACTCCCTGGGCAACCGGCACCTGCCCGCCCAGTTCCTGGGTCCCGAAACCGAGATCCCGGAGCTGCCGGAACACGATGGTCTTCTGCTGGTCCAGTACGACCACACGGCCGAAGCCTTCCTGGAGAGGGCCGGAGTCCGCTACGCGCGCGTCGAACGGCAGATGGAGGCCCCGTTCCGCCATGCAGAGCACACCCACTGAGCGCATCTCGGGCAGCACCGCGGGAACCGCCGGGATGCTCGCCGTCCTGCAACTGTGCGACTCCGCGCTGCCCACAGGCATGTTCGCCCATTCCCTGGGCCTCGAGACCTACATCGACGAGGGCACGGTCCACGACGAACCGAGTTTCCTGGCCTGGATACGCCACTGCCTGCACCACCAAGTGGTGCCCGCTGAGGGCTGGGCCGTCCGAGCGGTCGCCACGGCGCCCGACGACGAGGCCGTGTGGCGCGCCGACGACCTGCTGGCCGCCCAGGCCCTGCCCGTCCAGGTGCGCGACGCCGCGGCTGCGATGGGACAGCGGATGACCGAGATCGGGGCGGAGAACTTTCCCTCCCCGCGGCTGCTGAGCTACGCGAACCGGCTGCGGGCGGGAACGAGCCGGGGCAACCCGGCCGTGGCTTTCGCCCTCGTGGGCACCGAGCTGGGCGTGGCCTGGGAGCAGCTGGCCGGTGCATACCTGTTCTCGACCGTGACCTCCCTGACCCAGAACGCCGTGCGAGGCATCCCCATCGGCCAGAACGCGGGCCAGCGTGTCCTGCGTGCCCTGCACGACGACGTCGCCCGCGGCGTCGAGCGGATCGGGTGCATGTCCGACGACGAGTTCGGGGCGACCAGCCCCGGCCTGGAGATCGCTCAGATGCGTCACGCCTGGCAGCGGGCCCGCATGTTCATGTCCTGACCCACCCGACCGACAACACCGACCCAGGAGCTCTCCATGACCACAGTCCCCACCATCACCTCCTCCACACCGACCGGCCGCGGACCGGTGCGTATCGGGGTGGGCGGGCCCGTGGGCGCCGGCAAGACCCAGCTCGTGGAGCGGGTCACCCGGGCGCTGATCGACGAGGTCTCGATGGCCGCGATCACCAACGACATCTACACGATCGAGGACGCCAAGATCCTCGCCCGCAACGGCGTGCTGCCCCTGGACCGGATCGTGGGCATCGAGACCGGCGGCTGCCCGCACACCGCGATCCGTGAAGACACCTCCATGAACGAGGCCGCGATCGAGCAGCTGTGCCGGGAGCACCCGGACCTGCAGATCGTGTTCGTCGAGTCCGGCGGGGACAACCTCTCCGCCACGTTCAGCCCCGAGCTGGTCGACTTCTCGATCTACATCATCGACGTGGCCCAGGGCGAAAAGATTCCCCGGAAGGCCGGGCAGGGCATGATCAAATCCGACCTGTTCGTGATCAACAAAACCGACCTCGCCCCGCACGTCGGCGCTGACCTCGACGTCATGGCCGCGGACTCCGCGGTGTTCCGCAAGGACCGGCCGTTCTGCTTCACGAACCTGCGCACAGACGAGGGCCTCGATCGGATTCTCGAGTGGATCCGCCACGACGTCCTGATGCTGGACATGGCCCAGTGACCGTCACCGCGGCCGGTGGGTCAGCCGCGCCACCAACCGCGGCCCCGACCGGCCGGCTCGAGCTGATCCTCGCACCTCGCGGAGAGCGGACCGTGGCCGTCCACCAGTTCCACACCGGTGCCCTGCGCGTGCTGCGCCCGCACCACCTGGACGGGTCAGGACAGCCGTGCTTCGTCGTCGTCAATCCCGGCGGAGGCTACCTCGGCGGGGACCACTACGAGCTGGACGTCGCGGTGGAGGCCGCCGGCACCGCCCTGGTCACCACCCAGTCCGCGACCAAGGTCTACCGCACCCCGGTCGCCCCGGCCCGGCAGGACGTGCGGTTCACGCTCGGCCCGGACGCGGTACTCGAGTACCTGCCGGACCAGCTCATCGCCTACGCGAACGCCGACTACGTTCAGCACACCATGGTCAAGATGGATCCCACGGCCTGCTTCATGGCGGGCGAGGTGGTCACCCCCGGCTGGGCACCCGACGGGACTTCTTTCCGGTACCGCAGCGTCGTACTGCGCACCGAAGTCGTGATGGGCGGGCACACGGTGGTTCTCGACAACCTCCGTTTGCGCCCAGGAGAAGACGCCGTGGCCGAGCTCGGCTTCCTGGAAGGCCATAGCCATCTCGGCTCCCTGCTGGTCGTGGACCCTCGCGCGGATCGGGGGCTCATCGAACGGGTTCACACTCGGCTCACCACGGCCGAGAGCCGGATGCCGGGACTGCGCTGCGGCGTCTCACCGTTACCCGTGCCAGGCCTCATCGTACGAGCCCTCGGTCCTGGTTCGGACGAGCTGACCGAGCTGCTCCACGACATCTCCGCGCTCCTGCGGTCGGAGTGGACGGGACAGCCGCGGGTAGACCTGCGCAAGTACTGATCGAATTCTGTCTAAACCCGCGAAGGACAAAAGTGGGGCCCAAGAATTCAGCCGTTTATACATATTGCTGCAGCGGTAGATTGCGACTGGCCTGTTTCCGCTTTCCCGGACAGGTCGTGTTCCCTTTCCTGCTCCGGGAAATGTCGACCGGAGGTTTCACGGCCCTTCGGATTTGAGCGGGGTGAGGGGGCTGGGCTCGTCACCGTGAGCAGGGCTCTCGGCGTGTCGGGAACCGGGTAGGCGTCAGGGCTTCCTTGGATGGGAAGCGACCAAGCAAACCCGTCCGAAGAAAGCCCCGACATGCCTGAGAGTACCGACCCTGACCTTGCCGTGTCTGCTTGCACCGAGCGGTGGTGCGTCCGCGCGGACGCGATGCTGGGCGTGGACGGCATCCACGTCGAGTCCGTCGTGAGGACCGAGGACGGGCTGCTGCTGGGCGTGGCCACCGCCCCGGGCCCGACCGGATGCCCGCAGTGTGGGGTCGTAGCCGCTTCCAAGGGTCGCCGGTCGGTCCTCGTCCACGATCTGCCCTGCTTCGGGGCGCCGGTGCGTCTGCTCTGGCGCAAGCGGATCTACCGGTGCCCGGAGGACGCCTGCGAGGTGATGACGTTCAGCGAGGTCCACGAGCTGGCCTCCCCGCGGGCGAAACTGACTCGCCGGGCCATCACCTGGGCCGTGGCGCAGCTGCGTTCCCACGACATCGCCGTCTCGGCCCTGGCCGAGATGCTTGGGGTGGACTGGCACACCCTGTGGGACGCCGCCAAGCCGCTGATCGAGGAAGCCCTCGAGCGGCCCGATCGGCTGGCAGGGGTGGACGCACTGGGGGTTGATGAGCACGTCTGGTCCCATGTGGGTCCACCCGGGACCGGGCTCATCACCGGGATCGTGGACCACTCCCGCGACGAGAACGGCCGCCCCAGAGCGCGACTGCTCGACCTGGTGAAGGGCCGCACCGGAACCGTCTACGCCGACTGGCTCACCACCCAGGGCCTGGGGTTCACGAGCGGGATTCGCACGGCCACACTGGACCCGTTCCACGGCTACGCCAACGCGATCCGCGACGAGTTGCCGGAGGCGATCACGGTGCTCGACGCGTTCCATGTGGTCAAGCTCGGCGGGCAGGTCGTCGATGAGGTGCGTCGCCGCGTGCAGCAGGACACCCTGGGCCACCGCGGCAGGGCAGGGGACCCGCTCTACGGCATCCGGCGCACCCTGCAGATCGGCGCCGAGCATCTCACGCCCAAGCAGATCACCCGTCTGAACGCGAAGCTGGTGGCCGGGGACCCGCACCACGAGGTCACTGTGGCCTGGCACTGCTATCAGAAGCTCCGAGCCGTCTACCATGCTCGCCCCGAGCAAGGGCGCCGGCTCGTGGCCGAGGTCCTCGCCTCGTTCCCGTCCTGCCCGATCCCGGAAATCGCCCGGCTCGGAAGAACGCTACGGCGGTGGAGGGCGGCGATTCTGGCCTATTTCGACACCGCCGGAGCCTCGAACGGGCCCGTCGAAGCCGTGAACGGGGTGATCGAGACGATGCGACGGGTCGCCCGAGGGTTCCGGAACTTCGACAACTATCGGCTACGAGCACTGCTCGCCGCCGGTGGCCACCGGCCCTGGCGAAACAGCGCCGCCCCCGCTTAAATCCGAAGGACCGGTTTCACCATGTCGTCGTTGCGGACCGCGCTCCTTGGGCTCTGAGGCTGCTGTGGTCTTGGACGGGCCGACCGGTTGCTGATTCGGCCATGGACAGTGATCACATAAGTGAATCAATCTCCTGTGCTTTACATATGGCCGGATATGGGCGGATCGCGCCGCGTGAGGGCGTTTTTCGGGTGCTGACTCGTGCTGTCCACCGGTAGCGCAGAGTGCCAGCGCGCTTCTTGCTGTCGCTCAGTAGGTGATCGTCTGTGGCTGTCCGGTGCGCAGTGAGAGGGTGGCGGCCTCGGCGATGGCCTGGGCGCGCAGTCCGTCGCGCAGGGTGACGGGTGGGGGCGTGTTCTCCTCGAGGGCTGTCACGAACGCCGCCAGTGCGGCGGCGTAGGTGGGCTGGACCCGCTCGAACCACCCGGGGTGCAGGCCCTCGCTCGTGGCGGTGGGGCCGGCGAAGCGGGTGAGGTTGCCGGCGCGCATGCGGCCGGATTCGGCCATGCCGGCCGATCCGAGCACTTCGAGGCGTTCGTCGTAGCCGTAGCCGGTGTGGCGCACGCTGTCGATCTGCACCAGGGCCCCGCCGGGCAGGCGCAGGGTCGCGATAGAGGTGTCGACGTCGCCGATGTCGGCGACTTGGGGATCGGACAGTGCTGAGCCCATCACGTGCACTTCGACCGGGTCGGCGCCGGTGAGCCAGCGGGCGAGGTCGAAGAAGTGCACGGTCTGATCGCGCATCTGCCCACCCGAGACCTTCAGGTACTCGATCGGCGGCAGCGACGGGCCGCGGGAGGTGAGCTGGACGAGCGCGATCTCCCCGAGCTCCCCGGAGTCGACCACGCGCTTGAGGGAGGCGTGGTCGCGGTCGAAGCGCCGGTTGAAGTCCACCATCGCGGGAATGCCGGCGGCCTCGACATGGGCGACGACGTCTTTGGCGTGGGCGAGGTCGAGGTCGATCGGCTTCTCGACGAGGGCGGCGATCCCGGCGTCGGCGGCGCGGCGGAGGTGCGCGGCGTGGGTGTCGGTCGAGGACGCGATGAACACGGCGTCCACCTGAGCAGGATCGAAGGCCTCCTCCAGGGAGCGGGCGGGGCGGGCGCCGTGGGCCGCGGAGACATGTGCTGCCCGGGCGGGGTCGAGATCGTAGACGCAGCGGAGATCCACTCCGGGGTGGGCTGCGAGACTCTGGGCGTGGACGGAGCCGATGAATCCGGCGCCGATCAGAGCGAAGCGCTGCATGGGTTTCCTCACGAGGTCATGATGTCGAGCAGGTTGCGCATGGTGGTGGCGACCTTGAGGAAGTCGTGCTCGTTGGCCTTGTCGCTGAACATCTCCGAGACCCACCACCCCTCGTAGCCGGTGGACTTGATCGCGTCGATCCACTCCTGCAGCGGGATCGCCCCGCCGCCGATGACGACGTTGCGGTGCACGCTCTGGTCCGGCACGTCGTGCTCACGGTCGAGGTCGAGCCCGTCGGAGATGTGCGCGGCCTTGATGAGCTCCTTCGGGGTGGCGGCGACCTCCTCGAGGGTGTCGCCGGTGGTCCAGTAGTGCCAGGTGTCCAGGGCGATGCCGACGTTCTCGCGCCCGGCGCGCTCGATGATCTGAAGCGAGTGGCGGTGCCGGTTGAGGTTCGACCAGGCCAGCGGCTCCAGGTAGAGCTCCAGGCCGTGGCCGGCCGCGATGTCGGCGGCCTCCCGGACGTTGGCCGCGGCCGCGTCCAGCGCCTCGTCCTCGCTCAGCCCCAGTGTCCCGCGGTAGCGGGGGTCCTCGGGGCCGAGCTTCCCGGCCTTGAAGTCCTTCGCCACGTTCCAGTCCACGGGCCCGGTGCACAGCTGCAGGATCGGCGCGCCCAGCACCTCGGCGACACCCGCCATCCGCGACACCTCGGCGAGGAAGCCGGCGCGGGCCTGACCCTGGCGCTCGAGGTCGAGCACCGCGCCGAGCCCGGTGACCTGAAGACCCTCCAGGTGCGGCAGCAGCGACTCGGGGGAGTAGCCGGCGTCGAGGTAGCGGTAGAGCTTCGGGCTCTGCAGCTCGATCCCGCCGTAGCCCGCGGCCTTGGCCACGGCGATGTCGTTGACGACGTTGCCGTGGAACGTCGTCGTGACGTTCATCGACAGCTGGGGCATGGCACGGCTCCTTCAGCTCGTTCACTTTGTCTTGACAATAAGTGTAAGTCGTTGTTGCGTGATCGGCGACACACCGGAGGGGTCGGGCGTACGCTGACGGCGTGGACGACCCGGGCCTCGTGGCCCTGCCCGTGGGATTCGAACGGTTCCACCGGCAGGACTTCGTCAACTACCAGCTCAACCGCGCCCGTGCCCTGGGCTCCGCCGACCGCCCGGAACTGGCCGCGGCGGCGGCGCGCCTGCGATCGACGGCGGACGGCGCCCCGGTGTTCGCGGCCCTGTCCCGTCGGGCCGCGGCCGAGGGGCGGCTCCGGGAAGCGGCCGGCTGTGCGCGGCTCGCAGAGTTCTTCACCCCGCCGAGTTCGGCGCTGAAGGCGGAGCGCTACCGCCGGTACCGTGAGCTGTTCGATGCGGCGGTCCCCGGTCTGGCCCGCCACGAGGTGCCCTATGCCGGCGCGGCGCTGCCGGCCTACACGCTGCCGGCGTCGGGGCCGCGAGCCGGTGCGACCGTGCTGGTGCACGGGGGGGTTCGACTCGGTGATCGAGGAGTTCCTCCCGATCTGCCGGCGGATCGCCGCCGCCGGTCCTTCATGCGCGTCAGCGTGCGCACCCGCGCCCGTCTCTCGCCGACCCTGCGCGCGGTGGTCGAGCAGGTCCTGTACATGCTCGACAGCTCCGACCCGGCCGACGTCCCGGACTGGTTCCTGGGCATGAACGCCCGGCACCTGGGCAGCGGGCGGGTGCGCCACGACGTGCTGCTGCTGTGCGGGGAGCACGACGCCTTCCAGCCCCCGGTGCTCACGCGCGCCCAGGCCCGGGCGTTCACGGGCGCCCGCAGCGTCACGACGCGGATGTTCACCCGCCCCGAGCAGGCCGACCAGCACTGCCAGATGGCCAACCTCGAGCTCGCCTGCCAGGTGCTCACCGCCTGGTTGCGCAGCACCGGAGCGGAGGGTCCCGCGCCGCAGCCCGAGCCGCACCCCTAGCACCTCGTCCCAGCGCCGGGGCCTGCCGTGCGCTGCCGACGACGGCTGCGCACGGCCCCGGCTCCTCCTGCCGGAGGCGCCGGGGCCGTCGGCGGAGGACTAGGCCGACCGGGCGCGCCGGCGCAGCAGGAGCCCGCCCCCGGCCGCGGCCAGGACCAGGCCGCCGGCCACCGCGGTGGCCGCGGTGCCGTCCGCGGGCGGGGCGGCGACGCCGGAGTCGACGTTCATCCCGGCGTTCGTCCCGCCCCCGGTCGACTGATCCACGCCGGTGCCCCCGGGTCCGGAGATGATCCCGGTGTGCGGGGGCAGCTGCGCGACCTGCTCGTCCGTGGCCACGATCTGCGCCACCTTCGCGGCGTCGTAGGCGTGGATCGGGCTCTCGCAGCCGATGCCGTCGGAGTCGCTGTCCAGGGCGGGGGCGTAGGCAGGGCTGTCGGCGGGGATGTTGTGGATGCCGGCGGCTGCGGCGGCGTCACAGTCGGGGAACGGCAGCACCGCGGCGGTGGCCGGGGTGAGGCTCAGGGCCGAGAACCCGACGGCGGTGATCAGTGCGGCGCCTGCTGCGCTTCGTCTCATGGTCGTGCTCGCTCTCTGTGGGGGGTGCTTGCCTTTGCAACGTATCCGTGGGGCGTGCACGGAACCACCGGAAGTCCTGCAGAAGACGGCACGGACGAGGCGCTGTTGACTTCGCCTCCGGACAGGCTGCCGACCCGGGGCGCGGCCCGGCGCGGACGGGCCCGCCCGTCGTCCGGGGCACCGGGGACCGCCACCTGGGCCCGCGACTCGTTGCGGGGCGCGGCGTCTGCCCGCGTTCTCGGCGCGTCACCCCGGAGAGGGGGCGTCTTCCGGGGCGACCCGCCTCACCTGCCGGTGCGCTCGCGGTGCGCGCACCCCGGCCAGCAGCAGGGCCGGCGCATGCCCTCCGCGAGCTCCTCCCCGGTCCGGCGGATGCGGCGCTGCCGGGTCGCCTGCTGCTTGGCGTCGTCGACCCAGCAGATGAACTCGTTGCGGGCCAGGGGCGTGATGTCCCGCCAGGCGGAGAGCACCGCGGCGTCGGCGGTCAGCGCCTCGCGCAGGTCCGCCGGCAGCGCGTGGACGACCCCGCCGGGCACGTCCTGGTCGTGCCCCGTGGGGCGTTCGCCGGACGGGTCCGGGCGGGCAGGGACCGTGCCCGCCGCACCGGCCCCGTGGTCCTCCGTCGTCGTCATGGGATCTCCGCCCTTCTCGTCGTGTGCCCGGATCCGGCCTCGTCCCGGCATCGTGCCCCGCGGGGGCGCGGCGGGCAAGGTCGGGGCGGCAGCAGGCCGGTGGGCGGCGGCACCCGAGCCGGAGCGTGTCCGGGGAGCGGCGGCTCAGGGGGCGGCCGGTTCCAGGCGGACGTCCTCGAAGGTCACGGTCGCCGGCTCCAGCAGGGTCAGCTCCTCGACGCTCTCCCCGTGCCGCGGCGAGCTCGGCGGCTGCAGGGTGGCGCGCAGGGTGTAGTCGCCGGCCTCGGGAACGCTGAAGTTGTTGGCGTAGTGGAAGAACTCGGCGTGGAAGAACATCAGCTCCTTCGCGTCCACGACCTCGCCGTTCTCGTCGAGGACCTCCAGCCGGACCGGGACGTCGGGCACGATCCGGCCGGTGGCCGCGTCGATCGGGATGATCTCCAGGTGGTGGGTCTCGCCCTCGGCCGGTGCGCGCCGGGTCGGCTCGCCCCCGGTGGTCTCGAACCAGGCCTCGGCCGGTTCCACGATGTAGGCGACCTCCCAGTCCCCGGAGCTCGTGCGGCCGCCCTCGGCGGCGACCTCCTCGTCCAGGACGGCGTACTGGGCGGCCACGCCCTGGGGCACCTCCCCGGCCGGGGCGGTGCCCTCGGCGGCGGGGGTCGTGGTCGTGGGGGCGGCGGTCGTGGTCCCGGGCGCGGGCGCCTGGGCCTCCTCGGCGCCGCAGCCGGCCAGGAGCAGGGCGGCGAGCGCGGCGGTGACGGCGAGAGGTCGGTGCTGGGGCATGGTTCTCGGTTCCTCCGGGAGCAGGGCGGCCGGGCGGGGTGTGCCGGCACGGGGTGGGCGGGTGGTTCCGGGGCGGGCGCTCACGGGCCCGGGGCGTCCCCACGGATGCCCGGGCCGGTCGTCGCTCTCGGCCGCCGCCGGACGGCGCCCGGGAGGACCGGGTGGCGAGAGCCGGTTCCCCCGGGCGCCGGCCGGCGGCGACGGAGCCCGCCGGTGACCGGGGGGCGGGCCACCGGCGGAGCAGGGCACTTCCGGTAAGGGTCGCCTCACCCGAGTGCGCTGCGGCTCACAGTAGCAGGGGATCCGGAATTAGCGAACACTTTGCTGCGGTAATCGGCAGGAGTGGGCCCACGGTGCGGGCATCCGAGGGCGTCAGAAAACTCCCGCAGAGGGGTGGTCGGGATGCTTCGTATCAGATACGATCTTGAGCAACGAGATCCCGGACACACCGCCGGACGCGGTGACCCGGGGACCTGACGACCACGAAGGCAGGACGGCATGGCAGAGACGACACCGGATTCCGCCGGGACCACCGGGCCCGTTGACTTCACCGACAGGGCGCACCGCCCCGGGAAGGTCATCGCCCTGCACCTGAACTACCCCTCCCGCATCGCCCAGCGGGGCCGCTCCCCGAAGTTCCCCGGCTACTTCCTCAAGGCAGGGACCTCGATCGCCCGGACCGGCGACACGATCGAGCGCCCGGCCGGCACCGAGCTGCTGGCCTACGAGGGGGAGATCGCCCTGGTCATCGGGCAGACGTGCCGCCGCGTGCGCCCGGAGGACGGCTGGTCCAAGGTCTCCGGCGTGACCGCCGCCAACGACTGGGGCCTCTACGACCTGCGGCACGCGGACAAGGGCTCCAACGTCAAGAACAAGTCCGGGGACGGCTACACGCCCCTGGGCCCGGAGGTCATCGCGGCCGACCGGGTCGACCCCGCCGGGCTGCGCGTGCGCACCTGGGTCAACGGCGAGCTCGTCCAGGAGGACACCACCGAGGACCTCGTCTTCCCGTTCGGCCGGCTGGTCGCCGACCTCTCCCAGCTGATGACGCTGGAGGAGGGCGACGTCATCCTGACCGGCACGCCGGCCGGGTCCTCCGTGGCCCGGCCCGGCGACGTCGTCGAGGTGGAGGTGGACGCGCCCGGGGCGCCCGGGGCGCCCTCCAGCGGCCGCCTGGTCACCCGCGTGGTGGCGGGGGAGCACGCCATGGCCCCGTACGGGGCGCAGCCTCAGGTCGACGACACCCAGCGGGAGGAGGCGTGGGGCTCCCGCGAGGCCGCCGGCCTGCCGCCGGTCCAGGAGGCCGGGGGCGGCGCGGAGGAGAGCGACCACTACGTGCCCGCCACCCCGCGCCCGGACCGCACCCTGCTCACCGACGAGCTGCGGGCCAAGATCGACGCGACGGCGGTGGCCACCATCACCGCGCAGCTGCGGAAGAAGGGCATCGACAACGCCACGATCGACGGTGTGCGCCCCACCCACCCCGGCCGGCGCATCCTCGGCTACGCCAAGACCCTGCGCTACGTGCCCAATCGCGAGGACCTCTTCACGGCCCACGGCGGCGGGTTCAACGCGCAGAAGCGCGCCATGGACTCGGTGCAGCCCGACGACGTGGTGGTCATGGAGGCCCGCGGTGAGAGGGGCACCGGCACGCTCGGCGACGTCCTGGCCCTGCGCGCCCGGGTGCGCGGCGCCGCCGCCGTGATCACCGACGGCGGGGTCCGCGACTCCGCCGCCGTCGCCGAGGTCGGCATCCAGGTCTACTCCAACGGCGCGCACCCGGCCGTGCTGGGCCGCCGCCACGTGCCCTGGGAGGTGGGCGGCACCATCGCCTGCGGCGGCACCACGGTGCAGCCGGGCGACATCGTCATCGGCGACGACGACGGCGTCGTCGTCGTGCCGCCGTCGCTGCTCGAGGAGGTCGTCGAGGCCGCCCACGAGCAGGAGCAGCAGGACGCCTGGGTGTACGACCGCGTGGCCGAGGGCCACCCGGTGGACGGGCTGTTCCCGCCCAACGCCGAGTGGAAGCAGAAGTACGAGCAGTACCGGGCGTCCCGGCAGCGGGCGGAGCGGCCCTGATGACCGCCGTCCCGCACGCCGGCCCCGCCCCGGGGGAGCGGGGCGCCCCCGCGGCGCCGTCCAAGGCGGACACGGCCTACCGGTCCATCCTGGAGGGCGTGCAGCAGGGCCGCTTCGCCCCGGGCAGCCGCCTCGTGCTGGCCCAGCTGGCCGCCGAGCTGGGCATGTCCGTGGTGCCCGTGCGCGAGGCGGTCCGGCGGCTGCAGCAGGACGGACTGGTCGCCTACGAGCGCAACGTGGGCGCCACCGTGGTGGGCATCGACCCGGTGGAGTACCGCTACACCATGGAGACGCTGGCGCTGGTGGAGGGCTTCTCCACCGCCCAGTGCGCCCCGCTGGTCACGGACGAGGAGCTGCAGCGCGCCCGGGAGATTAACCGGCGGATGCGCCGGGCGCTCGAGGACTTCGACCCGGTGGAGTTCACCGAGCTCAACAAGCAGTTCCACTCCACGCTCTACGAGCACCACCAGAACGCGCACATCCTGGACCTGGTGCACCGGGGCTGGAACCGCCTGGCCGCCCTGCGCTCCTCCACCTTCGCCTACGTCCCCGGACGGGCGCAGGCCTCGGTGGAGGAGCACGACCGGCTGCTGGACCTCATCGCCGAGAAGGCGCCCTTCGAGGTCGTCGAGGCCGCCGCCCGCCAGCACCGGATGAACACCCTCGACGCCTACCTCGCCGCGCTGCCCGCCGGCACCGGGACGGGCTGAGCCCTCCCGGGCCCGCCCGGCCACACCCGAACCCGACGACGTTCCCTCCGGAAGGACTTCCTGTGAACACCCAGAACACCGCGACCGACGCCCGCACCTGGGCCCCGGCCGACCTGCCCGAGAAGATCCAGCACTACATCGACGGCGAGCACGTCGACTCGATCGACGGCGACACCTTCGAGGTGCTGGACCCGGTGACCAACGAGGCCTACATCACCGCCGCCTCGGGCAAGGTCGCCGACGTCGACGCCGCCGTCGCCGCCGCCAAGGACGCCTTCGAGAACGGTCCCTGGCCGGGCATGCTCCCGCGGGAGCGCTCCCGCGTGCTGCACCGGATCGCCGACATCGTCGAGACCCGCGGCCAGGCCCTGGCCGAGATGGAGTGCTACGACACCGGCCTGCCGATCAAGCAGGCCCTCGGGCAGGCCCGCCGCGCCGCGGAGAACTTCCGCTTCTTCGCGGACCTGATCGTCGCCCAGCACGACGACGCCTTCAAGGTCCCCGGCCGGCAGGTCAACTACGTCAACCGCAAGCCGATCGGCGTCGCCGGGCTGATCACCCCGTGGAACACCCCGTTCATGCTCGAGTCCTGGAAGCTGGGCCCGGCCCTGGCCACCGGCAACACCGTGGTCCTCAAGCCGGCCGAGTTCACCCCGCTCTCCGCCTCCCTGTGGCCGGGCATCTTCGAGGAGGCCGGCCTGCCGAAGGGCGTGTTCAACATCGTCCACGGCTTCGGCGAGGAGGGCTACGCCGGCGACTCGCTGGTCAAGCACCCGGACGTGCCGCTGATCTCCTTCACCGGCGAGTCCCGCACCGGCCAGATCATCTTCGGCAACGCCGCCCCGCACCTCAAGGGGCTGTCCATGGAGCTGGGCGGGAAGTCCCCGGCCGTCGTCTTCGCGGACGCCGACCTGGACGCCGCCATCGACGCGACGATCTTCGGCGTCTTCTCCCTCAACGGCGAGCGCTGCACCGCCGGCTCGCGCATCCTCGTCCAGCGCGGGGTCTACGACGAGTTCGTGGAGCGCTACTCCGCCCAGGCCCAGCGCGTGCGGGTCGGCCTGCCGCACGACGAGAGCACCGAGGTCGGCGCCCTCGTGCACCCGGAGCACTTCGAGAAGGTCATGTCCTACGTGGAGATCGGCAAGGGCGAGGCCCGCCTGACCGCCGGCGGCGGGCGCCCCGAGGAGTTCCCGGAGGGCAACTTCATCCGCCCGACCGTCTTCGCCGACGTGGCCCCGGACGCCCGGATCTTCCAGGAGGAGATCTTCGGCCCGGTCGTGGCCATCACCCCGTTCGACACGGACGAGGAGGCGCTGGCGCTGGCCAACAACACCAAGTACGGACTGGCCGCCTACATCTGGACCAACGACCTCAAGCGGGCCCACAACTTCGCCCAGAACGTCGAGGCCGGCATGGTCTGGCTGAACTCCAACAACGTCCGCGACCTGCGCACCCCGTTCGGCGGCGTCAAGGCCTCGGGCCTGGGCCACGAGGGCGGCTACCGCTCGATCGACTTCTACACCGACCAGCAGGCCGTGCACATCAACCTGGGCGAGGTCCACAACCCGGTCTTCGGCCGCCAGGAGCAGGCCGCCGAGAAGCTGCAGGCCTGAGCCTCCGCGCCCGGACGACACCCACCCCTCACCGCCGAAGGACAGCACCATGACCCACCTCGACGACCGGACGATGACGTCCTCGGGCTTCTACGTCTCGCAGGAGGCCCCCATCGCCGCCGACAACCCCGTCCCGACCCCCTCCGCCCCGGCCCCCGACATCCTGCGCTGCGCCTACATGGAGCTCGTGGTCACCGACCTGCAGCGCTCGCGCGACTTCTACGTGGACGTGCTCGGGCTGACCGTGACCGAGGAGGACGGGGACACTGTCTACCTGCGCTCGCTGGAGGAGTTCATCCACCACAACCTGGTGCTGCGCCAGGGCCCGGTGGCCGCCGTCGCCGCCTTCTCCTACCGCGTCCGCACCCCGGAGGACCTGGAGAAGGCCGTGGCCTTCTACGAGGAGCTGGGCTGCCGCGTGGAGCGCCGCCCGGAGGGCTTCACCAAGGGCATCGGCGACTCCGTGCGGGTCGAGGACCCCCTGGGCTTCCCCTACGAGTTCTTCCACGAGGTCGAGCACGTCGAGCGCCTGGCCTGGCGCTACGACCTGTACACCCCCGGCTCCCTGGTCCGCCTGGACCACTTCAACCAGGTCACCCCGGACGTGCCGCGGGCCACCAAGTTCATGCAGGACCTGGGCTTCCGGGTCACGGAGGACATCCAGGACGACAACGGCACCGTGTACGCGGCCTGGATGCGCCGCAAGCCCACCGTGCACGACACCGCCATGACCGGCGGCGACGGCCCGCGCATGCACCACGTGGCCTTCGCGACCCACGAGAAGCACAACATCCTGGCGATCTGCGACAAGCTCGGCGCGCTGCGCATGTCCGACATGATCGAGCGCGGCCCCGGCCGCCACGGCGTCTCCAACGCCTTCTACCTCTACCTCCGGGACCCGGACGGGCACCGCGTGGAGATCTACACGCAGGACTACTACACGGGCGACCCCGACAACCCGGTCGTCACCTGGGACGTGCACGACAACCAGCGCCGCGACTGGTGGGGCAACCCGGTCGTGCCGTCCTGGTACACCGAGGCCTCCCTGGTGCTGGACCTGGACGGCAACCCGAAGGAGGTCGTGGCCCGCACCGACGACTCCGAGATGGAGGTCACCATCGGCGCCGACGGGTTCTCCTACACCCGCGCCGGCGACGAGTCCGGCAGCTACAAGGGCGAGGCCGCCAAGGGCTTCAAGATCGGCAACCAGCTCTGAGCTCCCCGGGGCGACGGCGGCCGGCCGGCTCCCGCACGGAGCCGGCCGGCCGCCGTCGCCCCGGGCAGGGCACCCGCACCGCACAGACAGGAGAGCACATGCTGGACCACGACACGCACGTGGCGATCGCCGACGAGCTGCACCGGGCCGGGCTGGACCGCACCCCCGTGCCGCTGCTGACCCAGCGCCACCCGCAGATGGAGATCGAGGACTCCTACGCGGTGCAGCGGATCTGGGCGCAGCGCCAGGAGGAGGCCGGCCGGCGCAAGGCCGGCCACAAGATCGGCCTGACCTCCAAGGCCATGCAGGACGCCACCGGCATCGACGAGCCCGACTACGGGGTGATCTTCGACGACCAGGTGGTCGAGTCCGGCCACGTCTACGAGTGGGCGCGGTACACCCACCCGCGCATCGAGATGGAGCTGGCCTTCGTGCTCAAGGAGGACCTGGCCGGCCCCGGGGTGAACCTCTTCGACGTGCTGCGCGCCACCGAGTACGTGGTCCCGGCCCTGGAGGTGCTCGACTCCCGCATCGAGATGCAGGGCCGGACCATCGTCGACACCATCTCGGACAACGCCGCCCTCGGCTCCATGGTCATCGGCGGCCGCCCGGTCGCCCCCGACGCCGTGGACCTGCGCTGGGTCGCCGGGGCGCTCTCGCGCAACGAGGAGATCGTCGAGACCGGGGTCGCCTGCGGCGTGCTGAACCACCCGGCCAACGGGGTGCACTGGCTGGCCAACCGGATCGCCGGGCACGGCGACCGCCTGGAGGCCGGGGAGATCGTCCTCGCCGGCTCCTTCACCCGGCCCATGTGGGTCCACGCCGGGGACACCGTCCACGCCGACTACGGGAAGCTGGGGACCGTCACGTGCCGATTCGTCTAGAGCTCCCGCCGAGCCTCAAGGACCTGTTCACCGAGACCGCCCGCGCCGAGCGCGGCGGACGCGCGGCGGCCGGGATGTTCGTCTGCTCGGGGGACCCCACCGTGACCGAGATCTGCGCCTCGGCCGGGCTGGACTACCTGCTGATCGACGCCGAGCACGCGCCGCTGGGCCTGGAGACGGTCCAGGCGCAGCTGCGGGCCGCGGCCGGCCACGGCGCCGTCCCGGTGGTCCGGCTCCCCGGCCTGGACGAGGTCCTGGTCAAGCAGTACCTCGACCTCGGCGCCCAGTCCCTCGTGGTGCCCATGGTCAACAGCGCGGCCGACGCCGAGGCCGCCGTGCGCGCCGTGCACTACCCGCCGCGCGGGGTGCGCGGGGTGGGCTCGGCGCTCGCCCGCTCGGCCCGGTGGAACCGGGTCCCCGACTACCTCGAGCGCGCCGCCGACCTGCTCACCCTCGTGGTGCAGGTCGAGAGCGCGGCCGCGGTCGCGGCGGCCGCGCGGATCGCCGCGGTGGACGGGGTGGACGGCGTCTTCGTCGGGCCCTCGGACCTCGCGGCCTCCATGGGCCTGCTCGGCCGGCAGACCCACCCCGACGTGGTGGCCGCCGTCAAGGACGTCATCGCCGCCGTGCGGCGGACCGGGAAGTTCGTGGGGGTCAACGCCTTCGTGCCCGACCAGGCCCAGGACTACCTCGACGCCGGCGCCGACTTCGTCAACGTGGGCGCCGACGTCGCCCTGCTGGCCCGCGGGACCGAGGCGCTCGCCGACGCCTGGTGCGCCCCGGCGGAGCCGGGCGCCGCCCCGCGCGGGTCCTACTGATCCGGCGGGCCCGGTCGCCGCCCCAGGCGGGCGGCGACCAGGCCCGCGCTGTGCGCCAGGCGCCGCCCCAGCGCCTCGACGTCGAGGCTGCGCGTGGCGTAGACGACGGCCAGCGCCGCCGGCAGGTGGCCGGGCACGCGCAGGGGGACGGCCACGGCCGAGACGCCGTCCAGCACCTCGTTGCTGCTGACGGCGAAGCCGCGCTCCCGGGTCTGCTCCACCTCCGCGCGGGGGCGCACGCCCCCGGTCAGCTCGGCGAGCTCCTCCGGGTCCATGCCGGCCTGCACCGCGAGCCCGGGGGCGCCGCGGTCCAGCGGGTGGCGCGTGCCCGGGCGCTGGGTGACGGCCTGGCCGCGGGAGGGCTCCACCGTGACCAGCGTGATGCACTCCTCCTGGCCCCAGACCGCCACGAAGGCGCTCATACCCAGCTCGTTGGCCAGGGTGGTCAGCTCCGGCAGGGCCGCCGACTGCAGGTCCTGCTGCACCCCCCGCGCGAGCACCGCCAGCCCGGGGGCGCCGATCAGCCGGCCGGTGGAGTCCCGGGTCAGGAGGCCGTGGCTCTCCAGGGTGCGCAGGATCCGGTAGGCGATCGAGCGGTGGACGCCGAGCCGGCCGGCCACGTCGGCGATCGTGGGCGGCTCCTCCGCCGAGACCACCAGCTCGAGCATGCGCAGCCCCCGGGAGAGGGTCTGCGAGGGCGGCGCGGGGGAGCGGTCCTGCGCCCTCCCGGACGGCGGGGCGGCCGGCGTGCTGTTCGCCGGCGCCCGGACGGGCGGCTCTGCCGGAGCGGTCATCGTGGCCTCTTTCCGTGGGCGGTCCGGTGCTGTCCCCGTGGCCGGGTCGGCGGGTGGCCGTGCGGCACCGTGAGCGGCGTCGCAGGGTCTTGTGAGGGCGGTCACCCACCGTATATGATCCCGACCAAGAGTTCGATAAAAGAACGACGTGTTCGAGTATAGAACATTTGGCTCGTTTCTTCCGCACCGTCGCCCCAGGAGGCCCCATGCTGTTCCACCACCACGGCTACGTGTCCACGGACCCCCGGGTCCAGCCCGCCGCGGGGGTCGGCATCGACCGGTCCCCCGAGCTGCCGGAGGTCATGGACGTGCTCGTGGTCGGCTCCGGCCCCGCCGGCATGACCGCCACCGCCCAGCTGGCCGCCTTCCCCGCCGTCATGACGTGCCTGATCGACCGCCGCCCGCACCGCCTCGAGATCGGCCAGGCCGACGGCATCCAGGCGCGCAGCGTCGAGACCTTCCAGGCGTTCGGCTTCGCCGAGGAGATCACCGCCGAGGCCTACGACCTCACCGAGATGAACTTCTGGAAGCCGGACCCGCAGAACCCCGACCACATCGTGCGCACCGCCCGCACCGTCGACGACCCGGCCGGCGTCAGCGAGTTCCCGCACCTGATCGTGAACCAGGCGCGCGTGCTGGACTACTTCGCCCGCTACGCGAGGAACGCCCCGTCCCGGACCGAGCCGTACTGGGGCTGGGAGTTCGTCGAGCTCGAGGTCGGCGAGGGGGAGCACCCCGTGACCGTGACCCTCAGGCGCACCGGGGAGAGCCCCGAGTCCGGGACGAACCCCGGTGAGGAGCGCGTGGTGCGCGCCAAGTACGTGCTGGGCGCCGACGGCGCCCGCTCCGGGGTCCGCCGGGACATCGGCGCCCAGCACGTCGGCGCCGTGTCCTACCACGCCTGGGGCGTGATGGACGTGCTGGCCGAGACCGACTTCCCGGACATCCGCACCAAGTGCGCCATCCAGTCCCGGCACGGCTCGATCCTGCTCATCCCGCGCGAGGGCGGCTTCCTGTTCCGCATGTACGTGGACCTCGGCGAGGTGGGCCCGGACGACGCCCGCGCCGTCCGGAAGACCCCGCTGGAGGAGATCGTGCGCCAGGCCAACGCGATCGTTACGCCCTACAGCGTCGACGTGAAGGACGTGGCCTGGTGGAGCGTCTACGAGGTCGGCCACCGGGTGACCGACCGCTTCGACGACGTCCCCGTCGAGGAGGCCGGACAGCGCGACCCGCGCGTGTTCATCGCCGGCGACGCCTGCCACACCCACTCCGCCAAGGCGGGCCAGGGCATGAACGTCTCCATCCAGGACGCCTTCAACCTCGGCTGGAAGCTCGGCCAGGTGCTCAGCGGGATCGCCCCGGCGAAGCTGCTGGCCACCTACACGGCCGAGCGCCAGCAGATCGCCCAGGACCTCATCGACTTCGACCGCGAGTGGTCCTCCATGATGGCGGCCAAGCCGGAGGAGCTCGAGAGCGCGACCGCGCTGGAGGACTTCTACGTGAAGACCGCCGAGTTCCCGGCCGGCTTCATGACCGAGTACCCGGTGAGCCTGCTCCGGGGCGAGGCCGTGCACCAGGACCTCGCCGCCGGCTTCCCCCTCGGCAAGCGCTTCAAGGCCCACCCGGTCAAGCGCGTGTGCGACACCAACCCCAAGCACCTGGGCCACCAGCACACCGCCGACGGCCGCTGGCGGGTCTACGCCTTCGCCGACGCCGCCGCGTCCTCCGCGCCGGACTCGGCGCTGCGGGCGTGGGCCGAGTGGATGGACTCGCCCGAGTCCCCGGTGCACCGGTTCACCCCTGAGGGCAAGGACCTCGACGCCCTGTTCGACGTCCACGTCGTCTACCAGCAGCCGCACGAGGAGGTCGAGCTGATGCGGACGCCGTCGATCTTCCGCCCGAAGGTCGGCCCGTTCCAGCTCTCGAACCTCAACAAGGTGTGGGCCGTGGACCCGGCCGACGACATCTTCGAGGCCCGCGGCCTGAGCCGCGACGGCGTCGTGGTGCTCGTGCGGCCCGACCAGTACGTGGCCCACGTGCTGCCCCTGGGCGCGACCGCCGAGCTCGCCCAGTTCCTGGAGCGGATCTACACCGCCTGATCCCGCCCCCGCTCCCCGGCAGCAACGACCCAGAGGTGACCGTGACCGCAACCCGACACTCCGACCGGGCCAACCAGCGCCGGGTGGCCGCCGCCACCCTCGTCGGCACCACCGTCGAGTGGTACGACTTCTTCATCTACGCCACCATGGCCGGCCTGGTGTTCTCCCGGCTGTTCTTCGAGCCCGCCGGGGAGTCCATCGGCCTGCTGCTGGCCTTCGCCTCGGTCGGGATCTCCTTCCTGTTCCGCCCGCTGGGGGCCTTCCTCGCGGGGCACTACGGCGACAAGGTGGGCCGGCGGGCCATCCTGGTGGTCACCCTCGTCCTGATGGGCGGGGCCACCACCCTGATCGGCCTGCTGCCCACCTACGCGTCCGCCGGCGTGATCGCCCCGGTGCTGCTGATCCTCCTGCGCATCCTGCAGGGCGTCTCCGCCGGCGGCGAGTGGGGCGGGGCGGCCCTGATGGCCGTGGAGCACGCGCCGGCCGGGCGCCGCGGACTGGCCGGGTCCATGCCCCAGCTGGGCGTGCCCCTGGGCCTGCTGCTGGCCACCGCCGTCACCGCCCTGATGACCGGGGTGGTCTCCCCCGGGGAGCAGTTCCTCGAGTGGGGCTGGCGGGTCCCGTTCATCGCCTCGATCGTCCTCATCGCCGTCGGCTGCTTCGTGCGCATCGCCGTGGACGAGTCCCCCGTCTTCCAGGAGATCGCCGAGAAGAAGGAGCAGGCGAGCGTCCCGATCGTGGAGCTGTTCCGCAACTACTGGCACCTCGTGGTCATCGCGGCCCTGATCTTCGTGGGCAACAACGCCGTGGGCTACATGTCCACCGGCGGCTTCATCCCCGCCTACGCCACGTCGGACGCCGTCGGGCTCTCCCGGACCGACGTGCTGGTGGCCATGACGTTCGCCGCCACCGTGTGGCTGTTCGCCACGCTGGGGGCCGGGATCCTCTCCGACCGCATCGGGCGCAGGCTCACCTACCAGATCGGCTACGTCTGGCTGATCCTCACCGTCTGGCCGCTGTTCCTGCTCATCGACTCGGGCTCCCTCGCCAACCTCTATCTCGGGCTGGGCCTGATCTGCATCGGCACGGGCCTGACCTACGGCCCGCAGGCGTCCCTGTACTCGGAGCTGTTCCCGGCGTCCATCCGGTTCTCCGGGGTGTCGATCTCCTATGCGATCGGGGCGATCCTCGGCGGCGCCTTCGCGCCGATGATCGCCCAGGCGCTGCTCGACGCCACCGGCGGCACGCCCGCCATCGCCGTGTACCTGATCGGGATGTGCGCGGTGGCCCTGGTCGCGGTCAGTCTGACCCGCAACCGCTCCGGGATCGACCTGTCCATCAGCAACCAGGCCGAGCAGGAGGTCGGGAGCACGGTCTTCGACAAGCGCCCCGTGCCGGCCCCGTCCCGCACGCCGGACGGCGCCGTGGGACCGGAGGTCCCCACCCCGCGGTGAGCCGTGCCATCCTGGCCTCCTGGCCCGGCCGGCCCGGCGCCGGGGGAGGAGGTGCACGGTGGAGTTCTCCGCGACGATGGAGCTCGTCGGCAGGACGGTCGACGCCGCGGGCGTCGCGGCGATCGTCGTGGGCGCGCTGGTGGCGACGCTGCTGGCCCTGGCCGAGCTGGTCCGGCCCCGCCCCGGCGGGCGCGCCGTCTACACCCGCTACCGCCGGCGGCTCGGGCGCTCGATCCTGCTCGGGCTGGAGCTGCTCGTGGCCGCCGACATCATCCGCACGGTCGCCATCACCCCCACCTTCGAGTCGGTGGGGGTGCTGGCGCTGATCGTGCTCATCCGCACCTTCCTCAGCTGGTCCCTCGAGCTCGAGATCAGCGGCCGCTGGCCCTGGCAGAAGGAGCCGGCGGGAACGACCGGCGGGCGGGACGACTCGGCCGTCCCCGGCGGCGCCGACCGCCCGGAGCGCTGAGACCGGGCTTCAGGCGCTCGCGGACCCGCCGCCGCGCCCGGGCTCCTCGGCGGAGCCCCGGCGCCGGCGGTAGGCGGCCACGTTGGTCCGGTTGGCGCAGCGCGCCCCGCAGAAGCGCTTGGAGCGGTTGCGGGAGAGGTCGAGCAGGACGCCGTCGCAGTCCCCGGCCTCGCACACGCGCAGCCGGTCCGTCTCCCCGGACCGGATGACCTCCACGAGGGCCACGGCCGTCTCCAGGTGCAGCCGCACGGCCAGGGGAGCGTCCGGGGCCGCGGCGTGCAGGTGCCAGTCGAGACCGTCGTGGCGGGCCAGCCGCGGCGCGAGGTCCTCGCTGGCGAGCAGCGCGTTGACGGCCTCGACCATCGGCTCGCGGTCCAGGACCCACAGCTGCCGCAGCTCCTGGCGCAGCGCCCGGATCTCGGCGAGCTCCTTGGCCGTCCCGTCGGAGCGTCCGGAGAACCGGTGCTCGGCCAGCAGGTCCCGCAGCTCCTGCACGGTCGTCAGCTCGTCCTCCCCCGAGGACGAGGCGTCCGGCGCGGTGTTCAGAAGGGCGAGGACGAACTCGAGCATGTCCTCCACGTCATAAGCAAAATGCACTTGACCCCTTACAGGTCTCGTCTCTAATGTCAGAACCGTCCATCCATTAGACCATTACAGTGCGGTTGCGCGGCAAGGAGCTCCTCGTGGTCGGCGCCCTCTACGTCCTCGTCCTCCTGGCGGTCCTCGCCGCCCTCGGGCGGTTCACCGTGCCCGCGCGCGAACGACTGCCCCTGCGCGCGTGGACCCTGCGCGACGCGTGGGGCAACGTCCGGCGCGGCTGGACGGTCCTCGGCGACCACGCCCGGCCCCTGCCCGGGCCGCAGGACGGCCCGGGGCGGAGCCTGCGGGGCCTGCACGGGGAGCCCGGCGGCGCGGCGGCCTGACGCGGTCCCCGCGGGGCGCGCGCAGGGAGCCCGGCGGCGCGGCTGCCTGACGCGGGCCGCGCGCACGGGGCCGGGGCACGGGCCCCGTCCGGGGCCGGCGGTGCGGTCCGCTCAGCCCTCGAAGCGCACGCGCACGCTCTCGACCGGGCGGCGCACCCCGTAGAGCGCGGTGCAGTTGAGCACGGTGTTCCACACGGCGACCCGCACGTCCCCCTCGGCCAGGCCGGGGCTGTGACCGGTGACGGTCACGCCCCACTCCCGCCCGTCGAAGAGCGTGGTCACGGCCGAGACCTGCACACCCTGCAGCGCGAGGGCGTTGACCACCTCGGCGCGCACGGCGTCCTCGGCGCCCGCGGCGGGGCCGGCGGCGGGTCTGGGGTGGGCGGTGGCGGTCATGGCGGGTCCCCCTGGGTCGTGGAGCGGACGGGCGTCCTGTTCCCATGATCCGCCTTCAGGTGCGAAAGCAATGCCCCCTCTTCGCCGGACAGGGCCCACCCCGGACCGAGCCCACCCGAGACGGTCCGGGACCGAGCGGTGCGGGACCGTCCGGTGCCGCACCGGCTCCCTCCGCGCCCGGGCGGCGCAGGCGTGGGCACGGGGACGCTCAGGCGATCAGGCGGCTGTCCAGCTCCACGCCGACGTCCCGGAGCCGGTCGAGGGTCAGCGGGTGCGGGCCGCCCGGGTCCCGGTGCTCGCGCTCGAGCTGGCGGCAGAGCCGGCTGTGCAGCACCTGCAGCGCCACGAGGGGCAGCTCCATGAGGTCGTCGGGGAACGGGTCGTCGGGCACGAGCACGGTCGGGTCGGCCCCGGCCGGCCGCTCCGGGACGGCGAGCGGGCTCGCTCCGGCGGTCCCGGTCACCGGGAGCCCTCCGGGGGGCGCGCGACGGCGCCGGCCGCAGGGGCCGTCGGCGGGTCGGGAACGGAGGGCGGCGCGGCCGGCACGGGGCGGCGGTGCACAGGGGGCGGCAGGGCCATGGGGAGACGGTCTTTCGCTGGGCAGGAGGAAGTGCTGGGCCCCTACTCGACCGCGACCAGCCTACGCCATCCGGTCGCCCCCGCCGGTCCCGGGAGGGCTCTCCCCGGTCCCCGGACGCGGCCGGGACGAGGCCCGGGCGTCGTTGAAGTGGGTGCGCGCCTGCGCGCCGCCGGTGGTCCGCACCAGCTCGGCGGCGATCTCGCGCAGCTTGGCGCCGCGGGCGCCCGCGGCGGCGGCGAGCAGCTCGAAGGCCTCGTCCTGGGAGCAGCGCTGCTGGCCCATGAGGATGCCCACGGCGAGGTCGATCGTGGTGCGCGAGGACAGGGCGGTGCGCAGGTCCGCCTCCGTCTCCCGGTGCCGGGCGAGCCGCAGGGCCAGGCGCAGGGCCGTCGAGGCGGAGGACACCTCCCGGACCACGGCGGCGAGCGCGTCGTCGTCGAGGGCGTGCGGGGCCCCGGCGTAGACGTTCAGGGCCGCGCGGTCGGGCTCCGGCAGGTCGAAGGGGGCCGCGGCCGCGCCGTGGACGCCGCGGGCGAGGGCGGCGGCGCCGTAGTCGCCCCACCGCCCGTCGGCCGCGAGGTCCGGGACGTGCACGAGCTCCTGCTCGCGGGCCGCGGTCAGGCACGGCCCGTCGTCGTGGTCGTACTGGAGCTCGTCGAGGGCCTCGGCGTGCGCGGTGCTGGCGGCGACCGTGCCGACCGTCCCGTCGCGCAGCAGCGTGATCGCGCACCAGACCTCCGCCCCGTCCGCGGAGAGACGGGCGGCCATGATGCGCGCGAACTCCTCGAGGAACTCCCGGAGGTCCTCGCTGCCCGCCAGGGCCTCGTGCAGCGGGACGGCGGGGGAGTTCCCGGTCGCGGCGGCGGGGGCGGGGCGGGAACCGGTCATGGGTGCGGGCATCCTTCGACGACGGCGCCGGGCGGCGCTGCCCGCATCCTACCGACCGGTCCCGGCGCCCGTCACCGTCCCGGGTCCGCCGGGCGGCGGCTCAGAGCCGCCGCCCGGCGGACATCGAGGCGCTCATGAACTCGGCCACGACCTTCTGCGAGATGGCGACGTCGAGCACGAACACCCCCTCCTCGTGGCCGGCCAGCCACTGCTCGAGCCGCGCCAGCCCGGCGAGGTCCGTGATCTTCGCGCCGTCGGCGCCCATCGCCCGGCCCAGCGCGGCGAAGTCCACCTCGTCGATGAGCATCGCCTGCTCGTGCAGGCCCTTGGCGGCGTACTGGTGCAGCTCCGCGCCGTAGGCGGAGTCGTTGAGCACCACGACCACGCCGCGGCGGGTGGTGCGCAGGAACGTCTCGAGGTCGGCCAGGCCCATCAGCCCGCCGCCGTCGCCGGAGAAGAAGACCGTGGTGCGGTCCGGGCGGGCCGCCGAGACCCCGGCCGCGGAGCCGAAGCCCAGCCCGATGGACTGGAAGGCCGTGCCCACGAGCACCATGGCCTGCGGGTCGGGCACGGACAGGTACATCGGCGCCCAGCCGATGAAGTGCCCGCCGTCCATCACCACGGAGCGCTCCCGCGGCAGGATCCGCTCGAGCGCGGCGACGACCGCGCGCGGGTTGAGCCGGCCGTCCGGGCCGAACTCCGCCGGGTCCTCGACGGGCTCGGCCGAGCGGAACGCCTCCGTGGCGACCTCCGGCACGGCGGCCCGCCAGGTGCGCGACTGCTCCGCGGCGGGGACCCGACCCGTGAGGGCCTCGAGGAACGGGGCGAGGTCGGCGCGGACGTAGTCGGTGACCTGCGGGTGGGTCAGCTCCTCCGCGGGCTCGTTGTCGATCCGCAGCACCCGGGTGCCCTCCGCGAAGAGGGTGCCGTAGCGGGACTGGAAGGCGTTCAGCGACGCCCCGGCCACGAGCACGACGTCGGCCTGCCGCGCCAGGGCCAGGCGGTGGTCGCGGGTGAAGCCGCCGGCGATGCCGAGGTCCCACGGGCTGGCGAAGGCCCCGGCGGCCATCACGGAGGTCATGAACAGGCCGCCGATCCGGTCCCCGAGCTCCTTCAGGGGGGTCACGGCGCCGGCCAGCACCACGCCCCGGCCCGCGAGCAGCAGCGGCCGCCGCGCCGCGCGCAGGATCTCGGCCACCCGGTCCAGCTCCTCGGTCGTGGCGTGCCAGACGGGCTTGGCCGGCAGCGGGTCCAGGGCGACCGGGTCGGTGAGCGGGGCCGTGCCGTGGTCGTAGGGGATCGCCAGCACGACCGGCTGCACCGTGCGCTCGGCGAGGTCGAAGGCCCGGTGGGCGATCGCCACGGCGTTGTCCGGGCGCGCGACCAGGGTGGTCACCCCCACGGCGGCGGCCGCGGCCGTCTGGTCGACGTCGAAGGCGCGGCGTCCCGTGCTCGGGGCGTCGCCGACGACGAGCACCAGCGGGATCCGGGCCAGCCGTGCCTCGGCCAGGGCGGTGTAGGCGTTGGTGAAGCCGGCGCCGTACGTCGTCGTCGCCGCCCCGGTGCGGCCGGTGGCCCGGTGCCAGGCGTCGGCCATCGCGACGGTCGCGGCCTCGTGCCGGGCGGAGGTGAACGGGAAGCCCCGGCGGGTGAGGGTGCTGATCAGGTGGGCGTTGCCGTTGCCCATCAGCCCGAACAGGTGCCCGGTGCGCTCGGCGAGCACGTCCGCCACGGCGGTCGAGACGGTCGGGGCCCCCGCGGCGGGGGACGGGGCGGCGGAGGTCTCCGGGGCGGAGGTGGTCACGGGGTCGGCCTCTCGGGTCGGCGGGGCGGTCAGCGGGCGGGGAACGCCGCGCGGTCGGCCAGCACGGCCAGCACGCGGTCGTTCGTGGCGGGGTCGGCGAGGGTGATCCGCACGCCGTCGCCGGGGTAGGCGCGCACGAGCACGCCGGCCCGGTCGAAGGCCCCGGTGAGGGCCTCGCGCAGGGCGTCGCCGGCGCGCAGCCACACGAAGTTGGCCTGGCTCTCCGGGAGCTCCCACCCGGCCGCGCGCAGGGCGTCGACGACCCGGCGGCGCTCGGCGGCCACGGCGGCGGCGCGCTCGCGCAGCTCGCCGGCGGCGTCGAGGGAGCGGATCGCCGCCCGCTGGGCCACGGTGCTCACGCCGAAGGGCAGCGCGACCTTGCGCAGGCCCTCGGCGAGCCCCTCGTGGGCCACCGCGTAGCCCACCCGCAGGCCGGCCAGCCCGTAGGCCTTCGAGAACGTGCGCAGCACGCAGACGTTGGGGTGGGCGCGGAACAGCGCCAGGGCGTCGAGCGGGCGCTCCTCGTCGACGAACTCGACGTAGGCCTCGTCGACGACGACGAGCACGTGCGGCGGGACGGCGGCCAGGAAGCGCTCCAGCGCCGCCTGCGGCACGGACGTGCCCGTGGGGTTGTTGGGGGAGCACACGAGCACCGCCCGGGTGCGGTCGGTGACCGCCGCGGCCATGGCCTCCAGGTCGTGGCCCTCGTCCGCGGCCAGGGGCACGGGCACGGCGGTGGCCCCGGTGAGGCTCACCAGGATGGGGTAGGCCTCGAAGGAGCGCCACGCGAAGACGACCTCGTCGCCGGGCCCGCAGGTCGCCCCGAGGATCTGCTGGAGCACGCCCACGCTGCCCGGGCCCACGGCGACCTCCTCCGGGCGCACGCCCAGGAACGCCGCGATCCGCTCGCGCAGCTGCACCGCCCCCATGTCCGGGTAGCGGTTCATCCGCCCGGCCGCCTCCCGGACCTCCTCGAGCACCGAGGGCAGGGGGTCGTAGTGGCTCTCGTTGGAGGCCAGCGCGGCGGTGAGCGCGCCGGAGGCCCGGCGCCCGGCCACGTAGCCGGGCAGCTGCGCCACGACCGGGCGCAGCGGCGGCTCCGCGGAGGGGACGGGGACGGTGGCGGCCGGGGCGGAGGTCGCGCCGGCGGGGCGGGCGGTGGAACTGGTGGTCACGGGAGGCCTTCCTCGAGTCCGGGGCGCCCGGTCGGCCGGTGCGCCCCGGTGCTGCCGGGTTCTCCCGCCATGCTCCCGGGGCGGCCGTGAGCTGTGCAACACACGGGGTCCCGACTGCGACAGGTGCTCACCGGAAGACCTCCTTGCTGACAGAATGCGCAGCATGCACCGCCTCGACGCTCTCGACGCCCGGATCCTCCTCGCCCTCGACCAGGACCCGGCGGCCAGCGTGCTCGCCCTGGCCCGCACGCTCGGGGTCGCCCGCAACACCGTCCACGCCCGGCTGCGCCGCCTGACCGAGGGCGGGGTGCTGCGCTCGCCCAGCCGCCGGCTGGACCCGCGGGCGCTGGGCTGCGACCTGACGGCCTTCGTGGAGCTGTCCATCCGCCAGGGCGCGGGGGAGGAGGCGCTGGCCGGGCTGCGGGCGATCCCGGAGATCATCGAGATCCACGCGACCACCGGGGACGCCGACCTGCTGGCGCGCGTGGTGGCCCGCGACACCGAGGACCTGCACCGGATCACGAACCTCGTGGTCGAGACCCCGGGGGTGCTGCGCACGAGCACGGCGATCTCGCTGCTCGAGGTGATGCCGCTGCGGCTCACCGGGCTGCTGCGCCGCACCGCCGGGGAGTCCTGAGCCGGGGCGCGGCGGTCCGGTCCGCGCCGGGCCCGACGACGACGGACGCCCGCCGCGGCCCCGGGGAGGGGCGGCGGCGGGCGTCCGTCGGAGGCGGCGCCGGTGGGGCTCAGTCGCGCTGCTCGGCGGCCCGGGCGGCGTCGAGGACCTGCCGGGCCTCGGGGTGCTCGGCCACGTACTGCTCGTGGACCTCCTCGACGTGCAGGTCGGTGCCCTGCAGCGACTTCGGGACCATGGACACGGCGATGAAGGACACCAGGGCCAGGGCGGCGATGTACACACCGATGGTCCAGGACATGCCCGTCTCGTTGAGCAGCAGCTGGGCGATCATCGGCGCGAAGGCGCCGCCGATGATGGAGCCGAACGCGTAGCCGATCGAGACCCCGGAGTAGCGCACGCGGGCCGGGAACATCTCGGCGTAGAGCGCCGACTGCGGGCCGTAGGACGGGCCGAGGCCGATGGTGAGGATCACGATGGCCAGGGCGAACAGCGGCAGGGAGGCGGTGTCGAGCAGGAACCACATCGGGATCGCCCACAGGATGATGATGCCGTAGCCGATCTGGAAGGTGCGCACGCGCCCGACGGTGTCCGACATCCACCCGCCGATCATCGTGAAGACCAGCCAGCCGACGCCGCCGATCAGGGAGGCGATCAGGGTCGCGGAGCGGTCCATGCCCAGGGACTTGGCGCCGTAGGAGGCGAAGAAGGCGATGACCAGGTAGCCGGCGGCGTTGTTGGCGGCGAAGATCAGGGCCGCGAGGGTGACCTCCTTGGAGTTGTGCTTGAACAGCTGGCCCAGCGGCGCCGAGGACTCCTTCTTGCGCAGCTGCATCTCCTTGAAGACCGGGGACTCGTCGACGGTCTTGCGGATCAGGTAGCCGACCACGATGAGCACCACCGAGGACAGGAACGGGATGCGCCAGCCCCAGGCCTGGAAGTCCTCGGGGCTCACCATCGAGGTGATCGCGAACATGAAGCCGGTGGCCAGGAGCATGCCCAGGGGCACGCCGATCTGCGGGTACGCACCGAAGAGCCCGCGCTTGTGGCGGGGGGCGTGCTCGACGGACATCAGGGCCGCGCCGCCCCACTCGCCGCCGGCGGAGAAGCCCTGGATCACGCGCAGCAGGATCAGGAGGATCGGGGCCCACACGCCGATCGTGGCGTAGGTGGGCAGCAGGCCGATGAGCATCGTGGCCGCGCCCATGCCGACCAGGGTGAGCACGAGCACGAGCTTGCGGCCGTGCTTGTCGCCCAGGTGGCCGGCCACGACCGCCCCGAGCGGGCGGAACAGGAAGCTGATGCCCAGCGAGGCCCACGCCACGACCTGGGCGAGGCCGGCGTTCTCCTGGGCCAGGGGCTCGAAGAACAGCGGGGCGAGCACGAAGGCGGCGGCCTGCGCGTAGATGAAGAAGTCGTACCACTCGATGGTGGTGCCGACGAGGGTGCCGGCGAGGACCTTGCGCTCCTCGTGGGACATCTCGTGCCGCCCGGCCGGGGCGGAAGCGGTGTGGGCCATGTGTGGTCTCCAGTGGATCGGGAACGGGAGCCGTTCTCGGCGGCCGGACGTCCGTGTCGACCGAACGTTCGGTAATTGAGTGCCATGATACGGATCCGCGTGATCCGTGTCACCCTGCCCCTCGAGCCGTCCGGAGGATGTCGGGATCCGGGGTCGCCGACGTCCCCGGCGGCACTCCGGCGGCACTCCGGACACGCGCCGGATGCGCCCCGGACGCGCCGGGGCCCCGGCTCCTGCGCGGAGGAACCGGGGCCCCGGGGGCTGCCCGTGCGGTCCGGAGTGCTCAGCCCCAGAGCCGCCGGGTGGCGAGCTCGGCGCCGCGGGCGAGGGTCTCGAGCTTGGCCCAGGCGATCTGGGGGTGGATGCGCCCGCCGAGCCCGCAGTCGGTGGAGGCGATGACGTTCTCCCGGCCCACGGCCCGGGCGAAGCGCTCGATCCGGTCGGCCACCAGCTCGGGGTGCTCCACCACGTTGGTGGCGTGCGAGACGATGCCCGGGACGATGAGCTTGCCCTCGGGCAGCGCGCGGTCCTCCCACACCCGCCACTCGTGCTCGTGGCGGACGTTGGCGCCCTCGAAGCTGTAGGCGCCGGCGTCGATCTCCAGCATCAGGTCCACGAGGTGGCGGAACTCCAGGTCCGTGGTGTGGGGCCCGTGCCAGGAGCCCCAGCACAGGTGGAAGCGCACCTGCTCGGCCGGGATGCCCGCGAGGGCGTAGTTCAGGGCCTCCACGCGCTTGCGGGTGAACGCGAGGTAGTCCTCGACCGTGGGCTCCGGGTTGATCTGGTCCCAGTTCTCGGCGATCGAGGGGTCGTCGATCTGCACGATCAGCCCGGCGTCCGTGATCGCCCGGTACTCCTCCCGCAGGGCCTCGGCGCACGCGGTGAGCACCTCGTCCTCGTCGGCGTAGTGCTCGTTCTGCAGGCGCGCGCAGGACCCGGGGGACAGCGCCGCCAGGTAGCCCTCCTGCGCCCCGGTCGCGTCCAGGGCGGCCTTGAGGTTGCGGATGTCCGCGGCCACGGCCTCCTGGCCCACGTACTCCAGCTTGCCCGTGATCGTCGGGAACGGCTTCTGCTTGCCCGTGGTGATCCCCGAGTCGGGATCCGTGTAGGCCTCGGCGAAGCGCTGCCGGTCGCGGCGGTCGCCGAAGCTCGTGAGCACCACGCGGCCCGGTGCGGAACGGCGCGGCTCCTGCTCCCACAGCCCCACCTCGCCCGGGGTCAGCCCCGAGATCCGGTCGAAGATGTAGTGCCACCAGGCCCCGTAGTCCACGGGCGAGGCCATCGCGTGGCCGTACTCGCCGTCGTTGACCACGTCCACCCCCGCCTCGCGCTGCCGGCGCACGACGTCGACCACCGCGTCCTGCAGCAGCCGCCCGTGGGCCCCGGGGGAGGAGGTGCCCGACCGCCGGGCCTCGTTGGCCTCGAGCAGTTCGGGGGAGCGTGGCAGCGACCCGGCGTGGGACGTGAGGATGCGCTCGGTGCTTCGCAGCATGGGGATGCCGTCCTTTCCATGTCGGTCCTGGTGTGCTCGGCGCCGCGGCCCCGGGCGCGGGGCCGCGGCGGCGCGGGTGCCGCGGCGTCGCCGGGCCAGGCTCCCCGGCCGCCGCGGAGGGGGCCGTCCCATCCCACCGCACGGGCGGGGGCCCGCGCCATTCCGCACCCGCATGACGGGCGTGACGCCGTGTGACGCGCGGCGGGGTGCTCGCCGTCGTGCGCCCGATCACATACCGTGGCGATGGTCCGCGCCCGCCCGGGGGCGCGCCGCACGAGGAGGAGACCCATGACCCAGCAGCAGAACCTCGAGGGGCGCACCGCGCTCGTCACCGGCGGGGCCAGCGGCATCGGCCTGGCCGCGGCCCGCGCCCTGGCCGCCGCGGGCGCCGAGGTGGTGGTGGCCGACGTCGACGAGGAGGGCGCGCAGCGCACGGCCGGCGAGCTCGGGGGCCGGGCCTGGGCGGTGGACCTGCTCGACACCGCGGCGCTGGCCGGGCTGCACCTCGAGGTGGACGTGCTCGTCAACAACGCCGGGATCCAGAAGGTCGCCCCGGTCCACGAGTTCGACCCCGCGGACTTCCACCGCATCCTCGTGCTCATGCTCGAGGCCCCGTTCCTGCTCGTGCGGGCCGCGCTGCCGCACATGTACGAGCGCGGCTGGGGCCGGATCGTCAACATCTCCTCGGTGCACGGCCTGCGCGCCTCGGCCTACAAGAGCGCCTACGTCTCCGCCAAGCACGGGCTCGAGGGGCTGTCGAAGACCGTCGCCCTCGAGGGGGCCCCGCACGGGGTCACCAGCAACTGCGTCAACCCCGGCTACGTGCGCACCCCGCTCGTCGAGAAGCAGGTCGCCGACCAGGCGGCGGTGCACGGGATCCCCGAGGAGGAGGTCGTCGGCCGGATCATGCTGGGGGAGACCCCGGTCAAGAAGCTCGTCGAGCCCGAGGACGTCGGCAGCCTCGTCGCGTGGCTCGCCGGTCCCCACGCCGCCATGGTCACGGGGGCCTCCTACACGATGGACGGCGGCTGGACGGCGCGCTGAGCCCGGCCGCTCAGCGGTGGCCCAGCTCGCGCGAGAGCCGGTGCGCCTCCGCGAGCAGCGCCCGCCCCAGCAGTTCCCGGCGCTCCCCGGCGAAGCGCGGCTCGATCCCGGTCAGGCTCAGGGCGTAGGCGGGGGCGCCCGTGGCGTCGAAGACCGCCGCGCCCATGCCCCAGCTGCCCTCGACGATCATGCCCGGGTTCACCGCGACGCCCCGCCGGCGGACCTCGACCAGCAGCGGCCGGATCCGCTCCGGCACGTGCAGCGGACCCCACTGCGCCCGGGCCCCGGCGGTCGCGTCCAGGACCCGCTCGACCTCGGCCTCCGGCAGGTGCGCCAGGATCGCCAGCCCCGCCGAGGCCACGCCCAGCGGCAGCCGCAGGCCCTCGTAGAGCACGTGCGAGCGGATCGGGAAGGCGCCCTCGACCCGGGCCAGGCACACGGTCTCGAGGCCGCGGCGCGCGGAGAGGAACGCGCTCTCCCCGGTGGCCTCGGCCAGCCGGCGCAGGGAGGGGGCGGCGAGCTCGCGGATCGGGTAGCGGTGGGCCGCCACGGCCCCGAGCACGTACAGCTCCGGGCCCAGCTGCCACGCCCCGCTCGCCGCCGAGCGCTCCACGAGGCCCTCGGCGGCCAGGCCGGTCAGCAGCCGGTGCACGGTGGGCCGGGTCAGGCCCGTGGCCGCGGCCAGCCCGGCGACCGTGGCCCCCTCCTCCCGGCCCGCGATCGCCCGCAGCAGCTGGGCGGCCCGGTGCACCACCTGCGTCCCGCCCGTCCCCGCGCCCCGCCGCCCGGGGGCCTCCACCGCCTCCGTCATGGACTCCACTATATGGACATTCCGGGCCCGGTTGGCCGGATGGTGAGCGGTTCGCCCGGGAGCACGCCGATCCTGTTGACCGGTATGTGAGCCCTCCCTAGATTGAGTCGTGGATCACAGGTCACCGGACAGGAAGGGGCACACCGTGTCCAAGGTCAGGAGCAACGCCGCCGAGCTGCTCGCCGAGCACCTCGGGGACGGCATGACGCTCGCCGTCGGCGGGTTCGGGCTCAGCGGCATCCCGCGCGACCTCATCGACGCCGTCCGCGCCTCCGGGGCCCGGGACCTCACCGTGGTCTCGAACAACATGGGCGTCGACGGCAAGGGCCTCGGGGTCCTGCTCGAGGGCCGCCAGGTGCGCAAGGTCCTGGCCTCCTACGTGGGGGAGAACAAGCTGTTCGCGCAGCAGTACCTCGACGGGGAGCTCGAGGTCGAGTTCAACCCGCAGGGCACCCTCGCCGAGCGGCTGCGCGCCGGCGGCGCGGGCATCCCCGCCTTCTACACGCGCACCGGCGTGGGCACGCTCGTGGCCGAGGGCAAGCCGCACGCCGAGTTCGACGGCGTCACCTACGTCCAGGAGCGCGGGATCGTCGCGGACCTCGCCCTCGTCCACGCCTGGTCCGGGGACACCGACGGCAACCTCGTCTACCGCTACACCGCCCGCAACTTCAACCCGGTCGTGGCCACGGCCGGGAAGGTCACCGTGGCCGAGGTCGAGCACCTCGTGCCGGTGGGCGAGCTCCACCCGGACCACGTGGTGACCCCGGGCGTCTACGTCCAGCACGTCGTGCAGTACAGCGGCGCCCCGAAGGAGATCGAGCAGCGCACCGTGCGGCCGCGCCCGGCCGCCGGCACCGAGCAGAACGGAGACCGGGCATGAGCTGGACCCGCGACGAGATGGCGGCCATCGCCGCCGCCGAGCTCGAGGACGGCGACTACGTCAACCTCGGCATCGGCATCCCCACCCTCGTGGCCAACAACCTGCCCGAGGGCGTGGGCGTGGTGCTGCAGTCCGAGAACGGGGTGCTGGGCATGGGCCCGTTCCCGTACGAGGGCGAGGAGGACCCGGACCTGATCAACGCCGGCAAGCAGACCATCACCCTCCAGCCCGGGGCCTCGATCTTCGACTCCGCCACGTCCTTCGGGATGATCCGCGGCGGCCACGTCAAGATCGCCGTCCTCGGGGCCATGCAGGTCTCCGGCACCGGCGACCTCGCCAACTGGATGATCCCCGGGAGGATGGTCAAGGGCATGGGCGGGGCGATGGACCTCGTCGCCGGCACCCCGCGCGTCGTCGTGCTCACCGAGCACACCGCCAAGGACGGCTCGCCCAAGATCCGCACGGAGTGCGACCTGCCCCTGACCGGGGTGCGCGTCGTCGACCGCGTCATCACCGACCTGTGCGTCTTCGACGTCGAGGAGGACGGGCTCGTGCTCCGCGGCCTCGCCCCCGGGGTGACCGCGGAGCAGGTGCGCGAGCGCACCGAGGCCGCCTTCCGCACCGACCTGCAGGACATCACCCCCGCCACCGTCCCGGCCGGGACCGGCCCCGCAGCACCCGAGGAGAACCGATGAGCAGCCCCACCGACGTCGTCGTCCTGTCCGGCGCCCGCACCCCCCAGGGCAAGATCCTGGGGCAGCTGGCCTCCTTCACCGCCGCCGAGCTCGGCGCCCACGCCGTCCGCCACGCCCTCGAGCGCGCCGGCGTCGCCCCCGAGCAGGTGGACTACGTGCTCATGGGCCACGTCCTGCAGGCCGGCGCCGGGCAGAACCCCGCCCGCCAGGCCGCCGTGACCGCCGGCATCCCGCTGGACGTGCCGGCCGAGACCGTCAACAAGGTCTGCCTCTCCGGGCTCGTGGCCGTCACCCACGCCGCCCGCATGATCCGCGCGGGCGAGGCCGAGGTCGTCGTCGCCGGCGGCCAGGAGTCCATGACCAGCGCCCCGCACCTGGCGCTGGGCGTGCGCCAGGGCAAGAGCTACGGCGACCTCAAGCTCGAGGACGCCGTGGCCAAGGACGGGCTCGTGGACGTCGCCGCGTGCGTGTCCATGGGCTCGCTGACGGAGTCCGGCAACGGCGAGCGCGCCATCTCCCGCGCGGAGCAGGACGAGGTCGCCGCGCAGAGCCACCGGCGCGCGGCCCGCGCCGCCGAGGAGGGGGTCTTCCGCGAGGAGATCGCCCCCGTCACCGTCCCGCAGCGCAAGGGCGACCCGCTCGTGGTCGACACCGACCAGGGCGTGCGCCCGGAGGCCACCGCGGAGTCCATGGCGCGGCTGCGCCCGGCGTTCGCCCAGGACGGCACCATCACCGCCGGCAACTCCTCGCCGCTGTCCGACGGGGCCGCCGCGCTCGTGCTGAGCACCCGGGAGTACGCGCAGCGCCACGGCCTCGAGTGGCTCGCCGTCGTCGGCGCCCCCGGCCAGGTGGCCGGGCCCGACACCTCGCTGCACTCCCAGCCCTCGCGGGCGATCGAGGCCGCCGTGGCGAAGGCGGGCTGGTCGGTGCAGGACCTCGACTTCATCGAGATCAACGAGGCCTTCGCGTCCGTGCTCATCCAGTCCCTGCGGGACCTCGACTACCCGCTGGAGCGGGCCAACGTCCACGGCGGCGCCGTGGCGGTGGGCCACCCGATCGGCGCGTCCGGGGCCCGGCTGGCCCTGCACGCGGCGTTCGAGCTCGCCCGCCGCGGCACCGGGAGGGCCGCGGTGTCCCTGTGCGGCGGCGGCGGCCAGGGCGAGGCGCTGCTGCTCCACCGCGACTGACCGGCCGCTGCGCCGCCCCCACCGCCGAGTGACCCCGTTCGCGTCCGGTGACCACGCCTTGCCGTGGTCACCGGACGCGAACGGGGTCACTCGCGCCCAGAGGGCGGGCCCTGCAGCTGCCGGACCCCGGGCCGGCTCAGCCCTCCGCCGGTCCCCGGCCCCCGGACTCCGGGGGAACGAGGTCCCGGGTCGAGGGGACCCGCGGGTGGACCCGCGGGTCCAGCAGCGTGTTCGCGGCCCAGGCCAGCAGGTCGCGCTGGCGGGCGGGCAGGACCAGGCACTCGTGCAGGTAGGCCTCGACCTCGAGCTCGCCCTCCCGGCCGCCGAGGCCGAGGTAGCGCAGCCACAGCCGGTGGGAGCCGATCACGGCCCGTTCCAGGGCCTCGCGCAGGCGCCGGGCCTGCTCCCGGGCGAGGGCGTCGTCGTCCATCCGTGGGTCCTTCCGTCGCGGCGGGGAGGGGCGGGTCACCGGGGATCCTGCCCGCAGACCAGGCTAGGAAGGGCGCACGCGGGGCCACAAGGGGGTTTCCCGGAGCACACGTTCGTGTCCTCCCGTGGCGCGTCAGCGCACCAGCGCCGCGTAGAGCTCCTCGAACCGGTCGCGGACCCCGCGGTAGTGCTCCGCGCGCGCGGGCACGGGCCGGTGCTCGGGCCCGTAGGGAGGCTCCGCCGGGACCACCCCCGCGGCGAGGGTCTCCAGGGCCAGCAGGGCGGTCCCGCGCAGCGTGGCCCGCTTGAAGTCGGCACGGGCCACGGGCGCTCCCAGCACGTCGGCGAGGACCTGCAGCAGCCCCGGCACCTCCTGCGCGACCCGCCCCGAGGCCACCACGCGCTCCGCGCCCGGGGCGGCCCGGGCGAGCTCGTCGGCGACCCGTCCGTAGGAGACCCCGATGCCCTCCAGCACGCCCCGGGCCAGGGCGGGGCCGTCGTGGTCCGCGGTGACGCCGGCCAGCACCGCCCGGGCCCCGCCGGCCCACCCGGTCGAGCGCTCGCCGGTGAGGAAGGGCAGCACCGCGGGCGTGCCGGGGGAGGGCTCGGCGCGGGCGATGCCGTCGAGGTCCGTGCCCTCGGGCAGGGCGAGCGTGCGCTGCACCCAGCTCAGGGCCCGCCCGACGTCGTTGAGCGCCCCGCCCAGCAGGCACCGCCGCGCGTCCACGCGGTAGCACCACAGCCCGGCCGGGACCTCCTCGGGGATCTCGTGCAGCAGCACCCGGGCCGCGCCGGAGGTGGCCAGGGAGACGACCGTGGTCGCCGCGTCCGCGCCGCCCGAGCCCAGGTTGGCGCCGAGCCCGTCCGCGACCGGCGGGAACCACGCCGCCGCGGCGAGATTGGGCCAGCGCCGCCCCACGGCCGGGTCGACGTTGAGGAGCGGGTCCTGCGGGTCGGCGAGCTCCCCGAGCGCGGAGGGCTCGAGCCCGCACGCCGCCAGCAGGGCCTCGTCCCACCGGCCGGTGCGCCGGTCCAGCAGCCCGGTCCACGCGGCGGTCGAGGTCCCGGCCCGGGCGGCGCCCAGCAGCCGCAGGTGGACGTACTCGCCCAGCGAGACCCAGCGCGCGACCCGGCCCCACGTCCCCGGGTTCTCCTCGCGCAGCCAGCGCAGGCGGGGGGCGAGGTAGGAGGTGTGCAGCCGCGCGCCGGTGCGCTGCTGGACCTCCGCCTCGTCGAGCTCCGCGCGCAGCGCCGCCAGCTGGGGCGCGCACCGGGAGTCCGCGTAGGTGTAGCAGGGGGTCAGCGCCGCGCCGTCGGGCCCGGTGCCCACGAGCGAGGACGCGAAGGTGTCCAGGGCGACCCCGGCGACCCGGCCGCGCAGCTCCGGCCCGGCCACGACGAGATCCGTGATCCGGGCCAGCTCCTCGACCACCCGGTCCGGGTCGAGCACGGAGGTCCCGTCCCCGGCGGTGGTGAACGCGTGCTCGATCTTGTGCCGGTAGCCGCGCACGGGGGTGCCGGTCGCGTCGTGCAGCCCGCCGCGGCTGGCCGTCGAGCCGACGTCGAGGGCCAGGACCAGCGGGTCCAGGGCGTCGGCGAGCTCCACGCTGAAGGACGTGCCGTCCTGCGGCCGCGGTGGTGCGGGTCGGGTGCTCATGCTCTTCGGGCCTCCTCGCGTCGTGGGCCCCAGTCTAGGGACCGTGGCGGCGACCACATGCTGAGACGGACGTCCACGGACGCATGCGCCGGCACGGACCCGCGTATTCTTCGGGACGGACCCCCGGGCGCGCCGCGCCCACCGGACCCCGAGCGAAAGAGACCGAGCACGCCATGCCCCAGCTGCGCTCCCGCACCTCGACCCACGGCCGCAACATGGCCGGCGCCCGCGCCCTGTGGCGGGCCACCGGCATGGGCGACGACGACTTCGGGAAGCCGATCATCGCGATCGCCAACTCCTACACGCAGTTCGTCCCGGGCCACGTGCACCTCAAGGACATGGGCGACCTCGTGGCCTCCGCCGTGCGCGAGGCCGGCGGGGTGACCAAGGAGTTCAACACCATCGCGGTCGACGACGGCATCGCGATGGGCCACGACGGCATGCTCTACTCCCTGCCCTCCCGCGACCTCATCGCGGACTCGGTGGAGTACATGGTCAACGCCCACCGCGCCGACGCGCTCGTGTGCATCTCCAACTGCGACAAGATCACCCCGGGCATGCTGCTGGCCGCCATGCGCCTGAACATCCCGGTGGTCTTCGTCTCGGGCGGGCCCATGGAGTCCGGCGAGGCCGTCGAGGGCGTCGTGGAGCACCGGCTCGACCTGGTCGACGCGATCTCCCTGGCCGCGGACGAATCGATCACCGACGAGCAGCTCGGGCAGATCGAGCGCAACGCCTGCCCGACGTGCGGCTCGTGCTCCGGGATGTTCACCGCCAACTCCATGAACTGCCTCACCGAGGCCCTCGGGCTCTCCCTGCCCGGCAACGGCACGACCCTGGCCACGCAGGTCGCCCGCAAGGAGCTGTTCTGCGAGGCCGGACGCCGGATCGTGGACCTGTGCCGGCGCTACTACGACCAGGACGACGACTCGGTGCTGCCCCGCAGCATCGCCACGAAGGCCGCCTTCGGCAACGCCATGGCCCTGGACATCGCCATGGGCGGGTCCACCAACACGATCCTGCACATCCTCGCCGCCGCCCAGGAGGGCGGGGTCGACTTCACCCTCCCGGACATCGACGCCCTCTCCCGCCGGGTGCCCTGCCTGTGCAAGGTCGCCCCGAACTCCACGCAGTACCACATCGAGCACGTCCACCGCGCCGGCGGGATCCCCGCGATCCTCGGCGAGCTGCGCCGGGCCGGGCTGCTCGACGAGAACGTGCACAGCGTCCACGCCCCCGACCTCGCCACGTGGCTCGACGAGTGGGACGTGCGCAGCGGCAGGGCCTCCGAGCGCGCGCAGGAGCTCTTCCTCGCCGCTCCCGGCGGGGTGCGCACCACCCGGGCGTTCTCCACCGCCAACCGCTTCGAGTCCCTCGACCTCGACGCCGAGAACGGGTGCATCCGCTCCGTGGCGCACGCCTACACCGCCGACGGCGGCCTGGCCATCCTCTACGGCAACATCGCCGAGGACGGCGCCGTGATCAAGACCGCCGGCATCGACGAGGAGCTCTTCCACTTCGTGGGCCGGGCCTTCGTGGTGGAGTCCCAGGACGAGGCCGTGTTCGAGATCCTCTCCAAGAACGTGCAGCCGGGCGACGTCGTCGTCATCCAGTACGAGGGACCCAGGGGCGGGCCCGGCATGCAGGAGATGCTCTACCCGACCTCCTACCTCAAGGGCCTCGGCCTGGGCCGGGAGTGCGCGCTGATCACCGACGGCCGCTTCTCCGGGGGCACCTCCGGGCTCTCGATCGGGCACATCTCCCCGGAGGCAGCCGCCGGCGGCGCCGTGGGGCTCGTCGAGACCGGCGACGAGATCGAGATCGACGTCGCGAACCGCGTGCTGCGCGTCAACGTCGACGACGCGACCCTCGCCGCCCGCCGTCAGGCCAAGGGCGCCGCCCCGTGGGCGCCGACGAAGCCGCGCGAGCGCCAGGTCTCCCAGGCGCTGCGCGCCTACGCCTCGATGGTCACCTCCGCGGACCGGGGCGCGGTGCGCGTGGTCGACTGACCCGCCCGCACCGGACGCCCGACGGCGCCGCCCACCGGACGGGGTGGGCGGCGCCGTCGTCGTCGGCGGGACGCCCCCGGAGGGGTGGAGACGCGGATCACCTCCACTAGAGTGTGCCCGTAGCGCGCCCGACAGGGCGCTCCCGTCGTTCACGCGCCGCCGCCGCGCACACCCGTCCCGCGGCCGCGCGTCCCTCACAGTTCGGAGCTGGAATGGAACTCGTCACCGAGATCGTGGGCACCCTGGGCGGCTGGGTGTGGAACGTGGTCTTCGCCGTCCTCATCGGGGTGGGCCTCTACCTCACCGTCCGCACCGGCGTGGTGCAGCTGCGCCTGGTCCCCGAGATGTTCAAGGTGCTCAACGACAAGCCCGGCCCGGCCGAGGACGGCAAGAAGGGCATCTCCGCCTTCCGCGCCTTCACCGTCTCCGCCGCCTCCCGGGTGGGCACCGGCAACATCGCCGGCGTCGCGATCGCCATCAGCCTCGGCGGGCCCGGGGCCGTGTTCTGGATGTGGGTGATCGCCGGCATCGGCGCGGCCTCCGCGTTCGTGGAGTCCCTGCTGGGCCAGCTCTACAAGATCAAGGCCCCCACCGGGTACGTGGGCGGGCCGGCCTACTACATGGAGCGCGGCATCGGCGCCCGCTGGATGGGCCTGCTGTTCGCCGTGATCATCACGATCACCTACGGCTTCGTGTTCAACTCCGTGCAGTCGAACTCGATCGTCGACGCCCTCGGCGGGTCCCTCGGCACGGACGTCGCCGCCGCGGACGCCCTGTGGCTGCGCATCCTGGTCGGCGCGGTGCTCGTGGGGCTGACCGCCGCGATCATCTTCGGCGGCATCCGCCGGATCTCCGCCGTCTCCGAGGTCGTCGTGCCGATCATGGCGGTGCTCTACCTGCTGCTGGGGCTGCTCGTCGTGGCGCTGAACATCGGCGAGGTCCCGGCCGTGCTGACCCAGATCGTCGAGGGCGCCTTCGGGATCCGCGAGTTCGTCACCGGCGGTGTGATCGGCGTGCTCATCCAGGGCATGAAGCGCGGGCTGTTCTCCAACGAGGCGGGCATGGGCTCGGCCCCCAACGCCGGGGCCACCGCCTCCATCTCCCACCCCGCCAAGCAGGGCTTCGTGCAGGCGCTGGGCGTCTACTTCGACACCTGGCTGATCTGCTCCGTCACCGCGTTCATCGTGCTGCTCTCCGACCCCGAGTTCGGCGGCCGCGAGGGGGCCTCCCTCACCCAGTCGGCGCTGGCCCTGCAGCTGGGCGACTGGGCGGTGCACTTCCTGACGGTCGCGATCTTCCTCTTCGCGTTCACCTCGGTGATCGGCAACTACTACTACGGCGAGGCGAACATCCGCTTCCTCACCGGCTCCACCGCGGCGATGACCGCCTACCGGGTGGTCGTGCTCGTGTTCGTCTTCGGCGGGGCCGTGCTCGCCCTGGACCTCGTGTGGTCGCTCGCGGACCTGTTCATGGCGTTCATGGCCACCATCAACCTGATCGCCCTCGTCCTGCTCGCCGGCGTGGCGACCCGGGTGCTGAAGAACTACGAGGCCCAGCGGCGGCAGGGCCTCGAGCCGGTCTTCCACAGCGGCGACGTCCCGGGCCTCAGCGGCCTGGGCGCCTGGGACGGCACCGACGAGGTGACCACCCGCGCCTACTGGGAGGACCGCCGGGCCGCCCGCACCCGCTGACGGGGCACGCCGGCAACGACGACGGCGCCCGCTCCGCCCCTTCCGAAGGGGCGGAGCGGGCGCCGTCGGCGCGCCGGGGCCGGTCTCAGGCGAGGACCTGGCGCTTCGCCGAGATCACCCCGGTGTTGAAGCCGGCCAGGTGCAGGCCGCCGTGGAAGCGGGCGTGCTCGATCTTCACGCAGCGGTCCATCACCACGTCCAGCCCGGCGTCCTCGGCGATCGCGGCGGCCTCCTCGTGCCAGGAGCCCAGCTGCAGCCACAGCGTCCCGGCCCCGGCCTCGACGGCCTCGCGGGCCACGCCCGGCAGGTCGTCGTGCTTGCGGAAGACGTCGACCAGGTCCGGGGTCTCCGGCAGGTCGGCCAGGGACCTGTACACCGGCTGCCCCAGGATCTCGTCGACCACGGGGTTGACGAAGTAGACCCGGTACGGGGACGAGGACTGCAGGTAGGTCGCCACGAAGTAGGAGGCCCGGGAGGGCTTGTTCGAGGCGCCCACGATGGCGATCGACCCGGTGCGGCGCAGGATGTTCAGCCGCTCCGGGGCGGAGGGCCCGGTCCAGGTGCGGGGCTCGGCGGTCATCGGAGTGCTCCTTCGGGGGCGGGCGCCGGATCGGCGGCGGGGGCGGGGGCGGGGTCCTCGCGGGTCAGCCCGGTCGCGGCGGTGAGCGCCTGGTCGAGGTCCCACAGGATGTCCTCGACGTCCTCGATGCCCACGGAGATGCGGATCAGGTCCTCGCCCACGCCGCCCTGCAGCAGCTGCTCGGCGGTGAGCTGCTGGTGGGTGGTCGAGCCCGGGTGCAGGATCAGGGTGCGGGCGTCGCCGATGTTCGCCAGGTGGCTGGCCAGCTGCAGGGCCTCGATGAACCGCGCGCCGACCTGCCGCCCGCTCAGCTGCTCGGTGGAGACCACGCCGAAGGAGAACACGGAGCCCACGCCCAGCGGCAGGTACTGCTGCGCCCGCTCGTGGTGGGGGTGGCCCGGCAGGCCCGCGTAGTTGACGTAGGCGATGCGGGGGTCCTCGTCGAGCCAGCGGGCCACAACCTTCGCGTTGGCCAGGTGGGCGTCCATGCGCTGGGGCAGCGTCTCGACGCCCTGCAGCAGGTTCCACGCGGACTGCGGGGACAGGGCCGGGCCGATGTCCCGCAGCTGCTCCGAGCGCAGCTTCGTGAGGAAGCCGTACTCGCCGAAGTTCCCCCACCAGGACACGCCGTTGTAGGAGGCCACGGGCTCCGTCATGGACGGGAAGTTCCCGTTGCCCCAGTCGAATCGCCCCGACTCGACGACGACGCCGCCCAGCGTGGTGCCGTGGCCGCCCAGGAACTTCGTGGCGGAGTGGATGACGATGTCCGCACCGTGCTCCAGCGGCCGGATCAGGTAGGGCGGGGTGAGGGTCGCGTCGACGACCAGGGGCACGCCGGCGTCGTGGGCGACCGCGGCGAGGCCCTCGAGGTCGGCGATCTCCCCGGAGGGGTTGGCCACGATCTCGGTGTAGACGGCCTTGGTGTTCGGGCGCAGCGCGGCCCGGTAGTCCTCCGGGTCGGTGCCGGGCACGAAGGTCGTCTCCACGCCGAAGCGGCGCAGGGTGACGTCGAGCTGGGTGACGGTGCCGCCGTAGAGCTGGGCGGAGGCCACGAGGTGGTCCCCGGCCTGGGCGAGCGCCGCGAAGGTGAGGAACTCGGCGGCCATGCCGGAGGCGGTGGCCACGGCGCCGATCCCGCCCTCGAGGGAGGCGATGCGCTCCTCGAAGGCCGCGACGGTCGGGTTGCCGATGCGCGAGTAGATGTTGCCGTACTTCTGCAGCGCGAACAGGTTCGCGGCGTCGTCGGCGTCCTTGAAGACGAACGAACTGGACTGGTAGATCGGGACCGCCCGGGCGCCGTGCTCGGCGTCGGGGGTGCCCCCGGCGTGCAGGGCGCGGGTGCGGAACCCGAACTGGTGGTCGGCCATGGGGAGGGTGCTCCTCGTGCGAGTCGTGCCGCTGGTCGGTCCCGGGGCGGAGGAGGATCCCGGCGGGGGCCGGGAGCGCGCTGCTCCATCGGTCCTGGCGGTAGCACCGTGGGGCCTGCGACGTCGGCCTCGGTTGCTGCGGCGTCGTCGATCCAGGTCTCTCGGCCGCTCGGGATGGCTGCTCCCCATTGTCGTCGTCCGGGGCGTCCGGCGCCAACCGGGGATGTCGTGCGGTGACCGGCGCGGCGGCCGTTCAGTCCCCGGCCGGGGCGTCCCGGCGCCCGAAGCGCGCGCGCAGGTTCTCCCGGGCCACCGCGGAGAGGTTCTCGACCGGCAGCCCCGCCGGGCAGACCTCGACGCAGTCGCCCAGCAGCGAGCACGGGCCGAACTCCTCCTCGGCGGCGGCCAGCACCTTCGCGGAGCGCTCGCGCCGCTCGTCCTCGGTGCGGGCCAGCGGCGGCAGCTCCTTGAGCATCGTGCCCACGAACAGCTGCCCGGAGCCGTTGGGGCACGAGGAGATGCAGGCCCCGCAGCTGATGCACCCGCCGTTGGCGAGGGCCTTCATGGCCACCGGGAACTTCGCGGCCTTGGCCACCCGGCGCAGGGCCTTCTTGTCCACGGACAGGTCCTGCTTCACCGGCAGGGACGCGGCGCGCAGGGGCTCGATCCGCACCCGGTCCCCGTCCCGGTAGGCGCCCAGGTGCTGCATGCAGCTGGCGGCGTTGCGCTCGGGCCCGTGGGCCACGCCGTCGACGGTGACCCCGCACTTGCCGCAGACCCCCTCCCGGCAGCCGTCGTCGAAGGCGACCGGGTCCAGGCCCCCGGCCTCCCGGAGGGCGTTGACCCGGTCCAGCAGCTCGAGGACGGTCATCTCGGGGCGGGCGTCGGGGACCTCGTGGGTCTCGAACGCTCCGGGGGCGTCGGGGGCGGGCTGGCGCCAGACGTCGACGGTCAGGCAGAAGGTGCTCACGCGGTCAGGTCCTTGTCGTCTCGCAGCGTGGTTCGGGGCGTCCCGGGGCGGGTCAGCGGACCCGGCCGGTCAGCACGGCCACCGGGATCGTCGTGTTGCCGGCGGCGACCGCCGCGCCGAGGGCGGCGGCCGCGATCCGCAGCCGCCGCTGGGCGGCGGGCGTGCCGGCCAGGCCGGTGTCGTGGGCGATCTCGGGGATGCCGTGGACGAGGTGGGCGGCGAGCGCGGCCATGGCCAGGGCGTAGGCGGCGGCCACCGGGGGGCGGGACAGGCTCGCGACCAGGTTGGCGTGGGCGCTGCCGGGGGCGAAGTCCCGCGAGGCCGCGGGGCGGGCGCCGAGGGTGAGGTCCAGGACGTGGAAGAGCGTGAACAGCCCGAGCACCCCGCCGGTGCTGCGCATCGAGCGCTTGGCGACCGCCCACGGGGAGCGGCGGCGGCCCCGGGGGCGGCGGCCCCGGCGGGGCAGCAGCGTCCCGTTGGCCCGCCGGGCCCGGACCGTGAGGACGGCGGCCCCGCCGGCGTGGGCGAGCAGGCTCGCGGTCAGGACCGCGCGGGCCCCCCACAGCAGGGTCCCGCGCGGCAGCACGGGGGCCCCGGCGGTGCGCAGCAGCTCGGCGTAGGCGTCGAACTTCTCCGGGCCCTGGTAGACCTTCAGGTTCCCGAGCATGTGGACCAGCACGTAGCCGGAGAACACGGCACCGGAGCCGGCCATCGCCAGCTTCACGTCGGGGGTCGGCACCGCGGACAGGCCGGGCAGCGCGCGCAGCGCGGGCAGCTCCGGCAGCCGCGGGCGCGCGGGGGCGGCCGGCGGCGCCGGCGGGCGGGCGCGGTCGGTCGCGGGGGCGGGGGAGTCGGTCACGGCATTCATCCTAGGAGCCGCCCCGGAAGGACGTCACACGTCTCAATGTGGGGTCACATCCGCTTCCCCCGGCGCCGAGGAGCGGCTATCGGCGGCTCCGGGGTGCGCGGAGCCGCCGAACGCCGCCCCTCGGCGTCCGGGGTGGGGCGGTGCGGGTGCGGGCTAGGGCCGGGCGGCGAGGATCCCCGCGATGTGCTCGAGGGCCTCCTCGTTCTGGAGGGAGGAGCGGTCGCCCAGCTCCTGCCCGTCCCACAGCTGGGCGAGCAGGCGGCGGGTGATCTTCCCGGAGCGGGTCTTGGGCAGGTCGGGGACCGCCACGACCGCCCTGGGCTTGGCGATCGGGCCGATCTCCCGGGCCACGTGCTCCCGCAGGACCCGGGTCAGCTCCTCGGCCGGGGCCTGCGCCCCCTCCCGGGTGGGCACGACGAAGGCGAGCACGGCGTGGCCGGTCAGCTCGTCGCGCACCGGCGCCGCCCCGGCCTCGACCACCCACGGGTGGGTGACCAGCGCCGACTCGATCTCGATCGTGGACAGCCGGTGCCCGGAGACGTTGATGACGTCGTCGACCCGGCCCAGGATGTAGATGTCCCCCTCCTCGTCGCAGCGGGCGCCGTCCCCGGCGAGGAACCAGCCCTGCTCGGCGTAGGCCTGCCAGTAGGAGGAGAGGTAGCGCTGCGGGTCGCCCCACACGGTGCGCGCCATCGAGGGGCCGATCGCGTCGACCACCACGAAGCCCTGCACCCCGGGGGGCACGGGGGCCCCGTCCTCGTCGACCACGCGCGTGGAGATCCCCGGGACCGCCCGGGTGGCGCAGCCCGGCTTGGGCGCGGTGCGCGGGGTGCCGGGGGGGAAGGTGCCGGGCGGGGCGAACTGCGGGTCGTGCGGGCGGGGGGACATCACGGTGGCGCCGGTCTCGGACTGCCACCACGTGTCCACGAACGGAACCTCGTCCCGTCCCACCTGGGCCCGCAGCCAGCGCCAGGCCTCCGGGTTGATCGACTCGCCCACCGAGCCCAGCAGCCGGATCGAGTTCAGGTTGTACAGCGGGGGCACGCCCTTGGGGAACGCGCCCATGAGGGAACGGATCAGCGTGGGGGCCGTGTAGTAGGCGGTCACGCCGTAGCGCTCGATGACCTCGAAGTGCCGGCCCCAGTGCGGGGTGTTCGGGGTGCCCTCGTAGATCACCTCGGTGACGCCGTTGACCAGCGGGCCGTAGATCTCGTAGGTGTGCGCGGTGACCCACGCGAGGTCGGCGGTGCACCAGTGGACGGTCGCGTCCACCTTCGCGGGGTCGTTGACCGCGGAGAGCTCGTCCGGGCGCGGCACGCCGTCCTCGTCCTCGACGTCGGGCAGCAGGTCGAACAGCAGCGCGTGGGTGTAGGCGGCCTGCACGAGGTAGCCGCCCATCGTGTGCACCAGGCCCTTGGGCTTCCCCGTGGTCCCGGAGGTGTAGATGATGAACAGCGGCGTCTCGGCGTCGAAGGCCTGCGCCTCGTGGACCTCCGGCCGGTCGGCGATCAGCTGGTGCCACCACACGTCCCGCCCGGGCGTCCACGGGACGGCGTCCTCCTCCTTGGAGCGCACCCCGCGGGTGCCCCGCGGCAGGTCCGCGCGGCCGGGCCGGGAGGTGCGGCGGACGACGACGACGTGCTCGATCGCGTTCTCGCCGCTGCAGGCCTCGTCGGCGACGGCCTTGACCGGCACCACGGCCCCGCGCCGGTGCTGGCCGTCCGTGGTGACCAGGACCTTCGCCCCGGTGTCCTCCACCCGGAAGCGCAGGGCCTCGGCGGAGAAGCCGCCGAAGACCAGCGAGTGCACGGCGCCGATCCGGGCGCAGGCCAGGGTGATGATCACGGTCTCGGGGATCACGGGCAGGTAGATCACCACGCGGTCGCCCTGCTCCACCCCCAGGGCGGTGAGGGCGTGGGCGGCCCGGGCGACCTCCCGCTGCAGGTCGGCGTAGGTGTAGACGAGGCGGTCGCCGGGCTCGCCCTCGAAGTACAGGGCCACGTGGGCGCCGCGGCCGGCCTCGACGTGGCGGTCCACGCAGTTGTGGGCCACGTTGAGCTTCCCGCCCTCGAACCAGGCGATCTCGGGCACCGACCACGTCGGGCTGCCGTCCTCGTCCTCGCCGATCCGCCGCGGCCGCTCGAAGCGGTGCGCGGTGCGCCAGGGCTCGGCCCAGTCCAGGCGGGAGGCCTGGGTCTCCCAGAAGGCGACCCGGGCCTCGTCCGAGACGAGCGCGGGGTTGGGGGTGGGGGCGTGCGGGTCGCTCCAGCTGAAGCTCACGGTGTGCGGTCCTTCGTCGGTCGTGCGGGGGAGTTCCCACCCTCGCAGGTGCGGATGTCCGGGACGTGTCCTCACGTCCAGCGCCGGCCGGCCCAGCGCTCGAACACGCCCAGCAGCGCGTCCGAGGCCTTGCCGAGCACGGCGAGCAGCACGATGGCCAGCAGCAGCCGGTCGGTGCGGCCGTTGTTCTGGGAGTCGGTGAGCAGGAAGCCCAGGCCCATGGACGCCCCCAGCAGCTCGGCGGCCACGAGGAACAGCCACGCCTGGGCCAGGGCCAGGCGCAGGCCCGAGACGACCGAGGGCAGCACCGCCGGCAGCTGCACGGTGGTCAGCAGCCGCAGCCCGTGCAGGCCGAACGCGCGGGCGGCCTCGACCAGGGTGCGGTCCACGTGGCGCAGCGCCGCCGCGACCGTCGTGTACACGGGGAAGAACGCGCCGATGGCCACGAGCACGACCTTCGAGTCCTCGCCGAGTCCGATCCACAGCAGCAGCAGCGGCACCCAGGCCAGGGACGGCACGGCGCGGAAGGCCCCGACGGTCGGGCCGACCAGGACGGCGCCCCACCGGGAGAGGCCGATGAACGAGCCCGCGGCCAGGCCGAGCCCGGCGCCGATGAGGAAGCCCAGGAGCACGCGCTGGGTCGAGATGCCCACGTGGGTCCACAGGTCGCCGCTCGCCAGCAGCGCCGCCCCGGCCTCGAGCACGGCCAGGGGCGGGGGCAGCTGCACGGGGCTGAACACCCCGGCGGTGGACAGCACGTGCCACAGCACCAGCAGCGCCGCCGGCAGCACCAGCCCCAGCCCGGCCCGCAGCAGCGGACGGGTCCGCGCCGCGGCGGGGGCCGCGGGGGCGTCGTCGTCGGCCGTGGGGGAGGGCCCCTGCGGGGCGGCGAGGTCGCGGCTCACCGCTGCTGCTCCGCGGCCTCGATCGCCCCGGCCACGCGGGAGGCGTCGGCGTCCTCGGCGAGGGAGGGCTCCACGATCGAGGCCAGCGCCTCGTCGATGCTCGCCTGGTCGGCCACGTCGTCGGAGGCCACGAAGATCGGCCCGACCCGCTCCAGCACGGCCAGCTGCTGCTCGCCGGGGACGTGGTCGATGTCCAGGGAGGTGCGCCCGAGGACCGTCTCGGCCACGGGCAGCTCGATGCCGGCGGCGTCGGCGAGCAGCCGCGCCGTCTCCTCGGGGTGGGCCAGCGCCCAGTCGCGGGCGTAGGCGTAGACGTCCACCACGGTCTGCGCGGTCTCGGGCTGCTCCTCGAGGAAGTCCTCGCGGGCGTTGAGGAAGCCGTAGGTGTTGAGGTCGACGTCGCGGTGGAACAGCTGCGCGCCGTCCTGCTCCGCCGCGGCCATGATCGGGTCCAGTCCCGCCCACGCGTCGACCTGCCCGTTCTCGAGGGCGGCCCGGCCGTCGGCGTGCTGGAGGTTCTGGACGGTCACCTCGGCCGGGTCCACCCCGGCCCCCTCCAGCGCCTGGAGGAGGAAGAAGTACGGGTCGGTGCCCTTGGTCGCGGCCACGGTGCGGCCCGCGAGGTCCGCGACGTCGTCCACGCCCGTTCCCGGGGTCGTGACCAGCGCGGACCACTCGGGCTGGGAGTAGAGGTCGACGACCTTGATGGGCGAGCCGTTGCTGCGGGCCAGCAGGGCGGCGGAGCCGGCGGTGGAGCCGACGTCGACCGCGCCCGCGCGCAGCGCCTCGTTGGCCTTGTTGGACCCGGCAGACTGCACCCACTCGACCTCCGTGCCGTCCTCGGCGAGTGCGGCCTCGAGCCAGCCCTTCTCCTTGACCACCACGGACAGCGGGTTGTAGGTGGCCCAGTCGACGACGACGGTGTCCTCGCCGGCGGCCTGGGCGGCCGGCTCGCCGGAGCCCTCACCGGCCATGCAGCCGGTGAGGCCGAGGGCCAGGACCGCGGCGAGGGCGGGCAGCTTCAGGGCGGGGCGCTGGGGCATGGGAGGACCTTTCGTGCGGTGCGGGCGGGCACGGAGCGGGCGCGGCGGCGCCCGTCCGCGCCCGGCGCGGGAACGGGAGTGCGGGGCGGAACGGGGTGCGGGCGGGCTCAGCGGCCGGGCGCGGAGTGGGCGTCGACGCCCAGGTCGCCGAGCAGCCGGACGCGCAGCTCGGCGAGGACCTCGGAGCCGCGGTCGCGGGGGCGCTCGCCGGGGACCTCGAGGACGGTGCGCACCCCGGCCGGGGCGGCCGGGCCGGTGCGGCCGAGCACCAGCACGCGGTCGGCGAGCTGCAGGGCCTCGTCGACGTCGTGGGTGACGAGCAGGACGGTGGTGGGGCGGGCGGCGTGGACCGTCAGCAGCAGGTCCTGCATCCGCAGCCGGGTGAGGGCGTCGAGCGCGCCGAAGGGCTCGTCGAGCAGCAGCACGCCCGGGGTGCGGGCCAGGGCCCGGGCCAGGGAGGCGCGCTGGGCCATGCCCCCGGAGATCTCCCGGGGCCGGTGGCCGGCGTGGGCGGAGAGACCCACCAGGCCGATCAGGTCGTCGACGACCGCGTCGCCCTCGTCCCGGGGCAGCCCGCGGGGCAGGCCCAGCCGGACGTTCTCGCGCACGGAGCGCCACGGCAGCAGCCGCGGCTCCTGGAACGCGACCGCGCACCGCGGGTCGGTCCCGGCCACGGGCGTGCCGTCGATGAGCACGCGCCCGGCGGTGGCGGTGTCGAGGCCCGCGGCGGCGCGCAGCAGCGTGGACTTGCCGCAGCCGGAGGGGCCGAGGACCGCGACGACCTCGCCGGCGCGGGCCGTGAAGTCGACGTCGTGGAGCACGTGCTGGGCGGCGGCGCCGGTGCCGAAGGCCTTCCCGACGTGCTCGAAGGCGACCGGGACGGCGGGGCCCGCGGTGGCGGCGGGCGCCGGGGCTCCGGCGCGGGACAGCAGCGAAGTGCTCATGATCAGCTCCATCGGTCCTGGCATTAGCACCTCGCACGGGGATCCCGTGCCGGTTGCTGCGACGTCGACGAGCCAGGTCTCTCAGCCGCTCCGGATGGTTACGGCGTCATTGAACGACGCCGGGGCGCCTGGCGCAAATCGGGCCGGCCCCGGCCGGCCCCGCGGCGCACCTCGGAGCGGCGCGCGCGATACCACGGGAGGGCCCGTGTGACGCCGTGTGGCGGCGGGCGGGCCGGCGCCCGCCGCGGCGCGTCACGGTCTTGGCCCCGGTCCGGCCCGCGGCCTTGGCTGGAGGCCCGCCCGCGCCGACGTCCCGAGGAGCCCCGCCATGGCCGCAGCCGCCCCGCAGCCCACCACCGACGCCCTCCTGGAGCAGTTCCGCCCGGTCCTCGCGCAGATCGCGGCCGGGGCCGAGCAGCGGGAGGCCGAGCGCGTCCTGCCCTTCGAGCCCGTGGCCCGGCTCAACGAGCTGCGCTTCGGCGCGCTGCTGCTGCCGGTCGAGGCCGGCGGCCGCGGGGCCTCGTGGGCGCAGCTGACCCGGCTGCTGATCGAGCTGGCGGCCGCGGACTCCAACGTGGCCCACGTCTACCGCTCCCACTTCGGCTTCGTGGCCAGCATCGACCGGGAGCCCGCCCAGCAGGCGCTGTGGTACCCGCGGGTCGCCGCGGGCGAGATCGTCGGCAACGCCGCGACCGAGCGCGGGCGCGCCGTCGTCGGCACCGCGGAGACGACCCTGGTGCCGCGCCCGGACGGGAGCTGGTCGCTGACCGGGGAGAAGTTCTACAGCACGGGCTCGATCTTCGCCGACTGGATCCAGGTCACCGCCCAGGTGCCGGGGGAGGACCGGCGCTCCCACGCGTTCGTGCGCGCCGGCGCACCGGGCGTGGAGCTGCGCGACGACTGGGACGGCTTCGGCCAGCGCCTCACCGGCACGGGCACGTCCGTGTTCACGGACGTCGTGGTGCCCGCCGACCACGTCCGGTTCCGCGACGGCAGCGCGACCCAGGAGACCGCGGTGTTCCAGCTGGTGCTGCTGGCCGTGCAGGCCGGCATCGCCCTGGCCGCCGTCGAGCGCACCGGGGAGCTGGTCGCGGCCCGCACGCGCGGGTTCAGCACCGGTTCGGGCGTGCTGTTCCGGGAGGACCCCCTGATCCTGCAGCTGGTCGGGCAGCTCTCGGCCAAGGCCTTCGCCGCGCGGGCGACCGTGCTCGAGGCGGCCCGGGAGCTCGACGCCGCGCTCGGGCCCGTGGGCCGGGCGGCCCCCGACGAGGACGCGGTCGCGGTGACCGACCGCTGCGAGCTGGCGGTGCAGCAGGCCCAGGTCGTGGTGCCCCCGCTCGTCGAGGCCGTCACGGGCGGGATGTTCGACGTCCTGGGCGCCTCGGCCGTCTCCCGCTCCCGGCTGCTGGACCGGTACTGGCGCAACGCCCGCACGGTGGCCACCCACAACCCCACCGTCTTCAAGGCCCGGATCGTGGGCGACCACCGCGTCAACGGCACGCCCATGGCCGGGCTCACCGCCATCGGGGAGATCGCCGCGGCGGGCGCCTGAGGCCTCCCCCGGGGACCGGCCCGGGGCGGCGGAGCGTGCCCGCGGACCGGCCCGGGACGTTCCGTCCCCGGGGGCGACGACGCGGCGGGCGCGCAACGACCCGGTCCGTGCATGGACCCGGTCCGCCCGCCCTGTCACCATGGACCCATGACGACCCGGAGCGGCCCGGTGCGGGCGGACCTGGTGCGGGAGAGCTGGGCGGCCTTCGGGGCCGCCCTGGACGGCCTCGGCGACGACGACTCCTGGGCGGCCACCGGCCGCACCGGCTGGGCGGTGCGCGACCTCGTCCACCACGGCCTCGAGGACGCCCGCCGGGCGCTGGTCGCCCTGCACACCCCCACCACGGCCCGGCCGGACCGCGACGCCGTGAGCTACTGGGCCGAGCGCGAGCACGACCCCGTCCGGGACGCCGAGGACCGGCGCGCCGACCGCGTCGCGGCCGCGCTGGTGCGCGACTGGGAGCGGCTGCGCGAGCTGCACGCCGCGACCGTGCGGGCCGCCGCCCACGCGGCCGGGCACGCCGGCGCCGGCGCCGCGGTGCGCACCGAGGGCCACGTGCTGCGGGTCGAGGACCTCCTGAGCACCCTCGCCGTCGCCACGACCGTGCGCCACCTGGACCTCATCCGCCACCTCGACGGCACCCCCGGGCCCTCGGCGGACGGGCTCGCCGAGGTGCGCCGCGTGCTCACCGAGCTGTGGGGCCGCGAGCCGCTCGAGCACTGGAGCGACGAGCACTTCGCCCGCATCGGCACCGGCCGCGCCGAGCCCACCGACGAGGAGCGCGCCCTGCTGGGCGAGCGCGCCCGGGACCTGCCGCTGCTGCGCTGACCCGCCTTCCGGTCCCGGGGTCCTCGCCCGCCCGGGCCCGGAGGAGGAGGATGGGGCCATGACGATCAACGACCCCGCCGTCATCGACCGCCTCCTCACCGAGCCGGCCCGCTGGGCCGTCGTGGGCCTGAGCCGCAACCGCACCCGGCCCGCCCACTCGGTGGCGCGGCGGATCCGCGACGAGCTCGGGATGACCGTGGTGCCCGTCAACCCCCGCGGCGAGGACGTCCACGGCGAGCCCGGCTTCCGCACGCTCGCGGAGGTCCCGCCGCCCCTCGACGTCGTCGACTGCTTCGTGAACTCCCGCCGCGTCGGCGCGGTCGTGGACCAGGCGCTCGCCGCCGGGGCGCGGGCGGTGTGGCTGCAGCTCGGCGTCGTGGACCGCGCCGCCGCGGCCCGGGCCGAGGAGGCGGGCCTGGACGTCGTGATGGACACCTGCCCGCTCATCGAGCTGCGCGCCCGGCTGGACGCCGGGTGGACCCTCGACCCCGCCCGCACGCCCCCGCTGGCCCGCCCCTGAGCACGCCGCCGAGGACCCGCCCGCGGCGGCCGGGGGACCCCGATGGTTGCGCACCCCCCGGTCGGGGCCGCTAGGCTGGCCCGCAGCACGAACGATGATGAGACCCGACGCGAAGCTCTGGCTGGTCGGGCGGCAACCCTCTCCCGTAGCGGGGTGCCCCAGATGAACATCGGGCCGTGGCGTCAGGTGCGCCCCGGCAAGTACGGCGCCCGCGGGCGTCAGACCCGCGAGCAGGTCCCAGGACGCACGGGCGCGGGGAAGCACCGAGCTGGAGGATCTCCGTGAGCAAGCGCATCGCCCTGAACGCCTTCGACATGTCCTGCGTCGGCCACCAGGCCCCCGGCCTGTGGAAGCACCCGCGGTCGCGGGCGGACGAGTACAACACCCTCGAGTACTGGACGGACGTCGCCCAGCTGCTCGAGCGGGGCCTGTTCGACGCGATGTTCCTCGCGGACGTCGTCGGCTACTACGACGTCTACCGGAACTCGGCGGCGCCGGTGATCAAGGACGCCACGCAGATCCCGGTCAACGACCCGTTCATGCACGTCTCCGCGATGGCGGCCGTCACGAAGCACCTGGGCTTCGGCATCACCAGCGCGATCACCTACGAGCAGCCCTACCCCCTGGCCCGGAGGTTCGCGACCCTCGACCACCTGACCCGGGGCCGGGTCGGCTTCAACGTGGTCACCTCGTACCTGAAGTCCGCGGCGGAGAACCACGGGCTGACGGACCAGATCTCCCACGACGAGCGCTACGAGATCGCCGAGGAGTTCATGGACGTCTGCTACAAGCTGTGGGAGGGCTCCTGGGAGGACGGCGCGGTCAAGCGCGACCGCGCCGGCGGCGTCTTCGCCGACCCCGCCCTCGTGCACCCCATCCGGCACCACGGCAAGTACTTCGACGTCCCGGGCATCGGCCTCACCGAGCCCTCCCCCCAGCGCACCCCGCTGATCTTCCAGGCCGGGGCCTCCTCCCGCGGGCGCGCCTTCGCGGGCCGCCACGCCGAGGCCGTGTTCGTCGGCGGCATCCGCCCGGACCTCACCCGCGCGGTCACCGACCGGCTGCGCGACGAGGCCGAGGCCCACGGCCGGCGCCGGGAGGACCTGAAGATCTTCGCGATGCTGCACGTGATCGTCGACGAGACGGACGCCAAGGCCGAGCAGAAGCGCCGGGACTACGAGCGCTACGCGGACACCGACGGCGCGCTGGGCCTGGTGGGCGGCTGGTCCGGGGTGGACCTGGGCCGCTTCGACGAGGACGACGTCCTGGAGTACGTCCGGACGGAGTCCATCCAGTCCTTCCTCACCCCGTTCACCACCGCGGACCCGAACAAGAAGTGGACCGTCCGGGAGGTCGCCAAGCACATCTCCATGGGCGGGATGGGCGTGCCGGTCGTCGGGTCCCCGCAGACGGTCGCCGACGAGCTCGAGCGGTGGATCGACGAGGGCGGGCTGGACGGGATCAACCTCGCCTACCACGTCTCCCCGGGCTCCTTCGAGGACTTCGTCGAGTGGGTGGTCCCCGAGCTGCAGAAGCGCGGGCGCTACCGCACCGCCTACGAGGGCACCACGCTGCGGGAGAACCTCTACGGCGCCGGGCAGACCAAGGTCCTCGACACCCACCCCGCCGCCCGCTACCGCGGCGCCTACGCCGGGCAGCCCTCCGCGGCCGACACCCCCGCCCGCGAGCTCGTCTGAAGCGCAGGCCGCGTCCGCGGGCACCGGCCTCAGCCCGTGGGGGCGGCGCCCCAGCGCAGCAGCGCGGCGACGTCGGTCCCGTGCGGCAGCGCGCCCGGGGGCACGAACACGGGCCGTCCGTCGGTGAGCACCGCCGCGCGCACCAGCGCGGCGTCGGCCGGCACGGGCCCGAGCACCCCGGCGCCCACGGCCTCCGAGGCCTCGAGCGCGATCCACGGCTCGGCGTCCAGGGCCAGCAGCTCCTGCTCGGTGTCCAGGTGCGTGTCGTCCAGCAGGACGGTCTCGGCCTGCGCCTGCTGCAGGGCCCGCACCACCGGGGCGACCCCGGAGACCGCCGTGGGCTCGGGGCGGTTCTGCTGCTGGGCCAGCCGCTCGAGCAGCTCCTGCTGGCGGTGGGCGATCACCTCGGCGACCCGCTCCTCGACCTGGTGCTCCAGGTCCGCGGAACGGCTGCCCTCGGCGCGGGTGTTCGCGTCGATCGTGCTGAGCATCGCCCGGCTGGCCTTGGAGAGCTGGTCCTCCACGAGCCCGCGGGCCCGCAGGTCCCCGGCCAGTACCACGAGCTGGGCGCCGGACTCGGCCACGACCTTGTCGATCTGCTCGGCGACCTGCTCGGTGTTGCGCCGCCACACGTCCTCGGTGTGGCGCTGCCAGCGGCCCTGGGACCAGCCCCCGCCCGGGAACTTCTTCAGGTGCTCCGTCTCGCCCTCGATCTGCTGCTCGTCGGTGGAGGGCACGCGGCTGGCCCAGTGGAGGCAGATCTCGCCGCCGTCGCGGCCGACCTCGGCCACCACGTAGGGGAAGTCGTCCGGGCGGTGGCGGAACAGCGGGGTGAGGTCGGGGACCTCCTCCACCCGCACCACGCCCTGCCCGGCCAGGGGACCGGGGAGGACCTCGTCGATCTCCACCGTGCCGTCGCGCACCAGCAGGTAGCGGCAGACGGGGTCGGGCACGCCCTCGGCCGGCCGCACGGCCCGCTCGACCGCGGCGAGATCGGCCTTGCTCGCCCCCTGCTCGGCGAGCCGGCGGCAGACGTTCTCGGGCAGCACGTCGATCGAGTGGAGGGAGTCGACCGTGCCCGTGCTGATGTCCGTGTACACGGTGCACCAGGGACCCTTGCTCTTGAACAGTTCGGCGTAGCGGTGGAATCGGCTCGTCATGGTGGCAACTCCCTAGCTGTCCAGCGGTTCTCCTGTGGTGCAGACCACGTTATCCGACCGCCTGGGCGCTGGGAACCGGCGCCCGGACGAGTAGGGTCGGGGGCACAGGACCGGTGCCCGCACCGGTCGGACGCAGGCCCCACCACGCAGGAGGAAGTCATGACCGACGCACCCGGCACCCCCTTCGACGCGAGCTTCGAGGCGGACGAGGCGGACCGCCTCGAGCAGACCCTCGAGGCGGAGCGGCCCGAGGTCGCCGAGCACGACGAGGAGACGCCTGCGCACCTGCGGGACCGCTCGGCGGAGTCCTCGCTGGAGGCCGACCCCACCGACCTCGAGGAGCAGGAGCTCGAGGTGGACCTGCGGGAGCCCGAGGACGAGCAGGCCTGACCCGCGGGGCGCCGCCGCGTCCACCGCGGACCGGAACTCCGGCAGGGCCGCGGACGGACTCCGGGAGGGTGCGCGGGAAGACGATCCGCAGAAAAATGTGATCCAGTGCATCCGGGGGCGCGTCCCCGGCGGTAGTAGGGGTGCAAGGTCGATCCCGCTCCCGCCCGGGAGCCCGTTGAAGGAGCCACCGTCATGCGCAAGACCCTCTCCGCCGCCGCCGTCCTCGGTCTCGGGGCCGGTGCCCTCTCGATGTCGCCGGCGGCCGCCGCCGAGCACGCCGAGCTCTCCGTGCTCCACGGCGTTCCAGACACGGTCGTCGACGTCTGGGTCAACGGCGAGCTGACCCTGGACGACTTCGAGCCCGGCACCCTCGCCGGCCCGCTCGAGCTCCCGGCCGGCAGCTACGACCTGGCGATCACCGCCCCCGACGCCCCCGACGCCTCGGCGCCGATCATCGGCCCGGTCACCGCCGAGCTCGAGCCCGGCACGAACTACACCGCCGCCGCCCACCTCGACGCGGAGGGCAGCCCGACCGCCGCCCTGTTCACCAACGACATGTCCGAGATCGAGGCCGGGAAGTCCCACCTGACCGTCCGCCACGTGGCCGCCGCCCCGGCGGTGGACGTGCTCGCCGGCGGCCGGCCGATCATCCAGGGCCTGGAGAACCCGGACGAGCAGACGCTGCCCGTCGACGCCGGGACGGTCTCCGCCGCCGTCGCCGCGGCCGGCACGACCGACCCGGTGATCGGCCCGGCCGACCTGACCCTGGCCGAGGGCACCCACAACATCGTCTACGCGTGGGGCTCCCTCGAGGCCGGCAACCTCCAGCTCGCCGTCCAGACCCTGGAGGGCATGGAGCAGGCGCCGGGCGCGGTGCCCGGCGGGCAGTCCGGCCTGGCCGCCCAGGAGAGCGGCACGATGCTGAGCACCGGGCTGGCCGCCGCGGGCGGGCTCGCGCTGATCGGCGCCGCGCTCGCGGCCCAGCGCGCGGTCTCCTCCCGCCGGCGGTTCGCGCAGGACCGCCTGCGGTGACGGACCGCCGACGGCGCGGGCCGGGGGCGCACCGCGCGCCCGGCCCGCGCCCCCCGGGGGAGCAGACCCCCGGCCCCCCTCGCCGCCACGGGGCGGCGGCGGGGGCCGGGCTCCTCGCCGCGGCGGTGCTGCTCGCCGCCGCGGCCGCCGTCGTCCCGTCCGCCGGGGACGACGACGGAGCGGGCGGCGCGGCGGCGGCCAGGGGGTCCCTCGCCCCGCCGTCGTCCGCGCCGCCCGCCGCCCCCGCCCCGTCCCCGGCGGTCCCGGCCGATCGGGTCCCCGGCCCCGCCGACGTCCCGGTCGCCCCGGCGACCCCGCGGCCGGCGGAGCGCGTGCCCGCCCCCGTGCGGGTCGTGGTGGCGGGCACCCCCATCGACATGCCCGTGCTGCCGGTGGGGATCGAGGACGACGGGGCGATGACCCTGCCCGACAACCACGTGGAGCTCGGCTGGTACCGCCACGGCCCGGCCCCCGGCGCCGGCGAGGGCGCGGCCGTGATCGCCGGCCACGTCGACACCCTGACGGAGGTGACCCCCATGGCCCGGCTGCAGGGCGTGCGCCCCGGCACGGAGGTCGTCGTGGAGCGCGCCGACGGCTCCGCGCAGCGCTACCGCACCGAGGCCGTCGAGCACGTGCACAAGCGCAGCCTCGAGGACGCCGACCTCTTCCGCCGCGACGGTGCACCCGCGCTGCACCTCGTCACCTGCGGGGGCGAGTGGCTCGAGGAGATCGGCGACTACGAGGACAACGTCGTGCTCCGGGCGGTCCCGGTGGACTGACTCAGGACACGACCCCGGACACGACGACGGGCCCTGCGATGACCGCGACCACCACGTCCACTAGGCTGGGCAGCACCTGCCGGGCGCGCCCCGCGCCGCCGAATCCCGCGAGGAGCCCCTCCCCGATGCCGACGCCGCCCCCCGAGTGGGGACCCGAGCTCGACGCCGCGTTCGCCGCGGGGGACGAGCACGCGCTGGCGGCCGCGTTCCGGCACTGCGCCGGACTCGTGCGCGCCCTGGCCGTCCGGGCCCTGCGCGACGACGCGGCGGCAGACGACGTGGTCCAGGAGGTGTTCGTGCGCGCGTGGAAGTACCGGTCCGGGTACAGCCCCGAGCGCTCCTCGGCCCCCGCCTGGCTCGTGGGCATCGCCCGCAACTGCATCGCCGACGCCGCGCGCACCGCCGGGCGGGAGGCCGCGCAGCGCCAGGCCGCCGTCGCCGGCGAGCACGGCGGCACCCACGAGGAGGCCGACCTGCTGGTGGACCGGATGCTGGTGCGCTCGGAGATCCGCCGGCTGGGCCCGCCCCGCTCCACGATCGTGGCGCTGGCCGTCTACGGGGAGCTCACGCACCAGCAGATCGCCCACCGCCTCGACCTGCCCCTGGGCACGGTCAAGAGCCACCTGAGGCGCGGCCTGACCCACCTCCGCACCCGACTCGAGGACGACCATGGCACACCTGAGTGAGGAGACGCTGGCGCTCCTGGCCCTGGGTGAGTCCCCGGAGCCCGAGGAGCGCGCGCACCTGGACGGCTGCGGGCACTGCGCCGCCGAGCTCGCCGCCCTCGGGCACGTGGTGCGCGCCGGCCGCGCCGAGCCCGCGCCGGTCCCCGCCCCGGACCCGCGCGTGTGGACCGCGGTCCACGCCGAGCTGGGCCTCGCCCCCGAGCTCGCCGCCGACCCGCTCGCCGCCGGGGACCCCGGCACGGACCGGGCGCCCTCCGCGCCGGGGGCGTCCGGCCCGGCCGCCGCCGGGACATCCGCGGCCCCCTCCGGTCCGGACGGGACCGGGCGGGACGGGACCGAGCAGGACGGGGCCGAGCAGGACGGGGCCGAGCAGGATGCCGGACAGCGGCCCGGGACGGCCGCCCGGGTCGACGGCGCCGGGTCGGGCGGGGTCGTGGACCTCGCCGCCCGCCGGGCCCGCCGCGGGGTGCCGTGGCCGCTGGCCGCCGCCGCGGCGGCCGCCGCCCTGGTCGTGGGCGGGGTCTCCGTGTGGGGCGCCCAGCGCCTGGACCGGGAGCCGGATCCCACGGTGCTGGCCACCGCCGAGCTCGAGCCCCTCGCCGGCTACACCGCCCGCGGCTCGGCGGAGGTGGACGAGCGCGCGGACGGGACCCGTCAGCTGGTCGTGCGCACCGATCCCGCCGACGTCGACGGCTTCAAGGAGGTCTGGCTGCTGGCCCCGGACGCGCAGCGGATGGTCAGCCTGGGCGTGATGGCCGGCGACGAGGCCGTGTTCGTGCTGCCCGAGAACCTCGACGTGGAGCGGTTCCCCGTCGTCGACGTCTCCGACGAGCCGGTCGACGGCGACCCGACGCATTCCGGGGACTCGATCGTGCGCGGGGTCCTGGCGACCTGAGCCGGCCCCGGGGCGCTCACAGCAGGGCCGAGGTCAGCCGCGCCATGTTGTCGAGGTACTTCTGCCACAGCGGGCGCCGGTTCCACTCCTCGATGTCGAGCAGGGTGCTCGCCGCCTCGAACTCCGCGACCACGGCGTCCATCCGGCGGCGGAAGTCCCGGTCCACGATGTAGACGGAGACCTCCAGGTCCAGGGCGAACGATCGCTCGTCCATGTTGGAGGAGCCGATCACCGACACGTAGTCGTCGACGAGCACGAACTTCGCGTGCAGCACGGTGGGCGCCCGGTACCGGTAGATCTTCACCCCGGCGGCGGCGAGCTCCTCGTAGTAGGAGTTCTGCGCGTGGTGGGGGAGGAACTGGTCCGAGGTCTCGCCGACGAACAGCTGGACGTCCACCCCCGACTGCGCCTCCGTGGTCAGCGCGTGCATCAGGGACTCGTCCGGCACGAAGTACGGGCTGGAGACGACGATGCGGTCGTTGGCGTTGTAGATCAGGTGGTTGAACAGCCGCAGGTTGTTCTCCGTCTCGAAGCCCGGCCCGGAGGGCAGCACCTGGGCGAAGACGGGACCCTGGATGTCGGGCAGCTCGCGCGAGGCCTCGTCGAGGAGGAGGTCGCCGGTCTCGGAGTACCAGTCGCTGGTGAACAGGGCGTTGAGCTCGGCGACCACCGGGCCCGTGCACCGGATCATCAGGTCCTTCCACTCGTAGCCCCGCCGCAGGTTCTTCCGCTTGTTGTAGGAGCGGTGGATGATGTTCTGCGACCCGGTGAAGCCCAGCTCGCCGTCCACCACGAGGATCTTGCGGTGGTTGCGCAGGTCCGGGCGCTGCCACTCGCCCTTCCACGGCCGCAGCGGCAGCATGCGCCGCCAGGGGAAGCCGGCCGCGTCGAAGCGCTCGACCAGCTCCGAGTAGCCGGGGTAGCCGAGGGAACCCAGGTGGTCGATGAGCACCCGCACCCGCACCCCGCGCTCGTGGGCCCGCAGCAGCGCCTCGAGCAGGGGCCGGGAGGCGTCGTCGATCGCCACGATGTAGAACTCGAAGTGGACGTAGTCCCGGGCCCCGTCCACGGCCTCGGCCATCACGCGCATCGACTCGTGGTTGTCGGTGAGCAGGTCGAAGGAGTTGCCGCCCACCATGGGCAGCGCCCCCAGGTTGTAGTTGAGCCGGGCGGTGGACTCGATCCACGCCGGCAGCTGCTCCTCCACGTTGCCGAGGATGTGCCCGTCCGGGGTGTTCTCCCGGATGATCTCGTTCATCCGGGCCTGCATCGCCATCCGCTTCCGGGGCAGCTTCGCCGAGCCGATGGCCAGGAACAGCAGCAGCCCCAGGTAGGGCAGGAGGAAGATCGCCAGCAGCCACGCCAGGGCCACCGAGGGCCGGCGGTTGTGCGAGATCCAGCCCGCGGCCACCAGGTTGATGAGGAAGCCGAGCACCAGTCCGCCCACGGTCACCGCCTCGGGCAGGTGCTCGAGCGGGATCTGGTTCAGGGGGAACGGCGCCGGCGTCACCCGGCCAGTCTAAGGACCGCCGGGCCCGCCCCCGCCCCGCTCAGTCCGGGCGGGGCAGGACGTAGTCGGTCTCCAGCCCGGGCGTCGGGCGGTGGACGAACCCGGCCGCGCGCAGCGTCTGCTCGGCCGGGGCGTTGTCCGCCGGCACGCTGGCCCGCACCCCGCGCACCTGCGGGTCCGCGAAGGCGACCCGCAGCAGCGCCTCGAGCCCCTCCGCCGCGTAGCCGAGGCCGCGGCGCTGCGCGGACAGCGAGCCCACGACCTCGAGCTCGTCGTCGATGGGCGGACCCACGAAGCCGGCGGTGCCGACCACCTGGCCGGAGGACTTCTCCACGACGGCCATGCGGGCGTAGACGGTCTCCGTGAAGAAGTAGCCGCCGGCCACGAGGGACTCCCGGGCGAAGTCGACGTCCTCGGGGGTCGGGAAGCCCGGGGCGAACTGCTCCTGGGGCTCGCCGGCCGCCACGGCGTCGAGCTCCTCGGCCGTGAAGGGCCGCAGGAGGAGCCGGTCGGTCTCCAGGACGGGAGCCGGGGGGAGGGTGTCGAGGTCCTCGATCATGCTGTGCTGCTTTCTGCGGGCGCGGGGTGCGCGGGTGGTGCGGAGGGCGCCGCCGGGAGGCGGCGCCCCGGGACGTCAGCCGAAGTGACGGGGCAGGGTCGCCTCGTGGGCGGCCCGCAGCTCGTCGAGGCCGAGGGCGAACTCGCCCTGGACGTCGAGGGAGCGCTCGACGGCGTCCACGACGCCGATGCGCGCGAACGGGTAGCCGCGGGCGGTGCACATGTCGGAGAACCGCACCTCCTCGGTGCGCGGGACGGCCACCACGGCCCGGCCCTGGGTCTCCGAGAAGAGCATGGTGAACAGGTCCACCCCGTCCCGCTCGCACACCTCGCCGAGGCCGATCCGGGCGCCGGTGTCGAAGCGCAGCGCCATCTCGGCCAGGGTCGCGGCCAGCCCGCCCTCGGCGACGTCGTGGGCGGCGTCGATCATGCCGTCGCGGGACATGTTGATCAGCAGGTCCCCGAGCAGCCGCTCCCGGGCCAGGTCCACGGCCGGGGGCAGCCCGCCCAGGTGCCCGCGCAGGTTCGCCCACTCGGAGCCGTCCAGCTCGTCGGCGGTGGTGCCGAGCAGGTAGACCGCCTGCCCGTCCTCGCGCCAGCCCGAGGGGGTGCGGCGGCGGACGTCGTCGAGCACGCCCATCATCGCGACCACCGGGGTCGGGTGGATGCCCACCCCGCCCGTCTGGTTGTACAGGGAGACGTTGCCGCCGGTCACGGGCACGCCCAGCTCCATGCAGCCGTCGGCGAGCCCGCGCACGGCCTCCGCGAACTGCCACATCGTCCCCGGGTCCTCGGGGGAGCCGAAGTTCAGGCAGTCGGAGACGGCCACGGGCCGCGCCCCGGCGGTGGCCACGTTGCGGTAGGCCTGGGCGAGCGCCAGCTGCGCCCCGGCGTAGGGGTCCAGCACGGCGTAGCGGCCGTTGCAGTCGGTGGACAGGGCCACGCCCAGGCCGGTCCGCTCGTCGACGCGCACCACCCCGGCGTCGTCGGGCACGGCCATGGCGGTGTTGCCCTGGACGTAGCGGTCGTACTGGTCGGTGACCCAGTTCTTGGCGCACAGGTTCGGGGAGGCCATCAGCTCCAGCACCGCGGGCCCCAGCTGCGCCCCGGAGGGGCGGGAGGAGTCGGCGGGGGAGCCGGTGAAGCGCTCCTGCTGCAGGCGGTCCTGGCCGGCCGGGCGCTCGTAGGGGCGCTCGTAGACGGGGCCCTCGTGGGCGACCGTGCGGGGGTCGACGTCGACGATGACCTCGCCGTCCCACTCGATCACGAGCCGGCCGGTGCCGGTGACCTCGCCCAGCCACGAGTACTCGACGTCCCACTTGGCCATGACGGCCTCGAAGGCCTCGGCCTGCTCGGGGGCCACGACCGCCATCATGCGCTCCTGGGACTCCGACATCAGGATCTCGCCGGGGGTCAGCGTGGGGTCGCGCAGCAGGACCTTCGTGAGGTCCACGTGCATCCCGCCCTCGCCGTTGGAGGCCAGCTCCGAGGTGGCGCAGGAGATCCCGGCGGCGCCGAGGTCCTGGATGCCCTCCACGAGGGAGTTCTTGAACAGCTCGAGGCAGCACTCGATGAGCACCTTCTCGGCGAACGGGTCGCCGACCTGCACGGCCGGGCGCTTGGAGGGCTTGGCGTCGTCGAAGGACTCCGAGGCCAGCACGGAGGCCCCGCCGATGCCGTCGCCGCCGGTGCGGGCGCCGAAGAGCACGACCCGGTTGCCCACGCCCGAGGCGTTGGCCAGGCGGATGTCCTCGTGGCGCATCACGCCCACGGCCAGGGCGTTGACGAGCGGGTTGCCCTGGTAGCAGGGGTCGAAGACGACCTCCCCGCCGATGTTGGGCAGGCCCAGCGAGTTGCCGTAGCCGCCCACGCCGGCGACGACGCCGTGCACCACGCGCGCGGTGTCCGGGTGGTCGATCGCCCCGAAGCGCAGCGGGTCCATGACGGCCACGGGGCGGGCGCCCATCGAGATGATGTCGCGCACGATCCCGCCGACCCCGGTCGCGGCGCCCTGGTAGGGCTCCACGTAGGAGGGGTGGTTGTGGGACTCGATCTTGAAGGTCACGGCCCAGCCGTCCCCGATGTCGGTCACCCCGGCGTTCTCGCCGATGCCGACCATCAGGTCCTTCGTCATCTCCTCGGTGACCTTCTCGCCGAACTGGCGCAGGTGGACCTTCGAGGACTTGTAGGAGCAGTGCTCGGACCACATGACCGAGTACATCGCGAGCTCCGCGGCGGTGGGGCGGCGGCCGAGGATCTTCTTGATCTCCGCGAACTCGTCGGCCTTCAGGCCCAGCTCTGCCCAGGGCAGATCGGTGTCGGGGGTGGCCGCCGCGTGCTCGACGGTGTCCAGGTTGAAGTGCTTCTCGCTCATCGCGGGTGCCGTGCTCCTTACTTGACCAGTGCCTTGAGGACGGAGACGAACAGGCCGAGCCCGTCCGTGCCGTCGCGCATGCCGACCTCCCCGGAGGCGGAGGAGTCGGCGCCGAAGCCGGGCTCCACCGCGTGCTCGGGGTGGGGCATGAGGCCGACCACGTTGCCGGCGGCGTTGCAGATCCCGGCGATGTCCCGGCGGGAGCCGTTCGGGCTGGCGCCCACGTAGCGGAAGACCACGCGGCCCTCGGCCTCGAGGGCGTCGAGGGTGCGCTCGTCGGCCACGTACTGACCGTCCTGGTTCTTCAGCGGGACCACGATCTCCTGGCCCTCGGCGTACTCGGCGGTCCAGGCGGTCCGGTTGTTCTCGACCCGCAGGCGCTGGTCGCGGCAGAGGAACTTCAGGTGGTCGTTCTTGATCATGGAGCCCGGCAGCAGGTGGGACTCGGTGAGCACCTGGAAGCCGTTGCAGATCCCGAGCACCGGCAGCGGGGACGACCCGGAGGTGCCCGCGGCGCCGGCACCGTCGATCACCCGGTCCATGATCGGCGCGAAGCGGGCGATGGCCCCGGCGCGCAGGTAGTCGCCGTAGGAGAAGCCTCCGGGCAGGATCACGGCGTCGACGCCCTGCAGGTCCCGCTCGGCGTACCAGAGGGGGACGGGGGTCCCACCGGCCAGCTCCACGGCGCGCGCGGCGTCGCGGTCGTCGAGGGTGCCGGGGAAGGTCACCACGCCGATCCGGGCGCCCGCGAGCGCGGGGTCGGGCCCGGGGGCGGAGAGGTCCGCGATCAGCGGGGTCTCGGGGGCCGCCATGCTCAGTTCTCCCCGTCGGTCTCGTCGAGCACGGCCACGCGCACGACGTCCTCGATGACCGGGTTGGACAGCAGCTTCTCGGCGGCCTCGCGGGCCTGGGCGAGGACGTCCTCGCCGGCCTCGCCCTCGACCGTCAGCTCGAAGCGCTTGCCCTGGCGCACGCCGGCGAAGCCGTCGAGGCCGATCCGGGGCAGCTCGTTGGCGATCGCCTTCCCCTGCGGGTCGAGGATCTCGGGCTTGGGCATGACGTCGACAACGATGCGGGCCATCGGGGAACTCCTGAGGGGTCGAGCAGCAGGCGGTGCCGGGATCCGGCGAACAGGGGCCAGTCTATCGGTTCGGCCACGGCCCGGGTGCCGCGCTGGAGCCCGCCCCCGCCGGTGTGGTACAGCCCACGTCGGCCCGCCGCCCGTCCGGCGCCGGCGGGGCCTCGCGGGCACCCGGTGCCCGCGAGGCCCCGAGGGACCCTGGTCAGCCGGTCCGGTCGGGGCCCGCGGGGCCGGCGAGCTCGTCGTCGACGAAGCGCGGGGCCGAGGCCAGCAGCCCGGCGCCGGCCAGCACCGCGCACGAGGCGATGAGCAGCACGAGCGGCGCGGTCCAGCCGCCGGTGAGGTCGTGCAGGGCGCCCACGAGGAAGGGCCCGGCGGCGGCGAGCGAGTAGCCCACCGACTGGGTGAACCCGGACAGCTGCGCGGTCACGTGCGCCTCCCGGGACCGGGCCACGATCAGGGCCAGGGCGGTCGGGAAGGAGAAGCAGCCGACGCCCAGCAGCAGCGCCCACAGCCACGGCAGGGCGGCCGGGGCGAGCAGCAGGCCGGTGTAGCCCGCGGCCATGCACGCGCCCAGGACCACGACCCACGTGCGCAGGCGCGCGGAGCGGGCGACGACGGAGGGCATCAGCAGCCCGCCCGGGATGCCCATGGCCGCCAGCAGCGCCATCGCCAGCCCGGCCCCGGCCCGGTCCAGGCCGCCGTCGCGCAGGATCTGGGCGACCCAGCCGAACTGCACGTAGGCGTGCATCGACTGCACCCCGAAGTACAGGCTCAGCGCCACGGCCGTGCGGGAGCCGGTGATGCGGGCCCGCGGGGTGCGCAGCAGCACCCGGGGCGCGGCGGCGGCCTCCCGCCGGTCCCGCGCCGCGACGGCGAGCCACGGCACCAGTGCCAGCAGGGCGGTCAGCCCCCACAGCCCGAGGGTCCACGGCCACCCGCCGGCGGCGGTCAGCGGCCCGGCCGCCAGCAGGGACAGGGTCGCGCCCACGGCCAGACCGGTCGTGTAGACGCTGTTGAGCAGCGCCGTGCGCCGCCCGCCGTGGCGCTTGACGAAGGCCGGCACCAGGATGTTGCCGATGCCCATCCCGAGCAGCGCCAGCACGCTCAGCACCAGGAAGACGGGCGCCGAGCCCACCAGGGCGCGCGCCGTGAGCGCCAGGGCGACCAGCAGCAGCCCCCACGCCACGGCCCCGCTGATCCCGGTGCGCCGCGAGAGCGCCACGGCGCAGGTGCCGGCCACGGCGAAGGTCAGCCCCGGCAGGGACGTCAGGACCCCGGCCAGGGTCGCGTCCAGGCCCAGGCCGGCCTGCAGCTCGGCCAGCACCGGGCCCACGGAGGTCGCCCCCGGGCGGAGGTTGACCGCCACGAGCAGCACCGCCGCCAGGACGAGCGGGACGGGCAGGGGGCGGGAGGGCTGCGGGCGGGTCACCGGCCTGTTCTACCACGCGCCGCCGGCCCGGCGGCCATCGGCGGCCGTCCCCGGCGGCGGCCCCGGTCCGCGTGCTCCCCGCCCGCCGGCGACGGCGGCTCCGACCCGGGCGGGCCCGGGCGAACCTCCGTTCCCGTGGCGCGCGCCCGGGGCGCACGGGGGACAATGAGCGCATGAGCCAGCACCCGCCCACGACCACCGCCGGCCTGCACGGGCGCGAGGCCGAGCGCCTCGCCGAGGCCCTGGCCGCCCGCGACGTCACTGTCTTCGTCGACGGCACCGCCCTGCGCCTGCCCGGAGCGGCGCGCGAGGCCGTCCTGGACCTGCTCGCCCGGCTGGCCCGCGGCGAGGAGGTCACCGTCGCCTCCGGCCCCGGGGACGCCGCGACCGGCCCGGGAGGCCCCGGCAGCAGGACCGCGCCGGGCGGGGGCGACGGGGACGCCGGGCCGGGGGAGGAGCTGCTGACCACGGCGCAGGCGGCCGCGCTCGCGGGGATCTCCCACACCTACCTGCGCAACCTCGCGACGCAGGGCACGATCCCGGTCCAGTACCGGGGCACCCACCGCCGGTTCCGCGCGGCCGACGTGCGCGCCTGGGTGGCCGCCCAGGGCGCCCGGGGGCGCTGACGGGTCAGCCGCGCCGGACCACGACCCAGCCGCCGGCCACCGCGGCCTCCAGCGCCGGCAGGTCCTTGGCCGGGTCCGGCGGTGCCGTGCGTCCCGCGGCCAGGGCGAGGCGGGAGCCCGTGAACCGGCCGTCCGGGGCGAAGACCCAGTAGTGGTTGGGGCACTCGAAGGACTCCGCGCGCCCGGCGGCCTCCCGGCACACCGTGGCCTGCTGGTGCGGACAGGTGTTGCGCAGCACGTGCAGCCCGCCCGCGGCGTCCCGGGTCACCAGCACCGGCCCGGTGCTCGTGAGCGCCGTGGCGAAGTCCAGCGGCCGGGCGACGGCGGCGGCCTCGACCACGCGCTCCCAGGGGCCCGGCGCGCTCACGCGGCCGCGCCCGCCGTGGCCCGGTGCGGGTCCAGGACCTCCAGGGCCGCGCCCAGCCGCCGCCGCAGCGGCGCGGCCCGGCGGGCGAAGTCCCGCTGGCGGCGCACGTACTCGGCCTTGCCCTCCGGGGTCTCGATCCGCACCGGCTCGTAGCCCCAGCCGGTGAGGTCGTAGGGGGCGGCCTGCATGTCGGTCTCCCGCACGTCGCGGGCGAGCTCGAAGCAGTCCAGGACCAGCTCGGAGGGGATCGCGGGCACGAGCTTGTACGCCCACTTGTACAGGTCCATGGTCGCGTGCAGGCAGCCCGGCTGCTCGAGCCGGCGCTGGGCCTCCCGCGTGGGCTGCACCTCGTTGAGGGGCACGGCCTGCGGCTGGAAGAAGCGGAACGCGTCGAAGTGGGTGCAGCGGATCCGGGCGGACTCGACCACGGCGTCCGTGCCGGCGGCGCCCAGGCGCAGCGGCAGCCGCTCGTGGCGCAGCGCGTTCTCCTCGGAGCGGTAGGCCATCGCCCACTCGTGCAGCCCGAAGCAGCCGAAGAACCCGGGGTTGCGCTCGTGGGCGCCCAGCACCGCCCGGGCGAAGTCCACGGCGGCGCCGCGCCGGTCCCGGAAGGCGTCGTCGTCGACCGTCACGGCCCCGTCCCCGGGGCCCAGCCCGAGGGCGTCGAGCTCCCCGGGGCGCAGCGGCCGGTAGAACCTCTCGCCGGCCCGCCCGGCGGCGTCCAGCAGCACGGTGCCCGCCCCGGGGTGCCACCGCTTCAGCTGCGCCGGCTTGAGCGTGTAGTAGGTGAACAGGAAGTCCTCGACCGGGTGCTCCTCCCCGCGGTGGCGGCGGGCCACGAACGGGTCGGCCCAGCGCGCGGCCCGCGCCTCGTGGGCACGCGCCCGCGGCTGCCACTGCGCCCGGTCCAGGACGACGGCGGCGGGACCGGCCACGGGGCCGGTCCCGCCGGTGCTCCGGCGCGGCACGGGCCTCAGCGGCCGGTGCCCGCGTAGACCGTCGCCTCGTCCTGGGCGTCGAGGCCGAAGGCGGTGTGGACCACGCGCACGGCCTCGTCGAGGCGGTCGGCGGAGGTGATCACCGAGATCCGCACCTCCGAGGTGGAGATCATGTCGATGTTGATGTTCGCCGAGGCCAGCGCCTCGAAGAACGTGAAGGTCACCCCGGGGTTCGACTTCATGCCAGCGCCCACGAGGGAGAGCTTGCCGACCTGGTCGTCGTACTCCAGGCCCGCGTAGCCGATCTTCTCCTCGGCCGCGCGCAGCAGGCTCATGGCGAGATCGCCCTGGGACTCGTCCACGGTGAAGGACAGGTCGGTCAGGGGGTCGTCGCCGGTGGAGACGTTCTGGACGATCATGTCCACGTTGACCTTCGCCTCGGCGAGCAGGCGGAAGATCCGGGAGGCGATGCCCGGGCGGTCGGGGACGCCGACGACCGTGATCTTGGCCTGGGTGCGGTCGTGGGCGATGCCGGAGATGAGCGGCTGTTCCAACGGGATCTCCTTCGGTGAGTCGGCGACGTCTTCGGGGCTCGGGATGACCCAGGTGCCCTCGCTGTGCGAGAAGGACGAGCGCACGTGCAGCTTCACGCCGAAGCGGCGGGCGTACTCCACGCAGCGCAGGTGCAGGATCTTGGCGCCGTTGGCGGCCAGCTCGAGCATCTCCTCGCTGCTGACCTGCTCGAGCTTGCGCGCCTTCGGGGCGATGCGGGGGTCGGCGGTGAACACGCCGTCGACGTCGGAGTAGATCTCGCAGACGTCGGCGTCCAGGGCGGCGGCCAGCGCCACGGCCGTGGTGTCCGAGCCGCCGCGGCCCAGGGTGGTGATGTCCTTGGTCTGGCGGTGGACGCCCTGGAAGCCGGCGATGATCGCGATGTTGCCCTGGTCCAGGGACTCGCGCACCCGCTCGGGGTTGACCTCCACGAGCAGGGCGGCGCCGTGGGCGCCGTCGGTGACCATCCCGGCCTGGGACCCGGTGAAGGACTGGGCGGGCACGCCCATCCCGGAGACGGCCATGGCCAGCAGCGCCATCGAGATGCGCTCGCCGGCGGTGAGGAGCATGTCGAGCTCGCGGGCCGGGGGCTTGCGGGTGACCTCGTGGGCGAGGTCGAGCAGCTCGTCGGTGGTGTCGCCCATGGCGGAGACGACCACGACGACGTCGTGGCCGCGGTTGTGGGTCTCGACGATCCTCCGTGCGACGCGGCGGACGCCGTCGGCGTCCGCGACGGAGGAGCCACCGAACTTCTGCACGATCAGGCTCATGGGTTCAACTCCTGTGGTGGGTGATGGCAGGGGCAGGAGCGGCGGTCCTCCCCGCGGCCGGCCCCACGACATCCTACCGTCCGGGCCCCGGGGCGGTCGCGGCCGGCCTCCCGGGACGTCCTCGCGGGCGGCGTCGCCGCAGGTCGGCGCGGGCGAGCGCTCTTCGGGGGACGGGCGGGCGGGGCGGTCCCGCTCAGGCGACCACGGTGCGGCCCTCGAAGGCCCGGCCGAGGGTGACCTCGTCGGCGTACTCGAGGTCCCCGCCCACGGGCAGCCCCGAGGCGAGACGGGTCACGCGCACCCCCAGGGTCTTGAGCATCCTCGACAGGTAGGTCGCGGTGGCCTCGCCCTCCAGGTTGGGGTCGGTGGCGAGGACGACCTCCTGGACGGTGTCGTCCGAGAGCCGGGTCATCAGCTCGCGGATGCGCAGCTGATCGGGGCCGATGCCCTGGATGGGGCTGATCGCCCCGCCCAGCACGTGGTAGCGGCCGCGGTAGCTGCGGGTGCGCTCGATGGCCATGACGTCCTTGGACTCCTCGACCACGCAGATCACGCTCGCGTCCCGGCGGGCGTCGCGGCAGATCGCGCACTCCTCGAGCTCGGCGACGTTGCCGCAGATCCGGCAGAACCGCACCTTCTCCTTGACGGCGGTCATGGCCTCGGCCAGCCGGCGGACGTCCTCCTTGTCCGCGTCGAGGAGGTGGAACGCGATCCGCTGCGCGGACTTCGGCCCCACGCCGGGCAGCCGCCCCAGCTCGTCGATCAGTTCCTGGACGGCGCCTTCGTACACGTTCTCCTCGTTTCCCGGGCCGGTGCAGGCCCCTGTGCTCCTCGCCCGGGGGCTGCTGCCCGCCCGGGGCCGGGCCGTGCGGGGCGGGTCGCGCCCCGGTGGACCGCGTCCGCGGGGTTCACTCCCCGGTGGAGAGGTCCCGCTCCTCGATCAGCATGCCGCCGAGGATCCGCTCGATGGCGGCCCGGCCGTAGAGCGTGGAGTCCTCGAGGGCCTCGTCGTCCGCGCTGGGGACGAAGGAGTCGTCCCATTCTACGCCCTCGGGGCCCTCGCCCCCCGCGGTCCCGGGCCGCTCGGGGGCCTGCCGGCCGGCGGCGATCGCGGCCGCGTGCCGCTCCCGGAAGCTCAGCCGCCGCCGGGACGCCGGCTCCTGGGCCGGGGCCGCGGCCGGCCCGCCGGGGGCCGGCGGGGCGGCCCGCTCGGGGGCGGGAGCCGTGGCCACCGATGCCGCCCCGGGGGCCGGCCGCTCACGGTGCGCCGGGGCGGGCGGTGCCGTCCGGCCCGGCCCGGCCGGACCCGCGGGCGCCGGGCGGGAGGGCCGCCACTGCTCCGGCGGCGCCTCGTCCTCGGGGGGCGGTGGCTCGTCGGGGTAGGGAGCATCGGGATAGGGGAGGTCGTCCGGGTACGGGGGCTCCTCCGGGGGCGGGACGTCGTCGTCGGAGGGACCGGGCCGCCAGGCCTCGGGTCCGCCGCCGGCCGGGGCGGGCGCCGGGGCGGTGACCTCCGTCCCCCCGCCGGTGGGGCGCTGCCGCGCGGGAGCCCGTCCTGCGGGGTCCGGGCCCGCGGCATCCTGCTCCGTGGGCTCCCCGCCCGCGGGGCCCTGGGCGCCGGGGCCCCGGTCGTCGGCACGCCGGTGGGCCGGCTGCCGGTCGTCCGCACGGTGCTCGTCCGCCGGACGGGCTGCGGTCCCGGGGGTGTCCGGGCCCCGGTGACCGGGCTCCGGCGCGTCCGGCGCCCGGACCCCGGGCCCGGCCGCTGCGGTCGTGCCGTGGTCGCCGGCCGGACGCCCGGCCTCGGGCGCCGCCGGCGCGCCGGGACGGGCGGAGCGGCCGGGCCCGGGGTCCGCGGGCACCGGGCCGGGGGCCCCGTCCTCCACGGGGACGCTCCCGTCGGCGGCCGCGCCGCCGGGGATGGGGGCGACGGACCAGCTGTGCACGGGCTCCTCGGCCCAGGAGGGGTCGCTCCACTCCGGTGCCTCGTCCGTGGCGGGACGCCCGGGGGCGCCCCGGGCGTCCCGGTCGCCCCGCGGCGGCTCCTGTCCCGCGGACGTCCCCGACCCTGCCGGCCCGTCGTCCCGCCGGCCGGGCGCGCCCGCCCGGCCGGGCTGCGCCGCACCGGGCTCAGGCCGCTGCACGGCACGCTGCTCTCCCCGCGGTGCGGGGCTGCGCTCCGCCCGATGGGCCGTGCCCCGGTCGTGCTGCTGCGCCGCGCCCGGGTCCTGCCGCGGCGCGGCGTCCTGCTCCGGACCCCGGCCGCCGCGCTGCTCCGGCCGGCGCTCGGGCGCCGGCCCGTCCTGGCCGCCGCGCGGGGGAGCGGGCGGTCCCGGTCGCCGGGACCCGCCGCCGCGTCCGTGGCCCCCGCCCGGGGGCACGGCCTCGGCGCGGCAGTCGATGCCCAGCACCTGGTGCACGGCCCGGCGCAGGTCGTCCTCGAAGCGGGGGAAGTTCATGAGGTCGCCCTCGGCGTCGAACATGATCCGCAGGACCTTGCCGTCGAAGGACTGCGGGGTGCCGCGCTGGACGGTGAACCACGCGACCCGGCGGATCTCGGCCAGGGCGTTGACGATCTCCGGCCACGACGCCCGCAGCAGGTCGATCTCGGTGCCCGCGCCGTCGGCGGCGCGCGGGGTGTCCTCCTGCGGCTCCGGGGCGGCGGCTCCGGGCCGGACGGGCCCGGAGGGTCCGGGGTCGGGGCGCGACCGCGGGTCCGGTCCGCCGGCCGGCGCCCCGTGCGGCTCCGGGGCCCGGGGTGCGCCGTCGTCGCCCTGCGCGCCGCCGGCGCGGTGCCGTGCGTCGTCGCCGGACCGGTCGCCGGCCGCGGCGTGCGCCGGCGCGGGCTGCCGCGGGGTGGGCTCAGGCGGGGCGGCCTCCCCGGCCGGAGGGGCCGCCGGCGCGGCGCCCGCGGGCCCGCGGTCCTCGCCGTCCGGCCGCGGCGCGGGAGGCACGGCGGACGGCGCGGGCGCGGGCTCGGCGGCCGGTGCCGCCGGGGCGTGCTGGTCGGCGGGGGCGGCGCCCCGGCCGATGCCGAGCCGGCGCTCGATCCGGTCCACGCGGGCGGTCACGCCGCGGGTGGTGTCCTCGGAGGAGGGCAGCAGGATCCGGGCGCACAGCAGCTCGAGGTGCAGCTGCGGGGAGGTGGCCCCCGTCATCTCGGTGAGCGCGGTGTTCGTGATGTCCGCGGCGCGGGAGAGCTCGGCGGCCCCGAGCTGGGAGGCCTGGTTGCGCAGCCGGGCGACCTGGTCCTGGGGCATCCCGTGCAGGATGTTGCCCGCGGAGTCCGGCACGGCGTTGACGATCACGAGGTCCCGGAAGCGCTGGAGCAGGTCCTCCACGAAGCGCCGGGGGTCCTGGCCGGTCTGCACCACGCGGTCGACCGCGCGGAAGACCGTGGCGGCGTCCCCGGAGGCGAACGCGTCCACGACGTCGTCGAGCAGCGCGCCGTGGGTGTAGCCGAGCAGGGCGACCGCGAGGTCGTAGGTGATGCCCTGCTCGTCGGAGCCCGCCATGAGCTGGTCGAGCACGGAGAGGGTGTCGCGCACGGACCCGCCGCCGGCGCGCACCACGAGCGAGAGCACGCCGGGGGCCACCTGCACGTGCTCCTCGGCGCACAGCTGCTCGAGGTAGTGCACGAGCGGCTCCGGCGGGACCAGCCGGAAGGGGTAGTGGTGGGTGCGCGAGCGGATGGTCGTGAGGACCTTGCTCGGCTCCGTGGTCGCGAAGATGAACTTGATGTGCTCCGGCGGCTCCTCGACGATCTTCAGCAGCGCGTTGAAGCCCTCGCGCGTGACCATGTGGGCCTCGTCGATGATGAAGATCTTGTACCGGTCGCGCACGGGGGCGAACGTGGCGCGCTCGCGCAGGTCGCGGGCGTGGTCCACGCCGCCGTGGCTCGCGGCGTCCATCTCGATGACGTCGAGGGAGCCCGCGCCGTCCCGGGCCAGGTCGCGGCAGCTCTCGCAGCGCCCGCACGGGGTGGCCGTGGGGCCCTCGGCGCAGTTCAGGCAGCGGGCGAGGATGCGCGCGGAGGTCGTCTTGCCGCAGCCGCGGGGGCCGGAGAAGAGGTACGCGTGGCTGACCCTGTCCTTGCGCAGCGCCGTCATCAGCGGCTCGGTCACGTGCTCCTGGCCGATGACGTCCTCGAAGGTCTCCGGGCGGTAGCGGCGGTACAGGGCGGTAGTCACAGGAGCCACCTTAGCGACGGAATCCGACAGCCGGCGCGGCCGGTCGAGCCTGGGGAGGGGCCGCTCCGGGGGGACGAGAAGACCCCTCGCGCACCCGCCAGAGCCCACCTACCCTTGCTACCTTCCGGTCCTGGGGGAGTTCAGCAGGATGACGCCACGCGAGGGGCTGGCCCCTACTCTAGCGGATCCTGCGCGGGCCCCGAAACCGGCCCGTCCGCCCCGGCCGGACGGGCCCCGCCGACGGGGCGGGAGGGGCCGATTCGGCACAGCGCCGGGATTCGGCTATGCTGGATCCCGCATGTTCGGCGCCGGAAGGCCTGCCGGCACGCACGCCTGGAGGATTCGCCTAGCGGCCTATGGCGCACGCCTGGAACGCGTGTTGGGTTCACGCCCTCGGGGGTTCAAATCCCCCATCCTCCGCGCAGGACGTCCCCGGACGTCGGAACGCCCCGGACCCTCGGTCCGGGGCGTTCCTCGTTCCCGCCCGGCCGCAGCGGCCCGCGGGGTGTCCGCGCAGGCCCGGCTGGGGTCGGCCCCGCCCCGCCCCTAGGATGAGGCCCATGATCTTCAAGGCCGTGGGCGACACCCGCCCGTACCCCGACCACGGCCTGGTCACCCCCGCGGACTGGTCCGGCGTCGCCCCGCGCCAGGTGCGGCTGGACCAGCTCGTCACCACCAAGACCACCCTGGACCTGTCCACGCTGCTCGACGCGGACTCCACCTTCTACGGGGACCTCTTCCCGCACGTGGTCCGCTGGCGCGGGGAGCTCTACCTCGAGGACGGTCTGCACCGGGCGCTGCGCACCGCCCTGCACCACCGGGCCGTGGTCCACGCCCGCGTCCTGGACCTCGACCGGTCCCCGGCACGCACGGCGTAGCCGCGGACCCGTGCGCCGCCCGCGGCGGCGCCCCTCAGGAGGCGGCGCTGAGCGGGGGCCGCTCGGGGGCCAGGCGCACCGGTCTGCCCTCGGCGTCGAACTGGGCCCCGAGGCCCTGCTGGATGAACCGGACCGTGGTGCGGATGTGGCGCTCGCGCTCGGCGCGGTCCCGGTCCGCGCTCTGCCCGCGGTCGGCGGCCGCGGTGAGCGAGCCGTGCACCAGGGAGGCCAGCTCGGCGATGTCGCCCCCGGGCAGCCACCGCTCCTCGATGGCCGCGCGCAGGATCGCCGCGAGCAGTCCCTGCAGCTCGCCCACGTGCTCGCCGAGCTTCTGGTAGTCCTCGGGGGAGAGGACGGTGCGCATGGTCGGCCCCGGCGGCAGGTGCCGGCGGGTGAGGTCCTCGATCTGGGCCCGGATGTAGACCGCCAGCCGGTCCACCGGGTTCTCCACGCCCTCGAGGTCGCGGCGCAGGTCGGCCATGAACCGCTCGGTCTCGTCGAGCGCGTAGGCCACCAGCAGCTCGCCCATGTCGGCGAAGTAGTTGTAGACGGCGGTGCGGCCCACCCCCGCGTTCTTCGCCACGTGCGTCATGGTCAGGCCGGTGAGGCCCTGCCGGTAGAGCAGCTGGCCGAAGGAGTCGAGGATCGCTCGCTTGGTGTTCTCGCGCTGCGCGGCGTTGGTGGCGGCTGAGATGCGGGGCATGATGACACCTGATTTCTATCTGTCATCAAAGTATGCACACTTCAATGAGTCTTGGTGACGGTGTGTCCGACTATGACACCACCTTTCGGCCCGCTTCGGCGCCGGATCGGGCAACTCCACGGAGAACGTCCAGGAAGCTTCCCCCGGGGGCTCAGGCGGTGCACCCCTCGGGGTCGCGCGCCGGGGTCTCGCCGCCGAGGTCCACGAGGGGGTGGGGCTCGGCCCGGACCTGCTCCGGCCGCTGCCGCACCCGTGCCGGCCCGAGCCTCATGGCCCGGGCGCGGGACGCCCCGCCTTCCGCCGTCAACGGCCGCGCCGCCCGCTCCGGGAAGGGAGCGGGCGGCGCGGCCGCACGGGGGAGGGGTGGTTCAGCGCTCGGCGGCGGACCCGCCCTGCCACAGGGAGTCGAAGGGCGCGCGGGAGACCAGCCGCTGCCGGATCCCGGCCGAGACGAACGCCTTCGCCGTGCGCGCGGCCGCGAGCGGCTCGGCGCCCTTGGCCAGCTCGGCGGCGACCGCCGCGGCCAGGGTGCAGCCGGCCCCGGCCACGGGGACCTCGCCGACCTTGGGCTCGGAGAGCACCTCGAGGGTCTCCCCGTCGTAGTAGACGTCCACGGCGTCCGGGCCGGCCAGCCGGACCCCGCCCTTGGCGAGCACCACGGCGCCGGAGCGCTCGTGGATCCGGCGGGCGGCCTCGGCGAGGTGCTCGACCGTGCTGATCTCCTCGAGCCCGGACAGGGACAGCGCCTCGAAGTGGTTGGGGGTCACGAAGGTGGCCAGGGGCAGGATCTCGGCCTTGAGCGCCTCGTCGGTGTCCAGCGCGGCGCCGGGCTCCTGGCCCTTGCAGATCAGCACCGGGTCGAGCACGAGGTGGCGCGGGGCCAGCCGGCCCAGGACCTCGGCGGTGGTCGCGATGGTGGCGGGGCTGCCGAGCATGCCGATCTTCACGGCGCCGAGCTCGTGGGCCGCCGTGATCGCCTCGAGCTGCTCGCGCAGCACGTCCTGCGGCACGGGGAAGAGGCGGTGGCCCCAGTCCTCGGCGGGATCGAAGGAGACGATGCAGGTCAGGGCCAGCGAGCCGAAGACGCCGAGCTCCTGGAAGGTCTTGAGGTCCGCCTGCGCGCCGGCGCCGCCGGTGGCCTCGGACCCGGCGACGGTCAGGGCCACGGGGGGCTGGGCCGCCGCGGGGCGGCCGGCGGCGGGAGCGGTGGTGGTGTCGGTCATGGGGACCATTCTGCGCCCGGGCCCGCGCCCGGGGCCAACCGGCGCCCCGCGCCGGCCCGGAGGGGCCGCCGGCCCCGGCGCTAGACTGTCCGACGGCCTCCGGCCGCCCCGGGCCCGTCCCGGGTGCGCGGCGCCGGCGGAGGAGCCCCCGGGTGGCAGGCGGGGGCCGGGCCGCATACCGGATCGAACCACGGCGGGTCCCGCGCGGGCCCGCCGCGTCAATACAGATTGGTGACCCACGTGACCGCATCCCCTGCTCCCTCCTCGCCGGCGGGCCCCGAGCCCACGGGCCTCGCCCGCCGCCCCCGCAGCGCCTACGACCTGCTCGTGGCCGCCTACTGCGTGATCCTCGTGCTCTCCAACATCGCGGCGACCAAGGGCGTGGCCTTCGGCCCGGTGCTCACCGACGGCGGCTTCTTCCTCTTCCCCCTGGCCTACGTGCTGGGCGACGTCGTGGCCGAGGTCTACGGCTTCCGCCCCGCGCGGCGGGCGATCGTGACCTCCTTCGCGGCGGGCCTGTTCGCCTCGGTCGTGTTCTGGCTGGTCATCGCGCTGCCCCCGGCCGCGTTCTACGAGGGCCAGGAGGCGTTCGAGGCCGTGCTGGGGCCGGTGCCGCTGATCGTGGCCGGGTCCCTGCTGGGCTACCTCGCGGGCCAGCTGCTCAACGCCTTCGTGATGGTCCGGCTCAAGGCCCGCACGGGCGGGCGGCACCTGTGGGCACGCCTGCTCGGCTCGACCCTGGTGGGCGAGCTCGTGGACACCGTGATCTTCTGCACCGTGGCCGCCCCGATCATCGGCATCAGCACGGCCGGGGACTTCCTGAACTACGTGCTGGTCGGCTACGTCTACAAGGTCCTGGTCGAGGTGCTGGTCCTGCCGGTGACCTACGCCGCCGTCGGGACCCTGAAGCGGCGCGAGGCCGTGGCCGCGCCCCCGCAGGGCGCGCCGGTGGGCTGAGCCCCGCGGGTCCCCGGCCCGGGGCCGCTGTCTAGGATGAGCCCATGGACGTCCTCACCGGCACCGGGCTCGCGGCCTCGGCGGGCCTGAACGCCTACGTCCCGCTGCTCGTGCTCGGGCTGCTGGACCGCTTCACGCAGGCCGTGGACCTCGGCCCGGGCTCCGCGTGGCTGTCCGAGACCTGGGTGCTGGTCCTGCTCGCCGTGCTGCTGGCCGTGGAGGTCGTGGCGGACAAGGTCCCCGTCGTGGACTCGCTCAACGACCTGCTCCAGACCTTCGTGCGCCCCACCTCCGGAGGGATCGTCTTCGGCTCCGCCACCACCGCCCAGACCGCCGGCGGGGGCACGGCGGCCGACCCGGGCGCGCTGCTCTCCTCCCCGGCGTGGGTGCCCGTGGCCGTGGGCGTCGTCGTCGCCCTCGTGGTGCACGTGACGAAGACCGTCTCCCGCCCGGCCGCCAACACGCTCACCGCGGGCGCGGCCGCGCCGGTGGCGTCCACGGTCGAGGACGTCTCGGCCGTGACCCTGTCCCTCGTGGCGGTGTTCCTGCCGCTGCTCGTGGTCGTGGTGCTCGCCGCGGTGGCCGTGCTGCTGTTCCTGCTCTACCGGCGGCTGCGCCGCGGCCGCCGTCCGGGGCCCGCGCCGGGACGCCCGCGCGGCGGAGCCGCTCAGCGCCCCAGATAGGCCAGCTGGGCCCGCACGGACAGCCGCGCGGCGGGCAGCACCGACTCCGGCACGTCCGCGTAGATCCGGGCGGTCACCGCCTCCGTCCCCGCGCCGGGCCCGAGCGCCCGCAGCGCCTCACGGACCTCGGCCAGCCGCTGCCCCCGGTGCTCGAGCAGCCGCTCGCACGCGGCGCCGAGGTCCGCCAGCACCTGCGCGTGGCCCGGCAGGACCGTGGCCGGGCCCAGCACCGCCAGCCGGTGCAGGCTGCGCAGGTAGTCCGCGAGCGTGCCGTCCGGGTGGTCCAGGACCGTGGTCCCGCGGCCCAGGACCGTGTCCCCGGTCAGCACGCTGCCCGCGCCCGTGCCCGGCTCCTGCCCGGGCGGGGCGTCCGCGGGCAGGTGCAGGCACACCGAGTCGGAGGTGTGCCCCGGGGTGTGCAGCACCTCGATCCGCACCCCGGCCGCCTCCAGCACCTCGCCCTCGCCCAGCGGGTCCGCGCCGCGGCAGAAGGCGGGGGAGACGGCGCGCACGGGCGCGCCGGTGAGCGCGGCGAAGCGGTCGAGCCCGGCCGTGTGGTCGCCGTGCCGGTGGGTGACCAGCACGAGGGCCGTGCGGCCCGCGGCGGCGAGCGCCTCCAGGTGGCCGGCGTCCTCGGGGCCGGGGTCCACGACGACGACGTCGCCCTGCCCCGGCGCCCCGAGCAGCCACGAGTTCGTGCCGTCGAGGGTCATGGGGCCGGGGTTCGGGGCGGTCAGCCGGCGGGTCAGGGCGGTCGTGCGGACGGGCTCGCTCATGCGGGCAGACTAGCCCAGCCCGCGCCGGCGCGGGCCCGGTCAGCCGGCGGCGAGCAGCGCCTCGAGGCGGGCGAAGGAGCTGCGCCAGCCCGCGGCCGCGCCCTCGTGCACCGCGGCCGGCAGGGGGCCCTGGGAGACGACGAGCAGGGTGCCGCCGTCGCCGGTGGCCAGCAGCTCGACGCGCTGGAGCACGTGCGGCCCGGAGGGCTCGCCGTCGGGGCCCGGCAGCACCTCGCGGGCCTCGAGCAGGGCGTCCTGCTCGAGGCGCAGGCAGGTCGAGCGCACGGGCACGACCTGCCGGGGGTCCGCGTCGGAGACCATGAGGAAGTCGCGGCGCCCGCCCGGGCGGGGCTCGAGCACGACCGACTCCCGGGGCACGCTCCAGCCCTGCGGGCCGAACCACGCCGCGAGCCGGTCCGGGTCGGTGAAGGCGGCGAAGACCGCGGCCGGCGGGTGGGGCAGGTCGTGGGAGACGGAGAAGACCTCCGCGGGGTCCAGGTCGGTGACGTCCATGGCCCCATTCTCCCCGCTCCGCGCGGCCCGCAGGAGGGCACTGGGTACAGTGACGACCGTGAGCACCGAACCTGGCCGGGGCCCGGAGCGCCCCGGCGCGCGGCCGGCGTGGGTGCCCGCGCTCAAGGGCGGGGCGCTGCTGCTGCTGATCGGTCTCGCCGTCTGGTACCTCATCGGCTGGACCCCGCCCACCGTGGAGCAGATCCACGCGTTCGTGGCCCGCTTCGGCGTGTGGGGCCCGCTCGTCTTCGGGCTCGTGTTCGCGCTGGTCGCCGCGACCCCCGTGCCGGTGACGATCATGGCCGTCTCCGGCGGGTTCCTCTTCGGCATGGCCCAGGGCAGCGTGCTGGGGGTGGTCGCGACCACCACCGGGGCGTGGCTGGGCTACTGGCTGGCCCGCTTCCTGGGCCGCGACGCCCTCTACCGGCTGGCCGGCCCCCGGGTGGAGGCCGTCGAGGCGCGGCTGCGGGGCAAGGGCTTCCTCACGGTGCTGGTGCTGCGCCCCGTGCTGCCCAACTGGACGCTCAGCTACGGGTCCGGGCTGGTGCGGATCCCGCAGCGGGACTACCTCGGGGCCACGCTGCTGGGCGGGACCCCCGGGCAGCTGAGCTTCGCCGCGGTGGGGGCCTTCACCTCCCGCCCGTCCTGGCCGGCGCTCGCGGTCGTCGCCGCCTCGTGGGCGGCCGTGGTCGTGGTGGGGGTGATCGCCTGGCGGCACGCCCGCCGGGCCGAGCACCGGGCGGATCCGGAGGGCGGGGAGGACCCCGCGGGCCACAACGGCCCCGGCGGGGCGGGGGACCCGGAGGGCCCGGGAGACGAGGGGCGGCCCCGGGCCGGGTGAGCCCCGGTCAGGCCCGGCCCGCGTAGTAGCGGCCCAGCACCTCGTCCCGGTAGTCGAAGTACGTGCCGTCGGCCATCGCCGCGCGGGCGCCGTCGACCATCCGCACGATGAAGCGCTCGTTGTGGATCGAGGTCAGCGTCGCGGACAGCCGCTCCTTGGCCTTGAACAGGTGGTGCAGGTAGGCCCGGGTGTAGTGCGTGCACGTGTAGCAGTCGCAGCCCTCGAAGACCGGGGAGAAGTCGGTGCGGAAGCGGGCGGTGTTGACGTTGAACCGCCCGTCCGGGGTGTACACGGCCCCCGTGCGCCCCACCCGGGTGGGGGAGACGCAGTCGAAGGTGTCCACGCCGTTCTCCAGGGCCGTGAAGATGTCGTCCGGCTCGGAGATGCCCAGCAGGTGCCGGGGCCGGTCCTCGGGCAGCTCCTCCGTGCACCAGCGCACGATCGTGCCGAGGTTCTCCTTCTCGAGCGCCCCGCCGATCCCGTAGCCGTCGAAGTCCATCGCGGCGAGGTCCCGGCACGCCCGCCGGCGCAGGTCCTCGTACTGGGCGCCCTGGACCACCCCGAACAGCGCCTGGTACGGCTTCCCGGCGCGCTCCCCGGTCAGCCGGGCGTGCTCGGCCACGCAGCGCAGCGCCCACCGCCGGGTCCGCTCGAGGGAGGCCTCCTGGTAGCCGCGGGAGTTGTGCAGGGTGGTCAGCTCGTCGAAGGCGAACATCACGTCCGCCCCCAGGCGGTGCTGGACCTGCATCGAGATCTCCGGGGTGAAGCGGTGCAGGTCGCCGTTGAGGTGGGACTTGAACGTCACCCCGTCGTCGTCGACGTGGGCCAGGCGCTCCTTGCCGGCCGCGACGTCGTCGTCGCCCGCCGCCCCGGCCCCCGACATGTCGATGACCTTCTTGAACCCCGCCCCCAGGGACATCACCTGGAACCCGCCGGAGTCCGTGAACGTGGGCCCGTCCCAGTTCATGAAGGCGCCCAGCCCGCCCGCGGCGTCCAGGACCTCGGCCCCGGGCTGGAGGTAGAGGTGGTAGGCGTTGGCCAGCAGCGCCTGCGCCCCGAGCTCCTTCATGGCCTCCGGCAGCACGGCCTTGACCGTGGCCTGGGTGCCCACGGGCACGAAGGCGGGGGTCGCGATCGTCCCGTGCGGGGTCGTGATCGTGCCCGTCCGGCCCCCGAACCGGCCCCCGTTCGCGGCCGCGCGCTCCCCGGGGACCGCCGCGGTGTCCTCGAGCCGGTGGCCGACCTCGAAGCCGAAGGCCGAGCGGGCGGACGGGAGGGCGGGGGCGGTCTGCGGGGAGGAGCTCATCGGACCATTGTGGCCCACCCCGGACCCGCCCCCGGACGGGCCCGGGGCCCGGCCCCGGTCCGGGCCCTGTGAGAGAGCTCATCGCCCGGGCCCGGAAGCGCCCGCCCGCTGCCGGGGTTCGCACCGGTGGGCGGTGCCCCGCCGCCCCGCACGCCCCGCCCGCGCCTCCCCACCGGGCCCGACCAGGAAGGCGGCCGCCCCTCCGTGAGCCCGCTCCGGCGCCTGTTCGCCCTGCACCCCGCGCGGCAGGACCACCTGCCCGCCGCCCGCATCGCGGTCTCGGTGGCCGTTCCGCTCGTGCTCCTGCTGGCCGCCGGGCGCCCGGACCTGACGATCTACGCCGCCTTCGGGGCGTTCACCTCGATCTACGCCCGCCACGAGCCGCCGCGCGACCGCCTCCGCCACCAGGCGCAGGCGGGGCTGCTCCTGACCCTGTGCGTGGCCCTGGGCGCCGCGCTCGCCGGCGCCCCGGAGGCCGTGGTGCTGGCGGTCACCGCGGTCGTGGCCGCGCTCGGCGCGGTGGCCGCCGCGCACTGGGCGCTGCGCCCGGCGGGGTCGGTGTTCCTGATCTTCGCGGTCGGGGCGATCGGCTCCCTCGGGCAGGCGGCGCCGGTGGGGACCGCCGCGGCCCTGGCCGCCGCCTCCGCCGCGTTCTCCGTGGCCCTGGGCGCCGCCTCGCGCTGGGCGGGGGAGGGCGTGACGGGTCCGGTGGCCGCCGTGCCGGCCCACCGGGAGGCGGACCCCCGGCAGCTGTGGGCCCACGGCGGGCGGTTCCTCGCGGCGACCGCCGCGGCCGGGGCCCTCGGCGCGGCCAGCGGCCTGTCCCACAGCTACTGGGCCATGGTCGCGGCCGCCGCCCCGATCGCCGCCCCGGACCTCGGGGCCCGGGTGGAGCGGGCGGTCCACCGCGTGGTGGGCACCCTCGGCGGGGTGGGCGTCGCGGCGGCGCTGCTGTCGGTACCCCTGCAGCCGTGGCACACCGTGGCACTGGTCGTGGTGCTGCAGTTCCTCGCGGAGCTGTTCGTGGGCCGCAACTACGCGGTGGCCCTGCTGTTCATCACCCCGCTGGCGCTGCTGATGACGCAGCCCGCCGCCCCGGCGGCCGCGGGCGACCTGCTCCAGGCGCGGGCGGTGGAGACGGTGATCGGGGCGCTGACCGGGCTCGCGGTCGTGTGGCTGACCCGCGGCCGGGCCCGCGGTTGACCGGGGCCCGGACCGGGCAGGGCCGTCAGCGGCCCCAGCCGGCGTGGGCGACGGCCTGGCGCACCAGGTCCCCGCGGCCCCCGGCGAACTCGGCCTGGACCTCGGGGCTCAGCGCCTCCTCGGGGGTCAGCCACGACAGCTGCAGGGCGTCCTGGCGGGGGCTGCACTCCCCGCGCACCGGCACCAGGTAGCTCAGCGCCACGGCGTGCTGGCGGTCGTCGGTGAGCCCCGTCTCCGAGGGGGAGGGGAAGAACTCCGCGACGGCGAAGGGGGTGGTCGAGACGGGCAGCTGCGGGAACGCCATCGCCCCCAGGTCCTTCTCGAGGTGGCGCAGCAGCGCCGCCCGGATCGTCTCCCGGTACATCACCCGTCCCGACACGAAGGTGTACATCATCTCGCCCTCGGGGGTCGCCTGCAGGAGCAGGCCGATCTCCGAGAGGTAGCCCAGCGGGTCGAGCCGCACCGGCAGGGCCTGCACGTAGACCATGGGCAGGCGCCGCCGGGCCTCCCGCAGGTCGTCCTCGTTGAGCCAGCCGGGGTTCGGGTCGGGGGTGCGGAGGAAGTTCATGACCCTGTTCTATCCCACGGGCCCCGCCGCGGCCACGGGCGCGGGGGCGCCGACCCGCCGGTTCAGCGCTCAGCGGAGCGGGCGGCGGCCTCGAGCACCGTCCAGGCCTGGACCTGGGTGGACAGCTCCACCGGGACCCCGGGCCGCTGCGCCTCGTCGGCGGGGCGGAACGGGTCGGGGGAGAAGATCGCCACCGTCTCCCCGGACCCGCCGGCCCCGGGGTCGGCGAAGTCCACGGCCGGGTCGAACTCCCGCCGCCCCGCCCACAGGGCCTCGGCGGTCGCGGCCACGAGCCCGGCCGCCGCGGTCCGGGCCCGCCCGTCGAGTCCCGGGTGGCCCGCGGCGTCCGCGAGGTAGCGGGCCAGGATGCCCGTGAACAGCCCGCCGTCGCCGCCGCCGTGGGTGGCCAGCACCGGGGCGCCCGCGTGCTCGCGGGCGAACGCGCCGGCCGCGCCCTCGACGACGGCGCCCGCCCGCTCGAGCAGCTCCCGCCGCCGCGCGGGGCCCGTCCCGGGGGCGTCGGCGAGCTCGAGCATCGCGCCCAGCACGGGACCCGCGTTGTAGCTGTGCAGGCCGCGGTCCAGGCGCGTCACCTCGGTGCCGGAGCCCGCCGCGACCAGCCGCACCCCGTCCAGGTAGACCCGGCGCTCCGGGTCCCACAGCACGGCGTCGAGCCACGTCAGCACGGCGTCGGCCCGCTCCGGGCGGTGGGTGCGCACGAAGGCGAGCGCGGCAGGGGCCGAGGAGGCGGTGTTCTTGTAGTCGTGGGCGTCGTTCCAGAACACCCCGCCGCCGAGGTCGCCGGTGTGGCCGCGCTCGAGCCGGGCCAGCAGCGCCGCCCCGGCGTCGAGGCAGTCCAGGCCGGGGCGGTCCCCGAGCTCCCGGTCCAGGCCGGCGAGGCGGCCCACGGCCAGCAGCAGCCACGCCATGTCGTCGTAGTAGGAGTTGCGGTCCACGCGCCCGCCGCTGCGCAGGGTGATCCCGCGCAGCAGCCGGTGGCCGTCGCGGGCCGCCGCCCGGGCGGCCGGGCGGTCCCCGGCGGCGAGGGCGCGCCGGCCGGCGTCGACGAGGGCGTCGAGCAGGTGCGCCTGCCACCAGTAGTGCCACGGCGCCCGCCGGGAGGCCGGGCGCGGCAGCGCGGGGGCGCCCAGCAGGGTCCCCGGCACCCCGAGGGCCCGCCCGCCGAACAGTCGCCGGACCGAGCGGGCGGCGGTCTCCGCGCGGGCGGCGGCGGGGGCGCCGGCGGCCGGGAGGAGGGGGACGGGACCGGGGACGGGGGTCATGGCGGCTCCTGGACAGGGGGACGGGAGGGGTCGGGGCCCGGCCGGGGTGCCCGGGCGGATCCCGGCTACGAGCCTACGCGCCGGGCCAGGTGCAGGCGCCGGTGCAGGGTCTCGGCGGGCCCGGGCCGGCCCCGGTGCTCCAGCAGCACGGCCGCGAGCAGGGTGAGCAGCCACACGCACGTGCCGGCCAGCAGCGCGTCCACGGGGCCGAGGTCCTCGCCGAGGCCGAGGGCCCAGGGCGGCATGAGCACGGTGAACAGCACGGACTGGGCGAGGTAGCCGCTGAGGGAGCGCCGCCCGAGGGCCTGCAGCGCCCACAGCACGGGGTGCGCCGGGCCGGCCGGGGCCCCGTGCAGCACCCGGTCGCAGACCACCGCGATCAGCAGGGCGTAGGCGATCCCCTGGGCGGCACCGGTCACGGCGTCGGCGGCCGTCAGCAGCGCCAGGGGGCCGGGGGCCGGGTCGATCCGCCCGGTGGTGAACAGCCCCGTGCCCGTCCCGGTGAGCAGCCCGGCCCCGACCGAGGCCGCGGCGACGAGCAGGACCGTCCGCCGGTGCGGGGCGGGCCGCTCGAGGACGCGGGTGCGGCTGAGCGCGAGGCCGAGCAGCATCATGGGCAGCAGCCCGAGCAGCTGGAGCGGGGCGTAGGCCACGACCCCGAGCCCCTCGGCGACCGTGGCGGCCAGGTGCTCGGCGGCCGTCGGGGCGTGCAGGCCGGGGAAGGCGGTGCGCCCGTCGACCGCGACCGCGGAGGCGGCGCCGTAGAGGGCGGTCAGCACCGTGCCCGCCCCGGCCAGGGCCAGCAGCAGGCGCGTGCTGTCGTGGACGAGCAGGGCCAGGAGCACCCCGCCCACGGCGTAGGCGGTGACGATGTCCCCCGGGAACAGCAGCACCGCGTGCGCCGCCCCGATCGGCGCGAGCCACGCGTAGCGGCGCAGCAGCACGGAGCGCACGGCGGGCGGGTCGGCGCCCCGTGCCGCCTCCCGGGCGGCGAGCTGGCCGACCCCGTAGCCGACGAGGAACGAGAACAGCGGGAAGCCGCGCCCGTCCACGAGGGCGGACAGGGCGAGGTTCACGGCGTCGTCGGCCGTCCACGCTCCCGTGGACGCACCCGTGCCCAGGGGCCGGTCGCGCAGCCCGCCCAGGGGCCCGGCGTCCCACAGCCACACGGTGACGTTGGCGACGGCGATGACCCACAGCATCAGCCCCCGGGCCACGTCGGGGGCCGGCACCCGCCGGGAGCCCGGTGCCCCGGTGCCGCTCACCGGCCGTCCCCGCAGGCCAGCCGGCGGCCGGAGGCCAGGCTCAGCGGCACCCCCGTGACCGGGTGGACGAACGAGACCCGGCGGGCCAGCAGCTGCAGCGGCGGCCCCGCGGCGCCCGCGGGCAGGACCCGCGGGTAGAGCGGGTCGTGGCGGACGGGGACGCCCAGGGAGGCCAGGTGCACCCGGATCTGGTGGGTGCGGCCCGTCTCCGGCCGCAGCCGGTAGCGCACCCAGCACCCGTCGTCGTCCGCGAAGGGCGCCCCGGCGCGCTCGACCGCCGTGCGCGCGTTCACCGGCCCGGGGACCTCCCGGGCCTGCAGGCACGTGCGGTCCTTGACGATCCGGGAGGCCACCACCCGCGGCAGCACCAGGTCCGGGTCGTGCGGGGCGAGCGCCTCGTACTCCTTGGCCACCGCCCGGTCCTGGAACAGGGTCTGGAAGCGCCCGCGCGTGGCGGGGTCGCGGGAGAGCAGCAGCACCCCGGCCGTGCCGCGGTCCAGCCGGTGCAGGGGGGAGAGCCGGTCCTCGCCGCGGGCCCGGCGCAGCTTCACCAGCGCGCTCTGCGCCACGAAGCCCCCGCGCGGGGTCGTGGGCAGCCCGTGCGGCTTGTCCACCGCGAGCAGCCACTCGTCCTCGTGCAGCACCGGCAGGTCCCCGGGCAGCTCGGGCTCCTCCGGCAGGGCCCGGTGGTACCAGACCGCGGCACCCGGCACGAAGGGCGCCCCCGGCGGCAGGGGCCGCCCGCCGTCGTCGACGATCCCGCCGGTGGCGAACAGGTCCGCGAGCTCCGCGGCCGAGGCCGGGAACCGGGCCAGCAGCCACCCGCGGACCGTGCCCGTGCCGGAGGCGTCCGCCTCGGGCAGGCGCACCCGCACCGGGTCCACGCCGTTGCGCAGGGGCAGGGGGGAGCGGGGGAGCGGCGGCGCGGCATGGCCCGATCGTCGTCGGCCGCGGCCGGGTTGTCCACTCCGCCGCGCCCGTCGCGGGGCCTGCCACAATGGGGGACGGCGGGCGCGGCCCCGCGCCGCCGAACCCGAGAAGGACGAGAGCCATGGCCCGCGAAGAGGTCGTCCTGCTGGACGACGCCCACCGACCCGTCGGCACCGCGCCCAAGGCGGAGGTGCACACCGAGGACACCCCGCTGCACCTGGCCTTCTCCTGCTACGTCCTCGACGACGACGGGCGGCTGCTGCTGACCCGCCGCGCGCTGTCCAAGCGCACCTGGCCGGGGGTGTGGACCAACAGCTTCTGCGGCCATCCCGGCCCCGGCGAGCCGTTCGAGGAGGGCATCGCCCGCCGGGCGGGCCAGGAGCTCGGCTTCGCCGTCACGGACGTCGTCCCCGTGCTGCCCGAGTTCCGCTACCGGGCCGTGGACGCCTCCGGGATCGTGGAGAACGAGTTCTGCCCCGTCTACCTCGCCCGCGCCTCGGGCACCCCGCACCCGCTGCCGGAGGAGGTCGCGGAGACCGCCTGGATCCGCCCCGGCGAGCTGCTCGCCGCCGTCGAGGCCGCCCCGTTCCTGCTCAGCCCCTGGCTGCGCGAGCAGCTCGCCGACGAGCGGCTGCGCGCGGCCCTGGCGGCCGGCGCCCCGGGTCGGGCCCGGGACTGACCGGCCGCTGCGCTCAGGCGGGCGCCCCGGGCTCCATCCGGGCGCTCAGCTCCGCCGCGACCTCCTCGAGGGCCTGGCGCACCGCCAGGATCGCCGGCCGGCGCGCGCTCGACCCGCGCACGGACGTGAAGACGGTGCGCCGCGGGCCGCCGGGCAGGGCGATCAGCCGGCAGGGGCTGGGCGCGGCCGTCCACATCAGGTCCGGCATCAGCGCCACGGCGTGCCCCGAGGCCACCAGCCGGGTCTGGGCCTGCAGGTCCGCGGTCTCGTAGCGCACGTCCGGCTCGAAGCCGGCCCGCCGGCACAGCTGCTCGTCCCAGTGCCGGGAGGCCGCCCCGCGGGGCTCCATCACCCAGGGCAGCTCCCGCGCCTGCTCGAGGGCGGTGATCCCCGACCACGGCCCCTCGGGAGGGACGGCCAGGCGGATCGCGTCCGCGACCAGCTCCCGCCGGTCCAGGTCGGGGTGGTGGGCCGCGGCGTGGCCCGGGTACTGCTCGGCCACCACGAGGTCGAACTCGCGGATCCACGTCTCGTACAGGGCCCGCTCCGGCTCGGTCTGGGCCATCTCGACCCGCACCTCGGGGTAGCGCAGGCGCATCCCGCTCAGCGCCCCGGGCAGCAGCGCCAGCGCGGCCGACTGGAACACGGCCACCCGCACGGTGCCGGTGACCGTGCTCAGCGACGCCGCGAGGTCGGCCTCCGCCCGCTCGAGGACGTCGAGCAGCTCCGCGGTGCGCGCCACGAGGATCTCCGCCTGCGGGGTCAGCTGCACGCGCCGCCCCACCTTGCGCAGCAGCTCGACCCCGGCCTCCTTCTCGAGCACGGACAGCTGCTGGGAGACCGAGGACGGGCTGAAGCTCAGGGCCTCGGCCACCTCCGCGAGCGTGCCGCGCAGCGCCAGCTCCCGCAGCAGCCGCAGCCGCCGGACGTCGAGCACGGCCCCTCCCGTCCGCCGGGATGCCCGGCCCCACGATCCATCGGCTCCGCCGACGAACACCCGTCGAGAACATTCACTGTATCCGAACGCACTGCGGCCCCATAGTGGGATGGACCACACGTCCCCCTCCACGAGCGGAGCAGCCACATGACCACCGTCCCCGCCCCGGCCGCCCCCGTCCTGCACGAGTGCCCCGCGCCGGATCCCGCCGCCCACGCGTTCCTGCCCGAGGGGCTGGCCGAGGAGGCCGTCGCCCTCGTGCGCCGCTGGCTGGCCGAGGCCGAGCAGTACCCGGCCGACGCCGCCGCCCGCCACCTCGCCGGGGTCCTGAAGGACCCGCACGGCCTGGACTTCACGGTCGGCTTCGTCGACGGCGTGGTCCGCCCCGAGGACGACGCCGTGGCCGCCCGCAACCTGGCCCGGCTCGCCCCGCGCGTCCCGGCGTTCCTGCCCTGGTACCTGCGCGGGGCCGTCCGCGCCGGCGGCGCCCTCGCCCCGGCGGCCCCCCGCCTCGTCGTCCCCGCCGCGCGCCGGGCGCTGCGCGAGATGGTCGGGCACCTGATCGTGGACGCCGACCCGCGCCGGCTCGGGCGCTCGATCGCGGCGATCCGCACCGAGGGGGTCCGGCTCAACCTCAACCTGCTCGGCGAGGCCGTGCTCGGCACCCGCGAGGCCGACCGCCGGCTGGAGGGCACCCGCGCGCTGCTGGCCCGCCCGGACGTCGACTACGTCTCCGTGAAGGTCTCCTCCGTGGTCGGCCCGCACTCCCCGTGGGCCTTCGACGAGGCCGTGGCCGAGGTGGTCGACAAGCTCGCCCCGCTCTACGAGCAGGCCGCGGCGTCCCCCGAGCCGAAGTTCGTCAACCTCGACATGGAGGAGTACAAGGACCTCGACCTGACGGTCGCGGTCTTCACCCGCCTGCTCGAGCAGCCCCGCTTCAAGCACCTCGAGGCCGGGATCGTCCTGCAGGCCTACCTGCCCGACTCCCTGGCCGCGATGATCCGCCTCCAGGAGTGGGCCGCCGCCCGCCGCGCCGCCGGCGGCGCGCCGGTGAAGGTGCGCGTGGTCAAGGGCGCCAACCTGCCGATGGAGCGCGTGGAGGCCTCCCTGCACGACTGGCCCCTGGCCACCTGGTCCACCAAGCAGGACTCCGACACCCACTACAAGCGGGTCCTCGACTACGCCCTGCGCCCGGAGCACACGGACGCCGTGCGCATCGGCGTGGCCGGGCACAACCTCTTCGACGTCGCCTTCGCCTGGCTGCTCGCCGGCCGGCGCGGGGTGCGCGGGGCCGTGGAGTTCGAGATGCTCCTGGGCATGGCCACCGGCCAGGCCGAGGCCGTCCGGCGCGAGGTCGGCTCCCTGCTGCTCTACACCCCCGTGGTGCACGCCGCGGAGTTCGACGTCGCCATCGCCTACCTCGTCCGCCGCCTCGAGGAGGGCTCCAGCCCCGAGAACTTCATGTCCGCCGTCTTCGAGCTCGCCGGCAACGAGCACGCCTTCGAGCGCGAGCGGCAGCGCTTCCTCGCCTCCCTGGCCGCGCTCGACGACACCGTGCCGGCCCCCCACCGGGTCCAGGACCGCACCCGCCCCGAGCCCCCGGTCCCCGCCGAGGACTTCGCGAGCACGCCCGACACCGACCCCGCCGTGGCCGTCAACCGCGCCTGGGGTCGGGAGATCCTCGCCCGGGTGCCCGGCTCCCGCGCCGGGGCCGCCACCGTCGCCGCCGCCCGGCTGCGCACGGAGGACGAGCTCGAGGAGGTCGTGACCGCCGCCCTGGATGCCGGGCGCGGCTGGGCCGGGCTCTCCGGCGCGCAGCGGGCCGCGGTGCTCCACCGGGCCGGCGACGCCCTCGCCGCCCGCCGGGCCGAGCTGCTCGAGGTCGCCGCCGCCGAGGCGGGCAAGACCCTGGACCAGTCCGACCCCGAGGTCAGCGAGGCGATCGACTTCGCCCACTACTACGCCGAGCGCGCCCGCGAGCTCGACGACGTCGACGGCGCCCGCTTCGTCCCGTCGCGGCTGACCGTGGTGACCCCGCCGTGGAACTTCCCGGTGGCGATCCCCGCCGGCTCCGCCCTGTCCGCCCTCGCCGCGGGCTCCCCGGTGGTCTTCAAGCCCGCCGGCCCCACCCGCCGCTGCGGGGCCGTGGTCGCCGAGGCGATCTGGGAGGCCCTCGACGCCGCCGGGATCGACCGCGCCGTGCTGTCCCTGGTCGACCTCGAGGAGCGGGCCCTCGGCCGGCAGCTGATCGCCCACCCGGCGGTGGAGCGGGTCGTCCTCACGGGCGCCTACGAGACCGCCGAGCTGTTCCGCTCCTTCCGCCCCGACCTGCCCCTGCTGGCGGAGACCTCCGGGAAGAACGCCCTGGTCGTCACCCCCAGCGCGGACCTCGACCTGGCGGCCAAGGACGTGGCCCACTCCGCCTTCGGCCACGCCGGCCAGAAGTGCTCGGCCGCCTCGCTGGTGGTCCTCGTCGGCTCGGTGGCGCGCTCGCGCCGGTTCCGCGACCAGCTGCTCGACGCGGTCACCTCCCTGACCGTGGACCGTGCCACGAACCCCGCCGCGCAGATGGGCCCGCTCACCGAGCCCGCCTCCGGCAAGCTGCTCCGGGCGCTGACCACCCTCGAGGAGGGCCAGTCCTGGCTGGTCGAGCCGCGCCGGCTCGACGACGAGGGCCGGCTGTGGACCCCCGGCGTCCGCACCGGGGTGCGCCGCGGCTCGGAGTTCCACCAGGTCGAGTACTTCGGCCCCGTCCTGGGCGTGATGACGGCCGAGACCCTCGAAGAGGCCGTCGCGATCCAGAACGAGGTCGAGTACGGGCTGACCGCCGGCCTGCACTCCCTGGACCCCGCCGAGATCGGCTACTGGCTCGAGCACGTCGAGGCCGGCAACGTCTACGTCAACCGCGGCATCACCGGGGCGATCGTCCGACGCCAGCCCTTCGGCGGGTGGAAGAAGTCCGCCGTCGGCCCCGGCACCAAGGCCGGCGGGCCCAACTACCTCACCGGCCTCGGCGGGTGGGTGCCCGCCGCCCCGCGCGGGACGGGCGGCGACCTCGGGGACGGTCCCGCCGCCGAGCTGCTCGCGGCCGCCCGGCGGCTCCTCCACGCCGCGGAGGCCGAGCGCCTCGAGCAGGCCCTGCGCCTGGACGCCGCCGCCTGGGCGGAGGAGTTCGGCGCGGCCCGCGACGTCTCGCAGCTCTACGCCGAGCGCAACGTCTTCCGCTACCTGCCGGTGCCCGTGACCGTGCGCCACGGCGGGGACGTACCGGTGGGCGAGCTGCTGCGCGTGCTCGGCGCCGGGCTGCGCGCCGGCTCCCCGCTGACGGTCTCCACGGCGGAGGAGCTGCCCGCGCCGGTGGCCGCCGTCCTCGCGGCCCACGGCGCGGACCTGCGGGTCGAGGACGAGCACGCGTGGTCGGCGAGCGCCGCCGCGGCCGGCGCCGGGCGGGTGCGCCTGGTCGGCGGGGACCGTGCGGACCTGATCGCCGCCACGGGCGGGCGCCCGGACGTGGCCGTGTACGCCGACCCCGTCACGGCGGCCCCCCGCGTGGAGTTGCTGCCCTTCCTGCGCGAGCAGGCCGTGAGCATCACCGCCCACCGGTTCGGCACCCCCGACCACCTCACCGACGGGCTGATCTGAGCCGGCGGCCGCGCGCCCCGGTCCCCGCGGGGGCCGGGGCGCACCCGTGCCCGCACCCGTGCCCGCGGCCGGGGCCGTGGACGGTCCGGCCGCGGACGGGGACCGCCGTGACGGTCCGTCCGCGCACCCCCGCCATGATCCGCATCGTGGAAGATCTGTTCCGTGTCCCGGTGCGCTGAGGCCTCCCGCTCGGTATAGTCGCGTCCACCAGCAACCCTGTGGTGTACGTCACGTGCCCGGTCCGACCGGCGCACCCCGGCACGCACCCGGCAGTCCCGGGCTCCGCCCCGCGGGCGGCGCACGTCGAGGAGCAACGAGGCATGGACGAGATCCGCGTGACGGTCAACGGCCAGGAGCGCAGCTGCGCGGGCAGCGGTCCGCACACCCGGCTGCTCGACTGGCTGCGGGAGGGCGGGCTGACCGGGGCCAAGGAGGGCTGCGCCGAGGGCGAGTGCGGCGCGTGCGCCGTGCTGGTCGCCCGGCCGGACGGGCCCGGGCGCAGCCGCTGGACCGCGGTCAACGCGTGCCTGCCGCCCGCCGCCGCCTTCGACGGCCAGGAGATCGTCACCGCCGAGGGCCTGGGCAGCGCCCCCGGCCCCCGCGGCCCCGGCCGCCTCCACCCCGTCCAGCAGGAGATGGCCGCCCGTGGCGGGTCCCAGTGCGGCTACTGCACCCCCGGCTTCGTGTGCGCGATGGCCGCCGAGTACTACCGCCCCGACCGCGCCGCCGCCGGGCCGGACCCGGCCGGACCGCCGCGGCCGGGCACCGCCGCCGCGGGCGAGGAGCACGCCGCCGACCACGAGTGCGGTCCCAACGGCTTCGACCTGCACGCCCTCAGCGGCAACCTGTGCCGCTGCACCGGGTACCGGCCCATCCGCGACGCCGCCTACGCCCTCGGCGCCCCGGAGGCCGGGGACGAGCTGCTGCGGCGCCAGGAGGAGCCCGCGCCGGCCCCGCGCCCCACCCGGGCCGCGGCGGAGGGCGCCGCCTTCGTCCGGCCCGCCGACCTCGAGGAGCTCTTCGGCCACCTGGCCCGGGAGCCGCGGGCCCGGCTCGTGGCCGGCGCCACCGACCTCGGCGTGGAGGTCAACATCCGCCACGCCCGCCCGCCCCTGGTGCTCGCCGTGGCCCGGCTCGAGCCGCTGCGCGCGCTCGAGGTGGGGGAGGAGCGGATCGAGATCGGGGCGGCGCTGAGCCTGTCCGAGGTCGAGCGCGGCCTCGCCGGACGGGTGCCGCTGCTGGACCGGCTCTTCCCGCAGTTCGCCTCCCGCCTGATCCGCAACGCCGCGACCCTCGGCGGCAACCTCGGCACGGGCTCGCCCATCGGGGACTCGGCCCCGGTGCTGCTGGCCCTGGGCGCCTCCGTGGTCCTCGCCTCGGCGGAGGGCGAGCGGGAGGTCCCGCTCGACGAGTACTACACGGGCTACCGGCAGAGCGTCCGCCGCCCCGACGAGATCATCCGCGCCGTGCGCATCCCGCGCCCGCTGGCCGAGCAGGTCGCCTTCCACAAGATCGCCAAGCGCCGCTTCGACGACATCTCCAGCGTCGCCGTGGCCGTCGCCGTGCAGCTCGACGGCGGGACGGTCGCCTCCGCCAGGATCGGCCTGGGCGGGGTGGCCGCCACCCCGATCCGGGCCTCGCGCACCGAGCAGGCCCTCGCCGGCCGCCCGTGGACGCGGGAGACGGTCGCCGCCGCGGCGGCCACGATGGCCGGCGAGGGCACCCCGATCGACGACATGCGGGCCTCCGCCCGCTACCGCTCGGCCATGCTCGAGCAGGCCCTGCTCAAGTTCTGGGCGCAGACGCAGCCCGCCCCCGTCCCGGAGGTCTCCCGATGAAGTCCCTCGCCGACCGCCCCGTCGACCCCGCCGTCGGCGTCCCCGTCGCCCACGAGCACGCCGCCCTGCACGTGACCGGCACCGCGCTCTACACCGACGACCTCCTGGTGCGCAGCCAGGACGTGCTCCACGCCTGGCCGGTGCAGGCCCCCCACGCCCACGCCCTGGTCACCGCCCTGGACCCCGCCCCGGCCCTGCGCGTGCCCGGCGTGGTGCGCGTGCTCACCGCCGAGGACGTGCCGGGGGTCAACGACGCCGGCACCAAGCACGACGAGCCCCTGTTCCCCCGCGAGGTCATGTTCCACGGCCACGCGGTGTGCTGGGTGCTCGGCGAGAGCCTCGAGGCGGCGCGCCTGGGCGCGGAGGCCGTCGAGGTCGCCTACGAGCCCCTGCCCGCCCTGGTCACCCTCGCGGAGGCCGTCGAGGCCGGCAGCTTCCAGGGGATGGCGCCCACCGTCCGCCGCGGGGACGCGGAGGCCGCCCTGGCCGCGGCAGCCCACCGCTTCGAGGGGGAGTTCTCCTTCGGCGGCCAGGAGCACTTCTACCTCGAGACCCACGCCTCCCTGGCCACCGTGGACGAGGGCGGGCAGGTCTTCGTCCAGTGCAGCACCCAGCACCCCACCGAGACCCAGGAGATCGTCGCCCACGTGCTGGGCCTGCACAGCCACGAGGTCACCGTCCAGTGCCTGCGCATGGGCGGGGGCTTCGGCGGCAAGGAGATGCAGCCCCACGGCTGGGCGGCGGTCGCCGCCCTGGGCGCCGTGCTCACCGGGCGCCCCGTGCGGGTGCGGCTCACCCGCACCCAGGACATCACCCTCTCCGGCAAGCGCCACCCCTACCACGCCCGGTGGGAGGCGGCCTTCGACGACGGCGGGCGGCTGCAGGCCCTGCGCGCCACCGTCACCAGCGACGGCGGCTGGAGCCTGGACCTGTCCGAGCCCGTGCTCGCCCGGACGCTGTGCCACATCGACAACGCCTACTGGATCCCCAACGTCGAGGTCCACGGCCGGATCGCCCGCACCCACAAGACCTCCCAGACCGCCTTCCGCGGCTTCGGCGGACCCCAGGGGATGCTGATCATCGAGGACGTCCTCGGCCGCTGCGCCCCCCTGCTCGGACTGGACCCCGCGGAGCTGCGGCAGCGCAACTTCTACGCCCCCGGCCAGACCACGCCCTACGGCCAGCCGGTGCGCCACGCCGAGCGGCTGCGGGCGGTCTGGCAGCAGGTGCTCGACCGCGCGGACGTGGACCGGCGCCGCGCCGGGATCGACGCGTTCAACGCGGCCCACCCGGACACCCGCCGGGCGCTCGCGGTGACCCCGGTGAAGTTCGGCATCTCCTTCAACTTCACCGCGTTCAACCAGGCGGGCGCGCTCGTGCACGTCTACAAGGACGGCTCGGTGCTGATCAACCACGGCGGCACGGAGATGGGCCAGGGCCTGCACACCAAGATGCGCCAGGTCGCCGCCACGGCCCTCGGGGTGCCCCTGGAGGTCGTGCGCCTGGCCCCCACCCGCACCGACAAGGTCCCCAACACCTCCGCCACGGCCGCCAGCTCCGGGGCCGACCTCAACGGCGGGGCCGTGAAGAACGCCTGCGAGCAGATCCGCGACCGGCTCGCCGAGGTCGCGGCGCGGAAGCTGAACATCCACCCCGACGACGTCCGCTTCGCCGGCGGCACGGTCACCGGCATCGGTTTCCACGACGCCGGGATCCCCTTCGCCGACCTCGTGCGGGACGCCTACTTCCAGCGCGTGTCCCTGTGGGCCGCCGGCTACTACCGCACCGAGGGGCTGCACTGGGACAGCTCCCGGATGCAGGGCGAGCCCTTCAAGTACTTCTCCTACGGGGCCTCCGTCTCCGAGGTGGAGGTCGACGGGTTCACGGGCGCCTACCGGGTGCTGCGCACCGACATCGTCCACGACGTCGGTGACAGCCTCTCCCCGCTGATCGACGTCGGGCAGATCGAGGGCGGCTTCGTGCAGGGCCTGGGCTGGCTGACCCTCGAGGACCTGCGCTGGGACGAGTCGGACGGGCCCGCCCGGGGCCGGCTGACCACCCAGGCGGCGAGCACCTACAAGCTGCCCAGTTTCTCGGAGATGCCTGAGGAGTTCCACGTCCACCTCTTCGAGCGGGCCACCGAGAGCGGGGTCGTCTACGGCTCCAAGGCCGTGGGGGAGCCGCCGCTGATGCTCGCCTTCAGCGTCCGCGAGGCCCTGCGCGAGGCGGTCGCCTCCTTCGGGCCCGCGGGCCGGTCCGTGGACCTGGCCAGCCCCGCCACCCCGGAGGCCGTGTTCTGGGCCGTGCAGGCGGCCCGCGCCGGCGCGGAGGCGGGCACGCCCGCCCCGGCGCGCGTCGCGACCGTCTGAGGTGGACTGGCTCGAGGCCCTCCAGCGCCTGCGCGCGGAGGGGGCTCCCGCGGTGCTGGCCACGGTGCTCGCCGTGCGCGGCCACGCCCCGCGCGAGGCCGGGGCGAAGATGGTCGTCGGCGCCGCGGGCGAGTGGGACAGCATCGGCGGGGGCAATCTCGAGGCGACCGTGGTCGACCGGGCGCGGGCGCTGCTCGCGGCGGGGGCCACCGCCCCGCAGACCCTGCAGTTCGCCCTCAACGAGCACGCGCCCGTCGAGCACGGCCGGCAGTGCTGCGGCGGGGTGGTGGACGTCCTGCTGGAGCCGGTCCCCGCCCGCCCGGCGGTCGCCGTCTTCGGGGTCGGCCACGTGGGCCGGGAGCTGGCCCGGGTGCTCTCCCGGCTGCCCGTGCGCCTGCACCTGGTCGACAGCCGCGAGGGGCAGCTGGCCCCGGAGCGCCTCGACGGCGTCCTCGACGGCCCCGCCCAGGTGCTCCGCCACGGCGGCCCCGCCCCGGAGACCGCCCTGCGGGAGCTGCCGGCCGGGGCCCACGTGCTGATCATGACCCACGACCACGCCGAGGACTTCCTGCTGTGCGACGCCGCGCTGCGCCGCGGGGACCTCGCCTCGGTCGGGTTGATCGGCTCGTCCGCGAAGTGGGCCCGCTTCCGCGTCCGGCTGCGGGCGGAGGGCCACGACGAGGCCGCGGTCGACGCGATCCGGTGCCCCATCGGCCTGCCCGGGGTGCCCGGCAAGGCCCCGGCCGTCATCGCGATCGGCGTCGCCGCCGAGCTGCTGGGCCGGCTCGGGCCCCGCACCGGCTGAGCCGGCCGGCGCGGGGCCCGCCGCTCACCCGCCCGGGCGGTCCTGCCCGTCCCGGCGCAGGATGCGCGGGATCTGGGTGGTGTCGGTGATCTCGCCGGCCTCGATCCGCGCCCGCACGTGCTCGTATTCGTCGTCGGTGACCGCCGGCACCGGCCGGCCCTCCGCGTCGAAGAGCTCCCCGTCCTGGAAGTGGTCGCCGTCCTGCAGCGCGCTCAGCTGCGCGGAGCGCACCATCCGCGGCGGCGTCGCGGCGAGCACCGAGGCACCGGCCCGGTTGCCGGCGCGCAGCTCGTTGAACACGAGGTTGAGCAGCACGGCCATCACCGCCGCGGAGCTGATGCCCGAGTGGAAGATGATCCCGAACCACGAGGGGAACGCGTCGTAGAACGTGGGGGCGACCACCGGGATCAGCCCGAAGGCCAGGGACACGGCGACGACGACGAGGTTCATCCCCGAGCGGTAGTCCACGCGGGCGAGGGTGCGGATCCCGGAGGCGGCCACGGTCCCGAAGAGCACCACCCCCGCCCCGCCCAGCACGGGCGTGGGCACGGCCGCGACGACCCGCCCCAGCACGGGCAGCAGCCCGAGCACCAGCATGATCGCCCCGCCGGCGGTGACCACGAACCGGCTCTTGATCCCGGTGATCGCCACGAGCCCCACGTTCTGGGCGAAGGCCGTCTGGGTGAAGGAGTTGAACACCGGTGCCACGGCCGAGGAGAGCATGTCCGCGCGCAGTCCGTCCGCGATGCGCCGGGAGTCCACGCGGGTCCCCGCGATCTCGCCGACGGCCAGGATGTCCGCCGTCGTCTCCGTCATGGTCACGAGCACCACGATGGTCATGGAGACGATCGCCGCGATCCCGAAGGTCGGCAGGCCGAACGCGAACGGCTCGGGCACGGCGAGGACGGGGCCCTCGCCCACGGCCGAGAAGTCGGCCGCGCCCAGCAGCACGGCGACGAGGGTGCCTCCCACGATCGCCAGCAGGATCGACAGCCGCGACAGGGCGGCGCTGCCGACCTTCGACAGCAGCAGCACCAGGGCCAGGGTCAGGGCGGCCAGCCCGATGTTGCCGAGGCTGCCGTGGTCCTCCGCCTGCGCGTTGCCGCCCATCGCCCAGTTCGCGGCCACCGGGATGAGCGTGAGCCCGATGGTCGTGATGACCACCCCGGTGACCACCGGCGGGAAGAACCGGACCACCCGGGAGAAGAACGGGGCGAGGACCAGGCCGATCAGCGAGGCGACCAGGACGGCGCCGAAGACCTCCCGCAGGTCCCCGCCGTCCTGGAGGATCGCGAGCATGGTCGCCACACCGGCGAAGGACACGCCCTGCACGAGCGGCAGCTGGGAGCCGAAGAGCGGCAGCCCCCAGCTCTGCAGCATCGTGGCGAGCCCGCCGATGAACAGGCAGGAGGCGATCAGCAGGCCGGTGTCCGTGGCGTCGAGGCCGGCGGCCCCGCCGACGATCAGGGGGACGGCGATGATCCCGCCGTACATGGTGAGCACGTGCTGCAGGCCGTAGGCCAGGGACCGGCCGAGGCCCAGCCGCTCGTCCTCGGGACGGGCAGGCGCCGCGGCGGGTCGTCTCGTCGAGTCGCGCACGACGGGGTCCTCAGTAGTCGGTCCGGGTGGTGTTCGCGCTCCACGCCTCGAACGGCGCGGTGCGCTCCTCGAGGTCCACGGCGCGCACGGGCAGGGAGCGCTCCTCCACCGGCGTGGCGAAGTAGTCGTAGAACGCGGCGTCGTCGAAGCCGCCGGCGGCCGCGTCGTGGCGGTCGGCCGCGAAGTACACCGTCTCCAGACGCGCCCACAGGGAGGCGGCCAGGCACATGGGGCACGGCTCGCAGCTCGAGTAGAGGGCCGCGCCCGAGAGGTCGAAGGTGCCGAGCGCACGGCAGGCGGCGCGGATCGCCTGGACCTCCGCGTGGGCGGTCGGGTCGTTGTCGGCGGTGACGCGGTTGACGCCCGTGAAGCGGCGCCCGTCGGCGGTCACGACGACGGCCCCGAACGGCCCGCCGTCGGCCACGGCGTTGTCGACGGCGAGGGCGACGGCCTCGCGCAGGTGCTCGGTGGTTCCGGGCGGGACGGAGATCTGGTCGGTGCTCATGGGCAGCTCCCGGGGTGGGGGCAGCGCCGCGTCCGGGGACCCGGGGTCGTGCGCCGGTGGCGGCCGCTGCGTGGTGGCTGGTGCGGTTGCCTGGTAGATAGTCCGTCGCGGACCCGCCGTTGGCGAGATCGAGGCTACCGTGCCGTGATCCGGCTCACAACGACCGCCGCGCCCGGAGATCTGGGGCGTGGACGCCGCCCGGGGCGCGTGCTACGGTCCTGGCGACCGCGTGAGCGGTCTCCTGGATCAGCAGACAGGACCTCACTGAGCTGGCGGCGCTGCGCGCCGCCCGCGGCGAGGCCCGGGGCGGGCGGCGCCGGCGCACGACGCCCGCGACCCGAGGAGACCCCGTGCCGACCGACCCCGCCCCCGCCCGCCGCGCCCTGCTGTGGCTGCGCGAGCCCCTCGCCGTGCTCACCGGCGACGACACCGCCGACCGGGACGCCGCCGCCGCGGGCGGCGTCGTCGTCGACCCGGCCGCCGGCACGGTCGTGGAGCTCGTGCCCGCCGGCGGCACGCCCGCCGCCGGCCCGTGCACCGTCCTCGACGCGCGCGAGCACGTGCTGCTGCCCGGGCTGATCAACACCCACCACCACTTCTTCCAGACCCTCACCCGCGCCTGGGCCCCGGTGGTGGACGTCCCCCTGTTCCCCTGGCTGACCCGGCTCTACCCCGTGTGGGCCCGGCTCACCCCCGAGGACCTGCGCCTGGCCACGACCGCCGCGATGGCCGAGCTGCTGCTGTCGGGGTGCACCACCGCCGCCGACCACCACTACCTGTTCCCCGACGGCATGGAGCACTCGGTGGACGTGCAGGTCGAGGCGGCCCGCGCCCTGGGGATGCGCGCCGTGCTCACCCGCGGCTCGATGAGCCTCGGGCGCCGCGACGGCGGGCTGCCCCCGCAGGAGACCGTGCAGGAGGCGGGGACGATCCTCGCCGACAGCGCCCGGCTCGTGGCCGCCCACCACGAGCGCGGCCCCGGGGCGCGGATCCAGATCGCTCTCGCCCCGTGCTCGCCGTTCTCCGTGACCCGCGAGATCATGCGGGACACGGCCGTGCTCGCGCAGGAGCTGGACGTGCGCCTGCACACCCACCTCGCCGAGACCGTCGACGAGGAGCAGTTCTGCCGGGAGCGCTTCGGGCTGCGCACCGTCGACTACCTCGAGTCCACCGGCTGGCTCACGGACCGTACGTGGCTGGCCCACGGCATCCACTTCGACGACGACGAGGTGGCCCGGCTCGGCGCCGCCGGCGTCGGCGTGGCCCACTGCCCCAGCTCCAACATGCGCCTGGCCTCCGGGACGTGCCGGGCGCTCGAGCTCGAGGACGCCGGCGCGCCCGTGGGCCTGGGCGTGGACGGCTCCGCCTCCAACGACGCCTCCAACCTCCTCCTCGAGGCCCGCCAGGCGCTCTACGTGCAGCGGCTGCGCTACGGCGCCCAGGTCGGGGTGCGGCAGGCCCTGGGGTGGGCGACGCGCGGGTCCGCCCGGCTGCTGGGCCGGGAGGACCTCGGGGTCCTTCGCCCGGGCGCGCAGGCCGACCTCGCGATGTTCCGCCTCGACGGGCTGCGCTTCTCCGGCGCCCACGACCCCCTCTCGGCGCTGCTGCTGTGCGGGGCCGACCGGGCCGACCGGGTCATGGTCGGCGGGCGGTGGCTCGTGACGGACGGGCGGATCGAGGGCCTGGACCTCGAGGAGCTGATCGCCGCCCACACCGCGGCCGCCCGCCGGCTCGTGGGCTGAGACCGGCTCCCCGCCTCCCGCCCCGGCTAGGCTGGCGGGACGACCGATCCACCGACCCGAGGAGACCAGCGTGACCCTGACCCGTGCGGAGCGGACCACCGGCGTGCTCGAGCGCCGCCTGTTCGGCCCCGGCCCGTCCAACCCCTACCCCGAGGCCACCGAGGCCCTGGCCCGGCCCCTGCTGGGCCACCTCGACCCGGCGTTCCTGGAGATCATGGACCGCGCCTGCGAGGGCCTGCGCCAGGTCTGGGGCACCGCCAACCGGCGGACGCTGCCGCTGAGCGCCACCGGCTCGGCCGGGATGGAGGCCGCCTTCGTCAACACCGTGGCGGAGGGCGACGTCGTCGTCGTGGCCGTCAACGGCCTCTTCGGCGAGCGCATGTGCGACGTCGCGGCCCGCTGCGGCGCCGAGGTCGTGCGCGTGGACTTCCCCTACGGGCAGCCGGTGGACCCGCAGCGGGTCGCCGAGGCCCACCCCGCCCCCAAGGTCATCGCCGCCGTCCACGCCGAGACCTCCACCGGCGTCCGCTCGGACATCGCCGCCCTGGGCGAGCTCAAGGGGGACGCGCTGCTGCTCGTGGACGCCGTCACCTCGATCGGCGGCAGCGAGCTGCGCGCCGACGACTGGGGCGTGGACATCGGCTACGCCGGCACCCAGAAGTGCCTGGGCGTGGCCCCCGGCCTGGCGCCGTTCACGATCTCGGACGAGGCCTTCGACCGGCGCGTGCCGCACCCCCGCTCCTGGTACCTGGACCTGGGGATGCTCGGCGGCTACGTGGGGGAGGCCCAGGGCCGGGCCCGGACCTACCACCACACCGCCCCGACCGCGATGATCGCCTCCCTCGACGCCGCCCTCGAGCGGATCCTCGACGAGGGCCTCGAGGCGGTCCGGGACCGCCACCGGCGCGCGGGCGAGACCCTCCAGGCCGGGCTTCAGGAGATGGGCCTGGAGCTCTTCGCCGCCGAGGGCGCCCGGCTGCCGCAGCTGACCACGGTGAAGGTGCCCGAGGGCGTGGACTCCGCGCGCGTGCGCGCCCACCTGCTCGAGCACTTCTCCCTCGAGATCGGCGCCGGGGTCAAGGAGCACGCCTCGAGCGTGTGGCGGATCGGGCTCATGGGCCCCAACGCCACCGAGGAGTCGGCGGCGTTCGTGCTGGACGCGCTCGGCCGGGCCCGTTGCGGGTGCGCTAGCGCGCCGCGGGCACCGGGCGGAACCCGGCGCCGTAGTGGTCGGGGGCCAGCCGCGGCCCCTCGCCCAGCACCGTCTCGCGCAGCGTGGCCCCCGGGGCGGGCTCCTCCAGCAGGCCGCGGCGGCGCAGCTCCGGGCTGACCAGGCGGGCGAAGCGCTCGAAGTCGCCCGGCCGCACGGCGGCGTTGACGTTGAAGCCGTCGACGTCGGCCACCCGCGCCCACCGCTCCAGCCCGTCGGCGACCGTGGCGGGGGAGCCGGCCAGCACGGGCCCGCGCCCGCCGATGCTCACGAACTCGGCCAGCAGCCGCGGGGTCCACACCCGGTCCGGGTCCAGCGTGGTGAACGAGGCCAGGGCCGACCGGTTGCCGTCCGTGGTCACGTACTCCAGCGGCGCGTCCGGGTCGGCCCCGGAGAGGTCCACCCCCGTCCAGCCGGCGAACAGCGCCAGGGCCGCCTCGACGTCCACGTGGCGGCGGTAGTCCTCGAGCCGGGACAGGGCCTCGGCGTCGGTGTCCGCGACGACGACGTTGACGTTGGAGAAGACCTTCACCCGCCGCGGGTCCCGGCCCCGGCCGGCGGCCTCCGCCCGCACGGCCCGCACCCACCCGGCCGTCTGCTCGGCGGTGGGGCCGCTGAAGAACACGGCCTCGGCGTGCTTGGCGGCGAAGGCCCGGCCCCGGGTCGAGGCCCCCGCCTGGAAGAGCAGCGGGGTGCGCTGCGGCGAGGGCTCCACGAGGGCGGGGCCCGGGACGCTGAAGCGCTCGCCCTCGTGGCCGATGCCCCGCACCCGGGAGGGGTCCACGTAGACGCCGGCGGCGGGGTCGGCGACCACGGCGTCGTCGTCGAAGGAGGACTCCCACAGCCGGTAGACCACGTCGAGGTACTCCTCGGCCCGGTCGTAGCGCTCGTCGTGGGGCACCTGGCGGTCCTGGCCGAGGTTGCGGGCGGCGGAGTCCTGGTAGGAGGTGACGATGTTCCACGCCACCCGCCCGCCGGTGAGGTGGTCCAGGGTGCTCAGCCGCCGGGCGAGGGCGTACGGGTGCTCGTAGCTGACCGAGGCGGTCACGCCGAAGCCGATCCGCTCGGTGACGGCCGCGAGGGCCGGCACGAGCAGGAGGGGGTCGAGCATCGGGAACTGCACCCCGCCGCGGGCCGCGGCGTCCCCGCTGCCGCCGTGGACGTCGTACTGGCCCAGGACGTCGGCGAAGAAGATCCCGTGGAACCCGCCGTCCTCGAGCGTGCGCGCGAGCCGGGTCCAGTGCGCGAGGGAGGTGTAGTCCCGGGAGCGGTCCTCGGGGTGGCGCCACAGCCCGGGGGACTGGTGCACGGGCACGGCCATCTCGAAGGCGTTCAGGAGCAGGGGGCGGGGCTCAGACGAGGGCATCGGCGGCCTCCTCGGGTCGTCCGGGACCGCCGGCGGCCCCGGGGGCGGTGCGGCCGGCGGGGGTCCCGGCCGCGGGGGCGTCGGGGGCGGGGCCCGACCCCGTCGCGGACACCGGCTCGGGCCCCGGCGCGGACGCCGGGTCCGTCACCGGGTCGGCCGCGGCCAGGGCCGCGACGACGCTCAGCGCGGCGAGCACGCCCACGTAGGCGCAGATCAGCCACGGGCTGCCGCCGCCGAGGGCCAGCAGGGCCGCGGCGATGAACGGGGTCATCCCGCCGGAGACGATCGTGCCGACCTGGTAGCCCAGGGAGACCCCGCTGTAGCGCAGGTGCACCGGGAACTGCTCGGCGAACCACGCCGCCTGCGGGCCGTAGATCGAGTCGTGCAGCCAGTTCATGACCACCAGGTACACCAGGGGCAGCAGCACGAGCGGGCCGAGGTCCAGGAACAGGAAGTAGGGCCAGATCAGCACGGCGGTCGCCGCGGCGGAGACCACCGCGAGCCGGCGCCGGCCCCACCGGTCCGAGAGCCAGCCCCAGAACGGTCCCGAGGCCAGGCCCACGGCCGAGGCGACGAGGATCGCGATCAGCCCCGCGGAGGAGTCCCCGCGCCGGTCGGCGAGGTAGGTGAGGGTGTAGACGGTGAGCACGGAGTACAGGGCGGGCTGGACGGTGCGCAGCCCGATGGTCACGAGCACCCCGCGGCGGCCCTCGCGCAGCACCTGGCGCACGGGCGAGGTGGCCACCTCGTCGCGGGCGCGCAGCTCGCGGAACTCCTCGGCGTCGTCCACCCCGAGGCGGATGAGCAGCCCGATCGCCACGAGCAGGGCGCTGGCGAGGAAGGGCAGCCGCCAGCCGAAGGCCTGGAACTGCTCGTCCGTCAGCAGCAGCTGCACCAGGGCGAAGGCGCCGGTGGCCAGCAGCATCCCGGCGGCCGAGCCGATCTGGGTGAAGCTGCCGAACAGGCCCCGGCGGGACGCGGGGGCGTGCTCGACCGACAGCAGGGCGGACCCGCCCCACTCGGCGCCGGCGGAGAGCCCCTGCAGCAGGCGCAGGGTCACGAGGGCGGCCACGGCGAACCAGCCGGCGGTCGCGAACGTGGGCAGGGCGCCGATCAGGGTCGAGGCCACGCCCATGGTCAGCAGCGAGGCCACTAGCAGCGCCTTGCGCCCGATCCGGTCGCCCAGGTGGCCGGCGACGATCCCGCCGAGGGGCCGGACGAAGAACGCGATGGCGAAGGTCGCGAACGAGGCCAGCAGCGAGCCCAGCTCCGAGTCGGAGGGGAAGAACTGCTTGTTGAACACCAGCGCGGCGGCGGTGCCGTAGAGGTAGAAGTCGTACCACTCGATGGTGGTGCCGACGAAGGCGGAGGACAGCACCCGCTTCTTGCGCAGCAGCGACCGGCCCACCGAGGTGGAGCCGTGGGGCGCGGGCGGGGACGGCGCGACGGGGCGCGGCACGGTCATGGGATCTCCCTGGGGGCGGGCGGCTCGCACGAGACGCCGTACTTACCCGCGCGGTGGTGACACGGGCCGAATCCTCACCTGGGGCACCCCGCTACAGCGTCGAGGGTTGCCGTCCGGCCAGCCAGGGCTTCGCACCGGAGCTCATGATTCTCGGGGACGACGCTAGGGGCCGGGCCCGCCCCGCGCCCAGCCGTGCGACGACGTGTCACGGCCCGGCCCGTCATGACGTCACACTTGCGTCCGGAGCCCGCACCGGTCCCCGGCCGGGAGGCCCGCTCCTGCCCCCGCGGGGCACCGGCGCCCTGCCGCGGCGGGGAGCCGGGCTACTTCTCCCAGGGCGCGGGCACGGGGAAGTAGCGCTCCAGGAACTCGCGCATCCGCTCGGCGCGCTCGGCGGCGGGGACCTCGGGGAAGCTGCCGTCGTTGAGGCAGAACATGTCGAGCCCGCGCTTGGCCAGCAGCCGTTCCATCCGCTGCAGGCCGGCCTCGGTCGTGGTGTCCACGTACGCGGTGCGGGCGGTGTCCTGGGTCACGGCCCGCCCGGCGAGCAGCGCGTAGTAGTGGTAGAGCGAGTTCGTCACGGAGATGTTGCCCGCGGCGCGGAACCGGCTGGCGGCCGTGCGCCGGAACTCCTCCGGGAACTCCTGCTCGAGCTCGGTGACCACGCTGCGGCGCAGCGGCGCGGCGCAGTGCTCGAGGTGGCGGGTGGTGATCCGCCCGAAGCGCTCCCACAGCAGCTTCCGGTTGACCCGGGCCGCGTTCTCGAACCCGGAGCGCTCGGGGTGGCCCTCGCCCAGGCCGATGCGGGTGGAGGCCTCCACGAACTTCGTGACCCCGCCCGGGGAGAAGAACAGCGACGGGCCGATCTGGCGGCCGAAGAACATGTCGTCGTTGGAGTACAGGAAGTGCTCGGCGAGCCCCTCGATCCGGTGCAGCTGCGCCTCCACCGCCTGCGAGTTGTAGATCGGCAGCACGGAGGTGTCCTCGAAGAACTCCTCGCTGCGCACGATCCGCACCCGCGGGTGCTCGGCCAGCCAGGCCGGGGGCGCCGAGTCGGTGGCGATCCAGATGGTCCGCACCCAGGGGGCGAACATGTGCACCGAGCGCAGCGCGTACTTCAGCTCGTCGACCTGCCGGAAGCGGGCCTCGTGGTCGTCGCCCTCGCCCACGACCGCGTCCTCCATGTAGGAGGCCCGCACCCGCCGGTACTCGGGGTCGGAGCCGTCGACCCACGAGAAGACCATGTCGATCTCGAAGTCGATGTCGCTCGCGTGGTCGGCGAACATGTTCTCGATCGTGGCCCACTGCAGCCCGAAGCGCTCCACGGTCCCGCGCACGGCCTCGGCGCGGGAGACGCTGCGGCGGGTCAGGGAGTTCTCCACGGGCAGGCGGATCTCGTCCCGGCCGAACTCCCACAGCTCGATCTGCACGCCGGTCGCCGCCCCGTAGTAGAGGCGGGAGCGCTTGGCGTAGTGCGGCCGGTAGAGGCGGAAGACCCGGGCGTTGCGGCGGTGGGAGAGCTCCCCGTCGGCGAGCAGCTCGGAGGTCTTCTTCTTGGTGTCCATGGGCTTGACGTAGTACGGCTCGCCCTCCGCCGCGGCGACCAGCGCCTCCCGCAGGCGGGTGCGCTCGCGCAGGTCGACGGCGACCACGGGCCGCTCGTCGTTGCCGCGCACCAGCAGGTGGTCGATCCCGGCGGCGTCGAGCACGCCGCGCAGGAACAGCAGGTTCTCGACCATGACCTCGTACGGGGTCCGGTCGGTGATCCGCAGGGCGAAGCGGCCCTTGTAGCGCACGACGTCCTCGCGCTGCTCCAGCGCCGCCGCGGACGCGCGCGAGGCGCTGCGGAACTCGTCGCCGTCCGTCCCGTCCTCGGGGGCCGGGAAGTAGGCGGTGTCGAGCACAGTGGTGTCGATGGTGGTCTCCTCGTGGTCGGTGCCGCGGCTGCGGCGCTCCCAGGATAAGACCTCGCCCGCCCCGGCGGTCAGGCCCGGGGCTGGCAGCGCTCGCAGAACCACACGGCCCGGTCGCGGGGCGGGCCGGGGCCGGGGCGGCCGGGTCCGAGCTCGGCGTCGTCGATGCGGGCCTCCGTGATCCTCGCCCCGCAGCGGCGGCAGGGCTGCCGGCCCCGGCCGTAGACCCAGAACTGCTCCCCGCGCCGGGCCGGGCCGCCCACGGTGGAGCGCTGGGAGCGGTCGCGGTTGACGTGCAGCAGCCGGTGCGCGAGGTCCACGAGCGCCCCGGGGTCCGGGACGTCGGCGACCGCGGTGAAGGGGTGGACCCGGCCGAGGAAGAGCACCTCGTTGCGGTAGACGTTGCCGATCCCAGCGAGGTTGCGCTGGTCCATCAGCGCCGCCCCGATGCGCCGCCCCGGCACCGCCGCCAGCCGGCCGAGGGCCGCGGCCCGGTCCCAGTCGGGGCCCAGCAGGTCCGGGCCGAGGTGGCCCACGACCTCGTCCTCCCCGGCGGTGGGGACGAGGTCGAGCATCCCGAGGTCGAAGCCGACCGCCTGGGCCCGGGCCGTCTCCAGGACCGCCCGGGCCTGGTGGCCGGGCCGCCGCCACCGCGCCCCGCGCGGGTAGACGTGCCACATGCCCTCCATGAGCAGGTGCGAGTGCAGGCTCAGCGGGGTCAGCCCCTCCGGGCCGCCGTCGGTGCGCACCAGCAGGTGCTTGCCGCGGGGCACGACCTCGGTGACGGTCCGGCCGGAGAGGTCGGCGGTCGCGATCGACGGGAAGCGCAGGTCGCTGCGCACGAGCACCTGCCCGGCGAGGGCGCGGCGCAGCAGCGCGGCCTGGCGGTAGACGGTGTCACCCTCGGGCACGGGGTCCTCCTCCGGGGCGGGGCCCGGGCCGCGGCGCGCTCACCGGCGCATCCGCAGCCCGCGCGGGGTCGAGTAGAACCCGCCGGCCAGCAGGGCCTCGCGCACGGCGGTCTCGAGGGGGCCGGGGCCGAGGACCTCCGCGCCGTTGACCTTCTCCACGGTGAGCTTGTCCACGGCCCCGCGCCGGACCGTCTCGGCCACCGCGGGACCGGCGGCGGCCACGGCCGCGGCGTCGTCGTCGAAGACGAGCACCGTGCGCCCGCCGCGCTCGACGTAGAGGACCAGCGTCCCGTCGACGAGCACGACGACGGCGCCGGCCTTGCGCCCGGGCCGGTGCCGCCCCGGGGCCGCCGCACCCCCGTCCGGGGCGGGGGCGGCCACCGGCTGCGGCCACTCCAGGGCAGCCCCGTACGGGTTGGCGGGGTCGGTCGCGGCCAGGGCGAGGACCACCGGCTCCTCCGGGCGGACCTGGTCGTCGGTGCTGAACCCGCGCAGGTGGTCGACCGTGGCCGGCTGGGCGAACTGGGCGGCGCCGAGGCCCTCGACGAAGTAGCCGCGCCGGGCCCGGCCGGTGTCCTCCAGGGTGGAGAGCACCTTGTACATCGTGGCGAAGCCGCCGGGGACCTCCTCGACCGCGACCGGGCCCCTGGTCACGACCCCGTAGCGGTCCAGCAGCAGCTCGGCGGTGGCCGAGGCGCGCAGCGTGGGCTCCAGCGGCTCGGGGTCCAGGCGGGACCAGCGCCCGGCCACGAGGGGGGCGTCGTGGCGCTCGAGCACGCCGGCCCCCGCCCGGCCCGCGGCAGGGCCGCCGGGGCGCGGGCCGGTGCCGGAGCGCAGCCGGGCCGCCCCGCGCCGGACGGTGGAGCGGCCCCGCGGGGTGCGCGGTCCGTGCCGGTGGGCGGCCCGGCCGCCGGCGAGCAGCGAGCGCACCGGCAGGAACGTGTCGTTGGTGACGAGCCCGGCCCACACGAGGTTCCACAGGGCCGTGGTCAGCTCCCCGGCGGGCACGGGCTCCCCGGTCGCGTCGAGGCGGGCCAGCAGCTGGGGGAAGAACCAGGCGCCGCCGGTGCCCAGGGCCTCCAGGACCCGCCGCTCGAGGGCGGAGCCGAGGAACGCGGCGCGCTCGGCGAGGACCTCGGCCGGCGGCAGGGTGAGGGCGGCGGCCTCGCTCAGGTGCAGCGACACCCACCCGTCGTCGCCGGCGAGGGACCCGGCCCCGGCCCACAGGACCTCGCCGGAGGCGGTGAGCTCGTCCAGCAGCTCGGGCCGGTAGTCGGCCACGCGGGCGGCGAGCACGAGCGGCTCCCACGCCGAGGCGGGCACGGCCGTGCCCGCGAGCTGGTCGACGACCGTGAGCACCCCGTCCTCGCCGCGCAGCTGGTTGCCGCGGCCCACGTGCTGCCAGGCGGGCAGGAAGCGGGCGTAGACCCGGCCCGCGACGGGCTCGACTTCGCGGCGCAGCGCGGCCAGTGACCGGCGCCGGATCCGGCGCAGCACCTCGGCCTCGCACCACTCGGCGCCCGCGCGCAGCCCGCGCCCGGCCAGCAGCTCGGCGGGGCGGAACTCGCCCTCCACCACGCGCCGCTCGGCGCCGAGGCGCTCGAGGGTGGTGCGCACGACCGCCACGCCCAGGCCCAGGGCCCCGGCGGCCTCCTCGGCGGTGAAGGGCCCGTGCGTGCGGGCGTAGCGGGCCACGAGGTCGGCCAGGGGGTCCTCGACCGGTTCGACGAACGCCAGCGGCACGCCCATGGGCAGGGGCACCCCCAGGGCGTCGCGCAGGCGGGCGGCGTCCTCGATCGCCGCCCAGGACTCGACCCCGCGCAGCTGCACCCGCAGCGCCCGGTTGGCGGCCACGAGCTGCTCCAGCCAGGCCCGGGCGATCTCCTCGGGGCAGGCACGCTCCGGGTCCTCCGGGTCCTGGAGGCGGCGGGCGGCCTCGGCGGCGCTCAGCGGCCCGAGCAGGCGCAGCAGGTCCGCCGCGCCCTCGGCCCCGCGCAGCCGCCGGTCCGGGGCCAGCCGCTGCAGCTCCGCGCCCGTGCGCTCGATGACCTCCGGGTCGAGCAGCTCCCGCAGCTCGGCCCGGCCCAGCAGCTCGTTGAGCAGGGCGGTGTCCAGGGACAGCACCGCGGCCTTGCGCTCGGCCAGCGGCGAGTCCCCCTCGTAGAGGAACTGGGAGACGTAGCCGAACAGCAGGGTCCGGGCGAAGGGTGAGGGCTGCTCCGTGGTCGTCTCCACGACCCGGATCGCCCGGCGCTCCACGGCCCGGTGCAGCTCCTGCAGCGCCGGCAGGTCGTAGACGTCCTGGAGGCACTCGCGCACCGTCTCCAGGATGATCGGGAACTGCGGGTACTTCCGGGCGACGTCGAGCAGCTGGGCGGAGCGCTGGCGCTGCTGCCACAGCGGGGTGCGGCGGCCGGGGTCGCGCCGGGGCAGCAGCAGCGCACGGGCGGCGCACTCCCGGAACCGGGAGGCGAACAGCGCCGAGCCGCCCACCTGCTCGGTGACGAGAAGCTCGAGCTCGTCGGGGTCGAACAGGAACAGCTCCGCGCCGGGGGGCTCGTCCTCCATGGCCGGCACGCGCAGCACGATCCCGTCGTCGGCGGCCTGGGCGGCGCCGTCGAGGCCGTAGCGCTCCTGCAGCCGGGCGCCCACCGCCAGCGCCCACGGGGCGTGCACGGGCATCCCGAAGGGGGAGTGGAGCACGACCCGCCAGTCGCCGAGCTCGTCGTGGAAGCGCTCGACGACGAAGAGCCGGTCGGAGGGCATCTGCCCCACGGCCTCCTGCTGCTCGGCGAGGTAGGCGAGCAGGTTGTCGGCGGCCCACTCGTCGAGCCCGGCCGCGCTCAGCCGGGCCCGGGCCTGCTCCGGGGCGGCCCCGGCGACCTCGCGCACGAACCGGCCCACCGCCCGGCCCAGCTCCACGGGCCGGCCGGGGCCGTCGCCGTGCCAGAACGGCAGCTTGCCGGGCACGCCGGGGGCGGGGGAGACGATCACCCGGTCGTGGGTGATCTCCTCGATCCGCCAGCTGGAGGCGCCCAGGGCGATGACGTCGCCCACGCGCGACTCGTAGACCATCTCCTCGTCGAGCTCGCCCACCCGCCGGGAGTTCTTCCCGTCCTGCTCGCCCACGAGGTAGACGGCGAACAGGCCGCGGTCGGGGATGGTGCCGCCGGAGGTCACGGCCAGGCGCTGCGCGCCGGGGCGGCCCTCGATCGTGCCGGTCTCGCGGTCCCAGACGATGCGGGGGCGCAGCTCGGCGAACTCGTCCGAGGGGTAGCGGCCCGAGAGCAGGTCCAGGACGGCGTCGAACGCCGAGCGGGGCAGGGACAGGAACGGCGCGGAGCGGCGCACGACGTCGAGCCATTCCTCGACGTCCAGGGGGCCCAGGGCGCTCGCGGCGACCGTGTGCTGGGCGAGGACGTCGAGGGGGTTGGCGGGGATCGCCAGCGGCTCGATCCGGCCCTGCAGCATCCGCTCGACCGTCACGGCGGCGTCGAGCAGGTCCCCGCGGTGCTTGGGGTAGAGCCAGCCCCGCGAGACCTCCCCGACCTGGTGGCCGGCGCGCCCGACCCGCTGCAGGCCCGAGGCCGCCGAGGGCGGGGCCTCGATCTGCACCACGAGGTCCACGGCGCCCATGTCGATGCCCAGCTCCAGGGAGGAGGTCGCCACGACGCAGCGCAGCCGCCCGGTCTTGAGGTCGTCCTCGATCAGGGCGCGCTGGTCCTTGGACACCGACCCGTGGTGGGCGCGGGCCAGCACGGGGTCGGCGCCCTCGTAGCGGCCGTGCTGGCGGGCCGGCCCCGCGGCCGGGCCCGCCGGGGCGGTCCCCGGAGCGGGTCCGCCCCGGGGACCGCCGGCACCGTCCGCGAGCGTCTCGCGCAGGACCTCGCCGACCGGGCGCGGGGCGCCGCCGGAGGACCTCGTGCCCGGGTCCGCGGCCTCCGCTCCGGGACCGGCGTCCGCGCCCGGGTCCGCGGCGGTCCCCCCGGCGGCGTGCTCGAGGCGGAAGGCGTGGATCTCGTTGAGCCGGGCGGTGAGCTTCTCGGCCAGGCTGCGGGAGTTGGCGAAGACGATCGTGGCCCGGTTGGCCAGGACCAGGTCCACGACCCGCTCCTCGACGTGGGGCCAGATCGAGGCGCTCGCCTGCGGGCCGAGGGAGTCGAGGTCGTCGTCGCCGAAGGCCGAGCCCGCCAGGGACGGGGACGCGGCCGGCCCGCCGAGCACGGTCATGTCCGGGATGGGGACCGAGACGGTGAGGTCCCAGCGCTTCTCCGCCTCCGGGGCCACGACCGCGACCGGCTCCCGGCCGCCGAGGAACCGGGCCACGGTCTCGATCGGCTCGACGGTCGCGGAGAGCCCGATGCGCTGGGCGGGCCGCTCCAGCAGGGCGTCCAGCCGCTCCAGGGTCACGGCCAGGTGGGCCCCGCGCTTGGTGCCGGCCACCGCGTGGACCTCGTCGACGATCACGGTCTCCACGCCCGTCAGCGTCTCCCGCGCCTTGGAGGTGAGCATGAGGTACAGCGACTCGGGGGTGGTGATGAGGATGTCCGGGGGGCTGCTCAGCAGGGCCCGGCGCACCGCCTGCGGGGTGTCCCCGGAGCGCACGCCCACGCTGACCTCCGGCGCCGGGCGGCCCTGGTGGCGGGCGGTCTGGGCGATGCCGATCAGCGGGGCCCGCAGGTTGCGCTCCACGTCCACGCCGAGGGCCTTCAGGGGGGAGACGTAGAGGACGCGGGTGCCCGGCCGGGGTCCCTCCGCGGCGGCGCGGGCCCGCTGCCGCAGGCTGCCCGTCCCGGCCGGCGGCGTCTCCGCGGCCGGATCCGGCGCGGACCCGCCGGCGGGGGCGTCGGCGACGAACCGGTCGAGGGCCCACAGGAACGCGGCCAGGGTCTTGCCCGAGCCCGTGGGGGCGACGACGAGGGCGTGGTGCCCGGCCGCGACCGCCCGCCACGCCCCCTCCTGGGCGGCGGTGGGGGCGCTGAAGGCCCCCTCGAACCAGGTCCGGGTGGGCTCGGTGAACAGCCGGAGCGCGGGCTCAGCCACCGAACCCCTGGACCTCGAGCTGCTGGACGCCCGGGGCGGCGCACGCCTGCACCGGCAGGGGCACCACGACCGAGGAGGTGTTCTCGGGCGGGTAGACGCGCAGGCCCGCCGCGGGGCGGGCCCCGCAGCCGGGGTGCACGGCGGCCTGGCCGATCCGCAGGGCGGCGGTCGCGGAGCCGCCGGGGGCCAGGGTCCCCCCGGTGCCCGGCACGCCGGTGTCCCGCTCGGCGGCCGCACCGATCTGCGCGCCGGTGCCGTCCACGAAGGACACGCCGGGGTAGCCGGCGACCCGGCACGGGTCCTGCCCGGTGTTGGTCACGGTCAGCTCGACCCACACGGACCCGGCGGCCCCGCCGGCCGGTGCGGCCGCGACGTCGAGGTCGGGCAGCCGGCACACGCCGTCCGCCCGGTGGGCCCCGGCGGGCGGGATCGCGGCGGCCGAGCCCTCCGGGCGGTCGGCGGCGTTCCCGGCGGGGGCGTCCTCCTCCGCCGGGCCGTCCCCGCCCGCCGGGCCGTCCGGGCCGCCGTCCCGGTCCGTCGCGGCGCCGGTGCTCCCGTCGCCGGGCTCCGGCGCCCCGGTCCGGCCCGCGGTCCCGTCCGCGGGCTCCTCGCCGGGGGCGGACGTCCCCCCGCCGGCCGTCGGGGAGGTCCCGGGCGCCGCCCCGGCGGGGGCGGGGCCCGAGGCGTCCTCCCCGGAGGCGGTCGCGGCGGTGCCGTCCGGGGCGGGGGCCGGCTCCTCGGCGCCGCCGGCACAGGCGGTGAGGGCCAGCAGGGAGGCGAGCGCGAGCGCGCCCAGCACGGGACGGCGGGCGGAGGCCGCGGGGGCGGGCGGGGGCGGGGGGACGGCCGGGGTCATGGGGGGAGCTCCTCCTCGGGGGACGTCGTGGGCGACCACGCCCCGAGGAGGCCTGCCCTGCCCGGGGCTCCCAGTGTAGGTCCGGGCACCGACACGCCCCGGGAGCGGCTACGGCGCGGGGGCGGTCCCCGCAGCGGCTCCCGGCGGGGTCCCCGGGGCGGGATCCGGCGGCAGGGCCGCGCGCAGCACCTGGGCGAGGTGGACCCCCTCGGCGCCGGTGCCCTGGGCGATCTGGGTGCGGCAGGAGAAGCCGTCGGCCAGCACGATGGTCCCGTCCGCGGCGGCGCGGATCGCGGGGAACAGCTCCCGCTCCCCGAGGCGCTGGGAGACCTCGTAGTGGCCGGGCTCGAAGCCCCAGTTGCCGGCGAGGCCGCAGCAGCCCCCGCCGACCACGGCGGTGTCCACGCCGAGCTTCGCCAGCACCTCGAGCTCGGGGCCGTAGCCCAGCATCGACTGCTGGTGGCAGTGCACCTGGCACACGGCCGCGGCCGGGCCTGCCTCGGTGGCCAGCTCCCGGAACGGCCAGGGGCCGCCCTCGGCGAGGTGGCGGGCGGTGAAGGCGCCCAGCGTGGTGGTGAGCTCGGCGACCCGGGCCGCCCGCGGGTCCCCGGGCAGCAGCTCGGTGATCTCGTCCTGCAGCATCACGGTGCAGGAGGGCTCCAGGCCGATCACCGGGTAGCCGGCCTCGAGCAGGGGCGCCATGACGTCGAGGGTGTCGCGCAGGACCTTCTGCGTCATGTCCAGCTGGCCGGTGGAGTGCCAGGTCAGCCCGCAGCACACGTTGTCCATGGGCAGCAGCACGCGGTAGCCCATCGCCTCGAGGACCTCCACGGCGGCCCTGCCGGGGGCGTCGGCGGCGAAGTTCGTGAAGGTGTCGGGCCACAGCACGACGGTCGGCCGGCCCGCCGCGTCGTCGCCGGGGCGGTGCCCCTCCGCCCGGCGGTCCCGGAACCAGCGGGTCAGCGGACGGTCGACGAACGAGATCATCCGCCGCTTCCGCTCGATCCCGCCCAGGCGCTTGGTCAGCTCCTCGACGGGACGGAAGGACTCGGCCACGTTGATCGCCCGGAACGCGAAGGGGACCTTCTCCACGACCCGCATCAGCAGCGGCATCCAGCCCATCGTGAACTGGGCCATGGGCCGGCGGTTGCGCCCCAGGAAGGAGCGCAGGCCCTGGCCGTAGTGGTGGTGCAGGAACTCCGCCTTGTAGGTGGCCATGTCCACGTTGACAGGGCACTCGGTGGCGCAGGCCTTGCAGGACAGGCACAGGTCGAGGGCCTCGAGGGTCTCCTTCGACCTCCACCCGTCCGTGACGGACTCCCCGCGCAGCATCTCGGCCAGGGCGCGGGCGCGGCCGCGGGTCGAGTGCACCTCGTCGCGGGTGGCCTGGAAGGACGGGCACATCGCCCCGGCGTCGGAGCGGCAGGCGCCCACGCCCACGCACCGGTTGACGGCCCCGGCGAAGGAGCCGCCGTCGCGGGAGAACGCGTGCACGGGTGTGAGGTCGAAGGTGCGGGCCCCGGGACCGGGGCGGATGCCCCGGTCGATCGGCTCGGGGTCCACCAGCACCCCGGGGTTGAACAGCCCGTCGGGGTCGAAGGCGGCCTTGAACGCGGCGAAGGCCGACAGCGCCTCGGGGGAGTAGATGGTGCCCAGCAGCTCGGAGCGGGCGCGGCCGTCGCCGTGCTCGCCGGAGACCGACCCGCCGTAGCGGTGCACGAGGGCCGCGGCGCGCTCGATGAACGTGCGGTAGGCCGCGACCCCGGCGTCGTCGGTGAAGTCGAAGGAGATGCGGATGTGCACGCAGCCCTCCCCGAAGTGCCCGAACGGGATGCCGGTCAGGCCCAGCTCGTGCAGCAGGGCGTAGAGGTCGCGCAGGTACTCCCCCAGCCGTTCGGGCGGGACCGCGGAGTCCTCCCACCCGGGCCAGGCCTCCCCGCCGTCGGGCAGGCGGGTGACGATGCCGGCCCCGGCCTCGCGGATCCGCCACAGCCCGCGGGCCCGGTCGGCGTCGGTGACGATCACGGCGTCCACGACGTTCTCCGGCACGAGCCCCGGCAGGGCCCGGGCCGCGGCCTCGGCCTCCTCGAGGGTGTCCGCGCCGATCTCGCAGTAGAGCCAGCCGCCGCCGCGGGGCAGCTCGCCGCCGGCGTGCTCCTGGCCCGGGCGGGTGCGCAGGGCCTCGAGCAGGTCCGCGCCCATGCCCTCGATCGTGTGCACCCCCGGCACGCGCAGCTTCGGGGCGGCGGTCGCGGCCTCGAAGGCGTCCTCGAAGCCCAGCACGGCCAGGGCGGTGTGCGCGGGCCTGCGGACCAGGCGCACCGTGAGCCGGGTGATGATCCCGCACGTGCCCTCGGAGCCGGCGAAGGCCTTGGCGGTGTCGAAGCCCCTCTCCCCGAGCAGGTAGTGCAGCCCGTAGCCCGAGACCTGCCGGGGGAACTGGCCCAGCTCCGTGCGCAGCATCGCCAGGTGCCGGTCGCGCAGCTCCGTCAGCGCCCGGTCCAGCTGCGGGTCTGAGGTCCCGCCCGCGCGCAGCTCGACCTCCCGGCCGTCGGCGAGCATCACGGTCAGCGCCACGAGGTTGTCCGCGGAGGTGCCCCACGCCACGGAGTGGGAGCCGCACGCGTTGTTGGCGACCATCCCGCCGATCGTGCACCGCGAGTGCGTCGAGGGGTCGGGACCGTAGGTGAGGCCGAACTCGGCGGCCGCCGCCCGCAGCTGGTCGCACACGACCCCGGGCTCGATGACGGCCGTCATGGCCTCGGGGTCGATCGAGAGGATCCGGTTGAAGTGCCGCGAGGTGTCGATGACGAGGCCCTCGCCGATCGCGTTGCCCGCCACGGAGGTGCCCCCGCCGCGCGGGACGACCGACCAGCCGCGCTCCCGCGCCAGCGCCAGCAGCTCGCGCACCTCCCCGGCGTCGCGGGGCTCGGCCACGGCCTCGGGCAGGCGGCGGTAGAGGGACGCGTCGGAGACGTAGGCGGCGCGCGTGGTCAGGTCGTCACGGATCTCGGTCATGGTCCATCTCCTGCGCGGCGCGGCGGCCGGGCTCCGGTGGGGCGGGTCGGTGGGCGGGGTCCCCGGGTCAGGGGCTCCGGCTCACCACTCGGGGGCGATGGTGACCTCGGCGCCGTCGAGATCCTCGGCCCACTCGACCTGGCAGCTCAGCCGGGAGGTCTCGTGCCGGGTGTCGTCGAGCATGTCGAGCAGGTCCTCCTCCTCGTCGCCGATCTCCCCGGACTTCGCGAAGGAGGCCGGGTCCAGGTAGGAGTGGCACGTCGAGCAGGAGGCGTTGCCGCCGCACGTGGCCAGGATGGGGTACTTGTGCCGGGTGAGGGCCTCCATGAGGCTCTCGTGGCTCTTCCAGTCCACGCCCTCGGTGCGGTTGCCCTCGCGGTCGATCACGGTGACGGTGATGCTGCTCACTGCTGGCCTCCTGGGGCGCGCTGGCGCCCGGTCTCGACGTCGGAAATCCCGCCCCATTGTACGGTCGCCCGCCCGCGGCCCCGGACGGGCACGGCACCGGGGCGGGCCATGGGCGAGGCCGCGGGGTCAGGTCGCGGGGAAGGGGCGGACCGTCAGGGCCTGGGCGACCTGGCCGAGGTAGCCGGCCTCGTCGTGCAGCGCGGAGGAGGTCAGGCCCGTCCCCTGCGCGGTGAAGCTGACGTCGGTGTCCAGGCCCACCCAGCCGGAGACGGGCTCGCGCAGCAGGTGCACGCCCAGGTCGACGTTGGGGAACGCCGCCTCGTGCGGGGCCACCCGCACCGCGATGCCGTTGGCGGCGTCGACCGCGGTGAGGAACCGCGCCGTGGCCGAGGACTCCTCCCCGGCGACGACGGCGTGGGGGGCCCGCAGCCACATCGCCGCCCGGCCGGGCCGGTGCCCGACCACGCTGCGGCCCTCGAGGGAGGCGATGTAGCCGCCCGGCCACCGGGAGCGCATGTCCGCCGCGGGGGCCTGGGCGACCGGGGGCAGCGGCTCGCGGTGCGTGCCCGCCAGCGCGGCGGTCTCCCCGCGGGCCAGCCGCCACGTGCTCAGCCGGATGCAGGAGCGCCCGCCGTGGCTCATCACGGCCTCGAGCAGCTCGATGGTCCGGCCGGGGCGCACCACCCGGGTGGTCACCTCGATCTCCCCGCCGGGGATCAGGCCGAGGATGTCGTAGGAGAAGCGCACCGCCACCATGTCCTCGCGGGGGTGGTTCGCCTCGAGGGCGTGGGCGAGCAGGCCGGAGGCCGCACCCATGTGCTGCTCGTGGTCGTTCCAGGCGCCCTGGGAGTGCAGGGTCGAGCGGAAGCGCGTCGCGTCCAGGCGCACGAAGTACGCGTCGGGGACCTCCTCGCCGTCCAGCCCGAGGTGGCCCGCCGTCCGTGCCGTCTGCGTCATGCTCCGTGCTCCTTCCCGTCCGGCCCGCCGCGGTGCGGGTCCTGTGACCGCCCCCACGGTAGCCGCCCGGCCCCCGGGCCGCCCCCGGCGCTCGCCGCTCCCCGCCCGAGTGACCACGGAACAGGCGAGTGACCACGCCGTGCCGTGGTCACTCGCCTGTTCCGTGGTCACTCGGCGCCGGGGTAGGGCCCCGTGGGGCGGGCACGCGGAAGGCCCCTGCTCCTCGAGGAGCAGGGGCCTTCTCAATCGGCGGTGACGGAGGGATTTGAAACCTCCCTAACCGAGACGTGGTGAGCCTCAGGGCCGAAATAGCAACGATCTAGAACGCTGTAGATCACCGTTGTTCGCGCTCAGTGTGTCCATTCTGTGTCCAAATCGCGGCCATGAGATGCTTACGCGCTGCTGTCCGGGAGTCTCCCGGCGATGGGAACCTTCTTCACGGGCCGGTTCGAAAGGGCCGGCCGAGGAGACTGCGGGCACCGCTTCCCCGGAGCCGGAACTCTCGGGTGCTCTGCGACACGGCACCCGCTCTCCCCGTGGGAGGCTGTGCTGGTCCAGAGTCGACTTGTGGCTACACCTCCCCCCGAGCTCACCGTCCAGTCCATCACCGCCGGTATCGGCTCCGCGGCGCTGTTCAGCGGCGCCGTCTCCATCGTGGTCGCGCTCTTCACCACGGTGATCTTCAACTACCTGTGCGCCCCATGGCTGGAGGCCCGCAAGGACTGGCTGAAGCAGCAGTACGAACTCGCCAGGGACCTCAAGGGCCGACTGGCCAACTGCGGCGCCACGCTGCGCATGGTCGAGCAGCCTCTGAAGCTCGGATCGTCAGGGTTCCAGCCGATGCCTGATCCGACAGCGGCGCGCAAGCTCACGAGCGGTGAGGTCTCTTTGCCTGCCAACATGCGGGCCAATCGGCTGTACCCGATCTTCACCGATCTAGCCAAGTGGGCCGCGGAGGTGATCACCGCGCACAACCGGAGGGGCGGAGGTGACTCCGCACTCGAGCGGTCCGCCGGCCAGCTGATCGACCTCACCGCTCGACTCATCGAAGCGATGGACCCGGTTGCGTTCCCCTGGTCGCGGGCTCGGGCATTGCGCCGCGCTGAACGGTTGCACCGTTCCTTGCTCCGGGAGGGCAGGACGCCGGCGACACTGCCTTGGGGTCGTAAGCCGCGTGCCCGCTGGCGGTTCCCCAGGAAGTAGGCAGGCATGAAGCGCGGAGGGGGCGCGGCGCTGTGCGCCTCTGTGCGGGCCTGGGAGGGGGTCGGACCTCCCGGGGTGCATCCGGTGGCTGTTCGGGCGCGAGAGGCGGCAACGGGCGTGTGTGGTGGGCAGGTTCTGGCGGGTGGGGTGCGCCTCGCGCGCGCGCACGCGCGTAAGCGCGCGATGGGGGTAGGGGGTCGTGTGTTTGTGGGCCCACTACCGGTGGGAAGTCAGCCGCACTCTCGATTCCTGAGATTTTGCACCCCCCACCCCAACAGGGACCCCTTGTCGGCACCGCACCCGCACACCGCCGGCATCGTCGTGCACCGGCGCCGGAGACACCGGCAGCACCGCCGGCACTGCCTGTAGCGGGCACGAGGAGAGCCCCAGCACCCCGGGAGCGGGGCGCTGGGGCTCTCGTGTGGTGCTGGTGCGCTCAGGCGGCGGTGAGGTCCACGCGGGCGACCGCGGAGGGCTGGAGCACGTCGAGGTTGAAGCGTCCCTCGACGCGGAACCGCACGCGGTTGCGCTCGAAGTCATCACCACTGGTGTTGCTCGCGGCCACGCGGATGCCCTGCGTGTCGGTCGAGAGCGTGAGCTGCTTCGAGTCGAGCGCGTAGGCCTGGCCGACGGCGACCGAGGTCGACTGCACCACGGGCACACCCCACAGGGTCCCGGCCCCGAGGTTCACCGGGCCGGACTCGAGGAGGTAGGCGCCGGTGGTGAGGGTGGTGGTCTCGATCGCCTCGTAGTCGCTGGGGTGCAGCACGAGGGTGTCGGGCACGGTGCCGTTCACGCGCAGGGCGGTGATGGCCCGGCGGATGGTGTTCAGCGGGGTGCCGGTGTGCGGGACCACGAGGACCCCGCTGGTGTTGTCCAGGCCGGTCAGCTGGGCCACGCCGGTGCCGGTGATCAGCTGGTCGTCCACGGCGTTGAGCACCCCGCGGAGCATGGTGTCCTGGACCAGCTGCGCCACGGTGGGCAGGTCTTCGAGGACCATCTGGTCGACGGGCTCGGACAGGTGGGCGACGACGTGCAGCTGCGCCGGCACCTGCTCCACGCGGAACGTGGAGGTCGGCTTGAGCTGGCCCTCGGGGACGACCGCGGCGTTGTTCTCCACCGCGGTCTGGCGCACGTACGAGTAGTGCCGCTCGGCCCGCTCCACGAGGGTGAGGCGGCCGACGACGTTGCGGGCGGTGAGGTCCTCGGTCGCGGCCACCACGGCCAGACCGGCCAGCGGCGCGGTGTAGGTGGTGCCCAGCGGGGACTTCGCCTCGATCTGTCCGGCGCCGGTGGTGGTCATCTTCTTGGCCACGTCCAGTGCCGCCTTGGCGAACACGGCCCGGGAGAGGCGGGGGCCGGTCTTCACACCGGCCGCCCCGGGGCGGGGATCGTGCCCGCCGTCCAGGGCCGCGAGCATCTGCTCGGCCTCGGCGGCCTTGGCCGCGTGGGCCTTGGCCGCGGCGATCTCGTTCGGCAGCGCCTTCAGGCGGGGCAGCTGCTCCGAGGTGAGGGTGCCGGCGCGGTGCTGGGCGAGCAGGCCCTTGGCCTCGTCCTCGAGCTCCTTGAGAGTCTTCATGGTGTGCAGGTCCAATCGGTATGCCGGCGAGCGCCGGCGGTGTGCTGGGGATTGGACTGGCGGGACGCTGCGCGGGCCCTGTTGGTGCTGGCGGACTTGGCCCGGTGGGGGCTCCTCGTTGGCCGCGGGGCTGGCGGGTCTGGCCGTCTCGGCGTCTCCTGGTGGCCTTGACCCTTTGGTGGGGTTCCTCGGTCGCCGGTGTGGCGCTGGGGTTGGTGGTGGGGTGTTCCCCCGGTTGCCCGGGGGAACGTCTCCTCACCATCAGAGACGAGATCGGTGATCTCGGGGTTCAGTCTACTGGCGGGTGCGGACGTGTTGTCGCGCGCTCACGGTTCAGAAGTCCAGTTCGGCGGCGGCGATGGCCAGGTGATCGGAGGCGAGCTGTCGGTCTCCGCCGGCGAGGGCGGTGGCCATGTCCGCGGCGTCAGCGGTCAGCGCGAGGATCAGGCCGGCGGCCGCCCCGGGGGCCGGGTCGGCGGCGAGCTCGTCGAGGACGTGGCGGGCGGCGGTGGTGTCGTTGCCGAGGTGGGCGCGGATCAGGCGCACGGCGCGCAGAGCGGCGTTGAGCTGCTCGGGGGTGGAGGCGTTGGTGGTCATCGGGTCATCTTCCTGTTCCGTCGACGGGCTCGGGCCTTGGCTCGGTGGGTGGGTTGGGGTGTGGTTCTCATGCTGCGGCAACCTTTCGGGTGATGGATCGGGATCGGGTGGCGGTGCGGTCGGTGAGGGTCATGCCGCCCCACACCCCGGAGGGCTCCTGGGCGGCGAGCGCGTAGGCGGCGCACTCGGTGAGGGCGGGGCAGTCCTGGCAGGCGCGGGCGGCTGCGGCTGAGGCGTGGCGGCCGTCGGCAAGCCACGGGGTGCGGTCCTCGGCGGCCAGGCACGGGATCAGGCACCCGGCGGCCATGAGCACCTCGAGCAGGGCCAGGAACTCCTCGTGGGCGGCCGCGTCCGGCGGGGCCGGGACGGGCTGTGGGGCGGGGAGCATCTGCGGCAGAGCAGGCTCCTGCGGCTCCTGGTCCTCCTCGAACGGTGCGGGGTCCAGGTCGTCCGGGTCGAACATCACGGGCGGGTCCTTCCAGGGGCGTGAGGGGCGGGAACTCCGGGGGTGAGGAGGCTCAGCCGATCAGGCCGGCGAGGAGGGCCGCGAGCGCGTGCGCGACGTCCAGGGCGGGGAAGACGATGGCGCTCACGCGTCACGCTCACCGCGCTCGCGGGCGGTGAGCGTGCGCAGGTGGGCGAGGCCGGCGGCGGGGACGCCGCGGAAGCGGCCGGCGGCGCGCAGTTGCTCGGCGGCCGTGTGCAGGGCGGCGTTGGCCGCGAGGCCGCCGGCGGCGTCCGGGGCACCGATGCCGGTCTCCTGGTGTTCGGCGTTCCGGACGGCGGCCAGGCGCTCGAGCAGCTCGGCGGCGGCTTCCAGGTCCTCGAGGGCGAACAGGTGCGCGAGCGGGTCGGCCAGCAGCTGCTCGGCGCGGTCCTGGCCGGTGGTGTGCGCGGGATCGGTGTAGGTCATCGGGGCTCCTCGTGGTTGGGGTCGTGGTCGGTGAGCTCGGGGTGCAGCAGCTGCTCCAGGGCCAGCGCTTGCACGCGCACCGCCGTGTCGCGGTCCTCGGCTTCCACGGCGGCGAGCGCCGGCGGGGTGCGGTCTCTCCGGGCGGGGGTCATCGGCGTTCGTCTCGGCGGATGCGCCAGCCGTCCGGGCGGCGGATCAGGTGCGGGCGGCAGACCGGGCACGGGCGGGGAGCATCGTCATCCCCGAGCCAGCCGTCCCGGCAGGCGTGGCCCGCCGGGGCCGGCTCCTCGGGCAGACGGGCCAAGCCGAGGTCGGTGCGGTCACGGTCGATGTGGGGGTTCATGCTGCTCGACCTCCCATCAGCGCGGCCAGTGCATCCATCTGCCGCTTCCGTTCGTCCTCGAGGGTCATCGGCCCCGGATCGTCTTGGCCCTCGTAGTCGACCTCATCGAGCACGTCCGTCTGTCCCGGGAGCTGCTGATCTTCTCCACCGTCGCGCGAGGCGCCCGCCGGCCCTGGTGACGCTGAAGCGGGTTCGATTCCAGGGTTCTCTTCCTGGGTTCCTTCCTGGGTTAAGTTCCCGGGTTCTGCTAGGTCTGTCAGACCCCACCCCTCGGGTCTGTGAGACCCGGGGGTGGGGTCTGACAGACCCGGGGGCGGGGTCTGTGGGACCCCACCCCCGGTCTGTGGGACCCCACCCCCCTTGGGCTCAGAGTCAGCCTGGGCGGTGGCCTCGAGCATCCGATGCAGGTGCACGGTGATGAAGTCGGCGCCGCGGTATGTTCCTCCGCCGTCCGCTTCGAAGTAGCGCGGTTCCCGACTGATGAAGCCTCGCCGCTCCAGAGTGCGCAGGACGCGCTTCACGGTTTCGCGGGAGCAGCCGGTCTGTTCGGCTATCTGCGCCTGTGACCACCACATGCGCATTCCGTCCCGGCGATTGGCCTTGGTCGTGATGAAGACCAGCAGTCCCTTCTCCTGAAGGTTCAGTCCGGGGACGTCCCAGACGTGCTCTGAGTCCATTGCTGACATGCTCGCCCGGCCTCCTTCCGCTTCTGCGCCCGGGCTGCTCGCTCGGATGCGGTGTGGGGGTTGAGGTACAGCTCCGCTTCCCGCTTCCCGTGACGGATTGCCACCTGACGGGCCGCCTCGGCGGAGGAGAAGCCCAGGCGGGCGAGGATTTCGCACACGGGAGTCCCCATCGCCACGAGGAACTCGAGGTCCTCGGCACGGTCCGCACCGCGGCCCCGGTAGTTGCACGCGGGGGTGTACATCGTCGTCATCGCCACTCGACCCCCTCGAGGTTCTCGCCGGCCGCGTACCGGGCGGCAATGTCCTCCATGGCGAACCGGGCGGCGGCGTTGGCCTTCATGGCCTCCTGGAGAGCGCCGGCGAGGCGGCGAGCGCCGAAGCCGTCCAGTTCAAGGCAGTCCGCGACGAAGTAGGTGAAGCCGTCTTCCGGGTCCCAGAGGGTCACCACGGGCCCGTGGGCGGGCAGCTGGAAGCTCAGCAGAGAACCATCGCTCTCGTCGCGCTCGGGGGCCGTGAGGCTGTGCAGGCCGAGGGATTCAGGCCGGCCGACGATGGCGGCGGCCAGGCCCTCGGCGATGAGCGCGGCCGTGGTGCGGGCCGTGTGCAGCGCTCGCATGATGTTGCCGAGGAGTGCCTCGGCCTCGGTGGTCGTGAGCTCAACGGGACCGCCCTCGATGCAGTAGCGGAAGCCCTCATCGTGGGCCCATGTCGAGGACACGGAGCCGTGCGCGGCCGCGTGGAAGTAGGCCGGCGATGCGTCGGGGCCGGCGTCCGGGTCCAGGACGGGGGTCCAGGCCGCCGGGACGAAGAACTTGCGGGCCGGGCGGGTGTCGGGGGCGGGGGTATTCTCGGACATGACTTGGCAGCCTTCCTGAGCGAATCGGGGGTGTCGCTGGGTCACGACTGCGGCTCGGACGTTCTCTTGGCAGGGGATTCCGGGCCGTTCGTCGTATCGGGGGTGAGGTAGGACGGCGAGGGCGCTCACGCTGCGGCGCCTCCCTCCGCTGTTCCCTGAACGGTCTGCGCGGCGATCCAGTCGTTCACGTCGCTGGCGCGGTACAGGACCTTCCGTCCGACCTTCACGAACTTGGGGCCCTTCCCGCGGTAGCGCCACTGGGCGAGTGTCGCCGGGGCCGAGTGCAGGTGCTTGGCCAGCTCTGCGGGGGTGAGGAGCTGACTGGTGTCGTTGAGCATCATTCCTCCTGTTGCCTGTTTCGGGACTTGTGTCCCTTGTTCTGCGAAGATAACTGTGCATCTTTGTTGTTGTCAATAAGGCATGTACCGTTGCTTATATGGGATCGAAACAGGACGGTCAGCGTCAGCGGGGGAACCCAATGGGGTCCACGGCCGCGAACGTGGCAACAAACCTCCGGGCCCTGCGCGGGTCGATGCCGCTGCGAACGCTGTCTGCGCAGTTGGATGCGCTCGGACATCCGATGTCAGCGAGCGCCCTGCAACGAATCGAGTCAGGGGAGCGGCGCGTCGACGTTGATGACCTCTCCGCGCTCGCCGTCGTTCTCGGCGTGCATCCCAATCGACTCCTGTTACCTCCGGATGAACGCGAGGGCCGGCTGACAGGTACGGAGGAGGCGCCGCTCGAGGTCCTCGGCGCTTGGCTCAACGGATTGGAGCCGTTGCCCGAGCAGCGGCAGGTGCTGCTTGAGCGGGCAGCGTCGATGGGCGAGGCGCCGTTGTCCTTGGTGCGGTCTCAGGCCGATCCGGGCCGGACCAAGACGCCGGAAGAGGTTGATGACTACGTAGCTCGCTTGGTGTTCAGGGACGAAGTCGGTTCCTGGGGGCCTCTGAGCACCTTCCACGATGTGCTGCGACAGGCAGACGGCCCGGTGTACGTCTGTGATGCGACTGGTGAAACCGTGATGAAGGAGCCCCTCGAAGCGCCTGAGCCCTTCTGGGCGCCGGACGTCGACGCGGATGAGGACCCGAACCTGTGGCGGGGCCATGTGGTGCGGGAGATTAAGCGGCTGATGGAGTCGGTGCAGCACTTGCAGGGAGTGGTCGAACGAGGGGGGATCGATGGCCTCAATTGAGTCGTATGAGACGAAGGCCGGCCGACGCTACCGTGTCCGCTTCCGCAAGCCGGATCACTCGGAAGGGTCGAAGCGAGGCTTCAAGACGCGACGGGACGCCCAGGCCTACGCGTCTGCTCTTGAGACGTCGAAGAATCGGGGCGAGTACGTCGATGCGAGCGCCGGTCGGGTCACGGTAGGGGAGCTGGGGCCGGAGTGGGTGGAGCGCAAGCGCGTGCTGAAGCCGTCATCGTTCCGCCCGCTGGAGGCGGCCTGGCGCAACCATGTGGAGCCGGAGTGGGGGCGGCGGCCGGTGGCGTCGATCCGCACCACAGAGGTGCAGGCATGGGTCACGAGACTGTCCACGGGAGATGAGCGCGCGGTGCCCCCGTTGAGGCCGAAGTCGGCCACGACGGTCGTGCGCGCTTACGGGGTGCTGGCCGGCATCCTTGATGACGCGGTGAAGGATCGCCGGCTGTCGGTGAATCCGGCCCGCGGGGTATCCGATCTGCCGCGGAAGCGGCGCAAGCCGCACGTCTACCTCTCGCACGAGCTCGTGCACGCGGTGGCCGATGCGTCGAAGCATCCGGCGCTGGTGCTCGTGCTGGCCTACTGCGGGCTGCGCTGGGGCGAGGCCGTGGCGCTGCGGGTGGGTGACGTAGACATGCTGGCGCGGCGCCTCCATGTGCACCGCAACGCCGTGGAGCTCGGCGGGCGCATCCATGAGGGCACCCCCAAGGGACACAAGGCCCGCTCGGTGCCGTTCCCACGGTTCCTCGGGGAGCTGCTCAGGGATCAGGTGGCGGGGAAGGGCCCGGACGATCTGCTGTTCCCGGGTCCCGACGGTGCGCACATGCGCTCAGCGCGGGTGCATAAGGACAATCACAGCTGGTTCGCGGCCGCGCTCGAGGCCGCCGGTGCCCCGCGGATCACGCCGCACGATCTGCGGCACACGGCCGCGGCCTTCGCTGTGTCGGCCGGCGCGAACGTGAAGGCAGTGCAGCGGATGCTCGGGCACTCCTCGGCGGCGATGACCCTGGACGTCTACGCGGACCTGTTCGATGAGGACCTGAACGCTGTTGCGGACGCTCTGGATCACGCAGTGTCTGGTGCCGTTGTGTCCAGAATGCGTCCACGAGACGCCCGTCAGGCATGAGAAAGGCCCGCTATCCCCTGTCTGACAAGGGATAACGGGCCTTCCCGACTGGCGGTGACGGAGGGATTTGAACCCTCGTTGGCTTTCACACCAAACATCATTTCGAGTGATGCACCTTCGGCCGCTCGGACACGTCACCAGCTCGCAGTACTGTACCGGCCGGAGCGCTCAAGCGCCAAAACCCGGGGGCGGGCCGGGGGAGCAGCGCGGCGGGGCGCCGTCGTCGTCCCCCGGTCCTGCCCCGGGGGCGCGCGGGGACCGGCGGTGGCCCGCGAAGAAGTCCAGGAGCAGGCGGGCGCACTCCTCCCCGAGGATCCCGCCGGTGACCTCCACCCAGTGGTTGAGCCGGCGCTCGCGCAGGACGTCGAGCACGGAGCCGGCCGCCCCGGCCTTCTCGTCCCATGCGCCGAGCACCACCCGCGGCACCCGGGCCAGCACGATCGCCCCGGCGCACATCGCGCAGGGCTCGAGCGTCACCACGAGGGTGCAGCCGTCCAGCCGCCACGACCCCAGGGTGCGCGCGGCCTCGCGCAGGGCCAGCACCTCGGCGTGGGCGGTGGGGTCGGCGTCGGCCTCGCGGCGGTTGCGCCCGCGCCCGAGCACCGTGCCGTCCGGGCCGACGACGACGGCGCCGATCGGCACGTCCCCGGTGGCGGGGGCCGCCGCGGCCTCGTCGAGGGCCAGGCGCATCCACCGCTCGGCGCGGACCTGGTCCCGGGTGCGCGGGGGCAGGGCCACGGGGCGCTCCTTCCGGTCGGCGGGGCGGGCTCGGGACCCGCGTGCGGGCGCCGGATCCGGGGCCCCGGTCCGTCGGGGACCGCGGGACCCCGGTGGTAAATTCTGGCCCATGCGAGTGACCGTTCTCGACCACCCCCTGGTGGCCCACAAACTGACCGTGCTCCGGGACAGGAACACCACGTCCCCGGTGTTCCGCCTGCTCGTCGAGGAGCTCGTGACGCTGCTCGCCTACGAGGCCACGCGCGAGGTGCGCGTCGAGCCCGTGGAGATCGACACCCCCGTCACCCGGACCGCCGGGGTGGGGCTGTCCAAGCCCCGGCCCCTGGTCGTGCCCATCCTGCGCGCGGGTCTGGGCATGCTCGAGGGCATGACCCGGCTGATCCCGACCGCGGAGGTGGGCTTCCTCGGGATGGCCCGCCACGAGGACACGCTGGACATCATCACCTACGCCGAGCGCCTGCCCGACGACCTCACCGGGCGCCAGGTCTTCGTGCTCGACCCGATGCTCGCCACCGGCGGCACGCTGCGCGAGGCGATCAAGTTCCTCTACCGCCGCGGCGCGGAGCAGATCACGTGCGTGTGCCTGCTCGCCGCCCCCGAGGGCCTCGCCGCCCTCGAGGAGGAGCTGGGGGACTCGGAGGTGAACATCGTCCTCGCCGCGCGCGACGAGAAGCTCGACGAGAACGCCTACATCGTCCCCGGCCTGGGGGACGCCGGCGACCGTCTCTACGGCGTCGTGGACTGAGCGACCCCGGCCCGGAGCGGGTCGGAGGGCGAGGGCCCGCCGAGCACGACGGTGCTCGGCGGGTCCTCGTCGTCCCGGACAGCAGTCCGGATGCTGAGACAGCGCTGTCTCCCAAACTCCACCCTTGACACGGTGATCAATACGTGCATGACGTCCAATTCGACCGCGCGGACCGACCGTTCTGTTGAATTCTCGGTGAAATGCGGAACACGGCATGAGCAGTGGGCTGACGAAGGAGGTTCATTTTGGCGTTCCGGCCGACGGGGCGTCGCTGTTGTCTCACATCGCGAGATAATGACGAAAATGTTTCTTGCGCGCCCGTCCTGCCTGGTGGAGGATGAAGAACGTGCCACTTGTCAGGAAGCTCGCAGCTTCATCGTGAGCTCCTCGACCACGGATCGGCGGAACCGTGGCGCCGGTGGCACGGTCGCCCTCCGGGGCATCCGGACGGGGCACCCGTCCGCCGATCGACGCAGGAACGAGGGACTGCCAGATGCCAGGTACACCGGGATACGTCCACATCTCCCAGCGCACGCGTGCGGGGGAGGCCCGCGGGGTCCGTCGCCCCCAGCCGGGCCACGACCGCGGGCCGGCGGCGCCGGCCGACTACCGCAGCCTGCGCGGCCCGCTCGGGGCCGTGCCCACCGCCCCCGGCGAGCAGCCGCTGCCCAACCGGCTCCGGCGCGAGGCCCCGCCGCGGCCGCCCGCCCAGGAGCACGAGGCCCGCGGCTTCGTGATCTACGTGGGCCTCGACGAGGAGACCGCCGCCGCCCACGGGACCTCGCTGGTGAAGATGGTGCAGAGCATCCGCGCCTACGCCCAGCAGCTCGTCCCGCAGGCCGACTCCTACGCGGCCGTGGCCCTGGCCCCGGCCGAGACCCCGGGCACCGACCTCGAGGTCGTGCGCAACGCCCTGGGCGACCCGACGACCGGCACGGTCCGGCCCGCGGCCACCGCGGCCCCGGCGCAGGCCTCCGAGACCCGGACCAGCCAGTCCACGGGCGTGCTGATCGACCTCTCCCGCCGCGAGGTGTTCCTGGACGGCAGCGTCCTGAACCTCACGTTCAAGGAGTTCGAGCTGCTGAACTACCTCGTGGAGAACGGCAGCCGCACCGTCGGCCGTCACGAGCTGCTCTCCAGCCTCTGGCGCGACGCCGAGGAGGTGCCCAACGAGCGCACCATCGACGTCCACATCCGCCGGCTGCGCTCCAAGCTCGGGCGCCTGGCCAACACGGTGCGCACCGTCCGAGGCCAGGGCTACCGCTTCTACGAGCACCCCGAGGTCGTCGTCTGGGCGGCCCCGGAGTACTCCATCTGAGTCCGCCCGCTCCCCGTCCGGCTCCGGCCCCGCCCCTGCGGGTCCGGAGCCGTGCCGTGTGCGGGCGCCGTGGCACGATGGGACGATGAGCCGCCACGACGTGAAGAAGCTCGTCCTCATGCGCCACGCCGAGGCGGAGCACCCCCTCGGCACGGCCGACCACGACCGCCCGCTGACCCGCCGCGGGGCCGCCGAGGCCGAGGACGCGGGCCGGCGGCTGCTGGCGGGCGGCCACGCCCCGGACATGATCCTGTGCTCGAGCGCCCTGCGCGCCCGGCAGACCTGCACGTGGGTGTGCAGCGCGCTGGGCGAGGCCGCCCCGACGGCCAAGCTCGAGGAGGGCCTCTACGCGGCGGCCGAGGCCCGGATCCTGGCCGTGGTCAACCACGTCCCGGAGACCGTGGAGGCGCTGCTCGTGATCGGCCACCTGCCCGGCCTGCGGGAGGCTGCGCTGCGCCTGGCCACGCCCGACTCCGACTACGACGCCGTGATGGCCCTCGCCGACGGCTGCCCCACCGGCGCCTACGCCGTGCTGGAGGTCCCCGGCCCGTGGGCCGCACTGGACGGGGCCGACGCCCGCCTGGTGGACTTCTCGGTGCCGGGGCCCGGTCGCCGCTGACGCGGCGCCGCGCCCGGGGCCGCAGATCGCGGCCCCGAGGGCCCGGCACGGACGACGAGCGGACAGGAGCGAGGATGCGGCAGGTGGTGTTCCCCCCGACGGGGCGGCCCGTGGGGGCGATCGGCTACGGGGCCATGGGCCTGAGCTGGGCCTACGACCGGCGGGGCCTGGGGGAGCGGCAGAAGCGGGCGGTGCTCGAGACGGCGGTCGACCTCGGCATGACCGTCGTGGACACCGCCGTCCTCTACGGCGGCGGGGCCAACGAGGAGCTCGTCGGCGCCGCGCTCGCCCACCGGCGCGACGAGATCCTCCTGTGCTCCAAGACCGGCCTGCGGGCCCGGTCCCTGGAGCCCCCGCGCACCGAGCGCTGCGGGCACCCGGACGAGGTGCGCCGCAGCGCGGAGGACAGCCTGCGCCGGCTGCGCACCGACGTGCTCGACCTCTACTACCTCCACCGCGTGGACCCGGAGGTGCCCCTCGAGGAGACCTGGGGCGCACTGGCCGAGCTGGTCGCGGAGGGCAAGGTCCGCCACCTCGGGCTCTCCGAGGTGAGCACCGCCCAGGCCGACCGCGCGCACGCCGTCCACCCCGTCGCGGCGGTCCAGTCCGAGTACTCCCTGTGGACGCGCGACCCGGACGGCTCCGGGGTCACCGCCGACGGCGAGCCCGCCGGGGACGTGATCGGCTGGTGCGCCGAGCACGGCGCCGCGTTCGTGCCCTTCTCCCCGCTGGGCCGCGGCTACCTCGCCGGCACGCTCGGCGGGCGCACCTTCTCCACGGACGACTTCCGCTCCCGCAACCCCCGCTTCGCGCCCGAGGCGATGGCCGCCCAGGAGACGGTGCTCGCCCCGCTCCGGGAGGTCGCCGAGCGCCACGGGACCACACCGGCGGCGGTCGCGATCGCGTGGACCACGGTGGCCGGCGAGCACGTCGTTCCCATCCCGGGCACGAGCGACCTCGGCCACCTGCGCGAGGACGCGGCCGCGGCGGAGCTGCGGCTCACGGCCGAGGACCTCGCGGTGCTCGACCGCGTGGCGGCCCCCGCCCCGCGGTACTGACACAGGGTGGGACCAGGCCTGCCGGGCGGGAGGTGCCGCCCGGCAGGCGGCTCAGCACTCGACGACGTTGACGGCCAGCCCGCCGAGCGCGGTCTCCTTGTACTTGTGGCTCATGTCCTTGCCGGTCTCGCGCATGGTGACGATGACCTCGTCGAGGCTGACCCGGTGGGTGCCGTCGCCCCACAGCGCCATCTTCGCGGCGTTGATGGCCTTGGCGGCGGCGATCGCGTTGCGCTCGATGCAGGGCACCTGCACGAGCCCGCCGATGGGGTCGCAGGTCAGGCCGAGGTTGTGCTCCATGGCGATCTCCGCGGCGTTCTCCACCTGCTCCGGGGTCCCGCCGAGGACCTCGGCCAGACCGCCGGCGGCCATCGAGGAGGCGGAGCCGACCTCGCCCTGGCAGCCGACCTCGGCCCCGGAGATGGAGGCCTGCTCCTTGTACAGGACGCCCACGGCGCCGGCGGCCAGCAGGAAGCGGACCACGACGGACTCGCGGACCCGCCGCAGCTCCTCGGCGTCCCCGCCGGCCATCGCCCGCCGGACCTCGGGGACGTAGTGGGTGGCGTAGAACAGCACGGCGGGGATGATCCCGGCCGCCCCGTTGGTCGGGGCGGTGACGACCCGCCCGCCGGAGGCGTTCTCCTCGTTGACGGCCAGGGCCACGAGGTTCACCCACTCCTGCCAGTAGGACGGGTCCCGGTCCGGGTCCTCCCGGCGCAGCCGGTCGTGCCAGGCCGGGGCCCGGCGGGCGACCTTGAGCCCGCCCGGCAGGGTGCCGGTGCGGCGCAGGCTGGAGTCCTTGCACTGCTCCATGACGTCCCAGATGTGCAGCAGCCCCGCCCGGATCTCCTCCTCGGTGCGCCAGGTGCGCTCGTCGGCCAGCATCACGTCGCTGATGGACAGGCCCGTGGCCCGGCAGTGCGCCAGCAGCTCCCGCGCGGTGCGGAACGGGTGCGGGACCTGCTTGCTGGCCTCGTCGAGCTCGGCCGCCGCCGCGTCCTCCTCGCCCTCCTGGACGATGAACCCGCCGCCGACCGAGAACCAGGTCTCGTCGGCCAGCACGGCCCCGTCCGCGTCGAGGGCCTGGAAGCGCATGCCGTTGGTGTGCCGCTCGAGCACGGTCAGCGGGTGCTGGACCATGTCCTCCACGGCGTACGGGAGGTCCTTGCGCCGGCCGAGGGCGGCGCACAGCCGCAGGGTGCCGCCGGCGGCGATGTCCGCCAGGCGCTCCTCGACCTGGTCGGGCAGGACGGTCTCGGGGTCGTAGCCCTCGAGACCGAGGAGGATGGCGGTGAACGTGCCGTGCCCGCGGCCGGTGGCGGCCAGGGAGCCGTAGACGTCCACGCGCAGGCCGGCGGTCCGCTCGTGGAGCTCCTGCTCGACGAGGGTCTGCGCGAAGCGTCGGGCGGCGCGCATGGGGCCGACGGTGTGGGAGCTCGAGGGGCCGATGCCCACGGAGAAGAGGTCGAAGACGCTGATGGCCATGATGTGCTCCAGACGAGAGGGGTGCGGGGCGGCGCCGGGTGCGGAGGGGGTCTCCCTCCGCACCCGGCGCCGCCCGGTGGGGAACCGGTGGCCCGGTCCTCAGCGGCCCGCGGTCAGCGGGGCCAGGCCGGGGTAGAGCGGGTGCGCCGAGGCCAGCGCCCGGACGCGGGACTCGAGGGCGGCCAGCACCGCTGGGTCCACGCCCCCGGCGCCCGCGCGGGCGCCGGCCACGAGGGTCTCGGCGATGATATCGGCCACCTCGGTGAAGGCCTCCGTCCCGAAGCCGCGGGTGGCCAGGGCCGGGGTGCCGATGCGCAGCCCGGAGGTGACCATCGGCGGGCGGGGGTCGAAGGGCACCGCGTTGCGGTTGACCGTGATGTCGACCCGGGCGAGGAGGTCCTCGGCCTGCTTGCCGTCCAGCTCGGAGTCGCGCAGGTCCACGAGGACCAGGTGCACGTCGGTGCCGCCGCTGACCACGGAGATCCCGGCCTCGGCGACGTCCGGGGCGAGCAGGCGCTCGGCGAGCAGGCGGGCGCCCTCGAGGGTGCGCCGCTGGCGGTCGCGGAACTCCTCCCCGGCGGCGATGCCGAAGGCGACCGCTTTGCCCGCGATCACGTGCTCCAGGGGGCCGCCCTGCTGGCCGGGGAAGACCGCCGAGTTGATCTTCTTGGCGACCTCGGCCTCGTTCGACAGGATGATCCCGCCCCGGGGGCCGGCCAGGGTCTTGTGCGTGGTCGAGGTGACCACGTGGGCGTGGGGCACGGGGCTGGGGTGCAGCCCGGCGGCGACGAGCCCGGCGAAGTGGGCCATGTCGACCATGAGCCAGGCGCCCACCTCGTCGGCGATGCGGCGGAATGCGGCGAAGTCCAGCTGGCGCGGGTACGCCGACCAGCCGGCGACGATGAGCCGGGGGCGGTGCTCCCGGGCCAGGCGGGCGACCTCGTCCATGTCCACCGTGCAGGTGGCCTCGTCCACGCCGTAGGGCACGACCTGGTAGAGCCTGCCGGAGAAGTTCAGCTTCATCCCGTGGGTCAGGTGCCCGCCGTGGGCGAGGTCGAGCCCGAGGACGGTGTCCCCGGGGGTGAGCAGCGCGTGCATCACCGCGGCGTTGGCCTGGGCCCCGGAGTGAGGCTGGACGTTGGCGAAGGCGGCGCCGAACAGGTCCTTGACCCGGTCGACGGCCAGCTGCTCGATCACGTCGACGTGCTCGCAGCCGCCGTAGTAGCGGCGGCCGGGGTAGCCCTCGGCGTACTTGTTGGTCAGCACGGAGCCCTGGGCCTGCATCACGGCGCGGGCGGTGTGGTTCTCCGAGGCGATCATCTCCAGCCCGTCCTGCTGGCGGCGCAGCTCGGCGTCGATGCGCTCGGCGACCTCGGGGTCGAGCAGGGCGAGGTCCTGGTCGAGGGCGGAGGTCAGGGCGGTGGCGTCCGCGCTCATCCGAGCTCACCCCCGTTGGCGTCGGCGTACTCCTGGGCGGAGAGCAGCGGACCCTCCTCGGAGACCTCGACGGTGAACAGCCAGCCGGCGCCGTAGGGGTCCTCGTTGAGGACGGCGGGGTTGTCCACGGCCTCGGCGTTGACCTCGACCACGGTGCCCGTGACGGGGGAGAACAGCTCGGAGACGGACTTGGTGGACTCGACCTCGCCGCAGACCTCGCCCGCGGTGACGGTGGAGCCGGCCTCGGGCAGGTCGAGGTAGACGACATCGCCCAGGGCGTCGACGGCGACCTGACTGATGCCGATGCGGGCGGGGGAGGCGGAGTCGATCCACTCGTGCTCCGCGGAGTAGCGCAGGTCGGGCAGGACGGTGCTCATGGTGGGGTCCTTTCGGTCAGGGCTCGGGGTCTACTTCTGGCGCCGGTAGAACGGCAGGGGGACGACGTCGAAGGTCTCGGGCTTGCCCCGCAGGTCCACCTCGAGGACGGTGCCGGGCTCGGCGAACGCGGTCTCCACGTAGGCGAGGGCGACGGGGTGGCCGAGGGTGGGGCTCGGCGCCCCGGAGGTGACCTCCCCGACGCGGCGGCCCTCGGCGAGCACGGGGTAGTGGCTGCGGGCGGAGCGCCGGCCGCGGCCGCGCAGGCCGACCAGGGTGCGGGCGACGCCCTCGTCGCGGCGGGCCTCGAGGGCGGCGCGGCCGACGAAGTCCTCCTCCTTCTTGAAGGACACGACGGGGCCCAGGCCCGCCTCGAAGGGCGTGACCTCGAGGCCGAGCTCCTGGCCGTAGAGCGGCATGCCGGCCTCGAGCCGGAGGGAGTCGCGGCTGGCCAGCCCGCAGGGGACGAGCCCGTGCTCCCGGCCGGCCGCCAGCAGGGCGTCCCACAGCGGAACGGCCTGCGCGTTCGGGACGTAGAGCTCGAAGCCGTCCTCGCCGGTGTAGCCGGTGCGGGCCAGCAGCACGGGGGTCCCGGCGACCGTGACAGTCCCGGCGGCGTAGTACTTCATCCCGGTCACGGCCTCGTGCTGCCCGTCCGGGACCAGGCCCAGCAGGATCGCCTCGGCGGCCGGGCCCTGGACCGCGACCAGGGAGGTCCCGGCGGACTCGTCGGCGACGACGACGTCGAAGCCGGCCGCCCGCTCCCGGAGGGCGGCGGCGACCGTGGCCGCGTTGCCGGCGTTGGGCACGACGAGGAACTCGTCCTCGGCGAGCCGGTAGGTGATCAGGTCGTCGACGATCCCGCCCTCGGGGGTGCACAGGAGGGAGTACTTGGCCCGGCCCACGGCGATCACGGCGAGGTTGCCGACGAGCGCGGTGTTCAGGAACGTGCCCGCGTCGGGGCCGGAGACCCGGACCTCGCCCATGTGGGAGAGGTCGAAGAGCCCGGCCGCCTCGCGCACCGCGCGGTGCTCGGTGAGCTCGGAGGTGTACTTCAGGGGCATGTCCCAGCCGCCGAAGTCGGTGAAGGACGCGCCGAGGGCGGCGTGCCGGTCGTGCAGGGCGGTGTGCCGGGAGGTGGTGCTGGCAGTCATGGTCTCGGTGCCTTTCGTGGCTGCGCCGGGTCAGTTCTCGAAGGCCTCGGGGGCCGGGCAGGAGCAGATCAGGGTCCGGTCCCCGGCCGCGCCGTCGATGCGGCCCACGGGCGGGAAGTACTTGTCCTGCCGCAGTGAGGGGACGGGGAAGGCCGCCTGCTCGCGGGAGTAGGGCCGGTCCCACTGCGTGCCGGCGACGGCGACGGCGGTGTGCGGGGCCCGGCGCAGCGGCGAGTCCTCCACCGGGAAGTCCCCGGCGACGACCTGGTCGATCTCGGCGCGGATCGCGATCATCGCCTCGACGAACCGGTCCAGCTCCGCGAGGTCCTCGGACTCGGTCGGCTCGACCATCAGGGTGCCCGCCACCGGGAAGGACAGCGTGGGGGCGTGGAAGCCGTAGTCGATCAGGCGCTTGGCGACGTCCTCGGCGGTGACCCCGCTGCGGGCCGTCAGCTCGCGCAGGTCGAGGATGCACTCGTGGGCCACGAGCCCGCGGTTGCCGGTGTAGAGCACCGGGAAGTGCTCGTCCAGCCGCGCCGCGACGTAGTTGGCGGAGAGCAGGGCGTGCTTCGTGGCCTCGGTCAGGCCCTCACCACCCATCATCGCGACATAGGCCCACGAGATGGGCAGCACCCCGGCCGAGCCGTAGGGGGCCGAGGTGACGGGCGTGCCCGTGCGGCCGTTGGACTCGCCCGCGGCGGCCCCGGGCAGGAACGGCACGAGGTGCTCGGCCACGGCCACGGGTCCGACGCCGGGCCCGCCGCCGCCGTGGGGGATGCAGAAGGTCTTGTGCAGGTTCAGGTGCGAGACGTCCCCGCCGAAGCGCCCGGGCTGGGCCAGGCCGACCAGGGCGTTGAGGTTCGCCCCGTCGATGTAGACCTGCCCGCCGGCGGCGTGGACCTTGTCGCAGACCTCGCGCACGTCGGCGTCGTAGACCCCGTGCGTGGAGGGGTAGGTGATCATGATGGCCGCCAGCCGGTCCCGGTGGGTCTCGAGCTTCGCGTCCAGGTCGGCGGCGTCGATGGTGCCGTCGGCGGCCGTCTTCACCACGACGACCTGCAGTCCGGCGAGCACGGCCGAGGCGGCGTTGGTGCCGTGGGCGGAGGCGGGGATGAGGCACACGGTCCGCTCGCCGGCGCCGTTGGCCAGGTGGTACTGGCGGATCGCCAGCAGCCCCGCGTACTCGCCCTGCGAGCCGGCGTTCGGGGCGATGGACACCCCGGCGTAGCCGGTGATCGCGCACAGGCGCGCCTCGAGGTCGTCGATGAGCTCCCGCCACCCCGCGGTCTGGTGGCCCGGGGCGAACGGGTGGATCCCGGCGAACTCCGGCCAGGAGATCGCCTCCATCTCGGCGGTGGCGTTGAGCTTCATGGTGCACGAGCCCAGCGGGATCATCGTGCGGTCCAGCGCCAGGTCCCGGTCGGAGAGCCGGCGCAGGTAGCGCATCATCTGGGTCTCGGAGCGGACCGTGTGGAAGATCGGGTGCGTCAGGTACTCGGAGCTGCGGGTCACGGCCGGGGACAGGGCGTGGGCGCCGTCCCGGGCCGCCGCCGCGGCGGCGGTCACGGCGGCTTCGGCGTCGCGGATCCCGAAGGCGGTGACCACGGCGACGAGGTGCTCGGTCGTCGTGACCTCGTCGGCCGAGACGCCGACGCTGTCCGCGTCGACGAGGCGCAGGTTCACGCCCAGGGCCTCGGCGGCCTCGACCACGGCCTCGGCGCGGCCGGGCACCCGGGCGCGGACGGTGTCGAAGAACTGCTCGGCGGCGAGCTCGACGCCGGCGCCGGCGAGCGCGCCGGCCAGGGTGCGGGCGTGGGCGTGCACGCGCTCGGCGATGGCGCGCAGCCCGGAGGGGCCGTGGTAGACGGCGTACATGGAGGCCACCACCGCGAGCAGCGCCTGGGCGGTGCAGATGTTGGAGGTCGCCTTCTCCCGGCGGATGTGCTGCTCGCGCGTCTGCAGCGCGAGCCGGTAGGCCTGGGCCCCGGCGTCGTCGGTGGAGACCCCCACGAGACGGCCGGGCAGGGAGCGCTCCAGGCCCTTGCGCACGGCCATGTAGGCGGCGTGCGGGCCGCCGAAGAACAGGGGGACGCCGAAGCGCTGGGTGCTGCCGACGGCGATGTCCGCGCCCTGCTCGCCCGGGGGGACGATCAGGGTCAGGGCGAGGACGTCGGCGGCGACGGTCACCATGGCCCCGCGCTCCTTGGCCGCGGCGACGACCGCGGCGTGGTCGACGACGGCGCCGTCGTCGCCCGGCTGCTGGAGCACGATCCCGGAGATCTCGCCCTCGGGCAGGCCCGCCGAGAGGTCGGCGACCTCGACCTCGAAGCCGAGCGCGCGGGCCCGGCCCTGCACCACGGCGAGGGTCTGCGGGAAGAGGTTGGCGTCGAGGACGGTGCGGGCCTCGGCGCGGGCCTTGTTGGTCCGGCGCATCAGCAGCACCGCCTCCGCCACGGCGGAGGCCTCGTCGAGCAGGGAGGCGTTGGCCACGGGCAGCCCGGTCAGGTCCGCGATCATCGTCTGGTAGTTCAGCAGCGCCTCCAGCCGGCCCTGCGAGATCTCGGGCTGGTAGGGGGTGTAGGCGGTGTACCAGGCGGGGTTCTCCAGCACGTTGCGCAGGATCACCGGCGGGGTGAGGGTGCCGGAGAAGCCCTGGCCGATCATCTGCGTGCGCAGGACGTTGCGCGAGGCCATCCGGCGCAGCTCGGCGAGGGCCTCCGCCTCGGAGCGCGGCGCAGGCAGCTCCAGCGGCGCCTGCTGGCGGATGTCCGCGGGCACGGCGGTGTCGACGAGCTCGTCGAGGCCGGTCAGGCCGACGGCCGCGAGCATCGTGGCGGCCGCCCCGGCGTCGGGGCCGATGTGGCGGTCGGCGAAGGCGTCGCCGGCCGGGCGGGTGGTCGTGGGGTGGGGAGCGGTGATCGTCATGTCTCGGGAGAACTCCAGTGCTCGGCGCGGTCCTGCCGCGCGGTCCGTGGGTCCTCCCCGATCTGTTGCTCTGCCTGAGAGTTTCCGCCCTCCCGGACTGGGGGTGGGGCTTGCTCCTTCGGCGTGCGCGGAGGAGCTCCGCGCCACTTTCCAGATGCGCCTCGGTGCGGCGGTACGGGGGCCTGAGAGTTTCCCGGGGAGGAATTGCTCCTACGGCGCCCGCTCCACAACTGCTGAGCGGGACTCTCCCGCCGCACGTCGTCGACTGCAGTCGGTGTGACTGTTCCCACACCGTAGCCGAGGTGTTGCGCCAGGTGCAACAGGGTCGCCCGGTGCCGCGGGTGCTGTGACGCCGGGAGAAGCACCGGTCCGCGTCCGGCGGGGAACGCGAGAAGGCCCCGGACCGTGCGGTCCGGGGCCTTCGGGTGGTGCGCCTGGAGGGATTCGAACCCCCAACCTTCTGATCCGTAGTCAGATGCTCTATCCGTTGAGCTACAGGCGCATCGGCTCCGCCCGGCGTCTCCGCCGCTCGAGCCGGGTACAACCTTACATGCGGCCTGCGGTTCTGCAAAACGGGCCGAGGGGTGCGGGCGGCCGGAGGAGCGCGCGGCCGGCACGGCAGGAGCGAGGGTGCGCCCGGGCCGGGCCCTCGCCGGGACGCCCGCGGGCCCTGGGTCCGCGAGGGCTCGGCCCGCGGGGCGTAACCCTGCGCCCCGGCGCGGGCCCTGGGGGCTAGGATGGGCCGCACATCACAGTAGAGACCGGCCGCCCCTGCTTCCACGCACGCCGCTCGCTGTGGGCCCGGTGCCCCCCGGGCCGGAGCGCTCGACGGCGAGCGCGCACGACGAGGGCCGGGCGGTCGGCGGACGGCCTCAACGAGGAGACATGTCAATGGCTGACAACCCCACTGCAACGACGGAGACCACCGGGCTGAACGAGGCTGTGAAGGACGCGCTGGAGAACCCGCCCACCACCCACGCGCACCTGCTCGGGTGGGTGCGGGAGATGGCGGAGCTCACGCAGCCCGAGCGCATCCACTGGGTGGACGGCTCCGAGGAGGAGTGGGACCGGCTCACCGGCGAGCTGGTGGAGGCCGGCACGTTCGTGCGCCTGGCCGAGGACAAGTTCCCGAACTCCTTCGCCGCCTTCTCCGACCCGGACGACGTCGCCCGCGTCGAGGAGCGCACCTTCATCTGCACCAAGACCGAGAAGGGCGCGGGTCCCACCAACAACTGGGAGGACCCGGAGGTGATGAAGGCGACCCTGCGCAAGAAGTTCGCGGGCTCGATGCGCGGGCGCACCATGTACGTCATCCCCTTCGTCATGGGCCACCTCGAGGCCGAGCACCCCAGCTACGGCGTGGAGATCTCCGACTCCGCCTACGTGGTGTGCTCCATGCGGATCATGGCCACGATCGGCACGCCCGTGCTGGAGAAGATGACGGCGCAGAACGCGTTCTTCGTCGAGTGCCTGCACTCCCTGGGCGCCCCGCTGGAGCCGGGACAGGAGGACGTGCCCTGGCCGTGCAACCCCACCAAGTACATCGTGCAGTTCCCCGAGGACCGCGCGATCTGGTCCTTCGGCTCCGGCTACGGCGGCAACGCGCTGCTGGGCAAGAAGTGCTACGCCCTGCGCATCGCCTCCGCGATCGCCCACGACGAGGGCTGGCTGGCCGAGCACATGCTCATCCTGAAGATCACCGACCCGCAGGGCGGGACGCACTTCATCTCCGCGGCCTTCCCGTCCGCGTGCGGCAAGACGAACTTCGCGATGCTGGACTCCACGCTGGAGGGCTGGAAGGCCGAGATGGTCGGTGACGACATCTCCTGGATCCGCTTCGGCAAGGACGGCCAGGCGCGGGTGGTCAACCCCGAGGCCGGCCTCTTCGGCGTCGCCCCCGGCACCGGGTGGCCGACCAACCCCAACGCGATGCACGCGATCGCCAAGGGCAACACCATCTTCACCAACGTGGCGCTCACCGACGACGGCGGCGTGTGGTGGGAGGGGATGACCGAGGAGACCCCGGCGCACCTGACCGACTGGAAGGGCAACGACTGGACCCCCGACTCCGGGCGCCCGGCTGCGCACCCCAACTCCCGGTTCTGCACGCCCATCAAGCAGGTCGACACGCTCGCCCCCGAGTACGACGACCCCGACGGCGTGCCGCTGTCCGCGATCATCTTCGGCGGCCGGCGCAAGACCACCGTCCCGCTGGTCTCGCAGTCCTTCGGCTGGGAGCACGGCGTCTTCCAGGGCGCCACGCTCTCCTCGGAGACCACGGCGGCCGCCAAGGGCGCCGTGGGGGTGGTCCGCCGCGACCCCATGGCGATGCTCCCGTTCATCGGCTACAACGCCAACGACTACCTCGAGCACTGGCTCGACACCGGGGCGCGGGTCGGCGAGGAGAGCATGCCGAAGATCTTCTACGTCAACTGGTTCCGCCGCACCCCCGAGGGCGGGTTCGCCTGGCCGGGCTTCGGCGAGAACACCCGCGTGGTGAAGTGGATCGTCGAGCGCCTGCAGGGCCGGGCCGGCGGCCGGGAGACCCCGATCGGCGTCCTGCCCCGCAAGGAGGACCTGGACCTGACGGGCCTGGAGATCACCGACGCCGAGCTCGAGGCCGCCCTGAAGGTCGACGTCGAGGAGTGGCGGGCCGAGCTGCCCGGCATCGACGAGTGGTTCCGCCGGCTCGGGGCCGTCCCGGAGGTCCTGCTCGAGCAGCGCGCCGGGCTCGAGGAGCGCCTGAACCAGGCCTGAGCACCCGCTCCGCGGTCCGCGAGGGGCCCTTCCCGCCACGGGGAGGGCCCCTCGCGGCGTCCCGGGCCGCCGCGGACCCGGGGGCGCTCGCCCGCCCGGGGTCCGCGTGGGAGAATGGGCGGTCCGCCCGCGAGTCCCGGGACGGGCGGGCGGACGGGGAGCGATCCCCCGGAGGAAGGGGTGCCACCGTGCGGCTGACGGCGTTCTCGGACATCGCCCTGCGGGTGCTGCTGCTGACCGGCGCGGCCCCCGAGGGCGAGAAGCTCACCACGCGCGCCATCGCCGAGGGCGTCGGCGCGCCCTACCACCACGTGACCAAGACCGTGGGCCGGCTCAGCGGTCTGGGGCTGCTCGCCTCCAGCCGCGGGCGCGCCGGTGGGGTGTCGATCACGCCCGCCGGTCTGGACGCCTCCGTCGGGGCGCTGCTGCGCGAGCTCGAGGCCGGCTCCGCGATGGTCGAGTGCGAGGCCCCCGGCGGCAGCTGCCCCCTGGACCGGTCCTGCCGGCTGCGCCGCGTGCTGGCCGATGCCCGCGAGGCCTTCTTCCGCGAGCTCGACGACGTCCGCGTGCGCGAGCTGGTGAGCGGGCGCCAGGCGGGGCCGGTGCTCGTCAGCATCGGGCTGCGGCCCCCGGAGCAGCCCGGCAGCACGGCCGCCGCGCCGATTCCTTAATAAAGCATCTCAGATGCTAGTTTTGGGGTGTCCACCACCGGCACCCCAGGAGGCAACCGTGCTGTCCGAGAAGTCCCGCCCCGTCATCGAGCAGACCATCGGCGTCGTCGCCGAGCGCATCCCGTTCATCACCCCGGAGTTCTACCGCTCCATGTTCGAGGCGCGCCCCGATCTGCTGGACGGGATGTTCAGCCGCTCCAACCAGAAGAACGGGACGCAGGCGCAGGCCCTCGCCGGCTCGATCGCGATGTTCGCCTCCTGGCTGCTCTCCCACCCGGACAGCTACCCGGACGAGCTGCTGTCCCGCGTGGCGCACAAGCACGCGTCCCTGGGCGTGCTGCCCGAGCACTACCCGATCGTCCACGAGCACCTGTTCGGCGCGATCGCCCGGGACCTCGGCGACGCCGTCACGCCCGAGGTCGCGGCCGCCTGGGACGAGGTGTACTGGCTGATGGCCGACGCCCTCATCAAGATCGAGGAGGGCCTCTACGCGGGCCGGGCGAACACCGTGGTGTTCGCCCCGTTCCGGGTCGCGGCCAAGGAGCGGACCGGGACCACCACGACGGCCATCACCCTCGAGCCCGCCGACGACACCCCGATGACCCCCGCGGTGGCGGGCCAGTACGTGACCGTCCAGGTCCGGATGCCCGACGGCGTGGAGCAGCCGCGGCAGTTCACGCTCGTGCCCGGCCCGGAGGGGGCACGCCGCATCGCCGTCCGCCTCGACGAGCGCGGCGAGGTCACCCCGGTGCTGCACCACGACGTGCAGGTGGGCGACGTGCTGCGGGTCTCGAACCCCTACGGCGACGTCGTGCTCCCCGAGGGGGAGGGTCCCCTGGTGCTGGCCTCCGCCGGCATCGGCGTCACCCCCATGCTCGCGTTCCTGGACCGGCTCGTCCGCGAGGAGTCCCGGCGCGAGGTCCTGGTGCTGCACGCCGACCGCTCGCTGGCCACCTGGCCGCTGCGGGAGCTGCACGAGCTGCTCGTGGCCGAGCTGCCCGCCGCACGCCTCGAGACCTGGATGGAGACCCCCGGTGAGGGCGACCACCACGGGTTCATGGACCTGACCGGCGTGCCGATCCCCGCCGACGCCCGGATGGTGCTGTGCGGTCCCCTGCCCTTCATGCGGGCGGCCCGCTCGGCCGCGATCGCCCAGGGCGTGCCCGGCCGCAACATCGCCTACGAGATCCTGGGCCCCGACCAGTGGATGCTCCACGACGAGGCGCGCGAGGCCGTCGCGGCCTGACACCGGGGGCCGGGAGCCCCGGCAGCACGGAGCCCCGCCGGACACCGTCCGGCGGGGCTCCGCGCGCTCGGCGCTCAGGCGCGCACGATCCCCAGCACCCGGTCGCGCACCCGCTCCATGGTCGCGGCGTCCTCGGCCTCGACGTTCAGGCGCAGGAACGGCTCGGTGTTGGACGGGCGCAGGTTGAACCACCAGCCCTCCCCGGCGCTGGTGAACGTGGTCCCGTCCAGGTCCTCGACCGCGACCCCGGGGTCCGCGAAGGCCTCGGCGACCCGGCGCACGGCGGCGTCCTTGTCCGCGACCTCGGAGTTGATCTCGCCCGAGGCGGCGTAGGGGTCGTACTGGTGCATCAGCTCGCTCAGCGGGCGGTCCTGCTCGCCCAGGGCGGCCAGCAGGTGCATCGCCGCGAGCATGCCGGTGTCCGCGTTGAAGAAGTCCTTGAAGTAGTAGTGCGCGGAGTGCTCCCCGCCGAACACGGCCCCCTCCTCGGCCATCACCGCCTTGATGAAGGAGTGCCCCACCCGGGTGCGCACCGGCCGGCCGCCGCGGGCCGTGACCAGCTCCGGGACGGCCCGGGAGGTGATGAGGTTGTGGATGATCACCGGGGACTCGACGCCCTCGGCCCGGGCCCGGTCGATCTCGCGCTCGGCCACGAGCGCCGTGACGGCCGAGGGGGAGACCGTCCCGCCCTGCTCGTCGACTACGAAGCAGCGGTCGGCGTCGCCGTCGAAGGCGATCCCGAGGTCGGCGCCGTGCTCGCGCACCGCCGCCTGCAGGTCGCGCAGGTTCTCCGGCTCGAGCGGGTTCGCCGGGTGGTTCGGGAAGGTGCCGTCGAGCTCGAAGTACAGGGGCACGATCTCCAGGGGCAGCGGCTCCAGCACGGCCCCGCCGAGCACCGCGGGGGTGGTCAGCCCGGCCATGCCGTTGCCGGCGTCGACCACGACCTTCATCGGCCGGGTCCCGGAGAGGTCCACGAGCCCGCGCAGGTAGGCGGCGTAGTCGGCCAGCACGTCGCGCTCGCTCACCGTGCCGGCAGCGGCGGCGGCCGGGACGGCGCCGTCGTCGAGGTAGCGCTGGGCGAGGTCGCGGATCTCGTAGAGCCCGGTCTCCGAGGAGACCGGCACGGCCCCGGCCTGGGACATCTTCATCCCGTTGTACTGGGCCGGGTTGTGGCTCGCGGTGAAGGTCACCCCGGCCGCGTCGAGGGTGCCGCAGGCGAAGTAGAGCTCGTCGGTGGAGATCAGCCCGATCTTCACGACGTCGGCCCCGCGGCGGGTCGCGCCCTCCGCGAAGGCGTCCACGAACGCGGGGGAGGAGGGGCGCATGTCCCCGCCGACCAGCACGGTGCGACCGGCCAGGTCCAGGACGTCCACGAACGCGGCGCCGGTGGCGCGCACGGTGTCCTCGGTGATGGACTCGCCCACGATGCCGCGGACGTCGTAGGCCTTGAACGAAGCTGAGAGATCGATAGTCACAAGGGGTGATCCTATGCCACGGGCTCCCCGGGGCACGCGGATCCCTGTGGTTGGATGAGCGGCATGGGTGAGATCTTCGGCATGCGCAATCCGGTCCAGCACTACGCGTGGGGCTCCCGCGAGATCCTGGCGCGGCTGCGCGGCGGGCCCGTCCCGAGCCCCGAGCCGGAGGCCGAGCTGTGGGTCGGGGCCCACCCCGCGGCACCCTCCGCGGTGCTCGTCGACGGGCGGGAGGAGCCGCTGGACGCCCTGGTCGGGGCGGACCCCGGGCGCTTCCTGCCGGAGGGGGCGGGGGACCGGCTGCCGTTCCTGCTGAAGATCCTGGCGATCGACGCCCCGCTGTCCCTGCAGGTCCACCCGACCCCCGAGCAGGCCCGGGCCGGCTTCGAGCGCGAGGAGCGCGCCGGGATCCCCCTCGAGGCGCCCGAGCGCAACTACACGGACCGCTCCGCCAAGCCCGAGACCGTCGTCGCGGTCTCCCGCACCGAGGTGCTCACGGGCCTGCAGCCCGCGGACCGGCTGCGCGCCACGGCCCGACGCCTGGACCTGGACTGGCTGTGCCGGCTGCTCGACGCGGACCGGCCCCTGCTGCCGGCCGTCCTCGGCATGGACGACGACGCCGCCCGCACCGCCGTCGCGGCGACCCTCGCCGCGGCCCGCGCCGCGGACCCGCAGGACCCGGTCGCCCGGCTGGTCCGCCACGTCCACGACCGCCACCCGGGCGACCGCGGGCTGCTCGTGGCCGTGTGCATGCACCACGTGGTGCTGGAACCGGGGCAGTCCCTGCACACCCCGGCCGGGCAGCTGCACGCCTACCTCTCCGGGACCGCCGTGGAAGTCATGGCCTCCTCGGACAACGTGCTGCGCGCGGGGCTGACCGGCAAGCACGTCGACGTCGCCGAGCTGCTGGCCGTGCTGGCCCCCGAGCAGGCGGCCCCCGAGGTCGTGGACCCGCCCACGGGGCCCGACGGCGCCCGGCACTACCCGCTGTGGGACGACCGGCTCGAGCTCACCGCCCACGAGCTGGTCCCCGGCCGCCCCGCCCGCGCGCAGCTGCGCGGCACCGCCGTGGTGCTGACCGCCGCCGGCACGGCCGAGCTGCGCGCCGGCGGGCGGCAGTGGCCCCTGGGCGGCGGACAGTCCCTGCTGCACACGGGCGGGCCCACGCCCGTGGAGCTGAGCGGCGAGGGAACCGTGTTCACGGCCGGGTGCCGCTGACGGACCCGGCCCCTACACTGGGCCCACCGGTCCCGGAAGGCCCGGGCCCGGCAGGGAGGTCCACCGTGGTCACCACCTCGTCCGACGGCCTGCGCGGCACCACCGCGCCGTGCCCCCGCTGCGGCGGCACGGGCTTCGAGCTCGTCTACGTCCAGATCATGCCCGACGACTGGGACCGGGCCCGCGACGTCGAGCTCGCCTCGCCGTCGATGATGCTGCCCGACGGCCGGGCCCCCGAGTTCTCCTGCCAGGACCCCGCCTGCCGCCACCTGTGGTGAGGACCGCACCGGCCGGCCGCGGCGCCCGCGGCCGGCCGGTGCGCTGCAGGGGCCCGGTGCTCAGTTCGCGAAGACGTCCTGCAGCCGGTCCTCGTCCGTCCACAGCGCCACGGAGTCGCCGCCGTTGTTGAGCACGGCCGAGGTCCGGTCGTTGAACCAGGCATCCGGGCCGTCCGTGCCGGGGCCGGTGTGGACCCGCAGCTGCTCGCCGGGAGCCAGCACGTAGCCCTCGCCCACGGTCAGCACGTTGTACGCGGCGTCGCGGATCGTCCAACCGCTCACGTCCACGCTGCGCGGCCCGGTGTTGGCCAGCACCACGTGCTCGCCGCCCTCCGGGCGGAGGTCGTCGCCGGGGGCGTCGTTGACGGCCCCGGCGATCCCGACGCCGTGGTCGCCCGGGACGGGGTCCAGACCGTCGAGCAGCCGGTCGGTCTGGACCGGGAAGTCACCGGTGACCATGTCCACGCCCAGGTCCAGCACGTGCCGGACGGCCTCGGGGGAGTTGACGGTGTAGACCCCGAGGTCCAGTCCGGCGGCCCGGGTGCGGTCGACGTCCGCGGCGTCGAGGGCGCGGTAGTTGGTGCCCACCGAGTCGACCACCTGCGACCACCGCGCCAGCGTGGCGGCGTCCGGGACGGTGCCGGAGAGCTGCTGCAGCGGCACGTCGGGGGCGAGCCCGGCGAAGGTGCGGTTGGAGGCCTCGTCGAAGCCGATCACGGTCACCTTGCCGGCCTCGAGCAGCCGGGCCCACCGCGGGTCCTCGGCCAGGGCGCCGGCCACGACCTGCTCGATGCCGGGGGAGTTGCGGGGGGACTTGATCTCGATGTACACGCCGGTGTTGACGGTGGCCACCTCGGCGGCGTCGTCGAGGTGGGGGATCCGCTCCCCGGCCCAGCGCTCGCCGAAGGCCGAGCCCGCGTCGAGGCGCTGCAGCTCGGCCCAGGTGAACGAGGTGACGGGGTCGTCCTCGCGGCCGGGGAAGACCTCCTCGACGTCCGTGGTGCGGGCCGGGGTGTCGTCGTGGAACAGGAACGGGACGCCGTCGGCGCTGAGCTGGACGTCGACCTCCAGGTAGTCGGCCCCGGCCGCGCGGGCGTCGCGGAACGCGGGCACGGTGTTCTCGGGGGCGGTGCCGGCGGCGCCGCGGTGGCCGATCAGCAGGGGGCGCTCGGTCTCGGCCGGGGCGGCGGCCGCGGGGACGGCGGGACCCAGGACGGCGGCGGCGGCCAGGGCGCCGGCGGTCGCGGCGCGCACGGTGCGGGGGGCGGGGACGGTGCTCACGGGGGGACTCCTCGGGGGACGGCAACGGTGCGGTCCCCAGGCAAGCCGGGCCCGGCGACGGGCGGGGGAACACGAGGTGACGCCCGGGTGAGATCCCGGCGGCGGCCGATGCCCCGGTAGCGTGGGCGCCATGGACTCGGACACCCTCGTCAACCTCCTGCTCGTGCTCGCCTTCGTGCTGATCGGGGGAGTGTTCGCGGGGACGGAGATGGCGATCGTCAGCCTGCGCGATAGCCAGGTGAAGCGGATCGAGCGCTCCGGGCGCAAGGGCGCGCGAACCGCGGCCCTCGTGCGCGACCCCAACATGTTCCTCTCCGCGGTGCAGATCGGGGTGACCGTGGCCGGGTTCTTCTCCTCCGCCTACGGCGCCTCCACGATCGCCCCGGACCTCGCCCCGCTGCTCGAGGAGCTGGGCCTGGCCCCCGCCGCGGCGCAGACCACCGCGCTGATCGGGATGACGCTCGTGATCGCCTACCTCTCCCTGGTCTTCGGCGAGCTCGTGCCCAAGCGGCTCGCGATGCAGCGCGCCGAGGGGTTCACCCGGGTGCTGGCCCCGCCGCTGAACCTCTTCGCCCGCCTGATGCGGCCGGTGATCTGGCTGCTGTCGGCCTCCACGAACGCCGTGGTCCGGCTCGTCGGCGGCGATCCGCACGCGGCCGGCGAGGAGGTCTCCGCCGAGGAGATCCGGGAGATGGTCGTGGACACCCGTGGGCTGGGACCGGTCTCCCGCTCGATCCTCACCGACGTCTTCGAGGCCGGCGAGCGCCGGCTCGCGGAGGTGATGCGCCCGCGCACGGAGGTGCACTTCCTCGACGGCGACCTGCCGGTCACCGAGGCCTACCGGGCGGCCCTGGCCCTGCCGCACTCGCGCTACCCGGTGACGGGCCGGGGCGTGGACGACGTCCTGGGCTTCGTGCACATCCGCGACCTCGTGGTCCTCGACGCCGACGGCGACGGCGTGATCGGCACCCCGCCGCGGACCCTGCGCGACGTCGTGCGGCCGATCCCGTTCCTGCCGCAGACCAACCACGTGCTGCGCACCCTGCACACGATGCGCGCGGAGGGCTGGCACATCGGGCTCGTGGTCGACGAGTACGGCGGGACCGCCGGGATCGTCACGCTCGAGGACCTCGTGGAGGAGCTCGTGGGCGAGATCTACGACGAGTTCGACGCCGGCCGGCGCGAGCACGAGGACACGGTGCTGCGCCGCGGCGAGGCGGTGCTCGTCGACGGCGGGCTGATCATCCAGGAGGTGCCCGAGGAGACCGGGCTGGTCATCCCCGAGGGCCACTACGAGACCGTCGGCGGGTTCGTGATGTCGCGCCTGGGCCGGGTCGCCCGCCCCGGGGACGTGGTGGACGAGGAGGAGTACCGGCTCGAGGTCCTCGCGGTCGACGGCGCCCGCGTGGAGCGGGTGCGCATCTCGCGCCGCCCGGGCAGCACGGCCTCCACGGACACCCCGCCGGACTGACCCGGCCCCGCCCGGTCCGCAGCCGCTGCCCGGTCCGCAGCCGCTGCCTCGTCCCGCGACCGCTCTACCGCGTCGTCCCCTCCCGCGAGATCCCACGGTGCTCGTGAGGTCCCACGCCGGGCGTGGGATCTCGCGGAGGAGGCAGGGCGGGTGCGGGGGCGAGGGAGGGGTTCAGTGGCCCCGGAAGGCCTCCGCCAGCCACCACGACCCGCCGTCGGAGGCGATCTTCGCGTCGACCACCAGGGGCCGCTCCCGCGGGCCGGCGACCCACGCCCGCACCGCCTCGAGGTCCCCGAGGGTGCGCACCACGGCCCCCTCCGCGCCGAAGCCGCGGCCGACGGCGGCGAGGTCGGTGTCGGGGAACACCACCGTGTCCAGCGGCACCTCCGGCGCACCGGGACCGGCGAAGTGGTGGACCTCGGCGCCGTACGCGGCGTCGTCGTAGACCACGCACACCAGCGGCAGCCCCAGGCGCACCGCCGTCTCCAGCTCGGCGACCCCCATGAGGAACCCGCCGTCCCCGGTGCCGAGCACGGGCAGCCGGTGCGGCTGCGCCAGCGCCGCGCCGATCGCGGTGGCCAGCCCGAGCCCGACCGACTGGAACGCCTGGGTGAAGCAGAAGCCCCGCTCGTCCGGCACGTCCAGGTACTGGCTGGGGTAGCCCATGAAGTTGCCGCTGTCCACGGCCACCACCCGCTCCGCCGGCAGGATCTCGTCCAGCGCCCGCGACAGGGCCCGCGGGTCGATCCGCTCGGGGGTGGACAGGTCCTCGTGGGCGACGTCCCGCCAGCGGCCCTCCCGCGCGAGCCGCGCGGCCAGCCCGGGCGTGCGCCACGACGACGACGGGGCCGTCGTCCCCTCCAGCCGCGCCAGGACGTCGCGGGCCGTGAGCGCGCAGTCGCCGACGACCCCCATCGCCAGGGGCCGGTCCGGGTCCCGGTGGGCGCCCAGGGCCTGCTCCTCGAGGTCGACCTGCACCACGGCGGCCTCCGGGCCCAGCAGCCGGCCGTGGCGGGTGGTCCACATGTTCAGGGCGCAGCCCCACCCCACCACGAGGTCGGCCCTGCGGATCAGCTCGGCGGTGAGCGGGGCGGAGAAGCCGCCGGAGATCCCGAGGTCGAAGGCCTCCCCGGCGAACAGGCCCTTGGCCACCGCGGAGGTCGCCAGCAGCGCCCCGGAGCGCTCGGCCAGGGCGACCAGCTCGGCGCGGGCGCCCCGGGCCCCGCGCCCGGCCACGAACACCGGCCGCCGCGCCGAGGCCAGCAGCCCGGCGAGGCGGGCGGCGTCGTCGTCGTGGGGGCGCGGGCGGGGCGGGTCCGGCAGGGCGGGGACGGGGGCGTGCCCGGGCGCCGGCGCGGCCTGGACGTCGAGCGGGACGGAGAGCACCACGGTGCGCCGGTCGTTGCGGGCGCGGCGGTAGGCGCGGGCCGTGTCCGCCGCGGCGGAGGCGGGGGAGTGCACCCGCTCGGCCACGGCGCCGACCGAGCGGGCGAGCCCGTCCTGGTCGATGCGGAAGTTGGAGTGCACCGCCGCGGCCTGCGTGTCCGCGGTGAGCACCACCAGCGGGGTGCGCGACTTCGCGGCCTCCCCGATCCCGGTCGTGGCGTTGGTCAGCCCGCAGCCCTGGTGGGTGGTCACCACGGCGACCTGCCCGCTGGTGCGCGCGAAGGCGTCGGCCATCGTGGCCGCCCCGTTCTCGTGCCGGGCCGCGGTGAAGGGCACCCCGCAGGCGACCAGTGCGTTGACGAGGTGGAAGTTGCCGCTGCCGACCACGCCGAAGACGTGGCCCACCCCCAGCTCGGCCAGGGTGCGGGCCACGAGCGCCGCGACCGTCCCCGTCACGCCCCCGGCTCCTGCGCGGTGCGCTCCACCAGGGCCAGGACCCGGGCGGGGCTGCCCGTGCCGCCGACCACGGGCAGCGGCGCGACGACGAGCTGCGCGCCGAGCACCGGCAGCCGGTCGAGGCCGCGCAGGGAGGTCAGCCCGTACTTGTCGGCGCCCAGCAGGTGGTGGTGGGCGGGGAAGGGCGGGTCGAAGCCGCCGGCGATCCCGGCGTCGATGCCCACCGTCTCCACGCCGAAGCCGCTGACGTGCGGGTGGGCGGCCAGCCACTCGGCCGCCGCCACGGAGGGGCCGGGGGCGTGCAGGCCGTGCTCGTCCGCGTTGAGGAAGCGCTCGGGGTCGTCCCCGCGGGCCGCCCACCCCGTGCGCAGCAGCACCCAGCAGTTGCGCGGCAGGCGCCCGTGCTCGTCCTCCCAGGCCTCGAGGTGCTCGGGCTCCAGGAGGAAGTCGGCGTCCGCGGCGGCCTGCGCGGTGACGTCCACGACCGCGGCCGGGCCCACCAGCCGGGCCGGCTCGATCCGGTCGACCGACCTCCCCCCGCGTCCGGTGATCCAGTGGACGGGGGCGTCCAGGTGGGTGCCGGCGTGCTCGCCCACGTGCAGGTCGTTCCAGGCCCAGGCGGGTCCGGCCTCGTCGTAGCGGCTGACCGGGGTGGTGCTCAGCCCCACCGTGTTCGCGAAGGGCTCCGGCAGCCGCAGGACCGGGGTCCGCGGGCTCAGGGGCGTGGTCAGGTCGACCACCTCGACCGCTCCGGCGGCCAGCGCCGCGCCCAGTCCGTCCAGCACGCTCATGGGGCCTCCTCCTCGCCGGGCCCGCCGGGGCCCTCCGTGTGTGTTCCCGGTCATTCTGGCACCCGCCCGGTCCGCTCCCGCCCCGCTCCGGCCCCCCCGGCGTCGCGAGGGGCGCCGCCCACTGTCGCGAGGGGCGGCGTTCGGCGGTTCAGCCGTGGCCGGAGCCGCCGAACGCCGCCCCTCGCGGGGTGGGGTCCAGCGCCTCGCGCACCAGTGCCACCGCGGTCGGCACCGTGCCCCACGGCGTGGCCGTCAGGGTGCGGAGGTCGGCGGCGACGATGCGCACCTCCCGCCACCCGAGGCGCTCCGTCGCTCGCCGGCGGTGGACGTCACGCACCCGCTGCTCCCGCAGGTCGTGGTGCGCACCCTCGTACTGGATGCTCAGGCGTGCCCCCGGGATCGCGAGGTCCGGCTGGACGAGCGGGAAGCCGCCTGCGTCGCACAGGGCGAGGTCGGTCTCGAGGCCACCGATCCCGTGGTCCTCCAGCAGCAGCCGCAGGCGGGTCTCCGGGGCGGAGTCCGAGCCGATCCGGATCCGCTCGAGCGCTCGGCGGGCCCGCCGCACTCCCCGGCGGCCGGTCAGCGCGGCAACGGTCCGCTCCAGCTCCGCGACGGTGGCCTGCGGTCGCACGCCGCGCAGCACGCCGTGGCGGTGGGCGCAGACGATGCCGTCGCCGAGCACCACGAGGGCGTCCGGGCCCAGCTCGGCGGCGCAGTCCACGAAGGTGCGGGCCGGGCTGGTGACGGGGATCCCGTCCAGAAGGGCGAGGTGCCCGTCGGGGATGCGGGAGCGCCGGCAGACGACGCCGGGGCGCTCCAGCGCGCGGGCAGCGTCGGCGCGGGTCAGGTGGAGCACGGGATCGTCCTCCCACCCGGCGGGCACCCTCATCCGCCACAGCAGTGCCGCGCTGCGCCTGCTGACCACGGTGCCGGGGAACCGCTCCGCGAGCGCCCTGGCGGCCTCCCGCAGCGGCTCCTCGCTGCGCGCGGGTACGCGCACGCCCCGGCCCACGGGTGCGGACAGGTCCCGGGTGCGCAGACGAGCCCGCTCGATCCCGGCGTCCAGGGCGCTCCGGACGGAGAACCCGGTGTCCCGGAACTCCTCCGGCAGCGGTGCGGGCGTTCTCATCCGGTCACGGTGGCGCACCGGACGCAGGTCCCGGTTCTCCATGGCCGTCCCTGTGGACCCGCGTCCGCTCCGATCGCGGGAGGGAGCCCGGTGCAGTGCCGGAGCCGCGGTGGCCCGCGGTTCCGGCCCCGGTGCCGCACAACGTGGTCCCTGTCCTCACCGCGAGGGGCGGCGTTCGGCGGCTCAGACCTGTCCGGAGCCGCCGAACGCCGCCCCTCGCGCCCCCTGCGGTGCTCGCGGTGCTCGCGGTTCGGCCTCCCGTGGGCGGGCGCGGGACAATGGGAGGGACCGTGCAGGAGAGCGACCACGAGAGGACGGCAGGACGATGGACGAGCAGATCCGGCTCAGCGGGGCCGACCACCCGCACGTGCCGATCCCGCGGCTGCGGGAGCTCGATGCGATCTGGACGAAGCGGGTCGTCGTCGCGGCCGTGCTCAGCCTGGTCGTGGGGCTGGTCGCCGGCATCGCCGCGGCGTGGCTGGTGGGCGAGGACGCGGCGGGGCTCAGCCCCGCCCAGTGGGGGCTGACCGCGGCGGGGGCCGGGCTCGTGGTCAGCGGGGTGGTGCTGTCCCTGACCCGCGCCGACCGGGCCCCCCGCAACGACCTGATGGACGCCCGCTCCCGAGCCGCCAAGGGCCTGCGCACCTCGGTCCGGCGCGCAGCCGTCCCGCAGGACCCCGTGCTGCGGGAGATGCAGGACTACATGGCCGTGGAGATGGTCCAGTACGCCTGGCCGATCGTGCTCGCGGTGCCGGGCATGGCGCTCGTGCTGTGGGGGATCTTCGTCCCGCTGCCCAGCGTGGTGGTCGTGCTGGCGCTCGTGGTGGTGTGGGCGGTGGTCCGGGTCAACGGCACCGTGGTGGGCCGGCGCTACTACCGGCTGCGCGGCCTCGACTGAGCGCACCGGACCGGCGGGGGCGTGCGCTCAGCGGCGGGGCGGCAGGCGCACGAGCTCGACGCCGTGCAGCCGGCCCTCCTCGGCCACTGCCGTGAGGTAGGTGCAGTGGGGCTGGCGCCGCCGGTCGGTGGGGGAGCCGGGGTTGAGCAGCCGCGTCCCGGCCGGGGTCGTGCTGTCCCACGGGATGTGGCTGTGGCCGAAGACGAGGACGTCGAGGCCGGGGTGGGCCCGGTCCGTGCGGGCCTCGCGCCCGGCCGCGGCCCCGGTCTCGTGGACCATCCCGAAGCGCACGCCGCCGAGGGTCTCCCGCGCGACCTCGGGCAGGCGCTCCCGCAGCTCGGGGCCGTCGTTGTTGCCCCACACCCCGATCAGGCGGGCCGCCCGGGACTCGAGCCGCTCCAGGGTGGCCAGATCGACCCAGTCCCCGGCGTGGAGGACGACGTCGGCCGCGTCCACGGCGTCCCAGACCTGCGCGGGCAGGTCGCGGGCGCGCTTGGGCAGGTGGGTGTCAGCGAGCAGCAGGAGACGGACCATGCCCCTCAGCCTCCCGCGGACGCCCGCAGGGGCCGGCCCCGGAACCGGTCGAGCAGCCGGGCCCCGAGCCAGGCGAGGGCGAAGAAGACGATCACCGCGACGCCCAGGAAGTTCAGGTCCAGGGCCGCGACGGCGGCGAGCAGCCCGCCGGAGGGGTCCACCAGCTCCGCGAGCACGGAGAGCAGGCCGGTCCCGCCGATCACGAAGGCGATCGCGACCGAGACCGTGGTGACGGTCAGGTCGTAGTCGAGCTTCCGGCGGGCGTCGGTCGAGGCCCAGCCGTAGACCCGGTGCATGAGCACGCCGTCGGCGCTGTCGAACAGGGTCATGCCGGCGGTGAAGAGCACCGGCAGCACGAGCACGGCGTACCACGGCAGCTCGGGGGCGAGCCCGCCGGCCATGACGAACAGCCCGATCGAGGCCGCCGTGTCCAGGCCCAGGCCGAACAGGAAGCCGACCGGGTACATCCGGGCGGGCCGGTCCACGGCCTGGGTGACGGGGTGCAGCACCCGGTGGAGGACCCCGCGGCGGTCGAGCTGGGCCGCGAGCGCCGCGGCGTCCAGGGTCCCGGCGCGCGCGGCGCGGCGGGCCCGGCGCAGGCGCAGCAGCACCCCGAGGTTGAGCACGCCCGCGGTGAGCAGGAACAGCCCGGAGACGGTCCCGCCCCAGATCCCGGCGGCCCGGCGCAGCCCCGACCCCTCGTCGGCGAGCCCGCCGGCGACGACCTCCAGGCCCAGCGCGAGGGCCAGCACGGAGAGCAGGACCACGGAGGAGTGGCCCAGGGCGAACCAGAAGCCGGTGGCGGCGGAGGGCCGGCCGCGGGCCATGAGCGAGCGGGTGGCGTTGTCGATGGCCGCGATGTGGTCGGCGTCGAAGGCGTGGCGCACGCCCAGGGCGTAGGCGCTGAGCGCGAGGCCGGTGAACACCGCGGTGCCGGCGGTGCCGCTGCCCGCCACGAGCAGGGGCAGCGCCCCCCACCCCACGACGTGGAGCAGGACGACGGCGGCGCCGATCAGCGGAAGGCCCCGGCTTCCGGCGGTCGGCGGGGCTGCGGTGCGGGCGGAGCTCACGGGTGGCCTTTCGTCGAGGAGGTCGGGGACGGGGCGGGACCCGCGGGGCGGGGGTCCGCCCCGCGGGTCCCCGGGTCAGCTCTCCAGCGGCACGCCGGCCTGCTCGGCCTCGGCGAAGAGGGCGTCGACGTGCACGACGTCGTGGCCCTCCCGCTCCAGCAGGCTGGCGGCGGTGCCCGAGCGGTAGTCGGAGCCGCAGTGGATCCACAGCCGGCCGGCGGGCACCTCGTCCAGGCGCGTCAGCAGCTCGTGCAGCGGGATGTTCACCGCGCCGGGGATGTGGGAGTCCTCGTACTCGTCGGTGCGGCGGACGTCGAGCACCGTCTCGCCCTCGGGGCGCTCGGCGAGCATGCCCTGCCAGTCGACCCGCGGGTAGGAGGAGACGGGCGCGCCGGGGGCGAGCTGCTCCGGGTCCTCGCCGAGGGCGGCGTCGGGGGACTCGATGCCGATCCGGGACAGGTCCCGCACGGCGTTCTCGACGTCCTCCCGGGAGCCCACCAGCGTCAGCTTCCGGTCGTACGGGAAGATCCAGCCCAGGAAGGCGGTGAAGCTCGAGCCGTCGCCGTACTCGAAGCTGATGGTCCCCTTGAGGTGGTTCGCGGAGTAGGCCACCCGGTGGCGCAGGTCCACGACCCACTCGCCCTCGGCCAGGCGCGAGGTCAGCTCCTGCGCGTCCAGGGAGTCGGGCACGGACAGGTCCGGTTCGGCGGGCCCCTCCGTGTTCCCGGGCATCATGTGCACGTAGTAGTTCGGGTACGCGGTGAGGTTGGCGATCAGCTCGGAGACGAAGTGCTCCTCGTCGCCGTCCGTGTAGACGTGGTTCGTGCGCATCTGCTCGCCCAGCGTCGACTCGTCCGCCCCGGTGGCCGGCCCGGAGGAGCAGAAGGAGCCGAACCCGTGGGTCGGGTACAGCGCGGCCTCCTCCGCGGCCTCCTCGGCCAGGCGGCGGGCCGAGGCGTACTGGTCGTGCGTCAGCCCGACCATGTGCTCGCGGCCCAGCAGGTCCGTGCGGCCCACGGAGCCGTAGAGCACGCTGCCGCCGGAGAACACGGCCTGCTCGCCGTCGTGGACGACGACGAAGGACAGGTGGTGGTGGGTGTGCCCGGGCGTGGCCACCGCCTTCACGGTGAGCCCGCCGACCTGCAGCGTCTCGCCGTCGGAGACGGGGGTGCGCTCGAAGGAGACGTCGTCGGCGGCGTTGACGAGATACGTCGCCCCGTGCTTGCGGGCGTAGGCCCACCCGCCGGTCAGGTAGTCGTTGTGGATGTTGGTCTCGGCCACGTGGGTGATGCGCACCCCGGCCTGCTCGGCGGCGGCCTCGACACGGTCGATGTCGCGCTGGGCGTCCACCAGCAGGCCGGTGATGCCGTCGTGGACGAGGTAGCTGCGGTCCCCGAGCTGTGGGGTGTCGATGACGATGACGTCCATGGTCGTTCCTCCTGCGTCTCGCCGCGGCGCGGGGCCACGGTATCGGGCGGGTGTTACGAGAGTGTTCCAGAGAACGCGGCGGGGCGGGGCAGGCGCTCCGCCGCCGGACGGTGGGGCGGGGTGGTGCTCAGGCGGTGCGGGCGGCGCGCAGCGGGCACTTCGGGACGGCGAACCAGCACGCCAGGGCGGCGACGGCCAGGGCGCCGGCCCCGATGCCCACCGCGGCCCCGGCGGCGCCGGGGAGCTCCTGGACGAGCACGAACACGCCCATCACCAGGACGAAGACGCCGAAGCCCTTGCGCAGGGCGGCCTCGGGGACGATCCCGGCCAGGCGGGCGCCGACGACCGAGCCCGCGATCGCGGCGGCGGTCACCGAGAGCACGAGCGCCCAGTCCAGCTGGACGGTGGTGAGGTAGCCGGCGAGGCCGGCGAAGGACTTCATGGCGATGACCACCAGGGAGGTCCCGACCGCCACGGGCATGGACAGCCCGCCCAGCAGCGCCAGCGCGGGCACCACCAGGAAGCCCCCGCCGGCGCCGACGAGGCCGGTGACGAGGCCGACGACGAGGCCCTCGAGCACGACCTTCAGCAGCGGCAGCTCGCCGTCGTGGGGGGTGGCGGCGGAGCCCTTCCGGCCGCGGATCATCGCGAGGGAGGTCGCGACCATCATCAGGGCGAAGGCGATCATCAGCACGGTGCCGGGGATGTGCCCGCCGAGGATGCCGCCCAGGAACGCCCCGGCCATGCCGGCGGCGCCGAAGACGAGCCCGGTGCGCCACTTCACCCGGCCGTTGCGGGCGTGGTTGACGGCGCTGACGGCGGAGGTCGCGCCCACCACGAACAGCGAGGCCGCGATGGCCTCCTTCGGGTCCAGGCCCGCCACGTAGGTCAGGATCGGGACGGTGAGGATGGACCCGCCGCCGCCGAGCAGGCCGACCGAGAGCCCGATCAGCACCGACAGCAGGAGGGTCAGGACGAGGGTGACGGTCATGGAACCGGATCCTTTGCTGCCCGCGGCAGGCGCGGGCTCGACGGGGACGGTGCGGGCCGGCCCGTGGGCCGGCGGTTCGGTCCGAGTATGGCAGATACCCTAGGGGGTATTCAACTACCCCCAGGGGTATGCCCTCCCCGCGACGGGCGGGTCCGTCTGATCGCCCAGCGAGAACCGAAGCCCAGGGTGCTTCCTTTTCGGTGCCCGTCGTGCCCACAGTGGTCCTGTGTCCGTCCGTCCGCCGGGCCGCGCCGTCCGCCGGCCCGAGAAGAGGAGCGCAGCATGAGCTACACGACCGCCGTCGTCGTCCCCCTGTCCTACGAGGACGCCGTCCGGCGCACCCGCGAGGCGCTGTCCGAGCAGGGCTTCGGGATCCTCACCGAGATCGACGTCCGCGCGACGTTCGAGAAGAAGCTCGGACCCGAGGCCGCGGAGGGCGTCGGCGACTACGTGATCCTCGGCGCCTGCAACCCCGGCCTGGCCAGCAAGGCGCTGGCCGCGGAGCCGGAGCTGGGGGCCCTGCTGCCGTGCAACGTGGTCGTGCGCCGGGGCCCGGAGGCCGGGTCCAGCACCGTCGAGGCGATCGACCCGCAGACCATGGTGCAGCTCAGCGGCACGGAGGCGGTCCGCGAGGTCGCCGACGACGCCGGTGCGCGCCTGCGCGCCGCGCTCGAGGCCCTCGACGGCCGGCCCGCCGGCGCGCCGTAGCCCGCGGCGCCCGCAGGGCGCGAGCACCCGTCCCCACCACCCCGTTCAGGAGGAACGTCCATGAGCACCGACATCACCGGCAAGAAGATCGCGTTCGTCGCCGTCAACGGCGTCGAGGAGCCCGAGCTCACCGAGCCCTGGAAGGCCGTGCAGGAGGCCGGCGGCACCCCCGTGCTGCTGTCCCGGGAGAAGGGCAGCATCACCGCCATGCAGGGCGACTGGGACCGTGCCGGCAGCTACGAGGTCGACGGCACGCTGGCCGAGGCCCGCGCCGAGGACTTCGACGGTCTCGTGCTGCCCGGCGGCACCCTCAACGCCGACAACGTCCGCGCGGACCAGGACGCGCTGCGCCTGGTCAAGGAGTTCGACGCCGCGGGCAAGCCGATCGCCGCAATCTGCCACGCGCCCTGGATCCTCATCGAGGCCGGCCTGGCCCGCGGCAAGCGGCTGACGTCCTACAGCTCCCTGGCCACCGACCTGAGGAACGCCGGAGCCGACTGGGTCGACGAGGAGGTCGTCGTCGACGGCCGGCTCGTGACCTCCCGCAACCCCGGGGACCTCGAGGCGTTCAACCGCGAGGCGCTCGAGCAGTTCGCCGGCTGAGCCCGGCGGCGCCCGCACGGCGCAGGCCCCGGCCCGGTTCCCCGGGCCGGGGCCTGCGCCGTGCCGGCGGGGACCTCAGGGGCGGCCGCGCCCGCGCGCCTCGTCCTCCTCGTAGACGTCCGGGATGCCGTCGTGGTCCTCGTCCACGGACTCGAGCTTCTCGATCATGCGGTAGCGCCTGTTCCGCGCCCGCAGCAGGACCGAGGCCAGGGCCGCCGCCAGCACGGACGCGCTGAGGATCGCGACCTTGGCCTGGTCGCCCGGCAGGCTGCCCGGGGCGAAGCTCAGCTCCGCGATCAGCAGGGAGACGGTGAAGCCGATCCCGGCCAGCAGCGCCACGCCCACGAGGTCGATCCACTGGAAGGCCGGGTCGAGCCGGGCGCGCGTGAGCTTCGTGACCAGCCACGTGGCGCCCACGATGCCGATCGGCTTGCCCAGCACGAGCCCGGCGACGATGCCCAGCGTCACCGGCGACGAGAGCGCGGAGGTCAGCCCGTCCCAACCGCCCACGGCCACCCCGGCGGAGAAGAACGCGAAGACCGGCACGGCGAAGCCGGCGGAGAGCGGGCGGAAGCGGTGCTCGAAGATCTCGGCGAGGCCGGGCCCGGCCCCGGGGCCGCCGCTGGCCTCGCTGCGGATCACGGGCACGGCGAAGCCCAGGAGCACACCGGCGACGGTGGCGTGGATGCCGGCCTCGTGCACCAGCACCCACACCACGATGCCGATCGGCAGCAGGATCAGCCAGGCGGCCGGGGCCCTCAGGCCGAAGAACCGGCGGTACTTCTGGGCGAGGAACAGGTACAGGGCGTAGGGGACCAGGGCCAGCAGCAGCGGGGAGAAGCTGACGTCCTCCGAGTAGAAGACGGCGATGATCGTGATCGCCAGCAGGTCGTCGACCACGGCGAGGGTCAGCAGGAACAGCCGCAGCGCCGCGGGCAGGTGGGAGCCGATGATGGCCAGCACCGCCACGGCGAAGGCGATGTCCGTGGCGGTGGGGATCGCCCAGCCGCCGGAGGTCTCGGGGTCGGCGGCGTTGAACGCGGCGTAGATCAGCGCCGGGACGACCACGCCGCCCACGGCGGCCGTGACCGGGACGACGGACCGGCGGAACTCGCGCAGGTCCCCGGCCACGAACTCGCGCTTGAGCTCCAGGCCCACGAGGAAGAAGAAGATCGCCAGCAGCCCGTCGGCGGCCCAGGTGCCGAGGCTGAGCTTCAGGTGCCAGGGCTCGTAGCCGACCTCGAGGTCGCGCAGGGCGAAGTAGCTGTCGGCGAAGGGGGAGTTGGCCCAGACGATCGCGACCAGGGCGGCGGCGACCAGGAGCAGGCCGCCGACGGTCTCCTTGCGCAGGATCTCGCCGACGCGCAGCACCTCGCGGTAGCTGCCGCGGCGCAGGGTGTCGCGCGAGTGGTCCTGGGCCCGGTGCTCCGGGGAGTCCTCCGGGCGGACCGTGGGGTCGTGGCTGGACATGGGGCAGTGCCTCCGTCAGGGGTCGTCGAACACGGACATGCCGACCAGACTTCCCGGCTCACCTGAGGTGCCAGTCTACGGGTCGGCATGGGGCGCGCCACCCCGGGCGGGAGGGCCGTGCCCGGCGGGGCTCAGCCGAGGAGGTCGCGGCGTCCGGCGCCCGCCACGGCGGCTCCCGTCAGGACGAGGGCCGCCGCGGCCAGGCCCGCGAGCGGGGCGGCGGCCCACTCCTCGGAGGGCAGCAGGGGCGTGAGCTCGACGGGCGAGAGCCGCCGCGCCCAGTCGGGCAGCTCGAGCAGCTGCCCGAACCAGGCCACGAACACGATCCACGCGACGACCGCCCAGCCGACGGCCGCGGCCGTCCGCGGGGCGAGCCCGACCAGGGCCGCGACGAGGCCTGCGAGGGCGAGCACGGCCGGCAGGTAGGCGAGGGCGGCCAGGGTCAGCTCGCCCGTCCACCGGGCCTCGCCGGTGGTCGCGGCGACCCCGGCCCCGAGCGAGGCCCCGCAGGCCACCAGCAGCACGGGCACCTGCACGACGACGACGCCCAGCCAGCCCAGCAGCCAGCGCGGCCGGGGCACCCCGGCCGTGAGCAGCAGGGCGGCCCGGCCCTCGTCCTCCTCGGTGCGCAGCCGCAGCACCGCCGAGACGGCGAAGGCGCTCACCCCGAGCACGAGGTAGGACAGGGTCGCGGCGGCGAAGGACTCCGTGAGGGCGTCCATGTCCACCACGAGCCAGTCCTCGAGCGTGGGGATGTCCGCGGCGCTGTCCTCGAGGGAGTCGGCGAGCGTGCCGAAGGCCAGGCCGAACAGCACCAGCCCGGCCGCCCAGCCCAGGAAGGTCCCGCGCAGCAGGCGGCGGGCCGTGCCCGGCACGGACAGCAGCCCGCGCCCGGCCGCCGCGGGCCCGGGGCGGCCGGGCCACAGGCCCGCGCCGAGGTCGCGGCGGCCGGCCAGGACCACGGCGGCGCCGAGCAGCGCCGCGGCCGCCGCCGCGGAGAGCGTCAGCGGCCACCACCGCAGGTCCACGTACATGCGGGTCTGCTGGGCCCACGCGATCGGGGACAGCCAGGACAGCCACGACCCGGAGGGCTCCAGCACGTCCCCGATCCCGCGGGCCAGGAACGCGGCGCCCAGCACGGCCAGCGCCAGGCCGGTCGCGGTGCGGGCGTGCCCGCTGAGCTGGGCGGTGACCGCCGCGACCGCGCCGAAGACCAGGCCCGTCAGGGCGGTGGCGGCGCCCCAGGCCACGGCGTCCGCCCCGCCCAGCCCGGCCGCGGCCAGGGCGGCCGTCACCCCGGCGCCCACCGCGGCGTCCGCGACCGCGACGGCCCCGAGCGCGGCGGCGGGCGGGGCGAAGCGGCCCACCGGCAGGGCCCGCAGCACCTCGAGGCGGCCGGACTCCTCCTCCGCGCGCACGTGCCGGCCCGCCAGGAGGATGCTCATCACGGCGGCGGCCACGAGCACCGACAGGCTCAGCTCGTTGACCGTCATCGCACCCAGGGTGTAGTCGTCGGCGCCGAAGGCCGGGCCGGTCATCATGATCGCGGCGGGGTTCTCCAGCAGCGCGGCCCGGGCCTGGCGGGCCTGCCCGTCCGGGAACGTCTCCCGCAGGGCACCGACGGTCCCGTACACCGTGCCGGCCAGGGCGAGCACCCACACGAGCAGCCGGACCCGGTCCAGGCGCAGGTTCAGCCGCAGCAGCCGTCCGGTCGCCGTCCACGGGGCGCCGGTGCTCACCGCGCCCGCCCGCTCCCGGCGGCCGCCGGCCCGGTGGGGGCCGCTCCCGCGCCGTCCCGCCGGCCCGCACCGTCGCGCAGCCCCGTGCCCTCCGGCCGGTCCGCAGGGTCTCCCGCCCGGTCCCCGTAGTGGCGCAGGAACAGCTCCTCGAGGGAGGGCGGGGCCACGGCGAGCTCGCGCACCCCCAGCCCGGCCAGCACCGGCAGCACCTCGCCGGCGCGGGCGTCGTCGAGGTCGAAGGACAGCCGCCCGTCCTCGTGCACGAGCCGGTGCACCCCGGCCAGCCCCGCCAGCGGGGCCGGGTCCGCGTCGGTCCTCGCGGTCACGGCCGAGCGGGTGAGGTGGCGCAGCTGGGCGAGGGTGCCGCTCTCCACGTCCTTGCCCGCGCGGATGATCGTGACCGTCCCGCACAGCTTCTCGACCTCGGCGAGGACGTGGCTGGAGAGCAGGACCGTGGCCCCCTCCCCGGCGAGCCGGCGCACCTCGTCGGTGAACACGGCCTCCATGAGCGGGTCCAGGCCGGCCGTGGGCTCGTCGAGGAGGTAGAGCTGCGCCTGGGCGCTCAGCGCGGCGACGAGGACCACCTTCTGCCGGTTGCCCCGGGAGTAGCTGCGGGCCTTCTTCGAGGGGTCCAGCTCGAAGCGCTCGATCAGCTCGTCGCGGCGGCGGCGCCGTCGTCGTCCGCCCCGCACGTCGGTGAGCAGGTCGATGATCTCCCCGCCGGTGAGGTTCGGCCACAGGTTCGTGTCCCCGGGGACGTAGGCGGTGCGGCGGTGGACCTCCACGGCCTCCGCCCACGCGTCGCGGCCCAGCACCCGGGCCGAGCCCGCGTCGGCGCGCAGGAGCCCCAGCAGCACGCGGATCGCGGTGGACTTGCCCGAGCCGTTGGGGCCCAGGAAGCCCGCGACCTGCCCCGGGCCCACGGTCAGGTCGAAGCCGTCGAGGGCGCGGGTGCGGCCGAAGGTCTTCACGAGCCCGCGGGCCTCGATCACCGGGGTGTCCATGGGGGCCTCCTGGGGGCGTCCGGGGCCGGCGCCGCCGCGCCCGCCCGTCGTGCGTTCACGCTAGGCACCGCGCCGGGGTCCGGACAAGGCCGCCCGGCGCGGCCCGTCACGCCGCCGGCCGCGGACCTCCCGCCCGGTGCCGCCCCGGCCGGGACGGCACCGGGCGGGCGCCGGCCGGAGCGGTCGCGCGGGTCGAGCCAGGCCTTGGCCCGCAGGGCGGGCCGCTCGACGAGCCGCCACGACAGCAGGGCCAGGGGCAGCGTCAGGGCCAGCACCAGCACGGTGTTGGCGGCGACACCCCACGAGGCCGTGCCGAGCAGCACGAGCAGCTGCTGCACCGGGTAGGCGTAGATGTAGACGCCGTAGGACAGGTCCGTGCGGGTGGTCCAGTCCCGGGCGGGGGCGGCCCCCAGGCCCAGGAGCAGCACGGCCAGGGGCAGCTGCCCGTACAGGTCGGCCCAGCCGAGGTCCGTCAGCAGCGCGTAGACCGAGGCGGCGGCCACCACATGGCTCGGGGTCGGGCGCCAGGTGTCGGCGAAGGCCCACACCGCGGCCCCCGCCAGGAAATAGCCCGTCAGCCGGGCCGCGCTCAGCCACAGCCCGCTCGAGACCTCCAGCGGGCCCTCCGCCAGGGCCCGGAGGGCGACCACGGCCAGGAACGTGCCGGGCAGCACCCACCGGGCGCGGCGCACCGCGACCGGCAGGCTCAGCACGAGGCCGATCAGCAGGTAGGCGAGGGCCTCGTGGAACAGCGTCCACAGCGAGCCGTTCCAGGAGTCCGGCGCGGGCACCCCCACGAGGGTCCCGTCGATGCCCCACTGGGAGATCCGCAGGTCGGCGTTGGCCAGCACGAACCCTGCGGCGGAGGCGGGGACGAGCGCCGTGCCCTCGAGCGCCGCGGCGACCGGGGCCAGGACGACCGCCACCACGAGCAGGCTCACCAGGAAGCCGGGGTAGATCCGCAGGAACCGTCGCCACAGGAACGGCACCAGGCCCGTCCGCACCCGGCTCTGGGCGATGAGGAAGCCGCTGAGGACGAAGAAGCCGTTGACGGCCACGTCGGAGACGACCTCCAGGCTCGGGCCCTCCGCACCGGTCAGCGGCCAGGCGTGGCCGAGGACGACGAGCGAGGCCAGGGCCAGGCGGATCGCGTTGAGGCGGTTGGTGCGGCCGTCCAGACGGTCGTGGAGCGTTGTGGCCACGGGAGGTGCCTTCCGTCGGTGGTGGGCAGCGCGGCCGGCGCGGTCCGCTGCGGGACGCGGGACGGTCCCCGGCGCGGGAGCGGGCTGCGGCGTGCCCCCGCACGTCCGAGCACGAGCATAGAGATGCAGATGCATGTTCTGACCCGGATGCCCCCGAAGTGGGGACGGGCGCTCATCGGGGGACGAGCCCCGGGGAGGGAGGGTGGCGGCGGTGCCGGCTGTCACAAAAAGCCCCGGTGAGCACGGGATTGACGCCCGGTCCGGGAGGCGTGGGAGTCTGTGGGCAGATCCGCTCGAGGAAGGGGGGTCCCGTGCTGGAGACCCGCAGCGCCACCCAGGACCACACCGCCGGGAAGGGCTGGGGCGCGCCCGTGCGCGCCGTGCCGCCGCGGCGCCCGAGCGCGGCCCCGGCCGTGCTCCTCGGCCTCGGGGCGGCGCTCGCCGTCGTCGCGGTGGCCGCCGGGCAGGCGTGGTCGGAGCTGGCCCTCGACGCCGCGGTCGTGCTGCTGACCGTCGGCGGGGTGGGGCTGCTCCTGGACGCCGCCCTGGCGCGCCGGCAGGCCTCTCCGCCCGCCGCGGCGCCCCCGCCGCCGGAGCCCGTTCCGCCGGCGGACCGCGAGGACCGGCTGGGGCTCGCCGGGGTGCGCGAGGAGCTGGGCACGGTCGACGTGCTGCGGGGCGTGCGGCCCGGGCAGGAGCTGTGGTGGATGGACACCTTCCCGCTGACCCTCGCGGGCGACCTCGACGCCATCCACAAGGCCCTCGGCGCGGGGGTGCGCATCCGCCTGCTGCTGCTCGACCCCCGCTCGCCGGCCCTGGCCTCGCTGCTGCGCGACATCCGCCACCGCTACGGGCTCTCGCCCATGGACCTGCGGCGCGGCTTCGACACGCTCAGCCACCAGCTGCGGGCCCTGGGCGCGATGGACCCGGTGGTCGCCGAGCGCCTCGAGGTGCGCGTCTACGACGGTCAGCCCGGGGCCCCGGTCTTCGTCGTGCTCGACGACGGCGCCGCGGGCACCGACGACGCCGCCGGCACCCGCGAGCCCGAGCTGGTGCGCGCCTACAGCAGCTACTACCTGCTCGACGCCAGCCAGGACATGCCCTACCTCGAGTGGCGGCCCGGGGCCTTCGCGGAGAAGCTGCGCGCGTTCGTGGCGCACAAGTGGTCCGAGGCGCACACGGTCTTCCCGACCGACACGGGCGAGCGCTCGGCCTCGGCCTTCCACCTGGGGGAGCGTCCCTGAGGCGTTCCCGCCTGCGCCGGGCGGGCGGGGTCGTCCCCCCACGGGACCGGTGCTGCGACCACGACCACGCCTCGCCCCGGCGCTGCGGGCGACGCCGCCGCGGGGGCCGAGAGCCTCCTGACCTGCGGCGGGACACGTCAACCTTAGCATGCTGACCATCTCCGGCCCCTCCGGGGCCGTCCCCGCGCGGCCTCGCGCTACTGATCAGTAATGACTGGCGGTCCCCTCGCCCGCCCTCCGGCGGCGCGCCCCGAGGAGCGGCGTCCGGCGGGAAGGAGGCGCCCGGAGCGGCCGGTCGCCGCTCCTCGGCGCGGCGGGGGAGGGGCGGGACTAGCATGAGCCCATGAACGAGCCCTCGCGCTGCCCCGTCCCCCACGGCGACCGGCGCCGGACCGTGCCGCCGGGCGAGCCCGCGGGTCCGCCGGTCGAGGTCGTGGACGGCGTGTGGCACGTCCGCTCCCTGCCCCTGGTGCGGGAGGTCCTGCGGGAGGCCGACGCCACCGTCCAGGCCGGCTTCAACGCCGAGGCGGCCGCGCAGGGGCTCACCGGCGACCACCCGCCGGTGCTCTACGCCGACGGCCCCGAGCACCGCCGCCAGCGCAGCGCCACCGCCCGGTTCTTCACCCCGGCCGCCGTGGGCCGGCGCTACCGGGGGCTGATGGAGGAGCGCGCCGACGAGCTGGTCGAGCGGATCCGCGCCGAGGGCGGCTGCGAGCTCTCGGCGGTGACGCTGCGCTACTCGGTGGAGGTCGCCGCCCAGGTGGTGGGGCTGACCGACTCGGGCACCGAGGGCATGGCCCGGCGCCTCGAGCGCTTCTTCGCGATCCCGGCCCCGCCCGGGGACCGGCGCCGGGGCGTGCTGGGCCGCGCCCGGGCGGCGGCCGCCGCCGTGCGCCCGGCCTGGGCCATGGGCGCCTTCCACCTGCTCGACGTGCGCCCGGCGATCAGGACCCGGCGGGAGCGGCCCCGGGAGGACGTCGTCTCGCACCTGCTGGCCGAGGGGTACACCGACCGGGAGATCCTCGTGGAGTGCCTCACCTACGCGGCCGCGGGCATGGTCACCACCCGCGAGTTCATCGCCGTGGCGGCCTGGCACCTGCTCGACGACGACGCCCTGCGGGCCCGCTACCTCTCGGCGGAGGAGGCCGGGCGCCACGCGATCCTGCACGAGGTGCTGCGCCTCGAGCCGGTCGTGGGGCACCTGCGCCGCCGCACCACCCGCGCGCTCGTGCTCGAGCACGAGGGGCGCCGCCACGAGGTCCCCGCCGGGGCCTTGCTCGACCTCTCGGTGCGCGCGGCCAACACCGACGCCCGTGCCCTCGGCCCGGACGCCGCCGCGCTGTGCCCGGGGCGGGCCCGGCCCCGGGGCGTGCGCGCCGAGGTGCTGTCCTTCGGGGACGGCGCCCACCGCTGCCCGGGCGGGTTCCTCGCGATCCAGGAGAGCGACGTGCTCCTGCAGCGGCTGCTGCGCCTGCCCCTCGAGCTGGTGCACCCGCCGCGCGTCGCGTGGCTCGAGACGATCGCCGCCTACGAGGTGCGCGAGCTCGTGCTGCGGGTCGGGGCGGCTCAGGAGTGGCGCTCGCCCTCCCCGGCGAGCACCGCCCGGTAGCCCTCCCGGTAGGTGGGGTAGCGCAGCGCGAAGCCGGACGCGCGCAGCCGCCGGTTCGACAGCCGCTTCGAGCCCCGCCGCGGGGCGTCCGCCTCCGGGACGTCCTCGGGCGGCGGCGCCCCCAGCTGCTCGGCGAGGAAGGCCAGGACGTCGCGCTCGCGGGCCGGCTCGTCGTCGACCCCCAGGTAGAGGGTCAGCGGCTGCGCCGCCATGGTCAACAGGTGCACCGCGGCGGCCGCGGCGTCGTCGCGGTGGATGCGGTTGGTCCAGGCCGCCCCGGCCGCGGCGCCGGCACGGACCCGGTCGATCAGCCGCGTGCGCCCGGGCCCGTAGATCCCGGCCAGGCGCAGGACCGTCCCGTGGGGGAAGTGCTCGTGGAAGATCTCCTCGGCCTCCAGCAGCACCTCGGCGGTCGGGGTGGCCGGCGCCGGGGGATCGTCCTCGGTGACCTCCTCGCCGTCGCCGTCCCCGCACACGGCCGTGGAGGAGATCAGCAGGGCCCGGCGGGGCAGGGCCCCGGCCTCGAGCACCCCGGTGAGCAGGTTGCGCAGCCCGTCGACGTAGGCCGCCCGGTAGTCCTCGGGGGTGCGCCCGTCGGCGGCGGTGGCCACCACGAGCAGCTCCACGTCCCCGGGCAGCTGCGGCACCTCCGTGCGCAGGTCCACCGGCAGGCCCGTCAGGGGCGCCGGCACCCGCTCCGCGTGCCGGCGCAGGCCCACCACCTCGTGCCCCTGCTCCGCCAGCCGCAGCCCGATCTCCGTGCCCAGGTCTCCGCATCCCGCGATCACCACGCTCATGGGCCCATCCTCGCACCCGCGGGCCCCGCGCGGGGCGTCACGCGGCGACCCGTCCGCCGGTGGGCCCGGTCCCGCCGTAGGCTAGACCCGGCGCGCGCGGACACCGCGCGGAAACGGCCGGGAAGGACGGGCAGGAACCGTGCAGTGGTACCACGAGGACGTGGCGGTGCTCGCCGCCGAGGAGTGCTGGGCGCTGCTGGGCCGGGCCGGGATCGGCCGCCTCGCCGTCGTCGTCGACGGCGCCCCGGAGGTCTTCCCCGTCAACTACGCCGTCGAGGGGCGCACCGCCGTCTTCCGCTCCGCCGAGGGCACCAAGACCGCCGCGGCGCTCGAGGCGGCGCCCGTGGCCCTGGAGGCCGACGGGTACGACGAGGCCGCCGGCCGCGCGTGGAGCGTGCTGCTCAAGGGCCGCGCCGAGCCCGTGCCGCGCGGGCACGCGCTGTTCCGGGCCCTCGAGCTGCCGCTGTACCCGCTGCAGGCCGGGATCAAGGACCGGTTCGTGCGCATCGTGCCCACCGCCGTGACCGGCCGCCGCTTCCCGGTGGTCGAGCCCGGCGCCTGGGAGTCCTGGGCCGCCGCGGGCCGGCGCACCGCCACCGGCTCCGCCCGCTGGACCGAGGAGCGCCCCGACCGGGACTGAGCCCGGGCGCCCCCGCACCGCCGGGGATCATCAGTAGGGTGGGGGCATGACCGGGCACACCGTCTACACCGTGGGGCACTCCACGCGCTCCGCCGAGGAGTTCGTGGCGCTGCTGGCGGAGGTCGGTGTGGACCACCTCGTGGACATCCGCACCGTCCCGCGCTCGCGCACGAACCCGCAGTTCAACCTGGACGTGCTGCCGGCGACGCTCGAGCGGGCCGGGATCGGCCACACCTACTGCAAGGGGCTGGGCGGGCTGCGGCGCACCTCGCCGGAGTCGGTCAACACCGCCTGGCGCAACGCGTCCTTCCGCGGCTACGCCGATCACATGCAGACCGAGGAGTTCCGCGAGGCCCTCGCCGGGCTGGAGGAGCTCGCCGCCGAGCACACGGTCGCGATCATGTGCGCCGAGGCCGTGTGGTGGCGCTGCCACCGCTCGCTCGTGGCCGAGGCGCTGCTCGTGCGCGGCCACGACGTCCAGCACGTCATGGGCCCCGGCAAGCTCACCCCCGCCCGGTTGCGGGACTTCGCCGTGGTCGACGGCGACCGGATCACCTACCCAGGAGGAGAACCATGCAGCACCTGAACGAGATCGCCATGCAGCACCTCAACGAGGCCCGGCACAGCGCCCACGGGCGCAGCGCGGCCCAGCTGCTGCACCAGAAGGTCCTGCGCCAGACCCTGATCGCGCTCCGGGAGGGCGCCGAGCTCGCGGAGCACAACGCCCCCTACGCGGCCGCCCTGCAGGTGCTGCACGGGCGGATCCGGCTCGCGGCGAGCACCGACGTGGTCCTCGAGGCGGGTCAGCTGCACGAGATCCCGCAGGAGCGCCACGCCGTCACGGCGCTCGAGGACGCCGTGTTCATCCTCACCACCGTCACCGGCATCGAGCACGCCGCGGAGTAGGCCGCCGCGGAGCAGGCCGCCACGGGGCAGGCCGCCCGGCGGGCCTCCGACCGCGCGGGAGCGGGCGGTTCAGCGGCGGCCCGCGCGACGGTCCCGCCGCCAGGCGACGAGCACCCCGGACAGCGCCACCACGAGCATCATCGTGGCCAGCAGCGCGAGCGTCCCCGAGCCGTCCAGCAGGGCGAGGACGAGCAGGACCAGGGCGATCAGGGTCAGCAGGAGCTGGAAGAGCAGCACGGGGACCTCCGGGGACGGGACGGGCAGCCGCACCGACGCTACCGCACGCCCGGCGGACCCCCGCATTCCCGGTTTCGCCCTGCGCGTGAGGCGTTCCCCCGCCCCGCGGGGCGGGCTAGCGTCGACGACGGACGACCCGCACACCCCCTCTTCCCAAGGAGCACCCCATGTCCCACGTGACGATCCTCGGCGGCCACGGCAAGGTGGCCCTCATCCTCGCCCGTCTCCTGCAGGCCGGCGGCAACGACGTCACCAGCGTCTTCCGCAACCCCGACCACACCGACGAGGTCGAGGCCACGGGCGCGACCGCCCGCGTCGCCGACCTCGAGCAGCTCTCCACCGAGGAGATCGCCCGGCTGCTGGAGGGCCAGGACGCCGTGGTCTGGAGCGCCGGCGCCGGCGGCGGGAACCCGGAGCGCACCTGGGCGGTGGACCGCGACGCCGCGATTCGGGCGATCGACGCCGCCGAGCAGGCCGGGGTCAGGCGCTTCGTGATGATCTCCTACTTCGGCGCCGGACAGGACCACGGCATCCCCGAGGACGACTCCTTCCACGCCTACGCCCAGGCCAAGGCCGACGCCGACGACCACCTGCGGGCCTCCGGCCTCGACTGGACGGTGCTGGGCCCGGGCGCCCTCACCCTGGAGGAGGCCACCGGCAAGATCGACGTCGCGGACGGCGGCGAGCGCGAGGGCGAGCAGCACACCTCCCGCGCCAACGTGGCCCTGGTCGCCGCCGCGGTGCTCGACGACCCCTCGACCGTCGGGCGCACCATCGACTTCTCCGACGGCGGGACCCTGATCGCGGAGGCCCTCGGCGAGCCGAAGGCGGCGGACCGGTGAGCCTGCCGCCCATCCACCAGGGACCCTCCAGGGGACGCCGGCGCCAGGAGCTCGACCTCAACGAGCCGCTGCGGCTGACCGCCGTGGTCCACGGCTCCGTGCAGGGCGTGGGCTTCCGCTACTGGACCTGGCGCCACGCCGAGAAGCTGGGCCTGCGCGGCTCCGCGGTCAACAACGCGGACGGCACCGTGGGCGTGATCGCGGAGGGCCCGCGCTGGGCCGTGGGCGAGCTGCTCAAGGCGCTCAACAGCAACGACACCCCCGGCGCGGTGATGCGCGTGGACTCGCACTTCGGGGCCGCCACCGGCGGGTTCGCGGAGTTCACCACCGGCTGAGCCCGGCCCCCGCGGCCGTGCCCGGCCTAGGATGGGACCATGGCTGAGGCGCATCCCGCGGACCCCGGGCACGAGGGCCACGCGCACGGTCCCGGGCACTCGCACGCCGGGCCCGGCACGGACCGGTGGCGGATCGCGACGGCCTTCGGGATCACCGCGGGGCTGTTCGTCGTCCAGCTGGTCGGCGCCCTGTGGACCGGGTCCCTGGCTCTGCTCCTGGACACCGCCCACGTGCTCACCGACGCCGGCGGGCTGCTGCTCGCCCTGGTCGCCGCCCACCTGAGCCTGCGCCCGCCCACTGCCCGGCGCACGTGGGGCTGGCGGCGGGCGGAGATCGTCGCCGCGGCCCTGCAGGCCGGGGTGCTGCTGGCCGTGGGGCTGTTCGTGCTCGTCGAGGGGGTGCGGCGGTTCTTCGACCCGCAGCCGGTGGCCTCCGCCGAGATGATCGTCTTCGGCGTCGTGGGCCTGCTGGGCAACGTCGTCGCCATGGTCGTGCTCTTCGGCGGTCGCCGCTCCAACCTGAACCTGCGCGCGGCGATGCTCGAGGTGCTCAACGACGCCCTGGGCTCGGTCGCCGTCGTCGTGGCGGCGGTGGTCATCACCCTCACCGGCTGGGTGCAGGCCGACGCCCTGGTCGCCCTGCTCATCGGGGCGCTCATCGTGCCCCGCACCATCCGGCTGCTCACGGAGTCGCTGTCGGTGCTCATGGAGAGCGCCCCGCCCGGGCTCGACCTCGCCGACGTGCGCGGGCACATCCTCGAGCTGCCCCACGTCGTGGAGGTCCACGACCTGCACGCCTCCCGCATCTCCTCGGACCTGCCCGTGCTCACCGCCCACGTGGTGCTCGAGGACGAGTACTTCTACTCCGGCGGCTCGGCCGAGGCCCTCGGCCGGATCCAGCGCTGCGTGGCCGAGCACTTCCCCGTCTCGGTCCAGCACTCCACGATCCAGCTCGAGCCCGCCGACCACGTCGAGCCGGAGGTGTGCACGCCCCATGAGCACTGAGCCCGCCACCCACGCCCTGGTCGTGTTCGTGCCGGCCGGCCACGCCGAGCAGGTGCTGCAGGCCCTCGGCGACGCCGGGGCCGGGCGCGCCGGGAACTACTCCCACGCGGCCTTCGTCTCCCGCGGCACGGGCCGGTTCACCCCGCTGCCCGGGGCCCGTCCCGCGGTCGGGACGGTGGGGCGGCCCGAGGAGGTCGACGAGGTCCGCATCGAGGTCCTCTACCCGGCGGCCGACCGCGAGACCGTGCTGCGGGCCATGGCCCGCGCCCACCCCTACGAGGTGCCGGCCTTCCACACCTTCCCCGTGCACGGGCGCGGCCCGTCCTTCGACGACGAGGGCCGGCTGCGGGAGGACTGACCGGTCCGGTCCCGCCCCCTAGGCTGGGCCCATGACGATCACCGGCACCGACCTCCGGCACCTGCGCCGCTGCGCCGAGCTGGCCCGCGAGGCCCTCGAGGCGGGCGACGAGCCCTTCGGCTCCCTGCTCGTCTCCGCGGACGGGGAGGTGCTGCTCGAGGACCGCAACCGGGTCGCCGGCGGGGACGCCACCCGCCACCCGGAGTTCGCGATCGCCCGCTGGGCCGCCGCCCACCTCGACCCGGGACAGCGGGCCGCCGCGACCGTCTACACCTCCGGGGAGCACTGCCCGATGTGCGCGGCCGCCCACGCCTGGGTGGGCCTGGGCCGGATCGTCCACGCCGCGTCCGCCGCGCAGCTGGTGCAGTGGCTCGGCGAGCTCGGCGTCCCGCCCGCGCCGGTGGCCCCGCTGCCGATCCGCACCGTGGCCCCGGGCGTGCCCGTCGACGGGCCGTGCCCCGAGCTGGCCGAGGAGGTCCGGGCGCTGCACCGGGCGCACGCCGCCCGCCGCTGACGCCCGCCCGCCGCCGGACCCCGGCCGGCGCTCAGCCCGGCAGCAGGGACGAGCGGATGAGGAAGCGCCTGCCCTCGGGGGCCTCGACCGAGAAGCCCGAGCCGCGGCCCGCCACGACGTCGACCGTCAGGTGCGTGTGCCGCCAGTACTCGAACTGCTCGCGGGAGATCCAGAACTCCAGCTCCGCCGTGGCGGGGTCCCCGGGCAGCCGGAACACCCCGAGCAGCACGTCGGCGGGTCCGGTGAGGAAGTCCCCGGCCGGGTAGCACATGGGCGCGGAGCCGTCGCAGCACCCGCCGGACTGGTGGAACATCAGCGCGCCGTGGACCTCCCGCAGCCGGCCCAGCAGCTCGACGGCCGCCGGGGTGAGGGCCACCCGGGAGAAGTCCTCGCCCTCGATCGCGGGGGCGGACTCCAGGATCTCGGTGCTCTCGGCGGTGCTCACGGGGGCCTCCTGCGCGGTTCGGGCGGGCCGGGCGGGCCCGGTGGTGGCCCCACGCTACCGCCGGGCGATCAGCTCCTCCAGACCCAGGCCGTCGAGCACGCCCGCCGGGTGGGGGCCCGCCGCGGTGAAGCGCTCGGCCCACTCCCGCGGCAGCGGCCGGGTCCCGCCCACGAGCACGAGGTTGCCCGGGTAGCGGCCGGTGAGCATCCCCCGGTCGGCCAGGCACCACACGTCGGCCAGGGCCGCGCGCACCGCCCGCGCCTGCGCGGCGAAGAAGGCCAGGCCCGGGTCGTCGCCCACGTTGACGGCGAGCACCCCGCCCGGGCGCAGCAGGGCGGCCGCCTCGGCGTAGAAGGAGGGCTCCGTGAGGTGGGCGGGGGCGTCGCGGCCCGCGAAGACGTCCAGGATCACGAGGTCCGCGCTCCCCGGCGGGACCAGCCCGGGCAGCGCCGCCCGGGCGTCGTCGACGACGACGCGCACGTCCGCCCCCGCCGGCAGGGGCAGGGCCTCCAGGACGAACGCCGGCAGCTCCCGCTCGAGCTCCACGGCCACCTGCACCGAGCCCGGCCGGGTCACCGCGACGTAGCGGGCCAGGGTCAGCGCCCCGGCGCCCAGGTGCACCGCCGTGACGGGCCGGCCCTCGGGGGCCACGGCGTCGGCGACGTGGCCGATCCGCCGCAGGTACTCGTAGAAGATCTCCTCCGGGTGCGCGAGGTCCACGTGGGACTGCTCCGCCCCGCCGATGCTCAGCACCCAGCCGCCCTCGGTGAAGCCGTCGGGGGCGATCTCGGCGTGCACGCCGGCGTCCTTGAGGAATCTGCGCATGCCCGTCATTGTCCCCCGCCGCCCCGGGGCGGCGCACCCGGGCCGGACCTCTATGCTCGTGCGGTGACGTCCTCCCCCCGCACCGCGCCCGTCCCCGAGGAGCCGGCGGCCCCCGCCCCGCCCGTGACGACCGCCTCCTCCGTCCCGTCCGCGACGACGGAGCCCGCCGCACCGCCGCCCGCCCCCGACCGGGCCGCGCGCGACCGGCTGGTGCTCGGGCTGCTGCTGGTCTCCACGTTCGTGGTCGTCCTCAACGAGACGATCATGGGCGTGGCGCTGCCGACCCTCATGCAGGCCCTGTCGATCACGGCGCTCGCCGGGCAGTGGCTGACCACCGCGTTCATGCTCACCATGGCGGTGGTCATCCCGGTCACCGGGTTCCTGCTCCAGCGCCTGGCCACCCGTCCCGTCTTCCTCGCGGCGATGGGCCTGTTCAGCCTCGGCACCCTCGTCTGCGCCCTCGCCCCCGGCTTCGGCGTCCTGCTCGCCGGGCGGGTGGTGCAGGCCTGCGGCACGGCGATCATGCTGCCGCTGCTGATGACCACGGTGCTCGCGCTCGTGCCGGCGGAGCGGCAGGGCCGGGTGATGGGCAACATCTCCGTGGTCATCTCGGTCGCCCCGGCCGTGGGCCCCACCGTCTCCGGGCTGATCCTCAGCGTGCTGGACTGGCGCTGGATGTTCGGGGCGGTCCTGCCGATCGCCCTCGGGGCCCTCCTGCTGGGCGCGCTGCGCATCCCGGACGTCACCGAGCCCCGGCCGGCGCCGCTGGACGTGACCTCGGTGGTGCTCTCCGCCCTGGGCTTCGGCGGGCTCGTCCACGGGCTGAGCACCCTCGGGGAGGGCGGGTCCGCCGCCGTGCCCGCGTGGCTGCCCCTGGCCGTGGGGGCGGCGGGGCTGGCCGGGTTCGTGCGCCGGCAGCTGCGCCTGCAGCGCGCGGACCGGGCCCTGCTGGACCTGCGCACCTTCGCCGCCCCGACCTTCCGCGCGGCCACCGCCGTGCTCGGGGTCAGCGTCACCGCCCTGTTCGGGACCCTGCTCGTGCTCCCGATCTACCTGCAGGACGTGCGCGGCCTCGACCCCCTGGCCACCGGGCTGTTCCTGCTGCCCGGCGGGATCGTCATGGGCGCGCTGGCCCCGGCCGTCGGGCGCGCCTACGACCGGTGGGGGCCGACACGCCTGCTCGTGCCCGGCACGGCCGTGGTCAGCCTCGCCCTGTGGTGCCTGGCCCTGGCCTCGCCCGCCACGCCGGTGGCCGCGGTGCTGGCCGTGCACGTGCTGCTGAGCACGGGGCTGTCCCTCGTGTTCACCCCGCTGTTCACCGCCGGGCTGGGCTCGCTGCCACCGCACCTGCACGCCCACGGCTCGGCCGTGGTCGGCACGGTCCAGCAGGTCGCCGGCGCCGCCGGCGCCGCCCTGTTCGTCGCCGTGCTCACCCTCGGGGCCGAGGCGGCCCCCGCCGCGGCGGGGGAGGCGGGCGCGGTCGCGGCCGGGGTGCGGCTGGCGTTCCTGTGCGGGGCGGTGCTGTCGCTGCTCGCCGTCGTCGGCGCCGTGCGGGTCCGCCGCCCGGCCGGGGCGCGGGCCCCGTCCGTCCCGGCGCCCTGACCCGAGGCGGGTGCACGGGATCCGCCCCGTGCGCCGCGCCCGCCCGGGCGGAGGGCCCGGGGCGGCCCGCCCGTCCGCCCCGGGCGTTCCGGAGCCTCAGGAGCGCACGCGCTCCCGGATCCCGCCCGCCAGCTCGGCGGCCGCGGCCACGGTGCGCTCCCCGAGGCCCACGGCCTCGGCGAGCGCCTCCCGCTCGGGCCCGTCCCGCAGGGAGCGGAGGTTGATCTCGAGGGTGACCAGGCCCGTGGCCGCCGCGGCCCGGGCGGCCTCGGCCGCCGCGGCGAGATCGCTGAGGACGTTGGGGTTGCACCACTGCGCGAGGTCCCGGGCGAGCTCGAGGACCTCCGCGGCGACCGCGATGAGCTCGCGCGGGGGCTGCGCGGCCCCCGCCGTGGCCGCCTGCACCGCCCGGGAGCGCTCGGCGCGCTGCGCCTCGTCGTCGGCGGGCAGGGCGTAGGCGGCGGAGAGCTCCCGGAAGGCGGCCGCGTCCGCATCGGCCAGGCCCAGCGCCCCGGGCACGACCGCGTCGGCGCGGGCGGCCGCCCGCTCGGCGTCCGCGGCGCGCTCGTCCCCGTGGGTGTAGCGCGCCGACATCGCCACGAGGGCCGCGCCCAGGGCCGCCTGCAGCGCCCCGGCGGCCCCGCCGCCGGGGGCGGGCTCGCCCGAGGCCATCCGCTCGACGTAGGCCCGGACGTTCTCGGACCCGATCCGCGGGCGCTCCCCGCGGCCCTCGGTGGCGGACGGCTCGGGGCGGTGCTCGGATCCGGTCACGGTGGTCCCTCCCGGGGTGTCGACGGCGTGGTGGGCCCGAGCCTAGCCGTCCCGCGGCCCGTCCGCGCCGCCCGGCCCGGCCCCGGGCACGACGGGTCCGGCCGCGCGGCGGCGACGGGTGGGACCGGGCCCGGCGGGGCGGGCGGCCCCCGGGCGTTCAGCCGGCGTTCGCCCGGGCGGGCTACGGTGCTGTCCGGACGACCCGCAGGAGCGCCGGGCACCCCCGGCCGGAGCACGAGGAGGACCCCATGGGCGCGAGCCGCAGGACCACGGAGCCGGGCGGATCCCGCCGGGAGCGGGCCGGGGCGCTGCTGGACCGGGTGCTGGCCCTGGTCGACGTCGTCGTGCGCGCCCGGGAGCGGGCCGCCCCCGACCTCGAGCGCGTCACCCCCCGCCACCGGGCCTCCGCGCTGAACCTCGTGGACTACGTCGCCGTGCGCAGCCAGGACGTCCGGGACCTGCAGCTGGAGCTGCGCGCCCTGGGCCTGTCCTCGCTGGGCCGGATGGAGGCGGGCGTGCTCGAGCACCTGCGCGCCGTCGTGACCACCCTTCAGGTCCTCGCCGGGCGCACGGACGAGGACCTCTCCCTGCCCGAGGCCCCCGACGGCACGGGGGACGAGGGCCACGACGTCCTCGTGCGCAACGCCGAGGCCCTGCTCGGGCCCGGCGGCCCCGGGCGCAGCACCCGCATCATGGTCACCCTCCCCTCCGAGGCGGCCGGGGACCCGGCCCTGGTGCGGGACATGGTCGCGGCCGGCATGGACGTGGCCCGGGTCAACTGCGCCCACGACGGCCCCGCGCAGTGGGCGGCGATGATCGACCACGTCCGCTCCGCCGGGCGCGAGCTCGGCCGCGACGTGCGCGTGGCGATGGACCTCGCCGGGCCCAAGCTGCGCACCGGCCCCTTCGAGCCCGGTCCCCAGGTGGAGAAGATCAAGCCGGTGCGGGACGCCTCCGGCCGGGTCGTCGCGCCCGCCCGCCTGTGGCTGGGGGACCCGGACCCCGCCGTCGACGACGACGCCCCCGCCGTCCCGCTGGCCGACCCCGCCTGGGCCGCCGCCCGCGTCCCGGGGGAGCGGCTGCGGCTCAAGGACGCCCGCGGCTCCGGGCGGACCCTGCGGGTGCTGGAGGCCACCGGCCCCGGGGTGCTCGTGGAGTGCGCCAAGACCGTCTACTTCGCCACCGGCCTGGCCGTCACCGCCCCCGACGGCACGCGCGCCCGGCTCGGCGAGCTGCCCGCCGTGGAGCAGTCCGTGCGGGTGCGCACCGGGGACACGGTCGTGCTGACCCGCGACCTCACCCCGGCCCCGGCCCCCGCGGAGGGCCCGTACCGGATCGGCTGCTCCCTGCCCGAGGTCTTCGCCGACGCCCGGCCCGGGCAGCCGGTGTGGATCGACGACGGGCGCATCCGCTGCCGGATCCGCACGGTGGACCCCGACGAGATCGAGCTCGAGGTCCTCCAGGCAGGCCCCGGCGGGGCGAAGCTCAAGGCGGAGAAGGGCATCAACCTCCCGCAGACGCAGCTGCGGCTCGAGGCCCTCACCGACGAGGACCGCGCCCACCTGCCCTTCGTGGCCGAGCACGCGGACGTCGTGAGCATGTCCTTCGCGCGCTCGCGCCACGACGTCGCCGCGCTGCTCGAGGAGCTCGGGGCCATCGGGCGCCACGACCTCGACGTCACGCTCAAGATCGAGACCGTGGGCGGGTTCGAGGCCCTGCCGCTGATGCTGCTCGAGGCGATGCGCTGGGAGGACGTGGGCGTGATGATCGCCCGCGGGGACCTCGCCGTGGAGGCCGGGTTCGAGCGGATGGCCGAGGTGCAGGAGGAGATCCTGTGGCTGTGCGAGGCCGGGCACGTGCCCGTGGTGTGGGCCACCCAGGTGCTGGAGTCCCTCGCCAAGAAGGGCCTGCCGTCCCGGGCCGAGGTCACCGACGCCGCGATGGGCCAGCGCGCCGAGTGCGTGATGCTCAACAAGGGCCCCTTCGTGGTCGACGCGATCGAGGCCCTCGACGACATCCTCGTGCGCATGGAGGGCCACGCGCGCAAGAAGTCGGACCTGCTCCGCCGCCTCGAGGCGTGGTCGCCGCTCGTGGACTGAGCGGACCGGACGCGACCCCCGGGCGGGGTGGTCCGTGCCACACTGGTGGGCATGGCCGCCCGTGACACCGCCGTCCTCCGCTTCCTCGCCGCCCCGACCGACGCCGGGCGCACCGGCACGGTCGACGGCGGCCGCGTGCTCGAGTGGATCGACAAGGCCGCCTACGCGTGCGCCGTGGGGTGGTCCCGCTCCTACTGCGTGACCGCCTACGTGGGCAACATCCACTTCGACCGCCCCGTGTGCGTGGGCGACATGGTCGAGGTCGTCGCGAAGATCGTGCACACCGGCCGCTCCTCGATGCACATCCGTGTGGAGGTCGCCTCCGCGGACCCGCGCGCCGAGGGCGTGGTGCTCAAGGACACGTGCCTGATCATCATGGTCGCCGTCGACGGCGAGGGCCGGCCCACCCCGGTGCCCCAGTGGGCCCCCGAGACCGAGCACGAGCGCGGCCAGCAGGCGGTGACGCGGCGGCGGATCGCGCTGCGCAACCGCATCGAGGAGCTCATGGCCGAGCAGAAGTACACGGACGAGGGCACCGCCGAGGAGACCGTGCTGCGCTTCCTCGCCGCGCCCACGGACATCAACTGGGGCGGGAAGGTCCACGGCGGCACCGCGATGCGCTGGATCGACGAGGCCGCCTACGTCTGCGGCTCCCGCTGGGCCGGGCGGCCCGTGATCGCCGTCTACGCCGGCGGCGTGCGCTTCTACCGGCCCATGCACATCGGCCACCTCGTGGAGCTCCGCGCCCGGCTCATCCACACCGCCGCCCGCGGCCTGCACATCTCCGTCAACTGCTTCTCGGGCGATCCCGCCACCGGGCAGCTGCAGCTGACCACCAACTGCCTGATGGTCATGGTGGCCCTCGACGACGAGGGCCACGCCCTGCCGGCCCGCCCGTGGGAGCCGGTCAGCCAGGAGGACCGGGACCTCGACGCCTTCGCCCGGGAGCTCGTGCGCCTGCGGGCGGAGTTCCCGGACTCGTTCCAGCAGGTCGACCCCACCGTCTCCCGGCTGCCCGGCGCCTGACCGGCCCGGCGCGCGGGCCGCCCGCTCCCGGCCCGCGCACCCGCGTGCTGTGCGCCGAGGGCGAAGCCCGGCACCTGCTCAGCCTGCTGTGCATAGAGTGGGGGCAGCAGAGCCGTCCCCGTCCCGAGGAGAGCACGTCCCATGGACCTCAACCCCCTGAACAAGGCGTTCGACGACCAGGGCAAGCCCAGGCCCGCCATGAACAAGGTCCTCGACACGCTGCTGCGCGTCCAGCGCCCGGTGGTGCTGGCCTTCGTGAAGAAGGAGCTCGCCGAGCACCCCGGGGAGACCCCGGAGCAGATCGCCAAGCGGCTCGAGAAGATCTACGTCCGCTCCGTCACCCTCGGCGGCGGCGCCGTGGGCGCGACCGCCGTGGTCCCCGGCATCGGCACGGTGGCCTCCCTCGGGCTGTCCTCCGTGGCCGTGGTCGGCTACCTCGAGGCCACGGCCCTCTACGCCCAGGCGGTCGCCGAGCTGCACGGCGTGCACACCGAGGACCCGGAGCGCACCCGCACCATGGTCATGGCCCTGATGCTCGGCGAGGACGGCCGGCAGGTGATGAACCAGATCCTCATGAGCGGCACCAAGGGCAAGGGCATGGTCTCCTCCTGGGGCCTGATGATGGGCAAGGACGACTCCAGGACCTTCGACGTCGGGCGCACCATCCGCAACATGTTCGTCAAGCGCTTCATCGCCAAGCAGACCGGCGCCGTCTTCGGCCGCGCCCTGCCCTTCGGCATCGGCGCGGTCGTCGGCGGCGGCGCGAACCTCGCGATGGCCAAGCAGGTCATCGCCGCCACGCACGAGGCCTTCGGCCCCCTGCCGGCCGCCTTCCCGGACGAGCTCGCCGCGGTCCACCGGGCCCCCAGGTTCCAGGGCGGCGAGCGCGCGGCCGGCCAGGGCGGCTCCGAGGGCACCGTCCAGGGGGAGATCACCGCCGAGCGCTGAGCCCGCGGGGCCCCGCCCCCTCCCGACGCCCCGCGCCCCTCCCGGGGGCGGGGCGTCGGCCGTGCCCGGGAGGGGCCGGGCCCGCTCCCCGCCCCTCGCCGGGCCCGCCGCACGTCCCGTCGCCCCGCCCTCCCGCCGGTGCCCGTCCCGTTCCCGGCCCGTCACCGGGCCCGCCGCCCGTGTTGGCCCGGCGTTCATCCCCGGCGCCCAGACTCGGGTGCGGGCGGCCCGGACCGCCGCCCCGAGCGAGCCGAGGGAGCGCCGTGCGACCGACCGTCTACGCCCACCGCGGAGCCAGCGCCGCCTACCCGGAGCACACCCGGGCGGCCTACGTCCAAGCCCTGCTCGACGGCGCCGACGGCGTCGAGTGCGACGTCCACCTCACCCGCGACGGGCACCTGGTGCTGCACCACGACGCCCGCCTGGGCCGCACGAGCGACGGCCGCGGGGCGGTCTCCGCCCACACCCTCGCCCAGCTGCGCCGGCTGGACTGGACCTCCTGGAAGGGCGTGCCCCTCCCGCCCACCCACGGCGCCGCCGACCGGCAGCTGCTGACCCTGCCCGAGCTCATCGACCTGCTGCACGACGCGGGCCGGCCCGTGGGCCTCGCCATCGAGACCAAGCACCCCAGCCCGTACGGCCACCGCCTCGAGGACGAGGTGCTCGCCCTGCTGCTGCGCGAGGGCTGGGACCCGGGGACCGGTCTGCTCGGGCGCCTGCGGATCTCCCTGATGAGCTTCCACCCCGACGCCGTGCGCCGCCTGCTGGAGTCGGTCCCCGCCCGGCACGTGTGCCAGCTGGCCGGGACCACCACCCGCCGCACCGTCGGCGAGAGCCTGCGGGTCGGACCGGCGGCCGCGGCCGTGCTGCACGCCGGGATGCGCCTCGTGGTCCCCCCGGCCCTGCCGGTGATCGGCGCCGGGCTCGTGGAGATCGCCGGACCCGGCATCGGCCTCGTGCGCGAGCGCACCGACCTCGTCCGCCGGTGGGCCGCCCGCGGCTGCGTGCTGCGCGTGTGGACGGTCGACGACCGGCGCGACGTCGAGCTGTGCCTGGCCCTGGGCGTGCAGGAGCTGACCACCAACCGTCCCGCGGACGTGCTGCGCTGGGTGGGGGCCGCCCGTGCGGCCGCGCCGCGGGAGGACGCCGCTAGCATGAGCCCATGAGGATCGTCATCGTCGGCGGGGTCGCCGGAGGAATGTCAGCAGCCACCCGCCTGCGCCGGCTGGACGAGGACGCCGAGATCGTCGTGCTCGAGCGCAGCGGCCACGTCTCGTTCGCCAACTGCGGGCTGCCCTACCACGTGGGCGGGGTGATCGAGGAGCGCTCGGCGCTGCTGCTGCAGACCCCGCAGTCCCTCGGCGCCCGCTTCGGCCTCGACGTGCGCGTGGGCCGGGAGGCCGTGGCCCTCGACCGCGCCTCCCGCACCCTGCGCGTGCGGGAGGTCGCGACCGGAGCGGAGGAGGAGCTCGGCTACGACGTGCTGATCCTCTCGCCCGGGGCCACCCCCGTGCGCCCGCCCGTGCCCGGCATGGAGCGCGCGCTCGTGCTGCGCGACGTCGAGGACACCGACGAGGTCGTGGCGGCGGTCGCCGGGGCCCGCAGCGCCGTCGTCGTCGGCGGGGGCTTCATCGGCGTGGAGGTCGCCGAGAACCTCGTGCACCGCGGGCTCGACGTGGCCCTCGTGGAGGCCACCGGGCAGATCATGGCGCCCCTGGACCCCGAGATGGTCGAGCCCGTCCACGCCCGGCTGCGCGAGCGCGGCGTGGACCTGCGCCTGGGCTCGGCGGTCACCGCCGTGGGGGAGCGGACCGTGAGCCTCGCCGACGGCACCGAGCTGCCCGCCGACGTCGTGCTCGCGGCCGTGGGCGTGCGCCCCGACAGCACCCTGGCCCGAGCCGCCGGGCTGGAGACCGGCCCGCGCGGGGGGATCGTCGTCGACGAGCACCTGCGCACCTCCGACCCGCACGTCTTCGCCGTGGGCGACGCCGTGGAGAAGCGCGACGCCCTCGACGGCTCGCCCTCGCTCGTGGCCCTGGCCAACACGGCCAACCTGCAGGGCCGGCTGGCCGCCGACGTCATCGCGGGCCTGGACGTCGCCGACCGCCCCGTGCTGGGCACCTCCGTGGTCGGGGTCTTCGGCCTCACCCTGGCCTCCACCGGGTGGAGCGAGAAGCGCCTGCGCGCGGCCGGGCGGGCCTACCGGGCGATCCACACCCACCCGGCCAACCACGCCGGCTACTACCCGGGAGCGGAGGGCATGGCCCTGAAGCTGCTCGTGGACCCGGAGACCGACGCGATCCTGGGCGCCCAGGGCGTGGGCGGGGCCGGGGTGGACAAGCGCATCGACGTGATCGCCACCGCCATCACGGGCGGGCTGCGCACCGCCGACCTCGCCGAGCTCGAGCTGGCCTACTCGCCGCTCTACGGCTCCGCCAAGGACCCGGTGAACATGCTCGGCTACATCGACCGCAACCACCGCGACGGGCTCGTGGAGACGATCCAGTGGCACGAGCTGCAGGACCGGCTCGACGCCGGGGCGGTGCTGCTCGACGTGCGCACCCCGGCCGAGCACGAGGCCATGCCGATCCCGGGCGGGATCAACATCGAGCTCGACCGGCTGCGCGAGCGCCTCGGCGAGCTGCCCGAGGGCGAGCTCGTGGTGCACTGCCAGGCCGGCCTGCGCGGCTACCTCGCCGCCCGCGTGCTCGCCCAGCACGGCCGCCGCGCGGTCAACCTCGACGGCGGCTACCTCACCTGGGCCGCCCGCCCCGGCCGCGACGAGGACGAGACCACCGCCGCCGGCGACGACACCGACCGCGGCAGCTCCGCCGGGTAGACCCGCCCGCCCGCCGCGCCCGGGCCGGCGGCCCGGCCCCGCGGCGCCGCCCTCCGGCGAAGGACCCCCGTGCCCCGGCACGGGGGTCCTTCGCCGTCCCCGGGGCGCCCCGGGGGGCGATCGTCCCACCCCTGGGGTCCTTCGCCGCTCCCCGGTGCCCCGGCCGTGCCCGGGGAGCGCGCGGCTGCCGGGCCCCGCCGTGCGGGTGCGCCCCGCACGGCGGGTGTTCACGATCGGTAACAGAGGGGAAATCTTTCCCGGCCGCGAACGCTCCCGGTCCCGGACGGGTTCCGCCGTCGGCAGCGCGCCGGGATCTCCTCCTGTCCGCCGTTCGGGGGCCCCGGGCCCGGCGGGGCGCTCCCGACCGGCCCGGGAGCGCGATCGGGAGTGTGATTTTGCACACGAAAAGTAACGGGAAGGTTACGGCCGATCGCTGTGCCGCCAGGGGTTCCGTCGGGCGGTGACGCAGCGATAACGCAGCGATAACGCAGCGATGACGGAGCGGTCATGGACGGGTGAGGGGGCCGTGACGGGGGCGCCCGTACAACGGACGGAGCCGGCTGTGCCGGTGCACACGCACCCGATCAGCACCTCGACAGGACTCGAAAGGAGTTCACCATGACCTCAGCCACAGAACGCTCGCACGAGGCCGGCCGGGGGCCGGCCGAGCGGGCGCTGTGGGGCGGAGCTGCGGTGAAGGGGAACACCGCCGGGGGGAGCCGCCGCGCCGAGCCGTCGGCGCGGAAGGTCTCGGGGACCGGACCGCCGGCCGCCCGGCTGCACCACTTCTTCGAGCGCAGCGTCGACCGCGCCCCGCACGCCACCGCCCTGCACGCGGAGGACCGCGCGTACACCTACGCGGAGCTCGACGCCCTCGCCAACCGCCTCGCCCACCTGCTCGCCGAGTACGGTCTCGAGCCGGGCGCGCGCGTGGGGCTGCTGCTGCAGCGCTCCACGATGCTCTACGTCTCCCTGCTGGCCGTGCTCAAGGCCGGCGGGACGTTCGTGCCGATCGACCCGGCCTCGCCGGGGGACCGCGTGCAGTACATCGCCGACAACGCCGAGCTGGCGATGATCCTCACGGCCGGCGACCACCTGGCCCTGGCCGAGGACGCGGACGCCGACGTGCTGGACGTGGAGGCCCTGCGCCGGGACCTGCCCGAGGCCCCGGAGCACCGCCCCGAGGTCCACCACGAGGGCGACCCCACCTGCTACATCATCTACACCTCGGGCTCGACCGGGCGCCCCAAGGGCGTCGAGGTCGCGCACTCGAGCATCTGCAACTTCATCGACGTGGTGCCGGAGGTCTACGACGTCCGGTCCCACGACCGCGTCTACCAGGGCATGACGATCGCCTTCGACTTCTCGATCGAGGAGATCTGGCCGACCTGGGCCACGGGCGCGACGCTCGTGGCCGGGCCCACCGGCGACGCCCGCCTGGGCCAGGGCCTCGTGGACTTCCTGGTCCGCCACGAGATCACGGTGCTCTACTGCGTGCCCACCGTCCTGGCGACCCTCGACCACGACCTGCCCGCCATCCGCAGCATCCTCGTGGGCGGGGAGGCCTGCCCCGCCGACCTCGTGGAGCGCTGGGCCACGCCCGAGCGGCGGATGCTCAACACCTACGGTCCCACCGAGGCCACCGTGACCTGCACTTGGGGCGAGCTCTACCCCGGCAAGCCCGTCACGATCGGGCGCGCGATGCCCACCTACGAGGTCTTCGTCCTCGACGAGGAGCTCCAGGAGGTCCCGCACGGGGAGACCGGCGAGATCTGCGTGGCCGGCCCCGGTGTGGCCCGTGGCTACGTCAACCTGCCGAAGGTCACCGCCGAGCGCTTCCGGGTCCACCCCGAGAAGCCGCACCTGGGGAGGATCTACCGCACCGGCGACCTCGGGCGTGTGCTGCCCGACGGCGAGATCGAGTACCTGGGCCGCGCCGACAGCGAGGTCAAGATCCGCGGCCACCGCGCGGACCTCCAGGAGATCGAGAACGTCCTGCGCCGCGACGACGCCGTGGCCGACGCCGCCGTGAAGCTCGTGGCCGGCGAGGACGTCGCGGCGTTCGTCACCCTGCGCCAGCCGGTGCGCGACGAGCGGGCGTTCTTCGAGCTGCTGCACGCGGCCGCCTCGGCGTCGCTGCCGCCGTACATGGTCCCGGCCTTCTACGAGGTCCTGCCGGCCATGCCGATGATGGTCAGCGGCAAGGTCGACCGCAAGGCCCTGCCCGACCCCACGAGCCCGCGCTTCGTGACGACCGTGGGCCTCGTGCCCCCGGAGACGCCCACGGAGCTGGACCTCACGGACGTGTGGTCGCGGGCCTTCCGCATCCCCGCCGACCAGCTCTCGGTCGAGGCGGACTTCTTCCTGGACCTCGGCGGGCACTCCCTGCTCGCCGCGACCGTGGCCTCCGAGCTGCGCCGGGAGCACCCCGACCTCGACATCGCGATCGCGGACCTGTACTCCTACCCGACCGTGCGCTCCCTGGCCCGGCACCTCGAGACGCTGCCCGTCGCGGCCCACCCGGGCCCCGCGGCCCCGGAGCTCGAGCCCCTGCGGCACAGCAGCGCCCGCGTGCTGGCCTGCGGCACCGCGCAGCTGGTCACGCTCACGCTCGCGGCCATGGTCGTGGGCGCCCCGATCGCCGCGGTGATGCACGCCTCCGGCGGCGAGTTCAGCTACGGCCTGATGTGGAACCTGCTCGGCTGGGGCCTGGCCGTGTTCGTCCTCGCCCGCGTCTTCCTGCCGCTCGTGGGCGCGCGGGTGCTCGGCCGGTTCGTCCGGCCCGGTGACCACCCGCTGTGGGGCCGGCAGTACTACCTGCAGTGGTGCATCGACGGGCTGATGCGGCTCTCACCGCTGAGCATCCTCGCCGGGACCCCGTTGGCGGCCCGGTACCTGCGCCTGCTGGGCGCCGAGATCGGGCCCGAGGCCCACGTCGGCACGGCGGCCGTGGGGCTGCCGTCCATGCTGCGGATCGGGGCGCGCGCGAGCATCGGCTACGGCGCGACCCTCGAGACCTCGCGCGTCGAGCGCGGGTGGATGACGATCGGCCCGGTCGAGATCGGCGAGGGCGCCTTCGTGGGCGCCAGCGCCATGGTCGAGCCCGAGGCCCGCGTGGAGGACGGCGCCCGCCTGGCGGAGCAGTCCCTGGCCGCCCGCGGCCAGGTGATCCCGGCAGGCGAGCACTGGCTCGGCTCCCCGTCGCGGCCCGGGCCCGGCGACGAGCTGCTCGACCGCATGGAGCGCCGTCCCTTCGGCGGGCGCCGCACGGGCGCCGTGCGCGCCGGGTACCTGCTCGGCTGGCTCGGCTTCGAGGTCCTCCCGTGGGTCCTCGTGCTCCCGTCCTTCCTGATGATCTGGATCGTGGCCCTCGAGTTCGGCCTGCAGGCCGGCCTCGCGCTGACGCCCGCGGTCGGGGTCGTCTACGTCCTCACCGTCTGCCTCGTGGTCGCCGGCACCCGGGCGCTCGTGCTGCACCGCACGCCCACCGGCATCCACCCGGTGCGCAGCGGCCTGGGCGTGCGCAAGTGGATGGCCGACCGCCTGCTGGCCACCAGCCTGGAGACCACCAACTCCTTGTACGCGACGCTCTACACCTCCCCGTGGCTGCGGCTGCTGGGCGCGAAGGTGGGCAAGCGCTCGGAGGTCTCCACGGTCGGGCACATCGACCCGGACCTGCTGGTCCTGGGCGAGGGCAGCTTCGTGGCCGACATGGCCAGCGTGGGCAGCGCCGTCTACCACCACGGCCACGTGCACATGGAGCGCACCGTGGTCGGGGACCGCTCCTTCGTGGGCAACGCGGCGTTCGTGCCCTCCGGCACCCGGATGGGCGAGGGCTCCCTGGTGGGCGTCCAGTCCGTGCCCCCGGCCGACGTGCCGGACGGCACCTCGTGGCTGGGCTCCCCGGCGATCTTCCTGCCGCGCCGCCAGGACAGTGGCAACTACGACGAGGGCCTGACCTACCGTCCCTCCGCCGGCAAGGTCGCCGGGCGCCTGGTGATCGAGGCGCTGCGCATCACGGTCCCGCCGACCCTGATCGGCCTGCTCGGCTACCTGGGCCTGCTCGTGTCGATGTCCCTGGTGCCCAGCACCAGCGTGCTCGGGTTCGTCGTGCTCGCCCCGTTCCTCGCGGCCGCCGTGGGCGTCGCGGTGGTCCTGTCCGTGGTCCTGCTCAAGTGGGCCGTCGTGGGCCGCTACCGCCCGCGCGTGGAGCCCCTGTGGGACATGTTCGTGCGCCGCAGCGAGTTCGTCACCGGCGTCTACGAGTCCGCGGCCGTGCCCGCGCTGCTGGGCGGGCTGGTCGGCACCCCGCTGATCGGGCCGTTCCTGCGGCTGTTCGGCGCCCGGATCGGCCGGCGCACCTACATCGGCACCACGTACCTGACCGAGTTCGACCTGGTGCACATCGGCGACGACGCGTCCGTCTCGAGCGAGGTCTCGCTGCAGACCCACCTGTTCGAGGACCGCGTGATGAAGATGTCCGACGTGCGCATCGACCGTCAGGCCAGCATCGGGGCCCGGGCCGTCGTCCTCTACGACACGACGGTCGGGGAGGCGGCCTCCGTGGACGCGCTCTCGCTCGTGATGAAGGGCGAGCAGCTGCTGCCCGGCACCAGCTGGCGGGGCATCCCCGTGCGCGCGGCCTCCGACACGGTGGTGCAGGCGCGATGACCCACGAGGGCGGGGCGCCGAGCTCGTCGGCCACGGGGCGGCGCGGGCACCGGCCCGCCCTCGTCGTGGGCACGGTGCTCCATCGGCCGGGAACCGGCCGCTCAGGCGCTGCGGATCCCGCCCATCAGCTGCGTGATCTGCAGCGAGGGCGGGGCGCCGAGCTCGTCGGCCATCACGGAGCAGAACTCGCGGTAGGTCTGCAGGGCCGGGGCGTGGTTGCCCAGCCCGAGGTCGGCCTCGATCGAGACCCGCACCGCGCTCTCGCGCAGGGGCGCCAGGGCCCGGACGTTCTCGGCCAGGACCTGGGCGCGGTAGTAGTCCCCGCGCTCGAGGGCCAGCCGGGCCAGGTGCTCCACGGCGTTGACGTACTGGGCCCGCAGCCGGTCCTGCTCGGCGCTCACCCAGCCCTCGTACCAGCCGGGCAGCAGCTCGGCGCCGTCGGGGCGCACGAACCAGGGGATCTCCGCGGGCGCCTTCTGCGCGGCGGCCGCGGCGTCCAGCGCCGAGCGCAGCTCGTGCAGGTCCACCCGCACGTCCTCGCCCAGGGCGATCGTGGCCCCGCGGGTGCGCAGGGCCCCGGGCAGGCGCCGGGAGATGTTGAAGACGGTCGTGCGCAGGCTGCCCATGGCCCGCTCGGCCGGGCGCTCGGACCACAGCAGCTCCCCGAGGAAGGACCTCGGGCGCGGGCCCAGCACCGCGAGGGCCGCCAGCAGGCGCTGCTGCCGGATCCCCGGCGAGAGGACCTCCCCGTCCTGCTCGACCTCGACGCCGCCCAGCAGGCGCAGCTCGATCGGCGCGCGCGCGCCGGGTTCCTCGTCCACTGCCATGATCCCCCCAAGAGATGCTCGGTGCCGTCGCCGACGGCGTCCCCGGTGCGACCGGGCCGGCCCTTCCCCCGAAGGTCCTGCGCCCGGTGCTCCTCCCCTCCGCCGCCGCACCCGTGGGACGCGGCATGTGAGGGTCCTGGTCCCGATGATCCCGGGATCCGCGGAGCTAGTCAAAAGTAAATTCGTTCGGCGTCGCCGGACGCCGGCGTCCCGCCGGGTCCGCGGGCACCCGCCGTCCGGGCGGGCCCCCGGCCCCGGCCCATGGTACAAGGCCGTCCCCGGCGCGCCCGGGGGCGGGAGCACAGGAGAGTTCCCGATGACCGACCGGCCCGTCACGGGGGTCCGCACCGACCCCCTCGGCAACATCGTCGCCCTCTGCAACCCCGCGGAGCGGTGGTCCCCGCGGACCACGACGCAGATCATCCGCGACATCGAGAGCGAGCTGCACCGCTACTACGTCCCCTGCGCGCGCGGGTCCGTCAGCGTGCGCGTGGTCCCGGAGGGCCGGGGCAAGCGGCTGTGGGCCGCGACCGGGGACGCGGTCTGCAGCGACCTGCACGACCTGCCCTCCGTGTGAGGGCCTGTCCCCGGCGGGACCCCGCCCGGCGTGCCGGGCGGGGTCCGCGCGCGCCCGGGCGGTGCGCCCGGGCCGGGCTCAGAGGTAGCGCAGCAGCTGCGCGGCGACCCCGGTGTAGCCGGCGGGGGTGAGGGCGCTCAGGCGGGCCTCCGCCTCCGGGGAGAGCCCCAGCCCGGCCACGAACTCCTGCATCCGCCGGCCGTCCACGCGCCGGCCGCGGGTGAGCTCCTTGAGCCGCTCGTAGGGGTTGTCCATCCCCGGGACCCCCGCCAGGGCCTCGGCGCGCATCACCGTCTGCACGGCCTCGCCCAGCACCTCCCAGTTCTGGTCGAGGTCCGCCGCGAGGACGTCCTCGGCGACGTCGAGGCGGGCCAGGCCCTTGGCCACGTTCGAGACGGCGAGCAGCGAGTGCCCGAAGGCCACGCCGATGTTGCGCTGGGAGGAGGAGTCGGTGAGGTCCCGCTGCCAGCGGGAGGTCACGAGGGTCGCCCCGAGCACGTCCAGCAGGGCGTTGGAGAGCTCCAGGTTCGCCTCGGCGTTCTCGAACCGGATCGGGTTGACCTTGTGCGGCATCGTCGAGGAGCCCGTGGCGCCCTCGACCGGCACCTGCTGGAAGTAGCCGATGGAGATGTAGGACCACACGTCGGTGCACAGGTTGTGCAGGACCCGGTTGAAGCGGGCGAGGTCGGCGTAGAGCTCCGCCTGCCAGTCGTGGGACTCGATCTGGGTGGTCAGCGGGTTCCAGGTCAGGCCCAGGCCCTCCACGAACGTGCGCGAGACCTCGGTCCAGTCGGTCGCCGGGGCGGCGGCGTAGTGGGCCGCGTAGGTGCCGGTGGCGCCGTTGATCTTGCCCAGGTACTCGGTGCGCCCGATCCGGTCCAGCTGCCGGCCCAGGCGGTGGGCGAGCACGGCCAGCTCCTTGCCGAGCGTCGTGGGCGTCGCGGGCTGGCCGTGGGTGCGGGAGAGCATGGGGGTCTCCGCGGCCACGCGGGCGAGCTCCTGCACGTCGCCGACCAGGGAGCGGGCGGCCGGCAGCCACACGTCCTCGACCGCGTCCCGGATCCCGAGGGCCCACGCGAGGTTGTTGATGTCCTCGGAGGTGCAGGCGAAGTGCACGAGCGGCACCAGGTGCTCGAGGCCCAGGCCGGGCAGGCGGCGGCCGATGTAGTACTCGACGGCCTTGACGTCGTGGACGGTCACGGCCTCGATCTCGGCCAGCTCCGCGACGGCCTCCGGGCCGAAGTCCGTCACGAGGGCCCGCAGGCCCGCCCGCTGGGCCTCGTCGAGCGGGGAGAGCCCGGGCAGGGCGCGGCGGTCGGTGAGGTGCAGGACCCACTCGACCTCGACGTGGACGCGGTTGCGGTTCAGCGCCGCCTCGGAGAGGTGGTCGACCAGCGGGGCGACCACGGGCTGGTAGCGGCCGTCGAGGGGCCCGAGCGCGACGGGCGGGACGGCGGCGGCGAGCGCCGCGCGCCCGGAGGACAGGGTGTGCTTCGTGGTGGGCATGGCCCCCATTCTCCCACGCGCCCGCGGGGCCCGGCCGGTTCGGGGCGCAACGGCGGGCACGGACGGGGGCGGGGCAGGAGGGCACGGCCGGGTCCCGCCGCGCCTTGTCGTGCACCGACAGGATCGGGCGGGCCCCGTTGTAGCTTTCCCGCCGAATCCCCGGCGGGGTCCCGGCGCAGGCGTCACGCGCCCGGGGAGGGCCCGGGCCGGGCGATACGATGACCCCCATGAACACCCGTGATGCCGCCCACACCCTCGCCGGGCACCCCCCGGCCGGGGGGCCGGCCGACGCCACCACCCCGGCGCTGCGGCCCCGTCCCGCGCTCACCCGGCTCCCGCGCTACGCGGCCGGCCGCCCGCCGGTCGTCGTCGAGGGGCTGACCGCCTACAAGCTCTCCTCCAACGAGAACCCCTTCGGCCCCGTGCCCGCCGTGCGGGAGGCCATCGCCCGCTGGGACGGGGTCAACCGCTACCCCGAGACCACCTCCGCGGCGCTGCGCGAGGTCCTCGGCGAGGTCCTCGGGGTACCGCCCGAGGACGTCGTCGCCGGGGCGGGCAGCCTGGGGGCGCTCAACCAGCTGCTGGCCGCGTTCGTCGGCACGGCCGAGGACGGCACCCCGGACGAGGTCGTCCACGCGTGGCGCTCGTTCGAGGCCTACCCGATCAGCATCGGGCTCTCGGGCGGGCTGGGGGTGCCCGTGCCCAACCGGCGCGACGGCTCCCACGACCTGGACGCGATGGCCGCGGCCGTCACCACCCGCACGAAGGCCGTGCTCCTGTGCACGCCCAACAACCCCACCGGGCCCAGCCTGACCACCGCGGAGGTCGATCGGTTCCTCGCCGCGGTGCCGCGCGACGTGCTCGTGGTGATCGACGAGGCCTACCAGGAGTTCCAGCGCCGCGACGACCTCGTCGACGGGATCGAGGCGTACCGCCGGCACCCCAACGTCGTCGTGCTGCGGACCTTCTCGAAGGCCCACGGGCTCGCGGGGCTGCGGATCGGCTACTCCGTGGCCCGCCCGGAGATCACCCGGCACCTGCGCCAGGCGGTCCCGGCGTTCTCCGTCACCGACCTCGCCCAGCAGGCGGCCATCGCCTCGCTGCGCCACCGGGACCAGGTCGCCGAGCGCGTCCAGCGCGTCGTCGACGAGCGCGAACGGGTCCTGGCCGGTCTGCGCGAGCTCGGCTGGGCCCACCCCGAGACGCAGGCGAACTTCGTCTGGCTGAACCTCGGGGAGCACAGCGAGGCCTTCGCCGACCTGTGCGACGCCCACGCGCTGTCCGTGCGCCGGTTCGGCGCCGAGGGCGTGCGCGCGACCGTCGGCGAGCCGGAGGCCAACACCCGCCTCCTGGAGCTGTGCGCGCGCTTCCTCCACCCGCCGGTCCTCTGACCGGGGCCCACCGGAGCCCCGCTCCGTCCGAGCACCACGAAAGGACGTCCGCACCATGGATGCCGCACCGTCGTTGAAGGCCGCCCGCGGGGCGGCCCCCCGCGCGCCCGAGCCCCGCACCCGCCTCGTGCGGCTGCTGGACCGGGAGGGCGCGCTGCTCGAGGACGCCGACTTCTCGCCCTGGGTGGCGGACGTCGACGCCGAGCAGCTGCGCGGGCTCTACCGCTCCATGGCCCTCGCCCGCCGCTTCGACGAGGAGGCGACGAACCTGCAGCGCCAGGGCCAGCTCGTGCTGTGGGCACCGCTGCGCGGGCAGGAGGCGGCCCAGGTCGGCTCCGTGCGGGCGCTGCGCCCCGACGACCACGTCTTCCCCACCTACCGGGAGCACGCCGTGGCCATCGAGCGCGGGGTCGCGGCCGCGGAGCTGCTGGGGGTCTTCCGCGGCCACGCCGCCGGGGGCTGGAAGCCCAGCGAGCACCACATGAACGTGTACTCGATCGTGCTCGGCTCCCAGGTCCCGCACGCGACCGGCTACGCGATGGGCGTGGCCATGGACCGCCGCGCCGCCGAGGCGGAGGGCCGTGAGGTGGAGCCCACCGCCGTGATCGCCTACTTCGGGGACGGCACCTCCACCCAGGGCGAGGTGCACGAGGGCATGGTCTTCGCCGCCTCCTACGACGCCCCGGTCGTGTTCTTCGTGCAGAACAACCAGTGGGCGATCTCCGTGCCCTTCTCCACCCAGTCGCGCGTGCCGCTGGCCGAGCGCGCCGCGGGCTACGGCTTCGAGGGCGTGCGGGTGGACGGCAACGACGTGCTGGGGGTGCTCGCCGTGACCCGCTGGGCGATGGACCGGGCCCGCCGCGGGGAGGGGCCCGTGCTCGTGGAGGCCGAGACCTACCGGCTCGGCGCCCACACCACCGCCGACGACCCCACGAAGTACCGCGACCGCGAGGACGAGCGGCGCTGGGCGCAGCTCGACCCGCTCGTGCGCCTCGAGGCCCACCTGCGCACCCGTCACGGCACCGGCGACGCGTTCTTCGAGGACGTGGCCCGGGCCGCCCAGGACTACGCCGACGAGGCCCGCGCCACCGTGCTGTCCCTGTCCCCGCCGCGCTTCGAGCAGTTCTTCGACACCGTCTACGCCGAGCCGCACCCGCTCGTGGAGGAGGAGCGGGCGTGGTACCGCGACTACGTCGCCGGCTTCGCCGACGCCTCCCCGGACGGGCAGGACCCGCCCGCGGACGGGGCCCCCGACGACGACGGGGCGCCGGCCGCTCCCGGCGCCCCGACCGCCGGCCTCACCGTGGCCGCCGACCCCGACCGTCCCGCGGAGGGCACCGCCTCCGGCACCGAGGAGGACCTCGCATGACCGAGCCGACGACGCTGACGCTGGGACGGGCCGTCAACTCCGGGCTGCGCCGGGCGATGGAGGAGGACCCCAAGGTCCTGCTCATGGGCGAGGACATCGGCTCCCTCGGCGGGGTCTACCGGGTCACCGAGGGGCTGAAGAAGGACTTCGGCGCCCACCGGGTCCTGGACACCCCCCTGGGGGAGGCCGGGATCGTGGGCACCGCGGTGGGGCTCGCGCTGCGCGGGTACCGGCCCGTGTGCGAGATCCAGTTCGACGGCTTCACCTTCCCCGCGTTCAACCAGATCACCACCCAGCTGGCGAAGATGCACAACCGCACCGCCGGGGACGTCAGCGTGCCCGTGACCATCCGCATCCCCTACGGCGGGCTGATCGGCTCCGTCGAGCACCACTCCGAGTCCCCGGAGGCGTACTTCGCCCACACGGCGGGGCTGCGCATCCTCACCCCCTCCAGCCCCCAGGACGCCTACTGGATGACCCAGCAGGCGATCGCGTGCGAGGACCCCGTGATCGTCCTCGAGCCCAAGCGCCGGTACTGGCTCAAGGGCGAGGTGGACACCGGCCGCCCGGGCACCGACCCGTTCTCCGCGCAGGTCCTGCGGCCCGGGGAGGACGCCACCGTGGTGGCCTGGGGCCCGCTCGTGCCCGTCGCGCTCGCCGCCGCCGAGGCCGCGGCGGAGGACGGCCGCAGCGTCGAGGTGATCGACCTGCGCTCCCTCTCGCCGGTGGACTTCGACACGCTCGAGGACTCGGTGCGCCGCACGGGCCGGATGGTGGTCGCCCACGAGGCCCCGACCTTCGGCGGGCTCGGCGGGGAGATCGCCGCCCGCCTCACCGAGCGGGCGTTCTACGCGCTCGAGGCCCCCGTGCTGCGGGTCGGGGCGTTCCACCTGCCCTACCCGGTGGCCGCCGTCGAGGACCAGTACGTCCCGGACCTCGACCGGATCCTCGAGGCGCTGGACCGCTCCTTCGCCTACTGATCCCCGCCCGCACCGCACCGTCGACGGGCCGCGCGCCCGTGAGGAAGGAAGTGCCCAGATGCCCCAGATCTTCGAGCTGCCCGACGTGGGCGAGGGCCTGACCGAGGCCGAGATCCTCGCCTGGCGGGTGGCCCCCGGCGAGAGCGTGCGGATCAACCAGGTCCTGGTGGAGATCGAGACCGCCAAGTCGGTCGTCGAGCTGCCCTCGCCCTACGCCGGCACGGTCCTGGAGCTGCTCGTGCCCGAGGGGCGCACGGTCGAGGTCGGCACCCCGATCATCGCCGTCGGCAGCCCCGAGGAGGTCGCGGCCGCCCCCGCCGGCCCCGCGGCCGACGGGGACGCGGGGGAGGGGGCCGCGCGGCCCGCCGTGGCCGAGGACTCCCGGCCGCTGGTGGGCTCCGGGCCCAGGGCCGATCCCGTGCGCCGCCGGCGCCGCGTGCCCGGCCCCTCCCTGACGGCCGGCACGGCGCCCGCCGCCGGCCCGCCGCCCGAACCGGCCCGGCCCGCCGGGTGGAGCGGCCGGCTCGCCCGGGGCCCGCTGGGCGCCGGGCTGAGCGCGGGCCTGGGCGGGGGCCTGGGCGCCGCCCAGGAGCTCGCCGGTCGCGCCGCGCGGATCGCGGAGGACCGGGGCGTGTGGCGCCGCCCGCGCGGCGAGGAGCCCGCGGGCCCGCCCCCGCGCCGGCCCACGCTGGCCAAGCCCCCGGTGCGCATGGCCGCCCGGGACCTCGGCATCGACCTGGCCGACGTCCCCGCGACCGGCGCGTCCGGGCAGATCACCAAGCAGGACCTGCTCGCCCACGCGGCCCGGCTGCGGGAGCAGGGCGCGCGCCGTGCCGTCCCGGCCGACGACGCCCGGATCGAGCGGATCCCGGTCCGGGGGGTGCGCAAGGCGACCGCCCAGAACATGGTGCGCAGCGCCTTCGGGGCCCCGCACGCCTCCGTGTTCGTCGACGTCGACGCGACGCGCACCATGGAGTTCGTCCGGCGCCTGCGCGCGTCCCCGGACTACGAGGGCGTGAAGGTCACCCCGCTGCTGGTCCTGGCCAAGGCCGTGCTGTGGGCGGTCGAGCGCCACCCGCAGGTCAACGCGACGTGGACCGACGAGGAGATCCTCGTGAAGCACTTCGTGCACCTGGGCATCGCGGCGGCCACGCCGCGCGGGCTGATGGTGCCCAACCTCAAGGACGCCCAGGACCTGTCCCTGCGGGAGCTCGCGGAGGGGCTCGAGCAGCTGACCACGACCGCCCGCGCCGGACGCACCCAGCCGGCGGACATGCAGAACGGCACGATCACGATCACCAACATCGGCCCGCTCGGGCTGGACACCGGCACCCCCATCATCAACCCCGGGGAGGTCGCGATCATCGCCTTCGGCAGCATCAAGCAGAAGCCCTGGGTCGTGGACGGCGCCGTGGTGCCCCGCTGGGTCACCACCCTCGGCGGGTCCTTCGACCACCGGGTCGTCGACGGCGACCTCGCCGGGCGCTTCACGGCCGACGTCGCCCGGATCCTCGAGGAGCCGGCGCTGCTGCTGGACTGAGCGCCCGCCCGGGCGGAGCACCCGCGCGGGGGCCCGTCCGCGCCCGGTGCCGGGCGTCCGGGCGCGGCTCTCCCCGCCGGGCCCCCCGGCCCGGCACCGCGCCTCCTGCGCCGCGGACGGGCACCCAGAGGTGCCCGCGGCCCACCGGTGACCGGATCCGTGATTGAAATCCCCCCAGACACAATCACACATCTCATTCACGACGGTCACGCCGTGGGCCGCGCGGACCGCTCGGTGCGACCCGCCCGCTGCGGCCACCGGTGCTGCCACCGGCGGCCTCGTCCCCCCGCGCCGGCCGCCCGCCTCAGCGCGGGCCCCGGCGTCCAGGACTGCGTCCAGTATCGCCCGCCGCTGGACAAAAGTCTGTCCCCCGATGGGCCCATGACCGGCTGTGACGGGGCTCGCACCACCGGGCGGGCCGTAGGGTGGGGCCATGCCCCGCGCCGTCCCGCTCCGCCCGTCCGCCCGCTCCGCCGTCCCGGGCTTCCGGGTGATGGAGATCCTCGGGGAGGTCGAGCGGCTGCGGGCCCGCGGCCGCGACGTCGTCTCCCTGTGCGCGGGGGAGCCCTCCGGCGGGGCCCCCGCCGCCGTCGCCCGCGCCGCCGCCCGGGTGCACGAGCGCAACGAGGGGCTCGGCTACACCCCGGCCCTGGGCATCGAGCCCCTGCGGCGGGCCGTCGCGGGCCACTGCGCCCGCTGGTACGGCCTCGAGGTCGACCCGGCGCAGGTCGCGATCACCACGGGCGCCTCCGGGGCGCTGCTGCTGAGCTTCCTCGCGGCCTTCGACCCGGGCGACCGGGTGGCGGTGTGCCGGCCCGGCTACCCCGCCTACCGCAACACCCTCGCCGCGCTGGGCGCCGAGGTGGTCGAGCTCGACTGCGGGCCGGGCACCCGGTTCCAGCCCACCCCGGAGCTGCTGGACGCCGAGGTCGCCGCGCACGGGCCGCTGCGGGGGCTCGTGGTCGCGGGACCGGCCAACCCCACGGGCACGATGCTCGCACCGGAGGAGCTCGCGGGCCTGGCCGGCTGGTGCGCGGCCCACGGCACGCGCCTGATCAGCGACGAGATCTACCACGGCATCGTGCACACCGCGCCCGCCGGGGCCCCCGCGGACCGGGTCCACCGGGGCACCAGCGCGTGGGAGCACGACCGGGACGCGGTGGTGATCTCCTCGTTCTCCAAGTACTGGGGGATGACCGGGTGGCGGCTGGGCTGGGCCCTGCTGCCCCGGGACCTCGTGCCGGCCGTCGAGGCCCTGGCCGGCAACGTCAGCCTCTGCCCGCCCGCGGCGGCCCAGCTCGCCGCGCTCGAGGCGTTCACCCCGGAGGCCTACGCCGAGGCGGACCGGGCGGTCGAGGGCTTCGCGCGGTCCCGGCGGCTGCTGCTGGACGCGCTGCCGGCGCTGGGCTGGGGCGCCACGGCCCCGGCGGACGGGGCCTTCTACCTCTACGCCGACCTCGGGGAGCAGCTGGCCCGCCACGGCAGCTCCCTCGAGTGGTGCCGCCGGCTGCTCGAGGCGGAGGCGGTCGCGGTCGTGCCGGGCCTGGACTTCGACCCCGCCCGCGGCCACCGCTCGGTGCGGCTGTCCTTCGCCGCGGGCCCGGCCGCGGTCGAGGAGGCGGTCAGCCGGATCCTGCGCTTCCAGTCCCGGCCCTGAAGCACCCCGCGAGGTGACCGGGCAGCACCCCGGTCCGCAGCAGGACCTGGTGGGCGGTCGTGGGGCCGACGAAGACGACACCCCGCTGCCGGAGCCGCCCGGCCAGCGTCCCGCCCGCCGCCGAGCGGGCGGGCAGCTCCAGGGCCGTGCGCGGGGCGGCCGGGTGCTCCGGGCGCAGGTCCGCCACGAGCTGCTCCCACTGCTCCGCCCCGAGACCGGCGCAGGCGCGGGCGTCGTGGACCAGGGCCTCGAGCTTGACCCGGTTGCGGATCACCCGCGGGTCCAGCATCAGGTCGTCGACGTCGTCCTCCGTCAGGGCCGCCAGCGCGACCGGGTCGAAGCCGCGCAGGGCCTGCGCCAGCCCCTCCCGGCGCCGGGCGAGCGCGCCCCGGGCCAGCCCGGCCTGCAGGATCTCGAGGCACAGGGCCTCGAACCAGCCGGCGGCGTCGCGCGGCGGGTCGCCCCACCGGTGGTCGTGCTCGGCCAGCGTCCCGGGGTCCGCCGGGGCCCAGGGGCAGCGGCGCAGGCCGTCGCCGCACAGCACCGCGCGGAAGGCGTCGCCGGGGGTGGTCTCCGTGGTGTCCATGGGCCCACGCTAGGCAGCGCCGTCGCGGCCGCGGGCCGGGCCGCCGCCGCCGGTGGACGCGAGGGGCCGGGGCGGGGCCGGTGCAGTGCGGACCCGGCGGCCTGCGGGGGCTCAGAAGCGGGAGACCTCGCCGGTGCCGTCGGCGATCTCGATCGCCACGGGCTCGTCGTCGCCCGGGCCGCGGTCGTGGACGATGAGCACGGCGGCGGAGTCCCCCGCCGGCAGCGCGCGGATCGTCACGGCCCCGCTGCGGGCCGCGCCCAGGACCTCCATGGCCTGTCGGGTCGCCGAGCGCAGCACCGGCCCGGGCAGGGTCCCGCCGCGCTCGTCGAGGACGTCGACCTGCACGCCGCGGCCGCGGGCCGCGCGCGCGGCCTCGAGCAGGTAGGGCGTGGCCACGGAGCGGCCCCGGATCGAGTCCCGCAGCTGTGCCTCCGTGAGCCGGAACTGCTCGAGCTCGCGGTCGGTGACGGGGGAGGGGTCGTGGGCGATCCGCTCGAGCAGCCCGCCCGCCAGCCGGCGGACCTCCTGGACCCGGCGCACGGAGGCGTGGACGGTGCCCTGTTCCGCCTCGTCGTGGGCGCGGGCGGCACGGACCATGCCGCTGGCCTCGACGAACGCGACCGAGGCGCGGTCGTACTCGCGGGCGATGAGCTGGCTGGCCAGCAGCAGGGCCGCGGACGCGGCGTTGCTCAGGGCCGCCTCCCAGGCCCCGACCGCGGAGCGGGCCCCCCACGTCGTGGAGATCGCGGTGGCGATCACGAGCGTCGCCCACCCCCACCCGCCGCGCCGGCGCACGCCCAGGGCCACCAGGAAGCCGTCGAAGCCCAGGGTGAACCACTGCCCGCCGAAGAGCTGGGCCTCCGGGTCCAGGGCGTCGTAGGAGCGCTGGATCGACACGAGCATCAGCAGCACGCCCAGCACCGTGGGCACGTCCGGCAGCCGCCGCTGCGGGTAGGGGAAGACGACGAGGGCCACCGAGACCACGTAGGTGACCAGCGCGGCGCGCATCAGCTCCGGCTTGTCCATCTCGTCGGTGAGCAGCACGCCGAGCACCAGCGGGATGAGGAAGAAGACGGCGGTGGCGACCGTGGTCAGCCGCCCGAAGATCGCGTGGGAGATCACGGCTGCGCGTCCCGGGGCCACAGGACCGTCACGCGGGTGCCGCGCCCGGGGGCGCTGTCCACGTCCACCGCCCCGCCGACGTGCTCCACGCTGCCCACGATGGACACGCGCAGACCGAGCCGGCGGGAGTCCACGCCGCGGACCTGGAAGCCGCGGCCGCGGTCGACGACCTCGAAGCGCAGGTAGTAGCCCTCCGGGTTGAGGGGGGTGGGCGGGCAGGTCCCGCCGTCCATCGTCACGAAGGTCTCGGCGGTGCCCGAGTGGCGGGCGCTGTTGGAGACCGCCTCGGTGACCGCCTGCACGAGGGCCTGGGCGGTCTCCACGGGGATCAGCGGGCGCGGCTCCCCGGGCGGGCGGATGTAGGGGGTGAAGCTGTTGAACCGCACGCGCCCGCGCCACGGGGAGAGGGCCTCGAGCAGGTCGTCGAGCAGGGTGTGCACCATCGTGGTGCCCGAGCCCCGGGCCCGCCGCTCCTCGAGGGCCAGCACGTCCAGCGCGCGCTGGGCGAGGGTGCGGGTGCGGCGCTGGACGGGCCCCGGGGCGCGCCCGGCGTCGAGCAGGGCCGCCATGACGTTGTCGTGGATCAGCCCGTCGAGCCGCTCCTGCTCCTCGGCCTGCGAGCGGGTGCGGGTCAGCTGCAGCTCCCGGGCGATCGCCTCCGCGTAGGTGCGGTCGGCGTTCTGCCCGCCCCGGTAGACGAGACCGACGAGCACGGCCAGCACGATCCCGAAGGCCACCCGGCTCATGCCGTCGAAGACGAGGCCCATGGTGTCGACCCCGCGGGCCGTGTGCACCATCGCGGCGACGTAGCCGGTGGTGACGACCACCAGGAACGCGACGGCCACCTGCACCCGCCACACCACCACGGTGGCCGCCGCGGCGAGGAGGATGAACGGCTCGACCCACGGGTCCTGGGGCGGGGCCTGCCCGGTCCAGGCCAGGGGCAGGCCCAGCACGGCCAGCACCACGAGCACGGGGGTCACGAGCACCGGCCAGCGCCGCACCTGCTGCCGGGCGCCCTGCACGAGCAACACGCCGCCGTTGAGCAGCAGCGCGAGCAGCAGGAGCAGGTGCCAGCGGGCGAAGGCCTGCACCTGGTCCTCGAGGATGGTCAGCGCCTCGAGGAAGAGGGCGACGACGACGAGGCCGTGGCAGGTGTTGGCGAGCAGGTGGATCCGGTACGAGTTCACGCCCAGCTCCGCCGGCGCGGCCTTGGCCAGGCCGGAGGCGCGGCGGGGACGGGCCGGGACCCGCCGGTAGGCGAGGCCGGGACGCGGTGCGGCGGAGCTCACGGGGCGGGCCGCCTCACCGGCGGCGGCGGGGCGTCACAGGTGCTTCTCCGCCGTGGTGATGTCCGCGGTGGGCTCCACGAGCCCGTCCTCGATCGCGCGGATGCGCAGGTCGATCTTCGTGGGCGCCGGACGGCCGATGCGGGCGTACTTCTCGCGGATCCGGTCGATGTTGGTCTTCACGGCGCTCTGCTTGATCCCCATCCGCCGGGCGACCTGCACCTGGGCGAAGCCCGACGCGTAGAGGCGCAGGGTCTCCTGCTCGCGGGGGGAGAGATTGGCGCGGGCGAACTCGACGTCGCCGTCGATCGCGGCCGCCAGCTCCTTGGTGATCACCGGCCTGCCCTCGGCGATGTTGCGCGCCTCCTCGATGGCGTGCTCGAGCGGGTCGGACTTGCGGACCAGCCCCAGCGCCCCGGCGCGCAGGGCCTCCCGGATCAGGGCGGCATTCTCGCCGATGCTGAAGATCAGCACCTTCATGCCCGCGGCCCGCAGCGCCTCGACGTTGGCCGAGGGCCGGGAGCGGTCGTTGAGGGAGAGGTCCAGCAGCACGACCTCGCACTCGATGCGCTTGGCGCCCTGGCCGGTCAGCGCCGGGTTCCCGGGGTCGCGGCCCAGCTGGTCCAGCAGGTCGGGGACGGTCGAGGCGGAGCCGACGAGCTTGACGTCCGCCTGGGAGGTCATGGAGACGAGGCGGACGCCCTCCCGGACGACCTCGTGGTCGTCGACGACGGCGACAAGCGTGGACGGCATGGTGAATTCCTCCGGGGTGCTGCTCGGGGCCGGACGCAGGTCTCTGCGTGGGGGAACGGCGCGGACCGAGGTGGTCCGATTCTCGCCCGCCGCCCCGCGGGAGCCGAAGCCGACACGGCCTTCGTGGCGCAACGTTACCGAACGGTGTCGCCCCAGCGGTCGACCCGGCGGTGGTAGCGGGTGCCCCACAGCCCGCCGAGGACGGCGCCGAGCAGGTCCACGGCGAGCACGGCCACGACTGCGAGCAGTCCCGGCACGAGCAGCTCCCCGATCAGCGCCTGGGCGGAGACCCCGACCGGGGCCAGCCCGATCGTGTCCGCCCACACGAGGCCCGCGACGGTCGCCGCGGAGCGGCCCAGCAGCGACCACAGCCACACGGAGACGCCCTGGCGGGCGCCGGAGAAGCGGGCCATCCGGCCCGCCGCGTAGCCGCCGCCGACGAAGGCGAGCAGCTCGACCGCGCCCAGCGCGGCCGCGGCCGTCCACGCGGCGGGGGACCCGGAGGCGAGCTCGTCGACGACCCCGCCCATCCCCTCCTGCAGCCGCAGCCCCAGCGCGGCGGCCGCCAGCCCGGCCAGTGCCAGCAGCAGCCAGGTCAGGGCCAGCGCGCTGAGCCAGCCGAAGAAACCGGGCACGAGCTGCATCCCGCCGAACTCCTCGCGCTGGCGCGCGAGCCGGGCCGCCGGGTCCGGCTCGCCGGTCCGCCACGGCTCCCCGCCCCCGGCGTACGGTGCAGCGGCCTGCGGGCCCGGCGCGGGGAAGGAGGTCGCCGAGGGGACCCCGGCGGAGGGGACGGCGGCGTGGACGGCGGTGTCCTGCGCGCCGCCGCCGTGCACCGGCAGGACCGGGGCGGTGTCCTCGTCGCGGCCCCGGGCGCTCACCGGCGGCAGCGGCCGGGTGTGCTGCTCGTCGTCGTCGTACCAGCTCCAGTCCTCGTCGGCGCCGTGGTCCACCACGCCGTGGTCCGGGGCACCGGGCTCCGCGCCGGCGCGGTCGGCGGCGTCCCGGTCCCCGCTCCGCGGCAGCCGGGAGACCGGCGGCAGCGGCCGCGTGGCGTCGTCGCCGGCCCCTGGGCCGGGAGCGGAGGAGGAGCCGGTCCCGGCCCAGGGGGCGGGGCCGTCGGCGTCGTCCGGGACGGGGGATCCGGGGGTCGAGGAGGGGGTCATGGTCCCGCAGTCTACGGAAGGGAGGACCCCGGGCGGGCGGGCCCGGCGGGTAGTGTCGGGGACATGCCCGACGCCTCCACGCGCGAGTTCCTGCGCGCCCGCCCCTGGACCGCCAGCTACGACCCCGGCGTGCCCGCCGACCTCGAGCTCCCGGAGACCTCGCTGGTGCACATGCTCGAGCGCTCGGTCGCCCGCCACGGCCACCGCCCGGCCCTGGAGTTCTTCGGCGCCCGCACCAGCTACGCCCGCCTGGGCGAGCAGGTCGAGCGCGCCGCCGAGGGCCTGCGCCGGCTCGGCGTGGCGGCCGGGGACCGGGTCGCGATCGTGCTGCCCAACTGCCCGCAGCACATCGTGGCCTTCTACGCGGTGCTGCGCCTGGGCGCCGTCGTCGTCGAGCACAACCCCCTGTACACCGCCCCCGAGCTGCGCCACCAGTTCGAGGACCACGGCGCCCGCGTGGCGATCGTGTGGGACCGGGCCGCCGACCGGATCCGCTCGCTGCCCGAGGACCTGCGTCTCGACGCCGTCGTGGCCGTGGACGTCACCCAGGCGATGCCGCGGCGCACCCGGGCGGCCCTGCGCCTGCCCCTGCCGGCGGCGCGCGCCTCCCGCGCCCAGCTCACCGGCCCCGCCCCCGGCACGATCCCGTGGCGCCGGCTCGTGGCCGCCGAGCCGCTGGCCGCCGACCACCCCCGGCCCACCGCCCACGACCTCGCCCTGCTGCAGTACACCTCCGGCACCACCGGTCTGCCCAAGGGCGCGATGCTGACCCACCGCAACCTCGAGTCCAACGCCCTGATGGGGCAGCACTGGCTGCACTCCGGGGAGGACGAGGTCGTGCACGGGGTCCTGCCCCTCTTCCACGCCTTCGGCCTGACCCTCGGGGTCACCTTCGCGATGTCCCTCGGGGCGCGGCTCGTGCTCTTCCCCACCGTGCGGGCCGACCTCGTGCTCAAGGCCCTCCGGCGCTCGCGGCCCACCGTCCTGCCGGCCGTCCCGCCCGTCTACGAGAAGCTGCTCGACGCCGCCGAGGAGCGCGGCGCCGACCTGCGGGGCATCGCCGTGGCCGTCTCCGGGGCGATGACCCTGCCGGTCCCGCTGGTGGAGCGCTGGGAGCGGGCCACCGGCGGGATGCTCGTCGAGGGCTACGGGCTCACCGAGTGCTCCCCGCTCGTGGCCTGCAACCCGCTCAACGACTCCCGCCGCGCCGGGTCCATCGGGGTGCCCTTCCCGTCCACGGAGATCCGCCTCGTGGACCCGGAGACCCTCGAGGACGTGCCCCGCGGCCACGAGGGGGAGCTGTGGGTGCGCGGCCCCCAGGTCTTCCGCGGCTACTGGAAGCGCCCGGAGGAGACGGCCCGCGTGCTCGTGGAGGACGGCTGGCTGCGCACCGGCGACGTCGTGACGGTCGACGACGACGGGTTCCTGCGCGTGGTCGACCGGATCAAGGAGGTCATCATCACCGGCGGGTTCAACGTGGCCCCCACCGAGGTCGAGACCGCCCTGAAGCTGCACGACGACGTGGCCGACGCCGCCGTGGTCGGCCTCGACGACGGCCGCGGCGGGGAGGCCGTGGTCGCGGCCGTGGTCCTGGCCCCCGGGGCCGTGCTCGACGAGCAGGCCCTGCGCGAGCACTGCTACGGCAAGGTCACCCGCTACAAGGTGCCGCGGCGGATCGTGGCGGTCGAGGACCTGCCCCGCACGATGCTCGGCAAGACCCTGCGCCGCGAGGTGCGGGCGCGGCTGGAGGCCCTCGGCGTGCAGGTCTGAGCCGCGGGACGGGGCTCAGGGCAGGTCGGCCTCCGGGTCCGCCTCCCGGTAGGGGACGCGGCGGATCGAGCGCACCGGCCCCAGCTCGGCCCACTCGTCGTAGCCCAGCCGGGCGAGGGGGCGCAGCGCGGTCGCGAGCGGGCCGCGCCCGTCCATGGCCTCCTCGGCCACGGCCACGTGGGTGACCTCGCCGAAGACGAGGAACCCGTCCCCGATCCGCAGCGGCGCCCGGTGCAGGCGGCACTCGACGGCGGCGGGGGACTCGGCCACCCGCGGGGCGGCCACGGTGCGGGAGGGCTCGCGGGTCAGGCCCACGGCGTCGAACTCGCTGACCTCGGCCGGGTAGTCGGGGCCCGTGGCGTTGACCTGCTCGAACAGGTGCGCCGGGGCCAGGTTGACCACGAACTCCCCGGTCTCGCGCACGTTGCGCAGGCTGTCCTTCTCCCCGGTCGAGACGAACTGGACGATGGTGGGGCTCGTCGAGGCCACCGTGAAGAACGAGTGCGGGGCGAGGTTGTCGACCCCCGCCGCGGAGAGGGTGCTCACCCACGCGATGGGGCGCGGCAGGACCAGGGCCTTGACCGCCCGGGCGAACGAGCCGTGCCGGTCGGCGGGGATGTCGGTGCGCATGGCCCCATTGGACCACGCCGCCGCCCGCCGGACCACGGACTGGAGAGGCCGGGGGACCGCCCGAATGATCCCTCACACTGTCCTAATCGGCCGCATTGAGGGTAGTCTGTGGATCAATCAGTGTCGTCGGGCGTGCCCGGGCCCCCGCCCGGGACGGACCGCGGCGCCCGGAGGAGGACGTCCGCCGTGGAGATCCGGCAGCTCAACTACTTCATCGCCGTCGCCGAGGAGCGCCACTTCGGCCGGGCCGCCAAGCGCCTGCACATGGCCCAGCCGCCCCTGTCCCAGCAGATCCGCCAGCTCGAGGAGCAGCTGGGCGTGCGCCTGCTAGACCGCACGACCCGCCGCGTCGACCTGACCGCGGCCGGCGAGGTGCTGCTGGAGCGCGGACGCCGGATCATCAACGAGATCGAGGGGCTCAAGGCCGACGTCTACCAGGTCGGCCAGGGCGCCACCGGCGTGCTGCGGGTCGGTTTCTCCGGGTCGGCGACCTACGGGGTGATGCCCGGGATCGTGCGCCGGGCCAAGGAGGCCATGCCGGGGCTGTCCCTGACCCTGCACGGCGAGATGCTCACCCCCGCCATGGAGGCCGGGCTGCGGGAGCACACCCTCGACGCGGCGCTGCTGCGCCCGCCCGTGGCCTTCCCCGAGATCGAGTACCGCACCGTGGCCCGCGAGCCGCTCGTGCTCGCGCTGCCGGCCGGCAGCCCTTTGGGCGGGGACCGTCCCGTCGCGGTGCACGAGCTGCAGGAGCACGGCTTCGTGGTCTACCCGCCGGAGTCGGTGCTGCACCGCACGGTCGCCGACCTGTGCCGGCGCTCCGGCTTCCAGCCCCGGATCGCGCAGGTCACGGGGGAGACCTCCACGCTGCTGTCCTTCGTGGCCGCCGGCGGGGGCGTGGCGGTCGTGCCGGCCAGCGTGCGCGCCTTCCAGCTGGAGGACGTCGTCTACTGCGAGATCGAGGACGCCCCCGAGATCGAGCTGGCCGTCGCGTGGCGCCGGGAGGACCGCTCCGTGCTGCTGCACAACTTCCTGGACCTCGTCCTCGCCGACCGCCCCGCCCCCTGACCGGCCGGCCCGCGGCGCCCGCACCCCGCAGGGGCGGCGGAGCGGCGCGGGCCGCCGGCCGGTGCGCAGCACCGACCGACCGAGACCCGCAGACCCACCGCGCAGCGCCGGCCCGCCGGGCCGCGCGGACCGTCCCCGAGAAAGGCACAGGCCCGCCCATGAAGATCGCAGCCGTCGAGGCGATCCCGTACACCATCCCCTACGTCCACCCCCTGCACTTCGCCTCGGGCGCGGTGCACGAGGCCGACCACGTGCTGGTGCGCATCACGACCGACGACGGGATCGTCGGCACCGCCGACACCCCGCCGCGGCCCTACACCTACGGGGAGACGCAGAAGTCGATCGTGGCGGTGGTCCAGGACCTCTTCGCCCCCCAGCTGGTGGGCCTCGACGTCCTCGACCGCGAGAAGGCCCAGGCGGTGATGGCCCGCACGGTCCACAACGAGACCGCCAAGGGCGCGGTGGACATCGCCCTGTGGGACGTCATCGGCCAGGCCCTGGGGCAGCCGGTGTCGAAGCTGCTGGGCGGGTACACCGACTCGATGCGCGTCTCCCACATGCTCGGCTTCCAGCCCGCCGCCGAGCTGCTGGACCTGGCCCTCGAGTTCCGCGAGACCTACGGGATCACCACCTTCAAGCTCAAGACCGGCCGCCGCCCGCTGTCCCTGGACGTCGAGGCCGCCCGGGTGCTGCGCGAGGGCCTGGGCGAGGACGCCGAGATCTACATGGACGCCAACCGCGGCTGGTCCGCCAACGAGGCCGCCGAGGTGCTGCGGCGCACCGCCGACCTCGGCCTGCAGTTCCTCGAGGAGCCCGACGACGCCCGCGAGGTCCTCGGCCGGCGCCGGCTCGTGGAGCGCTCCCCGATCCCGATCGCCGCCGACGAGTCCGCCCCCAACCTCGGGGAGGCCGCCCGGGAGATCCTCACCGGCGGGGCGAACCTGCTGGCCGTGAAGACCGCCCGCACCGGCTTCACCGAGTCCCTGAAGATCGTCGGCATGGCCGAGGGCATGGGCGTGGACGTCTACGTCGGCAACCAGATCGACACCCAGGTCGGCACGGTCGCCTCCGTGGTCCTCGGCGCCGCCCTGGCCCACACCTCCAAGCGGGCCGGTGAGCTGTCCAACTACCTCGACATGGCCGACGACCTGCTGGCCGAGCCGCTGGTCATCGCCGACGGCCGGATCCGCGTGCCCGAGGTGCCCGGCGTGGGCACCGCCGTGGACGAGGACAAGCTCGCCCACTACCGCACCGACCGTCCGGCCCGCGTGCACGCCTGAGGCGCGCCCACCGACCCGGCCGGCCCGCCGGCCACCACCCGGCGGGGGCGCCCCGCTCCCGCCGGCACCCGAGAGGATCCCGCATGAAGTTCCTGGTCCACATGGACGTCAACCTGCCCGTCGACATGCCCGCCGAGCAGGCGGCCGAGCTCAAGGCCACCGAGAAGGCCTACTCCCAGGAGCTCCAGCGCTCCGGGAAGTGGCCGGAGATCTGGCGGGTCGTCGGCGAGTACGCCAACTGGTCGGTCTTCGACGTCGAGACCAACGATGAGCTCCACGACCTGCTGCAGAACCTGCCGCTGTTCCCCTACATGGACATCACCGTGGTGCCGCTGGCCAAGCACCCCTCCGACGTCAAGTAGCACCGGGGCGGGCCGCCCCGCCCGGTCCCGCGCGGGCCGCGGCCGCCGCTCCCGGTGGCCGCGGCCCGCGCCGTCGTCAGGGGTCCCCGGCGGGACCCGCCCGGGCGCGCGCCGGGGACCCGCTCGTGCGGGGCGGCCGGTCGGCGCCCGCTCGGACGGGACCTGCTCGCACGGGACCCGCCCGGACGGGCCGGCTCAGCCGGGGTCGCGGTAGCGGGCGGCCAGCTCGCTGCGCGAGCGCACCCCGAGCTTCCCGTAGATGCGCGTCAGGTGGTACTGGACCGTCTTCTCGGCGAGGAACAGCGCCCGGGCCGTCTCCTTGTTCGTCGCCCCACCGGCGACCAGCTCCGCGACGGCCTGCTCCTGCGCGGTCAGCTGGACCTGCGGACCGCCCAGCGCGGCGAGCACCGGGTCCGAGGGGTCGGGCACGGCCCCCGGGTCCAGGCCCGTGGCCTTGAGCTCCCGGTCGCAGCGCTCCACGTAGGTGCCCGCGCCCAGGGTGTCGTAGAGGTCCCGGGCCGTGCGCAGGACCGACGACGCCAGGCGGCGCTTGCCGGCCCGGCGCATGGACTGCCCGAACGCGAAGCTGATCCGGGCGCGCAGGTAGGGCCGGTTCAGCCCGCGCAGCCGCCCCAGCGCGTCCTCGAAGCGCTCCCGCGCCGCGTCCGGGTCGCCCTGCGCGGCGAGCAGCCGGCCCCGGGCCCAGGCCAGCCGCGCCTGGTCCGAGGGGATCTCCCGCTCGCGCGGGACCGCCTCGAACGCCTCCAGGAACTCCTCGGCCCGGTCCAGCTGGTCGGTCATCACGAGGGCGTTGACGTAGCTGTCCTGCCAGGGCCAGAAGGACACCCGCTGCGCGGTCCACGGGTCGATCTCCGTGAGCGGGTGCAGCGCGGCGAGGGCGCTCTCGTAGTCGGCGCGCGCCTCGTGGAACCGGGCCCGGGCCAGGTGCGCCGGCACCTGCATGGCCCGGTAGGTCCCCGGCTGCACGGCGGCCTGGGAGACGTAGTGCCGGGCCCGCTCCCAGTCCCCGCGCATCGACCACAGCTCGGCGGCCGTCCAGTACAGCAGCGGGCGCACCAGGGGCATGTTCGCCGACTCCAGGCGCACCGAGGCCCGGGAGACCGTGGCCGCCGCGGCGTCCCAGTCGCCCAGCACCAGCTGGGTGCGGGCCAGCCACGCCTCCGACCACAGCGAGATCCGCAGCGAGCCCCCGCGGAACTCGGTGGGGCCGCGGCTTCGAGGTTGCCCAGCGCGGACTCGACGTCGTCGGCGCGCAGCGCCAGCCACCCGGCGCCCATCTGCACGCGCTGCTTCTGCGCGTTCTCGTCCGCCTGCTCCGCGGCCCGCTCGTAGGAGGCCTCGGCCTCCCGCAGCCGCCCCTGGGCGTAGAGCCCCAGGCCGTAGATGGCCAGCGACTCCACGTGGGCGGGGGTCGCGGGCTCGGTGAGGGACATCGCCGTCTCGGCCCACCGGGTGATCACCGGCCCGTCCCACGAGGACAGCCCGTGCAGCACCAGGCGCTGGGCGATCCGCGCGGCCTCGACGGGCTCCTGGGCGACGTTGGAGGTCCGCCACGCCATCTCCAGCTGGGCCTGCGCGCTGCGGTTCTGCCCCGAGACCGTGGAGAAGTAGCCCAGCACCGACGAGCGCAGCGGCGAGGGCGGCATGGCGTCCACCGCGGCCGTCCAGGTCTCCGCCTCGGCGATGTTGCCCGACCCGACCAGGGCGTCCACGGCGCGCAGCAGCCGGTCGTTGCGGGTCCGCTCGTCGTCGGACAGGCGCGAGGCCGAGAACAGCGCGGTGGCGACGTCCTGCCACGCGCCCGCGAGCGCCCGCCGCCGGGCGTGCTCCTCCAGGCGCAGGGCCAGCTCCGCGTCGGCGCCGGGGGTCGCGGAGACCAGGTGTCCGAGGCGCTCGCCCTCGTCGCGCACGGTCGCCGCGGCGGCGCGGTGCAGCGCGATCCGCCGGCTCGGGACCATCAGCTCGTAGACGGCCTCCCGGGTGCCGGGCTCGAGGAAGCGCACGGCCGAGCCCGCCTGCGCCGTGGTCAGCGAGAGCAGCCCCGCCCGGTGCCCCTCGTCGAGCGCGGGCAGGGCGTCGTCGAGCCCGGCCACGGCCCGGACCTCCTCGAGCCCGGTGCCGGGGCCGAGGACGGCCGCGGCCTCCGCGACGGCCACGAGGGCGGGGGAGGCCCTGCCGAGGACGCTGCGCACGCGGGAGCGCACGCGCGAGCTCGCCGGCAGGTGCGGGAACCAGGAGTGCCACGTCTCGGGCGGCAGCTCCGCGAGCAGCTCCTCGATCTGCCGCGGGGAGCCGCCGGTGTGCCGGGCCAGGCCGTGGGCGGCGGTGGTGCTGAGGTCGAGCCCGAAGCGGGAGCGGGCCAGGTCCTGGACGTCCCGGGGGCTCAGCGGCTCGAGCGGCAGCCGCAGCACCCGGTGGCCGGTGAGGTGGTCGAGCACCCCGGCCGGCACGGCCGCGGCGTTGGTCGGGTCCAGGGTGAGCACGAAGAGCACGCGCTTGCCGTGCATCCGCCGCAGCACGAAGGCCAGCACGCGCAGGCTGGCCTCGTCGAGGTGGTGGGCGTCGTCGACGGTGACGACCACGGTCCCGCGGGTCTGCAGGCTCTCCAGGTGGGTGCCGAGGGTCGTGGCGTAGTTGAGGACCTGGTCGGGGGTCAGCTCCGCGACGGGGGCGGAGGGCGGCGGCGGGGCGCCGTCGTCGCCCCCGGCCGGGCGCAGCGGGGTGGTGCGCATCAGCTGGGAGTAGCCGGCCAGGGCGAGCCGGGACTCCCACTCGTCGCCCGTGGCGCCGAGGACCCGCACCCCCCGGGCGGCGGTGCGGCAGTGCTCGATGAGCAGGTCGAGCACGGCGGTCTTCCCGGAGCCGGGGGGGCCGCTGATCACGACCGTGCGCATGTGCCCCTTGCGCACGGTGCGCAGGGTCTCGAGCAGCTGCTCGACGAGCTCTGCGCGGCCCACGAGGGGGAGCTCCTCCCCGGGATCGGTGTGAGGAGGGCCCGCCGTCATGCCCGCGAGTCTAGCCCGGCGGGCTGCTGCGGCGGTACGGCGGGCCCTGCTCACGGGTGCCCGTGGGCCTCAGCCGAGGTCCCCGCCGGCCACCGGCAGGACGCTGCCGGTGACGTAGGAGGCCTCGTCGGAGGCGAGGAACACGATCGGGGCGGCCTGCTCGTCCAGGGTGGCGTAGCGCTTCAGGAAGGAGGACTCCGTCACCTGCTCCACGACGTCCCGCACCCACTGCTCCTCGCGCTCCCCCTCGGGACCGGGCCCGCGCTGGACGGTGCGCGGCGGGGCCTCGGTGCCGCCGGGGGCGGTGGCCACGACCCGGATCCCGCGCCCGGCGGTCTCCATGGCCAGGGCCTGGGTGATGCCGTTGACCCCGGCCTTCGCCGCGGAGTAGGGCACCCGGTGGATGCCGCGGGTCGCGTTCGAGGACACGTTGACGATCGTGCCGCCGCCGGCCTCGAGCATCGCCGGCAGCACGGCCCGGCACATCCACAGGGTGGGGAACAGGGACCGGGTGATCTCCTTCTGGATCTGCTCGGGGCCGAAGGTCTCGAAGGGGCGCATCCAGATGGCCCCGCCCACGTTGTTGACGAGCACGTCGACCCGCCCGTGGGCGGCCAGCGCCGCCTCGACGGCCTGCTGAGCGCCCTCGAAGGTCTCGAGGTCCGCGGTCGCCGCGGTGGCCGATCCGCCCGCGGCCGCGGCGTCGATCTCCCGGGCGACCTCGTGCACGAGCTCGGCCCGGTCGACGAGGACGACGGCGCCGCCCTCGGCGGCGATCCGCTCGGCCACCCGGCGGCCGATGCCCTGGGCGGAGCCCGTCACCAGGACGGCCTTGCCGGCGAAGCGGCCCGGGGTCGTGAACTGCCCCGCGTACGGTGCGGGCATCAGCGGCCGGCCTCCTTCGCGTCGATCGCCCCGGACATGGTCTCCTTGGCGTCCCGGGCGTGGGCCATGATGACCTCCCGGGCCCGCTCCTTGTCCCCGCGCTCGAAGGCCTCGACGACGTCCAGGTGGTCCTGGGCCACGCGGGCGAAGATCTCGGTGCCCTTCTCGAAGGTCGCCGCCATCTGCTCGCGCACGTCCAGCCGGCGGTAGGACTCCAGCAGGGTGGGGTTGTCGCAGACCAGGAACAGGTACTCGTGGAACTCCTCGTTGGTGCGCACGTACTCCTCCGGGTCGGAGACGGTGCCCTCGCCCACGGAGCGGGTGGTGGCCTCGGCGAGGCGGCGGAACTGCTCGAGCTGCTCCTCGCTGAGCCGGCCCGTCATCAGTTCCGTGACGGCGAGCTCGAGGCCCATGCGCGCGTCCAGGTGGGCGAAGCTGTCCTCCTTGCGGAACTCCAGGATCCCGGTCTCCAGCGAGGACACGGCCTCGGAACGGGTCATGGTGTCGCCCTCGGCGGCGATCTGCTCGGGGCTCGGGGGAGCGCCGGTCTCGGCGTCGCCGCCCGTGGTCTCCTTCGGGGCGAAGCGCTCGAAGTAGAAGTTCGCCGGCTGCACGCCCTCGTCGTCGAGCCACTTGGAGACGGCGTTGACCATGGGGGGCGGGCCGCACAGGTAGATGTCGACGTCGCCGTCGTTGAGGTGGGCCGGCTCGATGATCTGGGTGACGTAGCCGGTGTGGGGGGCGGAGGTGCCCTCCTCGGAGGCGATGTAGTCCCACGTGAACGCCGGCAGCTTCTCCTCGTAGGCGCGGATCCGGTCGAGGCCCACGATGTCGGCCTCGCGGGTCACGCCGTAGATCAGGTGCACGGGGGTGGACGGCGGGTTCTCCGAGAGCTTCTCGAGGATCGACAGCAGCGGGGCCAGCCCGGTGCCGCCGGCCAGCAGCAGCAGCGGGCGCTTGGGCTCGCGCAGGAAGAAGGAGCCGTAGGGGCCGGAGAACTCCACGGTGTCGCCGACCTGGGCACGGTCGCGCAGGTGCTCCGACATCGCGCCCTGCGGGGTGATGCGGACCATGAACGAGCAGTCCTGCACGGCGGGGCCGCTGCTGAACGAGTAGGAGCGCTCGGCGTCGGTGCCGGGGACCTTGATGTTGACGTACTGGCCCGGCAGGAAGGCGAGGTCCTCCCGGTCCGGGAACTCCAGGGTGAAGGAGATCGTCGACTCGGAGTGCTTGTCGAGCTCCTTGAGGGTCGCCGTGAAGGACGAGGCGGAGGTCTTCGCGGACTCGGAGGTCGCCGGGATCTGGATGGACATGTCCGACTCGGGGACCGCCTGGCAGGTGAGGACGTAGCCCTTCTCGAGCTCCTCCTCGGTCATCGCGTCGTCGATGAAGTCCCCCGGGTCGAAGGAGCCGGAGTCGCAGAAGGCCTTGCAGGTGCCGCAGGCGCCGTCCCGGCAGTCCGCGGGGATGTTGATCCGCGCCTTGTACGCGGCGTCCATGACGGTCTCGAAGTCGCCGACCTTGACGACCTTGGTGACGCCGTCCTCGAAGTTGAGGGCTACCTGATGGCCCATGCTGTCCTCCTGGGGGTGGGACCGGCGGCGGCCGGTCCGGGGAAAGTGCGTGCGGTGGCGCCCGCGGGCGGCCGCGGGCGGGACGGGGCGGCCGGTGCCCGGCGGGGAGCGCCGGGCACCGGCCGGTGGGGCCCGTCAGATCATGTAGATGTCCACGACGTGGTGGATGTAGTCGTTCTTCAGGACGACCTTCTTCTTCGTGATCACCGGCTGCTCGCCGGAGAGGTCGAGGTCGACGAAGGTCGTGCCGAAGTAGGTGTCCGTCGTGTTGTAGCGGAAGTAGAGGGTGAACCAGTTGTAGCGGACCTGCACGGTGTCGCCCTCGTGCGCCAGGATCTCCACGTCGGTGACGTTGTGCCCGGTGCGCGGGTCCGGCAGGGAGGTCGCCGAGGAGCGGTCCGTCTTGATGCGGAACACGCGGTCCTCGAGCCCGCCGCGGTTGTCGTAGTAGATGAGCGAGATCTCGGACTGGGGGTCCTCGGTCAGCTCGTCGTTGTCGTCCCACGCGGGCATCCAGAACTCGGCGTCCGGGGAGTAGCACTCGAGCCACTCGTCGAAGCGGCGGTCGTCCAGCAGGCGCGCCTCCTTGTAGAGGAAGGCACGGACGGTCTCGAGGGTGGCGATCTCGTCGGCGGTCTTCAGCGCGGCGACGGGGTTGAGCAGATTGGCCATGGTGGAAGCTCCTTGATCCGGGGGAAGAGGGGTCAGGCGGTGACGGGGGCGGCGTGCTCGGCCTCGCGCTCCTCCTCGGCCAGGCCCTTGTCCATGACCTCCTTCCAGAAGGTGTGCTGGATCGGGTAGAGGCCCTCGTCCTCGGTGCGCATGCCGGAGGCGATGACGCGGTCCATCCCCAGCGCCCGGGCCTGCTCGTCGGGGCCCTGGATCTCGTGGGCGGAGCCGCGGGTCATGTCGTTCCACTTCGCGGTCCTGGCCCAGTAGGTCTTGTTGCAGGAACGGAACTCCTCGAGGTCGTCCGGGGTCGCCATGCCGGTCGCGTTGAAGAAGTCCTCGTACTGGCGGATGCGCTTGGCGCGGTTCTCCGCGGACTCGCCCTTGGGGGCGATGCAGTAGATGGTCACCTCGGTCTGGTCCGCGGAGATCGGCCGGAAGTGGCGGATCTGCGAGGAGAACTGGTCCATGATGTAGACGTTCGGGTAGACGCACAGGTTGCGCGAGATGTTGATCATGAAGTTCGCCATCTCCTCGCCGTACTTCTCGACGAGCTCGTCGCGGCGGTCCCACAGCGGGCGGTCCTGGGGGTTGGTCCACTCCTGCCACAGCAGCAGGTGGCCGTGCTCGAACGAGTAGAACCCGCCCTTGACCTTGCCCCACTTGCCGGCGTCCATGGCCTTGGTCTTGTTGGCGGAGTCGCCGGCGGTGCGGCGGGCGGTGGTGGCCGCGTAGTTCCAGTGCACCGAGGTCACGTGGTAGCCGTCGGCGCCGTTCTCCGCCTGGACCTTCCAGTTGCCGTCGTAGGTGTAGGTGGAGGCCCCGCGCAGCACCTCGAGGCCCTCCGGGGACTGGTCGACGATGGAGTCGATGACCTTGGTGGCGTCGCCCAGGTGCTCCTCGAGGGGCAGCACGTCCGGGTTGAGGGAGCCGAAGAGGAAGCCGCGGTAGGACTCGAAGCGGGCCACCTTGGTCAGGTCGTGGGAGCCGTTCTTGTTGAAGTTCTCGGGGTAGCCGCCGTTGCGGCCGTCCTTGACCTTGAGCAGCTCACCGGAGTTCTTGAAGGTCCAGCCGTGGAACGGGCAGGTGAAGGTGGTCCGGTTGTCGGTCTTGCGCCGGCACAGCATCGCGCCGCGGTGGGAGCAGGCGTTGACGATGCAGTTGAGCTTCTCCTCCTTGTCGCGGGTGATCACCACGGGGGTGCGCCCGATGTAGGTCGTGAAGTAGTCGCCGACGTTCGGGATCTGCGACTCGTGGGCGAGGTAGACCCAGTTGCCCTCGAAGATGTACTTCATCTCCAGCTCGAAGATCTCCTCGTCGGTGAAGATCTCGCGCTTGGCGCGGATGACGCCGTTCTCGCGGTCGTCGACCACGGCGTCGGAGAGGACCTCGCGGACGTGGGTCAGGTTCTCGGTCATGACGTGCTCCTTCGTCGGGGGACGGTGCAGGTCGGCCGGGGTCCGCGCGGAACCCACGCCGAATGGTGTGCCCTCCAGTCTGGGCGCTCGTGACCACGCTCACATCAGGCGAACCCCTAGGACTGACCCAGGGGGTGTTTTTGCCGAATTCTGTGCACAGAACAGGGCTAATTGATATTTGTTTCGTCCTGATCCGGGTCGCTACGCTGAACGGGACGTTCCCGTGTGTCGGCAGTCACAGCCGGCGCGGCGCCCCGTCGGGGCGCCGGCGGGACCATCCGCGAACACAGACCGTCCAGGGAGGACACCATGACGCAGACCGGTGCGGACACGCGCAAGGAGAACGAGGGCACGGCGGTCGAGGCCGGCTCCAAGGCCACCGAGCGCTTCACGGCCTCGGGCAAGCTGGCCAGGCTCGACGTCCCC